>CAVSNU010000001.1:0-8262 GCA_963729445.1 uncultured Chloroflexia bacterium
TCCCGCTCTCAAGTTATAAACCCGCTCGGCATTCCCGCCGATGATCTCATCGAATCCAGGGTGATCTCCCAGACTTGCCTGAACGCGTCGGAGGAGTCGATCCTGGCGAAGGATTGGATAGTCGCTCGCAAACAGTACCCGTTCGGCTCCAACCAGATCCGTAACGTGCCGGAACACCGCCTGGCGGTATAAGTATGTCGTCGCCGCAGAATCGTAGACCACGTTACGAGTCACCGCATGGATCTCGGGCATCAGCTCATAGAATGGAAGTCCACCGCCCCAATGAGCGAGTACCACCGGCTGCTCACTGTATTCCGTCAGCCAGGTAACAAACTTGTCGGGGGTTGAAGCGCCTTTGCCGGGATAGACGTGGCCGACTGGCTCGGTCGCGTGCAGCATGACTGGCTTGTCGTGGATCCGGCAGATCTCCATCAACGGGCGCATTTCCGCGGGTCGTTCCAGGTCGAACCCTTGCGCATCCGCGTTCAGCTCTCCGATCCCCGCAGCGCCCATGGCGAAGCAGCGCTCGGCCTCTGTCGCAGCGTCCGGATCTGTGGGAACGACGATACCGAGGAAGGCAAGCCTGTCAGGTGCCAGCCGGCAGGCATCCGCCATGAAATCGTTCTGCTCGCGACACAAGCCTCCGTCTGCCCAGGGGAAACCACACACAATTGACATGTCTATCCCGGCAGCGTCCATGCTCTCGATGATGTCCACTGCGGCGGCGAGCTTTGCTCGTGGATCCTCGTAGAGATGGCAGAACCAACGATCGCGCTCGATAAAGTGGTGCCGGCGGTCGATGACGTCCGGGGGGAACAGATGAGTATGAGCATCGATCACGCGCACCGGCATCGGAATACCCTATGCAAAGAAGAAGATGAAGCCCACGATGGCGATGAAGATAAGCAGCCCGATCAGTACCAGTACCGGTACCAGCATCCGTGACAGGTCACGAGGCGCAGCCTCCGGTACGGGCGGCTCGATGACGCTCAACGGGGCCATCCAGGCGCAGATTGCCGAAACGTTATCCGTCGAGCCGGCAGTCAACGCACGCGAGATGAGCTCCTTCGACGCTTCGTCGGGCTCCAGTCGTCCAAGCACCTCGGTCATTTCATGCTCGTCAAGGAAGTCGTGAACGCCGTCAGAGGAGAGCAGTAACCTGTCCTCAGGGAGCAGCTTGATCTCGAAGATATCAACCTCAACCCGCTCGCGGTGTCCAATTGCCCGGGTAATGATGTTCTTGTGGGTGCTGTCGCGAGCCTCGTCCTGGGTCATGACGCCCATCTTGACCTGCTCAGCGACGAGTGAATGATCGGTCGTCACCTGGTTCAGACGGCCGGCCCGCATCAGATAGGCACGGCTGTCGCCCACATTCCCAACCGTCAGATCTTCGCCGCGGATGACAGCGGTCACCAACGTCGTACCCATCAGGTTGTGCTCGCCCTTGGCCGAGCCATCCTCGAAGATGGCTTGATTGGCGGCACGGTACGCCTGCTTCAGCAACAGAACGGCATCATCACTCTCAGCGTCGGCGAACCGCTGCAAGAGCGTATCGATCGCGACTCTGGCAGCGACCTCTCCGCGTTCATGACCACCCATGCCGTCCGCAACAGCCAGGATAACGACGTCGCTCTGCTCTACGACGGACTGGTCTGGGACGTAGACGAGATCCTCGTTCTGTCCACGGACGTTGCCTGCATCTGTGGCTGAGCCTACGATTAGTCGAGTCTCCTCCACGCCGGCGATTCTCCTCTAGCTAGTGTCGTCGCAATATCAAGTGGGCACCTACATTCCTGAATGCCCCAAAGTTCCCGCGTATCATACGATACTCGACCGCCGGGTTGCCGCGCACGGGCCCGCCCCTCATCCACCCAGAATACTTCCAGATCTTGAGTGGTATACACTGGGAACGATGCCAGGACACCACCTGAACGGAAAGAAATGAAGCCGCTCATGAAACGTCGACTGCTCATTATCCCCGTTTTTCTCCTGCTCATGCCGCTCTTCACGGCGTGTTCACTGTGGGATGACGATGACGGGCAAGACCCTGCTGCCGACGAGACTGCAATCCCTACCCAAGAACCATTAACTGGCGAATCGGTCCTGCGTAACGCGGCGGAACGATGGAGCGAGACCGACAGCGTCCACTTCGTACTCGATGCCCAGGGCGACACCTTCCTCGACTCCGAAGGCAATATCCGGCTGGTTTCGGCGGAAGGCGATTTGGCCCGCCCTGACCTCGTTGAAGCGACGGCACGCGTGGACGTCGCAGTTGCGACGGTGAACGTCGAGCTGGTTGTGGTGGGTGAAGACGCCTATATGACCAACCTCATTAGCGGTAACTGGGAACGCGCCCCAGAAGACTTCAACTACAACCCCGCGCTGCTCTTTAGCGACACAGACGGCCTCGGGCCTATCATGCAGGATGTCCAGAATCCCACACTGGACGGGACCGAGTCGATTGACGGGCGTGACGCCCACCGCGTAACCGGGGTGGTTACCGAGGAACAGATCGCCGACATCACCGCCGGCTCGATCGCCGGCGAAAATATCGACGTCACCCTGTGGATCGCTGAGGATAACTCCGAGATTCTGCGACTGCTCATCAGTGCTCCGCCCATTGAAAACACCGGAGCGACGAGCTGGGAGCTGACGTTCACCAACCACAACGATGATGTCGATATCGAAGCGCCGATCTAAGAGCGGCTGAGCGATAGTTGGAGACATCCTTTCGAGGTGAATATCGTCTGCTGATCCCGGTTTTGGCCGTGGTGTTCATCGCCGCGCTCGATCTCACCGTCGTCGCACCCATCCTGCCATCGATGATCTTCGACCTCGACATCAGCCCGGTCGATGCGGACCGCTATGCCTGGATCGTCCTCGCCTACCTCGTCGCTTACACCGTCACCGTCCCGATCACCGGGCGAATCTCCGACTACGCCGGCCGCATACCGGTCTTCGGGGTCGCCTTATTGCTCTTTGTCCTCGGCTCGGTTGTCGCCGCCTCCGCCGACGGCCTGACCGGGATGGTTACCGGGCGCACGTTACAAGGACTTGGCGGCGGGGCGATGCTTCCGGTTTCAATGGCGCTGGTGGCCGATGTCGTGCCCGCCTCACGGCGCGCGGCCGCGCTCGGTCTCGTCGCAGCTGTTGACACGTTTGGCTGGGTGCTGGGGCCGATCTGGGGGGCAGCTATCAACGGGATCTTCGATTCCTGGCGAGCCGTGTTCTGGCTGAATATCCCCATCTGCGCCGTCGCTGCAATCTTCCTCGTGATCGCCGACCAGCGCGTTTCGAGAACCTCAGTCTCACGTTTACCCAACGTTACCAGCGCGCTGCTTGCGGCCGTCGGGCTCGTTGCAGTAACTCTCGCGCTCTCGTCGGGTAGCGAAGGCGCCGTGGGTCCCGAGCAGGGTGGAGGTCGGCTGGGCGCATCCACCAACCCGGTGGCTCAGTATCGCTGGTATCTTCTGGCGCTCGGAGTTACCGCCCTAATCGGGTTTGTTGTCAGCGAACGGCGTTCGACGTCTCCGCTGCTCCCGGGGACGCTCATCCGTCAGCGGATGTTCCAGCTCGCGGCGGGGGCGAACATTCTAGTCGGTGCGGCGCTCATCGTCGCCATGGTGAACGCGCCACTCGTCGTCGCGCTTCTCGCCGACACAGACAGAGTGTCAGCTCTCACTGCGCTGCTTCTCGGTAGCTTCACACTGGCCATGACAGCCGGTGCGCTCGCCGGCGGCAGAGTCGTCGACCGGTTTGGAGCCAGGGTCGTCGCCGAGGCTGGCCTCCTGCTCGGTGCCGCCGGGTTCTTCTCGATGAACTGGTGGAGCCACGATCTCAATCTCGCGCTGATGTCCGTCACCATTGCTCTGGCCGGTTTAGGTCTCGGTATCGTGATTGCACCGTTGGCTGAGAGCGCGATCGCGTGTGCCGGCGTCGCAAACTACGGCTCCGCCTCCGGACTGGTGCTGTTGGCGCGTCTGGTGGGCATGACCTTCGGCCTGGCAGCCATCACCCGTTACGGTCTGGACCGCCTCGACTCCAAGGTCGCCAGGCTAGATCCACTTCCGCCGCAAGCCGGCGAGTCAACGTCGGCCTACTTCACCCGCCAACAGGAGTACCTCGATGAACAGGTGATCCCGTTAACGCTGGATGTCATCCACGAAACGTTTCTCATCGCCGGGCTGATATGCCTGATCACGATCCTCATCGTCAGCAGAATGCGGGCTGTCTCTAACTCGGTCGAGAAATAGCGTCCCGAAGATCTTGCATCGCTTGATCCACACCCCGCTCGTTCTTAAATATGGCGGACCCGGCAACCAGCACAGTTGCGCCGGCCGCGGCAACGTCGCCTGCATTGGCGGCGTTGATCCCCCCATCAACCTCGATCAAAGGAGCAAGCTGCTGCTCGTCGAGCATCGACCGTAATGCGTTGAGCCTACGAAGCGTCGTCGGGATGAACGATTGTCCGCCAAAGCCGGGGTTCACGCTCATCAGGAGAACCAGGTCTGCGAACGGCAACAGGTCGCGTGCCGCTTCAATGCTTGTACCGGGATTCAGCGCCAGACCCGACTGAATGCCGTATTCACGGATCATCTGAAGTGCGCGGTGAGGATGGGCAGTTGCCTCAATGTGCACCGTCAGGATATCCGCGCCAGCATCAACAAATGCCTGGAGATAGCGCTCCGGGCGATCAATCATCAAATGGACGTCCAGAGGCAGGGGTGTCGCCTTGCGGATCGAGGCGACCACCGGCACTCCGATAGATATATTGGGAACGAAATGCCCATCCATCACATCCAGGTGAACGTAGTCGGCTCCAGCCTGCTCGAGTGCGGCCAGCGATGCCGCGAGAGACGTCAGGTCACTGTCCAGGATCGAGGGTGCAATACGCACTCCCAAACGCTCAGATGCTGCTGTCACCACGCTCTATCTTCCTCACTTCACTTCCCTGCTCAGCCAGAGTCTTATACTCATCGATATGAGGCAATCAATAGCAAGGACGCGACCATACCAGGCAAGCAGTGTCGACAGCACGCTCCCGCACCGTTTCTGGGTCGGCGTCGTGCTCATCGCGTGCTGGTGGCCGGTTGCCTGGCTGCAGCTCCGGCCACTCTCTGATAGCTACTTCTTTCCCCTCTGGCTTGGCTACATCCTGACGGTTGATGGGCTTGTCCATCGCAGAACCGGGACATCGCCCCTGGCACGTTCCGGCTACCGGTTCACTCTCCTGTTTATCCTATCAGTGCCCTTGTGGTGGCTGTTCGAAGGCTTTAACCAGATCATCAAGAACTGGACTTATCACTTCCCGGAAGCGCAAGGAACGGTCGAGTACGCGTTGCGGGCCAGCGTGCCATTTGCTACTGTCATCCCGGCCGTGTTCGTGACAACCGAGCTGGTACGCTCCTGCAGGCTCAATCCGTTCGGGAAGCTACCTGCGCTGGACCAGACGCCGGCTCGCCTGTTAATGCTCCACTCACTGGGATGGGCAATGCTCGTCGCGGTGCTCATGGCCCCTGACTATGCGTTCCCGCTCGTCTGGCTCTCAGTCTTCTTCATCATTGATCCGATAGCCACCTACCTTGGCGGCAATTCCGTCGGTGCGTATGCGCGACGGGGCGATTGGTCACCGATCAGCAACCTTGCAATCGGAACGCTCATCTGCGGCGTCTTCTGGGAGCTCTGGAACTACTACTCGCTCCCGAAATGGACCTACTCAATCCCCTACGCTGAGGTGCTGCATATCTTCGAGATGCCCTTGCTCGGCTACGGCGGCTACATCCCCTTTGGACTGGAGATCTTCTCGCTCTATGTGCTGGTTGGCACATTAGTGCCACAATTGAAGTTGCCGGAGATCATGGTGTCGAGCGTTGAACCAAATTGACCCTATTTGTTAATGACACCTATAATCGTCCGTAGGCGAGTTCAACCAATCGCCCAGCACTGGGGATTGTCAGGGAAGTGTTTCGCCAGAATGAACCGTCTCGACAAATTCGAACACTTCTTTGAGCGGGTGATGGAGGAGTCTGTCGGCCGCATTTTCCGCTCCCCGATTCAACCGGCTGAGATCGGGCGCCGGCTAGAGCGCGCGATGGAATCAAACCAGGTGGTTTCCGTCGACGGCATCATCGTTCCGAACGATTACAAAGTCGATATGAATCCTCAGGATATGGTCATCTTCGCCGATTTTGTGCCGGTGCTCTGCCGGCAGATGGAGGAGTGGCTGATCGACCTGGCGTCTGCAAGGGACTATGGCTTCATCGACCACGTGCGCGTCCAGATCGCTGGAGACGAAAACGTGAACCGGCGGCAGATTTTTGTTGACGCCGAGATCAAGGAGCTCCCCAATTTCAGCCAGGCCGAGCAAGATGAGATCCAGAAAACCGAGGTCATGCGCATCGTGCAGACCACCGGGAACATTCCGCCAAAGCTCCTGAAGTTTGTCGACGGCGACTATGTGGGTTCCACCATCATCGTGCGCCGGCCCCTGCTTCAGATCGGCCGATCGCTTGACAATGACATCGTCCTGGAATCTGCCGAGGTGTCGCGTCACCACGCCAGGTTGGAGTATCGTGGGGAAGCGTTCCATATACTCGATCTGGGGAGCACCAACGGCACGTCGCTCAATGGACGGCAAGTGAGCGAGTCCAGGCTTGAACACGGCGATAGGATCATGTTCGGAAATATCACCCTGGAGTTCTTGCCGTACACGACCAATAGCACGTCAACGCCGAGCGGAGCCGCCCATTGAACCCGGTCTACGTCTCGCAGGCAAGCAGCCATGCATTCACCACCCCGCAACTGGCCCAGAACGACAGGAACCGCGCCGTTGATAACTGATCTGCCATTCGAATGGTTTATTCTGATCTTACGAATCGTCTTCATCGCATTGCTCTACTTTTTCGTCTTCCAGGTCATTCGCGTCATTTCGCGCGAAATGCGGGCCGTTGCCGACCCTGCTGCAACCGGCAGCAGTTGGGGGCAGGTCAATGGCGCCCTGCGGGTCGAAGATCCGGGAAAGACAAGTCTGTATGCGGGCCAGATCTTCGAGCTACAGCCCGTCAGCGTCATCGGCCGCGACCGCCGTGCGACGGTCCCCGTCGAGCACTCCTTCGTTTCGTCGGAGCACTCGCAGATCTCCTGGGAGGAAGGCCAGTGGTGGGCATCGGATCTCAACAGCACGAACGGCACGTATGTCAACGACTCACGGATCTCCGTTAGTACCGCACTGCAGCCCGGCGATCATATCCAGGTTGGCGATGTAACGTTTCGTCTGCTGCGCTAATCCAGCGAGACTCGTCAGATGAAACCTAAGCAGCATGAACTTCCGTATACTTTGATGCGAACGGCCCCGCGTGCCACATACGGGCAGCGGGGCCATCTGTTGGCCGACCTGGAGGATGAATGCTCGATCAAAAGTTATCGCTCGTGTTGCCCGCACATAACGAGGCCGACAACATCGCGGCCGTGGTGGGCCGCGGCCTGAGCGTTCTCCCCAAAGTCGTCTGCGATTTTGAGATTATCGTCGTAAACGATGGCAGCCAGGACGCTACCCCTGCCATCGCCGATAAGCTCGCAGCCGAGCACGCCAACGTCAGAGTGGTTCACCACCCTGTGAACCGCGGCTATGGCGCAGCGTTGACATCCGGCTTCGCCGAGGCGCGCGGCGACCTGATTATGTTTATGGATTCCGACCGGCAATTCGATATCTCCGATATCACCGCTCTCGCCCCCTACGTGCCACACTACGATATCGTGGCCGGTTATCGCATCCGTCGCCAGGACCCCTTGTATCGCAAGGTGTACGGCAAGCTGTTTGGGCTGGTGGCCTGGGCGCTCTTTGGCATCCACATGCGCGACGTCGATTGCGCGTTCAAGATCTATCGCGCGGACCTGCTCAAAAATCTGGTGATGACCGCACCGGGAGCACTCATCAATACCGAAATGCTGGCCCGCTCAACGAGGAAGGGCGCGACCATCGCCCAGGTGGGCGTGCGCCACTTTCCGCGGCTGGCCGGACAATCGTCCGGTGGCAGCCCGCGCGTTGTCTTTCGTGCCATGGGAGAAACGGTGCGCCTCTGGCTGGATCTTCGCAAAGAAGAGGCAGTGAGACAGAAGAGAGCGGCGAACAGAAACGACAGCGCTCATTCGTTGTTGCCGGTCTTGGAATTGTTCTCGCGGTTGTCGCAGGTATCGTGCTTCGCTTGCGACAACGCTTACGGTAGGCCAAGCGCCTGACGTACCTCATCAGCGGTCACCCCG
>CAVSNU010000002.1:0-1279973 GCA_963729445.1 uncultured Chloroflexia bacterium
CGCATCGCTGGGGCCTTCAACGCCGCGGCGTCGGCGAGTCGGCGGGGCGCGGCGTCGTCCGGGCCGCAGGCGACGAGGAGGAGGGGGAGGGCGAGCGCGGAAAGACGGAGCGGGTGCGACGAGGCGCGGATGGCGGACGAGGGAGGACGGGCCGAACCTACGCCCACCGGTCGGGGTACGGCGCACGCCCGCGCCGGGCGCTCACTGCGCCGGGGCCTCGGCTGCTCGTGTCGAGGAAGCACGCGCCAGCGGCCGTCGGCGTCGAGGCGCCAGAGAGCGGCGCACGCCCCGCGGTAGAGGGTGTCGGCCGCCGCGTCGCCGAGGCGGACGAGCACGGAGAAGCGGGTGGTGGAAGCCGCGGCGGCTGTTCGGTGAACACGCCCGCGTCGGTCGGCGCCCACACGAGGCGGTGGGCGGGGTCGGCGAAGAGGCCCTGCGTCGAAGGCGCGGACGGCCCGGCGAGGCCCTGGACGGCGTCGCCCCCCCATGCTGGAGGCGGACGGCGTCGGCGGCGTAGGCCGTCCATCCAGCCGTCGAGCCCGCGCGCGGCCGTGGCGGCGGCGAAGGCGCGGTCGGCCGTCCATCAGCGCGGCCCGCGTCGGCCGACGGGTCCGGCGGCGGGCGGCGGCGGCGCACCCGGCCAGGAGCGCCGCGTAGAGGGCCGCCGCGGCCAAGCGCGAGGGGGAAGGAAAGGGCGGGGCATCGGGTGCGGTGCGGGCTCGGCGGCGAAGGTACCAGAGTGGCCCGTCCCCAACCGCCGGGCGGGGCACTTTGCCGTCCCCGGCCCCGCTCAGGCGCCGCCGACGCCGTAGCGCTCGGCGAGGACGCGGAGGCTGGTGCCGCTCGTGCCCGGCGATGATGTCGGCGAGGCGCGCGCACCTCACGTGAAACCGCTCGCCGTCCCCGCCCGGCCCATCCGCCCCGGCGCTCAGCCCGCCGAGGAGCGGCGAGCGTCGCCCGCCGGACGGCGGCGAACCGTCGAGCGAGGTCCGCGAGGGGCCGGGCGTCGAAGCCGCCGTGGGCGACGTAGGGGTTCTCGTCGAACGAGGCGAGCGGCGTCGCGTCGGCGCGCGCGATGCGGAGGGCGCGGTAGGCGAACACCCGCTCGGCGTCGGCCACGTGCCCGACGACCTCCTTCACGCTCCACTTCCCCGGGCGCGTAGCGGTGGGCCGCCCCGCGCCTCCGTCACCCCGCGCAGTGCGGCGAGGGCCTCCTCCGTCTGCGCGGCCAGGGTGGGCAGCAGGTCGTCGCCCGGGACGAGCGAGACGTACGTGTGGTAGTAGGGGGCGTACTCGTCGGGGGCGGGGCGACGGATGACGGGCATGGCGCGGCGGGGAGCGGGCCGGCGAAGCTCGCGCCGGCGGGCCGCACGGCGCCACCGGGCGCGTCGCCGCCGGGCGTCAGGCCACCGTCGCCACGGGCAGGCCGAGGAAGGCCCCGTACCGCTCGGCGGCCTCCTCGACGGCCCGCCGCTCGGCATCGGACCGGGGGCGAAGGGGCTCGTCGTGACCGTCACGCCGCCCTTCGCCAGCGTCCGCTTCCAGGTGCCCACGATCCGGCCGTCCACGACGAGGAGGTGGTCGAACGTGAACAGGGCGCCGCGGGCCGGGTCGTGGATCGCGCTGCGGTCGCGGTAGCTGATGTACTCGTCGTAGGTGTGCAGGAGGTGGGTCCGCGCGCCGGCCGCCGGGGGCGGGGCCCCGGAGTCCGACCAGTACGTCTGCCCGTCGATCTCCTCGCGCAGGAGGGCGTCCCCGGCCGCCTCCGCCCCCCGGCGGGCGTCGGTGAGGGTGAGGCCGGACCACCACGTGAAGTCGCGCAGGGTGGCGGGGCCGTGGCTCGTCAGGTAGCGGCGGACGAACAGGCGCCGCCACGGCCTCCTCGCGCGGGAGCGGCCCGGGGGCGTGGGGCGCGCGCTCGTCGAGGAGGGCGTACGTGTGGGATGCGCGCCGTGCCGGGGGCCGCTGCACACGAGCCCGTCCAGCTCCGCGCGCATCATGAGGAAGCCCATCCGCAGGGGCTCTCGGTGGGGACGCCGGCGGCGTCGAGGACGGCCCGCAGCTCGGCGTGGGTGCGGGACCGGCCGCCCTCCAGCGCGCGCGCCAGCGCGTCGTGGCTGCGGGCGAGGACGGCGGCGTCCAGCCCCAGCTTCCGGTAGTACGACGCGACCTGGGCCAGCACGCGCGGGCCCGTGAGGGCGAGCATCCACCGGACGTCCTCGGGGACGACGAAGTGCCACGTGGGACGGAGCACGTGGGTGCGGAGGATGGACCCCTCCGCGAAGGCCCGCTCGACGTCGACGTCCGAGCCGCCGCGCAGGCGCAGCCCGAGGGCCCACTTCGCGCCGGGGAAGTCCTGCGCCTGCACGGCGCCGAGCCGGCGGACGACGTCGGCGGGGGCGCCGGCCAGGGGCGGGCGAGGTGCTGGTTCGTCAGCCGCCGGTGGGCGATGGCGGAGGGCGCCATGAGGGGAGGGGGTCGGACGCAGGCGCGGTCCTCCCTCCCCCGCTCAGGCCGGCGGGATGTTGCGGTTCGTGCGGAACACGTTCTGCGGATCCCACTTCGCCTTGACCTCGGCGAGCCGGCGAGCCGCCTTGCCGAGCGCCGCCTCGATGCGCTCGGGACCTTCGTCCTCGGTCAGGAAGTTGACGTAGGTGCCGCCGGTCGAGAACGACCTGCAGGTCGTTCCACGCCTCGCGCGCCCATTCGATGTTCGCCTCGTCGTCCTCCGGCCTGCTCCCAGGAGCCCGCGATGTTGAGCACGTAGCGCGCGTCGCGGTTGCCGACCGGCGAGTGATCGTCGCTCGAGCCGGTTCAGCGCGCCGCCGATCTGGAACAGGATCACCGCCGAGTGCGGCGAGCGGATCCTCGCCGCGTGCTCGATGACCTTCTCGCACGAGCTCCGGCTCGATCCGCGGCAGGTACTCGCTCTTCCAGTAGTAGCGCCGGCCCTTCGGCTGCGTGGCGTCGAGCAGCGTCTGCATCTGCGCGTACGGCCGGCGCACCAGCACGTCGCCGATCGGGCTTGCCGAACGACTTGATCGGGGCGACGCGCCTTCTCGCCCTCCTCGGGCTTGCCCGCTGTGGCAGGCGAGGATCGCGACGATCGGCTTCCCGTGCATCTCCTTCGGCAGCCACGGCGCCGGCGGCGCCGGGCGCATGAGCGCGACGAGCGTGAGCTCGGGCGGCGCCTCCTCGGCGAGCGTCCGGTACAGCTCGAGCACCCTGGGCGCCTCGCTCGCCGGCCAGGCCACGAGCGCCGCCGACGATCTCCGGACCGACGGGGTAGAGCGCGTAATCGATGCCGGTCACGACGCCGAAGTTGCCGCCGCCGCCGCGCAGCCCCCAGAAGAGGTCCGGGTTCTCGTCGCTCGCTCGCGCGCACCAGCCGCGCCGTCGGCGGTCACGACGTCCATGCCGACGACGTTGTCCGAGGTCCAGCCCCAGCGCCGCGTCAGGTAGCCGAAGCCGCCGCCCAGGGTGAGTCCGGCGATGCCGGTGAGCGAGACGAAACCGAGGACGGTGGCGAGCCCGTGCACCTGCGTTTCGCGATCCACGTCGCCGAGCAGGCAGCCCGCCTGCGCGTGGGCGATCCGTTCGCTGCGGGTCCACCCAGACGCCGCGCATGAGCGACAGGTCGAGCATCAGCGCGCCGTCGGCCGCGGCGAGGCCGGCGATGTTGTGTCCGCCGCCCTTGATGCAGAGCAGGAGCTCGTGCTCGCGCGCGAACTGCACGCACGCGATCACGTCGGCGACGCCGAGGCAGCGCGCGACGACGGCGGGCTGCCGGTCGATCATGGCGTTCCAGACGGTCCGCGACTCCTCGTAGCCCGGCGTCGCCGGGCACGAGCACCGGCCCCTTGAGACGCATCTTCAGAGCCGTCGAGCGTGTCCTGCGTCAGGTCGATCTCGCGGCCGTCCAGCGTTTTCGCGTTCATGGCCGGGCGGCGTCCGGTGGGCGTTAGGGCCTGCACCGGCTGATGTTACGAGGCACCGGCCGCACGAGGCCCCGGCGGCTCAGCGGCGGACCGGCTCGGGGGCGTCGGCGTAGCGCCGTACTTCCCGAGCAGGCGGCCGACGGCGACCAGCAGCGGGAACACGAGGCGACTGGCGCCGGGATCTCCACCATCGCGAACTCGCTCCGGTAGCGGGTCGTCAGGAATGCCGCGTCGAACGGGTCCGGCCGCTGCCCGCCGTGCGCCGCTGCGAGTCGAAGACTGCGCGAGGAAGTACTCGATGTTGTCGGCCGGCTCGATGTAGCCGTGCAGCGAGCTCGCCCTCGCCGGCGTTCCAGAACCGGTGCGCCTCGCCCGGCGTGAAGACGACCGTCTCGCCCGGCCCGGCGAACTGCGCCTGCTCGCCGGGCCGCTGGTAGCCGATCCGCCCTGCCGCACCGTCAGCGCCTCCTCCTGGTAGTGGTGGACGTGCATCGGCGGGCCCGGCGCCTGGCTCGACGACGTTCTCCACCTCCAGGCGGTCGCCCGGCGGCGCCGGACTCGGCGGAGGAAGGTGAGCCGCTCGCCGGCGCCGTTGTCGATGGTGTGCGGGTAGGTGTAGCGCATGGCGGGGAGTAGAGGGGAAGGCCGCCGGGCGGCGGGGTGCCCGAAAACTCCGGCGCTACGCGTCGCCCTCCATGGGCCGATCGGCCCAGTTTGCGGGGTCCGCCTCGCCGTCCGGGCCGGGCGCGCCCGTGGCGCCGGTGGGGTGGGGGGGGGCGCGTCGAGGACGCGGACCATCGGGCGGGCGCGTCCGGCGCACCGTCAGCTCGAACACGTCGGGGCGCCCGTAGTGCCCGGCCACGTCGAGCTGGAAGCGGGGGCCCGTCAGTCGCGCGGGTCGACCTCGGCGTAGAGGATCTCCTCCCGTTCGCGCACCGGCTCCACGAGGAACTTCCCGTCCGGGTCGATGATGGTGCTCTCGCCGGGGTTGAGCCACTCCGATGTCGGGGAGGTAGCCGCCTTGAACGCGTAGCGGTCGGGGACGTCGTCGCGGCGCATGGGCGTGCAGCAGCCGACGACGTACACGCGCCCCTCCTTCGCGATGTGCCGGAGCGTCGAGGTCCACGGCTCGCCGCGGTCCCACGTCGGCGCGACGTAGAGCTGGGCGCCCCACGCGTAGAGCGCGTAGCGCGCCAGCGGCATGTAGTTCTCCCAGCAGATCAGCCCGGCGAGCCGGCCGATGGGGAGGTCGTAGACCGCAGCGTGCTGCCGTCGCCCTGCCCGTGCACGAGGCGCTCGGCCACGGTGGGGACGAGCTTCCGGTGCGTGCCCAGCAGCCGCCCGTCGGCGCCGATGAAGAGCAGGGCGTTGTAGAGCGTCGTCCCGCTCGCCTCGGCGTTGCGCTCGTTGACGCCCATCACCACGTTGACGCCCGCCGCGGCGGCCGCCCGGCAGAGCCGGTCGATCTCCGGGCTCGGCACGTCACGGCGTTCTCCAGCAGCTCGGCGTAGAGCTCCCGCAGCTCCTGGGTCTTGTAGGGCGGGATGAACCACGCCCAGAGCGGGTAGGTGGGGATGAACCCCTCGGGGAAGACCGCGAGCCTGGCGCCCGCCGCGGCCCGCCTCGGCGATCAGCGCGCACGCCTTCTCCACGGTGGCGGCCCGGTCGAGGAAGACCGGCGTCGCCTGCACGGCGGCGACGAGGAACGGGGATGGTGGATTGTCGCTCATATGAACCGCTGCAGCCTAAAGCTTACGTGCTTTGTATTTTGGAGTCTTTTAAGACTCAATCGCCCTAAAGATAGACCGTTAAGCCTATCAACAATATAATCAGCAAAGCCAGATATCTTGGCTTTCGGACTTACTCTTTCAAGCTGCGCGCCAGCATTAGTGAGCCATACGCTGCCTATATCGATATTAGGATTGTCATCATTAAGAGTGATAATTTCAATCGTTTCATCAAAATACTTGATATTGATGATTTTTTTATTAGCCTTGAGGCATAGTCCACCAAATCCACTGGTTTTATGGGTTATTAAACCGATGCTCTCTAGGTGCATGAGGTCCGTGACGTAAGTCTGATAATATTTCATCTTCGGATTCATACACAACAGGAAATATTGTATCGTTGTCCATCGTAACGCAGTAGTTCAATAGCGTCGTGAATTTCTCCGCATCTCTTCTATCTAAAGTATAGAGTAGTCCGAGCGTTCTTTTTGAAATAGTGCCAGGATCATTGGCCTCAGATGCAAGAAGCTTGGACCAGATAGATTGAGCCTGATGATCTCAGATCTTTCTGGCGTAATCGAAAAAATATATCAACCAATCTGAATCAAGATCAACAGGTTTGGCATTATCATTGATTCCGGACAGAGATCCCTCTATGATAGATTCCATGTTGGACTGAAAAATAGTTTCTTCATTTGATAATCTTAATAGTGCGCGATCGCGGATCTCTGAAATTTCTAGATCTGATTCTGCAATAATCTTGTTTGCCTTGGCTTGTGCATTCGCCATGCGTACTGCTTGATATGGCTCATATAGTACGCCAACGGCATTTGAGATCTTTTCAATGAGAACCGTGACGGGTTTTGATAGATCACCCAAATTTACGATAGAATTATTTGTGGAAGTCATGGGCTATTAGGTCATTATGATATGATAGCTCAGGAGGTTAAAGCAAGAGTGTCCTGTGTGACCCGGCGTCCAGCACGATGCCATCGTAGCCGACGATCCGAACGTAGCCGGAGCATGAGGCCAGGAGAAAGGTCTGCGCGGCTGTATACGTGCGAGAGCGCGCTGGCCTCGGGAATTGCGTCGTCGGCTGGGATAATAGAGCAGGCAGACGAATCCGGCAGCAAGGCGCGGCTGCGCCGGCACAGACCCGGCCTGGCGTGGCGCCTCGTCAGCCCGCGCTCGCCTGCCCGAACCGGAGGCTGTTGCCGTCGGGGTCGCGCACGTACACCTCGCGCGTGCCCCACGTTTGGTCCGTCGGCGGGAGGGCGATGGGGACCCCCTTCGCCACGAACTCGGCGTGCAGCGCGTCCACGTCGTCCAAGCGGACGTAGGCGGCGCTCCCGGCCACGCCGTCGCCGGGGTAGGAGGAGACGTGCAGCTCGCAGCCGTCCCGCGTCAGGCCCACGTAGCCGGGGTCCGGCCGGTCGTCGTGGGCGGGGACGGAGCAAAGAACGCCACGCGGAAGCCGAGGAGGTCGCGGTAGAACGCCTCCGCCGCCTCGATGCGGCGGACGTGGAGGATGGGGACGTGCTTATGGGAGCATGGCCGGGGGCGGGTAGGGGCCGTGGGACGCCGGGGGGGATGGAGGCTCCCGGAACGGGCGGTGGGACGGGCGGGCACGGGAGGGGACGGCGGAGTCTCGGTCCGCCGGCTGACCCCCGACTGTCACCCCTTGCCCGACCCGATCCCGCCGGGTCCCCGCCCCACGAGGAGGCGCCCTGTCTGCCGCCCGCTTCGCCCGGTGCATCGGGCGGAGGCGTCAGGCGGCCTGCGCGTCGAGGTCCTTGCCGAGGCACACGCTCGTCTCGTGCGAGAGGGTGTACGCCCCGTAAAGCGGAATCGGGCGGAAGCCGCACGCCCGGTACAGCGCGAGGGCGGCGGCCTGCCGCACGCCCGTTTCGAGGACGAGCCGCAACGCCCCGCGCGCCCGCGCCTCCGCCTCCAGCGCGTCCACGAGGCGCCGCCCGAGGCCCGTCCCCCGCGCCCCGGGCGCGACGTACATCCGCTTCAACTCCGCCGTCTCGCCGTCGAGCATCCGCACGGCGCCGCACCCGACGGGTTCGTCCGCGAGGTAGACGACGAGGAAGGCCCCGCGCGCGCCCGTCACCTCCTCGGGGTCGAGGCCGAAGTGGGTCGCCCCCGGCTCGGGGTAGAGCCCCGACAGCTCGGCGTTCAGGGCGTCGATGAGGGCGCGGCTCTCCGGCGCGGAGAAGGCCTGCTGGTCGCGATGGTGAGGAGCTTGCAGGTATGGGGCCGCGCGGGAAGGAGGACGCCCGAGGCTACGAACGGCCCGTCGCTCCGGCTCAACCGGCCGCGGCGTCGAGCCAGCGCACCGCGTCCTCCCGCGTGGGGAAGAACCGGAGCTGCCGCCCCCGGTTGGCCTCCCGGCGACGCCGGCAACGGCCCGGAGTGGGCGGCCGGGTCGGGCACGACGGCGGCCGCGCGGATGCCGTAGAGCGTGAGCCGCTGCATGAGCTCCCCGGCCACGCCCGTGCTGAGTCGAAGAACGCCGGGGGCAGCGCGCCCCGGTCTCGAGCAGGACGGCCCGCCGCCCGTCCTCGAAGCAGGCGGCCACGACGTCCGCCGGGTCGAAGGCGCCGTCGCCGGCCGGCGCGAACGCGACGTAGGGGCTCATGCGCGCGTCAGGTAGTTACGCCTCCGCCTCCAGGACGACGGCGTCGCGGCCGAACAGGCGGGTGAGGCCGCGCATGAAGGTCCGGCGTGAGGTCGACGACGGCCGTGCGCGCGTGGAGGCGGACCGGCCGCGGGAGCTGCGTCGTCGTCACCTCGAAGTAGAGCTTGCCCGCCCCGTTCTCCTCGCAGAGCTCGGCGAGCTCCGTCGAGCGTCCGGCTCCTGAACAGGTCGGCGTCGAGCCGGAGCACGACGGCCTTGACGAGCTGCTCGCGGACGCGCCACATCGGGAGCAGGTCGCGCGCGATGATCTTGAGGTCGCCCGAGACCTCGACCGGCCGCGCACGAGGACGACCTCGTCGACGACGAGGAGGTGGCCGAACTTCTCGTAGCGACTGCGCGAACAGGACGACCTCGGCCTGCCCCGTCGTGTCTTCGAGCGTGACGAACGCCAGGGGCCTGCCGGCCTTGCAGGTGCGCCGGCTTGATGGCCGTCACGATCCCGAGCCGCGTAGTCGCGCTCGGCGTCGACCCCTCGCGCTGTCGCCGAGGCGGAGCGTGCCGAAGGCGCGGGCCTCGGCGGCGTAGTCGTCGAGCGGGTGGCCGGAGACGTAGAACCCCATCAGCTCGCGCTCGTGGCGGAGCTGTTCGCCGCGCCCCACTGCTCGACGGTCGGGAGCGGCGGGCGGACTCGCCCGGTCCGCCGTCGCCCCCGCCCGCCGAAGAGGGACGACTGGCCCATCGCGACGTCGGCCTGCTGCTTCTGGGCGTACGCCCCACGCCGTCTCGACGCCGGCCGCGAGTCTGCGCGCGGTGCCCCTCGAAGGCGTCGAGCGCGCCGGCGCGACGCGAGCGCCTCGAGCGGTCTTCTTGCCGACGGGCCGGAGGTCGAGCTCCTCGCACAGCTGCGAAGGTCGTCGAAGGCGCCGCCGGCCTTCTCGCGCGCGGCGAGGATGCGCCTCGATGGCCGCCTCGCCGACGCCCTTGATGGCGGCGAGCCCGAACCGGACGCGCCCGTGCTCGACGGTGAAGTGCAGAGACCGACCGGTTCACGCACGGCGGCAGCAGCTCCAGCCCGGCCGTCGCGCGTCGCGTCGAGCGCGATGGCGAGCTTCTTCGTGGTCGTGCCATTTCCGTCGTCATCACCGCGGCCATGAACTCGACCGGGTAGTTCGCCTTCAGGTAGGCCGTCTGGTACGCGACCACGCAGTAGGCGGCGGAGTGGCGACTTGTTGAAGCCGTAGCCGGCGAACTTCTCCATCATGTCGAAGACCTCGTCGGCCTTCTTCTCGCGTGATGCCGTTGCTCGGCGCGCGCCTTCGACGAACTTGTCGCGCTCCTTCGCCATCTTCTCCTTGTCCTTCTTGCCCATCGCGCGGCGCAGCAGGTCGGCGCCGCCGAGCGAGTAGCCGGCGAGCACCTGCGCCATCTGCATGACCTGCTCCTGGTAGACCAGGATGCCGTAGGTCGGCCTCGAGGATCTCCTCCAGCAGCGGGTGCGGCGTACTCGACCTTCTCGCGGCCGTGCTTGCGCTTGATGTAAGTCGGGATGAGGTCCATCGGGCCCGGGCGGTAGAGCGCGATGATCGCGATGATGTCGTCGATGCAGGTCGGGCTTAGCTTGCGCAGCACGTCGCGCATGCCGCCGGACTCGAACTGGAACACGCGCGACCGTGTCGCCGCGCTTGAAGAGCTCGAAGGTCGTCGCGTCGTCGAGCGGGATCGTGTCGAGGTCGATCTCGACGCCGTGCGTGCTCGCGTGATCAGCGCGAGCGCGTCGTCGATGACGTGAGCGTCTTCAGCCCGAGGAAGTCCATCTTCAGCAGGCCGAAGCTCTCGATCCACGTCCCGTCGTACTGCGTCGTGACGTGTCGCCGTCGCCGTCCTTGCCCGTCTGGCGAGACGGGATGTAGTCGCTCGAGCGTGCCCGGCGCGATGACGACGCCGGCGGCGTGGACGCCCGTGTGGCGCGCCGAGGCCTTCGAGCACCTGTCGCGAGCTCGCATGCAGCTTGCGGATCTGCGGGTCCGGCGCGTCTCGCAGCAGGTCGCGCGAGCTCGCGGCACGTCCTCCTGCGCCGTCGGTCGAGCGTGCACGCTTGACGCCGTCGGGGATCAGCTTCGCGATCCGGTCGGCCTCGCGCGAGCTGCAGCCCGAGCACGCGCGCCACGTCGCGCACGACCGACTTCGCGCCCAGCGTGCCGAAGGTGATGATCTGCGCAGACGCTCGCTCGCCGTACTTCTGCGCGACGTAGTCGATCACCTCGCCGCGGCCGCGGTCGTCAGAAGTCGATGTCGATATCCGGCATCGAGACGCGCTCGGGGTTCAGGAAGCGCTCGAAGAGCAGGTCGTACTTGATCGGGTCGATGTCGGTGATGCCCAGGCAGTAGGCGACGATCGAGCCGGCCGCCGAGCCGCGCCCGGGCCCGACCGGGATGCCGCTGCTCGCGCGCGCGCAGTCGATGAAGTCCCACACGATGAGGAAGTAGCTGGCGAACCCCATCTCGCTCGATGACGTCGAGCTCGAAGTCGAGCCGCTCGCGGAGCTCCGGCGTCGACGTCGGCGGTAGCGTCCGCGGCGCCCTCGTAGCGTGAGGTGCCGCAGGTAGCCGTCCGGCGTCGTGCGAAGCCGGCGAGCGGGAAGTGCGGCATGAGCAGCTTGCCCATCGGCAGCGTCGAGCCGGCAACTTGTCGGCCACCTCGAGCGTCGACGTCGCAGCGCTCGCGCGATGCGCGGCGGTGTTGTCGAAGACGCCCGCGGGAGCGTCGGCCCGAAGAGCGTCGCGCATCTCGTCGGGCGATCTTGAGGAAGAACTGGTCGGTGCTCGAACCGCATCCGCTCGGCTCGTCGAGCCTTGCGCCGGTCTGGATGCAGAGCAGCACGTCGTGCGCGTCGGCGTCGGCCTGCGTCGACGAAGTGGACGTCGTTCGTCGCGACGAGCCGGCACGCCGAGCTCGCGCGCCCAGCGCGAGCAGCGCGCGCGTTGCACGTGCCTGCTCCGCGATCCCGTGGTCCTGGATCTCGATGAAGTAGTCGTCCCGCCGAAGATGTCGACGGTACTCGCGGCGACGCGCTTCGCGGCCTCTGCCGTCGCCCTTCCGAGGATCGTCTGGAGCACCTCGCCCTGGAGGCAGCACGTCGTCGCGATCGAGCCCCTCGCGTGCTGCGCGAGCGTCGCCTTGTCGATGCGCGGCTTGTAGTAGAAGCCGTCGGTGTAGAGCAGCGCTGGAGAGCTGATGAGGTTGCGGTAGCCCTCCTCGTTCTTCGCAGCAGCACCTGGTGGTAGCGCGTCCGGTCGCGCCTGGTCGCTCATGCTCGCCGGGCGACGTAGAACTCGCACCCCACGATGGGCTTCACGCCGCCTGTCGCGGCACGCGTTGTAGAACTCGGGCGACGCCGTAGAGATTCCCGTGGTCGGTGATCGCGAGCGGCCGGCATGCCCATCTCGGCCGCGCGCCCGACGAGCGTCTTGATGCGCGCCGCGCCGTCGAGCAGCGAGTACTGGGTGTGGCAGTGGAGGTGGCAGAACTCGGGCATCGGGGGGACGAGGGCGGCGGGAGGGCCGGGGGTCGGAGAGTCGGAGAGTCGGGAGCGTCGGAGGGTCGGGAGAACCCGGAGGCCGCTGAAGAAACGCCAGCCCGCCGCCGATCTCGCCGCTGTGGAAATCTTCCCTCGTCATCCGGCGCGACCTTTCCGCCCTCCCGACCCTCCCACCCTCCCACCCTCCCACCCTCCCACCCTCCCGACCCTCCCACCTTGCGATTTTCCCGACCCTCCGGCTCCCCCGATGCTCGTCCTCGTCCTCGACCGCTACCACCTCGGCGACCCGCTCTTCGTGCGCCAGCTCGCCCGCGACCTGCCGGCGCACACCGGACCCGCGTGCTCGTCCACGACAGCGCGGAGGAGGGCGAGCGCGCCGTGGAGGGGGAGGGCGGCGACGCCGTGCGTGTCGCCGGGCGCCTCCGCGTGACGACCGAGCGGGAGCGGGCGCTCGTCGAGCGCGCGCTGCGCGAGCTGAACCGCCGCATCGCGCACGAGCTGAACGAGGAGGGCGTGCCCGTGGTGCGCATGCTCGGCCTCGACCGCGGGCTGCTGCGCGACGACGCCGGGGCGGTCCGCGCCGGCGACGCCGGCTGGCTGGCCGCGCTGGCGGCGCAGGGGGCGGTCCCGCTCTCGCCCCGTCGGCGCGCTCGCGCCCGGCGGCGTCGAGCTCGACGCGGCGGGGGCGGCGGCGGCGCTTGCGGTGGCGCTCGGGCCGGCGGGGACGACGGCGGCGGTGTTCCTGACGACGGACCGGCGGGCGGGGCTCTACGCCGGCGCCGAGCGGCTCGCCGTCGTGCCGGGGGTGCCGCCGGCGGGCGCCCGCGTGGGCGACGCGGAGGGGGCGGGGCGGGCGGCGCAGACCGTTAGGGTCCGGCTCACGACGGCGGCGGCGCTCCGCGGGGAGGGGCTGCCCGAGGGGACGGACCTCGGGCCCGCCGCGGCGGCGGCGGGGTGAAAGCGGGGGGCGAGGTGCGGAATCCGGGCCAGTCGCGCCCTTTTTGTTGACTCGCATGCGGCTGCGGGCTATGTTGGAGGCATCCCGGTGTGAGGCTCAGTTTCGCCCGCGCCGCCCCGTCCCACCCAGTCCCATTCGCTCCCATGGCCAATTGTCACGGCGACCTCGCTCAGCGCGTCGCCGGCATGGAGGACGACTTCAACAAGTTCTACGACAAGGGCAACAAGGCTGCCGGCACGCGCATCCGCAAGGGCATGCAGGACATCAAGAAGATGGCCCAGGACATCCGCTCGGACGTGCAGGACAAGAAGAACGCCTAGGCGCTCTCGGCCGTCCCGACGGTTTCGGGCCGCACCGACCTTCGGTGCGGCCTTTTCATGCCCATGCGCCGCGTCCGCTCGTCCCTGCTCGCCGTCCCCGGCCTCGGCGCGATAGCGGGGCTCTACGGTCTCGTGGCGCTGGCGCTGGCGCCGTGGCCGGTCGTGGGCCTGCTGCACGCCGAGGCGAGCGCCGTCGTCTCGGCGGCGGCATGTGTCCTGGCCGCGTGGGGCGGACGGCGCGCGTTCGTCCGCGGCGCGTCGCTGGCGCCGACGCTCGCTGCGCACGTGGCGGCCACGGCCGTGCCACTCGCGGTGCTGACGGTCACGCTCGTGTGGCGTCCCAACTGCGCCTACCCGACCGGCCTGGCGCTCTACCTCGTGATGGTGCCGCCGGGCGCCGTGCTCGGCGTGGCGCTCGCGTACGCCTGCCACGGGCTGCGGGGCGGGGCGCTCCTCATGGTGGCGGCCGGCGCCGTGGCGCTCGCCGGCGGCCTCGTGGCCGACCTCGCCGTGCGACCGCAGCTGTTCACCACCAGCCACGTCTTTGGCGCCGTGCTGGGGCCGATCTACGACGAGGAGCTGACCGTGCGTCCGGGGCTGCTCGCCTTCCGGGCGCTCTCGCTCGGCTGGGCGGCGTGGCTGGTCTGGCTGGGCCACTGGCGACGGGGTGGGGGACGCGCGGCCGCGCTCGCCGGGGCCGGCGTGGCGCTCATGCTGGGCTCCGGCTACGTGGCGGCCGTCCCGCTGGGCATCCAGCAGACGCCTGCCCGCATCGAGCGCGCGCTGGGCGGCGTGGCCGAGGCGGCGCCGTTCCGGCTCGTCTACGACCCGCGCGCGACGTCGCCCGAGGCCATCGCGAAGGCGGCCGACGACGCCCGCTGGCACGCCGAGCGCCTGCGTCGCGCGCTGGGGACGGACTGGACCGAGCCAGTGACGCTCGTGCTCTATCCCGACCCCGTCACCAAGGGCGCGCTCATCGGTTCGCGCATCGTGAGCGTCACGCCGACGTGGCTGCCCACGCCGCAGGTTCACATGCTGGCGGCCGAGGTGCCGCGCTCGCTCGGCCACGAGCTGGCGCACGTCGCGGCGCGGGCGTTCGGGATGCCGCTCGTGCGGGCCTCGCCCGCCGTGGGCCTCGTCGAGGGGCTGGCGGTGGCGGTCGAGGGACCGGACGGGCGTGCCCTCGCCCGAGGCGCTCGTCGCCGCCGCGCGCGCCCTCGCCTCCGACGGGGGCGACGCGGGCGGCTGGAGGCCGATCCCGCCGCGGTCGTCCGCCGGACGATGGACCCGCTCGGCTTCTGGACGGCCCGCGCGGGCGTGGCCTACACGGCGGGCGGCGCCTTTACGGGGTGGCTGCTCGATACGTACGGGCCCGTGCCGCTCCGCGAGGCGTATCGCACGGGACGCTTCCGCGCGGCCTACGGCGTCCCGCTCGACACGCTCGCCGAGCGCTGGGCGCGTCACGTGGCCGCGGTGCCCGTCACCGAGGAGGCGCGCGCGACGGCCGCGTGGCTCTTCCGGCGCCCGTCGCTCTTCGAGCAGCGCTGCCCGCACCACGTCCCGCGCTGGGTGCGCGACACGCGCGACGGCTGGCGCGCGCTGGACGCGTCCGACACGACGGCTGCCGGCGAGCCTCCGCCGCGCCCTCGCCCGCCGCTCGGACGCGGCAGAGGCCATCGCCGGCGCCGCGCTGGTCCGGGCCGCCGGCCACGCGCGCCGCCACTGTTCGCCGCGCCGAGGCGGCCCGACCGCCTGCGCGCCGCCGGCCGACGCGCCGCCCGCTTCGCTCGCCGCCGTGGCCGACCCCACCGCCTCGCCGGCGACGACCGGGCGGCGGATGCCCTCTACCGCCTCGCCCTCGACGCGCTGGCACCGTCCGACCGTTCGGGGGCGCCTCGTGATGTCCGCGCCGCGCGGCGCTCGATGCCCGTGCGCTGGCGGCCCTGCGGGCGTGGCCGGCGACAGCCGGAGCGCGCGGCCTCGGCACGGTTGACCCGGTGCTGGCGCTCGCGCTGTGGACGGCCGCCGAGAACTCCGCCGAGGCGGGCGGGCGCGGCCCGCCGGGCGCTCGCGCTCGGTCTGGAGGGCGCCGAGGGCTCGCACGCTGGCGGTCGAGGCAGCGCGCGCGCCTACCGGGCCGGGGCGTGGGCCGAAGCCGAACGCCTCGCCTCCGGGACGGAACGCGCTTCGCGGGCGGCCGGCGAGGCCTCGCAGGCCGATGTGGCGGCCGACCGCGCGGCGCGCGCGCGCTGGCGCCGTGCGGCCCGTACGCGCGCCCGTTACGCGTCGTCGTGGATCGGTGAGCCGCGAGGGTGCGTAGCGTGCGCCCCGCTGCGCCCCGCCCCCATGTTTCGCGTCCTGCCGCTCTGCCTCGTCGTCTGGCGCGTGGCCGCGCTCGCCGTGGCGGAGATGCAGTCTGCCGCCGGAAGGCGAGGGTGCCATGCGGCCCCCGTCTGGCACGTCGGGCGCCGGCCCCGCGGCCGACACGCCATCCAGGCGGTGCAACTGCACGCCGCCGGCGACGAGGCCTCGCTGCCGATCTATCGCGCTCGGGTCGCGCGAGCCGCTGCGGCTGGCCTTCGACTGGCTCGTCGAGGGCACCGGCCGGCCGCTAGCATCACGTTCGCGCACACGGACCGCGATGGGCGCGAGACGCTGCTGCCGACCGAGTACCTGTCGGGCTTCGAGCGAGACGACCTCACCGACTACCGCGTCTCGGGCCTGACCGGCCTCAGCTACGTCCACTACGAGTACACGCTGCCCAATCCGCGGATCGGCTTCCTCGTCTCGCGGGCGCTACGTCTGCGCGTGACGGAGCAGGGCGACGAGCGCGCGCCGCTGCTTCGAGCGGACGTTCCTCGTGAGCGAGGAGGCCGCCAACGTCGCCTTCGCGTTCCTGCCCGGGCTGAGCGACCGCGGGGCTGTCCGGGTGCAGCCCGTCGTGGAGCTCCGGCCGGGGACGCCGCTGCAGGACGCGCAGGTGTTCGACTACACCGTCTGCTTCGCCCGCGACGGGCGGCACGACCGGCTGCGATGCACCGGCGAGCCGTCGCTGCTCGACCGCGCGCTGTACCGGTTCGCGCTGAGCCGGCGAGGCCGCCTTCGACCCGAGGGGCCGCTCTTCGAGGTCGACCTCTCGGTGCTCCGCTCCTCGACGCAGGTGACGAGGTCGACTACAGCCGCCCAGCCCCTCCGCGTCGTGCTCGAACCCGACTACAAGCGCTTCGGCGACGAGATCTACGAGGACCTCGTCCGCGCCGGCATCGCCTCCTGGTGGGGCCAGGGCCATCACACTGATGGGAAAATCCCAGGTCTTCTGGACGCAGCGAACGGAACCAACTTCAAGTGGGCGCTCTACTATGAGCCCGAGGGATCCGGAAATCCAGCTCCTTCCGCGATCAAGAGTGATCTCGATTACATTTCAGCCAAATATGCCAGCAATCCAAACTACCTGCGGGTGAACGGCAAGCCGGTCATGTTCGTCTGGGACGCGGGCACAACAGACAGTTGTACGGTGGTCAATCGTTGGAACGAAGCCAACGGGGGCAGATTCTACGTCGTGCAGAAAGTCTTCTCCGGCTACCGCACCTGTGCTGCCCAGCCTGACTCCTGGCATCAGTACGGGCCGGCGTCTCCCGCCGATCATCAGCAGGGTTACAGCTACAACATTTCCCCGGGCTTCTGGCACAAAATGGAGGGCAGTGCCCGGCTTGCGCGCGACCTGAACCGCTGGAACCAGAACATCCGCGACATGATCGCGTCCGGCGCGCCGTGGCAGTTGATCACTTCCTTCAATGAGTGGGGCGAAGGCACTATTGTTGAAAGTGCGAAGGAATGGGAGACCAGCTCCGGCTTCGGCGCCTATCTCGACGCGCTGCATAACAATGGTGGAGCGACCGGCTCGCCAGCACCAGCAACGCCAATCGCAACAGCACCCGCAGAAACGCCCAGCGCTACTCCAATTACTGCAACCCCAATTTCCACGGCGCCGCCACAAGCGACACAGCCGCCTGCCAATGGTTCAGGTGAAAGTGTGTCGATCATTGCCGCTGGAGATATCGCCTGTCAACCGGATCACGAACACTTCAATGAGGGTGAAGGAGCGACACGAGCCTGCCGTCAAAAGCACACTGCAGACATCGTCACCGCTGAAAACCCAGACGCGGTGCTTGTGTTGGGTGACTTGCAGTATGACGGTGGCTCACTCAGCGACTTCAAGGCCTCATACGATCTCTCCTGGGGCAAGTTCAAGGACAAGACGCTCCCGATTCCCGGCAACCACGAGTACGGAACGTCAAAGGCGGCCGGCTACTTCGATTACTTCGGGAGCCGGGCCGGCGACCGGGATAAGGGCTATTACTCTTCAGATCAGGGTGCGTGGCAGTTAGTTGCGTTGAACAGCAACTGCTCCAAGATCGGCGGCTGTGGTCCGGATTCAGCACAGTATAAGTGGCTGAAGCAAACCCTTGAGGCCGGAACCACCATGTGTGAAGTGGCGATGATCCATCATCCTCGCTGGTCATCGGGAAACCACGGAGACAATAGCGAAGTTCAGCCGCTCTACGATCTTCTGTATCAGCATGGTGTTGACGTCGTCCTCAGCGGACACGACCACCACTACGAACGCTTCGCGCCACAGGACGCGTCCGGCAAGCGAGATGATGCGAAGGGAATGCGCCAGTTCATTTCCGGGGCTGGAGGCAAGAACCTGTACAGTCTTGATTCGGCAAAATCGAACAGTGAAGTCCGCGAAGCCGACACCTTTGGTGTGCTAAAGATGGATCTGAACGATGGGAACTACGAGTGGAAGTTCCTGCCGGAAGCGGGTAAAACCTTCACCGACGCCGGGAAGGGTTCCTGCCACTAGCGTCCGCCGGTACCATTAGCCGGTACTCACCACCCCCAGATACCGGCGGCACCAGCGTGTAATAGCCGCATGAGCAAGCAGAGGCCCGCGGGCCTCTGCCTGCTCACGTTCCAGCCTGGCATCGATGCGCGAAACACTACGCCCTGGCGCGGACGAGTCGACGTTGCCAGCAAGGTGATAGCACCTCCTCGCAGACCAGATGGAACGTGCGCTCCGCGCTTTCTTCGCTCTCACCAGCCTCGGCCAAACTGCCAGGTAAGCGCTGGTAATCGAACGTCTCGGGCCCACATGTACAAAGGTAAATACGTTCTCGATGACGTGACGTCAATCGCTTCATAATACACGTCATACTGATGATCAGACGGTACAATTCTAGTGACTCAATCTACCGTTCGCGCTTGGTAATCCACTGCGATTTGAGGCAACGGCTAGTTTTGCAATTGATGAAACATCGGAATGATCCGGTGCAGCGCTCCTAGTATGGACCTGCATAAGTGCTTGAACTCAGGATCTCCCCAGCGAACACATTGCTCATATCTGTCCAAGTTGCCGGCCGATCAGCGTGAGGCCGACGGTTGTGGTATGCGCCGTGCGGCTTCACAACAGGGAGGCAGTTCCAGTGGGCACCCAGGACCGGGGTTCCTGATGATCCGCTAGTGTAGAGGCCGCATGCTTTGACTCCAACTCACATGTTGAGCCGGATGGGCAAGGAAATTTCGTGCAGGTCATTGCGTCCCGTCGCCGCAAAGTGTTTCTAGCAATACTGACTCTTTTACTCATCGCTCTCGTTGCATTCACCGCGTTTGAAATGCAACCGCCGGGAGACGAGTTATTCGCACGAGAATCAGTCCTTACGCCGGTTGCTGATGCCTCGATATCAGCCTCACGACCCGATAGAAACTATGGCCAAGAAGTCGCTCTTGAGGTGGACGGCGACCCACACAAGATTTCCTACGTTACCTTTGAAGTCCCACCTCTCACTCACGGGATAGTGAGCGCCACGTTACGCATGTTTGCCGTAGACGACAGCGCGTCGGGCGGCTTTGTGACGACGACCGACACAGGATGGTCAGAAGGCAGCCTGGTCTACGACAACCGTCCAACAGCATTTGGTCCAATACTGAGCAGTCAGGGAGAGGTCACGTCCGGTACATGGTATGAGTGGGACGTCACCTCAGCCACGATTGTTGACGGTCTTATCAGCTTTGCCATCTCGACCCGCGATACGGATGGAGCAGATTACAGCTCACGGGAGACAGGGACTGCACCACAATTGGTGCTACGCACCGAATCCACAGCCCCACCTCCGTCGACGCCGACGCCACGACAGTCCGGCGAATCGACCGCCAATGAGTTCCGGTTCACGCCAACCGAGGATACCTGGGTCTCTGACTCAGGCCCCATACGGAACGCGGGCCAGGCTGGCAAGCTCGAAGTCGATGCTAATCCACACAAGCTCGCCTATCTGCGGTTCGAAGTTGAAGGTCTTACCTCTCCGGTTACCAGCGCCCACGTGCGACTCTTCGTCCTCGACCGGAGCGCCTCTGGCGGCTCGATTGCAACGATCGGTGACGAAGAGTGGTCTTCAGAGAGCATGACCTACGACAGCCGGCCTACCAGCGTCGGCGCCCTACTCGATCATCGGGATCGAGTAGATGCCGGAAATTGGTACGAATTCGATGTTACGCCGGCAGTCGCAGGGAACGGGACACTGAGCTTCGTCATCGCGACTGACAACAACGACGGCGTAGACTTCGCTTCACTTGAATCCAACACGCCACCGGAGCTGATTGTCCGCGTATCGACCGGTACGTCTGGGCAATCTACGCCGCAGCCCGAAACCTCAACCGGCGCGGTACCAGCACCTACCGCGACCTCCGCGGTGGGTCCAGATTCAATCCTCGGGGAGGAAAGTGTCACGATTATGGCGGCTGGGGACATTGCATGCGAGCCCACCAATTCAGACTTCAGGCTCGGGATCGGCACGGACTCAGCGTGCCGTGCAAACTCCACCGCTGACATTGTGATCCAACACAATCCTGATGCGGTGCTCGTACCAGGGGATCTCCAGTACGCCGAGGGCGAACTCTCGAACTTCATGTCATCCTACAACCCATCGTGGGGCCAGTTCAAAGACAAAACTTATCCTGTCCCTGGTAATCACGAGTACAGGACTTCGGACGCCGCTGGGTACTTCGACTACTTTGGAGAGCAGGCCGGTGAGGAAGGCAAGGGCTACTACAGCGTTCAGATGGGAAACTGGCAGGTCATTGCCCTCAATAGCAACTGTGCCTATATCGCCGGATGTGAGCCCGGCTCACCACAGTATGAATGGCTCCGCCAGACCCTTGAAACCGGTACGGGCAGCTGTGAGATTGCTCTACTGCATCATCCTCGCTGGTCGTCTGGCAGACATGGAAACAACGATGCGGTTGGTCCGCTGTATGAGCTCCTCTATGAGTATGGAGTCGAAGTTGCAATTGCGGGACACGATCACGATTACGAGCGCTTTGCGCCCCAGGACCCATCCGGTAGACGCGACGACACGCGCGGCATTCGCGACTTCATTGTCGGTACGGGTGGCAGGAACCTCTACCGTTTTGGGTCGGTTGCCCCGAACAGCGAGGTTCGCGAAAACAAGACATTTGGCGTTCTAAAGATGGAGCTGAATGACGGATCGTACGAGTGGGAATTCGTTCCAGAAGCCGGCAAGACGTTCTCCGATGTTGGCAGCGGTAGCTGCCACTGATCTGCGGGTACTCACAGTCATCCGGAAACGAGCGCCGGAGCTTTCGATGACGCATGAGAATGCAGAGGCCACTCGCCTCTGCATTCTCGCGTTTTGAAGTTGTGCCGGTGCGCGGATCCCTAACTCACGGTCGTTGGTTCGATGAAGCTGGTACTCAGGACGACGTCGTCGAAGACCACGTCAAGTGTGCGCGCCCCGATGTCACCTAGCAACACCTGGCCAACCCCGGTGGCACCCAGCGACTGCGTCCTGCTCAAGATCGCGACCCGCTGGCCGTCGTACCAGACCTCGGTCAGGCTCTCTGCCCCGGCGATCTTGATACGGACCTGCGCCTCGTGCCAGACGCCCTCGGTCACGGTGATCGCCGTGGAGATGTTCGCCCCGCTGACCGAGTTGCGGTAGCCCAGCCGACCGCTACTGCTGACGTAGAGGCCCAGTATCGTGCCGCCGTCCGCCGTGCGGAACTGCTGCAGGTAGGTAGTCTTGCTCGTGTCGCGGGTGATGAGCTTAAAGCGTAGGCGGTGGTAGAGCTCGGTGTAGGGCTGGTCCAATTGCTTGGTCGCCGTGCCGGCCGTGTTGGTCAGGGTGGCCCGGGCAGCCAAGGCGCCGGAGAAGGTCTCCTCGCCTTGCACCGTCAAGCCGGTCGTGCTGGTCCACTGCGACAAGTTGCCGCTCTCGAAGCCGTCGTCCAGGAGCACTCCGCCCGGCTCGGGAGTCGAGCTCGGCGTGCCCGTTGGAGTCGATGTCGGTTCGGGGATTGGGGTCGACGTCGATGTGGACGTCGGCGTCGCTGTCGGCTCGGGCGTCGATGTCGGCGTCCCTGTTGCTGTCGGTGTTGGTGTCGTGGTCGGCGTCGATGTTGGCGTCGGTGTCACTGGCGGGGTCGACTCGATAAAGCTGGTACTCAGTACCACGTCGTCAAAGACGACATCCAACGTGCGCGCCCCGCTCTCGCCCAACAGCACGCGACCGATCCCGGTCGTGCCTAATGACTGCGTCTTACTCAACGCGGCCACTCGCTCGCCGTCGTACCAGACCTCGGTCAAGCTCTCCGCGCCGGCGATCTGGACCCGGACCTGTACCTCGTGCCAAACTCCCTCGGTCACGGTGATCGCGGTGGAGGTATTCGCTCCACTAACCGAGTTGCGGTAGCCCAGCCGGCCTCGGCTACTGACGTAGACGCCGAACATCGTGCCGCCGTCCGCCGTGCGGAACTGCTGCAGGTAACTGGTGTTCGTCGTGCTGCGGTTGATCAGTTTAAAGCGCAGCCGGTGATAGAGCTCGGTATGGAGTTCGTCCAACTGCTTATAAGCCATCCCAACCGAGTTGTTGGTCGTTGCCCGAGCACCATATGTACCCGAGAAGCGCTCCTCCTGTTGGACGGTCAAGCCGGTCGCACTGGTCCACTGCGACAAGTCCCCACTCTCAAACCCGTCATCCAGGAGCACGCCACCCGGTTCGGGTGTCGAGGTCGGCGTGCCCGTCGGGGTCGTTGTCGGTGTTGCTGTGGGCGTCGATGTCGAAGTCGGGGTCGTCGTCGGGGTCACTGTCGGCGTCGGGGTCGTCGTCGGGGTGGACTCGATGAAGCTGGTACTCAAGACCACGTCGTCGAAGACCACATCGAGGGTGCGTGCCCCGCTCTCGCCTAGCAGAGCACGACCGATCCCGGTCGTGCCCAGTGACTGGGTCTTGCTCAAGGTCGCCACTCGCTGGCCGTCGTACCAGACCTCGGTCAGGCTATCGGCCCCGGCGATGCGCACCCGGATCTGGGCCTCGTGCCAGACGCCCTCGGTCACGGTGATCGCGGTGGCCGTGTTCGCCCCACTGACCGAGTTGCGGTAGCCCAGCCGGCCACTACTGCTGACGTAGAGGCCCATTATCGAGCTTCCCGCATCAGTCCGAAACTGCTGCAGATAGCTGGTCCTGCTCGTGTCGCGTCTGATGAGTTTGAAGTGCAGCCGGTGGTAGAGCTCGGTATAGAGTTGATCCAGCTGCTTGGTGGCCACCCCAACTTGGTTGGTCAGGGTGGCCCGGGCGGCCAAAGCGCCGGAGAAGGTCTCCTCGCCTTGCACCGCCAAGCCGGTCGTGCTGGTCCACTGCGTCAGGTCGCCGCTCTCGAAACCGTCGTCCAGGAGCACGCCGCCCGGCTCGGGGGTCGACGTCGGCGTGCCCGTCGGGGTCGCTGTCGGAGTCGCCGTCGGCCCTGGGGTCGGTACGCCCTCTCCATCTCCATCAAAGTTGTACGTGACAACGTCAAAACTGTTGCCCGACGCATTTATCGGAGAAACCGTTACCGTCGTACCATCAACCTCCACGAGGAGGAAGTGATGTACGTCGTTCACTGAACCAGGTACTGGCGCACTTCCACAACTGCTACCACGTCCCTGGCCATTATTGGCAGAATACGACCAACCGAGCCCGTAAGCCGTCGTAGGACCGCAGCCATCTTCGCCAATTGGTCCAAGCCTTGCGCCGCCAGCTCCGGTGACGTAACTGACAAGACCATCGTCGTGCGGCCTCACGTTGCGCTGGTAGATATGGGCATGACCGTTGAATGCAATGTCGACACCATGTTCCGCCAAGAGACCCTCAAGACTCTCCGCGCCTTGCAGGAAGGTGTCAGATCTCTGATGTCTGCTATCCGAATACAGAGGATAATGGAAGAACGCGAACTTCACCTCTGACGGATTAGACGCCAGGTCATCCTCAAGCCATTGATATTGCTCGCTCGTGGGCGTCCAGTGATAATCGTAATCATTCTCGTAATCCGTGGCTGTACCGACGTTGCCGTCACTCCAGGTAGCTTGCAGCACGTAAAATCGTGCATTTCCAGCACTAAAGGCGTACCACGTCTGCGGATAGGTTGCCTCGTTCGTTCCATTCATACAGCAGTAGCTGGCCCGAGTATATTTGCCGTTGGAATTATCCACGGCGCGGTCCTCGGGAAAGTTCGTGAGATGCGGGTGGTTCGTGTCATTACGAGCGAAGCCGTGGTTGCCTATTGCTGGAAACAAGGGAATCGAAGCCCCGGGTTCCGCCCAGAACTCCGGACCGAACACACCGCTAGTCGTTGGGCCCCTCGCATAGAGATCGCCATAGTTGTTCTGCGACCCCGACTCATAGGCATTGTCTCCAACGGTCAGAGCAAATCGCGCATCACTCTGCGCAATCTGGGCCATGAGACTCGCCTGGGGTGGGTTCGTGCCATCCGCATTGTAAACCGCCCCCCAGTCTCCGAAGACAGCAAACGTAAAGGGTACGTCGGCTCCCTCGGCTATCTGACTGCGAAATCGAGGAGAGTCAGCTTCTCCGAGGAGATCGACAGCGGAATCGGATCCAAGAAAGACCCGGTAGCAGTAGACGGAATCCGGCTCTAAGCCGCTCAGTTGCGCTTTCCACTGGTAGAGTCCGACGGAATTGACTGAGATCGATGTTCTGGTCGCAGAGGTTTCCTCGGTTGGTGTGCAGGTGCCGTCGCTCCCCTGGAGCGCCCACATCACCGAGCCTTCTGTGCTTGACCGGTTGGTAGCCCAATTGATAGTGGCATACGTTTCGACAACGTCAGTGAGGTACGGATATCTGTAAAGTTCTGCGCGATAGCCGCTAACGCTCATCGTCAATGACGACTGGAGCAACTGATTCGTCGCGGCAGAACTCGCTGTCCATGGGGCCATTGACGAGGCAAGCATCAAAGCGATGACTGCAACAATGACTACCCTACCTAAATGTGGATCGCCTCGCCGTCTAGTTTGACTAAGAAACATGACACACAACCTTCCCTGGGGTAACGAGACGCGGGCTGAGTGTTCTCGGTGTCCTCAGCGATCCCACCCGCACTACACGGGTGAGATTGTTCTTCCGTGTGCGTCGAAGCTGTGTGGTGGCTTAGATGCTTACCGAACGGCGTACTTATTCATGCGGGCTCCTTTCCTAACCCTCTTCGCACGACGATCAAGGCGCAGGCGACGATAATACTCCCGAGCATCCCGAGAAACACGACTCGTGGCGGGTTGATGCCGGAAATTGAGATCCCCAACGGCGCGTCGATGGCCTCGTCTGAATCGAAAAACGGAAGATCTGGTACCGGCGCGCCGGAGATATCGGCCATGATCTCGAGATACACCGAATGCAGCTTTCGGCTGGGCTCAATATGTGAGTTCTCACTGAACTCATTCCAGCTGATGAGCCCAATCATGTCAGGGTTCGACTTCATGGCGACATCGTATTGTTGTCGGAGAGTCTTTCCCTCACGTCGCTCTACGACTCGCCTACCACCGATCAGCCGGGCATCGAATCCAGGCGCTACCGGCGCTATCCACAACCCACCCTGGGCGTGAATCGTCTCGGACAGCGCATCGAGTTTTTCCTGGTAGTTGGGGAATGTCTCGGGGTCGACGCTCGACCAGTAGTATGCGTTGCCGTCGACTACCGATTCGATGCGCTCGTAGCCGGCGACGTTCCGTTCTGAAGCCAGAATCAACAACTGTTCACGCCGCGCCTCGGCTACAGCTGCAATAGTGTCGGGCGAGAATTTCCAGGTGCCCGACCAGATAACGACAGGCTTCGCGAAGATATCGAACGCGGGGCTATCCGCGAAATTGGCAACGAAATAGTCAAGATCGTTGCCGATTGTCTCCGCAAGCAGCGGCCTGCGCTCGAAGTCCAACCCCTGGTAGATCATTGCCAGCTTGAAGTCTTCCGACTCTGCGATCTCAATGAGTTGTTCAAGTCGACGGTTCAGGGGCTCGGTGCTCTTCCAGCTGACGATGAAACCATCGATGCCGGCGAGCTTTGCCATCCGAATATGCTCACGCATGATGGCCGGGTCGTCACTCGAATAACGTCCCAATAGAGGGTAGTCCGTCTTCGCGCGGTCCCAGGATCCCGGGGTATACCAGATATAGTAGTAGGCGAACACGGGAACCGGCGAGGAGTCGGAGGTTGATTGCGCGGCGGCACCTTGCGGAAGAATGACGCACACCGCCAGCGCCACGGCGATGAAGCGCAGTCGCCTCGCGATGGAAGATCGGTAGTGGCTCTCGAGACGATGTAGTGGTCGCATCATGTCAGTCCTCAGGAGTCCGACTCATCAAAGAGTCGTCCTAGCGGAACTTGTAGAATGTTCTCCTGGTCCTCAGGCGAATACTCAAGCCTCGCGCGCTCGAAATACTGGACAACGCGGCCCGTGTGTTGATCGACGAATCGTTCGCTGATCGGGTAGCCAAGCAACGCGAGCGATTCACGGTACGAGATCCCAGCGTCTCCATTGTCCAGGCCGCGGCTTTCCCAGTATCCCAGGAATGGGGGGCACATGAAATGCCCGGTTTCTGAGAAGAATTCACAGTCACTATTGAACGGGGCCACCGAAGACTGCGGTTCAAAGGCGGGGTGAATGGCTTCTTCGGTGAAATTGGCACGCCGTGCGTCGACGACGCCAAGTAATCGAAGTTGTATGTGGTCCTTGGCGTTTGGTTGCCGAGGGTGATACTCCAACACCGCGAACTCGAATGACTGGGTCCAATACTCTGTGGCTGCATCATAGTAAATCGTCGTTAGCGGTTCACCGAAGACGGACGCCGCTCCGTTTTGTTCCCAGAACTGCCGGAACAAGACGTCGACCTCGATCGGACCTCCCGTCTGTGGAGTAGGAGAAGGTACAGCGGAGGGAACTTCTGTCGGAACAACTACGGCTGGAGGCACCTCCGCAGTGGGGGTCTGTCCCTGATCTGCGTTCGCGGGCGTCGGCGACGGTTCAGGCAGAACCGTGGGAGTCGTAGCAGGAGCGTCAAACGCTACGGCGTTGGGAACGAAGTCGTCGTTCACGTCAATGGCTCCCGATGTCAGAGAGTAGCTTCCAATCAACAGGCCGGCGCTCGTCATGCCCATCACGGTCAGCACGATCGACCAGAGCGACACTGCCGACGGTAGTTTTGTGCCCAATCGAGTACGGCGATGAAGAGTGCGGCCAATCTCCGGGCGGCCAAGCAGGATCAGCCCCGCAGCCACCGAGACGCCGAGGATTGCAACCACCACAATATCAAAGTAACTGATGACCTTGAGCTCGACTTGCTGGTCACGGACAACCGCGACAGGCGCAGGCGGGGCCATACCAGGTGGATCGACAACGCTTACGTGATAGACGCCGCGTGCCAGCGAATCAATCCTTGCACTTGCGCCGCGGCCCAATGGAACTTGTGCAACCTGCCCGTCCGGATAGTCCAGATGGAACGCGCGGCCGATTGGAAACCCAAATAGCGCGTCGCGTGCTTTGAACTCTGCTGAGAACAGGAGCATTTCAACCTGCCACACAGCATTAGGGCCAGCCTCGAAACGTTGCTGAGCATGGTTGACAACGTTCACTCCATCGACGATTACAGTTTGGACTGAATACCCGATGATCGGGGCTTCACGTATCGACTGTGGATTCTGTTGGGCGCCAATGACCTGCGACTCTACCCATATTGGTTCAAGTTCTGTAAGTGTGTAGAGTTTGCCGATCGTGCTACGGACTGTGATAGACGAGACACGTTCTTGAGGGACTGGGACTCCCGCAAGATCGACAAAGCTGAATGAGACGAGATTGCTGACTTGTAAGGTCGCGCTGAGCCGATGGTCTGCTGGAAGCTTCACTTGTTGGTGCGGAACGAATAGATCATGACCCCAACGTTGGAAGCTTGCGCTCGCCCCGCTGACAGTAGATTCAAAGCTCTGGTATTCGAGGCGATATATCCGCGACTGGGTTATCTCAACACGCGCGACACCGTCTGGGCCAGACGTAAAATGTTGATCGTCAACAGAGAACGTAGCCCCTTCGAGCGGGGGGACTGTCTCAACTTCGAGCGTCCATGGATGTATCACGATGGTACGAGAGGCACTTGCAGATGCAAGATTGCGAGAGCCCTCATAATCCGCCGTTATGACATACGTGCCGGCTTCAAGCTGTCTGCTCGTACGGAACGTCGCAACACCATTCACGTCAGTTCGCGTCTGTCGGGCTTCAATATCATCGATGAAGAACGTGATGCGGCCATCGTTGACCGGAACGCCCTGGGTTGTCAGCCGGACACTCAGGTTTACGTGGTCACCAATGACCACCTCAGCCTGTTCGACGCTTAACTCGAGCTCAACGGGTTCTGCTTCCTGTGCATCTGCTCCCGGGGGCGCGAAAGCGAACTGGAGCAAGACAGCGACCAGGACAGCAGCGATCAGGCACCACGCTGACCCGCCAATGCCTCGTGCGCGTCGATACACGGTTCCGTGTTGGTTCATCTTGAACTCCGCTTAGATTTGGCTCGCAGCGTGGGCCAGCCAATAGCGGCCCCTGCGAAGATCATCCCGGCGCCGTAGACCAGATATATCGCGGCGCGTCTGAGTTCAACCGCCTCAGAATCATCCGTACGCTCTAAGGATATGAAGACGGGGTCGCGCGGCTCCTGCTGGAAATCAAATGCTCCGGCAAACGAGTTCGCCCGCGCGTCTCGTTCGGCAAGAGGCTCTATGCTCCAGTTCTCTTCGATGAATTTCAGGATAGACGTATGGTCCAACTCGGTGCTGTCAATGAACCCCCGGCGCGCGTACGCGCTGACCACGAATGCCGGTACACGGAAGCCATACCCATATTCGTCAACTTGCGGCGGAGGTACATGATCATACCAGCCCCCCCAGTCATCGTAGGTCACGAAGAACGCCGAACTCTCCCAATGGTCGCTCACCATGAGCGCCTGCACTGCTCTCTTGACGAACCGTTGTCCAACAAGTGGATCACCGGGCGGGTGTTCGGTCGCGCCCAGCGCGACAACGTAGGAAACGGCCGGTAGAGTACCGTTCTCGAGATCCGTGGAGTATTCAGAAAAGTCCACGATCCTGCGCGATAGCTCCGGGTCATCCAGGAATCGATCGAAATTCAACAACGGTACCCACTGTACTTGCGCTGTCGCTTGCGAATGTCCAGTCCGGTTTCGGAAGTTAACCGTGGGGTCATAGTTCTGCACATAGAACTTCCAGGAGATCCCCCGCTCCTGCAATCGGTCAAAAATCGTTTGAATATCGCCAAAGCCTCCGGCAGGTACCTGGTTACGTACATTCCCGGGTACGCCCGCCAACGCATACATGCGATTCCAGACGCTTCCTCCACGAGCAGAACTGAAATAGCGATCGAAAATCACGTATTCATCTGCCAGATTCCAGTAATAGGGCAGGTCACTGTCGTTGTAGTAGCCCATCGTCCGGGTACCGTCTTCATCCAGCTGGTCCAGGGAGTAGACGAAGCCGTCCATTCTGCCATTATTGAACTGTTGCAAGAAGGTATCCGGACTGTGGTTCAGATCCTGGGTCGACTGGTTGCCCGTGTGAAAGGGTTCGACACAATTGGAGCGATCTGTGCTGTTCGGGTCGCGCGGCATGCAAGCATCTTCGGGAATGCCATCCGCTCCGGGGTATGTTCCGAAATAGTTGTCGAACGTATGGTTAGACTGTATGAGCACGACCAGATGTTCGATGGGCGTTGTAGTCTCCGCCTGAGATGGCTCAGACGCCAGAGTCACCCCCGCGCCCCCAAACGCCAGCACTAGTACCACTACGATGCATGCAAGCCGGTGTCGAGTAGGGTAAGTCATGGATGAACCTCATAGATAAGGATGATCGGCTTCGTGACGGTATTTCCGTCGGATGTACGCACCTGGGCATACTCGCCGTGAACGACCGTACCGTTGTAGCGTCTGAGGTACCGGTCCAGGTTCTCTGAAAAGAAAGTCGACCTTGAGGCTGAGAAGGAGTCCCAGACGACATAGTGAATATCCGCGTTGCGCAAATGAAGGTCTGGATTGCGGATCGGTTCATACGAGGGGTTGCGATGCAAAGGGTTCGTACTCACTGACAAGCCCTGTGCTTGTCGATGACCGTAGAACTGGATGACGTTAGCCATGGATGGTCCGATGGTCATGAACCTTGCCCCGACCGGAGTGTTCGCTCTGATCCAATGGCCGGCCGCGCGACCGTGCGGCATGCCGCCCGAGCCAGCGAGGAGCCGATCCGACTCGAAGGGCTGGATGCGCTGCCAGCTTGGAACCGCCAAGGTCAGCAAGATGAAGACAACGACAATCGCACGTAGCCAAGAGCCGTTGATGCGTCGGGGATAGAAACGTGAGCCCACCACTGGTGTCCAGAGGGCAATCGTCCGAGCGGCAAGAATGGCTAATGGCGGAGCGACAGGCAAGAGATATTGCAATCCCTTGACCGGCCAGAGCTGAAAGAACACGATCGGTACGATGACCCACGCGACGAGCAGCCGCTCGCGCCATGAACGGTCACGCCTTAACACCCAGAGTCCTAAGACGGCAGCAGCAATGACAAGAAATCCGATCGCGGGCGGGACCGTAGTTGGATAGAAGGTCCACTCATGATTTGGTCTGCGAAAGAGCTGCCACGCGAGATACTGGCTACTCGTGTCCGAGCCGCCGCCGCCAGCGAGGATGAGTGATAGCGGGAAAGGCAGCATGACGAGAATCATGCATACCATGGAGAGCAACAATGGCCGAACCCGAATACGGATCTCGGGTGACAAGGCGAGGAAGACGTAGATCGCAGCGATGAGGATAATGCTCGTTTCCTTGCCCAGGAAGGTCAGCCCCATCGCTACGCTCGTTGCATAAAGCCACCCAGCCTGTTGTGTGAGCGCAAACCGTGCCAGGAAGTACAGCGAAAGCGTCGCGAAGAACACCATCGGGCCGTCGAGCAACACTTGCCGGGTGACGATCACGTGATAGGGCATCACGGCGAGCAGCAAGGCGGCAATCACGCCGGTACGACGGCCGTAGAGCATCTTTCCAAGCTTATAGACGAGGATCACGGTCAAGAGGCCCATCATGACCGACACTATTCGGCCTACGACATCAATACGGTCATACCCGGTGAAGGGGAACACCAGAGCCAGAACGAACTGGAAAAGGAGCGGGTGCGCCCGGAAGATCGGGAAAAACTGCGACAGCGTGGCGTCGCCCGCGATGGCTGCCGCCTGGCCCGCGTACACAGCTTCATCACTGTTGAACCCTCGGCTATTCAGATGGATGAGCCGCATCAGTGTTCCCATGATCAACGCCAGCCCAAGGACTCCATAATCGATGGCCTCTCGAGCCTCCATTCGTGCCCATGCCCGGCTAGATGCAGGAACCTCAACGTCCGCAGTTTGGGTTGATGTTGTCTTTGGATGCGTAAGTTCCACAGATAAACAACCTAGTCACTTATGAAGAAGTGTCGGCCAGTGGGGATCACACCGCGGCGCCACACGATTTGGAACCGCGTTCCCTCGTTATCCTGGTCGTGAAACGCCCTGAGCGGAATTCAGCAAACCAACTCTCCGGCCCCGCGACTCGCCAGACCTTTCAGCAGAATCTCGGGGGCCGGAGAGCTGTCCCGTACAGCAACACTCGTAAGGTTTTCTCATCCTGTCTATGCGTCCGCAGAAACTCCCAGGGTGTCTGTCGCAGCATCCGAAGGTGACAGCACTCGATTCGCGACGTGCGTCAGGCCGTGCTGGAGATCTGACACAGCTTCGCGAGCCATCTCAACGGGTGCCCTCTTGCCGCGTACCGCGACGGTCGCAGGAATCCGGTCTGACCAGTCCATCGTTGTACTGCGAATCAATTCGGCCGGCAGACCAGAAATCGCCTGTGAGATGATCGTCCGTTCGATTTCACGCAAGTCGTTTCCGTCTGATTGATGGAGGAAACTCTTGATCGAGTCGTAGGGAGGAAAGCCGTACGCGTCTTCACAATTACTCATCAGAATCTCGAGTGATTCAGCGCCATCGAGCGACGTCTCACCCTGCCCGCCACGTTCAATCACGAACATGCCCGAGAGCGTTGCCTGGCGGGCGAGCTTCACGCCGGGGATCAGTTGCTGTACGTGATATTTGGGAGGCGGGACCAGCCACTGGATGACAGCGTTGACCGTCGCCATCGGCAGACGCGATGCCGCGAGCAAGAGCGCGAAACGGCGGCCTCCGCGTGAGTGCAGGCGGCTCTGTAACGGCAACGTCAGGCGTTGTTTCCGCGACAGAAGAGGTTGCTTGATCGCCGCCACTGTGTGCTGGCTGATCGTTAATGGCTTGGGGTAGGTGAGCGCTATTCCATCTGGAGAGACCAGGGTAAGGTCATCCGAGATGAACGCACCCTTGTCAGTGGCGCGTCGCTGCTGATCCAGCATGCGTAGCAATGTAGTGGTTTTGCCAGTGTCGGTCCGCGCCGTGATGAGATACGCGTCGTCGCCGAACGCAATGCAGGCGCCATGGACGAGAGCGTAGTCATGTTTGACAAAGGTCCACCGCAGGATCGGCTCGACGACGTTGGTATACAACACGTGTGGCGATCGGCGAAGCACGGGCGAGGCGATGATGTCGATCGTGTCGCCCATGGCCACATTGATCGCAAAGCCGAAAGGGCCAAACCCTTCGTCATAGACGAGATGACGTTCACTACCGGGAGTGTTCGTGCCTCGCCGGCGAATCTCGGACTTCTTGCCAATCCTCACGGTCATGCTGGGATGATCCAGCGGCTCAGTCATGAGGAAGCCCTCAAGCTCCGGCAGCCTGACCTCTGAGCGCACCGTGATGATGCCGTGAATGCTGTAATCGAACGTTTTCGCATCCAACGCCAATGTACGTTTCCTTCCCCAGATCCAAGAATCTGAAACGACATACCGGACAACTGACAAGATAAGGAGTGACAGCAGCGTGGAGACCGCGTAGTGAATGGCGAGCACGCTGGTTAGCACGAAGATCAACGGACCACGAACCAGGAGCGCCGTATTGTTCACTCCAAGGAACATGAGCAGTCTGCTCCGTTGGGTCCTCCTGCTGGAGCGTCCGCCAAACACCCAGGACTCCGTCAACCCAAAGTTCCACAGCGAGGATCCCTGTGTCGCTAGCGCGACGGAGATGAGATAGTGGAGGCCCACGAGCTCGGTCAGCATGGTCAGCAACAGCAGGTTGACAATAATCCCAGAAGCCCCTACCGACGCGAACCGCGCAAACCTCATCGTGCCCTCACCGAAGCGAAGTTCGAGAAGGTGGGACAAGTACCGGAACCCCTCTCTCAGGGAAGCCTTGCTCTCCTCTGCAGTTCGTTCGGCGAAGCGGTAGGCGACCTCGGCGCGGCTCAGGCTCGGGTGTCGCACCAGAATCTCAAGCAGTATCTTGAACCCGCGCGGATGAAGGCCATCGATGTCTAATGCATCCCTGCGGACGATGAAGAACCCGCTCATCGGATCCGTTACTGTGGCTAACGGCCGGTGAAAGAGCGCTTTCGCAGCGGTGGTTGTGCCTCGGGAGATAGCGGAACGCACGACGTTGAGGCCGTCGGCTTCTCCGCTTTCGCAATACCGGCTGGCAACGCCTACGTCGACGTTCTCGTCTCTTACCTTCGCGAGCAACGTTGGGATCGCTTCAGGTGGATGCTGAAGATCAGCGTCCATGACGCACGACCATGTACCTCGCGAGGCACGTAGACCTTCCACCACCGCACCGCCAAGCCCACCATCTCGCTGGCCGGCTGGCCGATGGATGACAGTGATGTCACAACTCGCCCAGGATCTGGCCCGTTCGATTGCTGCGACGGTCTGATTATCGTCACTGTCATCGATGAAGATCATCTCCAACAGGTCAGCTCCCGCCGCACGTTCCACGCGACTGACGAGTGGAGTTATGTTGGCAGCTTCGTGCCGTGTCGGAACGATCACTGACAGCCGGTCCTGTCTGTGTTCCCCTAACCCCGGAGCTAAAGATGGGCCTGCCGTTTCCTCTACTCTTATGTCTATGTCACGCTGAGTTCGTTCAGTCAGTTGGGCTATCGGCGCGGCGTCTTGGTGCTGAACGCGTTCCATGATGTGCCTCCGCGTCTTGAGCGCCAGTTGTCTCGTCTGCTCCTTTGACTAAACCGCCTCAACGAGGAAGTCCATGAAAAATTGCGCCACGCACCGCATCCCGTTCAGGTGACGATGATGCATCTCCCACTAGACTTTCCCGGGAATCGAGTTGTGATGGGAATGCTACGCTGCATGATGGTGTGATTTGTGGGATGTTAACGCTGTGCTAATGAAGATGTTGTCATCTGTGGTGTTAACATGTGTAAAGTTGAATTAATTGCATTATCCTTTTAGAGGGGAGATGTGCATATGCATGCGCTGAACTGCGACAGCGAGGTTGTGTCGACAGTGGCCCCGGGCTGCATATTCGTAGAGGTCGGATCGCGAGATGACGAACCTATGCGGTCGTGAGCATCACGACGACAACAATCGCCAATACCATCAGCATCGCTCCGCCCAGGACAAGGCAGCAGGCGAGAAAATCTTTCGTCTCTTGCTGCCTCATCATTCGTCCTCTACACGTGAGATCGCAACGTGACCGTCGTCACAGGCCAGTTCGGCCAATTGTCAGGGCCGAGACATGATAGCAACCAGGCCACCGACACAGTTGCACGCGACTGTGTCCCAGGAGATGTAAAGACGCAGCGTAGCAACCTGATCGTGAGCCACGAGCCGAGAATGCCATCATATGAAACTCGTCATCCACTACGGTGAATCTGTCACTGAATCATGATCGTAGGGGCCAGATACCGTCACCTGTTCCAACAACATCTGTGGTTCACGCCGTCCAGCTACCTCGTTGTCTTACCAGGCCGCGCTTACAAGCGAGCGCTCGGTCCGACTTCCTTCCCCTTGGAGGCCAGGCCCGTCCAGCCCCTGGACCCGGCAGCCAGTGACCCGGTCACGGTGGTGGACTGCTGAGCGTCAATCACAGTCATCCTGAGGACACGAAGAGCCTGCTCTGAGCGAGGTCGAGCGGGATCTCCGGCCAGACTCCTGCGATGCCTGCTCCTGAGCGGAGCCGAAGGGATGGCGGATCTGCAAGACGCCGAAACCGTCACGATGCCACGGAACAGAATGGATTGGACGATTGAGAATCACATTCTTTCCTGGCAGCATCGTCGGCTAGGTCAATCATCCCCAAGTGAGCCTGTGAGCTGGAACCACTCACGATACCGTTGTCCACCATTAGCATGTCACATGCTGACTGCGTCAGGCGCTCATCGACCGCATTCGCCCGCAAACGCACACCCTTCCTACATGATTGTGTCCGAGCCCACCACAACTCGTACAGACGGAGCAGCGCCCTGGAATCTCTGCGTCAATCGACCGAACAACGCTCGCGATGTAAAGGGCAAACTCCTCATTACGCTGCAGACCGGGCGTGGCGGTCCGGCTCGCTCTCGCTCCCCGTGACCCATCTGGACCAGTCGTCGGCGTCGCCGTTCTCAGGCGTGCTGAATGGTTCTCATGGCCGATGTTTAAGGGCAAAACGGTTAGGTAGGCTGCAAGAAGGATGGTCGGAGAAGCGAAGCAACTTCCCCGGCTCTAGCGCTAGTGGAATTCGCATTGACCGTATCTATCGGGAGGCCCGTAATGGTAATGCAGAGACAAGGGAACACTCAGGACGCCGCAGCCCTCCGAACGCTGATGGACCGAATGTTCGACCCCGCCATTCTCCGGCCGTTTACGGCCTTGTCGGCATTGACAGAACCCGAGAGTCTACCGATTGATGTCTCCCAGACTGACGATGCCTACGTCGTGAAGGCCGAAATGCCGGGTGTCAAACCAGAAGATGTACAGATCACCATCCACGGCAACACGGTGTCGATACGAGGCGAAGTGAGGCAGGAAGAAGAGCGGCAGGATCAGCGCTACCTGGTCCGCGAGCGACGCATGGGTACGTACTTTCGCACATTCACGCTCCCTACGGCCGTCGATCCTGACAGGGCCGAGGCGAACTTTGACAATGGCGTCTTAACGCTCACGATCCCGAAGAGTGAAGCCGCCAAGCCCAAGCGGGTCAAGGTCAGAAGCAACACGCCAATGCTTCAAGAGGAGGCAAGTCCTCAGACGACGAACGTACAGGCGACCGCAGACGCGACCGCGCAACCGTAACTGGACGGCCTGACGAGCGAATACCTCCTTCGTGTTGATCTCGCGAAGAGCTGGTCGCTGAGCAGCATGAGTTATGGCCTCCCCATCGAATCCCGTCGCGCCAGCGAACCAACGGAGGTTCAGAGCATCTTGAGCTGCTCGGTCTTCTGGTGACTATACGGTGAAGTTACTGACTTCTTGATACAGGGAGATGATGAATGGCCACTGAGACAGAGACCTTTACCGACGAACAGATTCATCGCGAGGTACTCGAAGAGCTTCGGTGGGATGCCCGGGTTCAACCCAACGAGATCGGCGTTGCAGTGAAAGACGGCATCGTCACTCTCACCGGGTGGGTCGACTCCTACGCCAAGAAGTGGGCCGCCGAAGAGGCAGCTCACCGCGTACGTGGCGTTAAAGCGGTAGTCAACGATATCGAGGTGAAGTTACCAGGATCGGCCGAGCGCACTGATGATGAGATAGCGGCCGCGGTTGTGCGCGCGTTGGAGATGGACGCGCTCATACCGATTGAGAACCTGGAGGTTACTGTCTCGAACGGATGGGTGACTCTACGAGGTGAGGTCGAATGGCAGTACCAGAAGATTGATGCCGAGCGAGTCGTTCGCAGACTAACGGGAGTTCGCGGCGTGACCAACCTGATCACAGTCCGTCCGCGTTCGAAACTCTCTCCCGAAGAGCTGAAGAAGAGGATCGAAGAGGCACTGGTACGCAACGCACAGGCGGACGCCGAACGTATCAACGTTGAAGTCGCCGGCGACAAGGTCATTTTGACGGGCACCGTGCGTGCGTGGGCGGAGAAAAAAGAGGCGGAACGCGTCGCATGGTCGTTCCCCGGAGTCACATCCGTGGAGAATCGTATCGTCGTCAAGCTTCCCTAGCTCACAACGAACATCGGGTTCATACCCCGCGCCTTTGCTCCTCGTTCGAATCGTAGGAGGCACGGTTGGCGACAGGTAGGGACGGATTGCGAGCCACACACGGCCCGGATCGAGACCCTTGAGGATTTCGACCTTTGCGATGTCCATGACGTACATTCACGCGTTCGCTTTCTCCCCAACCGTGCCTGCTTTCGACGATCACCCGGAGCACGCTGTCAGGTACGAAATGACATACTCCAGCCTCATTCCTTCTGCCTCACCGCAGTTCAGGCTGTAGCGTCTTGCCGGATCTCAATCGCTCGCGAGCGGTCGAGGGGCGATCGTCACACTGAGGAAACAGCGTGACAGACCTCAATGGAGTATCGCAATAGCTGGAGTCTCTGCTGCCTTCAATAGTCCAAACGATGCTTACGACTGTCGTACGTGTTGGGAGCAAATCGGCATGGCGTTCACATTCAGGATCGATTCTCCGGTATTCGTCAAAGATGGTGAGGCCGGACGCTTACGATTCGTGGTTCTGGATCCACAAGACAGGGAAGTGACCGATCTCATCGTTGAGCGGGGAAAACTCCTGCAGCGCTCAATCGTCGTACCCGTGTCCTGGGTCGAGACTGTTGACGAAGAGGGCATACGCTTAAACGCTGAACTCGCTGACCTGGACACCTTGCCGGAGTATAGAGAACTCGATTTCCTGCAACCCATCACGGACGATAGTGAACCTGGCGTATACGAGCCGGAGGATACTCGAGCGTGGGCTCTGGCATATGGCTCGTTCCCTCTTTTGGCAATACCGATGCTCGCTCGTCATGTGAGGCTTGGCGTAGATTCCGACCTCGTCCTGGTCAGTCGAGGCACCTCCGTTGTCACACTTGACGAGCAGACCGTTGGGAAAGTGGATCACGTACTGGTAGATCCGGAGACGTTGGATGTCACTCACCTTGTCGTCCATCCCCGATTCAACCTCGGTCACGACGACGATATCCTCATCGCGATTGACCAGGTCGCAAGCATCAACACGTCGGGAGTACGTTTGGAATTGACCCGGGAAGAATTTGAGCAAGCGCCTCGCTATCGACAAATGGCCACCGATGCAGAACTCAAGGCTCGAATCGGACGAGCGCTAGAGACGCAGCCGGAAACGCGAGATCAAGGCGTGGATGTCGAAGTAGAGGGCGGTCTCGTGCGCCTGCTAGGTGACGTACCAGAAGCAGTCGCCGAGGCGGCTCACAATCTCGCGCGTCGGATACGCGGCGTGATTGGCGTCGAGGACCGGACGAAACAGACGAGGTGACCGACGGCGTGCCCTCGTGCGGCGCGCCTGTCTCGTCCGGCGTGCTGACCATCTCAACGAACGAAATGCGTACGGAGAGGGCGGCTGTTCATTGTTCGACGCGGTTGTTCTCGTTCCACGCCGCTACGCCGCTCGTGTTTCCGATCATCGCGCTATGCCGATGGTGCTTCACCCGGAGGGCTCGCGGCTTCTGCTGACTCCTCCTTATCCGACGGCGGAACCCATAAACTCATGGCCACACCGATAGCGACGGCCACCGCGACGAGTATCGACAGCCAACGTGGGAGACGCAAGCCCAGCAGATGATCGACCGAGTATCGTCCTGGTCCCGTGAGCAGCAGAGATACGCCGATCGCCAAGTTTGTCACCGGGTGCTCCGCGCCGCCGGCTGTGGCCCAAATTGGTCTCGTCCAGTGCACCTTCACCGACGCGGTTGTCATCGAAGCGATTATGCCGAGCGGACCAAGCGGGTGGAGCGCACCGAGCGTGGTGAGTACACCACCTCCAAACTCCGTTATACCGGCCAACAACGCCCAGGGCCGGCCGGGCCGCATGCCTAGAGATTCGAGCCAAGCTGATGTGCCTTCGAGGCCATGTCCGCCGAACCAACCGAACAGTTTCTGAGCGCCATGACCGGCAATCAATGACCCAGCCACGAGACGCAGGACCAAGAGTCCAAGGTCCTTCATTCATAGTGTCCTCTCATATGACCGGGCCGCGGCTGAGCACCGTGGCTGCCCCGGCAATGCGACGATGCAACAGCGAATCACGGAGTGGACTCATTGATGACAGAGCAATCTCCTTGCGCTGTCCGTGAGTCCCCTGAGCCACTGATCAGAGGAATGTTCGGACTCCGGCCTACTTCGTCATTGCGCGAAGGAGCGCCGGGTACAGAAACTCAAACTGGTACGGCCCATCATGGCGCACACCGTTGATGAAGAACGTCGGTGTTCCATTTACACCGCTGCGTACGCCGCTCCGAAAATCCTCACGCACACGTCCGGCCCAGACATGCTCTCGAAGCTCCTGGGCCGCGCGCGCCACATCCAAACCCAGTGCGGCGGCATATACCAGGAGATGAGCATCGTCGAGCGCATCCTGGTGCGTAAACAGCGTGTCGTGCATCTCCCAGAAACGCCCCTGTGCGCCAGCCGCCTCAGACATCTCAGCGGCATGCTGGGAATGTGGATGTATGGTCGTAAGAGGGAAGTGCCGGTAGACAAAGCGCAGTTGATCTCCCATGCGCTCCTCAATGGCTCGGACAACTGGATGAGCCATGCCGCAGTATGGACACTCATAATCGCCATACTCGACCAGGGTAACAGGAGCAGTGTCAGGTCCTCTTCTATGGTCGCGCTCACTAACCGGTATTGCAAGCCGTGCTTGATAGACAGTCATGGGGACACCCCCGCGGGATTGAGTGTTTCGAGGGCATTCAGGATGCCCTCGGCGCCCGGATTTACTCCAATTGGAGAAACATGGCTCCAATGGATAACACCATTAGGATCGATCACGAAGAGCGCACGCTCGCTTACTCCTTCCGTACGGCGGTAAACACCGTACCGCCGAGCGACAGCCCCCTTTGGCTCGAAGTCAGCGAGCAGAGGGAAATGGAGATTTCGATCGCGTGCAAACGCGAGATGGCACCATGTACCATCTACAGACAGACCGAGCAGGGCCGCGTTGTGCCTTTGAAACTCCGGCAGGATCTCATTGTAGAGCGTCATCTGGTCCCCACAGACCGGGCTCCAGTCCGCCGGGTAAAAGGCCAGGATCACCGGCTGTCCACGGAAGTCGCGCAGAGACACCGCCTGGTCAGGAGTACTGCGCAGGCTAAAATCCGGCGCTTCAGTCCCCGCCGGCAGCGCCGAGGTAGGCTCTGCAGCGTGCGTATGATCGGCGTATACATTGTTCTCCACTACTCGCACTCGCTGCCCGTTGCGCTTCATGGCATGGTCCCTTCGTTCACCGCAGATCCCTGTGGCTTTGTCACAACTCACAGACCGCGGCATACAGGATCGGGTTCAGGCTCAAATCCAGAGCGTCGCAGGTCTCGTATCACGACCCCCAGACGCTGCGGATCACGACCAACTTAGAATCATCCTGTAGGTTGCTGCTCCATTATCGGGCGCTCGCCGCTGCGGAGACGCAGTGCCAAAGCGATAATGACGATTCCGAAGGCGATCGCGTATGCTCCAATGATCCAGACGACGGCGATCGCTCCAGCACCTGGGAACGCGATCAGTAGCGCGCCGAAAAGGATCGACAGAAGCCCCGCAAGCGCCAGTAACCATTCACCTTCAAGCTCATGGCGCAGCCGGACTGCAGCGAGGACCTCCAGGGTTCCGGTGAAGATCGCCCAGAATGCGATGATGTAGAGCAAGGCAAGAGCGGTGAGGCCCGGCCAGACCCAGGCAATGATGCCTGCCGCGATACCAATCGCTCCTTCGATCAGTAACACCCACCAGCGGGGCACGTCGCCCGCCCTCCGTATCGCGCTAGCGATGGTGAACGCGCCGTCAACCAAAGCGTACGCTCCGAACAGGATGACGAGAACACCTAACGTTATGTCCGGCCACACAATCGCAATGATCCCGAAGAGCACTGCGAGACCGCCACGCAGCGCGAGAAGCCACCAGTTACGCCTCAGGATATCCATGCTGTTCTCCCTTCTTTCCAGTCAGCGTCATGTCGGAGGCGGTACTGCCTGCCGCGGCGATTGGTTCGTGCTGCTCGCCCTCCTCACCTTCGGGCTGACCATCAGCGTGTTTAGCACCCGATGCCGGTTGCAACGCGAGCTCAACCACCTGGTCCGCAGTATCTACCGGATGGAATTTCAGCTCTTGACGGAGCTCCTCTGCCACATCTTCCAGGTCGTTCTCGTTGCGGCGAGGCAAGATGACCTCCTTGATGCCCGCGCGGTGCGCCGCCAACACCTTCTCCTTGATTCCACCGACGGGCAGCACCTTGCCACGCAGCGTTATCTCGCCGGTCATTGCGACATCGCTACGAACGAGCCGGCCCGAAGCCAGCGAGACCAGCGCTGTCACCATGGTGACTCCAGCAGATGGACCATCCTTGGGGATTGCGCCAGCCGGCACGTGCAGGTGAATCGCCTTGCCCTCGAATACCGACGGGTCAATGCCCAGATTCTCGGCGTTCGACCGTACCCAGGATAGTGCTGCCTGGGCGCTCTCGCGCATGACGTCTCCCAACATGCCGGTGAGAATCAAGCGCTCGTCGCGGCCCGGTATCATGGCGGCCTCAACGAAGAGAACGTCTCCCCCAACCGGTGTCCAGGCCAGACCGATGGCAACCCCGGGCCGGTCGACACGCTCAGCCACGTCGTCGTGGAACCGCGGTCTGCCCAGCAGCCGCTCTACCTCACTCGCCGTGACGACCGTCTTCTCGGTTCGACCCTCGGCCACCTGTCTGGCCACTTTGCGGCAGATGTTCGCGATCTCCCGCTCCAGGTTGCGTACACCTGCCTCTCGTGTGTACCCGCGGATAACGCGGAGAATACCGTCTTCGGTAAACTCGATCTCTTCGGGCTTGAGTCCATGGGCCTCGATTTGCCGCGGCACCAGATACTTCATGGCGATGTGGATCTTCTCGGTGTCGGTATAACCCGAGAGCTGCAGCACTTCCATCCGGTCGAGCAACGGGCCTGGGATGGTATCCAGCGTATTCGCCGTCGCAATGAATAGCACTTGTGAGAGGTCAAACGGTACCCCGAGATAGTTGTCTACAAAACTGTTATTCTGGGCTGGATCGAGCACCTCGAGCAAGGCTGAAGATGGGTCGCCGCGCCAATCGGCGCCAACTTTGTCAATTTCATCCAGTACGAAAACGGGGTCTCTAGTCCCGACCTGGCGGATGGCCTGGATGATACGGCCGGGCATCGCGCCGATATAGGTGCGCCGGTGTCCCCGGATTTCCGCCTCGTCACGCACCCCACCGAGCGACATGCGCACGAACTTGCGTTCCATCGCCTTCGCGATAGACTGGCCAAGACTCGTCTTGCCGACGCCGGGTGGGCCCACAAAGCAGAGGATAGGTTCCCGCCGCGCTGTCTCTCGCGTTGTCTCGTCTGCTGGCTCCCCCGCAGGCTGCTCGTCGGCACTCTCGGCGTCTTCCGCGGCTTGTTGAGCTTCCCGCTCCTCGCGGAGCTTTCGCACGGCCAGATATTCGAGGATGCGGTCCTTGATCCTCTCAAGATCATAGTGATCTTCGTCAAGTATTCGCCTCGCGCGCGCGATATCGATAGTGCCGCCGCTGAGCTTGTTCCACGGCAGGCTCACTATCCAATCGAGGTACGTGCGGATAATTCCGTACTCCGGCGAGGCTGGCGGGATGCTGGCCAGCCGGGAGAGCTCGCGTTCTACCTCACGACGCGCCTCAGGTGGCAGGCCGGCCTCCTCGACACGCCGCCGCAGCTCGTCGATTTCAGTGTCCTCATCCTCCTCGCCCAGCTCGGATTGGATTGAGCGCAACTGCTCACGAAGGTAGTAGTCACGTTGTGCCTTCGTCATGCGTTGCTGGGTTTCCGTGCTAATCTGCTCGCCCAGTTCTCGAACGGATACCTCGTGCTGGAGTACCTCAATCAGCCTGCGCAACTTGACGTCAACGGGATCGAGCTCAAGAATCTCCTGGCGCACAGAACCCGGTATCGGCGCCGTCGCAGCGACTGAATAGGCAACTTGTCGTGGATCCGCAAGTTCTTCCACGACCCTTACGATCTCATTCGACGCATTTGGTGTGAGCTCAACCAGGCGTTGGAAGACCGAGATCAACGTCCGACGCAGGGCCTCGATCTCCGCGCCAAGGACAGGCTGGTCCGGCAGCTCCTCAACACGCCCGACAAGATACGGATCCTTTGAGATGATCTCCTTGATCCGAATGCGCTCCAGCCCCTGGACGACCAGCCGCAGCGTTCCGTCTGGTGCGCGCAACAACTGGTGAATGACGGCCATCACGCCGACCGAATACAGATCCTCGGCGTCTGGTAAGACATCCGTGTCTGTGTGTTGCGCAACCAGGGCCACCAGCCGGTCCCCTCGCATCACATCATCGACCAGCTTGATCGAGGATGGTTGTCCTACCACGAGCGGAACAACGGCGTGGGGAAAGATGACTATCCCTCCACGTAAGGGTAAGACCGGCAAGGTTTCTGGTATCTCGACCTCGCCCGGCTCCTCCAATTGGGGTTCTACAACCATCAGATTCACCTCGTGCCGGTTTTCTGGAGAATAATCTGCAGGAGTCCTCGTTCGTAGGTCGCGTCGACGCTGTCCATGTCGGAAGGCACGGGTAACGGTAACTCCAACCGGTAGGTGCCCTGACGGATCTCCACCCGGTGGTAGATAGCAGATTCGACTGGAGGCAGGCGACGCAGTCCCTCAATAACGAGAGCATCCTCGAACAGCAGTACTTCCACATCCTCGGGATCGACGCCCGCCAGCTCAACGACCACCACCAGGAGCGTCTCGGTCTCGTACATGTCGGCAGCTGGCCGCCAGGTGGTCTGCGCGAGACTCACGCCTGGTCGATCAGCCACTGCCGCCCATGGGTCGTTCGATTGCGTTATCACGGCGTATCGGTAGCTGAGTCGTCGGTAGCGCATCTGTTGATCCTCCTCAGAATCGGAGAAACGCCCCCATGCCGTCACCCGCCGTCTTCATGCCGTGAGGAGGTGACACATGAGCGCTCTCCACGTCGCACGTTTCTTCCAGGGTGCGTGCCATTGCCCATTCCGCGACGTCGTGGAGCATCATGGACTCTGCACCCCACCCGTGCGGTCAGCCGATGGGCGATCTGTCAGGAGCAGCCAACAGTTGGGGGACTCGCTTCCGGATACCCTCAGACTCTGCGCAACCACCTGTTTGTGGGGCGCGGCCGGGCCGGATTGCCTCCGGTGTTGGTGCGACTCCATCGATTGCGCTCCCTTCCGCAATCGCGACCTCGAACAACTCATGAACCGTTTGCTCTTCGACCGTACGCTCCGCCGTTCGTTGGTTGGCGCCAAGTTCAGACGCAGGCAGACGGTGTGGCAACATGTGCACGACTCATATGCCTTCGCTATCCGGACAGATGTCACGCCCGATGACGATGCCGTGATCCGTCGTGGCATCGATGACGTAGAACGGCACGTGTACCGTGTCGCCTGGCGAGAAAAACATCAGGCAACTATCGTCATGGTAGTGATCAGCCACCCAACCGATTTCTTCACCATCCTCAGTGACGATCGGCATGTAGGGGTAAATCGTGTATCGGAGCAGCGCCGGCTTAAGGCGTAGACGGTTGTCGACACTCTCCACGCCGAATATGGCCGAGGCGGCGTCTTCGGCGCGGAGTTTCGACTGCTCATCGAGCACGGCGCCTTCAAGCCGGACAGCACCTCCGTCTACCGTCACCGTGATGCCGTCTGATTGCAACCCCTCGATACCAGCCAGGCGATCGTAGATCGCTTGCCGGATGTCGCAATCCCTTGGCAATCCACTGCCGGTTTGCTCCGCGATGGATTGAATCTGTTCCATACAGGATCTCCCTCTTCCCGCGTCACCGCGCCAACGGATCGAGACTGCGCCGGTCACACGTTTGTCATCACGAACTCGCCGTCACAGGAGTTTCCTGCTTGCGGAACACCAACTGGCCGGCGCTCACCTCAACAGTGATGGTGTCGCCGTCGTCAAACTCACCGCGCAGCAGGTGGACCGCCAGAGGCTGAACGATCTCCTTCTGAATCGCGCGTCTGAGCGGCCGTGCGCCGTAGACAGGATCAAAGCCTTCACGCGCGAGATATTCTTTGGCTTCCGGGGACAGAATCAACTGGATCCTGCGCTCGGCAAGCCGCTGACGTACGCCGGATATTTGAATGTCCACGATTCTCTTGATCTCTTCGAGACCAAGCGGGCGGAAGATAACGATGTCATCGATGCGGTTGATCAGCTCGGGCCGGAAGTGCATGCGCACGGCGTCCATAACACGTTCACGAATCTGCTCCCAGCTCATGCCGGGCTCCGTGATCCACTGGCTGCCGAGGTTGCTCGTCATGATGATGATTGTGTTGCGGAAGTCGACCACGCGCCCTTGAGCGTCGGTCAACCGGCCGTCATCGAGCACCTGCAGCAGGATGTTCAGAACTTCCGGGTGAGCCTTCTCGACCTCGTCAAACAGCACGACCGAATACGGGCGTCTTCGAACCGCCTCGGTAAGCTGACCGGCCTCTTCGTAGCCGACATACCCCGGAGGCGCACCGATCAGACGCGACACCGTGTGGCGTTCCTGGTATTCGCTCATGTCAATGCGGATCATGGCTTCTTCATGGTCGAACAGGAACTCGGCCAGAGCGCGAGCAGTCTCAGTCTTTCCGACACCGGTTGGCCCGAGAAACAGGAAGCTCCCGATTGGCCGGTTGGGGTCCTGCAGACCGGCACGAGCTGCGCGCACGGTGTTCGCAACCGCGCGGATCGCCTCGTCCTGACCGACAACCCGATCGCGCAGACGCTCCTCCATGGTGATGAGCTTCTCCATTTCGCCCTGCAACATGCGGGTGACCGGGATTCCGGTCCAGCGACTCACCACCTCTGCGATGTCCTCCTCGTCAACCTCCTCTTTGACGAGCGGCTGACCTTCCTCCGTGCGCGCGCGTGCGGCCCGCTCGGCTTCTTCGCGCTCCTTCTCAAGCTGAGACACCTCGTAGGTCAGCCGAGCCGCACGCTCCCAGTCAGCTTGCAACGTGGCAAGCTCGAGCTCGGCGCGCACGGCGTCGAGTCGCTCCTGGATCTGGCTAATGCGGTTGAGCACCTCCAGCTCCGTTTGCCACCGCGTCTCCAGCTCGGTAGCCTCTTCCTTGAGATCTGCCAGCTCCCGCTCGATACGCTCAAGCCGCTCGCGAGACGCTTCGTCGCGCTCCTGGCGCAACGCCTCACGCTCAATCTCAAGCTGAATGATCCTCCGCCGTACCTCGTCCAACGCGGCGGGCATGCTCGTTGCCTCGACGCGCAGTTTGGCGGCAGCCTCATCAATCAGATCGATGGCTTTGTCAGGCAGGAATCGATCGCCAATGTATCGATCAGACAGGACTGCCGCCGCCACCAGCGCTGAATCCTTGATGCGTACCTTGTGGTGCTGTTCATAGCGCTCGCGCAAACCGCGCAGGATGCTGATCGTGTCTTCGACCGACGGCTCGTCAACGAACACGGGCTGAAACCGGCGCTCAAGGGCCGGATCTTTTTCGATGTGCTTGCGGTACTCGTCAAGAGTCGTCGCGCCGATCAAGTGGAGCTCACCGCGCGCCAGCATCGGTTTGAGCATGTTGCTGGCATCCATCGCGCCCTCGGCCGCGCCAGCGCCGACGACGGTGTGTACCTCGTCAATAAACAACAGGATGCGACCTTCGGACTCCTCTACCTCTCTCAGCACGGCCCTCAGCCGCTCCTCGAACTCGCCACGAAACTTGGCGCCGGCGACGAGTGCAGCCATGTCGAGCTGGATGAGGATCCGGTCCTTCAAACCCTCGGGAACATCACCACGAATAATGCGCTGTGCAAGGCCCTCAACAATCGCGGTTTTGCCAACACCAGGCTCTCCAATCAAGACCGGGTTGTTCTTCGTGCGACGGCTGAGCACCTGGATGACCCGCCGAATCTCCTCATCCCGGCCAATGACTGGGTCGAGCTTGCCCAGGCGCGCGAGCTCCGTCAGGTCGCGGCCATATTGCTTCAGCGCCTCATAGGTCGTCTCCGGATTCGGACTGGTGACCCGCTGGCCGCCGCGCACCTCCTGGAGTGCCTGATAGACGGCGCTGCGGGTGACACCCGACCTGCGAAGGATCTGGCCGGCGAGGCCCTTCTCCTGATCGTCGGCGAGCGCGATCAGCAGGTGCTCAGTCGAGACATAGTCGTCTCTCAAGCGACCGGCTTCCTCCTGCGCGGCCTGAAGAACCCGGCGGAAGCGCGGCGAAATGAAGACCTGCGTGGGCTCACTCGCGCGCGCTAGTCCACGGATCGCTTCTTCGACTTGCTCAAGAATCACCCCGGGCGAAACGCCGAGCCGTGCCAGGATCGCCGGAACGACTCCACCCTCCTGTCTGACTAATGCGTACAGGAGATGCTCCGGCTCAATCTGCGTATTACGATGTTCCTCGGCAATCAACTGCGCCTCGCCGATTGCCTCCTGAGCCTTCTCCGTGAACTTATTCATGTTGTACGCCACAGGTATCCTCCTCGATCGTCAACGTGTCCTCATCGGGAGCGCCGCTCCGGCTCCGCTTGTAACTGCGATTCGAATGCCCGGCGTTCAGCGAGCTCATTCTGTAATTGCGAAATCTGTTCGAGTAGGTTCAGCGTCACGTCAATTCCCGCGAGGTTCAGCCCCAGGTCGTCCGCGAGCCGGCGTATCCGGCGCAGTTGGGCAATTTCCGCGTTTCCAAACAGCATCTGCCGGCCGTCGACCCGTGCTGGCCGCACGAATCCAGAGCGGAGATAGGTTCGGACGCGCCCCTTGGACAGGCCCGAAAGGGTCGCGACGGTATCAAGCCGGTAGTAGCCCGCGGTCTCAATCTGCTTCTGCATTCCAGCATCCTCCCGGAAATCCATCGAGCTGCGCCACTAGCTGACACCAGCGAAATCTTCGGCCCCAGAACGCGCGAACTCTTCGATCAGCTCGCGTTGGCGTGGCGTCAGCTGTTCGGGAAGGAGTGCGTGCGCCTCTGCATACAGGTCTCCCCGGCGATCGGGATTGTTGAGCTGCGGCATCCCCTGACCTCGAAGGCGGAATGTGCGCCCGTCCTGTGTGACCGACGGAATAGAGAGCGAGAGTTGCCGGCCGTCCGGGGTGGGTACCCGAGCTTCTCCGCCGAGAAGCATGGTCGTCAGGGGTACACGTATCTCTGTGTAAAGATCATCTCCACGGCGCTCGAAGCGAGGATCGGGTAGCACCGTGACGACCAGGTACAGGTCACCAGGCGGGCCGCCGGCGCGCCCCGGCCCTCCCTGGCCGGCAATGCGGATGCGCGACCCGTCTCTCACGCCCGGGGGGATCCGCACCTCCAGCCGTCTCGTCTGCCCGTCGGGTGACGGCACCGAGATGACACGCGTCGCCCCCTGGTACGCCTCAGCGAGCGTCACCTGAATAGGTGTTTCAATTTCACGGCCGGCGGCTGGCCGTGCCGCACGCCGGGACTCGCGTCGGGGCCCCCCAAAGTAGGTTCCGAAGAAGTCCGAGAACGGGCTGGCATCACCGAACATGTCTTGGAGATCTTCTTCGTCAAATGTTCGGTACCCGGTCCGTGGTCCCCCTTGCTGTGCACCAAAGATGTCTTCCCACGCGAAGGGTTGTCCCTGCTGCGCACCCGCTCGCTCGTAATCCCGCCAGCGAGAGCCAAGCTGGTCGTATCGCGCACGGCTCTCAGGGTCGGAGAGGACTTCGTACGCCTCAGCGATCTGCTTGAACCGCTCCTCCGCCTCCGGATCCCCGGGATTCACATCCGGGTGATACTGTCGTGCCAGCCTCCGGTAGGCTGAACGAATCTCCTGCTCTGTCGCAGTTCTCGGAACACCGAGGATCTCGTAATAGTCTTGAAATTCCATCGTTCATCCTGACGCGCCAGTCTGCTACTGTGAACTAGGCAACGCTCTCAGGAACGTCAGAGCACGAGACTGAGGGTCTCAGTGGAATCACCGCGTTTGACCCGTACATCAAGTGGAACGCCCCTCGGCAATTGGGGAAGTAACCGCTCCAGCTCCGCCAGGGAGCGGACCGGCTTCCCGTCTATGGATTCAAGTACGTCACCGGTACGGAACCCGGCCCGGTCGGCAGGCGAGCCGGGCCGGGTTCCGCCAACCTCAACCCCAACGTCCGGGGCGTCCCTCGCGATCAGTCCCAACTGCGGACCTTGCTCCTGTTTGATGCGTTGGATCAATCGTTCGAGACGGGGGCGGTCGAAGCCCACAATCAACTCACCATTGGCGACGATGACGGGAACTCCCTGTTGGCCACTGCGTTGGATCATTTCTCGCGCCGCCTGCGGGTTGGCCGACACGTCATACTCCTGGAAGGCCACGTTGTTGGCGCGAAGGAACTCCTTCACTCTGGTACACCACGGTCAGGTTGGTGTCGAGTAGACCGTCACCGGCTTGGTGGCAACAGACATCAAATTCGACCTTTCCCGGCTGCGTCGTTGTCAGCCTACACGTCACCAACCTCACGGAACTCGCCCTCAACCGTGTCATCGTCCGTCGGCGGTGGCGGTGCTCCCGCGGCGCCAGCAGCCGCTTCTCCTGCGTAGGCGGCCTGGCCGGCTCGTTGCATCACGCCCTCGAGGGCTTCCGCCGCACGTCTGATGGCCGCAATATCGTTCGATTCGAGTGCCTCTCGTGCTGCCTGCACCTGGTTCTCAAGTTCCAGCTTCACGTCGCTCGGCAGGTTGTCGCCTGCCTCCCGAAGGAGCCGCTCGGCAGAGTAGACCAACGTGTCGGTGCGGTTGATCAGTTCTGCCTCCTCGCGGCGCCGGGCGTCTTCGGCCGCGTGCAGCTCGGCGTCGCGCACCATGCGTTCGATCTCCTCTTGAGTAAGGCCACTCACCGGCTCGATCATGACCTTCTTCTCTCGCCCGGTTGCCAAGTCTCGGGCAGAGACGTGGAGAATGCCGTTCGCGTCAATATCGAAGGTCACTTCGATCTGCACCTGGCCGCGTGGGGCTGGGGGAAGACCATCCAGCACGAAGCGCCCCAGGCTCTTGTTCTCACTCGCCAGCGGGCGTTCGCCCTGCAGCACGTGAATCTCGACCTGCGTCTGGTTGTCCTCGGCCGTTGTGAAGATCTCGGTCCTCCGAGTCGGAATCGTTGTGTTCCGCGGGATCAACACCGTCATCACGCCGCCCCTGGTTTCGACGCCAAGTGAGAGCGGGGTAACGTCAAGAAGCAGGACATCCCGAACGTCACCAGTCAGGACGCCCGCCTGGATGGCGGCTCCGATGGCGACGACCAGGTCGGGGTTCACGCCCCTGTGAGGTTCCCTACCCGCGAAGAGCTGTTGGACAAACGACTGTATGGCGGGCATGCGCGTCTGGCCACCGACGAGCACGACCTCGTCGATTTCATTAGGCGAGAGAGTCGCATCGCGCAGCGCCTGAAGCACCGGCTCTCGCGTGCGCTCGATAAGATGCTGGGTCATTTGCTCCAGTTGGGAACGAGTGAGGGTCATCTGGAGATGCATCGGCCCGGCATCGGTCGCCGTAATAAAGGGAAGGTTGATTTCTGTGGTTTGTGCGCTCGACAACTCGATCTTGGCCCGCTCGGCAGCCTCCCGAATGCGCTGAAGCGCCATGCGGTCGGTCGAGAGATCGACGCCGTTCTGCTTCTGGAATTCGGTGATGATCCATTCCATGATGACGCGGTCGAAGTCGTCGCCACCCAGGAACGTATCGCCGTTGGTTGCAAGAACTTCGATGACACCCTCGCCAACCCGCAGGATCGAAATGTCAAACGTCCCACCGCCCATGTCGTAGACAGCGATGTCTTCGTCGCGGCCTGTCTTATCCAGCCCATAGGCCAGCGAGGCGGCTGTCGGCTCGTTGACGATGCGCAGCACTTCTAACCCTGCGATCTGGCCGGCATCCTTCGTCGCCTGACGCTGTGCGTCGCCGAAGTGGGCAGGAACAGTGATAACCGCCTGGTTCACGGGCTGATTCAACTTGGCCTCGGCATCCCGTTTCAGTTTCTGCAGGATCATCGCCGAGATCTCTTCAGGCGAGTACTCTTTGCCGGCCATCACCACGCGTACATCACCGTTTGGTGCGCGGGTAACTTTATATGGAAGGCGTTTGATCGCCTCCTGAACAACCGGGTCATCAAATTTGCGGCCCATGAAGCGCTTGATGGAGAAAATAGTGTTCTCCGGGTTGGTGATCGCCTGCCGCCTGGCAATTGAGCCTACAAGCCGCTCTCCAGTCTTCGGATTGACGGCAACAACCGATGGAGTAATGAGATCCCCCTCGGCATTCTCAAGGACGGTTGGCTCGCCTGCTTCAAGGACGGCCATCACAGAATTTGTTGTTCCCAGGTCAATCCCCAGTACTCGTGCCATGGTTCGCTCCCTGTTCCCTGATACGGCTAAGATGCCTGCGTCTGAGACTCTGTCGTGGCATCGGCTGATCCTGCGTCGCTCCCGGTATTTCTCGCGCCCGGCTGACGTGTCGCGTCGGCTTGCGCGGCATCCCCCGGCATCGGCGCTCCACCTGCGGCAGACGGTCCCACGACGGCGACCTGTGCCGGGCGAAGCAGTATGTCGCGCATGCGATAACCAGGACGCATTACCTCTTCGAGCAGCTGGTCGTTCACATCGTCACGCCTCGTGAAGGACACAGCCTCGTGAATCTCTGGATTGAAAGGCTCGCCTGCCTGGCCAAACTGCACGACACCGAGACGCCGGAGCGTATCGACCAGAGACCGGTGTACGAGCAGCATGCCCTGTACCCAGGGATCTTCTCGAAGATTTGGAGGGAGTTGCGCAAACGCACGCTCAAGCTCGTCCACGGCGGGTAGTAGGACCCGCACCGTCTCAGCCTGCGCCCGCTCAGTATCCTGACGTCGGTCGCTCTCGATGCGGCGTCTGTAGTTCACGAAGTCAGCCCGCTCACGCCGCAGGCTATCCAGCAGTTCTTCCATTTCGGCTGACGTGTCCGCTTGGGTCGATGCGTCCGTCTCGCTTGGCGTAGCGGCTCCGGACGCATTGTCCACCTGCGCTGTGTCGATGTCAGGAGGATTTCCCGCCGGCTCGGAGGTCACCTCGCGTTCCTCAGAATCGGTCATCGGCTCCTCATCTCGTTTAGCACGCCCGGTTCGTCAGACGCTCACATGAAACCCTCGACGAGAGCGAGGGCATTCCAATCGACAAAACCCGGGGAATGCTTCGATTGCACGGATCGTTGAAACGATCCGTGCAGGCACGACTCCAGAAAACGATTGGTCTGAGAGAGGGCTGCCCCGGCGACCGGTTCACTCGAGAGCGACAGCGAGAGGATGGAACGAACACTCATTACCGTTGAGTTGTCTCTACACTGCACACCGCCACATGGCTCGGCGTCCGCGACGAGGGACTTCTCTCAGCGGCTCCGATCGCGACGCTCATCGCCTTCGGGAGCCTGTCTCATACCGTACGAAACTCGCCATACACGAGCATCGGCCAAGGGAACCATTCAAATCAGAGGTAGGCGGGCATGGTGTTGAGTGGTCCACATGGGTCAGACGTAGACCAAGCAGTGATAAACTAGAATTACGTCGACAAGCTCTTTCGGGAGTAGAAACACTCTTCAGTACCGCCCCGTACCACAGGTCGGAAACCGTAGACACGAAGACGCCTTCAGAATCGTCATCGTCGCATCAGGTTCGCTAGAACACGCCCACGACTGCAGCGCCAAGAGTTCGTGATAGAGTGTAGGCAAACGTCTAAGATATCCTTTCAGACCGCACTGTTTAGCCATGCCGGGCTCCGGCGGCTCCTTTCCGGACAAACACAGTCACTAGTCCCTTTACACGTGTGCAGGGGCCCCATGACCATTGCTGAAAACAGTTTCGAATTCTCATCCTCGATGACGCTGGTCGGCCGCGACCATGAGCTCTTGACACTCGAGCAGCTCTTTGCCGAGGCCCGGGCCGGCCACGGTAGCCTGGTGCTCGTCGAAGGCGAAGCAGGAGTCGGCAAATCGGCCTTGCTTCAAGCATTTGGTAACGAAGCCGAAGCACAATGGGGAGCACTGTGCCTTACGGGGCACTGTTACGCGCTGACCGAAACACCCCCATATGGCCCATGGGACGAACTCTTCCTGCGTTTCCAGACAAGAGTTCCAGAGTGCGCCGCGCTTGGCACGATTTCTCCAACCAGCCACACATCTTCGGAAAGCCCGGCAGTTTTCTTCAAACGGGTTCGTGACATGTTGGCTGACTGCGCGGCCGAGCGTCCTATCCTGCTCCTGCTCGAAGATATCCATTGGGCTGATCCGGCCAGTCTGGACCTCTTGCGCTATCTTGCCCATTCGATAGATGACATGGCCGTGTTGCTGCTGGCCACCTACGCTGCTGACGAGGTAACTCGCCAGCACCCACTCTACGCGCTACTTCCAATGCTGGTGCGTGAAGGAAGCACCGTTCGACTTGATGTCCGGCCTCTGTGTCTCACTGACATGCACGCGCTCGTCACCGAACTATTTCAGCTACCGCAGCCAGACTCCCATAGACTGGCGCAACATCTGTTCTCGCAGTCGGAGGGGAATCCCCTGTTCGCGGGCGAGCTGCTGCGCACGCTGGTAGTCGACCAGGTCCTACGACAGTCACCTGACGGTGCCTGGCAGCTCGTCGAGGAGCCTGACGCTTCGGTACCAGTTCTGCTACGACAGGTCATTGAGGGAAGGTTCGCCCGACTCGACCGGGACGCGGCCACCCTGCTTGCAATGGCTGCCGTGATAGGGCAAGAAGCACCCCTCACGATCTGGAGCGCCGTGACAGGTGTTACGGAGGACGACTTGCTGACGGTCATGGAACGCGGAGAGCCACAGCTGGTCGGCGTCGAGATGTCCGGCGACCTCGTTCGATTTCGCCACACACTGATTCGCCAGGTGCTGTATGAGATAGTCACTCCCCCCTGGAGAAGACGCACGCACCGGGCAGCTGCTGAGGCGTTCATCGCCAGCACGCACCACGACCCGGACACCATCGCTTACCACTTCCACGAGGCGCGCGATCCCCGCGCAGCAGCCTGGTACATCAAAGCGGGAGAGTGCGCCGAGCGCGCCTCCGATTTCTTGACGGCGGCCAAACGCTATGAATCCGCTCTCAGCTTGTTGGAGTCACAAGGCGGAGCTCCGCAGGTTCTCAGCAGGTTACGTATCCGGTTGGCATTTCTCTCCATCGGACAGACGCCGCACCGCGCACTCGCATACCTCGAGGAGGCGGCTCGTCTTGCGGCAGAATCCGACGACGCGCGAACAGCGGCCCAGGTGATGGCACTCCAGGGGGTGGCACACCATCGTGTTGGTGCCGTTCAGCAGGGCCTTGCAGAACTCTCGACGGCGGTGGCAGCTCTGGAGGCGCTTCCGCTCGGTGAGCACGATGGATCGCCTCTTGAAGAAGAGATCGCGGCCCTCTCCAGTCGAGGAGCGCTCATCGGGGCGCTGATCCAAATGGGTCACCTGGATGAGGCACAGGAGCTCGGCGAACGCTACGTCGAGAGTATCCGCAGCGACGTTTCTGGATCTCCGAATCCTGGCGCGGCCGCGTATGCCTGGCACGGACTCGCTTGTGGGTATGCGTTGCGAGGCGAGCCCGAGCTCGTACAGGATGCATTCGCGGAAGCACGCGCCCACTTTGGAACGACCGGTGACCCTCCCCTAGGACTATTTGCCATGCCTGACATCCTGTCGCTCGCAATCCTGCCCTATCAGGCCGACAACCTGGCTGAACGCGAAAGGGTGGCAGTCGAGGTGGAGAGTCACTCCTCGCGAGTGATCTCGTCGCTGACAGGAGCAGAGGCAGATGAGGTTTCGCGCTATCCCTTACTTCCTCTGATGCTCGTCGAAGGTCAGTGGAACGAGGCCAAAGAGACCGCGCAGATGATGACCGATCGCAACATCATCGACATCCCGCACTACCACGGGAGTGTCATCGGCCGGATTGCACGCGAACAGGGGGACACAGAGCTCGCATGGCAACTCGTCACCGAGTCGCTGCCGCGAGGACCTGCCGCTCAACCTGGGAATCAGATCATCACGTTAGCGCTGCCGATGCAGTGTCTGGCTGTAGACCTATCTCTCGACGCAGGTAATCTGCTCTCCGCACACGCATGGTTGCAAGCCCACACTCACTGGCTGGAATGGATCGGAGCCGTTCTCGGGCAGGCAGAGAATTCCATGCTCTGGGCCCAATACGAAACGGCGCTTGGACAGAGCGAAGCAGCCTACGATCACGCCAATCGGGCGTTGGCGCACGCCCTTCAGCCTCGTCAACCCCTCGCGCTGCTCGCGGCCCATCGCCTGCTTGGCACCCTTGATACTGAGGCGGGGCGTCACGACACCGCCTGGATGCATCTCGGTGCTTCGTTGCGTCTGGCCAGCGCATGTGCCGCGCCGTACGAACGCGCCTTGTCCCTCTTCGCAATCGCCAAGTTCTGGCTCGCGCTCAACGAACATCGTCGCGCGCTTACCGCCCTCGACGAGCTGCGGACCATCTGTGTGCCTCTGGGCGCCATGCCGCTCCTCAACGCGGCGGCACTCCTCTCCCAGCGCGTGACCGGGACACGAGATGCGCGGGACGTGCTTCCGGCGGGCCTTACTGAGCGCGAGGTTGAAGTGCTGCGTCTGCTGGCCACCGGGTTGACCAATCGAGAAATAGCGGCGCAACTCTTCCTGAGCCCGTTTACTGTGAAGCGGCATGTGAGTAACATCCTGACCAAACTGGGAGTGACGAACCGTGCCGCCGCTACACGGTCCGCCGTCGATCACGGCCTGATGTGAACGCGAAGCTCGGCCCCCTGTGCGTCCGCATGACGTCCGGACAACTCGCCAACGTTTCAATCCCTGGCGCTCATGCTGAGACGCCTGGAGGGGTTGTCGGACACCGCGCTGCGTCGCGGCGTCGTGTGTTGCGATCCTCAGGATACAGCGATCGTTTCGGCTACGATCACCCTCTCGGTCTTGCAGTCGTAGCAGGAGGGGTTGAGACACGCGAGCAATGCGACCTACTGCCACACTCAGTACTGGACCATAGGGGCGTTGTCACTCCGGGATTCCGTCTCTAGGTAGGGGAGGAGCTCGTCTCCTCCCGAAACCCCGGTCCGCTCGACGGGAGGAGACGAGCTCCTCCCCTACGGGAGTGACACCATCATCGTGGTCTAGTACTTAGCTTCGACCAGGCCCAGGGTTAATACAGTTCCCATCCTGTCCCGGCAGATGCCTTCGAGGCGTTACTCAACCGTGAGGCTCACGATCCATGGACAGAGCCACTCCGTTGACGGCATCTGGTGGCAGCTGGCCAGGGAGACACAGACGACCGCCCCGGAATGGGGCGGTCGAGCATCACCAGCAGATTGTCTCGGTGGTTACTGGAAAATCTCGGTCGTGCAGTCACCGCCCGGCAGATGGATCTCGTGCCCGCGGGCAGCACCGAAATCGACGGAGAAGTTCTCATCGACCTGCATTCCGCCTTCGGGAAGACAATCTATCTTCATCATCCAGGACGAGAGATCCGGGTAGAACTGGTTATCCCAGGAGGAGTACAGCGAGTTCGTCAGATAGAGGCGCCGGCCATCCTTGCTGAGCTGGAGCATCTGAGGACCACCGGTAAGGGGCCGCGCTACGTCAGGCTCATGACCGATGACGCCACCTAACCAGACCTGGCCTGTCAGCCGGGGATGCGCGGGATCCGAGATGTCGTACTGCCTCAGGTCGCCGTGCAACCAGTTCGAGAAGTAGAGGAAGCGGTCATCCATCGACACGACGAGATCCGTTATCAACCCCGGTACAGGGAACGGCCATCCATCCACCTCGACTGGTTCAACCTGGATCACGTTCTCTGCGTGCCACGCGCCATTGTCACGTTCCCAGTGGAACATCGCACTCGACAACGCCGCACCAACAAACCCCGACTCGGCATCGGGATTATGCAGCCAGCGCACTTCGAGTGGAATCATGCCCTCCTGTCCAAGGTCGATCGACTGCGCGACGCGGCGCTCGTCGAGATCCCAGAAGTGGATGCTCTGTCCATACTTACCGGCCGCGACGTCATCGAGATTGAAGCCATCTTGAAAGGTGTTCGGTGCGGCCCACTCACTCGAGATCATGGTATTTTTTCGTGGCTGATACCAGAAATCATAGTTGAACTGCACACCGTTAGAGTCATTCTCCCAGCGGCCAAGCACATCGAAGTTCCTGGCATCCAGAATGACGAAGCCGCCAGGAGCATTTCCGTCAGCGTCACCCAGCATACTCATGACAACGATGTCACCCGGCATGCAATGGACGGTGTGGGGGGCCGATAACCCCGTCTTTTCCTTGATCTCATCACCTGATATCACCTTGGAGATCTCGGGGCGCCGCGGATCGCTGAGGACGTCGACGATATGAACGTTGGTCGAACGAAATCCGGGTACGACAAGGAACTGTCTGTTCAAATCCGTGTGACAGGCGCTGCTACATACCTGCCAGCCGAAATGATGCAGCTCGTTCCCGATGGTTGGCATTGGAGTGCGGTGAACGATCTGGGCGTAGGTGTCAGACTCGGGATTCAGATCGACGGTGGCGAGGAAATCAGGCTCCTCGACCCCCGTGCCGGTATGCAGACAGGCGACGTAGGCCAGCTCTTCTGGCGCTGCCTGCATAGCCTCTTCTGGTGAAGCGTACCCAACACTCTGCCCGTTCGAGTGATCCTGGTGTGCATGCGTCTGGTCCTCAGTGGTCATGACTCTCTCCTGTCTGAGTTAGTGGAACGAAATGCAGCCGACCTTCAGACCGAAGCTCGCTCTCATCCCTCCTATCGGCAGCTGCTGTCAACCAAGAGCTCCCGTACCGGGGAAACATCGTGATAGATGTCCGCATTAGGTAAAAAAACAAAGTGCAGAATTAAGATAACAGGCATATCGAAGGAGTCAAGCCCGCCATCGCAGGGCAAGACCGCGCATCGATCCTCCTGAAACGTGCCCGACGATGCCCGCCCGATTTACGCCGGACACTCCGTCAACAACCACCAGCAGAATTTCGATCTATCGGGTCGAGAGCGCGCCGAGGACCGGTATCGAGTCTGACTGGTTCGTCCGGCCACGTCGGTTGAGATCTGCTCCGGACGCGAATGATGTATCCGCTCAAGCGATATCGTTAGCCGGCACCAAAGGGATGACGAGATATGCAACAAACGCCGGTTCACGGTGCATCCCGACATCAGCGAGAACTGCCCATTTGGTTATGTTGAGTTAGCATTCGGTCACGTGGTGTCGGTGCGTCATTGCTCAAGCCCGATGGATCGCTACACGGCCGTGCCCTGAGCCGCTCAGCAATGCGAGCAAGCGATTGGCTCGAAAGAGCGTGTTCCATGTCGTCCGCATCCCGGCTCTCATGGTCCTCCGCGTAGCCGAGAGCCGCGACGAGAAAGGCTACGATGAGCGAGTGCCGCTTAACGAGTTCCGACGCGATGCCCTCCCCTGTTGGGGTTAAGGTCATTGGCCGGTAGGGAGTGTGTGCAACGAGGTCGCGTTCCACCAGGCGCTTGACCATCTCGGTCACCGAAGGCGGCGCAACTGCCAGATATCCCGCCAACACCTGGGTCGTGACAGCAACGCACTGCTGATCGATCAGGTAGATCGCTTTGAGGTAATCCTCCATCGCCGGGCTCAGGTCAGGTGTCGCGAATAGAGTTGTGCCGGGCGGCAGCGTGGCCCGTCTGGTCATGGCGTTCAACCTCCAACAACCAGCGCGGTCGCGTACATGACCGCGATGCCGGCCGTGACCCCGCCGAACGTCGTCCAGTTCAGCGCCGGCAGGTTGTCACGCTCCGCACCATGGGCGATGATTCGCGACACCTCGACGACGACCTGGGCGATTGCGCCAATGCCGATCGCCAGGAAAATCGTCGTCCAGAGCGGTGAGTAGATGAATCCGCCGATCCAGACGCCAAGGATGGCTGGTGCACCGGCGAGCAGGGCCAGACCTGCGAAGTGTTTGAGTGCGGGGCGCTCGCGCAGGATCGGCGCGGCGATCCCGACACCTTCGGTGACGTTGTGCAGCGTAAAGCCCACGATGAGGAAGACGCCCAGGGCGACCTCGCCCAGCGCGAACGCTGCGCCGATCGCGAGCCCTTCGCCCAGGTTGTGCAGGCCGATACCGAGCGCCAGACGGTAGGCGATCGGAAGGCCCCGCTGTACGCCATCACCCTTGCGGCTGGCGATGGTCATCAGCAGCAGGAACGTCAACCCGGCTATCACCGGGACGAGAAGTGACCCTTCGAACGCCTGGGGAACCGCCAGCGCAACATTCTGGGCTTCCCCGAACATGTCGACGACGAGGAACACCAGCAGCCCGACCGTCAGCGCCAGAATGAAGCTCATGCCGGTCGAGCCGAGCCGGCGCATGAACGGATACCAGAGCAATCCGAGCGCAACCGGAATGACGCCGACATAGATGCCAATCAGCGCGAAGCGGGCAAACGTGCTGCGGTTTGCCGCGGGCGACTCGACGGCCACCGGGATCTCAGCGTCAAACACCACGCCCGTCTCAGAAATCAGTGCGATCGCATGTGCCTCACCCTCCACCCAGGGATAGGGAATGGTGATCGTCGCAGATTCTAACCGCCCGAGCGTGCGATCACCGTCGATCTCGTGCGGCCAGTAGGCGTCGTCAACCAGCACCTGGGCGATCGTGATCGGGTCCGGGCCGTCGTTGACGACAGTCAGCACGATCTCGTTCGGTTCCGGGAGTGCCACCCGCTGGACGTTCAGTTCCTCGATCGGGGGCACCGTGCGGTCGCCAAGCCCGGCATCCGTGGCGACGATCACGGCCAGCGCACCAGCGAGCAGAACAAGAGGCAGCAATCCGAGCCCGATCCATCTGAGCGTCCAGAGATCGGCCCTCTCGTCGCCCGCCGCCTGCGGTGAGGTTTCGGGCGTCTTACGAATCGTCGTCTCGCTCATTCGACCACCTCGAATGCGCTCATCCAGCCCAGTTCGGCAAACTCGGACTCGTGCGGCGTGGAACATGTAGAGTCCGGGCTCGTAATCCTTTGAAGGAGAATTCGAGGATGCCGCGCTGCGCCTGACCCTGCATGATCGTGTCGACCGTCCGCAGAGTTGGCTCGAGCGTCGTGCCGGGGTCGTAGTAGTCGAAGAAGTTGGCGTGCAGATGGAAGGAGTTGATCGGGTCGAACTCGGTCACGTTGACCAGATAGATGCGCACCGGCCGGTCGCGCTCGACCCGGATCGGGTGCTTCATGTAATGGAAGGCGACCGAGTTGACCGCGTAGACCTCGTTCTCGGCAGTCGAAGGTGGTGTCGAACGCGTTCATCACCATGACGAACTCCTGCCACTCCTGTGACTCCGGATAGTCCGGATGCCGTGAGCGGGCCCGCTCACCTCGCTTTGCCGGGTCGGGGTTGATGATGAACGCCCCGTACAGACCCTTGTGGATGTGCCGTTTCAATGGCGTGGAGTGGCAGTGGTAGAGGTGGCAGCCGAAGGGAGCGGCATCGAACTCATAGGTGAAGCTGTCGCCTGGATCGATATTCCCGCGGCCGATGCCGGTGACGCCATCCATGATAGGCCGAATGGATGCCGTGAAAGTGGATCGTGTGCGGGTGCGTGCCAGCGTTGGTGAAGTGGAGCCGCAGCCGGTCACCCTCGTTGCAGCGCAGGGTCGGACCGGGCACCTGGCCGTTGTAGGTCCAGGCCGGGAAGAAGACCCCCGGCGCGATCTCGATCTCGCGGTCGAAGGCCACGATCTGGTATTCGCGCAGGGTCTGCCCGTCCGGCAGCGTGCTCGTCGCGCCGTAGTCGAATGTCGTCAGAAAGGCCATAGGGTCGATGCCGATGGCATCTGGGCCGACCTCGCCGACCGTCATCGACTGGCCGTGCGCGTCCATTGTCGTCTCGTCGTGGAATGCTGCGGGTTGTGGCGTCGTCACGCTAGCCCCGGCATGTCCATGATGACTGCCGGTCGACGCTTGGTTCGCTTCTGACACCAGGAGGGTCAGCGCGCCGCCAGTGCTTGCGAGCGCGGCACTCACCGTTCCTGCCCTCAGCAGATCGCGCCGGGAAAACCGCTTCCAAACCATTCGCTGTCCTCCGTTCTCTCGGGAGGCTAGATCATGGATAAGCGATATAGAATTTGAAAATTAGCTTAGGCTAATCCCGACGAAAATGCAAGCCCCCGGTCATAGTTCCGCGTCGTCGACGATGTCCCCGAGAGCTTGTCGCCGTCGCTTGCCAGGTAGCAGTTCTCGATCATGCCGAGCAGGCGGATCGACACATCAGGAGCCGCTGAGACTCGACACTGATCAAGGTACGCTTCAATGCGATACTCTCAGCAGCTCTGGTACCGGTGAGATTGACGCGTCCGGCTCCTGCAATTTGACGAACTGCAGCCACACGCTCGTCCTGATGCGAGCATCAGACGAAAACGCACTCTGTTTGAGTTCGTACTACGGAAAGCTGATCCCGGCGTTCCGCCGTTCCGCCAACCCGTCGCTTTCTGTCCGGAGGCGGAAACTGGCACAAGAGGCTGAAGCACAGATCGGTTCAGAAAGGGGCGGCGTGAGTGGATTTGATACTCGGTACCCCCAGCGGGATTCGAACCCGCGATCTCCACCTTGAAAGGGTGGTGTCCTAGGCCTCTAGACGATGGGGGCGTAGTGACCACGATCATATATTTTACGATAAATCGGTTCCTCTTGTCTACCTGCCCTCTCAGAACATCAGCACACCTAGCGCCAGGACGCACACGATAATGAGTGCGGTGAACAGCGCCGTCCACGGCGCCGATTCGAACCAATGGTCCAGCCGGCGTAGCATCGCCCTACCCTCCGGGATAAATGGCGCAAGCAGAAACGCCAGACCCAGGTAGATGGTGAAAACGGTCGACGCTTCGATCGGTGCGAACGTCAAATGCCCACCCGGTACTCCGGCAAATAGACGGGCTATCCACAACAACCCTGCGCAGAGAATCCACGTAACCCATCCTGCCGCGCCAGATAGAAACGGGATCCATGACGTCGCGACGACAATCATTCCGCCAAACGTCGCGAATGACGTCAGCGGGGCTGCCAGGGCATTCGCAGGTACCGTCATCAACGAGGCCGTGCCGAACGTCGCCGCAACGAGCGGCGCGGTCGCGATTCCCGCGAAACCTGCGGCGGTTGCCGGCGCAAGCATCGCTGCCTGCCAGCCCGACAGCCCCACGGTGATCCGGGCGGCCACGGCTAGTCCAATCATCGCCAGAAAACTCAGCATGAACGCGAGCGAAGAGAGCACCTCGGGGTTCCACGTCGCCATCAAGCCGGCGGTGATCGTGAGCAAGGTCAACATGTGCGCCGGCCGTCCCAATTGCAGTGCGATCAACGCAATAGCGCCCATGATCGCAGCCCGTTGGATGGGCGGCTCAAGTCCAACGATCCACACGTAAAAGGACAGGAGGCCGAGCTGCACCAACAACCAGCCCCACGAGCGGGCACCGAGCGCTCGAAACACTGCGCCAGTACTCACCACTACAACCGATACATTCCAGCCGCTTACGGCAGTGATATGTGAAAGCCCCGACATCCGCAGATCTGCCCGCTCAACGCTTGAGAGCCCCGCATCATCACCGATCAAGAGCCCAAGCACCAGACTCCCCGGAGATCCCGAGACGCTCTTGACGGTTTGATCCGTAAAATGGCCGCGGACCGCGCGCCGGGCGAGCTCCAAGCGCGTCGCTTGTTGAGACACTGCAACCGAATTGGCTGAGATGGCCGGGCTGGGCATGTTTGGGATCAGCTCACCGCTCAGGGTCACCTCATCGCCGCGCCCGAGATCTACCCCTGCAGGAAAGAAGACGAACACATCATGCTGCGCGTTCTGGCCGTCTCGCCATGAGACGGTTGCCGTCGTTCCCTTGGCTGAGGTGCTCGGGTCGGAGACCACCACGCCGCTGAGTGGACCTTCCATCGAGGGATACACTACCGGGGCCGGGTCGACGCTTCGTAACCCGGCCCCGGCCAAGCCGATCAAGCAGCCGGCGGCCAGACAGGCGAACACAGGCCGAATCGATCTGGGCATAGCAAGTGCCAGGACGATAATCCCCGCGACGATCAGGAACAGCGGAAGGGTCATGCTCGAGGCTGCGGCACGGACGCCAACGAGGAGTCCTAATCCGAGACCAATGCCCACCTTAGGGCCCGAGGGTGATCAACGGTCTCAGCTCCTCAACCATGCGCGCTGAGATTCCGGAGACCTGCTCCAACTCTTCAAGGGTCTGAAATGGCCCATGCGTGAGCCGGTACTCCACGATTCGACTGGCAAGGACCGGCCCGATACCAGGCAGCCAATCCATTTCGGCCGCAGTAGCAATGTTGATGTTAATGAGAGCACTTGTTTCCGTGGATGGAACCTCGGGAACCGGCGTCGTCGGGGTGCTCTCTTGCGTCAGAGCGGGAGTGGTTGCGACAACAGGCGGTTGAATGGCTGGCTGCGGAGTCGGGCGGCGCGCGGGCACGATGATCTGATCGGCATCTTCCAGGACGGCCGCCATCCCGATGGCCGACGTGTCCGCCGTCGACAACAGACCACCGGCGGACGTTACGGCATCCGCCACCCTGCTGCCGCGCGGCAACGCGTACAACCCGGGGTTGTTGACCTCACCCCCTACATACACCTGTACTGTCATCGGGTCACTGACGGGTTGCACCTGAAGGACGATGGTGTCGCGTTGCCCGCGCACGAGCAGGAAAAAGAGCAGCAGGACAGCGCCCACAAGCCCACCGGTTGCGATCATCATGAAGTATCGGCTCCGGCCAATTCGCGCCAACGCTTGGAGCACCCGCCCACTCCCGATCTTCCATTACTCCAGATTTCTCGGGAGTATAACCGGAATTCGATATAATTGAAGACTGCACAGAGGTGTCCGGCACGCCAGACGCCCATTTTGTTTGCACCGATCATACGAGCGAGGCCGACGTTGTCCCTGTCTCACATCCTGCCACGCCTGGATAACCTACCCCTGCCAGACACTGGCAGGGGTGTTCAGCGACGGCGCTGGTCAACTCCACAACTCATGGCACCGGCACGGCCGGCAGCGATTGCAGCATTCGCCAGTGCACAGCATCGGCCCCTACTTGTGGTCGCACCAAGGCAAGAGGTAGCAGATCGTATTGCCGTTGGCTTGAATGCGTTTCTCGCCAGCGGCCAGAACATTATGATGTGGACCGCGCCCGACCCTCTGCCATACGAGCAAATGCCTCACGATGCGGTGCTCTCAGCGCGCAGAATTGAGATCCTGGGTTCACTACGCAGCGCTCCGCCGCAGCCTCCGATCATTGTTACGACAACCCGGGCGATCGCCGCCTTTGTGAGATCTCCAGAATCGTTTGACCGCGATTCGTTGAGAATTTCCGTCGGTCAGAGACTCGACATGCAGCATCTCGTGCAGTACCTGGTCTCGGCCGGTTACGAGATGGAGCCGCTTACCACCCAACCGGGTACGTTTAGCCGACGCGGCGGCATCATCGATGTCTTCTCACCCGGCGACGCTGAAGGATTGCGCATCGAGTTCTTCGGTGACGAGGTCGACAGCATCAGACGGTTCGACCAGATTACCCAGCGCTCCACAGAGCGACAGACCGAGGCGCTGCTCCTGCCCTCTCTGGAGTTCGATCTTTCCGATATCCAGGCCGGGCTCAAACGTCTAGCGGGCCTTGGGGTCGACCACCTGCGCCAGGAGGTGCGCGACGAGTGGGTAGAGATGTTGCAGCACATGGGCGAAGGGGCTACGCCGGATGCGGTGGATCTGATCGCGTCCGCATTCCCGGGGAACGCTTCGACGTTGCTCGACTATCTGCCTCAGGAAACGATGGTTGTGCACCTAGAGCCGGAATCACTGCGGCTTGAAGCGGAACAGATGCTTCTCAGAGCAGATGAAGTGCGTCGCACGCTTGAGCAGGCCGGCGAAATCCCGACCGGGTTCGATCAACCATTTGCTGACTGGACGCAGCTCATCCAGGATTGCCACGATTTCGAATGCTGGGAGATGGGCTCAGGCGCAGAGGAGGCTGATGCCGCACTTGAACTACCCGTTGGGGCGTCCTTCGCCGAGCCACCCATGTTTGCCAACCAGATCACGGACATGGTCGAGACTGTTACCGACCTCCTTGCCGATGGTTGGAGCATCGTCTTTGCATCCGAGCAGAGCGAGCGGCTCAGTGACATGCTGATCGACGCGGACATCTACCCGCGAGCCACCAAGCGTGGCTCGGGCGAATTCGCCACTCCCCCGTCCCCAGGAACTGTCGATGTCGTTCATGCGCAATTAGAGGCCGGGTTCTCGGTCCCCGAGTCGCGGGTCATGATACTGACCGACCGCGAAGTATTCGGGATTCGCAAGGCTGTGCGTCCTCCGGTTCGCCCACGCCCGCGCAGACCATCGCACATCAGCCGCTTGAGACCGGGCAGCTATGTCGTCCATGTGGAACACGGCGTGGGAACCTATAGAGGGCTCGTCACGATGGCGACCACCGGGGTTGACCGCGAGTATCTTCAGGTTGACTACGCAGCCGGAGACCGGCTCTACATCCCGGTTGACCAGTCCGACCGTTTGACTTCATACGAGAGCCCCACCGGAACGCCCAAGATTACGAAGCTCTCATCGCCCGAGTGGTCGCGAAGCAAATCCCGCGTTCGCAAAGCGGTGCGTGAGATGGCCTTTGAGCTGCTACAGATCTACGCGGCTCGTGAAACCGCTCAGGGTCACGCATTCCCGATCGATAGCATGTGGGACAACGAGCTAAGCGAGTCATTCCCTTACCAGGAAACGATCGACCAGGAAAAGGCGATCAGCGACGTCAAAGGCGACATGGAATCACCCCAGCCAATGGATCGTCTGATCTGTGGCGATGTGGGCTACGGAAAGACGGAGGTTGCACTCAGGGCCGCGTTCAAGGCGGTCAATGACGGGTGGCAGGTCGCGATTCTTGTGCCCACAACCGTACTCGCGCTGCAGCACCTCTCCACGTTCAAAGAGCGCTTGGGCGCGTTTCCTGTGAATATCGAGATGCTCTCGCGTCTGCGCAGCAAGGCGCAACAGCGTCGGATTCTTGAGAGCGTCGAAAGCGGTGAGGTCGACATCATTATCGGCACGCACCGGTTGCTTCAGTCAGATGTGAGGTTCAAGCGTCTCGGCCTGCTGGTGGTCGACGAAGAGCAGCGCTTCGGCGTGACCCACAAAGAGCACGTCAAGCGCATGCGCGCCGAGATTGATGTGCTGACGATGACTGCGACGCCAATTCCGCGCACCTTACACCTCGCGCTGACCGGAATTCGAGACCTTTCGCTCATCACCACACCGCCTCAGGAACGCGTTCCGGTCCGGACCTTCGTCACCGCCAGAGATGACAATGTCGTTCGCGAAGCGATCCTGCGAGAGCTGACACGCGGAGGGCAGGTCTATGTCGTTCACAATCGCGTGCAGAGCATCTTTCAGGTTGCGGAATGGCTCAGGAAGCTGGTGCCGGAGGCATCCTTCGGAGTTGGCCACGGACAGATGGACGAAAAAGAGCTCGAGCAGGTCGTGCTCTCGTTCATGCAGCACGAGTTCGACGTGCTGATCTGCACGACGATCATTGAATCCGGCGTGGACATCCCGAACGCCAACACCATCATCATCGACAACGCGCATCAGCTTGGGCTCACCCAGCTCTACCAGCTGCGCGGTCGGGTCGGCCGCGGCGCAAATCGCGCCTACTCCTACCTGTTGTATCCACCACACGTGCCGCTGTCGATCGAAGCCACCGAGCGGCTGGAGGCGATTCAGGAAGCAACCGAACTTGGAGCCGGGTTCCAGATTGCGATGCGCGACATGGAGATACGGGGCGTGGGCAACGTCCTTGGTGCGGAGCAATCCGGGCATATCGCAGCGGTTGGCCTGGATCTCTACACCAAGATGCTCGCGCGCGCCGTCGACGAGATTCGAGCCGGGCACCCAATTCTGGAGCCAGAGGATGTCACCATCGATATCGCGACCGATGCGCGGATTCCCGAAGAGTACATTGGAGATGAGAGCGTCCGGCTGACCATGTACCAGCGCATCGCCGAGGCGAGTAACAGCCGAACGCTACGTGGAATCATCGAGGAGCTTGAAGACCGCTTCGGCCCAGTGCCGGAGAGCGTGACGCGCCTGGTGGATCTGATCGGCCTGCGTCACCGCGCCAGCGCTGCCGGAATCACGGCCATCGTCGAACGAGACGGCGACATTATCGTCCGCCCGGTACTCGGCAGCGCGCTGAACCAGGCGCGTCTACGCCATCAGCTCGGACAGGGCGTGCGGGTGACGCCGAACCAGGTACGGCTGAACGTCGCAGCATTGAACGTTGACCGCTGGGCCGCGGTAACGGCCATTTTGCAGGCCGTTGGAGCGGTGAGAGACGAGATGCTGGTGGGCTAGCCGTCTACAAATTCGGCCTCATCCGCGGCAGCAATGTCGTTGAGGATTTCCAGCGCAAGCTCCGCCTGGTCCTCACGGACCAGGATGTAGTGTTCATTGAGCGCGTTTGAGAAGTAGCCCATGCCGATGCCGCCCGGACGCATGACCGAGGTAATGCCCTCTTCGCTGAGGATGTCTTGCCACCACAGCGCGATCGCTTCGTTAGGCGCTACTCCTACCTGAACGATATTGGGGCCGTCACTCTCGCTCACACTACGCCTCCCTTAAATAGGCGATCGTGACTCCATCGCCGCCTTCGTTATGGGGTGGAGTCTCGAACTTCTCAACAAGGGGATGACCGCGCAGAACCTGCCGCACGACCTCACGCAACGCCCCAGTTCCCTTGCCATGAATAATCCGGACCCAGGGGATGTGGCCAAGGTACGCGTCGTTGAGATACTCGTCAAGCTCTTCGTCAATCCCCGCGGCACGCTGGCCGCGCAGGTTGAGCTCCATGTCGACGCGGCGCCGGGGCGGCGGCGCAGTGACCTGGGGCGCCCGACGTTTAGCCTGCTCCGGCGACGCCTTCATCTTGCGTAGATCATCGAGCGGTTGGCGGACTTTGAACGGACCCATCTGAACGTCCGCTTCCAGCCCGTCCGCCGAGAAGCCGACCACTTCCCCCTCGCCGCCGAGCGCGATAAGGCTCACGGTGTCACCCACCTTGACCGGCTGACGAGTGGTGACCGTCTGCGCGCGACGCTTCGCGGTGCGGCGCACCTGCTGGGTGGCTTGCTCAAGCTCCTGCCGGGACGACTCGACCTGCTTCTTGGCCTGGGCTACCGGGGCCTCGTCAGGCAGACGCTTCAAACGGCGTATCGTGGCGCGTGCGTCGGCAAGATCCTCCTCTATCTCGATCAGCGCTTCGCGTTGGGCGGTGGACCGCTGGCGCCGAGCTTCTTCCAAAGCTTCCTCGGCTTCGGCGCGTGCTCGCACCGCCTCGGCGCGGGCTGCCTCGGCAGCGTTGCGCCGGTCGACAATCTCACCCAGGAGCGCGTCGACATGTTCTGTTGCCGGATCGACATACTCGCGCGCCCGTTGCAGCACGCGCTCCGACAAGCCCAACCGCTGCGCGATCGCGAGCGCGTTTGACCTCCCTGGAACACCAACTACCAGCCGGTAGGTAGGTGACAGCGTCGCCAGGTCAAACTCGACGCTGGCGTTCTCAACCTCGGGCGTCATATACGCGAACGACTTGAGCTCTGAATAATGCGTGGTGGTAATGGAGAGACAGCCAATCTCGAGAAGCTCGGTAATCAGCGCCCGTGCCAGCGCCGCACCCTCTTCCGGATCCGTGCCGGCTCCCAGCTCGTCAAACAGCACGAGACTCCTCGGGGTCACGGACTTCAGCGTGGCAACAACACGCACCATGTGCGACGAGAACGTAGACAGGCTCTGTTCAATACTCTGCTCGTCGCCGATATCCGCAAACACACCATCGAAGACGCTCAGCTCGCTGCCCGGGTCTGCGGGAATGTAGAGGCCGGACTGCGCCATCAATACACAGAGCCCAACCGTCTTGAGCGCGACGGTCTTACCGCCCGTGTTGGGCCCGGTAATAACCAGCACCCGGTAGTCCGTCCCCAGCTCGACGTCGATCGGGACGACAGTTGCCCGATCCAGGAGGGGGTGTCGCGCGCGCTGCATCACAATGCGCTGGCGGTCGCCATCCACCAAAAGGGGAAGGCTCAGCCCTTCACTGACCGCGAGCCGTGCCTTGGCCAGGGCGAGGTCGATCGCGGCCATGGCGTCAAGTGTCTGACGCAGCGCATCCGCTTCGCGGGCAACTGCCTCAGTCAGTATGGTCAGAATGCGCTCAATCTCGTGCCGTTCAGCCGCCTGAAGCTCACGCCAGCGGTTATTGAGCTCCACGATCTCCAGCGGCTCAACAAACAACGTCTGGCCACTGGCCGACGTGTCATGCACCACACCCTTGAGCTGGGATCGCCGGTCGGCTCGCACCGGGACAACATAGCGCCCCTCACGCGAGGTAACGATCTGCTCCTGGAGGGCGCTCGAGTAATCACTATTGGTCAAATAGCGACGGATGCGCTCAACCACCCGCGCGTGCGCGGTTCGCAGCTGTTGCCGGATGCGCCGGAGCTCATCGCTCGCGCTGTCCAGGATCTCGCCAGTATCTCCGATGGCGCGCTTGAGATCCTCTTCAAGACTCGGTAGATCGGCAACGTGGGAGACGAACTCGGAGAATGCAGGGTAGTCCTGGGCGCCGGTTTCGATCTTGCGGAAGTTGCGCCTGAGCGCTCGTGCAGCCGAGACGGTATCCAGAACCTGGAGCAGGTCGTGAGGAGAGAGGATCGAGCCGATCGCCGCCCGGTCGACAGGCTGCCGGATGTCACGCGCGCCACCGACGCCGAACGATGGTCGCGTCTCGACCAGCTCATACGCCTGGCGAGATACGTCCAGCAAATAGCGCACTGTATCGGGGTCGGAGCTGGGCCCGAGTTCGCGGGCACGCTCAATCGCCAGAGAGAACGTGCAGTGTCGCTCCAGCATCTCCAGTACGCGGTTGAATTCGAGAGTTTCCAGAAGTGTAGATGACAACGTGGTTGACCGATACCTGATTCATTTTCAATTGGAAGCTAGATTCGAGGCGCAGCGGTCAGGATCGGCGGTAGTCCGCCAGGAAACCAGGGCGCAACTATCGTCGTGACATACGGCAACAGGTCGAGGAAGATGGGCGCGAGCTCCGATCCACGGATTTGAGTCCGTACCGACGCCAGCACCGTGCCATCCGCCGCATCGATCGTCGTTTGTGCCAACGCCTGGATCAGGACGACCGTGACCGTAATCGAGAGGGTAACCGTCACCACGGCGACGACAATCCCCAGGGCCGCTCCGCCAATATTGTTGAGAATAACGAAACGATTAGACGCCGACATCGAGTCGACAGTACGAATTATAACGTATCCGATGCCAACGGCTGCCAGCGTGAACAGCAACAGGAATGCAATCAGCGTCGCGGTATCCGGGTTGATTCCGCCTACAGCGCGCTCGAAAACGCCACCCAACGGTTCATAGAACGTCGCGGCCGTGACCGTCGCAAAGTAGATCGCGACAATGGCGCTGAGCGCCTTGCCGATCCCGACAAAAAACCCGGTCGCGATAACACCGGCGAAGATGGCGAGGATCAGGATATCGAGAATATTCATCAGTCTACCCGCCACCAAGCCAAGCACTTGTTCGCAAATCATCACTACACAATTAGCGGTAGTGTAGGTGAGCCACAATCACCAGCGAATAGCCCAAAAGCACCAGCATCACGACTTGACGAAATTTGACACGAACAGATGTTCGATACTATACTGCGGATATGTAACGCGTGGACGCGAAAACGTGACGGGGACGCCACGCTCAGGGAGGAAACCCGATGAAGAGCCTAACGCGCCGGCAACAGTCCATCCTCGATTTTATCGTCGATTTCAGCGACGATCATTCGTATCCTCCTACTATTAGAGAAATCCAGGAAGGCCTGGGTATCTCGTCAACCAGCGTCGTTGATTACAACCTCAAAGTGCTCGAACAGCGCGACCAGATTCGTCGCGACCGGAACATCTCCCGCGGCATCGAGCTCGTCGATCGCCCCGAGCAACGCCGCGGCGTGATCGCCATCCCGATCATCGGGCAGATCGCCGCCGGTCAACCCATTCCGGTTCCTGGAGATCTCATGGACGCGGAATACGCGGACTCTATTGAGCTCGGCGGGGACGTTCTGGGACCAAACTCACGTGACCTCTTTGCTCTGCGCGTCAAAGGACACTCGATGGTCGATGCGCTCATCAATGACGGTGACGTCGTCGTGCTGCGCGCCCAGCAGATCTGTGAGAATGGCGACACCGTTGCCGTCTGGTTGCGGGATGAATCGGAGACAACGCTGAAGCGTTTCTATCACGAGGGCGAACAGATCCGGCTCCAGCCGGCCAACGTCACGATGGAGCCGATCTACACCCGCGCTGACAACGTGGAGATCCAGGGCAAAGTGGTGACGGTCGTCCGCCCAGCGATGCAGTAAGGCTGCACGGCAGCGTTGAACGGACCGGCGCTCGTCCGGTACCATCAGCGCATGCTAACGAACGTTCCGGCGACTGACATCGTCATGCTCGGTACCTTTGCGGCGTGGAACCTTGGCACAATCCAGGCGCGAGCGCTCCCGTTGGCCGCGGAGCTGCGCTATGCGGGAATCCGGACTGCCATCGTCGTTACGCCATGGGACAGGCCCGCTGAGGCTGGGATCGTGGATGTCATCGACGGCGTACCCATCATCAACACCAGGTCGGCATCAGCCACCATGCCTCTCGCGGCTATTCGCGAACAGGTCAACTGGACACGCGCGCTCGCGCCGTCTGTCCTGCATGTCTTCAAACCCAAAGGGTTCGGTGGATTCACCGGCCGCTTGCTGAGCGGAGCTATTCCACTCGTCGTCGACTCGGATGACTGGGAGGGTGACGGTGGATGGAATCAGGCGGCTGGATACGGGCGTCTCCAACGCCGCGTTTTCCAGTATCAGGAGCAGGATCTATTGCGCCGTGCCGCCCATGTCACAACTGCGAGCTCGTTGCTGACCGGGCGCGCTCGTGAAATGCGCAACGGACCCAACGACGAAACAGTCCACATGATCCCGAACGGCATCAGACGGAGCAGGTGGAACGAGCTGTCAAGCGCTCGACAAGCAGCCCCTGCGACCGCTGACCCACCAGTGATTCTGCTGTACTCGCGCTTCGCCGAGTTCGAAGGCGATTGGCTCGCCTCGTTCGTCAGCGCGTTAATGACACTAACCGATCGCGAGCTCGTCGTGCGCGTCGTCGGAAATGCCGAGAATCAGCATCCACCTGCGGTTTCGGGCTCCCGTATTCGCGTAGATTTTATGGGATATGTCTCTTGGGAGGCGCTGCCCGCCCTCCTCGGAACCAGTACCCTCGCAGTCTATCCTTATCGGGATTCGCTTGTCACTCGCTCCAAGCAGTCGGTAAAACTCCTGGAGCAAATGGCGGCCGGCTGCCCGGTCGTCGCGTCTGACGTAGGCGACATCGCCGTGACGCTGGGAGAGGCCGGATTGGTTCTACCGGACGCTGTGCCGGAGAGCTTTGCCCGGGCAACTGTGGAACTTCTGGAGCAACCGGGGCGTCTAGCGACAATGAGCGCCGTCGGGATGGAGCGTATACACTCCCGTTTTCTATTCGAAGATTTGGCGCGTGATCTGCTCGAGGTTTACCGTAGCGCCGGTCTCCAACGTTAGATAGAGCATAGGTGCAACTCCGCATCGTTAGAATCATCCCAGCGATACTCTTGATGTTGGGCATATTCATGCTGTCATCGCAGAGCAGGGTACCTCAGGCGCCCGGACTTTCCGGTCAGTTCACGGCGGTGGCGGGACATTTCGTGGCCTACGCGGCGCTCGCGGTGCTGATCGCCTGGGGCATCGGAGCTTCCTTCGACCGGGTCTCGCGGCGCACGGTTCTCGCCTACTTCCTGACCGTCCTCTATGGGATCAGCGACGAAATCCACCAGTCATTCGTCCCCGGCCGGTACGCAACTGTCGAGGATGTGCTCATTGACGCCGCTGGCGCCGCGATCGGGCTTGCAGCAATGCACGTGCTCGCCAGGCGTAGTCAGGAACGGGCGGCCACGTGAATGGCCGCGACAAGCGTACGCTGCTCATCGTGATGGCGCTGGCAGGCAGCTTCTACCTTGCCATGCTCCCAACGATATTTCGCCACCTCAATCCTGTCACCGGGGACGAGCCCTTCTACATCATGACCGCCATAAGCATGGTGCGAGACCGGGATCTGGACGAGACCAACAATTATGAGAATCGTCATTACGAAGAGTTCTACCCGGATGCTGCGTTCGCGCCAGACTGGAAAGGCTGGCCTTCGTTTCCCACAACCCTGCCACCCCATCCCGCGGTAAGCGAACGACCCGGCCTGTATACAAAACATGGGCTCGGGTTATCAATGTTGATCGCGCTGCCATACGAGATCGCCGGGCGACCAGGGGCCGCGCTCGTGGTGACGCTGTTCGCGGTCCTGCTCGCGGGGCAGATGTTCATGCTCGCCCGGGAATCAGGCGCGACTCGCGAACTGGCCGCACTGCTTGCGGCTGGACTCGCGATTGCCCTGCCGATCGCACCCTACGCGGCGTTGATCTTCCCCGAAATTCCGGCCGCGCTGCTCATCGTCTATGCGCTGCGCCGGCTCTCCACGGACTGCAACAGCCTCGTGCAGTGGATCGCTACCGGCACAGCCGTCGGATTCTTACCGTGGCTTCATCAGCGATTTGCAGTCATGTCGGTGGTTTTCACGCTCGCGATCCTCATCGAGCTGTGGCGCAATCGGTCTCTTCAGACCGCGTCAGCGCTCGCACCCGTAGCGATTGGCGGTTTGAGCCTGCTCCTCTACAACCAGTGGCTTTACGGACAACCTACCCAGAATACCGAGGACCATGCTGGATTCAGTGGGCTGGCCGGCACCGTCAACGGGGCCGCGGGACTGTTGCTCGACGCCCAATGGGGGCTTCTGATCGCCGCGCCATTCCTCATCTTCGGTATCGCTGCCCTGCCCCACTGGTTTCGACATGACCGGCGGCGGGCTACCCTCGCCATCGCCGCGACGATGCCATATCTTGTTGTCGTGGCTGCGTACCAGGTGTGGTGGGGCGAATGGGGACCTCCGGCGCGGTACCTCGTGCCCATCGTCCCGCTGCTCGCCGCCCCGCTGGGAGCGTGGATCGTTCGAGCAACGAGAGCTCAACGCCTCACGGTCGCATTGCTCTGGGGAATTGGCATGCTGTTCACCCTAGTTGGATTTATCAATCCACAGCGCTTCTACCACCACCCTGATGGAGTGAACAAGGTCTACGTTGAGCTCGGTAGAGCCCTGGGGATCGACCTCGCCGGACCGCTGACGGCTTTCCAGCCCTATGCGCAAGACCCCTTCTTCTCGCGCCTGGCATGGACGTGCGGTACGCTGCTCGTGCTATTGGGAGTGATTTACTGGGTTAACGTTCGTGAGCGGGCGACTGATCGTCAACGCCTTACAACCCGCACGGCCGATTGACCCGGCAGCCCGGCGGCGCTATCATCCCAATCAGAAGAAGATGCAATTCTCACGTATCGGGTAGACCGAAGCACTTCCGAACTGACCTGGGCCATCAACGCTAACAGAGAGGAATGCCGGTGAACATCGGCAGAGCGTTCACGTTCTTTCTTGATGACCCGGAGTGGATCAAGAAGGTGCTCCTCGGCACGCTGATTTCGCTGATTCCGCTGGTCGGAAGCTTCATCATATTCGGCTGGGCACTCGCAGTCGTCCGTAACGTGTACGAGGGAGCCGACACGCGACTACCCGAGTGGGACGATCTCGGTGGCTATCTGGTGCGTGGATTCATTGCATGGGTAGGCGCGTTGTTGTGGTCACTTCCCGTAATCGCACTGTACACGTGCATTGGAATCAGTTTTGCGATAGTCAGCGACTCAGACGTCGCGACGGCATTGCTGGTTCTGATCACACTCGTCCTCAGTGTCCTGGCCGTCGCGTATCTGGCGTTGTTCATCCCGGTCCCAGTCGCCCGCTACGCCATCAGGAACGACTTCAACGCGATGTTTGAATTCAACGAGATCTTCGCCGAGGTCCGCCGTGGATTAGGGGCACTGTTGAGTGCGTTGGTAGTCTGGCTCGTCGCATCTCTGGTCGTTGCCCCGATCGGGCTACTCGCGTGCTTCGTTGGCGTGTACGTCACTACGACGCTGTCGTACTTGATGGTCGCTCATGCCGTGGGGCAAGCATATCGCGAGATCGACCGTCCGGCTCCTTTGCGACCTGCGCCAGCGTTCTAGCTTGGACTATCAGATGCCTAGATGCGGGTTGACTAATGTTTGAACTTTTGACCGGCATGGGACTCGCGATGCCGGCAGGTCTCAATGCCTATATTCCCTTACTCGCAGTCGGCATCGCCGACCGCTATTTCGGCTTGATCAACCTCGCCGCGCCCTACGATCTCATCGCGACCCCGGGCGGGATCGCCATAATCTCAGTGCTGCTGTTGATCGAGGTCGTGGCGGACAAGATTCCGCTCATCGACCATTTGAACGACCTCCTGAACTCCGCCGTCCGTCCAACCGCCGGCGCGATTGTCCTCATGGCGAGCACAGACGCTGTCGATTACGTAAACCCTATCTTCGCCATGGTGCTCGGTCTCGTTCTGGCAGGCGGGATACACACCATCAAAACGGCGGTCAGGCCGGGAGTTACGGCTACAACTGGTGGTGTGGGGAATCCAATCGTCAGCGCCGCTGAAGATGGTGCGGCGATCGGACTGTCAATCATCGCGTTACTCGCGCCGGTGCTGGTCGCGTTCATGCTCGTTGCGCTGGTGGTTGGATTGATCTGGCTTCTACATGTCCGCCGGAGCCGCAGGGTAGCCTCTGAGACACGTGGTGCCTGACCTCATCTCACCTTGCGTCCACTCGACTCAAGGTTTATACTCGATTTAATACAATCTCGTATAGCAAAGAAGTTGACTGCCATGGAATTCAAAGACTATTACCAGGTGCTTGGCGTGCCGCGGAACGCAGACGACCCGACCATCAAGAAGGCGTATCGAGCACTCGCCCGAAAATTCCATCCGGACGTCAATGCAGACGCCTCGAGTGAGGAACGCTTCAAAGCGATCAACGAGGCGTACCAAGTGCTCTCAGACCCAGAGAAGCGCGCGAAGTATGACCGCTTCGGGTCAGATTGGGACCGCTTCCAGACCGCGCCGGAGACGCATGGCGCCGGCCAGGCGGACTTCAGCGAGTGGTTCCGTCAAGCTGGAGCCAGCCGGGGTGGCCCTGACGTCCGCTTTGATGTCAATGGCGCCGAGGCGAGCGGGTTCTCCGATTTCTTCGATCTGCTCTTCGGCTCGCGCAGTCAGGGTCAACGTGGTCCAGACATCCGCCAGGCCCGGCGCGCACCCGAGCGAGGTCAGGATCAGGAGGTACCGATACAGTTGTCGCTGTCGGAAGCCCTCAGTGGTACGACACGCCTCTTCGAGCTCGCGATCCCGGACCCCTGCCCGACCTGCAACGGCGGCCGTTCGAATGGTTTTGGTAGATGTCAGACGTGTAACGGGTCAGGCAACGTCACCCGCAAGAGCAAGATCGAGGTGACGATCCCTGCCGGCGTTCGTGAGGATTCGCGCATCCGCGTGTCAGGCAAGGGAAGTCCTGGCGCGAATGGCGGCAAGGCTGGCGATGTTCTCCTGCGCGTGCACTTGAAGCGCCACCCGCGATTCGAGCTGGATGGTAACAACCTGAAAGCGACGTTGGAAGTCCCGTTGTATACGGCGGTGCTGGGTGGCGAAGCGGTCCTCGAGACACTTGACGGCAAGCGCATCGCCGTCGCTGTTCAGCCCGAGACGCAGAATGGCCAGACGATCCGCTTGCGTGGCCAGGGTTGGCCGGAGAAGATTGGCAGCTCGAAGCGCGGTGACCTTATCGCGAAAGTGCAGGTGCAGATTCCAACTGGTCTTGACCTTCGCGAGCGAGACCTCTTCGAGCAGCTACGTGCCCATCGTGTCCCCGAAAAGGTCGCGCCGGTCGCGTGATAGAATCCTCGGTTGGTAGCGACCACAAGTTCCGTTAACGCTCACTAGACTTGGAGCCAAACTCATGGCAGTAACGATCGTGCTGGGCGGCCAGTGGGGCGACGAAGGCAAGGGCAAAGTTATCGACGCCCTCGCAACAAGCGCCGACATGGTTGTCCGAGCCAACGGTGGGGCGAACGCGGGTCATACCGTCGTTACCGACCAGGGAGTCTTCAAGTTCCACCTCATCCCATCCGGAATCCTCCACCCCGACTGCTCCTGCATGATCGGTGCGGGAGTTGTCATCGACCCTGAGACGCTGTTCCGGGAACTGGATCAGCTCCACGAGCGCGGGATCGACTCATCGTCGTTGCGGGTATCAAATCGTTGTCATCTCATCATGCCCTACCACCCCGTCCTCGACACGCTGGAAGAGCTTCGGCGCGGCGACGACCGCATCGGCACGACCCAGCGCGGCATGGGACCCTGCTACGCGGACAAAGCTGCTCGCCGGGGGATTCGAGTCGCTGACATCTCTGACCCGGAATATCTTCGCCGGCGGCTGGAGCCAATCCTGCGCGAGAAGAATGAAATTCTCACGAAGATCTACGGTCATGAGCCATACGACCTGATTCAACTGGCGGAGCAGTACGCTGAGTATGGCGAGCGGCTCGCGCCGTATGTCGCCAACACCGAGATGCTGGTTCAGGACGCGATTGCTGCCGGCGAGAACGTGTTGCTCGAGGGCGCACAGGCCGTCATGCTCGACATCGACTATGGCAGCTATCCGTTTGTGACGTCATCCTCTCCAACGGCCGCTGGAGTGTGCCAGGGCGCGGGCGTGGGCCCAACGCAGGTGGATCGAATCGTCGCCGTGTACAAGGCGTACACCACTCGTGTCGGGGCGGGAGCTTTCCCGACTGAGCTCCACGACGCCGTTGGCGAGCACCTTCGCGAACGCGGCGCCGAGTTTGGCACGACGACCGGCAGACCGCGCCGGACGGGTTGGTTTGACGCCGTCGTCGCGCGCTATAGCGCCCGGTTGAACGGTGTCACCGAGATCGCCTTGACGAAGTTCGACATCCTTGACCAGGTCGAGACCATCCGCGTCTGTGTCGCCTACCGTCTGGACGGCGAGATCATTAACACGCCCCCGGCCCGTATTGAAGATTACGATCGCGTCGAGCCGGTCTACGAAGAACTCCCCGGCTGGTTGCAGGACACGTCCAGCACCCGTTCGATGGAAGATCTACCTCCAAATGCGCGTCTATATATCGAGCGGATCGAGGAGCTGATTGGCGCTCAGGTGCGATTCATCGGTGTGGGGCCACACCGGCGGCAGATCTTCGAAAGCGGTTACGCGGCCTAAGGACAACGCAACGAGAGAACGGACGGACGGCTCATGCTCGATGCTCAGCAGATTCAGGCGATCATTCCCCACCGCTTCCCATTTCTTCTAGTGGATCGAATCATTGAGATCGAGTACGGAGTCCGGGCCGTCGGCATCAAGAACGTCACGATCAACGAACCCTTTTTCCAGGGGCACTTCCCGACGTACCCTGTGATGCCCGGCGTGCTGATCGTGGAGGCGTTGGCGCAGGTCGGAGCCGTTGCGCTGTTGGGCACCGAGGAGCACAAGGGCAAGATGGCGTTCTTTGCCGGCATCGATGGTGTGCGCTTCAAGCGGCAGGTGCGACCAGGCGACACCCTGACCCTTGAAGTCGAGATAGGCCGGATGCGTCGCGGTGTTGGTAGCGGCACAGCCAGGGCCACTGTCGATGGTGAACTTGCCGTACGCGGCGAGCTGATGTTTGCAGTCGCCGACCTTTCGCTATAGAGATGAGCGCTCAGAAGGCAGAACATGCACCACTCACCATCGCAGTCGTCAAACCCTGCTGCATTGGCGACTGCGTCATGGCTCTCCCGGCAATTGAGTCTCTGGCCGCCGCATTTCCACTCGCTCATATCCATGCTTTCGCCGGCCGCCACTCGGCTCCTGTCTTCCGAGCCAGCGAGCACGTCTCGCGCGTCTATCTCACTCCTGACCAGCTCAGCGCGTCCAGGATGCCGGGCATGGCCTGGAACCTGCGCACCGCCGGGCACGACTGGATAGTCGTGCTCGACCGTTCGCGATGGCTGATCGCGGCGGCTCGCAGCGCTGCGCCAGGTCGACTGGTCAAGCTGTCCGCTGATAAGTCGACACCGGGCCACGAAATCGATGTCTACCTGAACGCGATTGCCCAGGCCGGCGTCGATACTCCCTTCAACGTGCCGCACCTGAGCCCAGGAGCTGAGGCACGCGAGTCCGCGCAGTGCGCTCTCGAGAGCGTGGGTTCGGAGTTTTATGTTCTGCAGCCTGGAGGAGCCGAGAATCCCGGCGCGACCATGCTCGACAAGCGCTGGCCCGCGGGGCGGTACGTTACCCTTGCCCGTAAGCTGTCCAAGCAAGGGCTGCGGCCTGTCTTGACGGGTGGCCCGTCGGACGTGGGTCTCTGTCAAGAGATCGCGGACAAGCTATCCGATCTGCGACCCGTTGTCCTTGCCGGGAAACTGGATCTCATGCCGACTGCCGCAGTCATTGAGAGAGCACGACTGTATGTCGGTGCAGACACCGGCATGAGCCACCTCGCTTCCGCGGTTGGTGCTCCAACCATCGCGATTTTTGGCCCAACGAATCCTCTCCGTTACGCTCCCCGTGGTCAGCGCGTCGCCGTCCTGGCACCACCACGCTCGCGCGCGTTGCCCGATGTCGATCTCCGCAAGCCGCAAGGTTTGACCGGCCGGCCATCGACGGCTGAGGTCTCGGTTGAGGAAGTTCTCGTCGCGTGCGATGATCTCATGGCACGGCGATAGGATGGCCCTTGGACGCCCTTAGTCATCACCTCAGAGACACACTGTTGCGCCCAGCGGCGCGCATGAGCAGGAGGCAGACGACCTCCGGCAGCAACACCGTGCTGATCTTTCAGCCGGACCACCTCGGCGACATCCTGCTCTCGCAACCCGCGGTGCGCATCATCCGGGAACAGTTCCCCAACCACCGGCTCATCGGGGTCGTTGGTCCCTGGTCAGAAACGATCGCCCGGCTCGTGTGGCCGGTCGACGAGATCGTGACGGTCGACTTCCCGGGCTTCAATCGCGAATCGACGATGAAGAGCCCACTTGCGCCCTACCTGCAGTTGCTCCGGGAGGCTGCGACCCTTGGCAAGCTGAATGCAGGCGTCTCCTTCGTCCTGCGGCCCGATGCATGGTGGGCCGCCTGGCTAGCCGCCCTCGCGACCGCCGGACCAGTAGTGACCTCAGATGATCCGCGAACCGCCTCGTTCGGAACACATTGTTCCCACATCGCAGAGGACGATCACGCGACGGCGCGCGTCGTCGCTATTGCACGAGCGATGGCCGACAATACCTCGTCCGACGCCCCTCGACCGGAATCGCTGCCGCTCTGGATGCCTGAAAATCCAGCTGCTCATGACGAAGCACAGCGGTTTCTCCAGGCGCGGGGAGTACACCATGACTACGTGGTGATCCATCCAGGCTCGGGAGCTGACGTCAAACAGTGGCCGCGTGAGCGCTGGCGTGCCGTTGTCAACGGACTCGGACTGAGAGATACGTCCATCCTCATCACCGGAAATCAGAGTGAACGGGAAATGGCACAGAGCATCGCCGGCACGAGCGGGAATGCTCTCTCCATCGCCGGACAAACCCCTCTACCTGTCCTGATCGAGATATTGCGTGGTGCCCGGCTAGTGGTCGGCCCAGATAGCGGTCCCCTGCATCTCGCCGTCGCGTGTGGCACACGAACAATTCATCTCTTCGGGCCGAGTGATCCCGTCCGTTACGGTCCATGGGGACCGCCGGATCGCCATCGGGTTGTCAGGGCAAACTGGTCCTGTTCGAGGTGCGGCGACCTGTCTGTGAAGCGCCCGGCTGGCTGCGGTTGTATGGTTGCCATTCAGCCGCATACAGTGATTTGCGCGGTAAACGAGCTGTTGGACGATCATGCCAATGAATGAACTGGCGATAGACGCCAGCCGCATGGTGAGCGATCAGCCTACCGGGACCGAGCACTACTCTTCCGAAATTATCCGCGCGTTGGCCAAAATCCAGGACCGCCCCCCGGTGACGCTGTACGCCCGCGATGATCGCCCCGCTCCGCGAGTGGTTGGGACACTCACCAAGAGCTTCGGGCCACCGCTGCTATGGACGCATATCGGGCTCTCGCGGGCGATGAACGAAGACAAGCCGGACGCTCTCTTCGTACCCTCGCATGTCATCCCGGTCATCCACCCCAGGGCCACCGTCGTGACGGTGCATGACCTCGGCTATATTCACGAGCCAGAGAGTCACCCGCGGCGGCAGCGCATGATGCTCGACGGCACCACGCGCTGGAACGTGAGGGCTGCCACCAGAGTTATCGCTATCTCTGGACAGACACGAGACGACCTGCTCACACACTACGGAGTCGATCCTGGCAAAGTGACGGTGGTTCATCACGGGCTCGACCACGCTAGATTTCAGCCATTGGCGCCGGGCGAGACATCAGCCGTTCTGGCCAAACACGATATCTCCGCGCCGTACCTTCTCTTCGTGAGCACCGTCCAGCCACGCAAGAATCTCCCCAGACTCGTCGAGGCATTTGAGGCGATCGATGACCCGGATCTCGCGCTCGTTATCGCCGGCAAGTCCGGCTGGCTGAGCGAACCCATAGAGAAGCGAATACAGGAGAGCCGTCTGGCAAACCGTATCAGGAGGCTCGGACACGTCGCGGACGAGGATCTGCCAGCACTGTATAGTGCCGCCGATGTCTTCGTGCTGCCATCGCTCTACGAGGGGTTCGGCATGGGGGTGATCGAAGCGATGGCCTGCGGGACGCCGGTGGTAACGAGTAACGGCTCCAGCCTGGCAGAGGTGGCAGGTGGGGCGGCGATCCTCGTTGACCCGCTAGACGTCAGCTCGATCGCCGCGAGCATTCGCGAAGCACGAACGCCAGCCTCACATCGACAGTTGCGACAGCTCGGCATCACGCAGGCGAGTAGATTCACCTGGGAGCAGTCCGCCGCAGCGACGCTCAACGTCATCGAGGAAGCCTACTGTGCTACCCACGACTCCTGAGCGCATTCTCGCCATCAAGCTCGCCGACCTCGGCGATCTGCTCGTCACCGAGCCAGCCTTGAGGTCGCTTCGAACCGCGTATCCCGACGCCGCCATCGACATCCTGACGACACCAACGGCTGCGGCACTGGTGCCTCTGCTCGACGAGTCCTACGGTGTCATGAACGTTCCCTAAGCACAGCTTCGACAATCCCCGCGCCCTGTTGAATCCAGCGGCTGTCGCCCAGGCTCGGGAGCTTCGGACGATCACTGCGGCGCACCCGCTATGACACCGTCGCGATCTTTCACCACCTAACCACTCCTGCCGGCGCGGTGAAGTTTCACGGTCTAGCTCGCGCCTCGGGTGCGCCGGTAATTGCCGGCCTGGATAACGGCCGCGGACGCTTTCTCACGCACGCGGCTGTCGACCTGGGGTTCGGCGTGCGCCACACGGTCGATTACATGCTCGACGTTGCCAGGCAACTCGGCGGGGCAGAGGTCGATCCGCGACCTGCGTTGTCAGGTGCGGCAAGCGTTGAGCTGAACCAGAACCCGCCATTGTCGGAACACTACGCCGCCGTGTTTCCCACAACCGGCCCATTTGCCCCCGGTCGGAACTGGCCCAGCGAGTCGTTCGCCGCGCTGGCGACGTTGCTAGACACAGCCGGTTACCAGCCGGTCATACTTGGCGCGAGCGACGCGACAGATGCCGCGAGGCTCATCCAGAGGGCGCTGCCCTCGGCGATCGATCTCACCGGTCAAACCTCGGTGCCGGATCTTGTCGAGATTGTTCGCGGGGCAAGGGTGACGATCACCGGCGACAGCTTTCCGGGACATCTGGCGAACGCCGTTGGTTGCCCGGTGGTATCGATCTTTGGACCGTCCAACCACTCTGCCTGGGGCCCGTACGGTGCGGTTGAGGCGCAATGTGCGAATCCCGGAAACACAATTGTCGTGCGTCACGATGTACCCTGCTCCCCTTGCCTGTACACTGGATATCGTCTGGGCAGACCTCACGGCTGTCCGGTGAGAACCTGTTTACTGGCCATCACACCGGAGGATGTCATGTCGGCAGTGCGACTCGTCACCAGAGCACACGTATGAAGAGCACCAGCGCAACGCTAGGCATCGGCTTGATCGTTGCCGGAATCGTCGTCGGTGTCCTGATCGCGGCATGGCTCGCCGCCGGCGTTGCAGACGAGGACTCCGGCTTACGGCTGAGCGGCGCGTTGTTGGGCGCATTCTTCGGCTTCGCTGTGCTCGTCCTTCCCATGGTCGGTGGAGGACTCCTTATCCTGACTCGTGCCCGGCGCGAGCAAGCGGCGATGGAGCATGTCGGGCGGCAGCGCAAGATATTGGGCGTGGTGGAAACTGCCGGAGAAATCTCCATCGCGGACCTCGCCCTTGAAACGGGTGGCACCCGGGACACAGTACGATCCGACCTGTACGATCTGGTTTCGAAGGGTTTATTCTCAGGGTACGTCGACTGGGATCGGGGTATGCTTTTCGCCCGCCAGGCGTCAGAAATACGTGCCTCGGGCAAGTGTCCAAACTGCGGCGGAGAACTGTCGCTTGCAGGAAAAGGCCTGATACGTTGCCAATATTGCGGCGCAGAGATCTTCCTGCCGTAACAAGAGCGGTGACACCCGCAGCAGAACAGAGGGAGGGCCACGATGTCTCAGGGTCGTATCGACGATCTACTCAACAGCATCCCAGGTTACGCAGGTTACCGTTCCAAAGAGAAGCGTCGCGACTCTGACGGCTCGATACGCGAACGGCTGGCCCAGGACTACGGGCAGCAGGCTGACAGGCTCGGGCGCCTGGCGACGCGTTTGGCTGACGAGAGGGACCTGGCCGCAGTACGGGTCATCACCAAGCCGCACACGCGGCTCGTTTCCTTTCGTGACCGTGTCCGCTCCGCAACCTACGGCTATGCTCCTCTGTTCGCTGAGACACAGATTGATGAGGCGGCGCTGGATCAAATCGCCGCGTTCGATCGCTCGCTGGCTGACGGCCTCGAGCCACTGGGCGAGCAGATCACCGCACTTGAGAACACAGCGCCCGGCACCGACGAGTTCCGCGATCAGGCAGCCGCGCTGGCCGGCCTCGTAGAAGGTCTCCACGCCCGGTTCGATCTCCGTGGACAGATCATCGAGTCCGGCAAGCCCGCCGAGCCACACAAGGTCGCGGCACTGCTGGAGGTCGGTACCGAGGAGGCAGCTGTCGATCGCCGGCCGACGGCCTACAACCTGCACGATGGTGAGGCCGTCACCTTCGGAGGCAAGAATTACACGGTGATCGGGCGAATTACAGCCCAACTCGGCTCAGATACCTGGCGTGACTTCCAGCTCAAAGGTGGTGCCGAGGATTCCTGGCTCAGGGTTCCGGTCAGCTCCACCGGTGCGTTCCATTGGCTTCAGAAGGTTGCGCCCACTGGCGAAATCGGTTCGGACAAGCTTCAATTGGGGGACACCTCATTCGAGCGCGACAACGAGGAAGCGGGTACAACGGAGGTCATCGGCCAGCGGGGTTCATCGTCATCCAGTCCGGTGCGATACTTTCGTTATCGTCCATTCGCAGGAGCTGAGAAGCTGCACGTCTATGATTGGGGCGCCGATCATCTCGCGTTGCGCGGCTCGGTGATCGATCCGCTGGAAGTGCAGGTATGGTCGCGCGAGGGCCGAGAGGCAGTCTAGTCACGAGTCGGCATGATCACGAAGAAAGGCACCACGACATGGGAATCCTCGATCGAATGTCCCGGCTTATCCGTGCCAACGTGAACGATCTGATTGACCGTTCTGAAGATCCCGAGAAGATGCTCAACGAGCTGCTACGCGAGATGAAGTCGAGCATCGCCGATGCTCGCATCCAGGTCGCGAACATGATCGCGCAAGAGAAGGTCGTAGAAGGCGATCTCCAGGATGCGCGCAGTGACGCGGACCAGTGGGCCCAGAAGGCGGAGCTCGCCGTAACCCGTGGCCGGGACGACCTGGCTCGTGAGGCATTGCGGCGCAAGAATGACGCAGAGGAGCTCGCTGGCGTCTACGACCACCAGCTCACCTCGCAAAAAGAGATGGTAGAGAAGCTGAAGGGGCAGCTCCGCATCCTCGAAGCGAAGTATGAGGAAGCCGAGTCGAAGAAGAGCATCCTGATCGCCCGCCACCGTCGCGCGGAGTCGCAGCGCCGGATCAATGAGACCTTTTCCACCTTGCCCGAGTTGAGTGCCGCCAGCGAGCTCGATCGCATGGAGCGCAAGATCCGCGAAGACGAAGCCAGAGCCATGGCCGTGGAAGAATTGGAGCAAGATTCCGTCGAGTGGCAGTTCGCCGAGCTCGAAGTCAACAACGATGTCGAGTCCGAGCTCGCCGCGCTCAAAGCCCGCGTTGGCAGTGAGGACCCAAAGAGGTTGAGCGAAGGCTCGAAGTAGCAGGCACGTTCAGTTCAAATGCCGGTACCCGGTAGAGGAGAGCGGTTGTGGCCATCCTTGACCTGATTGAATATCCCGACGCGCGTAACGATGAGCTCGTCCATCGCGTTCCGGAGCACGGCTCGGGTGAGTTCCGGCTGGGTTCGCAGTGCGTGGTGCGCGAGTCCCAGCGTGCTGTGTTTTTCCGCGACGGAAAGGCGCTCGACGTGCTCGGTCCGGGCCGGCACACGCTGTCAACCGCGAACATTCCGTTGCTGACCGGGCTGATCGGCTTGCCGTTCGGCTCAAAGAGCCCGTTCCGCGCCGAGGTTTACTACGTAAACATTCGCGAGTTCATCGACATGAAGTGGGGTACCGCGCAGCCGGTGCTCTACCGGGACAAAGAATTCGGCATGATCCGCGTGCGGGCATTTGGCACGTACTCGATGCGTGTCAAGGATCCGCAGACGTTCGTGAACCAGGTCGTTGGCACCCGTGGTACCTACTCGACGAGCCAGATCGAAGATTTTCTACGCTCGGTGATCATCACAGAGTTCAACGACATGCTCGGCAACACCATGACGAGTATTCTTGACATTCAGGCTATGACCCGTGATATCGCCTCAGCGGCCCAGCACGCGCTCGCGGATGATTTCGATCGTCTCGGGCTCGAGCTCCTGACCTTCCAGATCCTGGCCATCACTCCCCCGGAGGAAGTACAGAAGCGCATCGACGAACGCTCCGGCATGGCCGCGCTTGGCGACATGAACACCTATATCCAGTTTCAAACGGCGCAAGCGATCGGCAACATGGGCGAAGGTGGGGGCGCAGGCGGCGGTGGTAATGTCTCTGAGGGCGCCGGCCTCGGGGCGGGGCTTGGAATGGGCATGGCGATGGGCGAAGCGATGCGCGAGGCGATGCGCAGCGGCCAGGCCGCCCCACAGGGCTCACAGCAGGCCGCACCCGCCGGAACCAGGTACTGCGGTGAATGCGGGCAGGCATTAGCCCCCGGAGCAAAGTTCTGTTCAAATTGTGGGGCCCAGGCGAACCAGGCCAACACGTGCCCGCAGTGTGGATCGGTAAACCCGGCCGGCGCAAAATTCTGTCAGGAGTGCGGCACCCAGCTCAAGCAGTAGGCACAGAACTACTCGCATGGTTTGACGTGCCATTTTGCGCTCGCTTACAATGACATGATGGCCTCGTGCGATGTCTGTAGGGCCGGATCGCACGCTCACGTCGTTTTTGCACTCGCCCGGTCTTTTCAAGAAGGGAACCAGTACATGCCCAGGACGAGCGACACATCCTCGTCTCACAAGAAAATTCGCGTGGCGATCATCGGCGTCGGTAACTGTGCCTCATCGCTCGTTCAAGGCATCGAGTACTACAAGGATGCCGACGCGGACGCATTTGTTCCGGGGCTGATGCACGTCGATCTGGGCGGATATCACATCCGGGACATTGAATTCTCGGCCGCCTTCGATATCGACGTCAATAAAGTCGGCAAGGATCTGAGCGAGGCAATCTTCGAGAAACCCAACAACACGTACAAGTTCTCGGAGGTGCCGCACCTCGGCGTTCCAGTCCAGCGTGGAATGACACACGATGGACTGGGCAAGTACCTCTCGGAGATCATCACCAAGGCACCCGGCCCGACGGTCGACATCGTTCAGGTTCTCAAGGACACCAAGACCGATGTGGTCATCAGCTACCTGCCGGTCGGCTCTGAGATGGCCACCAAGTGGTACGTCGAGCAGATCCTCGAAGCTGGCTGTGCCTTCATCAACTGCATCCCGGTCTTCATCGCCCGCGAAGAGTACTGGCAGAAGCGCTTCCGCGACCGCGGCCTGCCGATCATCGGCGACGACATCAAGTCGCAGGTCGGCGCGACGATCACCCACCGCATGCTTGCCCGCCTGTTCGCTGACCGTGGCGTGCGTATCGACCGCACCTACCAGCTGAACTTCGGTGGCAACACCGACTTCCTGAACATGCTCGAGCGCGAGCGGCTTGAGTCGAAGAAGGTCTCTAAGACCAACGCGGTTACATCGCAGATCGACTACGGCATGGATCCGGCCAACGTCCACGTCGGTCCTAGCGACCATGTGCCGTGGCTCGAGGACCGCAAGTGGGCCCATATTCGCATGGAGGGCACGACCTTCGGCGACGTGCCGCTCAACGTTGAATTGAAGCTGGAAGTCTGGGACTCGCCAAACTCGGCCGGCGTGGTGATCGACGCAATCCGCTGCGCTAAGCTGGCGCTGAATAACAACATCTCGGGCGCCTTGATCGCACCGTCATCCTACTTCATGAAGTCCCCGCCGGTTCAGATCCACGACGACGAGGCGCACGAGAAGGTCGAGGAATTCATCCGCGAGACTTCACAGCGCCCCTCCGAAGTAGAGGCCGACGCTCCAGTTCCCGCTCCGGCAGACTAGCGCACCCTCTTTGACGCTGAACGCCCGCGTGTCCACCCTGTTATCCAGGGTGGGCCGTGGGCGCCGTTCGTTGAACGCGGCTGAGCTGGCCGTGAACTTTTCGTTCGTCTTGCATGACTCGTCATCCAGCACCACGGTCCGCAACGCGGTAAACGCATCCCTGAGTCATCGCGCCGCCCGGTTTCACGAGCGACAAACAGTTCTTGACGGCGGAGCAACCTTCGACGTTGACACCTGGCTCACAACCTCCATCGGGTTGCCGGGGCAGCTCGGCGCCGCGCTCGGCGACGCCGGTCTGAAGAACACCCGGCTGGTCAACATCGATGAGCGCTACGGCCCCCTCCAGCTCGTGCCACTCTTCCGCGCAACAGCAGAGCTCAACCTGCCCCCGTCTGGTAGCAACATCGTGGGAGTGGCGGCATTGGTCGTGCGGCCGATGGGGCGATCGCGGCAACTGATCGTTCGCGGACCGTTCGACTGGAGAAGCGAGCGCGAGAACGCGCTGGGAGCACTTGAAGCGATCGTTCAGGCCCACATCGATCAGTGGAAGCCTCAGTCCGTCCTCTGGCCGGCACCCGCTGAGATCCTCCTACCCGGAGAAGTCCGCTGATGAATTCGACCTCTTGTTCGTTGGGGGCGTAATCCGGACATACCCAGTCACATCAAACGAAGCGGTATCCGGGCGTACCGCGGCCTCTCTTGGTCCTCCTGAGCGGTGCAGTCGGCTCAAAACACCGGCACTCTCAGCCCGCAGGACATGCCCCTAACCCCGGAACGCCGGGATCTGTAGGATTCCTGAGACAGGATCCTCGTCGGGAGGTATCGCAGGCCGAGGGTGAAGTCATGCCCTCTGCGCTGACGGTCTCGGCAGCTCGGAGGCGTGAATCAGCTCGTACGAGTAGCCCTGCTCCACGAGGTAGAGCTGGCGCTTCTCGGCGTAGTGTCGCTCCGGGCTGCCCTCAGAAACGACAGTATAGAAGCGAGCAACCTTACCTGGGCGCGGACGCAACACCCGGCCCAGCCGCTGAGCTTCCTCCTGGCGCGAGCCAAACATGCCATTCAGCTGGATCAACACCTCGGCGCTCGGCAGATCTATGCCAACCGAGCCGACGCGCGAGAGGATGAGGCGGTCGATCTCACCGTTTCGAAATGCCTGGAACATCGCTTCTCGATGCCGGCTCGCGCTCTTGCCACTCAACATCGGAATGTTGAAGCGCGCACTGGCCGCTCTGAGGATGTCCAGGCTGGTACCAACGATCAGCGTTGGCTCGCCCTCGTGAAGCGCCAGCAAGCGCTGGACGACGGCCAGCTTGTAGCGGCTACGCTCACTCTCCGACTCCGCCGGCGGAGTGCGTATCTCGGCGCAGCGTGCCGGCGCGATCCAACCCATCCGCTCAAGATCGGTCCATGGCAGCCGATAGACCGCCGGTCCGACGAGCGCATAGACCTCCTGCTGCTTCCCGTCTTCACGCACGAGCGTTGCCGTCAAGCCCAGACGGCGCGCCGACTGGAACGCCGCGGCCAGCCGAAAGACATCCGCCGGAAGTGTCTGTACCTCGTCGTAAATCACCAGACCCCAGGGATAATCCAGGAGCTGCCCGGAGTCGCTCCCCATCGTGGCGGCGTGATACGTGGCTATGGTGATCGGAGTGATCATGCTTCCTGATTCGGAAACCGAGACGTCTTCTGGTTTGACCGACGTGAGATCGGTTAGCGCCGAACTCCACTGTTCGGCGACGCTGCGCGAGGGAGCCAGGATCAACGTCGGACACTTCGCCTGACACACAACTGCCACGCCGACGACGGTCTTGCCCGCACCGCACGGCAGCAGCACAACGCCACTCCCGGCACGACGCACCGACTCGACCGCGTCTTCCTGATATGACCGCAGCTCTACACCGTCGCGGAGCGCGACGTCCAGGTCTCCCGGCGGGTGATGTCGCGTACCATCTACCACCGGCCAGCCAGCCCTGGCGGCTGCGATCTTGATGCGCCCTATGTCCTTCACCGGCACAACCGATCCATCTGGATCGAAATCAAGGCCGAGATCCAGACGCCGGAGCAGCTCGGGATCACGAACGCACAGCAGCGTCTCACCATCTCGCACTGTCAAACAGAGTGCCCCGTAACGGCCAATGAGGTCGGCGACGCGTGCAGCGAACGAGGCCGGTACGCCGCTGACAGCGACCCGGTCGAGGTCTGCCAGCAGAGTCCCAGCCGTGAGACCTCGCGCTGCGCTACCCCAGAGGGCAATTGGGCTGAGCCGGTACAGGTATGAGGTTGCGACGATCGAGCTCAGTTCTCCTACTGCGCGAGCGAGTGAAGCGTTTACCTCGGCCCCCCTGCCACTGGTGACGATAATTGAGTTGTCACTCTGCACAATCAACTGGCTCTGCTGTTCCCGCATACGGTGTGCCCCTTGGTTTCGGCAGATTAATGCCCAAAATGATAGAATTGATCGGTTATAGTATTGCGAACGTACGTGAAGCCAGGGAGTTCCAGTCCGTGGAAACAGGAAACATCAGACAAATCAATATCGACACGGAGATGCGTCGCGCGTACCTCGATTATGCGATGAGCGTCATCGTTCAGCGAGCCCTTCCTGACGTGCGTGATGGTCTCAAGCCGGTCCAACGGCGCATCCTTTACGCAATGCACGATATGGGCTTCCGCCCGAACGGCCGTTACCGCAAGAGCGCCGGAATTATCGGCGAGGTGCTCAAGGCCTACCATCCGCACAGTGACACCTCTGTGTACGATGCCCTCGTGCGCATGGTACAGCCCTTCTCGCTGCGGTACCCGCTTGTCGATGGACAGGGCAACTTCGGCTCGGTCGACGGTGACGGCGCGGCCGCGATGCGTTACACCGAGGCCAAGCTCGCCCCTATCACGGAAGAGCTGTTGGCCGATATCGACAAGAACACTGTCGATTTCAAATCCAACTACGACGACAGCACTCGCGAGCCGATTGTCTTGCCGGGCAAGCTGCCGAACCTGCTCATCAACGGAGCCTCGGGTATCGCCGTCGGTATGGCGACCAACATTCCACCGCACAACCTGACTGAGATCTGTAACGGTGTGATCTACCTGATTGATAATCCTGAAGCCACCCCCGAAGATCTCATGCAGATCGTCACCGGGCCGGACTTCCCGACCGGAGGCACCATTCTGGGGCGCGACGGTATCGCGGCGGCCTACGCCACAGGTCGCGGCCGTGTTGTCATGCGCGCCAAGGCCTACATCGAAGAAGCCGAGCGCGCCGGCTACTACGCCATCATCGTTACCGAGTTGCCGTATCAGGTCAACAAGTCCACGCTGCTCGAGAAAATCGCCGACCATGTCCGCGCGGGGCGACTGCTCGGCATCCACGACTTGCGGGACGAGTCGGACCGCTCTGGTATGCGTATCGTCATCGAGCTGAAGCGCGACGCCCAGCCACGCAAGGTGCTCAACAACCTGTTCAAGCACACTGCCCTGCAGCAGACGTTCGGTGTCAATATGGTGGCTCTCGTTGATGGCCAGCAGCCGCGAGTGCTGCCCCTCAAGCGCACGATGCAGCTCTACGTCGAACACCGTCAGGAGATCCTGACACGCCGGACGGAGTTTGAGCTGCAGCGCGCCAAGCGCCGCGCTCACATCCTTGAGGGCCTCAAGATCGCGCTGGACAATCTGGACGCGGTCATCCGGACCATTCGTCAGTCACGCACTGCCGAATCAGCCCGTACGAACTTGATGAAGAGCTTCTCGCTGTCAGAGGTACAGGCCAACGCCATCCTCGATATGCAGCTCCGCCGGCTCGCAGCACTCGAGCGCCGCAAGGTCGAAGAGGAATACGCAGAGCTCCTCAAGGAGATCGCGCGCCTCGAAGACCTGCTGGCCAACCCGCAAAAGATGCTGGGGATCATCAAGGACGATCTCGCCGAGCTGCGCGACAAGTACGGTGACGAGCGCCGCACCCGTATCGTTGACGCCACCGGGGATCTTAGCGACGAAGACCTGATCCCGGAAGTCGATGTGATCGTTACCCTGACCCAGCGTGGCTACATCAAGCGCCTTCCGGACGGTACCTATCGCACCCAGCATCGCGGAGGCCGCGGTGTAACTGGCGTGCGCATGACCGAGAAGGACGGCGTTCAGCACCTGATCTCAACCAACACGCACGATTCGCTGCTCTTCTTCACAGATCGTGGCCGCGTGTTCCAGATGAAGGCGCATGAGATCCCGGACGCGGGCCGCACGGCCAAGGGTCTGCCGATCGTCAACCTGATCGATCTCAACCCGAACGAGTCGATCACGACCGTCCTGCCGATCCGCGAGTTTGAATCGGACAAGTTCCTCTTCATGTGTACCCGTAAGGGACGCGTGAAGCGGACAGATCTGACCTCCTTCGCGGCAGTGCGTCGCAGTGGATTGATCGCGGTCTCGCTCGACGAAGATGACGAGCTTGCCTGGGTGCGAGTGACATCCGGAAACGATGAGATCATCCTGGTAACGGAACAGGCCAAGTCGATCCGCTTCCTTGAGCCGGATGTACGCCCAATGGGACGGCCTGCCGCCGGAGTCATCGGTATTCGCATGGCGGACGACGACCGAATCGTCGCCGCCGATGTGATCAGCGACGAAAACCGCGACCACCAGCTGATGGTCATCTCGGACAATGGCTTCGGCAAGCGCACCAACCTGAGCGAGTTCCGCATCCAGGGTCGAGGTGGCCAGGGCATTACCGCCATGAAGCTGACCGGACGTAACGGCAAGGTCGCGGGCGCCTACATCGTCAACGACTCGCAGGAAGTCATCATGATCTCGTCTGCCGGTGTCATCATCCGGATCTCGACAGGTCAGATTTCATGCTACGGACGATCGACTCAGGGCGTTTCCGTTATGCGCCTCCCGGAGGACGCGCGGGTGGTATCGATTGCCGTGGTCAGCGAACGACTGGGAACCGAACAGGATCTCGGCGAAGTGATGATCGAGCTCGACGCGCAAGAGTCGGCCGACGAGACGAGCTCGAACGGCAAGGGCCCGAGCAAGAAGCGCAAGAGCTAACTCGCGAGCGTTCCCGACTGTGTGTTTGATTGCTGCCCGATGCTCTGGATGAACCCAGGGCATCGGGCAGTTCCGTATGTTTCACCGCGCGGAGGCCTGGACATCTATGCAAACTCGACAGCGTGTCCTGCTCCGGTCCGTAGGACTGGATCTAGCCATCGTTGCGGCGATCTATGTGACGGCGACGCTCCTGGTCCTTCAGCAGGGGTTTCTGGAATATAACGCCGACGGCTACACGCGCATCATCCACGCCTACGAATGGACACAGACACCGCGCTGGGAAGTGGCGGTGTGGCTGCCGCTCCAGACCTGGCTTTTCGGAGCGGGGCTCTTCATCTCCGACTCCCTGACGTTCACTCCCAGACTCTTGAACGCCCTGTTTACGGCCGCCACGTTGGTCAACCTGTACCTGATCGGTCGTGCCATCTCCGGGCGACAGGCAGGAATGGTCGCCGCGACCCTCGGTGCCCTCTTTCCCTGGTCGGTATGGTTCGGTGTCAGTGGTATGGCGGAACCCTTGTTCCATGCCACGCTATCCGCGGGGGTCCTCGGCCTCGCGTTGTGGCTCCAGGATCAGCGCACCCGGTGGTTGCTGATGGCCGCAACCGGACTGCTGCTGGCAACGATGGTGCGCTACGAGGGCTGGTTTTACGTCGCAGTCTTCGCGGTACTCATCGTTGGCATATCTTGGAAACGACGAGACCTCAGTCCAACGACCCTCGCGATAAGCGCCATCCCGTTCGCATTCCCGTTGCTCTGGATAGTTGAGCACTGGCGGCGCTTCGGCGATCCTCTCGGGTTTGCTCACGAAACGGCCGCGATCAAGGAGTCTCTGGACGCCGGGAACGTCTCCGCCGGTCTGATCGACCGCCTCCTGATTTACCCCGAGGAGACCGCGCGTCTTGCACCAATGTTGACCGGACTCTGTCTTCTCGCCGCCTGCTACGCCATCATTCGTCGCGTGCAGTGGTGGCCTGTCGTCGCGCTTATCCTGGGCCAGGGAGCGCTGCTGGTCGCGGTGTCGGCGAACTTCTCCAACCTCGGCCCAGGAGCCGAGCGCTACCTCTTGTCAAACGTCATCCTGCTGTTCCCGGTTGTCGGTGCGGGCGTTATGTTGCTCCCGTCGAAGGCGCTACGGACGGGATATACCGGCCTCCTCGTCGTCTCCATGCTGATGTTGATGCCCACCCTGGTTGATCCGCCATCAGACTATCCGGACAGGGACGTTCAGAATCTGGCGTCCATGATCGAAGACACGCTCTCCAACGCTGCCGAAGGCCACGACCCAATCCCGGTGCTCTTACCAGCGCCGCCGGCCGATAGTTACAACGCCGCGTACGCCTTACGAATACTCTCAGGTCACCCTGATGACTGGTTCGTTACAAGCGACCCGCTGCTGTTCAATGCGTTACTCGACACAACTCGCCCCCCGTTCTGGGTCCTGGACGGAGGCACCGATGCGCTGCCGCCGCAGGGACAACAAGTGGAGCAGGTCGGAAGGTTTCATGTCGGTTGGCCGCGTCCTTCCGCCGTTGTGACGCTCGCGGCCGGCCCCTACGACGCCGGCTCCACGCTGCGCGTTACCGGAAGAGGTTTCGCTGCGGGTGAGACGGTCAGTGCCTGGTTCGTCGCGCCAGACGGAAGTCCGGTTGGGCTTGACTGGACACCTCAGGCGGATGGCGACGGTCATGTCACCGGGAGTGTCGATCTTCCCGGCAACGCAAATCCGGGTATCTGGGCGATCACCCTGGTTGGCCAGAACAGCGCGTTAGCGGGCGGCGTGCAGTTCGAGGTGCACACGGCTAGCCGGTAGAGAATGGCTCATCCGTCTGCGACGCATGCGGTAAGTGCCTTCGTCGCTGCGGAATCGGTATCAGCACGAGAATGATTGCGACCGCTGCCACCGCAAACATGGCGACGGCGGAACTCTCCGAACTTAGCGTCCCTCCGCCATTAGCGCTCGTCTGCAGAACGACGATCGCCATCGCGAACAAGGCGAGCGCTGCAGGGGCAACGGCCGCTCGCACGCGCAAACTGACGAACATTGCACACAAGGTGACAAAAGCCGCCGCCATCCAGGAAATAGTAAGCCCACGCCAGAGATCGCCCGCAGAGAAGTGGCTCGTGCCGAGCAAGATTGCAGTGATTGACAACGCGCCCGGCAACGCGCCAATCTGCGTCGAGGCGTTTCGGTCGGCCCCGGCCCGCGTCGCGGCGATGACGACAATCAGGTAAATAAGCACCGTCGCGGCTGCCGCTGCCATGAAATTCACGCTCCGTCCGCCGAGCCTCGCATCAGCCACCTCGATCGCGGATGCTGTCGCCAGCACCGGGATGAGCACGACAAGCGTGAGTGCGTCGGCAACGAGCCGCCACTCGGTCGGTCGCCCAACGCGCAGGAGCGCCGCCACGATGACCAGCACCATTACGGCTAAACCCGACGCCACCACCGCGAGCGCAGCATCTCCGAAGCGCTCACCCACCGCCGGTACCGAGCCGAAACCAATCGCGCACACGGCTCGTGTCAGACCGTAGCCGAGACCATCACGCATGTCCCAGATGCTAAAGCTGCGCGGCGTGGGCTTCCGGCGCGGCCGGCGTTTCCGTCGCGGTGGCTTGAATGCGCGCCGCTGAACGGGATCGCTGCTCTCATCTGCCTGGTCGGAGATGCTCACTTGTCCGTTACCGTCCACTTCGCCTTCCTCTCCCGCCGGCAAGTATAAGACCATCGAGCCAACTGCCGGTTGCTATACTCATGCGTTAAGTACACGGAACGTGGCAGGGTAAGGAAGACGACCGATGATCGAGGGTTACAGGTGACGGAACGTCGGCGCGTTGGTGTCTATGGAGGCTCCTTTGACCCCGTCCACATCGGACACCTGATTATGGCCGAGATCCTTCGCCACGAGCTCGACCTCGAACGTGTCCTCTTCCTCCCGGCTGGGAGGCCGCCACACAAACCCGAGCAGGAGCTTGCCGCCGATCACCATCGCGTGGCGATGTTAGAGCTGGCGTTGGGTGACGCTCCGGACTACGAGATCTGCACGCTCGACCTCGACCGGCCAGGAAGCTCATATACAGCCACCACGCTGGAAATCTTGCGAGAGCAGTTGCCCACGAACACGGACATCTACTTCCTCATGGGCCAGGATTCCCTGCGGGACTTCCCAACATGGCGCGATCCCGACCGCATTGCAGAGCTCGCAACGCTTGGCGTCGCCCTGCGGCCTGGTGTCGATGTCGACACCGAGGACATCATCCGCGCGGTTCCAGAAGCGTCCGGCAGGATCCGTCTTGTCTCGGTCCCACTCATCGGAATTTCCTCTCGAGACGTGCGGCGCCGGATTCGCCACGGTGAGCCGTTCCAATTCCAGGTCCCTCCCGGGGTGGCTAACTATATTGATACTCATGGTCTTTATAAGGACGATGACGCGGTCCAAGCGGTAACGCGCGGTATTTGACACTGCCTTTCAAAGGGACGTACACTCGGGTGTTACTCGATCTCACTATTGGTGACGCGAGTCTGCAACATGATCTTTCTCCGGATCGTACTGGGGGTTATTGACCTTGAAGTTTAAGCCGGTCTATACGCTCGTTATCGTCACCTTACTGACTCTGCTGTCGGTCTGGATTACCCTGCCGACGGACACCCTGGATTTCGGTGGCTGGAAGTCAGACAACGAGGTCTTCGTCCACCAGGGGCTGGATCTTCAGGGAGGTCTGCAAGTCGTCCTTGAGGCACGGCCGCCGGAAGGGCAGAGCGTCGACAGCGACACGCTCCAGGGTACCCGCGACACGATCGAGCGCCGCGTCAACGAGATTGGCGTCAGCGAGCCGCTGATCCAGACTCGCGGCGATAATCAGATTGTCGTCGAGCTGCCCGGCGTCGGGGATCCACAGGCCGCTATCGACGTCGTCCAGGCAACTGCCCTCCTGGAATTTATCGATCCGCAAGGCGCCTACCTTCCGCCTGGAACACGGGTAAACACAGAGATGGGAACCGCGGATTCCGTCGGCACTGGAGAACCGGCCGCCGGCGAAAATCCACCAACCTACGACACCATCATCACCGGCGCGGACCTCGCAGACGCGTATCCAGCGACCGATTCTATCGGTACCCGAGTCGTTGGTTTTGAAGTAGAGGGCGCGCGCGGCAAGTACGCTGTTCGAGTTCACGAGTAGCAACATTGGCCGGCCCATGTCCATCGTCGTGGACAAGGTTGTCATCAACACTGCCAGTATCAGCAACTCGATCTCAGGTAGCGGTCAAATCAACGGCCTCACGACAGATCAGGTCAGTGATCTTGCAGTGCAGCTCAAATCGGGTGCGCTAGAGACCCCATTAGAGGTTGTCCAGAGCCGTACTGTTGGACCAACGCTCGGCCAGGACTCTATTGACAAGAGCATCGTTGCGGGCATCGTTGGTCTCGGGCTGGTCGCGATGATGATGGTGCTGTACTACCGTGTACCAGGGCTCGTCTCAATCGCGGCACTGCTCATTTACACGACCTTCGTGTTCTCACTCTTCAAGCTCATTCCGGTGACATTGACCCTTGCCGGTATCGCAGGCTTTATCCTGTCGATCGGTATGGCGGTCGATGCGAACGTTCTCATCTTCTCGCGAATGAAAGAAGAGCTGCGCCGGGGGCGATCGGTGGTTGCCTCGGTGGAGGATGGTTTCCGGCACGCGTGGCCATCGATCCGCGACTCAAACATCGCCACGATGATCACCTGCGCGATTCTCTACTGGTTCGGCCAGTGGACCGGCGCCAGCCTCATTCAAGGCTTTGCCCTGACACTCTTTATCGGCGTTGCGGTCTCGATGTTTACCGCCGTCGTCGTGACACGCACGTTTATGCGGCTGTTGCTCGGAGCGCGTTGGTTCCACAATCACTGGTGGCTTGGCGTGGAGCGTACCCGTCCAAGCGCCGGCGTTGCTGACTAGACTCTACTAGCAAGGATTTTGGAAGTTAGATGTTAGATCTCGTCGGCAAGCGCAATCGATGGTTCCTGATTTCTATTCTGCTACTCGTGCCCGGGCTGATCTCGCTGATATTCAACGGGCTCAATCTCGGCATTGACTTTACCGGTGGGACATCCTGGGAGCTCCAGATGTCTCGAACCGGTCACCGCGACTGAGATACGGAACGTGCTCAATGAGAACGGATTCGGCGACGCAGTCGTACAAATCTCTGACGACAATGCGGTGATCATCCGAATGGACGAGATCCGCGAGGGAACAGACGAGAAGGCCGCCATCAGTGAAGATCTTCAAGCTCGGTTTGGAGAGTTTGAGGAACTCAGCTTCACGACAATTGGCCCCTCCGTAGGCACGCAGATCCGCGACCGCTCCATCTATGCGGTCGCCCTTGCGTCGCTCGGCGTGATGCTATACATCGCATGGGCATTCCGGAACACAAAGAGCCCGATGCTTTACGGCACCTGCGCGATCGTCACGATGCTTCACGACGTGCTCATCGTCCTGGGCATCTTCTCCATTCTGGGTTGGCTCGCCGGCGTCGAGGTGGATGCGCTGTTCGTCACGGCCATTCTCACGATTATCGGCTTCTCGGTGCACGACACGATCGTCGTGTTTGACCGCATTCGGGAGAATCTCGCCCACAAGCTCGCTCCAACGTTCGAGGAAACCGTCAATTACAGCGTGATGCAAACGATGGTGCGCTCGATCAACACCTCGCTCGTGGTCGTGTTGACCCTGGCGGCCCTGTACCTGTTCGGCGGCGAATCGACACGCTGGTTCGTGTTTGCCCTGCTGGTGGGGATCATCGTTGGCACCTATTCATCAATCTTCAACGCGGCACAGCTCCTCGTTGCCTGGGACAAGGGCGATGTCCAGCGGCTGTTTACATTCTGGCGCCGCGGCAGCACGCCGCAGCATAAGCCAAGAACCGCTCGCCCATCGTGAGTACAACAGAGACCAGCACCCCACCGGGAGCGGCGGTCGCCGTCATTGGCGGAGGCATCGCCGGGCTCACCACGGCCTACCGTCTGGCACAGCGTGGCCACAAGGTGACGCTGTGGGACCCCAGCACACAGCTTGGGGGGCAGGCAGCGGCATTCCCCGTACCGGGCGGCCATCTTGAGTTCTTCTACCACCATCTGTTCATGAGTGACCGCGCAATCGTTGCGCTCATCGAAGAGCTTGGAATCGAGGAGCATCTGGTGTGGCTGAGCTCCAAGAACGGCTTCTTCGCCGACGGCAAGATCCACTCACTGGCAGGTGCAAGAGACCTGCTCTCTCTGCCGATCATCCCCTTTATCGACCGGTTGAGGCTCGGTTTCGTGACGCTCTATCTTCAGAAGACCACCCCACGAGGAAACCGGTGGAAGAAGTTCGAGCGCGTGACTGCCTGGGAGTGGCTTCGCCGGGCTTCCGGGGAACGTGCGTTCGACCGTATCTGGGCTATGCAGCTGCGCGCCAAGTTCGGGCCGAGGGCCGAGCAGGTTGCCATGTCCTGGTTCTGGAACAAGATCTACCTGCGTACGCAATCACGCGAAGGGCTGCTCGGCGAAGAGAAGCTCGGCTACATCATGGGCAGTTTCAACGTCCTCATCGACCGGCTCGCAGAGGCGTGCCGCGAGCAGGGCGTCGATATCCGTGCTGGTCGTGGTGTACAGGGCATCGCGCAGATCGGGGACGGACAGCCGCTGTTTGAAGTCCGAGATGCCGATGGCCGGACCGAGCGGGTCGATCGCGTCGTCGCCACCGTGCCGTCCCCAATCCTCCTGCGCCTGTTCCCCGATATGCCGGAGCCCTATCGCAGCCAGCTCACCTCAGCCGTCTACCAGGGCGCGGTGTGCGCGCTGCTGCGTCTCGATCAGCCGCTAAGCGATACCTACTGGATGAACATCGCCGACGAGCGCCTGCCCTTCACCGGCATCATCGAGCACACCAACTTCATTGGGCCGGAGCACTACGACGGCAACCATTATGTCTATATCAGCAAGTATGTCGACTGGGATCACCCGTACGTCGCGATGGCAGACGACGAGCTGCTGGCCGAGTACGTCCCGAAGCTGCAGATCATCAACCCCGCGTTCGATCGTTCATGGATCAAGCAGCACTGGATCTTCCGCGAGAGAGCCGCGCAACCCATTATCTCGCTGAATTATTCTGAGAAGATCCCGCCACACCGCACGCCAATCGATGGTCTGTATCTGGCCAACACCGCGCAAATCTACCCTGAGGACCGTGGCACCAACTACAGCGTCGATCTCGGCAACCGGATCGCCGAGCTCGTCGACAACGAAATCACCCATCCAGCGGACATGAGCGCTACACAGCGCGCCAAAGAGAACGTGCGCCGGTGACCTCGTGCGAGATGTCGCCCCGCGCTTCGAGGTAGGTCAGGAAGGCGAACACGGTCGGGTGCAGCAGATAGTAGGCGGCGGCGTCCTGCGGATCGGCGCCTAGCTCTCCCAGCAGGCGGGCGAGGATCTCCTCCGCCATCAAGGGCTCGTCGCAGATCTCTACGATCCTCCTGGCGACGTCCAGCACGATGGCGCGATTCCGGTCAACCAAATCTCCGACCTGTTCTACGACAGGACCGTGACCGGGAACGGCGGTCATGTGTGGCGTCTCTTGTGCTCGATCCAACGCCTTGAGATGGTCGCGCACCGAGAAGAGATAGGGCATCTTGTAGCGCTCGATGACGCGCTCCGGTAGCACGACGTCCGCGCAATAGAAGACCTCATCAATCAAAATGCCCATCTGGTTGCCCGAGTGCCCGGCCAGAGACACGGCCTCCAGTTGCACCCCCGCCACCTCCAACGGACCCGCGTCATAGACGACGTCGACGGGAGATGCGTCCGCCAGCAGGAAACCGCTCCGTAGCGAACCGGGCGGATCGGCTCCGGCGAACAGGCACAAGGGCTGAAACAGGGGGTGACGCAACACGGTCTCGTCCCATGCGGGCGCGTAGACCTGCGCGCCGGTGCGCTTGACGACGAACGCATTCCCGCCGAAGTGGTCCGCGTGACCGTGCGTCGTGATGATCGCGGCAACTGCTCTGCCCTCGTCGTTGAGCGCGCGCAGCACCTTGCGAGCGGCACTATCGTTCAAGCCGGTGTCGATCATGATCGCTGCGCCGTCACCGGTCTTGATTACGCCGATATTCACGCCACCCGGTGCGACGTACGCTCGTCCACGAAGATGCTCGATCACTGGGAGTCTCGCCTTCCCGCCATTCCCGGCGTATACTTACTGAAGATCATCCTCTATGCGCCCGTAGCTCAGTGGATAGAGCGCTTGCCTCCGGAGCAAGAGGTCACAGGTTCGAGTCCTGTCGGGCGTACCAACGACGGCGCGAGTGTTTCATCACTCGCGCTTTTTCATACCCGGGCAACTCGGACTCGACAATAGTGTACGTACACTCTATACTACTCGAAGAATCACCCAACACGGGCGGATGATCCGCGAAGAACCCCAATCCTGATCGCCGTTGTACAATCCCCGAAAGGTGGCCGAGGTATGGTAGCTTCCAATCCCAATCATGATCTCCGAGCCCACCCACTGCGCGCATGGGACCGTGCGACGACAGCGTTGTACCTATGGGTCAATAGTTATATATCCCAACCGTTGGGAGTCTTTACCCGGTACCTCTCCAGAACCCCGGGCTCGCAACACCACGACGGTATCATCCGCTATATATCAATGCCAGCACGACAGCCCGACTATCTGCTCGAGAGGAGTGACCTGTTGTTCCGTCGCGATAATCAAGGAGAATCGTTTGATGACGATGTCTCGGCATTGAGAGATCAGGTCGGCGCCGGCCGGCGCGACGAGCCTGGTGAGAGTCAGTACTCAGACGCCGAACAAACAACCTACTCGCCGCCACGGCAATCCTGGAACGCGACCAGTACTTCGACAGAATCCACATACCAGGCGCCGACCGCGGAGACACCATCACGCACGGATCTGGACGCAGCCAACGCGAGCGTTATCGCCGCTGATTCCAGTTGGGATGGTACGGTCCAGTCCGGTGGTGCAGTGCATGTATACGGCAAATTGAGCGGACACGTCACCGCGGTAGGCGACGTGTTCATCGCGGATGGCGCTCATGTAACCGCCGAAGTACGAGCGGGCAGTGTCACCGTCGCCGGCGTGATAGAGGGAACGATCGAATGCACGGGACGCTTCGAGGTGCTGCCCACGGGACGAGTGACGGCAGACGTCGCGGCGCCGCGGCTCGTCGTGCACGAAGGAGCCATTGTGGTAGGTAAACTCCGCATGACTGCGGACCAAGCCCAAGGTGAGTAGGCCACGCACCACGTGTAGGCACGGAGGAAACACGCAATGAGTTATTCGGGAGTGGGACCGTCAGCCGGGGCTCAGGCAGACAATTCGGAGGAGCGCGGTACGTCCATCATCGACCAGCACTCTCAGATAGAGGGTACGTATAGCACCTCTCGCGACCTACGAATCGAGGGGTTGCTCACGGGCTCGGTGAACTGTGATGGCGTCCTCTTCATCGCCGATGGCGCGGTTGTGGACGCCACCGTTGATGCCGCTAGTGTCATTGTCTCCGGGCAGCTCAGCGGCAGCATCCGCTGTCGAGGGAGACTCGAAATCACCGCGACAGGCAGCGTTGGCGGCGAGGTCGAGACGGCCGCGCTCGTGATCGTTGAGGGTGCCCGGTATGAGGGTCAGATCAAGATGACCAGTGAGGCAGCGGGATCCGGCGTGCAGACAACTGCTCGCCCCACGGATGAGAGTGACGCCGGGACAGACGCCTACTCTCTCCTGCGGCGCTTCACATCAACGCCGCCGATCGAGCACCGTGACCAATCCCCAGCATCGGCCTTTGATGAAGATGAGGACGCGGACGAGTCGTAACAACGGCTATTAGAGAGCAAAAGGCGCTCGAAACCCATGGTATACTGCTCGTGATGCGCCACTCGCCTGTTGTACTTACTTGTTTTCGTCCGTTCAGGATGATCGGACACGTCGCAGTGGTGCAATGGGGACTACACCCTAGGAGCCCTGGGGGACAGAGCGAGGCTGTAGTATGAGGGGGGCAAAGGTATGACAGGACGGAAGTGCGGCACGTGCAAGCACTTTGAGCCTGCGCCACTATGGCGCAAAGGTTGGTGCCGGAATCCCCTTCTGTATTCACCCCAACAAAGTCATCTGGTCAATGACGAAGAACTCGATTGTGAGCGAGGTATGGGCAACTACTGGGAAGCTGCCGAGCCAGCCTTTGCGGGCTCTGCCGGCAATATTGCCGACGGCTTCAGAGAACCAGTTGCCAGTCTTATGAGCGATACACCACAGCACATGCGCGTGAGCGACAGCGGCCAACCCGTCTATCCGGTCACCGGCGCTGCAGGCCAGGGCGGCGATCGATCTCCGTACGGCGATCCGCCTGGCGGCGGCTGGTCCGGCGGTCCACCGAACACCGGGGATCGCGACTACCAGTATGATGGTGAAGAGCGCTATTGGACTGACTATCTGCGCATCGCTGCGCCGATTCTCGGTGTCATCCTGATGGTCCTGGTCTTCTGGTTGGCCATCTCCAGTTTTCTTGATGACGATCCCGCGGATGAGGTAGCCTCCGGAAGCGATACCACTCCTGTCACCATTCCGACGGTGTTGAATACGCCGGAAACAGCATTGACCCCGACGCCGTCCCAGGGCACGCCCCCGATCATCGTCGGTAACGCCACACCCGGTACCGAGACGGGCGTAGCGAACGGTACGCCAACGACACCATCTGAAGGGGAGCCTACAACGGGCGGTGAGATCACGGTTGGAGCGACGGTCGAAGTCGTCAATACCGGCGGGGCCGGCGTCAACGTCCGCGCGTTGCCGTCCACTGATTCCGAGATCATCGCGGTGTTCAATGACGGCACGATCCTGACTGTTACCGGCGATCCGGTCGAGGCTGAAGGTTTCGTTTGGTGGCCGGTGGAATCCGAAGATGGTATTGCTGGCTGGGTCGTCGAAGAGTACCTTGCCCCCGTTGAGTAACCCGTAAAACTGAGCCCAACAAGGGAATTATGCTATACTTCCCGGCGGCCCGGCGGGCGCCGGGTTTAGCATGCACGCAAGCAGACTGTGGTCAGTGTTCCCGCCCAACGCGGGTTGACGCACGGAATGAAGCTTGCGGAAGTTTAAACACAGGAGGAAACAAGCGTTGGCAACCCAACTCCGTGAGGACACACAAACAACCATGAGGGCCCTGCTCGAGGCAGGCGTCCATTTCGGCCATCAGACCAAGCGCTGGAACCCGAAGATGCGTCCCTATATCTTCGGCGAGCGCAGCGGTATCCACATCATCGACCTGCACTCCACTGCCCAGCTGCTCAGCGAGGCACAGGATTTCCTGGCCGACATTGCGGTTCGCAACGGCAAGGTCGTCTTTGTAGGTACCAAGAAGCAGGCCCAGGAAATCGTTCAGGAAGAGGCTTTGCGTTGTGGGATGTTTTACATCAACCGGCGCTGGCTCGGCGGAACGCTGACGAATTTCCGCACCATCCGGTCGCGCCTTGAGTACCTGCGCTCCCTCGAGCGTCAGCAGCTGAGCGGCGAGCTGCGCATGCTCCCGCGCCAGGAGATGATGGCGAAAGAGCAAGAGCTCGAAAAGCTGGAGCGCACACTCGGTGGCTTGAAGAACCTCAATCAGATGCCGTCGGCAATCGTGGTCGTTGATCCGCGCCGCGAAGAACTGGCCATCAAAGAGGCGAGTCGACTCGGCATCCCGATCATTGCGCTGACCGACACCAACTGTGATCCGGACCCTATCGACTACATCATCCCGGGTAACGACGACGCCATTCGTTCCGTTCGGCTCATTTTCTCGCGCCTGGCAGACGCGATCATCGAAGGCATGACTCGCCACGAGATTGCGCTCGCCGACCGCGAGATGGCCGCGCAGACCGATGTCTCCGGATACGACGCCGGCAATACGAGCAGCTAAGACCTTGTGATCTGGTTGTGCGATCCGCCCTACGACGCGGGTCGCACAATCGGGTTGCGCGGCAATTAACACCATCAGATTCGTGACAAGTAGCAGGGAGACCCTTTTATGTCTACAGAAATGGTCAAAGAGCTCCGGCAGCTCACCGGCGCCGGAATTATGGACTGCAAGCGCGCCCTTGAAGAATCAGCCGGCAATATCCAGAAGGCTACTGAGATTCTCCGCCAGCAGGGACTTGCCAAAGCAGAGAAGAAAATCGGACGCGAAGCCGGCCAGGGTTTGATCCACTGCTATATCCACGCCGGCGGGCGCATCGGCGCGATGATTGAGCTCAACTGCGAGACAGACTTTGTCGCGCGCACTGAGGATTTCCGCAGCCTCGCGCATGACCTCGCGATGCAGGCCGCGGCAGTCCCTCCCCGCTACGTCACGGCAGCCGAGGTACCTGACGAGGAGCGAGCCGCTGGCGCCGCCGAGTTTGGTGACGAGAAGCGCTTCCTCGAATCGGCGGTCTTCATGGCCCAGCCCTTCATCAAGGAGCCTCGCCGTACCATTGAGGATGTCGTTCGCGATGCGATGTCCAAGGTGGGCGAGAACATCGTCGTTCGCCGGGTAGCACGCTTCGAGGTTGGCGAGTCGTCCGGCACAGACCAAGAAGCGCAGGGCGAATGACGCCCGGCGGCTCCTGTGAGAGACGGCCCTACCAACGGATTGTGCTGAAGGTTTCCGGTGAGGCGCTGGTCGGTCCCAACGGCTTTGGGATCGACCCGGACATCGTCAACCGGCTGGCAAGCGATCTCGCCGAGGTACAGCGCGTTCCTGGTGTGCAGCTCGCCGTCGTGATCGGCGGGGGGAATATCTGGCGCGGTCTCACGGCCAGCACGAAGGGCATGGATCGCGCGACCGGCGACTACATGGGCATGCTCGCGACCGTCCTCAACGCGCTGGCCCTTCAGGACGCCCTGGAGAAGCTCGAGGTTGAAACCCGCGTCCTGACCGCCGTCGACATGCACCAGATCGCCGAGCCGTTTATCCGGCGCAGGGCGATTCGCCACATGGAAAAAGGCCGCGTCGTCATCCTGGCCGCGGGCACTGGTAACCCCTATTTCACGACCGACACTGCTGCAGCGCTACGCGCAGCAGAGCTGGGTGCGGAAGTCGTTCTGATGGCGAAACTCGGGGTGGATGGTGTGTACAGCGCCGACCCTCGAACTGATCCCACGGCGCGGCGCTACGATCGTTTGTCGTACCAAGAGGTTCTCGAGCGCGACTTGCGGGTTATGGACGCATCGGCTGTGGCGCTCTGTCGCGACAACGATCTCCCGATCATCGTCTTCGATGTCCAGCAGGATGGTAATATCCAACGTGCCGCCCGTGGCGAAAACGTTGGCACCCTGATCTGCGCTGGCGACCGGCCCCTCTAGTCGAAACGGATTGCGTACTGGGGTTCGCGGGCGTTCGGAAGGAGTCCACTCATGATTACCGACATCAGGCATGACGCCGAACATCGGATGCGGAGCAGCATCGATGCACTGCATCGAGACCTCGCTTCACTCCGCACAGGAAGGGCGTCGCCCGCACTCGTCGAGCGCCTGAACGTTGACTATTACGGCACACAGACGCCCTTGAACCAGATTGCAGGTGTATCTGCGCCCGAGGCGCGGTTGCTGGTTATTCAGCCCTGGGACAAGGGAGCCCTGCCAGCTATTGAGCGCGCGATCCAGATGTCTGAGCTTGGCCTCACTCCGAACAACGATGGACAGGTCATTCGTCTCTCGATCCCGCAACTTACCGAAGAACGTCGCAAACAACTGGTAAAGCTGCTCCGCACGAAAGTCGAAGAGGGTAAGGTCTCCGTACGGAATGTCCGCCGTGACGCTATCGATTCCATCAAGGAGCTTCTCAAGGAGAAGACGATCGGCGAGGACGAAGAGCGGCGCGCAGAAGCTGAAATCCAGGACCTCACCAACCGCTTCATCGAGGAAGCGGACAAGCTGGGTCATACAAAAGAAGAAGAGATTCTCGAGGTATAGGCCCGCAGCCGAAATGAGGCGAGATGCCAGGGCATCCGAGCGACAACCTGTCCTGCGACTGTCCGGTCCCCCAACACGTCGCCATTATTATGGACGGCAACGGCCGTTGGGCCGGTCAGCGCAACCTGCCGCGCATCGCGGGGCATGAAGCCGGCACTGAAAATATTCGTCGTATCACGGTACGCGCGGCAGAGCTCGGTGTGCGTCATCTGACACTATGGGCATTCTCGACGGAGAACTGGCGTCGTCCCGCGGACGAAGTCGAAGGCATTCTCCGCATCCTGGGCGAAACCCTTCCGGTAGAGACCGAAGAGCTGAACCGGCAAGGCGCCAGGTTGCACCACATCGGTACCCTGGAAGGTCTCTCTGCTCCGCTGGTCGCGGGTATTGAGCACGCGATCGAGCTGACCCGGAACAATACCGCCATCAACTTGACGCTCGCGTTCAACTATGGCGGGCGCGACGAAATCGTCCGGGCAGTCCGCCGGATGCTCGCTGACGGTATTGACCCGGACACAGTGGATGAGGATCTCATCAGCCGCTACCTCTACACGCATGACATGCCCGACCCTGATTTGATCATCCGGACATCCGGTGAAATGCGCACCAGCAATTTCATGCTGTGGCAATCCACCTACTCGGAGTACCATTTCACGCCGAAGTTCTGGCCGGAGTTTAGCCCTGACGATCTGGAAGCCGCCATCCGGGACTACCAGACTCGAGAGCGTCGCTTCGGTGGACTCGTGAGCCCCGATCCGTCTAAACCGAATAGGCGCTGACCACAGCATGAAGCAACGCGCGATATCCTCGGTCGGCGTCGTTATCGTCGGCATCGTCCCCGCCCTTCTGGGCAGCCCCGTTTACTCGATTGTGGTGGCGCTCATCGCGCTCGGGGCACTCTATGAGCTCTATCGGAGTTTTCAGCGTATAGGAGTCCGCCCTTCTACCTGGACGGGCACGCTCGCGTTGATCGCCCTGTTTATCATCGCCGGTACCGACGCTCCGTTCCTGACACTGATGGCGGCGATGACGAGCTACACGCTGATCTCGCTCGCGCAACACCTCGTAAAAAAGGACCTCACGGGCTCACTTAACGACTGGGTTTTCAGTCTCAGTGGAGTCTTATACGTCGGTTTCACAATGATGCACTTCGTATTGATTCGGCGCATTCAGGGACCATCCGATGTTGGGTGGGTCGAGAGCGCGGATGCGTTGATCGGCGATGGCGGCGCGGCGTTGGGGCTGGCCTGGCTTCTGGTTGTACTCTCTACGACATGGCTGACCGACGTCTTTGCCTACCTCTGCGGACGTACCTGGGGTACAACCAAGCTACTTCCCCACGTGAGCCCCGGTAAGACCCGTGAGGGCGCGTTGGCGGGGCTGGTCGCCGGAACACTCACCGGTGGATTGGCGGGCTACGTGTTTGGGGTGCCCGCTCCGATAGGAGTAATGTTTATCGTGGGTGCAATCATCGCGATCGGGGCGATGATCGGCGACCTGTGCGAGTCACTGATCAAACGGGAGATCGGTATCAAGGACATGGGTGCCATCGTGCCCGGACATGGCGGCCTGCTCGATCGCATCGACGCTTTACTGGTAACGATCCCGTTGACCTTCTACCTCGCGCAATTATTCTTGTGGTTGGGTTGGCCAGGATGAGGAAGTCAAACGATCAGCAGGGTGTCGTCGTTCTCGGCTCGACCGGCTCGATCGGTACCAGTACGCTGGATGTCCTGGCGGCGATGCCGGATCGGTTCCGCGTCGTCGGGCTGGCGGCGGCCAGGAATCAAGAGCTCCTTCAACGACAGATCGATACGTTTCAGCCTGCCTACGCGCACATTGAAGCCGTCGGAGCCCGTCTCTCTGGGACAGAGCAGATCGATGAACCCGGCGCGCTCACCCACCTCGCGACACTAGCTGAGGCCGATATTGTCGTGGTCGCCACGACCGGTCATACCGCGATAGAACCAACTATCGAAGCCCTGCGTGCCGGGAAGATCGTCGCCCTCGCCAACAAGGAGACCATTGTCGCCGCCGGCGAGATCGTCATGCACGAAGCGCGCGTCAGTTCGGGGATCCTGCGCCCGGTGGATAGCGAGCATTCAGCCCTGTGGCAGTGCCTCGGCGCTGACCGGTTTGACCCAGAGCGTGTCCGTCGCCTTATCATGACAGCTTCTGGAGGGCCATTTCGGGGTTGGACGGTGGATCAGCTCAAACGTGTAACTCCGGAGGACGCACTCAAGCACCCCAACTGGTCGATGGGCACCAAGATCACGATCGACTCCGCGACACTCATGAACAAGGGCCTGGAGATCATCGAGGCGCACTGGCTGTTCGACTGCCCTCTCGATGCGATCAGCGTTGTGGTACACCCGCAATCAATCATCCACTCACTCGTGGAGCTCCGCGACGGCTCGCTGATCGCCCAGATGGCCAGCCACGATATGCGCGTGCCCATCCAGTACGCCCTCACCTACCCTGAACGCGTTGAGGGACCGGGCGAGACGATCGACCTGATCTCTCTCGGTAAACTCACGTTTGAAGGGCCCGACATTAGCGCGTTTCCGCTCCTGTCAATCGCGCGCGAGGCAGCCCGGCAAGGATCAACCTACCCAACGGTGCTGTCTGCGGCTGACAGCGTTGCGGTAGAGGCCTTTCTGGCAGGTAAGCTCTCCTTCCTGGGTATTTCCCGACTGGTGCAGGACGCGCTCGACGCGCACACTCCAGCCGCCGGCCCGCTCACACTCCAGGCGATTGAAGAAGCCGACACCTGGGCCGAGCAATACGCCAGACATCTCGTCGAACATCGGGAGCCGTAATGGATGTCGTACCTGCCGCAGCAACGATCTTCGCGCTGGCGCTGACCGCCGCAACGCTCGTCGGTATGTACCTCGCCTATCGCGCACTCTACAAATGATCTGCTTCACACCTCGGTCGCCAGCGTTACCCCTTGAACCAACGTGGCGCCGTCATCCAGACAGGCGCGGCTGCATTCGAGGAGCGTCGAGCGCGTGGTTGTCACGTCGTCGACCAGGAGCACACGCAGACCCGAGAGAGATTGGTTCGCTCTAAACGCGCCGGCGACGTTCGTCCGGCGCTCCTCCATACCCAGGAGAGCCTGTTGTGGGGTGTCCCTCAAACGCCGCAATCCGGGGATAACGGGGAGATCGAGGTTTTGCCCCATCACCTCCGCGAGTTTCTGTGACTGGTTGTAGCCGCGTGCGCGCTGCCGCTTGGGGTGCAGTGGTACCGCGACGAGAACATCAGGAGTCCAGCCCAGCTCCGACAGAAGCGACGCCATATGCGCACCATGCCACTCGGAACGGGCGTACTCGCCGCCGTATTTCATCTTGTGAATGGACTTGCGGATCGCACCGGAAAACTCGAACACACTCCGTACTTGAAGCGCGGCGGGTTCAATCCAGTGATCGCAATAGGTGCAGCCGGTCAGCCCGCGCGTCTCGGGGTGTCCACAACGCCCGCAAGCCCTGGTCTGGTTGACGCCACGTATCGTCATGGCACACTCGTCACAGATCCACGCCCCAGACACGCCGCAACTGGCGCATACCTCCGGAAACAGCAGCTTGGTGCTTGCGAGCGTCAATCGACGGCGCCAACTTGGAGCAGGCACTCCTTACCGAGAGTCCTTCCCGCGTATGCTCTGGGTTCGAGATCCGACCATGCCGACAATATCAGCTTGGGGCAGGTTGTCAAGGATTGGACGTTTTTACGTTGGCGGGGAGCAAGCGGCTAACCGCGAAGAAACCTCAGTTGATCTCCAACCTCGGTCCCGGTGCGCTCAATGGTCCCGGCCGGCAGCTCGATAACGTATTTTGCGCCGCGTGTCCAGAGTGGGCCGGTGCGCCACGGCTTGATACCAACCTGCGCGCGTACCACACGGTCGTTGCGGTCCATGTAGAGCACGTCGAGGGGAAAGCGCATGAAAAACATGTGGATTGAGGTACATGGATCGATGACCAATGCGGACCCTGCGGGAAACGAGGCGCGCATCATCAGACCACGGCCCCGCGTCCAGAACGTGCGTGCTTCTTCAGTATGAATCGCGACGGTGGTGTCGCGCGTGAGGTTGTGGATGCTCACGGTCGCAACAAGGCGCCCTGATGTCTGGGCCAACTAGAATCCGCCCATAATCTGCGGGATAGCAGGCCCCAGGATGACGACATACATCGCCGGGAAGATCAACAGGATCATCGGGAACAGCATTTTGATCGGCGCCTTATGCGCCTTCTCTTCCGCGCGCTGGCGCCTGCGGAGGCGCATCTGCTTGGACTGTACCCGCAGGACCTGCGAAATACTCACCCCCAGTTGGTCCGCCTGAACGACCGACGCGATAAAGACGTTGAGATCGTCGATGTTGACCCTGTTCGACATCTCTTTCAACGCCTCTCGCCGGCTCTTGCCAATCCGAATCTCGTGCAACATGCGGCGGAACTCGCGCGTCAGCTCATTGTCCCACTTCTCAGCGACACGCTGGAGGGCAGGGTCGAAACCCAAGCCGGCTTCAACGGAGATCGTCAAGAGATCGATCGCGTCAGGGAGCGCCATCTGAATCTCATGCTTGCGGTCCTTGATCTTTCTGCTCAACCAGATACCGGGTATCATGTACCCGATTCCAGCCACCACGAGCGGAAAGAGCAACAGTTGACCGAGCGCGGCGCCTGTCACCGCGAACATCAGGAAAAAGGCGCCTCCCGCTACCCCACCAACGACTAACCGTAACCCCAGGAACTCACTAGGGCCGATCCGTGACGGGCTCCCTGCTTCGAGCAGATTCTGCTTGAGTTTCTCAACGTTGGATCGCGGAGTCAGCCGTGACGCCGAGCGAGCAAGCTTGAGAACGACCGGCGCAATCACTCGCTCGCTGAAAGGCAACATCAGCTCGAGCTCTTCCATACTCGTCGGGTTCTCTACATACTGGGCCAGGCGCTCTTCGATCTTCACGGATGAGCTGGAACCGCGGGTGCCCAGTACAATCAGCGCGATCGCCCCCAGAACCAGCACCAGCAGGACGCCCATAATGAGCATGGTATCCATAATCTACGTCTCCTCCACGCCTCGCTCGTCCGGGCTAGACTTCGATCGCGACAATCCTCTTCATCACCAGAAAACCGATGCCCTCAAGAACAAGCGCGCCGATCGGTAGGCAGATCCAGGGCCAGACGAACATGCCCAACATGTAATCACGATTCATCAGGAACAACCCGAGCCCGAGGGCGATCGGCAGGCCCGAGATGACATAGCCGGAGAGTTGTTGTTGCGATGTTAGGACAGCGATCTCGCCCTTGATGCGCACGCGTTCCCTAATCGTCTCACCGATAACATCCAGAATTTGACCAAGGTTGCCGCCCACTTCATGCTGGATGCTGATCGCGCTCACCATCAGATCGAGATCTTCACTGGGGACGCGCCTCAAGAGATTCTCCAGCGCCTGTTGCGACGAGACGCCGAGACCGATCTCGCGCACCACACGTCGGAACTCATCACACATAGGTGCTGGTGACTCTCGCGAAATCAGCTCCATCGTCTGCAGCAGGCTGTATCCGGCGCGGAGTGAATTGGCCATCAGTCCAATCGTGTCACCCAGCTGCCCGACAAACGCCTTCTGGCGTTTGTTTGCTCTGCGCGACAGATACAGCTGTGGGACCATCCAGCCAACCCCACCGATGACAAGGAGAAAGAGCATCGCCAGCCCCAGTGAGGACCGGCCCACAATAAACCCCAGGAGACCGCCGACAATCGCTGCCGTGATCCGGACTGACAACCACTCTCCGATCGTCATCCGGAGATCGGCACGGGCCAGGGCGACTCGGGTTGTCTCGCTGAAGCTCCGCCCTTTGACAGCCCGTTCAAGATGGTCCGCGACAAGCGCGCCTGATGTGCGCTCGTCTGCAGAAACCGCGGCGGCTTCAGTTGCAGATCCGAATCGCTCGAGCCTGTCCTCCATCTCCGGGGTTGCCGCCTTCGCCCTCGATGCCTGGACTCCCAGGTAGACGAGCGCGATTGATCCAAACGTTAAGATCGCGGCTAGTGCGCTGATGATCTGCGGAGACATGCGTTACCTTCCCGTCGCGGAGCGACAGACCCCCTGAACCCTATGAAAAGAGCCGCTCGTGAACGCCGAACACGTTGGGCGGCAGATAGATCCCGTGTTGCTCAAACGCACTGATGAATTTCGGTCTGATGCCGGTGGGCTTCAAGCGGCCCACGATCTTGCCGTTTTCCATGCCCGTTTGCTCGTATGTGAAGACGTCCTGAAGCACGATGACGTCACCCTCCATACCTTGCACCTCCGTGACGGCGGTGATCTTGCGGGTGCCGTCCTTCATGCGCGACTGATGAACGATCAGGTCGACCGCTGATGCGATCTGCTCGCGAATTGCGCGGATCGGCAGATCAGCGCCGGCCATCAGCACCATCGTTTCCAGGCGGGAGAGGGTATCGCGAGGACCGTTCGAGTGAGCCGTCGTCATCGAGCCATCGTGACCGGTGTTCATAGCCTGGAGCATGTCGAGCGCTTCTCCACCACGACACTCTCCAACGACCACCCGCTCTGGACGCATCCGCAACGAGTTGATCACGAGATCGCGAATCGAGACCTCTCCCCGGCCTTCAATATTCGCGGGCCGGGATTCGAGGGTCACAACGTGGTCCTGACGCAGTTGGAGCTCGGCGGCATTCTCGATGGTGACAATGCGCTCGTCATCGGGAATGAACGACGACAGCAGGTTAAGCGTCGTCGTCTTACCGGATCCAGTACCGCCTGAGACAACGATGTTCAGCCGTCCACGGACGCACGCGTCGAGGAACATGACCATCTCCGACGTCATCGTTCCGAAGCGGATCAGGTCATCGGTCGTCAACGGGTCTTTCGCGAACTTACGGATGGTCAACACCGGGCCAACCAGTGAGATGGGTGGGATGACCGCATTGATACGTGATCCATCCGGAAGCCGCGCGTCGACCATAGGTGAGCTCTCATCGATCCGGCGTCCGAGTGGGCTCACGATCCGGTCGATGACTCGCATCACGTGATCATCGTCCTGAAACGTCACGTCGGTCATCTCGAGCTTACCGTTGCGTTCCACATAGACCTGTTTGGGACCGTTCACCATCACTTCAGAAACGGAGTCGTCGTTCAGCAGAGTCTCAATCGGACCGAATCCAAGAATCTCTGCGGAAATCGCTTCGAACAACCGAGCGCGTTCCACGCGTGTCAGGACGATCGCCTCGGATTCGAGGACGGAGCTGAAGGTCTCCTCGACAGTCCGGCGAACCTCGTCGGCATTGGAGAGATCCATCCGGGGATCGAGCTCGGCGATGAGCCGGTTCTGGACACGCGACTTCAGATCGCCGAACGAGTCTCCACGCTGGTTGGTGTTGGCAGGTGCTCCCGGCCGCCGCAGCGTCGCAGCCTCCGGAGCACGGCCAAGGCGGGCGGGAGCTGCTGGTGCCTGGGCCGCTCGCGCGCTGCTCAAACGAGATGTCTGGCTCACGCCGAGTTGGCCGGTATCACCCTGTAGCTCTTCAGGTCGCTCGGCAGCCTGTTCTGCACCCAGATTCGATGTTGTTCCGATTCGCTTCAGTAGGGACATACCAGGCCTCTCTCTCCAACGGCTCGCCCTGAACGGCTGTTAAGTGGAACTATGATGCTGGCCGCCAACCGGTGCGGAACATGCCGCGCAGGGAAGATTTTCGCTGACTGCTGCGCGCCGTTTGCTGGACGAGATCCGGGTCCAGCTCAACCAGATACGACTCAGCCATCCGGCTGAACTCCTGTGTCACCTTGCTCTCTGCTGCACTGGATACCAGCGGGACCCCCTCGTTGATGCTCCGCAACACTGCCCCGGCCTCGTCAGGGATAGTGCCCCACAGAGGCCGCTTGAGGCTCTCGCCGATCTCTTCTGCCGGAATGCCGGAGTACGTGTTGTTGCGGTTGAGGATCACGCGAATCCGGTCGCCGGAGTAGCCGAGGAGTTCGGCGATCTCCAGAAACTGGCGCGCATCCTTGATGGCGGTCATGTCCATCGTAACGAGCAGAAGCATCGTATCGCTGATGTCATACACGACGAGATTCAGATCATCGAAGCCTGGCCGGGTGTCGATCACGATGAAATCGAACATTCCCATCATGACGTCGAGAATCGATCGCACCAGGTCTGGCGAGACAATCTCTGCATCCTGAGGTGAAACCGGAGCGAGCAAGAGGTGAACCCCGCTCGCGTGCTGCACCAGGATGGTCTCAAGCACGTCTGAATCAATCTGCGCGCGATAGGCGACGGCATCAATGATCGTCTTAGTGTCGCCGGTATTCATCATGACGCCGATATCGCCAAACGCGAGGTCGCCATCCACCAATGCAACCCTCTTGCCGCTCATCTCTTTCAAGGCGATTGCCAGGTTACAGGCGACTGTCGAACGGCCGACGCCACCCTTAGAGCTCGCCACAGATAGAATGGTCGCCTTACCAGTCTGCTTGGTCGCCGAGACCGGCATCGCCGCAGGCACCGCCTGTGCGACCGCCGCCTGTGGCATGCGCGACACGAGCGCGTAGACGCTGTGGACCGACGTCAGCAGCTCATCGAGACTGAACGGTTTGACGAGATACTCGCGGGCGCCAGCGAGCATCGATCGGCGCAACGTGTCTGGCTCGTTCAGTACCGACATCATGATGACGCCAACGTTCGGCATCCTCGACATGATCGCCGTCGTAGCGGCGATGCCGTCCATGTCGGGCATATTGACATCCATCAGGATGACATGCGGTTCTTTAGCAACCGCGAGCTCGATGGCGTCTGTCCCGCGTGCAGCGGAACCGACGATCTCGATATCTGGCTCGAAGCGCAGTAACCGCTCGACGTTGTCCCGGCTCTCCTGGACGTCATCGACAATCGCGACTCGAATCCTTCCCGCCATGGTTATTGCGCTCCCGCCGCTGGCAACCGGACCGTTTTCGGAACCGGCAATCCAAGGTCGTCAACCATCTGGTTGTAAGTAAGGCCATCGGTGGTGACGATCTCGGCGTCGTCAAGACCGCGCAGTACCACCTGGTAGGTCCCGGTCTCCATCATGAATCGCAGCGTCTCCGCTTCATCGGGGCTCACGTCGAGAATCAGGAAGCTGGACTCGGAATCTCCCCCGCTCGTGTCGTCCGCCGCTGGTACCATGACCCGCAGCACGCGCACATTCTGGAGAATGATCTTGGACGTCGGGTCACCTTCGACCATGTCAGTCACCACAAATCGTGACCCATCTTCGCCTGGGTACGGGTAGCTCGGCCCAATCTGCTCACCATAAGGTGGTAACATAAGGGCGTCTTCATCAGTCTCTGGATCTTTCACTTCTCCCAGTTCAATGTTGTCAGGAGCCTCGAGCGGGTAGCTTGGGTTGATTCTCGTGAGATTGATACGTGCGTTGAAGACAATGTCGAGGTGATCGTCGTCTCGAACTAGGCCGCCGACCAGCCCGGCGGCATCGACCGGCAGAGCGAACGCGCGACGGCCTGGCTCGATCCTGTTCGCGAGGCCAGGAGATTCCAGTTGGGCACGCACCAGGGCCTGACCCGGCACAAGGTCGACACTGTAGGCGAGTCCGATAGCCTCAATGCTGCTGGTAACCACATCGTCGCTCACCGTCGAGGCATCAACGACCTCTTCCTGGAGGTCGTCTTCGCCGAGTCTCTCGTGTGCGACGACGTCCCGGGCAGCAGTTACGACGGTGATTTCCCGAGGCTCAGTCTGATCGGAGGGCCCAGCAGTGGTATCGTCGGGATCACCACTGGATAGAGCAACGAAGGCAAGTAATCCAGCTACAAGGGCCAGAGCTATGCCAAGAACTATGAATAAACGCCCGCTGCGTCGCATTCTTATCTCCCCGCGATCGGCGCGCCTCAACAGACCGCCGTCATTGCACACATCGGGCACCTGTCGCCCCTTGACCAATATATGGATGATAAGAACCCGCATCAGCAGCAACAATAGGATGTTGGTAACGAATGGCTAACCAAGGTGACCGCGGCAACGAGAAAGAATCCCCCACAGCGATGACCACCTCATCTGCTTCACTCGTCGTGAATCAAGACGGTATTTCAGGCATCGTAGCGATTGAGTTATCTGGCGATTCACAGGCGATCGTTTACCGGCGTGCTGGTGATCGATTCGAAGCGACTGCCATGCCGCTCTCGCCATGGCTGGTGGTGCCTGCGGGAGGCGAACGTGGTCTGCGGCACGCATCGGCAATCGAACCGCTCTCTGGAGAGAGTCATTTCTCAACGCGGGTACGATTCGACTCATGGTCGCGTTGGAGAGACAGTTATCGCGCCCTGCGAGAAGATCCGCACACCGACGTTCTGGCCTTCCCCAGCCCGGCTGAACAGTTCCTCATCGACAGTGGATTATCACTCTTCGCTGAAATGGAGTTCGATCAACTCAAGCGAGCTCAACTGGACATCGAGACGCTGGGATTCAACCCCAATGACGAGCAAGCCGCCGTGATTATCATCACCGTGGCGATCAACGGCTCGAAGCCGTTCGTCATACGTGGAGACGAGCTCTCGGAGGGGGAGATGATCGACGAGCTCGCGTCATGGATTGACACCAATGACCCCGATGTTATCGAGGGACACAATCTATTCAACTTCGATATTCCATACCTTGCGGCACGCGCTCGTCGCCATAACCGGACGCTCAACTGGGGACGCGATGGCTCGGAGGTGCGGTTCGGACCCTCCCGGCGTTTCAAAGCAGGTCCCCGATCAATCCCGTTTGAGCCGGCATACGTCCATGGCCGTCATATCGTCGATACGTATCAGCAGATTCAGCGGTATGACAATGCTGGTTTGCTTGCGAGCTACGGCTTAAAGCAAGCGGTTGAGGGACTCGGACTCAGCCGGCCCGATCGCACATTTGTCCCCGGTAACGAGATCGCTGCGTTATGGACATCCGATCCCGATAGGCTCGTGGCCTACGCCATCGACGACATTCTCGACACCGACTTACTGAGCCGGCTCGCGCTGCCAACCGAGTTCTATCAGACGCGACTCTTACCCTCTACGTTGCAACAAGTCGCCATCGGGGGGCCCGGAGAGAAGGTCAACGATCTGCTGGTGCGCGCCTACCTCCAGCGAGGAGAGAGCATCCCGGCGCCTCAGACACCGCGAGCATACCCAGGCGGTTATACCGAGCTTCGCCGGGTCGGCCATTTCGCTCCCGTGGTGAAGGGAGACGTCGAGAGCCTGTATCCAGCAATCATGCTGTCAGACCGCATCGCTCCAGCGTCAGACCATCTGGGCGTGTTCCTGCCTTTACTCGACTCTCTCACTCAGGAACGGTTGACAGCAAAGCGTCGAGCGTCAGCCTCGGAAGGGTATGAGTACGCTCGCTTGAACGGTCTCCAATCGAGCCTCAAGGTGCTTATCAATTCATTTTTTGGTTATCTCGGATACTCACGCGGCTATTTCAACGACTTCGATGCTGCGGAGAGAGTGACACTGCGTGGTCACCAGATCATTCAACAAGTGACTTCCGAGCTCGAACAACGTGGAGCGCTCACGATCGAGGTTGACACCGATGGCGTGTATTTCGAGCCGCCCCACGAGGCTTCGTCCGAGGAGGATGAGATCCGCCTTATTGAAGAGGTAAGCGGCGGCCTGCCGGACGGTATCAGTCTCGCGCATGACGGACGCTGGCAAGGTATGCTGTCCCTCCGTCTCAAGAATTATGTCCTTCAAGAATACGATGGTCGGCTCGTTCTCAAGGGTAGCGGGCTCCGCAGCCGTCGAGAGGAGCCATTTCTGAGACGCTTCATCCAGGAGGCAAGCCTGGGGTTCCTCGCCGCTGACGGAGCATCGAGCGTCCGCGAGCTCTATCTCTCATTCGCCGAAGACATCCTCAAGGGGCGTTTGAGATCCGGAGGAGATCGCTCGCACTGAGACAATCAGCGAGACAACCTTCCGCAGCGATTCAACTCGTCGTCTGGCGGAGGCCCTGGGAAGTGAACGCATTGGCGAGAGGGTGGCTGTATATCAACGCGAGAGTGGCGAGCTGGCCCGGATTGAGAGGTACGCGAACGACGAGGATCGCCAATACCTCCTTCGCCGCCTGCGTGATGTCGCCGAGCGGTTCCGGCCTCTCTATCAGCAGTCAGATGCGTTTGAGTATGATTTCCCGCTCGTGACCTTACGGACGGATCTGCAGGCCCTTCGGGCGTCCAAACAGGTGAATCAGATGAGACTCTTCTAGCCTGACATAGGTAAGAGCCCCGACTGCCGTACAGCCGTCGGGGCTTCTCTATCCCAGGTGACGATATCAGGCGACGCGCCGCTGCTGTTGATGACTTCCCTCAGCGAACTCTTCTATGATCTTGCTGCAGAACGCTGGCAGGTCTGCCGGCTTTCGACTACTTGTGATGCCGGCATCCGTTACCACCTCCTGGTCAACCCAGTTCGCACCCGCGTTGCGCAGGTCCGTCTTTAGGCTTGGCCAGGAGGTAATCGTCCTGCCACGGACGACCTCCGCATCGATCATCGTCCATGGTCCGTGACAGATGACGCCCACAGGCTTACCCAAGTCGACCATCCGGCGCACGAACGACACCGCATCGGCGTTCATTCGTAGCCAATCGGGGTTCGCAACACCGCCGGGTAGCACGAGTCCGTCGTACTCCGCGGGGTCTGCTTGTGAAACGAGCCGGTCGACGGGGAACGTGTCAGCCTTATCCAGGTGATTGAATGCCTGAACTGTTCCCTCCTGGTAGGAGAGCAACTCGGGAGTTGCACCTGCGTTCTTTACGGCATTCCAGGGCTCCACCAGCTCTACCTGCTCGATGCCCTCATGCGCTACGAGAAACGCTATCCGCTTACCTTGCAGTTCATTCGCCATGCTGCGGATCTCCTCTCTATCCTAGCGACACGTGGTGCCTTCAATCGCCTTACACCTAATTGTACAAATCGGTCCAGACCCACTCGGGGTCTTCGAGTGAAATTTCGGACCTCGATTCATCCGGCAACTCGGGCGGATATCGATGACACAGAAGAGAGACGCTTCGCAAGCATTGTTCAACCGATGGGCAGACACATCCGACGCAGATATCACATCACATACTTCGCCAAGGTTCGTTGTACCGAGATTGTATTTCCAAATGGATCCACCAACCTCGTCGTGTCAAGTTTCGCGTCCCACGAAGTTGAACCATCTGAGAGGGGTGGCGAGGACTATACGGGTTGGCGTGCGCAATGCGAGGCTAGGAGAAGCGGGAGTCCCGAACTTGCGCTGGATTCAATCCGTGTGCGTGCACGGGTAGGGGCACAAGCGGGTGGAAGACCACCGGACACACGACAACGCGCCCGCCGGGATGATTCCGGCGGGCGCGTTGTCTTCGGGGTAGCGGGGGGAGGATTCGAACCTCCGACCTTTGGGTTATGAGCCCAACGAGCTGCCACTGCTCCACCCCGCGGTGCGTGTGAGACTGACGACGACGTAACGAGTGACCTCGCGAGCGGGGTGTGCGCGCAGCGGCCTCGCCTCCCACGCAGTTACCCGCGCAGTACTCTCCGGCGCTGCCATGGGGCACGACCAGGTTCGGGATGGAGACTGGGTGGGTCCATGGCGCTCTCGGCCACGCGCACACCCCGCTCGGTCACTCGGGTTGTCTCTGACGACTCCGGACTTGTCTGTTCCCGTCACCCGGCCCTGCTGTCAGGGTCCGGAGACGGAGGAAACCACCACCGGCTCGACCGGCGGGCTAAAAAAGAGAATTGTCCTCGACCATTAGTACGGCTCCGCTCCAGTCGCTTACACGCTGTCCACGCGCCGCCTATCAACCCGGTGGTCTGCCGGGGGTCTTACCTCTTTACAGAGTGAGAAGGTTCATCTTGCGGTGGGCTTCCCACTTAGATGCTTTCAGCGGTTATCCCGCCCGAACGTAGCTACCCAGCGATGCCGGTTTCCCGACAACTGGCACACCAGCGGTTCGTCCAGCCCGGTCCTCTCGTACTAGGGCCAGCTCCGCGCAACCTTCTATGCGCCCACAGCGGATAGAGACCGAACTGTCTCACGACGTTCTGAACCCAGCTCGCGTACCTCTTTAATGGGCGAACAGCCCAACCCTTGGGACCGCCTCCAGCCCCAGGACGAGACGAGCCGACATCGAGGTGCCAAACTGTGCCGTCGATGTGGACTCTTGGGCACAATCAGCCTGTTATCCCCGGGGTAGCTTTTATCCGTTACGCCACGGCCCTTCCACGCGGTACCGTGGGATCACTATGCCCGACTTTCGTCCCTGCTCGGCTAGTCAGCCTCGCAGTCAAGCCCCCTTGCTGCCATTGCACGCTCCGACCGGTTTCCATTCGGCCTGAGGGGACCATTGGGCGCCTCCGTTACCCTTTCGGAGGCGACCACCCCAGTCAAACTCCCCACCAGCCACTGTCCCCTGCCCGGATCACGGGTCACGGTTAGAGCGCCGGCCTGGTCAGAGTGGTATTTCACCAGCGGCTCCACCAGAACTAGCGTCCCGGCTTCACAGCCTCCCACCTATCCTACACAAACCAGACCTACGCCCCATGGCAAGTTGGAGTAAAGCTCCACGGGGTCTTTTTGTCCTGCCGCGGGTTCCCCGCATCTTCACGGGGAATTCAATTTCACCGGGTCCCTCGTTGAGACAGCGCCCAGATCGTTATGCCTTTCGTGCGGGTCGGAACTTACCCGACAAGGAATTTCGCTACCTTAGGACCGTTATAGTTACGGCCGCCGTTTACCGGGGCTTCAGTTCAACGCTTGCACGTCTCCCTTTAACCTTCCGGCACTGGGCAGGCATCAGCCCCTATACGTCCGCTTGCGCGTTCGCAGAGACCTGTGTTTTTGGTAAACAGTCGCCTGGGCCGTTTCTCTGCGACCCCCTCAGGCTCCACGGGCGAGCCGCTTCACCCTACGCGGGGCACTCCTTCTCCCGAAGTTACGGAGTCATGTTGCCGAGTTCCTTAACGAGGGGTCTCCCGTCCACCTGAGTATTCTCTACCGGCCGACCTGTGTCGGTTTGCGGTACGGGCACAGGGCAATCTGGCTAGAGGCTTTTCCTGGCAGCTCGGGCGCAACCCACTTGGCTTCCCCGTAAGGTCGCCTGACCGTCGCCTCTCAGGATCTCTCCCTGGGGGATTTACCTCCCAAGGCTCCCTACCGGCTTGGACGGTGGTATACACCGCTGGGCCTGCCCCTCTGCGTCCCCCCATCGCTCGTAACGATTGCCTGTGGTACAGGAATGTTGACCTGTTGTCCATCGCCTACGCCTCGCGGCCTCGGCTTAGGCCCGACTAACCCGCAGCTGATCAACATGGCTGCGGAACCCTGCGGCCTTCGGTGGGGCGGATTCACACCGCCCTCGCGCTACTCATACCGGCATTCGCACTTGTCGCCGCTCCAGCCGTGCTCCCGCTCGACCTTCGCAGCTGGCGACAACGCTCCCCTACCATACCGAGCGTAAACGCTCGACATCCGCGGCTTCGGTGGTGGCCTTGAGCCCCGGTGGATTGTCGGCGCCAGAGCACGTTCGACCAGTGAGCTATTACGCACTCTTTCAAGGCGTGGCTGCTTCTAAGCCAACCTCCTGGTTGTCTCTGCGCTCCGACATCCTTGCCCACTTAGACCACACTTGGGGACCTTAGCCGACGGTCTGGGCTGTTTCCCTCTCGACCGTGAAACTTAGCTCACACGGTCTGACTCCACTGCAACCGGCACCGGCATTCGGAGTTTGACAGGAGTTGGTAAGCGGGAAGCCCCCGAGTCCTATCAGTGCTCTACCTCCGGTGTCGTCTTCAGCAGCAGGCTAGCCCTAAAGCTATTTCGGGGAGAACGAGCTATCTCCAGGTTCGCTTGGCATTTCACCGCTATCCACAGCTCATCCGCACCTTTTGCAACAGATGTCGGTTCGGTCCTCCACGCGCTCTTACACGCGCTTCAACCTGGCCATGGATAGATCACCTGGTTTCGCGTCTACCGCCCGCCACTCACGCGCCCTCTTCAGACTCGCTTTCGCTCCGGCTCCGGGTGTCACTCCCTTAACCTCGCGACGGACGGTAACTCGCCGGTTCGTTCTACAAAAAGCACGCCATCACCCGGAGCGCCCGAGGGCGCTCACCTGGCTCTGACAGCATGTCAGCACACGGTTTCAGGATCTGTTTCACTCCCCTCGACGGGGTGCTTTTCACCTTTCCCTCACGGTACTTGTGCGCTATCGGTCGTCTGGGGTATTTAGCCTTGGAGGGTGGTCCCCCCAGCTTCCAACGGGATTTCGCGTGTCCCGCCGTACTCACGGCTCCCAAGCCGAGCCAGTCCGTTTTCGCCTACGGGACTCTCACCCTCTGCGGTCGCCCCTTCCAGTGGCGTTCGGCTAACGAGCTGGTTTCTTACTCGGCGGCCGGACTGCCGTCCGACCTCCTGGGCCGTTCAACCCCACGCGCGCAGCGCCGGCAGGCTCGTACACGCACGTGGTTTAGGCTGCTCCCGTTTCGTTCGCCACTACTCCGGGAATGATCTCTCTTCCTCAGGGTACTGAGATGTTTCAGTTCCCCCGGTTCCCTCGACGCGGCTATGTATTCACCGCGCCGTGACGGGGTATCACCCCCGCCGGGTTGCCCCATTCGGACTCCCTTGGATCATCGCTCGCCCGCAGCTCCCCAAGGCGTTTCGTCGCGTGGCCACGTCCTTCTTCGGCCCCAGACGCCAAGGCATCCACCGTGTGCCTTTGTTACAATTCTTCTTCTTTAGTCGTCGGTCAATACTCTGGTGGTGGCTTCCTTCCGTCTCCGGACCCGGTCACGCCGCGCGCCGCCCAGATGTGTCGCCACACCGGTCCAGCCCGCCACGTCACCACCTGGCCCGGATCCCGGAACAAAGTCCAAGATTCGTCAGATGTCTTCGTCAGTCTCACTTGTTAAGGTGCTGAACACGGCATAAACCGTGCTCCGGTGGAGCTGCGGGGATTCGAACCCCGGACCTCCGCCGTGCAAAGGCGGCGCTCTCCCAACTAAGCTACAGCCCCGTTTTTTATGGAGATGCGCGACGCCTGGTGGGCGATCGTGGACTCGAACCACGGGCCTCACCCTTATCAGGGGTGTGCTCTAACCACCTGAGCTAATCGCCCGGAGCAATTTCACAACTGAGACGTGATTCATACGCTAGTAGAGGGGCAGTACCGACTCCGCACGCGTCCAGCTTGGTCGCGCGCCCTCGGGTTGGCCGCTCCGGTGAAAGAGCCTGGGCCAGCCGTCCTCAGGCGGCGGTCTCCAAACCACCGCGTGCCTCTCGAGCCCGGGTCGCCCCGGCCTCGGCACCGATACCATAGACCTGGAAGACGGTAATCAAACCGTGCTCCCTAGAAAGGAGGTGATCCAGCCGCAGCTTCCGCTACGGCTACCTTGTTACGACTTCGTCCCAGTTACCAATCCCACCCTCGGCGGCTGCCTCCTTGCGGTTGGCCCACCGACTTCAGGTGTTACCGGCTTCCATGACGTGACGGGCGGTGTGTACAAGGCCCGGGAACATATTCACCGCCGTAGTGCTGACCGGCGGTTACTAGCAACTCCAACTTCATGTGGGCGAGTTGCAGCCCACAATCTGAACTGAGACCGGCTTTCTGGGATTGGCTCCGCCTTGCGGCTTGGCTGACCCTCTGTACCGGTCATTGTAGCGTGTGTGTAGCCCAGGGCGTAAGGGTCATGCTGACTTGACGTCATCCCCGCCTTCCTCCAGCAGTCTGGCAGTCTGACTAGACATCCACGTAACTAGTCACAAGGGTTGCGCTCGTTGCGGGACTTAACCCAACATCTCACGACACGAGCTGACGACAGCCATGCAACACCTGTCTCCTGGCTCCCCGAAGGGCACCCCAGCCTTTCAGCCGGGTTCCAGGGACGTCAAGCCCTGGTAAGGTTCTGCGCGTTGCGTCGAATTAAACCACACGCTCCGCTGCTTGTGCGGGCCCCCGTCAATTCCTTTGAGTTTTAGCCTTGCGGCCGTACTCCCCAGGCGGTGCACTTACTGCGTTAGCGCCGGCACGGAGGGGGTCTACACCCCCCACACCTAGTGCACATCGTTTACTGCGTGGACTACCGGGGTATCTAATCCCGTTCGCTCCCCACGCCTTCGCGCCTCAGCGTCAGTACAGGTCCAGTCGGCCGCCTTCGCCACTGGTGTTCCTCCCGATATCTACGCATTTCACCACTACACCGGGAATTCCACCGACCTCTCCCTGCCTCCAGTTCCGCCGTTTCGAATGACCCTCCCCCGTTGAGCGGGGGGCTTTCACACCCGACGCACGAAACCGCCTGCGCGCGCTTTACGCCCAGTAATTCCGGACAACGCTCGGACCCTACGTCTTACCGCGGCTGCTGGCACGTAGTTAGCCGGTCCTTATTCCGAGAGTACCGTCATTGGCTTCGTCCTCTCGAAAAGGGGTTTACACTCCGAAAAGCGTCATCCCCCACGCGGCGTTGCTCCATCAGGCTTGCGCCCATTGTGGAAAATTCCTTGCTGCTGCCTCCCGTAGGAGTCGGGGCCGTGTCTCAGTCCCCGTGTGGCTGGCCGTCCTCTCAGACCAGCTACCGATCACCGCCTTGGTAGGCCTTACCCCACCAACTAGCTAATCGGCCGCAGCCCCCTCCATCAGCGGATCGCTCCTTTCCTCACGCCGATCCCTCGGCCTGAGCGTATGCGGTATTAGCCCCGGTTTCCCGGGGTTATCCCCCACTGTTGGGCAGGTTAGCCACGTGTTCCTCACCCGTCCGCCACGGTCGACCCCCGAGGGGGCTCCCGTGCGACTTGCATGCATTAGGCACGCCGCCAGCGTTTATCCTGAGCCAGGATCAAACTCTCCATCAAAGTGCTGCCATAAAAGCAGCCCTACTCACAGAGTATTCTTGGAAACGTCCACCGTCCAGCCAGCGTGTCGCGCAGCTCCGGACCGTGGCGTCGACCCTCTCCAGGTACGAATCACGTCTCAGTTGTTAAGGTGCTCCAGAGTCATCTTGAATAACACCCGCCGTGACGGGCGTTTAAAGATGATACCAATTGACCCGTCCGGTGTCAAGGAAGATCGTCGCTGCCCTTGCGAGATCGTCCGGCTCAGCGTATCTTGAGCCTTGGTACCTGCCGCCCGATCGGATGCCCGATCTGCAGCAGCGACTGGGTATTATACCTATAGAGACGAGGATGTCAAGATGTCACGCAAACCGGTTATCGGAATAACGCCAACGCCGATGGACGACACCCAGGAACACGGCTCGTTTCACCGCTACGCCATCGCGAATTCCTACACGGAGGCGGTCGAAGCGGCCGGCGGCGTACCCATCGTTATTCCACCTCAAGCGGGCAACATCGACCAGCTTCTGGAGCTCGTCGACGGCCTTGTCTTAAGCGGTGGCGGTGACATCCACCCCGGTCGCTACGGTGCGCACCGATGTGCACGAGAAGACCGCCGGCATCCACGAGGGCCGGGATGCGCTTGAACTCGAGCTCGCTCGCAAGGCCGTTGAGCGCGACATCCCAACGCTCTGTATCTGCCGCGGTATCCAGATCCTCAACGTCGCACTGGGAGGTACCCTCTACCAGGACGTTGCCGACCAGTTCTCCGCAGAGCTGAGTCACCGCCAACAAGATCTCAGCATTCCCAAGGACGAACCAGGTCACGACGTCACCGCTATGCCGGGTAGCCTGCTTGCGAACACCTACGGCGCCGAGACGGTCCAGGTGAACTCGTTTCATCATCAGTCGATACGCGACATCGCCCCTGAGCTGCGACTGAGCGCGACGTCCTCCGACGGGTCAATCGAAGGCGTTGAACACCCTGACAAAACATTCGTGCTCGGGGTGCAGTGGCACCCGGAAATGATGTTCCAGTCCCACAGTGAGCATCTCAAGCCGTTCAGCACTCTTGTTGAGAGCGCCGCGAAACGGTCGGGAGCACTCGTCTCCTGACCACCCGGTCTCCAACCGACAGCGTAAAACCGCCCGCGGCATTTGTGCCGCGGGCGGTTCTCGTTCTGAAATCTCCTGTGCGTTGCGTTAGAGGGTCTGGTTAATCCGCAGACTTCGCGGCGACCTTATCCCGGCTCTCCGTCGCCCCCGACGCTTTCAGCCCATCCCTGGGCGTCTCACGCCGCAGAGTGAACTCCTCAGGTAGCGCGACTTGCAGAGCTTCATCGATCGTATCAACCAGGACGATGTTGAGCTCTTGGATCAGATTCTCCGGCAGGTCATCAAGGTCGACCTCATTGCGCCGCGGAATGATGAACGTCGTAACGCCCGCACGCTGCGCCGCAAGTGCCTTCTCCTTGATGCCACCCACTGGCAACACCTGACCACGCAAGGTGATCTCACCAGTCATCGCAACATCCTCGCGAGCCGCGATGCCAGTCAGCAACGACACGAGCGCCGTCGTCAGGGCAACACCAGCTGACGGCCCATCCTTGGGCGTTGCACCAGCCGGTACGTGAACGTGGATGTCGATCTCCTTGAACAGGTGCTGGATCGATGCCCAGATCACTGGCTCGCGCTCGAACGAACGACATGGCCGCCTGTGCTGACTCGCGCATGACGTCGCCTAGCTGACCGGTAATCGTGAGCCCACCGCGACCAGCATACTGGCTGGTCTCGATAAACATGATGTCTCCGCCGACCGCGGTCACGCCTACTCCGATGGCGACACCAGGGTTCGACGTGCGGGTCGCCAGCTCCTCGAAGAAGTAGCGTGGACGACCCAGGTACTCGCGTACCCGCTCACGGGTCACCGCGTCTGGCAGCTCATCGCCGGCGGCCAACCGTGTCGCCAGCTTGCGGCAGACAGATCCGACCTCGCGCTCTAGGTTCCGCACGCCGCTCTCACGAGTGTAGTTCTGGATGATCGCGAGAATGGCGTCGTCTTCCCACACGATCTCGTCGGGCGAGAGCGCATGTGACTTCATCTGCTTCGGCACCAGATACCGCTTGGCGATATTGAGCTTCTCGTCGTCCGTGTAACCCGAGAGCTGGATGATCTCCATGCGGTCACGCAGCGGTGCTGGAATCGGGTCCAGCAGGTTCGCGGTGGTGATGAACATGACCTTGCTCAGGTCGAACGGCACATCCAGATAGTGGTCGCGGAATGTGTCGTTCTGCTCCGGATCCAGGACCTCGAGCAGGGCCGAGGAAGGATCACCACGCCAGTCATTCCCCATCTTGTCGATCTCATCAAGCACGAACACCGGGTCGTTCGCGCCTGCCCGGCGAATGGCCTGAATAATCCGGCCCGGCATCGCGCCGATGTAGGTGCGCCGGTGGCCCCGAATCTCTGCTTCGTCACGCACGCCACCAAGCGACATGCGCGTGAACTCCCGGCCCAGTGCCTCAGCGATACCTTGCGCCAGAGAGGTCTTACCGACGCCCGGCGGCCCAACGAAGCACAGAATCGGCTCCCGGCCGTCGATCTCTTCGCCGGCTTCAACGCGCGCCTGTCGCAGACGCCGCACGGCCAGGTACTCCAGAATGCGATCCTTCGGCCGTTCCATGTCCCAGTGGTCGCGATCCAGAATCTCGCGGGCCTTCTTGACATCAATCGTGTCCTCGGTCGAGGTCTTCCACGGCAACGATGTCAGCCAGTCGAGATATGTCTTGATAACACCATACTCGGCTGCCGCCGGCGGCAGCTTCGAGAGCCGGTCAAGCTCACGTCGCGCCTCACGTTCGGCCTCTTCGGGCATACCCGCCGACTCGATCTTCTCGCGCAGCTCTTCGACCTCAGCCTCCTGGCCATCAGTCTCTCCGAGCTCGCGCTGGATAGCCTTCAGCTGCTCGCGAAGATAGTACTCGCGCTGGGTGCGTCCAACTTCTTCCTGAACTTCACCCTGGATCTTCTTACCGAGTTCAAGGAGATCGAGCTCCTTGGTCATGAATGCCGAGATCTTCTGGAGCTTCTCACGCACGGTGTCGTACTCAAGCAGCTCCTGCCGCTCTTCCGGGTCCATGCGCAGGTTCGACGCGATGAGATAGACCAGCTGGAGCGGGTCATCGACATTGACGGCTGTCGTGACCAGTTCATCCGGCAAGTTCGAGACGAGACTGACCAAACGCTGGAAGAGCTCCGTGGTCGAGCGCATGAGCGCCTCGGTCTCGATGTCTTCCTCGCCGGCTTGTTGCTCGTCGTAGTCTTCGATGACCGCGGTGAGATAGGGGTCCTCGGCTACCCACTCAACAATCTTCACGCGCTTGAGTCCCTGCACGGCCAGGCGAACCGAGCCGTCGGGCACACGCATCATCTGGTGAATCGTTGCAAGGGTGCCGATCTCGCGAGTCTCACCGGGGCCGGCGCCTTCAGTCTCAGCGTCGTTCTGCATGACGAGCACCACGGTGCGGTCTCCAGACGCGACCGCGTCTATCAATCGCAGCGAGCGCGGTTGCGCAGCTGCGAGCGGTACGACCGTGAGCGGTAGAACGACAGTCCCGCGGAGGGGCAGCACCGGAAGCACCCGACGCTCAACGCTCTCTGCCTGTGACGTGTCGTCAGCAGACGATAGTTCCGATTCATTCTCGTCGAAAGTGTTGCGTTCATCCACCAATGGATGACTCCTTTATCCCTAGTGTGTGGGGAGCCGGGTGGCGATGCAGGCGTTGCCGCGGCTCACCGACACATGTGTTACATGCGTTATTGACTTTGCAGGTTGATTGCTACGCGAGTCGGCTGCACGCGTTGGAGCCGGACGCGCAAGAGACCGTTCTCGTACGATGCCTGGATATGCTCGTAGTCGACGGCAAATGGAAGGTAGACGTCAGCAGCAAAAGGACCGTACAGAATGCCCATCTCATGGATGGAGCGCTGGGCCTCGTCGCAGAGAGGTGGTCGCTCGCCCCGAATTGTCAGCACCCGGTCGTCAATCGCAACTTCGATTTCTTCCTGACTGATCCCCGAGATCTCCGCCAATACGAAGAGCGCGTCTTCGGTTTCGTACACCTCAATCGGTGGTCGCCAGGTAAGGACAAGCCCGTTTGGGACCCGCCGCTGAACACTCTTGGCATGAATAAACATGGAGTGGAAGATGTCCTCCATCTCGTGCCGAATGCGCTCCGGATCGCGGCTACCACGCTTCCGCACCATTGACATGAATTTGTCCCTCCAAACCGCCCATCAATTATGTTGCATAGGGAACGATTTGCGATACCGAGGACGGCATTGGGCGTGTCGCATACTGTCGTCACCGGTTAGTCTAGTCTAACACCTATCCTAAACCTTGACAAGGATCGACTCAACTTTGGAGCCATTACAGATGTCATGCCCAGGGGCCATACAGAATGATCACACTCGCGACGCCCCAGAGGAAGACAGACGCCAGGAGCGGAAGATCGGTCAAGATCAGCTGTTCTGGCGCGCCACCCTCGTGTTGTTGTTGAACGAGATAGAGGTATCGAAATATTCCATAGAGCACGAACGGAATCGTGGCCATCATCAGATGGTTTTCCGGAAGCGTCGGAGCCAAAGACGTATAGAGCGAGTAGGCCATCACCGTCGCACCAGCCGTGATCACGATGTATTGGTCTAAGAGTGCGGGGCTGTATTCGTTGAGGTTCTTCCGATGCGCACCGGCGTCGTCCTCAAGCAGCATGAGCTCGCTACGACGCTTGCCGAATCCTATGAAGAGCGACAATACGATCGTGCAAACATAGAGCCACGGGCTGATCGGTACCGCCAGCACCACCGCGCCTCCAGCCGCTCTCAACACAAAGCCGGCTGAGATCGCGAAGACGTCAACGATCACAAAGTGCTTCAGGTACAGCGAGTACGAGACATTCAGCAGCATATAGGCCGCGAGAACGCCCGCAAAGAACGGTGTCAGGTAGAAGCCCAGTGCCAGAGCGCCCACCGGCAGGAGGGCCGCCATGACCATCGCCTGCTCAGGGGGCACCTTCCCGGCGGCGATTGGCCGGAAGCGCTTGACCGGATGCAGCCTGTCAGACTCACGATCGCGAAGATCGTTGAGGAGGTACACGGCGCTACTCGCCAGACAGAACGCGAGGAACGCCAGCGTGACCTCAACGATCGCGCCGAGATCAAACAGCTTGTGAGAGAAGACGAGTGCGGCGAAAACGAGGGCGTTCTTCATCCACTGTTTCGGCCGCATTGCAAGCAGGTAAGGCGCCACCGAGCGAGATGCCACGGGCGCCAACATTCGATCCTGATCGACGGTCATAGGGTAGTCACGTTTTCACTGAACAGGATCGGGCAAGAGACGCTTCGCGAGTGATCTATTCCTTCGCAAAGGCATCGGTGCTATAGACATTCGCCGCATTCCAAACCAGCCAACCGGGAGCCCCAAAGTCATTGGAGGCCTCGATCTGCGCGCGCAGCTCCGCCGTGCCATATTCGATACCTTCTCCATAGGAGAAGTCCTGCAGCCAGGGCCGTAATTTATGACTCTTGTCGCCGATGCGTTCAGCACCACTCTGCAAACTCCAGAGGATCACTTCGTACGGATAATTATTCGGGATATCGAGCCCCATGGCTCCCGGATGAAAGTGCGATGGATAAATCATCGGACAAATGACGTCAACATAGGGCTCGATCAACTCGAGCTGTTGTCCGATACCACCGTCAGATTCTTCAAAGAGCGTAAAGCCGAAGATATCCACCGCCAAGTATGCACCGGTCGGGGCAAGCGCGGTGTGCATCTGTTTGAGAAACTCAGTAATAGCCTCGGATCGAGTCTCTTCGTTGAAGTCGCTACCGTAGTCAGCGGTTTCCAGCAAGCCGTCCGTTGGGAAACGAATGTAGTCAAGCTGGATCTCGTCAAACCCCATGCTTGCGGCCTCGACAGCCAGATCGATGTTGTACTGCCATACGGCTCGTTGGTGAGCGTTCACCCAGGCCAGGCCGTCCCAGGTTACCCAGAGACCTCCTGTTGTCGAGTCCTTGATCGCTAGTTCCGGTCGCTTTGCCGCCAGAATCGGGTCTTCAAATACTACGATTCGCGCGATGGTGTAGAGGTCTCTTTCGTCCATGTCGGCGAGCTTCTGCTTGGGATCGAAGTGCTCGTTGACGGCGCCGATCTCGTGGGCTAGCGGCACACTGGTGTTGTGAAGGACCTGGCCGCTGGAGTCTTTCAGATCGACCACAATCGAGTTCACCTCGGTAGTGTCGGCGATCTCGAGCAGACCATTCCAGCTTTCATCATTGGCAGCGGTCAACGCGGTCGCGTATACAGCTTTCACAGCGAAACGAGTCAACGACGCGTCGAAAGTCATGTTGTCCGGCAGCTCTTCGGAGAGCACTTCGCGGTAGCCTGATTTCTTGACCACCACGCTACCCGAGTCAGGCACGCCGTCCAGCTGGTACCTGCCATCCGGGCCGCTTGTTGCGATCGCTTCGCCAACCTGAATCGTAGCGTCAGGCAGCGGTGCACCAGTGTCGTCGGTCACAAGACCAGTCATAACGTCCGCACGAATCGCGAAATCCATCGTCAGGGTTTCACCAGCGGTCTGCGTATTGGGAGAATAACCTTCAACGTCGACGCTGACCGTTGCGTTACGCGGAACGTCTACAAGGACGTAACGCCCATCATCGTCGGTGACGGCCTTAACGGTCGCGTTCCCCTCACCGGTCGCGATAACGGTGACGCCGCTCATAGGCTCACCGTTGTGTTGGTTCGTTACTTGGCCTTCGAGCGTCGTCGGCCGGATCGCGATGTCAAGACTCTCCGCGCCCGGCGTAACGGTGATCTGGGTGGCTTCATAGTTCTCGCGCGAGACTGTCAGTGCAGTCGCGTCACGCTCGGCAACGTTGAATTCACCATCCTCATTGGTCGTTGAAGAGGATCCAGAGGAAGAGACCATGGCGCCAGACACTGGCTTGTCGGTATACGCGTCTCGCACGACGCCGGTCAGGCCATCGCCATCTCCACCGCTGGGCCAGACGGTAATCACCAGCAGAATAGCGAGCGGCACAGCCAGAATCAGGCTATACCACCAACTGACGCGTTCCCAACGGCGTCTTCGGCGCTGTCGTGTGGGTTGCTGCGTCTCGTAGTCAGATTGTGAAATCAAGCACGCCCTCCCCGAGCGCCGCAGGATTGCGCATGATCGTCGCGCGCCACTGCCCCAGGTATCAGTATGCTAAGGACGCTCGTCTGCATATAGAGCATTCGCCGCGCTCATTTCGTGCAGAACAACACTCAATACTACGACGCGACGTCAAGTGTACACCGGGCCCCTGCTAGCTCACGTGCTGCCGTCCTGGGTACCAGACGACGAGCGGATTATCCAATAGAGCCTAACAACGTCCGGGTGTCCAGGTAGCGGTCCCTGCTACCCATAATGACGGTCACTACCTGATGGTCACCCTTCCAGGTGGCATTCACCAGGCACTCGCCGGCTAGCTCGGTCGAGCCAGTCTTGACACCGAACGACTCCCCGTCCAGCACCAGTTCATTTGTAGAGACCAGGTACAGCTCACGCCCAACCTGGCCGCCCAGAGTGATGGTTGCCTCTGGAGTTGCCACGATCTGCGCCAGAACCGGGTCGGCGAGCAACTGCTCTGTCGCTCGGACCATGTCCCAGGCAGTCGAGTAGTGATCTTCAGCGTCGATCCCAACCGGGTTGGCGAAGTGCGAGCCGGCCATGCCAATCTCTGCAGCATATGCGTTCATCTCGTCTACGAAGCGTTGCGTGGGGTTCGTGGACGAGGGGTCCAGACGCTGCCCGCCGGCACGTGCCAGCGCTAGCGCGGAATCACCGCCCGACACGATGAGCGTTCCGTAGAGTAGTTCACGCACAGTCGTGCGATCGCCTTCCTGAAGTCCCATCTTGGAATAATCGTCTCCAAGTATCAGGTCGGACCCTTCGATCACAACCACATCGTCCAGAGCCAGCACCCTTCTCGCGACCAGAGCCGTGACAATCTTCATGGTGCTTGCCGGCGCCACCCGGGCATCAGCATCCAGGTCGAACAGCGCCTCACGGCTCGTCAGATCCACAACCAGCGCCGCCCGCGCTGTTAACTGTCCGGCAACCGCGGGATCCGGCGGGGGCACCTCGCGCCGGATGGCGGAAGGTATGTTCTGGACAGTGCCCCCCATCGCCTGTTCGGGAGTTGCCTCCACCCCTTCGGCTGCCTCATCGGTTCCCGATAGGCCAGCCATTGCCGCCAGGAGGACGATCGGTAAAACCAGAACCAGGCTGTACCACCAGCTGACGCGGTCCCATGGTCGTCTGCGGCGACGGGTCTGGTAATCCTGGTGAAAATCCACGCATGTCCTCCTGGAATGGGCTTACGGACACGCGGCGCGTGCGGGCATGTCCAATTCGTTCAGACCGATGCGATCGTTGCGATCGCGTTTCAACATGCAACGGGTCGTCCGGCCGCTCATTCTACGCAGCCCATGACCGATCTTGCATGGCACGATGCTACTGAATCAAGTATTGTGTGGGAAATCACGAAAAAATTGACCCGGTTTGCGGCCGGTCCGTATAATCGCAGCGATCGGGTGCGCCTCTTTGATTCGAGACGCAACAGACCACGGCGAACGGGTCGCGGTAGCAATGATAGGAATGCAGCCCTCCATGGAGTTCGCTGAGGTCGTTCAAAATCTGCGTCCAGATCTCGACGCAGTCGAAACGCGGCTGCGCGAAGCCGCCGAAATCAACTTTCCAATGCTGGGTGACATCGTCGACACGCTCATTGGCGCGGGCGGCAAACGCTTACGACCGTTGCTGCTGCTCCTGAGTGCGAAGCCGTTCGAGTACGACCTCGCCAGCCTCGTTCCGGCCGCCGCCGGAATTGAGATGCTGCACACGGCGTCCCTCGTTCATGACGACACCATTGACCGCGCGCAGCTTCGGCGCGGCAAGCCCACCTTGAACTCGATGTTCGATACCGGCACAGTGATTATGCTCGGAGATTATCTCTTCGCCCGCTCCGCCATGCTCGCGGCTGAGACGATGAATCCCCGAGTTGTCGCAGTCTTCGCCTCGACGCTCGGCTATATCTGTGACGGTCAATTGCACGAGATTCTCACCGCGCACAGCCTTGAGCAGACCCGCGAAGACTACGAGCGCCGCATCTTCGGCAAGACCGCCTCGCTATTCGCAGGAGCGGCGGAAATGGGTGCCATCGTCGCGCACGCCTCTGAAGCGGAAATCGAAGCCATGCGCGATTTCGGCGCGGACGTTGGAATGGCTTTCCAGATCGTCGACGATGTCCTTGATCTGCGCGGCTCAACCGAGGAGATCGGGAAACCAGCCGGTCTCGATCTTCGCCAGGGCACCATCACCTTGCCGACGATGCTCTTCATGGCGCGCGCAGACGGTAGCCCCACCGCCACCGCCGTCCGCCGAATTGTGGACGGAGCAACCACCTCCGACGAAGAGCTGCGCATCGTAGCGACCTCAATTCGCGAATCGGGCGCGCTGGATGAAGCCGTTGGCACAGCTCGCAAGTTTGTCGAGCGCGCCAAGCAGCGGCTGAGCTTCATCGACGATCCAGCGGCGCGCGAGCCGCTGTACGCCGTCGCCGACTCCGCCCTGATCCGATCGTCGTAGGGTACAGACAGCGGCGCTCACACAGCGATCAGGTTCGTCTCGTAGAGACGATGTGCGAGCCGCCCCCACGTTTCGACCCCATGGTCTGCCAGACGCGTCACGTCCTGTTCAAGTTCATGTGGCTGTTCCGGGGTGACGATGATCGTCGCGAGCCGGCTACGGTAGCGACTCTCGATCGTGTCATTCAAGTAGCGGACTTCGTGGCCATGACGCGGCAACAATCCGTTGACGATCAAGAGATCGGCCGTCACCATTCTGATCATGGTCTGCTGTGACACTCTGGTGGCAATCTCATACTCCCGCTTGCGATCACCAAAGAGTTCCCCTGACGTCGATTGAAGCGACTGCAGCTCAACCTCCACCATGTACGAGGTGAGGGAGAAATCACGCCATGGAACGAAATAGTGCGACAGCAGTGACGCCTCACGAAGGCGCTGCAGCAGGTACTGCGTAATCCGGGTCGACCGGGGCCCGCTCGCGTTGAAGATGATCCAACCTTCACCGTGTTGAAGCCGCTGTTCGAGAGAGTCGAAATACAGGTTCAACCGCTGCAGCAGATCGCGGTCCTGTAAAGGCAGTTGATTCATTCCAAGGTGAGGGTTCAGCACCGTTCCACCTCCGTGTCGCGTAGCGTGGAGCATCACCGCTGGAACGCTACGGTGTGCGCCATCCTACACGGACGAGATCCCCAGCGCGGTACGAAACAGATCCAGGAACCGGTCAGAGTCGACGTCGCTAGCAACCGCAGCCGGCCCATCGTCGTCAACGATCCGTGTCTCTCCCCGTAAGAAATGGCCGACATCAACTCTGACCTGCCCCTGCCGGGTAGTAACGAGGTCAGAATATGCCCTGACTGCGACGGTCAAAGGGTCATGCAAATACACCTGACGTGTAGGTTGTGCCTTTAGCTTCTGACGGCAAACCTCTCGGACCAGCACCGCCCTCGGTTCCGTCGCCGTCTCCAGCGTCCGCCAGATCTCCATAGTTAATGCCACCTGGTGTGTTACGTCAAGACCAATCCACGTGGTTGGCAACCCCGATCGAGCGACCGCCGCGGCTGCTTCTGGATCGACGTAGATATTGAACTCCGCAGCCGCGGTCACGTTTCCGGGGTTAAAAAACGCACCGCCCATGATCGTCACGTGCCTGAACCAGCCGGCGAGCTGTGGTTCAAGCGCCAGCGCTATCGCAAGATTCGTGAGCGGACCGACGAATACTCCATCGATCTCGCCTCGATGCTCGCGTGCAATCTGGATGATCGCCTCTGGAGCGGAGAGATCTTCAATACCACGAGTTGCAGCCGGTGGCCGCCAGCCCCCGAGCCCGTCGTCGCCGTGCACGTGGGTCGCGGTATGGAGCGGCCGACACAGAGGCAGCGACATTCCCCGGTACACCGGCACGTCGCTGCCCAGCCAGCTGAGGACTTTCAAGGTGTTCTCCGTCGCCCGCTCAACCGGAACATTTCCGGCGACGGTCGTCACCGCAACCAGTTCACCTTCGCCGAGCGACGTCGCCAGTGCCAACGCCATTGCATCATCAACCCCGGTATCCACATCCATGATGAAAGGCCTGGGCATGTGATTATCTCCAGCCTATGCGCGTGCAGCCTCGGCAGCAAGCCAAGCGTGAACGGGTGGCGTTTCGGTGATCGGCGATTCGGACACGATATCGACGAAACACGGTCCGCCATCCGCCAGCGCCGCTTGCAGTGTCTTCTTCAGGTCGGCCGGATCGGTCACCTGCCAGGCCTTGAGGCCGAATCCTCGCGCGATAGCCGCGTAATCAACGGGGTTGAAGTCAACCGAGAAGTAGCGGTCGTCATGGTAGAGGTGCTGGAGCTCTTTGATCCATCCAAACGCGCCATTATTGAACTGAATCAGCACAATCGGGAGGTTGAGGCGGCTGATCGTCTCCAGCTCGCCAACTGACATTCCAAACGAGCCGTCACCCATAAGCGCCACCGTCCGGCGGTTCCCCGCCCCATAGTACGCGCCGACACAGGCAGGCAAAGCAAATCCCAGCCCGCCGTGGGCCCGTGGGATCACCGTATAGCGCCCTGGAAGCTCGAGCTCATATTGCGCGCAGATGTACGGCGTCGGCGTGCCGGGATCCGCGACAAGGATCGTGTCTTTCTCAACTAGCTCCTTCAGGGTGCTGATCACCCGCTGCGGCTTGATCGGCTGACTGTCTGACTGCGTGAACGACTGCTGACTCTGGAAGTACCCTCGCTTGGCGGTGGCGATACCATCAAGCCACACGCGGCGGTCGCCGTCCTCGCCACGTGTGCCCAGGGCGTCCGTCAGATCCTCCAGCACCAGCCTGGCATCCCCAACCAGACTGACGTCTGTTCGATAGTTGTTCCCAACCTGCCAGGGGTCAACGTCGATGTGAATGACGTTTGGACCCGGATGTCTCGGCGGCAAGGTCCAGTTCTGTGTTGTTGTCGAATCGGTTCGCGTGCCGACGAGAATCAACAGGTCACATCCAGCGATGATCTCATTGGCATACGGCCGGGCGCCGTTGCCGCCGACGACACCCAGACTGAGAGGATGCGTCTCGACGATGCTGCCCTTGCCGTTGATTGAGGTCCCGACAGGAATCGACGCGGCCTCGGCGAAGCGTGTCAACGCATCCCAGGCCCGCGAGAGGATGACCCCGCCGCCAGCGACAATGACCGGGCGCCGTGCGTCGCGAACGAGGGCGGCCGCCGCCTCGACGCTCTCTACCGCTGCTCGTGTCCGCGCAGCAGGAGCAACACCAAACTCGGGCGCGCCATAGACGTCCCGCGCATCAACCTCAGCGCCGAGAACATCGGCCGGCATCGATAGTGCCACTGCGCCGGTTCGATCGGTCGTGGCGAGACGCAGCGCTCGTCGAATCATGTCCGCGGCAGTGTCAGCCGTCGTCAACCGGGCGGACCATTTCGTCACTGCCTGAAAGAGGAGCGGCTGGTCGAGCTCGGTCAGGACACCGCGCCCTTGCTGCCTCATGGGAGTATCAGATGTCAGGCAGAGCAGCGGCACGGACGACCCGTGTGCCTCCGCGACGCCAGGGACGATATAGGTCGCCCCACCACCGCTCGGTCCTTCGCAGACGCCCACCTTGCCAGTCACTCTGGCGTATGCATCGGCCATGAACGAAGCAGAGCGCTCGTCGCGGGTCATGATGTGCTGAATACGGCCCTCATTGTGGTAGAGAGCATCGTAGAAATCCATGCCGGTATCGCCCGGAACTCCGAAAATGTACTCAATCCCGCTCTCTGCGAGAATGGCGACAATTGCCTCGCTCACATTCATCGAAGGTCAACGTCCTTTCACATCAGGGCCGGAGTGTTCAAGAGAGAATACCGCGGCTTCAGGGAGAACGGAAGAGTCAGACCACAATCCCAATCACCAGATCGTTGACATTGGTTCCGGTTGGGCCGAGCCCCCAGGCAGCGCCCACACTCCTCAGGAACGTGAACGTGTCGTTCTCATCAAGCGCACGCCGTGCCTGCAGAAGATTACCGGCCGTGATCGTCGAGCCCGACACAATGCCGCCGGCCACGTTGGTCTCGGCATCATCACCATCCGTGGCGAGAAATCCCATCGCGACGTCATCAACGCCCTGTAACCGCAAGGCCGCCGCCAGAGCGCCCTCGGTATTGCGGCCCCCGGTACCCGCGCCACGCACCGTTACGGTGGTCTCTCCTCCCACGATAATGCAGCACTTGCGAGGAATGGAGGTGCCTCCACCTCGTGTATCGGCCACCACGGACGCGAGTGTCGTCGCGACGTGCCGGGCCTCCCCGCTCAAGGATCGGGAGAGCACCACCGGCTCGTATCCGTGTCGAGACGCGGCCTGCGCCGCCGCGTCGATCGCGACGTCGAGATTGGCCAGAATGAGGGTCTTCGGTGACGAAACGGCTGCGTGACGTTCATCGTCGGGCAGCGGCTGATCGACCTCGTAGCGGCTCAAGATCTGCTCTGCAGGCTCAGATGTATACCGCGGAACCGTCGGGCCACTGGCGATGGTCGCCAGATCATCACCCAGCACATCCGAGATCACCAGATTCACGACCTCGACGTTCTGGAGATGTGCCAACAGCCCACCCGCTTTCATCGCGCTCATGCGTGCCCGGACAGCGTTGAGCTCATGTATCGACGCGCCAGCCCTGAGGAGTGCGCGAGTCGTGCCCTGCAGGTCGTCCAGAGAGAGCCCGGGCCGCAACGACTCCATCAGCGCCGACCCTCCGCCCGATAAGAGACACAGCACCAACGCACCGTCCGGTATCGCCCTTGAGAACTCCAGTACCGCGGCGCCTGCCTCCAGGGATCGTTCATCTGGAACGGGATGTGCGCCTATCAGCACTCTTGACCGGAGCGCCAGACTATCGTCGACAGACTTGGTGACCACGATGCCGTCACGTAGCCGATCGCCGAGAATGGACTCGACGGCGTGCATCATTTCACGGGAGGCTTTGCCGACCGCGATGGCGAACACCGGACGGTTGGAGACGTCGAACGTCCATTCACCGATGCCCAGACGGTCACCATCCTGCAGCTGAAGCGCTTTCGAGACGACTACCTCAGGTAAGACCTGGGAGACGGCGTGGCGATAGATGTCCTGGATCGCCTCAACCAGGCGGTCACTCACGTCCGTGACTCGAGCTCATCAAGGACCGCGGTAAGGTCCGCGGGTAGCGGCGACTCGACTTCCAACGGCTCCCCACTCGGCAGCATAAACTTGAGGTAACGCGCGTGCAGAAACTGCCGTTGCAAGTCGAGATCGCGCACCGCACCGCCGTACGTGGCATCCCCTGCAATGGGGTGCCCCACAAACGCGCAATGCACCCTGATCTGGTGGGTGCGCCCGGTTTCGATCGTTACGTCTAGCAGTGAATAGCCCTTGTAACGCGCCACCGTTCGCAAGTGACTACGAGCGGGCCTTCCCGACGAGACTACCGCCATGCGTTTGCGGTTGTTCGGGTCGCGGCCGATCGGGGCGTCGACGTGAGCTGACGTTTCGGGTAACGCACCAATGACGAGAGCGGTGTACTGCTTGACCACCTCGCGCTCTTGCCACACCTTCAGCAGGTGCAGGCGTGCCTGTTCGTGTTTAGCCACGACGATCAACCCGGAGGTGTCTTTATCGAGGCGATGAATCAGGCCCGGACGCGGACTTGCTGGGTCAACCGATTCCGGCCGCAACCACTTGAAGGCGTTGACCAGGGTGCCATGCTCATGACCCGGCGCCGGATGGACGACAAGGCCGGCGGGCTTGTCAAAGATCATGAGGTCTTCATCTTCGTAGACGATGGGGACGAGGATCTCGTCAGGACGCACGTCCGCCGGCACCTCTGGTGGGGGGACGCGCACCTCAATCTGGTCGCCGACATTCACCTTGTAGCTTGGCCGCTGTGGCACACCACTGACAAGCACGTCGCCACCTTCAATCAGACGCTGCACGTACGACCGGCTCGTGTCCGACAAGTGTTGGGTAACCAGGCGATCGAGCCGCACGCCCTGTTCTTCGTCCGGCACGGTAAGTTTCAGAATGAATGCACCTGACACGCTCACGAATCCTCGCCGGTTGACTGTAATTGTGGCTCTTTGGAGGGTTCACTCTTCTCGTAGTCCCGGAAGATCAATGCGTACATGAGCAGCACGACTCCTATGGTGATGGCGCTGTCTGCGAGGTTGAAGGTCGGAAAGCGCGGAAAATCTAAAAAATCGACGACGTATCCGTAGCGAAAACGGTCCACAACGTTTCCAACTGCGCCACCGAGCTGTAGCGCGAGACCGATCGCCACTAATGAATCGTGCCGGGCCTTGCGAAAATAGTAAGCGGCCAGGAAAATGATCGCGCCAATCGCAAGAACCGTTAAGAGCGCCGATTGACCCTGGAACAGTCCGAAGGCGCTGCCTGTGTTGCGCACGAAGGTGAAGTGAAAGAACCGGGGAATGATCTCGATCGAGTGCCGATCGGCCCCCGGTCCGATCGTACGCACAATAATTTCTTTTGTGAGCTGGTCCGCAGCGATGACCATCAAGGTCGCGATCAGTACTGCGAAAAGCGTCCCGTGTTGCGTTCTCATGCGGAGCGCGCCTTCGTATACCGGTCGCAACCGAAAATGGATCGTCTGTACGCCAAAACTGAGAGAAGGTTAAGGATCCGTTTGGGCATCGCTTGGTTATAGTTATGCAGGGCTACCTGTCCATCTGTCCGAAAGGCCGTTCCGTTGATTTATGAGTCTAGCACGCACCCGCCGACCGACCGTCTGAGGGTTGTTATAGCCGGCGGTGGTACCGGCGGGCACATTTCTCCAGCCGTGGCGGTAGCTGACGAGCTCCGGCGCCGGATGGACGTCGAACTATACTGGATTGGCTCGGAGACGGGTTTATGAAGGGCAGGCGGCTGCCGAGCATGACATCCCCTTTTACACCGTCCGAACCGGGAAGCTGCGTCGCTATCTCGCGCGCGCTACCGTCGTCGACGCGCTCAGAATTCCAGTCGGTATCTGGGAGGCTCGCGCGCTGCTGCGCAGGATCATGCCGCACGTCATCTTCTCCACCGGCGGTTTCGTCAGCGTCCCCACTGTTATTGCCGGGAGAATGTGCGGCATTCCAAGCATCACCCACGAACAGACGGCGAGTCTCGGGCTCGCGACCCGTATCAACGCTCGCTTCTGTGACGTCGTCGCGCTCTCCTTCGCCGGCCCCGGCAAGATCTGCACGCGCAACGGGACCGAGGTCGTCGTCACCGGGAACCCGATTCGATCCTCTGTCTGTCAGGGCAAGCGTGAGATGCTGCTCACCCTGTTCGACATCCCGTCAGAACTACCGCTCGTGTATGTTACCGGCGGCGCTCAGGGCGCGCATGCCCTGAACGATGTGGTCGCTGATGCATTGCCGAAGCTATTAGAGCATGTCGCGGTCATCCACCAGTGCGGGCCACAGTCGGGCAACGGCGATCACGCGCGCCTGGTGCAATTGCGAGATAAGCTCGCGCCCGATAAGCGTATTCGCTATCACCCGGTTGAACGGGTAAGCGGCGAGCTGGCACACATCTATGCCAGCGCCGCGCTCGTCGTCGGCCGTTCGGGAGCCGGAACTGTGGCCGAGCTCGCGACGCTGGGTATACCGTCCGTGCTCGTCCCGCTGCCGGGTGCGGATGAACAACTAAAGAACGCTCGGGTACTCGCTGACCGGGGCGCGGCCGTCATTATTCCCCAGGATGAGCTGACGCCGGACAGGTTGGTGAGCACAATAACCTCGCTCGTCAGCAACCCCGCCCGGCTCAACAAGATGGGTCACGCGGCGCTCAGTGTTGCGCCCGAAGATCCCGTCAATAGCCTGAGTGACGCGATTGTCGCGCTGGCCGACCGGCACTAGGTTCGATCGCTCCCCAGCGCTATCTCGATCGCTTCGCCCAGACTACTGGCTCTGAGCACTTGAATATTCTCCGGCGGCCGCGCCATGCCACGTCCCAGGGTCGCCGGCACCAGCACCCGTTCAAATCCCAGCTTCGACGCCTCACCCATCCGCCGCTCCAGCTGGCTGACCGAGCGCAGCTCGCCCGATAACCCCACCTCGCCAACCACCGCCAGCCGGCCATCTACCCGCTGTTCGCGGTAGCTCGACGCAATCGCCAGCGCGACTCCCAGATCCGCCGCCGGCTCAATCGCTCGCAAGCCACCCACCACATTGACGTAGATGTCCTGATCGGCGAGCGGCAATCCCACTCGCTTCGTCAGCACGGCCACCAGCATCTGCAACCGGCTAATATCAAACCCGTTCGCGGTACGCCTGGCGTTTCCGTACGCCGCCGAGGTCGTTAACCCCTGCACTTCCACCAGGATCGGCCGGGTACCCTCAATCGTGACGATGACCGTCGAGCCGGCCGAATTCTGCGAGCGTTCCTCAAGAAAGGCTTCGCTCGGGTTGTGGACCTCGCGCATCCCGGCTTCAACCATCTCAAACACCCCGACCTCGTCGGTCGAGCCGAAGCGATTCTTGACGGCGCGTAAGATCCGGTACTGCTGGAAGCGCTCTCCTTCGAGATAGAGCACCGCGTCCACCATGTGCTCGAGCACCCGGGGGCCGGCGATGGCTCCCTCTTTGGTGACATGTCCCACCAGGAACGCAGTCACGTCACGTGGCTTGGCATAGGCTATCAAGCGCGCCGTGCACTCTCGTACCTGGCTCACGCTCCCTGCCGCTGATGTAATGTCATCCACATAGACAGTCTGAATCGAGTCGACGACGATCACCGCCGGGTTCATCTTCTCGGCCTGCTGCAGAATCGTGTCGAGGTGCGTCTCCGACAGAATGAAGAGATTGTCCGAATTCAGCCCCAACCGGTCTGCACGCAAACGCACCTGTTGCGCTGACTCCTCGCCCGTGACATACAACACGGGACCGCTGCTTTCGGCAATCCCCGCCGCGCACTGGAGGAGCAGGGTGGACTTTCCGATTCCCGGGTCGCCGCCAACAAGGACCAACGCTCCAGGAACCGCACCACCACCGAGCACGCGGGAGAACTCGCGCATCGGCACGGCACGACGCGCGACGTCGGCGCTGGGCACGTCCTTCAAACGCTGGGCCGTTGGAGCCGGCGCTCCAGACACCGTCCTCGATGCGGACGCTCGCGGAGCCGCAGCCGTTACCGTCTCGACCATCGATCCCCAGGCGCCACAATCCGGGCAACGCCCGTAATAGCCGGGGCTCTCGAGTCCACACTGCTGGCATACATACTTTGTACGCTGTTTCGCCATCCGTTAACCCTCTATACGAGGAACGGGGACGCCTTCAGGCGTCCCCGTTCGTCTACTGTCTGAATGCCATGTCGCTGTTAGCCGACGGTCGCCAGGTCGCCCGAGACGATCTTCAGCAGCTCGTCTTCAACATCGACCTTGACGGTGCTTCCCGCGGCAAACCGGCCCTCGAGCAACCCCTCGGCGAGCGGATCCTCGATCAGGTTCTGGATGATGCGGCGCAGTGGACGCGCGCCGTACTGTGTGATCGTAGCCACGCTCGCCCAGCAGGTCCATGCGCCCTCGGTAGATCTCGAACGTGATTTCCTGCTCGAGCAGCTGCTTGCGCACGCGCTCCAGCTCCAGATCGACGATCTCGCGAATCTGCTCGCTCGTCAGCGGATGGAAGACGACGGTGCGTCGATGCGGTTGAGGAACTCCGGGCGGAAGGTCTGCTTCAGCTGGCCCATGACCCTCTCCCTCATCATGTCGTAGTCTTGCTGGATCTTGGTCGTCGTCCTCCGGCGTGCCACCAAAGCCCAGGTTCATGTCCTTGGTGATCTGCTCCGCGCCGACGTTCGAGGTCATGATGATGATCGTGTTGCGGAAGTCGACCTTCCGGCCCTTGGCGTCGGCCAGGTTGCCGTCCTCCATGATCTGCAGCAGCATGTTGAACGCTTCCGGGTGCGCCTTCTCGATCTCGTCGAGCAAGATCACCGAGTAGCACTTGCGGCGCACCGCCTCGGTCAGCTGTCCGCCCTCTTCATAGCCGACATAGCCTGGAGGCGCTCCGACCAGGCGGCGACCGAGTGGCGCTCCATGAACTCAGACATGTCGATCTTGATCAGCGCGTCCTCTGAACCGAACATGAACTCGGCCAGCGCTGCGCGCCAGCGTGGGTCTTGCCGACACCGGTCGGGCCAAGGAAGATGAACGATCCGATCGGCCGGCGTGGGTCCTTGAGCCCGGCGCGTGCCCGGCGCACCGCCTTGGACAATCTGGGTGATCGCCTCGTCCTGGCCGATGATGCGCTCGTGCAGCGCCTCCTCCATCTGGAGCAGGCGCTCGGACTCTTCACCCGCCAGACGCGTCAGCGGGATGCCGGTCCACATCGAGACGACCTGGGCGATGTCTTCCTCGGTCACCTCAGGGACATCGCTGCCCTGCTCTTCTTTCCAATCCTTCTCAAGATCGGCGATTCGCATGCGCAGCTTGCGCTCGCGGTCGCGCAGCTCAGCCGCCAGCTCGAATTCCTGACCCGAGACCGCCGCGTCGAGCTCGCGCTGCAAGCTCTCAAGCCCGCGCATCGCTTCCTTGAGGCTCGGCGGCGAAGCCGAGCGGTACATGCGCACGCGGGACGATGCCTCGTCGATCAGGTCGATCGCCTTGTCCGGCATGAAGCGGTCGGTGACGTACCGCGCCGCCAGAGATGCTGCGGCGTTGAGCGCCTCGTCGATAATCTTCAGCTTGTGGTGCTCTTCGTAGAGTGGCCGGACACCGGTCAGGATCGAGATCGTCTCCTCGACCGTCGGCTCCGGCACCTGAACCGGCTGGAAGCGCCGCTCCAGCGCGGCGTCACGCTCGATGTACTTGCGATACTCATCCAGCGTCGTCGCGCCGATCGTCTGCACTTCGCCGCGCGAGAGCGCCGGCTTCAGGATGTTGGCGGCGTCAACCGCACCCTCTGCTGCACCGGCGCCAACAAGCGTGTGCAGCTCGTCGATGAAGAGGATGCTGCCGGTCTCTTTGACCTCGCCGACGATCTTCTTCAGCCGCTCCTCGAACTCGCCACGGTACTTGGTGCCGGCAACGAGCGCGCCGATATCGAGCGCGATCAGGCGCTTGTTCTGCAGCTGCTCCGGCACGTCGCCGGAGATGATCTTCTGGGCCAGGCCTTCGACGATAGCCGTCTTGCCAACGCCCGGCTCGCCGATCAGCGCCGGGTTGTTCTTGGTCCGGCGCGAGAGGATCTGCATGACCCGATCGATCTCGTTCTGCCGACCGATGATCGGATCAAGCTTGCTCGCTACGGGCCGCTTCGGTTAGGTCGAAGCCAAGGGCATCCATGTACGGCGTCTTGGTCTGTCTGCTTCGATCTGCTGATATCCGGCACTCTGGCTCACGACCTGCATGACCTGTGCGCGAACCTTCTCCAGGTTGACGCCCAGGCTCTCCAGCACGCCGGCAGCGATGCCTTCGCCTTCTCGGACCAGGCCGAGCAGCAGGTGTTCGGTCCCGATGTAGTGATGGTTGAGGCGCCGCGCCTCATCGACCGCGAGCTCGATCACCTTCTTGGCACGCGGTGTCAGGCCAATTTCGCCGATGACGCCGGTGTCGCCGCGTCCGATGATGAACTCAACCGCTGAGCGCACCTTCGGCAGCTGCACGCCCATGTTGCTCAGTACTTGTGCGGCCACACCGTCGCCTTCGCGCACAAGTCCGAGCAGCAGGTGCTCGGTGCCGATGTAGTTATGGTTGAAGCGCTGCGCTTCTTCCTGGGCCAGCGTGAGGACCTTGCGTGCGCGTTCTGTGAACTTTTCGAATTTGTCTGCCATTTGGTCTCTCCAGCGATCTTAATGAGGCCCGTACAGACAGTGTGCCACACTCTGGCCGTCATCAAAACCGATGTGTTGGAAAACTCTCGCACAGATACTACTAGACGTACGCCAAAATCACGAGGTTTGGTCTCGTGACTTCGGCGTCCGCCTGCAGCAAGTCGTAATGACTTATCTTGAGCGAATATGAAGGTTGGAGCTGGTGAGACAGATTGGCGAAGGGTTTTACCCCGCCGTCTCCTTGTCGTCGTCACCAGTGTCGTCGGCGGTTGTATCCGATTCGCTGCCGGAAGGCGCTTCTGTTTCAGTTGCAGCGACGCTCTCGTCTGCTGCGACGTTCTCGTCTTCCGTATCGGTGCCAGCAGCCTGCTCTGACTCCTCGGCAGCGCCAAGTTCCTCACTCAGGGACGCGAGCTGGTCGGCCATGGTGCCGGACAACTCTTCCTCCGGGGCCTCGGTGACAGGTGCTTCTGCAACAACCTCGTCAGCGGTATCTGCCGGAGTCGTGTCAGCCGTCCCCGCGGAGTAGCTCTCCTGCTCAGGGGCGTCTGGATCCGGCTCGATTTCCATCTCCAACAGCCTCTGCTTCAACTCAACTGCCTCAGGGCCGAGTGCCTCAAGAACCTCTTCGTCAGTTGCGTCGATGCCGCGCCTCAAGCTGAGACCCATCCTGCGGCGCTGTGGATCGATGCGGATGATCCTGAGCAACAGATCCTGCCCCTCGGAGACATACTGTCGTGGGTGCGAGATCCGCGCCTCGGAGAGCTCCGACACGTGAACCAGACCCTCGATGCCGTCTTCGATGCGAGCAAAGGCGCCGAAGTTCGCCAACTGGGTAACGCGGCCAATCACCAGCTGATTGACGTCGTACTTGGTGGCAACCCAGCTCCATGGCTCAGGCTGTGTGCGTTTGATTGAGAGCGCAATCTTGCGCTCTTCGGCGTTGATGCCCAGAACGTAGACATCAACTTCCTGGCCGATCTGGAGCATTTCGCTCGGGTGCCGTACTCGGCTCCAGGACAGCTCGGAGAGATGCACGAGTCCGTCGGCGCCGCCGACATCGACAAATGCGCCGAAGTCGCAGATGCTCGATACCCGTCCGCGGCGAACTTCGCCCTCGGTGAGCTCTTCGATAAGTTTCTCTTTCATCTCGTCGCGTCGCTCCTGAAGAGCCTGACGCTCGGAGAGGATGAGCCGATTGCGGTGCCGGTTGATCTCGATGATTTTAAGGTTCAGCTTGCGACCGATCAGGCGGGCCATGTCGGCCTGCTTCTGAGCGTCGTCGCCACCGCTAATCTCGGTTACCTGCGACGCGGGCACGAAGCCGCGCACGCCGTCGAGGTTAACCAACAGGCCACCCTTGTTGTAATTGACAACCTCAGCCTCAATGACTTCGTTGCCGTCTGCAGTCTGCTGAAGTACGCGCCAGCTCTTTTCCTGACGAGCCCGGTCGATAGACACGATGGCTACGCCATCCTGGTTCTCTGGCTGCGTCACAAACACGAGAACGGTATTGCCGACCTCGAGGCTCTGTCGCTCCTCTTCAGTGAGCGACGAGAACTCGCGCGCCGGAATAACTCCCTCGGATTTCGAGCCAATGTCAACGAGCAGCTCATCGCGGTCAACCCGCATTAGCGTGCCGTCGATCACATCCCCAAATTGCGGAGAACGATAATCGTGGCTCGGGTCAGCGAGAAGCTGTTCCATCATGGCGCGTCCAGCGTCTGCAGCGCTGGATCCGTCCGATACGTCGACGTCACCTCCGGGCTGAGACCCGGAACTACTAATACTAAAGTCCATATACCACCCTCGTGCGTGAGATTTGCCGACATGGAAAGCCGACCAAAAATGGCGTCGGCAAGCCATCTGACAAATTATAGTACTTGGACCGGTCAAGGCGCAACAGGAATTTCCGCGACACGATGGGCTCGTGCGCGGAATCTTCCTGTTGTAACGCGGCTCTGCTTTTTAGGTTACCCGCTCAGGCAGTGGCAACCCGCCTTATACCGCGGCTGTAGTCGCAGCCGGGATGTGTTCAAGTACATCGTCGATCGCTTTGAGCGTGCGCTCAAGCTCTGGGTAATCGGTCCAACCCATGTGACCGATCCGTACGACAGAATCTTTCATCGGGCCCTGACCGGCAGCGATCTCAATGCCGTGACGCTCGCGCAACTCGGCGATCAATTGACCGGACGTAATGCCTTCAGGCGTCTGAACAACCGTCACCGTCGGGGATTCAAAACCCTCTTCGGCGATCGTTCTCAGCCCAAGTTTATCGAGTTCGGCCCGCACATACACACCCTGGTCGACATGGCGTTGGAAAACCTTGTCGAGCCCCTCGCTCTCAAGCATGTCGCACGCCGCCTTCAGCCCAAAAATCAGGCTCAACGGCGCAGTGCTCGGGGTCGAGCCCTGGGCCAGGGAATCACGCATGCGCTTGAAATCAAGCACGAAAGCGTGGGATCGATGCCCTGTCAGTCTCTTTCCAGACACGTTCGCCCACGGCAATGATCGAGAGACCAGGCGGGCACATGAACGCCTTCTGGGAGCCAGAGAAGACGATGTCGCAGTTCCAGGCATCCATCTCCAGCGGCGCGCCTGCCAATCCGGAAACCGCGTCAACGAAGAGCAGCGAACCATGCTCTCGCACGATTTTGCCAATCTCCTCCACCGGGTTCAACACGCCGGTCGACGTCTCATTCTGGGTGAGCAGCACAGCGCGGACGTCCGGATTCGCTGCGAGTGCCTTGCGCACATCTTCAGCGTGGATCGCCTTGCCCCACTCGACGTCGAGACGTACGACATCCATGCCAAAGGCCTCAGCAACGGTCACATAACGCTCACCGAAGTTGCCGTTGACGAGCGCAAGCACCTTGTCGCCAGGGTTCAGCGTGTTGACGATCGAGGCTTCCCACCCGGCTGAGCCTGTTCCCGCGACAACGTACACATCGTGCTGCGTGCCGTGAATACGCTTCAGCTGCTCTTGAAGCTCTGCAAACAACGTGGCGAACTTCTCACCACGATGCGGCACCGCGGGTTGCTGCATCGCCTCCATGACCTGGGGCGGAATCGGCGTCGGCCCCGGAATGCGTAGATTGGTAGGGTCGTTCTGCATCTGTTCTCCTCTTTTCGGCCAGCGGCTTACGTTCGGCGGTCAGTCCAGATTGATCAACTGGGCCTGAATCGTGTCGCCTACTGTCAAGATAGCAAACGTTGAGTAGGGCGCGAAACGTTTCTGGGTTGGCGATCCCGGATTCACCATCAACAGTCCGTCGCGTTCCTCGATCTCCGGACGGTGACTGTGTCCGTAAATGGCGCAGTCAACGACGCCTCGCATGCGCTCGTAGGTATATTGCCGGCCAGTGAGCTTGGGGTGATGACCATGCATCAATCCGATCTTGAACCGTCCAATCTCGAAGAAGCGTTCATCTGCAAGCTCCTGCCCGAACGGGTACTCCTCATTATTGCCACCAACCGCCCGTACCGGCGCGATCTTCGCCAGCTCGTCCAGCACCCAGGAGGCGTTGATGTCGCCTGCGTGAAAGATAAGGTCGCATCCTTCAAGCCCGCGCAATAATCCAGGCGGCAAAGGACGCATTGTACGGCTCGTCAGGTGGGTGTCCGCCACGAGACCAATTCTCAGGGGCGCATCGAACTTCTCAAACTCGGGCAAGCAATCCAGCCTTGTCAAGAATTGATTGTATCGCCGCCCGCTCGTCGGCGGTCGCCGGCAACATGGGCGGGCGCGGATCACTCGTCTCAAGCCCAACGAGATCCATGGCCGCCTTCAGACCGGCAATGCCGAACTGCGTCGTCACTGCAGCGTTTGGCGCCAGCAGATTGAACTGCGCCTTACGTGCTTCGTCATGTTTCCCAGCCAGGAACAGATCGCGAATCGCGACGCACTCACGAGGGGCAATGTTCGCCAGCGCCAGGATGCCGCCCTTGGCACCCAGACAATAGGCCGCGTAGAGGAAGTTCGCCGAGCCGGCCAGTACCGCGAAGTCCTCGGCCGAGTTTGCGACCATCTCGGCCACCTTGGGCGCGTTGCCTGCGCTGTCCTTCACGCCAACGATATTCGGGTGCGCGGAAAGCTCCGCGACCACACTCGACGGCAGGTCGACGCCCGTGTACGCCGTCATGATGTAGATAACGACTGGTATCGGTGAGGCCTCGGCCACTGCCAGATAGTGGTTGACGAAGGCCGCGCGGTCGTAACGTGGCCGGTAATAGTGGGGCGTCACCACCAGAGCGTAGTCAGCGCCGAGCTCCGCGGCTTTCTTCGTGATCTTGATCGTGTTCGTCGTCGATTCCACACCGGTGCCCGCCAGGACCGTTTTGCGGCCATCCACGGCCGCAGCGCCAGCCTCGATGAGCTTGAGCTTCTCGTCCGTGTCGAGGGAGGCGAACTCACCGTTGGAGCCCATGATCACGATGCCGTCCAACGGCGTATTGCAGTACCAGTCTATGTTCTTCTGGTAACCCGCAAGGTCCAGCTCATCATCCCGGGTGAAAAGTGTCGCGATCGGCGCAAAAACGCCCTCAAGAGTCTTCGCCAATGGTCTGCCCCTTCCAGTCTGTGTACGCGCCGCCTTTAGTGGCGTCGTCACGCTGCCGCATTCGTGTTAGCGCCACGATAAGCCCTCCGACGATCCAGAACAAGGCCGCCATGTGTGGGAATCGAATGTTGAAGAAGTAGTGGTCCACGAGTCCCACCGTCAACATCGCGGCCAGCGCGGCCACGGCGGTGAGCAGGAGATCGGAATACACGCCGCTGCCTGACACAAATACTTCTCTGGTTCCCGCCCAGAGGATGGCGCCCACGGCGACCAGGAATACCGCCAGACCAACCAGCCCGGCCTGTTGTGCGATGGTCAGGTAGATACTCGACACACCCTCCTGCAGGTCCAACGATCCCGCTTCGCCAAATCCAATACCAAACATCGGGTGCCGGCGGATAATCTCGAGGGCGTTCTGATACTCCTGCAGTCGTAACCTGGTGGCTGGATCCTGAAGCGTAAATCCTTGCCAGAGCCGGTCCACGAACCCCGAACCCGCACCAAGCGCTACTGCCGCCGCTCCAAGACCTCCCAGCACTGGCAACCAGGCACGCCTGCGCATGATGAGGATGACGCCCAGTCCAGCTGCCGCGCCTACCCATGCTCCCCGGGAGTAGGTCAGCATCATCGCCATACCGCACAATGCGACAGCCGGTCCCGAGAGCCAGCGGCTGACGGCAGGATTCCGGCCGAAGAGCTGCCCCGCACCGAGCACGAACCCGACCATCATAAGCCCCCCGAGCGAGTTGGGGTCGACTCCTGTGCCAACCGCCCGCATCGGCCGCGCTGGATCGTCCTCGATATAGCGCACGATTCGTGATCCGGGATAACCGTATGGCACCAGCCGCACCAGCGCCCGCTCGGTAATCCCTGGACCACCCGTATACAGGAGCAACGCAAGACCTGCCGCCGCCACCGTTCCAACCATCAGCATTCGCATCACCAGTACAGCGTCTCGGAAGCGCCGCACGAGGACGATGACAAGCGCAAAACCGCCCAACGCGAGCAGAAACTTCACGAAGTCGTGGAACGTTTGAGGCGTATACCCCCGTCCAACCCCGAGCAGAAACGCGAAACCGGCAACACCAATCAGGCCCAACCACAGCGCTTGCGACACTCCCAGCGGAATACCAAGTCGCCGGTCACACAGGACAACGGCCGCGACAATCACGATACTGGCAAACGAGGCCAGCTCAATGAGTGCGGGAGTCCCGGCCGGCGTAGACACCGGCAGCACGGCATAGGGCAGCAGACACACAATAGCGACAACCGCTGCAAATGAGACCCACACCGAGCGCAGAAACGCCACGCCGAAAGCCGCTATCGAAAGCAAGGCGAGCGTCTTTACAGGGCCGATCTCCAGGAGTCCGGCGCCGGCCACCCCGCCCATCAACAAAGCGGCCAACGCGGCTATGGCGTAGCGGCCGCGGTCGCGTTTGCCGGGAATCGCCGGCGTCAGATCCATCGCCGCAGCCTGAAGATGATCATCATCAGCGCGCCAAGCAACCCGATTGCCGCAGTGATTATGAGCAAGGCCCAGCTGGAGTCCTCTAACGGCAATGGCACGTTCATCCCGAAGATGCCCGTCACAAGCGTCATGGGCAGCACGATGACGGAGATGATCGTGAGCGCCTTGATGACCTCGTTCAAACGATGCGACGTCAGCGTGTTATAAGTATCGCTCAGCCCTTCAAGCACGTCCTTGAAGTCTTCAATCGAATCCCAGGTTCTACCGAGGTGGTCCGAGATGTCGCCCCAATAGGCGTCGATATCGCGGCTGACCAACGGCAGGTCTCGATGCTCCAGCTGCGACACCACTGCCATCTGCGGCTTGATAATACGGCGCAGCGTGATGATGTCGCGCCGCACCAATGAGATCTCCTGAACGGTATGCAGCGAGGGACGCTCGAAGATCATATCTTCAAGCTGGTCAATGCGCTCCGCCACCTTCGGCACAATCGGAACGCAGTAGTCCACCAACCGATCGACAACCTCATAGAGTAAATGCCCTGGCGTTCGCTCCAGAAGCCTCCTGGCCATGTCCGGGTTGGCAGCGATCGCATCAAACATATTCACCAACGGCTTCAGGCGCCCGTCGTGGAGGGTGATGAAGTAGTCAGGACCGACCACCATGTCGACCTCACTCGCGATGTTCACCCGCGTTTGCTTGTTATGGATAGGAAACTGCATGACGATAAAGAGGTAGTCGTCATAGATATCGATCTTCGGGCGTTGAATGCGGCTCATGATGTCTTCGAGCAGCAGCGGATGCAGCCCAAACTCATCCCGTAGGTGGTCGATGTTCGCGGCGTTCGGCTCCCGTATATCCAGCCAACGCGTACCGTCGAGCTCGATCGTGCGCAGATTCTTCAATGGCTCGTCGGAGCCCGGAGATCCGTCGCCGGACGAGCCAGTGCGACCGCGTCTCTTGACGAGCGAAAGCGGTTTTCGTTGTCGCATCGAGGAGGACATGTAGCCGAGTCCCAACCACCGGGTCGTCGCCGATCCGCGCCTGATCGGATCGATAGTATATCCCCTGGGGGGCGACGCTAGGTTTGACGCTCCGCCGTTCCCCGGTGCATCCCTGCATCGTGCACGAGCGCGTCACGAATCTCGCGCAGCAACACGACGTCTTCCGGCGGCGCGATGATCGTTTCGTCTTTGTTCTCTCGCCGTAGCTTCTCAACGAATTTCACGAGGATGAACAATGCGATTGCAACCTGCACCAGGATCAGCAAGGCGGTCAGGAATGAACCATAGCGAATTTCGCTCTCGTTCAGGGTGAAGGCCAAAGCCGAGAAGTCCTGCTTTCCGAATATCGCGGCGATAAGTTGCATCAGGATGTCGTCGACAAACGACGTCACGACTGCCGAGAACGCGACACCCATCACAAATGCAACAGCAAGGTCGACGAGGTTTCCCCGGATAGCAAACGTCTTGAACTCTGACAACATCAGGCTAACCCCTTTGCCTTAAGCGACCAACATCATTCTTTCGTTGAGGCGCTCTGTCGTGGTGCGTGGGCGATCAACCCCGCAACGAGCGTCATGCGATCCGCCAGTGACGCGAGGTCGATCCATTCGTCCACTGAATGGGCGTCACGCCCCACTGGACCCAGGCCGTCCAGAGTCGGGACACCGAGAGCGGCCGTGAAGTTACCGTCCGAGCCCCCACCGGAGCTGATCTCCTGAGGCTCAAGTCCCAGCTCGCGCACGATGTTCCAACCAATTTCGAGCGCCGCTTCCGTCCCCTGTCCCTTCTCCATCGCCGGCCTGTTCAACCCGCCCGTTAGCGTCGTGTGAGTGCCCTCGACGTGCGTCCGTCCAGCGATCTCTTCCATGGCTCTCACCGCGGCGGTGCTCTGCTCGGCTGACGTGACCCGCAGGTCGATCAATGCCCGCGCGGTGTCAGGCACCACGTTGCGGCGCGAACCTCCCTCCACGACGCCGACGTTGACCGTAAGCCCGCTCGCAAAGTCCGTGAGCTCGCTCAACGCGATCGTCTTATGCGCCAGCTCAACGACCGCGCTGCGCCCGGCCTCCGGCTGCGAACCGGCGTGCGACGCACGTCCGTTGACAACTAACTCGAACATCCCCACTCCTTTACGAGTGGTCTGGATAGCTCCCGGCGCTCGTCCCGGCTCAAGCACGAGGACGAGGTCGGCCCCGGCCGCCTCTCGCTCGATAAGCGCTCGCGAGGTGGGCGAGCCGATCTCCTCATCCGGGTTCCCAACGAAGACAATCTCTGCAAAGTCATCGAAGCCCGCGTCCTTGAGTAAACGGATCGCGTAGGCGCCCAGGAGAACGCCGCTCTTCATGTCCGAGACACCTGGACCGTACGCCCGCTGACCGTCCGTCCGATACGGCCTCTCGGTGGCCGTCCCGGCAGCGAAGACCGTGTCGTGATGTCCGAGCAGCACAACGCGCCGCTCGCCGGAGCCCTGGATGCGCGCAACGTAGCTATCCGCGAGCTCGGGATCCTCGCTGCCGACAATCTCGATCTCACACCCGGCGTGGTTGAAGAGGGCCTGCACGTAGCCGCCTGCTTTCTCAACCAGCACCCGGTCGTGCGTGCCGCTGTCCATGTTCACGAAGAACTCGAGGTCACGCAGGTACTCATCAACCAGCTCGCTGGCAGCCGCTTTCAGTTCTTGGATGTTCACGCGCGAATCACAATCACCTCTCGCTGAGGAGGGGCAAGGAACTCGCAGCCATCCTCAGTCACGACAATATCCTCTTCAAGACTGACGAAGCCGTAACCCGGGATCGCGCAACCAATCTCCAGCGTATACACCTCGTCTTTCTCAACGCAGCCATACGGACGCTGGCCGTAGCGCTCCCAGCGAGGGCCAAGCACCGTGCCGCCGTCGTGGCAGGCACGCCCCATCTGATGACCGAGGGCGTACTTCCATTGCTCCAGGCCTTCGTTCTCGAAGATCTCCCGGGCAACGTTATCGACCTCCCAGCCCATAACCCCCGGCTTGATGAACTGTGCGGCATCCTGAATGCAGCGGTCGATGATCGCGAAGTGGCGTTTCACCTCGTCTGGCGCATCGGTTTCTCCAGGTTTCAACACGTAAAAGGTGCGTTGCATGTCCGAGGAATACTCTTCCTCGTTGACGCCGAAATCGATCGAAATCACGTGGCCCGGCTCGATCACGATCTCAGACGGGGCGACATGTCCGATTGGCGACTCCGGGCCCGATCTCACCGTTGGACAATAGCGCCAGTCCCAGGACGACCCCAGGCGGCGCTCTTCGAGCTGCGCATGCATAAATTCGCTCACACCACGTTCCGAGATACCCGGTTTGAGGTGGCGCTCGGTCGCGTCCCAGATCCTTACGGTCGTCGCCACGGCCTGGCGAATGCGCTTGAGCTCGGTTGCAGACTTGCGGGCTCTCACCTTGCGGGGAATGTCGCCCGCGGGTTGAAACCGCTCGACGTAGCCAGTGTCTTTCAGCTGCTCCTCGAGAAGCAGGTACATACCATGGGTGAGGCCGTCGGCCATACTGTCGTCGGTCGCATAGTTCAGGGCGATGTTCCTGGGATTACGTTTCTCGATCTCGGCGATCAGGTTCTCGCTAATACCCTCCACGTAGCCGATGACGTTGTCCCAGGCGCCGGTCGTCTTGATGTTCGCGACATCACCGGTACCCACGATCGCCACGTGGCCGCCGTCACGCGATACCAGGAACGCCGACTCCCAGGTGACGCTCGTTCCCACCACCAGCGGCAAGCTCGGATCGCCCATCACGTCGCTCTCGCGCGCCACCAGCATCCAGAGATCGACGTCCTCCTCATCAAGGATGTCGACGGCCTGGGCCAATTTCTCACGAACGATGTTCGCTTCCATGCTGCTCCCTGTCGTTTCCGGTCAGCCTACCGTCGCATCCGGATAACTTTGAACGCCTCGGCCATCGCCAGCCCCTGCTCCTTGCCGAGCTCCGAGGCGCGCTCGCGCATACGGTCCCCCAGCGTTTCCGCCGTTCCCACCTGGCTCTCATGCGCTTTGAGCGCGTGAATCTTGCGATCGATCGTCTGACTCACGTCGATGAACTTGTCCGGGGATTCCGAGCCATACAGCCACAGCTCGGCCACCTTGTGTGGTTCAAGTCCGGATTCGAGATGATCGGGGAAATAGAGCGGGTCGCGGGCCGTCGGGTAGACCGAATCGACCGTGGCCGTCCCCACGGCCCGGTGATCCGGGTGCAGGGCATACGGGCGAAACGGATCGTGGGTGATGACGATGTCGGGGCGATGCTTCCTGATCTGGCGGACGATTTTTTCCCGCAAGGAGATATCAGGGACGAGCTCGCCGTCTCCGCAGCGCAGGAACTCGACCGTCGAAACGCCCAGCCTGCTGCTCGCTTCGCGTTGTTCGCTCTCGCGCAGCTTGGCGAGATCAGACGAGCTGATATCCCGCCGGGAGGTGCCTTTGTCGCCCGACGTGACCTGCACGACCACAACCTGGAAACCTGCCTCGGTGAAGCGTGCAATCGTGCCCGCCGAGGAGAATTCAGCGTCGTCCGGATGGGCAACGACCACCATGACCTTTGAGAATGATTCATCGACGTCGAGCGGCGCCTGTTGGTCCGCGTTAGAACTGGTGGACATGGAAGAGAGTGATCCTTTCGTAGCGAACAGTACGCGACCTGCTGTGGCACACGCTGTTCATGCCGGTGAACGACGCCACGCACTATGCTGCAGACCTTGATTCTCGTCAAGATAGCACGCCAGGCGTGTGAATGATCCGCTGCCGACCGCTACAATGAACAGTGAGTGCCGTGGAAGGGGAGTCCATCATCAAGAACCGACGCATTCTCATGGTCGCTCCCACCTCGTTTTTTGCCGATTATGGCTGCCACGTCCGCATTCTCGAAGAGATTCGGGCCCTCCAGAGGCGTGGGTATACCGTCCGCGTCGCCACCTACCACAACGGTGACAATCTTCCTGGAGTCGATATCCGCCGGACAGTCGACCTTCCCTGGCGGACCCGATTGATGGTCGGATCGTCGCGCCACAAGATCTATCTCGACGTGGCGCTGTTCTTTGAGACGCTTCGGCAGGCACTAACCTTTCGGCCACACATCATTCATGCCCACCTCCACGAGGGAGCGCTGATTGGCTCAGTGGTTGGCCGCGTACTGCGCATACCGGTCATCTTCGACTACCAGGGCTCGTTGACCGAAGAGATGCTGGATCACCACTTCATCCGGCCCGGTGGACTCCGAGAAAAGCTGGTTCGTCGCCTGGAGCGCATTATTGACCGGCTGGCATCCGTGATCGTACCGAGCGGGACGGCGGCCGAGACGTACTTGCTGAGACGCGATGTGCCCCGCAGGCGCGTCCGTCTGCTGGCGGACGCCGTCGATGTCACCCGTTTCGATCTCTCACTCTACGATGGAACGCGAAAGGCGCTACGCGCAACGCTGGGTATCCCCGAGCACGCCTGCGTGGTGATGTACCTGGGCCTGCTAGCCGAGTACCAGGGAACGTCTCTGCTGCTGGAGGCCGCCAGGGAGCTGCTACCTCGCAGAAAAGACATGTACTTCGTTGTTGCCGGATATCCAGGAGTTGACCACTACGCCCAGAAAGCAGCAAGCTTGCCCGGCTCCGACAGGATTCTGTTTCCCGGCCGCGTCGTATACCGGGACGCCCCCGCATTGTTGTCGGTCGGGGACGTCGGCGTTGCGCCCAAGCTCTCAACCACCGAAGGGAACGGCAAGCTCTTCAACTACATGGCCATGGGCATGCCAGTCGTCGCGATCGATACCGAGCCCAACCGCCACATCCTGGGTGACCTCGGGCACCTCGTACCGCCAAACGATCCGGTGGCACTAGCGGCCGCTATCGAACGAGCTGTGCACGATCCAGAAGAGCGGCGTGTAGCCTTGCGTCAACGTGTCACCGAGCACTTCTCGTGGCATGAGCGCATCAACGTGCTTGAGGAGATCTATGACGGTCTACTGGGCGCCGAACGCCGCGTCGCCCTGCCGGCAAACGAGAACGCCGGGCTGGCAAACCCGGCGTCAAATGGCAAGTCGGCTGCGTCCAGCGATGATCAGGACGCTCGCGTGCCGGCAGGATCGGGGACGCACGAGCGTTAGCGCGCGCCCTTCAGGTACTCGACAACAGCCGTGCGCGCAACCTCGGTCTGGTCACCACTCGTGAGATCCTTGACCGCCACAACGCCACGCTCAAGCTCATCCGGCCCGAGGACGATCGCAAACGGAATCCCCCGGCGGCTGGCATAGCGGAACTGACGTCCAAGGTCCCGTCCAGGCTCAAGATATGCCTCGGCCTTGAGACCTGCCCTGCGAAGCTCGGTCGTCAACGCGAGCGAGTCAGTCGACCGCTCCTCATCGAACACCGTCACAAGCACGTCACTCACGGCGCTCGCTACCTGTATGAGGCCAAGCTCTTCGGCAACGACGATGATGCGCTCGAGCCCGAGCGAGATTCCGGTTGCAGGCAGCTGCTCCTTCGAGAATCGTCCAACCAACCCGTCGTACCGTCCAGCCCCACCCAATGACCCAATGTTCGCTTCGTAGGTCGTCGCCTCGAAGACAGGTCCGGTGTAATAACCCAGACCGCGCGCCAGCGAGAGGTCGAGCGTATAGTCCTCCTCGGACAAACCGAGCGCGGCCAGGTACTCGAACAATTCCGATAAATCGCGCACCGCAGACTCCGCGATGTCGATTCCCTGGAGCTGGCTTGCCACCGCCGAGAGCACGACGTCGGGAGAACCCGTCGTCGCCAGGAGCTCGATGATTCGCCCGGCCACGCCTGCCTCCACGCCGGCCTTACCCAGCTCTTCAACCACCCCCTCGGGGCCGATCTTGTCGAGCTTGTCGATGGCCCGGTAGACCGACCCGGCACGCTCTTCGGGCACCCCTGCAAAGCGCGCGAAACCCTCCAGGAGTTTGCGGTGGTTAATCCGCACAATTGGATTCGGGATGTTCACGGCGTTCAATGCCTCGATAAAAATCGAGACGACGTCGGCATCGGCCATCATCGAGTTCGTTCCCACAATGTCGGCGTCGCACTGCCAGAACTCGCGGAATCGGCCTCGCTGCGGCCGGTCCGCCCTCCACACTGGGGCGATATGGTAACGCTTGAACGGGAAGGTGAGCTCGTTGCGATGCTGAGCCACAAAGCGGGCGAGCGGCACCGTGAGGTCAAAGCGCATCCCGACTTCGCGGCCGCCCTGATCCTCGAAATGGTAAATCAGCTTCTCGTCGTCGATATTGCCGGTTAGCGTGTCATAATACTCCAGCACCGGCGTATCGATCGGCTCGAACCCGTGACGCTCGAACACCTCCCGGAACCGCCCGATGACCGTCTGCCGGAGCAGCATTCGCTCGGGGAGGAAATCACGAAACCCACGGAGGAGCTGGGGATTCTGCACACTGTCGCCCTTCAGGTCGAGGCCACCACTTCAAACCGCTCGATGATACCAAGGCAGTGAGCCGACCTACCTCATCGCCGGGATTATGTTACTTGGTGACCTCATAGACCAGATGGGCCAGCTCCCCTGCGATGAGTTTGTCCATCGCCAGAGCAACGGCGTTCGATGAACCGGGGGTCGAGAAAACGAGTCGGCCGCGATAGACACCGGCCGTGGCGCGGGACAGCATCGCGGCCGCGCCGATCTCCGCGTATGACAACATCCGGAAGAGCTCGCCAAATCCCACCAGCGTCTTTTCGAGCTTGCCGGTTATGACGTCGTAGGTCGTGTCCCGCTGGGCAATGCCCGTGCCGCCGTTGAAGAGAATCGCCTGGCAGCGAGGATCTTCGCAGTATTTGTCGAGCAGGGCGGCAATCTGTTCAGGCTCATCCTTGACAATCTGATACCCGACGATCGTGTGCCCAGCACGCTCGAGACGATCACGCATGATCTGCCCGCTTGTGTCTGTCTCGGGTGTGCGCGTATCGCTCACCGTAATGATGGCGCATCCAACCCTCTCTGGCGCGCTCTCACGGTGCTCCTGAACGGACTCGCTCATTCCTCGTCCAAACCCTGGTGAGCGGCTGCTCCCCTAGCGGGGAGCAGCCACAGCGTCTACCCGATGGCTGGCACATCCGATGCCAGAATCCTGGCATTGAGTGCCGCGACGTCGCTTGCGATCACCTGCTCCAGCGTCGCCATGTGCTCGTCAGCCTGTGCGCTCAGATGCGCGAACACGCCGTACTGCTGCTCTGGTGGCCTGGTGTCACCGAACGAAACCGTCCCCTGCATCGACGCCAGTTTACTATTGACTTTCGGCGGATAGTTGAACGAGTCCGCGTTGCCGGTGCTGCGGGACTCGACCAGGTTATTCTCATCGGCCAACAGGCGCTCCGCAACCCGTTCAGCCTCGCACGCGAGCTCTGACTGCCCTGATGCTTCAAGCCGCGCCTTCCAGGCGTCGACCTGGGAACGCAGCTCCCGGCTGCGCAGCACCGCGTCATGTACCGCACTGAGCTTGTCGCGGATCTGCAGCAGCAGATCGAACTGGGCCTGGAAGTCCTCTTGTGTGGTCGAGATGCGCGGATCCTTGCGGACCTCGAACTCCTCGGTCTGAACCTCGTCGTCCACCTCAAGCCTGACCTGGTAGCGGCCGGGAACGACGACCGGGCCGTCGGTTCCGCCACCCCAGTACGCCGACAACGTGCCGAAGCCAAGCTGTGTGCCGCCGGGATAGCGCATGTCCCACACGAACCGATGCAGGCCCGGCGTGGTCACGCACCCGGTACCCATCGTGCTTCTCCTCGTCACAACTTGAGAAGCGCCGGATCACCTGCCCGTCCGCGGTCAAAAAGGTTAGCTTCACCTCTCCACGCGGCGCAGCTTTCAAGCGGTAGTGAATCATCACGCCGACCGGTGGATTCTCTCCACCTTCAAGCGGGATCACCTTCGGCTCACCCTCTTCTCCAGCGACGACCTCGGCAAGTGTCGTGCGCCCGCCAACCTGCAGGTAGCTCTTGAAGCCGATGATGTCGTCTCGACCCCAGCGTACCGGCGTCCGGATGCGATACGCCGGCTTGACCGGGAACAGATGCGCGTCTGCCCGCGCGACATCGTCGTTCCAGGCGCGCAGCGGCGACAGGTCATCCAGTGACCAGAAGGAGCGTCCATGAGTGGCGAGAATGAGATCGGCGTCCTTCACGACCAGATCGTGGATCGGCACGACCGGCAGATTCGCCCGGATGCGGTGCCACTGCCCGCCCTCGTCCCAGGAAACGTACACGCCGCCCTCGGTCCCCGCATAGAGCAATCCCTGGCGGGTGGGATCCTCACGGATGACCCTGGTGAAGTCGTCCTCCGGGATGCCGTTGGTGATCTTCTCCCAGGTTTCGCCGTAGTCGTGCGTCTTGTACAGGTACGGCGTGTTGTCGTCGAGCTTGTAGCGCGTGGCGGCGACGAACGCGGTCGCGGCGTCGTGCGGCGACGCCTCGATGATGCTGATGAGCGGCCAGTCATTGAGCTCGGGAGGCGTCACGTTCGTCCAGGTCTTGCCGTGGTCACGTGACACGTTGACCAGACCATCGTCCGATCCAGCCCATAGCACGCCCGGTTGTACCGGGGACTCCGCGATGGCAAAGACCGTGGCATAGAACTCGGTGCCGATGTTGTCGCCGGTGATCGGCCCGCCCGAGGGCACGAGCGTCTCTGGGTCGGCACGCGTGAGATCCGGGCTGATCGGCTCCCAGCTCTGCCCGCCATTGTTCGAGCGGAAGACGTGGTTCCCGCCCGAGTACAGGATGTCCGGGTCGTGCGGCGACAGGACAATCGGGAACGTCCACTGGAAGCGATACTTCATCGACTCGGCGCCGTAGCCGATCGGGTCATCCGGCCAGACGCTGATCTCGACCGCCTGCTGGCTCCCGTGGTCGTAGCGCGTCATGCGGGCGACGAAACTGCCGGCGTAGATAATGTCAGGGTTATCCGGACGCACGGCGATGTACCCGCTCTCGCCGCCGCCGACCGGGTAGGTGTCGTCGCCGACGATGGTGTTGCGGAAGGACATGCTCGGCACGGTAATCGTCGTGTTGTCCTGCTGGGCGCCGTAGATGCGGTACGGGAAGCGCGTGTCGGTGGTGACATGGTACAGCTGCGAGGTCGGCTGGTTGTCGATGCTCGACCAGGTGACGCCGCCGTCGAGCGACACACACGCTCCACCGTCGTTACCCTCGATCATGCGGCGGGTGTTCTGGGGATCGACCCAGAGGTCGTGGTTATCGCCGTGCGGCGTGGGCATGCTGGTGAAAGTCTTGCCGCCATCGACCGACTTCCACATCTGCAGGTTCATGACGTACACGACCTCGGGATCGGCCGGGTCGGCCACGACGTGCATGTAATACCAGGGGCGCTGGCGCAGGTTGGGGTCGTCGCTAACCAGTTGCCAGGTTGCCCCCGCGTCATCGGACCGATAAAGACCCCCAGCCTCCTTGTTCTCGATCAAGGCCCATACGCGGCTCGACCGGGCCGGGGAGACGGCAACGCCAATGCGCCCCTTTAGTCCAGCAGGAAGACCTGGGTTGTCAGTTAATTCGGTCCAGGTATCACCGCCGTCGACGGTCTTGAAGAGCCCGCTGCCTGGCCCACCGCTGTGTATGGCCCAGGGATAGCGGCGTGCCTCCCAGAAGCCGGCGTAGAGCACCCTGGGATTCTGGATATCCATGGCCAGGTCGGAGACGCCGGTCTTGTTATCCCGGTAGAGCACATTCTCCCAGGATGCACCGCCGTCCTTGCTGCGATAGACGCCCCGCGCGTCGTGGTCGCCAAAGGCGTGCCCCAGCGCACCGACATAGACCAGATCCGGATCTTTGGGGTGTACCCTCACCCGGGCAACGTGGCGCGTGTCCGCCAGCCCCAGGTGCCGCCATGTCTCGCCGCCGTCGTCGGAGCGGTAGACACCGTCGCCGATCGTGACATCGCCGCGAATTGTGGATTCGCCGGTGCCGGCGTAGATCACGTTCGGATCAGAGTCAGCGATCGCCAGCGCACCAACCGGGCTCGTGTTGAAGAATCCATCCGAGATGTTGCGCCAGGAGGCGCCAGCGTCGCGCGTTCTCCAGACGCCACCAGCGCAGGCTCCAAAATAGAACGTCAACTGCTCGGTCGGGTGACCGGCCACAGCAATCGAGCGCCCGCCACGAAACGGCCCCACCAGGCGCCATGTCGTTGCGTCCAGAAACTCACGTACATCTGACATGAGACAATCCCCAATCATGAACGATCTCGAGAGCCGCTCCTGCTGGTTCAGGAACCAGCTTTGTCGTGAGCGACAGATTGTGTTTCATGCAGGGCACGGTAGCATAGCCCTCGGGCGCTGCCAAGATGCCTGACCAGGGGGCTCGAAGGCAAATTCCTAGGAAGCCGGGTGGAGAGTGGATACCGCCGATACGATGTCGCGAAACCGTACTCCCATATGTTGACGGCAACCTCGTGGCTGCCGGCCGTCATCGGGGCAATCGGGATCGGCCCGTTTTTCAGTGGACCCCTGAACGCGATGATGGTCACGATCCGTCACGAGCGTATTCCGGAGGGCCTGCGTGGCCGGGTGTTCAGCACCTACTCGGCCATCGCTATGGGCGCTGCACCCCTCGGCATTCTGCTGACTGGCTACGCCATCGAAACGTTGAGTCTCAGAGCCACGATCTTCACTCTGGCAAGCTGTCTGCAGCTGGTCGGGATCGCGATGTTCTTCATCCCCGCCTTCCGGGAGATGGACGTATCGAGAGCCGGCCGGTCCGGTCCGTCGACGGCCGCAGATCCACAAGCGGAACACATTGCAGCGGCGAACGATACCGGATGACGTAGGGGGAGGTCGACGGTTTCTAACTCGCGTCAGTCCAGGGTGAGGTTCTGATACTCACGACAGCTGACCACACCGCCAGTGGAACCCAGGGCAAGCGCGAAGAGATCCACCCGCCAGTAGGAGTCCGCGTATTCGGGATGCTCCTGGATGAACTCGAGCGCGGCCGCCATGACCCTCCGCAGCTTGGGACGCGTCACCGTCTCGTCCGCAATCCCAAACGTGGTGCCCGTCCTCGCCCGCACCTCGATGAAGACCAGAACGTCATCATGGAGAGCCACGATATCAATCTCGCCAGAACGAGTTCGGAAGTTGCGTTCGAGGACCTGCCAGCCTCGCTCACCCACGAGATCAGCCACGTGCTGCTCTGCCATGCGTCCGCGCTGAGCACGGCGCTCAGGCGCGGACAAGACCCTCTGCCACCGGCCGGAAGCTCTTGCGGTGCTGGTCACAGGCGCCCAACGTGCGCAGAGCGTCGGCGTGAGCGCGCGTCCCGTAGCCCTTGTGCTGCCGGAAGCCATAGCCCGGGTAAGACTCGTCCATGTAGATCATGATCTCGTCACGGTGTACCTTGGCGACGATGGACGCAAGCGCAATCGAGAGACAGCGTTGATCGCCATGCTTTACGGCCTGCCAGTCGCACCGAATGTCTGAGACAGAAAACGCGTCCAGGAGCGCGTAGTCAACGCGTTCAAGGGAGGTAATCGCTCGGTAAAGCAGGGTTCGATTGGCCGCGCCGACGCCGAGCTCGTCCACCTCGGCGGGCGACAACTCACTGACAGCCGTGGGGATACTCAGCGCCTGGAGGATGTCGACAATCCGCTGGCGATCGTCAGGAGAGACCTGTTTGGAGTCGCGTACTACCAGGTTGGACTGGTTGAGCAGGCGGGTAAGCCGGCGTCTGACGCCAGCATCCTGCGGCAGCACCACCGCGCCGGCGACCATCGGGCCTGCCCAGGCGCCCCGGCCTACTTCGTCGGCCCCGGCGACAACCTCATACCCGGCCTGCCAGGCCTTACGCTCGAAATGGAGTGTCGGATTTCTGGGCAAAACAGAAGAGCGCGACACCCGGCTACGGCCATGGGGCGTCGCGCTATTCACCGGCATATTGCGGTTTTACTTGAGCACAGAACCGGACGGGCGGCGTCGCTCGCGAATACGAGCAGCCTTGCCAGTGCGGTCGCGCAGGTAGTACAGCTTCGCTCTCCGAACGCGTCCATTCCTCAACAGCTCGATACGGTCTACGCGAGGAGAGTTCAACAGGAACGTGCGCTCGACACCAACACCATGCGACGCAATACGTCGCACCGTGAAGTTCTCGTTGACGCCACCGCCACGCCGCCGAATGACGACGCCCTCGAAAGCCTGTAGGCGCTCACGAGTACCCTCGACAACTTTGGCAAAGACACGAACGGTGTCGCCCGGTCCAAAGTCAGGGATGTCACTGCGAAGAAAGTCGCTCTCGATTTCCCGAATCGTGTCTACCATCAGTCCAGACCTCTGTGTTCTACGGTTGATCCATCAATGGATGCAATATCACAGCAAATACCCCGCTCGAGACGGGAACACTCGATTCTAGCACTCGACCGGCGCTAGGGCAACGCGACTGTCAGCTCGCGATGGGTTAAGGCCTCAAGAACCGAGGCGGCCACCTCGTAACGGCCGAACGACGGCATGATGTACACCCCATGCACCTCGTCCCGCGCTTCGAGCAGCAGCTCCTGCGCGATCTTGACCCCTTCCGTTCGCCCCTGGCTGCCTGCCAGACGCATCCGTTCACGAGCCGAGTCGGTCGGCCGGATGCCCGGAACCTCGTTGAAAAGAAACTCGGCGTGCTTATGGCTCTGCAACGGCAGGATTCCGATGAGCACTGGAACGGTAAGCGGTCCATGCCGGCGCTCGTAGGTCTGCAGGAAGTCCCTCCAGGTCGCCATCTCATAGATCGGCTGGGTCATCACGAAGTGCCCGCCGGCACTCACCTTCTGGAATAACCGGTCGGACTCCTCGTCCAGGTCCTCCCGGGTGGGGTCACAGGCAACCGCAATGGTGAAACTGGCCTGGCGTCCAAGCGGCGATCCCGCCGAATCCGTGCCGGCATTCATCGCTTGAAGCACCTTCACCAGGCCGATCGAGTCAATGTCATACACCGGCGTGGCGTTCGGATAATCGCCAAGACTGGGTGGGTCGCCCGTCAACGCGATGATGTTGCGCACGCCGATGACGTGCGCCCCGATCAGGTCGGACTGCAGACCCATCAAGTTCCGGTCGCGAGTCGTAAAGTGCAGGATGGTCTCGACACCGATCCGGTCCTGAATGAGGTAGCACAACGCAAGCGCGCTCATTCTGATGCGCGCCATCGGCGAATCCGCCACGTTCACCGCGTCAACCCCGGCGTCCTTGAGCAGCTGCGCGCCACGCAGCACTTTCTCCGGATTCAAGCTGCGCGGGGGATCGACCTCGACCGCGACAACAAACTGCTTGCCAAGTTTTCGTCCAAGTTCCGTGGGCTCATCGGCGGGCAGAAGGATCTGCTGCTCGCTCGGCGTTTCAATAACGACATCGCGCCGGGTGGTTACCCCGGCATGGCGATCGAGTGCCGCCCGCATCGCTGAGATGTGCTGCGGCGTCGTTCCACAACAACCTCCGACGATCGTTACCCCGGCGTTGACCGCGTCCTCCACGAATTGGCCCATGTACTCAGCCGAAGAAGGGTACAGAAGCCGGTCGCCGACCTGGGTCGGCCAGCCGGCGTTGGGTTGGCCCGAGATTGGCATGGCGTCGGGCAGGCACGCACGATAGGCCCGCAGTACCCGCATCACGCCGCGTGGCCCGACGCTGCAGTTCACCCCGATTACGTCGACGGCAAGATCTTGCAGGGTTGTCGCAACGTCCTCAACGGATTGTCCGGCCAGCGTACGACCGTCCGCCGAGAACGTCATCTGGGCGACGATCGGCAGGTCGCTCACTTCCCGGGCGGCCTTGATCGCCTCCCGCATCTCTTCGAGCGAGCCAATCGTCTCGATCATCAGGAGATCGACTCCACCTTCGAGTAAGCCGGAGATCTGTTCGCGGTAGGCCGCCCGCACTTCCTTCGGGTCCATCATGCCGACTGGCGGCAGCGTTCTGCCGGTAGGACCGACCGAACCGGCGATGAATACCGGCTGGCCACTCACCTCACGCGCATCGCGCGCGTGCTTGGCGCCCCGGAAATTGATGTCGCGAACTCTGTCTCCCAGACCGTGCTGCTCGAGCTTGAACCAGTTGGCGCCGAACGTGTTGGTCTCGATAATGTCCGCGCCAGCCGCGATGTATTCGCGATGGATGTTGACCACCATGTTGGGATCGGTCAGGTTCAGTTCGTCAAAACACCCATCCATCTCGCCGCCCTTGGCATAGATGTAGGTACCCATCGCGCCGTCGCAAAGCAACGGCCCAGCCTGTAGACGATCGAGGAATGGGTGGGACACGGTTACCTCTTCTTGTGAGAAATAGTCGCCGGGGACTGGACAGACACCTTGGCCGGATTGTAGCATCCATGGTACCTTGTGCGGTCGAACGTACGTCACGCTCATCACGATGAGATGTGGTGGTTCACAACCATCCGGCCCGTCATTCGTTATATGGGTCGGAGGGACGTGATGGAAAGGTTTGTCATGTCATCCGAAGAGGATGCATGGGTAAGCCGGGCTCGCGCGGGCGACCAGGCCGCCTTTGAAGCAATTTTCCAGCGATATGAGCGTCAGATATACAGCTTCACCTATCGGATGATGGGTGATCCTGATGACGCCTACGATCTGACCCAGGATTGCTTCATCAAGGCATACCGTAACCTCGAAAAAACGAATGGCGATCTGAACGTTTCAGCCTGGCTGCATCGGATCGCGTCCAACGCCTGTCTGGATGTGTTACGGCGACGTAAGCGCATTCGCTGGATGCCCTGGGATAACGAGAAGCACGAGAATCTGCTTCCATCTCATACAGCGGATGATCCTGAACAGACAATGGTCGCTACCGAGATTCGGCAGGATGTTCAGATCATTCTCAACAAGATGACGCCGCGCAATCGGCTCGCGCTGCTCTTGCGTGAGTTCGAGGGACTCTCCACTGAGGAGATCGGCGAAGTCATGGGACTATCACGTTCCGCGGTCAAATCTGTTCTATTCCGGGCGCGCGAAGAGTTCCGGAAACTCTATACGACTAGCTATGGTGAGGCCCATTAATGGCCAGCGAACAGCGTTGCGGCGATTACAACCCACTCCTCTCGGCGTATCTCGACGGTGAAGTCACCGCCGCCGAGCGCTCTGAGCTGCTGCAACACATGGCGACTTGCGCGTCCTGCCGCACGACGATGGACGAATACCGGTTTATCGGAACACAGCTGCGCGGCCTGCCACCGCTGCTCACCCCGGATGACCTGACTGACGCGATCTACGCGCAGACAGTCGATGCTCCACCACGCCGCCTGTCACTGCTCACCAGCCGCGTTCGGTACCCAATCGCGGCCGTTGCGGCGGTGCTGCTCGTGTTCGTGGTGGCGGCGTTCCTGCTCCTTGACGGTTACGAGCGCAGCATTGACCCCAACGTCGTTGGCTCGCAGCCACTTAACGGCGCCGAGTGGAGCGTCAATAGCCCCATCAAAATCACCTTCAATAAGGAAATGGATCGTGAATCAGTCGTTAATGCGCTGAAGATCCAACCCACCAGCGAGCGCGAGAGACTCGATATTCGATGGGAGGGCAACACCCTCGTCATCGGTGGCAACACGGCATTGAAACCGAGCTCGACCTACGCAATCTCATTCACCAACCAGGCCCGCGACAAATGGGGCAATCCCCTGAGCGAGAAATTTTCCCTGACCTTTGGCACGAACACGACACTTGGCCTCGAGCCGCCGGCGACAACCACCCCGACGCCTCCTGCAACCGCGCAAGCCGAAGCAGAGGTACCGGCTGTACCAACCCGCAGTGCGACCGCCACAAAGACTCCCCCACCAGCAACCGCAACACCGGAGTCAACCAGCGCGCCTGCAATCCCGCCCGCGTCCACGAATACTCCCGTGCCGCCCAGCCAGAGCGGGCCTGACAACGGCGGTGCCGCTGACCCTGACGAAGAAGAGCCGGTAGGAGTGCCGTCTACGTCAACGCCCGTGCCGGAGCCAACTCAGACAGCCCAGCCAACGGCTACGCCTGCGCCAGTCGAGACGGAAGAGCCAACGCCGGTGCCGGCAACCCCGACTGTAACGCCTACTCCGGAGCCATCGCCAACGCCTGGGCCGACAGAGACGGAGGAGCCGACGACGGAGCCCGAGCCATCCCCAACACAGGGAGATACTACGCATAAGGTGGAAGGGTCATTCGGTAACGTCTACTGGCGCAATGAAACCGTGCGAGCGGGCCTGGGCGATCCAGTCGAAGCAGCCGTAGATGGCATCAGCGCGCTCGAGCTGGATTTCCAGGAGGGCAAGATGTTCCAGGCAGGGACGGACGGCCAGATCTATGTGATGTACACAACTGGCGCGTGGGGGCTCTTCTCCCCAGTCTCCGGCGAACCATCGGAATTCACGCCGGGCAGCGAAGAAGGCCTATGGATCCCAGGTGGTGTATTCGGTCTCCTCTGGAACGCAAATCCAGAACTGCAGAAGAACCTGGGCGAGGCGCTTGAGAGACAGAACCGCGAGTTCCCCACGAGCTCACAGCAATTCGAGAGCGGCATAATGCTCGCGAATCCCGACGGTTTCATCTATGTGATCTATGCGGGCAATACATGGGAACTGTATCCGGACGCCGGACCGCTGAGCGACGGTGAGCCAACGCCTGTCCAGTAGCCAGAAGCGCAGGCCCAGAATAGCACTGACGAACCCACGCACATTGCGTGGGTTCGTTCATTCCTCTGGAAGCGGTTGTCGGAAACATCGATCTGCCTCGCGGCGCAATGCTGGACCGCGCTCGTCACAAGTTGCGTCGGGGCTCGCTTCATCCGCTAAGCGCACGGATTCCGCTGGTTCGTACGGGCGTAATTCATTGCGCCCCATTTGCATCAACGTAAGAGAATGTCGGGAGAACACGGGCCTGTTCCAGTCATCCTGAGGCAACGAAGGATCTCTGGTTTAGCCATTCGACAGCCCGAAAAGCGATCCCATTCGGCTTCGATCAGGGCAGGCTCTTCGTTGCCTCAGGATGACCGCCTTAGCAGCGTTCTCCGCCCTGTGAATCCTTCGCCTGATGCGTAGGGGCGTAATTCATTGCGCCCTGTCCGGCTACCCGCGGCGTTGGAGAGGGCGCAATGAATTACGCCCCTACGCGATGAAGGCACTGCTCATTATCGGATCAATCTGGACACGCCCATCGTTGCGCACGTATGCAGATCAAGTCGGACACGCTCATGATTGCGCCGATACGCCTGTGTGTTCGCTCACCGCTGTAGCAGGCGTCTGTGAATGCGGTCCACGGCGCCCGAAGCCTGTCTGTCCAGGCAGCCTCTACGAGAACGTCACCAGCACGGCCACAAAGTTGTACACGGCGTGGGTGATGATACATGCCGTCGTGTTGACGTACTTGCGTTCCAGTCCAAAGACGATTCCAGCCGCAAAGAGGCCAACGATCAACAGGCTCGGCTCATACTGGACGTGCAGCACCGCGAACACCAGCGCGGTGAACACAATACCGAAGCGAGGTTGCATCGCGCCGCGAAACAGCAGCTCCTCACCGACTGCCGCGCAGATACCAATCGCGGCGGCCGCCCAGAAAATGTCGAGATCGGCAGTCATGTTTCTGAGGGTCTCTTCAATCCTGTCGGCAACCTCAGGCTGCAACCACTCCACAAGCAGACTGGAGCCGAAGGACACAACGAAGGCGATCACGGCGAAGCCGAGCGCGAGCACCACGTCCCGAGCGGTGGGCCGCACCAGTCCGAGACGTTCGGTAGCCTCCCGGAACGAGCGTCGTATAAACAATCCAACCGAGATATAGGCAATCGCCACAAAGGTGAAGGCGTTGACAACCAGCTGCGCATACTCCACGCGCGGACTAACGTCCACATCAGCGAACATTGAGAACACAGCCAGCACCGCCGCCTGCATGCTGAACATCAGCGCGACCATGTCCGTGTACGAGTTCGGATCGAACGGCATGAACTTCGCCAGGAAACGTCGCGTATGCGGGATCAGCGCGATACCGGTGACGATCCCTCCAGTGGCCAGAAACAGATACGTCGCACTAGGATCCTCCCCGGCCCGAAGCGCTCTGACGATCCCGGAGAAGCCCACAAGGAACAAGATGAACCACAGGAAACCAAACGTCAGGTAGAGGCCCATCTTGGCGGCCCGGCCTTTTTCCGTGTTTGCCCGGTGTGCCCACGCGCTGATAAACCACGCAACGGCGATATAGCCAATTGCGCCGAGTACACTCGTGAGGATATCTGTCAAGCGAAATCTCCAATCGCGCGCCGGCAGGCAGCGCGGGTGAACGAGCCTCCAGCCGGCAAGTATAGCCGTCCAACTCACATTTGTTGCGTTCGAGACAACGTCGGGCAGCCTCGTGCCCGGGGTATACTCGTGACCGGATGGGTTGGGCCACGAAAGGACGCGCAGCGTAGTGACAGACCGTCGTCGAGGGCTTGGTCGAGGACTGGAGTCCCTGATTCCCGGTATGAGCGGCGATAATGACGGTGCGTCGACGGTCTCTGCGGATATCGACACCCTTGAGCCGAACCCTCTGCAACCGCGAACCCAGTGGAGCGATGAGGACCTCGACTCACTCGCCGCCTCTATCCAGGAGCACGGGATCATTCAGCCCATCGTCGTAACCCGTGCGAGCGGCTCGACACCCTACCAGATCGTCGCTGGAGAGCGCCGCTGGCGCGCCGCGCGCCGCGCTGGACTGAGCGCTGTTCCGGTCATCGTGCGCGAGATCTCTGGCGCCCAGGCGCTTGAGATTGCGCTCGTCGAGAACATCCAGCGCGCCGACCTGAACCCGATTGAAGAGGGTCTCGCATACCGCCATCTGACGGACGAGTTCGGACTTGACCCAGACCGAGATCGCCGAGCGCGTCGGAAAGAGCCGCCCTGCCATCGCGAACACGCTGAGATTGCTGGACGCCCCTGAAGAGGTGCGAACCGCAGTCGTGCACGGCATCATCACCGCCGGCCACGCTCGCGCGCTGCTGAGCATCGAGGATCCCGACCAGCAAAAGCAGCTCCTGACCCGCATCATCAAAGAAGGACTCTCCGTACGCCAGACCGAGCGCCTCGCCAAAGAGCCGACCCCGCGGCGAGGCGAAGCAAGCGCACTGCCGGCGGCGTCGCCAGACGAGAAAGCGGTCGAAGCCGAGCTGCGCCGGGTCTTCGGTACAAAGGTTGAGCTAAGGCGTGGCAAGCGCGGCGGTACAATCGTCGTACACTGGTATTCAGACGAAGAGCTCAACGCGATCCTCGGACGAGTGATGGCCGATCAATGCCGAAGATTTCTAAGGCCCCCGGCTGGGCACCTCTTATCCAATCCTGTCGGCAATCACATCCACGAGCTCCGCGATCGGCACACGAGTCTGTTCCATCGTGTCCCGGTCACGCACCGTCACCGCTTGGTCTACCAGAGTCTCGAAGTCCACCGTCACGCAGAATGGAGTGCCGATCTCATCCTGGCGGCGATAGCGCCGGCCGATGCTCTGTGTTTCATCGTAGTCCGTCACGAAGCGTGTCTGTAGCGTGCTGAACACCTCGTCTGCGACCCGCACGAGCTCGGGCTTCTTCGATAGCGGTAAGACGGCCACTTTATACGGCGCGATCTTCGGATTCAGACGGAGCACGACCCTGCTGGCGACTTCGCCTTTCGCGTCTGTCGTCGTCTCTTCGGCGTACGCATCGAGCAGCACCATGAGTACCAGACGCTCCACACCCATCGTAGGCTCGATGACGTGCGGAATAAAGTGCTCGCCGGTCGCCTGGTCAAAGTAGCTCATGTCAACGCCGGAGACCTCCTGGTGGCGGCGTAGATCGAAGTCAGTGCGGTAGGCCAGTCCAGTGAGCTCTTTCCAACCAAACGGGAAGAGATACTCGAAATCCATCGTGCGCCTTGAGTAGTGTGACAGCTCTTCCGCCGTGTGCTCCCGGCGCCGCAGATGCTCTGGATTGATACCCAGTGAGTAGAGAAAGTTCTGCTGGGCCTCGATCCACGCTTCAAACGACGCTTCCCACTCCTCCGGGCGGATGAAGTATTCGATCTCCATCTGCTCCAGCTCGAGCACACGGAAGATGAAGTTACCCGGCGTGATCTCGTTTCGAAACGCCTTACCGATCTGGGCGATTCCGAACGGCACCTTCTGACGGGTGGATTGCAAAATGTTCTTGTACTGCATAAAGATCGACTGCGCCGTTTCCGGCCGCAGATAGACGGTTGTAGCGGTCTCGTCGACGGGACCGATCTGTGTACGGAACATCATGTTGAACGCGCGCACCGGCGTCCAATCCTGCCTGCCGCAAGTAGGGCAGACAGCCTGTGATGTGGCGATAAGCCTGTCGATCTCGGCTGCGGGCATGCCTTCAACGCTGATGCCCAACGCCTCTTCCACCAGCGTATCCGCCCGGAACCGGCCACGGCACTCACGGCAGTCGATCATCGGGTCACTGAACTCGTCGACGTGACCGCTTGCTTCCCACACCCTCGGGTGCATGATGATACTGCCATCCAGTCCAACGATGTCGCGCCGCCCGTGGACGAATGTCTGCCACCATGCTTGCTTGATGTTGTTCCGCAGCTCTACGCCCAACGGGCCAAAATCCCAGGTGTTTGCCAGGCCACCATAGATCTCACTGCCCGGAAACACGAACCCACGCCGCTTCGCGAGCGACACGAGCGTCTCCATGCTGACGTTGCTTTCAATATCGGCCGACATGTCCTTCTCCAAATACATCGAGCACCGGGTCAGGTAGACACCGGCGCTCTGGCGTTCTTAATTCTAGATGAATAGCCTGGCGACGAGCCTCAGTCCGTGTTCGCCACCGCGTGCGATGGTTGCGACTCCGTAGACTCGGTGGGTTCCAGCGCCGGTTTGCCATTCTTCATTTCGTCGGCGAGCTGCTCGTATACCTGCGTTGTCGAAATGCTCACGTGCCCGAGCGCCCGCTGCACATCCGACAGATCCTTACCATCCAGCAACTGATGCGTGGCGAACGAGTGACGCAACGTGTGCGGTGTGATCTCCCCGATGCCCGCTTGCTGCGCATACCCTTTGAGGATCAACCAGAATCCTTGCCGGGTCAGACGCTGGCCACGGTGATTCAGGAAAAGCGCCTGCTCCTCATCGTTCTGGCGAATCGCCGGCCGTGCCGTATCGACATACGCGCGCAGCGTCTCCGCCACGTCGCGCTCGAGCTCAATGCTTCGATCGCGCCCCTGCCGTCCCTGGCAGCTGATCGATGCGTTCTCGATGTCGACATCTTCTACATTGAGGCTCACGAGCTCGGTCACTCTCAACCCGCTGGCATATAGCAACTGAAGCATCGCCGAGTCTCGCACGCCCTCGGCCCCGTCGGACAGACTGGTCTTCGAGAGCAGACAGGCCACCTCGTCGCGCGTCATTGCGCGCGGTACCGTCTTCGCCACTCGCGGGGAGGGTAACGCAGAGGACGGATCTGATCGCAGGATGCCTTCACTCACCAGATAGCCGCAAAACGAACGAATCGCAGCCGTCTTGCGCGCCACCGTTGAGTTTGCGTATCCGCGTTCCCGCAGATCGAGCTGATACGACGTGAGGTGCGTCTCCGCAAGCTCGCCCCAGGAGTGAAGCCCAAGGTTCGATTCCATGAACTTTACAAACTGGCTAAGATCGTTGCGGTACGCGGAAATCGTATTGGTCGAAAATCCCTTATCAGCCTCAAGACCAGACAGAAAACGGTCAACGCCATCTCGCACAGTTCAGATCCCATTCCTTACCAGCACGCTCGGCCCAGAATGGTACGGGACCCCATGCGGGTCCCGTACCAAAATGACTGGTATCTACAAAAGGGCCTCGAGCGCCGAGTACTCTAGACCGAAGGCCTCGGCCACCGCCGGATAGGTCACCTTACCCTTATAGACGTTCACGCCCTTCGCAAGCACCGGATCCTTGGCAAACGCCTTTTCGCCGTGCTCGGCCAGGAAAACCCCGTACGGCAAGGTTACATTTGACAGCGCGAAGGTGCTCGTGCGGGGCACAGCGCCCGGCATGTTCGTCACACAGTAATGCACCACACCATCGACCACGAAGGTCGGAGCGCTGTGGGAGGTCGGCCGCCCTGTTTCGATGCAGCCACCCTGGTCGATGGCAACATCCACGATCACCGAACCTTCCGGCATCGACGCGACCATCTCAGCGGTGACAAGCTTGGGTGCCTTGGCTCCCGGGATCAACACTCCACCAATAACCAGATCAGCGTCAAGCACCGCGTTGGCGATGTTCTGGCGGTTGGACGCGAGGGTGTTCACCCGACCGTGCAACACCAGGTCCAGGAAGCGCAACCGGTCGACGGAAATATCGAGAATAGTGACGTTTGCGCCCATGCCCAGAGCCATTTGCGCTGCGTTCGTGCCAACCACCCCGCCACCAACAATGACGACGTTGGCCGGCAACACGCCCGGAACCCCGCCGAGCAGAAGGCCACGGCCACCGTTGGTCTTTTGCAGGTAATTCGCGCCAACCTGGATCGACATGCGGCCCGCTACCTCGCTCATCGGAGTGAGCAGTGGCAGCGACCGGTTCGGCAGCTCGACGGTCTCGTACGCGACCGCAGTCACCTTGCGGTCAATCAGTACATTAGTGAGCGCTTCTTCTGCGGCCAGGTGAAGGTAGGTGTAAAGAAGCTGGCCCTCGCGCATGAGGTCGTACTCCGACGCGATCGGCTCTTTGACTTTCACGATCATGTCTGCCTGGGCGAACACGTCAGCGTGACAATCGACCATTTTGGCCCCGGCAGCTTCGTACTCACTATCCGGGAAGCCGCTTCCAACGCCGGCGGAGCGTTCAACGATCACCTTGTGACCACGCGTCACATACTCTGCAACGCCCGCTGGGGTGGTGGACACCCGACTCTCGTTGTCCTTGATCTCCTTCGGAATACCGACCAGCATACCTTCTGCGTTCCCTTCAACCATCCGAACACTACACTCGGTTGAACCACTCTGGATTCTGCGCTTGGCTGTGAGGAAAGAATGTGGGCATACCTGACCGGCCAACCGACCGCTGATTCTAACATAATCCCCCAGAATTCAATTCCGATCTCCAGGACCTTTGCACGTAACGTTTCCATTGACGACGCCTTCATCTGGCAGGTACCATTTTATGGTTGCCCAACCGTCCCGACACGTGAAACTTAACTGGCAACCTGAACCGAAATGAGCTTCTATCTTGGCTGACCTGGCGAACGCCCTTTATATCGTTCCGATTCTCGCTTTCCTTATTCTGATTCACGAATTCGGCCACTTCATCACCGCCCGCCGGGCCGGCATGCGAGTGGAGGAGTTCGGTTTAGGCTTGCCTCCGCGAATCTGGGGCAAGAAACGCGGCGACACCATCTGGTCCATCAACGCCATCCCGATGGGCGGCTTCGTTCGTGTTCTCGGGGAAGATGGCAAGAACACCGAAAACGAAAGCATGCAGTCGAAGACAGCCGGCCAGCGAGCGCTGTTCATTACGGCAGGCTCGATCATGAATTTCCTGACCGCCTTCGTCCTGATTGCGGTTCTGCTTGGCGCCCACGGTCAACCAGCCGCCTCAGCCTTCATCGCCGAGGTCATGCCGAACACTCCTGCCGCCCAGGTGGGTTGGCAGCGTGGTGATCAGATCGTGAGCGTCGGCGGGCATTCTGTGGAAAACGCCACCGAGGTGGTGAGCATTACCGAAGACTACGTCGGCGAAGAGATGCCGGTCGTGCTCGTGCGCGACGGAGAGCGCGTCGAAACTACTATCGTGCCACGAGAGAATCCGCCGGCGAAGCAGGGACGAACGGGTATCCGTATCGCCAATGTGTTCGAGGCGACAATCAAGATCGTCGAAGCACCTCCGGGCAGCGCGGCGGCGCTGGCTGGGCTTCAGCCAGGCGACCGGATCGTCTCGGTCGGCGGCGAGACCATCAACAATGTAATTACCTACGACACGGCAGTGCTGGACCACGCTGGAGAGACGGTCTTGTTCGAGATCGTGCGCGACGGTCAGAGCCAGACCATCGAGGTCCTCGTCCCGGAGACGCAGAACCCGAACGCAGACGCGCTCGGCGCAACACTCTCACAGGAGATCCAGTACCAGCCAGTTGGTTTCCTCTCGGTCATCCCGGAAGCCGGCAACCAGTTCTTCACCACACTTCAGCGCATGGGTGAGGGGCTCATTATGTTGGTTACCGGTGAGGTGAACCTCGACGATATTGCCGGCCCCATTGGAATGGGGCAGCTGACCTCTGAGATCATCACCGAGAGCGCTTCACCAACCTGGGTGACGCTTCTGAACATCACCATTCTGCTGTCGTTGAACCTGGCTATTCTGAACCTGCTGCCGCTCCCCGCGCTAGATGGTGGGCGGCTCATCTTCGTCATTGTCGAGGTCTTACGACGTGGCAAGCGCATCGCTCCCGAAAAGGAGGGCATGGTCCACTTCATCGGCCTTGTCGTGTTGTTGGGCTTGATGTTCGCAATCGCATTCGTTGACATCGACCGCATCGTCAGCGGCGATACACTACTACAGTAATCACGGTGGCTATCACGAACCACCTGGCTCTTTCGTCACCATTGGGAGGCGTCTCTTGACTCTGCTTGCTCCTCGTCGAATAACCCGCGCCGTCCAAGTCGGCGATGTCCGCATCGGCGGCGGTGCGCCTATCGTCGTCCAGTCTATGACGACATCCGACACACGCGATGCCAAAGCAACGCTACGACAGATCGCTGAGTTGGCCGACGCCGGTTGTGAGATCGTGCGCGTCGCCGTTCCGGATCGCGTCGCGGCAGCGGCCCTCCCGGACATCGTTCCACACTCACCAGTGCCCTTGATCGCCGACATTCACTTCGAGCACACACTGGCACTGAAAGCGCTCGACGCCGGGATTCACGGACTCCGCCTGAACCCAGGCAATATCCGCAAGCCGGAGGACGTGCGCGAGGTGGTGCACAAGGCGAAGGAGCGCCAGGTCCCCATCCGGATCGGCGTCAACTTCGGCTCGGTTCCTCCTATGGGTGCGGAATTCGTGGACGAAATGGCGGCTCAGAACGCTACTCAGGTTGAGCTCATCGCCGAGCACATGGTTCGCACGGCCATCGGTCACATCAAGATCCTCGAAGACCTCGACTTCAATGACATCAAGATCTCACTCAAGGCGTTTGAGGTCCCAGTGATGCTCGAGGCATATACCCGCATGGCCAAGCGCAACATCTACCCGCTGCACCTTGGCGTAACCGAGGCGGGTACGCCGCGCGCAGGTAGCGTGCGCTCTGCCGTTGGGCTCGGAACCCTGCTGGCGCTCGGTATTGGGGACACGATCCGGGTTTCACTGACCACCGACCCGGTCGAGGAAGTCTTCGTTGGCTATGAAATTCTGAAGAGTCTGGAACTACGGCAGAAGGGTGCGACCATGGTCGCCTGCCCGACGTGCGGCCGGGTTGAAGTGGACCTGTTCGCCCTGGCGAACAAGGTGGACGAATACCTCCAGACGGTCAAAGAACCCATCAAGGTCGCTGTTATGGGGTGTGTCGTGAATGGACCCGGGGAAGCCCGGGACGCCGACATCGGTCTGGCAGCAGGCAAGGGCAAGGGCATCATCTTCCGCAAGGGCGAGATCATCAAGCGTGTTGCAGAAGCAGATATGTTCGACGAGCTCAAGGCCGAGATCGACGCACTCATTCGCGAGCGCGAGAGTGAGCCGGTCGCAGTCTAAGGGCGCGAGTCCGGCGAGCGTTGAGAGCGCGGCGCGTGGACCCGGGGAATCGTAAATCGAAACGTGGCCCCCTGCCCAAGCTCGCTGCTGGCCTCGACCGTACCGCCATGCGCCAGGACAACGTGCTTGACGATCGCCAGCCCCAAGCCCGTTCCTCGCCCACTTCGTGAACGATCCGCCCGGAAGAAACGTTCCCAGACTCTCGGGAGATCGTCCGGGTGTATCCCGCTTCCAGTGTCGCTCACCGTAAATGCGACATACGCGTCGCTCTCAGAAGCTCCAATCTCAATTGTTCCACCCGCAGGCGTGTGGACGATAGCGTTGTTCACCAGGTTCACCAATACCTGATGCAGCCGACTCTCGTCTGCGGTCACATCCGTTACGCCCGCGTCAACGACCACCGTCATCCTCACCCCGTGCCGGCCTGCAATCGGCTCCATCCGTTCTCTGACCTCGTCAAGCAGGTCATGGACGTTCAGCCGTCGCAGGTTGAGACCGCCCTCTCGACCCTCCAGGTTCGCCAGGTCGAGGAGATCGTTCACCAGCGCGGTCATGACATCAACTTCGTCATCAATCTTCCCCAGGAACCGCTGGGCGTCGGGGTCTTGCTGCTGTAAATCCAGGAGCGTTTCGGTCATGATCTTGATGGCAGAGAGTGGCGTCCGGAGGTCGTGTGAGACGTTCGCGACGAACTCACGCCGCAGCGTTTGCAGCCGCGTAATCTCGGTAATGTCACGCAGCACGACCAGCGACTCGGGTGGCGACTCGGCCATACGCGTAATGACCACGTTCACGACGTTGGACTCACCCGGAATCTCGAACGTGTGGTGCTGGTCCTCCCCGGTGCGCAGGTTACGTTGCAGCAGCTCGTTGAGCTCGTGGTCGCGGGTGACCGCGATGAACGGCCGGCCGGCAGGATTCCGGCCACGGAAGAGCGCGCTGGCGGCCACATTGGCGTACGAAACCAGCCCGCTCGCGTCCACACGCATGATGCCGTCGTTCATGCGGTCCAGCAGCTGATTCTGCCGGGTCAGGATTCTCAGTTCTTCGATGTGGCTGGCTTCCAGCTCGCGGAGCCGTCCAGCGACGGCGGTGTACACATCATCGATCTCGTCTCGCGCCGTCCCGACCGGGTACTCTTTGTGATTGAGCCCGCCGCGGCGCAACTGGCGTTGTATGGCCCGCAGCTTTGTGCGGGCTCTGTAGCCGACCCCGGCAGCCAGCAGGCCGCCAATGAGTGTCCCCAGGACGATCCCGGCGAGTGCCTGACCCAGAGCAAAGCCCAGGAGGGCGATGATTCCAGTAACGATTGGCGGTCCAAGCACCCTGATCAAGAGACCGCGCATGCTCGTTTACCCTTCGAACCGGTACCCGACGCCACGCACCGTCACAATCCTGACCGGTTGGTGGGGATCGCTCTCCACAGCCTCACGCAGGGCTCGCACGTGGACATCAACCGTGCGTTCATCGCCGACAAAATCGCTCCCCCAGGCGCCATCCAACAGCTGCCGTCGCGACAACGCCAGGCTCCGGTTCCGCATCAGGAATGCCAGCAGCTCGAACTCTCGCGGGCGCAGGAGGATCTCCTCGCCGTCCCGAAAGGCGCGTCTGGAGTCCAGAGAAAGGCTCAGATTCCCGGCCGTCATCGTTTCGTGGTTGCTCTCGGCCAGCGCCCCGCCTCCACGACGCAAGAGTGCCCGTACGCGCGCCTGTAGCTCGCGCAGGCTGAATGGTTTTGTAAGGTAGTCGTCCGCACCGATCTCCAGGCCAAGCACGCGGTCGACCTCCTCGCCGCGTGCGGTCAGCATGAGGATCGGCACGTTGGAGGTTGTGCGCACCCGGCGGCAGACCTCAAAGCCATCCAGGCCGGGCAGCATGACGTCCAGAATAATCAGGTGCGGAGATTCGTGCCGCATGACGCCAAGCGCGTCATATCCGTTGGATGTGACGATGACCCGGTAGCCCTGGCGCTCCAGGTTGAATTTCAGGGCCTCAGAGAGGTTCTCTTCGTCCTCAACAACGAGTATCTGCTGGTGGGTCATTGCACTCCCGCTCCGTTCGTGGGGATTGTACCGCCGAGTCCAGTTCGGAGGCCGCATCGGGCGCTTGTGCCGATTGGATAGGATTCTAGCTGCGATCTCCTTGATGGGGAGCGTGGAGTATATCGCTCGATGAGAGGCAACTGATGAAACGCGCCGTGGCTGCCATAGGACTGTGTTCATGGGATACCTTTCTCCTGCTCGACAGGTACCCGGAGCTGGGCTCATACGCAACCATACAACGACAGTTCGAACAGGCCGGCGGCACGACCTCGAATACCTGCGCCGCGCTGGCGATGCTTGGGATCGACGCAGCGCTTGCATCGACCGTGGGGGCAGACCGCGCGGGCGAGCTTCTGGTGCAGTCGTTGAAGGAGTCCGGCTGCGACACGAGCATGATCCAGATTGACGCGGTCCGCCAGACAGACAGCAGCTACATCGTTGTCTCCAGCACAAACGAAGCCGTCGATCGTACAATTCTATGGGTAAAGGGTGCTCAGCCGTGTTACGGCGACAAGCTGCCGATTGAGCAGCTCCTCGAGCACCGCTGGCTGCTCGTTGACGTCAACGACGACACCCTGCGAGCCTTTCTGCTGGAGCTTCCAGCGCACGTGAGCCCTCGGACGCAGCTTATCGGCGCGATGACCTACCTGACCGATACCGCGCCTTCAATCGGGTGGCAACATCTGCTGGGTCACGAGGTGGTCTTCGGCAATGGACGCGAGCTGATGTACCTCACCGAAACACACGACGTACCTACCGCGGTTGAAACGGCCCGGGCAGGGATGCCGGGGACTGCGTGTCGGGTGATCTACGTCAGTCTTGGGGCGCAGGGGTCGATCGCGATTCGGCCGGAGACTGTCGTACACGTCCCAGCCTATGTCGTCGACGTTGTCGACACGACGGGCGCCGGTGACGCCTTCGCCGCGGGTTGCATCTGGGGCATCACCGAAGCACTGGGTGATCGCGACATTCTCACCCGAGGAAATGCGGTCGGTGCGCTCGCCTGTCGTGAGCTGGGCGCCCGAGCGGGCCTCCCCAGCCGTGAAGAAGCACTACGTTTGATCCAGTTCGGAACTATATTGAGTCATGACGCACCATATTGATCGACAACTCCTCAATTCCATGGCTGCTGACGCCGGGCTCGTCGTCAGCGGCGTAACGTCAGCCGAGCCTTTTACTGACGTCGAGTCCTATGTACTGGATCACATCGAGCGCGGCCATCTCTCGGGGTTCGAGTGGTATACCGCCCTGCGCGCACGCCAGTCGGCGGACCCGCGCACGCTGCAGACAGACGTGCGCTCGATTGTGTCGGTGGCCGTGCCGTTCTGGACAGGAACCGCGGCCCCGCCCGATGACGAGCTCCGTGGCAGGATCGCGCGTTACGCCTGGGGGCGCGATTACCACAAGACCCTCAAGACGCGCATGAAGACGCTCGTCGCCTCCATCGATGCGTACCTGGGAAGAGAGACGGAATCTCGACAACTGGTGGACACGGCGCGCGCTTTTGACCGCGCCGTGGCCGCTCGGGCGGGGGTGGGCTGGTACGGTAAGAACAGCATGATCATCGTTCCGGGCCACGGCTCCTGGGTCATGCTCGGTGAGATCTACCTGGACGTGGAGATTGAACCCGATGCCCCACTCCGCCAGAACTGCGGACGCTGCACGTTCTGCATCGATCGTTGTCCAACCGGCGCGATTGTCGAGCCGTACCGTATCGACGCCCCACGCTGCATCAGCTTCCTGACCATCGAAGAGCGTGGACCGCTGCCGCGTGAGTTGCGACCGTTGATGGGCAACTGGGTCTTCGGGTGCGACGTCTGCCAGGAGGTCTGCCCGTATACCGGCGCGGCTCGCCAGGTACACGACCTCGAGTTCCAACCTCGCACCGTCGACAACGCGTTCCCCTCCCTTGAGCTACTCGCACGCATGACCGAGGAGGAGTTCCGCGCGCTCTTTAGCGGCACCGCCGTTACGCGCGCCAAGCGGGCAGGAATCGCTCGCAACGCTGCCGTCGCTCTGGGCAACAGCCAGGACGAACGCGCCGAGCCGATCCTGCAGTGGATGCTCGTCCACCACGACCAGACGCTGGCTCGCGGCCACGCCGCCTGGGCTCTCCGCCACCTCATCGGCGAAGAGTCCAGGCCCTCGCTGGAACAAGCGCGCCGGCTGGAAGACGACGAGTACGTTCTCACCGAGATCGCGTGGGCCATCGAGCACGACACCCACGCCACCGTTGACCGGTCCGATACCGTCCGCCCGATCAGCCTCCATCGCCCCAGGCAGACCAAGAGCCTATCCCCGCTCGGTTGAGAGAGGTCCGGCCTGCATCGCAGAGCTGAGCGATCTCGCTGCTGACTATGCCGAGCGGCGTCCCGAGGTCTCGCCGCAGCATACTCGATACTCTGTAGACTTCGGATATAATACCCGAGCACCTACTGGTTCAAGTTGCCACGCCGCGTTGGGTCCGGCGTCGGCCCGCAGAAAGCACAGGCGTATACCCGCACCTAGTGGCGCAACCTTTCTCTGGGCCAGGAAGGTTAACCCGACCTCGTGGCATACCGTACTGATGGTAGTCTGGAGGGAACCTCGTGAACACGTACCCGGCTGAACGCATCCGTAACGTTGGTCTGTTTTCCCACGGCGGCGCCGGCAAGACGTCATTAAGCGAGGCGATGCTCTTTACAACACATGCGATCTCACGCCTGGGCCGAGTCGAGGACGGCAACACCGTTTCAGACTGGGACCCGGAAGAGGTGCGCCGCTCCATCTCGATCAGCACCACCGTGCTGCCCATTGAATGGCGCGAGCACAAGCTGAATATCCTCGATACCCCTGGATATGCTGATTTCGTCGGCGAAGTCAAATGCGCCATGCGAGTGGTTGATTGCGCCCTCATCGTGGTCGATGCCTCGGCCGGTGTTGAAGTCGGCACCGAGTTTGCCTGGCGCTTTGCCAATGAGCGCTCCGTTCCCCGCATCATCACCGTCAACAAAATGGATCGCGAGAACGCGAATTTCGAGAACTGCCTCCAATCGCTCCAGACGGCGTTCGGAGACGCAGTCGTTCCCGCCTTCCTCCCGATAGGTCAGGAAGCGTCATTCAGCGGCGTCGTAGATCTGATTGGAATGCGCGCCCTTGCGTTCGGTTCAACAACCGACGGTAGCGTCACCGAGTCAGACGTGCCGGAGTCGATGCTAGACGCAATCGAGACCTACCGGTTGCAGCTCGTGGAGAAGATCGCGGAAAACGACGAAGACCTCATGTTGCGCTATCTCGAAGATGAAGAGCTCAGCTCAGACGAATTACGCGCCGCACTGAAGACATCCGTCGCGAGCGGGGCCATCGTTCCTGTGTTCGCCTCAGCCGCAACCACCAATCGTGCCGTCGGCATCCTGCTGGACGCCCTGATCGACTTCGCCCCAGCCCCGCAACCGACCTATGGCGTCGACGAGAGTGGCGCGATGGTTGAAGTTCTCCCGGCTGCGGACGGCCCGACCGTCGCCTTTGTCTGGAAAACCATCGCCGACCCCTATGTCGGAAAGTTGAGCTACTTCGGCGTTATGTCAGGCAGCGTCAAGTCGGACAGCCACATCTGGAACATTTCGAAGGGTGTCGACGAACGCGTCGGCCAGCTGTTCTGCATGCGTGGCAAAGAACAGATCGCTGTTTCTGAAATCGGACCGGGCGACATGGGCGCAGTCTCCAAACTCGGCGAGACCGGAACCGGGGACACGCTCTGCAACCCCAACTCGAAGATAACGCTTGACGGCATTACCTTTCCGACTCCACTCTTCTCCGCGGCGGTGAGGCCGCGCACGAAATCCGACCTCGATAAGATGAGCCAGGCGCTGAGCCGGCTGATGGACGAGGACCCGACCGTGCACATCGGACGCGACCCGGAATCCGGCGAGACCATCATTAGCGGCCTTGGCGAGTCCCACGTCCAGATCGTCCTGGAACGGATGTCACGCAAGTTCGGCGTCAACGTCGACTTTGAGCTTCCCACGGTCCAGTACCGTGAGACGATCACCGGCAAGGCCGAAAGGGTTGAGTACAAACACAAGAAGCAGTCCGGCGGCCACGGTCAGTACGGCCATGTGTATCTCGATGTGAGTCCGAGTGAGGAGGAGTTTGAGTTCGCCGAGACCATCTTTGGTGGCGCGGTGCCCCGGCAATATATCCCGGCGGTCGAGAAGGGCGTGCGCGAGGCCATGGAAGAGGGCGTCCTCGCGGGGTTTCCCATGATCAACATCAAAGTGACGTTGACGGACGGTTCCTATCACACCGTCGATTCGTCCGAGATGGCGTTCAAGATGGCGGCGATCCAGGCCTTCCGGAAGGCGGCTGAGTCCGCGAACCCGGTCATCCTGGAGCCCGTGAACTCGCTTCACGTGACCATACCGGACAGTTACACCGGAGATGTCATGAGTGACCTCACCTCAAAGCGCGCCCATGTAACCGGCATGAACCCTGGCGACAACGGTCATTCCACGATTGAGTCGGTGGTTCCGGCAGCGGAGATACAGCGCTATGCCACCGACCTGCGCTCGATAACTCAGGGCCGTGGCACCTTCACGACTGAGTTCAGTCACTACCAGCAGGTGCCGGCACATCTAACCGACACCGTTATCAAGACGACGAAGGCAAAACAGGAAGCCAGAGTCTAGCCGGGACGCGGTAGGATTTCCTCATAGACGCGTTAGGGCGAGGCGCTGCCTCGCCCTCGATTTCGTATGGGGGTTTTGTGTCTGAATCAGGTAACCCGGAGGCCAACGCCAAGGCCGAGCGCGACTGGCACGTCTATCTCATCTTCGACGGCGGCTCGCGCGGCAATCCTGGTCAGGGATATGGAAGCTTTGCGTTCAAGGGAGTGGTGAACCAAGTCAAACCTTTTATGCTCACCTATCCAGGGCAAACGACCAATAACGAGGCCGAGTACATGACGCTTATTAACGGACTTGAGGCCGTGCTCACCGCTATCCGGACCTCCGGACACGATCCGTCGCAGCTTCGGATCGCCATCAAGTCGGATTCGAAGCTCGTTGTTGAACAGATCGCCGGGCGATGGAAAGTCAAGAAGGCTGAGCTGCGCCCCCATGTCCAACAGGCGCTCAAACTCCTCGGTCAGTTCAAGTCCTGGGATCTATCGTGGCATCCTCGCTCCGAGTCAGTCCGGGTGCTCGGTCATTGAGCTCTCGCCCGCGAACCGGACGGCCCTTCCCGCTGTTGGAGCTCGCGACAGACGCGGGGGGCGTCTGTCACGTTCCCGACGGGCGGACACTAATCGTCTTTTACCGGGGCCATTGGTGAGACTATTGTCATGACCAGCTCGTCGGGCTGGCGGAGGAGAGAACGGCCTTCGCACAGGCGGGGGTGTCCATCGTGGCGATCTCGACCGACGATTGCATGGGCCGGGCTGAGATCGAACGGGCGGTCGGAGGATCGTTTATCGTGTTGTCCGATAACGACGCCGTCGTCACCGGGACACTCGATCTCATCGATCCATTCGAGCTCCGGCCCGGGTCGGTCGCGCTTCCCGCGGTGTTTCTGGTGGATGATTTCGGGATCGTGCGATACCACTATATCGGTCGTGCGCCGGAGGACCGGCCACGAATCGAGCTACTCCTGTTAGCCGCTGAGCGACTCGCTAGACGGAAATGATAATGCGCCACATTCGCATCCTGCTGATGTTCTGGATATTTCAATTGCTCTCGCCCAACCTGCGCTTCTGGAAGCGCAGTGACGCATACGATGCGCGGGAGGCGGCCCTGAATGATCTGTATGCCATCCTGGCCGCCACCTACGAGACGGTCGCAAGCCTCAAGCCAGAGTGGACAGAGGCCTGGGATGACCGGCACACCACGACGCTGCCGCCGAAGTACGAACGGGATAACGCGCTCCCCCCGCGCACGATAGAAGCAGTGCGTGAGATGCGATTTGCGCGAGAACTTCTCCAGCGGCACCGCTGGCGCTCTGTGAAACAACCGTTGTTCGCGGACGTCGAGCCGCCGGCCTGGGCCACCCTTCAACGCCGGCTGCAGCTGGTGTCTGCAGAGCTGCTGGCAGTTCAGGATGCCCACATGGAGCAGCTGCGCCGCGATGAGATCGAATGGATTGAACGCGCCATCGAGGGTTATGACAACGCCCGCCGCTACATCCGCACGGCCGAACGAGAGGACGAGCCACTCGAACGCCAGGTTGCCAACTCAGCCTACGTCGCCCTGCATCTCGCCCTCCAACTCTCCGATCGACTCATCGAACGTCAGCAGTATGAGCTGGCAAAGGAGGAGTAACGGTGTCGACGGAGGGGGGGAACCTGGTAGATCAACCGAGCCCAGAATCACAACCAGCACTCGTCAAACGGATGCTTCACCTGGGGAGCAACGTTCATCTGGCGCAGGTGCACTATGAATTGCGTTCCTCCACAAGGCGGAAACGCTGCCTGGACCTCACCATCGTGGAGCTTCGCAATGTGCCGGCTGATAAACGGGCCCAAACCTAACCCATTCGAGTACATGTTTCCGTGGACCTGATAAAAGCGTTGGAGAAGAGATGCTCGCGCTTCTACGGGGCGTGATCCGCACACCCATCAACCACAGGATATGGCAATGGACGATGTTTCGCGTTATACTTCTACGGTGACGATGGGCGGTTAGCTCAGCTGGTTAGAGCGCTACGTTGACATCGTAGAGGTCACTGGTTCGAGTCCAGTACCGCCCACCACACCAGCACAATACATGGCACTGACCGGGACGAGTACCGGATACCGCGCCTTCAGAGACCTGGAGCCAATGGCTGAGAGCTGCAGGGGAGAGCGACCTTCGAGAAAACCACCCGCGAGCCGGGCAGAGAACGCAGGACACTCGCTAGTATCCCCGCCCCGACTGCCCTCGTTATCGGGCCCCAGAGCGGCGCAGTCGCGCCGGAAGATGGGTGGAACCACGTCGGGTATGAATGAACCTGCCGTCCCTTGTGGCGGCAGGTTTTTGTGTTTTCTGGCGTGTTGGGAGGAGGAGCTGTCATGACCGACGAACATGACACTAGCGACACCGAAACAAAGCGTCTCCCAGCATCGTAGCGGCGCAATTAATCGCGCCAGATGTCGGTCCAGAGCGAACGAGTGGGACCATGGGCGCAATAAATTGCGCCGCTACGCAAATCAATCAAACGTATCGAGAGGAACACCACCATGGTAGACAAAATCGCTGAACTCGACGAAATCGCAGTACAACCAGAAAACGACGCCGAGTTCGAGTTAGCCAGGATGCGCCACTCCGCGGCGCACATCATGGCCGAGGCTATCCTCGAGATGTTCCCGGACGCCAGGTTCGCTATCGGGCCGGCCATCGAAGAGGGCTTCTACTACGACTTCGACCTACCGCGCTCCCTGACACCTGAAGATCTCGACGAGATCGAATCGCGCATGCGCGAGCACATCAAGAAGGCGGAAGTATTCGAGCGCACGGAAGTCTCTCGCGAAGAGGCCCTGAAGACGTTTGCGGATCAACCGTACAAAGTGGAGCTCATCACGGAGCTGCCCGAGGGCGAGACGATCAGCACCTACCAGGAGGGCCAGTTTCTCGATCTCTGTCGCGGGCCACACGTCGAGGACACGGGCAAGATCGGTCCGTTCAAGCTCCTGAGCGTCGCGGGCGCGTACTGGCGTGGCGACGAGCACCGCCCGATGCTGCAGCGGATCTACGGCACGGCCTGGAACTACGACAGGAAGAGCTGGACGACTCACCTCGAGCGGCGCGAGGAGGCCTAGCGACGCGACCACCGCCGGCTGGGACGCGAGCTCGATCTCTTCAGCACGAATGAGATGATCGGTGCAGGCTTGATTCTGTGGCACCCAAAGGGCGCGATGATCCGCAACCTCGTCGAGCGTTTCGAGACGGATGAGCACCTCAAGCGCGGCTACGAGCTGGTCTACACGCCGCACATCGCTTCCGACGAGACGTACAAGCAGAGCGGGCCACCTGGAGACGTACGCGCGAGAACATGTACTCGCCGATGGATATCGAGGGGACGCCGTACTACCTGAAGCCGATGAACTGCCCGGCCATATCATGATCTACAACTCAGCAGATCCGCTCGTACCGCGATCTGCCGATTCGGTACGCCGAGCTGGGCACGGTCTACCGATTTGAGCGGTCCGGGCACGCTACACGGAATGCTGCGCGTGCGCGGATTCACGCAGGACGACGCCCACATCTTCTGCCGGCCCGACCAGATGATGGATGAAGCCAAGGCCGTTATCGACCTTGCGGATGTACTTCGCCGAAGTCTTCGGCTATCGAGTACGAGGCCTATCTCGCGACGCGGCCCGAGAAGTCCATCGGCAGCGACGAGAACTGGGAGCGCGCCGAGGCGACGCTCAAGCAAGCGCTCACGGAGATGGATCTCGACTTACAAGATCGACGAGGGCGGCGGCGCCTTCTACGGCCCGAAAATCGACATCAAGTTGCTGGACTCCCTCGGCCGTGAGTGGACAGGCCCGACGATCCAGGTGGACTTCAACCTGCCCAGAACGCTTCGATGCCAATTACATCGGTGAAGACGGGCAGCGCGCATCGCGTCGTCATGGTACACCGCACCGTGCTTGGGTCGATGGAGCGCTTCGTCGGCGGGCTCATCGAGCATTATGCCGGTGCATTCCCGGTCTGGCTCGCCCCGGTTCAGGCGGTCATCATCCCGATCGCCGATCGGCACGTGGAGTATGCCGGCGCAGTCGCGCAGCGACTCAAAGAGGCTGGCATCCGAGTCGAGGTCGATGCAGGGAGCGATCGCATGCAGAACAAGATCCGGCAGGCGCAGCTCCAGAAAGTGCCCTACATGCTGGTAGCCGGAGATCGCGAGGTCGAAGCAGATGCTGTTGCCGTGAGGTTGCGCACGAACGAGAATCTTGGGGCCCAGCCGGTCTCGGAGTTCATCGCGATGGTAACGCGACTCGTGGAGAGCAAATCGCACGATCTCCAGTAACTCACCGGCAGCCAGCTGGCTTCTCATCAGGTTATGATGGTACGCGACAAGATTCATTGCAGCACGCATAAGAGGTAGGAACGCCGTTGGAGCCAGCCGACAGGTTCACTAAATCGCCAACAGCGAAGGAGCGCGCGGGCCAGTACCGCGTGCTCCTGGTTATTGGCGCGCTCGCGATCGTGGCGTGGATTCTCTGGTCCGCCCGTTCGGCTCTGTTTCCATTTGTGCTGGGCCTGATCATCGCCTACGTTCTGTTGCCTCTGGTGAATCGCCTGGAAAACGTCCTGCCGGACCGCGGGGTGCTGCACCATGTACGGCGCACGGTGGCGGTACTCGTGGTCTACATGTTGGCGCTAAGTATCCTGGTGATCGCCTTCATGACTGTCGGGCCGGCGATCTATCACGAGTCGACTGAGCTCGCGGAGAGCATACCCGACTACTGGGAAACCCTCCGGCAGGAGAGCAACTACTGGAATCGCCGCTATACGAACGACGTGCCGGAAGACATACGACAACAAATAGAGAGTAACCTCGACCAGATAAGCTCGACGATCACATCGGCGGCACGTACGGGGCTCCTGACGACCGTAGGCACCGTGCGGCGTTTCCTGGGGATCGTGCTTGGGCTCTTGATCCTGCCACTCTGGCTGTTCTATGTGCTGAAGGACCAGCGCGACGCGTCTACCGTCTTCTACAACATGTGGCCTCCACACCTGCGTGCCGACGTCCACAATATTGTGAGAATTGTCGACCGCGTTCTGGGGAGGTACATCCGTGGACAGCTCTTCCTGGGGGTAGTAGTGGGGTCAGTGTCCGGGATTGGCTTCTGGATCATTGGTGTTCAACAACCCCTGGCGCTCGGTATGGTAGCCGGCGTGCTGGAGCTCGTCCCCATTCTCGGCCCCTGGATCTCGTTCCTCATCGCGGCACTGGTTGTACTCGCGACCGATCCCGACAAAATCATTCCGGTCGCGATTCTCTGTTTTGTGGTGCAGCAGCTCGAGAACACCTTTCTCGTGCCCAGAGTACAGGGCACCGCGGTCCAGATGAATCCCGCCGTCATCATGGTACTCCTGGTCGTCGGTGGCGCAGTGTGGGGGATCCTTGGAGTCATCGCGATCGTCCCCTTGGCGGCCGTTTTCCGGGACGTCTTCGTGTACATCTACCGTAGGCTAGACGGCACGCTTACAATCGACGAGCAGTCTGGACAACCGCTGCCAGGTTCGCGAGCGGAGCTCCCACAGGAATCACACACCCCGGGCTGATAAGCAGCCGCCGGTCGTGGCTCTGCTGCCGCGCCGATTCGGTCTGCCGTTGCGCTTCCTCGACGCTCATCGACTCAATCGCCTTCTCGTCGATTCCAGCAACAACCGCACGATCTCGGTACGCCCGCAGAACCTCGTCAATGGATGGCCCTACCCGGCGATCGTGCCAGTTCAGGGCGTGGGCGTCGTACGATGCCAGGAGATCGAAGAAGGTGTTGCGGCCATGGATATGCACGATGGTAAAGCTGCTGCCGGCTGCGCGGGTCGCGTTCAGCACCGGCTGGTCATAGGCGACACCGAACGCACGATACTCATCCTCCGTCAGCAGATCGCTGGTGGCGCACTGGCTGGCGAAAAACACTCCGTCAGCACCCTGGCTGAGCGATGCTCGAGTCATCTCTGCAGTCACGTCGCAAATGACCTCCAGCGCCTGGTGGACCGCCTCTGGGTCTGACCGGAGATGCTCGCTGACCAGGCCGTTGGACAATTTGTTGGCGATGGTAAGCGGGCTGAAGATCGTTTGAAGAATGGGAATGTCGGGGCCAAGCGCCTCGCGAACCAGGCTACAGACACGCACCACTTCGGCGTTGAATCCCGTGTTGACCGGGACCGGCCCTATCGACAGCCAATCTTCCGGGCACTGCACCGGATACGAAACGGTCTCCCGGGTGCCACCGGGGGCGCCTCGATACTCGCTGCGCGCGCCCCAGTCGATCGTCGCGTAGTCGCCCGGTGGCATCAGCTTGATGAAATCCAGATCGAGAAGCGCCTGCCACTCACGTGTCGCTGCGGCAAGCCCCTCGGCCGTCTGGTCGCGCTCCGGGAAATGCCGCCAGAGGCTCACGGGAGGGTAATCGACCTGCTCTCCCTGTAGAGCCGCATCCACACGTTGACGAGCCGTCATCTCCATCTGGACATCCTTTCAGCGCACCTCTTACGTAGCCTCGTTCCTGTCGCGGGTAAACAGCGCGCTCATCTCGAGCACGAAGCGATCCTCATCGTCGATCTCCAGCCGATAAGCGTCCGCCTCGGCACCAATGGGGCTGGGTGGTATCACGACCTTCACCCAACCTTCCGCCGCGGCCTGGCAGACGAAATCCGTCACCGCGCTCTCGAACTTACTGTACGACACCCCAGGATCAAGCGCGTTGTAATAGCGTTCGCCCATGCCGTTCGCAGTCCAGATCATCTTGATCATGGTCCGGTGCCGGGTGCCAAGTCCGGAGCTGACAAACTCCTGGGCCATAACCCCACGCACAAACGCGGACATCCAACCGAGCTCGCGCATCTCTTCATTGCAGAGAGGGCAAGCGCCTTCAACGGCGTCCTCGTGCGCAAACGAACGCTTACAGGCGTTGCACCAGAGATATGTCTTCGCCAACGTTTATCGAACCCGCATTCTAGTCTGTCTCAGGTTGCCGATGTGTCGCTCCGCTTGGTAGTGTCACCAGAGTAATGGAACGGCGGACGGACCGCACTGAGAGGATAACCCGATACGTGGTTGCGCTGCATGCATCGATTTATACGACGGCTCTACTTTTGACAGGAGGATTAACGCTCTGGGCACTCTACTTCATGGTTACGGGACGACCGCCCGACGGCGCATTCAGAGCAACCTATGTGCTGATGATCGGCGTCGCGGTGGTTCAGTCGCTCATCGGTGTGGTTATGGTGCTTGAGGGTATGAGTCCTTCTAACAATTTCCACTATCTCTACGGCGTGAGCCTGATCGTATTCATGGGCGCCGCCTACATCTTCGCGACACGTGGTGACGCCCGGCGCGAAGCGCTCATCTTCGGCATGGGCTCAGCCTTTGCTTTCGGATTGATTCTACGCGCGGCAGTTACCGCCTCCTGATAACTAATCAGCCCCCTGACGGAGTCTCGTCATCGAAAGAGGACGGGGCTCCATCAGAAACGGAGACTACATCAAGCGGCCACTGAACGCAAAAAGGGCCCCTGCGGTAGCCAAAACGTTGCTACCACAGGGGCCTGCTCCATGTCTGTTGTGTGTACCTGACCGCCTATTCTTCGCCGGCGCTCTTGTCTGACCACCGCTGGAGCAGATGCGTCATCAAAATGCCCAGGATAAAGACGGTAAAGACAACCAACAGCTCGACTGCTTCCGTAACTGCGCCAAATACCATGGTTTCCGAAGCCTCCCGTATTCTCCGCTGATGGACGTCCTACTCGAGGCCCAGCAGGTATTCAACGATCTGATCGATCTGCTCGTCATCCAGGCCAAGCGTTGGCGCCGGCGGCATGATGGTGCCTGGCTTGATTGACTGTGGATCGTGCAACCAGGCTGACAACGCTTCCGCATTGACCTCCACGCCGACGACGTCCGTCTGCGCCTTTGCGCCAAGCCCGCTCAGGTCAGGTCCAACCTGGCCACCATCCGGGAAATCGTCTGACATGTGGCATGTGGTGCAGTTCTGATCGAACAGCGCCTCGCCCGGATCTGCTTCAGGATCAAGGGTAGGGGCTGGCGGAGGTGTCGATGGCTCTCCACCGTTCGCCTCCCGGTCAAGCTCTCCCGTGAGATCCCATGCTCCCTCACGAATCATGATCACCAGGTCGTTGACCTGTTCTTCGTTGAGAGGCCCGCCATCGGAGATTGCCCAGGCGGGCATGATCTCGCCACGGCCCCGCTCGATCGTCTCACGAATTTCTGCCTCGCGCTCCTTGCCCTCTACCGGGTCATCGGTCTGATTCTGAGGGGTGTTCAGGGGCACACCCTGACGGCCCTCACCAGCAAGGCCCTCGGGGCCGTGACACGCGACACAATACTGAACGAAGGTCTCGGCGCCGCGTTCAACCGACGTCTCGTGCTGCCGTTCGGCCGCGGTGTCGCGACGGTTTGGCTCATTGAGGAGGTAAACAACAACGATGCTCGCGACGATCACCAGACCAATCGCTACGATCGTTGCTTCCCGCTGTGCTGACCTCACTACGCAGAATCCTTATCTACCCGGCTCTTAACTGCTAGGCAGCCGTCAAAAGCTGACATTCTCCAAGAACTTCGAACCTATGCGATTGGAACCGCCTGTGATGGGTCATACGTCGCACGCTCGGTAATTTCGCCAGTGTTGACGGTGACGTTTCCATTTGCATCTACTTCAACCGTCATCAAATCCATCGGGCGCGGAGCAGGACCGGCTGTCAGGACGCCATTGGTGTCATATACGGAACCGTGACACGGGCAGTGGAACTCACCGGCCGCGTCGTTCCAGGGCACCGTGCATCCGAGGTGCGGACACTTCCAGTACAGCGCCAACAAGCCGTCCTGGTTGTGAACCAGAAAGAACTTACCGGCCTGGTCTCGATACGGCGTGCCATCAACCTCTGGAACGGCGCTCGCCGGAACTGTAATCGCGGTACCGAATGCGCCAGTCTTGAGCGGCCAGAAGAAGGCGAGGAATCCGCCTCCCATTTGAGCGAGAACGAGCGCGACGCTGCCGAGCACGGTGTTCCGCACGAAGGTACGGCGTGGGTAGCGGCGCGGTCCTGTATGCTGGAAGCGGCCCAACATACCCGCCAGACGGCCCAGCAGTGGCGCTAACGCGAGTCCAAACAGCGTGCGTAACAGGGCTTTCATATCTCTCTTCACACTCTCCTCGTAGGGTCAGTTGGACGATCTTGTGCGACGGTAACGGGCGCGAGCATCTCTCTAGTGAGCCGATGTCACTTCCCACGGCCAGAACAGTTCCATGCCCGCGCCGCGGAAGGCCGTGCCGACAACTGTTAGAACGAAGAACGATACGACAAATCCGGTAAAGAACGCGATAACGAGCTCTCGCCGGGTCGGCCGGTAGATGCGCCAGACGAGCAACCCGAGCAGCGCTGAGAGGGCGAGCATCGTGCCCACAGGGATGATGTACTGGTAAACGATTTCCGGCACCGTGCCCTGCAAGGAGGCGGTCACACCGATGAACTCGTCAAACAGAATCAGCGCCACGACCAGGACGAACGTGTAAATCGCCGAGAAGATCGCGATCTGCTTCCCCTTGTCGGACGTGAACAGGATGCCCACACCCAGAGGCGAGCGATCGATGAACGGGATCGCTCCAATCGCAACGAGAGCGGCCGTCGGCACAATCACGCCAGCCAGTGACGGGTGCATGTGCAGCAGGAGCTCCTGCAGGTTCAGGAAGTACCACGGTGCTTTCGATGGGTTCGGCGTGACCGTCGGGTTCGCGATCTCCGCCAACGGTGCGTTGATGAGGATCGCCGTTGCGAGCAGCAGGAAGGTGAACACCACTGCCGACAGCGCCTCGACGACCACCAACGATGGCCAGACCATCACTTCGTCTTCGGCCAAATCAGTCGGGCGTGCCGCGGTTCGTCCACGCACGAGCTCTAGAAGACGCTGTCGCTTCTCCTCGCTAATGGATCCCGCTTGCCTCGGTGGGCGCTGAATCGCCTCGGCCACTGGTTTACCTCTCTCGCGACTATCTAGCCTCTAGCCCTCGCCAACGTGCGACTTACAGCGGGCCGGAAATACCGCCATCTTTGCGAATCCGCCAGAAGTGGACCGCCATCATCAACGCTGCTGCCAACGGCAGGAAGATCACGTGCAGTGTGTAGAACCGGATCAGCGTACTCTGGCCGATCTCGTAGTCGCCCACCATGAGGAACTGGGCCTGTTCGCCGACGATTGGAGCGGCGCCCGCCATCTCGGAGCCCACGGTAATCGCCCAGTACGCCAGCTGGTCCCACGGCAGCAGGTAACCGGTAAACGAGAGCAGGAATGTCAGCACGAGCAGGATCACGCCAACGATCCAGTTGAACTCACGCGGCGGCTTGTACGAGCCTGTGTAGAACACGCGGCACATATGCAGGAACACCGCGATCACCATGCCGTGCGCGGCATAGCGATGCATGTTGCGCATCAACATACCGAACGTGACCGAGGCCTCGATGTCCTTCATGTTCTGATAAGCGGTATCAGTTGAGGGGATGTAATAGAACATCAACATCACGCCGGTCAGCGTCAGCACCAGGAACATGAAGAATGAAAGCCCACCCAGACAGAAGGTGTACGTCACCTTCGTCGCGTAGCGCTTGATCTTCACCGGGTGCAGGTGCAAGAAGACGTTGGATGCGATGACCAGCGCCTGGTTGCGCTGGGTGTCTGGATAACCATGGCGCACAATCGAGCGCCATAACGCACTGTTTGTCACACGGTCTGCGATCGTGTGTTCTCGTCGCATTGTCTCCCCCGTCTTGTGGCTGCCACGCCACGTGTTCGGTACACCTAACGTTGAGGCTACTCATCTCACCAGACGTTAAGCGGTCTCACCCTGGGCCGTTAGACAATAGGACGGGCACATCAGGACTGGCTATGCCATGACACCTGTGCGCGGCAGTAACATGACGGGCTCGGGTTGCCGAAAACCGGCAATCAGACCTCTTTTCGCCGATCCGGCCCCCGATCCCCCACATCGCGAGGGATTCGCCGGATTGCAGCGCGAGTATAGCATAGGCACACTCGATTGTTGAAGGATTCACAGACTACGTAACCGGCGACTGGCGACGGTTCCAATCACGAGGAAGGAGGGCGAGAATGCAGTCTCTACCGCTGTATCCCGATCTGGAGTCCGTCAAGCTTGCCGCGCAGGATTGCGTCGCTTGCCCTCGCTCGGCAGACCGGCAACAGGTGGTGTTTGGAAGTGGAGATCCAAATGCGCCACTCATGCTGGTTGCCGAAGCCCCTTCATCCACCGACGACGATACCGGCAAGCCCTTCACTGGGCCTGCCGGCAGGCTTCTCGACCGGCTCTTCGCCGAGGTCGGGATAGACCGGCGCGAGGTCTGGATTACCAATCTCACGCGTTGTTTTGCAGGCAGGGAACGCAACGGACGCATCGAGAACCGGCCCGCGGCCGCGCGCGAGATCGATGCGTGCGGGATCTGGCAGGATCTGGAGTTGCGGTATGTCAATCCCAGGGTCATTCTCGCGATCGGCGCTCCACCCGCCAAACGGCTCATCGATCGCAACTTCCGCCTCCAGGAACAACGCGGGACGATCTTCGAGCGGCCGGATGGCCGGTTAGTCATCGCGACCATCCAGCCCGCGTATGTGATGCGTCTGACCTCACTCGTCGACAAGGCCGCCAGCGATGTCGCTCGCGAGCAATTGCTCGGTGACATCCGGCTGGCGGCCATGACTGCCGGTTTGATGAAGGCCGAGCGCTAGGAGCGCGGCCGCATTGCTGGAAACAGGATGACTTCACGAATCGACTGCTGGTCGGTGAGAAGCATCGTCAAACGGTCGATGCCGATCCCGAACCCGCCAGTTGGAGGCATGCCGTACATCAAAGCGTGGATGTAATCCTCGTCATAGGGCATCGCGTCAATGTCCCCGGATTCTCTGTCTGCCGCTTGCTCCTGGAAACGTGCCAGCTGATCCATCGGGTCATTGAGCTCGGTATACGCGTTACAGAGCTCCAACCCACCGATGAACACCTGAAAGCGCTCGACCGTGCGGTCGGCGTCGGGCTTGCGCTTTGCGAGCGGGGATAGCTCGACGGGATAGTCAACCAGGAACGTGGGTTGAATCAGGTTGGGCCGCACAAAGGTCGACATCAGCTCATCGACGATCCGCGGCCACACTGTATCTGGCGCGACATCCGCGCCGGCTTCTTTCGCCAGGCGATAGAGCTCCTGCTGGTCGCGCACCTTCTCATAGTCGATCCCGGTAGCCTCGAAGATGGCCTCGGCGAGCGGCAGACGCCGCCACGGGATGCTCAGATCGATCTCGTGACCCGCGTAGGTGAACTGCGTGGTGCCGAGCACCTCCTGGGCGACTGTCGAGATCATCTCCTCAGTCAGATCCATGACGTGCCGGTAATCGGCATACGCCATATAGAACTCCAGCTGAGTGAACTCCGGGTTGTGCTTGGTGTCGATACCCTCGTTGCGGAAGTCCTTGCAGATCTCGTAGACCCGTTCAAAGCCACCAACAATCAAGCGCTTCAAATAGAGCTCGTCTGCGATCCGCAAGTAGAGAGTCTGGTCCAGCGCGCTGTGATGCGTCGTGAATGGGTTCGCGGATGCGCCGCCGTACACGGGCTGCAACGTTGGCGTCTCCACCTCGAGGAAGCCTCGCGCATCGAGAAAGGATCGCAGCGCTGAGATGATCCGCGTTCGCTTCACGAAGGTCTCGCGAACCTCCGGGTTCGAGAACAGATCCGCGTAGCGCTGCCGGTAGCGCAGCTCCGTGTCAGTCAGTCCGTGCCACTTCTCGGGCGGCGGCGTTACAGCCTTTGCCAGCATGACCCAATCGCTGATCTCTACCGACACCTCGCCCGTGCGCGTGCGGAACAGCCGGCCGGTCGCCTGCACGAAATCGCCCAGATCAACGTACTTGATAAGCCGATCAAATGCCTCCGGCCCCAGGTTGTTCGCGCGTCCGTAGAGCTGGATACGCCCCGCGGCATCCTCGATGTGCGCAAAGACCGACTTACCCATGTGCCGGAAGGAGTCAACACGGCCAGCCACAGTCACGCTCTCGGGAAACTGATCGCCCTCCGCTGCCGGCTGTTCCCACTCTTCGAAGATGGTGATCGCCTCCGACGAGAGGTGGGTGCGCCCGGAACGCGGCGGGTATGGCTCTATCCCGGCCGCCCTGAGCTCGTCTACCTTCTGCTGGCGGACCGCTTGCTGCTCGTTTAATTCCATCTGGGACTGCTCACATTCTGCTCGATCTCAACACAACAAAAAGCCGCGGCGTGTGCTTGTCGCGCCGCGGCGTTCAATTCCTGGAAGGCGACCATTGGCCGCTATTGAACATCTTTGATGTGGAAGACGATCTCCCCACCCGGCGCGGACACGGTGACAAAATCACCAACCCGTTTACCAGTCAAGGCAGCCCCCACCGGCGACACGTTCGAGATCTTCCCGAGCCGTGAATTCGCCTCCTGGGGACCGACGATCGTCCAGGTGTCTTCTTCGCCCGTACCATCTGCAACCGTCACCCTTGACCCAAATGCCACCACGCCGTTGGTATCGGCATGTTCCACGATCGTCGCATCCTCGATGATGTTCAGGATTTCACGGATGCGCGCGTCGAGGTGCATCAGCTCTTCTTTGGCATTGTCGTAGTCGGTATCGTCCGATACATCCCCGCCCGACGACAGATCCTGGATCCGCGCAATAATCTGCGGGCGCTTCGTAGTGCGCAGTACTTCAACCTCATGGAGAAGCTCGCGCTTACCCTCAGGGGTAAGCATTATCAGCTCTTCAGATGCCATGACAACACTCCTCAGGCCATTGACCAGAGCGCTGTGGATACCACAGGTTATCGGATATGACGGAGCGGCCGCTGTTAGCGGCCGCTCAAGTGGGCACGACTGGACTCGAACCAGTGACCTCACGGATGTGAACCGTGCGCTCTAACCAGCTGAGCTACGCGCCCGTCTTGTGGCCCAAGTATAGCACATAGGGCAACAATTGACCTAGCTCAGACGGATGACGACTTGTTCAGATCGATTTCTATCTTTAATCCCGCACGCTGTCGCCAAGGTACCGCGCAGCGTCCCGAAGGCTCGCCCGAGCCCGATTGATGTCTCGCCGAAGCTGGTGCCCGGATGCCCACTGCTCATCGTCGTTCATCGCAATCAGGGGCTTGAAGGGCCGCAGCGACGGTAACGGCGTGGCGCCCATTGCGGGATCATGCCCGAACTCGCCAGAGACCGTGTAGTTGACCGGCATGAGCGCTTTGCAAGCGCCAACGATGGAGGCCGCGAGGCGGTCACCCTCGGTCTCATCACCTGTCCAATGCTCGACATCATGATAAAAGCGTTGCGCGGCCGCCGATGCGATCCTCAAATCCTCCCGCAGCGCGTCGAAGCCGGGATCATCGTCCGGTCCAACCGGCAGGCCACTCCAAAGTGGCTCGATCTTGGCCAGCTGAGCGTCAATCTCAGCCAGCACCTCACGCACGTCGAACGGGAGCACGACGTCGGTGGTCAAGCGGCCGAGCACCTCAACATAGATCTTGATGTCGCGCTCAAGGTGCGCGGGATCAATCTTGTCGAGAGTGTCCTCGGTGGTGTGCCACCACCACCCGAGGCCACCCGCTCTGGCGCTTGAGCTACCCCCAAGGAGCAACGCCTGATCGGCGCTCGCCGCATCGGCCACCCCTTGGTGAGAGAGCGACATGAACAGCGCGGGAAGACCGATACCCCAGAACGACTGATCTCCGGCACGCCCGAATCGCTGGTAGGTCAGCTCCTGCCCGGCCTGGCGCTGGATAATGTCGCGGGCGAATGGATACGTCTCAGCCATCGTATTGGCTCTGGTGAGATCGGTCGCGCCAATCGCACCGGTCGAGTCCACGTTCACGTGCGCGACGCAGTTGTCACGCAGGTCAAACCAGTACTTGTCAGCGAACCAGGTCGATCCGGCGTAGCGCGCGTGCGAGTGGCCGGACCAGAACGCGAAACGGACGCCGCGCCGCAGCTCTGAGCGATGCTCGGCCAGGATGCGTGCCGTTTCCATCATCGTTGCGTTTGCCGTGGCATTGTCCATCGCGCCGTAGTGCCAGGAATCGACATGGCCGCTGAAGAGCACATACTCGCGTGCGTCGGTATCAAGATCGGCGACCAGCACGGGAATCGGACGCCAGCCCGTGTCCACTTCGGTATCCACTCGCACCCGCAGGTTCTCGCCGGAGCTCAATCGCTGTTTCAGAGACTCTCCCTGATCCGTGTCAATCGACACCATTGGGACATTGGGTACGAGACCGAGCGTTGCCGGAGTCGGCGAGCCCCAGACGGGCGAGACGATCATCTCATGTACCGGGTCGCCCGAAATACTCACTACGGCGGCTGCACCAACGTTTGATGCGGCATGCGCCTTGTTCGGGGTGGCAAGCCCGTCAGTAAGCGCCACCTTGCCCGCCGCCCCAGCCGCCAGCAGCTCAGCCTCGCTGCCGCCGCCGGCGTAGACGAGCTGTCCAGCGACTCCCGCGGGTGGAGTGCTCGTTGAGAAGGCGTGAGTGATACCGGTCAGCGGTTGTTCGCCGCCCACCGCCATTGATCCGGACACAGGCAGGCTGACGAGACACGTCGGCTCATGGAACCAGGTCTTGAGCCCATACTCTTTGAGTTTGCCGTCGATGAAATCGAACGATTTACGCTCATCTTCCGTGCCACTGAGACGCACCCAACGGGCGATTTCGGCGGTGTTCGCCATCGCCTCATCGACCTGCACTTCACCCACCCATTGCGCCGGACCATTGTCGGTCATCATCGCCTCCTCAAGACCTTCTCGTCGCCTAGCTACAATCCGCGATCGCCTCGACCTCAACCCGGGCGCCGGCCGGCAGCTTCGCTACCTGCACGGTTGAGCGCGCGGGGCGGTTGTCGCCCATGTGCTTGCCATATACTGCGTTGAATGCGGCAAAGTCATCCAGGTTCTCCAGGAAACACGTCGTTTTCACGACGCGTGCCAGCGACGACCCCGCAGCCTCCAGCACGGCGGCCAGATTCTGCATGACCTGTTCGGTCTGGGCGGTCACGTCTCCCTCGACCAATGTGCCTGTTGCCGGGACAAGCGGGATCTGTCCCGCGGTGAACACGAGCCCACCGAGCCTGATGGCCTGGGAATACGGTCCAATTGCGCCCGGAGCTTTATCGGTCGCGACGACTTCAGCTGCCATCGAAGGGGTCCCCTCTCGTATATCCAATTCACTCGTGACGCTCGATGCGCCAGCATCTATCTAGCACCCATCGCCATCTCGGTCAATGGCGTGGGTCGAGTACACTGCAACCGATGTGCCACTGATTAGCCCGGACGCCACCTCAGGATGACGATGCCCGTGCAAGATTCCGCCAACCAGCGTAACAACCATCTCACCGACACCATTCGACGCACGATTCGCGTACTTGGGGCGCAACCGTCGCCCGTCACCGATCCATCATCAGTCGTATCGGCGGCCCGCCTCGTCTACGAACGGTTGCTCAGGGCCGGCGTGCCCACACGCTGGATCGACGCAACCCCTAACGCGCCGTTGATTGTCGCCGGCGAAGGCTCAATCGGCATTCTCACCTATCTGGACGACAGTCACCCGGATTCCATACGCCAGGGTAGCCAACTACCCACGTTCGATCAGGGATTCGTCCACGCCGCCGGCATCGAACGCAAGGCCGGCGTCGTCGCGGCCGTCTCCACGCTTCTCGCCGACCCCGCTCGCAGCACAGACCTAACCGTCGTGATCGAGACTGACCGTCATGCCGGGTCGTTGTCGCTTGAGCGTTGGCTGGCGAATGAGAACCCGGGCCTGGCTGCGGCCTACTGGGAAGTGGCCGACATCCCGCTGAACCCGCCAGTCGTTGTGCGCTCTGCGGCCGGACAATTGGTCGTGCAGATCGAGCTCACCTCAACGAGGCAAGATATCGAGCCCGTGTATGGCGGTGTGCTGCCGGATATGGGATTTGCGCTGGCGAACATCCTCGCAACGCTCAAGACTCCGGACGAAGAGGTGCGGCTAGAAGGCTTTTACGACAGCATTGTCTCGCCCGAAGAATGGGACTTTCAATCCTTACAGGTCATCGTCCCCGAGGTCGCGAACTGGCTGCGGCGCATTGCCGGCAGTGAGCGCAACCTCTCGACGTCGCACATGACGCTCGGACTCTTCTGCGCGCCGTCGTTCACCGTTCGAGATCTCTCGGTCAACCGCAAGCCGCCCTATTTGGCCGCCTCGGCAACGGCGGACATCGAGTTCCAACTTATGCCAGGGCAAACGGTTGAGCACATTCTCGCGACACTACAGACTCACGTCCAGAACTCGCCGTTCGCGGCCATCATCAGACCGCTGCTTATTCGCCCACCTTATGTACCCTCAGATCCGTCCCTCTTTCCTTCTGAAGCTGGGACACTACCGATCGCGCCGGGACCCTCTCCAGCGAGCCTGTTCGCAGCGCTGGAGATCCCCTGCGCGGGGTATGCAGTCGTGGGACGACGAACGGACCGAGCAGCGGAGGGACTCTCGCTGCAGTCAATCGCGGAGGGTACGCGCTTCCTCCTGTCGTTAGCTGACTCGTTCACCAGATCGAAAGCTGTACATTCCTGAATGAGTGTTACCGTCATCATCGTCAACTACCGTAGCGGGAGCGTCTTGCCTGCCTGCCTGACGGCACTGCGGGAGCAGACGATCCCCCATTGCGTGTCCATTGTCGACAATGCGTCAGGTGACGGCTCGGCCAGGATGATCCACCAAGCGTTCCCGGAAGTCTCGATTCTGCCCCTGCGTCGCAACGTGGGATTCGCACGAGCCGTGAATATCGCCGCCCGCCGCTCAGACTCGGACATTATCGTTGCCTTGAACCCGGACACCATACCGGCTCCAGATTTCCTGGAAGAGATGACCGCGCCCTTCCGCAAGGAGCCAAGGGTCGCAGCCGTAGCCGGAACGCTGGTGTTCGAGTCGCGGCCAGACGTGATCGCTTCCGCCGGAATCAGCGTCCACCACAACGGGGTCGCGATCGATGCCATGCTCGGGGAACGACACGACCCGACGAGGTCACCCATGCCGGTCTTTGGCGCCTCAGGAGGCGCTGCCGCCTATCGCCGCAGCGCGTTCCTCCAGGCCGGGGGACTCGTCGAACCGTTCTTTATGTATTTGGAGGATGTCGATCTCGCCTGGCGCTTGCGACTCCGCGGTCATGAGAGTGTCTGGGCTCCAGCGGCGGTGGCTCGTCACCGTTACTCCTCCTCTGCCGGCGAGGGGTCGAAGTTCAAGCGCCGGTTGCTCGCCCGCAACCGCATCTGGACCCTGGCCAGGTGCTTGCCAGACGAGATATGGAAGCGCGACCTGGGGCGGATACTTGCATTCGACACTGCCGCGTTCGGGTACAGTATGGCAACGTTAGATGAAGCAGCAGCGTTCGGCAGGCTCGCGGCAGTGACAGGACTCTTGCCTCGCCTGGCAGAACGTCGCGTTATTCAGCGCGAGCGCACGGTGACAATCGACGAGATCGACCGCTGGATTGGGCCGTCGATGTCACCAAAGAGACTCATGGCGCTCCGCGAGCTCACCGGAAAACTGGCCAGTTAAGCAGATACACTGGTGACACAGCATCGTTCGGTTCCGCCAATATTGAGGATTCATCGCATGCCTCTATCTCTAAATGACAAGCGCTTGATGGCCATTGGCCTCTTAACAGGTGCAGTCGTTGGCACTTTCGGTGTCATGAAGGCGCGCCAGGCCGCAGACCGCCCTGTCAAGCCAGGGATGATCGACTGGGACCGCGTGCGGCAGGTCGCGACCACCATGAACCAGGAGGCGTCGCTTACCTCGCGGCAACGTGAGAAGCTGGACGAGGAGTATCGCCAACTGGTCCACCGCACCATTCCCCTGGTGGCCAACTACACCGGAGACCGGCTGCCGTACCCGCTCGATCAGATCTACGCCTTCGACCGGGTGGATTGGATCAACGCCAACATCGAGTCGTTCAAGATCATGTTCGAACCCATCGAGCGGCTCAATCTGACCAACGACGACCATATGCCGCGTGTACTCGGGGTGCTGTGGAACGGGCTCAACCAGACCGTCATCAGCGCCGAGATGGGCTTCCTGCTCGGTTATCTGGCCCGGCGTGTCCTCGGCCAGTATGACCTCGCCCTGCTGGGACGCGAACCGCTGGAAACCACCGGCAAGCTCTACTTTGTGCATCCCAACATCCGCAATCTGGAGCGCAACCTGAAGATCCCAGAAGATCAGTTCCGGCTCTGGCTGGCCCTGCACGAGACCACGCACGCCTTCGAGTTTGAGGCGCACCCGTGGCTGCGTGAGTACATGAACGGTTTGATCGAGGAATACTTCACCTACCTCAGCAAGGACGTCGAGTACCTCAAGCGCGGATTTGCCGCGATCCGGATGTTCTGGGACCGCGCTCGCCACACCGGCGACGAGGCCAGCTCATGGATCGAGATGGTCATGGCACCTGAGCAGCGTCAGATCTTCAACAAGATGCAGGCTATGATGTCAGTGGTCGAAGGCTACTCAAACCATGTCATGAACGCCGTCGGCCAGGACCTCATGCCAGACTTCAGCACCATCGCCTCGAGGTTTGAGCAACGCCAGCGCCAACGCACGGCCGCCGAGCAGCTGTTCGCGCGCCTCACCGGGCTTGATCTGAAGCTGGAGCAGTACCGGCTGGGAGAGCAGTTCATCAACGAAGTCACCCAGCGGCGCGGTCACGAGTTCGCCCGCAAGGTCTGGGAAGGACCGCAATCGTTACCGACTCTTGACGAGCTGCGGCGGCCCGAGCAGTGGATCATGCGCATGGAATCGACCGCAGCCGCCGAGACGCGCGAATAATGCCGCTCGACCTGTCCACCATCATCGGCGACATCAATGCGATGGCCGAGACGATGGATTCCGTCGAGGCCGCCCAGCGTTTCACCGCGTTGAATGCAGCCTGGGCGCAACTTGACAGCGTCGAGGTCAACGAGCGCTACAAAACCGCCCGCACCAGTTTTCTGCTGGCAGAAACGGGTGGAGACTACCGATCCACCTCGCCGTTGCCGGCGATCCCGTCCGACTACTCGGTCGTCGCCACCGATGGCTCGTTCGTCTCGCCCGATCGCCACAGCCCGGCCCGGTTCTTCTTGTTGAACACGAGTACGGTCTTCCTGGAATATGGTTCCCGGTCGATTGCTGAGATAGGGACCACCCCGGAGCTTCGCTACAAGGACGAGGACCTGGTCGTACCGGGCGATCCGCAGCGCACGCGCATTGACGGCGCGATTCTGGGATTCCTGCGGGCAATCGAGGAGCTGAAGGCCGCCAGCCGATGTCTCGAAGGCCGCACCGGAGCAACCGTCGCCTTGCAGGATGGGACACTCATCCTGTGGCAGCTTCAACCGCAGTCGGAACATGTGAAGGAATGGGTGCTACGCCAGTTTGTCGGTGTGCTGGATGAGTTTCGCCGGCGCGACCAGCCAGTCGCCGCGTACATTTCCGCTCCCGGCGCCAACGAGCTGATGAATATGCTCCGGGTGTCGGTCTGCGACTTCCCCGAACGAGGACTTGAGATCAACTGCGATCACTGTCGCACGCAAGCAGGACGCACTCCCGCCTGTGACATCCTGCCGAACGTCCCGGACCGTGCGCTCCTCACGGCAATCGCCAGGCTGCAACCAGGAGAGCGCACGGCCGTGTATCACAGCCGATCGAGCATCCTCAAGGAGTACGATCGCGACGACAGCGGTGATCAGAAGATCTGCTTCTTCTATCTGAACGCAGGCCGTGAGATCGCCCGTGTTGAGATTCCGCAGTGGGTTGCGGCTGATCTGGACCACCTCGACCTCGTCCACAGCGTCATCTACGATCAGTGCAACCTCGGTCGCGGCTACCCGGTCGTCCTCCAGGAAGCGCACGAGGCAGCCGTGCTCAGCATGGCCGATCGCCGCATGATCGAGCTGGCAGTCGAGGAGGCGCTTTCAAACGTGGGTATCGTCCCACTTCCCACTGGAAAGGATGGCAGCAAGCGTGGTCGTTTCGTCTGATCACCTGCAGGTCGGGCCCCGGCTCGGCGAAGTTATCGAGACCACCACTGCCGGCTACTGGGCCGAGAGCGACGTCCTGCACCAGCTCCCACCTCTTGGCGCGCTCGTCGCGGCAACCTTACCGGATGGCCGGCGTAACTACGGCATCGTGGCGTTCGGCCAGACTGGCGGGCTTGACCCGTCGCGGCGTGCCATCAAACGGGGCAGCGACGATCTCACCGACAGCGCGATCTACGACCGGCACCCGGAGCTGCAGCACGTCCTCAGAACGCTCTTCCGGGTAGCATCCGTCGGTTACAAGGAGGGCCCGAGGGTGCGCCACTCCGTGCCGCCGCTTCCGGTGCCACTGCACTACAGCGTTCACACATGCGACAGAGCAGAAGTCGCGGAGTTCGTGAGGTCACCCCGTTATTTCTCGGCACTGTTGCGACACCAGGGCGACATCGCCGCGGAAGACATGCTCGCCGCCCACCTACGCTGGGCTGACGAACTGATGGACGACAATCACGGCTGGTTAGCCGAGGCCACGCGCCGGGTCGCGAGCCTCATGAAGCGCGACTACGACCGCCTCGTCATCATCCTCGACAGTGTTGCTCCGGATTGAGCGCGGTTCCTGTTAGTGCCGGAAGTGGCGCCGGCCGCTAAAGAGCATCGCGACGCCGCGTGCATTCGCGGCAGCGATGCACTCGTCGTCCTTCACCGAGCCGCCCGGCTGGACGATAGCCGTCACGCCCGCTTCAGCCGCAGCCTCAATCCCGTCGGGGAATGGGAAGAATGCGTCGCTTGCCAGGCCGCTTCCTGGAGCGTTCTCACCGGCAACCTTCACCGCAATCCGGACGCTCTCGACCCGATTCGGCTGCCCGGCACCCATACCAACCAGCCGGTCAGAATGCGCGAGCACGATCGCGTTCGACTTGACGAACGGCACCACTCGCCAGGCGAACTCGAGTGCCCGTAGCTCATCGGCAGTTGGCCGCCGCTCCGTCACACACGTCCAGCTCGACGAATCGACCGGTACACGGTCGGCATCCTGCACCAGGAACCCACCCGGCACGCTGCGCACATCCAGCGAGCGATCCGGCCCAGTGCTACCGACTGAGACAATCCGCAGGTTGCGCTTCTTGCTGAGCTTCTCGAGCGCTTCCGGCTCATAGCCTGGCGCGATCATGACATCGAGGCGTTGCCGGCCAATCGCCTCAGCCATCCCGGCTGTTACGACCCGATTGGACGAGAGAACACCGCCGAACGCCGACACGGGGTCGCCGCTCAGCGCCAACCGGTAGGCCTCGGCGAGATCCTCATGGGTGCCGACACAACACGGCAGCGTGTGCTTCACGATCACCACAGCCGGCTCGTCAAACGCCTGAGCTGTCGACCAGGCGGCAGAGGCATCGAGATAATTGTTGTATGAGAGGTCGCCGCCGGCCTCAAGCGTCCAGGTCGCGACGCCGGCCGGCTCTCCCGGAGAGGAGAGCGCGTAGACTGCCGCCCGTTGGTGTGGGTTTTCACCGTACTTCGTCGTGCTCAGGAGCCGGCCTCCGAGCGTCAGCTCGGTCGGAAATCCATCGTCACCACGCAAGTAACTGGCTACCAGGCTGTCATAGTGCGACACGTGACCGAATGCGGCCGCCGCCAGGCGCCTGCGCTCTGCCGCGGAAACAGCACCGATCCCGCCAGACTCGATCAGGTTCAATACGCCGTCGTAGTCAGCGGGATTCACCAGCACGATGACACCGGAATGGTTCTTGGAAGCGGCACGGATCATCGCCGGTCCACCAATGTCAATGTTCTCAATCGCGTTCGCATCGTCAACGTCGGCAGACGACACCACCGCCGCAAATGGGTACAGATTGCTCACGAGGAGGTCGATGGTCGGCAGGTTGTGTTCCTGGAGCGTGCTGAGATGATTGGGGTCGTCGCGCCGGGCCAGCAGTCCGGCATGGACTGCCGGGTGCAAGGTCTTTACCCTGCCGTCAAGAATCTCGGGGAAGCCGGTAAGATCGCCCACCTCAGTGACTGGCAAACCGGCTTCGCGGAGCAGCTTCGCAGTGCCACCGGTCGAGATAATCTCGAACCCGGCCGCAGCCAGACGCTGAGCCAGCTCAGCGATTCCGCATTTGTCCCAAACGCTAATGAGCGCGCGCGGCAATGTACTCCCCCATACCTCGTCGTTACCGGATCGTCGTCAACCCGGCAATCCTACGGGATCGGGTACAGGTAAGACCACGGCAGCCCAGTATTAGAGCTTGTTCACGACCAACTTGGAGATCGCTCGGAGCGTCTCGAAGACTCCATCGCCGTTTACCGCAGAAGCCTCGAATCGCGGCACCTTGATGGTATTCAGATAGCGGTCGAGCACCGGTGTCGGCAACGCCGTTGGCAAGTCCATTTTGTTGTATTGCATGACCAGCGGGAAGTCCACCAGGCGCTTACCCTGATTCTTGAGATTATGCGCCAGCTCGCGCAGGCTCTGCAGATTGTCCGCCAGACGATCCCGCTGAGCGTCAGCGACAAACACCACGCCGTCAGTTCCGTTCAGCACCGCGACTCGGGTGCGCTCATACAGAATCTGACCTGGAACGGTGTAGAGGTGGAAGCGGATCGAGAATCCGTGCACCTGTCCCAATTCCAACGGCATGAAGTCAAAGAACAGGGTTCGTTCGGTTTCAGTAGCGATTGAAAGGAGGTCACTGCGGCCGTTCTGTGGAATCTTGCTGTGGATGATCTGCAGGTTCGTGGTCTTGCCACACAGGCCGGGACCGTAGTAGACGATCTTGCCATGGATTTCGCGAGCAGCGACGTTAATCAGTGCCATCAGTTCTTTTCCGTCGTCTATTTTGGCGTTTCGGTTGGGTCGTCGTTGCCAAAAATCAAATCGATCGTGTCTTTGGCGGCCCTTGGGAACTGGTCACCCAGTTGCGACCGGCGCAGCTCGTTGCGCTCAATCACCAGCTGAAGAATGCCCGTCAACGATTGCGTCGCTCGCTTCGCCAGCACCTTCACCAATCCAAGGTGTGCCTGGTGATCGAAGACGACGACCAGCAACCAGCGATCCTCGACCGTCTCGGTGAAAATCTTCTCACGAGTTCCTTCTTGAACGAGCACCCGAAAGTTATCCTCGCGCAGCAAACGGGCCATCTCCCGTGAGGAAGCGTACGACCCGGCCAACAACGCGCCGAGATGCATCATCTCACCCTTGTGGAACTCACCCTCGGACGACAGAATCTGGCCGGCACGGTCGATGACCATGCTATATGTCGCGCCAGTCTCGTCCATCAAGCGGGTGAGGCACTTGGTGATCATCCCGGCTTCCTCTTCGCCAACAATCAGGCTGGAGAGGTCCGGATCATGGTTTTGGAACATTCACTATGCCCCTAGCAACGACGACGGCAGCGCGTGAAACATAGTGCTTCAATCCTCTCGTCCGCGACGTTTCGCTACAGTCCCAGGAGCTGAACACGCTCATCGCTGGAACCGGCCTCAACGCGCCCTATCTCGACCGCGTCCGGCACCGCGTCTTGGATCACACTTACGTAATCTGGATCACAGACAACAACGAAACCGATTCCCATGTTAAACACCCGGAACGCTTCTCGCGGCGCAATGTGCCCGCGCTCGGTCACGTAGTCAAAGATCGGCGACGGACTCCACGTGTTGGTGTCGATCGCGGCAGTCAGCCCCTCTGGAATGACTCGGCTGACGTTCCCGGGAAGACCTCCGCCGGTGATGTGGGCCATTCCATGCACCGCACCGGACTGAATCAGTGGCCGGACGTCTCCAAGATAACAACGGTGCGGCTTCAGCAAAGCCTCAGCCAGCGTTAACCCGGGCAGGTAGTCTACGTTCGAGCGTAGACGTGCGTGCGCGCTTTCGATATCACCATTTAGCCCCAACGCGGCCCGCACCAGGGAGTACCCATTAGTATGAAATCCGTGACTTGGGAGACCGACTATAGCATCGCCCGGACGGATCGCCGATCCATCCACGATCTGATCCTCGTTGACGATTCCAACGATGAAGCCGGCCAGGTCGTAGTCGCCCTCCTGATAGATCCCTGGCATCTCGGCAGTCTCGCCGCCGAGCAGTGCCACACCGAGCTCTTCACAGGCCCTGGCGATTGAATTGATTACGGTTGCGCCCACCTCAGGGTCCAAAGAGCCCGTCGCGAAGTAGTCGAGGAAAAAGAGCGGGGAGGCGCCGCACGCCAGGATATCGTTCACACAGTGGTTCACGATATCCGCGCCAATACCAGTGTGGTGACCGGCCAGCACGGCGATCTTCAGCTTCGTTCCAACACCGTCGGCGCTGGCGACGAGCGTTGCGCCCGGCCCTGCTTGTCCGATGCGAAAGAACCCGCCAAAGTGGCCCAGTCCTCGCAACACTTCCGGGCCATGGGTAGCCGCTACTGATTTACCGATCGCCGTTACCAGCGCGTCGCCGGCGTCGATATCGACGCCGGCCTTGCGGTAATCAAGCGAGCCCGGATCCGAAGCCATCCGTGGGTCCAATCTGTGGTAACGAACGAGGACGGCCGTCAGGTATCCATCCGGCCGGAGCTCATCGCGCCCTGCGCGGAAAGCACACGACGTCGAGCCTCTAATACGTGCTCATCGTCGAGTTGAAAACCTCACGAACGCGGTTCCCCGAGCGGCGCATCATGATGCGCAGTTGGCCGAGATTGAGTGACTTGCCGTCAGTAACGAGCACCAGCAAGTTATCCGCATCGAGAGGAGTCAACAGGACCGTGTGTGCAGGGAACTCCAGGGTCGTGACGTCGGCCGCCTGCTCGCCGAGCTCCTGCCCCAGTTCACCCATCATCATCAAGCCATTTGCCGCTACTGCGGCTACGGCCTCGGCATCGCAATCCTGGTTCGCGGCAGACTCGACCATCAACCCATCGGCGCCGACGACCGCGATCATCTTCAAATTGTGAGAAGTCTGCAGCTCCGACAAAAGTCCCGCTAGATCCGACCCCATGCGCCTGTCCTCTCGATATTCCGACGTTTGTTGCAATCCTCGACCAGAGTATAGCGTTCGTATGCTGGTTCCTCTAGTCTCTGCAGCATGGAGAGGCACTTTCCGAAACCATAGTACTAGCCATTCGAGTGATCGCACGAGATGAACCAACCGGGAGGTGTCCCGACGAGCTGGACAGCAACGCGAGCGGACCATGCCCGCCGCACAGATTAACCATGTTCTGGTCGAAATCATCATGGAGGGGGCTGGAGCTCTAATCGACCGCCCGTCGATGAGCGCCAAAGTCCTCAGCCTCAGGGGGAGCGACCCGGTGCGGCACCGAAATCGACTGAATGAACGGTTCAAACTGACTCGAGACGCGCGCCGGGACCATGCCAACCACACGGGTTCCCTGTTCGTTGAACTCTTCGAGCTCAACCTGACCAGCCCGATGGAACAGGTTCACCAGCTCACTGCGGTCATAGGGGATACTCACGTCGAGCCGGACGTGGTTCCGGCTGCGCGCCACCGTCTCCTCGATACGGGCAAGCAGTGCCTCCAGGCCGGTGCCTTCCCTCGCCGAAATCGGGACGTAGTCGTCCGGCAGATTGAGGTCGTCCCGGATATCTCCAGGTGTCAGATCCGCATCGAGGTTGTCGATCTTGTTCAACGCGGTGATGGTCGGCTTCTCTGAAACCCCAAGCTCTTCAAGGATGGCACGGACGGTCTCGGCCTGTTCCGGCGCATTCGGATGAGTAATGTCGAGCACGTGCAGCAGCACCGTCGCTTCTTCGATCTCCTCAAGCGTGGCCCGGAAAGCGGCGATGAGTGTCGTGGGCAGATTGTTGATGAAACCCACGGTGTCCGTCACCAGGATTGGATCGCCGCCCGGTAGCCGGATGCGACGCGTCGTTGGGTCCAGCGTCGCGAAGAGCTTGTCCTCTTCGAGCACCGCGGCATCACTCAGCTGGTTCAACAGCGTCGACTTACCGGCGTTGGTGTAGCCAACGATCGCCACTACGGGCACATTGTTCCGCCTGCGCCGCTCCCGGTACAGCTCTCGATGCCGGTGTACCTGACTGAGCTGCTCTTTGAGCTGGGAGATACGCGTCCGGGCCAAGCGCCGGTCGACCTCGAGCTGGGTCTCTCCGGGACCACGCAGGCCAACACCACCCATCGCCTGGCGCGAGAGGTGCGTCCACATCCGCGTCAGGCGTGGCAGCCGGTACTCGAGCTGAGCGAGCTCGACCTGTAGTCGGCCCTCATGGGTAAACGCCCTACTGGCGAAGATGTCCAGGATGAGTGTGGGCCGGTCGATGACTTTGGATTCCAGCAGCTTTTCGACGTTGCGAAGCTGGGCCGGTGAAAGCTCATCATCAAACACGACAACATCAGCTTCCAGGCTCTCCCGAAGCTCTGCGATCTCTTCCAGCTTGCCGGAGCCGACATACGTCCGTGAGTTTGGGTGTTTGAGGTTCTGGCTTGTCGAGCCAACGACGTTCAGATCGGCCGTCTCACACAGCTGGGCAAGCTCCTCAAGGGAGTCCTCCGCGGTCCAGTCGTGGTTGTTGTAATTGACGCTAACAAGAAGTGCACGCTCACGCGGGGAGCTTGTGGGATACGGGGATTGTTCGCCGATGGGTCGCCTCCTATGTGGGTCACGTTGATGCTAACAATATGTGTCGTAAGTTTATCATCGTAGCTCTGTTTGCGCGCCTTCAGCAACCTGCGCGTCGACCAGCTCATCCAACACTCGCTCAGCCTGGGCAATCGCCTCACGCCGCTCAGAAACCCATGTCCGGTCGCGCCTTGCGAGGAGCTTCTCTCGATCGATTATGTCCCGTACAGCAGCTGGCGCTGGGCCGCCGACAGCCTCACGCCGCTCTACGAAGCGCTTGACCGCAAGGCACTTACCGAGCGTCTCCGGCTCAATTCCAACCTCGCGCCCCACCACTTCCAGCGCGAGCTTGTCGACCAGCTTGGTGTCCATGGTCATGCCACTCAAGTTGAGCACCATCGCTTCAGCTGCTATCCGCTCAGCAAGTGCATACGCCTGATCGCGAGGGAGCTCGCAGTCAATAGCCAGCAGGTCTGCGAGCTCAGAGCTCGTGGCGAACCCGCGATGCGCCCTGTTCGCAGTGAGGGCCCGATTCACAACCAGGTTCTGCAACACGTCGCTGAGGAGTCTGTAGGTCCCGATCGCTTCGGCAAGCTCGCGCTCGACGCGCAAGAACGTGGCGTAGCGTGTTGCCGTGCTGCCCAGCATCGGGTGCCCGAGCAGACTCGTCACCAGCCCGTTCGCCGATGCCGCGTGGTCTGCCAAACGGATGCGCAGATGGTCGAGGACCAGAGGGTCGCGACGCTGCGGCTGAGCGCTACCGTGATGAACGTATTCGTCTGACGGGGCAATCGTTCCGACATCGTCCCGTGCCCAGTCCGTGAGATCAGCGACCATGCGCGATGACTCAACTGCACTGGCTGAGACGATGGAGACAAGCTCCTGCTCGACGTCTGAGGATGCGATGGCGTCGAACGTGTGCTCGATCACGCCGTCGAAACCCAGCAGACCAGCCACACGTTCCCGGCGCATCGGCACCGCGGTCGACATGCCCGATACCGCGCCGATGGGTGAGCGGTTCAGGCGCCCGTACGCCTCTTCTAACCGCTTGATCCCTCTCGCTAATGGTCCGAGTTGACCGGTGAGATAGTGCGCCAGAGTGGTGGGCTGCACCATCTGGCCGTTCGAGGTGGCCGTGATCACCGTCGTGAGGTGAGCCAGAGCCAGCTCTGTGATGACCTCTCGCGTCTCCAGGAAGGCTTCGCTCAGGTCCAGCAGACGCTCGCGTAGCACCAGGCGCATTGAAGCAACGGCGACTTCTTCCGGGGCACTGGCGAGGAGGACCCCAGCTGCCCCAGCCGTTGACAGAGCGTGTTCGATGTTGGCGAGCGGCTGGTGCCGTACTGACTGATCATCCGGCAGCGATCGCAGCACCCTAAAGGCCGTGACGCCGACCGATCTCTCCACCGTCCGGATCTCGATCAGGTCAAGCGTCCGGGCGACATGAACCAGAGTCGCGGCGTCCATCAGAAGCCGGTCCGCCTCACGCTCGACCGGCTTCAACGTGATTTCGTCGTAAAAAGGGTCCGGGAAGCGGCGTCGCTCGCGTATCGGGCGACGTTGAATGTTATCCAGAGGGTTCTGAGTCACGTTTCTCCACCATCGATCGCTGGCCGAATCGCACCATCAGCGCTAATCCTACACAGCGATACCTAGCGTTTGAACCGGCTCAAAAGACCCCTCGGTTGCGGTCCAGAGAATGTGATGACGTCACGCCGCACCGCTGGGTGACATTCACAAGCCCGATCCGCGAAGACGCCCTGGCGGCTCGTAGGCAAAATCTTCGCGATCTCGATCATCATTGCGTCCGAGAGCTCCTCCAACGGCCAGCGCGTTCCGTCCGGCTTGTGAGTCTCCAGGTGAAAGGGCTCTCCAAAGATAATCGTGGTTCTAGGCCACCAGCGGTCGCGGCTCTTCTGTTTGTCGCCATTCCCCGGGAGATCTTCAGTGCCCAGAACTGCCGTTGGAATGAGCGGCGCACCGGCATGGGTGGCGATCAAGCTGACTCCTGGGAACGCCTTCGTCAGGCCACCAGTCACCGTCCGCGTTCCTTCGGGAAAGACGGCCACAAGTCGCCCGTCTTTCAGAATTTCATCCGCGCGTCGCAGCGCGGCTCGGTCAGCCGTTCCACGCCGCACCGGAAACGCACCAGTCTTGATAGCGATCCAGCTGGCGACAGGCACCTTCCAGATCTCTTCCTTTGCCATGAAATGCGTCGGCCGAGAACAGGCTGCCATCATCAACACCGGGTCGGCGTTGTGGACGTGGTTGCTAATGATGAGTGCGCCACCCTTGCGCGGGATGTTCTTGAGCCCATACACACGCATCCGGAACAGGATCCGGAATAGCACGAGAAAGAATACACGGGCCACGAGATATATGACGTACTTAACGCGCCATTTGCTGCCGTAGTTCAGGTCGAAAAATGGGTCGATCATCGATCGTGCGCTCCAGCATCCTGCGTCTTCACAAATTCAGCGACAATTCGCCTGGCAACCTCAATCGCGGGCATTGCATCAGAGTCGATCACAAGCGCGTCCTGAGCCGGCGTCAATGGGGCCTGCGCTCGCTCGGAATCGAGCTTGTCGCGCCGCACCAGGGATTCAACCACAGCCTCAAATGGCTGTTCTTTTCCGGCCGCAACCAGCTCCTGGTAACGACGTCTGGCGCGCTCATGAGGTGAGGCAACGAGAAAAATCTTCGGATTCGCGTCGGGCAATACGACGGTTCCGATGTCTCTGCCGACGACTACAACCCGTCCCGACCGGCCAATCCTGCGCTGCGGCTCCAGCAGCGCCTCCCGGACCTTCGGTAGCGCAGCGATCAGTGAGAGTGCGCTGTCCACTTCAGGCGAGCGTAGCTGCCAGGTAACGTCCTGCCCCTGGAGATAAATATCAACCTTGCGTCCATCCGTTACCGACGGGGGTCGCACGTCGACATCGATCGTCGTCGCGATCTCAGCGAGTGCTGCCTCGTCGGACGGATCGACCCCAGCCTCGATCGCGGCGAGTGTGACCGCGCGGTACAGAATGCCGGTGTCAAAGACCACAGCATGCAGTGCACGTGCAACGAGATCCGCCACAGTACTCTTCCCAGCGGCAGCGGGACCATCAATCGCGAGCGTGAATCGCGGCGGCACGTGCGTCAGAGGTGGGAGCTCGGTCTCAATCATTGGGCAGACTCACGATGATCGTCCATCCGGCTTACGACGTCCCGGAGCAGGTGATGACGGACCGCGCCCGGGACGTCCGCCCGAAGATGGTCCAGACGGCCCGCCCCCATCACGCCGGTGCTGAGTCCCACCCCGAGACGGCCTGGGAGCACCACCTGCGGGACCCCGTCCCCGGCCAGTGGCCGCACGACGCGGCGGTGGCGCTGGCTTCGGCTCAAACTGTGACGGAACGTGCTCATACGCATCCTCGTCACCAAGGTGGACAGCCTCGCGGAGCTGGGTCAACTCACCGTCGGTGAGATCGCGCCAGGTTCCGCGCGGGATAGTGCCAAGATTGAGCGGCCCAATCCGAACCCGCGACAGCTTCAACACTGGATAGCCAACTAGCTCGAACATCCGCCGCACAATTCGGTTGCGACCCTCGTGGAGGGCGATGCGGACGACCGTGCCATCCTCGGTGATCTTGATCGGCTTCACCATCGTTGGCTTGGCCTGCTCGCCGTCAATGGTCACGCCGCGCATGAGCCTGTCAAACACGGTGCGGGGAGGATGGCCGTCGAGTAGCGCCTCGTACTCCTTCTCGATGTTGAAGCTGGGGTGCATAACCCGGTGCGCAACCTCACCATCGTTGGTGAATAGCAACAGCCCCTCCGTCGGCCGATCCAGCCGGCCAACCGGTACCACCCGCTCGCCAACATTGACGAGATCCATCACCGTGCGGCGGTCACGCTCATCGGAAGTCGTGGTGATATACCCGCTCGGCTTGTTCAACACGATATAGCGCAGTCGCGGGGTGGGGATAATCTTCCCGTCGAGCTCGATTTTCTGGGTACCCGGGTCTACTTTCGTACCCATCTCAGTCACCACCCGGCCGTCAACTCGCACCCGGCCTTCGCGTATGAGTTCCTCTGCGCGCCGGCGAGACGTTAGACCACTCGCTGAGAGCACGCGCTGTAATCGTTCCATGGAATGGTCTCCCTGGTTAAGAAAAGAACGGTTGACTGGCGGTGAACCTCAGCCGGCAGGCTCAGTCGAATAGACCGGCAAGCGTAACACTTCGCGCTCGGCCGCTCGGAATATCACGATCCCGGATTTCCCCTGCGGTGAGCGGTCCTCACGCAACTGCAGCTCATAGGTCAGCGACTCAGCCTGAGCGGGCGTCATGAGAATTGTCCGGCCGATCGGAAAAGACAGCCCAAGCGCCGCGAGCTCGTCAGTGGCACCCAGCGACGGCGAGCCCGCGCCTAACGACACAAAAGTATATCGCTGCCCAACCGCATCGAATAGCGCCTGGGTGTCGGCGTAGCGGTCCACACTGCCCATGATCACCGTCACGATCTGGTGATCGCCACGCCACGTGACATTGACCAGGCATTGGCCTGCGCTCTCCGTCGTGCCAGTCTTGACACCAAAGGACTCGCCGCTGAGAACCAACTCGTTGGTTGACGACAGATAGAGCTCGCGCGCATTCGGACCACCAACGGTCACGAGAGTCTCGGGCGTCGCCACGATCGCGGCGAGCTCCCAGTCAGCAAGCACCTGTACTGTTGCGCGCACCAGGTCCCTGGCCGTCATGTACGAGTCATCGGCGTCGACTCCAACAGGATTGGAAAAGTTCGACCCGGTCAGCCCGTGCTGGTCCGCGTAGGCGTTCATCTCATCAACGAAACGGAGCACCGGGTCACCGGTCGATGGATCGAGCCGTAAACCGGCGGCCCGGGCCAGGGCAAGCGCCGCATCGCCGCCCGAGGAGAGCAGCGTCCCATAGAGGAGTGCCCGTACCGTAACGACATCCCCCACTTCGAGACCCATCTTCGAGTAGTCGTCGCCCAGGATTAGGTCAGGCTCCTGGATCACGACCTCTTCGTCGAGCGAGAGCACTTCCCTCGCTACCAGAGCGGTAACAATCTTCACTGTGCTCGCCGGAGCGACGCTGGTGTCGCCCGCAAGATTGAACAGCTCCAGGCCACTCGTGAGATCAACCGCCAGGGCAACTCGCGCAGTGAGCTCCGGCGCTGTTTGGGCGACACCGCCTGGCTCCTGTGCAGGCAGCGCGGGAGTGGCACTTACGAGCGCCGGTACCAAGCCCGCAACAATCACAAGCCCAAGGATGAGGGTGATAACGAAGTTGGGGACCTTCACCGGAGAACTCAAGGGCCTACCGCTAACCTGCTGCTCAACGCGTCCGCTCCCACAAGTATAGAGGCGCGTTGCCGCCCGGCGCGAACCGGTGTTACCCTATGCCAATCGCGTTACGCTCCGGATCTCAGCTATCGAGAGGCTCCGAATGTCCGTCCCGTCTAATGCCGACCGGCTAGTGCGTCAGAAAATCAGAGAGCTCACCCCGTACCATCCGGTCGAGGCGCCCGAGCACCTTGCCGAGCGGCTTGGCATGCCGCTTGACAACATCGTCAAGCTCGACCAGAACGAGAATCCATACGGCTGCTCGCTGCTTGTCCAGGAGGCGCTCGCCAGCTTTGAGCGTTATCACCACTATCCGGACGCCGACGCGAAGCGTGTGCGCCATCGTTTGGGTCTCTACTGCGATACCAACCCGGAGCGCATCATCGTCGGGGCGGGGTCGGACGAGCTCATCGATGTCTTGCTGCTGACGCTGCTCGACCCCGGCGAGGAAGTGATCGTGCCCACGCCGACGTTTGGTTGGTATCGGGCCCGAACCGAGCTCTTTGGAGGGGTCGTCCGCGAGGTGCAGCGGGGTCCCAGGTTCGAGCTGCCGGTTGACGCGATCATTGATAGCGTCAACGAGCGCACGAAGCTCGTCTTCGTCACCTCGCCGAACAACCCGACCGGCAACATGGCCAACACCCAGGAGATCGTGCGGCTGTTAGAGACGGGCGTGCTCGTGGTGGTAGACGAGGCCTACTTCGAGTTCTCCGGCAAGACGGTCCTACCGCTCACCCGCGAGTTCGACAATCTCGTTGTGCTGCGGACGTTCTCAAAGTGGGCCGGCATCGCCGGCCTGCGCTTCGGCTATGGCGTCTTCCCCAGATTTCTGGTCGACCATATGTTGAAAGTGAAGTCACCCTTCACCATCACTTCCGCCGCGTTGCAAGCGGTCGAAGCATCGCTCGACGACCTAGAATACCTGCACGTCACGATCAACCGAATTCGCACTGAACGCCGCCGCTTGCAGCGCAAGATCAAAGGACTGGACTACATGGAGCCCTACCCGAGCGTTGCCAACTTCGTTCTTTGCAGGGTCACAAGAGGCGATGCCCACGATGTGCATCAGCGTCTGTCCGACCGGGGGATCATGGTACGCAAGTACAGCGAGCCTCGCCTTCGCGACTGTCTGAGGATTAGCGTTGGCAAGCCTGAAGACACCGACCGGCTCATCGTCGCACTCCAGAATATCGGCGCCCGTGTTTAGCCGCGCCGCGTCGGTACGACGGTCCACGACCGAGACCAGCGTCAGCCTCGACCTGGCTATCGACGGCACTGGTTTCTCGTCTATTGATACCGGTATTGGCGCGTTTGACCACTTTCTGACACTCTTCGCCCGCCATGGTCAGTTCAACCTTGAGGTCGGCGTACAGGGTGATCTCGGCGTCGATGGGCACCATACGGTAGAGGACGTTGCCATCTGCCTGGGACAAGCGATCCGCGAAGCTCTCGGCGACCATCGTGGCATCCGCCGCACCGCCGATGTCGCCGTACCAATGGACGAGGCGCTGGCGCACGTTGCAGTAGATTGTGGTGGACGCTCGTACTACGTCCAGAACGGCACGTTCTCGGCACAGGCCGTCGGCGCACTCGAGACGGATCTCGTGCGCCACTTCTTCGACTCCCTGGCCCGCGAAGCCCGCCTCAACATCCACGTCATCATGCTCTACGGGCAGAACGCGCACCACGAGGTCGAAGCCGTCTTCAAAGCCTTCGCCCGCGCCCTTGACGCCGCCACCCAGCTCGACCCCCGGCTCGAAGGCAAGCTACCCTCCACAAAAGAGCGCATCGAAGGCGCGCCGTAACACCTGGCAGAGGTCCCCACCGGTCGGTCATATCGCGACGATGGACACAGACAACGTGTTCCTATCATTGGGAGCAACCCCTGTCACCGAGGCTGCAACAGGTCGTACGGGCGCAATTCATTGCGCCCCATATGCATCAAGTTCAGTGGGATGAGGGAGAAGATCGGCCTGTTTTCGTCATCCTGAGGCAACGAAGGATCTCTGGTTTGCCCAGCCGACAGCCCAAAAGAGATCCTTCGTTGCCTCAGGATGACGACCCTAGCGTCATGCTCGGCCCGATCATTCCTTACGTTGATGCGAGTGGGGCACAATTTATTGCGCCCGGTCTGGCCACCTAGGTGCCCGACCAGCCATCCTGAGCGTTCATCAATCATCCCGAGCGCGATGAAGCAAACACAGGGGCGTAGCGCCGCGATGACGCGATTGATCCGCGAACAGCGGTGCAAACGTCGTACGGGCGCCGCGGCGCCCGTACGCAGACAATACGGTTCCTGGTCGTTGGAGGCCGGCTAACGATCTACGCCCCCTCGATCGCCGCCGCCTGCAACTCGAGCAGTTGCTGAATACCTACCGTGGCGAGATCAACCATCGCGTTCATCTGGAGGGGAGTGAACGGCTTGCCCTCGGCGCTTCCCTGGACCTCGACCAGCTCACCGCGCGCGTTCATCACGACATTGAAATCGACATCCGCGGCGGCGTCCTCGCGATAGTCGAGGTCTAGCCGAGCCTCACCCGACACCAGCCCGGTGCTGACCGCGGCTACCCGGGTCAGGATCGGACTCGACTTGAGCACCTTCGTTGCCACCAGCGACTGGCACGCTAACGCCAGCGCGACAAACCCTCCGGTTATGGCTGCGGTGCGCGTGCCGCCGTCTGCCTGCAACACGTCACAATCAACGAGAATCTGCCGCTGCCCTAATGCACGCAGATCGATCCCTGCTCGCAGCGAGCGCCCGATCAGGCGAGAGATCTCCTGTGAGCGGCCCGAGTTTGTTGCTCGGTCCCGGCTGGTACGGGTGAGCGTTGCCCGTGGCAACATTGCGTACTCCGCCGTCACCCAGCCGCGTTGGGCACGTTCTAACCAGGGTGGGACACGGTCATCGACGCTGGCCGTGCACCACACGCGAGTGTCGCCAAACGAGACCAGCGCGGACCCCTCGGCATACGGGGCAACCCCAACCTCGATCTTTACCGGCCGCATCTCATCGAGACCACGTGCTGTGCGTTTCGTTGTCAAACTCAAGGTTCGTTCCGCTCCGCTCGCTTGCTGGCAATCAATTCACGTCGTCTCTGGACTCGCTCCGACAGCTGCCCCTCGAACCCGCGCTCAGTTGGCTGATAGTAGCGCCGGCCCGCAAGATTCTCGGGCAAGTCACTCTGGTCAACCACTGCGTCGGGATCGTCATGAGCGTACTGGTAAGCCTTTCCATAGCCCAATCCGCGCATTAAACCCGTGACCGCGTTGCGCAGGTGCATCGGGACTGGATCGTTGCGCGTCGACTCGACATCCTCGCGCGCCAGCGCATAGCCCTTGTAGAGCGCGTTGCTCTTGGGCGCGAGAGCGAGGAACACCGCGGCCTCGGCCAGCGCCAGATTCCCCTCTGGAACTCCGAGGAAATGCACCGCCTGCTGGGCTGCCATGGTGATCTGGAGTGCCCTCGGGTCGGCCAGTCCAATATCCTCACTCGCGGCCCGTACCAGCCGGCGTGCGATGTAGAGCGGGTCGTCCCCACCCTCCAGCATCCGGCACAACCAGTAGAGCGTGGCGTCCGCATCCGAATCCCGGATCGATTTATGCAGCGCCGAGATGGTGTCGAAGTGCGCGTCGCCCGACTTATCGTAGACCGCCGCCCTGCGCTGGGCGGCCTCGGCAATCATCTCGGCCGTTACCGTGTTCCCAGACTCCTCATCGGCGGCAACACTCGCCATTTCCAGGGTGTTGAGAGCAAAGCGAGCATCCCCATTCGCCAGGTTTACCAGCATGCCCAGCCCGTCCTCGGAGATCGTCAGCTCGTCCGCTCCAAGACCTCGCTCACGGTCGATCAGGGCGCGCTGCACGATCTCTTCGATGTGGGAATCATCCAGCGAGTTGAGCACGACAACCCGTGAACGAGACAACAGCGGAGCATTGACTTCGAACGAGGGGTTCTCCGTCGTGGCGCCCACCAGAATGACTGTACCGTCTTCGACGAAAGGCAGAATCGCGTCCTGCTGGGCCTTGTTAAAGCGGTGAATCTCATCGATGAAGAGCAACGTCCGCTGACCGTGCATGCCCAGCCGCTCACCGGCGCTCTTCACGGCGGCTCTCAGGTCAGCCACACCCGCTGACACCGCAGAAAGCTGTTCAAAATGGGCCGCAGTCTGATTCGCCAGCAACCTCGCCAGCGTCGTCTTCCCGACGCCAGGCGGTCCCCAGAGAATGAGCGAAGAGAGTCGATCGCGCTCGATCGCTCTCCGCAGGATACTGCCTTGCCCGAGCACTTGCTCCTGGCCGATGAACTCATCCAACGAACGAGGACGCATTCGTGCGGCCAGCGGTCCACGCTGCGCCAGATGTTGCTGCCGCTTGGACTCAAACAGGTCCATCTTCGTCGTCCCCCAACGCGGACTCCAGTTCCCTGATCTTCTGCTCGAGCTCCTCCAATGTCTTGATGCCCACGTCCTGCATGTCCTCGCGCAGATCGATCAGCAGATCAAGCAGCTCCAACAGCTCGTATTCGGGATCCTGTTTTGACATGTCTATCCTATTCCGCGAGGTACGCCAGCGCGATCATGAGCGGTGCGGCAATCGCGGCTCGCTCGATAATGACCCGCTGGCTCAACCCGCCCGCCAGCTGTGAGCGAATCATGCTGGCTACGAAGAAGAATAGCGTCAGCAGGAGAGCGCCGCCGAACCAGGCTGATATGTTCCAGTAGTTTAGCGCCCAGGTCAGCTCTGCCAAGCCAACGGCCCCCACGGCGGCATAGAGCATGCGTCTGCGAGGGGACGCCTCGATTCCATCTGTCAGCTGCAACAGCAAGAGAAACGAGACCACGAGCATGAGCGAGCCGGAATAGAGCGTCCGGGCCTTGAACATGTACGCGATCGTCAGCGCCGCAAACGCCACACCGTGCGTGAGCACCATCTGGCCGACCCGAGCCATGACCGTAGCACCATCACACTGGTTTAGCAGGTGAAAGCGAGCAACCCTGGCGGCAAACACGACTCCGGCAGTCACCAGCGGCACAAGGACAACGTAGGCCAACCGATGATAGATAGCCAGAAACAGGAACGAGGCGAAGACCGCCACCACGGGCAGCATCCAGGCGGTTGAGGTTAATCGCTGCCGCTCAAACATGGCCGGATTGTCTGGCGGGCTCCCTCGCGACTTAAGCTCGCGCCGCCACGCTGGCGGATCATCTCTGTCAAGCACGTGTATCAGCGCACCGACTGCGAACGTGACCAACAGGGCCACAACGTAGTAGCCACGCCCGTCAGACGAGATGAGCGGCACATTCGTCAATTCAGGCGCTGCCGAGCGAGCATAGAAGGCGAGTGGGAAGGAGAGTGTCGCGACGATACCGGTGATGGCCGCCGCCCGGCTCAACGCAAGCCGTTGGGCTTCGTACCGGCTGTCATCCTCATCCATCATTACTCCTCGATACTCGACTCGTGCATGACCTGTTCGATCTCGTCCAGCGTAATCACCCCCTGGCGTAGAATCCGGGGCTGTCCTGGCGTCAAGTCAACCACCGTTGAGGCGCGCCCTCCGGGAGTCCGGCCGCCATCGACCACCACACCGACCAGATGTCCGAGGCTCGCCCTGACTTCCTCAGCCGTCACCGCCTCCGGCTCGCCCGATACGTTTGCGCTCGTGACCGCCAGCGCGCCGCCCAGGGCTGCGATCACTGCTTGAGCGATCGGGTGGTCAGGCATGCGCACCCCAACCGTTCCAGCGCCACGATGCACGACCTCAGGCACGGCATTGGAGGCGGGCACCACGAGGGTCAACGCCCCCGGCCAGAATACGTTGGCCACCCGGGACACGATATCCTGGTCCACCTCAGCGAGATCGAAGAGCCGCTGAGCACTATCGACAAGGACCGGGATCGCCTTGGTCGCCTCCCTGCCCTTGATCTCGTAGATCCGTTCGATGGCCAGCGGGTGATCGAGTGACGCGGCCAGTCCATAGACGGTGTCCGTCGGAAACGCGACGACCTCGCCAGCTCGCAGTGCGGCAATCGCCTGCTCTATCCCGGCCGCAGGTTCATCGGAGATCTTTCGCGCCACAGTTACAGTGTCGCCTTGATCTGCTCGGCCAGCGCAGGGCCGATACCCTCGACCGCGGCCAGTTGCTCGACCGAGGCTTCCCGGATGCGTTTCACACTGCCGAACTCCCGGATCAGCGCCCGCTTTCGCTTCGGGCCCACCCCCGGCAACTCGTCGAGTGCCGACTTGAACGCGGCTTTCGTGCGCTTCGTGCGGTGGAACGACACGGCGAATCGGTGTGCCTCGTCACGCACCCGCTGGATCAGGTAGAGTGCCTGGGAGTCTCTGGGCAGAAGGATTGGCTGCGGCTGTCCCGGCAGGAACAGCTCCTCGTTCTCTTTCGCCAGGCCGGTGATCGGCACGTCGACCCCGAGCTCGATGAGCGTGGCCATGGCGGCACTCAGCTGCCCCTTGCCACCGTCAACGATGACGAGATTGGGCAACGTCCTCCACGATTCGGTCGCTTCCTCCTGTGAGGCGCGTTTAAAACGACGCCGGATGACCTCCTGCATGCTGGCGAAGTCATTCTGACCGTCCACGTCCTTGATCGCGAAACGCCGGTATTCCTTTTTGCTGGGCTTCCCGTCAGCGAAGACCACCATCGAGGCGACCGAGTTGGTGCCCTGCAGCGTCGAGATGTCGAAGCACTCGATGCGCCGGGGCACCTCCTGGAGCGAGAGCGCATCCGACAGCTCGGTCAAAGCAGCGGTCAGCTTCTGCTCGTCGCTGAGCCAGCGCAAGCGGTTCTGCTCCAGGTTTTCCTCGGCGCTCTTGGCCACCATCTGAACGAGCTGCCGCTTGTTGCCCCGCTGAGGCACGAGGATGGTCACCATGCCGCTACGACGGTCCGCGAGGAACTCCTGCACGATGGCCGCGTCCGGCAGCTCATACTGCAGGATCAATTCCCGCGGGACGACGGCGGCATCCTGGTAGAACTGCCCCACGAAGCTCGCCAGGATCTGGGCAGGATCATCGTCCACCCGCGAGCCGCCCATCAGGAAGTACTCTGAGCCCAGGATCTTGCCGTTGCGAATGAAGGCGACCTGCACTCCGGCGTCGCCGCCGGCCGACTGCGCGACGGCCAGGACGTCGGCGTCGTAGCCTTTTCCTGATACAATTTTCTGTCGCTCCAGAACGTGCTGCACTGCTTTGATCTCGTCGCGCCGCCGGGCCGCGCGCTCGAAATCCAGCGCCTCCGCCGCCTGGTCCATCTCGGCCTGCATCCTGGGGATCAGTTCCTCGCCGCGTCCTTCAAGGAAGAGCGCCACACCCTCAACCGCCTGCTTGTACTCATCTCTGGCGGCAGCGCCGATGCACGGTCCCAGGCAGCGGCCGATGTGGTAGTAGAGGCAGGCGCGTGGAGCATCCTCGGTAATCTGAATGTCGCACGCCCGGTATGGGAACAGACGCTTGAGCAGATCGAGCGTGGTGCGCACGGACGACGCCGAGGTGTAGGGACCGAAGTACCGCGATCCATCCTGGACGATGTTGCGAGTGCTGAAGACTCGCGGCCACTCCTCGTTCGTGATCCGGATATACGGGTATGACTTCCCGTCCTTGAGCATGATGTTGTACTTCGGCAGGTAGCGCTTGATCAGCTCATTCTCAAGGATCAACGCTTCCGACGCGGTGTCCGTGCGAATGACCTCGAAGTCAGTAATCTGCTCCACCAGCTCGCGTGTCTTGGGATCAAGGCTGCGGCTGTCCTGGAAGTAGGAGCGCACGCGGTTACGCAACGACGACGCTTTGCCGACGTAGAGCACTCCACCATATTGATTTTTGAAGATATAGACACCGGGAGCGGCGGCCAAACCCGCCAGCCGCCCTGAAAATTGATCACTCATTACCTAAGAATCTTACCATTCGTGCCCAGGCACCGCGGCGCTACCGGTGGCGCCGCGTTGACACACAGGAACCGTACGTGCATACTGTACGTACACCTACGTGTCAGAGGTGCACTGCGCAGATTGGACTGCCTTACGTTTCCGCATACACTTGCAGCGCGCACTTTGACAACAGTAGGCATGAGAGACAGGTTTGCGATGAACAGCCGCGACATTAGAAAACTATTCACTGAGTTCTTCGAGGAACGCCGCCACGTTGCGTTGCCGTCGTCATCGCTCATCCCGCCGGACCCGACCGTGTTGCTCACGACGGCTGGCATGCAGCAGATGACGCCCTACTTCCTGGGCCTCGAAACGCCACCCCACAACCGGCTTACGTCAATTCAAAAGTCCTTCCGCACCGTCGACATCGACGAGGTCGGCGACGAGAGCCACTGTACCTTCTTTGAGATGCTCGGCAACTTCTCGGTGGGCGACTACTTCAAACGCGAAGCGATCCAGCTTGCCTGGGAGCTCTCAACCGGGCCATTCAAGCTCGATCCAGAGCGAATCTGGGTCACTGTCCATCCAGATGATGAGGTCGCGCGCGCCATCTGGCGCGACGAAATCGGCATTCCGTCCGAGCGCATCCAGGACGACCCGAGCGACTTCTGGGGCCCTGTTGGCGAGAGTGGCCCCTGCGGACCAAATACTGAGCTCTACTACGATCGCTATTACGAGCCAGGCGGAGATACGCGGGGCGGCCCGATGGGCGAGAGTGGCGAGCGTTTCGTCGAATACTGGAACCTCGTTTTCATGGAGCTGAACCAGGCCAAAGACGGTACCCGGACGCCGCTGCCCAGCCAGAACGTCGATACCGGCATGGGCCTTGAGCGCATCAGCATGGTGCTCCAGGGTGCGGATTCGATCTACGACACCGACCTCTACCAACCGATCGTCCAGCGTGCCGCCCAGATCGCGGGCGTTCGCTACAAAGAGGATGAGCGTACCGACCGTTCTCTGCGCGTGATCGCCGATCACACTCGCGCGGTTGCCTTCCTCATCGCCGATGGGGTGTTGCCCGGGAACGAAGGCCGGGCCTACGTGCTGCGCCGGGTGCTCCGCAAGGCGGTGCGACACGGCCGGACGCTTGGCATCGACCGGCCCTTCCTGGCCGAGATGACCGACGTGGTCATCGAGAATTTCTCGGACCAGTATCCTGAGCTTCTGAACCGGCGCGACCTCATTCGACGCGTGGTTAATGTCGAGGAGGAGGCGTTCAGCCGCACGCTGGCAAGCGGTCTAACGCGCTTCGAAGCGCTGGTGTCCGATCTCACCACTAGAGGCGAGACAGTCGTGCCTGGCGAAGAAGCGTTTCGGCTGCATGACACCTATGGTTTCCCGATCGACATCACTGTCGAGCTCGCCAGCGAAGCGGGGCTCGAGGTCGACCGCGATGGGTTCGAGCAGGCACTCGAGACCCAGCGCGCGCTCAGCCGTTCCCAGGTGCAATCGTTTGCCGATCTCTCGCGCCAGCGAGCGCCACTCTACGCGGCAGCGACGGGCCGCCCGGTCCAGTTCGAGGGTTACGGCTCGGAAGAGGTTGCGGCAACGATCACTGACATCCTTAGCACCGAGTCAGCCGTCGAGCGGGCCGAAGCCGGGGAGGCCGCAGAGGTGGTCCTGGACCGGACGGTCTTCTATGGCGAATCCGGGGGGCAGCTCGGCGATGTCGGCACGATTATCACCGACACCGGCGTCTTCCGCGTGGATGACACCCAGCGTCCGACGCCAGATTTGATCGTCCATCGCGGTGAAGTCGTCGAGGGCTTCATCACGGTTGGGCAGAGCGCCCAGGCAGACATCATCCACGAGCGTCGTGCTGCCTTACGCCGCAGCCATACCGCGACGCATCTGCTGCACCGTGCCTTGCGTATCGTCCTGGGAGAGGATGCCCGCCAGGCCGGCTCGCTCGTTGCGCCAAACCGCTTACGCTTCGACTTCACCAGTACTGAGGCGCTTGGCGCCGAGGGCATCCAGAGAATCACCGCCCTCGCGAACGCCCAGGTGCTCGCTGATATACCGGTGGTTTCGGAGGTCATGTCGTACGACGAGGCAATCGAGCGCGGTGCCATGGCGCTCTTCGGTGAGAAGTACGGCGATGAAGTGCGGGTGGTTAACATCCACGAGTTCTCGACCGAACTCTGTGGAGGCACGCACGTGAGCCGGACGGGTGAGATCGGTCCGATTGTCGTACTCAGCGAGTCCTCGATCGGCTCCGGCATCCGGCGTATCGAAGCCATCACCGGACAGACCGCCATTGAATACCTGAGCGGCTTGCACAGTCAGGCAAACGAGCTCGCTCGCCTACTGCGTGTTCCCGGGGAAGCGGTGGTTGACGAGGTTCAGTCCCTTCTGCAGCAGCTCCGCGAACAAGAGCGCACGATCGACCAGCTGAGGTTGCAACTCGCCACGGGCGACATCGACAGTCTGGTGGACCGCGCCGTGCAGCTGGACGGCATGGCGGTACTCGCGGCACGGGTGGAGGTCGCGGACCGCGACACCTTGCGTGAAGTTGGCGATCGGCTCCGGGACCGCCTGGGGTCGGGCGTGGTCGTGCTCGGCAGCACGATTGAGGACCAGCCGGCCTTGCTCGCGATGGTCACCCGGGACCAGACCGGACAGGGTGTGCATGCTGGCAAATTGATTCAGGAGATCGCCCAGATCGTGGGCGGTCGTGGTGGTGGCAGACCTGAGCTCGCCCAGGGTGGCGGAACCGATGTAAGCCGTCTCGACGAGGCACTTGCCGCCGTTGAGTCAGTCGTTCGACGTCAAATCGCCGGTTAGCGACACGACGCGGTACGTCCGCGTTCGAAACCGAGTGTCGCGCCGGCCCAGGAATGGGATAGTTATGGTTGCGCGACACTCACTTCGCTTCGTAATCGCCTGCGAAAATGACTTCGCCCGGGCCGAGGAGGCTATCGGATCGACCCAGGGTCCGATTACCATCGAGGCCGGGGTTGAGAGCGGTACGCTGCTGGAGATTGACGAGTTCCGCCGCCTGGCGGCCGCAGCTCGCGTCTCGGGAGCTTGTGTGACGTTCGCGAGCGACGACCCCTTGCGTCGTGAGCTCGCCAGAATCGTCGGCCTCAATGTCGAAGCTCCCGAACCCACAATCAGTGGGCTCCGCCGGGCGTTAGAGAGCAACGCCGCCACGCGCAAGATCGAGCCGACGGATCTGGTGGGGCCTTCAAACACCGGCGAACCCGCACCCTTTCGCGAGCCGGTCCCCACCCTGACCGAGGCGCTCAACGACTACACCAACCACGGCCCCCACGACTCGTACGCATCCTTCAGCTTCGTCATCACTCCACCGGTACCGCGTCGAGGCGACCAGATGGCAGATGCGTGGCATTACGAAGGTGGCGCGTTCGGAGTTCGGCCCGTGCCACGGCGCTACCGTGGCAGCCGGAGAATCGGCAAGATTGCGGCGGTGGCCTCGCTCTCGGCCATCGCTCTCATCCTGGCAAGCGCCCTGGTGCTCGTCGCGCTGATCGCGCCGCAAGCCTCCGTGACACTGGTGCCGGCCACCAGCGCCATCAACGCGGACCTCACCTACGGCGTCGCCGGTGCTGGTAGTGATTACGATGTTGCGATCGAGCCAGTCACGATTACCACCACGCTCTCATACAACGCGACAATCCCGACCACGGGATCACGAACCGAGCCAGACGGCACGGCTTCTGGTGCGATCTTGATCACCAACCCCACGACCACGGAACTCACGATGCCCGCCGGAACGATCATCACCGGGGTCGACGGACTGACGTTTTCAACCGTCGAGGACGTGTCCGTACCCGCGGCCGACCCGTTCGGTTCCATGACGATGGGTAGCGCGTCAGCCGGCATCGTTGCCGGCCAACCCGGACCCGCCGGTAACGTCGAAGCCGGAGCGCTCAATGGGCAGCTCGAAAGCGGGCTCTTCTACTCGAACCGGGAAGCCACTGCCGGCGGCACCGTGAAAGAGATTCCGATCGTAGCGGAAGCCGACATTGAGGCGCTGCGCGCTCAGGCTGAGGCTGAACTCGCCCAACGCGCCGACGGTCAAATCCAGGGCGAGATCCCATCCGGACATCAGGCCATCGCCGGTTCTGGAACGATGGACGCACCGGGGCTCTCGTTCAGTCACAAGGTGGGCGAGGATGCCACCGACCTTCGCGTCGATGCCACCATGCGCGTCTCAGCCCTGGCGTATAACCCTGAAGAGCTCCATCAGATGGCGCGTGAGGCGCTGAGCAAACAACTCTCAGCTTCGCTCCCCTCGGATCAAGTGCTGCTGGCAGATACAATGAACGTTGATGAGCCGCTGGAGATTCCCAACACCTCCGGTGCTCCCGAGTATCGATTGACCGCGAGCGCCCGTGCCCGTGTCGTCATTGATCAAGAGATGCTGGCCGGCCTGAAACGCGACCTGGTGGGTGCTTCCAGGGTTGATGCCGTCATCCGCGTCTCGCAGATCGAAGGAGTTTCACGATTCGAGCTCGAGTACGGCCCCGACTGGTTCCCGCTCGATTGGGCTCCGCGGCTAGAGTCGCGGATTGCGATCGACGTTGACGACAGCCCGGCAACGCAGGCAGCTTCGGGAGCGACCCGGCCGTAAGCTCCTTGGCCTCGATCTTGGAGAGCGGCGGATAGGCGTCGCTGTGTCCGATGATCTCGGCCTCATGGCCTTCCCCGTGGGCATCGTCGATCTGCGGCACGAGACCCTGGACGCGGTCGCGAGACTTGCCGTCGAGCATGAAGTAGAAGGTATTGTGGCGGGGCTGCCGAGAACGATGCGTGGCGAAGAGGGGCACCAGGCTCGCGAAGCGCGCGCAATGGCCGAAGAGCTGGCCGAAATGGTAGCGATCCGCATCGTCTTCTGGGACGAACGTCTCACATCCTATATGGCCGACCGTGTCCTTGAGGGCCGCAGCCGGAAACGCAAGAGCCGGAGCAGCGGCGACCGGGACGCCATTGCTGCCGCAATCATGCTCCAGGACTATCTGGACGCAAATCCGCTTTAGGTAATGAGAAAGCTTGATATCCTATCGACCGGCTGAGGATATCCAGGCATAGAAACCTGATTGGCGCGCCAATCAGGTGAGTACGATTGTGAGTTTGCATGAACAACCCGCTCCACGGACTGTCCAGCTGGGTCACCGACGTCGTCGAATCATTCGGGTACGTGGGCGTGGCGGTCCTGACGATGCTCGAGAACCTCATCCCGCCAATCCCCTCGGAAATTATTCTGCCGCTGGCCGGTTTTCTGGTGGGTCAGGGGCGCTTCTCTTTCGTCCCGGTTGTGTTTGCCGCGACAGTGGGCTCGGTCGGCGGAGCGCTCGTTCTGTACATGGCCGGTGCATGGCTCGGTGATTACCGCACGCGCTATCTGATCCGGAAGTTCGGTCGCTTCGTGCTCGTGGATGAGAATGACTTCGACCGGGCACGAGAGTGGTTCTTCCGTCACGGAACCAAGGTTATTTTCTTTGGCCGGCTTGTGCCCGGAATTCGCAGCCTTATCTCGATTCCGGCAGGAATCGTCAAGATGCCGCTCTGGCGCTTCGTGGCCTACACCACGGCGGGTAGCGCACTCTGGAACTCCATCCTCATCGGCTTTGGGTGGATTCTCGGAGAGCAGTGGGACACAGTGCAGGATTACATCTCGATCATCGAGTACGTCGTCTATTTCAGCGTCGCAGCGGCGGTGATCGCGTTCGTGTGGACTCGACGCAGTCAGCTACGGAACATTTTTACCCGAGGCTGATCTACTCCTCCGGCCGGACTTCGGACTCCATATAGATTCGCCCCCAGGCGATAAGGCCGTGCTCAACACCCATAATGATGGTGCCGAGCACGATCATCGGGTCACCGTCGGGTTGCGTGCCGGTCCAGCGCCACTCGGACCAGAATGTGTTCTCGTCGATCACCGAGCGCAGGAGCTCCGCCGAAAAATCCGGGACATTCTCGAATATCGCTGTCCAGTTCCAGCGCAGTTGGGCGGTACCAGTGTATGCCCAATCAGGGTGAATTGGTTGCTCGCTGCGGTAGTCTGGCGCGAAACACGCGACATATGCGTCAAGGTCGCGCGCGTTCAATGCCTGCCGCATCTGCTCCAGCACCCGTCTGGGATCTTCCGCTCGTGGCGCGTTCATATCTATCCTCTCGTGTCGTTTTCCAGGGAACGTGTCATGTTCTAATCGTCGAAAGAGCAATGACGACCATCGTCGCGCAGGTTCGGTGAGTTGGCAAGAGGCAGGCCACGTCGGCGACGTGGAGAGCTAGCGCGTGCCATGCGAGGTCGTCAGCTGGTTCGAGCAGTAGCGTTGCTAGTGAGCGTTCACTGACTCACGGTGATCCGGCGCCTCGTATCCGATCAATCAACGCATTCGGGTCCGGGGGTTGCGCATCACCCCGCCAGGCCACGTGCCGGTCAGGCCGCGAGAGAACGAGCCCGGTCGTGTAGACCGCCGACGCCTCGTCCGAGGCAACATCCAGCAGCTGCATTGGAACGCCTCGCTCGGCAGCGGCGCTCAACAGCGCATCAACCTCGACTGAGGGATCGAAGCGCAACAAGGTATAGTCCGGGCCGGCCGCGTCATACAGCGACGCACCACCGTTCAGCCAGACATGAGGAGTGCGGCAACCAGGTACCGTCGAAGGGGCGAAGTTCCCCATCGAGTACGGCGGCTGTTGCTCCCCGTCATAGCAAATGATTGGTGATCTGGCGTAGTAGTAGCCGAAGTTGAGCCCGGCGCAACAATACTGTTGGACGTTCAGATCGTAGGCTGACCTGCCGACCGCGTCGCGCGCCGCAAGTCCCTCCACGGTATCGTCCTCGATCTCGGCTGGAACCCCCCGGCGCTGCTTTGCCATCTCATGCGCATGGTTCATGGCGAAGTACGACACCTGTTCTGTGATAGGCAGGCGCTCACTCTCATACGCGTCCAGGATTCCGGCAGTCCCCCAGCCGTTGAGCCGGGCGGCCAACAGCCAGGCGAGATTCTCCGCGTCGGCCAATCCGGCATTCATGCCATAGCCGGCGTACGGCACCCAGAGATGCGCGGCGTCACCGCAGATAAAGGCCCGGCGGTCGCGAAACCTGTCCGCAACAAGCCGCCGGCCGAACCAGTCTTCTCGCGAGAGAATCTCATACTCGAAATCCGGACCAACCCCGAGGATGGTACGAATCGCCCAATCACGGTTGACTGCGTCGAAGTCCGCCTCGTCGTCCCTCAGGTAGTTGTGAATCAGCCAGGTCTCGCGACCGTCGATGGCATAGACGGTTCCGCTGCGGCGTGGGTTGAGCGAAACGCTCCCCCAGGCGGGTGCGTCAACGTGCATCGACAGCAGCTCGGGCGCGCGAATGTAGCTCGACTGCACACGTTGAACCACCGGGTCACCATGCAGGCGTGCCCCGATCTGATGACGGACCTCCGACCTTCCCCCATCACAGCCGACGATGTACTGCGCCTCAATGCGCCACTCCTCGTCAGAATCAAGATCTCGCGCGCTGACGATCACCCCTTCATCGTTCTGCGTGAACCGCACAAACTGGGTCCTGTTGAGAATCGTCAAGCCCGGGACAGTCGAGGCATGTTCAAAGAGGATCGGCTCAAGAAAGATCTGGTTAATCCGGTGTGGAGGTTCGGGTGTCGGCCACCAGGTGTCCGGACCGTCCTGTGCCGTGTAGCGGTCCCGGCGGCACGGAATCGGAATGCGCGCCACTTCCTTTCCAAGCATGGTGGTGCGGAACGCGATGTCGTTTGGGTAGTCCTCGGGCAACCCACCCCTCCTCAGCTGCGCCGCGACCCCAAGACGCCGGAACAGCTCCATCGAGCGAGCTGCCACGTGGTTGCACTTGACGCTCGGTGCCTCGCCCCGGTGCCGTATCTCCAGCACCGTCACCTGAATCCCTCGTCCGGCAAGGTCCAGGGCCAGGGTCAGTCCCACGGGTCCACCGCCGACGACCACAACATCCGTTTCCATGCTCGTTGTCATGACTCGATGGCCTTCCTCAACGGACGATCTGCTCCCAAATCAACAAGTTCGCAGTGAGCCTCGATGTGCTCCAACCGCCACATGACGATGCATCAGCGTTCCGCGTGCCCGTTTCCAGAATATGTTCGCGTCTCAAGAGTCAATACCGTGTCCCGGAGGTTCTTGTCAATGTCCAGTGTCACTCGCGATCGAGCTCAGCTGGATCTCGGTGCAATACACAGACCACCGGCATCCGAGCGTGGCCGATGTACACAGACGAGAGCTGTCCGTCCGCTGATGGCGAGGACCGATCTGTAGAGGTGGACTGGCACGATTGCCGATTGACGCCATCGTCTCCTTTTGCTACTGTGCCTCTGAATGAATCCGGAAAGCTCAACAGTCACGTATATCGACCAAGGTTGATAACTCGATACTCCTCGCGTCATACAACATGACACGGGGCAAGCTGTGTGGATTGGAGAGGCGGAAGGTCTGACGGCTGACCGGTGTGTGTATGCGCACGATTGAATTGGGGGAATCGAATGACAACTGACGAACACAACGACGAGTTGTATCGTAAAGTGGCCGGCACCTCACTCTCACGACGGCAATTGCTACGCATCAGTACGGGCATCGTCGGTGCCGGTGTGCTGGGCACCCTGCTGGCAGCCTGCGGGGAAGATGATACCGAGGGCGGCGAAGAACCAGGCGCCCAGACTGACAGCGATTCACCGACTGAGCCAGCTACCGACGAGACGTCGGAAACGCCAACGGGCGAGGATACCGAACCCGCACCTGCCGGCGCTGGTGTGATGGGTGGATTGCTGCGCGTCGCGATTATTGGTGAACCTCCTGCCTTTGATCCAACCTTTACCACGGCGACTGTCACCATCAACACCACGTCACACGTTTTCGAATCCCTGTTCTACCAGGACGTGAATTTTGCGCCGCAACCCATGCTCGTCGAAAGCTTCGAGATAGAAGAAGACGGCGCCGTCTTCTTGTTTCACTTGCGTGAGAACGTGCCATTCCACAATGGCGACACGATGGACGCCGATGATGTCATCGCTTCGCTAGAACGCTATGCAGCGCTGTCCGGACGTGGGCGAACACTGTTCGAACGCGTGGAGAGTGTTGAAACAGTTGACGACCTCACCGTCCGAATGACATTTAATGCGCCAACGGGTATCGCTCCGGTCTTCCTGTCTCAGGCCGACGCAATCATCCTTCCAAAGGAGATCGCCGAGGCTTCGATGGAAGGTGAGATGACCGAATTCATCGGCACAGGTCCATTCATGATGAATGAGCGCCTGCCTGACCGCTACATCGGCCTGAAGCGTTTCGAAGACTACGCGCGTCTGGATATGGATCCAGATGGCTACGGTGGAGGTAAAACAGCTTACTTCGACGAAATCCGCTTCATCCCAGTGCCCGAGCAGGCCGTTCGCTCGGACGGCTTGATTACCGACGAGTACGACTATGCTGAGTCATTGAGCACCGACCAATTCGAAACCCTCAGCGATCAACCGGACCTTGGGATGCAGGTTACACTGCCGTATTACTTCTACGGTGCACATTTCAATAAGTCCGAAGGCAACATCATGAGCAACCGTGACTTGCGCATGGCGCTCCTCACGGCAGTCGACATGGATCCCGTCGCCCGTGCCGGCTTTGGACCGGAAAATTTCTGGCGCCTCGGTCCGGAGATCTGCGCACCTGAAACTGCATGGTACACCGACGCCGGGAGCAATGTATACAACCAGGCGGATCCGGAGAAGGCCAAACAATTACTCGAAGAATCCGGTTACGACGGGACGCCCATCCGGTGGATTAGCACCAAAGAGTATTCCTACAACTACAACATGGCCCTCGTCTTGAAAGAACAGATGGAGGCGATCGGCGCCGTCATTGACCTGCAAGTAATGGACTGGGCAACACTGGTTGCGACGCGTAGCCAGCCTGAAGCATGGGATGTCTTTATTACCGGACACCCGAGCTATCAGCACCCTGTCCTGCAAGTCTTCCTGAGCGAAACCTGGCCGGGATTCTGGGCCAACGAGGAGAAGGATGACCTGATCACCAAGATCATCGAGGAGCCGGATCCCGAAGCGCAGATGGAACACATTGCAGCACTACAGCAAGTCTGGTGGGATGACGCCGCGATGATCAAGGTAAACGAGGGCGCCGTGTTGCGCGGTTATCGCACGCGTTTACAAGGTTATTCAAATCCGCCCGACTGGTTCTTCTGGAACACGTGGTTCGACGAGGGGTAACGAGTTTTTATGGGTGCGTATGTTATTCGGCGTCTTATGCTCGCAATTCCCGTGATGCTGCTCGTGGCCATTACAACCTTCCTGCTGTTGCACATGACGCCGGGTGACCCGGTTGCGGTCCTGCTTGGGCCTGATGCGACCTCAGAACAAATCAACGAGATGCGCGCCCAGATGGGGCTGGACGAACCTGTCTATCTTCAGCTCGTGCACTGGTTCGCTGATGTTGCGCGTGGAGATCTCGGGGAGAGCATCTTCCTCCACAAACCAGTGACGGACGCCATCGTTGAACGTGCCGAACCAACCATATTACTCACGCTTCTGGCGTCGTTCGTCGCGATTGGTATCGGTCTGCCTTTAGGGGTAGTATCCGCCACGCGTAGGGGGACGGTGCTGGATTTCGGGGCCATGTTGGGCGCGATGGTGGGCATTTCGATGCCCACCTTCTGGCTTGGCCTGACGTTAATCTTCATTTTCGGTGTCACGTTGCGCTGGTTGCCGGTAGCCGGTTATGCGCCGTTCTTCGACGCGCCCTGGGAGAGCTTGAAATACCTCCTCTTGCCCGCGGTAACGCTCGGTACCGCTCAAGGCGCGCTGTTGGCTCGTATGACCCGATCCATGATGCTCGACGTCTTGAACGAGGACTATATCCGCACCGCCCGTTCAAAGGGCCTGTTAGAGCGCCGTGTGGTCGTTCGACACGCCCTCCGCAACGCATTCGTTCCGCTCATTACCGTCATCGGTCTCACCTTCGCGGTACTGATTAGTGGCGCCGTGGTGACCGAACAGGTCTTCAATATCCCGGGCGTCGGACGCATGCTCATTCAGGCAGTTCTCCGTCGAGACTTTCCATTGATCCAAGGGATCGTCCTCGTGGTGGCCTTTCTGTATGTCGTCATCAATCTGCTCGTCGACATCATCTACGTATACCTCGATCCACGGCTTCATTTCAGCTGATACGACGGATTGAGAAACAGCATCCCAGGACACGTTCAGGGCGCCTCCCGGCGTGCAAGGTGAGAACCTAATATCAGATGGAGGAGCGAACTTGGCGCGATCAGAGGCTGCAACGCTTGTCGGAGCGACAAAAAACGAGCGAAGCCTGGGGCAGCGCACGCGCCACCTGGCGCGTCGTCATGTCAGCGGGTTTGCCGGCGGCTTCGTTCTTATCCTCGTCATTTTGATGGCAATCCTTGCAGATCTCCTCGCGACGCATAGTCCCACAGATTTGTCGCCGATCGACCGTCTCGTCACTCCGAACGGCGAGCATTTGTTTGGGACAGATAACTTTGGCCGCGATCTCTTCAGCCGAACCATCCACGGGTCGCGAACGTCGCTGTTGGTCGGGTTTGGAGTCAGCATGGTTGCCGTTATCGGGGGAACGTTTTTCGGTTTGATCGCCGGCTATTATCGCCGGGTCGAAGGACCACTCATGCGGCTCATGGACGCAATGATGGCCTTCCCCGGGATCATACTGGCGATCGGTATCGTAGCCGCTACCGGCCCAAGCGTCCTGAACGTGATTGTTGCTCTCGGCGTTGTCTACATACCACGCGTCGCTCGTCTCGTGCGCAGCGTTGTCCTTAGCATTCGTGAAACGCAATATGTAGAAGCCGCCCGTTCGATCGGCGTCGGCGACCGTGGCATCATCCAGAAATACATCCTCGCAAACTCGTGGTCGCCACTCATCGTCCAAGGCACCTTCATCTTCGCTGAGGGTGTTCTTGGCGAAGCCACGTTGAGTTTCCTCGGCGTCGGTGCTCCGCCAATCACTCCAAGCTGGGGGAACATCCTCGGTGAGGCCAGGCTCTTCATCCGCGAGGCCCCCTGGATGATGATCCTTCCTGGGCTAGCACTGACGATTACCGTCCTGAGCCTCAATCTCCTCGGCGACGGCATTCGGGACATGCTCGACCCACGGCTACGACGTCGTTTGTGACGTTTGACGTGAGGCCTCAGCGATGGTCTCCGAGAACCCATCCTGCGAGGGCCACATCATGTAACGCAGTGCCGCCCCTCCTACCGGTCCACATCATCGGCCAGAGGCCTGCCGCGCAACACATGTTCACGGTTGGGGTGCCTACGGATTACCACTCGCGTAGACACTTCTAAATGACAGGATTGACACGCCTCAGGAGGTTGACAGTAGCAAGCCCAAGACCTATATTGAGTGAAACGATACATAAAAGTTGAGGAGAGAAGTCGCCCCTTTATCAGGCTTCTCTCGGAGTCGGCACCTCTACTTCCGGCCCTGATTAGGCGTGTCAGCGGAAGTTTGATTCTAGACGCCACGCACCCGATGATTGAAGAACAATTTCTCAGCTCTCAATCGTCGTTGTAGCCATCCATCAAATGGGGAGATTCCCCAGTCTTCTTTGCAGCCGACTGTGTTGAACGCGACTGCCGGAGAGGGGAAAACGTTGCCGATCTATGCGTTTCGCTGTCAGGGTTGTGGCCCATTTGACCTCCAGCGCCAGATGAACGAGCACGGCAACCCTGCTCATTGCCCGAACTGTGGCTCACTCGCGACTCGGGTCTTCACGGCGCCAAACCTCTATAGGACCGACGTCGGGTATCGAAAGGCGCGCGGCATGGAGGAACAGAGCGCCGATGCTCCGGAAGTGGTGACGCGTCCGCCCGAGGGCTTTGGCGGGCATGCTCTGCCGAGTACACATCGCCACAATACGCCTTCCTGGGTGTTGGGTCACTGACAAGGTACCCGGCGCGAGCTCGCCGAAGTCGAATTGAATAGCCCCGGCCTCGCTCGATTACAACCTATTGCTGCGTCACCCAGTCTCGCAAGGGCGAGTAGACAAGGAGGTCCAGATTCCGCTCATCCGGCGATCAGTCTCGTAGAGAATGTTCGTAAGGAGATGGACCATGCCACCACCGGTAGTTTTCAGCGTAGACCAGACCAAGTCGATGCGTGACCAAGCCGTTCCTGGTCACAATCGCTGGCACCCCGACATTCCAGCTGTGGCCAAGGTAAGGCCCGGCAGCGACTTTCGCGTCGAATGCCGTGAGTGGACGGACTCCCAGATCGGCAACAATGACAGCGCAAACGACGTCCGAGACGTACATCTCCCGGTCGCCCACATGCTAAGCGGACCCATTGAGGTCGAGGGCGCCGAGCCAGGAGACCTGCTCGTCGTCGACATCCTCGATCTCGGGCCATGCCTGCCACCGCAGGACACCGGCCCGGCTCCGGGGCAGGGCTGGGGTTATACCGGTATCTTCGCGAAGGTCAACGGCGGTGGATTCCTGACGGACCACTTCCCGGACGCCTACAAGGCCATTTGGGATCTCAAAGGGATATACGCCGTCTCCCGGCACATCCCTGGCGTTCGCTACGCCGGCATCACCCATCCAGGGTTGTTTGGTACCGCGCCGTCCCAGGACCTCCTCAATGAGTGGAACCGTCGAGAGGCGGAGCTGATCCAGCAAGACCCTGACCGCGTTCCGCCGCTGGCACTCCCGCCCCTAGAGGAAGGTGTGCTCGCGGGTACCCTCCAGGGCGAGGAACTGGCACGGATTGGTCGGGAAGGGGCCCGAACGATCCCTTGCCGCGAGAACGGCGGCAACCACGACATCAAGAATTTCACCCGAGGTGCCCGAGTCTACTATCCAGTCCATGTCCCGGGGGCGATGTTCTCGGGTGGCGATCTACATTTCTCCCAGGGAGATGGTGAGATCACCTTCTGTGGCGCCATCGAGATCGGTGGATACATCGATTTCGGGGTGGATTTGATCAAAGACGGCATGAACAAGTACGGCGTTCACACCAATCCCGTGTTCATTCCAGGCCCGGTAGAGCCCCGCTACAGCACGTTCATGTCCTTCATCGGCTTCTCGGTGGACGAGGGTGGCAGACAACACTACCTGGATGCACACATCGCGTATCGGCGAGCCTGCCTGAATGCCATCGAGTACCTCAAGAAGTTCGGCTATTCCGGCGAGCAAGCCTATTTGCTGCTGGGTTCAGCGCCGATCGAAGGTCGCATCAGCGGTATCGTCGACATCCCGAACGCCTGCTGCACCGTGTATCTCCCGACAGAGATTTTCGATTTCGACGTCAAACCGAACGCGCAAGGACCGACATCGGCCGACCGGGGTACTGCTGCACGAACGTCTTAACAGGCACGAGGATTCAACCGAGCGTGATAGTGCGCTAGCCGGACCTGGAAGGGGCACACCCCTTCCAGGTCATTCCAGGGGGTAACGACGTGATCGGGCTTATCCTGCTCTGGGTTGGTGCCGTGCTCTTTCTGAACGGCCTTTGGTTGTTGGAGTACATCGCGGATCGTGAGATCGCGATCATCAACATCTTTTCCGGCGGAATTCTATTCCTGGCATCGACGATTCCCGCACTCCGGTCCGATGCCGATATCGGCCTCATTCGCGCGGGCGCGTTTGGCCTGTTGTTCGCCTTCACCTACCTGTGGGTCGCGGTCAATCGTTTCCTGAATCCGGATGGACGCGGTCTTGGCTGGTATTCGCTCTTCGTAGCAATCACTGCGGTCCCCTTCGGCATCGAGCTGCTCATGGACGCGGACACCAGCTGGGAGTACTGGTTTGGATTTGACTGGCTCGCGTGGGCCGTCCTGTGGTTCGTCTATTATCTGCTCCTCGTCCCTCGGCGAGTCGGCCCGAAGTTTGCCGGTGGCCTCACGCTGATCGAGGGTATCCTGACCGCATGGCTTCCTGGTTATCTGATCCTGACCGAGCGGCTCGCGATATAGGGCCGATGCACTCGCGTGGTGCCCGCAGCGGAGATGCTCAGCATCTACATCGATGATTCGGCTCGGAACTGGGTAAAGTCACTCCTCTGCCACGCGTCCGGCGAGTGCTCTGGGGACGGTAGTTGCTGGATTCGTGGCATTGCGGCGCCCGCAGTTGGTCTCGACTCGAGTACTGGTATCCGAGACAACGCTCAACGCATGCGCGACTCGCCTGAATGTGATCTCCTTGAAGTCGTTCGCCCGGAGATAGATGGGCTTCTTCTGGACATGCTCATGACTCGGATCTCTCAGACGGGCGAAGACATCTATCGGGTGAGCCAGCACTTCCGGCCATACTCGCTGCAACGGCGCTGGTGCTAGACGCTTGCGCCACCAATAGCAGGCTCGAAACTCGACCCACCATCTCGGGCGGTGCACCTAATCCGGTCGCAGTAGCAGATCAGACTGAAAGGCGATCTCGACGACGCTGTTGGGCCAGAACTGACTGGCGAAATAATAGAGGGACTGCTGGCGGTCTTCGCCGCCTTCGTCGGTCAAGAGCAACTGCTCACAAAAGGCCGCGATATCTTGCACGATCCGCTCGTAGCGATAATAGGCGAGCGCCATCGAGTCGATCTCTGCCCGGCCATACCCTTGATAGAACAACCCTTCCTCGCGCCTGCTGTTCCAGACACAGCCGATCCCAGCACCGATAAACATCAGGTCACGCTCTTTCGGCGCCATGCTCAGGGTGTCCCAATCCACGATGTACAGCGCATCGTTGTGGTCGATCAGGACGTTGCCTGCGTGGATGTCGCCGTGACACAGCACGTAGTCGAGTGAGCGGCCACGAAGTGCCTCGCCAAGTTGATCGGCGCGATCGACAAGCTCGGAAACGAGATCATGGTTGGCTCGTAGTAGCGCAGCCAATTGTGCCGCGGCCGGATCATCAAATGCATCATGTTCGACACGAGCCTGGAACGTTCTGACCATCTCGCGCCAATGGGAAGAGTACCTCTCGCGCGGGAGTTGCTGTGTAAGATCGTATGGCAGTACCGCCGTGTGCATCCGCTTGAGAGCGACACCGAGGTCCATCCACTGCTGATCCGATAGATCGCGGTCGAAACCATTCTCTCCTGTGACGAACGGGTAGAGGATCACCGTGAAAGCATCCAGGCGAGTCCAGGATTGCCCCGTGGTGGTCGCGACAGGAACGATGATCTGCGCGACGCCCAGGTCGCCCAACAGTTGGGGGACGAGGACTGTCGTGCTGTCAAAGTCACCACGTCGCAACTTCACGAAGTATGGCGTCCCATCCTCGGTGACGGCGCGATAGACCGCCGTATTTACATCAGCGCCGAGTGGAAGAAATGAGATCTCGGCGATCCGCAGTCCGTAGTCATCGTGCAAACATGAGTTCAGGCGGTCGTCTGGCAGGTCTGGTTTTTCGAGCACTGTTGCGTCGTCCCTTCTCGTATCAACCTCGCCTTCTATAAAACCTCGGTAGAGGACAGGTCAAGGCAATAGACCGGGCCCTCACTTCCCAAGCCTGTTGAGCCCATCCTGATTCGTCGAATAGACGAGATCGGGCTCTCCGGGGCGCTTTGATCTTGCGATGTCGTGTCTAGAGGATAACTTCAGCACCGCGGCCTGGCCAGACCACCAAGAGGGTGCATCGCGCGGCGACCTACCCATCGCCAATCTCAGAGACGACGCGGGGCGCGACGTTCACCTCAGTCCAACAGCACATCGCAGATGCCGCCGGTCTAGCCGTCATACGAGTTGGCGCTGTTTCGATACGCGGCCATCTGTCGGGTGTCCATCTGTTATCCCAGCGCCGAATTGACGGACCGTCGGGCGGATCTCTATAATGCAGGGTAGGTTCCTCTGAGGGGTGTGGCCCAAATCCGACTGAAGAGTGAGGCGAAATGAAGCTAATTATCACCGTGGTTCAAAACAAGGACGCAGACGAAGTCGTCGATGCGCTCGTCGCAGCCGAATTCCGAGCCACGCGTTTCGCCAGTACGGGCGGATTTCTGCGCCGTGGCAACACCACCATCATGATCGGCGTTCAGGATCAGCAAGTCGATCAGGTGCTGGACATCATCCGTGACGAAGCGCGTAGCCGGGCCGCTCAGACCGAGGGCGAGCAGGACGCACAGACAGCCGCAGCCACCGTCTTTGTTCTCGATCTTGAGGAATACCAGCGCCTCTAGAAGTGTCTGCCCTCGGGCGGATCTGTTCTAGATAGAGGGGTCAACGATGACCCGAGCGCACCCGCCGACCATTTTTGGAGTGCCCCTACGTACCTCGTGGAACTGGATGCTCGTGGCGCTCTGCCTCACCGGCATCTCACTCTACGAGTTCGCGCCGCGTGCCGCCTCTGACGCCGAACTCTCCCGCTGGCTGGCGGGCGCAACCGCGCTCATCGCTGGTATCGTCACCTCAATCCTCGCTCACGAATTTGCCCATGTCTGGACCGCGCGCCGCTCCGGCACTGTCCTGGACGCGCTCGAACCGTCACTCTTCGGCGCGCTTCCCGACACCAGCTACGCTCCGCAATCACCCTCCGACGACGTGCGCGTTGCCTTTGCCGGCCCGGTCATGAACCTCGTGATCGCGGCGCTGTCCACCGCTGCGTGGCTCGCGCTGGGATCTCCAGACACGATGCCGGGGCTCGCAACGCTGCTACTCGGTGGTTTCAACCTCGGCATGGCGGCGTTAAACCTGTTACCCGGCTATCCCTTCGACGGCGGAAGACTCCTCCGCTCATTCGTCTGGTATCTCTCCGACGATCTGGTCGCGGCAACGCGTGTCGTTGCCATCTACGGGCAGCTCCTCATTTTTATGGGGTTCCTTGGTGGAGCGATCCTCCTCTCCGTGGGCGAGTCAAACGCGGTCTGGGGTGCCTGGATAGTGATTCTGTGCTGGACGCTGAACCGGGCACGCAGCGCAGGCGTCAACCAGACCGAATGGCGAGAAGCCGGCAAGCGGCTCCAGATCGACGACCTCTTCCAGGCGGGCGTCAATCGTGTGCCGGCGTCATCCACGATTGACGAGTCGATCGAATCTTTGCTCGACAACTATCGCCGGGGGCCGACGCTCGTGGTCGATGGGTCAGAGGTTGTCGGCGTCGTCGATCTGCATTCGTTCCGCAAGATCCCTCGTGCCAACTGGACACACCTGACGATCGGCGACGTAATGAGCACGATCGATACGTTACCGCGCCTCAAGAGCGCCGCTTCGGTAACGGAGCTTCTCGCCGAGCTGCCAGACGGATCGACAAAAGTGGTTTTGGTTGAGCGAGACGGCAAAATCGTCGCTGCCGCTGACCGGGAGTTCGTGACAGATCGCGTGCAGTCCTACATACGCGCGGCGCGCTTCACGCAGAAGCACCCCCACTAGCCGGTCGCGCCTTGTGTACGTACACTGTGACTGGTAGACTCACCTCGTCGTCATGTTGCTCCATTCATCCCCCGACAATGATCACAGGAATCGGGTTCACGCCTGTGCCAGACAGGTGTAAATTCGGCCATCGTGCGAAGACATCCACGACCTGCGTCATGAGGAGAGGGCAGTTACCTGGTGCGGATTCTTGGTTTCGGTTTGCTGATCGTTTCGCTGGTTCTGGGATCACTGCTCGCGTTCGCCTATCCAGACGCAGACGCTTCTTCATTGGACGCACCGACGCTGGTCGGAGAGCGCGCGATTGTCATTGACGCCAACACAGGAGCCATTCTCTACGAACAGAACGCCAACGAGCGCGCCGCCCCCGCCAGTTTGACCAAGCTGTTCACCAGCTTCTTCGCCATCCAGAGCACGCCGCTCCAGCGCAGAATGTCTGTCGTCAAGGATGACCTGGTTGGAGAAGCGAGCGCTGGACTCGAAGCTGGCGAAACCCTCTCCTTTGAGACGCTGCTCCACGGTCTGATGCTCGCCAGCGGCAACGATTCGGCGATGACCATCGCGCGCAACGTCGGGGTGAGCGAATCTCCTTCCGAGCTCGATGGGGTCTCCAGCTTCGTCGAGCACGCCAACACACAGCTGGCTCGGCTCGGGTTCCATGACACGCATCTGGTCAATCCGCATGGGTTGGACGCTGCGGGCCACTATTCGACCGCGCGAGATGTCGCGGCAATCACCATGCTCGCGCTTCAGACCGAGCCGGAGTTTCTTAACACAATCTCGTCGCCCGGCTATATCGGAGAGGGCCACCAGTTCACGCAGACCAACCAGCTCATCGGGAACTATCCCGGAGCCATTGGTGGCAAGACCGGGATCACGGACGCTGCCGGTTATAGTCTGATGGGCATCGCCCACCGCAACGGCCAAACCCTGGTCGCCGTCGTCATGGGCAGCACGCCTGACGCCTGGTATACCGACGTGATGTCTCTGTTTGACCGGGGCTTTGCGGCGCTCGCAGTTCCAGGCTATGCCGAGACGCAGCCAAAGATTACGATCGCAGGGCCGCAGCCTCTGGCAGCAACGGCGTCAGCTCCGGTCAGCGTGCAAGGACTCGCTCTCCACGCAGCCGGCAGCGACGGAGCAAGCGTTCGCTCAATCTCCGCGACGAACGACACGGCGTGGCAAACATGGCGCTGGCCGCTCGGCGCAGTGCTGGCCATGAGCGTGGTCCTGGTCTGCGCGGTGCAGACGCGGGCTCTCATCGAGCTACACAAGCGACCACGGGGACGTGGACGTCGCCCAAGAGTGGCACGGACACACGCCGCATACCAACATGCCACACGACAATCAGCCCACGTTGAAACACAGCCCTTCACGACCGTCGGGAGTTGGGATCGGGGACACTCCTCAGCCGAGGCCCCATTCCGTCCAACGGCCTGGTCAGGCAGCATCGGGGATTAGCCACTCGCGACCCGACTGCTAGACTGCTCACCCGGTTCATGGCCCTCTTCGCAGAAGGAGCCCTGGTCTACCGCCCTGCTCCCGATCGAGCATGGGGATCTCCAGCCATTCGTTCCCTCTACACAATACCACTCGATACAAACAAAGGCTACTTGTACGCACAGTGGTGCTATCATGGAGCAACGGGCCTTTCAATAGTGCGGAAGGCTGCAAGCGTTGTTGGCAGCGTGTTGCTCGCTCGACTTCAGCGACACGATCACCGTTCCGCCCCAGGCGCACTCCAGGTGATAGGTCCGCCTAATGGATGCCACAAGCGCGCTCACCGGAAGCGTCACCCCTGGAGCCAGACTGTTCGGGGTTTCCGGGAAAGCCCAACGGTTGCCCCCCACGCCCCTCGTGCCGCTCCAATCTCCCGCCTCCGACGACACTCCAACCGACGCAGTTGAGAGGAGAGACGAACGATGACATTTCACGAGCAGGAATACCCCGACATTGAGCCCTACGCCGGGCCACCATCCGTTCCCTGGGACAGGGCCATAAGCGAAGAACACGCCCGGGTACGGGTGACCCGTGCGCGTGTCCGCGTGCGGAGACCGGTAGAACGACGCGACGAATCAGAAACCATGCCTGCATTGGCTCCGGAAACACTCCCGGAGGTGGACGATCTGGGGCGTCTTGCTTCAGCCGGGATTGGCGGAGCGCTCGTGGCATACGGGCTGAGGCGCGGCTCACTCGGCGGAGCGGCACTCGCGCTCATCGGCGGGGACCTTCTCTATCGGGGCTTCAAGGGCCGTTCTTACCTCGCGGACGCGCTCGGCCTCGCTACCGGAGAGCGCCCTGGAGAAGACGAGCACGGTGCACCCCCAGACGCGCTCGAGGTCAGGCGCACCATCACCATCCTGAAGTCTGCCGACGAGCTCCACCGTGCATGGCGCGACCCGCACAATCTGGCGCAGGTCATGGAGTTCTTTGCCTATATCACTGTGAAGGATGAAAGGACCACGCACTGGGTCGCCAGAGGTCCCCTTGGTTCTCCCATCGAGTGGGACTCCGCGATCGTTGAGGAGCGACCTGGGCAGTACCTGCGCTGGGAATCACTAGAAGGTGCGGAGGTACCCAACGACGGGTCGGTAAGCTTCCGTCCAGCCCCGGCTGACCGTGGGACGGAAATGTCCCTGCATTTCCGGTTCGACCCTCCGGGCGGCCCGATCGGCGACTTCGTCTTCAAGACGTTCGACATCACCGTGCATGCCCTCACCGGCAAAGCGCTGCGCCGCTTCAAGAGCCTCATGGAGACCGGCGAGATTCCAACGACCAAGGGCCAACCGGCTGCCCGTGGCGACGGACGCGACGAGTAAGAAAGGATCTAACCATGCGCGCACTCTGTTGGAATGGGGTCAACGATCTGCGAGTGGAGACGGTTGCCGATCCCATTATCCTCAACCCACACGACGCAATTCTGAAGGTAACCCTCTCCAGCTCCTGTGGGTCGGACCTGCACATTCTCGCCGGTTATATCCCGACGATGCGTGAGGGGGACATCATCGGTCACGAGTTCATGGGCGAGGTTGTGGAGGTCGGCCGTGAAGTAAAGACGGTGCAGAGGGGCGACCGGGTAGTCGTCCCTTCCCCCATTTCCTGCGGCAGCTGCTGGTTCTGTCAACAGGGATTGTATTCGCAATGTGATAACTCGAATGCGAAGCCGGAGTTACAGGAGCCTGCGCTCGGATATCCGCTCGCTGGCATCTATGGCTATTCCCACATGTTCGGCGGCTACGCAGGGTCGCACGCGGAGTATGTGCGGGTACCATACGCCGATACCGACTGCTTCAAGGTACCTGATGGGCTGCGGGACGAGCAGGTGCTCTTCCTCTCCGACGCCGGGCCGACCGGCTACATGGGCGCCGAGTTCTGCGACATCCGGCGAGGCGACATCGTCGCGGTGTGGGGTTGCGGCGGCGTGGGGCTCATGGCGCAGCAGAGCGCCTATCTCATGGGCGCCGAGCGCGTGATCGCGATTGACCGGATACCCGAGCGACTGCAACTCGCGCGGGAGGTAGCTGGCTCCGAGACGATCAACTATGAGGAAGTCGATCGCGTCGTCGACACGGTCAGGGAGATGACCGGAGGGCGCGGCCCCGACGCGTGTATCGACGCGGTGGGGATGCAGGCACACGGCGAGGGCGCTCATTACGGCATCGATCGGGTGGCACAGGCGCTCCGGATGCAGACGGATATCGGCGTCGCGCTGCGCCAGGCGATCATGGCCTGCCGCAAGGGCGGAACGCTCGTCATTCTGGGCGACTATCAGATCATGCATACGTTCCCGATCGGCGTCCTCATGAACAAGGGGCTTACGGTACGCACCGGGCAGCAGCACGGACACAGATACGTACCGCGGCTGCTGGAACACGCGGCACGTGGCGAGCTGGATCCGGCGTTCCTTGCGACGCACAGGTTCTCCCTTGAAGACGCACCACGTGGATATGAGATGTTCAAAGACAAAGAGGATGGATGCGTCCGCGCGGTCTTCACGCCGAACGGTGCGTGACGAGAAAACAAAGGTGCGCGCCGCTGCCTCCCGTGCCCAGTTCACGCTGGACCTGACGGCGCGTCCGCTTCAGGCCGCTATGCTGCCGCCTGGAGCGGGCGCGCCGTCGTCTATCAGCGCGTTGCGCAGGATCGGCGGCTAACAGCGATCTGCGCAGGCCGGAGCCGGACGTCCAGTAGGCCGGTTCCCTCAGGTCTTTTTGTCCAGGCCAGCAAGCGCCCACAATATCCAGAGCAAAAAGCACATTCCAACTGCCAAGTACGGGTTCCAGAAAGCTAGCACCGTCGCCAACAAATAGAGTGGAAATCCAAACAAATAGGTGCGAGCCAGCCTCTTCACCTCGGAACGAGGTACCGTCTTCCTGATCAGACGGCGGTCGTGCGCGGCAAGATTCCAGAGCACATTGTAAGAGACATTGATGAGTAGCAAGACGCCGGCATAGCTGGCAGCGGCCACGGATGCCGCGCGTGTGTCCAGATACTGCGCCACCAGGGAAGTCGTAATTGGTACGAGTACGACGAACAGGAGCAGGAGGCCATTCGCAACCTTGAGCCGCACGGCCGGAATTTTTATGTAGTAGAAGACAATGGAATGATTCATCCACATGATCAAGATCGACGCGAAACTGGTCACGAACGCAAAATACGCCGGCCATCGATTAAGCAACGCCGCCCACAACGTCTGGTTGGAGACAGGCTCCGGCAGATTTGGCAAACGCAGATCAATCACCAGCAACGTAATGGCGATCGCGAAGACACCATCGCTAAAGGTCTCTATTCTGGCCGTCTCATTTTGGACCACCGGTACGAGCCTCTGATCGATCATCGTCAAGCCCTGCTATCTCAGACTTCGACAGTTCTCGCTACGAGTTATGTCCATTCTATCCACCGGAAGCCCGCACCCCGTCCCGTTCACGTCATTGAGAGGCGCCCCCGACTCGCATCACCTGCGTACTCCCAATACTGTGCCGTCGTTCCCGAACAGATCTGTTCATACTCTCGCTGCCCTGTGACGTAGCGTTATGTTGCCTCCACATCACCGCCCCTGATATACTCCGTATCAATAATGTTTAGACTGACGACGCTGCCGGGAGGAATCATGCGCGAATCAGAACCGCTCTACGTCATTAGCGTCGCATCGCGGTTGCTGCAGCTCCACCCACAAACGCTTCGCAAATATGAACGGGTCGGTTTCATCGCGCCTTCACGCACAACCGGCAATCTCCGCCTGTACTCAAGCGACGACATCGACCGTCTGAAGCAGATCAAGCAACTCGTGGACGAACGTGGGGTAAACCTGGCCGGTGTCGAGATGGCGCTGGAGGTGACCAGGCGCGTCCGAGCGATGCAGGAAGAGCTGCGCGGCAAGAACCGCCGCGACTACGAGGCGATCGCAACCGCTCTTGACGAGGTGCTCATCGCCATTGGGGCAGATCCTGTCGTCAGCAAGTCAACCGATACACGAGCTCGCACGAGGTAACGAGAATGAACCCAAACCAGCTCACTGAGAAAGCCCGGGAAGCGATTGTCGTCGCTCAACGGGAAGCAGAAACACGCCAGAACGCAACCCTCGATGTCGACCATCTGATCTATGCACTGGTCACCCAGGACGGCGGCGTCGTACCACGAGTGCTCGAAGTACTCGGTGCCGTCCCATCTGACGTCGTGGCTGACATTGAGCGCGCGCTCGAATCCGCTCCCAAGCTCCAGTACTCAGCCGAGGCGACGCTGAGCCGGCACTTCCGCAAGGCGCTGCAAAAGGCTGAGGACGAGATGTCCAGCTTCGGCGATCAGTACATCAGCGCCGAGCACCTGTTTCTGGCCGCGCTTGATAATAATCAGAGCGCGTCCGTGCGCGCGCTCAAGGCGCGAGGCATCGACCGCGAAACGGTCATGTCGGCCTTGACGCAGATCCGGGGGGCCCATCGGGTAACCGACCAGTCCCCGGAAGCACAGTACGAAGCACTGGAAAAGTACGGCATCGATTTGACGGAGGACGCCCGGCGCGGCAAGCTGGATCCGGTGATCGGCCGCGACGAAGAAATCCGCCGCGTTATTCAGGTGTTGAGCCGGCGCACGAAGAACAACCCGGTACTGATTGGCGAACCCGGTGTCGGCAAGACGGCCATCGTTGAGGGACTCGCCCAGCGGATCGTCCGTGGCGACGTGCCGGAGGGCCTGCGCGACAAGCAGCTCATCGCGCTCGATTTTGCGGCGATGATTGCAGGCGCAAAGTACCGTGGCGAATTCGAGGAGCGCCTCAAAGCGGTCCTCAAGGAGATCACCAGCGCTGCGGGACAGATCATCGTCTTCATCGACGAGCTGCACACCGTGGTTGGCGCCGGCGCTGCCGAAGGCGCGCTGGACGCCAGTAACATGCTCAAGCCCATGCTGGCACGCGGCGAGCTCCACGCCATCGGAGCAACCACGCTGGACGAGTTCCGCAAGCACATCGAGAAAGACGCAGCCCTGGAACGCCGTTTCCAGCAGGTCTATGTTGATGAGCCTACCGTTGAGGACACCATCAGCATCCTGCGCGGCCTGCGCGAGCGCTACGAGGTACACCACAACGTGCGCATCCAGGACAATGCGCTGGTTTCAGCGGCCGTGCTCTCGAACCGCTACATTACCGGCCGCTTCCTGCCAGACAAGGCCATTGACCTGGTCGACGAAGCTGCTTCCCGGTTGCGAATGGAGATCACGAGCATGCCGGTCGAGCTGGATGAGCTCAACCGCCGCATCATGCAGCTTGAAATCGAACGCGAAGCCCTCAAGAAGGAACGCGACGACGCATCCAAGAAGCGCCTCCAGGATCTCGTAGCCGAGCTTGCGGACCGCAAGGAGGCTCGAGACGCCCTTACCGCGCAGTGGGAACGCGAACGCGGCATGATCCAGGAGGTCGCAAATCTGAAATCCGAGATCGAGCAGACACGCAATGAGATCGAGCAGGCGCAACGAGCAGCCGACTTCCAGCGCGCCTCAGAGCTTCAATACGGCACACTGGTCGAGCTTGAGCGCAAGCTGAACGCCCACGAGACCCCACTCGACGTTGACGCGAGCTCGCCGCGGCTCCTCAAGGAGGAAGTTGATGCCGACGACATCGCCGACGTCGTTGCCCGTTGGACGGGCATCCCGGTCAGCCGGCTCATGGAAGCCGAGATCGAGAAGCTCGTCCGGATGGAGGAGGGCCTGCACCGTCGTGTGGTCGGCCAGGATGAGGCCGTCAGCGCCGTCGCCAGTGCCATCCGCCGGGCACGCGCCGGGCTGTCCGACCCAAATCGTCCTCTCGGCTCGTTCATCTTCCTCGGACCGACCGGTGTCGGCAAAACCGAGCTGGCCCGCGCCCTGGCCGAGTTCCTGTTCGACGACGAGCAGGCCATGGTTCGAATTGACATGTCGGAGTACATGGAGCGTCATGCAGTCTCACGGCTGATCGGTGCGCCTCCCGGCTACGTGGGCTACGACGAGGGCGGCCAGCTCTCGGAGGCCGTGCGGCGCAGACCATACGCGGTCGTGCTCTTCGATGAGATCGAGAAGGCGCACCCTGAAGTCTTCAACGTGCTGCTTCAGGTCCTCGACGATGGTCGATTGACCGACAACCAGGGACGAACGGTTGACTTCAAGAACACCGTTATTATCATGACCAGCAACCTCGGCTCAAGCTATCTGACGTCGGCCGACGGCGATGATGACGCGGCCCGCAAACGGGTCATGGAAGCGCTCCGGGGACACTTCCGGCCGGAATTCCTGAACCGGGTGGATGAGATGGTTGTCTTCAAGCCGCTGACGCGCGATCAGATCGGTGAGATCGTCGAGATCCAGCTCGAGCTGGTCCGCCGTCGATTGGCAGACCGCAACATCGAGCTGATGTTGACGACTGACGCCCGCAAGTGGCTGGCAACGCGCGGCTACGATCCGGTTTTCGGCGCGCGGCCGCTCAAGCGGGTGATTCAGAAGCATCTCCTCGACCCGCTGGCAATGCAGCTGCTAACGGGTGAGCTGCACGACGGAGAGCTCGTCGTGGCCGAGGTCGGCCCCGATGGCAACCTCCAGCTACAGGGTTCGCTCACCGCCGCGGCGGTCGTAGCATAGGTTCCAGCCAGAACGCGTATAATCTGGGCGACTCGACATGATCGAGTCGCCCTCTCTCATTTGAGAGTTTGAATGAAGCCCTCTACGCCTCGAATGGACGGGATATCACGATGGATGTGTTGGTCGAGATCGCGAAAGCAGCCGCAACGTTCGGACTGTTCTTTATGATCCTCATCGCTATCCCGGTTCTGTTCGTCTTCATCTTCGAGATCGCCACGGGCATCGACGAACGCCTGAGCCGCTAGACTCGCCAGCTCACCGGCTACCTCGCCCGCTGGCCATAACCGCCTTCGTCAGCGTCGGACTCAAAGCTCGTGGAGAGAGCTGCGTGCACGGCCCTCGACTGACCATTCCTAACGAACGGCACCTCACCAGTCATCCTGAGCTTGTTCGTCATCCCTGGCTTGCTCATCATCCTTAGCTTGTTCATCACCTTGGGCGTTCATCATCCTTATCCTTGGCTTGTTCATCATCTTTAGCTTGTTCATCACCCTGGGCGTTCATCAGTCATCCTGAGGCAACGAAGGATCTCTGGCTTGCCTTCCGAGGCGTTGGATCAGAGATCCTTCCTTGCGTCAGGATGACTGATGAACGCTCAGGGTGACTGATTAGGCAAGCGCACACTGAGGCGTAGCGACGCGACGATGGACTTTTTCTGGCTGACCCGCTTTTCGCGAGAATCACGATAGCTCGTACGGCTGTCATCTATTTCGCCGGTCCGTATTCCCATGCAATAGATCAATCGGGCCACACTCGCCTATGTACCTTGATTGTGAATGGAACAAATCCTCTCGCCGCGGCGTATCACTACCAACTGGCACTCGAATCAAACCGTTGAGAGTCGCAATGAGCCGAAAGGCGGCAGGGTCATGGTAGGTGGTACTCAAATGCCCGTTCACGCATCCAGGGTGCTGGCGATCGTCGCTTTGCTTGCGGCACTCGTGCTCGTTTCTTGTGGGGGCGACGATGACAGTGGCGACGATGAAGCCGCAAGCTCGGCAGACGTCGCCGCGGGAGGTGGGGCCGCAACTGGGGCAGCTCTACCCGCCGTGGATACCGACTACGCCGTCACCGAATCGTCCGCCGAAGAGCAAGCTGAGTCGGAGCCGCAGGCGGGACAGATCGCGCTGGACCGGCTCGTCATTCGCACCGCGCACCTCACCATCACCGTGGATGACACCGTAGGCGCCACCGGCTCAGTTCGTAACCTGGCCGTCACCAAAGGCGGCTTCATGTTCTCATCCACGACATACACTGAGAATCAGCGGGAATACGCGCAACTTACCCTACGCGTGCCGGCCGACCGCTTCGACGAGACAATCGCCGAGCTAAGAACCGCGCCGTATGTCACCGAGGTTGTGCGCGAAGAGTCGTCCTCCCAGGATGTATCCGCCGAATTCGTCGACAACGAAAGCAGGCTGACCGCGCTAGAAGAGACCCAGCGCCGCTACCTGGCCCTGCTGTCTGAGGCTGACACCGTCGATGAGATACTGCGGCTCGAATCGGAGCTTACCGATGTTCGCTCGCAAATCGAGACCATCAAAGGGCGTCAGAACTATCTGAGCGACATGACCTCATTCTCGACGATTACGGTCACCTTGCAACCGGAAGGCGGAAATGAGAGCGAGCCGGATGAAGAGTGGGCGATCGCCAAGATCTTCGAGAGTGCCTGGGATCGCTCGATAGGGGCGCTCGCCGGCATCGCCGAAGCGCTCGTCGTCATCGCCATCTTCGCGGCGTTCTTCGTGCCGCTCTCGATCGGCGCCTATGCCCTCTATCGCGCGGCACGGCGCATCACAGCCAGGATCGCAGAATAGGTTCGAGATCGCGACGCTTTCGTACGGGCGTCATTCATTGCGCCCTCTTCAACACCACAGAGATCGGACAGGGCGTAATGAATGACGCCCGTACGATGAGGAGAGCCACCCGATATGCTCGGATCACATTGAAGCGGGAACGCTGGAAACGGGGGCGCAGTAAACTGCGCCGCCGTTTCTTGATCGTACATTCAGCTTGCATCAGGGACTGACGCGACGAGAGCTCCTACGAACCGCCCAACAGGTTGTATGCGACCAGCGCGTAGGCCCGGGTCGCCTCCATGACCTCGTCCACACCGACCCACTCATTCGGGACGTGTGCCAGCGACGGATCGCCTGGGCCGTAGATGATTGTCTGGATGCCGGCGTTGGCAAAGTGCCGGCCGTCGGTCGCCATGTTGTAGCCCGTAGGGTCGGGATTCAAGCCAAGGGCGCGATTCGCCTCACCCATCGCCTTGACGAGCGGCGAATCGGGGTCGCTCAGAGTGGCGGTGACACCAGCTGGACCGCTCACTTCGACACGCATCCCTGGAATCCCTCGCACGACCCGCTCTGCAATCTGGCGAATCTCGTCAACCGCGCCGTCCGATGTCTCTCCCGGAATAATGCGGCGATCGATGTACACCTGGCAGCGGTCCGGCACCACGTTCTGTTTGACGCCGCCCTCGATCATGCTAATCGTGTAGGTCGATGGGGGATCGAAGAGTGGGTGACGGCGTGCCGCCAGCTTCGGCCAGAGCTCGACCTCCAGCGCGTGCAGGATCTTCGCCATGCCCTCAATCGCGTGCACACCCTCCCACGGCAAGGCAGCATGGGCAGCGCGGCCATAGACGGTCACCGTCGTTCCAGCGCCACCACGCTCGCCGACGCAGATGCGGTTCAGTGTCTGCTCGCCGGCCACCACGAAGTCTGGCCTGCGCTTGATGTTCTCAACGGTGTACTTCGCGCCGTGGCGGCCACCGGTCTCTTCGTCACCATCGACGTTCACAATCAAAGCGCCCTTGAGGGGCACACCCGAACGCGCGATGGCGATGGCGCCCATCACCTGGGCCGCCACGCTGGCTTTATCGTCTCCCGAGCCGCGTCCGTAGACCCGGCCGTCGATCACGTTCGCCTCAAAAGGAGGATGATCCCAGGCTTCTTCGTTGCCCGGCGGCACCACGTCAACATGAGCGTTGTAGAGCAGGGTCGGACCGTCGCCGCAATCCAGGGTCGCGATCAGGACCGGCCAGATATCAACGTCGCCGGTAACTTCGCAATCAAAACCTTCGGCTTCAAGTTTCTCGCGACAGATTCTGATCGATTCGCGTACATTTCCGGGCGGGTTTACCGATTTGCTGTCACGTACCAGCGCCTGCAAGAACTCAATCGTCTCCTGCTCGTCGATGTGCGCCAGAATCTGCTTCTGTGCTTCGCTTGACATCCTATTCCAATCTTCTAGAACACAGTTGATAGTCGGGGCAGTATAGCATCGCCCTCGCCCGATCCGGATCTGTTGGTATGGTAGAGTGCAGCGGAACGAACCAGGGCATATGGAGGTCAAATCAATCGTGACGGATCGCTCGACTCAACTCCAGATTATCGACGACAAGAGCGCCGAGTGGCTGGAGGATATCCGCGGCTACATCCTGGATATGGACGGCGTGCTCTACCGGGGCGACACCTTGATACCGGGAGTAAAGGAGTTCCTGGAGGCGCTTGAACACGCCGGCATCCCCTACACCATGGCAACCAACAATTCGACCAACAGCCAGCTCGATTATGTTCTGAAGCTGGAGCGTATGGGCGTTTCTGTGCCCGAGGAGCGTATCTTCACCTCAGCCGTCGCCACCGCTACCTACCTGCGCTCGACCTACCCGATGGGTACGCGCGTCTACGTAGTTGGAATGAAGGCTCTGCGGCACGCTATTTTTGAAGATGGATACTTCCTTCCGGCCGAGACCGACGCCGATGTCGTCGTTTCGGGCGCTGACTTCGAGCTCGTATACGGCTCACTGCGCACCGCATGTCTTGCGATACGAGCCGGCGCCGACTACGTAGCAACCAACGCGGACACGACGTTCCCAACCGAAGCAGGACTGATCCCAGGCTCGGGCGCGATCGTAGCTGCCCTCGTGGCGGCGACCGGCGTCGAGCCAACCATCGTCGGCAAACCGAGCCCGGTGATGGTCGAGAGCTGCCTGACGGCGATGGGCATCGATGCGAGCCAGGCAGTGATGCTCGGTGATCGTCTCGATACCGACATCCTCGCCGGCCAGCGTGCCAAAACGAAGACCATCATGGTCCTTACCGGCGTCCACACTCCGGCGGACATCCGGCAAATGGGCATACAACCTGACCTGGTCATTGACACGCTTGAGCCGCTTACACGCTTCCATGCCAACCAGGTCGCCAGCAGGTAACCATGGCTTCAATCTACGATGTAGAAGATCCCAAAAAGGTTCAGGGACGCGACGAGGTGCGCATAGGGGAGCGCAATCTCGGCGCCTTGCGGCTTGAACGCGCCGTGGACGCGCTCTCAGAAGTGAACGGCAGGATCCTGCTCCTCGGCTGCGGAGCCGGGCGTTATGCCCGGGCGCTGGTTCGTCATCTACCCGGCAGGATCGTCATTGGCGGAGACCTCAGCCGGCGAGCCCTGTCAGAGGCCGTAGCCGTTGGTGCAGGGCCGCACTACCTCGCGTTCGACGCCCAGGAACTGCCCTTCATCGACGAATCATTCGACGCGGTGCTCTTTCTCGACGTCCTCGAGCACGTGCCGAATCCGGATCAGCTGCTCGGAGAATGCGCGCGGGTGCTCAAGCCCGGCGGCGTGCTGCACTATTTCCTGCCTCTCGAAGATGAGCCCGGCACCCTCTATCGCCTCTTCCGGCGCAATTGGCCCGTTCCGATCCATCGCTGGAAACGCGACCACGTTGGACACATCCAGCGTTTCACACGCGGTGACGTGCTCCGTCGCACCTGGTCGGTTGGATTGCAGGTTGAGACCACCGGCTATTCATTTCACCTGGTGGGACAGCTGCACGACATCCTGGACTACTGGCACAGAGAACGAGCAGCAGGCGCGGACGGCATCCTGCCGCTCGCCGCCGTCGAGAAGATCACTCGCATCGCCTTCGTCGCGACCTGGCGTCTCGCCTACCTCGAGGACCGCTTCTACGATGGGCCTCGCTTCGCCTCCGGCATCCACGTGACGGCCCGCAAGCCCTCCTGTCGGGAGGGATCTGGTAGCCTCCCGAATCATCCTGGTCAGGCGCGGCTCTCGAATCCGTAATCATCGATTCGGATCAGGGACGCTGGTATGAGCGCGGCAGAGACGCAAGCGAGACGGTATGGGGAGAGGTCCTCTTCATCGGCGAGGGTCAATCGGCTGCACGCGTGGAACTCGAGCATCGCCACGTCGCCAGGCACGGTGAGGGCAGCGACGTGATGTGAAGCGGTATGGACTCTCCTGAGGGTTGGACCCGGATCCTCGCCGGCTACTCGAATGCCGTCTCCAGGAGCTAGTCGCACTACAACTGCGCGAGACCACTCAAGAGATTCTCGACTGACATACCCGGCAAAAAGAGGATCACCCGCTCGTCAGGGGTCGGCGGATCAAATCTGGTGACGACCCTCTCGAAATCCTCGTCACGCACATCGTAACGATCAACCGACTCGCGGTTGGCCTGCCACCGTGCTCGGCTCTCTTCCGGCGATACGTCAACGAAAATAACCGCTGACTCCGCCCCCCGGCGCCGGGCATTGACGCGCAGGATGTCCCGCTGGGCGCGGCTGTAGTTCGTCGCGTCAAATATGACATCCTGCCCGGTCGACAGCGCCTCGTCGGCACGTTGGTAGGCAAGCCGATAGGTCTCGGCCCATTCGGTAGGCGATATCGGAGCGGCGTCGATGCCGAGGCCGCGCTCAGTGTTGATCTGGTCGATCTCAATATGCGCCGCATTATCCAACGATTCGGCCAGCTCGCGGCTCATCGCAGTCTTCCCGGCAAACGGCAGCCCAGACACGATCAGCATCCGTGGAGACCGAGGCTCATGATCGCTCAACAATGACCTCCCAGACACTAAGCTGCACGCCGGTAGCCATCGCTCTGTTCAACGCAGGAACAACAACTCTTCGATGATACACCTCGACCTGCTACGCCGTACATACAGTAAAACCCGCGAGCAGATCGACTGCTCGCGGGCTCTCCAGTCAGGGGTGTCAACATCAACGCAGTAGCGCTGGACTCAGGACGACGCCAGACTAAGCATTCTGATCCAGGAAGTCGTTTACCTCGCGCTCGGCATCTTCGCGGCTCCTGCCGTATTTCTCCTGGATGACCCCGACCATCTTGTCACGGTCGCCCTCCATCTTCTGGAGATCGTCGTCGGTCAAGTCGCCCCACTTGGACTTGGCGGCACCCTGCATCTGGTTCCACTTACCCTTGAGAATGTCGCTGTTCATAACGCAAGCTTCTCCTTCTGTTTGACGCGACTCATGCCGGGCTGGCGACTGGTCTCTTCGTTGAGACCATCAGTCTGACGCATCTCGGTCAGACACCAACGCCTACAACCGGCCCATCGGCCCGACCGGACGTGGCAACGGAAGGGACGTCAACGTCTCAAATCGTGCCTATCTGTCACAGTCGTGCCTCTCTCTCAATGTAACCCGGCGGCTTCGAATGTTCTATAGATCTCGGCACAGTTCGGGGTTACAGATTCGGGTACAGCGCCTCGTTGCATCTTGCGAACGCGGATATCTACACCTGACCAGCTAGGTGATAAGAAAAAACGGCTTCTAATAGCCAATGCATCCCGCATCTCCTGGCCGAATCGTTCGATCTGGTATGGCGGATTCTACCGAGGAGGCTGAATGGAGTGGCGCTCCTGTCACGCGACAGCCCGGTTTTGACACGCGACTCGATCGTTGCCTGCCCGGCAAGTTCTGTTACGCTGGCTTATAGACGACACGTGGGCCGGCGCAACCGGTTCAGTCTCTCTTCCGCCGAGCACATCGCAGACAGAAGGGATGAAACACATGAAGATTGTGTCGCCAACTCTGCATGGAGTGCTGGATTACCTCACCGCCGCTGCCATGTATGCGATACCGCGCCAGATGGGTTTCAGCAAGCAAACCACCAACCTGATGACCGGTGCTGGAGCGGCTATCCTTGGTTTGACCGCGCTTACCCGCTTCCCACCTGGTCTGATACCGCTGATCCCGGTGCGAGTGCATCTCGCCATGGACGTAGTGCTCGACGCCCTGCTGATCCGTGAGGCGAACCGCCTCGGCAAGAAAGAGCCTGAGGCTCGTACCGTGCTCATGGCACTTGCCATTTCTGGGCTCTTGTTGACGCTCATGACGCGCAGCAACGATTCTTGAGAGCTCCCGGTAGGAGCGCGACGCATCATCGTCCACGCGATAATCGAACGATCGTGCGTGATGAGAAGCCGGGCTGAGTACCTGGACGGTTCCAATACCGGCCTTCTCGTTATCGGGTTGTACATCAGGAGAAAGAGACGGCCCCCTCACCACTCGCAGAGATCAATCGTGCGTCGCTCCCGTCCCATTGGCATCAACGTCATGAATCATTGGGCAGAGCGTACCGCTGCGGTCATCATCTTGAGCTTGGTAGTGTCACCCCCGGTAGGGGAGGAGCTCGTCTCCTCCCGAAACCCCGGTCCGCTCGCCGCGGGAGGAGACGAGCTCCTCCCCTACCGACAGGTAGGAAGCCCGGAGCGTGACAACTCCCCTGTGGTCCAGTACTGAGCTTGATCGTCATCCTGACGTAAGGAAGGATCTCTGGCCTGACTCCCGAGGCGTTTGACCAGAGATCCTTCGCTGGCGCTCAGGATGACTGATTAGCGCTCAGGATGCCTGGTTAGCGCTCAGGATGACTGCCAAGCTCAGGATGCCTGGTTAGCGCTCAGGATGACCCCAACAGGCCGCTATTGATTCTGATGCCGCGTACGTTCATACGTATGATCGTGCATCGTTCCCAACGGTACCCGTTGCATCGACGCCACCAGGGACCACTGTCGCTGGAGAGCGTACATTGCGCAATGCGCAAATTGCTCTTGACAAAAGAAGGCGCACGTCGTACGCTCCGAGAGGTTGACGTGCCGGCGGATTCTGACCATCGGCAAGCCGGGCGCTCTTGGCGCCATTGATACGGAGATACGCACCTCGTGGAAACGTTGCATCAGACAAATGCACAAGCGCGGTTGTGGCTAGGTCATAGCTTGCAACGATATAGCGCTCGTTTGCACGGCGAGTGGCGTTTTCTCCCGGTCTATTTCACGAACGGCAACCCTGTCGATTTCCCCAATCGCAGCGAGCCCTGTACACACTAGTCCCTCAACTCACAGGTCAATCCTGATCCTGTGCTTATGACGCCCACCCATGTACGCGGTGGCGTCGCTAGCACCAGCGCATTGCGGTCGTTCATCCCTGCAGAGACTAAATCAGCTCTGCCACGGGACTGATTGATCGAGCGGACACCGTTTCCGTAGTGCGTTGAGAAGAAGATCAGGTGAACCTTCCATCTGGGATCTAAGGTCATGCCTCGCTGGCGTGACGCACAAAATAGATCTCCTGTTTGCGCATTGCGCAAACAGGTGTTGGCTTCGTGCGCTCTAAAGCGGTTGTGCTTTAAGCGAAACAGTACGTCAGCGCAAGCTGAGAAAGGGAGATTTCCGATGTCTACGGCGAATACTGCTGCACCTCGAACACTTCGGCTGTTCGACACCGGGGGCTGGGTACTGCCCTGGAAGGTCGCCCACGAGGAAGGTTTCTTCGCGGAGCAGGGCTTTGAGGTGGAGTTCGTGCGTGGTGAGGTCAGCGAAGACCGTCAGGTCGCCAGTACCATCGATCTGTCCAAGTCCGACAAGGAGTCGGCACTCGTCAAACAGGATATCGACGTGTACTCAGCCTGCGAATGGGGCGTCATCAAGCGGGTTACCGAGCTCGGCGCGGGGAAGATCATCGGCAACCGGCGCACTGTGGGCATGACCCACGGATTCTACGTTCTGCCGGATCGTGGTCTTCAGGCGCTTTCTGACCTCGCCGGGGTTCCAGTCGCAGTGAACTTCAACTCCGGTTCCCACTACGCCGCAATCGAGGCGCTGGAAGAGTTCCTGGCGCCAGAGGACGTCAAAGTCGTTCATTTCGGCGCGCCGTTCAAGCGCTATGAGGGGCTGATTTCCGGCAAGGTCGAGGTCGCAGTGCTCATGGAGCCCTACTCGACTCTCGCCGAGGTTCACGGGGCAGTCAAGATTGCCGATTATCCCGGACGTGGCGGTTGGATTGGCAGTGACCAGTTGACCGAAGACGAGCTTGGGCGCTTCTACACGGCCGTGCGTCAGGGCGTAGAAACGTTGAACGCCAATCCTGAGAAATACCGCGATGTCCTCGTGGATCAGCTCAAGCAGTATCCCGTCACTGCCGAGGAGATCGAACAGGTCCGCGAGCAGATTCAGGTACCGCGCTACCTCGATCCCGTACCGTACGACCGGCAGGCTTTCACCGCCACCTACGACTGGATGGTCGGGCACGAATTGATCCAACCAGGCGTGACGTACGAAGAGGTTGTCCACGCGAATCCACTCGGCGAAGCCGCCGGAGGATCGTAGGGTAGGAATCGCGGGACTACGTTCTCCCGATGCTCCTTCAGAAGATCGCCCGAATACGGGGCGGGTACCGGCCTGGGCCCGCCCCTCGCATCTACTTTTTGACTGTTGCCCGGACAAACTGCGTCTGGACCTCGTGTCCAGTCCGAGGGCGACTCAGGCCGGACCCGACCGGCTCCGTTTGATCCAGGAGACGAAGCATGAACGAACCTCGACATCTACTGACGCCCGCGATGACCCGGCGTCGATTCCTGGCGCTCAGCATGGCTGCCGCCTCGGGACTCCTTCTTGCCGCCTGTGGCGACAGCGATGAGGTCTCGAATCAGACATCCGCGCAGGGTGGAGAGACTGCGTCCACGAGTACCGGCCGGTCTTCGGCCCCGCTACGCAAGGTAAAGCTCGGCATGGTCAGTGGCATCAACTCCGCTGATGTCTACCTTGCTAACACACTCGGCTTCTATGAGGCGCATGGTCTCGAAGCGGAGCTGATCACGTTCCAGAACGCCACCAAGATGCGCGATGCGCTCATCAGTGGAGAGATTGATCTGTCCGCCCAGGCGCCACTGCATGTGTACCTTTCACAAGCCCAGGGAGTACCCCTCAAGATCGTGGCGAACCGGCGCAACACCATCGATGTCGCGCTCATCGTGCGTTCCAACCTGGCGGACAAGATTGCCACCGTCGAAGACCTGAAGGGCCACACAATCGGCGTAGGCTCGATAGGCAGCTGGGACTGGGCGATCGCCAACCTGTACCTGCGCGAACACGGCATCGACCCTGAAAAGGATGTCCAGTTCGTCAATCGCAGTGGAACATCTGGCCTGGCGCTGTTCAAATCGAACCAGGTCGATGCCCTGGCCGCGAACCCGCCCGATCTCACGCAGATCATCGCTGAGGGAGTTGGACAGTATCTGGTAGATCCGGCTGATCCCGAAACGCATCTGCGCTACTTCCGTTCGGAGAGAGCGATGAGTCGCGCGTGGCTGACCCATCAGCGTGTTATCGACGAGAACCCGGAGGTGCTTGCCGGAGCCATCCAGGCCGCGAACGACACGTTCGACTACTTTCACAACACGGCCGTGACCGATATCGCGAATGCACTCCTGCCCAACTTTGACGGCATAACCATCGAGACGCTCGAACAAGCGATCAGCGAGGATCTCGCGATCGCGATACCAAAGAGCGTCGTCCTCTCACGCGCCGCCTACAAAGCCGACCAACAGATCTTTGTGAGAGCCGGTTTGCTCGAAGAAGAGATCCCGTTCGAGACGGGCGTAGATGGGACGTGGGCAGGTGTTGAGGACTAACCCGAGCCGAGTCGCGCTGTTGTCGCAGGACACCGGCCTCGGCCCAAGCACGATTGATGCCCAGGCAGTGTCGGTCACCTACAACGGCAAACAGGGTTCGCTGAGGGTTCTCCAGGACATTGACCTGTCGGTGCGGTCGGGGGAATTTGTCAGCCTGATCGGCGCATCCGGCTGTGGCAAGAGCACGCTGTTGAACGCACTGGCTGGGATTCTTCCAGCCAGTGCAACCGTAACCGGAGACGTGGTGCTCGGGGATGGCGTCCAGCTCGGCTACCTGTTTCAACGCGAGACACTGCTCCCCTGGCGCCGCGTGATCGACAACGTCGCGCTGCCGCTGGAACTCCGTGGAGTAGGGCGTGCCGAACGGAGGCAGCGGGCTCAGGAGCTTATCTCGCGCTACGGCCTCGGCGGTTTCGAGCGCCACTATCCCGCCCAGCTTTCGGGCGGGATGCGCCAGCGGGTACTGCTCATGCGCACGCTGATCTATCAACCCGAGCTGATCTTTCTCGACGAGCCCCTCGGCAGCCTGGACGCCCAGACCCGGATCGTCTTGCAGGGTGAGTTACGCCAGATCTGGCGCGAATCCGGACGCACCTTTATCCTGGTGACGCATGACCTGACTGAGGCGATCGCACTTTCGACCCGGATCATCTTGCTCGGCAGTAACCCTGGCCACATCTCCAAGGAATACCTGGTTGACCTGCCGGAGACTGAGTCGCAGATGGAGCTACAAACGTCAGCCGCCTTCGTCGATCTGGAGCGTGAGATCTGGGCGGACCTCAGCCGGGAATCGAAAGGTATCGAGCGGTGATCAAGCGCCTCCTGCTCCTGTTGATCCTACCGAGCGTCGTGCTCGTCGCCTGGCAGACGGTCACTGGCGGCGTTATCGCAAGCTACCAACCGTTAGACCCGGTTCTCATTGGCCGGCCGGATCGGATCGGCGTCGAGTTGTGGGAGCTCGTCTCGTCCGGTCGCGTGTGGCCACATTTGCAGACGACGCTGATCGAGGCGCTGCTGGGCTTATTGATCGCGATCGCGCTGGGGACCGCGGCGGGCATACTCGTTGCCAGTAACCCTGCGGTCGAAAAGATCGCGTTACCCTATGTCAACATCGCCAACTCGGTGCCCAAGCTGGCGTTAGCGCCCTTCTTTCTGATCTGGTTCGGCATCGGATTGACGTCGAAGATCCTGATGAGTGCCGCCGCGGCGTTCTTCCCGGTGTTCTTCACCACCTTCCACGGTGTCCGGAATATTGACCAGGATCTCCTCAACGCAGTGCGCATCATGGGAGCCGGACGCTTCGCGCTGCTCCGCATCGTGGTGTTGCCGTCGGTGCTGTCCTGGATCGCAGCGGGCATCCGGACCAGCCTGGGTCTCGCCGTCGTCGGCGCCGTCGTGGGCGAGTATCTCGGTTCAACCCGTGGCCTGGGCTATCTGTTACTCGCGGCCCAGGGAGTCTTGAACACCAACCTGGCATGGGCAGTGCTCGTCGTACTGGCTGCCATAGGGGCGCTGTTCGATGGAGTCTCAAGGTTGGTTGAATCTCGTTTACTGGCCTGGCGCGTTGCACGTGACTGAAGTCACTCCACAATGCGCCAGACATCGGAACTCGCGACCGATCCCCAAGCCGTTTGCGCGACGTGGGGATCGGTTGCTCGCCTACAAGTGTCCAGGTGGCGGGGTCCACACATCGAGCGTGGAGTCGCCAGCAAGCGCGTGAAAAACGAGCTTCTGAACGTGGTGCAGCAGGAACTCGCTGTTCATGAGTAACTGTGCGTTGGGCAGCAGCCCAGACCGCAGTCCCGCTTGGACGCGCTCGACGAGAACCATGTCCTCGCTGAGCGTTGGGTCCTCGGCCGCTTGCTGTTCAAGATGGAGAAGCCCCTCCTCAGTCAGGATCGCATCGAAGTAGGTGTGCGACACCCGGTTCGTCCGATCGGCGTTCATGGGATAGAAGCGACGCATGTTGTAACTGTTCTCGTTGACCTCAAGCATCATGTTGGGCCAGATGTAGAAGAAGTTGTAACCAGGACGATCTTCAACCGGTTCCGGCTGATTATCCGCTCCCCTGGAGCGATGCATGCGCTCCCGCAATCGGCTGATGTGACTGATCAGATGTCCGTCAGCCTTGAGCTCGTAAATGTCAGGGTCAACGTCGATGCGCGCGCTGAAGCTCGGGTGTGCCGTGGGGCAGTGGTAACACTCGATCGCGTTCTCCACGTACACCTTCCAGTTGGATGGAACTTCCATGCGGGACTCTTTGCGAAACCGATACTTCCACAGGTCGTATCCCCATGACTCGATCAACCCAGGCAACTCTCCCAGCGTCGCGGACAAAGCTGGGGCATCGGGATCGGCGTTGACAAAGATCAGTGGACCCCACGTGTTCACCTGGAGTGCCACCAATGACAACTGGCTCTTGTCAAAATCGGGCTCGCGGTCCGAACGCGGCGCAGCGACCAGGGTACCGTTCAAACGATAGGTCCAGGCGTGATAGTGACACTGCATGGCCTTCTGGTTCCCACACGCGCCCAAAACGACGGCGTGTCCCCGATGCCGGCACACGTTGACGAAGGCGTTGATGGTTCCGTCGGCATCGCGCAGCACAACAACCGGCAGATGACCGGCATCGAATGTGAAGTAGTCTCCGGGCTCGGGGATCATGTCGACGTGACCGGCGTACTGCCAGGTCCGCGCGAAGATCTGCTTGCGCTCCAGGTCAACGAAATCGGGGGAGGTGTACCACTCGGCCGGAAGGGATTTGCCCTCGTCGAGTGCCGCGCGAACCGCCTGGGCATCGATCGAACTCGTAGTTACCACCTGGCCCTGCTCCCTGTCTCTATAAGGACACAACGCAACCACCGTGGGTATTACTCTCCGAAGATGCGACATCATACTTTATGCAGGCCGCGAAAATGAAGATTGCGAAGTCAGACATCAAACATCGTGTCAGAATCTCTGCTGATGCCCCTCAGCATCCATTCAGTGGCGCTGAACCACGCTTCCAGCAGCCGAAGACCTACGCCCGAAGCGCACGCGGACCAACGACGCTCCCTGCAAAGACGGCCAATGGATTGTGCGATACTTGCCCGCTCAAATGGTCGTGGAGTCAGGGATACAGACGGAGGCGCGCGTGAAGCAGACCATTGGCAAACGCATCATCGTCATCGGTAGCTCGAACGCGGGCAAGAGCACGCTCGCAGAACAGCTGGCGCAGCGCCTGCACGTACCCTTCATCGAGCTCGACGCACTGTACTGGGAACCGGGCTGGGCCCCGGCGCAACACGACGTCTTCCGCGAACGCGTGCGCGACGCCATCGAGCCCGAGTCGTGGGTCATGGCTGGAAACTACACGAGTCAGCAACAGGATGTCAGCTGGCCGGCCGCTGACACCATCATCTGGCTCGATCTAAAACTCGCTACCCTGGTCCGCCGCTGCGTCAGACGGACCTGGAGGCGCTCGCGCAGCAAGGATCCGCTCTGGGGAGGAACAAACCGCGAAAACTTGTGGGAGCACCTGATGCTCTGGAATCCGGAAAAATCACTCATCACCTTCACGATCAAGACGCACCGCTCCCGCCGGAAGAAATTCGAAGCCAGCATGCACGACCCGATCTGGTCACATCTCACCTTCACCCGCCTCCGCTCAGTCAAGGAGATTGATGCCTGGCTGGACGGGATTGAGTCTCCACCCACGAGCCGGCCACAGGACGCATCGGCTTCGTGTGTCGCTGCCGACTCATAACGAATCGGGACGACGAGGCAGACCCGGATAAATGATTCGCAATGTGCAGATACCACAGTGGAATACGGAGCGCTGCTAAACGGTTAAAATTAGCAAGGATCTGAATTGTATGTATGGGAAGAGAATGCTTCGTGGCAAAAGTTCCGAACGAATATCGCGATCTGCTTGACCGTCCTGTAGTAGTGGGCCTCGCGACTGTCCTCGATGACGGACAACCGCAGGTGCATCCGGTCTGGGCGGACTTTGACGGTGAGCACATCCGTGTCAACACCGGCGCTGGACGCGCCAAGCACCGTAACATGGAAGAGCGCCCGCAAGTCACTATCCTCGCAGTGGACCCGGACAATGCGTTCCGCTGGCTGGAAGTGCGCGGCACGGTGACAAAGACCTCGACGGACGGGGCGGATGCCCACATCGACAAGCTGGCCAAAGACTATCTCGGGGTAGATACCTATCCTGGTCACACGCCAGATGAGGATCGAATCATCTGCTATGTCAAGCCGACGCGCGTAGTCGCAGCCGGATAAGGTTCTCCCCTGTTACCTGCGTCTGGTTTAGAACAACGGCTTCCTGCTGACGCCGATCCATGCAACAAGTACACGCGCATTTCGACAAGTCGCGACCCGGCCCAGTTCGCTGGACCGGGTCGCTGTTCAATTCGACGGTTCACCAAAGTAGAGTCACGGCTAGCGTACCCTTGTGAGCGGCTTCAGCAGCGACGATAGTGGTTATCGGAACCCTAGCGCGAGGAGCGTCGACGTGGATCAGAATCAACTCATCGCGTTCGACCGGATTGTCCGCGACGGCAGCTTCAATCGTGCCGCACGGTCCCTTAACCTGTCGCAGGCCGCCATAAGCGGGCGCATTCAGGTGCTTGAGGCGGAGATCGGTGCCCCTTTGTTTATTCGCGGTGGTCGGCGCGTGCTGCTCACCGGTGCCGGAGAGACGTTTCTGCCTTACGCTCGCCGAGCACTTGCGATTCTCGACGAGGGGGTCGAAACCGCACGGCAGGAGCACACCGGGCAATATGGCCGGGTCACTGTGGGAGTCATCGATTCCATAGCCGACGGCCTGCTCGTACCGATCGTCGCTCGCTACCGCTCATCACATCCTCAGACCGTGCTCTCGGTCCGGACAGGGCATACGCCCCAGATTATCCAGGAGCTCGCGGACGGAACGGTGCGGCTTGGTCTTGTGACCTGGGGATACGTGCACGGAACCGTGGAGATGGAGGTGCTGGCGCATCTGCGTGAGCCACTCCTGGCAGTCGCCGCACCAGGTCACCCATTGACCGCACAGCCGACACTCACAATCGAGGATCTCGTCCGCGACGCGAATCCATACCACGACACGGCGTGGGGGACGCAAATGGACGCAAGGCTCATCGGCGCTGCGCAAAGGAGCTGGGCCGACCACGAGCTCCCGCATGGGCTAATGCGACAGCTGATTATCAGGCAGGTCGGCGCCGGCTTTCTGCCAGTGTCAGTCGTGTCGGACGATCTGGAATCCGGTCGGCTCGTGGTGCTCCCGGTGTGCGATGCCCCTGGACTGGTGAGAGACATCGCCCTCGTTTGCCGCGATACCGCCACTGCCCTCCCGCCCGCCGGCCGCGACTTTGCCGACGCCGTCTGTTCCGAGGCGAAACGGCTGGGGTGGCTGTAGAACCGCAAGAACGATTCGCTGTTACGCCAGAGTCTGGCTCAAGATCCCTTACCCAAGGATGGGGCTTCCCAGACGCTAGCTCAAAGCGCACTCGAGGTCATTAATCAGATCCTTCGCGGTCTCAATGCCGACAGACAGCCGTATCAACCCGGGATGCTGCGCCCAGGGTGAGCCAGGGATCTGGGCCATCAGCGTCGGCTCGGTCTCAAGCCAGGCAGTGGGCGGGAAGATCAGTGACTCGACACCGCCGAGGCTTGTCGCCAGCTTGAAAACGCGCGTGCGCTCGGACACACGTCGGGCAGCGGCTGAGCCACCTTCCACATCAAACGACACCATGCCGCTGAAGCCGCCGCGCATCTGGCGACAAGCCAGCTCGTGTCCTGGATGATCGGGCAACCCTGGATAGAGCACCCGCGTCACCTTTGGGTGGCCGCTGAGCCACTCGGCAACGGCCTGTGCATTGGCCATGTGCTGGCGCATCCGAACGCCCAGCGTCCGCATGCCACGCATGAGCAACCAGCAATCGAACGGGCTCGGCACTGCACCCAGGTAATACTGGCGGTCGGTAATTCTCTCGGCGAGCTCTGCCGTTCGCGAGATCACCGCGCCGCCCAGAAGATCGCTGTGGCCTCCCAGATACTTGGTGGTACTGTGAATCACCAGGTCGATACCCTCGTCGATCGGATTCTGACAGTACGGCGAAGCGAAAGTGTTGTCGACGGCGGTGATGGCGCCCGCCTCACGGCCAATCTCAGCCATCGCCTGCAGATCGACGATATCGAGCAATGGGTTCGTCGGGGTCTCGATCCAGATCATGCGAGTATTCGATTTTACCGCGGCACGGACAGCCTCAATGTCGGTGAGGTCGACGAAGTCGGCGCTGATGCCATAGCGCGGCAGGTCGTTCGCGAAGAGGTTGTAGGTGCTCAGGTAACAGTCGTAACCCACGATGGCATGCTCTCCACCGGAGAGTAGCTGCAACGCCGCGGTCACCGCCGCCATACCAGAGCTGAAGGCCGAGGCGGCGACCCCATGCTCAAGCTCGGCCAGAATCCCCTCCAACGCGGCACGCGTCGGGTTCGACCCGCGCGCGTAGCGGTACGCCGCGTCGTCGTCGATCTGCTGGCGAATGAATGTTGAGCTTGGGTGAATCGGTGGGGTGATCGCGCCGGTAGCCGGGTCAGGCTCCTGGCCGCCATGAATCAACAGGGTATCCAGGTCCCATGCCGGTGCCAACGTGTCGTTACGCTTCTCCATTGTTACGCTTTCTCCTCCGCTATCAAGTGCTGTGTTGCAGCCGGAATCTCCATCTCGAAGTGCAGCGACCCGGACGGTCCGTCCCGGTCATCGAGAATGAGCGTCGTGGGCATCGATCTCCAGAAGCGCTCGGCTCCCGGCGAGCGTGGATCGGCATGCAGGGCAACGACCTCATAGCTGCCTTCATCCGCGACAAAACGCAGTAATCCATCGACGAGCGCCCGGGCTACACCGCGTCCCCGCTGCTCTGAGGCGGTGTAGATGCGCACGATTTGCGTTGTGCGTTCTGGATCATAGCGATCCACCAGCCAACGATGGTTGAACTGCGGCTTCAATCCGCCGGAGCGGACGCCACCCGTTCCGATGATCTTGCCCGTAGCGTCGTCGACCGCAACAATGAGCGCGTGGCGCTCGTTGTCGACGTAGATCCTTCGCAAATCATCGACGTCAGCATGGTACTCGGGCTTGTAGCCGTAACCGAAGTCCTCTTCAAACGTGCGAATCATCAGAGCTCGCGCAGCGGCAAGATCTCCGGACTGAGGGGCTCGGATCGAGAATCCGGGGCCAGACGTATGCGCTGCGCTCACCGAGGCTTCCATACGCGCTCCATTCTCAACGCTCATGTTGCTGCTACGGCGAACCGGCTGAGACTGAGTGCCGACACGTCTGCTATCGCCGGCTGCCCGAGAACCGCCCATTCAGCGAGTGCGCATCCGAGCGCTGGCGCCGTCTTGAAGCTGCTTCCGCAGTCGCCGGCGAAGAAGTGCAATCCGCGCACCTCGGGATGCCGGTCAACGATCGGCAGGTCGTCGGTGGTGAGCGTGATTGGACCAGTCCGGCCACCCACTGGACGTGCTGATTCAGCCCCGATGAGCCGCTCGGCCAGCCGCTCGCGCGCAAGTTGGACGATATCAGCCGGGATATCCTCTTCGTCGCTCTCCAGGTCGCCCAACGGTAGACGAGCTTCACTACCAAGACCCATGAGAATTCGATCGCCCTGCTGACGAAAGTAGCTGGTTGAAATACCATCGCCGATAGTCATCATCCCATCCGGGATGTCGTCCATGGCGAAGCCAATCCACTGGGTCCGCGCGCCGCTCACTGGCAGAGCGAGGCCAATAGTCGCTCAGCAGGGGCATCGACCAGGCACCGGCGGCGGAGACAACAATCGGCGCGTCAATCGGCCCGACGGACGTATCGACACCCACCACCCTGTCACCGTTGATCCGCACTGCCGTCACTGTGGTTTCAGAGCAAACCTCGCCGCCCATGCGCTGCGCGGCGGCCAGAAAGCCAGCGATGCACTGGTTGCTGTCGGCATACCCCGAACCGGGCTCATATGCGGCTGCCGCCACACCGTCGATTCGGAGATACGGCGCCAGCCGCGCTACATCTTCCGGAGATACGACACTAGTGTCAACGCCATACCTCCGCAGCATCGCGACCCGCTCACGCAGGGCATCCTCGCGATCGCCAGGCTCAAGCCTCAGGTACCCGGCCGGCTCGAAGCCAGATGAACCAGTGCCGACCAGCTCATCCCAGTGAGTGAAATACGGCAAACTCGCGAGCGTAAGCCGGGTTTCGGTCGGATTACGGCAGAAGTGAAACTGGATGAACGCACCCGACGCTCCACTCGCGCCCGCCCCCGGCTGTCGCCGCTCGCAGAGAACGACACGCGAGAGTCCGAGCGAGCAGAGGTGGAAAAATGCGCTCGCTCCCACGATCCCACCACCGATGACAACCGCATCCGCCGTTCTCGCCACCCTAATCTCCTGATCTACGCGCGTCGTCGACCATGCGCGCGAGCGTCGCGAGGTCGGGTACCTCCAGATCGGGCTGCGCTGACTGCGGCGGCGTCGCGCCGAAACCCGGGCGGTCGTGGCGGCGGTTGATCCAGACCGTCGTCAACCCGGCATCCTTCGCCGGGGCAATGTCGTGGAAGAGGCTCTGGGCGACGTGCAGAATCTGCTCATTCGGCACGCCCAGACGCTCGATCAAACATTGAAAGTTCTGCGGATTCGGTTTGTAACTCCCCACCTGCTCGGCCGTGACCACCTCCGAGAAGTCCGTTTGCAGTCTCCGCGCCGATGCGGCGAAGAGCGCGTCATCAACGTTCGACAGGATAGCGAGGTCATAGTGGTTGGCGAGCGAGTGAAGCGCTTCGGTGGAATCTGCAAAGGCTGGCCATTGTGGCACTGAATCCGCGAAGGCAGCTCGCTGCTCGGCAGAGGGCTCGAAGCCAAGCCGCTGGCCGAACCCATCAGTCACCGTCGCGAGCACTTCCCGGTAGGACTGGTAAGGACCACCCTCAGCCTGTGCCTCAAGTTCGCCGAATAGCTCAAGGATCTCGTCATCAGTTTGTTCGACCCCGTGTTGCTCCAGGATCGGCCGGAGCGCGGCGATAATACCTGTCTCCCAGTCGATGAGCGTGCCGTAACAGTCGAAGGCGAGGACAGAAAAACGTTCAAGATCGACCACCAGGTACCTCCTACATCGCGCCCACGTTCCAGTTTGGGATCTGAAATGCAATGACTACTTCATACGACAGGAGCATAACGCCGGTTGGGTTATCGAACAATGCAGCACAAGCGAAGTTATCAATCGGATTTTCTTATAAGTCTCTTCAACATGCAGACCAGAGCGCATGAGGTTCACCCACTCGGTTAACTCATGAACGCGACTGTGTCCGGCATGCTAGCCCATGAGATCCTGGGGCCACGACACCCCAACTACTCTCCAACCTCCGAAGTCCAACCTGGATGCTTTCCCATTCAACGATTTCAGCCTGGAACGGTCATCCTGAGCACTAGACCACGATGATGGTGTCACCCCCGTAGGGGAGGAGCTCGTCTCCTCCCGCGTTGAGCGGGCCGGGATTTCGGGAGGAGACGAGCTCCTCCCCTACCGACCGACGGAACCGGGGATCGTGACAACTCCCCTGTGGTCCAGTACTGAGTTTGATAGTCATCCTGACGCAAGGAAGGATCTCTGGTCCAACGCCTCGGGTGTCAGGCAAGAGATCCTTCGCTTACGCTCAGGATGACGAACAAGCTCAAGATGACTGGTTAGCTGCTCTGGGATATTGGAGAGGCGCCGCTCCAGGCAGTATTGCACCGCTCAACCCATGTCTTCGCTAACCGGTGTAAGAAACCGAGACTACAAAAGGAGGACGCCGGCATACTTGATACGCCGGCCGAAACAGCAGCACAATGACAGACACTCAGCACGATGGCTGAGTGTCTGTTCATCTGACGCGACAGAGCAAACCTCAGTCTGCTTCAACCGGCTCGCGTTTTGGAGCTAACGGCGCCCGGACACCGATCATGCTGTCACGGGTGACGAGCTGGACAAGCTCTTCTTCGCTCATGTCCTCGGTACCGTCTGGCCGGAGCGGAAGGACCATGTAGCGCAGCTCGGCGGTACTATCCATCACGCGGACCTCGACGTCTTCGCCCGGATCGAAGCCGAACTCCCGCATCACGCTGCGCGGCTCAATGACGGCGCGCGAGCGGTACGGCAAGCTCTTGTACCAGTCGGGTGGTGGGCCGAGAAGTGCGCCCGGGTAGCACGAGCAGAGCGTACAGACAACGACGTGGTGGGTGTCCGGTGTGTTTTCGAGCACCACCAGACCAGTGTGAGATGGAAACTCGTAGTCAAGCTCGTTCACGGCAGACAGTGCATCGTCCAGCAATCGTGTCTTAAACGCCGGATCCACCCAGGCCCGTGCAACGAGTCTGGCACCATTTTCAGGACTCGGGCCGGCCGAATCCATACTCTGGCGAACGTCTTCCGGCCGAACGACGCCCTTCTCCACAAGGAGCTCGTACATGGCCAACGCGCGTTTCGCGCGCTCGGATAACTGGATATCCGGGGCCGGAGGGTGGCGATGCGGGCCATCCCCATGTTCGTGGTCATGGTCATGATCGTGGTCATGGTCGTGGTCATGATCGCTCATTGGTCGTTCCCCTCCTGAACCGGTTCAAGCCAGTGCTCAAAGATGTCCATGATCAGCGAATCTCTCTCCGGACCAGCGTAGTTCTCCCAGAGATCCGATTGCGAAAACAGGACCCGGTAAACCTCGACTTTCGGCAGCCCCGAGCCGCCATGTCCGCGAGTCTCGGGGTTCAGCCACGGACCGTTGTCGGCGGCGACCGTGCCGATTTTGCCTTTGACGTACCAGGGCGTTCGATGGTGTCCGGAGTGCTCGCGGTCACTCACCCGGACGATTTCCCCAGGGTGATAGCGTGGCTGTGCTGAGCCACTCATCGCGCATGCCATTTCGCGTCAACTTCTGCCACCCGGCTGTCAATTTCCTCGGTGGTCAGGATGCCTTTGCCGACCATGTTGTGCTCGATCGACGCCGACCAGCGCTCAAAATACGAAAGCGCCTCGTACTCCTCGAGCGGCAGCGTCTCAATCCCGGACCTGAGCTCGTCAACGGTCATGACCTGTTTGCGCGTCAACACGCTGTACAGCGCCTGAGTCTGACGCTCCCAATCCGCGCGCTGGTGGTCTTCCTGATCGATCGGCTCGTCCGTTGGCCAGCCGCCTCTATCGTGTACCCCTGGCATCGCCTGCTCCTCCCTCGCTTTTGGTCTCTACTGCGAATATAGCAGATATATGCCCAGCTGCAGCCGCTCACCCTGCTCCACCTTCACCGTGAATCGAATCGTCGATAGACCTCTGTATCGTGCGCCAACAATGTCACGACGCGTGACGATCAATGCGGTATTGTGGTGTTGTCAACCATACTCCCAGCTACACGAGAGGATGAAGCATGGCCATCCAGACGATCGGACTCCTGAGTCCAGGCGAGATGGGGCATAGTATCGGCACGGTGCTGCACGACCACGGGATGCGGGTGATAACCTGCCTCGACGGTCGCAGCTCACGTTCCCGGGGACTGGCGGCCAAGGCGGGAATGGAAGACGTGCCGCGGCTCGAGGACATGGTTACCCAGGCAGATGTCTTCCTCTCGGTCCTGGTCCCGTCAGAGGCTGTCGGGCTTGCCAATCGGGTCGCCAGTGCGCTGCAGGCGACCGGGGCCGACCTGTTGTATGTCGACTGCAATGCCATCGCGCCGCGCACAGTTCAGATGGTTGCGGACATCATGAGTTCAGCCGGCGCACGCGTAGCCGATATCGGTATCGTTGGCCCTCCCCCGACACGACCAGGCACACGCTTCTACGCGTCAGGACCCAGTGCCCCTGAGCTTGAGGAGCTGACCTCATTCGGACTCGACGTGCGTGTCATCGGTGAGGACATTGGCCAGGCTTCGGGGCTGAAGATGTGCTACGGCGCACTCACGAAAGGTCTCACGGCGCTTGGTGTCGAGCTTCTCGTCGCGGCTCGAGCCCTGGGGTTGGAACAAGCCCTGGCCGACGAGCAAGCCGAGAGCATGGCGGCAGTGCGTGGCTGGCTCGAGCAATTCGTTCCGTCGATGCCGCCAAAGGCGTACCGCTGGGTTGGTGAGATGGAAGAGATTGCAAGCTGCTTCGCCGACGTTGGCCTAACGCCCCTGATGCTCCTGGGTGCCGCCGACATGTATCGCTTTATCGAACAGACACCAATCGGAAAAGAGACGCCAGAGACGCGCGACCCCAATCGTGACCTGAATGGTGTTATCGCAGCACTGGCTGAATCACTACAACAGCAGAGCAGCGTCGGGCGTCCGGTCTGATACACACATGTGTACCAGACCCTGATAGGCGAATGTTCGAGGCGCAATGAAGGAATGTGACAACGTAATCCGACCATGAGGAGCGATGCCATTCTTCGTACGGGCGCAATGAATTGCGCCCTGCCTGGCTGCCTCAGGAGTTGGCCAGTCACCCTGAGCGTTCATCAGTCATCCTGACGTAAGGAAGGATCTCGTGCTTGACGGCCGAGACAGTTGACCGAGAGATCCCATTCGGCTTCGCTCAGGGCAGCTCGTGGTCCCCAGCGTGATTGCCATTTCGTACGGGCGCAATTCATTGCGCCCTCTCCAACGCCGGGCGCAATGAATGACGTCCCTACGAGGACATGGTGGCCCTGTGTTAGTGGATGACGTTGGCACATTTCATCATTGCGCCGCGACGTGGATGTTTTCGCTAATCACGCGCTTGACCGGCGAGCCGCGTGCCGGCGCCATCGAGAAGCGCGATGTCTCGGAAGTGACACACGGCGTCGCGGCCGTACCCCTTGGCGAGATACATGGCGGTGTCTGCGGCAGCGATGAGCTCTTCGTCGATAGAGGCGTCGGTCGGGAATGTTGCGGCCCCGATCGACAGCGTGATCACCGCGGTCTCGCCATTTGGCAGCTCAAAGGGACGCGACCGCACGGCTCGCAGCAGGCGCGCGGCGATCTCCAGCGACACCCTGCTCGTCACTTCTGGAAGGATGACCACAAACTCGTCGCCCGAGTAGCGGGCGAGCAGGTCATGGTCGCGGAGCTGTCCCTGAAGACGCGACGCGATCTCGTTCAGAATACGGTCGCCCTCGATATGACCGAAGCGATCGTTAAACTCCTTGAACGTGTCGATGTCGATGACCAGGAGCGACAGCTCAGTGTCCGCTTTGCGTGCGCGATCGATCTCCTGTTGGAGGCGCTGTTGGAAATGGCGGTGGTTTGGAACCCCGGTGATCGAATCGAGCGCTGCCGTTCGACGCATCTCATCGTAGACTCGCGCGTTGTTCAGCAGCACGCCGGCGTTCTCGGCAAATGTGCGCAGCAGCGTGAGATCCCATTCACTCAACGGTTGATCTGCGGTGCCCTGCACGGTGAGCACCCCAAAGAGCTCGGTGCCGCGGTGAATCGGCACATAGATCCCGCTGACCACATCGTCGCGGTACCGGTATGCGTTGGAGTCGCCGTCGATGTCGGCCAGGAACTCAGCCTGACCGGTTGACGCAACCCTCCCGGCGACGCCGTCCGTTAGTGCCTGGTGCCGGTAAGCACTCTCAGGGAACCCAAACGCGGCCGCCAGCCGGAGATGACCGTCACCGATTAGCTCGACCGCCACGACCGGGTAACTCAGCACCGCGGCGAGTGTCTCGGCAATAAGACGCAGTGCCTCGTCCGGGTCAAGAGTGCCGGACACGATGGACGACACGCGCTGCACCGCCTCCAACGCCTTGCGCGTGTCCTGCTCGGACGAGAAGATGTTGTAGTTCGCCAGCGCAATGCCCAGGTGGTTCCCGATGATCGTCAGGATCTCGTAGTCCTCGTCATCGAAAACGTGCGATTTTGGAGCTTCCACATTCAGCACGCCAATGACACGACCCTCGACCTTGATGGGAACCGCGATCTCGGAACCGGTATCGACTCCGATATCGAGAAAATCCGGATCGGACGCCACCTCGCGCACGAACTCAGCTTCGCCGGTGCGAGCCACCCGTCCGGTGATACCCCGATCCAAAGGAACACCGTCGCGGAGCCAGCTAGGCGGAGGTACCGGCAGGCCCTGCTCGATGCCGTGGAACATCAGCCGGTCACCCTCGATCAAACCGATAGAGCTCACAAACCCACACGCCGCGCGCAGCTCGCGTACCACGTCGGCCACCGAGGCGCGGGTAGGAATCATGCGCCCGATAGTGGAGGTCACCCGCTCCAGAATACGTAGTTGCTCGGCGCGGCGATCGAGCTCCTGGAGCCGGCGCCGGTTCGATAACACCAGGCTAAAGCGATCCGCTAGAACGCTCACGATCTCCACGTCGTGGTCGGATAGACCACCGGCTACGTCGGACTCAACCCACAGCACCCCGATAACCTCGTCCACGGACCAGAGCGGCGTGCAGATGACAGCCTCGGTCGCCTCGCGGTGCGGTACATAGTCCGGATCGCTGCGCACATCACGCACCAGCTGAACCCGTCCCGAGCGCGCAGCACGGCCGGAAATACCCCTGCTAATCGGCAGAACGTCCAGTGGTGCGCGGCTAAGGAAAGCGTTTCGATAATTATCGTACAGTCGCAGGTCGCATTGGGAAATAGTGCCCAATCGAACCTGGGAGTAGCCAAACGTCGTGGCAATGTCAATCAGGACGTCCCCGTCGTTGTCACGAGGATCGACGTGATCGCGGATTCTCCCCAGCAGATTCTGCAGTTGCGTCAGGTGCTCCACCTGGCGCTGCTGCTCGCTCCGCCGCCGCGACTGCTCGATGCCAGCGCCCAATGCAGTCGCAATCTGCTCGAGCACTTCGAGCTCTTCACCACTCAAGCGGCTATCGACGCTCACAGCGACGCTCAACACGCCGTAGATCTCACCCTGAACCCGGATTGGCACCTTTGCACTGCGCTCGATTGCGTCACTGTCGCTCAAGGTCGGTGGAGCCGGCCGATCGGCAAGAAATGGATTCGGCTCAGGCGCAGCCCGGCCCTCCTCAGGGTACCCCGAGACAGGCACACGGTTGCGCAGGGACGCGACTCGCGACGCGACGCCACGATAGTGCATCCATCCGTCTTCGAGCACGCCAATGCCGACCGACACGAGACTGAACTGCTCGAAGATGACACGCGCGATCTCCGGCAGCGAATTTTCGACATCCTCTTGTTGGGTAATGGAGGACATGACACGGTGGAGTGTTTCAAGCAGCCACACACGACGCATGACGGCGGCGGCCAATGAGGAATCGGACGATGCCGTCCTCGTGCCTCCGGGTGGAATCCGTGGTTCCCAGTTCGGATTGCCGTGTGCCAATCTCAATCCTCGCCACGAACAGCCAATTGGCTACGATCATCGGTAGAGCAGATATCCCGGCGCCGCATGTACAACGCGCACACGGGACGATCAGACACCTGAGACGTGCGACAACTGTAGCAGCGTGCCATGGCTAGCTGACAGGGACGTAAGTACTACCTATAGCAGTACAACGCCCGAAAGCTACCCCGGTTTCAGTACCGGCTCATGCTACACTGATGGCCGTCTGGTGCGCCCTCGCGTGCCGGCGACCCAAACCTTCTCTGGGGGCGGATCGGGCCCGGTGGCTCGTGCGGTCTTCAAAACCGTTGTGGGGGGTGACGAGCCTCCCAGGTGGGTTCGACTCCCATGCGCCCTCGCCACTGTCTTTACCCTTCTACAAGCCCAAAACAACATATCTCCACGGACAGAATGACAGACAACTCTTGTCTCTAAATGCCCGTCTGTTACCTGCGGTGCTGTCAGATTGCTGTCAAAATAGCAGTGGCGCTCGAAGATGAGCACCCAAAACTCTCACGTAGTTACCACACCCTCGATACCTGCTTACATGCTGTTCTACTCACGCACCAAGAACCGCGGCAGACGTGAGCTAGGTATCGTTATCGACGTGATCAACGGGAAGCGTCTTGCAGCATACGACTTCTCGTACGACGACATTGGGGATCTTCGCCGGCAGTTCCCCAACGCAGTGTTTCTCGGGGAATACGAAGTGACGCTCGCTACCTGCAACCAGATCCTCCCTCCGATGCCGTCACCTGACGTAGACAAGTGCTCATGGGGAAGGGTAATGCAGCCGAGCCGTCGCTAGACGCCTAGTCGAACCCTTGCTATCCTGTCTGGAAAACTTGATTAACAGAAGGATATGCAAGTGAACCTCGAACCCTCGTCGCCGCCGTTTGGAAAAGCCGCCGTGGTCTTCGCATCACTGATCTTCATCGCGGTCGTGCTCTGGTCGCTAGTCGCGGAGGACACAACTGCTGAGGCAGAGATGGATGCAGTGCCCCCGACTCCTGTCGAGGATCGTCAATCAAGCAGCGCTCCGCTCCGCTCCTCTACTGCTCAACCCACAGCGACTCGAAGCGATACATCCGACATGTCATACGTTGAGTTCGTTAAGCATCTCCGAGAAGAGCGAGAGCGTAAACGACAGTTGAGGGAAGCAGACGAAGAGTACGCCGTCTGGTTCGACTGGTGGCTTATCAACAACCAGTCGGAAATCCATGAAATCCTCTACGCCTCCTGTAAGGCAGCGTTGTATGACTACTGGTTAGAGGATGAGGTAGCAACCTCAGACGCAGATTGCGCGCAGATGGGTCTTACCGTGGCTATCATCATGCCTGGAGAGTCCCCGCCGACAGCTGACCAACCTTCTTACAACCCGCCTCCCTACAACCCACCTTCATACCAGCCCCCGACGTACGACCCTCCGTCGTGGTTAGTGCCCCAACCGATCCTCCCGACAGACGAAGAGCGACGGCGAGAGGAACTCGAAAGGGAGTTGGAAGAGGAGCGAGAGCGTGAGTACCAGGCATGCATGGAAAATTATGAGCTAGAGAAAGAGATTGCGGAGCTAAGGGGTGATTACATCTCACCCTACGGAGCGTGCCCCAGGTATTAAGGATTATGTCGTTGTACTGCGTGTGTACCAAGAGATGACGCAAGAGGCATACTGGAATGGAGAGATGCCACACATTTGCTAGGAGCTACTACCATGGTTCAGATACAGAAGGTTCGGTTATCCGAAGCTGACGTTGAACAGATATTGAAGGAGCAGCGAGAACAGATACAGAATCAACCTAACCCTCACAACTTTGTCTTCCCGACTACCCTCGGGACGATCCAGACTGGTCCGGAGATCTCTCGGAGGTTGAAAAGAGTACCTCCGCAAGTACAACCGCTCGTCGCCTAACCCTTTTCCCCTCATCAGGTTCCATGACGTACGACATACGGTAGCGACACACATGCTCCGGAAGGGAGTCGATGTCGTCACTGTCGCTAACTACTTGGGTAACTCACCTGACGTGGTGTACAGGCACTACAGTCATGTCTTGAACAGGGGGAAGAAGGAGGCTGCGGTGTTGATGAATGGGTTGATTGTAGGGAATGACGATGTCTGAATACGATATCCGCCAAGAGATTCAGAAGGCAGAGGGGTGGATCGAGGGATATGAGACGCAGATTCTGGCTATGGAGAGTCACATGGATAGATGGAAACTGAAGCGTGAGAGTCTTCAGGATCAGCTAGAGGAGATGAAGGAGGCGGCGTAGATGACTGAGGAACAGGTAAAGATCAACCCTCCTGGACCGCTTTGACAGCAGAAAACGGTCTCAGGTTGCTGCCAAAATCTACCCACTAGTCGCCAGTTTTCCCTTGTACCTGCGGAAATCTAGGTTGGGATCGCAGGTCTTCAAAACCGTTGTGGGGGGTGACGAGCCTCCCAGGTGGGTTCGACTCCCATGCGCCCTCGCCACACATTGTGAGCAAGTACACGCAACCCTTCCCTGGTCATCCCGACGAGCAGCGCTCGTCCTCCACCGTACAATACGAGGTGGCTCGCCATGAGAGGCTTACTCCCAACCGGCTCTAGAACTTCACGTCCCGGTTGACATCCTTATAGAGCAAGTACGCGGACTCCTCCAGGCCACTAGCCACACAGAACTGCGGGCAGAACGGACCCATCCAGATGAAGTCGTGCTGCTCGACCTCATGCAGGTCGCCCGCCAGCATGTAGAGCATCTGCCCCTCAAGCATGTACAAGCCGTGCTCCATAATGTGGGTCTCAACATACGGGAAGTAGACGCCGGGTTGGAACGACAGGATATTCACGTGCATGTCGAAGGCCAGATCATCGGTCGGCAGGAGCCGCTGCCAGTAGCGACCTGGTTCGTCCTCGACGGTGTCGTGCGGAACCTCGCTGCGATGGCCGACGATGACGTCCGGAACCGGCAGGTCGATCTGCTCGTACGGCCGTTTAATCCAGATCAGCCGGCTCTCGCCGCCACCTTGAGCCGAAATCTCATAGGCACATCCAACAGGGACATAGACGTAGCCGTGCGGCGTCAGCTCGTGAGCCTGCCCGCCAACGGTCATCGTTACCGAGCCGCTCAACAGGTAGAAAAGGTGCTCTAGCCCGTCGTTCCGGCATGTTGTGGTGCCGCCGCCGGGCTCTATCTCCAGCACCATCTGGGCAAATCGCGCGCCCATCGGCGGTCCGGTCTGGATCCTGACCGTCGTCCCTGTAAAACCCGGCAACGCGCTCGCGAGGATGCCCTCAGGAGGCATAACGGCATATTGCGAGGTCACAACTCCCCGGCTGCGCGCGAAAATTCCTGGTGGCTGCGCCATGAATCTGCCTCCTCTATACCTGGTTTGCTTGTGGTCCGTCCCACTGGGCTGAGATTCTAGCATTCAGGAAACGCCGCCCACCCCCGTCACTGCGGAGTGGCCGGCCTGTCATGCAGCCGGGTGACAAGTGCTACCTCGAATGTGTAAAATACTATGTGCGCCCGACGTCGCGCGCTCACGGCGGTCATGCCCTTGTAGCTCAGTAGGCAGAGCACATTCTTGGTAAGAATGAGGTCTCGGGTTCGAATCCCGACAAGGGCTCCCCTCTTCGTTCTCAACACAGCCCCGACACGGTAACGAGCGCGGAGTGCGATACCACGGCTAGGCGTGTGCCAAGAAAACTCCTATGCTAAAATAGCGCAGTGATGGGCAGGTGCTCGATATCTGCCAGTCCGCCGACGTAGCTCAGTTGGCAGAGCAGCTGTTTCGTAAACAGCAGGTCCGGGGTTCGAATCCCCGCGTCGGCTCCCTCTCGATTCCACATTGGAATTACCCCCACTCGCGGCCAGTCACACGCTTGCCTTATGGAACCTTGGAATCGTTGCTGTCGCGCCGGACTCCTCGAACGCGCGACCGGAGCATCATTTCTCGCGGCACACGCCTAGCCTGGTCTCGCAAGCCGCTCCGACGGGCCTATTTGCACCTTCCAAAGGAATTGACGCAGCGCAGCAATTCGCCTATGATGCCCGTAGATTCGCACATATCGCCATTGTATTGACGATGTTCTCCCAGGTTCGGACGAGCCATGGGGGAGCGCCAATCGTCGTCGGAGAAGGGCCAGGCATGAGTTTTCAGAGCCAGCGTGACCTCAACGACAAAATTTACGCGAATTGGGAGCGTTTCTATCACGAGGGCCGCATCGACCGGCGGACTCTCGTAAAAGCGGCGATGGTCTGGGCCGGCGGAGCGGGGGCGATGAGCGCGCTCGCCGCATGCGGCTCCGACGAGGACGATGCCGGCGGCGAGGCACCTTCGACGGGCGGGGCGGCCCCAACGAACACCGCCAGCTCCGGCGGGGCGGCCACTTCAGAAACCGGCGCCGGCGACCCAACGGAGACGGACGGCGAAGCAACGTCAGCGACCGACGCTGGGGCCGCAACCGAGGGCGGCACGCTACGGGTTATCTTCAGCGAGTCCGACCTTCCGACCATGGATCCGCACATGCACAACCTGCGAACCGGAATCATTTTCTTCTACCACACGCACGACAATCTCGGCGTACGGAACGCCGAAACCAACCAGATCGAGCCATGGCTTGCCGAGAGCTGGGAGAACATCGAGCCTACGGTCTGGGAGATGAAGCTGCGCGAGGGCGTGACGTTTCACAACGGAGACCCGTTCACCGCAGAGACCGTCAAGTGGAACTGGGAGCGAATCATCAACCCGGAGCAGGCAAGTCAACAAATCGGGAACCACGCCGCGATCGCCGGTGTTGAGGTTATCGATGACTACACGGTGCACGTCACCACCAAGGACCCTTACCCGATTTTCACCGAGCGCCTGCAGAACTTCCAGATGATCCCGGAAAAGTTGGCGCAGGCCGAAGGCGACGCCTACCTGGCCGAGAACCCGATTGGGACAGGACCGTACAAGTTCGTCGAATGGAAGCGCGGCCAGGAGATCATCCTGACCCGGAACGATGACTACTGGCACCCCGATATCCAGCCCGCCTACCAGGAACTCATCCTGCGCATCGTGCCAAGCGTCCCCACTCAGCTGGCCGAGCTGCTGGCTGGGAACGTTGACATCGTGCGGGTGATCCCGTTCGACCAGATGCAGACGGTTGAAGAATCAGGCGTGGCAACGCCCAAGACCCAGGCAATTCTGCGCGTTGGCTTTACCCGGCTGGATGCGATGGCCCGCTCCGGCCCGACTCCATTCGAGGATGTGAAGGTGCGCAACGCCGTCAACCACGCAGTTGACATCCAGGGCTACATCGATACCCTGCAGCCAGGCGGGGACCGCACCCCTGCACTGGTGAACCCCAAGCACTTCGGTTTCGATCCGTCGATCGAGCCGCACTCCTATGACCCAGACCTCGCCAAGTCCCTGCTTGCCGAGGCTGGCTACCCAGACGGGTTCGACACCATCTGGGTACGCGGACCCTCCACCATGCCGAACCAGGATCAGGTCGATCAGGCCATGCAGCGTGACCTGGGCGCGGTCGGAGTTCGTGTTGAGTTCGAAACACTCAGTGACGCACTGGCCTTTACGACCCGTCACAACGAGGGGAATGCCGGCCCGATGCATAGTTACAACTGGGGGTCATACTCAGTGTTCGACGCGGACGGCATCTTGTGGGACATGCTGCACAGCAGCTCGATCTTTACCTATTACAACAACGCTGAGCTGGACGCGCTACTCGAAGACGGTCGTGGCTCGCTCGACCCGGAAGAGCGCATGCGGATTTACGCCGACGCGCAGAGGATCATACGTGACGACGCGCCCATGATCTTTATGTGGGGCTTCCATTCCGTCTGGGGCGTCAACAATAACGTGGACTGGAACCCGCGCCCCGACGAGATCGACATGTATTTCACGGCACGACCCATCGGTTAAGCGCTAGCAATTGCCGCTGCAAAGATGCCGCCGTCTGTCCAGTCAAACGTACGGACGGCGGCGCAACGCGGAGGACAGCGACTGTGGGCACATACATCGCCAACCGCGTGCTACAGATGGTCATCGCCGTATTCGGCATCTCGGTGATCGTGTTCGTCATCACGAACATGATCGGTGACCCGATCAACGTGCTCCTGCCACCGGAGACCCCATATGAGCAGCGCGAGCTCTTCCGCGAGCAGATGGGGTTCAATCGCCCACTCATCGTGCGTTACGTCGACTTTCTCGGAGATGCGATCCAGGGCGACTTCGGAAACTCGTTTCGCGTCGAAAAATCTGCCCTGTCACTGGTGCTTGAGAGAATGCCCGCGACACTGCTGCTGACGCTCTCCGGCACAATCCTGGCGACCCTGATCGCGATCCCCATGGGCATCATCTCCGCCTACAAACGTCACACCTTCTGGGACAACCTGTCCACGCTGTTTGTCGTTGCCGGGCAGGCTATGCCGATCTTCTGGCTCGGCCTGATGTTGGTCATCGTCTTTGGCGTGAATCTTGCCTGGCTGCCGCCCTCGGGATACGGCGAATTCGGGGTCGACCGCATCAAGCACATGATTCTGCCAACCATCGTACTCGGCGTATTCCTCGCGCCCGTGACTGAACGGCTGGTGCGCTCGGGCATGCTCGACGCACTCACCCAGGATTATGTCCGCACCGCGCGCGCTAAAGGGCTGAAGGAACGAGTGGTCCTGACGCGGCACGCCTTGCGCAATACCATGATTCCGGTCATTACCGTGCTTGGCCTTCAGTTTGGCCAGTTGCTCGGCGGCGCCGTCATCACTGAATCGGTCTTCGCCTGGCCGGGAGTCGGCCTGCTGGCGATTGACTCTATTCGCAACGCCGATTTCCCGGTGACACAAGCCGCCGTCGTCACACTGGCGATCATCATCAGCCTGGTGAACCTGGGAGTTGATCTCGTTGTTGGCGTGCTCGACCCCCGTATACGACACTGACGCTCACCCGCGAGCGAGTATGATTCCAGTATCTTCTGTCAAGCTGGCGGAAATCCTGGTCCCGGGTACGGTCATCGAGGAGGATTCATGGCAACCGCCGGTCCTACAACGAGCGACGCCGTAGCGTCTGCCTTTTCCGAGCGGGAACTACGGCAGCGTTCGTTGCGCTCGTACATGCAGGCGGCCTGGAAGCTACGCATGTCGGTGGCCGGGGGGCTGGTCCTGCTGATTCTGGTCTTTATCGCCGTGGCCGCGCCGATTCTGACTCCCTATACGCCGGAAGAAGGTCGCATCGCCGAGCGCCTGCAGGAGCCAGTCTGGCAGGGCGGATCGTGGTCCCACCCGCTCGGTACCGACGGCATCGGGCGCGACTACGCCACACGGCTGATGTATGGAGCGCGGGTCGCCCTGGCGGTTGGCTTGCTGGCGACGCTCGTGGCTGGAGCCATCGGTATTTTTCTGGGTGTCGTGGCTGGGTACTTCGGCGGCAAGCTCGACGGGCTCATTTCAACCCTCGTGAACGTGATGATGACATTTCCGTTCATTCTGCTGGCTCTCGCTGTCATTGCTGTCCTGGGCGCGAGCTTCACGAATGTCGTCATCGTGCTCGGCATCGGCTCCTGGCCGATTTATACCCGCGTCATCAAGTTCGAGGTTGAGCGCATCAAATCGCTGGACTACATTCATGCCGGGACGGTCGTCGGTCTGGGGCACACGCGTCTCATCCGCCGGCACATCATGCCAAACCTGATGAACGCGATCATCGTCATCGGGACGGTCCAGGTAGCGCGGCTCATCATCGCTGAAGCGTTCCTCAGCTTCCTCGGTCTCGGTGTTCAGCCTCCCACCCCGAGCTGGGGGTTCATGCTGCAAGAGTCGCAGGCGTTCATGTTCAGCTGGAGCGACGTCTGGCTGCCCACCCTGCCGGGCCTCGCCATCTTCATCACCACGCTCTCCATCAACTTCGTCGGCGACGGCCTGCGCGACATGATGGACCCGCACCAGCGCGCGTCACTGTAACCGTTACGCGCTACCCGCCTGCGCATCAAACAGCCCACGCTGCTGGGAGTCGCGCTTCTGCCGGGTTGCCAACTGGTACGGGCTGAACCGGGGCGGCATCTGGGGCGCGCGCTCGTCGAAGAGCTCGGCGATGGTGAGGATCTGGATGCGAGGGTAGTCCTGTTGCATCAGTTCGGAGCGGTAGAACCCGGCCTCGACGGCCTCCAGCTTCATCGGGGCGCTGGGTTCGGCCAGGGTGATGAAGATGCCCATCTCGGCGTGCTCGCGGTCGAGCGTACCTTTCAGGTCGCGGATGTCGCGGCTGTTGACCGCGCCGGACTTCACCTGCACCAGGCAGCGGTGCGGAGTCTTCTCATTCTCTCCCAGGAAGCTGATCACGCCGTCGATGCCCCGGTCCGCGCCCTTCTTGCTCTTGCCGTCCGCGCCGCTGGCGATGGGCCGCGCGCCGACGAACGCCAGCGCCCAGTTCTGGAAGTCGTAGCGGTCGAGCTGCGCCAGCGCGCGTGCCCCGCCCAGATCGGCCGGCTCGCCGTGCCGCTCAATCTTGACGTCCGGGAAGGCCGCCTCCATCCGCGAGACAATCGCCGCAATCGCCAGGTGCGTCACGTCGATCCCGATCCAGCGCCGGTTCAGCCGCTCGGCCACGGCGATGGTTGTGCCGCAACCACAGAATGGATCGAGGACGACGTCGCCTTCGTTGCTGCTGGCTTTAATGATTCGTTCGAGGAGGGCTTCAGGTTTCTGGGTTGGATAGCCAAGGCGCTCTGCGGCTTGCGAATTGATCGGGTCGATATCGTTCCATACCGTCCCCAGTAACATGCCCGACATTTCATCAAGGTAACGCTTGATCCGTGGACGACGGGACCGATCTTCCGGATACCAGATTCGTCCTTCGGAATCGAGGCGTGCCATCGTTTCGCGAGAGAAGCGCCAACCCTTGGGCGGTGACGCATACCCCTTCCACTCGTACATCATGTTTGGCCGTGGATTTGGGCTGGTCATGTCGTGTAGTTGGTATCGACGGCCATCTGGATCTTGGCGACTGTACTTAGCGGCGATGTATTCAGTTGAATGAGGCAGGTATTGTGGGTTCCAAATGAACCGATCGGACTTCGCGTAATAGAGAATTACGTCATGCACCGGGCTCCAGCGCTTCGCATCGCTGTGGCTGGTAGTGCGTTTCCATATGATTTCGTTCCTGAAACTCGTCGGTCCCCAGATCGTGTCCATCACGACCTTGAGGTAGTGACTCGCCGTCGGATCGCAATGTAGGTAGATCGAGCCGGTCGGCTTGAGAACGCGATGCAGCTCCAGCAGCCGCGCCGTCATCATGACGAGGTAGGCCATCACGTCGTTCGAGCCGATGAACGAGCGCATGGCGACGATCAGGTCGGACACTTTCTGCGGAACGTTGTTGCCGTGGATCAGCTCGGCGTAGGTCTCCTCGGCGTGCTGGGTCCAGTGCCAGGTGTCGGTGAAGGCCTCGATCTGGGCGTCGCTCTCGGCCCGGCCGTTCTCCTTGAAGAGCACGTTGTAGTTGCGGTTGGAGTTGAACGGCGGGTCGAGATAGATGAGGTCCACTGAAGCATCCGCGGATGTACGTCCGCAGAATCTCAAGGTTGTCGCCCCAGTAGAGGTCGCCCATGCGTGTATTGGCCTTCCGGGAGTCACGGCTAGTCGCGGATGGTAATCATCACCCAAAAGGTGTTCGGGCGCAAGCGTGGCTCATCTACGACCCTCTCTCGTGTGCGCGGACTTAATATCCCGCACCTGCCCAGACTGCCGATGCAGCTGGATACGTTCACGATCAGCATCGCGCTACGGTCCGAAAGGTATTTCGACACGGTGGCGTCTCTAAACCGTGTATGATGTGCCGGCGATCGATCGGCCGCGTTGCGAGAGGTTCGGGTAGGGTGCAGGTTCGACGGCGGATTCAGGATGGAAAGAGCCCGACGCCGATGACGCCGGCGGTCTCGGAACCCACCGCGACTGAGCCTGGTGGCACGCTCGCGACCCCGTCGATGCTGGGACGCACCTTCGCCGCGCTGGCAATGCCGCAATTTCGCAATCTGTGGCTCGGGATGCTCTTCTCGATGGGTGCGATGCAGATGGAGATCGTCGCGCGTTCCTGGCTGGCGTACGAGCTCTCGGGCTCGGCTTTTACGCTGGGAATCGTTGCCCTGGCCCGCAGCACGCCGCAGATCGTCCTGTCACCGCTCGCCGGAGTCGTGGCGGATCGCTTCGATCGCCGGAAGGTGCTGCTCGCCTCTCAAACCGTGATGCTCGTGCTGAGCTTTGCCACGGCCATCCTGGTTCAAGCCGGCGTCGTCGAGGTGTGGCATCTCTATGCGCTCGGGCTCGCCCAGGGGCTGGCGTTTCCATTCACCATGCCGACGCGCACGGCGTTCATGTCCGACCTCGTGGACCGCAAGAACATGGCCAACGCGTTGGCGCTCGACTCCACCGGGCGCAATCTGAACCTGATCGTCGCACCCTCGATTGCCGGAATCCTCCTGGCTTCCAGCCCCATGCTCGCGTTCTACGCCAGCGCCATCCTGTACGGCCTGGCGTTGTTGACGCTGTTCAGGCTGCCGTCGGGCAGCCGTGGGGGAGCAGGTCAGAGCGGCGCCTTCGCTGAAATGGCGATTGGTTTTCGCTATATATGGAACCAGCGAGTGCTCTGTGCCCTGATGGCGATGTCCGCCGTGCCGATTCTGATCGGTATGCCCTTCCAGCAGCTTCTGCCGGTGTTTCAGGCCGACGTGCTCGATGTTGGTGAATCGGCGCTGGGCTTCATGTTCGCCGCGGTGGGCGTTGGCGCGCTCGCGGGCTCGCTCGGGGCTGCCTATTTCGCTGGTTCCGAGCACATGATCAGAATCCAGCTCGCCTGCGGTGTCCTGTTTGGCCTGTCACTCGTCGCATTCGCGCTATCGCCGGTATATCTGCTATCGCTCGCCTGCCTGCTGTTCGTAGGCTTCACCAGCCAGACGTACCTGACCATCAACCGCGCGCTGCTCATGATGAACACCGACCCGAAGCTGTTCGGGCGCGTCACCAGCGTTCAGATTATGGCGTGGTACTTCATGCCCGTTTCGCTGCTGCCGATGGGTCTCATCGCGGACCAGGCCGGCGTTGCGCTGACCGTCGCCTGCGCTGGTGTCGTCGTCGCGGGACTCATCGGGGGCGCCGCTTTCCGCTTCCCCGACCTGTTCATGCGTCACGGCGCTCCTCCGGCGACCGGACGAAGCTCATAGGCGGGGTTGATCCGGCGCAAAGATCTTGCCCAGCAGCGGGCTCTCGAACTCGGACGCAATGATGTCCATGTAGATCTCGGCGTAGAGCCGTCCACCGATTGAGTCGGCCTCTCGCCTGCGGCCAAACTCACGGAAGCCAGCCTTCTCGTAGGCTCGCCGGCCGGCCAGGTTGTATTCAGACACCGTGAGCATGACATTGTTCAGGCCCAAGGCGCTGAAGGCGTAGTCAACCATCAGCGTCACAATTTCCGTCCCCAACCCTTTGCCGCGCGCGTCAGCCTCGCCAATCAGCATCCCGAAGCTGGCGGTTCGAAACCGGAAGTCGATGTCGAACAGATCGGTCGTCCCGATGGGACGCAGCGTCTCACGCTCGTAAATGGTGAACCAGTGCGCGTCCTCCGCGGCCGCCTGCTCCTCAAACCACTTCATGCGCTGTTCTTCGGAGACCGGGCGCGGAAGGTCACCGAATGTACGCTGGACAGCGAAGTCGTTGCGCCATTTCGTATAGAGGGGGACAAGGTCGCGCCGCAACGGCCCTAACGCCACCCGGGTGCCGGTAATGTTGATCGTCACTGTGTTCATACTCGTGGCAGCTCATACTTCAATACGTCATAGCCGGTGACCTCGGGCGGTAGCTCTGAGAGCTCTACCGTGAGCGCAAAGAGTAGCGGCAGACTGGCGCTTCCGGCAATCTCCGCGTCTTCTTCGGACTCCCAGTAGGACAGCGAAAGAGCGGTCGTCTTCTCTTCGTTCATCGACAGCGCCGCGCCGAGGAAGCCAACCTGCTTGCGCCAGGCAGTGATGAGTTCATCGTACACTGATACTGCGTTATCGGGCTCCACTTCACTCTTCAAGTGGTACGTAATCATGCGCAGATACACGCTTCAGGCTCCGATCGTTACACTCGGTGGCTCCACGCCGCGCGTCGTCCGATTACACTGATCTTTAGACGCGGACGACGAGCGACAGCGTTGCAGTACGGAAGTGAACGGTACGAATGTGCTTCAAAAGGTAGACATTTCAGCGGCACCGATCGACGAGTATCGCTCTGTATGCGGAGACGCACCCATCCAGCGGCTGGCCGATCTTGCAGCATCATTGAAAGGTAAGCGGATCGCCCATATCAACGCCACGCCGTTTGGCGGCGGGGTGTCCGAGCTCCTGCGCTCGACCGTTGCCATCATGCGTGGGCTCGGCGTCGATGTCGACTGGCGCGTCATTAGCGGCACCTCGCGATTTTTTGAGGTGACCAAAGGGTTCCACAACGCACTGCAGGGCGGGGAGTACCACCTCACCGCCGAGGACCGCGAGACCTACCTCCTTCAAAACCAGTTTAACGCCCAGCTACTCGAAGATGAGTACGACGTGATCTTCATCCACGACCCTCAACCGGCGGCCATGCTGGCGCTGCACGGCCGCGGCCGCGCGAAATGGGTCTGGCGCTGCCACATAGACACCTCGGAGCCGAGCCCGGAAGTGCTGGCGTTCCTGCACCCGTTTATCGTGGAGTATGACGCGCTGGTGTTCACGCTGGACAGCTTCGTGCCCGCTTCGCTACGCGGGCACCAGGTCCACATCATTCCTCCGGCGATTGATCCCCTCAGCCCGAAGAACTTCGACATCCTTCCACTGCAAGCCCGCAGAATCATGCTGTGGGTGGGCATCGATCCCAACCGCCCGGTGGTGACCCAGGTGTCGCGCTTCGATCCCTGGAAGGACCCGCTGGGCGTCATTCGCGTCTATCGCGTCGCCCGAGAGAGTATCCCCGGCCTCCAGCTCGCCTTACTCGGGTCGATGGCGCTCGACGACCCTGAAGCCTGGGGGCTGCTTGAGCAGATCCGAGGCGAAACCGAAGGTGACCCGGACATTGTGGTCGCCACGAATCTCACCGGTATCGGCAACATCGAGATCAACGTATTCCAGCGCAGCTCCGATCTTGTGGTTCAAAAATCGCTCCGTGAAGGCTTCGGTCTGATCGTTTCGGAGACGCTCTGGAAGGGCACGCCGATGGTAGCCGGCAATGTCGGTGGCATTCCCATTCAGATGCCGGACGGCGCGGGCGGGTATCTCGTCGATCCGCACAACGATGAGCTCTTCGCCGAGAGGATGATCCACCTGCTGACGCACCCGGAGGAAGCCCGGCAGCTTGGGGCTGCCGGTCGCGAGGTCGTTCGCCGGCGTTTCCTGATCCCGCGTCTCGTCGAAGATGAGCTGCGGCTGGCGGTCAGCTTGTTGCGTGTATGACTAGGTTATGATGACCGTAGTGTCTGGCCGCCATCAACGATCCGTCCGGTGAACGAGCAGGTGCGTGACCGACAATGAGTACCACCCGCGTCATGATCAATACGGCGGCCGTCCTGTTCGTCATCGCAATCGCCTGGCTGCTTATCCAGATCCGCCCGATTCTTATTATCCTGGTGCTGGCCATTATTCTGGCAGCCGCAATCGAGCCATTCGTCACGCGCCTGCGGCGCGTGGGTATGACGCGCGGACAGTCAATTCTGACCGTCTACGCGGGGATTCTGGTCGCGCTGGGGCTGACACTCTATCTGGTCGTGCCGCCAGTTGCCGGACAAGTCATCGAGCTCGTCAACAGTATTCCCGACATCATCGCCAGCTTGCGAGATCAGGCCGCCGCGAGCAACAACGAGTTTCTCAGGACCACCGGTGTGCGCTCACTCGACCGTCTCGCCATCGCCTACAACCAGTTCCGCGAAAGCCCGGACGTTGAGAGCTCCACAGCCCTGAACGTTGTCACCTCGGTCTTCGGCCTGATCTTCACGACGTTCTCCGTGATGATCGTCGCGTTCTACTGGATGACCGAAAAAGCGATCATCAAGAGACTCACCCTGGGCTTGATACCCCTCCACCGCCGAGCGAGCGCTCACGCGATATGGGACGAGATCGAGGCGAAGCTTGGCGGTTGGACACGCGGGCAGTTGATCCTGTGTCTGTCTATCGGTGTAACCTCTGCCGTCGGCTACCGTCTGATCGGCCTTGAGTTCTGGCTTGCCCTCGGTATCTGGGCCGGGATTACCGAAATTATCCCGTTCATCGGGCCCTTCCTCGGCGGTGGTGCAGCCGTTGTCGTCGCTCTTACCGATTCCTGGCAAAAGGCGCTGGTCGTCGCGGTCTTCGCGCTCGTGCTGCAACAATTGGAGGGCGCTGTCCTCGTGCCCAGGGTCATGCGCAACGCGGTTGGCATAACGCCTCTGACTGTTATTCTGGCAGTACTGGTTGGCGGGTTGATTCTCGGGACCATCGGAGCCGTGCTCGCCATCCCAATCGCCGCGGCCGTGCAGGTACTCGTCCAGAATCTGCTGCACGGCCGATCAGAAGACGCCGATCTACCATACGCCGGCCCAGCACCGCCGCTACCCCAGCCGCCCGGCGGCAACGCAAATGCTGTTGAGAGCGAGTCGCTCAAGCATCAGGGATGACGCCATGCCGAATACACCCTTCCGCGTCGCCGCCGGCCATCCTGACGGTTCACCCCACCTGACGGTCATAGGTCTGTTTGAAGATCCCATCGACGCGAACCAGGCCCTGGCCGATTTGCGGGGCGCGGAAGCTCCCGAGCAAGGTGTCTCCCTGGTCGTGCGCGAGCATGAGGCGGGCAATCCCGGTAGGAGCAACCCGCACCCGGCCGTGGCGGACGCCCTGTCCGAGGCAGCACTCGATGAGGCGGGAGTCTGGCTCACGCACCTGATGTCCTTGATCGTTCCCGATGACGGTGCGCTCCTGGTGGCAGGTCCACTCGGAGCGATCCTGGGCGGCTCAGCGTCCGTCTGGCACTGGAGTACATCCGCTGCCCCGCCCACGCTCGCAGACGGCCCGGAACCCAGGGACGAAGACGCGCGTCCGTTGCTGACAACGCTGGTGCGCTTTGGATACGGTCAGGATGAGGCGGACTATCTCTCGCAGCGCGTCCTCGCCGGCTCCGTGCTCATCGGAGTCACCACGCCTCGTCAGGATCAGGCGAGCGACGCGCACCGTGTTTTTGCCGAGCGTGGCGCCGTTCACATTGGCACAACCTGGACTGACCCGGCCACGATCGTTGACGCCGAGAGGCTCGCCCGATCTCCGGTTGAATCAACCGTGGTGGATGAGGTCGTTGTGCTCGACGCGGTGTCGCTTCTGGTGAGCCTGTGCGGTCACGAGAACCCGGAGATCAGGTCAAGCTCCGCTGGCGCGACGGTCCTGGACCGTGACGGGGTCGAGTCCGGCGTTATTGATGACCTCCTTGCGGAGCTCATACCCTGCGAATCCGGCGCTGACACGGTGTGCATCCGCTATGCTGTCGTCGCCTTCGGTGGCCTGCTCGGGATCGGCAGGCGTTATGTCGCCGTCCCTGCCGTGTACGTCAAACTGGATGGCAACCCCATAACCCTGTGCGTCGATCGGAAGACCCTGGAAACGGCGCCGAGCTACCGCCGCAACACACCCTTTAGCCGCCATGAGGAAGAGCTCGTCTGTGACCACTTCGACGGTCCACGCTACTGGGAGTAACAGCCTCAACCAGACGCCCTAATCAGTGCGCTCCGGCAGCCAGGTACGGTGTCCGCCGTCGACCAAAAGCGATTGGCCGGTGATAAAACTGGACTCCGGCAGGCAGAAAAAGAGTACCGTCGCCGCAATATCCTCCGCCCGGCCCACCCTGCCAAGCGGAATATTGTTGCGCGCATAACGCTCCCATTCAGGAGAATCGCCCTCCGAGCCGGGACGCTCGGGAATCGCGCCGGGAACGACACAGTTGACGTTGATGCCGTGCGGGCCTAGCTCGAACGCCATGTTGCGGGTCAGCGTCTCAACGGCGCCCTTTGCCGCATCGTAAGCCGCCCGGTCAGCGTGGCACCCGTGGGCCCCAATCGAGCTGAAATTGACGATCTTTCCGCGAATCTCGCCCTGTATCATGTGACGGGCCACGTGCTGGGCCAGAATAAATGGCGAACGGTAGTTGACGTTCGTCTGTTCCTCCCAATGCGCGTCGCTGATCTCCCAGAATGGCTCCCGATAGCTCATTCCCGCGTTGTTCACGAGGATATCGAGACGCTCGACTCGACCAAGCACTTCGTCTGCCAGGCGATGCGTTTCATCAACCCGTGCGAGATCGGCCGTGAGACCAAAGGAGTGTACGCCGAGGTCGTGCATTGCCGACACTGCCTCGTCGACGTCATCTCCCTCGCGCCCGTGGATGATAACGCTCGCGCCTTCACGAGCGAGCCATTCAGCGGTCGTGCGGCCAAGACCGCGATTGCTACCAGTGACGAGTGCGGTCTTTCCGGCGAGCCGCTGCGCCCCAGAGGTCCTCACAAGGTTTCTCCTCGCTCTAGATTTTCTAGTTCTTCGCTAAGAATACGGTACTATCGAGCGTAACGACGAAGAACGACGGAAAGGTGCACCCCTGTTGGCGGCAAGCAAGAGACGCACACGGATCTCGACGGACACGACCGCCAACAGCGCACGGGCGGTAGAGGCAGGCGACAACGTGTTCGTTGAAACAACCTCTAAGCCGGTTGCTACTGCAGGAGCGTCGCCCGCGCAGGACGTCTGCGGGTCCACACGGGCTGGGGAATCCAGGTGATGCAAGATGTGAAGAGTCCGCTCCTTCCCGGAGGGTCGCTGCTAACTGCCTATCTCGACAGGCAGCTGATGATGTGGAGCGACCGGGGCGGCGCAAGCATGCACATCGGCGACAGGTGGGCGGCGCACTGCTCGCTCTGGCTGAGCGGGGCGGTCGGGGACGTATGGCCGATCCCGGACCACGAGCCGTTTATTGTCAGGGAGATTCTGCGGCTCGACGACATTCCCGAAATCTCACGAGAAGCGAATCGGTACCATCTCGAAAACCCAGATTTTCTCATCATCGGCTCGCGGCCAGACGAGCCAGAAATTGCGGTGGTCGAAGCGGTCGATGCCAAATTCGCCGCGGACCGTATCAAGCCGAGCCAGGTGAGCGCCCAGATCGTGGAGAATCTCCTTACTATCCCGGAGCAAGGAGCCACGCGGCGCTTACTCCAGGAGACGCTGGACGCCCACGGCTTCAAGCAGTATGTCGTCCACGACGGTGCATTCATCTGTCCCGACTCGGCGCTGACCGATTTTCTGCTCAATCGGGCGTCGCGCGGGCAGATGGGCCAGCCCTCCTCCCCAGAGATCGTTCGCATCGAATCGTCACCCGGAACCATGTTCGAAGAGGTCAGCGCCAGTCAATTGATAGGCCAACTGGCGCGGCTGGACCGGCTACCGGTCTCTCCACGTGACAACCTGCTCTCCGCCATCTACTACTTCCGGGTCGCCTCGGCCTGCGTCTATCTCTGGGCAGAGCAACGCGCGCCCCTCTTCACCCTCAATCCTCCTGAGCCTCCTGAGATCGGCGTGGTGAGCGCCGAGGTCGCCCGTCGCGCCACTGCCGGGGTGAGCGCCTACCGGTTGATGCTCGACATGGTTGCCGAGGCGGAAGTCGTTCGCGAGGCACGCCAGTCGGTCTCCAATGTGGCGTCGTTACCCCTGAGAATGAGCGAAATCCGGGCATTCGTCCAGCGTGCCGGCCTGGACGAGGAGCAAGGGAAGGTTGCGCTGCGCCACGTGCGCCGCGATCTGGAGCTGGAGTTCCGTCGCCGTCTCTTTGAGGATATCGGGGAGATCAGCGCAGAGGATCCCAGGCCGCTCCGTGATATTCTCGATGAAGTCGCCCAGGCAGCGCGCAATCTCCGCGAAGACATGCTCACCTACGCCACCGGGCTGGTGGAGGAGCTGAGCGTGTCACGGTCCTCGGGCGAACCGGGTTAAAATACATTCGTTCCGCCCAGCGTATGGCTTCAACTTCTGGACGAAGGGAAGATCATCACATGAGCACCACCACGAACGACGTACACGCAAGTCAAATCATGAGCACGTCGGTCATGACGCTCTCGTCCGATACACCTGTAGAGAACGCCGCGCGCTCAATGTTCGAGAACTCGATCTCGGGTATGCCGGTCGTTGACGACGAGGGACGCCTGGTTGGGGTTGTATCCGAGTTCGACATCATCTCCAAACAGGGGGAGAGAGTTTCCGACATTATGACGACCGACGTCATCAGTGTTGGCGAGGACACCGACGCGGAGACGATCGCGCGGATGCTCACCGAGCAGCGCATTCGCAGGATCCCGGTCGTGAGTGAGGGCAGGGTTATCGGTATCATCTCGCGTTCCGACCTGGTGCGTCTCTTCGCACTCACGCGCTGGTCGTGCGAGTCGTGCGGCTACTACACCCGAGGCTTCGAGCGATTGACCGTCTGCCCGAAATGTGGCGATGACACGATCATCCTCGAACGCGAACCGCCAGGAAGCTAGGATGAGAAAAACTGCGCCGCGAACCCTTCTGTTTATCCCCGGGCATCGGGAATCGATGCTCGCCAAAGCCGCGTCGTCCCAGGCGGACGCGGTTGTATTTGACCTCGAAGACAGCGTGCCGCTGGCCGAGAAGGAGAACGCACGGCAACTCGTGACGAAGTTGCTTGAGTGCTGGCAGGGCGGACCGCAGCTCTACATCCGCATCAGCCCTCCGCGTTTCGAGATGCTCGACCCGGACATGCTGGTGGTGGGCGCTCGCGACGACGTCGGGGTGGTCGTGCCAAAGGTCGATCGCCCGGACGAGCTGTCGGGAGTCTTCGAGCGGATCGGGAACGGCAACCGGGACGTCATCGTCACTGTTGAGACCCCGCGCTCGCTGCTACAGGTCGAGGCGCTTGCCGATACTCCAGGAGTCGGCGGCATCTTCCTGGGGGGTGAGGATTTCACCCAGGCCATGGGCATGCGTCGCACCGTCGACGGGGATGAGCTGAGTGTGCCGCGCGTCCTCGTCCTGGCTGCGGCAAGAGCCGCCGGCATCGCGGCCTACGACACCATCTGCCCCGAGTTTCGCGACCTCGACATCGTCGCCCGTGACGCGGCCACGGCGAGGGCGATGGGCTATGACGGCAAATTCGCGATCCACCCGGCGCAGGTCGAGCCGATCGCCCAGGCATTTACCCCCTCTTCGGAAGAGATCGACCAGGCACGCCGCATCGTGGATGCCTACGATGAAGCGGTCAAGGCCGGCAGAGGAGCGATCGCCGTCGACGGCCAGATGATCGACCCACCAGTCGCCGAACGCGCCCGCGATGTGTTGAACCGCGCCGGTTGAGACTGCGTGCACTGTTTGGGCGATCGAGAATCCGGTAGGGGAGAGGCTCGTCCTCTCCCTGTCCTGACGCTCGTGAGCCCGGGAGAGGACGAGCCTCTCCCCTACCGAGGGTACCTTGCTACACCCGATATCGTTCTCGCGACGTGACGTAGAGATCACCGCCGTGGGCATCGTTGACGACGATAGCGGGGAAGCGGTCGAGCTGGAGGCGCCAGATCGCCTCGGTCCCGAGATCGGGATAGGCGATCACCTCCGCCGCGACGATGCGCTTCGCAAGGAGAGCACCCGAGCCGCCAACCGCGGAGAAGTAGACCCCGCGGCAATCCACGAGCGCCTGCTTGACCGCTTCGGAGCGGTAGCCCTTACCGATGGTTCCCTTTAACCCGGCAGCGTGCAGGGCGGGCGCATAGCGGTCCATCCTGCCACTGGTCGTTGGCCCAGCCGAGCCGATCACCGCGCCGGGACGGGCAGGAGCCGGTCCAACATAGTAGATGACCTGGCCCTCCAGATCGACGGGCAACGGCTCTCCGCGTTCAAGGGTCTCGATCATGCGCTGATGCGCGGCGTCGCGAGCGGTCAGGACCACGCCTGAGATTTCAACCGCGTCTCCTGCGCGCAGCTCCAGGATCTGCTCGTCAACGAGCGGCGTTCGTATCTGTTTCACCTGCATAGCTAGATCGTCACTTTACGTAGCCGGGCGGCAGGACCGCACTGGAGGTTCACCGCTACGGGAAGACTCGCGATATGCGTCGGAGCGATCTCAACGTGCACCGCAAGGGCGGTAATACGCCCGCCAAAGCCGTGTGGGCCAATCCCAAGGTCGTTCACCCGTTGAATCAGCTCCCGCTCAATCTCCTGGACTTCGGGGTCGGCATGCTCGCTGCCGATCCGGCGAGTGAGGGCCTTCTTCGCCAGCGTCCCGACGGAATCAAAGGTCGCGCCAACCCCAACTCCAACGATCACCGGCGGGCAAGCGTTCGGCCCCGCCCTCTCGACCGTCTCAACGACGAAATCCATGACACCTGCCAGACCATCGCCTGGAGTCAGCATGCGCATCTGGGACATGTTCTCTGCCCCGCCGCCCTTTGCCAGCATCGTCATGCTGATCTGGTCGCCCTCAACGAGGTGAAGGTGGAGAACCGCCGGTGTGTTGTCGCGGGTATTGGTGCGCTTCCCGACCGGCCGGTCAACGATCGACGACCGCAGATAGCCACCGGTATAGGCGCGCCGCACGCCGTCGTTGACGGCGTCAGAGAAGAGACCACCGGTGAAATGCACATCCTGACCGATGTCCGCAAATATCACGACCGTCCCCGTATCCTGGCACATCGGAACCCGCTCGGCCTCGGCAACCCGCATGTTCTCAAGCAGCTGGGTGAGCACCTGCTTGCCCAGTGGTGAAACCTCACGCTCAGCGGCCAGCTCGAACGCCTGCCGGACGTCATCAGCCGCGACGTAGTTCGCCTCCAGGCACAAGCTTTCGACAGCATCCGAGACCGTTGAAACGTCAACTTCGCGCATGGTGTCCACCCTTCAGCAGCCCGGTCACTACCTCTGCCAACTCGTCGAGCGTTTCCACGACGTGCCCGCCTGCCTGAGCCAGCACCCGGCGCTTTGTCGACGGCCGGCCGCTATCGCCGGCAATGATCGCGGCGGCGTGTCCAAAGGCCGTACCTTCCGGTAGCGTCTCGGTGAACGCCCCGGCTATCAGCGCCACAACAGGAAGCGTGATCTCCCCCGACTCCATAGCCTGCGCCAGATCCTCCTCGAAGGGCGTGCCCGGCTCACCAAACACACAGATCGCCTGCGTCGCAGGATCGGACTGCAACAGGAGCGCTGCGTCTCGCGGTGGCAGGCCGATCAGGTCATCACCGCCGACACTGATGGCCGTCGACACACCCAGTCCCGCCAGTCGCAACGTCAACCCGATTTCGGCCGTCATGCCGCCCGAGCGTGACAGGATTCCGACAGTACCGGGTACGAATGCCCGTTCAGGCCGATCGCCGCCAATCGCGCCGATCTTCCGTCGCGCGGCCGGAGTAATTGCCCCGACGCTATTCGGCCCAATCACCACGCAGTCTTCAAACCGCGCCTCGGCGAGCAGGCGCACCATATCGTGCCGTGGAACGCCCTCGGTCGCAATGACCAGGCGCTTGAGGCCGGCCGCGAACGCCTCGCGCGCTGCCCCCAGCACGGCAAACGGGGGCACAGAGATCAGGCTGGTGTCGATTGGCGTCCCGATTTCAGCGAGCGCATCACCGACCGCGTTGAAAACTGGAACGCCTGCAACAACCTCACCAGCCTTGCCCGGTGTCACGCCCGCGACAAGCGGCGTGCCATAGGCGACAGTGTGCTCGGCGACCATTCGCGCCTCGCGCCCGGTAATACCCTGAATGATCACTGCGCCAGTTCCAAGCACGCTCACGCCAGTCCGGCCTTCCGCATAGCCTCGACCATCGCAGCAGCGGCGGCGTTCAAGGTCGTCTCTTCACCAAAATAGGTAACGCCGGCGTCCTCGAAGATCCGGCGGCCCTCCTCGTCGTGCAATCCGGCCTCGCGCGCGACGACCGGGAACGGCTCGGCCAGGGCTGCGTCGTGCAGAGCGCGAGTCACCCCGGCAGCCACGACATCGACCTGGGTATTGTTCGTCAAGTTATGCCCCACGAAGAGTCCCTCGACGCCGCGCTTGTCGAGCACGACCCGTGTCAGGTCATAGACACGCTGCTCAGTCGGGTTGCCTCCAAACTCGGAGTAGTTAGCCGGAGTGCCGCCGGCCGCGACGATGGCGTCAAAGAGCAGGAGGCTCGCGCCCCCACCGCCGCAGAGAAAGCCGATGTTGCCGCCTTCCAGTTCCAGATAACGCGCTGAGCCACGCTGCGATCTATCCGCGTTGATCGAGGTGACGCGCGCCTCGAGAACCGTCTCAGGTCGCCAGGCGCGCTCGGAGCCCTCGACCGCGAAGCTGGCAATATCCGGCTGTCGAGCCAGCGCGGTGTCGTCAACCGCTGTCAATGCGCCGACACAGGCCAGCGTGCCATCTATCAGGAGTGCAAGCGGATTGATCTCCAGGGTGGTCAGATCCCGCTCCACGAACAGGCACAGCAACGTGTGCGTAATCCGCCCTAGCTCTTCCGACACATCTGACATTCCCAGAGAAGTCCAACGTTGCGCCAGATCAGACGCTGAAGGAAGCTGGTTAGGGTCGAGCGCGACGCTCAAAATGGAATCCGGCTTTGACTCTATCTCGACGCCACCATCGGCTGACATCAACAACGTGTACTCCGGCCGGCCGCTCGCAATCTCGAATGCCAGGTAGAGTTCGCGTTCGATCTCCAGCCACTCTTCGACCAGCACCATCTCGACCGGGTACGGACCGACAAACGAACCGATCAGCTCCTCAGCGGCGACCTCGGCTTCCCGCACCGTGGCACACAGCCGCACCGCGCCGGCCTTGCCACGCCGCCCCGTCGGCACGAGGGCTTTCACAACCGAGCGGCCCGCAAAACCCGTCGCGAGCTCACCCGCTTCATCGGGAGTGCAAGCCCTCCCATGTGCGGGAACCCTGAGCCCGGCTGCAGCAAGTAGTCGTTTGGCGTCATCTTCAAGCACTCGAGCCATCGCTAGCGCACCACCAGCCCAGGGGCAGCGCTACGGTGAGCGCTGGTCTGCCGCAGTCTCAATCTCTCCTCCAGTCTCAGCCTAATCTAGCGCTCTTTCGAGCTTGGTTCGCATCGATGGTATCAGTCCAGGCACGGCTGACTGCAGCGCCTGAGTGGTTTCGATCAATGCTTGGCCCGCACCACGCTTGAGCTCCATCTCAACCTCCGAGAAGTGAACCTCACGACCATCCGCTAGGCGAGTGGCACGGCTACGGTCGATCGCAAGTTCCACCTGGACGTTGTCGCTGTTTTCAAATAAAAGCACGGAGCGGTCGGTCCACAGCCGCGCGGTCGGTAGCAACCCGAGTTCGCCAACAATCAGGCGGGCACGCTCGAGTGGGGGCGGCTCATCGCGTAACACGAGTGGATCTCCCTCGACCAGCCCGGCGACGACGTCTGGATCCAGGTCAACCTCATCCTCCAGGCGGGAGACGACATGTCCCCCGCCGTCACCCACCGCCTGACGCTGTCCCTTGAAGGTCATCTGTGCGCCGGAGTTTCTGCGGCGGATTCGCAACGTCGCACCAACCACCTTCAGGTGACCTTCGGCTGTATCGTAGTAGAGGTCGTCCTGCGCCTTCGACTCGCTCGCGACGCGCGTGAAGTCCCCAAATCGCTCCAACGTCATCAGGCGTCGCTGCGCGTCGTCATCCGCCTCGAACTTCGCTTCAAGCTCTCGCTGGTCATGCATTGGTTGCTCACACCACGTCACGCTGAAACATCATCTCGACAACGCGAGTATCGATCGGACGGACGCTGAGGGTCCAATATTCGGTGTCAGGTCCGGTGTCCTGCCCTCTGCGCGATCTCGCCTCAACAGCGTCCTTGCCATCTGACGTGCCCTCGGTTCAGTTTCCCCAACAGCATAGCCGAAACAACTTCACGCATCACCCGCCACCCCCATGAAGGTCTACCCGAAGTGAGATTCGTGTTCCGCATAAGGACAATACAGGCGCAACACCGGATTCCCCATGTGTACCAACGTAAGCGACACCGGCGTTTACAGCACCCTCGGTCGATCATCGTGAGCGGAACCCTCCGACTGAGCTCAGGCCAGGCTCCGCACGTCGCATGTCATACGGCAGTGCGTAAATTGTTGCGAATCGGAGTGACAGCGGCACCTCGCCATTCCGATCAAATGTTCTACCTGCCTGCTACAATGTCTGGACAATCTGTAGCAGAAATACGTTGTCCGGAAGGTAGGGTCGCATGCTGGAACTGTCGCTCCGAGAGGCACGCCGGCTTATGGTCGGCGCTCAGCTCTTGTCTGGTCCATCGCCCAAGCGGCCAACGAAAGCCAAAATGCTCGACGTCATGCGGCACCTTGGCGCGGTTCAGATCGACTCGATCAGCGTCGTCCAGCGCAGCCACCACATCGTGCTCTGGAGCCGTCTGGGCAACCATCCGGCCGAGTGGCTGAACGAGCTGCTTGGCAAAGATCGCGCGATCTTCGAATACTGGGTGCATGCGGCAGCCTATGCGCCGATCGAGTTCTTCCCCTACTTCCGCCGCGAGATGCTGCGCTTCCAGAATGACTGCTCGCACCGCACGATGGTCTGGATGGCTGAGAATCAAGATGTTGTGGACCAGGTTATCGCGCACATCAGCGCGAATGGCCCAGTTACGACAAAGTCGTTCGATCCGCCAGCGGGCGCAGACAGAGCGGCCGCCTGGGCGTGGTACGGCAACAAGCCGACCAATCAAGCGCTGGACGCTCTCTGGACCGCCGGCAGATTGATGATCGACCGGCGCGACAAGTTTCAGAGAGTGTATGACTTGACCGAACGCATCATGCCGGATTGGGACGACGCCGACCTCCCCAGTCTCGAAGAAGGGCGCGACGTCCTTGGACTCGTCTCCCTTAACGCACTCGGAGTGACGACCGCCCGATGGCTGCCCGACTATTTCCGGACCTGGGGCTATAGCTTCCTGAAGCGATCCGTTGCTACCCAGGTCTTGAACAGGCTCGTGGAGATGGGACATGCGGTCCCCGCGAGCGTGCGCGGTATTCCTGAGCCAGCCTTCGTATCGAAGGCCGCGCTGGAGTCGAATTTCCGACCCAGCCGCACGACACTCCTCTCCTCCTTCGACAGTCTTGTCTGGCACCGGCGTCGAACGCGCGAGATGTTCGATTTTGAGCTGCGCCTGGAAGCCTATACACCCAAGGCGCAGCGCGTATACGGATATTTCAGCCTGCCCATTCTTTACCGTGACCGGCTGGTCGGCCGCCTGGACCCCAAGGCACATCGATCGACCGGCGAGCTGACGGTCAACGCGCTCCATCTCGAACCATGGTTTGTGGGCAAAGACGACGAGCGTTTCTACGCCTCGCTGGCTGCAAATCTGCTGGACTTCAGCGCTTTCAACGCCACAGACCACATCCGTGTCAGCTACTGCAACCCTCCCGAAGCGAAAGCTCGGCTGGAGTCGGCGCTTGCCAATCTGTCGGCATAGAGCGATACCGCGAGTTCCGGTCATTGGTATGAGCACCAGGCAGGGCGCGTCTTGTCCCATAAGGGGCCTAATTGTGACCGTGTTCCGACTGACCCGCTATTCGCGAGGAACACTGCGTACGGGCGCAATTCATTGCGCCCTTCCGGCTGCCCGTGGTGTTGAAGAGGGCGCAATGAATTGCGCCCGTACGCAGAAGAACGCCACTGGGATGTATCGGATCAAGCTGGACACTTCCGTCATTGCGCCGCGCCTGGACGCCTTGGCCCCGGAGAGGGAAGAGTCCTTTGCCTGTGTAGAGGCGCCGCCTGTGTTGTCGCTCATCGCGCGCATCATCCTGAGCGCCGCATTGCGTCACTACAGCCACATTTCTGGTCACGCTTGTAAACGACAAAGCGGCGGGTTTTCGACCCGCCGCTCATCGTGGATGTAGTATGTGCTGCCTGGGGACTACTCGCGGCGCATGCCCGCGACGAGCATGATGTAGTAGAGCAACTGCATGGCTGCGGCGGCGAAACCTGCGATGTAGGTCCAGGCCGCGGCGTTGAGAACCTTCTTGTTCTGGTCCATCTCAGTGCGGTCCACAATACCCATGTTCGTAAGCTCGGCCAGGGCACGGGACGAGGCGTTGAACTCAACCGGAAGGGTAATGAGCGCGAACACTGTACCCGTGGCGAACAGAATCACGCCGAGCCAGGCCAGTTCGGTAAGGCCAATAATCAGACCGGCCAGCACCATGATCCAGCCAAAGTTGGAACCGATAGACGCGACCGGAACCAGAGCGCCGCGCAACTTCAGCGGCAAGTACGCCTGCGCATGCTGGAGGGCATGGCCCGCCTCATGCGCAGCAATTCCGAGTGCCGCAACCGAGCGACTGTTATAGACGGGCTGTGACAGCCGGAGCGCCCGCGCTCGCGGATCGTAGTGATCGGTCAGCTCACCTGCGATCGGCTCAACCGGTACGTCGTGCAAACCGTGCGAGTCCAGCATGACGCGGGCTACTTCCGCGCCGCTCATGCGCTGCTGGTTTGGCACCTGTGAATACTTCTGGAATGTGCTCTTCACCCGGTGTTGTGCCCAGAGCATCAACAGGATGGTCGGAGCCATCATGATTAAATAAAGAGGATCGAAGATCATCGCATCTGCCCTTTTCTACAATCCGCTACACGTCGAACTGTACTGTATAGACGCTAGAGGTCGCGTTACATTTGGTAGGGTGCGGAGCACAGCTAGACGGCGCTCTCGCCTCCAACTATGCTTCAGAACGACTGTGGGCGGCTCAATCTGGGCCGTCTTTCTGCGAAATATGATCCGGCAAGCGATCGAAGGACTCGATCAACCGTTGGAAAGCCGCTCGTGTCGACTATGCTATATTATGCCCGAAACTGGGCTGGTTGGCAATCGCTGATGAGCCGCTACACACGCCCGAAAGAGGATTCTTGCTTATCTCACCTGGCGCCATTGTAGAGTTCGACCGCTGGATCGACGACGAGGTCGCAGCGGTATTTTCACAGATCGAAGACGAGGCGGTGAGCTTCAACGCCGCTGACCTGCCTCTATACAACGTTCTCCGCTATCACCTGGGGCTGGTCAATGCTCAGTTCAAGCCAGAGCGGTCCGATCCCGGTAAGCGCTTGCGTTCCAAGTTCTGCCTGTTGTGCTGTGATACCACCGGAGGAAACGTCAAGCAAGCGGTACCCGTTGCGGCAGCCGTAGAGCTACTGCATAACTTCACGCTGATCCACGACGATATTCAAGACCGCGCCGAGCTCCGCCGTCACCGGCCAACGGTGTGGTCGATATGGGGCATCCCCCAGGCCATCAACGCCGGTGACGCCATGTTTGCTGCCGCGCATATTGCCCTGAACCGCTCGATCGAACGCGGTGTCTCGTCCGAGGTAACGATCGACCTGTCGACGCGGCTGCATCTCACCACCCTGCGCATCGTCGAGGGCCAGGTGCTCGATCTCGGATTCGAGAAGCGAGCGGATGTCACAACGGACGAATACCTCGACATGATCGCCGGTAAGACCGCGGACATCATGCGCTTCGCCTGTTGGGCCGGCGCACGCGTATCTGGCGTGTCGGACGAACGCGCCGCAGCGTTCGGTGATCTGGGTCACGCGATTGGCATGGGCTTTCAGATTCGGGATGATTTTCTGGGGGTCTGGGGTGCATCTGATGCCACAGGAAAAGCCCCGGCCGACGACATCCGCCGCCGCAAACAGGCCCTGCCGGTCCTGTTGCTCAACGAGCGTGCTTCAGCGTCCGAAGAACGAGAGCTCCATCGCCTCTACGCCCAGGACGAGCTGGCGCCAACCGAGGTGCAATGGATTCTCAGCCTGATGGACAACTACGAGATCAGCGACCGGGTCCAGTTGGAGGTCATGCGCTGGCACGACCGGGCCTTCACGATGTTAGACGCCCTCGATCTCTCGGGAGAGAGTGCCGGCTTCATCGAGACCCTGCTCGAGGGGTTGGAAACGCGCGAGGTGTAGGACACTAGGTCAACGACGACACCGGTAACGTATAGCCCTCGGAAGTCAACGTGCGAATCACCCCTTCCACCAGACCATACGATCCGGTGAGCATCATGTCCCCGTGTGCGGCTGCCTGGTAGTAACCAAGTGGCGCGGCAATCCGTCGATTGGGGCCGGTGACCGCGACGAAATCAAACCGCCCGGCTTCCGCATACCGCTGGCTAAAGGCCGCGCCATGACCGCCGTGTGCCTTGACTTCATCGTGGGTCAGCCTGCCGGTCTTCAACCGTTCCACCAGATGCTGCAGCCATTGCGGAGTCACACCTCCGGTATGGTGCTCGAACAATCCAAAGATCCGCCCACCGCGCATCGCCACTGCGAACGTGTGCAGGTTGCCGATGTTGACCAGTATCCCGCCATCCACCTGCACATGTTCCGCGATCCGCGGGTCGCCGAGTGAACCCAGGACGGCGGCGGCGCCGGTGTCCATGATGAACGCACCCGGGATATCGCGGGCCACCGTCTGCATTCTGATCATGTACTCGGGAGGTTGACGGTACACCATGTTCGTCACGTCGCCGCCGTTGTCTAGCAGTGACGTCAGGAACTCGGAACGAAACTCACGTCCACCCGCCCCCGGCAAGTAGCCGTGATCCTGCACCGCGATAGCGAACATGTCCGGCATCCGGATCTCGTGCGCCTCCAGCGTGCGGGAGAGTGACTCAAGATCGATGTCGCCCATCCGGACGACTTCGGCGTCTTCTGGTGGCACCGGTGCGAACCTGATACCCATCTTGCGCACCCGGTCCAGATCATTATGTAGCGTCCGAGCTGCCTCCTCGCTCGACCACAGAGGCAGACCGCTCGCGAGGTGTTCTTCGATGGCGTTGCCCGACGCACCACCGCCCATCAGCGAACCCGCCAGGTAGATAGGCCGGCAGGCTGCCGTCGCCCGGCGGATCCGCGCGGCGACCACCTGCGTTTGCGCGGGCAGGACCATCTTGAAGCAGTTCTCGATCTCACGCTCGCTGTCGTAGACCAGCACATCCTGAGTGCCGCCGCCGACATCGACCGCGAGTATCCGCAGCGGATCGAGCGTTGTCATGAGGCCCACCTCATCTGTCGTAGCCTTCGCATCACGATAACCATCTGACCGGCAAAGCCTCCCGATTGACCTCGGTGACGTAGCGGTTGACATCGTCACACGGCAGGTTGGAGTCACGCTCAGCCCGGTCCAGCTCGATCAAAATCAGGTGGGGACGAGTCAGAAAGCGCATCGGCAGCGTCGAGATCCCCAGACCATCGGATATGACGAGCACCGCGCCTCTCATCCAGTGCCACCCACGATACACGGGTCCTTCCGGTCGCGGGTCCGATCCTCTCAACTTGCGAATCCAGTTGGTCAGCGGCATGCGTCCCGACGGCAAGACGCGGATCTGTCCACCGTGCGTATGCCCGGAGAGCATCAACATCGCCCTGCCCGTTGGTAAATCCTGTATGGTAACCGGCGAATGGGACAGGAACAAGAGAGCGACCGCGTCATCCGGAAGCTGACAGAAGGCGCGTTCAACGTCGGCATGGAACGTGTACGCGTCGTCAACACCCACCGCCCACGCCTCTTCGCCTCGCAATTGAAACTTGCACGCTGCATTTTCCAGGACGATCACGCCTGCCCGTTTCTGCTCGGCACGGATGCGCTCGAGCGTGCCCGGTCGTCCCCGGCGATCGTGGTTGCCCATAACCGCGAATACCGGCACCCCAGCAGGCCAGGTCTCGTACAAACCGTTCGGGGGCGTCTCCTTACCACTGTCATAATAATCGCCGGTGAGCGCGATGATGTCCGGCTCAAATTTGAGCGCGACCTCCCGCGCCTTGTGGAGATGTCTCAGCGACATGCCGGGAGCACCCACATGAAAATCAGAGAGGTGTGCGATCCGAACACCGCGCCAGTTACGCGATAATCCTGGCAGCGCGATCTGTAGCCGGGTGACTCGTAACCATCTCGGCGCGATCCCCACCATATACACAGCAAGCAGGGCCGAGATAGCCGTCAAAGTCAGGACGATCTTACGTATCAACAGTCCTCATTTCTGCAGCCCGCCAGTCTGTTCAGGCGTCTGTCATGCCTCAGGCAAGGATAGCCAAGAACTACCCGTTTGAGCGGGGTAAGATGGTTAGCACCCATGATAGGCTTCTCGCTCAGATACGTCTGTTGTCACCGATCCACAGGAATGAGCAGCATGGCCAAGAAGTCTCGACGGAAGATCAACCAACCCAACAATGCACCAGCGAACGTTTCGTCACCGAACACTCAGATGGGCCGGCCCGATAGCCGCCGCGCCCAGCGCATCATCCAACAACGCCAGGCCAAGCGTCGCCGTATCTACACGATGTTTGGAGGCGCCGCCGCGGCCGCGTTGATCCTGGTTCTCGTGCTCATCGCGATCAATCAGGATGATGCCGGCGAGGCCGCAGACACGCCAGTAAGCGTTCAAACAGGTCCCTCGGCGGACATCCCACGCGAGGGCCGGATTCTCGGCGACCCAGATGCGCCAGTGAAGATTGTTGAGTACGGTGACTTCCAATGCCCAGGCTGCGGCCAGTTCGCCGTGAACATGAAGCCGCGTCTCATTCAAGAATACGTCGCCACCGGCCAGGCAAGCTTCGAGTACCGCGACTTTGCCTTCCTCGGTAAGGAATCGATGCAGGCCAGCCGGGCGTCGTACTGCGCGCTCGAACAGGACAAATACTGGGAGTATCACGACACGCTGTTCCACAGTCAGGTGGGCGAGAACAATGGAGCGTTCTCCGATCGAAGGCTGGTCCGGATGGCAGACGAGCTTGGCATGAACGTCGCAGAGTTCGAGGAGTGCCTGGACAGCGATCGCTACGAAGACGAGGTTGAGGCGACGACTGACCAGGGACGGGGAGAGGGCGTAGACGCCACCCCATACTTCTTCATCAACGGCGAGCCGGTACGCGGCATCTCGAACTACGACTCTTTGCGCGAAACGATTGAGAGCGCGCTGCAAGAGGCGAGCTCATAGCCAATGGCACAAGGCACCCGCGTTCGAATAGGCAGCAGTGAAGCGGACACGACATCCGTGAGGTCTGGATCCCGTTTACTGTCCGCGATTCTCGCGCTCAGCGTCGTGGGGCTAGGCATCGCCGCGTATCTGACGTACGTCCATTTCAACGAAGCCGCGTTGGTCTGTACCACCGGTGGCTGTGAGACCGTCCAGCAGTCAACCTACTCCACGATAGGCCCCCTGCCGATCGCAGCGTTAGGGGTTGGAATGTTCTTCTCGCTCCTCATGCTGGCAGGACTGCGCTGGAACGGTTCGGCGCTGGTGAAGGCCGAGACTGCCTCGCTCGCCGCCTGGGCAATGTTGCTGACCGGTATCCTATACTACACGTATCTAACGTACGTTGAGTTGTTTGTGCTCCACGCCATCTGCCAGTGGTGCGTTGCCTCGTCAGTCGTGGCGCTGGTCATCTTCGCCCTAGAAACTACCTATTTGTGGCGCACCGTTATGGCGGAAGACTCCCCACACGACTGATTTCTACCCTCGACTAAGGACCAGAATGTGACCGCGATTACGGCTGCCATGGAGGACTACCTCAAGGTTATCTACGGCCTTGACGAACGTGGCATCAGGATTACAACGCAGGCAATCGCCGAACGGCTCGACGTCGCTCCGCCGTCAGTGACCGGTATGCTCAAGCGCTTGGCGGAGATTCACCTGATCGAGCACCAGCGCTATCGCAGCATCGAGCTCACCGAAGCCGGCCGTAAGGTTGCGCTGGAGATTGTGCGCCACCACCGGCTGCTTGAGCTCTATCTTGCTGAAGCTCTCGGCTACTCCTGGGACGAAGTCCATGACGAGGCGGACCGCCTGGAGCACCTCATCTCAGAGGAGTTCGAACGGCGCATTGACGCGGCGCTTGGGCACCCGACGTTTGACCCGCATGGTGACCCGATCCCTACCATCGCCGGCGATGTCTCGTCGATACCGGAAGATCGGCTCTCTGCGCTGGAGGCCGGTGAGCGTGCGACCGTCGTGCGGGTCTCAGACAACAACGCCGAAAAGCTGCGCTATCTCGGGTCCCTTGGCCTCTACCCTGAGGCGGATGTCACGGTCATTGAGCGCATGCCCTTTAATGGTCCGCTCAGGGTCCGTGTCGGAGACGACGAACACGTCGTCGGACTCGAGTTAGCAGCGTCGGTGCACGTCGACTCGGTTAGCGATGCGGACGACAAGCCGGCCGAACCCTCCTCCTGAGCTCCAGTTTGCACACGCGTCGCCGCGTACGTACAATAAGATGTTGAGCAGATGCACGCCTTCGAAGGGACCACTCGTTGTCAGTTATCCAGGACTCCGTCTCGCACGCCACCATCTGGCGCGAGCCGGCAACGCTCACCACTGAACAACTCGCAATCACAGACTGGCCCGTGCTCAGTTCAATTCTGCATGCTCGTGGCATCACCACAGCTGAAGAGGCGGCACGCTTCATCGGCGCAGCCGACGTGCCGTTCGCGGACCCCTTTTTGCTGCCCGACCTCGTCCGCGCGGTCGCGCTTATCAAGTCCGCACTCAACGACGACGCTCCGATTGGGATCTTTGGCGATTACGACGTTGACGGGCTGACATCGACGGCCATGCTCTGCCGCGCGCTGACTCAGCTCGGCACGCGCGTCGTCCCTGAAGTGCCGGATCGAATGCGTGACGGGTACGGGCTCAACACGCAGGCTATCGATCGCTTCGTCGAGGCTGGCGTACAGGTCATGATCGTCGTTGACTGCGGCAGCGGCAACCGTCGCGAGCTGGAGTACGCGCTGTCGCGTGGTCTGCAACCGATCGTCCTCGACCACCATCTGCTGCACGGGGAATTGCCAGCGGAGATCCCGTTCGTATCCCCGCGACGCCCGGAGAATCGTTATCCCGAAACCGAGCTTGCCGCCGTCGGCGTGGCGTTCACGCTGATCCGGGGACTCGTCGGCGACGACAAAGCCGAGATGTTCTTGCCCTATGTCGCCCTTGGTACCGTTGCGGACGTTGTCCAGCTCAAGGGCGAAAACCGCGCCCTGGTCACACGGGGACTCGACATGCTGCGGCGCTGGAGCCTGCCGGGCATGAAAGCCCTGTGTGACCTGGCCGACGTCGACCGCCGTAAGCTGATGGCATGGCACATCGGCTTCGTGATCGGGCCGCGCATCAACGCTGCCGGCCGGATGGCCTCGCCCGAGATCGCCCTGCAGCTGCTTCTGGCAAATGACTATGAGGCCGCCCTGCCCTTCGCCGCAAAGCTGGATGAGCTCAACCGGCAGCGGCGCGCCGAAACCAAACGCATGGTTGAGGAAGCTGAGAGAATGATCGACGATCAGGGCGGAGCCGAAAGCCTCCCGGTGCTCGTCGTCGACGATCCGACCTGGAGCGTCGGACTGGCGGGGATTGTCGCAGGCAGGCTCGCCGAAACCTATCATCGGCCGGCCATTGTCTTCGAGCGGGGGCCACTCACGGCCAAGGGCTCAGCCCGTTCAGCCGGGACCGTCGACATCGTCCATGCGCTGGGCATGACCGATCCTCTCCTCGAGCGCTACGGTGGTCACGCCGCGGCAGCCGGGCTGAGTTTGCCGAGCAGCAGCGTTGACGCGTTCCGCGACGCGCTGGCGGCGAGCATCTTCGACATCTGGGGCGGCCAGATGCCGCGCAGGGAGATCGTTCTCGACGCTGAGGTGCCACACGGCGACCTGCACCTGGAGAGTGTTGCGCGGCTCGCGTCTCTGGAACCCTGCGGCCACGGCAACGCCGCGCCATTACTCTTGCTCCGCGGGCTCGACGTCTTCAGCGCCCGGCGCACGAAAGACGACCGCCATCTCATGTGGCAGGCCGTAGGATCAGATGGCAAGGCACATGGCGTCATCTTCTTCGGCGCTGGAGATCGCCTTGATGAGCTCGTCCGCTACGGTCGAGTCGATATTGCCGCCGAGCTGCAAGAGGATACCTGGAAGGGCAACAAGCGCCTGAAAATCCACGTGCGAGACTTCCGGCCGGCAACGGCCTAGTCGTCAGAAGCCGGTACCAATGCCGGCGCCGGCGCGCGTTCCTCTCTGGCGACAACCGCGAACACGACTCCCGCGACCAGCAACAGCGCCGCGTTCACGTACAGTGAGAATGACAGACTACGTTGATCGGCCAGCCAGCCCAGCAGCACCGGGCCGACCACGAAACCCAGATCGCTGACGGTCCTGAACAGCCCCATCGTGGTGCCGTAGCTCTTGCCCCTTGCCAGGTCGGCCACATACGCGGCCGGAGCTGGTCCGGCGATCCCCGTGCCGATGCCGAGCACCATCGCCGCCGCAACGAACGTGGTGATGTTCGGCGCTACGGCGAAGAGGAAAACGCCCAGGGCGCTGACGATCGTGCTCGGCACAATCGTGCGCTTTCGTCCGAAGCGGTCCACACTCCAGCCGGCGATCGGCAGCGCCAGCACATTCAACACCGCAGCGACGGTGAGCACGTTACCGATACCTATCGCGCTGAGACCCAGCCGATCAGCCCCGATCAGCGGAACGATCGTCGAGCGGGTGCCGGTGCGAGTGAAGAAGATCGCGAGCGTGCCTCCCGAGACGCGCTCCAGCCGTCCTGACCGGACCGCCACCGGTTCTTCTCTGACCGCGCTCAGATCCAGCGTCTCCACGACCTTCCAGCGTGCCCAGAGCCAGACACCCAAAGCGGTAGCGGCATAGACGAAAAAGACACCCTGCAGCCCGACCAGCGCAGCCAAGACGCCCCCGATCGAAGGCCCGATGCTGGCTCCGATGAGCAGCGAGCCGTGAAAGACGCTCATCGTTCGTCCCCGGTTCTCTGGAGTCGAGACGTCGGCCAACACAGCCATCGAGGCTGTCGCGGACATGGCTGAGCCCAACCCCTGCACGAAGCGCGCGCCCACCAGAAACCAGAAACCAGGCGCGAATCCTGCCAGGAGTGCACCCACTGCCGTGATCAATGGCCCCGTCAAAATCAGGGGCCTGCGCCCGATGCGATCCGCGAGTTTGCCGGCTGGGAGGTTGGTAAAGAGCCTGGCCACGCCAAACGAGGTGATGAGCAATCCCACCATAGCGGTAGACACATCGAACGAGCGCGCGTAGAGTGGGAGGATGGGTGCGATCATTCCGAAGCCGATCATGACGACAATCTGCATACCGGACAGCGTGAGTAACATCTCGTTGTCACGCAGTGTTGTCAGGCTGGACCGGAATCGACGGGTACGTTCGGTGAAGATCGACATGCGGCACAGTATAGAGCACCGCGCAACACAAGGAACTATTCCTTCGTAGCGGTGCTATAACCTCCGCCGTGCCCGGCCGGAAGCAAGCAAGAAGGATTACAGCGCGTGTCATACGTCGGCAGCATCAAAGGATACTCCAGCGATCTCAAGCTCTATCTGATCTACACCCTGGTTGCCAATGTTTCAATTGGTGTCTTCGCCCTCGTCTTCAACCTCTATCTGCTCCAGATCGGTCTGCGCGAGAACTTTATCGGCGCGTTCAACGCCATCCACACGATGGCGATCGCCGGCACGGCGCTCTCCATGGGCTGGATGCTTAACCGCTACGGTGTCTGGAAGTGCGTCACGCTGGGTTCCGCCGTGTTTGTCCTGGCGTCGGGAACACTCGCCGTTATTACCAATCCAGTGGCGCTACTGGCCCTGGCCGTGCTCTACGGCATGGCAACGTCGTTCGTGTTTACGCCGGTCATGCCGTTTATCGTGGAGCTGACTCGCTCCAGACAACGCGCGGAGGTCGCCGCCCTCGTCTTCTCCCTGACCTCAATATCGACGACGATAGGCAGCCTCATTGGCGGGTGGATGCCGCGCCTCTTCTCGGTCTCGTTCGGGTTCGACCGCCCGAGCGCGATGGCGTTTCGCCTGACGCTGATCCTTGGGACTGGCTATCGCCGTCTTTGGGCTGATCCCGCTGGTAAAAATGTCAACCCAGCGCAAGCGCAACAAGCCCGCGGACAGTGCGGCCCAGGCTACCCAGGCCGGCCTGCCGGAGCTGCCACCAGGGGAAGCCCGCCGGCACATGAGCGTCTTCGTGCTGGTCGGCGGATTGATGAGCCTGGGAGCGGGAGCGGTCTTCCCGTTCTACAACGTCTTCCTGGCATCGATCGGCGCCAGCCCGGGGGAGATCGGGCTCATCTTCGCCGGCGGCTGGACCCTCGCGGCAATCGTGGGACTCGCCGCCCCCGCCATCGCTCGCAAGCTGGGCTCACAGAAGGCAATCGCGATCGTGCGGCTCGTGCCGATACCGTTCTATATTCTGCTGATCCTTCAACCAGCCCTTGGAGTGGCGATCTTCGTTCATTGGCTCAGAATTACCTCGGTGAGCCTCGGCTGGCCAATTGACAGCACCTACATCTCTGAGGTCTTACCCGCGAAGGCGCGTACCGCCGTTTTCGGTTATCGGTCCGCGGCGTGGAACGTCGGCTTCTCGCTCTCCAGCCTCGCGGCCGGAGGAATTATCGTCCGCTATGGGTACGGCCCGAGCTTCGCGGCATATGCGTTCTTCATGACCGCTGCGATGGGGCTGTTCTATCTGTACTTCTCAAGAGTTACGTCGCATGCTGCGATTCCTGACGACGTCCCCACCGCCCCGGCAACGACGAGCCCAGGAGAGTCGAGAGACGACCCGCAACTAGCCGTTGGCCCCGTCTCGAAGCAGGTCAATCGTTTCAACCGCGTGGCGCAGGTGAGGAATGACGATGCTGCCTCCAACAACGAGGGCGACATTTAGACCGTCATAGAGCTCTTCGTCAGTCCAGCCCGCCTCGACGCACTGCTGCAGGTGGTAGTCGATGCAGTCGTTACAGCGCAGCACGGCAGACGCCACTAACCCCAGCATCTCCTTGGTTTTGCCGTCCAGGGCTCCGTCTTCGTAGGCCGCGCTGTCGAGACGGAAGAAGCGCTTGATGCCCAGGTGATCGATCTCGCCGATGCGCTCGTTCATGCGCGCGCGATAGTCCTGAAACGCTCCAAGCCGGTTCCGTGCGTTGGTATCAGTCACCCTCTCACCATCCCATCACTTTGAACGTGCACATGCGAGAGCCCGCGCTGGTGACGCGGGCTCGTGTCCCGGACACATTGGGGCCGGCGATGCATGTCGACGACGTGTCGCTAGGTCGTCGCCGGCAGGCTCTGGAGCTGTTCGACGATCGCTTCAGGGTTCTCAGCACCCATCAGCACCAGGACGACAGCCGTCGGCGCTGGATCCATGTCGTCGATGGCCTCTTGCGGCTCCGGAATATAGCGGCCGTCGCCCCAGCCGGTGCCCTCAGCCGTCTCGCACAGCCAGGTCCGCGACGCGATGGCGTTCGACCCTAGCTTGCGGCGCGTGCGCTCCTGATAGCGATCGATCGTGCCGGCGGCACCGAGAACGAAGACCTCCACCAGTTTGCGCCCCTGATGCCGCAGGCGTTTCAGGACCTCCTGCGCCTCCTGGCTATCCATGGCTTCGGCCGGGTCATTCCGAGATGTTTTGAGCAGAAACTGCACCAAAGTCCTCCACGTTGTATGAGCTAGCGAGATTGAACCCGTGTTTCAACCGAAATGATACTATGCCCGATCGTCGATTCCGGCCCACGTTAATCGTCCGCGAGAGCGGAGTGTTTGACCGGCCGCCGTGCGTCGACCGCCATGCTGTGCAGCCAACGGGCAGCTTCCTTGGCGTGGTAACTGATGATCTGGGTTGCACCGGCACGCTTCATCGCGGTCAGCGACTCGAGCGTTACCCGCTGCTCATCGATCCAGCCCATCCGGCCTGCCGCCTTGACCATCGAATACTCGCCGCTCACGTTGTAGGCCAGCACCGGCACGTCGAACCGTTCCCGCGCTCCGGCGATCACATCCAGATAGGCCAGAGCCGGCTTCATGATGATGGCGTCCGCGCCTTCGTCGATGTCGGCCGCGATTTCGGCGTACGCCTCGCGTACATTGGCCGGGTCCATCTGGTGGCTGCGCCGGTCCCCGAACTGCGGTGTCGATTCAGCCGCCTCGCGAAACGGACCATAAAAACCCGAGGCGTACTTGGCGGCGTACGAGATGATGGGCAGGTTCGGGAAACCTGCCTGGTCAAGCGCCTGCCGTATCACGGCGACCCTGCCGTCCATCATGTCTGAGGGCGCGACAACATCCACTCCGGCTTCAGCCTGGGCAACCGCCGTCCGCGCCAAATACTCGAGCGTCGCGTCGTTGTCGATCGTCTCGCCTTGCAATATTCCACAGTGACCGTGGTCGGTGTACTCACACATACAGACATCACCGATCACGACCAGCTCCGGGTCAACCCGCTTGAGCTCGCGAATTGCTCGCTGAACGATGCCGTGGTCGTGATAGGCGTCCGAGCCGACGCCGTCCTTGGTTTCGGGTATGCCAAACAGCAGCACCGAGCCGATACCGAGCGAGCGCAGCTCTTCCGCTTCCGTCGCAAGCTGGTCCACCGAGAGCTGGAACACGTCGGGCATCGAGCTGATCTCGCGCCGCACGCCGTGGCCATGGGTGATGAAGAGCGGATACACGAAGTCGCCCGGGAGCAGGATCGTCTCACGCACCATCCGTCGCAGGCCCTCGCTGGCCCGCAAGCGCCGGAAACGCCGGAAGGCAGGCATCTCAGATCGGTTCAAGATCGTCTCCAGTCTGTATGAGCGCCCGCACGAGACCCGGGATCGAATACTCGCCGGCCATAATATCCACCCGTAAACCTGCCTGCCGGGCTGCCTCCGCGGTAACGGGACCGATGCAGGCAACCGTTGTCGCGGCCGGCAGACTGCCCCCGATGAGCGTCAACAGATTCCGAACCGTCGACGGCGACGTGACCGTCACGATGTCGATCTCACCCGCCAGGACCGCCGCGACAATTCGCTGGTCAACCTGTTCAGGGAGTCGTGTGGAGTAGGCCGCAACAACATCCACGATTGCCCCGGCGTCGCGCAGCCCGTTCGCTAGCACGTCGCGAGCGATCTCAGCCTGCGGCAGCAGGACACGCTTACCGGTAACGCCCCGCTGAATCAGCGCCTCTAGAACGGCCTCGGCAACAAACTCGTCTGGTACCAGATCGACCGTCAATCCGCGCTCGTCAAGGGCGGAGGCTGTCGCGTCGCCAATCACGGCGATCTGCGCCTGATGCCCCGGGTCCAGCAGCTCGCCGACAATACGCACCGTATTCGCGCTGGTAAACACCAGCCAGTCGTATTCGTCAAGGCGGCGCAAGGAACCGATCAGCTCAGCGCTCGCCGACGGCACGATCTCAATGACCGGCAGCTCGATCGGTAGCGCTCCGGCCTCCCTGAGCAGTTCCGAGAGCGCGGCGGCCTGGTGCCGCGGGCGAGTTACCAGCACGCGCTTACCAGCCAGCGCGGTGGCCTGGCTCACCGCACGACACTCTCGACGAGCTCGTGGGCTATCGCTTCCGCACGCTCCTCAGCCTCGTCGATCGGCAGCGTCACATCGACCCGCTGAATCGTCGTGATCTCCTCGTCGGCAAGCATGGCGCGCAAACGAATTCCAGCCTCCACTCGCTCCGCGAAGGCCCCGACCGGCGAGCGGCAACCACCGCCGACACCGCGCAGAAAGGCGCGCTCAACGTTGACCAGCATCGCCGTCTCATCATCGTGGATCGTCGCCAGAATCGCCCGCGTCGCGAGATCGTCCTCCCGGCACTCGACCGTCAAAGCCGCCTGCCCCGGTGCCGGGGTGAAGACATCCACGTCCAGAAACTCGGACACCTGATCACTCCGCTGCATGCGCAAGAGCCCAGCAGCAGCAAGAATCGCCGCGTCATATGCAGGTTCATCGCCGGTTACTTTTGAGACGCGGGTATCAATGTTCCCGCGCAGCTCAGCCGCAGTCAGGTCGGGCCGAGCCTCCTTGAGCTCGGCCATCCTGCGACGACTGCTTGTGCCGACGCGAGCGCCCGCAGGAAGACCCCCCAGCCCACCGGGATGACGTGAGACGAGGACGTCGCGCGGGTCCTCCCGGTCGAGGATCGCCGCCAGGATCAGGCCGTCTGGCACGATCGACGGCAGATCTTTCAGACTATGGACGGCGCAATCAACCTCGCCGGTGAGAATCGCGTGCTCAAGCTCCTTGATAAACACCCCCTGGCCGCCGATGATGGAGAGCGGCGTCTCCTTGTCGCGGTCTCCTTGCGTGGAGATGATCGCCACCTCACAGTGCAGGTCGGGGTGCCGGCTCTCCAGACGCTCGACAACCAGATTGGTCTGATACAGCGCCAATGCGCTGCCGCGTGTGCCGATCCGCAAGGTGCGCGCGCGCGCGCCAGACGAGGGCGTCGAGCTCTTGAGGTCCACCAAGTCTTCACCAGCTTACGTTTGAGCGAAGGAAAAGCGCCGGAAATCTCGCTAAAACTAGCGAAATCTAGGCAAATATGCTACTATAATAGTGTACGTTTCGCGTGAGTAGTCAGTCAAGCGACGCACCACCTGGTTGCGCAGTTTGACGGGATGCTCAATAACGATTATCATAGACATCCGATCGGGCGCGCATGCGCCCGCATTTGTGTTGTGCGTGGTAATTTTCTTTTTCTCAAGACCGAGAAACCGCCGTGTGGCGGGCTGATGTGTAGGTGGAGGATATCCCGTGTACGCGGTTATCGAAACGGGCGGTAGACACTACCGCGTCGCCGTAGGCGACACTATTGATGTCGAAAAAGTCACGGCAGACGAAGGCGCCACGATCGAGATCGATCGGGTTGTCATGGTCTCCGGTGACGAGGGAGTCTCCATCGGCACGCCGTTGGTCGAAGGCGCGAAGGTCACTGCGACGGTGCGTCAGCATCTACGCGGTCCGAAGATCATCGTCTTCAAGATGAAGCCGAAAAAGCGCTATCGACGCAAAACGGGCCATCGCCAGGCGCTTACTCGTCTGACCATCAATAGCATCGACGCATAGTAAACGACCCAGAGTACTGAATCTCTTTAGAAGGGAGCGACCCGATATGGCGCACAAAAAAGGTGCCGGTAGCACACGAAACGGTCGCGACAGCCAGTCCAAACGGCTCGGCGTGAAGCTCTACGACGGCAATGCCGTCCGCTCTGGTGGCATTATCGTTCGCCAGAAGGGCACCAAGATCTACCCGGGCAACAACGTTGGCATGGGCCGGGATTTCACGCTGTTTGCTACCGTCGACGGCCTGGTCAAATTCGAGCCGGTTCGGCGCGACCGCAAGCGGGTCAGCGTCTACCCGATCGATGCACCTGTCGTTGGCGATGTTGCTGTCGCAGCAGGCGACTAGCTTGGTTTACGGTTCGTGGCGCCACGATACAATGTGGCCAATCTACGAACGGTCGGAGTTAAGTAAAAATAATGAAAACCGAAATCCATCCACGGTACGTCGAAGCCACGGTGACCTGCCAGTCGTGTAACACGACCTGGACGACTCGCTCCACAAAGTCGGAGCTCAAGGTTGAACTGTGCAGCACGTGTCACCCGTTCTATACCGGCCAGCAGCGCATCGTGGACACGGCCGGGCAGATCGAGCGCTTCAACAAGCGACTTGAGGGAGCCCAGGCTGAGCCGCGCCGCAAGAAGGCTCGCCGTCGCCAGGAGAAGCTGGACCAGCGCCAGCGCATGCGTAGCACTGAGGAACAACTGCTGATCGTCGGCGACGACGAGAGCGACGAGAGTTCGTAGGTCCTACCCAATCCTAGATCGCACCACAATGGGAGCGAGGTCATCCGGACTTCGCTCCCATTGTGCTATGCGGCAATCAGGTTCATGATCTCGGGGACGCAGAACAATTCGATCGGGCCGCGGCGCTCGCCGGCGCCTCTGGCTGAGCGCCGTAACCCTGAACGAATGTTCGTACTTTTTATTAGTGAAGGCAGATCTGTTCTGCCCGGGAATGCGTACAATAGGTAGAGTAGCGGAGCCGTACGGACACAACGGCACACCTAGAAAAGGAGCGACTCAAGATGGTTGCAGCGCTCACACCGTTGACCCACACCCTCTCGGCCGAGGAACTCAAAGAACAGGGCTTCACCGACAAGGAAATCAAGCACCTCGGCGACCTGCGCGACCGCTATCCCTACCTTGAGTTCACCGATTCTCTCAGACAGTGGGATCATCTTAAGTTCATGAAGTGGCGCTTCACCAACGGAGACCTCGCCCGCTCTTAAGATTCCAGCTTAACGAAATCCGCTCAGCGGGCCGTCCAGGCGGCCTGCTCCTCATGTCTGAAATCAGTTGTGACAGGTCCGCAACGACGCGATCCTGCACGAGATAGCACACAAGGGGCCCAAAACGCCTATAATATCAATCTTTATTGCAACACTGGGCGCACGCGTGTAGCGCCCGTACGTAGCCATGATCAAGTGAGGTTTTTATGTCCACCGATCGAATCCCTGTTACTCGGGAGGGTCACGCCAAGCTCCTGGAGGAACTTGACCATCTCGTGACAGTCCGCCGCCCGGAGATCATCAGAGCGGTAGCCACTGCCCGAGAAGAGGGCGATCTGCGCGAAAATGCTGGTTACGACGCTGCGCGCAACGATCAGGGCTTCATCGAGGGCCGTATCCGCGACATCGAGTCTATCCTCAAGCGCATCGAGATCATCGATGAGGACGCGGTAGTCTCCGACGAAAGCCTGGTGCGTATCGGCTCCACGGTGACGATCACCATCGATGGAGACGAAGAGACCTATACGATCGTTGGGGCCGTCGAGGCGAACCCTGCTCAGGGTCGCATCTCGAACGAGTCGCCGTTCGGCAAGGCGTTGCTCGGCAGGCGAGTTGGAGAGTCCGCCGACATCCAGACTCCGACGACAACACTCAGGGCAAAGATCGTCTCAGTTGCCTAGCGGAACAGCGCACATTCTGCGCGCCATTCGCGAGTTCGCACACGACCAGTGCGCGGAGCATGACCCTGCCCACGACACGCTGCACGTGAGCCGCGTGGTTTCAAACGCGCGTGCGATCGCCAGCCGGGAGCATGCCGACCCGTTCATCGTCGAGGCGGCCGCCTGGCTGCATGACATCGTTCAGCTTCCCAAGGGCAGCGGGCCAGCCGGTGAATCAGCGCGCCAATCCGCCCATGAGGCGAGCATCTTTCTGACAGGGCTGGGGTTGGATCGCGAAGACGTTGCGGCCATCGCTCACGCAATCGAAACGCATTCGTTCTCGGGCGGGCTCAAGCCAGACACCATCGAGGCCGCTGTCGTGCAGGACGCCGACCGGCTGGACGCCCTCGGCGCGATTGGGCTCGCCCGCTTGTGGGTCGTGGCAGGAACACTCGGCAGCGACCTCTACCACGGCTCTGACCCGGCAGCGACCGCTCGCGACCTGGACGACCGCAGGTACGGCCTGGACCACATCGCCGCGAAACTCATCAAACTCCCAGGGTTGATGAACACGGCCACCGGCAAAGCTATGGCCAAAGAACGCGCCAGCTTCGTGAGCTCGTTCCAGGAGACGTTCCTGCGTGAACTGAACATTTCCACCGCTACGGAATGAAAACATAGGCGTAACGGCGCAATGACGGAACTCGACAGCGTACCCCGCGCTCGTTGAGAGCGTCGCATGCACGGTGCCTGGCTCGTCATCGTGAGCTTGTTAGTCATCCTGACGGAAGGAAGGATCTCTGTCTCAAGTCTCGAGGCGTTGGACCAGAGATCCTTCCATTCGTGAGGATGACTCATAAACTCGGGATGACGAACGCAATGCGCGAGGACAACGGCTTCGTGGCGCGACGACGACGAAGACGTCCTGGGGCATCCGCTGTTCGCAAGGGCCGCGACACCTCGTACGGGCGCAATTCATTGCGCCCTGCCTGGCAGCCCGGGCATTGGAGAGGGCGCAATGAATTGCGCCCGTACGGCAGATGAGGACCACGCGCCTCTACAGGGCCTTACGCCGGGCGAAATTCATCCGGGGGCCACTGCGATCTGCTGGATTCCGGTAGCTGCTCGTAACCGGATCTGAGGCGACGCTGGCGCTCGATGACTGCGACAACCTCTTTCGCGGACTCTTCAATCGACTTGCCGGTGATATTCACCATCGGCCAGGGATAGCCCCGCCGCACAATCCGCCGGCAGAAGTCCAGCTCGGCCTTCACCTGCTCGGGGTGCGCATAGTCACCATCCCGCACCTGGTCCAGGGATTCGAGCCGGTTCCGCCTGATCTCGATCAATTGCTCCAGGTCAATCCACAGTGCCACGATTCTCGTCTGGTCGATCTCTTCCAGCTTGGCAGGTGGCTCAATTCCAAGCACGATCGGGATGTTCGCGACCTTCCAGCCGCGCATCGACAGATAGATCGAGAGCGGCGTCTTCGAACAGCGGGAGACACCCACCAGCACGATGTCGGCATCAGGCAACCCCTCGATAGCCTGTCCATCGTCGTGTTGTACGGTGAACTGGATCGCGTCGATCCGCTGAAAGTAATCGATGTCGATCGCCCGCGCGGCGCCCGGCTGCAGGATCGGCAGTTGACCCACCTCCTGGGTAATGTGGCCGATAAGTGGGCCGATCAGGTCAAAATGCGGCAATAACCGCAAGCGGCACTCGCTCACGAGCAAGCGCCGGATCTCCTGTATGACAATGGTGTGCACCACGATCCCGCGGGCGACGGCCGCCTCATGCACCACCTGCAGCACCTGTTCACGCGTGCGGACACCGGGCCGGCGCAGGATCGTGAAATTCACATCAGGAAACTGGGCCATCGCCGCCTCAACAGCCGCCTCCGCGGTCGTTCCACCCCCATCCGACACTACCAGCAACGTCGCAGAGCGCCCTGGAATGCCTGGCCTGGATCTGTGGCCGTATCGCGTCGCGTCCATTCACTACCCACCATTTCCGTTGCCATTTACCGTTCTGAGGATTGTATCGGGATGATTGCCCGGACCAATCGGGCCGGGAACGTTACAATGAGCAGTGCAAGTACCCTGTGTACACTATGCGTCAAGATGGCGGCGAAGAGCATGCTACGCCTCCAGCGTCCGAAGTCATGATGTTTATTCAACTGAATCGATGGAATGACCTGCGCTCGATGAACCCACGCTCAACAGTCCGCGCATTCAGCGCCACCTTTCTGCGTGGTCCACTCTTGCGTGCTCCCAGCCAGCATTCCACCGCGATGACCAACCATCGGACGACTACGCGCACCGGGCAACCAGACGTTCAATCAGAGACGTTACCTGCGTCCGGCGGTGTCCGGCTTCACGTCACCGTCGAGGGCTTACTCTACGCGATTATCGCCTTGCTTGCCGTTCTCACTCGCTTGTGGGATCTCACCTATAAGGCACAACACCACGACGAGAGCCTGCACAGCTACTATTCTTGGCTGCTGTACGCCGGCGAGGGTTACGTCCACGACCCGATGATGCACGGGCCGGGGCTCTTTCATAGCAACGCGCTCGCCTATTTTCTCTTTGGCGATAGTGAATACACGACGCGCATCATCCCCGCGTTACTGGGAGTGGCGATTGTGCTGCTACCAGCACTGTTACGCGGCCCGCAGTTCCTTGGCAAATGGGGAGCGTTGGCCTGCTCGACGCTGCTCCTGCTCTCGCCGACGATTCTGTTCTATACGCGCTTCAACCGGCACGATCCCTACGTGCTGTTCTGCACGCTCGTCATCGTGTTCTCGATGTTGCGCTATCTGGAAAAACGCGAGAGCAAGTGGATCATCGCCGTCTGGCTCACCACCGGCTTCCTGTTCACGACGCTCGAAGTCTCCTTCATTATTGCCTTCATGCTCGTGACGTTCGTTGGGACGATCATGGCCTGGCAGATCAACCGATCGCTGCTGGGTATCGCGGCACTCACACTCGTGGCGCTCGGTGCGGTCTGGGTTGGCCTACCCAGCCTCGGCGTCAGTCCGCTGCCCACCATCCCCTGGGAGGATCCGACATCCGAGAACATTCGGGCGTTCTCGTTCGATCTCGCGTCGCACCCAGTCACCCTGACGATGCTCGGCATCCTTGTGCTCGCGGCCGCCGCGGTCATCGTCGTGTTGAACCGGGTACGCGCTGGGAAAAGCTGGTTTCAGGGTGTCCTGGGATCAACCGAGGAGCACACGACCACACGCGTGATGCTGGATGGGCTGCTTGACCGCAAGGGCATGTGGTTTGGGCTGGGTGGCGGCGCCGTCATCTTCATAACGCTCTACACCACCCTCTTCACGAACTGGACTGGGCTGGCTAGCGGCACGGTTGGCGCGCTCGGTTACTGGCTCGGACAGCAGGACGTCCAGCGTGGAGACCAGCCCTGGTTCTACTACCTGCTGATCCTGCCGCAGTACGAGCTCATTGCAGTGCTGCTGAGCCCGATTGCCGGAATACTCACCCTCAAGCGCATCGTCCCGGCGATCCGGCAGGGGCGTCCGGTTGGCCGGCGCAACTACATCTGGGCGCTTTTCTTCTGGTGGACTATGGTGCACCTGGCGATCTTCTCCTGGGCGGGCGAGAAAATGCCATGGCTGTCGGTCCACATGGCACTGCCGATGATCCTGCTCTCCGGCGCGCTGATCGGCGATACGATCGAGCGCGTTGAAGCGCGTGCCCGATCGGGGATCTTGCCTGCTCGGAGCGCGCTGATCTTGGTCATCGGCGTAGCGCTCGCGTGCGTTAGCTGGTTCATGCTCTGGACCTGGGGTAGCGCTGGTCCCTGGGTGACCGTCGAAAACCAACTCGTACGCACGATGCGGCCGGAGATCGCAGACAACCCCTGGTTACTCTACCTGCCGGCGCTCGCGATTCTCGCCCTGCTCGGCTGGGGTATGCGCAAGCTTGGTGGCCGCTCCGCAATCGCAATCGGTGGACTGAGTATTGTCGGGCTCCTGCTCGTGGCTCAGCTCCACATCGGGTACCGCATGGCCTACGCTGAGGGTGACGTTCCACGCGACCAGCTCATCTATGTGCAGTCTTCCCCGGATGTCACCCAGGCCGTCGAGGACATCGGCAAGCTCTCTCGCGAGCTCACCGGAGGACTGGACATGCCGGTCTACTATGATTCCGGCACCTCCTGGCCCATGCAGTGGTATCTGCGCAACTACACCAACCGGCGTTTCTTCGGAACCGAGCTGCGCACGCCTCCTGATGCGCCAGTCGTCTTCATCGCCAGCGAGCATCTCACCGACGACAACCGCGCCATGCTCTCCGGATACACCGGGCAGGAGTACGCCATGCGCTGGTGGTTCCCTGAGGAGGCGACGTACCGGAAATTTGCCATCGCCCCCGAGCTCAACAAGGAGTGGCGCCAGAACTACCAGACTGAAGCAGAGGGACCTTTCGGCTTCACCGATATCGCGGCCAGCGTCTTCAGCTCCATCTCGTCCATGCGCGAGCCTGAAGAACAGCTCGAAAAGTTCCGGCTTGTCGCGTTTCGCGAGCTGCCCGCGCCGATCGAGTCGTACAACTTCCAGCTCTTTATCCGGAACGATCTGCTGCCGGCGTTCAATACCATTCGCTATTAGAACTGGCTGACAGAAAAGCACTCTGAAAGGACAACCTTTGGCCGGCGAGATGCCCTTAGACCGGGAAGAACAGTGGCGAGCGGCTGCCGCCCACGATAGCGTCCTGGACCATCGTCTCTCAATAACGCTGTCGACCGGACGGTGGATCGCCGTTGTCGCGGCGATTCTCTTTGCGGGGTTGCTGCGCCTGCCCGGGCTTGATCGCTGGGCGTTTTCGGCGGGGGAGGGCGAAACTGCGTTGGCGGCGCGCGACCTTCTGCTGGGCAACGACGTCCCGAACGACCTTCTGGGGCGTCCGTTCCTTGTCGAATGGACGGCGCTCTTCATGTTTCTGGGCGACTCGGTCGATTCCGTCGCCCGGATCAGCGCGGCCGTCGCCGGAGTGGCGGTCGTCGTCCTCACGCTGCGGCTCGGGCGCTGGATTGGTCCAACGACGGCCGCTGCTACCGGTATCCTGATCGCGCTCTCGCCCACCATGGTCGCAACGTCTCGGAGAATCGACGGCGGCGCGCTCCTGGTGGGGCTCACCCTCGCGGTGCTCGGCTGCGCGCTCGTTGCCCGAGAACGCCCTTCCACGCTCTGGCCCGTGTTGACCGGCGTCTCGGCCGCGCTACTCGTGCTTGCAGGCCCGCTCGGCCTCCCGGCGTTGTTACTCGCGGTCTTTGCGCTCTATCTGCTATCGCGATCCACGAAGGCTTCAACGAGGCCCGCCGCGACCTTGATTGGCGGCACATTTGTCGCGACCTATGTGCTCGTGTCTACCGCGCTCTTTACGCGCCCTGCAGGGGTATGGAGTGCAACCAGCGGGATGCTCGACCAGTTGTTCACTACACATCTGGCGAACGCAGGCGACCGCTTCCATGTTCCGCTGTTCAACCTGATTATCAATGAGCCAATCCTGATCGTTCTGGCACTTGTCGCGCTGGTCGCCGCGCCGCAGCGCACGCTGGTTCGTGCCGTGGGGCTCTGGACTCTCGCCGCGCTGGTGATCGTTTCGCTCCTGGGTGATACCGGCATCGCCGGGCACGGACTCATCATTCTGCCGCTAGCGCTCCTGGCCGGAGTTGGTGGAGCGTATCTTGTCGAGCGCATTCCCTGGTCGCTTCTGAGACGAGGCCCAGCGACGCTCTATGTGCTCGCGCTCCTGGTGCTCTTCTTCGCAGTCACCAGCCTGATCGGATTGGTGTCCGCGGATGGCGGCATTGACGGCGCTGCCTGGATCTTCCGGTTCCTGCTCATCAGCCTGGTCGTCGTCCTCCCGCTGGCAGTCGGTCTATCCTATCTGGGTCCGCGGCTGAGTGGTTATCGACTCGTGCTGCTACTCACAACCGCGCTCCTGGTACTCAGCGCCTTGACAGTCCGTTCAAGCGTTCTGGCAGCCAGCGAGCGCCCTGGTGAGCCGATGGACCCGCTCGCCGAAGGGTCGATCGCCCCCAGCGTTCCGGCGGTCATCGAGCGCGTCGAGCGCATCTCCCGCGATCTCACGCGAAACAACGACTCCAGCCAGAATCCGTCCATCATCTACCGTACTCCCCAGGACCCAACCGGAGGACACGGGCTGCGTATCGCCATCGACGAGGCGCTCAGCCAGCCGCTGTTGTGGTACTTCCGCGACTACCCAAATGTGACCGTCTTCGAGCCCGGTGTCGATACACTGGCCGGGGATGTGCAGGTCGCATTCGTGCAAGGCGACACCATCACGGACGAAACTGCACCGGGGCTGGTCGGACGACCCTACCTGTTCTCCTACGACTCACCCGGCATTTACGACTCGCCGAACTGGGCCGATCTGATCGGCGGTGTCGTCAGCATCAGCGACTGGCGATCGTTCTGGGGCTTCCTGATCGACCGTACCGCACCCGCGCCCGAAGACGAGCGCATGTTCCAGCTAATGGTGATTCCGGCAATCGGCGAGCGCCTCTTTGGACCAACCGGTCCCTATTCCCTCGCGGATGAAGCGGGCGCGGGAACCGAGGGCGGACAGTTCAACGCGCCGCGCGGCATCGACGTCGCTGACGACGGCACAACCTATGTCGTCGACGCGGGCAATCACCGCGTGCAGGTCTTCGATCCGTTTGGTGATTTCGTCCGAGCGTTTGGCCGCCAGGGCGCGGAGCCCGGCCAGTTTGCCAGCTTCCCCGGTGGCGGGCAGGGAGGGCCCGGTGGTATCGCGGTTGACGGCGACCGCGTCTATGTCGCCGACACCTGGAACCATCGCATCCAGGTCTTCAGCCTCGACGGTGAATACATCACCGGCTGGGGGTCGTTCTTCGACGCGCAGGACGATCCCGATGCGACCGCCTCCAACCCCGGCCTCTTCTACGGCCCACGAGGCGTTGCGGTCCACGATGACCAGGTCTACGTGACCGACACTGGAAACGAACGGGTGCAGGTCTTCAACCGCGACGGCGAGTTCGTAACGATGTTCGGGTCACCTGGTTCCGCAGAAGGCCAGCTGCTGGAACCAGTGGGTATCGCCGTCACCGCCGACGCGGTGTTCGTCGCCGACTCCCACAACGCCCGCGTGGCGCGATTCTCACATGACGGTGAGCCGCTTGAAGCCTGGGACGTACCAGAATGGGACGGTCTCACCTTCTTCGAGCCCTACCTGACGGTCGGGGCGGATAGTCGCCTGTTCGTCACCGTATCGACCAATGCCCAGGTCATCAGCTTCGACGCTGATGGACAGCGGGATGATCCACTTACTGATTCAGACATGCTGCGGCCTTACGGCATCGCCGCCGGGCAGGATACCAACACGGTGCTGGTAACCGACGGCATCCGCAACGCCGTCGTGCAATTGGATGTCGTACCGCGCTAGCTCGATCAGTTCGTGACGACAATCTCGCCGATCTCGACGGCGTTTCCCCCCAGGCCTGCCCGGATCGTATAGGTACCGGCGACCGGACGCTCGAAAATGAACCGATCGTCGATCCGGTCGCCTGGCTGCCAGAGCGCGGGGTCGGAAACGCCGGCGAGCGCGAGTCCCTGGTAGCGATCGACCACCGCGCCCGCCTCGTTCACGAGCTCCACCCGGACGGCGTGCTCTCCTCGGAGCGTACCTGCGACGTGCCACGAGAGATAGAGGCTCAGCCGGTTGTCATCGTTCACGCTCCGCATGCGTCCAACCGCAACCGGGACATGCTCGAGTTCCACCACCTGATCGGTGATTCCTCCACCACCCATCGCCAGCCGCCCGATCTCGATTAACTCGAATCCGTCACCTTCCCGCCTGACATCGTAGACAACCCGGCCTTCACGCAACAATCCGTCCAGCTCCGCAGCGGTCATCGCGGCTCCATGTGGCCCGAATGTGAAACGACCACCGGCGACGTCGGGGGCGAGACTGGCGGACGCCGCATCGACGTGGACATTCCACCTTGAGCTCGTGTACACGACGCGGTCCAGCCCGATATAAGCTGGCATCACCTGCACGCCAAGATGACCGTAGGGGTACTCATACTGATGCTGAGCCAGCCAGGATGGAGCATTCATGACAAGGATGCCCCGGCCAACGTGGCGCTCACCCGCACCAACAATTCCATGAACGGCGCTGCTTCCACTGGCGAACATCTCCATCCGGCGGTCAACAAACACCCACGATTGGAGAACCACCGCCAGGAGAAATCCAAGCGTCGCAATGCGCCAGACGACGGTAACCCGCTTCCGTCCGAAATCGAGCGCGGGGAGTAGCCCCCAGAACAGCGCCGACCCGATCCCCACCAGATACAACAGGCGCGGGGCGTCCTCAACATATGGCCAGGAGAGTCTGGCCATCGACGGCAGTGCGGCGACGCCGGCAATCGTCAGGCCGGCGACCGGATACGCCAGCCGGGTGAGGTCACCCTTCACTCTGCAGTCCCGCACATACGCACCAAAGACAAACGCGAGAGCCAGCGCCAGCACCTGCAGAATTCCCGGCGCCCAGCCTGCACGGTCGTCCAACCACTGTATCTGAGCAGATAATGGATAGGTGAACCCCTGGGCAAAGAACAGTGCCTTGGGATGCAGATCGCCCAGCGTGACCGTCTCGCCAAAGGCCGTCTTCTCAACGGTCAGCCAGGCAATGACAAATGCGAGCGTTGCAACGCTGTGCCCCAACACCCACCAGGATGGCCGGCGCTGTCCCCGTTGCCACAGGATCAACGCCTCCAACGCGACGATGAGCGGTGCGACCACCACCCCTGATTCGTGCGACCACAGCGCCACCAGCGTTGCAGCCAGCGCGCTGGAATACAGTACGCAGGCGCGCCGTTCCGCAGACTGACGGGCGGAGAGATACAGGTTCAGACTGGCGAGGATCGCGGCGCCAGCCAGAGGATGGAAGAGCACGCCAACGATTGCGATGTTCTGGTAGGAGAATGGATATGTCAGGAAGAGCAACCCCGGCAGAACGGCCCAATGCCCAGCGCCGAGCCTCGATACCAGGAGATAGAGTAACCAGCCTGCCAGAGCATGAAACAGAAGCGGCATGAGATGGAGCAGTGGCGCGCTGTAGTAGCCGAGAAGATCGTGCGAGAGCTTCCAGATAAGGAACGGGCCTGGACGATAGTAGGAGTACCCCTCCGACGACGTGAGCAGGGACAGGTAGCTGCGACCCTCAACCCTGGGCAGATCGAACGTGTCGTCAAACAGGAACGCAAACCCGAGAGCTTGCCAGTAGAGCAAGCCGACGACCAAGAATGACCCGAGCAAGGTTAGCCAGACCATGCGCGCCGCTAACGCGGCGCGCAATCTGATGCCACTGTTCCAGGACATCCCGCTCGGCTACTGGAATGACGTGCTCGCGCTACGGTTGCTGTTCTCTTCACGCGCTGTCCAGCAACCTCTCGCGACCGATGCTACATCCCGCGTCCCTCGACTGCCGTCACCTCACCGGTCTCGACGTCAAAGATGTTGCGATGCTGCCGGCCGAGGTCCGCGCCAAGAACGTGCAGCGAGTAGCTAGGCACACCGTCAACCGATTCGATGCGGTGAATATCGTTCGGGGGCAATAGCGGATAGACCGAACCCCGCTCCAACACCGCTTCGGAGATCAGCTTCAGCTGCGCCTTGCCATGCTCGCTGCCGTCGTCAACTCGCTGGTAACGATGGGTGAGCTGCTTGCCACCGCAAGTCCCGATCAACCCCCAGGTGACGTGGTCATGCACGGGGGTGGGAATGCCCGGCGCAAACTCGACGACATAGATCTGCAGGGAGCCATCCGACTCGTGGTGGTAGCTGTAGCGCGGCCGGCCGTTCTCCGGTTCGGCGCGGTACTTCTCGTCAAACAGGCCGTCGTCCCAGAGCACCTTCTCGACCAGCGGTTGTAATTCGCTTACCACCCGCTGGCGATCCCCGTCTGCGGCTGCGAGCACTGCCTTGGCATCCTCAACAAAGCGGTCAATCGTGTAGTTGTCGGTAGCCGTCATGATCGGTTCCTCCCTGTCTCGCGTTCCTCGTTCGTCTACAGTAACGCCTTCCAGCCGTGCGGGTCAATCAACGTGAATCAACTCCGTGTGCACATCGGCCAACGAGCCAAACGTCACATGCGCCTCGATGTAGCTGATAATCTCCGCCAGCATGCTGTCGGCGTGGCTGCTGGAGCTGGTGATGCAGGTAAACCCTATCCCGGCCACCTGCCACGAATCCTGGTGATCGACCTCGGAGATCGACACGTTGAAGCGATTACGCGCCCGCTCGAGTAGCGAGCGCACAACCCGCCGCTTCTCTTTGAGTGAGTGGCTCTCGAGGATGTGAAGTGTGACGTAGCCGAAACCGATCACCATCGAAGTGCTCCCGAGATCGTCATCTACAGAGAACCGCAGCGCGTCTTTGTACCGTCCGCAGTGAAGCGCGCCTTCTTTAACTCATCCCGAGCGACGCACGCCTCTCTTGGTCATTAGTGGGCGGAACCCTTCAACTGCGCTCACGGCAGGCTCCGTGGAGTCGAATGGATCCGTTACACATCCCGTCGGTTATGGCTGATCCATTCGACTTCGCTCAGTACTACACCACGATGATGGTGTCCCCTCGTAGGGGAGGAGCTCGTCTCCTCCCGAAACCCCGGTCCGCTCGAGGCGGGAGGAGACGAGCTCCTCCCCTACGGGGCGAATGGAACCCCGGAGCGTGACCACGCCCCGGTGGTCCAGTACCCAGGATGACCACCAATACTTCGCGAAGTCTGCTGTGAACGCGGTTGTGGGACTGCACACAGGATGACCAAATCCATCTGACTAAATCACGTTGTGCTCCTGTAACAACGCACCCTCCTGGAAACGGCCCGGGCGGAACGCGGACAGGTCCAGCACCCGGGCTTCTCCATCCAGCACCAGCTCCGAAATCGCCCTCCCGATCGCCGGCCCCTGCATGAAGCCGTGACCCGAGAAACCGGCGGCGACGATGAACCCCTCAAGGTCCGGCACGTGGCCGAGGATCGGGTTGTCGTCTGGAGTGATCTCGTAGAAACCTGCCCAACCGCGCATAACGGTCGCCTCTTCGAAGACTGGAGCGCGCTCGATCAACGCCTCGATATTGGTGTACATCCAGTCGTCATCAACCGACTTGTTGTCGGATGGCGGCTCGTTAGGATTGCTCATGCCGAACAGGAAACCGGTGCTCTCTGGGTGGAAATAGAGCGAGCGCTCAAACTCGATCGTGAACGGCACGGTGGCCGGGATGCGATCGAAGGGCTCGGTGATGAACGACATGCGCCGGTGCGGCTCGATCGGCAGGTCCAGCCCGGCCAGTTTGCCAACAGCGTTGGTCTGCGGACCACTGCAGCAAATGACCAGGGGACTGCTGATCCGCTGATCGCCGACCCTCACGCCGGTGACACGCCCGTTCTCAACATCGATCCCCGTGACTGGCGACTCTTCAACAATCTTCACGCCCATGCGGCGTGCTGCGCTAGCAAAACCCATCGTGCTCGTCGACGTGTCAGCCCACCCATCTCGCGGGCAGTACGTTCCCCCGAGCACGCCATCCAGAGAGACCGCCGGATTCAGCCGCCCTATCTCATCCGGTTCCACCCACCGCGCCGGGACGCCAAGGGACTGCTGCAACGCGAGATTCTGTTTGAAGACCTTCACGTTCTCCGCATCCGTCAACAGGAACAGGTATCCCTGTTGCCGGAAATTGATATCGACCCCGAAGCGCTCCTCGAAGTTCTCCCAGTACTCCAGGCTGAGCTGCGTCAGGCGGATGTTCGTCTCGGTTGAGAACTGCTGGCGGATCCCGCCGGCTGCGTCCGCCGTCGCGCCTCGGCCGATCATGTCGCGCTCGATCACGACAACATCGGTGATCCCGCGCTCGGCCAGGTGATAGGCGATCGAGCACCCCATGATCCCCGCGCCGATGATGACAACTTCAGCTCTCGTCGGTAGTCCTGTCATTCCCTCTCCCACCAGTCAGGTCCTAAATTCAGGTCAATCGACGCTTGTATCGCGTTCTCGGCGGACTCAAGCGCCGTTTCAAACCCCACCGGCTGGTGTGGCGGCGTACCACCCGGCTTGTAGCCGCCGTAGACGGCATGACCGGCACGCATCCAGAAGCAGTCGACCCCGACAAAGCCTGCCTCGCTCAACCAGCGCAACTGGTCAAACAGCGGCGATGGCGTATCCATGTCATCGGGGTACCGGTAGTGGTTCCATCGCTCTTTCAGAAAGAGCTCGTAGGGTTCCTCGTTTCCAGCCTCGATGAGCGACTGCTGCGAGGCCATGTAGTCCCAACCTCCGGCGAAGAGCTCGGTCGCTTCGGGGCGCTGTGGATGCACCAGGTCCGCAATGATAAACGCCCCGCCGGGCGCCAGCCGCTCGAAGACGGATCTGAATAGCTGCTGCTTACCCTCGTCAGACAGATGGTGAATCGTCAGCGACGACACGACACTGCCGGCGCCGTCTATGCGCTCAAGCCAGTCCGTTTCCATCAGGTCGAACTCTGCAAGCTCGCAGCGATTTAGGTAAGGGACAAGCAGCTCGGACGCCTTCGCCAGCATCACGACCGATCCGTCCAGGGCGAGCAACCTCGCGTTCGGAAAACAGTCGAGCAGCGTGTAACCCAGCAGCCCCTGCCCGCTGGCCAGCTCAACCACGCGAAACTCGGCGTCCCGATCGAACGGTAAGAGCGCGGCCACCGTTGCCATCTGCTCATCGCGGCCGGGGACGGCAACCATCCCCAACAGGATGAACAGCTCCGAATCAATCTCGGACCACGAACCATTGTTCTCGTTCATCACTCCCACCATGTTTTCGTAGGGCAGGACTTCGTGCCCTCCCGGTTTTGTCGCCGGAGTACGCGGTGTCGCATGTCATCCTGAGCGTTCATCAGTCATCCTGAGCTTGATAGTCATCCTGAGCGCACAAGCGAAGGATCTCTGGTCAAACGTCTCGGGAGTCGAGCACGAGATCCTTCGCTTGCGCTCAGGATGACTGACGAGCGCCGTTCACTCGACCTCCATGATGGTGTCGCCCCCGACCGACGCAACCCCGGCGCGTGACAACTCCCCGGTGGTCCAGTACTCAGGATGACCCCCAATACTCCGCGGAACCTGCCCGGAGTGCGCAGTTGTCGGGCCTCGCTCAGGATGACACCCATACCAGTCCGCACTTCCCCATAATTACTGGCGTTGAAACGCGTGAGAGGACACGAAGCCCCTACTCCATCACGATCAACTCGCGGTTGGTGTGGTTGAAGCTCTCGGCGCCGGTCTCGGTGCAGACGAGAATATCTTCAATGCGCACGCCGAACTTGCCGGGCATGTAGATACCAGGCTCATCAGAGAAGACCATGCCTGGCCGCAACGGCAGCTCATTGCCTTCCACCATATAAGGCTCTTCGTGACCGTCGAGTCCCAGGCCATGACCGACGCGATGGATGAAATACTCGCCATACCCGGCATCGGTGATCACCTCGCGCGCTGCCCGGTCAATCTCCTGGCACGCGACGCCCGGTTTAACTGCCGCGAACGCAGCACGGTTGGCTTCCAGGACGATGTTGTAGACCTTGCGGTACTCCTCACTCGGCTCGCCAACGTGGACTGTCCGGGTGATGTCGGACGTGTAGTAGTTCCAGGGCGCGCCGAAGTCGAAGACGACCGCGTCACCTTCCTGGATAACTCGCTCACCCGTCATGTAGTGTGGCGAGGCTGAGTTGGGACCACTGCCGACGATCAGGAAGGTTGGTCGACCGAGTTCCTGCTCTGCCAACAACCCGGCCAGCACGTCTGCCGCCTCGCGCTCGGTCTTCCCCGCGAGTTTCGTGGTCGCGACGAACTGCTCCCAGGCCGCGTCCGTCTTGGCCGATGCCGTCCTGATGTTCTCAATCTCCTGCTCGTCCTTGATCATGCGCAGCTCGCGCAGCACCGGTGTCGCGGAAACGAAACGCGCCCCCGGCATGACGCTCTGCAGCTTGATCAGGAAACCGGCCCAGGTCTGATCGCTGACGGCAATCGACGCGCCACCGGCCCCTTCGACGAGGCGTGCCACGAGCTCGGTTGGAGACTCGGTCTCATCCCAGGCATGAATGTCCACAATGTCGCTACGGTCGCGCAGCCGGACTGACTCCAGCTTCGGCGCGACGACGAACGGCCCGCCGTCGCGAGGAATCCCAAGCAGGGTCAAGCGTTCCGAAGAATGTGCCGGATAGCCCAGCGTATAGATCATGTCGGACGAAGGCGTCACGAACAGGAAATCAACGCCCTGCCGCTCCATCTCAGCCTGCGTCCGCTCCAGCCTGGACCGGAACACTCCACTGTCGCTGTCGGCCATGGATCCCCTCTCCCGTTTCACGTCACAGATCACAGTAACACTCTGGGATTCTAAACCAGTCCGGCGCGGATGTAATCACGTGCTATCCTGCCTGCGGCTAAATTGCTTGCAGACGAGGAGAATCCCGCGTGTCCGACAACACACTTGTAAGCTCGATTTCCCAGACGATCGACGCCAACCGTGACATCGCCATCGAGATGCTGCAGGAGCTGGTGGCGGCACCTTCGATCACCGGCGCCGAAGAACCGGCCCAGGATGTCGTAGAGCGGCTCTTGCGTGAACGCGACCTCGGCATCGACCGCTGGGAAGCGACGCCAGAGGAGATCGCACCGTATTACTGGCACGTTGGCGAGGAGACCGTCTTCGCAGGCCGTCCCAACGTCGTGGGCAAACGCACCGCGAGCGGGAACGGCCGCTCGATCCTTCTGAATGCACACATGGACACGGTCGATTACGGGGACGAGTCTCTCTGGACCTATCCGCCTCTCTCCGGTGTCGTCAAAGGCGACCTGCTCTATGGCAGGGGATCGTGCGACATGAAGGGCGGGCTTGTCTCATACCTGCTCGCTCTCGACGCGCTGGACTCGCTCGGAATCCGGCTGGCCGGCGATGTAACGATCGCAGCCACTGTTGGTGAGGAAAATGGGGGAGTCGGAGCGCTGTCGACGATTCTGCGCGGGCATCAGGCCGATGCTGCCTTGATCACCGAACCCACTAGATTAGCGCTCGTCCCCGCCCAGGGCGGTTCGCTGGTGTTGCGGTTAACGATTCGGGGCAAGTCCGCGCACGGTGCGGTACGTGATGAAGGCGTCTCGGCCATCGAGAAGTTCATCCCGATCTTTCAGGATCTGCTGGCGTTCGAGAGAGAGCGCAATGCAACGCTCCAGCACCCACTCTACGACCACCTGTCCAACAAGATCCCGATCAGTTTCGGTGTCCTGCAGAGCCGGTACCTGGGCATCGACCGTGCCCGAGCAGCTAGTTGCGGAGGGCCGGATCGGCCTGATTCCGGGGGAGGATGTGGACGAGTTTCGGGAGTCCGTTATCAACCGGATCATGGCTGTCGCCGGCAACGATGCCTGGCTCACGAGAGCATCGGCCGGAAGTGGAATGGTTTGGCGGCCAGTTTGCGCCCGCTGAGACTGCGGTTGACGCGCCCATCAGCCAGGCAATTCTCAAAGCGCACGCGCAGGTAACCGGGAGCAAGCCCCTTATCGAAGGCGTCCCCTACGGCGCCGACATGCGCCTCTTCACCCTGCTCGGAGCGATGCCGTGTGTGATGTACGGTGCAGGTGATGTCCGCGTCGCCCATCATGTGGACGAGCACATCTCGATTACCGATCTCATGACAGCCGCCAAGACGATCGCTGTTATGCTCGTGAACTGGTGCGGAGTCGAGAGCTAGGATTCGGGCTTCTTCCAGCCCAGCGTGCCTCGCGTCGCGTCAGCCGCCCTGGTGTTCAGATCCTCGGGCGTCTTGTCCGCGATCGTGCTACCGCCGGGAAGGCGTTCCGCGGCCGAGTCAACGCGCTCCTCAGTCACATGCTTCTCGACTGCATCGGCAATCGTGTCGGCATGCGACGGCGATATCCTCTGACGGAGCTTTTTGAGCAATCCAGACATCAGCGTGCCCCCGTTCGATTAATTGTGACGATACACGACAGTATAGCGGGTTACGTCGAGTGAAGCGAACGGAGAACTCCAACAGGAGCAAATCCGGAGCTGACGGTGATGGAGTGAACGGACGAACCCATTCGAGTCGGGTAGAGGGTCTCGTACCCTCCCATGTGCAACTACTCAGGGAACCAATGGGCAGAGAATACCGCTACGGCCGTCATCCTGAGCGCAGTCGAATGGATCTGTTTAACCCCCCATGTGTCTGGCTAATCCATTCGACTGCGCTCAGTACTGGACCACAGGGGCGTTGTCACGCGCCGGGATTGCGTCGGTCGGTCGGAGAAGACACCATCATCCTGCGCCTATTCGTCATTCGGAGGTGACATCATCATCCTGCGCCTATGAGTCATCCTGAGCGGAAGCGAAGGATCTCTTGCCAGACACCCGAGGCGTTGGACCAGAGATCGTTGACTGCTCAGGGAGCTTCCTTGCGTCAGGATGACGATCAAACGCAGGATGACGATCAAGCTCAGTACTGGACCACAGGGCAGTTGTCACGTTCCTGGGTTCCGTCGGTCGGGGAGGAGCTCGACTCCTCCCGCCTCGAGCGGACCGGGGGTTCGGGAGGAGACGAGCTCCTCCCCGACGGGGGTGACACCATCATCCCGAGTCACGATGACCAACGAGGGTCGCTGGACCTCATATCGCTTACGCTGATACCAGTAGGGAGGGCACGGAGCCCTCCCTCGCTTTACTCCCGGGTATTCGGGAGGGCACAAGGCCCTCCCTTACCAGGGTTGATGGCACGGCGGGTCGAGGTGGATGCTAGGACGGTCCGACGGCCGCGCCGTCGAAGCTCTCCTTGCGGGCGTTCGAGCGCATGAACGTCAGATACTCATCCTTGGTCATCACCGGTGTGTGGTTGGCGAGCAGCTCCTTGGCGGCGGTCGCACCGTCGGCCAGCAGGTCGATGACCGTCATCGCCATCAGCTTGGCCGGGAACACATAGGCCATGTACTTGTCCTCAATGGCCCAGTCGCTCCCGTGTCCGGTGCCGGAGAATCCGCCGACGTGCGGGTGCAGCGCCGGCATGATGTGGGCGATGTCGCCCATGTCGGTCGAGCCGGTGCGGTGCCCGGTGTCTTCCCAGTCGTCCTCACCGTGGAAGGTCAGGAAGTTGTCTTTGAACAGACGCGACATCTCCGGGTCGTTGAAGAGCGGCATGTAGCCCGGCAGGGTCGTGATCTCGACCTGGCCACCCATGGCCACCGCGCCTGCCCGCAGCGCGCGGTCTACCTTGAACGACGCATCGTCGATGGCCTCGGCCGTCTTGCCGCGAATCATCGTCTCGAAACGCACGTCGTTCGGGATGACGTTCACCAGGTCACCACCACGGGTCAGGATCGGGTGGATGCGCACCGTGTCCTCGTCCTTGAACGTCTCACGCTGCGCGTTGATCGCAGAGAGCGCGAGCTGGGCGGCGTAGAGCGAATTGATGCCGCGGTGCGGCGCGCCGCCGGCGTGCGCGGCCTTGCCAATGAACCTGGCCTGCTTGCCGACAAAGCCGTTGTTCGACGAGCTGATCCCGGCCTTGGCCTTCATGTTCTGGCTGCTGGCGCCGTGCACCATCATCGCCATGTCGACATCATCGAACGCACCGAGCCGGATCATCTCGCTCTTGCCGCCCAGAAACTCGGTCTTGCCTCTGTCTCGCAAGCTCGACGCGGTAGTCGATCTCGACGTACTCCTCGGCGGGCATCGCGAAGAAGGCGACTTGACCGGCCAGCTCCGACGAGCACGCCGGACTTGATGCAGCCCGTTGGCCACTCCAAGCATCGTCATCAGCTGCGCATTGTGCCCACAGCAATGGGCCGCGCCGGTCTCGGGGTTGGCGAACTCGTGGTCGGACACGAGCACCGAGTCCAGCTCGCCGATGACGCCGACCGTCGGCCCAGTCCCACCGCCCGGACGCTCGGCGATGGTCTTGAGGCCGGTAATCGCGATCCCCTCTTCAAAGCCAAGGTTCAGGCGTCCAAACTCCTGGGCGACAATCTTGGAGGTACGGAACTCCTTGAAACCGAGTTCGGGATCGCGGTAGATGCGCTCGCCGACTGCAATCAGATGGTCGGCGTTGCGGTCGATTTCTTCCAGTACCCGCCGCTTGAGATCTTCGTGAAGCACAAGCAAACCTCTCTGCGATAGAACATCCGATTCTCGGAGGGCATCTTGCGACAGGAGGTGACACCTGTCAATCGAGCGATCGACGGGCACAAAAAAGCGGCCCCTCGGATTGGGGGCCGCTTGCTGGTAGCGCATACGGGATTCGAACCCGTGATCTCCGCCTTGAGAGGGCGGTGTCCTAGGCCGCTAGACGAATGCGCCACGTCAACGACCGATACCGAGTATAGCAACGTTCGGGATGTGCGCCAACCACCTCCGGTAAACATGAGGCTGGACAGGTGGCGGGCCACCTGTCCAGACTCGCCTATGCGAGGGAGATTGTTGCTTAGTACAGGCCGAACCGGTCGCTAAGGCGGCGGGCTTCAAGGTAGTCGCGGCGCGCTTCGCGGCGTTCGGGCCGCCATGGGGCTGCGCCTGAGCCAGAGCTCCATAGTAAGACTCAAAACCGGCATCGGTGCGGGCGACAGTGCTCCTCATCGAGCGGACGAAACGGGTGAACGGGTTCATCGTGCGGCCTCCTTGGCGTTTCGCTGTAGGCTGCAATCCGTTGCAACCTCACATCATTACCTAGATGATATCACCATATGCGGATATGTGCAAGTACCAATGTCAAACATCTTTTGTACTGAGATGAGCGACTTGTCACCAGACTTTGCGGCTATGCGAACCCTGCCATGTGCGCGTCTCAGTTATGATTCACCTATGAGGGGGCTGCGGTCGGCTCGCGTTTGGACGTGCCCACAACCAGCCCCGACACGACGAGGCAAATCTGAGGAGAAGAGCTGATGGTACAGGCACCCGATCGGACGGCCAGCAGGCATGGTCTGGAGAACCATGGTGTTCGACCGAGGAAAGAAGTGTTCTGGAATCTGGCGCCGGCCAGGCTGTATGAAGAAGCGCTCAAACGCGGCGAGGGCGAGCTTGCCAGCCACGGACCTCTTTCGGTCTCAACCGGCCAGTACACGGGCCGCTCACCAAAGGACAAGTTCTTTGTCAAACAATCCCCCAGCGACGAGCACGTATGGTGGGGTTCGGTCAACCAGCCATTCGACGCGGCACAGTTCGACACTCTGCACCAGCAGGTCGCCGACCATCTCAGCCAGCGTGATCTCTTCATTCAAGATCTCTATGTAGGCGCCGACCCGGAGCACAGGATGCCCATCAGGGTCATCACCGAACAGGCCTGGCATAGCCTCTTCGCCCGCAACATGTTCATTCGTCCCATCCAGTCAGAGCTTTCTGAAATGGTTCCGGAGTTCACCATCCTGCAAGCCCCGTCGTTCTCGGCGGATCCGGAGCAGCACGGCACGGCGTCACCGACATTCATTCTCGTGAACCTTGAAAAGAAGCTCATTCTCGTGGGCGACACCGAGTACGCTGGGGAGATCAAGAAGTCGATCTTCTCTCTCATGAACTTCCTGCTGCCGCTTAAAGGCGTGATGTCCATGCACTGCTCGGCCAATGCCGGCGCGGACGGCGACGTCGCCCTGTTCTTCGGCCTCTCCGGGACCGGGAAGACGACCCTCTCGGCCGACGCGAGCCGGACGCTCATCGGCGACGACGAGCACGGGTGGGACGAGGACGGAATCTTCAATTTCGAAGGTGGCTGCTACGCGAAGGTCATCAACTTGTCGCCCGAAGCAGAACCGGAGATCTACGGCACGACCCGTACCTTTGGAACGATTCTCGAGAACTGTGTGCTCGATCACCACACGCGCGAGATTGACTACAACGATGCGTCGTTGACTGAGAATACCCGCGCGGCCTACCCGATCGACATGATCCCGAACGCGTCCGAGAGCGGCCAGGGCGGCCATCCAACCAACATCTTCTTCCTCACAGCTGACGCCTTCGGCGTGTTACCGCCCATCTCGAAGCTCACGCCCGAGCAGGCTTCGTACTACTTCCTGTTGGGCTACACCGCCAAGGTGGCTGGCACCGAGCGCGGACTGACCGAACCGGAGGCGACCTTCTCCACCTGCTTCGGCGCACCGTTCATGACGCTACACCCGAACGATTACGGCCGGCTGCTGGGCGAGAAGATTCGCAAACACCAGCCGAATGTCTGGCTTGTGAATACCGGTTGGACGGGCGGCGCTTACGGCGTCGGCCATCGCATGGAGATCAAATACACCCGCGCCATGGTCAGCGCCGCGCTCAGCGGCGAGCTCGACAACGTCGAGACCCAGGAGGACGAGATCTTCGGCGTGCACGTACCCACCTCGGTTCCCGGCGTGCCGTCAGAAGTGCTCATCCCGCGCAACGCCTGGCAGGACAAAGACGCTTACGACCGCCAGGCTCGCGACCTCGCGTCGCGCTTTACCAAGAACTTCGCGCAGTACGCCGACCAGGTCGACGCAGAGATCCGCGAGGCGGGTCCGAAGGCCTGATAGTCCTCTCCCCTACCCCTCTCTCGCGTGCGGGAGAGGGGCGCATCTCATATTCACACCGGGGAAGCGCTCAACGCTCGTGACGAGGGTCGAATGCACGGCGCCTAACCAGTCAATCTGGGCGTCCACCAGTCACGTGAGCGTCCAGGGGTCACCCGAGCGTTCACCAGGCATCCCGGGCAGCTAACCAGTCACCCTGACCGCCAATCAGTCACCCTGACCGCCAATCAGTCACCCTGAGTGTTCATCAGTCACCCTGAGGCGTTCACCAGTCACCCGGAGCGTGTGGAGTCACCCTAAGCGCCTGATAGTCATCCTGAGCGTCAGCGAAGGATCTCTTGGTCGCCTCCCGAGGCGGTTGACTCAGAGATCCTTCCTTACGTCAGGATGACTGATTGGCGGTCAGGGTGACTGAGGAACGCTCAGGGTGCCTAACAAGCTCAGGACAGGCTCTTCGCGCTGCGGCTCAGAATAGCTCGGCCGCAACCCCCTCCCAGCCGGCGATGTGAGGGCCGTTACCCGAACCGCTCTGGGCTGAACGCCGCCAATCGCTCGTCGACTCTATCCGCCGCAATCGACTCGGCCAGGAGCTGCGATGTCGCCGGCCCTAGCAGGGCGCCGGAGCGATAGTGACCGGTTGCGACCCAGACGTTTCTCAGATGGGGCAGCTTGCCGATGATGAGCTCGCCGTCCTCTGAGCCGGGACGCAGCCCTGCCCAGGTCGCCTCCAACGTACCCTGGTTCAACGACGGCACCAGTCGATCGACGAGATCGACCAGCCAGGCGATCCCCGTGGGTGTCACCCGTACATCGAAGCCGGCCTCCGGGTTCTCGGTTGCTCCGACCGCAACACTGCCGTCCGCACGCGGCACGATGTAGCCGCCTTCGCCGGCGATGATGCTGCCGATGCGCACAGGCGGATTCACGATTGACATCATCTGGCCGAGCACTGCGTGCGTCGGGATCGTGAAGTCAAGCGACTCCGAGAGCGCTCTGCTCCAGGCTCCTGCGGCGATCACGACCGCCCCGGCTGGCCGTTCCCCGTCGAACGTCTGCACGCCGGTGGCGCGTCCGCCGGAAACCCTGATGGACTGGACGCTCGAGTACTCCCTCACGTTTACGCCCCGCTGAGCGGCGGCACGAGCCAGCGCGAGGGTAAATTTGTCCAACCGGATGCTGTGCGTGTCCGGCGTGAACAAACCAGCAGTGAACTCATCACGGATGGCCGGCTCGCGCTCGCGGATGGCTCCGGCATCCAGCCATTCGGTCGTCAATCCCGCCTCGTCCTGCCAGGTTTGCACCGCACGAAGCGCCGCGCTGCCCTCTTCACGTTGCACCATCAGCTCTCCGGTCCGCACGAAACCGGTGCTGATGCCCGTCATGGACTCCACCTCGGCGACGAGCTCCGGGTAGCGCCGGTACCCGAGTAGTCCCAGATCAGCCCGCGCGCCATAGGCGGGTGTCGGGGGCGAGATAATCCCGGCCGATGCCCAGCTCGCCTCTCGCGCCAGCTCCCGGCGTTCCAGCAGCTCAACCTTCAGCCCCTGACCGGCCAGATCAAACGCCAGCGCGCACCCGATGATGCCGCCACCGATAATCACGACATCCGGCGAGGTTCCAGCACCGCTTGCAGTCATCCCGATCGCACCCTTTCTTCAGCCGCTACTTCGTGCATCCGGCACGATAGCACGGAACCCGGCCAAAGACGGGCTATACTGCCCGCATGAAATGATGCGTACCAGAGGAGGATTGGATGAAGTTCGCCACCATCTTCGAATACGGTAACCACGATCAGATCGCAGAGACGCGGCCCATCCACCGTGAATATCTCGGCACGTTGCGGGAACAGGGCAAGTTGGCAGCGTCGGGCCCATTCGAGGACGACTCCGGCGCCCTCATCATCTACGAAGCCGAGACGCAGAGAAGAAGCGGAAGCGCTGATTGAGGGAGACCCGTTCCGCAAGGCAGGGGTTTTCAAGAGCTACACCATCAAGCCCTGGCGGCAGGTGTTCTAGATCCGAAAGGAATTCAGCATGGCCCAGCACATCGCCGTCGAGGACTACAAACTCGTCATCGATGGAAACCTGGTCGATTCCGCGACCGGCGAAACGTTCGAGACCGTCTCACCAGCGAATAATGAGGTCGTGGGCAGGGTTGCCAAAGCGTCGCCAGAGGACGTCAATCGCGCCGTCGCTGCCGCGCGCCGCGCCTTTGACGATGGCCGCTGGTCGAAGATGCCGCCGGTCGAGCGGTCAAACCGTATGCGTCGCGTGGCCAACATCCTGCGGGAACGAGTGGACGAGCTCGCCAGACTGGAGACACTGAACTGCGGCAAGATCATCGTTGAGTCCCGTGCCGACGTGCTCAACTCCGCCGCGTGCTTTGAGTACTACGCCAACCTCACCGGCCAGCTCTGGGGCGAGACCATCCCGATGAACGGCCCGCTGCTTGACTACACCGTGCGCGAGCCGGTCGGCGTGTGCGCTCAGATCATCCCCTGGAACTTCCCACTCCTGATGGCGGCCTGGAAGCTCGGGCCCGCGCTGGCGGCCGGCAACACCGTCATCCTCAAGCCCGCCAGCAACACGCCGATCACCGCGGTCGTGCTCGGCCAAATCTGCCTTGAGGCCGGTATTCCAGACGGCGTCGTCAATGTCCTGACCGGGCCTGGCTAGGACCATCGGCCAGGCACTCTGCGAGCACCCGGATGTCGACAAGGTCGCCTTCACCGGCGAGACCGAAACCGGGCGCTCGATCATCCGTAGCTCCGCCGGTACGATCAAGAAGGTATCGCTGGAGCTTGGGGGCAAGAGCCCGAACATCGTCTTCCCGGATGCCAGCATCGAAGAGGCCGTCGAATGGTCGCTCTTCAGCCGTCTTCACCAACGCCGGCCAGCGCTGCACCGCCCGCACGCGCCTCTTCCTGCACGAGTCGATCCACGACCAGTTCATGAGTGACTTCGTGGCGAAGACGGCGCGAATCAGGATCGGCGATCCGCTCGACTGGGCCACCCAGATGGGTCCGGTCATCTCGCCGACCCAGTGCGATCGCGTGCTGAGTTACGTTCAGAAAGCCAAGGAAGGCGGAGCGGACCTCGCGCACGGTGGACGACGCATCACCGATGAGGTCCTTGCGGCTGGCAACTTCGTCGAACCGACCGTTTTCGACCGCGTCACCAACGACATGTCGATTGCCCAGGAGGAGGTCTTCGGACCGGTCCTGGCGGTGATCCCGTTCAAGACCGACGAAGATGTCGCGCGCATGGCGAACGACACGATCTACGGTCTGGCGGCGACGATCTGGACCAACGACATCAAGCGCGCCCACAGCCTGGCGGCAACCATCCAGGCCGGCAATATCTCGATCAACTACCCGACGGTCAACCCGCCGGAAGCGCCGTTTGGCGGCTACAAGCAGTCCGGTATCGGCCGCGAGCTCTCCCGCCACGCAATGGATCTCTATACCCAGGTCAAGAACGTCGTCGTCAACCTCGACGAGAAACCGTTCGACTGGTACGGCAACTGGCCCGCCGATCCGAGGCCGTAGCGAGCAGTCCTCACCCTCAACCCCTCGCTCAGGCATCGGCGAGGGGCCGGGGTGAGGGCCCTACACCTCGACCACCAGCCCGTCGTAGGCCATGACGACGTTGTCCGGCAGACGACGGCTGGTTGCGGCGTAGGGCAGCTCGTGAGAGACGTGGACCAGATACGCGCGTTCGGGATTGACCTCGGCAATGACGTCGAGCGCCTGGCCGAGCGAGAGGTGCACGGGGTGCGGCTCGTCGCGCAGCGCATTGATGACCACCACCTCCGCTCCGCGCATGACGTCCAGCGCCGCCCGCGGAACCTCCTTGGCGTCTGTCAGATACACCAGGCCGCCTATCCGGAAACCGTTCACCGTCCAGCGCCCATGCGTAACCTGAAACGGCTGAACTCTGATCCCGGCAGCCTCGAAGCACCCGTCGAATACGTGCAGGTTGAGATCCGGCTTGCCACCATAAAACGGGAACGGATGCTCGAACGCGTAGCTGTAACGTGTCTGGAGCATCTCCGCCGTCTCGGCGTCGCAGAAGACATCCAACCTGGCCTGATTTATCTGGTTAAAGCGCCGGAGATCGTCGAAGCCATCGACATGGTCGGCGTGCGCGTGGGTGTACAGGACGGCGTCTACCCGCTTAAGCCCGACCGCTATTGATTGCAGCCGTAATTCTGGAGAGGTGTCGATGAGCAGGGTCTTGCCGGCTTCCTCAACAATGGCCGAGGTACGGGTACGCCAGTCCCGCGGGTCGTCCGACCGGCACACCGGACAGTCACACCCGATGACCGGCACTCCATTGCTTGTTCCAGTACCCAAAAACGTTAATCGCATGCAAGAGAAGATACGCTGCTCAGCTGCTCGCGACAAGGTGCATCAACGACGCGTTTCCCGGCCTGTGCTGAAAAGCGGTACCAATAGGGCAGACAAAAGTGCTTACTCGCAAGACCCAGATCGCTATCATACAGGGGGTTCCGGGAATCACTCTTTCTGAGGGCACCTGGGATAACCAACTGCTGCTGGGCCAGAGTCAGGACCGACATGACGCCAGACGAACAGACACTTCGCACGCCGCGCCTGCTTGGTGACGCCAACTGGCGTGTCCGGTCGATCGACCCGGAACCAGCCCAGGTCGAGATCGATCCGCATCTCCTGGCACGGCTGACTCGCATCTCCTACGCATTTTCATCGGGGACACCCTTCGACGGCATTCTGCACGAAATCTCCTCGGCCGCAGCCCAGGCGTTGGAGAGCGAGATCGTCCTGATCCGCTTGATTGCCTCGGACGAAACGAACTTCGTCGTGCAGGCGGCTCTGGGTCCGGCGCCTCTCTCCATTGGCGGGTTGATGGGCGGGTATAGCGTCATCACCGATCCGATACGCGCGGCCACCGTCGGCGACACGATCACGATCAACCTGCTCACCGACAACACCCAACCGACCCTGAGCTCGAACGAAAGTTGGTCGTTCCAGCAACTCGGGGGTCATCACCTGCTGCTCGTACCGCTATTCGCCAATGGTTTGCTCGTTGGGCGCATGGATGTGCTGCGGACACGAAACGAGAAGTTTCAACCCAATAGTGTTGCCCTGGCCAGCCTCATCGGCTCGTACGCGGCACAGGCGCTGCATACCCACCGTCTCGAGCTGGCAGCTGAGGAGAGTCAGATCTTTCAGACCGTTCTCGGGCTGCATCAATCTATCGAGCACCTCGCGGACCCGCACACGATCCTGCAAGCGGTTGCGGAGCTGATCATCCGCGAGCCAGGTTGCGCGCGCTGCTATGCCATGCTCTGGGATGGGGAGCGTGGCGAATTTGTGCCGACTGCCGTCGCCGGGCTGGAGCCACACCTCGTCGACATGCTGAAACTGATCACGCTCTCGCCCCAGGTCGTGCCGGCGTTCGACCAGATGATGCACAGCAGCCGGCCGCTGGTCGTGGGTGACGCGACGAAGTCGACGCTGCTGCCCCAGTCCCTGGTGCGAGCGCTCGGTATCCGCGCAGCCATGATCGTGCCCCTGCGTGGCCGGCACCACCAGACGATCGGCTTTCTCCTGGTTGACCAGAATGACGAGGGCGTGCATTTCAACGAGCGCCAGGTGACGATTATGTCGGGGATGGCGCGGCACCTCTCCGCCATGATCGAGAATGCGATTCTCTACGACAAAGCAGTGACGTCGTCGGACAGTCTGTCCGTCATCAACGAGATCGGCATCCAGCTCGCCATGCTGACCGACGAGCAGAGCCTCTTTCGGCAGCTCCATTTCCAGGTCGCATCGGTTGTTGACGCGTCCTACTTTGCGCTGGCGCTGCTCACCAGCGACCGCCGTCAGATCGACATCTGGCAAGCCATCGACGGCGAGATCGCAGAAGAGCCCGTGCGGGTCGATTCCGCGGACGACGTGCTCTCCAGGGTCGTCACGACCGGCAGGCCGTCGTTGACAGGGGCGCGAACCGGTGAGGACGCAGCGCGCTGGCCCACAGATTATGACGACGAAGAGGTGATCCACTCTCAAATGACCGCGCCAATTACCGTCGGTCGCAACGTCATCGGTGCGCTTTCCGTCCATTCACCCTTCCGGCACGCTTACGGTCCACGCGATCTGGAGCTCCTCTCGGCGATCGCGCTCCACACCGGCGTGGCCATCGAGAATGCCCGCCTGTACCGCTTCATCCAGGCGCGCGGCGACCGCCGGGCGGTTGTTCTGGATGCCGTCATCAACCGGCACGAGATTGAGCGCAAAGAGCTCGTAGACGACATTCACGACAACACCCTGCAAACTCTGGCCGCCTGCCTCTACCGGTTGGACCGGGTGCAAGATACGGCAGCACGGCTCGATACCCACGACGACGTTGTGAACGACCTGATTGAAGTGCGCGAGGAACTATCCGAGAACATCGATCGCCTGCGCAAGCGCGTCTTCGCTCTGCGGCCGGCCACTCTTGATGTACTCGGGTTGGGGCCAGCCCTGCGTGAGTATCTCGCCGGACTCGAAAAAGACTACGCGATCAAAACGCATCTCCGCATGAGCCTGCCCCAGCGCCTGCTACCCGAGCACGAAACCGTCGTCTATCGCATCGTGCAGGAAGCGGTCTCCCACATTCAGGTGAGAGGTAACGTCAGCGCGATCGTCGTGAAACTCCGTGGTGAGGGCGATGCCGTCTCGATCGCCGTGCATATCGATAGTGACACGGCGCTTGGACCGGAGAGCTCGCCCGAGGAAGCTGGCGAGGCCGATGTCGGACTGATGGCATTGATCGAGCGCACTGAGCTCGCCGGCGGGGACCTCCGGATCGGGCGCTCTGCCGATGGTAGATCGGTCATGCTCATCACCGTCCCTGCTGCGGCACGCACGACTCCGGTGCTTGAGGACCCTGAGCCTGGGGCGACAGAGCCTGATTCAGCGTTGAAGGGCGACGCGCATGGCAACAGCGATGAGTGAGAAATCGACTCCGGCAGGGGCCGCGCCCGGCGCGTCAAACCGCCAGATGGAGCGCTACCTGAGCACACCACTCGCGAGCTACCCGTTTGACCTCCAGTCGCGTCTCGTCGATGCGTCGTCGGTGCAGGACGTCTATGAGATTGGCGTGGCCATGCTGGCTCGCATACCGGCCACAGTCGGCGTGCGTATTTTCCAGCGAGATGACCGAGGTGAGCTCCTCCTCGTCCACGCCTGGCAATCGCCGCTCGTCAGCGAGACGTCTGCCACTCCTGAGGAGTTGAGCAAAGCCGTTCACCAGCGTTGGATTGCCGCCCACCGGGTGGGCCATAACACCCTGGAATTCGCCCGGCCGTTCTATTTGAGCCATCATCCGCGTTGGTTGATCGTGCCCATGCTGGCCGGTGACGAGCTTATCGGTGCGATAGCCGCCGAGCGCCGCGACGGCGAGATTTTCCCCTACGCCGCCGAGGACGTCGTCGCGTTCGCCGCGGTTGCCGCTGGAGTGTCGTCGGGTATCCGCACGGTGTTTCTCCGCGACCGCACCGATCTCTTGAGCAATACCGAAGCCAGGGCCGACATCATCAATCAGGAACGCCGGCAAATCGGCCGTGAGCTGCACGACAATGTCGTTCAGAACCTCGCCTATCTCAACATGAAGCTGGAAATCGTAGAGAAATACGTCACGGACAATCCCGCGATCGCCAGCAACGAGCTCCAGGCGGCACGGACGTTGCTGGAGCGCTCGATTACGGAACTCCGCCGGACCATCGGCGAAGCGCGGCGTCCGGTGGCCCAGCGCCGCGGAATCACCGGTCAGTTGCGGTCATTGGCGTCCACCATCGCCATCGATACATCGGACTTTGAGATGGATTTGAAGCAGATTTCAGGCGTCCAGCTTGTTCCGGAAATCGAGCGAGCACTCGTCGGAATCGTGCGCGAAGCGCTCCAGAACGTGCGCAAGCACGCTCACGCGAGCTCGGTCAGGCTCGAAGTAAACCGCACGGATGAGGAACTGCAGGTGTGTGTCTACGACGACGGTGTGGGCATGCCCGACAGCGGACCGCCACACCGGCCGAACCATTTCGGGGTGGAGCAGATGCGCGAGCTCGCCGAGGACCTCGGAGGCAAACTCACCATCAGCTCTGAGAGTGGGCACGGCACAACGATCGAGGCGACACTGCCGTTGGCAGTCTCACGGAGTTATCACAGCTCGCCAGCGAGCACTGGACTGAGCGTCGGCGAATATCCAGTCCGGCGCGACGCGAACGATCGCCAGCCGGTTCCAACCGCAGGCGGATCGCAGGATTAGGACGAACGAATGTCGACAGACGTATCAAGATCGCCCGAAGTAGTGAAAGACGAAGCACCGATGCTGCGCGTCGTGATAGCCGACGACCACGATCTGTTCCGCGAAGGCTTGCGCCAACTCCTCCAGTCCGTCGACGACATCACGGTGGTCGGTGAGGCAAGCAACGGTCACCAGGCTGTCAAGCTCGTCATGGAACATCGACCGGACGTGGTCCTGATGGACATCAGCATGCCCGAGATGGATGGCATCCAGGCGACTGAATTCATCGTGCAGCGCTATCCCGAGACGCATGTCGTGGTCCTGACGATGTACACCGATGACGAGTACGCCATTCACGCCATTCGAGCCGGCGCCAAGGGCTATCTCCTCAAGAACACGCGTTCGAGCGACGTCATCGAGGCGATCCGCTTGGCCGCAGCGGGAGGCTCGGCGATCGACCCATCTCTCGGGCCAGTGCTCATGCGCGAATTCCAGCGTTTGCTGAACAGCACTCCTGGGGGATCGCAGCAACAGCTCTCCGAGCGCGAGCTGCACTTCCTTGAGCTCCTCGCCAAGGGGCGCAACAACCGGCAGATCGCGGTCGAGATGGAGCTTGCCGAAAGCACCGTCAAAAACAACCTGAGCGTGCTCTTCCAGAAGATCGGCGTCCGCGACCGCACCCAGGCCGTCCTCTACGCCTTCTCCAACGGTCTCGTCACACCCCCGAATGAGACGAACCGGACATAGATCAAGACATACCGTTGCGCGAGGTGGTGTGCCGGAGCAGAGGCATGCACCAGTCATCCTGAGCCTATTCGCTATCATGAGCGTCTTGATAGTCATCCTGAGTATTGGACCACAGGGGAGTTGTCACGCGCCGGGGGTCCTACTGGGGGTGACACCATCATCGTGGTCCAGTACCGAGCGCCCAACCAGTCATCCTGAGCGTAAGGAAGGATCTCCACTCAAACCCCTCGGGAGTCAGGCCAGAGATCCTTCGCTTCGCTCAGAATGACTGGTTGGGCGCTCAGGATGACCGACGTTCGTTAGAGCTCGTCTCCTCCCGAAACCCCGGTCCGCTCGACGCGAGAGGAGACGAGCTCCTCCCCTACCGACAGACAGCCGCCGGCGCGCGACAACTCCTCTGTAGTCCAGTACTGGGCGCCATGATAGGCACCCTGAGCGTTCATCAGTCATCCTGAGCGCCAGCGAAGGATCTCTAGTCAACCGCCTCAGTGATCCAGCACGAGATCCTTCCTGACGTCAGGATGACTCATAAGCTCAGGATGACCGGCGTTCGCTAGAGCTCACCCACAGCACGGCCAATGGGACCGGCTCGACGGGCTCCTACAACCGTTACCCGCCTAAAACAATTTCCCCGTCGAAACGACCCGCTCCATCCAGCGACGCTCCTGGCCGATGGTCGTGGGCTCACCGTGGCCGGTGTAGACGGTGACCTCATCTGGTAGCTCAAGCAGTTTCGCGATGGAGGCCACCGTCTCAGCTTCGCTGGCACCGGGAATATCGACCCGCCCGTAGCCGCCGGGGAAGAGGGTGTCGCCGCCGAAGAGCGAGCCGCTCTCGGCGTGGTAGAGCGAGATCTGGCCGGGCGAATGACCCGGAGTATGGAACACCCGGAAGCGATGCTCGGCGAGCTCTACCGTGTCCCCTTCGGAGAGGATCCGATCCGGCGTGGCGGCTGGGAACGCACGCTCGCCGGGCGACTCCAGACGCTCACGGTCCAGATCGTGCATCATGACCGGGATCTCATAGCGGTCCCGCACCGCCGTCGTATCTTCGATGTGATCCCAATGACCGTGGGTAATTACCAGCGCGACAGGCGATGCTTTGCGCGCCATAACCTCGCCCTCGATAAGCACAGCGCTCTCTGGAGGAGCGTCGATGATCAGCGCCTGGGAGGTTGCCGGATCGATCACAACAAACGCGTTTGTTGAGATTGGTCCCGCGGGAATCTGAATAACCTCTAGTGGCATTTCCACGTGTCCGTTTCATTGGGTTCAAATGGCAACATCCGCGGATCGCGGGCGACGTTTACCCAATCATACGTGACAGGCAAGCATCCTCTTCGCTAGATGTCTCGCCGCTGAAAGACCAGCATCGACGCCACCACCAGAACAACGCAATAGGCAACGGCGTACTGTACCGCAAACGTGCTCGGCGGCTTCGCGGTGCCAAATGGATTTGGACCCACCAGATTCACCGCCAGGGCCGGCTGGACGACGTACGAGGCGAGCTTCCACATCATGTCACTCGGGAGCATGATGCTGGTGCCGACACCGATCCGCACCATCGTTTCGTTGTCCAGAGCCGTGCCAATCTGCTCGACCAGGCCGCCTGTCAGCGCCATGCCATAGAGCATAAACACGACGATCCCGTTTGCCATGGTCGCGAAGATCGTCGAGCCAAGCATCGTCAAGCTCAGCAGAATCGTCGAGACCAGTACGATCAACGCGGTGCCGTGCACGATATTTGGTGGTGTGTAATCACCAATCGCAATTGAGACCAGCACCACTCCGCCGACCATCAAACAGATGTAGACCGCGATCATGACGAAGAAACCGAGGTACTTGCCGGCAACGACCTCCCAGCGGGCCAGCGGCTTGGAGATAATGGCGTGGAGCGTGCCCGATTCGACCTCTGCCGCTATGGCGCCGACCGCCGCGAAAATGGTCATCACGCCTGCCAGGAAGTTCACGGTGTAGAGACCGAGCATGACCATCGCGCTCGCCTGGACCTCATAGGGCAGCATTCGCCCCGGCAAGCCTCCCCGTTCCCGGTCGAACGTGGCGACGTCGTCGACCAGAAGCTGGAACCCAAAGCCGTAGAGCACCAGAAAGACTGCGCTCAGAAACAGCACAGCCACAATCATCTTTCTTCGGAATGCCTCCCGGAAGGTGAGCCTGGCGATCAGGAATGCGTTCATAACCCGTACCTCGTCCGGTCACCAGCATCAACGAGGTCGATGAACAGGTCTTCCAGCGTCTTCCGTTCCGGTGTCACCCCGTATACCTCGACGCCGCACCCAACCAGGCGGCTGACGATTTGCGGAATGCAACGTTCATCGTTCAACGACACACGGACCGTCACCGAACTCGGGCCATCGCAGGCGACGCTTTCAACCACTCCATCGAGTGACATGCTCCGCTCAAGTTCCTCATTCCAGGTTCCCACGCGAAACTCGACCACGAGCTGGCCGCGCAACAGCTCGTCAACCGACCCGACGGCAATAACTTTGCCGCAATGCATCACTGCCACGCGATCACAGACCATCTCGACCTCTGACAACAGGTGCGAATTGAGGAAGACGGTCTTTCCCTGGCTCTTGAGCGTGACGATAATATCCCGCACCTGACGTCTGCCGATGGGATCGAGCGCCGACGTTGGCTCGTCGAGGAAAACCAGCAGCGGGTCGTGCAGCAGCGCCTGGGCTAATCCCGCCCGTTGTTGCATACCCTTTGAATAGGTATGCAGCCGGTCGTCCCGGCGATCGGACAGGCCGACCAGCTCCAACACTTCGGGGATCCGCCGCGCGCGTTCGGCGCCGGTCATCCCGTACAGCTTGCCGTGCATGTTGAGTAATTCTGTCGCGCTCAGCCACTCATGAAAGCGGAACAATTCGGGCAAGAACCCGACGCGCTTGCGGCTCGACTTGTCGCGAATCGACCGTCCTAGCAGCGTCGCGCTCCCGGCGGAAGGTCTGACCAGCCCGGTGAGCATCTTGACCGAGGTCGTCTTGCCAGCGCCATTCGGTCCCAGGAAGCCGAACACTTCGCCCTGCTGCACGCGAATACTCAGATCATCCACCGCGACATGTGAACGGTAGACCTTACGCAGCGAGACGGTCTCTACCGCCGTATAGCCGCTCTCGTGTACAGAAGCACTCAACGTTCGACTCCGCTACAAACACCATGGGCCGCCACTCGGGCGGCCCATGGCTGGAAAGGGGGAAGGGGGTGATAGGAACGTTTGATCCTGATGGCTACTCCAGCGAGTCGGCGACATTCTGGATCGTGTCACCATTCACCGAACCGGCCACAATATAGAGCTTGCCGTCAGCGTGCCACATGATGACGCTGGCATCGCCCTCAAGCGCGAACTCCATGCCCCAGTCGCTACCGTCAAACTCACTAGCCTCCAGCAATAGCCCGGACTCGCCGTTGATTGAGACGTCACGGCTCTCAGCGCCTTCCGGCACGGGAACCACCAGGGTGCTCTCCCAATTATCGATCGAGCGCAGCTGGGCGACGAAATCAGTCGGCAGACCCGGCAGCCTGAGCAGATCTTCACGTAGAGCGTTCATGTCCAGGCTCTCCGGAGTGATCAGCGTCGGACTCTCCAGCTGGACCACTGCAAGGTGACCGTCGTCAGCTGCCTGGTAGTGCAGGATCAACGCCTGCGGCAGATCCAGCTCGAACACCATCTCCGGCACGGCGCCGGCGTCGGGCAGCGAGTAGATCGGCAGTCCAAGCTGGCTGATGAGCGTATTGGCTGCGGCGGTATCGACGGTCAATGAGGCGGAGCCGGCATCAGTCACCATGATTTGCGGCGTACTCTCGAAACCGTCCGGAAGCTCACTCGGCGCGCGGAAGTCACCATAGACGGACTGCACCTCGTCGAGCGACCCCAGCTCGGTCACGTTACCGTGCGGATCTTCCTCGTCAAACGTCGAATCGAATTCGGCCAACCCCTCGAACGACGCGGCCAACTGCTCGGGGTCGGCCGACATCGCCTGCACGGCGATCCCCATCCCAAACTGGGTGAACTGTTCCATGTTGACGGTGATGGCCTCGAACTTCTCAACGCGGAACCGGTTGAACAGATCGTCGGCCAGCGACCGCATCGGGGTCGCGACAAAAGCCGTCGTCAGGAGCAGGAGGGCCAGCAGAGCCACTGCTCCTCGCGCTGCGCGGAATCTCCACATGGTACTCACGAACGATTCTCCTTGTATAGCTACACTCTTCGGAGATGACTGTGCGATCCGCCTACGGATCCGTTGCTGCGCCTGGCTCAGATCGACCTGGTCGCTGCCGGCCGCGAGCAGATCCAGTCTGCCCGCGGCGAAGGTGTGGTTGCCAGCGATGTCCTCCATGCGCTCCCGGCAGTGCGAGCACGATCGCAGGTGGAGGTCAAGGCTTGGTGGCACACTGACACCGCTGTCAATGGCTGCCCGAAGCTCACCATCGCTGAGGCACCCTTGACGACGCCCACGCCCCAGATTCATCAGAACTGCACCTCGATTTCCAGTTGCCGTCGTAGTGCCCGTTCCCCACGAGCAAGGGTCGTCCCTACCGAAGATGGCGATATATTCAGCGCGGCTGCGATTTCGCTGTACTGCAACCCGTGCGATCGCAAGACCAGCGCGTTCCGTTGCTTCTCGGGAATCTGCGTGAGCGCATGACGCACGCGCTCGATTTCTTCACGACGCTCGATTGCGCTGGCTGGGCTGGATTCGGTCGTTGTCTCCGCTTGCTGAAAGATAGCCGCTCGGCGTAGCCAGTTAAGCCGGCGTTTACGCGACCGGACCGCGTTGAACCCGGCATTGAGCGCCGAGCGATAGAGCCAGCCCGCAAGGGCCCCATCGGTCACCTTCTCCAGCGGCCGCTCGTAGAGCCGCATGAAGACATCATGGGCGATCTCCTCCGCGTCCTCGGGAGTCCGAACCACCCGGAGGAGCACGCCATAGACCCGCGGGTAGTAGCGCGTGAAGAGCGCTTCAAACGCGATGTCATCGCCCTGCCTCACGGCCTCCAGGAGCACCCCATCCGCCGCGATTGAGGCCTGACTTGCTGCTGCGACAGCGCTCACTCGACGACACTGCCCTTCCGACATCGACGGTGCACCACATCAATCTGAATGACAACGAACAGCGCTGTCACTAATTACAACACCGCTGCTCCGTGGTTTGTGACATATTGTCTGGATTTGGATGCTAATACGTATATTCGGCCAGCAGGTCCGCGTTCAAAATCACAATCCTGTCCCGCTCAAGCCGGATGGCGTGCAACGACTCGAAACTCTTGAGCGCCTTGTTGATGCTCACGCGGGTCGTGCCGAGCTCGGAGGCAAGCTCGCGCTGGCTGAGGTCGAAGGGCACGACCATGACATCGCCGAGTCGCTCGCCGCGCGCGGCTGCACGTGCCAGCAGCCACTTCGCCACCCGCCCGGGAACGTCCAACGACAGGATGTCTGCCAGGCGTTCGTTCGTCGCCCGTACCATACCCGTCACAGCGTGCAGCACCGCCATAGCGGCGTGTGGGTCGCTCTCAATCAACGCGACAAACGCGTCTCTGGGAACGACGCGCAGGATGACTGGCGACTGAGCGACGATCGTGGCCGAGCGCGGAGCGCCGTCGATCAGAGCCAGCTCGCCAAAAGACGCCGGCGCGTCTACGATCGCCAGCACCACCTCGTGTCCAGAAGAGGTGAAACGGCTGATCTTGACCTGACCGGACTCCAGCACAAGCAAGCTCTCGCCCGGGTCGCCCTCAGATGCCAGCACCTGACCTTCGGGAAACCGCCGCAGCCACGTCTGAGGAGCAAGCCGGTCTAAAGAAGCGGACGAAATGCCTGAAAAAAGCGGCACGTCGCCCAACCGGTGAGCAACAGTGTGATCTCTGGCCATATCTCGCACCGCGCCCCTGTCACACCATTCGCCGATAGAGACCTTGCCGCTCGCTGCGTCTGGGAGCATAGTAACAGTGAATCGTGATTTCGACGATCAGGCGTAAGGAGCCTTGCGTGCCAACCCCATCTCATCACCCGATCGGCGATCCTATCGAGGATGTCATAGAGTTTATGCGCCCCTATATCGCATCGATCATTCTGCGCATCAACGTCGATGAGTTCACGACCGCTGAGTTCATCCAGGCACTGAACATGGACCCGGAGACCAGCGCCATCTACGCTGAAGCGATTGAGCGCTGGCACGAGAAGGACACCCAGGCTGCCAAGCTTGTCATCCACGGGCAAGTCATCCCACAACTCCTGCGCCGCTCCGGTCTGGTGGAATGGTCCGGCTATGCCTACGGTCACGAGGACCCCTACGGAGTTCCGGCCTGGTGGAAGAAGACCGAAGAGGCGATCGCCAGCGAGCAATAAGTATGAGAGACGTGACCGTCGGCGCGCTACTTGCTTTTAGGTAGCGGGTTACCCCTCAGGGATGACCATGCCCAATTCGGTACAATGTGTCATAAATCCGGATCGTTTCCCGATGTCTATTCGCACGTGAAACGCCCAACCTGGTGGATTGGTTTTCTGACTGCATGTCGCTTGACACTCCAAACATCGAGACCACGCAACCCGCGCACTCCAAGCAACGACCCCGCAACGCGGAACTACAGCGCTTCGCCCGCTACAGCCAGTTGTTGGCGGCGGCGATCGTCGTGCTGATCGTTGGTGTCGTCATGGCGTTCCAGGTGGCGGAGCGCGGTGAGGCTCGCTCGGGAGTTACCGCGTTCGGCGTCGATCTGGGCGGAATGGACCGCGACGAGGCACGCGCCGCGCTCGAATCTGCCAGGGACGAGCGCAGCCGCCAGCACATCTGGCTCATGGACGGCGCGCGCGGCTGGGAGCTCACCCAGAGTGACCTCGGTCTCTCCATGGATATCGAAGGTGCCCTTGACGACGCCTTTACAGCCGGTCACGAGGGATTCGGCCCGGGGCGACTCGCGCTTGTCTGGCATTTCAACGGCGTCACCGAAGTGGGGACGGATCGCGTCAGGGTAGACGGCAACATTCTGAGCAGCCGGCTTGGACAACTGGCCGGCGAGATCAACCAGGAAAAAATCGACCCCGAGCTTTTGATTCACGCAGACGGTACCCACACCTACCGCAACGCGCAAATCGGGCGCGCCGTCAATCTCAACGGCACCAGCGACAACATCCTGCGTAGCCTGACAGTTGGCAGCTCTGCTGCCGCCATCGCGGTAGACGAGACCCTGCCCGTCGCGGCGGACGAGGCGTACGCGCACGCACGTCAACAGCTCACCAACATCCTCGACGCGCCGGTGACGATGGTTGCCGCAGACCGCGAATGGACCCTGAGACCGGACCAGATTGCCTACTGGCTTGAGCTGGTTCCCGCCCAGGGGGGTCAGGAAGCGCTCGTCAAAATAGACCAGGGCTGGGTTGACGCAGTCATCTACGAGGTCGGCTGGGCAACCGAGCGTGCGCCACAGTCGCCCCGCGTCTGGTGGGACGTGGGCGGCGCGCTTCAGGTTATGCAAGATGGTGTAGAAGGCCAGGAGTTCGACGAAGCGGCGGCGCACTCGATGGTGATGGATGTCCTCCTGGGCCTGTCCGACGCGAACCGCATCGAGCTCCCGGTGACGACACTGGCCCCGATCACGTTGCCGGCTGATCTCAACGAGCTTGGTATTCGCAGCCTGGTCGCTGAATCAAGCACACCATATGGTAGCGGAGCCGTCCCAGAAAAGAAGCACAACATTGAGCTTGCGGCCAGTCTGCTGAACGGCACCGTGGTGCTGCCCGGCCAGATCTTCTCGTTCAATGCCGAGATTGGACCGATGACCACCGATGCCGGCTTCCAGGTGGCATACGGCATCGCGAACGAAGGCGGCGATCTACGCACCGTGCCGGCTGAGGCGGGCGGAATCTGCCAGGTCGCGTCGACCGTGTTCCAGCCGGTGTTCTGGGCCGGATACCAGATCGAAACCCGCAGCACCCACTCCTACTGGATTCAAAGCTACACGTCCAACGGGCTACCAGGACTCGACGCGACGGTGGACGGTGCCAGCGGACTTGATTTCCGCTGGATGAACAACAGCTCTACCGCTGTGCTGATTGAGGCCGCCGCCGACGGCGAGAATTTCACCGTCCGGCTGTATGGCACGCCGCCGGACTGGAACGTCGAGGTCCCGCCACCCGAGATCACCAACGTCGTCACGGCGAGCCAGGAGGAAGTCATGCAGGAGGACCCCACGCTTCCAGCCGGCAAGACGCTGCGCGTCGAGCGAGCCCAGGACGGCTTTGACATCAAGATCATCCGCAAAGTACACGAGAGCGACGGCGAAGTCCGGGAACTGGTGCTGACTGCCGAGTACGGCCCCTCCCGGAACGTGACACTGGTTGGCACTGGCGAAGATCTTGAGCAAACGGGGGCGTAGACACCGTAAGATTGAACCTGATCGCCGCGAATGGGAGGGTTCATCATGACGACCGCCGCCAGCACGCATCAACTAATCCGCGGAGCCTGCCCGCACGACTGCCCTGATACCTGCGCCGTCATCACCGAGGTTCAAGACGGGAAGGCCATCGCTTTCCGTGGTGATCCCGCTCATCCCTTTACCCAGGGCTGGCTCTGCGCAAAGGTACGTCCCTACCTGGATCGCGTCTATCACCCGGACCGCCTCACACAGCCCCTCCGTCGCGTTGGTCCCAAAGGCAGCGGCGAGTGGGAACCAATCTCGTGGGACGACGCCATTTCCGAGATCACCAACCGGTGGAAGACGATCATCGCGGAACACGGTGCAGCCGCCATCCTGCCCTACTCGTACAGCGGCACGCTCGGCTTACTCCAGTTGGGAGTCTGTAACGAACGCTTGTGGAACCGCATGGGGGCGAGCGGACTGGAGCGCTCTATCTGTGGAGCAGCGGCCGAAACCGCGGTGCAGGCCACCCTCGGCGGTCGCCACGCGCCGGCCGCGCAGGACGTCGTGCACAGCAAGCTCATCCTCATCTGGGGCAACAACCCGAGCAGCACCAATCCGCACTTCGTGCCCTTCCTCCGTCAGGCTCAGCGCGATGGCACGCGGGTGATCGTGATTGATCCACGACGCACCTTGACCGCGCGCTCTGCCGACCAGCACATCCAGCCACGGCCGGCGACGGACGGTGCACTGGCGCTGGGGATGATGAATATCATCTTTACCGAACAGCTGCACGACGAAGCGTGGCTCGACGCGAACACGATCGGCTGGCGGGAGCTGCGCGAGCGTGCCAACGACTATCCGGTAGAGCGTGTCTCGCAAATTACCGGGCTCGCGACTGACGTCATCGTTGCACTTGCCCGTGAGTACGCCACGACCAAACCGTCGATCCTGAAGTTCGCCGACGGCGTCCAGCGACACGCGAACGGCGGACAGACGTCACGCGCGCTAAGCTGCCTGCCTGCCATTGTCGGGCAGATCGGCGTCCGTGGCGGGGGTCTCTACTACAGCACCAGCGATTATGTCCGCTGGGATGGCGAAGCCCTGGGTCACAGCTCGGAGTGCCCGCCTGTGCCGAGGATCGTCAACATGAACCGCATCGGTGCCGCGCTGACCGGCGAAGCCAACGACCCGCCGATCAAGTCGATGTACGTGTTCTGCGCGAACCCCGTCACCTCGTCGCCCAACGCCAGTCTGACGATCGAAGGTTTGAAGCGCGACGACCTGTTCACCGTTGTCCACGAGCTCTTCATGACCGACACGGCCCAGTACGCCGACATCGTTCTGCCGGCGACGAGCCAGCTGGAACAGATTGACCTCCACAAACCGTACGGCCATCGCCACCTGCAATACAACAACCCTGCCATCGCGCCGCTAGGCGAATCGAAGAGCAACTGGGACGTGATGCGCCTGCTGGCAGAAGCCATGGGCTACGACGAGCCCTGGCTGCGCCAGTCAGGCGAGGAAGTGCTCGATGAGATCATCGAGGCCTCGCGCCGGATCTGCGGAACACTGGATGGCATCACTCTGGAGCGGCTTCAAAACGAGGGAACCGTCCCGATCTCGTTGGACGAGGGTGCGACGACCGTTCCCTATGCAGACCTGCAATTCTCGACCCCTTCCGGCAAGGTCGAGCTCTGGTGCGAGACGATGCGTGAGATGGGTCTGGACCCGCTACCCGAGTACATCGAACCCCCGGAGTTCACGCGCCGTCCTGACAGCGATGCGTTGGTTCTCATCTCGGGAGCGGCCCATCATTACGTCTCCAGCAGCCTCGCGAATGTGCCCCGCCTGATGGCCAAGGAGGGCACGCCCTTCATCGAGATCAACCCCGCCGACGCAGAGGCGCGCTCGATTCACGACGGGCAGGATGTCATCGTGGGGAACGCTCGCGGCTCATGCACGCTGCGGGCCGTCGTGACCGACAATGTCCCGCGCGGCACCACCGTCGCCCCGAAAGGTGCTTGGGGCAGCACGTCCCCCGACGGCCGCAACGTCAACTGGACCACCTCCGACGCCGTCGCCGACCTTGCCGGCCAATCCACGTTCCACAGCAACCTGGTAACTATCCGGCCAGCGTAAGCAGGTGTGTTCAACGGAGAACACCAGCTTACGCCACGTCAGCCCGAGCACCGTCGTACACTCGTACGACGGTGCTCGGGCTGACCGGAGGCGCTCACACAATGGACCGCGCGCTCACATGCGCCCTATCCCCGCAGAATCGGACGGGTCAGGCAGGTTGGGCCACCGGTGCGGTTGTGGGAAATCTCGTTGCCAGTGTAGAAGAAGACCGTGCACCCGGCGGCTTCTAACCGGCGTGCAGTCTCAGCATTCTCTTTGAGGAGGAGGCAGCGCCCGGGGCTGATCGCGAGGACGTTGCAACCCTGGGTGCCGAATTCGTCGGACGGGATCTCTACCAATTTGATCCCGCGTTCGCGCAGCAATTCAACAAACGACACTTCAAGTAGCGGCAAATGCACGACCGCCAGCTTCTCGTCCACCATGCTAATCAGGGACAACAGGTGCAGGCACTCGGACGGGCCGTGCCAGTACGGCAGTCCAACCCGCAGCACCGTGACGCCCTGCGCGCCAAGAAACACACCCAACTGGCGGATACCCTCGGCGTTCGTGCGATAGGTTTCACCGACCGCGAGCGTTGTCTCGTCAATCCAGAGACAATCGCCACCTTCTACGGTGCCGGGAGCCTCGATCCGGCCAATGATTGGGATACCGAGCTCGGTCATCGTCTGTTCAACCAGTGCGACTTCCGGCGCGCGTAGCCCCTTGCCCATCCGGCACAGGATTGCGCCCTCGTTCGTCATGAACACTGGATCGAACGGGAAGATCGCGTCCTGCAACTGCGCGTTGTCGATCTCGCCGGAGATTACTTCCACACCTTCGCCCGCGAGGAACTGGCGCAACGCGGTGTGCTCTTCCACCGCCTGATGGTGGTTCATCGGCCGCAAGTAGCCGAACTCGCGCCACGACACATCTTCAGATGGCGGCACTGGCGGATACACCAGCACCCGCTTCAACGGCGCAACCATCGAATGCCCGCCCCACTGTTTCTCCGCGATCATGCTGCTCCCTATCATCCGCCAGGCACTACGTTGCTTGACAGCATACACAACCTGCCGGTACCGTTCCTGAAATGCTACACGTCACTGTTTCGTCCAATGAACGGCACGAAGAATGGCCATAGAACAGACCCTGTTGGGACTGCTGGCAACGGAACCCAGACACGGCTACGAGCTCACGAAAGAGTTCCTGCCGGAGACCACTCTGGGCGACATCGTGCATCTCGAATCGGGCATGCTCTACGCCCACCTCAAGAAGCTCCAGAAGGAGGGCTGGGTCGAGTCCAGACTCGAGGCCCAGGAGTCACGCCCGGCGCGAAGGATCTTCTTCATTACTCCTGGCGGTCAGGACGAGCTCGATCGCTGGTTGAGCGAGCCGGTAGGGAAAACTCGCGACATCCGGCTCGACTTCCTGCTCAAGCTCTACACGGCGCGCCAGCACAACCCCGCGTTGGCTGAGAACCTCATCAACGAGCAGCGTGGAGCCTGTGAACGCTTCATCGTCTCGCTACGCGAGCAGATGGAGGAGGAGCAGGACGAGTTCCGGCGCCTGGTGCTGGAGATGCGGCTGGCGCAGAACGCCGCCCTGCTGAGCTGGCTACGACGCGCGGCCGGGCGGCTCATTTCGGGATAGCGATGTCAGCGGCGCTTCGGCCCCGTGGCGCAGGATAACGATGCCCTCGCGCCGCACCGCGAGATTTACGTGCTCGCCGGGCTGCAGCGACAGCGGGCGGTAGCTGAAGTCAGGGAAACGCACCTCAAGCTGATGGCCGTTTCCGAGCGCCACTTGAAGGACATGCACACTCGCGTCAAAGCGTACGTCGATGATCTCTCCCATGACGTGGTTCTGCCTGATCACGTCCGACACGGGACGATCCGGGTAGAGAATCTTGATGTCCTCCGGGCGGGCGTAGGCCGTTACCGTTTCACCGGGCAGTGCGTCCTGCGGCGGTGCGATCAACAACAAGCCACTCCAGTCGAGTACAACGCCCTCCGCGCTTGACGCGACAACCCGGGCACGGAACAGATTGCGGACACCGATGATCTCGGCCGCATGATAACTCGCCGGCCGGCGGAAGACATCCTCGATAGGACCGACCTGCTCAACCTTGCCTTCGCGTACCACCGCCAGGCGATGGCCGACAGCGAAGGCATCCTCCAGACTGTGTGTGACATAGAGCACGATCAGCCCCAGCTCTACCTGCAGCGCCCTGAGATCGCGCTGCAACCGCTCGCGCGCGGCAGCATCGAGCGCTGAGAAGGGTTCATCCAGCAAGAGCACCCTTGGCTCAGCTGCGAGCGCCCGCGCGATCGCCACTCGCTGCTGCTGGCCGCCCGACATTTCGTGGCTATAGCGATCGGCGAGGTGCGCCAGCTGCATCCGCTCCAGCAGGGCCATCGCCCGCTCGTGCCGGTCCGGCCGCCGTTTCAATGCGAAGGCCACGTTCTCCACCGCACTCAGATGCGGAAAGAGCAGGTACTGCTGGAACACGTACCCGACGCCGCGATTACGCGCCGGAACGGATACCGTCCGCCCGGCGCGGTGCTTACGAAAGAACGCATCGCCATCCAGGAGAATCTCACCGGCATCCGGTGCCTGCAGACCCGCCACCATCTGGAGCGTCAGAGTCTTCCCGGCTCCAGACGGCCCGAAGAGAACCAGGACTTCCGAATCAGCCTCGAGTCGCACGTTGAGATCGAAGCCCGGCACCCTTTTCTCGACGTCGATGTGCAGCCGGCTCACCCTGATCGCTCCATCCGCCGCGCCAGAAAGAGGCACACAAACCCAAGCCCTGTGAGCACCAGCACGAGCTGGTTGGCCAGCACATAATCCCGGTTCTGAACGGCATCATAAACGGCCAGCGGCATCGTCTGCGTTCGCCCGGGAATGTTCCCGGCCACCATCAATGTGGCGCCGAATTCGCCTAAGGCCCGAATCGACCCCAGCAGCAGGCCGGCCAGAATTCCGCGCTTGGCCAGCGGCAGGGTCACCCGCCAGATGACCTCAGGCTCGGTAGCTCCCAGCGTTCTGGCCGCGTTCTCCAGCGCAGGATCAACGTTCGCGATCGCTGCTCGCGCCGAGAGCACCATCAACGGCAACCCGACCACAGCCGAGGCGACCGTCGCCGCCTGCCAGGTGAAGAGAATCCGCACATCGAGCCACTCGACCAGCGGACTCCCACTCCCGAGCCCGGTCAACAAGTAGTACCCAACGACACTGGGAGGCAGAACCAGCGGTAACAGCACGATCGTTTCAACCAGCGTCTGGCCCCGAAACCGGCTGCGTGCGAGTCCAATCGCGAGCGCCACTCCGAGCACGAGGATGATCAGACTGGCGACAGCCGTCACCTGGATCGAGAGCAGCAGCGGGTCCCAGTCCACAGCCTACTCCGACCCCGGCGGCGCATAGCCGTAGGACTGCAGCACCTCGCGCCCGACCGTGCCAGTCACGAACTCGACGAATTGCCGGGCCTCCTCCTCGTGCTGCGTTGCCTGCACCACGGCAATCGCCTGGATCAGCGGCTCGTGCAGGTCCTCCTCAACCATGATCGAGGTCCCCTCCTCTTCGTGGATCGCCAGCGCATACGGGATCAGTGCCACATCGACATTGCCGGTCGCGGCAAACTGCTGGGCATCGCGGACACTTTCTCCGTACACGATCTTGGACTGGAGCTCGTCCCAGATACCGGCCGCCTGCAACGCTTCCCGGGCAGCTCTGCCGTATGGCGCGTGGTCCGGGTTCGCGATCGCGAAGCGTTCGACGTTGTCATTCGTCAGGTCCATGAGATTGCTCACCACAGGTTCAGCGCCCTCGCGCATCCAGAGCACCAACTGACCGCGAGCATAGTTCGCCCTCGTGGATCGGATGATCAGATTCCTGCCATCCAGGTCGTCAACATAGCCCACATCAGCCGAGGCGAACACATCCACCGGCGCACCCGCCTCAACCTGCTGGGCAAGCTGTCCGGTGGAGCCGAAGTTGAACACCACCTCGATACCCGTCTCCTGCGTGAACCGCTCACCGATCTCTTCAAACGCCGGTTGCACGTTGGCTGCTGCCGAGACGGTCAGCGTCTGGCTCTGGTTCTGGCCGCCCACCAGCTCGCTGCGCGAGACAACCACCCCCGCTAGCACAACCGCGCCGAGCAGGGCCCACACAATCCAGTTACGACGGAGCAAGCTCGGGCGTCGTGCCAAGGCAACGCCTTCCAGTGCGCGGCAGAAATAGTCATACGCTGACTATTAAACTAGCAAAGAGCCCTCGAAGCCCACGACACGCTGTCCGACGTTTGCCAACCATCGATGTCGGCGCGTGAAGGCTCGCTAGTACGCGTTGTTGTCACGCCCGAAAATGTGGAAGAGGGTCTTGACCATGATCTTGACGTCGAACAGTATCGACCAGTTCTCGACGTAGTACAGGTCGTAGAGCGTCCGCTCTTCAACCGAGGTGTCGCCCCGCAGACCGTTGACCTGCGCCCAGCCTGTAATACCCGACTTCTCGTGGTGGCGTGCCATATAGGCCGGAATGCGCTGCCGGAACTGCTCGACGAAGTAGGGGCGCTCAGGTCTCGGCCCAACAACGCTCATCTCGCCAAACAGCACGTTGATGAACTGCGGCAGCTCGTCCAGCGAATAGCGCCGCAAGAACTTCCCGAGCCGCCCTGGACGCGGGTCGTTCTCCCGGGTAAACACCGGCCCGGTGCGGGCTTCGGCGTCCACCGGCATCGACCGGAACTTCAGGACGTGAAACGAGCGCCCATCACGTCCTACCCGCTCCTGCGTAAAGAAGACCGGGCCGGGAGAGCTGACCTTGATAAGCCCGGCAATCAGGAACATGAGTGGCGAAAGCACCACCAGCACGACGGCGCTGATAAGCACATCAATGGCGCGCTTCAGGACTCGCTCAACCGGCCGCAAGCCGATCGTGCGTACGCTGACCGTCGGCAGGCCGTTCAGGTCACTGATACTCAGCACGTCGCTCGTTAACAACCGGAAGGCTTCCGGATACACTCTCACCGCCACCGGCAGGTCGGTGACAGCGAAGATCATCTCCAGAATCTCGTCGTGTGGCACGCCGGAGAGCGCCACAATGATCTCGTCCACGTCGTAGGCAGCCACGATCGCGGCCAGATCAGCCGACATGCCGATGACCGGCACACCGTCCAGACTGCCTTCCTGGGTACCTTCCGCCCACGGGCGGTGACGGACGAACCCGACAACATCAAAACCCAGCTGCGGCGAGCGGCGAATCTTATCCAGCACCAGTCGTCCTGTGCTGGCCGCGCCGACGATCACGACCCGGTCTGCCGCGACGCCACGGGCACGGATCGCCCCCACGAGCCCCGTGTGGACAAAACGCCCCGCGCTCACCCCGACCACCGCGAAGACCCAACCATAGGCCAGCATCTGCCGCGAATACAGAAACTCATCCCCCAGCACAAACGAGGTGGCGGCAATCGCGATCACCAGTCCAAGCGAGACATGGGTGGCGATGCGGTAGGACTCGTCCATCCGGGAGACGCCGCGCCTGCCACGATACATGCCGCTGAAGACAAACACGACCAGGATGGTGGCCGTCGCGAGGCTGACCAGCAGCAAGTAGGTCAGCCTCGGTGGTGACTCGCTCGGTCCGAGAGATCCAGTGAGATCGCGCAACCGGTAGGCACTGGTGAACGCCAGGACCAGCGCAATGGCATCGACCAGCAGGAGCGTGAGCGTTGAGAGAAAGGAGAACAGCCGGTTCCGGGCTTCATCACGCCGGCGGGCCGGTTGCGTGTCTATTGGGCTCGGGACAGAACCGGGAGATGAATCCGGAGGAACCGTCCCCACGCCGGTGCGCGGTCCAGCTCGCACCATCCGGTCCTACTCCGATCGTTCGTAACCGTCTGCACTGTTTCGCTATCGGCAAAACCGCTGGCACGACGGTCCGGTTATGCGAATCGCTTGCGCTCGGTTGGTCTGAATGTATTCACCGCCAGGGCGAACACACCACGCGCCACTATACCAATCATAACCAGCCAGTTGATGAGGAAGAATGTCTTACGGGCGTAATGTTTCTGATGGAAGAGCCACATGGCGCGGTAGAACTCGAAGATCATCCTGCGCGACTGCCTCCGGGCGGACGCGCTCTTGAGGTGCGTCACCCGCGCCGCGGGATGATAGAACACTTTCCAGCCGTGCGCTTTGATCCGGTAGGCCCAGTCAAGATCCTCGCCGTACATGAAGAAGCGCTCGTCCAGCACACCTGCCTGATCGATGGCCGCCATGCGCACCAGCATGAACGCGCCGCCGACTGAATCCACTTCGGCGGTTTGATTCTCGTCGAGGTAGGTCAGGTTATAACCGGAGAATCGCCTGCTGCGGGGATACCGCTGCGCTAGCCCGGTCAGTTTCCAGAAGGCGTTCAGCGGCGTCGGGAAACCACGCCGGCAAGCAAGATCGAGGGTCCCATCCGGAAGGATGACCTTCGGGCCAGCCACACCAATTGCGGGGTCACCAGCCATAAACTCCAGACAGGTCGCGATCGCGTCCGGTTCCACCTGCACATCGCTGTTGAGCAGCAGGACGAAGTCGCCGGCTCGCTGACAAGCGCCCTCAAGCTCCAGGATCTTGCGTAGCGCGAGGTTATTGCCGCCGGCGAAACCCAGATTGCGCGGAGATTCAATCACTGTCAGATCCGGGAAGCGGCAGCGCAGGGTCGCGACACTGTCGTCGTTCGAGCCATTATCGACGAGCCAGAGGTTGATGGTCTGTTCCGGAAGATCGCTGGCAAGTACGCTCTGGACGGCGTCGACGGTCAGGACAGGGGTTCTGAAGTTGACGATGACCACATGAAGCGAGCCCCGACTTGGCGTCATTACCATCTCTGCCCGGCTCAGGCAGCCCGCGACGGGCGATTAGTCGCAGCTAACGAGCGCCGGGCGCGTAGCGCCCGAGATCCAACAAGCAGCGCCTCCGGCGCCAATGCGGTCTGGTTCGATCGTCGCCGGCGATTCGGATTGAGCATGTGCCGGGCGTACCACCGGCCGAAGAAGCCGAGCAACACCATCAGGGTCACAACGGGTGGGCGAGTGATCTCCACGATCCGCTTCGGAATGAAGAGCGGCGCGCCTCCCGTCGCAAGATCGCGCAACAGATGCGAGCCTAACCCCAACACGATGGCAAAATCCGTCTGCGTGTCCGGCCAGATCCGCTCGGCCAGATACGTCAGCGCACCAACCGTCACGACGCTGTGTGACGCCGGCCGGTGCGGCATGCTCATGCACGGAATTAAGTTGGTCGAGCGCGCCACGACGACGTGGTCGAGATCGATTGCGACGGCGCTAATCACTGCGGTCAGTACGAACGAGCGTCTGTTACGCACAAATGGCGCGGCGGGCATGGCGACCGCTAGCGCAGTTGCGATGTGGGCGGCGCCATCGGAAAGCGCTTCCTGGTACTTCTGCTCGGTGCGCTTGAAGTGGTCGCAAACCTGGTCCAGGACAAGGGCCAGCAAGCCGAACCCGGCGGCGGTGGTCATACCGGCCCGCACGTGTGCGCCTTGCGGAGTGCCCATTTGTGTGAAGATCGTGAGTACCACTCGTAACATAGCGTCGATTGTACTCCGTGAAAGGTGTCCTCGCGCAAGCCGCCACGCGGGAGCTACATGCGCCAGGGCAGCCGATCGTAGTATTTAATAGCGCAGAATTGCCCCCACCCCGCCGTGCGTGTGCAGACGTGCAGCCTCGCGTGCCGGTATGATCTCCACGTCGGCGTCCGTCGCGAGCGCCAGGCGAACGAATTCCTCGGCCAGACCGATCGGCACCAGCGAGGCAGTATCCCCTCCAGCCGGATGCTCTGCCGGGATCGCGCCCGCTCCGAAGAGGTTCAAGTCATAATCAGCCCAGCCATCCGCCTCGAAGTCATCCGCCATGAGTAGCGTCATCACCTGGCCGGTTTCGAGAGCCAGCAGTACATCGTCCACGCCGCCTGCGCCCCGACCTCCTGCTGCGATCGCATCCTCCAGCGTACGAATCGCTTCGGCTTCCCGGTTGCGTTCAGCTTGCTCGACCACCGGGAGTGCAGCCGCAACGATCTCCGCTTCTGTCGCCTGATTCTCCAGGTGAATCTCACCAACGATTCTGTCTTTGACTGACTGGTGAAACTCATCGTCGAGCGCGGACCGAAAGACTTCGCCGGCTGAGAGCACGAGCATCTTGATCTGCTCTTCGTCCAGCACTTTGCGGGTCTCCTCAGCCACCGCTTTCGCAAAGTGTGAGACCCGCTCCTCCTGTCGCGCCTGATAACGACGCTGGGACCAACCACCTGCCTGAGTCTTGGTGGGATAGTCGTTGCTCTCAAGCTCGCGTGTCGCCTCTGCAATGGCACGATTGATCAGGAAAATCGAGGCCTCAAGCTGGTCGGCGTGCAACACCGCGAAGCGCGGGAAGTCCTCAGCCACCCGTACTAGCGAGCGCAGGTGAGGCGTCGGGCCCATAGTCACCTTCGTCTCAAACGGCATCGCCAACAGCACCGTTTCAAACGTATCCCGTGCGTCACAGCTCAACATGAAAATCCCATGTACCGCCGGATCGACCCCGTCATCAAGAAATGCGTTGATCCGCTCGACGTCCGCTTCGAACCCGCGTCGATCCTGATGAGCCTCCATCAGCTTGCGCCGATGTTCCGAAAACGCGTTCTCAAGCGCGATCGTTCCAGGCCGCACATTCGGGTTCTCCCCTTCTGGCCGCCAATCGACGTAGACAGAGAGATAGGGATGTTGCACCGACGGATCAAGACGAGCCAGATGCTCTATTCGCTCGCGCAGATTCGTAGTAAAAGGCGTTTGACGCTCCTCGGAATGTATCTTTTCGAGGGGATCGGTGGCCATCGGCTCCACATCCTTTCACTTGTGCGTAGGGGACCTTGAGGGTGCGCGATTGCGCAAATTGGGGCGTGTGGGTGGATCGATATGGTTTCAAGCGAAGGTCCCAGACCTGACTCGAAGCACCGCATAGTCAATGCTAACATGGGTCATTACCCCACCCTGCAGTGGGATCAATTCGCACCGGGACGGGCTAGTGAATCGAGGGAACACCGTAGGTGAAAGCTGTCGTCTTACTTTCGGGAGGACTCGACTCCACGACCGTCGCCTATCTCGCCAAGCGCTCAGGCTACGAGATCTATGCGCTCACAATCCGTTACGGCCAGCGCCACGACCGCGAGCTTCAGGCTGCCCGTGACGTCTGCGATGCCCTCGGCGTGGTTGAGCACCGCGTCATCTCACTGGATTTTGGGGACTGGGGATCCTCGCTTACCGGCAGTGGAGACCTGCGGTCAGAAGGGGAAACCGGCTCCATCCCGTCCACCTGGGTGCCGATGCGCAACCTGATTTTCCTGGGCATCGCGAGTGGATACGCGGAGGTCGTGGGAGCAGACGCCATCTACATCGGGGTCAGCCAGGTTGATTACTCGGGATATCCGGATTGTCGGGCAGCGTTTATCGACGCCTACCAGCGCGCCGCCGACCTGGCGAGCAAACAGTTTGTAGAGCGCGGCGTCTCGATTCCGGTCATCGCCCCCCTGATGCACCTTTCAAAGCCGGGAACGATCCAGTTGGGCTGGGCCCTCGGGGTCGACTACGAGATGACATGGTCGTGCTACGCAGGCGGAGTCCGGCCGTGTGGCGTGTGTGACGCGTGTCGTATCCGCGACGCGGCGTTCCGGGAGGTTGCCCGTCTCCAGACCGGTTAATCCCCGGTTACAGCGCAATAGACCCTGTCGATCTCACGTGCCATTGCCGCGAATGACAACTGCTCCTCAAAGTGTCGCCGGACCGCCGCAGAGAGGTCCCGACGCTCTTCTGTAGAGATGCCGAGAGCGGCTGACGCGAGGCCGTGGGCGTCGCCAGTGTCGAACAGGCGCCCGAACGTCCCGCCCTCCGTCATCATCGCGAATGCCGGAATATCCGACACAATCGGGATACAGCCGCACGACATCGCCTCGACAATCGCAAGACCGCTCCACTCGCGCAGGCTGGCTTGTAACAGGAAGTCGGCGCTGGAGTAGACCGCTTCCATCTCCTCCAGCTCCACGCGTCCTCGTAGCTCGACCACGTCGTTAACGTCGGGTTGCTGCTCGAGAAAGGATCGCACCTGGGCGAGTATCTCATCACTCAGGTAGTACAGGTAGAGCCGTGCCCCAGGCTGGGCTGCTTGAATCCTGGCGAAGCCTTCGAGCATCGTCAGCGGGTCTTTGACCGGGTGCAATCTGCCAGCCGAGAGGTAGACCGGATCGCCGCGCATTCCGGTGAGGCTGCGTGCAGCCGCTTTCTCAAGCCCCCGAAACGGACTACTCGTCTCGAGGACCAGCTCGACCTGACACTGTGCAAGGCCGAGCCCCCCGGAGACCCACAGGTCCGCTTGCTGGCGGGTCGTGAACAATACCCGCGCAATACGGCGCTGGTTGTAGCGCTGCAGAGGACGTCGTTTCCAGGATTGTGCCGGGGCGCCGCCGTGAAAATGGACCACCAACGGTATCCTCATCCGTGCCGTGAGCCGGGCGACGAGCGCGAGCTGGATATCCATGGTTAATCCAAAGAAATGAACGACATCTGGAGCGAGCGCTTCCAATCTCCGGACCAGGCGCGTTGCGGGCTGGTAATAGGCCGGGCCGTAGCGCGGCTTGCGGCGATGGATGACCTCTCCCAGCCACACTGCATAGCGAGGCGGGCAGATGAACTCGTACCGGACGGTGTTTATGTCGCACTGCGCGTCGAGCGCCGCGTGAATCAGCACAGTCACGTCGTGCCCGAGACCGGCCAGCGCGGCCGGCAAGATGCGCAGAATCGGGTAGCGCGCGAGCATCACGTCCGGATTGGCTACCTCCGGACTGTGGAACGGCATCACCATGGCAACCTTCACGCGTTGTGCCTCTCGATTGCGGTTCGGTACAGGTGGAGAAACCGATCTGCCAACGCCGTCCCGCCATACCGGCGGACTACCTGGGCTTGCGCGAAAGCACCCATCTGCCTCAATCGTTCCGGGGCTCCTAGCAAGTTGAGCGCAGCTGCCGCCAGGGCATCGGGGTCATGTACGGGTACCGCACTAGCGGACTTTGGCGCGAGATCGCGCACGACGCCGACGGCAGTCCCGACAGTGGGCACGCCACTGGCCGCAGCCTCAAGCACGACCATCGCCTGGCTCTCGTGCCGGCTACTCAACAGGAAGAGATCCGCTCGCTGATAGAGTGAAGCCATCTCGGCATGCGGTACGGGGCCTAGAAAATGCACGGCGCCTGTCACGCCCAGTCTCGCGGACACGCGCTCGAGCTCCGCTCGATGCCCGAATGGATCCTCACCGGCAATCTCCAGGCTCGCGCCCGGGCGTGCCTCCCGCAGCCGAACGAAGGCTCTGAGCAGCGTTTCCTGATCTTTCACCGGTATGAGTGAGGCGGCGTGCAGCAACCGCGGCCGCTCTGGATCCGCCAGCAGCGTGCGTCGTACCGGCGTGAGAAATCGCTCGTCCACCGGTAGCGGTGCCAGGTCGTAGCCAGCTGGCCGGTAGACAAGCGACCGTGCCAGATCCAGCACATACCCAGAGCCGCCGGTGACCAGCGAGGCGCGCGCGAGCACCTGTCGTTGGATAACACGTCCCCGTTGCGAGAGTAATCCACCGAACTGAATGTCGGGGATGGCCACGACCTCGCCCCCGCCGATGCTCACGATCGAGGGCACGCGCAACAGATGCCCGGCAAGCACCGCTACCGCCCCCGGCGGAAACAGCCACAGACCGTGCACCGCATCAAACCGTCGGATGCGGTGTTCGCGCCGAAGCCTCGCGAGTGTTCGCGGCACCAGCCTGCGCAACCGCAGGTCGGGAGCGTCCACGGGATGCACGGTCGCTGCTCCGAGCTCGGACACCTCGCTACCCGAGGGATAGTACAGAGGGAAGACGTGCAGCTCCAACTCGTACCCAAGATGGTCGACGAACGTATTCACCACTGGCGTCATCACCCGCGCATCGTTCCCGATAGCCGGAACGATCATCGCAACTTTCAATCGCGTACTGGCGGGCTGTGCCATATTGCCCCCTGAGAGCATTGTCAGAATCGGAAGGTCCTCAGACCGGCAGAAAATTCGTTCTGACCAGAGCACCATCGAAGCCTCAATGAACGAGCGACAGGCCCCATTTGGCACTGCGATGCGGACCAGCGGACTGTTTGTGTAATGACAATCGATAGGCGCCGTAGCCCGGCAACATGTACATTTGTCTATAAACATTACGGTTAGGTTCGTGATCTAGACGCATCAAAGTGCTAATTTGGGTTTGGGGGTTGCGAAACGGCAAGAAACCATTGTAGACCGCTCACAAGAATTGTAAGATCCATTATCGCGCAAAAGCTCAGCGTTCGACTGTAAGGAATGTGGGCACTTCGGCCGTGGTTATTCAGGCACGACTGGAGGCGATTTTGGGGTAACTGCCAGACGGGCATTGAGGTATTTCAACGGTTGAGCCGGCGTTGGGAGAGACGCCGTATGTAAATCGGAAACCTCGAACCAGCAGATAGAGCAACTGAGCCGACAGTCGCAGCTCGAAACAACATGCCAACTGGATAGTCAGGCTCGTCGTGTACTAGTGTCTGGTAGCACACGCCTCGGGATTGACTTCACGCTAGATCGGAAAAGGAGACGTAGAATGCTTCAACGCCCCGTCGTCCAACGGCAACGTATTGGGCCAGCTATACGGAAACTACGCCACGAACAGTCTCTGACACTCGATGACCTGGCAGCCCAGGCTGGTATCTCTGCGTCGCACCTGAGCAGGTTGGAACGTGGGCAGACGCTGCCGAGCTTCACCGTGCTGGCCGGCATCGCGCATGTACTCGGTGTCAGTATCGACGAGTTTGCCCAGCTTGAGCAGGATGTCACCGTACTCGACCGCGACCTTGGCGGCCAGCTCTCCGCGCTCGGCCTCGACGATGTGTCGAGAGATGAATACCTCTCGTTGTCAATCGAGTCACGCCGCGTGCTCGCGAACGTTCTGACCTCCCTGGCTGCGACCCCGATCTCTCCACGTGAGGCTCAGGATCAGGCCGTGCGCGCCGTCATGGAGCGCGGGCTGGCCGACGCGTCCCAGGTACTCAGCCGCGTCATCTCAAATGCCGGGCTCTCGCCAGTCGGCTTCACCCGCGCCCTGGTCTGGCTCAACACCGCGCCCGGACGGAAGCGCATGCTCCTCGCGCGGCCGGGACTCATCGGCATGCCGGCGGCCAGGTTCTCGGACGCCTACCGCTCAGTAACCGGCGCTGAACCGCTTGCTCCCGAAATCGGCGCCTGGTGGCAGGACACCCAGGAGCGCACCAAGGATCTTCGTACGATCGTGGCACGCAATGTATTGAGAACGTTCCTGCGCGAGGGCACCTGGGTACGCGGCGGTCCTGTCTCAACCGAGGAAGAGCGCGCGCGTACCGGTGAACAGCTTATTTCCGAGATCGACAGTGGAGATCTCGAGCTGGCCATCACCGATGAGCAGCTCGGCGATATCAACATGCGCATTGCCGAGAGCGACGTGCTTCTTGAGGCAACTCGCGGCCGCGGCGATATCGACCAGATGGGGCTCATTGTCCGGGGGCGAGCCGCTGCGGACACATTCAGCGACGCTTTCGAGACCCTATGGGACAGGCTGCCTGCCCAGGACAAAGAACCGGAAGCCGTGAAGAGCTGGATCCGCGAGCAGCTCCCGGCTACCTCGCGCGTGTAAGGCCGCCAGGTAGCTATCCTGTCGCTCGGACGGCGCTTGGCTGTAGACTGTCATCGACAGAGACGGCCAAGCGTCTTCTCTTTTTGTTGTTTCTCAACCAAGTTGGAGGGTGTGGATGGATTCCCGCTGGAACGATCGCTGGTCACGACGCGGCAAGATCGCCGCGAACATGAGCCGGCCGTCTCGATCAAACCCCGAGGGCATGATCTCGTTCGTCTACGGCGACCCGGACGCGGACTCGCTGCCTCTAGAGGAAATGGCCGAGGCTGCTGAGTTTCTGGCCGAGAACAACCGGAGAGATACTCTGGCCTACGCCAACCCGGTCGGCCCCGACGGTCTGGCCCTGGCGTTGGCCGGCAAGCTCAAGCGTGACTACGATCTGAATGTCAGCGCAGATCAGGTGCTGCTGACGTCGGGCGCCTCCAGTGGTCTCGGACTCGTCGCCGACATGCTGGTCGACCCGGGCGACGTCATTCTGGCGGACGCGCCGGCCTGGATGGGCGCGATCGGCATGTTCCAGCTGGCCGGTGCGGAGGTTATCGGCGTCGAAGTCGACGATGAGGGGCTCAACCCCGCCAAGGTCGAGGAAGCGCTCGACAAGCTCGCCGCCGAAGGCAGGCAGCCCAAGTTCCTCTACACGATCCCAACATTCCAGAATCCTTCCGGGGTGGAGCTGAGCGTTGAACGGCGCAAGGAGCTGGCCCGCATCGCCGACGAGCGTGGCCTCCTGATTCTGGAAGACGACGCCTACATCGACCTGCGTTTCGATGGCGAGAAGAAACCAACCATCTTCGGGCTCGCCAAGCCGGGCTCGGTGCTGCTCTTCGGCACGCTCTCGAAAACGATCGCCGCCGGACTGCGGCTGGGCTGGTGCGCCGGGCCGGCCGATGTCATCGGAACTATCTCACGCGGTCGCACAGACAGCCTGCGCAACACCTACACCGCGGCGCTGGCCGAGTGGTACATCAGTTCGGGCAAACTGGCCGAGCATATCGAGCGGCTGCGCTCGATCTACCAGGAGAAGTGCCAGTACATGCTGGCTGCACTTGAGCGTGAGATGCCCCAGGGCACAACCTGGACGACGCCGCAAGGCGGATTCTTCCTGTGGGTCACGCTCCCGGAAGGTGTTGATGCCGTCGACATCATCGGCACGTGCCGCGAGCAACTGGTTGACTATATCCCCGGCACCGCCTTCTACTCAGACGGCTCGGGCCGCCGCTCGCTGCGTCTCTCGTTCAGCGCGGTCTCGCCAGAGGAGATCGACACGGGCATCGCCCGCTTGGCCTCGGTCGTCAAATCAGCGATCCCGGTCGCGACGAGCGCCGACTAACGAGCCTCAAGAACGCAACCTGATTGCCACCCCGGAATCCCTCGTAATCTCGGGGTGGCAATCAGGTTGCCATGGTAGATCAGGGAACAGATCAGCTCATCATCGCCTGCGCGCAATCACCCGTACCCGGCCGCTGCGACGTTGGCGGGCGCTCAACAGCGCCAGGGGAGTGAAGAGCAGGATGAGCAGCGGGTGCAGCCGGCAAAACAAGCGCTCGGCAGACGGAAATCGGTCGCGCACGAGGAGCCGCACGCCCCAGGCCCACTCCAGGCCGATCGCCTCGTGCTTCACGTCCTCGACCTTGAATCCGCTCGTTGAGAGCAGGCTGTCCAGGGTCCCTACCGTAAAGGTCGTCAGGTGGCGTGGGGCGTCGTACCCCATCCAGTAGCGCCCGAATACCCGCGCCTCCACCGAGTCAGCATTCGGCAACCAGAGAATGACCGCGCCATCCGGAGAGAGCACCCGGCAGATCTCGCGCATGAACGCCTGCGGGTCCGCAACATGCTCTACCGTGTGCGATACCAGCACGGTGTCGAAACTCCCGTCAGGAAAGGCAGCGTCCGCAAGCTCACCCTGAACGACCTCAAGTCCCCGTTTGCGCGCTGCCGAGACCGCTGCCGGGCTCGTCTCCACTCCCATGACGTTCGGATTGGCACGGTTGCGGATCGCATGCAACAGATTGCCGGTCGCGCAGCCCACGTCAAGCACCCGCTTCGGCGCCGACAGGTGCTCGGCCAACAGTCGCACCGAGCGACGCTCCAGCACGCCCTTGGCCCACCCGGATAGACCGGGCCGCACGTGTGGCGCGTAGTCGTCAGCGTAGGCAGCCGCAAGCGTCGCGTCATCGGGCTGCGGGTGCAGCCGCAACAAGCCGCAACCGGTGCAGCGCACGAGTGAAAACGATCCAGGGACCGCGCGCATGATCCGGTCCTGCAAAACCATGCCGGCTTTACTTGAGGTAGATCCACACAAGGGGCAGATGAACGCGTCAGTCATGGTCGGTCTGATCGTGCCGGAGAATCTTGCGCACCGAGTAGTCGGTTGGTGGCCCCTGATCGTTACGCATGCTGATCCGGTTCTGGTGCGCGATCATCTCCCCCAGCAAGCCGAAGACGATGAACACCGCGCCGATGATCATCAAGAGCACCCCCAGCTGCAAGAGTGGCCGGTCGCCGATCGGCTGACCGAGGGCGAGCTTGAGGAAGGCGAGATACGCATCAATCGCAAACCCCGCGCCAAACGTCACGATGCCCATCCAGCCGAACAGATGTAGTGGCCGCCGGGTGTAGTGACCGAGAAACAGCACCGTCATCAAATCGAAAAATCCGCGCAAGTAGCGCTCAAAACCGAACTTGGAGGCCCCATGCGCTCGTGCCCGGTGCGCTACGGGGACTTCCGCAACCCTGAACCCGCGAAAATGCGCCAGCACCGGAATATACCGGTGCATCTCCCCATACAGATGCAGCTCGCCGAGCACCTCATGACGATACGCCTTGAAGCCGCAGTTGAAATCGTGCAACCGCACGCCCGTGACAGCCCGCACCACCCGGTTATAGACGGCCGACGGCAGCGTCTTCGACAGAGGATCGAGCCGCGGTGTCTTCCAACCGGACACCAGATCCGCCTCATCGCGAGAGATGGGCAGCAGGAGCTTGTGCATCTCCGCTGGCACATCCTGGAGGTCAGCGTCCATGGTCACGACATGGTCGCCAGTGGCTAGGCGGAAACCGGCCGCCAGGCCCGCAGCCTTACCGAAGTTCCGCCGGAACTGGATCACCTTGACGTTGCGGTCGCGCTGGAAGAGATCGCTGAGCACCCGATCCGAGCCATCGGTCGAGCCGTCGTCGACAAAGATCAACTCATGGCGGTAATACCCATCCAGCTCGAAGATGGCGTCCACCAGCTCGCAATGCAGGGTGAGAATGCTCTCCGCCTCGTTGTACAGGGGAATAACGACGCTCAGGGACAGCAGCTCAGCGACCGTATGCGATGTGCTGGTCAAAGGTTTGGGAATAGTAGACGTCGCGCCCAGCGTCACCGGCCCACCTTCCCGTTGATCCATCCGACAGCCTGCATTGCTACCACCGCAGCAGCGACCATCCACACCAACCCGCCTGCCACCGCGAGAGCAACCCACAAAGCCCACCGCTCCGGTCGGAACCAGAGCTCTACGGTGGTCCCGGTCTGGTCGAGCTCAATGGCTTGTAGAATTGAATTGTACGGCGCAATCGCGTAGCGGCGGCCGCGCACTTCAGCGTTCCAGCCTGGATAATCCACCTGCGACACGATCAGCCTCCCCGAACCGGCCTCAGGCGGAACCGAAATCGTGAGACGTCCCGGCGCAGGCGCCGTCACCGAAAGTTCTACAGCGGAGCCCTCGATCCAGGCACGAGGCTTCCACTCCTGCGCCTCCCAGAGCACCACTCCACTGCCAGTCGTGAGCGCTTCATCGAATCCTGGCCCCGGTGACCCAGTCTCTGCATCAGCAATGACATAGCGCACGTTGAGATCCCGATAGTCTTCCGACCGCCGGTCGGTGCGGGCTCGCGCGAGAAAGCTCTCATAGTCCGCTAGGCCCAACGGGTCAAACGCCCCGCCGATGTCGTCCAGGCCGGCGACGCGCGCCAGCGAAGGTTGCCACAGCGGCGTGAGCGCCTCGATCCGAAACGGTCCGTCTTCCTCATACTCCTCGCGCAAAAAGGTCACGGCCTCCTGGTGTTGGAATCCCGCCAGAATCGGCTGGGTTGTGGGATTGAATGGCGCGGTTGCGTGGAACACATCCAGCAGAAGCACGACGGTCACCGCGACGACCATGGCGCCGCCGGCGAGCACCCCGCGGGCAATCGCGTACATGACGGCAAAACCGAGCAGCAGCCAGAGCGCGAGCATGGTTACGTTGTCGAGCGCGATAACCGGCCGGTTGCCGGGGTCGTTCGTTCCAAGCACCTGAATCGCGAAGAGCGGAATGACGAAACCTACGACAATGAGCAGGGCCACGCCCAGCGCTTTGACCGACCGCTCGGTTAACGCGGCCTGCCGCGAACACCAGCGCTCGCGGCACGGAATCAGCGCGCTCAAGCCAAACCCGGCCAGCAGCGCCACCGCGAGGTCGAAGAACATGTAGGCCCGTCCCGCGCCACGAATCCGGTCGTAGCCCGGCACGAACGCATACGCCCAGCCATGCAATGTGCTGAACGGACCCAACAGAAAGAGGATCGACACCACCGCGACGACCGCCCAGAACACGCGTGTCCTGCTCGGCCGAACCAACAGACCAAACAGCGCCAGACCCATCGCCAGCACCCCGGCGTAACCCCAGGTCTCGGTGTTTGAAAATGACCCCCAGTAATCGGTCGGATTCGATCCGTACACGGTCGGCAAGATCAGATGCAAGAGCGCGACCGGCTGGACCGAAAATTCAGTGGCGGCCTCGTAACTCAACCCGGAGCGCACCGTATGACGCATCATCTCGATAGACGGTCCAAGCACGGGCGCCGTCAACAACAGCGCAACCAGCGCCATAAAACCCAGCCGGGCGACGCTGCCGAGCACTCTCCGGTTCCGCCAGTAACCCGTCCAGGTAGAAGGATGTGGGTACTCCAGCGACCGCCACAATTCGAATACCGCTACGCCGAGAGCCGCGGTCAGCGTCATCAACAGGGTCGGTTGATGGCCGGCCAGTACGCCACTCGCCAGCGCCAGGGTCCCGGCCAACGCAGCCGGCCACGATCCCAGCCGGACCGTCGCCACGATTGCCGCAAGGATCCAGGGTGCCCAGGCAGCCGTCGCCAGAATCGAATAGTGTCCGAGATGGGCCACCAGGAAGCCCGAGTAGGCGAACACCGCGCCTGAGAGGACTGCCGCGGGCCGCGTCACGCCAATAGCCCGCGCCAGCCAGTAGACACCAACACTGGCGAGCAGAAAATGCAGCAGTGCCAGCCGCTCCATCGCCGCGTAGCTGAACGGATCAGAGAGGAGATAGGCGATGAGGTTCGGTGGGTAGAGAGTCGCGGACTGGAAATTCGCCAGATGCGGCGCGCCCGAAAAGAGATGCGGGTTCCAGAAGGGCAACCGGCCTGCGCTCACCTCACCGGCGGCGAACGCATGCATCGGATAATAGAACGACACCAGGTCGCCTCCACCGCGAGGAACCAGCGCGGTACTCCGGTATGGCTGCCAGAAGAACAGCAGGTGGATGAGTGACAGCGCGCTGAACGCCCCGAGCTCCGGCAATAACCACGGCCAGCGGGTGCGCACCCCTGGTCTGGCCGCGGCGACGAGCGAGATCAGCACGAGCAGCATGCCCGCAACCAGGATCGGAATGGGTATTAACGGTGCGGAACGTCCCACCCTGCAGCGCCGTTAGACGTTGAAGAGGAAGTTTGCGATGTCGCCGTCACGCATTAGATAGGTCTTACCTTCGAGCCGCAAGACACCTGCCTTCCGCGCTTCAACGAGTCCTCCCGTGGCGATCATGTCGTCGTAGGAGATGATCTCTGCCCGGATGAATCCGCGAGCGATATCGCTATGGATCTCTCCGGCCGCTTCAACCGCAGTCGCACCCTGAGGAATCGTCCAGGCGCGCACCTCGTCCGGTCCGACCGTGAAGAACGACATGAGCCCGAGCAGCTTATAGGAGAGGCGGATCATGCGGTCCAGGCTGGACTCGGTGATACCAAGATCGGCCATGAAGACCTCGGCATCCTCGGCGTCGAGCTGGCCGATCTCCATCTCGATTCCACCGGCCAAAGATTCGATCTCCAGACCCGGACGGCCGAACTGTTCGCGCGCCTCTTCGACGAGCTTCGCCGCTTCTTCACCCAGCTGACTCTCGCCAACGTTGAGCAGCACGAGGGCCGGCTTCTGGCTCAGAAAGCCAAACCCGCGCAGCATCCGGTGTTCTTCAGGATCAAGCTCGACCTCACGCAACGGGATGCCGTCCTCAAGAGCAGCCTGGCAGCGCACGAGGGCCGCGCGCTCTCGCTCGTGCAGGTCGCGCTCAGCACCACGCAGCTTACCGAGCGTCGAATCGATCCGGGAAATGCGCTTCTCGACGACGGCGAGGTCCGAGAAGGTGAACTCCAGCAGTAGTGTTTCGAGATCGCGCATTGGGTCAACGGTCTCTTCAGGGTGGGGAACCTTCTCATCCTCGAAGGCTCGAATCACCAGGATGAGCGCGTCAGCCTGCGCCAGATAGCCGAGCAGCTGCCCGCCCATGCCCTGCTTCGCCAGGCCCTTGGCAACACCGGCTACATCCAGATACTGAACGTCAGCCGCAACGGTCCGTTTGGGATTGAACATCGGCGTCAGCACGTCAAGCCGAGGGTCCGGCACCTTGACTGTCGCCAGGTTCGGCTCGCCCTCGCCACCCGAGTATCCGCCCGTGACGGCCTCTGCACGGGTGAGCGCGTTGAAGACGGTTGTCTTGCCACTCTGGGGCAATCCTACGATCACGAGTTGCAACGACATCCGGCCTAAACCTCCGACATACGTAGACAGCGTCATACATCAGCGACTGTTGTACCACGTCAGGTCCGCATTGACCGGACAGATCGCTAAGTATCGTCTGGCGGGCTCCGCTTCGCCACCTCTCAGGTCGTGGCATGTGGTGACGACGAACCGTCAGAAAACTCGACTCCGTATCACATCCAATCCCCAGATTGAGGGCTTACGCTGAACCTGCGGACGGTCCGGCGCCGAGCCGTCGTAACGATGTGCAGTCGCATCCCAAGACGTTACGTCAAATGATATGGTACGGTGAAGATCAGGAACGACATCACCGCGCGATCCGGTCTGGAAGCCCTTCAACCAGGCCGGGACCGCCGGATTGTCGGCGCGTGTACGTCTACGGCTCGCACAGCCAGCAGTAAAGGAAGAGGCCTCGTTGTGGTACAACGTCGAACGCGCTCGGTCGCATTTGCTGTTGTTATCGTCGCAATTATGTGTCTTGTATTCATCCTCCCATCGATCGCCCAGATCGACCTGGCCAAGGGAGATATTGCCCAGGTGGGAAACACCGACGGCGAGGGTGTTCTGATTCGTAACCGGCCCTCCACCACGGCGGACGTGCTCGCTGCGCTTCCCGAGGGGCACCCCGTCACGATCGTGGTCGGGCCCGCTACTGCCGCCGACGGATCAAGCTGGTATGGCGTCACGGCCGAGACACCGGAGGGGCCGGTCACAGGCTGGATCCATGCCGACTACCTTGAGGCTGTCACCTCCGCACCGGCGCAGACCGAGACCGAAACCCGTGAATTTCGCAAGGTCTGCGCAGATGGAGAAGGTCTTAACCTGCGCGACAACCCGTCGCTTGGCGCTTCAATTCTGACCGCCATACCCGAAGGTACCGAAGTCGAAGTCCTGGCACCCGCAGTGTCTGATGCCGAGAGCAGAGCATGGTCTCAAATCAGCTACGGCGGCACCGTCGGATATAGCGCCTCGGAGTTTCTTCGAGCTGACGTTGAGGCTTCTGCTGAGCAGGAAGCGTCCGGAATGGCCGTGGTTACGGGCACCGATGGAGACGGCGTCTACGTCCGTGAGGCGCCGGGGATCGACAGTGCGCCGGTTACAACGCTTTTCGAAGGCGCACCGGTTAACGTCGTTGCAGACCCAGCTGCTGATTCAGCGGGAGACCTGTGGTACCAGGTTGACCATGAGGGCACGCTTGGCTGGGTGTATGGCCCGTATCTGAGCGTTGAAGAAGCTGATCCAACTGCTCCACGCGGTTGATCGACGCCGAGGTGAGGCGATTCCCTCCGGGCTCGATTGCTCCGGGTTTATGCACGACGCCATCAACCAGCCGCCTCGTGTCAGCTCCCGGTGGGGCTGGCGCCCTTTGGCTGCGCACTGGACGACGGCTCGCCTGGCATGCTGTGCGAAGCAACCTATAGTTGCTACACAATAAGATGTTGCAGCCCTGGTTTGTCGCCCAAGCCTGGAGGAACCGCGATGACACTACGACTAACCGGTATTCACCACGTGAGCTCGATGAGTGCCCACATCGAGCAGACGCATGACTTCTATATCCGAGTACTCGGGCTGCGACCGGTCATCAAGACGGTCAACCAGGACGAGCCAAGCATGTACCACCTGTTTTACGGTGACGGCGCGGGCACCCCTGGATCCGACATGACGGTGTTCGACATGCCGCGCACAGTGGCCGCGCGCCAGGGAAATAACAGCATTTCGCTCACGACCTTCCGCGTGCATGGCGAGCGCAGCCTGAACTACTGGAGACAACGGCTGGACGACCATGGCGTCGAGCACAGCGGGGTCATGACGCGTGACAATCGAAGCGTGCTTGACTTCGCCGACCCCGTGGGAACCCAGCTTTCGCTGGTGGACGACGGTGGCCTCGGAGAGGCGTTCCCGTGGCACGAGAGCCCGGTACCGGCCGAGCATCAGATTCGTGGACTCGGCTACACCGTCATTACCATCCCGGTGCTGGAGCCGACCGACCGCTTCCTGACCGAGGCGCTCGGGCTCCGCCAGAACCACTCCTATCCATTGCCTGAGGCGCCGCAGTATCAGGTGTACGTCTACGTGATTGGTGATGGGGGAGCGCACGCCGAAGTACACGTCATCGTGCGCGACGACCTTCCAAGGGCGCGGTATGGCTCCGGAGGTGTGCACCATGTCGCCCTGCGCGTTCCCGAGGGCCAGCAGATGAGCGACTGGATCGCCCGCCTGGACGCGATGGGCTACCGCAACAGCGGCGTCGTCAATCGGCACTACTTCGTTTCCGGGTACGTGCGTGAGCCGAACCATGTGCTCTTCGAGCTCGCGACCGACGGCCCGGGCTTCGAGGTGGATGGACCGCTTGATGGAGAGAAGCTCTCGCTGCCGCCCTTCCTTGAGCCACGCCGCGCCGAGATCGAGTCCCGACTGAAACCCCTGACGGCCGCGTACAACACAGCGCAGGTATCCGCAGAGCGTCCGTCAGGTACAGGGTGAGGGGAAGTCACCGACGACTGCAACGATGAGACGGGAAGCGGCTCGGATGCCGCTTCCCATCGTGATCTGCTTCGTCAGACTGGACGACGGTTAGAAATCGTCGGCGTCGAGGGCGTGGTAGACGTTCTCCATCCGGTCCCGCAAGAAATCGCGCGAGGAGACGATGATGCGGCGCACCTCGTCGATATCGAGATCCTCGTCCTCGGCAATCTCTCGGGCCGAATGGCCCTCAACGGTACGCTGTAAGACGATCGAGCGCCAGCGCTCAGGTAAATCCGACAGCGCCTCGATCAGGTAGGTCACGGTCTCTGCGTCGATCGCCGATTGATCGAGCTCGGGCGTCTGCAAGTCGGGGATGATGTCCGCCAAACGAACCACTTCCCCGTCCTCCCCATCCTCGCCGGAGATCACAGTGTCAAGCGAGACAATGCGCACGCGTTCGTTGGCGACCCGCCGGATCTCGCGCCGGATCATGTCCTGAGCGCGCGAGCGGAGGTACGTATGCAGGTCGCGAATCGGAGCGCCCTCCTCCAGCCGGGTCAGGGCGGAGGCAAAAGCGGTATCCACGACTTCATCGCGCAGAACATCTTCGGCGGTGAGCTGGCCCATCGTAACCCGCCGGCTCAGTTCGAAGCCCACGTAGGAGCGCAGGTTCTTCATCAGCTCGTGCGGGCGCTCGCGAAGCTCGCGCACCTGTTCTGCAGCCTCAGCCGTCGGGTCGGCCGGCTGCTGGGATTGATTTGTTCTCGAGCGGCCGTTCGGCCCGGGAGCAGCTGACATGATAATGATCTATCGTTCTCCACGTTAATAACAACGAGCGAATTCAAGTGTAATGGAACAGGGAAGTTCTCGGCGCGTGGTTGACGTTCCACCTACTGGAAGATCCGTCAATTGTGCCATCTTCTCACCCCGGGTGTTGATCGACAACCGTCCTGCGTTGAAATCGATGATTGTGCCAATAGGGTCGTTGACCGAGCACGTTCGCATTACTCCATGCGTACCGTGCTCGTCATTATGAAAGCCTATCCAGTCATTATGCGGACCCATCCACTTGTTGTGAAAGCCTAACCAGTCATCCTGAGTACTAGACCACAGGAGAGTTGCCACGCTCCGGGGTCCCGTCGGTCGGGGAGGAGACGAGCTCCTCCCGCGTCGAGCGGACCGGGGTTTCGGGAGGAGACGAGCTCTAACGAACGCCGGTCATCCTGGGCGCCTAACCAGGTGATTCGGAGCTTATTAGTCATCCTGACGCAAGGAAGGATCTTCGCTCAAACCCCTCGGGAGTCAGGACAGAGAACTTTCCTTGCGTCAGGATGACTGGTTGGGCGCTCAGTACTGGACCGCGATGATGACGTCACCCCCGACCGACAGACGGAACCCGGGAGCGTGACAACTGCCCTGTGGTCCAGTACTGAGTTTGATCGTCATCCTGACGCAAGGAAGGATCTCTTGCTTGATTGCCGAGGCGTTGGACCAGAGATCCTTCACTTCGCTCAGGATGACGAACAAGTGCAGGACGACGAACAGGCTCAGGATGGAAGGGGGACCGGCACAGCGCGCTGTAGGCCCTACTGCGGCTGACGTTGATGCGTCTGGGGCTCGTCGGCGTCGCGCTCACCCGGGAGCTTCGTCGACACACCGCGCACGCCAGCCGCTTGCCGTCGTTTCGCCTATTCAACTGCGTAGCACTCTACAATCATGGAACAGTCCAGCCGTCTCTCCTGCTGTTGGTAGCGATCTGCGAGTAACCACCATTTCTCTCAGTGAGGAGGAGTCTCCACGATGAACCTCAAACGCGCGGGTACTGTTTTCCTGATCATCCTCTTCGCTGCCCTGCTGCCCAGCGTCGCTCTCGCAGACCATGGGGGTAGTCACGGTTTTGTGTTGCAGATCGAAGGTGAGATCGTCGTCGAGCCAGACGAGTTCGTCGACGCCATTGTCGCGATCGATGCGGATGTCATCATCGAGGGCTCGGTCGAGGAGACGCTGATCCTCATCGATTCGCGAACACTCGTCAACGGCGCCGTCGACGGGGACATCGTCGCGATTGGAGGCACCCTGGAGCTCGGCCCAAACGCAGTCGTCGCCGGCGACGTTGCCTACAACGACACCCGCTACGTGGCCGACCCAGGCGCAGTCGTACAAGGGGAGGTGCGTACCGACATCGGTGCCGGCACAGGCCGTGACGTCGTACGAGGCTTCGCCTGGTTCTCGTTCGTTGCCTGGGCGGGCACCTCGGTGCTGATGCTCTTGATCGGCCTCGTCTTTGCCGGCATCGGTGGGCGTCAACTCTGGAGCAGTGCAAACCTGGTCACGCAGAGGCCGCTGCAATCGCTTCTGGCTGCGTTTGTACTTTGGCTTGTGCTGGGCACGGCCGCCGCCTTGCTGGCGATTTCGGTCATCGGCCTACCGGTTGCGCTCGTGATCGTCATCGTCCTCGCGGCGCTGTGGGGGCTGGGCTACATCGTCGTTGCGACACGGCTCGGCGCGGCTCTCGTTCGGAGGCAAGCGCAGGAGCAAGATGACCAGCGGCCATACCTTCAAACGGTTGTCGGCGTGCTGGCGCTCCAGCTCCTCGCCTTCTTCCCGGTGATCGTGACGTTTATCTTCGCGTATGCCTGGGATGCCGACGTCGACACCTGGACGCCACTGAACGCGTTGCTGGTCTTCTTGTACTGGGCAGCCACCGTCGCGATCTGGTTCATCGGCGTGCTCGGCGCCGGGGCACTCACGTACTATGCATGGCGCTCGTGGCAGCGCCGGCCGGCGACCCAACAACCGGCAGTGTCGCCCGGGTGATGTTCGCCACGCTCTCTACTCCGCCGGGTCACCCGGATTCGTGAGAACACGTAGCAGTGGCCGGTCACGATGAGCGTGCCTGAGATCGGTGTCATCTCCATCGGAGATGAAGCGGAAGGTATTGCCGCCGGCGGATTTGGACGCATACATCGCGACGTCGGCGCACACCATGAGCGTTTTCGCGTCGTGTCCATGCACGGGATAGACCGCGACACCGATACTCGCCGTTACGGTACACACGTCGCCCTCCAGTCGGATGGGATCCTGGAGCGAATCGAGCAATGTCTGGGCAACACGCGCGGCCTGGCTAAGCTCGCGGATATCGGGAAGGATCAAGGCGAACTCGTTACCCCCGATCCGCGCCGCAGTGTCACACTGGCGTAAGGTCGACCGCAAGCGCGACCCAACGCTCGCCAGCAGCTGATCGCCCAGATCATGACCAATGGTGTCATTCACCGGCTTGAAGCGGTCGAGGTCGATAAAGACCACGGCCAGCATCGTTCCGTTGCGACGGGCGCGGGCGAGCTCGACCATCAAATGATCGTCGAACAGTGTCCGGTTATAGAGTCCCGTGAGCCGGTCATGAGTTGCCATACGCTCGATGTCGATCGCATACGACACCAGCGTGGCGAGCGACGTCATCGCCGCTATCTGCTCCTGGCCGAGATCCAGAGGTTCACGGTCGACCGCGCAAAAGGTGCCAAACAGGCGACCGTCCTCGAGCAGGATCGGCACACCGAGATATCCGCGCACGGCGGATGTCGTAATCTGTGGATAGACGGCGTCGGATGTAGTGTCGGGAATGCAAAGCGGCTCACGGCCGCGACAAGTCAGGTAGCGTCAGTAGGAATCCTGTACTCTGTGGATACTCGCTTTGACATTCAGCCCAGCGCGGTCGACGACGTTGAGGATGGACATACTCGTCGCATCGATATAGCTGACGAAGAACGTCCGTGGCCCTACGATCTGGTGCGCCAACTCAATGATCGCGCTGCTCGCCTCCTGAAAGCGTGACTGCGTGGCGATTTGTTTGAGCGACACGTCCAAGATGAACTGCTCCTTCATCGGGTTGGAGTATCTGAACTGGAAAATATCATACCAACCGGACAAGATTTCGACCGGTACCCATTCCTCCTGGAGCGGCAGGGACGTTCATCCCGATCGGATAGGGCAAACAACGTAGAGCACGCAAGAAGGGCTGCAAATCCATGCTTCTGGTACGAGACACAGATCGCGAGCTCGAAATCTGGCGCGATGGGGTCGAGACACGGATGTTCGTGTCGGCCGCGACCGGCGCAAACCAGCTAACGCTGTTCGAGCAGTGGTGCGCTCCCGGCTGTGGGGCTCCGGACCATACCCATGCAGTGGAAGAGGTATTGAGAGTCCTGACAGGCGTCGCCGAAATCTGGGTCGGATCTGAGCGCCGCGCCGTTCAACCCGGAGAATCCGTCATTATCCCGGCAGGAGTTGTGCATGGCTTCAAGAACGTGGGCGCTGAGCCGCTGCACACGCTGGCTATCCTGGCCGAGCCAATCTTTGAGGTCCACTACACTGAATCGGGACGAACCGACCGGCGCTGGGCTCCCGTTCGACCATAGCTTGGGCTAGACTGACAACGACATAAGCACGACAAAGAGGGAGGGATCGACAGAATGGCGACGACAAAGGCGGTCGGGGCAAGCGATCACGCGCTGGAGGCCTCATTTCAACAGACGCGCTCGCGCATGATTGCCCGTGGCGGCATGGTGGCCGCGGCACACCCGCTGGCGGTTGCGGCCGGCGTTGACGCCCTCCGCAAGGGCGGTAACGCAATGGACGCGGCGATTGCCGCGGCACTGACGACCGGTGTGACGTTACCCGCCATGTCGGGGCTTGGTGGAGACGCATTCTTCATCCACTTCGACGGTAAGACCAAGGCGGTCACGGCGCTCAATGGCTCGGGGATCGCCCCCCGAGCGCTGTCACGCGACTATTTCATCTCACGCGGGTATGAGAAGATGCCATTCTATGGGCCACTGGCAATGGGCGTTCCGGGGGCAGTTGACGGCTATTTCCAGGCGATCCAACGCTGGTGTTCGCTGCCGGTCAGCGACCTGTTCAGCTATGCGATCCACTACGCCGAACATGGCTTCCCGCTCTCGGACACCGGCCACCGCACGATCAACTCGGCCCGGGAGCAACTGGCGAAGTTCCCTTCCTCGGCCGCAATCTTCCTGCGTGACGGCCGCGCCCTCAAGCCCGGCGAGTTCCTGATCCAGAAGGATGTCGCCCGGACGCTGCGCCAGGTTGCCGACGGCGGCCCCGAAGCCTTCTACGACGGCGAGATCGGAGAACGCATTGCCGCCGCCATCCAGGAAGCCGGCGGCGAGCTTACAGCCGCTGATATGGGCGGACCACAGCAGCCACATTTACGAGCCGATCTCGACTGACTATCGAGGCTACACCGTCTACCAGACGTCCCTCCCAACCCAGGGACACATCGTTCTGGAAGAGCTCAACATTATCGAGAACGCCGATCTCGCCGGCATGGGTCACAACTCAGCCGAAGCCCTGCACCTGCTGATCGAGGCCAAGAAGCGCGCGTTCGCCGACCGCAATGCCTACTCGCGCGACCCGCTGTTCGGGCCGACTCCGCTCGAGACGATCATCTCCAAAGAGTTTGCCGCCGAGCGGTTCAAGTCCATCGACCCTGAACGCGCCAGCGAGCAGGAGCAGGCTGGCCTCATCCCCGAGATGGACGGCGACACCACCTACCTCTGCACGGCGGACGCCGACGGCAACATGGTCACGTTCATCCACTCGCTGTCGGCCGGCTTCGGCAGCCAGTTTGTCGCCGGCGACACCGGGGTGATGCTCAACAACCGCGTTGGACGCGGTTTCTCGCTGGTCGAAGGACACCCCAACGTCATCGAGGGCGGCAAGCGCACGATGCATACCCTCAACGCCTACGCCATTGCGCAAGATGGTGAGATGCTCATCGTCGGTGGCACGCCCGGCGGCGACCAGCAGCCACAGTGGAACATGCAGGTAATCTCGAACCTGATCGACCACGGCATGGACGTCCAGGAAGCGGTCAGCGCCGCACGCTGGCAATCCTTCCCTGGCACTGACCCGATCAACCTGCCGAGCCCATACGACGTACGCGTCGAGTCCCGCGTCTCCGAGGACGCGCTCGAAGGCCTGCGCCAGCGCGGCCATACCGTCAAGGTGCTCGGCCCATACGCTGCCGGAGGCGCGGCCTTCGTCATTCGCCGGGACCCGGCCACTGGAGTCCTCGAGGGCGGTGCGGACCCCCGCAGCGAGGGCCTTGCTCTGGGAATCTAAGTTCTTACCCCAGCCCGACCCTCTGCGTCGGGCTGGGGTAGGCCCCGTGTCAGGAGCGAGCAGCCCTACCGATCGTAGTGTCCTTCAACAAAGGCAGTAATCAATCGTCCCAGCGCCTGCGGGCGATCCTCCTGGATGAAATGGTTGCTGTGCTCAAAGACCTCGAAGCGGCAATCAGGCAGCAGGTTAACGATTTCGTGCGCCTGGTTCAGACGGAACGTCGGATCCTGCCCACCCCAGACGACCAGTGCGGGCTTGTTGTACGCGTAGAGCGCTGCTTTCCAGCGATGGAAATTGTCGTCATCCAGCTGGTTGTCTCGCGACAGACGCAAGAGCGTGCGGCCAAACCCGTCGTCAAATGGGTGCCAGTAGAGCGCCATGGTCTCGTCCGTCAGCTGCTGCCGCTCACATACATAGGTCGAGAACGCCTGCTTGAGCATAAACGGCTGAGCGGCAGCCATCGCGACTTCGCCAACAAACGGCACCTTCAGCCAGGCCAGCGGATTCAACGGCGAGCTCGATTTCCATCCCGAGCTCTGCAAGCTGGTGTTGGTGACCACGAGCTGTGTCACGCGCTCCGGCTCGCGGGCCAGAAGCTCGCAGGCGACCAACGCCCCGTAGTCGTGTCCGACGAGCGCGTACGACTCGATACCGAGCGCATCGAGCATCGCGCCAATCGCATCAGCCTGCCCCATGGGCGACAGGTCGGCATCGTCCGGCTTGTCGGAGAATCCGAAGCCGAGGAGATCCGGGGCGATCGCGCGCCGGCTCACGGACACGATGCGAGCGACGTCGCGCCAGACATACGAGTGCGTTGGTATGCCGTGCAGCAGCAGCACCGGCTGACCGTCGCCCTCATCCAGGATTGTCAACGTCCCGGCCTGTGTCTCAACCGGCATCAGACGCGCGCGCCATGCATCAATGACCGCCTGATTTCTACTCTGAAGAACCATCGAACCCCTATTCGTTAGATGATTGCGCGGCTGCGGCAGGAGCCTCGCGATGACTATTGACGAACCCACTGATGATGTCGACCGGTATCGGGAAGATGATCGTCGAGTTCTGCTCGGCGGCGATATCGTTCAGTGTCTGAAGATAGCGCAGCTGCAACGCGATCGGGACGGCCGCGATGACCCGCGCGGCATCCTGCAAGCGCTGGGCCGCCAGGTACTCACCTTCAGCACTGATGACCTTCGCGCGCTTCTCTCGCTCAGCCTCCGCTTGACGAGCCATCGCCCGCTGCATTGTCGCTGGCAGCTCCACATCCTTCACCTCGACGATGCTCACCTTCACGCCCCATGGCTCGGTCTGCTCGTCGATGATCGCCTGCAAGCGTATATTGATCTTCTCGCGCTCGGCCAACAATTCGTCGAGCTCGGCCTGCCCGAGAATCGACCTCAACGTGGTTTGAGCGATCTGCGAGGTCGCCCGCACGTGGTCTGCTACGTTGACCGTGGCCTTGTTCGCGTCGACCACCCGGAAGTAGGCCACCGCGTTCACGCGCACCGTCACATTGTCTCTGGTGATGACTTCCTGCGCCGGGATGTCGAGCGTCAGCGTGCGCAGATCGACCCGCACCATGCGCTCGACGAACGGAATCAGCAAGACCAGCCCCGGTCCGCGCTCATCGACCAGGCGTCCAAGGCGGAACACCACGGCCCGCTCATACTCCTGAATAATCTTGACCGACGCGGAAATGATGATCAAGATGAACAAGACAACCGCGCCAAGTGCAACCAGGATGCCGGTATCCACGGCTCGTCCTTTCAGTCGCGAGCAACGCCGCCCTCACTGCCGATCACATTACACACCGTCTGGACTAGCTCTGAGTCGGCTCGGAGCGCAGCTCACCACGCAACGCTTCCGGTTCTGACTTGTACGCTTCGGAGGGTTCACTACCTTCAAGCGGTTGCACGTAGAGCTTCATGTCCTCGACCCCCGTCACGCGCACGCGAGAACCTTTCTCAAGCTGTCCCCGTTCCAGGACCGCCTTCCAGAGCTCTCCCTCCACATACACCATGCCGGTGGGATTGAGATCGGTGCGCGCCTCCGCGATCTTGCCGATCAGTGCGCCCTCTCCGGTCGCAACCGGGCGGTTCCTCGACTTCGCCGCCGCCCAGACGATCAGGAAGAAGAACAGGCCGAGCAAGGCTGTAACCGTATAGATCAGCACTCTGGAGATCTGCAAGACATCATCGTTGCGGGTATTCGATAGCAGTAGCGACCCGAAGAGGAACGCGATGACGCCACCGGCGGTAAGCAGGCCGCTGCTCACGACAAAGACTTCAACCACGAACAGGAGGAACGCGAAGGCAATCAGGATGAACCCGGTCCAATTCGCGTTGAGGGTACCCAGCGCGTAGAGACCGGTCACCAGCATGATTGCGCCGACAACGCCCGGGAAGATCGAGCCGGGGTTCGCGAGCTCGAAGATCAGGCCCAGAATTCCGAGACTCATGAAAATAAAGGCGATGTTGGGATCCACAATCACTTGCAGCACACGCTCGATAAAGCTCATGTCCTGCTCTGTAACCGACGCACCGGCCGTCTGCAGCGTCGTCTCCACCCCGCCATGCACGGTTACGGTCATGCCGTCGGCCTGCGCCAGGAGATCATCGACGTCGGTAGCGATGAAGTTGACGACGTTCATATCGACAGCCTCTTGCGCTCCGATGTTTGCGGCTTCGCGTACCGCTTGTTCAGCCCAATCCGCGTTGCGCCCACGGAGGATGGCCAGCTCGCGGATGCGTGCCACGGCGTCGTTGACGATCTTGCGGTCCAGGGCCGTCTCTTCGCCATCGCCGCTCTCCCCGAGCTGGATCGGTGTTGCGGAGCCGATGTTCGTTACTGGGGCCATCGCCGCGATATGGGCCGCGTAGCTAATATAGACGCCAGCCGACGCGGCACGTGCACCCTCAGGGGCGACGTACACGATGACTGGTATTGACGAGGACAGAATGTCGTTGATGATCTCGTCGGTGGACGAGCTGAGACCGCCGGGGGTATCCATCCTGAGGATCACGGCTGCGTCGCCCCGATCTCCGGCGCGCTCGACGCCCCTCCCGATATAGGTCGCCATCACCGGAGTTATCGCGCCATCGACATGCAGCAGCGTGACGTGCCGAGGGGTGTCTTGAGCGGCAACCATGGCTGAGCCGGCCAGCAGCATCAACACGCCGGAGAGTAGAGACGCCAGGCTCAAAACCCGCGCGAGCATCGTTCGAGGGTGGGTTGATCGAGAACGACCGGTGGACAGCATTTACGGACTCCTCGAATTTCCGCAATTATACTGGTAGCGCTCCGTTGCGACTCCGGCGCGGTAGAATCCACGGTCGGAGGATCTGTGTGCGCTGTTTCTCGTTCGGCGAAGGAGTGAACAAACGGTGGCCGCTGACGATTTGCGATCCGTGCCAGTCGAAGACCGGGCACTTGACCTCTATCAGAAGGCGGAACAATACGTCACCGGACTCATCATGGGACCGCCGACGCCGGCTCCTGGCAGCACGCCCGAGGAAATCCGCGCCAGGGCGGTCGAGCGTTTAACGAGGTTACGCGCGTTCCTCGAACATCTTGGCAATCCTCACCTTCAGTATAAGACCATTCATATCGGCGGCACCTCGGGCAAGGGTTCAACGACCTCACTGGTGGCCTCTATCCTGACGGCCGCCGGGTATCGTACCGGTAGCCACACCTCCCCCTACCTCCAGGTCGCCACCGAAAAGCTCCAGATCGACGGCGCGATCGCGTCGGCTGACCGCTATGCCAGACTCGTTGAAACGATGGCAGACGCCGTCGAACGGTGGGAGGCGCTCGGCCACCCGCGGCCAACTTATGGCGAGTTCTGGGTCGCCATGACCTTTCTCTATTTCGCCGAGGAGGCGGTAGACATCGCCGTGATCGAAGTCGGGGCGGGTGGCCGGTTCGACCTGACGAACGTGATCCAGCCCGCCGTTGCTGCCATAACCAGCATCGGCTACGACCACACGGTCACGCTCGGGGAGACACTGCCGGAGATTGCCTGGCACAAGGCCGGTATTCTCAAACGCGGAGCCGCGGCCGTGACCGGTGTCACGAGCGACGAGGCGCTGCCGGTCATCCAGGAAGAAGCCACCATCGTCGGTGCGGATCTCCAGCGCGTCCGCCCTGGAGTGACGTTCCGCGATGTCGAGACCGATCGCGAGGGCACGACGTTCCTGGACGTGCCTTCGGGCCGTCGCATGCGGGTCAACCTGAGCGGTACGTTCCAGGCAGCCAACGGCGCACTGGCGGCGGCGATCGTCCGGGCGTTCGAAGATGAGCGCATTACTGACGACGCGATCGCGACCGGGCTGGCGTCGACCCGTTTTCCGGGGCGCCTGGAGATCGTTCAGGAGTCGCCCCTGGTCATCCTGGATGGGGCGCACAATCCCGAGAAGATCGGGTACATGGTTCAAAGCCTGCCGGAAATGACCGGCAAACGGCGCGTCATTGTGATCTTTGGTGTGCTGGAATCAAAAAACTACGCCGACATGTACGACGCGCTGCGACCCTACGTGAGCGCCTTGATCGCAACCTCCCCCGAGGTGTTCGCCAAGCCGCCGGTGAGCGCGGCAGACATTGGCGAACTTGCGGACGAAGGCATCCCGGTCGCGGTCGTCGATAGCCCGTCCGCGGCGATGGAGCGAGGGCTCGCGATGGCAGGTCCGGGCGATGTCGTGCTCGTCACCGGCTCGCTCTACCTCGTCGGCAACATTCGCGAGCGCTGGTACCCCACCGAGCGCATCCTCGACCAGGGCACGCCGTGGCCGCACGTGGTAAGGACGGCCTCTACCGGGCATTCTTTCTGAAATAGCGCGTCAGGCCGTCGACTGCCATGCCGAATGGCGTGACATTCGAAACCGAACCCTGGGCGTCGCCGGACTCGCCAGCGGCCAACATCTCGTCCAGCGCGTCCTGGGACAGCCGGTCGATCAGCTCCTGACGGCCGAGATCTTCCTTCTGTAGCTCCTGGAACAGGCTCTTCCAGCGTTCCAGGCGTTGGTCGAGCTGATCAAGATGCTCGGTGACATCGTCGACCGGACCAAAGTGCGTGAGCAACAACCTCTGAGGATCGGCAGCCCGCAGCTTCGCGATACTCTCGTGCCAGACTTCGATGTCGATGTCCGGCGGCGGAGTCGGCGGCCAGACCAGCTTCGACGGCGGAATGCGCACTCCAGCCACATCGCCCGAGAAGAGGACCCCACGCTGCTTGTCCAGGTAGCTCACGTGGTGCGAAGCGTGCCCGGGCGTGTAGAGCACATCGAGACGCAGATCGCCGAACTGCAGCGTGTCGCCATCGTCAATGATGGTGACATGCTCGCACGGCACTGGCTGCATGACGCCCCACAACGTGTCCATCTGGTCTCCATAGATGCGGCCGGCGCTCTGAAGCAACCTGGAGGGGTCGATCATATGTGGCGCGCCAATACGATGAACGTAGAGCTGCGCGTCCGGAACCAGTCGCAAGAGCGCGCCGGCTGCCCCGGCGTGGTCGAGGTGGATGTGCGTAACCGCGACATGCCGTATATCGGCAGGGTTCAAGCCAAGCTGCTGGATGCCTTCGAGCAGGCGTTCGAGCGCATTCGCAGGCCCGGTCTCAATAACGACCAACCCGTCCGACGTCTCCAACACGTAGGAGGCAATCAGGTTATCGCCGCCACGGAACTTGAGATCGATCATTCCCAGGCCATCTGACGACCAGACGGCGCCTCGCTCTGCCAACACCTGCTCCTTTAACGTACGTAGCCGCCCCTCCCGATCAGGTCCTATGTGGAGGCGACGACTGCTGCGATGTTATCAATGTATCCACCCAGTGAGCGCAAGAACTCCCGGTCGAGCGCGTAGTATTTCATGCCTTGCACCGGTCGAACCGTCACGATGCCGGCCGACTCGAGTGTACCGAGGTGACGCGACACGGCGGACTGGCTGATACCTAGCTTGCCGACGATCTCCTGCGCGTACTGCTCACGCTCCCGCAACATCTGGACGATGCGCATCCGGGTTGGATCAGCCAGGGCCTTGAGCCCGCCCAGGGCATCTCCGGAATCGATTGAATCCGCCGCGATCTGTGGCACACGCCGCTGCGCCCGGTTCGACTGCCCCAGCACGGTTAGGGGGTTGAAAAAGAGAATCAGCTCCGGCGAATACAGGATGAACTGCACAAACTGACCCAGATGAGACGAGGGGCAGTACGTAACCCGCTCGATGTTTGCCAAAGCCCCGATGACCTCGTCCGGCAGACGATGGCCGGTCAGCTCGGCGAATGCAAGTTGAACAACTGGGTGTGCGAGGTCCTGCGCGTGCCGGACCGCCCGCTGCAGCTCGTCGATCTGGCGTTCGTATTCGTTGCGGTAGGTCTGCCGCCAGAAGCCGTCGATCAATGAGATCGTGCGCTCGCGCAGGTGCGCCGGTGACGTCAGCAGGGAGGCAGCCTCGTCGAGGTCAGCCCGTGTGATGCCCGGACGCAGGAACATACGCCACTCCGCGGGATCGTCAGACTCCGGAGCGGTCTCGATGAGGCCGCGGTCGCGATATACCCGCATCAATGCGTTGGAAGCCATGCGCTGATAGGCCTCAGGCGGTAAGGATTCGAGATGGGCGAGGTATTCAGCATAGCCGGCGTCGATACGATCCGGCTCGAGCGCATCGAACGAGAACAGGAGCTCTTCGATGTAATAGATCAGCCGTCCCGAGAACCCCAGGATGAGATCCAGGTCATGTTGCATGCCGGCATCTAACGAACGACGGGCGTCAATCAACCACGGGTCGAATCCGGGCTTTGGGTTGCTCCCGTTCTCGTCGGAAGCGCGGAATGTCAGCGAGATTGCCGATGTCAACACCAGTGGAGCTGAGACAGCGAATAGCTGCTTCAGCACGGGACGCCCGACGACGAGCTCTCCCATCGTCGCTCCCTTACATCACGATTCGTGTGCGCTGTGTCCAGCGCGGAGGGGGTCGCACAACCCCCGCACATATTACCTTATGACAATATCATGGTGCGATCGTTGAGTCAAAACGCGTTAAGAGTTCAGTTGAGACAAGTAATCCGCTCGCGGGGGGCTGAAGATGTCCAGCACCAGGCACCCGGAGGGACCCCCGACTCCCGCATGACGCACTCCGCCTGGGATCACATAGGCGTGTCCGGTGGAGAGACGGCGCGTCTCGCCATCGATCGTCATGTCGATCTCACCCTCCAACACCAGCCCGATCTGCTCGTGCGGATGTTCGTGGTCCGGCACGGTTGCCCCCGGCTCGATCCGCACCCAGTTGGCCATCATCCTGGCGCCGCTCAGCACGTTCATCTGAATACCATCCAGCGGCGCAAACCCCGGTAGCGCAGCGATGTCGAAGAACCGGGAGTCCCCTCCAGCTGGCCCCGTCTCCAGCTCGTCCGGTTGCACGGTCTGGTCCCGCTTATCCGGATAACTCGACATGACAGTCCCCCTTCATGACACTCCAACGGCCGCGAACCGACACTCTTACTATCGTCTCAGGTTCCGTCGTTACTGTCCATTTTAGAATCCGTTCAAGAGTTGATTCGTTCAATTCTAGTACCGATGACGCACAGTGTCATCGTTGGGGAGTGGGGTACCATCCGGGCTGGGAATCCCGGGGGTATGGTTTCTGAAATACCAGAAGGTGTGTCATGTCTAGACGAGCGTTCGTCTCGCTGCTGGTCGCTGTTGCGATCCTGGCGCCAGCACTACTTGTTCTTTCGCGCCCGGCATCTGCGGTCCAGGAGACGAATCCCGAGATCGTTGCGGCGCTCGAATCGATAAATCTCTATCGCAGCTGGCTGGGTATCGCGCCATTGAAGATCGATCCCAACCTCCAGGCCGCTTCCGAGGGCCACGCCAACTACTATCGCCAGAACTACGGTGACCCGAACCTGGCCGGCATGGGCCTGCACCAGCAGACGCCCGGCAAGCCCGGGTTTACCGGCGCATCCATGCAGGACCGCGCCAACGCCGCAGGGTACAAAGGCTATGTGAATGAGAATGTCGGCCTCTCAGGCTCGATGATCTGGTCCACCGACTGGTTCATCGGCACGATCAACCACCGGCTGACGTTGCTCGACCCGCGCTACACCCATATCGGCATGGCAGCGGTGGACGAAGGCGACATCAAGTTTGAAGTGATTAACCTGGGCGCAACGGAGTGGACTGACGAGTCTGAGCCGGAGTGGGCCGCCTGGCCACCGAACAACACGACCGGTGTGGGACTCTCATTCTCTGGCGAAGCCCCGAATCCATTTCCAGGAGCCAGTTTCCCGACCGGCTACCCGATTACGCTGACGTACCATGGGCCGGGCGAGCTCTCCTTGCAGTCGGCGACGGTCACGGCCAACGGGCAGCGCGTCGAATCCTTCAGCTCGGTTGGCTCGGGCTGGCTCAGTAGCAAAACGGCGCAGATCGCCACCTCAACGCCGATGCAAAACGGCACGACCTACGAGGTTTCGGCGACGGGTACCGCCAACGGGGAGCCGTTCATCAAGTCCTGGAGCTTCACCTCGACAACCGGTGACGACAAGCTGGCGCTCGACGGCCGGGTTGCGCCGTCACCTGGCCCGAGTGAGCCTAAACCGGAGCCAACCGTCTCGCCGGCCCCTTCTCAACCCGTCCCGGTAGCACCTCAGGCGATGAACCTGCCCGAGGGCGTCAAGGCCAGCCATCCCGCGGTACAGGAGATGTGGTGGCGCAGCGACGGCCCGGTGGCGCAGGAGCAGGTCAAGCGGTCGTGGCTCTGGGGACCGGATACCTGGATCGCGATCAGCGAGCGCTACGACGAAGAGCCTCAGCGCGCTCGCACGGTGCACTACTTCGACAAAGCGCGCATCGAGATCAACACCGGAGCGTCGCAGCCGCCGGTCACGGCAGGGCTCCTGGTGCGCGACATGATTCTTGGCTCGATCCAGGTGGGCGACACGGCGTTCGTCGCGGATTCCCCGGCCGTGGTGCCGCTCGCCGGTGACGCCTACGAGTTCAACGCCGACGCCCCCACCTATGCCAGCCTCAATGCGATCGCGTCGATTCAAGAGGGCCGAGCTATCCCACAACGCACCGGGGAAGCGGTTGTCGAGACGCTCTCAACCGACGGAGCGATCGGCAGTAGCCAATCAGTTCCTGGCGGCGTTGCATACGGTAGTTATGACGAGACGCTGGGGCACAATGTCGCGGATGTCTTCGACGGCTATTTGAGCGAGCTCGCGGTTGACAGCGTCATCAGTGTTGGACTCCCGCTCACCGAGCCGTACTGGGTGCAAACCCTCGTCGCCCAGAAACCGACCTGGGTGCTGGTCCAGGCGTTCGAACGCCGCTTGTTGACCTACACCCCGTTGAACGAGCCCGAGTGGCAGATCGAGATGGGCAACGTGGGCCGCCATTATTACGAGTGGCGCTACGACCGCGAAGCTCCCGACATATACCGAGAACCAGCAGGCTAAGCGATACGACCCATAGGCGCCCCAACGGGCGCCTATCCTGTCTCAGCCCCTCTGCCAAAACACCTCAATAGCTCACGCGGCACGTTAGTCGCGATCATGTCCACCCCAGCGTCCGCGAGACGGCGCGCCTCAGCACAATCATCGACGGTCCATGAATAGACGCGCCGGCCAAGGCTACGATAACGCCTGACGGCGACACGATCGAGGAGGTGATGCTGCAACGCGACGGCGGTCGCCCGGGACCAGTGCACCTGAGGACTCAGCCAGATGGGAAAGAGCGCGCGCAGGACCGCCGCGACCGCGCGTTGAGACCAGCCCTGTCGCAACGTCGAGATGAGATGCCCCCGAGATAACGCCAGTCGCATGCCCGGAAAACGCTTGGCCAAACGTCGCAAACTCCTGGTATGGACCGTCGAAACCAGCACGTTGGGCACGAGCTCGGGACGCGCTTCGAGAATCGGGATGAGCGCCTTCTCGATACCGCGTTCCTTGAGATCGAGCACGAGCCTCCCCGACGGCCCAACGCCAGCCAGCCGGTCGAGCAGCTCTTCCAGGGTCATGAGTGTCGGAATCAACGCGCGCAGCTCGGCGAGGGTAAGGGTTGAGATCTTGCGGCCTTGAACGGCCGCATCGTGATAGAGCACGATCGTGCCGTCGGCTGACCGGCGCAAATCGGACTCAATCAGATCGGCTCCAACCGCCAGCGCGTGCTCGAATGCGGCCAGGGAGTTCTCCACATCCGCAGGCGACCCGCCCCGGTGGGCGACGATCAGCGGCCGCTTAACGCTCTTCGCCACGGCGGTGCATACCGATCAACCCCATCAGGTAACCCGTGCCGAGACAATAGCTCGCCAGCACGTCAGTCAACCAGTGATGGCCGAGATAGACCCGTGACGGCCCAACCAGCCCGATCATCGAGCTCAACAGGGCGAGCGGGCCCAATCGGAGCCATTTTCCGCGTAGCTTCGAGAAGAGCAGATAGCTCAAAAAGCCCCAGAAGGAGACGTAGTGCAGGGTGTGTCCGCTGGGGAAACTGGTGTCCTTGAGGTTGGCCACGGCGACCGTGATCCCCTCGCCGGACGGTCTGGGCCGTTGGATGAGGAGCTTGGTCGTGAACGAGATGAACGATCCCGCCCAGGCGAGTATCAGGTAACGCGCCTCACGCCGGAAGCCCAATAACCAGGATAACGAGATGATCGATGTGGGGAAGAGCAGTGACTGCGGCCGGAAGCCAAGCCAGGAAACCATATCCATGGCCTTCGCCAGCATCGGGTGCTTGATTTTCTGAATGCGCATCGTGGCCACCAGATCCGCCTCGACGCTGCGCTGCGAGCGCACCAGGACGAGCAGAATCACGAATGCGCTGAAGGCGACAATCGACCCGCCGAGGAATCGGGATTCACGTCGCCTGGCGACCCTCGCACTCGCAACCGGCAGGTTCGGATGGTCTGCGTCCTTCGTCAGCTTATCCACGACTCTCTTCTGCAACCGCATATGTCTCCCAGCCATCGTTCTAGTACCTGGCTCGGATTGTACCGGTTCACAAACCGCGAAGCGGTTAGACGACGTTATTCCTCTGAGGCGGAGGTAAGGGTGCGGGGCATCCAACCACGATCGAGGAGCGCCTCACGGGCCAGATGGCCGAGCAGCACACCGTGCGGGAGCTCAGGCAGGTTGGGATGATACTCGAACCGGTTGCGCTCAAAATACTGCACCACGTGCAGCTCACCATCAGTTTCGGACACTTCCTCGAAGCGCTCCGAGATTGGGTAGCCAAAGATCGACAACCCACCGTTCTCCAGCCAGAACGCGAGGAAGTTCCCGCCGAGGGTGTGGCCGGTCTCAGGAAAGTGGAAGCCGCCCTCAGGTGTCTTGTCCGCCCCGACTGGCCGGAACGGAGCTTCTGAGGTGCGCGAAGTCGTGCGTTCGACACCTAACAAACCCAGGAGCACCTCATACTCGGTGCCGGCAAACTCCGGGTGATACTCAAACCGGGCGCGCTCGAAATACTGCGTCAGGTAGGTGTTTCCATCCACGACCGACTTTTCCTGGAACGCTTCCGTCAACGGGTACCCAAACCGCGTCAGTCCGCCACGGTTGTCCCAGTACGTCGCAAACGGCTTGGGGACATTGTGGGCCGTGACATCGAAGAACGTCACACTCGGGTCACGGGAAGGCGATGTTGGCTTCGTTAACGGGTGGACGGTGTAGATCACACGCGGGAACTCACGCTGGGCGTAGTAGCCGACGAACTCCTTTACGAGGGCTGCGGTTGCAATGCGTTCACCGAGATTCTGCAGCCTGATGAAGCCGACGAGCTCACGCTCTTCACCGGGCAAGAGCGGCTTGCCAAAACCCCAGCGGTACGGGTTGACAACGGCTCCGGCGCCGGCGAACTCCACGCCCCAACGATAGCAGCCCTCAATCTTGTCAAACCCGGTGGATTCATAATTCTCTGACTCGCGGTAGATGAAGCCTGGGTCCGGCCCCTGCGTCTCGAGCACGGTTGAGCTCGGGTTACGGACAACAACTCGCACGGTGACCAGCCCATCCGGCTCAACAACGGCCGGTTCTACCCGAAAATCGACCAGCTCCACCGACTCGGTCCGCACTGGGCGCGGCAAGTACACAGGAGCGGTTCCCGCATGCGCACCGCGCAAGGCGGGCAGGCGCTCGTAGAGCACGTTACCCGGACATTCCGTGTTGAGGACGTCGCCGTGCCCGCACAGATTGGGAACACCTTCCAGGTAGGAAAAGGTGCTAGCGCCGGTCACATCAATATGGCTTGCTCGCAGGCCGATCAGTCTCGTTAGTGCGCCCATCGCGGCATCGGTGGGACCTCTCTGCATGAAGTTGCCCAGCAGCGCGATCCCGATCGAGCCAGTGTTGAACTGCAACGCGTGCCCGCCAACCACCCCAGGGCCGCCGAAACGTCCCTCGTAGACATTTCCATGCCAGTCGATCAGGTAGTTGTAGCCGATATCTCCCCAGCCCAGCGTGACCGCGTGGTAATAGTAAACCGCCCGCATCAGCGCAGCCGGGTCATCGAAGGTGTTGGTCGTGTCGGTATGGTGGACGATGATCTTCTCGGTCGCGGCGTGAGCCGGTGGCCAGAGGACGGGCTTCTTCGGGTCCTGGTCTTTATGACGGAGTTTCTCGTCCGCCCCCCAGGCTGCTCTCGGGATGATCAACCCGTCAATCAGGCTGGACTGGGCCAGATCCCGTACCCCAAACTCGTCAGAGGCGGTGTCCCGCACGGTGACGGTGAGCTCGGTCAGCCCAGCGAACGGCTCGATGCTCGTCCGAACCTGCACAAACGAGCCCGGCGAGAGCAGCGGTGTCGCGTGACCGCGCACTGCTTCATCAAAGAGCGCGTGGCTGTCGGGGTGCAGATGTTGCCAGTCGGACCAGTTGGAGCCATCGTCGCTGACGCGAGCTTCGAAGGTTAATCCCTCACCCGTCGCGAAGTTGGACAGCCACGACACTTCGACAGACGTAAATCGCCCGTCGATCGCGAGTACTGGTGACTGAAAGACTCCCGCGCGGGGAATGCCGGAATTGAACGTCCAGTGCTGCGGCTGCAGAGCCGCTTCAGTCAGCCGTCGCAGGGAAATCCCGCGCACGTCGTAAAACGTTGCAGCGGTCGCTGCCCCGGCCATCTTCAGCAGATATCGTCGCGATAAGCGCCGCTCTAGCTTCATCTACTGTTCCCAGATCCCGTACCAGCGATACATCGAATGCGGCTGAGTTATCATCGCTTTTAGCGACCGCTGCAACGTTACCACCATGTGTACGTACAGACAATTCACCCGTTGGTCCTATTCAGACGCTGTTGAGGACGGACAATTCCTGGAGCAGCGTTCGTGGCGGCGCAACGCGGGAAACGGTGCCTGATCAGTTATCCTGAGCGTTCATCAGTCACCCTGAGCGCCTTGATAGTCATCCTGAGCCTGAGCGAAGCGAAGGATCTCGTGCTTGACTCACGAGGTGTTGGACCAGAGATCCTTCCTTGCGTCAGGATGACTGACGAGCGCCGTTCACTCGACCACGCTGATGGCGTCACCCCCGTAGGGGAGGAGCTCGTCTCCTCCCTGTCTTGGCGCTCGTGGGTCCGGGAGGAGACGAGCTCCTCCCCTACCGACCGGTAGGAACCACGAATCGTGACAACCCTCCGGTGGTCCAGTACTGAGCTTGATCGTCATCCTGCGTTTGACCAGAGATCCTTCCTTACGTCAGGATGACTCATAAGCGCAGGATGACTATCAAACGCAGGATGCTGTCACCCCCGGCCGACAGACGGAACCCCGGCGCGTGACAACTCCCCGGTGGTCCAGCACTCAGGATGACTGACGCAGACCGTTTCTGGACTCGATCGGGGCGGAGGCTGAGCCAATGTGACGCGTTCCCTGATTGATCCGATAATGAGATGCAGCCTCCGTCTGCGTACGCGCCCCTGGCGAAGAACCTGGTGCACAGAACAGCTCTCAAGCGCCTCAAAGCGTTGCAGACACAAACACTGACCGGAACCTCTTTGCTATAGTCAATCTCGTAACGACTCGATCGTTCCGGAGACATGCCATGCCGCCCAGCGCGATCTCGTCCAGCAGTAATCCCAAACGCGCCACGTTCCGGCTCGGCTGGCCGGCGGCGTTCGTAACCCTGTGCGTCTTGCCGGTTGCCGTCTTTCTGGCGCTGCCCTGGTCGATCGAAGGGAAGTCGCTGGCTGTTTTACACGGTCTCTGTGCCCAACAACCCGGCCACTCGTTCTACTTCGGAGAGAACCGGTTGCCGTTCGACGCGCGCATGACCGGCATTTACGGCGGCTTCGGCGTCGCGTCGCTCTTCTTCCTCGCGCGCGGCCGTTGGGGGCAGGGTGGCTTGCCATCAATGGGTATCGCCGCGATTCTGGCTTTGGGAGTGGTGGCGCTGGGTGTTGACGGACTCAACTCGACGATGCTGGACCTGGGCCAGTGGCATCTCTACACACCGGCGAACGAGTTCCGTCTGGCAACCGGTCTCCTCACGGGGGTCGCACTCGCAACCTTCGTCTGGCTGCTGGTGGGTCAGGTAGCGATGCGGCAGACGGAACGCAGCGCCGGCAAGCTCATCACCGGCTACGCGGAGCTGGGCATGATCCTGGCACTTGCGGCAGGCTACGCAGCCATCGTCCTGACCAACTGGGAGCCGGCGCGGCTGCCGCTCACGGCTCTCTTGCTCGTCTCGGCAGCCGCCGTTCTCACCGGGTTGAGCCTTGCGTTTGTCTTGCTCGTTAGCCGGCGCGAGAACCAGGCCGTGACAACCGCTGACCTCGCGGCGCCGGCCACCGTGGCACTGCTGGTCGCATTCTCGATTCTGGCGCTCACCAGTGGCAGCCGCTTCATCCTCGAAGCAGTGTATGGGATCCCGACCGTCGCATAAGATAGGTGCTATGAGTTCTAACCAACCAGGAAATGCCCAAACTGAAGGCTGGCCCGAGACTCCGGCTGAGCTGACCTACAACCTCGATCGCGTGCTGGAGCTCTTCGCGCGCATCCAGAACGGAGAACGGGTCGACCTCCTCGAAGGTCTGCTGGACTGCGCCGATTGGCGCGAGATGTTCGGCAGTACCGGCAGCGGGATCTTGAAACCAGACGACATCGAGCAGATAAAGACGTACTACCGGGCCAAGTTCGCTGACGTGAACCGCTACTATCTCGCGGAACAGCTCAGCACCGAGCTGATGACCGCGCTGATGTCCAGTGGCGATTTCGTCTTCTCCGACCCGCTAAAGGCCTTCGGGCGAGACAACCCGAAGCTCTGGCAAGAAATCCGCGCATTCTTCGGTCGCAAGGAATTCTCGACCGCCCAGCTCGTCCTGGCCGACGAACCGGGCTCTGTCTAAACAGGTGCGCCCATGCTAGCCGCCCGCATCCGATCCCCTCTCCGGTGGCTCTGGGCCTTTATCGGCTCACTGGCGATGCTGGCTATTGCCGGATTGACCGGCATTGGCTGGTTCGCCCTCGGTGTGCCGCTCGCCATTGGCGTCTTCCTGCTCGCCCCGCCCCTGGGCCCGTTCAAGCATGAGGAACGGGTGATCGACCGTGCTGGGCTTACGCTCGCGGCCACGGAGATCGAGCGTCCGCTGACGGCCCCAGGGAGCGCGCCGCTCGTCGGCTATACGCTCATCCTGCGCAACGAAGGTCACACCGACGCTGAGGATTTCTCCCTGCGGCTGTTAGTGCCGGATACGCTGGCGCCGCGGAACGGTGCCGTCAAGCCTCTCGGGAAGATCCTACGAGGCCAGATGGGCTTGCACTGGTTTATCGAGGGCGCGTATGACGCGACCGCGTTGACGTTCCGAACCCGGCTCGCACCCGGTGACGACTTCGTCTGCCGCGCCGGCGAGAGCATGGAGATCGCCGAGCTGCACTTCAGCGCCGAACGGCAACCTCACGGGACCGTTCTCGATTATCAGGTGAGCGGTGGCAGCGCCAAAGCCGCACTCGGGCAAGTCCGGCTGGAATAGTTGCACCATGCCTGTCGCCCATCACGACATCCAGACATTTGATTGCGACAACTGGTAATGGAGGGGCTCGGTCCCTCCCGAATTCACGACCGCCAGGACCGGGCAGGGACGCCCTCCTTCACGACGGTACTTCAATCCCAACCCCGGTCCCCAAGGCCAAACATCCGGGTCGCTGGCACGAACGAAAAACCCCCACCGGTTCTCCGGTGGGGGTTGCTGTAGCGAGGTGCTTGTTACCGCGGAACTAGTAGCGCCCGCGAGTTGGAGCGGCGCCTTCGCCGTCCTTGGCGAGCTTGCGGCGACGCTTGTGCTCGGCCTTGCGCATCTTCATGCGGCGCTGCTCGCTCTTGCTCACAAACCGCCGCTTGCTGCGGAATTCGCGCAACACGCCTGAGGATTGCAGATCCTTCGTAAAACGCCTAAGAAGCCCGTCGAAGCCCTCGTTATCACGTAGCTCTGACCTTCATCATCCAGAACCACCCCCCTTCAGGTCATGTATTGGCAGCGCGTCCACCGCATCAGGTGGTAACACTCATTCAAATAGCGCGGCGCATCTCGTGCCGCATTCCAACTCTTTATTCTATCGCATTGAGCGCGAAACTTCAGAGGCATTCCACGTTTCCGCGCACCAACAGAACCTTCTGGGTGCGTTCGCTATACTCACGAGGGTATTTGCGTCCGGAGGAAGTCTGGGATAGCTTGTCTGACGAGATCGGAATTCTCTACTGCGGCTCATGCGGAGCCCTCAATCCACGCCTTAACCATTACTGCTCAGCCTGCGGACACGCGCTCGTTGACGCGTACCACGCATCCGAGGGGCTGCGCGTCTACGCCACGGCAGATACCGGTGCCGCTCTGGTAGACATCGTTGACCCGGGGGCCGACATTGTTGTCATCGAGACGAACGAGAGTCTGCCCAGTGATTTCGTCAAGATCTCGCTGCCGGACGGTCGCATCGGTTATGTCCGGCTGCGCGAAGTTGAACGCATCGCCGGTGAGACCGTCGCTGCCGAACCGGCTCGTCGCGAGCCGGTGGGATGCATCTCATCTACCGCGTTGCTCGCGATTATCGTGCTGGCCGCCGTCGTGGGTGCATTGGCGATGGTGACCGCCTTCCGCTCAACCGACGCCAACGCCGACTTCCTGGCAGTGCTCTCCTGTATCGTCGTGGTCCCCTTTTTCGCCATGGTCGTCGGCTTCTATCTATACGTGCGCAAGCGCGAAGACGAGATCCTCGAGGAACGTCGCACGGATCAGGCCGGGAGATCACCGTCGAACGGGTTCGAATCGTCACTCGACTGAGGGGCGGTTGGCCATCGGGTGAATGTCGACGCCGAGGAGATCGAGTTCCGGCATGCATGGCAGTCGCTAGCACGTACCAGGAGGCCCAATGGAGACGCGCGCCACGATCGAGGGGCTGCGGCAGTTCTTGATCCACAGTGAACCCTACACGCAGGTCTATTACAGCACCCAGGATGAACCGGACACGATTCATCAGGCGCGACTGGGATCGGCCGACCTTCCGGAAGGGCTCAAGGTCGGTGACTCTGTGGTTATCTTTTCGTTGATGGGTATTGTCGCGGAGATCCGGCGGATCGAAGATAACCCGGCGAGCTAGTGACCTGTGGGTATCACCCGCAGCAGCGCTCGTAGTGACTCGCGCAAGCCGGCACGCTCTTCCAGACTGAGCCGAACCAGGGCACGTTCCGCCTGATCTCCGTGGGCTGGCATCAGGCGCTCCACCAGATCGCGGCCGTCTTGCGTCAAGTTGTTCAGCACCACCCGGCGATCGCGCGGGTCGCTCATGCGGTACGAGAGCCGCTGGCGCACCAGCCGGTCCAGAATTCCCGTGATCGTCGGCGTGGACACGTCCAGGTGCCGCGCAAGGTCCGACACGCGCGTCGGCCCCTCATGGAACAGGATGGTCATCACCCGCAGCTGCTGCATCGTAATCTGCGCCGTCGACCATGCCGCCGAGATCTCCTGCGAGGATGGCTGCAAACGCACCACGGTCTCTCTCAGGAGCTCGACCAGCTCATCCACCGACTCGGCATGGCTCGCCGACGTAGACGGCAAGCCATTTGCCATCGGTTTGAGCGTGCTTCCTCCGGACATAGGAAACCCCTTCAGCACTTAAGCGACGCTTGTGGCAGCACAACCGTTACTCCGAGTGTAAGTGTTTTACGAGCCACTAACTATGAGAACATGGTCCCGAATTGAACTAGGACGGGGTAGCTATTGGCTACCCTGCCTCAATTCTGGTACCTTTGACGATTGCGCGGTCGGGGTGACCGCAGAGCACAACGACGACGTGTCGACTGTGCATCCGCGCCGAATGGTCCAGAGAGGCAGATAGGCAGATGGCACACAACTATTCCCTGCAGGCCAGCGTTCGCACGATCACTGGCAAGCGAGTACGAAGGCTACGGGTCGACGGCAAGATTCCGGCCGTCATTTATGGGCCGGTCGTTACGACTCCCGTTCCTGTCATCGTCGAAGAGCGCGAGCTCATGCGCACGTATCAAGCAGTCGGTAACTCCACTCTCATCGACGTGAACGTCGATGGCGAAAGCTATACCGTCTATATGCGCGACATTCAGCGGCACCCGGTCAAGCGCCGGCCCCTGCATGCCGAGTTTTTTGCGCCAAACCTACGGGTCGCGATGACGGCGCACATCCCTATCCATCTGAACGGGGAGCCACGCTCGTCAAACCTAGTGGTCATGCACACCCATGACTGGGTGGAGCTCCGTGGCCTGCCGGCCAACCTGCCGAGCAGCATCGAGGTCGACATCTCAGGGCTGGAAGCAGTCGACGACTCGATCTTCGTACGCGACCTCGTGCTCCCTGAAGGCGTCGAGCTCCTCACAGATGGGGACGAGCTGATCGTACGTCTGACCGAGCCGCAGCTGGTCGAGGAAGAGGAAGCCGAGGCGGGCGAGGAAGCTGCCGAAGAGGCAGCAAGCGGTCGAAGAGCCGGAAGAATCCGGACGAATAGTCCCGCTCAAAACGACATGGCATTACAAGGGCGACGCAGTGCGTCGCCCTTCCTCTTGCCCTTGTTATCCATGTCTCCGCAGGCGCTGAAGCATTCTCCGACCTGGCAGCCGGTCCCTCGATGCCTGCGCTTCCAGCGCGCGATTCTTCTCCGCTACCGTCGCCTCCAGCTGGCGCGCATATTGCGCCGTTTCGCTGTACAGCCGTTCAAGGTCGTGGAGATATCGCTGCCGGGTGTCGTCCTCGCGGCGTGCCCCCAGATGCAAGGGCTCGCGTATCGCCGCGAGCAACGGCTCCGCGACCCGTTCCCAGGTATAGCGGTCGGCAACCGTCGCGATGCGCGTGCGGAGGGGCGCCGCACGTCCAGGGTCCAGGAGTGTCTCGATCGCCGCGGACACAGCCCGCGCATCTCCCGGAGGAACGGTAATACCAACACCTTCATCACGCACGAGATCGGCCAGCACATCCCCGTCGGTCGCAACCACCGGCAGACCACACCACAAGTTATCCAGGATTCGTGTCCGAAACGAGAAGCGTGCCTCGACGGTAGGGTAATGCAGAGAGAGCGCCACGTCAGACTGCAGCAGCCAGTTGTGTCGTTCTCCATAGGGCGTCCACTCGTTGAAAAAGACGTGGCTGTCGAGAAGGCCCAGCCCCTCCGCCAGGCGTTGGGCATCATCCACCATGCGTCATCTCAGCGACCTGAGCACCTGGACTGCGCGTTCCCATGAACACCAGCCGCACGTCAGGATGCGCGCCGGCCGCAAGCAAGCCGGTGGCACGAATCGCCGTCAACGGGTCGAGCCAGTTCCACAGACCGCCGTTCCAGAGCACGATGGGGTCGTCGCGGCCGATGCCCGCGAACGTCTCTCTGGGACCAGGTCCGGTCGGCACCGGTAATGGGCCCGGGAGCCCGAATGGCACCACATCGATCAGGTTACGCAGCGTGGGATCTGCCTGGACATGGGCCAGCTCTATCCGGCCTGCCACGGTCAACGCCCCCAGCCAGTAGTCACGCTGCCGCTCACTGGCGCAAATGAAGAAATCCCCCAGCGCAAGCAGCCGTCCAAGAATGGTGACGTCGTCCTTGCGGTTCGGCTCACCCCGTTGAGGGTCGATCCGGGAGTACTCCAGCTTCTCCAGTACCCACGGCGCATAGAGATCAACGACCAGAAAGCGCGACTCCAGCAGCTCGGCATCCGCGTAGAGGTAGGGCAGGTGCTGAGCGATCACCACCTCGTGCTCGCGAATCAGCTCGACCAGTGCACGTCCACGCTCGTCTTCGTTTGCGCCGGCATACGAGACGATCGTCACGCCCGGCGGCGGATCGAGTGCAACCGCGTTGGGCGCGGCCAGGGTCACTGGCTGTTGTTGGCCGATCACTCGCGCCAGGTTCCAGTAGCGAATGCCGGAGCCTGCCATACGCTCACCGATCGTGTCGGAGGCAATCAACAAGACTCGGGGTGGGCGAGATACGGTCACATGCGGCCCTTCCGGCTGGTAGGCTAGCGTCGGCTGACCGCAGTGTGGAGGAGTACAGTGGCTGGTAACTGGACCGCGATCGTTATCAACTATAACGGTGAAGGCTTCATCGAGGCGTGTATTCAGGCGTTGGAATCCAGCGCAGCACGTCCGCAAGAGATTATCGTCGTGGACAACGGCTCGACGGATGCCTCACTCCTGGAGATGCACGCCTTCCCTCGCGTTCAGGTGCTCGCGCAGGGACGCAACCTGGGGTTCGCTGGTGCTGCGAATGTGGGACTCGCTGCCGTCGAAACAGAGTACGCGGCCATACTCAATCCCGATGTCGAGGTCGATCGCACCTTTGGCACCAGTTTGATCGAAGCGTTTGATGCCAATCCGAGGCTCGGCGCGGCCGGGCCGCTGCTGCTCTACCCTGACGGTGAGACCATCCAGCATGCCGGTGGAGTCGTGGAGCGACCGCTGCTGACCACGCGGCATCACCTGTACGGCGAGAAGCTCGGCAGCGTCACGCTCGTCGAGCGGCCATTCGACTTCGTGACTGGTGGGGCGATGGCACTGAGAATGGAGGCCGTCCGCGAGGTCGGCGGCTTTGATGAGACCTTCTCACCCGTCTATTATGAGGATGTCGATCTCTGCCTGCGCTTGCAGGCCCACCATTGGGAGGTCAGGTTCGTTCCCGCCCTCAGGGCGCTCCACCACGAGGGCGTCACCCTGCAGCGTTCGCCGGAGTACTACCACTACCTGCATCGCAACCGCATCAACTTCGCTCTCACGCACCTCTCTGATGCGGAATGGTCGCGGGAGTTCGTGCCCGCCGAGATTGCCCGGCTGCGGAATGAGCTGCAGCACCTGGAGCACGACGAGTGGCTGACCGTCTCCGGCGCGAATGCAATTGAGAACCTGTTGCGCTCCGCCTCTAGCTGGGAGCTTTCACCACTGCTACACGGCGACGCATATGATGGCCTGCGCCAGTCACTGGAGGAGACACGCAATCTCTGGGAGGTGACCGGAAAGCCGCAGCGCTCGCGTATCCCGTTGGCCGGGACGCTGCGCAACCTCATGAATAGACTCGGCCCCGGGCAAGCCCTCGACGCCGCCCTGACCGAGCAACGCGCGTTTAATGCCGCGGTCGTGCGTACGCTTGAGGCCCAGGACCGGCTCCACAGAGCGCAGCTCGCGGCGACACTCCTGATCGCGCTGGATGTACTGCACCGCCTGCGTCATCGCGACACCGATCGCGGTTGAACACGCCGCGTACGAGCCTTCCCAGAAACCAGGTGTTCCAGCGTGATTAGCCGGTCGTTAATCGGGCATCCTGAGCGTTCATCAGTCATCCTGAGCTTGATAGTCATCCTGAGCGCAAGCGAAGGATCTCTGGTCCAACGACTCGGGAGTCAGGCAAGAGATCCTTCCTTACGTCAGGATGACTGATGAACGCTCAGGGTGCCCGATTAGGTGCTCAGACGCCTGGTCAGGTGATGCCTGATTACATGCTCAAGGTGACTAACGAGCTCAAAATGACTGTACCGTGAACATGTCGCCGGGTGATCGTTGTCGGAATCGGCATGGAGCCTAATGGAGAATCCCAGCCCGGTCTACGATGGCCCCTTACGCTGCCCAAACGGGAACGTCACATCTCCGCCGAAGTAGACGCGCTTCGCCCAGATCGCGCCCGGGCAAAACGGCAGCAGAAACAGCAAGGGCGACAGACAGACGAAAATGAGGTCCATGCGCAGCGTCACGACGATGGCAATCACCGACAGCACGAGCAGCACGAAGAACGGACCCGCCCACAACAATGCCTGGCGAGCGTGCTTCTGGATGAACGGGTCCTCCTGGCCTTGCTTCAATGCCACGAGTGGGACCACAGGCGTGAACAGGTAACTGAGCGCCGCGATCATGCGCTTGTCGGACTGCGGTAGATTAGCCAACCTGGTACCGATCGTATGCCGCGCTGAACTTGCCGCCGGCCAGAAGCTCTTCGCGCATGCTCGTCTCTGCCTCCGCCAGCGACTCGACTTCCGCCAGCACCTCCTTGGCGATCTCCACTGGGATCACGACCACACCATCGGAATCACCGACGATGATGTCCCCAGTGCGCACCAGTACGCCACCGAGCATCACCGGATGTCCGAACCCGGTCATCCGCCAGCGCAAGATAGAGCTGACCGGCGACCGATGACGGGCAAATACCGGGAAGCCCATCTCCAACAGTTTGGGAACGTCGCGCGTACCGCCATCAATGACTGCGCCGCGGCAACCCCGTCCCTTGGCGGCCGTGCTCATCAGCTCACCCCAGTGTGCCGCGTAGCTGTCCCCGCTCGAGTCGACGACCGCCACCGAGTGTTCGGGGATCTCGTCCAGGAACTGCTTCCGCATGTCCCAGTCGTCGCCCTCCAGCTCGGTCGCCGGCGCGCCCTTGCAGGTGAACGCCGCTCCGGCCAGCCGGTCATCGAGCGTCAAGCCCTGGATTCCGCCGTCGACAATCTGATTGCGCAATCCGCGCTTGTCCAGCACATCGCCAATTGCGGCCGAGTACAAGGCCGCGTAGCGATCGCAGAGATCTGCCAAATTCATCGCTTCTCCCAACTCGAATCCATCGTCCACGCACAGTCTAACCGACCAGCACATAATGGAGCCCACGGACCGAACGAAGTCCGTGGGCTCGTAGCTGCTTCGTGAAGGACGGCGTTGCGCCTTCGCAGCGGACGCTAGTGCACGTGTTCCTCGCCTGAGTACTGCACAATGTCACCACGGATCTCGCCGGCCGGATTCGTGACGGTGTGCACGTTGGTATAGGTCAGTCCTGCCGCCATGGAGTCCACCAGGGACTCAATGGTCATACCCTCGAGGGCGCCGGTCAGATCTTCCGCCGCGATCAGCCCCGACCCGATGATGCCGTTGTACGCGACACCACCCTCAACATCGGTATAGTCGGCCAACCAGGCCACGACGCCACCTGTCCCTTCACCTTCATTCAACTGATGGATATGGGCCATCGTCACGCCTTCAAGATTCTCGATGGCCAGCACGAAGACGATCGCTTCGCCGTCCGCCGTCATCTGATACGTTGCGAACCCGCTCCCATCACTCTCCACCGGTTCCGGTCGCTCGTTCTCGCCCGAGAGCGTAGACGCGAAACCATCCTGCGGCATGATCAACCCGCAGGCAACCGGCAGCGAAGGATCGTACGTACCATCGAGGGTCAGCCCGTGCACGACGATCGTGTGGGAGGCCAACTCCGCGACCGTGCCATCGAACGCGTAGGTTTGATCGAACGTGATGGCACCGCTTGCGTCGGCAGTTGGATACGGCTCCAGAGGAACGACGACACCGCCATAGGCAGGCGCACCCTCTTCAAGGCTCAGGATCCCGTCGTCTCCGGCCATGTCAGGCGTGGGACAGTACGACTGGGTTGCCCCGCCGTCCCCATGGATGTGCAGCATGTGTTCCTGGTCGGCGTCCAGACCGGATGCCTCGACGACGACGCTTAGCTGGCCCTCTGCCAGGGTGAGGGTGGCAGTGCCGGAGACTCCGGATTCGTTCAACGCACCGAAGAGAACGTGAAACTCACCCGCTGCAGCCGGTGGTGGCGGTGGTGGCTCGACGGCCCCGAGCAGCATGATCTGCCCGCGCAGCTCACCGGTCGGATTCGTGACGGTGTGCACGTTGGTATAGGTCTCCCCGGCTTCCATCGCGTTCAGGAGATCGTCGAGGGTCATACCCGCAAGGGCACCCGTGAGGTCCTCAGGCGTGATCAACCCGCTCGCGAGGATGCCGTCGGAGGCAACGCCCGCTTCAACGTCGGTCGCGAACAGGGGCACGACCACGCCGCCGGTGTCAGCGCCTTCGTCTTCGAGATGAATGTGCGCTGCCGTAACGTCGGTAAGTCCATTCACAACCAGCGTGTAGGCGATCGCGTCGCCGGCAGACGTCAAGACGTAGTTGGCAAAGCCGCTGCCCTCGCTCTCGACCGGTTCTGGGCGCTCATTGGCGCCTGAGAGCTCGGAAACGAAGCTGCCTTCCGGCATGATCAAGCCGCAAGCGGCCGGTAGAGACCCGTCGTATGCACCGTCCAGAGTCATGCCGTGTAGCACGATCGTGTGCGCGGAGAGATCGAAACTCGGGTCCTCCAGCGTAAAGGTCTGCTCGAAGGTCACATTACCGTCAGCGTCGGCCGTGGGGTACGGCTGCAGGTCGATGACCACGCCACCGTAGGCGGGCAGGCCCTCCTCGAGGGTCAGCACACCATCGTCACCAGCCATCGCGGGCGTCGGGCAGATCGACTGCTGGCCATCGTCGAAACCATGGATGTGCTGCGCGTGAGCGGCGTCCGCCTCCAGACCGCTGGCCTCGATCGAGACGGTTAGCTGATCGCCGGCGAGCGAGAGCGTTCCGGTGCCGGAACACCGGATTCATTTAATGCGCCAAACATGACACTGAACGCCTGGGCTGTTGGAGGCCCGCCGTCGTCGGCCAGACTGAGCTGGCCGCGAATCTCCCCGCCAGGGTTCTGGGTCGTGTGCACGTTGACGTAGGTATTGCCCTGTTCCATCTGGTACATCAGGTGTTCGAGGGTCAGACCCTCCAGGGGGCCGATGAGATCCTCATCGGTCAACGTGCCGGTCGCGAGCGTTCCGGTACCGCTAAACTCACCCTGGAACAGGAACGCGACCACTGGACCGTTCTCACCCTCAGCGCCCAGATGGATATGCGAGGCGGTCACGTTCTCGATGTCGGCGACGTTCACCTCGAAGCCGAGGGTGCCTGCCTCATCAACAAAGACCGTTGCGTCGCCGCTGGCCTGCGTCTCAACTGGTGGAACCTCTGAAGCGCCCGTCAGCTCGGCGACGAGCACCTGGTCAACCAGTGGACTCTTCGGCGGACCGATCTCGTAACGCCACTCGTAGTAGTGCATGCCTACGTTGCCGGCCTCAACCTGGAAGCCTGCGGCGTTCGTCGGGGTATAGGTCAAAACGCGGCGCTCGAAGGCCTGCGTCAGCACCCAATGCGACGATCCGTTCACCATGATGTGCAACCAGTACGCCTCGGTGATGGGGAGGCCGGTGGCGTAGTACGGGTTCAGGAACAGCTGGTCGTTCACGAACACCCCGTCCTCGTACACCGCTCCGGAGGAGGTCATGAACTCCCAGAAGATGGACGCCGTGCGGTGGCCCGTTGCCGGAGCCAATTCGCCGGCCGTTACGTTGAACTGGGCTAGACTCTCGTCATCGCCGACATTGCCATCAACGTCGACCGTCGACGTGATGACGCTGCCCTCGGCATATGCCGCGGAGTCCATCAGGCCGCCATAGGTTGCGTAGGTCGGGGTCTCGGCATGGCCGGAGTCACCGGCGATGTTTACCGGCGCCGGAGCACGCTCTTCGAACTCGGAATCGCCTACCTGCATCATGCCCGTCATCAACTCGACGACCAGCAGCCCGTTGGTCACGTACCAGAGACCGTCATCCGGCGCGTCCGGGTGGTTGATCTCCATACGAGACTTGTCAAAATATTGAACGTCCCGCACGCCACTCGGCGAATCCACGTACGGTTCCTGGAGCACCTCGGTGTTCGCCTCGGGCCCCCAGATCCAGGTGCGCTCGACTATGTCATCAGCGACTGGTTTGTCAGTGCGTGCCCAGGTGCGCTCAAACGGACCAGGTGCCGGCGCGACAGCGAATGCCGGCGCGGCCATCATGGTCATCAGGAGCAATGCCGACACCAGAGCGATAAGCTTCTTCAACGAAGCGTTCAACACTGCGTCTCCCCTCTTCCATCATGCAACATGTAGAGATCCGTCCTATCCCGATCGCGCCTGATTCAGGGCGCGCCTAGGCATAGGCAGTAGACAGCGTGAAGCACCCACTTACCCACAACTGTGGCCGCCCCTCCTCTCCAACCCTGCAAGAATCGTCTGTCAACACGTTATTCCTACGCTTGGATGGTGAGAGTGGATGACCCTCCAGTCTGGAAACGGTGCGCAACGCGGCGTTTCGTCGAGATTGAATGATGAGGATCTTCTGCTCCAACGGCACTCAGCACCACTGTTGCCGGCCGCCTGCCGTCTGGTTTCGCGGTCGGTTTTGTCAGTCAGGCGTTCAGCTGGGTTCGCAAGCGAAGGATCAGCTGAAGATCACGACGCTCGCGGGAGTCAAGTCACGTCAGTCATCCTGTCGCTGCAAGCGAAGGATGTGACTGAGTGAACACCCGGGATCGAGCTGCGTAGAACTTACCTCGGATGACTTCAGGATGACTGATGAACACCCAGGATGACTGATGAACGCTGAGGGCGACTGGTAAAGCGCTAAGATCGACTGGTCAGGCCCATTGCCAACATCGCGCCACCACGCAGGTCGATATTTCCGACAAACGCTCAAGCGGAAGGAATCCCTGGGCACACGAAGACCCCCGTGGATGTTCCACGAGGGTCTTCACAGTTCCTTGCCTCGTTGACCTGGATCAGCGCTCCACCGTACGGAACCTCGATCTAGGTGATGAGGTTGTCGTTCACCACAAGCAGGCTCGTCGGTGACGCCGGGCTCATGAACGTGATCGTGGTGGACGCACCAGGTGACAGATCGCCCATCACGGTGACGTTGGTGATCGTCGAGAGAAGCTCCAGGGCAGCCTCGATCTGCGCGGCGGTCGCGTCATAGGCGAGCGGCGCGGTCGTTGCGCTATCGAACGTCAGCGTGAACGTGCCCCCGCTGACGCCTGCGCCCTCGCTCAGGATCTGGACGACCGGAGCAGACGCCGTGGTCATCGTTGTGACCTCCACGGTGCCGCCGTCCAGGTTCGAGCTGTCTGCGGAGATCTGCGCGACATCCTTGGCGGCGAGCGTCCCGGTGAAGTCGATCACCACATCCGTCGTGTTGATCGGGCCGCCGGTGACGGCCACCTGACCGAGGCCGACGCTGGGCAACGCCGACAGCGCGACCTGGATCGTCGCCGCCGTCGCGTTGTAGGAGAGCGGACCGGTTGACTGGATCCCGAGCGCCAGCCTGAACGTGCCACCAGTTGCGCCGCTCGCAGCCAGGGTCTGGACTTCGTTTGTCCCGGTAGCTCCCTCAGTCGTCATATCAACCACCGCGGTGCCACCGCCAAGGTTCGTGCTGTTGGCAGCGATCTGTGGGACGTTCTGGGCGGCCAGCTCGCCAGTGAACTCAATCGCTACCTCAGTACTGGTAAGCGGACCTCCGGTGACGGCCACGTTGCCAGACCCGATGGTCGAAAGAGCCTCAAGCGCGGCGTCGATGTCGGCAGCAGTCGCATTGTGAGCAATTGCTGCTGTGGCTGCAATTCCAAACGCCAGGGTGAAGGTTCCACCGGTCGCGCCAGACACAGTAAGCGTCTGAACTTCGTTCACTCCAGCGGCGCCCGGGGTCGTCGTTGTGACATCCACGGTGCCGCCGGTCAGGAGCTCATCGTCAGGGATGAGCGGCTCGACGTTCGTGTAGCCAAGGTTGCCGGTGAACTCGACCAGCACGTCAGCCATGTGAAGCGGGCCACCGGTGACGGCGACGTCATCCGCGCCGATATTGGGGAGTGCCACCAATGCCGCCTGAATCTGGGCGGCGGTGGCGTTGTAGGCAATCGATCCGGTAAGCACACCTGCATAGCTCAACTTGAAGGTACCCCCGGTTACCCCGTTCGCGGCCAGGGTCTGGACCTCGTTCGCCCCGGTGGTCGACTCGACAGTGACCGCCACAACACCGCCGATGGTCACGTCAGTGTCATCCGGCAGCGTGACGTCGGCCTCGCCAATCACACCACCGCGTGAGTTCATCGCGATCACGCAGTAGCCGCCGTCTGCCAGCGCATCTACGTCGAGCACAGCAACGCCAGACGCAACCGTTGTTCGAGTCGCCACCGGCGTAGCGCTGCTGGCCAGCGCCGCGCACGTGCCGGCGAAGAGCTCAACAGTCGCACCGACAATCGCCATATCCTCGTCATTCAGGACTTTCACGGTCAGTGTGGCGGGTCCTGCTGGATCTTCGAGCGATACGGTCACCGTACCACCGTCCGAGACCGTCGCGACTGCTGTAGCGTCATCCGCGGTGAGATCGCCATCGAAATCGGCGCCAAAGCAGTACTCGCCAACGGCAAGATCCGCGAACGTGTACACGCCGGTTTCCGTATCGGTCGTTCCGGTAGCAGTCGGCTCGTCAGTCCCAAAGGTGACGGCCGAGCAGGTCTCATCGGACGCAAGGGCGTATGCCTCGACGAGCACGCCGCCCTGTACCGTCGTTCCATCGTTGTCAAACGTCGTGACCGTGGCCGTTCCGGTTGGCGGAGGAGCGGACTCGTAGCGCCACTCGTGGTAATGCAGACCAACGTTGCCGGCCTCGACCTGGAAGCCCGCGTTGTTCGACGGGGTATAGGTCATGACGCGGCGCTCGAACGCCTGGGTCAAGACCCACTGCTCGGAACCGGCAACCATGACTCTCGACCAGTACGCCTCGGTGATCGGCAGGCCGGTGGCGTAGTACGGGTTCAGGAACAGCAGGTCGTTCACGAACGCGCCGTCCTCGTACACGTTGCCCGAGGAGACCATGAACTCCCAGAACACCGAGGCGGTGCGGTGTCCCGTGTCCGGAGCCAGCTCGCCAGCGGTGACGTTCCACTCACCCAGGTCCGGATTGTTGCCGATATTGCCATCACCATCGACTGAAGCCGTGATGACGCTACCCTCGGCAAAGGCCGGGTCGTCCATCAAGGTAGCGTAGTCGGCATAGGTTGGTGTCTCGGCAAAGCCCGGATCACCGACGATGTTGATGTCTGCCGGCTGGAGAGGCTTGAACGTGTCGTCGCCAACCTGAAGGTTCCCGGACATCAACTCGACCACCAGCAGACCGTTGGTCACGTACCACAGGCCGTCGTCAATCTGCGTCCGGGTGGTTGATCTCCATGCGGGCCTTGTCGAAGTACTGCACGTCGCGCAGGCCGCCCGGCGACTCGGCATACTCTTCCTGCACGACTTCGGTGTTCGCGTCAGGACCCCAGATCCAGGTACGGTCAATAACATCGTCCGCGACTGGCTTGTCGGTGCGATCCCAGGTGCGTTGGAACGCCCCGGGGGCAGGCGGAAAATCAGCGAGTGCCGGCGCCGCCAGCACAATCATCAGCAAAAGCGCGGCGAGCAGCGCCACAGGCTTCTTCAAGCTCACAAGCATAGATCCTCTCTCCCTATCGGTCGTTGGTTTCACGCGTCATTTCCAGATTCATATACAGACCTGGTCAGCCCATCACCTCCAGACCTATGAGCCGGGAACTTCGATCCTGCGCGTGGAGGCGCTGGATCGTGCGGTGATCAAAGCCACAATCCTCGTGTGCCCTGCGCCCACGGCGGCGCGCTGGCCGGCAGGGGGCAGGAAGCCTTTGAGTTCTCTACCGTGCTGGATCGGCGTGCTAGCAGTCCTTGCGATCTGTGCCGCCTGGGGGAATCTCCAACATGCCTATGTTCCTTTCGCCAACCTTGGTCCCGCTTCATGCCGCCGAGGTGACGGCGACAATTGACCAGTCACCCCCATCCGCCGCATTCATCCAGGACGGATGAATCGTCAGATTCGTGTGAATCACACCTCTCGATAACAGGAATCTTCGGCGGCCTATAAACAGACACTTGGGGGAACATTCACCTTCACTCAGAACTTCCTCCACAGTACCACAGCCTACGCTATACGTACACTTGCAAAACAACGAGAGCCGGTGGGTTCACCGGCTCTCGAAGGTCAGTTACATGTGTAGTGAGGGCGCTAGGAGTCGAAAGAGAAGCGCGTATACATGTGTTGATCGGGTGGGCCGGGCGCGACCCACATCTCGCCCTCGGAAGGACGCGCGATCACCGACGCGAAGGTAATGTAATCGCCCGGGCCGTCACCAAGGTGGCGGCAGATGGCGTCCGGCGTGTTCTCGCGATCGCGGCAGAACTCCATGGCGGTCTCGGGGGTGATCTCGCCACTCCGTGACTGAATGAGCTCCTTCATGCGGCCCAGGCGCAGGCAACTGTTGTTGTGCCGGTCGGGCTCGGAGGTCTCGCAGTCATGCAGCTCCGGCGCGACGAAATGGTTGGAGTGCGCGAGGACGCCGTCGTCCGCGTCGAGCCGCGCTTCACGCTCGACAGCAAACTCCATGTCGACCGCGTTGCCTGAGCGCTCCATCATCAGCACATTACGCGATGACGCCCGTGGAATCGTGCCCAGCTTTGCCAGCGCCGCGTCAATCGAGTCGTACTCCAACACTGTCCGAGATAGCAGATAGCGAGGAAATCCCGCTCGCCAGCTGCCCGTGTTCAGGAAGTTGGCGAACACTGCCATGCCCTGGTCGTTGATGCCGATGTACGAGATCTGCCCGGCGGGAGTCAGCATGAGCAACGCCGGCCTGTCGTCCGGCACGATCCTGGCCACGATACCCACGTCGCGGGTACCGGCCGGCAGGTCGGCGTTCTGGCCGGAGATCGGGATACCGTCAGCGGTATGCTTCCCCGAAATGGCGAACGTGGTGCACTCGTGCGCCAGCGCCTCCCGAGCCATCGCCGCTGCCTCGGTGCCGTCCTCGCCCGGATCGACGGCAAGCTCGGCGCGCAGCTGCAGGATGTACGCGTCTTCAGGGGAGATGTCGGCCCCCTGGGAAAGTCCGGTCAGCTCCTGCGCCAGATGCGGAGCGTGCTCCTCGATGAACGGGATGTAGAGCCGTGCCCGCCGGCGAGCTGTGGCGCAGTCAATATCCTTGGCCTCCAGTTTGCCCAGCGCCATGTTCAGGTGCAGGTGAACAAGCTCGCCGGCCAGCTTGCCATGCTGCCGGCCAATCTCCAGGTTACTTCCATGGAATTCATAGAATGGAAAAGCTGCGCTCATCCTTCGTCCCCTTTCGTGCCCTCAATCCGCGCACCGGACCGCACTCTCGCCATCGTGAGCGCGTCTACATACGCACCTTCACGAAACGCAAACGCTTGATGTCTGCCTTCTATCGTAAACCCGAACTTCTGATAAAGATAGATGGCACGAGCGTTGTCAGCATAGACGAGTAACTCAACGCGGCGCAGGTTGTACCAGTTATCGGCGAGGTCCATGAGCGCTGTCATCAGGGCTGTGCCGACTCCCCGCCCCTGAAATGATTCATCGACTGCCATGCCCAGCGATCCAACATGGTTGCGCCGCTTGCGATACAACGTGAGCGCCCCTTCGCCAACCACCCTGCCGTCAACCTCGGCGACCAGCAAGCGCAACGTGTCGGATGGAGGGTAGCGCTCGCGGCGCTCAGTCGCAGACGTGAACGGAATCTGGAGCGTGCCGGCAGCCACGCCGCGTTGGTTGAACATGGCCGTGATGGCCGGCACGTCTTCAGGCTCATAGGCCCGGATGAGGATTGCTTCGGTTATGTCCACACACTCTCCCGGGAAGTGCTACCCGTCGCTGGCAGCCCGCGCCACAATGAGATTCGCAGCCGCCGCCAGGGCGAAGACGACGCCGTAGAGCATCCGGACCAGCGCGTCAAAGGTGCGCCCGCCGCTGAAGGTGATCATCGCGAAGAAGAGCGACAAAATGCCGGACGACACCAGCAGCAGGGCCAGACCGATAAACGGCAGGGCAGCTAGCACTCCGAACACGTCCGGGCGCGTCTGATTACCGCGAGCCATCGCCATCCGGCCATGCGCAGCGGCGTAACGCTGCCAGCCAAAGGCGGCGAGGACCAGGCTGACAACCACGACGATGAAGACCGGAAAGATCACTGGGAACGGCAGTACCCAGTTCGCCAATCTCAGAAGGAGCGAAGAGATACTCACGACGATAAGCAGCGCGATCAGGAACACCGTGTTGATCACGGCCAGACGTAAGCCGTCGACCACCGTCGAGCCGGTCGGACGGAACCAGTCGATCACCCCAGCGTTCGCCGGCTGCCGGAACTCGTCGAAATCGAACTTCACGGCGCCCCTCTTCGAGCTTCCCAGCCTACTGTTCACGCTCTCATTGTACCGGGATGATAGATTATTCTGATAGTGGATCAGTACCCACGCAAGAGAGAAGGAACGCTCATGAACAAGACCCTCTGGACCATTCTGCTCCTGGCCCTGGCCGGCGCCGTCGTCGCGGCCCTCTATCGCACCGCCCAGAACTCCGACCTGCCGGACGACGAATGGTTCGAGTTTGAGAACCTGCCAGGGTAAGGCGACGCCGCACCACGACATCGTCCGCGCCGTTCTATCGCAGGCGGGACGAGCTTCATAGGCCGGATGAGTGGTGAAGGACAGGTATCGCGGTCAGGAGCTGCCGGCTCACGAGATGCGATCCAGCACCTCATCCAGTCCAACCGTCACGGCGCTTTTGGCATCCTGATCCCGGCGTTTGACCTCAAAACCTCCGGCTTTCAAAGACCTGGGACTGACGGTGATGCGCACAGGAATGCCAACCAGATCGGCGTCTGCGAACTTCACGCCGGCCGACTCGTCGCGGTCATCCACCAGCACCTCCAGCCCGGCTGACTCCAGGCGCTCGGTCAGCAAGCGCGCTTGCTCTGCGATGACTGCATCATCACTCAGAAGCACAACGTGGACGTCAAACGGCGCGACGCTCGCCGGCAGGATGAGCCCGCGCTCATCGTGGCTGTGTTCTGCGATCCCAGCCAGGAGACGGCCAAGGCCGATGCCGTAGGACCCCATAATCATGAGACGTTCCTGGCCCTCTTCGTCCAGGAAGCTGGCGTTCAGGGCCGACGAATACTTGAGTCCCAGCCTGAAGATGTTTCCGACTTCGATCCCGCGCCGGCCCTCCAGTGGAGCACCGCACACTGGACACGGCATCCCCGGCTGTACCATCGCGATGTCCGCGATCTCCGTCGCCGCATAGTCGCGGCCTAGGTTCACGTTGCGCAGGTGGAACCCGGCGCGGTTCGCTCCAGCGACCAGGTTCGGCGCCTGCGCCGACAGATCGGCAACCACCCTGACCCCGGTGAGCCCGACCGGCGACGCATACCCCGGGACTGCACCGGCTGCGCGGATCATCTCCTCGCTCGCCGGGCGGACCTCTCCGACACCGAGGAGCGCCTGGAGCTTGGCTTCGTTGACTTCAAGATCACCGCGAATGACGACGAACACGAGCTCACCTTCGACGTCGTAGAAGACGGCCTTGAGCGTGCGGTCCGTCTCCACGCCCAGGTAATCTGCGACCGCCGCGATGGTCGTGGCCTCCGGCGTGGCTACCTCTTCCAACCGCGCGAGGTCTTCGCCTGGAATTGCGATCTCGAGACTGGCGATTTCGCGATTCGCCGCGTAGTCCCCGGTGGGACAGACCAGTAACAGGTCCTCTCCGGCCTCAGACTCCAGCATGAACTCGTGCGAGCCGCCGCCGCCCATGTAACCCGAGCTTGACTCCACTACCGTGACCGGAATCCCGGCGCGTTCGAATATCCGCAGGTACGCGTCGTGGCACAGGTCGTAGAAGCGGTTGAAGTCCTCCTCGGTCGCGTGGAAGGAGTAGGCGTCTTTCATCATGAACTCGCGCGCCCGCAACAGGCCGGCACGCGGGCGCAGCTCGTCCCGAAACTTGGACTGGATCTGATAGAAGGCGAGGGGAAGCTGACGGTACGAGCGGATCTCGCGCCGTACCAGGTCCGTCGCGACCTCTTCATGGGTCGCCGCTAACACCATCTCGCGGCCGGCGCGGTCTTCGAAGCGCACCATTTCCGGACCGACCGATTCCGTCCTGCCGGTTTCGTGCCAGAGGTCGGCCGGCTGGGCAAACGGCATCAGCAGCTCCTGCGCGCCGATCGCCTCCATCTCCTCGCGCAAGATCGTCTCGATCCTGCGGATCGAGCGCAGCCCAAGGGGCAGCAACGAGTAAATCCCCGCGCCAAGCTGGCGAATGTACCCTGCCCTGATCAGGAGTGACGCGCTGGCGGTGTCAGTCCCAGCCGGAGCGTCGCGCAGCGTCCGGCCAAGTAGCTGGCTGTATTGCATGGTTCTTGAATCCCTTCGAGCTGGCAGTCAAGCGATCGTGCTTTACGTCCCGCCCGAAATCACCGGGGCGGGACGCCAATAGGCCGCTTGTTGGGCATGCCGGCGCGGCGCGGAAAGCGCTCGAGGGTGGGCTCGACCTTATCAATCAGGACGAACAGGGTGTCATCTATCTCCGATGGCACGGCGCGCGGGTTCTTGCCGCCTACGGATCCAACCGCGGCGCGCGCTTCGTCAATCTCCTCCTGAGCGCCGGTGCCCTTCGGGAGAATGATCTGACCGCCAACAGTGGTCAGGGGCGCCACCAATTCCACCAGCGTCGCCAGACGGGCGACGGCTCTCGCCGTGACAACCGAGTAGCGCTCTCGATGCTGCGGGTCGTGGGCAAGCTCTTCGGCGCGGCCGTGAATCGTTGTCACATTGCTGAGTCCCAGAACGCTGGCAGTCTCCTTGAGGAAGTTCACCTTCTTGGCAGTCGCGTCGAGCAGCGTGACATCCAGGTCAGGCCTCGCGATTGCCAGGATCATGCCGGGTACGCCCCCACCAGTGCCGACGTCGAGGAGTGACGTCGCCTTCGGTGGCAGGTATCTCAAGATTTCAAGAGATGACGCCACGATGCGACGCTCGATGGATTCGAGGTCGGTTATCGCCGTCAGATTGAATTGCGCGCTGGCGTCCATCAATAGTCTGATATAACCGTCGAGCAGCTCACGAGCCTCGCCGGTCAGCGAGATCCCCAGGGTCTGTAGGGCGTTATCGATGGCACTCACGCTAGCTCAACCTTAGACGGCCACGGTCTTGGAACGATCCGTCGAGAGCTCGAGCGCGGTCTCCACGAGATCCTGAGCGGTAATGCCGGCCTGGGCACGCAGCGCTTCCTGAGAGGCATGGTCAAGGAAGACGTCCGGAATTGCAAGACACTCCACCGGGACCTGAACTCCCTCGCGAGCGAGCAGATCCAGCACCGCCGAGCCGAAGCCACCCTGGCGCACATTCTCTTCGATCGTCATCAGGCGACCTGTTTCACGGGCGCACGTGAGGATCAAGTCCTCGTCGAGCGGCTTGATGAAGCGTGCGTTCACAACGCGCGCGGAGATGCCCCGCTCGGCGAGCATGTCAGCCGCATTCTCAGCAGTGATGACCCGCGAGCCAACCGCCAGAATGGTGAGATCGTGGCCCTCGCGCAGGATCTCTCCGCGTCCGATCGGCAGTTTCACCGGCTTGAGGGTCGTCTCAACGCCTGTGCCGCTCCCGCGTGGGAAGCGCACCGCGACGGGGCCGGCGTGGTCGATCGCTGTGAGGATCATGTTGCGCAGCTCGGACTCATCCTTGGGGGCCATGATGACCATATTCGGCAGGCAGCTGAGGTAGGAGAAGTCAAAGACGCCATGGTGCGTGCGGCCGTCGTCGCCAACCAGGCCGGCGCGGTCCATCGCGAACACGACCGGCAGGTTCTGAACGCAGACATCATGGATAACCTGGTCGTAGGCACGCTGCAAGAACGTCGAATAGACCGCGACCACTGGGCGCAAGCCCTGGGTGGCCAGTCCGGCCGCAAACGTAACGGCGTGCTGTTCAGCGATGCCCACGTCAAAGAAACGGTCCGGGTGCGCTTTCGCAAACGGCAACAAACCGGTACCGTCCGGCATAGCCGCCGTTATCGCGACGATCCGATCGTCCGTGCTGGCGAGCTGGGTCAGGTAATCACCGAAGACATCCTGATACTTCGGAGGCGTCGGCTTGGCAGGACCAGTCGAGGCGACCCTGGCGGCGTGGTGCTTGAACGGGTCATCCTCGGCAAAGTCATAGCCCTTGCCTTTGGTCGTCACGGCATGGACGAAGACCGGACCTTCGAGTGTCTTCACCGTCTCGAACGTCTCGATCAGCTCTTCAATGTTGTGGCCGTCAACCGGTCCAACATAGGTAAACCCGAGTTCTTCCCAGATCATGGTGTGGTAGACGAATTCTTTGAAGGAATCCCGCATCCGTTTACTCAGCTCGAGGAAGAGATCGCCCTTGGGGGCCTTGTGCATGAGCCTCTCGAACTCGGCCTTGGCGCGGCTGTAGCGTTCGTCCGTCCGCATCCGGGAGAGATATTTCGACATCGCGCCCACGTTCGGCGCGATGCTCATCTCGTTGTCGTTGAGAACCACGATGAATGGCAGGTGCAGGTTGCCGGCGTTGTTCAGGGCCTCGTAGGCCATTCCGCCGGTCAGTGCGCCGTCCCCGATGACCGCGATCGCCCGGCCGGATTCGCCTTTCAGGTTCTTCCCGACGGCCATGCCCAGTGCAGCTGAGATGCTGGTGCTGGCGTGACCGGCGCCGAAGGCGTCATGCTCGCTCTCCTCGCGCTGGAGGAAGCCCGAGAGACCACCCTCTTTCCGAATCGTTTCGAAACGCTCACGCCTTCCGGTGATGAGCTTGTGCGGGTAGCCCTGATGCCCCACGTCCCAGACAAGCTGGTCTCGCGGCGAATCGAACACGTAGTGCAGCGCCAGGGTCAGCTCAACCGAGCCAAGGTTCGACGCGAAGTGTCCACCATTTTTACTGGTGACACGGTAAATTTCATCGCGGATTTCGCGCGCGAGGCATTCAAGTTCCGGTACCCGCAGAGATTTTATATCTCCCGGTCCGTTAACGCGCTCGAGATACACCATTATCTCCTCCTCAGCGCGGCTCACAACTAGCCCCGCTACCTCAGACTCTATCACCTTGTGGCAGGGGGATGTTGACAATAACACCCACCGATTGTGACGCCAGATACTAACAATCCAGATTGTCCTGGACAGACACGTGGCCACTCTCGACACCCCGCGAGATTGGCTACCGTCCTGAGAAGTGAAGCACACCGCTACTCTAGCGTGTCTGCTGAAGCGTGGACAACTTGTGTCTAGAGGAAGAAGAACCGTCCTCCGACGAAACTATCTGCCCGCAGCAATAGACAGCTCCAGCACCAACGCGCGCTCGGCAGGACCAAACCAGTGCCCATCGCCGCACGCCGCATTCTCCCGTAAGTGTTGTGCACGCCGGGTCGCGGGAACAACCACCGACACGCGGGAATCGCTGAGCGCCCATTTCAACACCGCTTGCGGCCAGCTCCGCACACCAAAGGGTCGCAAGGGATCGAGATCCATCTCGCGTGGCTGGGGTTGAAGGACTTCTCCTTCAAGGAAGGGCCGCATCACGATCACCCCGATCCCAAGCTCGGCGGCCAGAGGCAATAGCAGCTGCTCCGCCTCACGCTCGAACGGGTTGTACGGTATCTGAATCACATCCACCGTCCGCTCGCGCATCAACCGGGCGAGCCGCGGAAAGTCGCGCTCATGCTCGCAGGTCACTCCGGCGACACGCAGCGAGCGATCGGACTTCATGCGCTGAAACACCGGCTGGAACTCGGACCAGACGGAGAGGGACTCCGCCAGGAAGATATCGATCCGATCCTCAAACAGGCGTAGGGATCGGTCGATCTGGTTGTGGACGAGGCGCAGATCTCCGGCGGTGACACTCGTCGCGATAATGACGCGCTTGCGCCGGCCGGTCAGACTACTCCCAAGGATACGTTCTGATTCTCCGAACGTCGGGGACGTCTCGAAAAACGTAACACCCTCTGCCAGTGCCAGATCCACCAGCGCGCGCCGGGCTGCCTGGCTCTCCTTGCCATACACATCAAAAGGATACCTGGCGCCCAGACCAACGACGGGCACCCTGATGCCGGTCTGACCGAGCTCACGCCGCTCCACGATTGGGACTACCTCCAGGTTCGCCGCCGGTCAGGACTGACCGCTGCCGGCCGGTTGGCCGCTGGAGGCCGGGGGTTGACCGTTGGCTGACTCCCGGGGCTTGACCGGATGGACACCGAGCCAGCGGCGCGGCGTGCGCTTCACACCTTGCGCCTCCAACGTGCGAATCAGCTCCCCTTCGGTGAAACCCCGGAACTCCATGTCCCCCAGAAGATCCAGTCCGGTGCTAGCCACCGCCGTCGACGCGGTGAGCATTTGATCGAAGCCGTACCGGGACACGCTCGCCCGCGTGAACGCTTCGGTGCCCGATTCAACCGTGTCTTCCGAGATCGGATAGCGGGCCTCGACGACTGAGGTAACGAGTGAGACGTGGCCCCAGTCGGTGCTGCCCGACGGCTGCGTCTTCACGATTCGATCCTGATTGAGACCGATGGTGTCAGCGAACGTCTTGATACGCCTGGCGAGAACGCGGTTGATATTCAACGCGGGCGAGCCGCCAACGATCTCAATCTCCGCGCTCGATCCAGTCTCGCTCGCGGCCAGCTTTGCGCGTTCGCGCACGCTTGCCGTCAACCGATCGAGATCCGGATTCGTCTCAGCGCGCAGGTTGAGCTCAAGCCCGCCCTCAGTGAACACCGCCTCCACATAGCTTGTCTCGGGATGCGTTTGCGCAACGGCTTCAACCGCAGTCGCCAGACGTTGTCGAGCGTCGGATTCGCCGGCTGGACCATCGAATTGAACGCGCATCTGGAGCGTGGCGAATGTCTCGCCGGTGCGACGAATTGTCGGCTGAAAACCCAGTCCGCTGGACGCTGGACGGGCGCCGAGCGCGGCGTCTACCGGATCGAAGACTCCCGCGGCTGCCAACAGGCGCTTGCCCTCAGCAGTCGACGCGGCCGGGCAGCCGACCACGGTTACCTCGCCATAGATGCCGTGCAGGGTGGCGGCCAGACCTACGGCACTGGCCAACGCGGCTCCCGCCACCAGATGACGCCCCGAGGTGTGGCCGCGCTCATCGTCCGCGTCATACTCCGCCAGGATCGCAACGTGGCCGTGGCGCAAACCCTTGCGCATCGCCTCGGTGTCGAACCGCCGGTAACTCGCCCTGAACGCCGTCGGGAGGCCGGCCAGACCGGGTTCGATCTCGAAACCAGCGCTCGCCAGGAAGCCGGTTAGGCGGCTGACGGCGCGCGTTTCTCCAAAAGCAGGCTCCGGATCCTCGAAGATCTGCTCGCAGAGCGCGACGATACCAGGCGCCGCACGCTGGATCGCCTGCGCCGCCGCTCTACCAAGCTCACTTCTACCTTCAAAACTCGACACAGTCGTTCGCCTCCAGAGACATCCGGCGCTACGGCCGGTGACAAGCCTAGCGCTCGAGGATGGTCACGCGCGCGTTGGCAGCGCGATCCGGGTCGACGTAGATCGTCTGACCTCCGCGAAAAATCACTTCATACGGTCCATCGCCACGCGCGTCAAGGACGTCAGTGAGGCCGCCAGGCATCGTCGGCATGTGGAGCTCGACGCGGTGCGGTCCTACCTTGAAGGAGACGCCCTCGGCGCCGTGCCCGCTGGGCGACACTTCCAGCGGCCTCGGCTCGGTGCCGAACAGCGCCCGGTGCTTCTCAGTCGCAGCCTCAAGATCGCGGACAGCGACGACGAGCGTCTGGAGGTACTCGACCCCATTCGGGTGCGCCAGACCGGCGCCACCGGGCACGCGCAGCGCGCGATCGGTCACATCCTCGATCAGGAATGGCAGGCCGAACGTCTCGTCACCAGCCGGCGTGGCAGTTTTCCAGGCAATCTCACGGCCGTCAGGCCGCTGGCGCGCACCCGCGTGAGGTCCGTCATAGGGCACGCCGCGCTCTCGCGCGCGCTGAATCTCAGACTCAACGCTCGACGTGCCGACGGCGTAATCCACCAGGCCGCCGCCCGACGCCAGGTACTTGTACCAGCGGTGCTGGTCGGCGTCCTCATGCTCATAGAATGCAATGAGCTCGATGTACGAGCCGTCGCCAACCGAGATTAACGCGTTGTGGGTGAATCGCGGATGTCGCCCGCCAGGCTCAACAATGAAACCGAGGTCTTCATACTGCTCGATGGCCGTGTCAAGATCCTCAACGAGAATAACGACGTGGTCGATACCGGTAATCATGAACTGAAACTCCGCTTCCACTGCCAAGCCGGCTCATTTGCTGTTAGCTTGTCGGATTGTAGCCCACGCCGCGTTCGTGTCGCGCGACACTTCTCCGCTGTCTTCGTTACAATGGCAGGGAGGGGCGTCTTTGAAACCCTCCAGGGAGTACAGAATGCCCAAACTCCGTGTTCAACAGGTCCGCCGCTCGATTGTCGCCACTGGCCTCATCCTAACCCTGTCGCTGGTAGCCTGTAGTGGACCAGACGAATTCGGAGACAATCCTCAGACGCCACCGCCGACTGCTCGCGTCACCCCTGCTGCGGAACCCTCTCCAACATCGACCAGCTCTCCGACCGCGGACACCACGCCCACTTCTGCTGACGCTGAAGGATCGCCCACAGCCGGCGAGGCTGGAGGGACTGTCGCGGCCGAGACGCCAGAGACAACCCGGGGAACGCCGGAGCCTCGCGAGACTCCAACTCCGGAGGTGGAGCAAACTCCTACTCTGGAACCGCTCACCGGCATGGATCCTCTTCCACGACCGGACGAGCTGTCCGAAGCCGGGTATATCGTTGCCGACGAGGGCGAGCGCTCCCAGGAGCAGCTGGCAGGCGCCTATGACGACCAGACCGCGCACCTGCTGCGTCTGGAAGAGTGGGGGTTCCGGCAACACGTCTACCGGGAGTTCACCCGCCAGGCCTCCGATGCCAATCAACGACCCCCGTACGTGCTCGCAACCGTGAACGTGTACGGCAGCCCGGCACAGGCGAATGACGCCTTCAAGTGGCTGGAAGATCTCCAGTTGAATCAGGGTGCCAAAAACGCGGCAGCGCCGGAGATCGGTGATGCTGCGGTCGCGATCACCGTCGCCACACAGGAAGGCATCCCCACCGCGTCGGTCTATGTGCTGTACGGCTCCAGCACGTTCGTCTACTACGCTCAGGGCGGTGATCCGTTGCCCGAGGTCATCGCGGTGGCTGAACGCGTGTTTGAACGGATTGGCGATGATCGTCGCAGAGCAGAACGGAGGTGGCCAAGCTAGGTACTATTCGTTATGATTGTGATGCACGTCACAAAGTTTGCTGACGGGTGGATGGTGGGCTTGAGAACACGCGGTGATATCCGCGCAACGAAAGGCTACGAGATGGCGAATCAGGGCAGAGCCACAGTCTCGGAATCGGCGCAGGATCGAAGCGTGAACGTGATTGAAGCCGCGGGTCTGGTCGCAGAGTACTCGACTGGATGTACGCCGACTGGTGAGTGGTTCGCACTTGGAACCATTGTTCGTGAAGCAGGAGCTCGCGCAATGCCGGCGTGGGTCGTCGTTGGCACGGGCACAAGCGTTGAAGAAGCCGTTCAGGGCCTGGCGGCCGAAATCGAGACGCAGGCACGCAGTCTCTCGCCAGCCTGAGCCGTCAGCACTTAGAAGCGAAGAGCAACAAGGAAGCCGGGCAAATGCCCGGCTTCTTTATATTCGTGTTGCTGAGAGCGGTTGTCGAAAACATTGACTTTCGTAGCGGCGCAGACTATCGCGGCGCTACGCCGATGTTTTTGCTCATCGCTGCCGGCGGGACTGAGCTAGTAGCGCGGGTACGAAGACTGCTGCCGGCGCGCCGAGAAGCAATCTGAGCAGTATACCGGCTTGTTGCCGCTTGGCTGGAACGGCACCTGGGTCTCTTGACCGCACTCATCGCAGATCGCAGAGAACATCTGGCGATCGGTGCGCGGAGCGCCGTAGCCACCGCTCGCACCGGCTCCGCCGCGGCTGCCAGCCTTGCGCGAGTCACGACAGTTCTTGCAACGCCGTGGCTGGTTGGTGAAACCCTTTTCCGCGTAGAACGCCTGCTCACCGGCGGTGAACACGAATTCTGAATTGCAGTCGCTGCAATTAAGGGTGATATCCGAGTGCTCCATCTTTTCCTGGACTCCCTGGGACACGTCGTCGGCTAGGCGACGACACAAACATTTCGCGTCATACTGAAAATCTGACCCTGGGGATGTCGGAGAGGAGTACCCGGTCCTTACCACCTTAGGCAGTCAGTTGACTTCATGGATACATTAACACACATTTGTAATCTACGCTAGTAGGAAGGCTAAATCTGTTTTGACGCACTTCCAGACTTCGCCCTGGTTGGGGTAATTCCGGCCTGCTGATCCTCGTAACGGCCCAGGATGAAGAGCAGCGACGAGAGCCGGTTCAGGTAGGCGGGAACCAGTTCATTCTTCAGTTCGTTCTCATGGAAGAGCTTGACGACCAGCCGCTCGGCTCGGCGCACAACCGTCCGGGCGACATCCAGCGCGGCGCCTGACACCGTATCTCCAGGAAGGATGAAGTGCGGCGGCAAGGGAACTTCCTCGGCCAACTGGTCGGTCGTAGCCTCAAGCCGGTCGAGATGGTCCTGGGTCACGTGGTAGCGGTCCTGCTGCATATCGGTAGCGAAGGCCAGTTCTGCCATCATCAGGTAGAGATCACGCTGCGCCTCTACCAAAATGGTCCTGGTGCGCTCGCCTTGCGCAATTGCCCGGGCGTAGCCGATCTGTGCCGTGGCCTCATCAATCGTTCCAAAGGCTTCCGGACGCGCGTCATACTTGGCCACTCGCCCACCCAAGAGATCGGTATAGCCCTGGTCGCCTTTTCGCGTGTAGAAGGTTGTCATCACTTACTCCCGCTTCATTATTCTGGCCACGCATGGCGAAGCTGTACTAAACGACACGTGAGAGGTGCTCCTAAAACGTTTCAGCCCAGACACGTATACTTCCAGGAGTGTACGCCCCGTGACATACCACGACCCACGCCAAACGTATCCGTATTACATGGTGAGAAACATTGATGCCAACAGATCATGATTCCGTGAACGTACCAAATTCGCGAGTATCGTCAAGTGTTAGCTGGACACCGGCCACCAAGCGATCCAAGCGCAAGACCGGTAGATCAAGATTCATCTCGATCGCCTTAATCACCCTGTTCGTGTTCAGCGGCATGTTCGCCGCCTTCGCCGGCGGCATGGTTTTTGAGCGGGCCGTCTCTGGCTCCCCCACCGAAGCGGCCAACCAGGACGCCCCGGTCTCAGCGTCGGAAACCTTTGACCGCGCCTGGGAGGTCGTCTCTGACGAATACGTCGACGAGAGCAAGATAAACGAAGAGCAGATGCTTGCAGGCGCGATTGAAGGCATGCTGGCCACACTTGGTGACGAGGGTCACACCCGCTACCTTACCGCCGAGGAAACGCAGATGGACCGGGAGAGCTCATCCGGCAGCTATGTCGGTATCGGTGTTCTGGTCGAAACCAACGAAAACGAAGAGTACGTGGTGGTGACTCCGTTTGAGGGCTCTCCTGCCTTCCAGGCCGGTGTGCAGCCGGGCGATGTCATCGTGGCTGTCGCCGGCCAGGATGTCGCCAATCAAACGATGCAGGAAGTCATCGCCCAGATTCGCGGACCGGAGGGGTCAACTGTTGAGGTGAGCTTCCAGCGGCCGGGGCAGACCGAGCGGATCACCCACACCCTGACCCGCAGCCGGATCACGGTCTCGTCGGTCTCCTGGACGATGCTGGAGAACAACATCGCCGTCCTGCGCTTGTCCCAGTTCACCTCCGGCGCCGGCGATGATCTGGCCCGTTCTCTTGAGGAAGCCAGGGCCGCCGGTGCACAGGGTGTCGTCCTCGACTTGCGACACAACCCGGGAGGCTTTATTCGGGAGGCCATGCAGGTTGCCTCGATGTTCGTGCCGGACGATTCTGTCGTCTATATCAGCGAGACCCGCGATGGGGGCCGGGTGGAACACCGCGCGGAGCGCGGCGCGACCCACATCGATGACACACCGTTCGTGGTCCTGATCAATGAGGGCTCGGCGTCGTCGTCGGAGATCGTCTCCGGCGCCATCAAAGCCGCCAACACCTCCACCGTGATTGGCCAGGTCACCGTTGGCACCGGTACGGTGCTGCACCAGTTTGAGCTCGGCGATGGCTCGACGATCTGGCTTGGGGTAGAGCTCTGGCTCACGCCGGAGGGCAACCTGATCAAGGACCGCGGCATTCGCCCAGATGTCCTGGTCAGTCTCAATGAGGACCAGATTCCGTTCAGTGTCCACCCTTCCCAGAACGGCGCAGCGACAGACGAGCTCAACGACCGCCAGCTGGAATACGCGGTGCGGGTCCTGACCCACGACGAGGCCGGCTCGAAGAACCCTCAAATTGGAGGTCCATCACGAGCAAACTAGGAGGTGACATGGCTGCCAGCGATGCATCGTCCACCGTCCACACTCCGTCTGACACCACGAGTACGGTCCATTGGACCGTAGCCCTCCTGCTTGGGCTCGCGGCACTGACCGCGAGCCTCGGCATATGGTGGATTGGATACGGCGCAGGGTTTGCACCGTTCCCACCCTTCGACCTCGCCGACCAGTTGATCCGTGTCGCGCCCGGCGAGGTCGCTGTCTGGGCGATCGCCAACCTCCAGTTCAACGCTCGCCGGCTCGCGCTGCTGGGTGGCATTCTCGCTTTCCTGGCGTTGGGCGCGGCTCTCGGACTGCTGCTCCGCCAGCGGGCGGGGGCGCTCACCGGCACGCTTTTGGGCGTGCTGCTCGCGCCGCTGGCTGTCTCGATCTCCTTCGCGAACGACCAGGCGTCGGGTTTCGGAGCAGCGATCTGGCTCACCCTCTGGTTCGGATTGACCCTGGCAGCCCCCCTGGCGCTGGCCGGACACTGGATCGAGCGCCTGCAGATCGACCTGCATGATCGAGTCACGAATCAGGATCACTGGCTGGACGCTCCCGGAAGCCACAGCAGACGAGACGTGTTGAAGCGCGCCACCGGCGGTGCGCTGGCGCTTGGGTTCGGTGGTTGGGCACTAGGATCGCTCCTGCGCAACACCGAAGTTGGCGACGTTGCGACCGCGGACGCCGAGCCCCTGGAGGACGTTCGCGCCGGACTGGCAGCAACACCCGGTGCTACGCCTCCGCTCCCGACACCGGTTCCCGCAATCGAGATCTCGAGCAGCTTCGTTGTTCCAGATGGTGTCAGGTCACGCATCACGCCCAACGATGACTTCTACCTGATCGACATCAACACACGCAAACCGGCCATAGCGGAAACCAGCTGGACCCTCAGGGTGCACGGGCTCGTCAACCAGGAGATCGTCTTGAGCTACAACGATCTGCTCAACCTGCCGCCGGTTGAGATGGACGGCACCGCGATGTGCATCTCCTACACGTACGACAACGACCTCATCAGCACCACCCGCTGGACCGGCGTACCGCTGCGCGATGTATTGCAGATGGCTGGCATCGCTGACGGGGCTTTCAAGATCGTGTTCAAGGGAGCGGGGGACTACAGTGACTCCATCCCTGTCGCGAAGGCGCTTGAGGCAACGACGCTGCTGGCATACGGGATGAACGGCGACTCCTTGCCCCGTGAACACGGCTTCCCGTGCCGCGTTTACGTGCCCAACGTCTATGGCGAGAAGAGCGTGAAGTGGCTGGAGGAGATTCAGATCGTCGATTTCGATTACCAGGGCTACTGGCAGGAACGCGGTTGGTCGGACGACGCCGTGATCTACGCCATTTCCATCATCGACACGCCACATAGGGAATCCGCGCGCAGCGCTGCGGGGACGGTTCCCGTCGGCGGAGTTGCATTTGCCGGCTCACGCGGCATTCAGAGTGTCCGGATACAGATCGATGGTGGCCCCTGGGCAGAGACAACCGTCGAGCCGTATGAACCCGCGCTCGTCTGGCAGCGTTGGACCTATGACTGGCTGGCCGAACCCGGCGAGCACACGCTCACCGTCCAGGCCACTGATGGCGAGGGCAACGACCAGCTGACCGAGACGAATCCCCCATTCCCCGATGGGATGACCGGTCTCCATGAGGTTCAAGTTCGGGTGTTGTAACATGGCCAGCGTTGGCATGATCCGACGACGAACCGTTCGTTTCGAAACGTACCTGGAGTGCTGGAATTGATGACTGACGTGACCGGCCCGCTGACGGGCATTCGGGTATTGGACCTGTCGCGAGTGCTCGCCGGACCCTATTGCACGATGGTGCTCGGCGATCTCGGTGCGGAAATCATCAAGGTCGAGCGGCCCGGTACTGGAGACGACACCCGCGCCTGGGGTCCGCCTTGGGCCGGTGGGGAGAGTGCCTACTACCTCTCGGTGAATCGCAACAAGCGCAGCATCACACTCGATATCAAGCAGCCCGAGGCGCAAGGGATCATCCGCGATCTCGCGGCCAAGAGCGATATCGTTGTTGAAAACTACAAACTCGGCACCCTCGAAAAGCTGGGCCTCGGCTACGACGATCTGTGCAAGGCGAATCCACGGCTGATCTGGGCCACGATCTCCGGCTATGGGCCGGACGGTCCGTATGCAGACCGGCCGGGGTACGACTTTGTTGCCCAGGGCGAGGCCGGCATCATGGCAATCACCGGCGAGCCGGACGGCGACCCGATGAAAGTCGGTGTTGCCATCGTCGACGTCACGACAGGTCTCTATACCGCCGTCGCTGTCCTGGCTGCGTTACGAGAGCGTGAAACCAGCGGCTGCGGCCAGCGCGTTGATTCCAACCTGATGTCGTCGGCAGTGGCCTGGCTCGTCAACGTTGGCTCCAACCACCTGATATCGGGCAACCCTGCCAAGCGCTACGGTAACGCGCACGCCAATATCGTGCCGTATCAGGTCTTCAAGGCCTGCGACCAACACATCACGGTGGCAGTCGGCAACGATGGCCAGTTCCGCGAGCTGTGCCGCATTCTCGGCATCCCGGAATACGGCACTGATCCGCGGTACAGCACCAACCCTGCGCGTGTCGAGAACCGCGATGAGCTGGTAGCCAAGATCCAGGAGATTATCGAAACCCGCAGCGCGCAGGAGTGGCTGGACGAGATCACCGCAGCAGGCATCCCCAGCGGCCCGATCAACTCTGTCGAGCAGGTCTTCAGTCATCCGCAGGTGCTGGCGCGTAACATGGTTGTAGAGACCGAGCACCCGACGGCCGGCTCGATCCGCATGGCGGGCATCCCGTTCGAGCTATCCCGTACCCCGGCGACGGTTCGCAGCGCCCCGCCTTTGCTTGGAGAACACACCGCTGCTGTGCTGGCTGAGGTGCTAGGCATGTCAGAGGACGACATTAGCTCACTCCGCGAGAGAGGCGTGCTCTAAAATGAGCGACGATAGAAACCCGACCGGACCAGCACGTGAAAATATGTACCAGTCCATGGCAGTGAAGCTTGTGAACTCCGGCGTGCGCACGCCGGCTGCCGAGTTCGTCAAAGAGGTGCGTGCGGCGGCGGGCTTCCGGGCGTCACCCCGCCAGATAACCGCCGCGCTGGATGGACTGAGCGATGCAGGCGAGCCAATCGATGTAGATTCCGTGGCCGGCGTGGTCGTGAGATCGCAAGGGGACCGCTCGCAGCGCCAGCGCCGCAACGCGCGCGAGTGGAACGCCCTCGGCGCAGCGCTGACGTTACAGGGGCTCGACGGCACCCCCGAAGGCCAGCGGGAGTTCCTCGGCATCACCAGGCAAGTTGCGGGCTCGCACGCCAACGACGCGCTGCTGCTACAGATCAGCCTGGTACTGGCCGGCGAGGGCATCGAGCTCTCGAGCCGCACGGTGGGTCTGATCGGCAAACGTCTGGCGACGAGCGCTCCCGACCTCACCGAGCAACAAGTCGCTGACCAGGCACTCAGAGAATATGCCCGTTTGACCCGCCCGCAGCCAACGCCGCGTCAGCAACGCAAGACGTCAGTCGCTGCCCGCAGAACCGGCCCGGTCGAGTACCAGAACAAACCCGGCAAGCGCCGCTGGAAACCCGGAGGCCGCCGCCGCCGGACAATCCACTTCCCAGAGAAGCCGGCCGACGACCGTTAGCGACGCCCGATCACCGACCGGAGCGTCCTTGCCAAGGCGATGAGGCATGCGAGCCCTGTTCGGGCCGCCAACGAGAATGCGTAGGGGCGTAATTCATTGCGCCCTGCCTGGCCACCCGTGTGTTTGGACAGGCATCCTAAGCCCCTTAGTCATCCTGAGCGTCAGCGAAGGATCTCGCTTGTGTGAGCCCCTCCTATACCGGTAGCACGTCCGATCAGGATGATTGGATCACCACGCAGGGTGACGCGCACCCCGTTCGAACCTAGGCCGGCGGCTGGGTCTCAGGCGTTGCGTTGATGCCGGTCACCAGGTAGTCAATACCAATCGACTGAGTCGAGCCACCCCGCCCGGTCCAATCCACTTCGACTTCCATCTGAATCACCACACCAAGCTCGTTATCAACCCACACGTCGAAGGTGCCCTCGACATCATTACCAGCCTCACTCTGGGATGGCCGAAATGCCGAGGCGTCGGCCGGATCGAGCTCGTAGTGAGTGGTGCTTCGGCCCTGGACATCCACGTCGTCGTCCACGACCCCGGCTGACTCGATTACCCGCAAATCGGGAACGAGGACCAGGAAGCTTGCCGGAGCGTAGAGGTTCTGGTCTACCAGCCCGGGTAGCTCCACGACCGCCCCGCCGGGGCCGCGCACATAAATGACCTCGTTGACGCGCCAGGCTTCAGTGTGCACTGCACCAGTTGCCACCTGGAGGTGGTAGGAATCGGCGCGCGCCTGCTCAATCCGTAGATCGACGGTGCCGTCTTCCTCATCAGCGCCATCGAAGCGCGCCGAATAATCCAGCGTGTAGTTGGTGAGTGCGTCTCCAACCGGCGGGGTCGTCTCGAACGGCTTCGCAACCGTCGGTAGCGGAGTTGCAGTCGGAGTCGGGGTCCGGGTTGGAGATGGAGTGGGAGGTTCCGGGGTTGGTGAGGACGTTCTCGTGGCCGTTGCATTCGGGGTGCTCGTCTGTACAACGGTCGATGTGGGCTCTGTCTCGGCGGCTTCCGTCGAGGTAGGGCCTGACGGCGCCACGGTGCTCGTCTGGTTATCGGCCTCGCTGTCAGCGTCGCCGCCTCCACCACAAGCTACCAGGAGCGCCAGACTCAAAACCGTGACAAAAACGAGCGCGCCGCCCCGGCGCGCGACCTTCAGACTACACAACTGCACTATCTATCCCTCTGCATCGTTACCAGGTGATCTGTACCGCCGGCCCATCTCCACCAGACCACTCAACCAGATGAGCCACCGGACGGACGAACCCCGAACGCAAGTCTTCCACCAGGATCTCACGCAGCGCCATCGGCTCTAACCGCAGATCGCTCCTGGTGAGCGACACAAACTCGCCGCGCAGCTCGTCACCCTCGCCGATGTCTGCGGGGAGATTACACTGCACACCCACGATGATTGACCCGTTTTGCTGCTCCAACAGATAGACCAGCCGTACTGGGTCCGGCACGAAGCCGGCTCGTTCCAGAACTACCCTGGCGGCAGCGTCCATGAGACGCTCGCCTATCTGAAGTGGTGCGCAGGGAAGCACGAGCGCGTCGCCGCGCCGCAACACCAGGAGCTCATCGCCGCCGTACTCATCGGAAAGCGGGACAATCGCCACAACTCGAATTGCCGGCCGTTCGTTCACACTCACTCAGACAATGGTAACGGATATACGCGGGGCACCACTTGGAGCGGAGCTGCCACCGGGTGGCTCGGCAGTGATCCAGAGCTCCTGGAAGGCCGTCACCGGGGCTTCTGCCCGCACGACCCCGAAGCCGCGGCCCTCTGCGTCAGTCGCGAACGTCCCGGCACTCACCAGCCGCTCGCCATCGACGAGCCAGAGCTGATACACGTGATTGTCGGTCACCGGCATATCCTCGACAACAATCCAGCCAACCTCCCCATCCTCGGTCCGGCAGAAGTAGCCCGAGACAGGTACGTCGGACGCAGCCGCGCTGAGCGCAGTCCAGACCAGCGGCCGTGAGAAATCCGTGGAAGGACGGGACATCGCCTGCTGAACATCGGCGAGTTGGCGGTCCAGGTCATTCGCGCGGTTCCAGAGCCCGACGATGACTCCGGCGAGGACAAGTACCAGCAGCGCTGCCGCAACCAGCCCTATTCGTGCCGGCCGGTATCCCCGCTGGGGCAACACCACCGGGGCAGCGCGCTGACCCGCCGAGGCCAGCACCCGATCGCGGAGCGCAGCCGGCGGCGCCGTCAACGTCGCTGGCTGCGCCAGTGCGTCAGCGGTCAGCTGCAGGCTGCGATATTGATCGCGTAATGATTGCGAAACCGCTAACTCCTCTTCGACGAGGTCGCGCTCGTCGTCGTCGAGCGCCCCCAACGCGTAGGCAGGGAGCAAATCGACTACCTGTGTCGCGCGGTTGTCACTATCCATCGACGGAACCTCAGGCGGGTTCCTACTCTTCACGCTCGTCCACCCCCGAGTGTCTGCTCGTTATCGGTAATCGCACCCCTCGGCGCGGGACACTCTTCCTACGCGCCTATCCGCATGCCGGATCTTAGACCGTCCCAGCCCACACCAGTCTACAGAACCGGGCCGCTGTACCGGGTGAGCACTATGCAGAAGCGACGCCCAACGGGCGTCGCTTCTAGCTTCTTTAAGGAACATCCCTGAGCATGCGTTACCTGCCGCTACCCAACGAGCTTAGATTGGCGAGATCGCCAGACCCATGCCGTCGAAGTAGTTCCACGAGCGCATGAAGTCAGTCCAGTTGATGTGCGAGTAGCTGCCAGCGGAAAGGTCAACGATCAGGACACCCTCGTCATCGTAACCATAGACCACAACCGCCTGCTTCCCTGGCACGAGCGTGTATGGCCGGACTTCGTCCTCCACCCGCACCGGCTCGGCTTCGGCAGCCTGGTAGGTGATCCAGGCCACGACCGGCACGCCGCGGTCGATGCGAGACGTCAGCGCGCTGGCGTCACCGTCAGCGTAGAACTCTTCGCCCACGAAGCCGTGTTCCGCGATGGCCGCAGACAGCGGGCCGGCATAGACGCCATAATCGTCAGTGCCGCCGAACTCCCCGTCGATGTCTCCACGGAATCCGATGTGTGGGTTATCCGAGAGCTCAAGCGACTCCATGAGCTTGTTCTCGGAGACCGAGGCTCCCCAGTAGGCAGTCGCAACCGCAACCGCACTCAGCTCGCTGCCAACTGCCGACGACTCGACTGCGGACGGCATTCCAACCATCTGCACGCCGGCCGTGTCTGCCGGCGGCACCTTCAGAATCATGCCGCTCGTCACGCCGCTCTGGGCCTGCCCGTTCGCGGCAAGCAGCTGCGCCACGCTGACGCCGTAGGTCTCGGCAATACTTTCGACGGTCTCGCCCGTTGTCACCAGGTGCAGCGTCGTCGAGCCAGCCTGCACTGAGGTCGGAGGAGTCTGAGACTCCACAATGGTTGGAGGCGTCTGCGGCTCCACGCTGTTGTTCACCAACACCGGAGCGGCAACCTCATCGTTGCCGGTAGACGACACTGTCTCGGTGTTCTCCACATCCGTCTGTGGATCGGATTCTTCAGGAACCGCCGTATCGGAGGCGGCTTTGGTTGGAAGGACCAAAAGGTCACCGGTGACGATCAGGTCCGGGTTGAGCATGCCGTTCGCTGCGGCTAACTCGTCTACGGTCACTCCCAGGCTCTCGGCGATCGACGTGAGCGTCTCACCGGAGATCACAGTGTGTGTCTGCTTGATGCTGTGACCTGTGACGTCCTCGACGGTCTCACCGTCCTCAACCGGCCTGATGAGCAGTTCGTCGTTGACAACAATCAGATCTGGATTCGACAGGTTGTTGAGCGCAACCAGCGCATCGACCGACGTGCCGTACTCCAGGGCAAGGTCGCTGAGGGTGTCGCCCTCCTGGACGCTATGGCTGAAAAACCCGGCCGCCAACGACGCCGTTGCACCAACCACCAGAGTGGCCGTTGCAAGACTCGTCGCGACGAGTGTTCGTTTCGATCCTTTGAAAAGCCGCGCGCGAGTCGCTGCCCCTCGCCGCTCTGCGTCGCTCGGCGGTCGCATTCCTGCGGTCACTGGAGAACCCCCTTCCGCCTTCATCGATCTCACCCTGGGCACACCTCTCCGAACGTTATGTTCGTACGAGGTGTACGTACACTATGCTTCAGAGAATATCAAATCCGTGACAGCCTGGCAACCCCGATCCGGATTTGACACATTGCGCCTGCAGTCTTGATAATCGGACCTTGACCGGCTCGTCGCGGGGATGGCGGAGCCGGCAGAATGCGGGGTTGAAACATGACCAGGCTGCTCTTTTTGGAAGATTCCTATCAGCGGACCTTCACCGCCAATGTGGTCGAGGTCACTGCCGAGGGCGGCGTTATCCTCGACCAGACGATCTTCTACCCGACCGGTGGCGGCCAGCCCCACGACACCGGAACCCTGACTCAACGGCACAGCAGTTGGACCGTAGGCTCCGTTTCAAAGCGGGGGCCGGATGTGGTTCACCAACTTGAGAGCTCCGCGCCACTACCTGAAGTCGGCCTGCAGGTCAAAGGCGCGATCGATTGGGAGCGTCGCTACCGGCTGATGCGTACCCACACGGCCATGCACGTCCTGTGCGGGGTGATCTTCAACGAGCTCGGCGCGCTCGTCACCGGTGGGAACATGGCGCTGGACAAAGCCCGCATGGATTTCGAGCTTGAAGACCTCAATCCAGATCGCGTCGCCCGCATCGAACAAAGCGCCAATGGGGCAATCGCAGCCGACCGTGCTGTAACCTGGCGCTCAATGCCTCGTGAGGAGGCATTTCAGATCCCCGACCTCATTCGCACCAAGATCAACCTCCTGCCGGATTTCATCACCGAGGTGAGGGTCGTCACCATCGCCGGGCTCGACATGCAGGCAGATGGTGGCACCCACGTGCGCAACACGTCTGAGATTGGCGGGATCAAGATAATCGGTACGCGATCCAAAGGCCGCATCAACAAGCGGCTTGAGATTGCGCTCGTTGACACTGACGAACAGTGACACATGAAGCACCCACATGGAGGTAAACCGGTGACAATGCACTGGGAAAAGGTTGTCGCCGGCAGGGCGGCCAGGCTCGCTCCGCTGCCATTTTCGGACCTGGAAGGCATCCGCGACATCGAGGATCTTATCTTTTTTGCTGGAGGTACCCCGCCCCTGGATCAGTTGCCAATCACCCGGCTACAGGAGGCCAGTGCCGGCGTATGGGAAGAAGCCGAAGGTATTCTCTATTACGGCGAGTCTCAGGGCCACGAACCGCTGCGACACCTGGTCGCCGAGCGCATGGCGGCCCGTGGAGTGCCGGCCGATTCCGAGCACGTCCTGATCACCAACGGATCGCAGCAGGGGCTCGATCTCATTGCCCGCACCCTCTTCGACCCCGGCGATGTCGTGGTCGTGGAAGGACCCACCTATTTCGGCGCGCTCCAGGCGTTCAACGCCTATGAGGTGCGGTATCGCGTTGCGCCGGTTGACGACGAGGGGCTGATCCCGGAAGAGCTCGAGCCGCTTCTGCAGCAGGACCCGCGCCCGAAGGCGATCTATACCGTCCCCACCTTTCAGAACCCGACCGGCGTCACCATTGCGCCGGAGCGCCGCCAGCGCATCGTTGAGCTATCGCTTGAGTACAACGTCCCGATCATCGAGGACGACCCCTATGGGGAGCTGTACTTTCCCGGAAACGAGGTGCCGCCGCTGCGGGCACTCGACCCAAACGTCGTCTACCTGGGGACGTTCTCAAAGACCCTCGCGCCGGCGCTCCGTATGGGCTGGATGGTCATGCCGGAAGCGTTGATCCCGCCACTGGTCAACTCAAAGGAGGCCGTCGACATCCAGTCCGATCGCTTCGTGCAACGGGCCGTGGTGAGTGCTAGCGCGGATGGATGGCTCGATGCCCATCTTGACGAGGCGCGTGCCCTCTACCATGCACGCTGCCAGCGAATGTTGGCGGCACTCGAGCGCGAGATGCCGGCCGGTACGCACTGGATCACTCCACACGGCGGATTCTTCATGTGGGTTACCCTGCCGGGCGGCATCATCAGCAACCTGCTGTTACCGACCGCCGGGCGGCACGGCGTGGCCTATCTACCCGGCTCGGCCTTCTATCCGGACTGCCGGCACGAACCGACCCTGCGTCTCGGGTTCTCTACCCTGCCCGACGAGAAGATCGACGAGGGCATCCGCCGGCTCGGCCGGGCAACGGCGGAGGTCCTGGAGCGGCAGCCCTGAGCGCGTTGTCACATAACCAGATGATCACAACCTGCGTAGCGGCGCAATTTATTGCGCCCTCTCCGGCGCCCGAGTGGCCAGGCAAGGCGCGATAAATCGCGCCGCTACGCAAGGAGAGAAACCATCAAACATCCGTTGAATGAGGACCATCTCCATCATCGCGCCGCGATGCCTGTGTCTTCGCTTATGGCTGTAAGAGCACAACCACCGCACTCCCGTCTCAAACTGGCTGGAGCGGAAGGTGCGGTTCTGGCGGTAGTGCGGCACGGATCACGTCGCCGGGGCGTATCTCTCCGCCGGCAATGACGATGCCCATGACACCCGCCTTGCGGATGAGGTTGCCGTCTTCATCGCGCGCCAGCGTCGCAGCCATCAGGCCGGGCTGCAGCCCGTTCAACTGGGCACAGGGGTTGCGGAGACCGGTTACCTCGACGACCACTGAGTCACCGATATGTAACCAGGTGCCGGTTGCCAGGCCGAGCAGGTCGACGCCGCGCGTCGTCACGTTCTCGCCCATCTGGCCCGGTGATAGCTCGAAACCGGCAGTCCGCAGCTCGTCGTGCAGCTCGGAGTGGATGAGATGCACCTGACGCAGGTTTGGCTGGGTAGGGTCGCGCGCCACCCGCGAGCGATGCTTGACCGTCTCACCCATATGGGCGTCCCCTTCAACGCCCAACCCGGCCAGGAGTCGAATACGCTGCTGATTTGGTTTCGTCATGGTATGCGTCGCGCTGACGCTCACCGCCGTCACTACCCCATCCATCGATCTGTGCTCCTCTTCTTACGATTCTCTCTTATGTCCAGCGAGGATAAATCCGCCGGGCATTGTCTCCGAGAATGGATTCTGCGAACCACTCCACATCCTCTGGCGAGACTGCCATCGTCGTCAGCAGGCTGGTCGCTACTTTGACGATCGCGTAGCGCCAGACGAGCACGCCAAACCATTGGAACTCCGGCGTCATGTGGCCGTCGGTCGAGGCGAGGACCTGATTCACCGGTGCCAGCTCCAGGGTCTCTTCGAGCACCCGCGCGGCGCCTGGCCCAACCAGCGGGATCGTCAATCCGAGATCGACATAGACGTTCGGGTACAAGCTGGCCAGGTATGCCGCTTTGCGATGGTAGGGATAGCAGTGCAACAGGACCAGCGGCACATTCCGGAACGGCTCATGGCGGAAGAGCGCCCGCATCAGCGTGGGATCGTTCTTCGTCATGATGATGTCGTCGTCCCCGAGGGCGACGTGAAACTGCATCGGGAGCTGCAGCGGCACGGCTGCCTCCAGCGCCGACCAGACGATGGTGTCGACCAGTTCCTTGTCGGCGATCCGGCCCGATCCGCCATCGAGGGCCTGGGCACGGATAGCGGAATACGCATCGGCGGCGCGATTCCGGCTCTCAGCAGTTGGAGGGTGGAACTCGAGGCCGGTCCGGTAACCAGCGATACTCTTCAGCGAGACGATGCCTCGCGCTTGCGCCGCGGCGATCTCCGCACTCAGACGCTCCAGGGCGGAGTCGAGAGTTGTGGCGACCGGAAAACCCTGCTCGACAAATGTCTCAACGCGCAACACACGATAGACCGGGCGACCCAGCAACGAGGACCACTCTGAGACGTCGTAGCACTCGCCGAAGGCGAACAAATCATCTGCGTACGCTGCGCCAAGGTTGGCGTCATCGGCCAGCATCCGATGGTAGTTGGCCGCGGGCATCGCGTTGCGCGCCTCGAGCACAGACTCTTCGTTCGGCTCGGCGACCAGCAGCATCGCCAGTTCACGTACCATCCAGCGGTAGGCGATCTGCGACGGGAGATGAGCATTCCAGGCGCCCTCAATGGCCGACTCAGTAAACGGTCTCCGGAAATCCGAGAGGCTCAGCTGGCCCCGATCGCGATACGGCGGGTGGACGTGGTGATCCTCAAAGGGAATGTCATCGACAATCGAAGACACAATATCTTCGTTCCACTCCGCCAGACTCTCCGGATCGTCCAGATCGATGAGGCCCTCGAACAGTTCGTCTTCATCATCAGTCCAGCTGTTCATGTCTGCCACCCTTCTTTGCCTACACCCGCTCAAAGTACACGGCATGCTCCCACTCGGAGACGTGGCGATCGTAGCGTGCCAGCTCGTCGCGTTTCACGCGCAGCAGCTCCGGACCACATATGGGACCTAATGCCGCCATCACGACCTCGTCCTGTTCGACGGCATCCAGTGCCTCTCCAGCCGAGCGTGGCAAGAACCGTACGCCGGATGCCGCCAGTGTGTGCGGATCGGCATGACCGAGATCACCTTCGGCTGGTGGTCCGGGATCGAGCTCACGATCCAGTCCGTCGATACCGGCCGCGATGAGGGCCGTCAGCATGAGATACGGGTTACCAGTGTGATCGCCGGCCCGGAACTCGATCCGGCGTCTGGTCGAGCCCGGAACACGGACGAGCGCCGCCCGGTTCTGGAACGCATAGGCAACGTGGGCCGGCGCCCAGGAACCCGGTTGGAGGCGCTTATAGGAATTGACCGTGGGGGAACCGACACCGCAAATCGCGCGAGCATGTTCGAGGACACCGGCCATGAACTGCTCCATCTCACCCGAGAGACCGAGCTGACCCTCGCCAGTCGAGAAGTCCTCGGTACCGTCCTCACTCCAGAGCGAGAGGTGAACATGCAAACCGTTCCCCGCCGCGTGCTCGAACGGTTTCGGCATGAATGCGGCGTACAACCCCGCGTCACGTGCCAGTGCCTTGACGGTATCGCGCAGGGTCAACGCGTCGTCGGCGGCCTTGAGCGGGTGGGTATGGCACAGGTTGATCTCTACCTGTCCCGCGCCATATTCGGAGCCGATCTGAATGACATCGACGTCCTGCTCGTCCAGGGCGGTCTCAACCTTGGCGAGTAGCTCGTGATGGATGTCCATCCGTTCCACCGAGTACATTGGAGACGTATCAGCGGGAACCGGAAGCCCGTGCTCGTCGGTCCGGTACAGGGTGAACTCGGGCTCAAATGCCACCTGAGCCGTAAACCCACGCTCCATCAAAGCATCGACTGCCGCCATCAGCCGGCCGCGCGGACAACCCTCCCAGTGTTCCCCGTCTTCGGTGCACAGATGGCTGTAGACACGAGCGATGCTCGGCCTGTAGGGAAGTGAGACGAGGGTATCGGGGTCAGGGATCGCGAAGAAATCACCTGTGTCTGCCCCAAAACGAGGGCTTTCTACCTGATGATCGTCAATTGTGAAATTCAAGTTCGCGCGCGCAAAGACTCCTCCGTGAAGAATGGCGGAGTGGAACCTGCTCGCCGGGATCCATTTCGCGCAGGCACGCGCTGAGTAATCGTGAAAGACGATCCAGAGCCCTTGATACCCACCGGCATCGACCCGGCGCGCCAATGAACGCAGCGCCGTTTCGTCCGCAACCATCTTCGCTCCTCCCCGCTTTCCCCAAACGATTGTCGCGTTCAGGATAACCGAAGTCGGAGCGGTGGTTGTTACTTCAGATGGCGATAGGAAGGGTGCAGTGTGCCAAAGATAACCACGACGGCCACCAACGCCAAACCGCCGATACCAATGGTTAGCGGCGCGCCGTACGAGTCCGCCATCGCTCCGAAGGGCGTCACGGCCAGAGGCATGGCCGAAAACGTGAGCATATAGACGCTCATCACCCGGCCGTGGAACTGCGGCTCGGTCTTATCCATAACGAGGGTGCTGTTGAGCGCCATGTACCCGGCAGATGTCGCTCCGACGATCAACAGGGCAAGCATCGCCACATCAAACCGACCGCTCCAGGCGAAGCCCGCCAGGCTGAGACCAAAGGCCACGCCGAGTCCGAGCTGAATCAACCCGCGCCTTGAGGCGCCGCTCATCGACGCGACCGCGAGTGAGCCAAGCAGCGCACCAATCCCGTTGACCATCATGAGCAATCCCAGGCCAGTGGCTCCGACGCTGAAGACCTCCTCCGCGAAGACCGGCATCAGCGCCTGATAGGGCATGCCCAGGATGACCGGAGCAAAGGCGAGCATCAGCAACGCCAGCACCACCGCGTTGCCCTTGATGTAGCTCAATCCGTCCAGCAGCGAGCGGTAGCCGGATGCCTTCCGGACATTCGCACTGGTTCCGCGGTCGCTGATCCGGAAGAGGCTCAGCACCACGAAGGCGTACATGCAGGCCATCAAGACGTAGATGCCACCGATACCCATCCATGGTTTCCCGATGAGGAAGCCGGCCAGGGCCGGGCCGACCACCCGGGACATGTTCATGCCGGCATTGTTGAGGGCAATGGCTTTCATCAGGCGCTTGCGGCTAATGATCTCCGCCACGAAGGATTGCCGCGCCGGCATATTGAAGGCGAAACAGGTGCCCATCACGAACGCGACGGCGGTCATCATCCAGATGGTCACGACACCGGTGAGAACCACCACCGCGAGAGCGACCGCGCACAGACCGATAATCGTCTGGGTGATCATGAGCACGCGGCGTTTCGAGACGCGATCCGCGACCACGCCGCCGATCAGAGCGAAGAGCAACATCGGGATGCCGGATCCCAGCGTCACGAAACCAATCGCCGCGGCGGAGTTCGTCAATTCGTAGGCGAGGTAGCCATTCGTAATCATGCCCATCTGCATGCCCAGCGTGCCCGGCAGCATACCCAGCCAGAGATGGCGGAACTCTTGCTCCTTGAGCGCCAGGAACGGCTTCATCCACCTGGGAGCGTCGGCATCGTCGTCAACACTATCCGGCGCAACGCCAGGTGCGGGCGTCACGACCGGGGGCGAGTGTGCCCCCGTGACATCAGTAACAGCGAGATGTTTCGCCCCTCTTGGGTCGCGGCGATGAAACGGCACATTCATGGGACAGCTAACTCCTGCGCAACAATTATGTAGCGTGGCAAGAACGTCCTAGCAGGTGGCGAAACGGCGTACCAGACGGCTTACAGCACGTGAACGACGGTATAGACCCCGATGAAGGTCATGAAGCCCCCGAGCATCAGGCGAGGTACTCGTGACGACTGGAACTGGATCGCCCGCAAGAGCACCCATAGCCCCGCCACTGTGCCCAGCACGCCGGCGATCACCGAGAGGACGATGAGGAGCTGGCGAACGCCATCGCCAAAGACCGATCGCCCGGTGAAAGCGATGATGAAAATCGTGAAGATCGCGCCAACCTCGATGGCTGCGGCGATCAGCTCGTTGCGCTGGAGGCCAGTATCTCCGCGTTCAGACGTCGTAAAAATGCTCACGTTGTCTCCGATTCGCACGATACGAACAACTCATCCTATTCGGATAATTGTACGCCCGGCGCCCATCCGGCCTTCGAGTATAACGGATCGCAAGCGTTTCGTATTCCTGAGTGACAGACAACAGATGCCTCCGCCGAACATGCTAGTCTGGAAATAGGCGAATTTTCGCCGAAACAGTCTCTTTGGCCGGCATAAGTAAAGGAGTGCAGGTCCATGCGAATTGATATCGGCAAAGACGTCATCGCCAGCGACGGCGAGAAAATCGGCTCCGTCGACCGCCTGGTGCTCGACAGCGAGACCAAAGACCTGAACAAGTTCATCGTTCACAAGGGGATGTTCTGGAGCGAGGACAGGATCGTTGATATCGACCTTGTGTCGAATGTTGACGCAGACGGCAACATCCACCTGCGGGTGCCTTCAGACGACGAAGACACGCTGCCCGCGTTCGTAGAAGACACGCACTATGCGCCATCGGACGATGAGGTGCGCGCGATGGGCTACGAGGCGTTCGTGGGTACCGCGCCGTACTCGCCCATCCTGTTCGCTTCCGATAACCCAGGCGGATCTTATCGCCCAGGTTCGGGACCGTTCTTCGATGTCGCGGATACCGGCCCGACGAACCTGGAGACGCGCACGAACCTGCCCGAAGACTCCATGACCATCGATCAGGGCACTGACGTGGTCGGGCGTGACGGTGACAAAGTCGGCGAAGTGGACCAGATCCTGGTCGATGAGCGCGGCAACACGACCGGGTTCGTCGTCAAATCAGGTTTCCTCTTCACCCACGATGTCCAGATCCCGATCGATCTCGTCGATCACATGTCCGGCGAGAGGATCACGCTGAAAGTGACCGGCGACGAGGCGGAGAGCGGGTACCAGGTGTAACGCTTCCGCGCTCGCGGACATGCGTGCAGAGCTCTGTTGGCGGGACGCCCAGCGTCCCGCCATCATCGCGTCCGCGTTCGATACCCCCAGGGTTGGGACCCTTGTGGCATTCAATTTCGACAGGGTCCTTCTGTAAAATGTGCTGGCGGGCTTGCATGGCGTCGGTTGAGTGAGATTGCATGCTGTTCAGTGGGTCCACTCGACCGTACATCCCGTATGATCATCTAGGCGCCGGTTGGAACGGCGAAGGGTTATTTGTGCGCTGAGTTGGACCGTGGGGGATGCTCGGCGCGTAGCAAAGTGGGGATGCACGAAACGGTGATAGATCGAAGCTCATGGGGTCGATATCGACCCGGCAAGTCAGCGCGTCGCTTCAGAACACTTCAACTCGTCGTCGCAATCCTGGTGGCAACGGCAACCATCGCAGGAGTCGTACCTCTCACTGGCGCGCCGCAGAGCGCAAGCGCTCAGACCATCACGACAAACACGAGCGGCATGCCGAACAAGGCATTTTTTCCAGAAACCGGTCATCACCTGGCTGGTGAGTTTCTACACCACTGGCTGAACAACGGCAGCTTCACCATCTATGGTTTCCCAATTACCGACGAGCTGAAGGAAGACGGCCGGACCGTTCAGTACTTTGAGCGCGCTCGCCTGGAGCTCTGGCCGGAACATGCCGGCACCCAGTGGGTGATTCAGGGAACGTTGCTTGGAAACTGGAAGGCGCAGCGGATTCGCACCAAGCCCGCCTTTCGCCCCCTGCCGGCCTCGGAAAAATCGACGGACGACCGCTGGGTCTTCCCGGAGACCCGGCACTCGCTCTCTACCGGCTTCCGTGACTACTGGCTCGCGAATGGAGGCGTCCACGTCTTTGGATTCCCCATTTCGGAGGAGTTCGAAGAGGGTGGCTACAACGTTCAGTATTTCGAGCGCGCCCGCATGGAGTGGCACCCAGAGCACGTGGGCACACCCTATGTCGTGCTGCTCGGTCACCTGGGTCATGAGCTGGCCGAGGTGGAACGTGTCGACCGCAAGCCCAGAGACATGGCGCCTGACGCCGTGAAGTATGACGCTGGAGTCTTCAGCCCGGAGTGGGAACACGCGATCCGCACCCACACCGGCGGCTGGATGGGCTACGTCTCGACGGACGCCCTCGGTGTCCGTGTCGCACCGGACAGTGCTGCAGCGCACGCCGCGACCCTCTACCACCGCCGGCCGGTAACGATCTACGGCATGGTGCGTGGCGGCGAAGAGCTGGGCGTCGACACCTGGTACGACATCGGCGGTGGCCAGTATGTCTCCGCTGCCTACATCAACCCCTTGGTTGCGCCCACACCCCCGCAAACATTCGGCGGCACCTGGGTGGATGTGAACCTCACCGAGTTCTGGGCCATCGCCTATGAGAACAACACCCCGGTCTACGCCGCCATCATCACGGCAGGCCGTGGCGACAGAACACCCAAAGGCGTGTTCAACGTCCAGTACCGGGTTCGCAACGAGACGATGGACTCGTCCACGGTCGGGTACCCTGAAGGACATCCTGAGCACTACTACCTGGAGAATGTGCAGTTCACCCAGTACTTCTACGCCGGAGGGTTCGCTTTGCACGGTAATTACTGGACCGCAGAGGCTAACTTTGGCCAGTTCAGCTCGAACGGCTGTGTGGGATTCATGGTCCCTGACGCCGAATACTTCTGGAACTGGCTCGACGTCGGATCCGCGATCCACATTCACTATTAAGCTACTGACGATCGGAAGCGGCGTGGGAACAACCCCACGCCGCTTTTTCATGCCCCGCAAACCTTGCGCATGCTACGATAAATGAACAACGCATCAACAGAGGGGGAGTAGCATCAATGACCGTCGTATTCTCTGGAGAGAACCCCGGACTCGTTCTGTTCAAGCCCGGCACTGATGAAGTGGTGGCCGCGGCCAGCTTCTGGCGCTGCGTCTATTCAGAGCACGGTGAGGGGAACGCCCTGATCATCTGGACCGACAAAGACTCCTCCGGGCTGGGCGGCAACGCGCCGCACGCTATTTACACCGACAACCCCGGCGTCGCCAGACTCGTGACCGACCGTTTCACCCAGCATTTCGAGCGCTTCCAGGACCGCGGCTTTGGCGGAATGGAAACGCGCCACGCGCGCTTCTTTCAGGACTCGGACAGTCGCTGGTACCACCGAGTGGTGTGCAACACCGGCTATGCCGTCATCGAGCTCACCTGGTGGGACGTGCTCGACTACCAGATGGTGAAGCGTGATGACTGGCAGCTCGGCAACAGCCGCTTCGACCTGACAACCCTTATCTGCCCATGCGCCAGCGCCTCAATCGCCGTTGCCAACGAACCGGTCGTCGGAGAGGTTCACTCATCGACCGAGGGAGAGAAGCCATCCAGCTCCGCCTTCCTGGCATTCTCAGAAACTTGGGTAGACCGCGGCTAAGGCTCAATCGCGCGACAAAAAGACTGCCCTCCGGATCGCTCGAATTCGGAGGGCAGTCTTGCGTGCGTTCAAACAACGGTTACGGTGCTCCGTCTGCCGGAAAACCCTTCTCCTGCCAGCGGAGATACTTCCAGATACTGATCGCCCTGCGGATCTCGTGTAGCGCGCGGGGATCCATATTGGACAGCAGCATCAACGACACGTCCGGGGTAAGGTCAACACTGTTGATCGTCTCGAACCCATGCCGGCGCAACAGATTGTGTGCCCGCGGGCTGAGATCCAGGTCGTCTATCGTCGGGTTCACCCGCCACCGGATCCGCTCCCAGCCGGCCTCGGCCAGGCTCCAGAAAAAGATAGGCGTCACGAACACAATCCCGGCCGCGGCCAGCCACCCGCCCGCGATCAGGGTCGTCGCCTGGAGATTCCCATCGAAGAACAGGATCGGGCCAAGCACCATCATCCAGCACACGCCGGCGATGATCGCGGAGCGCTTGAGCGGGTTCACCGCGAAGATGTCTGATTCATTTCCGCTGTGAGAAGCGTATCGGTGGTGCTGGTACAGCTCGCGTGATGTCAAAGGCCGGCTGGACATAGCTGTCGACGAGCCTCGCGGGATACGACTCATGGGCTACAAACTCCATCACCATTGATCGAAGCAGCGCGGCTAACATCGCCCCGCCTGTAAGCAACTTCAATCATACGATGGAAGGCGCCCGATGGATGTCTCCACGACCCCCTTTTCCTACTGGCCCTTATGCCCATCCGGCGATATAATTACCAGATAAGCTCGCCCCCCTGGCCGAAGTGGCGGAATGGCAGACGCGACGGTCTCAAAAACCGTTGCCCGTAAGGGCGTGTGGGTTCGACTCCCACCTTCGGCACTCTTAATTGACCATCTAAATCAGTATTTTCAGACTCCGTTCTCATCGCTGTCAATCGATGAGAACGTGCGTCAGACACTCCGCCACCTCAAAACTCCCCGGTTTCTACACCGCGTTGCTGTCAACTTGCTGTCATCCCCAGTCAGCGATATACCCGAACGCGTCAGAATGAAGGTGTTCTCGTAGAGTTCGATCTGGATCACATTCGGGGACTCGCGTTCTTCCTCAATGGACTGTTCGTGGCTTCTACCGGCTACGACATTTCTCCTCCTGCACATCTGATCCAGTAGTGAACGTCCCTAGCGACTGCAGTTTGAGCTGGGACCATACTACCTTGACCGTTGCCATCAAATGCTCGATCATACAGAGTATGCATGTGCATGAAAATTGCGTAATATCCAGGCACCCAGTGGCTAAATCCGAAGCGGCGCCGGAACACGATCAAGGATATGTATGCCCAGACTGACTGAACAGGAACAACAAGAGATCATCCGCTTTCTGGAGGCCGACAAGCCGCTGCCGGACAAGTACCGCTTTCTGCTCTTTGAGGACAAGCGCGAGGTGGAGCTGGTCTGGAACGGCAAGACCAGCGAGGTCAGCAACATCGTGCTGCCCTTTCAGACCATCGAGCAGGTGGACGAACCGCGCGCCGGAAGTCTCGAAGCACCAGACCCGCTATTCCAGTGGCCGGCATCTCGATCTGATTCGCGCGGCCGCCAGCTCAAGGGCTGGACCAACAAGCTCATCTGGGGCGACAACAAGCTGATCCTATCCTCGCTCAAGAACGGTCCGCTGCGAGAGGAGATCGAGCGGCAGGGTGGTCTGAAGCTGATCTACATCGACCCGCCCTTCGACATGGGCGCCGATTTCTCAATGGACATCGAGATCGGCGGCGACACCTTCACCAAGAAACCCAACATCCTGGAAGAGATCGCCTACCGCGACACCTGGGGAAAGGGAGCGGATTGCTTCATCGCCATGATTTACGAGCGGCTGATCTTGATGCGCGACTTGTTGGCCGAGGATGGCATTATCTATGTCCATATAGGTCCGCAAGTGGAATCAATGCTCAAACTCGTCATGGATGAAGTGTTCGGAAGAGAAGGTTTCCAAAATAATATTCGATGGCGTCGTATGTCAGTTTCTGGCTTCAAAGGGAAGCTGAAGTTGCCCTTTAACCATGAGACAATTTTCATCTATTCGAAGTCTGGTACCCCTACATTCGCCCCAATCTATACTGACTACAGCGACGAATATAAGAGCAGGTTTCGTTATAAGGATGCGAGCGGCCGTCGGTATCGCGCTGATCAGAACCTTGGAACTGCGACAACTCCGGCAACGATCGAACGCATGTCCAGAATCGGGTCTTATCCATAGAGGTGAGAATGGAAAGCTCTACCGCAAACAGTTCCTGGACGAATTACCGGGTGTCCCACTAGACGATGTATGGGTAGATGTGCCATGGGTCACCGCCGGAAACCAGCGTATTGACTATCCGACCCAAAAGCCAGAAGCACTCCTAGAACGCATCATCCGCCTCATCAGCAACGAAGGTGACCTGGTCGCTGACTTCTTCTTGGCTCCGGCACGACGGCCGCGGTGGCTGAAAAGCTGGGCCGCAAATGGATCGTCAGCGATCTTGGCAAGTTCGCCATCCACACCACCCGCAAACGGATGATCGGCGTTCAGCGGCAATTGAAGGCCGAGGGCAAAGACTACCGCGCCTTTGAAATCCTCAACCTGGGCAGGTACGAGCGCCAGCACTACGTCGGCGTCAATCCCAACCTGCGCGAGGCGGAACAGCAAGAGCAACTGGCGGAGAAGGAAGCCGCATTCCTCGATCTGATTCTGCGCGCCTACCGGGCCGAAAAGACGGACGGCTTTAATACCTTCCACGGCAAGAAGGCCGGGCGGCTGGTGGCGGTCGGGCCGGTCAATCTGCCGGTCACGCGGCTGTTCGTCGAAGAGGTCATCCTGGAATGCCGCCAGAAGCACATCACCCGGGTGGACATCCTGGGCTTCGAGTTCGAGATGGGGCTGTTCCCCAACGTGCTGGACGAAGCCCGCTCCAAGGGCATCGACATCGCCCCCAAATACATCCCCGCCGAGGTGTTCGACAAGCGCGCGGTCGAGAAGAACCAGGTCGTCTTCCACGACGTGTCCTTCATCGAGGTGAAGCCGCACGTCAAGAAGAACAGCGTCGCGGTCGAGCTGACCGATTTCTCGGTCTTCTACTCCCAGGATTCGATCGCCGACGCCGAAGCGACGCTCAAGGACAAGGGCAGCAAGATCGTCGTCGAGAAGGGCCAGATCGTAAAGGTCAGCAAGGACGAGGACGGCATCGTCACGCCGCGAACAGCTCACCCAGACACTGGACGGACTGGATCGATTACTGGGCGGTGGATTTCAACTTCGAGAACAAGCGCGAGATCGTCCGGGTGAAGAACGAGGAAAGTGGCGAGTGGGAAGAGCGCTGGACCGGCGATTACATTTTTGAAAACGAATGGCAGTCCTTCCGCACCAGAAAAGACCGCGCGCTGGAACTGACCAGCGTCTTCCACGAAGTCCCAGAGGGCCGGCGCAAAATCGCCGTCAAGGTGGTCGACATCTTCGGCAACGACACGATGACAATTGTGGAGGTCACGATATGAAAGCCGGCCCAGTGATCATCGGGCAGCTTCTCCAGAACCAGTTTCGTTACTGCGTGCCTATCTATCAGCGCCACTATGTGTGGAATCGAGACAAGCAGTGGGAACCATTCTGGAACGATATCCGAACCAAGGCGATTGAGCGCCTTGAGGGCAGGGAACGCCGATTTTCGCACTTCATGGGGGCGGTCGTGCTGGAGAGTCGCGGTGGATTCTCGGCAAGACGGGTTCCAGCGTTCCAGGTGGTCGATGGGCAGCAGCGTCTGACGACTTTTCAGATTTTCCTGGCCGCTGCTCGGGATTACGCGACTTCCATTGGCTACACAACTGCTGCAGAAACTATTGCGACCTACCTACTGAACCGTGGCCCACAGTTGATGGAATACCCGGACGTCGAGATCTTCAAGGTATGGCCGACGCAATACGACCGGGAGCTCTTCACCGATATCATCACTATTGGTGGGCGGGAGGCGCTGCGCGCCAAGTACTCAGAGATTTTTACAAGACACAGGACAGAATATTCGACTACCGAACGACACCTCGGCTCATCGCCGCGTACGGCTATTTCTATGACAAGATCAAGCATGCGGTTGAAACAGACGAATTGGAGGACGAGTTCTACGAGCCTCCGGCACGTGTTGACGACGCAATGACCGCAGAGGAATACAGCAGCGATATACCGCGCGAATTGGTGTTCGATGCCATCTGGCAGGCACTCGTCGAGGAGTTCAAGGTTGTCGAGATCACGCTGGAGGAGGGTGATGACGCTCAGGTCATCTTCGAGACGCTGAATGAGCGAGGTGAGCCGCTGCTGGCAGCGGACCTAGTGCGCAACAACATTTTCCAGCGTGCGGACGCCGCACACGAGAATGCGGAGAAGCTTTTCGACACGTATTGGAAGCGCTTCGAGGACCCGCTTTGGAGTCAGAACGAGAGGCAGGGGCGCTATAGTAAGCCCCGCATCGAGTTCTTTCTAGCGAACTACATCTCTGGCAAGATCGCCAGTGAAGTTGATCTCACAAAGCTATTCAGCGAATACAAATCCTTCGTTAAGCGATACCCCTTCAGTTCTGTCGCCGACGAATTAAAGGAGATCAACCGCTTTGGCGCATGGTACTTTGAACTCGTCGACCGTGGAGGACCCGGTCCGCTGGCCCGTTTTGCCCGGCGCTTGTTGCCATGGGAAGTAACGACTGTCTTCCCACTTGTCTTGCGTCTCTGGGAGTCGCAGGATATGGATGAGGACGACAAAGCCGAATGCCTGGATATTCTGCTGAGTTTCATAGTACGTCGGGCAGTCTGCGGACTAACGACGAAGAATTACAATAAGTTCTTCTTATCGGCGATTGCACATCTGGATAACGAAGGTTGGAGCCGTGCTAACCTGGTTGGCTACCTCCTCGCACAGACGTCTGAGAGTGGCCGCCTACCACTTGATGACGAATTTGAGCGACTATGGATCAGAAATCCACTATACAAGATGTTGCCTTCAGGCCGAACACGCAGCATTCTGGAAGAGCTAGAGAAGGCCAAGAGGACCCGCTACAACGAAACAACGTCGCTCTCAGAACATCTCACCGTCGAGCATGTGCTGCCGGTACGTTGGGAGGAAAGCTGGCCGTTGCCGGATGGCACCCTTCCTACCGGTGATCAGATCATGCAGGCGCTTTATGCCACTGATGAAGATGATATGCCGATCGGTCGGATTGTGCGGCGGAACCGGATGAGAGAAACCATCGGAAACCTCACGCTCCTAACACAACCCTTGAACAGTTCTGTCAGCAATGGTCCTTACGTGACCAAGCGTGGCGCACTGCAGGAGCACTCTCTCCTCGTGCTAAACCGTGAGATCACCCAAAAGGAGCAATGGGACGAGGACGCCATCGTGTCGCGGAGCCGGGAGTTGTTCAAGACGGCTGCGTCGATATGGCCGTTACCAACGGTCGCATGTGGGCAACCCGGAAGGCCGGAATAATGGCGCTCCACCCCAACTTCCCTGACTCGCCCCACGCCATTCTCGACCCGGCGATGCGCTGGTTTCCGGCGGATGAAGCCCTGCGCGACACGAGGTATGGACAAGCTGATGCCGCCGCTGGTGCCGCAACTGCGTCGCAAGGTGAAGGAGTGGCGCGACAGCGGCTACGTTGGGGCAACAGACACCAGCAGGAGCCTGCTCAACTGGTGGTTCAACACGCCGCACCTGCTGCCGCAGGCCGACGGCACGATGGCCGAGTTCCAGTATTACTTCGCCCAGCGCGAGGCGCTGGAGACGATCATCTATCTCTATGACGTGGTGGGCGTGCAGGACAAGTACGACCTGATGCGCTTCGACAGCTCCGGCGCGGTCTCCAGCCGGCATGTTCGACGAGACCTGGCGGCGCTTCGTGGTGAAGATGGCGACCGGCTCCGGCAAGACCAAGGTGCTGAGCCTGGTGCTGGCGTGGAGCTTCTATCCACAAGCTGTACGAGCCGGATTCGACGCTGGCGCGCAACTTTCTGGTGATCGCGCCCAACATCATCGTGCTGGACCGCATCTACAAGGATTTTCAGGGCCTGCGCATCTTCTTGCAGACGACCCGGTCTTGCCCGACAACGGCTTGGACGGGCGCAACTGGCGCGACGATTTTCAACTGACCCTGCACGTGCAGGACGAGGTGCGCGTCACCCACCCGACCGGCAACATCTTCCTGACCAACATCCACCGCGTCTACGCCGGCGACGACATTCCGCCGTCGCCCGACGACGACGACACGATGGACTATTTCCTCGGGCAAGCGGCCCACCGGCGCGACCACCGACTCCAAGGTGGATCTGGGCATGATCGTGCGCGACATCGACGAACTGATGGTGCTCAACGACGAGGCGCACCACATCCACGATCCGCAAGCATGGCCTGGTTCAAGTCCATCGAGGACATCCACAACCGGCTGCTGCAAAAGGGCGCCGCGCTCTCGCTGCAGGTGGACGTGACCGCCACGCCCAAGCACAACAACGGCGCGATCTTCGTGCAGACCGTGGCCGATTACCCGCTGGTGGAGGCCATCTCGCAGAACGTCGTCAAGCACCCCGTGCTGCCCGATGCCGCCAGCCGCGCCAAGCTGACGGAGCGGCAAAGCGCCAAGTACACCGAGAAGTACGCCGACTATCTCCACCTGGGCGTGATCGAGTGGCGCAAGGCGTATGCCGAGCACGAAAAGATGGGCAAGAAGGCCATCCTGTTCGTGATGACCGACGACACCACGAACTGCGACGACGTGGCCGAGTACCTGGAAGGCAACTATCCCGACCTGCAAGGACGCCGTGCTGGTCATTCACACCAAGAACAACGGCGAGATTTCCGAAGCGACAGTCAGGCAAGAGCCAAGGAAGAACTGGAGACGCTGCGCAAGCAGGCCAACGAGATCGACGAGCTGGACAGCCCCTACAAGGCGATTGTCTCCGTGATGATGCTCAAGGAGGGCTGGGACGTGCGCAACGTCACCACGATCGTCGGCCTGCGCGCCTACACCGCCAAGAGCAACATCCTGCCCGAGCAGACCCTCGGTCGCGGCCTGCGCAAAATGTACCCGGGCGACGTCGAGGAGTATGTCAGCGTGGTCGGCACCGAATGCCTTCATGGATTTCGTCGAGTCGATCCAGGCCGAAGGCGTGGTGCTGGAGCGCAAGCCGATGGGCGAGGGCACGCAGCCCAAGACGCCGCTGGTGGTGGAGATCGACAACGAGAACGTCAAGAAAGACATCGAGGCGCTGGACATCGAGATCCCGGTGCTGACGCCGCGCGTCTATCGCGAGTACAAGAACCTGAGCCGATCTGGACGTGGCGCGCATTGAGCATCAGCGCGTGGCCTACCGGCAATTCAGCGAGGAGGAGCAGCGCGAGATCGTCTTCAAGGACATCACCACCGGCGAGGTCACGCACACCACGATCCTCGACACGGCCGGCGTCGCCGACTATCGCAGCGTCATCGGCTACTTCACGCAGACCATCATGAAGGACTTGCGGCTGGTCAGCGGCTACGACGTGCTGTACGGCAAGGTCAAAGGCGTTTGTGCAAGACGAGCTGTTCGACCGGCCGGTGGACCTGGAAAGCCCGAACACGCTGCGCAACCTGTCGGAACTGGCCGCCACCAAGACGCTGATCGAGACATTCAAGAAGGCGATCAACGCCCTCACCGTGCAGGACAAGGGCGACGCCGAAATCCGCGACACCATCAAGCTCCGGCAAACGCGGCCCTTCGTCGCCAAGGATCAGGGCTACCTCATGCCGAAGAAGAGCGTCTTCAACCGCATCATCGGCGACAGCCACTTCGAGCTGCTCTTCGCGCGGTTCCTGGACGACTGCGACGACGTCGTTTCCTACGCCAAGAACTATCTGGCGGTGCACTTCAAGCTGGACTACGTGAACGCCGACGGCGACATCTCCAACTACTACCCCGACTTTCTGGTCAAGCTGTCCGCCAGGCGGATGTTCATTGTCGAAACCAAAGGCCAGGAGGATCTGGACGTTCCTCTCAAGACACGACGGCTGAGACAATGGTGTGAGGACCTGAACAGGATTCAATCGGACGTGGAATATGACTTCGTGTACGTCGATCAGGAGAGCTTCGAAAAGTACCCGCCGGATTCGTTTCGGCAACTTGTTGATGGTTTCCGAGAGTACAAACAAACAGCTTGAGGTGTCGCGTGACTCATCAAAATTCGCAGACAGCTGCGAAAAATGGTGACGGATGGGCATGATTCTGGTATACTTCGTTATGTGAAGAGAGAGGTATACATGGCACCCGAACAACGCTGGATGACGACTGACGAAGCTGCCAAGAATCTGGGTGTCTCCCGCTCCACGATCCGACGCTGGCTCAAGGCACAGCGACTTGCGGGTAACCGCATCGGCAAGCGTTGGCTGGTTCAATGGCCGACGAACGGCGATCTTACGACCAAGGAAGCGGCCCGACTGCTGCGGGCACATCCGGACACCGTCCGCCGCTGGCTAGCCGAAGGCAAGCTCCCCGGATACCGGGTCGGAAAGCAATGGAGAATCCCTCAGTCCAAGGTGATCGAGCTGATTGAAGGCGCGACCACTACAGGCTACGAGATCAGCATCAACTAACCCAATTCAAACGCAGACGCAAACACCCACCTGAGCTTGCTCAGGTGGGTGTTTCTTTATCCCCAACGACCGGCCGAACGGGCAATGTGCCATACCCAATCACGGCGTAGCGGACAAGATAGCCTGGCAGAAACTCCTAGCCTCACAACTATCGGACAAATAGTCACAAAGTCGTTGACAGCAAGAGCTGTGGTGGTACGCTGAGGATGCCAATCTTGTGCGATATTGCGGACGATGAGCGGCGATTCTTCGTGCCGGCCCAATGTGGGATTGGGTTGTCGCGACTGGTTTGGTGTGTATTGCATTCCAGATAGCGGGAGGTTGCCAGTGGCCGAGCCGATGGTGGGCGAGATTCGCATGCTCGCTGGAAATGAGACGCCCCCAGGTTGGGCGTGCTGCGACGGGCAACTGCTCGCAATCAAGGACTATGCGTCGTTGTATTCGGTGCTCGGCACGACCTATGGGGGTGATGGGCGGACCACGTTCGCACTGCCCGATCTTCGCGGCCGCACACCCATTCACGCTGACAGGCAGACCTACCGCGCCGGTATGACCGGTGGCGAGGCGGTCCATGCGCTCTCGGTGGACGAGCTACCCAGCCACGCCCACGATTCGCTGGCCCTGATCGGCACTACGACGACCAAAGTCGGTCCGCAGACCGTGATGAGCGCCGCGCCGGTGGCAACACTGGCCGCACGCGAGCAACGCGGCCTCTTCGGTATTGGCGAGACTGCTGACACCGCCCCGGCAGAAGGGCATGACAACCTGCAACCCTACCTGGTGGTCACCTACGTTATTGCACTCTACGGCGCTGCGCCGGGATCGAAGTAAGGGGGCGTTGTGGATCAACCACTTGCCGGAGAGATTCGCATGTTTGCCGGAAACTACGCCCCGTCTGGTTGGGCGTTCTGTGACGGTCAGCAGCTCAAGATAGCCGACCACGAGGCGCTCTACTCGGTGATCGGCACCGCGTATGGAGGCGACGGGCACAAGACATTTGCGCTGCCCGATATGCGTGGACGGATCATGGTTCACCGTGGCCGAGGGTTCAATCGTGGTGAACGCGGCGGTTCGGAGATCGCGAGCATCAGCGCGGAACAGGTTCCGGGCCACAGCCACACCGCCAACCCGGTCAACCTCACCGGTGGCAGGAGCTACACAGGAACTTCGGTGAGCGTCGTCACGTCGCCCCGGCCGATTTCCGCCCTGACGGCCGCTCCGGAGACCATCGCAGCGCCGGCGGGCGGAGACAACGCCCACGACAATATCCAGCCATACCTGTGCGTCCACTTCATCATCGCCCTCAGCGGCGACATGGAGCCGGTCTCACTGCTCGAGCCCTTTATCGGTGAAGTGCGGCTCTTTGCCGGCGCGGTCATCCCCAGGGGTTGGCTGCGCTGCGACGGCCAGTCGCTGACAGTGGCCGAAAATCCCGAGCTTTTCTCGGTGCTCGGCACGACCTACGGCGGCGATGGCCGCAGCAGCTTTACCGTGCCGGATCTGCGTGGACGCGCGGCAATGCACGCCGGCGTCGGCGAAGGTCTCACCCTGCGCAAGCTCGGCGAATCTGGCGGTCGTGAGGCCGTCGAGCTCGCTGAGAGCCAGCTGCCCTACCACTCACACCAGACAATGGCGGTCCCAGATGGGGGTGCTGCCGGAACGACCACGCTAATCTCCGCACCTGGCGGAGCCCGGCAGGGCATCAGCCATTCGATCATGCAGGATCAATTGATGTCGAACGCAGGCGTGGGGCAGCCACACAACAATCTCCAGCCCTACGCGGTGCTGAACTACATCGTTGCCGCACAGGGGCTCGTGCCGGCCTAGACTGAGCGAAGTGGTAAGGAAGCGATTCACATGACGGAAACGAATGCAGCACACGGCAAGGGGCTCAAGGCCAGAGCGGTCAACCGGCGTGATGTCCTGAAACTCGGCGCAACGACGGCGTTTATCCCGGCGGTGGTTGATCCCTACGCGCTGGCTGGAAAACGCCGCGCGTCGGCGAAGACCGTGGCGGAGACAGAGCTTCCAGCCGGGCCGTTCTCAGTCGGATACTGGAGTGGTGACCCCGATACTCTGCTGATGAGCGCAAAGGCCATCCCGGCGGGCAACCCTGAATTCGCGCGCTACGGCGCCCGGGTTGAGATGCTGGGTATGTGTCCGCTGGACGACCCGGCAATTTGCGCCGAGCTCCAGTCGCTGGCGATCGACATCGCCCTCGAACCGTCACCATACCGGGCCTGGCGTTTCGAGAACAGTAGCGTGCTCAACGTCAGCTCGCCGGCGGGCTTCGGCGTCCCTGTGGACGACAAGAAGGGTCTCGTGTTTAGCGTGGCAACGCTGAGCAAGGGCTTGCGAGGACAACCCAAAGCTGGAGGTTTTCGGCTCAGTCTCGGCGATGAAAAGTCGTTCGCGAAACTGCAGGCCGGATATTATGTCGTGGCCATCGGTGAGACGGGCCACGGGTTTCGCGTCAACTGGGGTAGCTACGAGATCCGCGGCGACGACTCCGGCCAGTCAACCGCGCTCTATCGCAACGGCAATCTCGCAACCGATTTCCCGTACGTGCTCTTCACCGTCGAAGTGAACGAGGATAGCGGGGTCGGATACATCTAGACCTCGACACGTGCCAGAGCGGCGCGACGGACTGGGGCAGACGCTTCAATAAGCTAGACAACGACGAGAGGGGTCTGACGCGATGTCAGACCCCTCTCGCTGTTGGATGCTCAAGCGCGCCTACAGCACACGTCGGCGTAGGAGTGCAATGATGGAAGCGTCCAGCTTGATCCGCTCCACAATGGTTCGTAGGGGCGTAATTTATTGCGCCCTCTCCAACGTCCCGAGCGGCCAGGCAGGGCGCAATGAATTACGCCCCTACGCGGACGGGAATGCGCTCCATTCATGGCGCTCAATATCGTAGGGCGTACTCGTGGGCACCACATGCACGGCCCCGAACCACTCATCCAGAGCGAAGTTGAACGGGATCTCTTGCGTGACTCCCGAGGCGGTTGACCTGAGATCCTTCCTTTCGTCAGGATGACTAATAGGCTCAGGATGACGAGAGCAATGAGCGAATACATAGGCGTAGCGGCGCAACGTGTTGCGCCGCTACGAAGGTGCCTGTTTCCGACAACCGCTCTAGCTTATGCGGTCCAGTCCCAACCAGAGCCGGCGCAGGCGCAGGACCGGGAGGTCGGTGCTGCTCAGTGCCGCAAAGACCGTGATGTCGAACTCGTAGAAGCCGCGGGCTCGTGACGGATTCACGTCGCCCATCCACTGGTTGATCGAGCTGACCATGCCGTTCACGAAATCTGCCGTGTCGTTCGGTTTGATCGTGAAAGTCATGCGCTGCAGGATTGGCATGTACGCCTGGAACTCGTCGAGCTGTCCCGGCCCCTCGGCGGGCCCGGCTTGCCCGCGCACATCGTAGGAGTAGCGACAACCAACCTTCATCAAACGGTCGCGGGTATCGTTATCTCCGGCCTGCTCAAACAGCTCGTTGAGCATGTCGGTCAGGTGGGCGTTCAAGCTCTTGGTGCTACCTGACGGCGAGATGTTGATCGGCGACTTGTTGTCGATCAACGGCGTCACCTTGTTGACGAAGCGCACTTCGGGTGTCTGGTACACAAAGCGCGGATTCGTGGTGCGAGGCGTCGCAAGGTCCGACGTGAGATTCAGGTTACGCTCCAGGTGAATGCCGCCCCAGCCGTTCTCGGTGTTCAGCACATGCAGCTCGTCGAAGATAAAGGTACGCTCGCGTGTCTCAGGGAGCTCGGCCGCCGACCAGGGATAGCGATATTCTCTGATAGCTCCGTTGACCGTTGGCTCGATCAGGCGCTTCGACCCATCTTCAAGCGTGACCTCAACATCCGGGAACCGGGCATTAGCGTCACTCTCGCCGGTGAGGGCCATCTGAATGACCACCTCGTTGGCGTTGAAGAGCTCGATGATCTCGAAATCCCACTCGAACCCTTCGAGCGACTGCAGCATCTGCCGCGTCGCGGCAGCCTGTGTCACCCAGGCCCCCCAGCTTCCGGCGACGCCCTCCACCAGGTTCGCGAACCAGGCGACGGCGGCACTTGCCGCATCACGTTCGGTCCCCGCCAACTCGGCGTTACCCTTGACGAGCAGGTCGAGATTGCTGCTAAACAGCGGATATTCGCGGTTGAAGCGCGCAAGCCAATCAAAGAGGTCCAGGACCGGTTCCTCCGACCTCAAATTGGCAATTTCCGGTCCCACGTTGAACTGGACATTGGCGAAGATACTGTCCTGGGCAACGGTCTGCTGCTCATAGGTGTAGACGTACTCCCAGAATGTCGCCCGCTCCAGGGTGGTGGCGTTGCTGATGTCCTCCGGCAGCGCCTGCTGTCGCACCAATGCCGGCGGCACCGGGAACTCGCGGAGCGCGATCGGAATGTCGGCCGGCCCCACCTCAATCGGGTCTTCCGGCAACAGCAGGGTAAGCCAGGACGACGCCTCGTACCCGTCGACGGCCACCTTGATGTCGTGTTCCACGTGCGTCACGTTGTAGCTGACGTCCACGTTGGCACTGGCCTGATTCTGGGTCCGGTCCGATCTGAACAGGAACGCGAACTTGGGACCAGTGCTGTTGTCGAGCGCGATCTTGGTGTTCGAGAGGCTGAAGTCCGAGCGTGCCTCGCCCGCAGTCCCGGCGATTGGCTTGCCGATAACACTGCCGTAGAGCCGCGGCGCTATCGCCGGGGCCGTCGTATCGTCCGCGAAACTGTTTGTCGTTGTCGCCGAGTAGACGACCGCCGTCTCGACCTCATAGGCCGTCGACAGTCTCGTCAGGAGACTCTGCGCGTAGGCGTCGCGCGCTGCCAACACAAAGGTATCGTCGCTGGGATCGGGCATCAGCACATGCGTAACACCCTCAGCGATAGCAGCCGCCAACGTCTCCTTGGCCTGGATGATCTTGAGATACTCTCCAGCGTTCACTTTCCGGGCAGTTACCGCCAGATCAGCCGTGAGGAAGCGATCGACTGCCTCCAGGAACTCGCGACCCCAGACGTCCATGTCGACGTTCGCGAACGTCTCTGCCGTCGTTGCGTCGCTCGGGAAGTTCAGGCGCACCGGCACAGCGTCACGCTGCATCAGCACATTCGAGAGCGGCGCCGGAGCGAAGAACACCGGGGTACCATCGATCTGGACCGTCATGCCGCTGCCGCCCATGCGAATCGCCCAGATCGTTTCGGGGCCGTCCGCGCCTAGACCAGTTGCGACCTTGAACTGTGGGAACGCCTCTTCGAAGGCTTCCGCGAACGCGGTGAGCGCCATGCCTTGTTCGGAATCCGGGATCGGCGTTGTCGGATCCCCCGGAAGTGTCCGGATTCCTGCGGTTGACTGTGGAGCGATCGGCGTGACAACACGTTGCGCTTCCGGCATGCGCGGCTGGCCGTCGTCTCCGAGAGCCTTGGCCTGTGGATCGACCATGCTCTCCGGCCGGTCAATCGCGATCTCCACCACGACGGCGAAGGTATTATCCGGTTGATCGCTCGTGATAGCGACCTCGATGACCTTCTCGATTGGGGCAGGACCTGCCGTCGTGTCCGTCCCAGGAGCTGCTGGCTCTTCAAGGTAGGCGATGATGTCGTCGACAAATCCTCGCAGGTCGCCGAGCACGCTATGCGACAGCGTGGTCGCAAGCGACGTGGTTAGTGTTGCGCTCACATTTGTGTCGTCAATCTGCTCCTGGATCTGACGGTACATCTCAAGCGCGCTGACGACTCGCGACGCGTCGTCGGTGGACGTTGTGTAGTTGTCCGCCGTGAAGTGCAGCGTCAGCGTCAGCGTAGCGGCGGCACCGTTAGCTTCAAACAAGTAATCGCTGGTGACCGAGGGCCACTGGCTGATGCCCTTGATCGGGTCGGAGTAGTACACGCTGGCAACGAGCGCAGGGATCGACGCACCTGGCATCTCGTTCCCGAAGATGTCCAGGAACTCAAACCCAATCGTGATCTCGTTACCAGTGCCGGCATACAGATTCGGCGTGGCAGATGCGGGAAGCGCGTATGGATACACCTTGATGCCTTGACGATATGTCCAGTTCGCAGGTGTCTCCTCTTCATCGAGGGTGTTGCTGGTTGGCCCAACCGGCAGGCCGTGGATGCTGTCGCTGAAGCTGACGCCATCACCATCCACGTAGTAACTCAACAGGTTGAACATTGGCTCCAGAGCAGCCGCGATCTCGTCGGAGGACACGGAATCCGAGTGCTGCGGGTTGGGCCGTGTAACCTCAAAGGCCACCGCGCCCGGCGCGATCGCCGGATGCCAGGAGAGCTCGCCGGCCGCCGTTGCAAACAGCTCACCCTCGGCAAAGCTACCGGAGTCGATCAACAACGTGTTGCAGGCATCGTTCAGGTCGCTGAAGGTGACCACGAGCGTCAGGTTGGCCTGATGTGACTCACCGCCGAAGCTCTCGTCCGGCAGTCCGGTCTCGCCACTCGACGCGCCATTGCTGTAATACAGGTAGTACCCCGGCGCGTTGGTGATGCTCGCCTCCCAGATCAAGCGCAGGAAGCCGCTCGCCTGATCGGCGGTCATCGCGGCCGAGAAGTCGTCCGCCGCCGGGTGATGGGAGAGCAGCTCGGCGCCGCTCTGTGGTGCGCTGACGGTCGAGAGGTTGGTCTTCATCAGCACAACATCAGCGTCAGTGCCTAGTCCGTCGGTCACCAGCGCGTCGGTCTTGCCCTCCAACTCATAGTAGAGCCGGAGATCGCTGTACGACGGTGTACCTTCCAGGAGGCGTCCGATCAGGTTGCGCGCGCCCTCGCTCGTGCCGCCCAAGAGGTAGGTGTTGTTGAGCAGCGCTCCCGACCCGTCGATCGAGCGCGTGATGCGCTTGGCCGTGAAGTTAATCCGCAACGCCCACTTGCTGATCCCGCTCACGTCGTTGTTCGTGACGACGCCATCGGCGTCGGTGACTCGATTGAACGGCGTGACGTCCAGAGTGCCTCGCGTTGTGAGCCGGTCGAGGAGAACATCCGACAGTGGATAGAGCGTGCCAACGCGCGCGCCGGACTGCTCAACATGGGTCGGGTTCTTGAAGCCGAACTCCCGTGGCCGTGACGCTAGGCGGTCGAGCTGGGTCACACTTACCGTCCCGGTCGCGGGCGTCAGACCCTCGAGTGCCGCCACGTTGGCGCGTGACTCGTCGTCGTCGGTCGCGATGGTCAACTCCGCCGCACTGAGATCAATCAGATCGTCAGAGCCTGTGTTGAGGTTGAGAGCAATCGACCACTCTTCGGCGGGCGTTGCGTCATCCCCCTCGCCTTCCGCGTTGATCAGGCGGATCGGCACCTGCTGACCGGTGAGCTCATACAGCGGCACCGCGGAGTCAGACAGCGCGATGAGGTCGTCGTCGTCAAACGCAGGCGGCAAGCGTAGGCCGTGGAAGAAGAAGCGCGCGGCCATCTTGCCGACCGTGTCGAAGTGGCCGCCATCGTCCAGTGCGGTCAGCAACGCCGAGAGCGTGATGCTCTCGTCGGCCGCTGCGTCCAGTTCTGCTCGCGCGTACTCGACGGCTCGATCTACACCGGACTTCACAAGGAACGCGAAGTAGTCCTGGACGACGATCGTCGCCATCGAGACACCCTCGGATGGGTCGTGCGCAAGCAGGTTCACGTTGTTGACGAAGATGCCGGACTTGTACTCGACATCCACCAGCAATTCATCAAAGTACGCCGCGACGGCCTTCTGGTAAGCATCGCTGCGCGGGTTGTGGTGCGCGAAGTCAACGCTGGGTTGCGTCGCTCCGCCTTGCCCGGAAACCACCATGGTGAACTCTGGCAGCATCGGGAAGACGGTCGCGGATGCTGCGGCTGGCTCCGCCGCATCTTCCGCCAGGGTCTCCATCGCCGCAACGCTGATCTTGTTGAAGTTCGCCAGCATGAAGGCGCGGATCTTAGCGTAGTCGAGCGGGGAGGAATTGCCGTTCTCGGTTGTCGCCAGCGTGCGCGGAATCTGCAAGCGTGCATCCAGTGTCTGGAGGTCCGAGACGGTCAGGCTGACCGAAGGATCGGTCGTGCCTTTGTGCAGGTACACCGCCCAGCTGATGACACTGCTCAACAGGTCGTTGAAGTCACTTCCGCCGCCGGAGCCGATCGTCAATCCGGCAACGGCGTGCGCACGTTGCAGGCCACCGTCCCGCGCAACGGTGACTTGCGGAGCAAACGTAAGCGCCAGATCCTTTTTTGTGCCGCCATGCACCAGAGTGGCGGCGTTCCAGGCGATAGGATCGAGATCCGCCTGTTGCAGCGCAGCGAGCGAACGCGCGGCAACGGGTGCTGCCAGCGGATTGAGAAGCTCGCCGTTCCATGGCGGGATCGTACCCTGCGGGTTCGGTATCGTGAACTCGAAGCTGAATGTTGCCGAGAAGCTGAAGCTGATCGAAATCGTGATCTTCTTGCCAAAGATCTTGAAGCTGCCGATAACGACGCTGACCCGCACCGAAACATTCAACGTCACCCCAAGCTCAATGTCCTTGTACGACTCGTACACGAACAGGAAGATTGCGCTGGCGTTAACCTCGATGCCGACCTTGATAATGCCGAAGTCGACAATGCCGTAGAGCTGGGCCACCAATCCGGCCTGCCCCTTGACCCGGTACCAGTCCGGTGGATTACCCAGAGTCGACGCCGTCAACAACGGGTGCTGGTACCAGGCAAGCGCGCCTTCCAGGATCACCTGAATGGCGATAGAGACTCCAGCTCGTAGCGGACCCTTTTCGATGGTTTTGCCGATGCCGAGTTTCAGGCCGATGCCAAACTCAAGGACCGGGTCCCATTTGGCCTTGCTGTTCGCATCGAACACGGGCACGATGGTCGAGGTCGCGCCGCTCAGTTTCGAGAAGTAGAAGCCGGCATAGCCGAGAATCGGAATCGGTCCGGCCATCATCTGGATCGAGAATGACTTGCTGAAATCGGCATTCTTCGGGAACCCGAAATCCAGCTTGAAATCGCCATTGGTGTAGATGTCGATACCGATGATCGGCAGCGTGATCGACGCCGCGCCCAGCTCGAACTGCCGCAAGTAGTCCGGCAGCTGGAGGACCATCTGGTAGACGCCGATGTCGTCGGTGATCTTCTTGTAGAGGATCTGGAACTGGAAGCCCTTGAGGAAGCTCGGAGCCTTGTCCACGAAGCCGATGAGCGCGCCGTACATCTCGTTCGTCTGCGCGAAGACGAAGGCGATACGCACCACCTCGAAGAGGGTGACGTCGACGCCGATCAACAACCCGGCTTCCGGGTTGTATACCTTCTCCAGCTGCTCGCGCAGCTGAGTACCGGTTTGCGTCGGGACGAGCTCGTTGCGCATAACATCGATAACCGACTCCACTGTGCTGAGGAGTCGCTGTTCCGTGTCACCTGTCGAGAACTGAACCCTGTGACCCACGCCGAGATAGTCCAGCTTGACGATCGAGCGCTTTTCGGCCTTTCCGGCAGCGCTGACGGTCACGATGGCGCTCTCACCTGTGCTGTTGCCGGGGGCGAGGTCACCGGGCACGGTCGCCGTGGCCACGAACTTGTAGGTACCCGGCTGCTTGGCCGGCCAGGTAAAGACGAAGTCGTCCGTACCGCTCTGCTGGCCCATCGCGACGGCCTTCGAGATCCGGGGTGGCGCTGGCGGGAGTGGCCTGCTGGTGGTGGGGTCAACTGCTTCCGCCACGACCGAAACGGTAATCTTGTCAGCGGGCCGGATAGCCGTACTGGCGTTCTCCACCGTGACTTTGATCGTAACGACCTGGTCAACAGCCGGGCTCGGCGGCAAAGCCGAAACTGAAACCACCTTGGCGTCAATTGGAGATGGGTTGTTCAGGTCGCCGGTTGAGCTCCCGCCGCCCCGGTTGTACGCGACGAACCACCCGAGGCTGCTCAGGTTTACCGTGTCGGAATCCTCATACGGTATGAACAGCATCAAAGAGAAATCGCCGCCCGGAGGCACCTGCGTATTGACGATTTTCAGGAAGGCGCTCCGGATAAAAAACGCATAGACAAATGGGTCGCCTGCCGCGGGGTTCTCGGGAATCTTCATAAACCCGAAGTTATCGACCGAGAGGGTCAATACCCCCTCGACGCCAATCTCCTTGTTGCCGTCGCTCCCCGCGCCCAGTTTGACGCCGAACGTCGCGCCATCTCCCTGGCTCGTCGGCCACCAGGCGGCGATGATCTCGATGGCGCCTTTCGGCTTCTTCTTTGCCGACTGGCTGCTCAGCGGACCAATGTCAATCGTGAACGCCAGCGCGTACTTAGGCTTGTATGGCTGTCCACTGCCGTTATCGTCTGGGTCAATTCCGCCCCAGCCAGGGACGAGATTGGGGATCTCCAGGTAGCCAAGCTCGGATATGTCTAGTCCGTGGGTGGCATAGTGGAAATTGCTCAGTTTCAACGGGAACGCACTGAGCAGGCTACTATTGCGTGCCTTGCTGACGCTGATCGAGAAACGCAAATTACCAGGATCAAAGACGAATCCACCGTACGGGTTGGGACGTTGCGGAACGCCATTGGCGTCGAATCCGAACGACATCGTCACCGTCAGATCGGAAAAGACCAGCTTGTCGAACGAGAAAAAGTCGAAGGCACCCATCGACCGGAAGTTCAGATAACCCCAGATCGAGAATTTCGCCGAGACCTGTGCGGAGGTCAAATCGGAATTGGAGTCAACACAGGACGCCGACGCGAACTGGATCTTGGTGACCGTCATCTGGTGAATCAGGCTCAGCCTGTCTTTCGCGCCCGCGAACTCTATCGGATTATTGACCGCTATCAGCTCAAACGTGTAGGTCGGCACCCCGTTAAAGACCTGATAGCTGCCTTCCATCTCCAGGGTGTCAATGGTGATTTTTCCTCCTGTTCCTGGGATGGTGATCGGGTCTCTCACCGCCTCTTCGAACGCCTTCTTGACCACGAGCGCGATTGTGCTGCTGAAGTCAGCAATCTCCGTGTTGGCGAAGCGCACCTTGAGGGTCTTGACGATGAACTCAAAATCCGGAGTCGGGTCGCCGCCAGTCGGCGGATCGCCGTCCTCGTAGTCAATCAGGGCAAAGATGGAACTCTTCTCAATCGATGTGGCATCGGCCGAGACTTTGCTGATCTCAAAGCCAACGTGGTGCGCCTTGAACTCGGCCTGCTTGCGGATACCACCCATCAAGCCCTGCACGGCACAGGGCATCTCCTCGGCTGGAACGCTCACGTTCAGCGCGAGGATGCCGGTCCAATTAGGGTTCAGGAGCACGTTGTTGACCAGCGGCTCGTACAACGCCTGGGTGGCAGGATCCGCGGCCTTTGCCTTGGCGTCGGCGATGTACTCGTTCAGCCAGGACTGAACGTCGGACGGATTGTCGTTAAACGTGCCAGGGTTCGCCCAGACACGCGTGTCTGCAGCCAGCCGTTCAAAGGATTCATCGACGAACTTGAAGATCAGGATGTTGTTGAGCCGGTGGATGCCGGTACTCGCAGTGCCCGGTGGATTGACGCCCACATCGATCCGGAACGGCCACTCGGTAATCTCGATCTTGTTCTCGGTATAGTCCGCGGCGTCGGCGAGCGCGTCACCCTTGGACGCTACCAGGAAGAGCCGGTTGGACTGCAACGCGTCCTGGAAATCGTCGGTGATGTTCGCGAACCGCAGGTACTCGAAGCCATCGTAGGCCAGCGTCAGCGCCTGCCAGTCGTTGCCCAGCACGTCGACCAGCATGCCCTGCGGGGTCGTTGTTTTGCGTAGCGAATCCTGCAATAAGGAGCGCCCGTTCGTCGACGCGATCGAGTTGGTCTTGATGCCTGAGATGCGCTCTTTGCGGGTCGGGTTCAGAAACTTCTCTTCGAAGATCTTGTACTTGTCGGCGCCCAAGGGTGGGCTGATACGGTCGTCCGGCGCGATCACGCCAGAGAGCGGCACCAGCGGAAAACTCGTGTCCGGCGCCGGCGCGGGCAGGTCTGCCGCAGCTACCTCGACATACTCGAGATAGACGCTTCCGCCGAGGGGTTCACCGTGCAGAGCCGCATCATCCGGTTGGGCATAGTACTGCGGGATGTGGCCGTTGCCGGAACCCACCGTCACCCAGGACGTTTGATACGTCCCGTTGAGCAGGTCCATCTCGGACTGTAACGTCTGCACCCCGCTGAACTCCGGCGCATAGGCATACTGCCCCGGGAAGAACGACAGGTAGTCGCCCGGGGTGCCGTTCTGCCTGGCCTTGAACGAGATGTACTCGGTTCCGGATTGACCGCCGATCAAGCGCGAGAAATCACCGGACGGGTTATCGAGCACCAGCTCAAAATTGCCGGTTGGCGTCAAGCCATAGAACGTCAGCAGCTGCGCCCCACGCGACGGATAGACGCCCGGATTCGGAACGTGCGCGAACTTGAAGCCCGCGTTGGTGGCCGGTGAGACGTAGACGACTTCACCGCGCTCGGTGCGGAAGAACGTTCGCAGCACTTGCGGAGTTCCGGTGTCAAAACCGAGAATCGAATCTTCGTGGTTGGCGGGATAGAGTTTCGCCCTGATTGTGGCGGCAGAGCTCGCCCCGGCGGCGCCTGTTGGGCCTGCTAGCTCCAGAATCGGGAAGCGCAGCGACTGATCGCGACCCAGCGTTGGCTCGGGCACCACGTAATAGAGCGCGGTGTCGATGATACCTGGCTGAAACTCTGCGTCGGACAGACCGTTGAGCGTGAATTGCATGCTCCCGCGCTCGGGACCCGACAACGGAAAGAACACGCTGTCGCCAATCTTGTCGACCGGCTGGGCCGACGCGCCGGAGAGGTAGATCTTGCTGCCAGTCGGCGTCGGGGTGCGCGAGCCCCGAGATGGCGGAGCGGAGGCGCCAGCGTTACTCAACGTGAAGCCAGTCTCGCCACTGGCGCGAGCGAACGGGGTTGCCGGCGACACCATGATCTCGTACTGCTGAAACCGGATGGTCTGGGGCAGGTTCTTACTCACAACTGAGAAACTACGGCCGCTTGCAACCCGCACGAAGTCGAGCGTCTGCAACCGTACCGAGGCCGGAGTGTTAGGGTCACCAGTGACCCAGCCCAGGCTCGCGTGCTGTCCGCTCACCACTCGGGGGACCAGCGCATGGACGCGGTCAGCGAATGCGCGCACCTTGTTTACATCGTTGGTCTGGAGAGATTGTCCCTCTTCCAGAAAGAGGTAGTACCCTGCACCAAGCGACGTGTGCTGAAATGTCCAGGTTTGATCCAGCGTCAAGCTTGTCGCGGGCTGGGGTGTACTCTTGGGCAAAATAAAATACAGGTGGCCGTGGTCCCCGCCAGGAACACCGCTTGCCGCGCTCGAATAAAGTGTAGTGTTCGCTAGCCGGCTAAATCGCAGCACGAGACCTCCCCAGGCGGCACACTGACGTACCGTATATGTCATTTTTGATGGACCCCACCGATTTCGCACTATAACAGGGGGAGCCGCCTGTGTATATACATTCGTTCAGCTTTATTCAGAGGAAACGAACTACTTGATTCAGGAAACTAATGAATGTGTGTCGTTATGTTCTGTTCGAGAGGGGAGTGACTCGTTATGCCGCTCGACACGGTTGGCCTGCTGAAGGATCTGTCAGATGCTTTCGGCATCTCCGGCTTCGAGGATGAGGTGCGGGGCCTCCTCGAAGGGGCTGTGCGCCCCTTCGTCGATGAGCTCAGAACCGACACACTCGGGAATCTGATTGCCATCCGGCGAAGGTCCGGACCACGGACGCTCATGATCGACGCGCACATGGACGAGATCGGGTTCATGGTGAGCTACATCGAACCCAGCGGATTCCTGCGCTTCACCCAGATCGGCGGCTGGGATCCCCGGATCATCCCGTCGCACTCCATGACGGTGCTGACCGACGACGGCCGGCAGATCAAGGGCGTGGTCGGGGTCCCGCCACCGCACATCACGCCGCAGGCGGACCGGGAACGCCCCTACAAGCTGGACGACCTGTTCATCGACATCGGGGCCGAGAGCGCGGAAGCCGTCGCGGACATGGGCATTCGCGTCGGCTCTCCCGCCGTCATCGCATACCCGTTCGAGACGCTGAGCGACAATCTTGTGCGCGGCAAGGCCCTGGACGACCGGGCAGGCTGTGCCGTGCTGGTGAAGACGCTTGAGGCGCTCCAGGGAGAAGATCTCGACCTGACCGTCGCGGCGAGTTTCAGCGTGGCAGAGGAAGTGGGGATGCGAGGCGCCGAAACCGCCGCCTATCAGATCGAACCCGACATCGCGCTCGCCATCGAGGGCACCATCGCGGCGGACACCCCGGGGACGCCTCCCGCCAAGCAACCGACGGGGTTCGGCAAGGGGCCGGCCATCAGCGTACTGGATAACTCGATGATCGGTAACCCCAGAATGGTCCGGGCGCTCACCAGTCTCGCCGATGCGGAGGGGATTCAATGGCAGTACAAGGTGCCGGCTCCGGGCGGAACCGATGCCGGCGTCATCCATCGCAGCCGCACTGGTGTGCTGGCGGGCGTTGTCTCGGTGCCCTGTCGCTACATCCACTCTCCACTCTCTATGATGCGCCTGGACGACTTCGAGAACACGGTGCGATTGGTAACGGCTTTCGCGCGCCAGGGTTTGGACCGCCTGGGAATGCGTGCATAATGCCAGTAAAGATCGCGCAGTCGGTAGGGAGAGACACAGATGACGACAGATTTCACGATTGACCCGGCGCTCGTTGAGAGCTACATCATGACGCTGGCCCAGCATGGAGCCTACGGAGAGACCGGTATCTGGCGGCCGGTCTATTCGCCCGAATGGTTCGCCGCTCAAGACCAGATAGCAAACTGGTGCGAGGAGGCCGGCCTCACGGTCCAGCGCGACGCGGTCGGCAATGTCTGGGGCCGGCTCGAAGGCACGGAGGGCGGCAAGACGATTCTCTCCGGCTCCCACGTAGATTCGCAGCTACCCGGTGGACGCTACGACGGCGTGCTGGGGGTGCTCTCGGCGCTCGTCGCCTTGAAGACCCTCAACGAGCAGTGCGGCACGCCGAAGCGAACGCTCGAAGTCGTCTCCTTCTGCGAGGAGGAGTCCAGCCGCTTCGCGCAGGCCCGGCACTGGGGGTCGAGGGCCGTCGCCGGCGCGATCGAGCCGGAGGCGCTGGAGTCTGTGGTGAGCTATGACGGCGAGACGATCGGCCAGGTCATGCGCGACGTTGGCCTCGACCCGGATCGCATCCGCGATGCGAAGCGCGACGACATCGACATCTTCGTCGAGCTGCACATCGAGCAGGGTCCGCTGCTGGAAGAGCAAGGCATCCCGGTCGCCGTCGTGAGCGGGATCACCGGAATTCGCCATTACCATATCGAGCTCCAGGGCAGGGCCGACCATGCTGGGGCCCGGCCAATGGACCTGCGGCTCGATCCCATGGCCGGGGCGGCCGAGATCATCAGTAACGCCGTCGACACGGCACATCGCATGGGCAGACCGGCCGTGACGACCTGCGGCATGCTGCAGGTCGAGCCGAACGCCGCCTCCATCGTTCCCGAGAAAGTCCACTTCACCATCGACGCGCGCCACCCTGATCCAGAACAGCGCGAGCTGCTCTACGCCAGGCACGAGGCCATGTTCCGCGAAGTGGCAGCCCGGCGCGGCCTGGAGATCAGCTGGACGATTGGGGCCGAACAACCGCCACGACCGTCAGACCCTGAGCTGGTACGCCTCTTCCAGCAGGCAGCCACAGACCAAGGCGTCCCGTTCATCACGATGCAGAGCGGCGCGGTGCATGACGCCAACCGCATGGCCGACATCTCCCGCATGGTCATGCTCTTCGTGCAGAGTAAGGACGGCCGCAGCCACACGCCCGCCGAGTTCACGTCGATTGACCACGCCGTCGACGGCATCCGGGTGCTCACCGCAGGATTGCACCGACTGGCCTATTGAACGGCACGAACGGCCGATGACCACAGCGAGCAGGCGCAAGATTCGCGTCCTTCTGAATCCGAATGCCGGCCAAAAGGCCGGCATTCAGACGGCGAACATTGAGCCGGCGGACTTGCTCTTGCTCATGGAGAACTACAACCTGGGCGACGAGCTGATTGTCACCACCTCGGAAGAGGACGCAGTCAAGGCGACCAGGGAAGCCGTCGCCCTGGGGTACGACGTGGTGGTTGGAGTGGGTGGTGACGGCACTGTCGGCTGTATCGCCAGGGAGCTGATCGGCACAGACACCGCGCTGGGTATTGTTCCCGCCGGTAGCGTCATGAACATTGCCAGAATGATCGGGTTACCCAGAGAACTTGAGCCCGCCCTTGGAATCGTCGCCCAGGGTCATACTCGGAAGATTGATGTCGGCAACGCAAACGGCCACAATTTCTTCGAAGCCGCTTCCGTCGGGCTCAACGCCCCCGTGTTCGAGGCGGGTCAGCGCTTCGATGCGGGGGAGTATCGCTCGATCCTTCAGGCGATCTGGGTGGCGATTCGATACCGGCCAGCCCGGATGGTCATCCGCATGGACGAGGGCACGATCGTCACGCGTGCGTTGATCGTCACGGTCGCGAACGGTGCCTATACCGGCATGGGCTTCACCGTCGCTCCCTCCGCGCAGATCGACGACGGATTGTTCGACGTCTCGGTGTTTCGGCGCTTCTCACGCCCCGGCCTGTTGCTGCACTTCGCAAAGATCGCATTCGGCCGCAGGAGCTACTCGCCAAAGGTCACGACCCACCGGTCGCGAGTCGTACACATCTCAAGTGTCCACCCGCTTCCGTGCCGCGCCGATTCTCTTGATCTCGGAACGACTCCCGTCAGGTTCGTCTGCCAGCACGGAGTTCTCACGGTGATCGCGCCCGACCCGAACACCGCAGCCATAGACAACTAATCGTCGTGACGACGCGGTGGCACGAGGGGCTTGATCGTCGCCGGACGCTTGGTGGGCGGGGAGCTGATCTTCACTTTGCGAACCATCGACACTTCGGGAACCGGGCGCACTGGAGCCGGCTCGTGGCGGGTTGTTGTGGCGCGCAGATACCCGATCCCGGCCACCGTCATTGCCAGGCCGAGCACGAGCAACGGCCAGGATGGGAATCCACCGCCACGTTCAGCCGGAGCCCCAACCTCGACAGGGGTCGTGGTTGCGACCGGCTCAGCGGTGGGCTCGGGCGCTCCCTGACCGACCGAAATCTCGCGCAGCCCTGAATTCGCACGGACAGTAGCATCGCGACCCTCCAGCGAGAGCGTGGCCGTATAGCGCCCGGCAGGCAGGAGGGTAGCGAGCGGCACAGCTATGACGCCGTTTGCGCCGGCATCGATCGTCCCGGTCGAAACCGCAACCTGGCTGACCGCGTCCCCCTGTGCATCGACCAACTCAAACTCGCCGGAGGCCTGGACCGGCCTCGGACCGTTATTCTCGACCGCGACGACAACGACGCTGCGGCCATCGACAACGGTGTGGCTCATGCCACCGATCTCGAGCGGCGATTGCGCGCGCTGGGCACCGCCAGCATGAGGCGCCAACGACAAACCGCCGGCAGCGATAACCACTGCAAGCAGCAACATAACCCTCACTGGCACAGCTCGAATCCACATCGCCGCCTCGACACACCCATCCACTCATCACCCAAGCATCACTCAAGCACGATGATACGCGCTATTGTTCCTTATGGGCACCCTATGGCGCTGGAGTTAGTAATGCCACCGGCAACCGGCTGAACACCTCGGCCACCGGCAAGATTCTGGCCGGCCCGGACGCCAGACAAGCGAGCCTTTCACCGGTCAAAGCACTCTGCCAGCGGTCCGGCGCGGAGGCTGGGATCGTGACGCTCATCTCTCCCCAGAACCGTTCGCCAAGTGGCGCCTCGGCCGCCGGCAGATCGCGCTGACGCGCCAGCTCAACCGTGAGACGCGGCGCAACCACGATCGCCCACTCGTTTCCATGACGACGGGCGAACGCCACGACATGGCGGCTCATGTCACCGTTCACTCTGAGCGGAAGATACGCGCCGTGGCTGAAGAGCTCGGCCTGAGCGCGTCTCGCCCGTAAGGCATTGAAGATCACGAAGAGCTTGATCCGGCCGTCTTCCCAACCTTCCAGCAGATGCTCGACCAGCTCCGGTCCGCTCGACACGAGCAGATCTTCCAGGAGCGCGGCGCGCAAGTCATAGTCCACCGGGCGCCGGTTATCGGGGTCCACCAGACTGAGGTCCCAGAGCTCGGTGCCCTGGTAGAAATCGGGCACACCTGGAAGAGAGGTCTTCAACAACGTCTGGGACAAGGAGTTCAACGCGCCGTGGAACGCTGTCGTGCGCTGGAACGCTCGAAACTCCGTCAGGAAAGGATCGCCGGGGTCATCCGGAATGATGCGATCGATAAATCCGGTGAGGGCGTCCTCGTACTCCGGATCCTGGTTGATCCAGCTCGTATGCGTCTTCGCTTCGCGCGCGGCTTTGATGAGATACGCCTTCATCCTTTCGCGAAACTCGGGCACCTCGTTTTCGCTGAAAGGCCAGGCGCCAAGCATCGTCTCGTAGATCAGGTGGTCCTCATTGCCGTCTGGCGCAGGGAGACCATGCACCAGGACCTTCTTCTCGCGGTTGAGCTGCTGCCAGCGAGCCAGCGCCGTGTCCCACTCGTCCGGAATTTCGGAGAGCACGTTGATGCGAGCGCGGACGTCCTCACTCCGCTTGGTGTCGTGCGTTGAGGTCGCGCTTATGGAGCCATGCCAGCGGTCCTGACGGGCCGCACACCAGGCGTGAAACTCGGACAGTGGAACGCCGGCGGGGTCAGGATCGCCGCCTACCTCGTTCAATGAAATGAGCCGGTTGTACACGTAGAGACTGGTGTCCTCGAACCCCTTGGCCATGATCGGGCCGGTGTACTGCTGCCAGCGCATGACGAACTGTAGCCAGCGCATCCGCCCTGCATCGTCGAGGGTTTCTGGATACTCCAGCAGGAGCACCTTGAGTGCAAAGCGCAGCGCGGGATCTCGTTCGGGGCGCCGCTGCCAGGCCATGAAAACGGCATCCGCTATGCGCTGGCGATCGGCAGGAGCCACCGTCTCACTGCGCGTATAGGTGCGATAGACACTCAAATGAGCGATGATCTCAGCCACGGAGGCTTCAAGGTCGTCGCGCAACAGATCGTGGCCGTCGCGCTCGCGGGCGGCTAGCTCCCAGAGCTGGTCGGCCAGTCGGCCTATCTCGCCGGCGAAGAGCTCACGCATCACCTGTAGCTTGCGCTGGTAGACGAGCTCCCCGAAATCTGCCTCCGCCCCCCGCAGGCGCCCGTAGATCTTGTCCAGCTCGTCCGCAGACCTTCGATCGACAAAGAGCCCGTTGAGCACGTTCAGGAAGTCGTAACCCGAGGTCCCGTCGACCGGCCAGTCGTCCGGGATCTGCTCGTCGAGGGCGAGGATCTTTTCGACAACGACGTAAAACCCATTGCGTCTCTCGGCAGCGTCCTGATCGGAGAGCGCGGCCTGCAGCCGTTCCAGATACCCGGCCGGGTCACGCAAGCCATCGACATGGTCGATGCGCAAACCGGTGACTTCACCCCGGTTCACCATCTGGAGGATACGGTCGTGCGTCGCCTTGAATACCGCCGGGTCTTCGGCCCTGAGTGACACGAGCTCGCTCACGTCGAAGAAGCGGCGATAATTGATGATGTCGCGTGCCACTTGCCAGTAGGCCAGACGGTAGTGCTGCGCCTCGATCAACCGCTCGAGCTTGTCGAAGCTTCGCGGGTCGCCCGGAAGTCCGTTCATGATCGTGACGGCACGCTGGGGATCCTGGCTATCGTGAATCAGCTCGAAGCTCGCGGGCGACACCGGAAGACACGAATCGTAGTAGCGAATCGCGAAGCCATCGTCGCCATGGACGAGCTGTAGCTCGCCACACTCCAGTGCCTCGCCAAATGGTTTACCGAGCACCGGCAGCATGACCTTGCCGGCCAGTCCGGGAACGGTGGAATCCCAGTCGATGTCGAAAAAGGAGGCGTAGGGCGAGGTGCGGCCGTGCTTCAACACGTCCACCCACCACGGATTTTCCAGACTGGACGCCATGTGGTTGGGCACAATGTCCAGCAAGAGGCCCATGCCACACTCGCGCAATGCCTCGACCAGCCCATGGAAATCGTCTTCGCCACCGAGCTCAGGGTTCAGGCGCGTTGGGTCTACGACGTCGTAGCCATGGGTACTCCCCGTTCGGGCGGTCAGGATTGGGGAGGCATAGAGGTCACCAATCCCCAGCCGGTTGAGGTAGCCAACCAATCTCTGGGCGTCCGCGAAGCGGAACTCCCGGTGGAACTGCATACGATACGTCGAGGTGGGAATGCGAGCCATCGTCACCTACTCTACATGGACGGAGAGCGCCCGGCCAAGTGCCTTGAACTCGTCAACCCATGCGCGGGCGCGCATGTCGCCGGCCTGAGCCCTGGCGACCATCTCCGGATACCTCGTTGTGAGCACGCGATAGTAATCGTTCTGCGTGGTCCAGAGATTGACTTGCAACGGCAGCTTCGCGCTCAGCTCCACCAACGAGGCGAGCCGCTCGAGTACGCCCGGTCGCGCTGGTTGCGCCACCAGCTCACGGGCGTGACGTTCGACCGTCTGTTCCAGGACGTAGCTCAAACCGGCAATATCCAGGTTGAGGCCCCAGGTACGCGTCTCGTCGAAAAGCCGCTGGATGGCGCCTGGATCGAAGTCTTCGGCTTCGAAGGCCTTGCGCACGTCGATGTTCATGACGACCTCGGCCGTCGATCGCAGTGCATCGGGCAGGGGAGCGCCGAGATAATCCAGGAAACGAATCTGCGCCGCGTGATCCTCATAGACGTGCCGGATGACCCCCTCAACGTCGCCCAGGGTGGCTTCAAGGATCTGATCGAGGATGCGGCGCTGCTCGTCACGGAACAGCGAGCGCAACGAATACGCGTGCGCCCCGAACTGCCGATCGAGCGCCCGGATGGTCGCCGAGAGGTCTCCCCGCTTGAATGAACCGGTAACGTCGGCAACCATCTCCTGATAGCGCTCGTCGCCGAGCGCTCGCACGCCACAATCAATGTTGTGATCGCCGAGATGCAAGACCGCGAAGCTCAGCAAGCTGGACTCATGCGTGATGCTGCGACCTGAGCTCTACCTGACCAACCGCTAGACGTGCCCGGCCTGCAATGAGCGTCTGGTAGTCGCGCAGCGTTGCCTGGTAACAATAGAGTTCGATATGTTCGTGGCGGTTGTGGAAGAGCGAGGTCATCGCGACGTGGGCTCCGACCTTGGGCAGATCCACGATGGCGGGCCGCACCCGGGACTCATAGATAGCCGCCGCGTTGCCTAGCGTGGGATCGTTGCTCTCTGCCTGCGCGAGAATCTCGAGGAAGTGCTCCTCAAATGATTCCCCGAACACGTCTTGCGCCAGCTGCATTGCCCGGGCCGCGTACTGCAGAATCTGAACCGTCTCGATACGGCCAACGTCCTCAAAGAACCAGCCGCAGCTCGTGTACATCAGCATCGACTGACGCTGCATCTCCAGCAACTTCAGCGCCTGGACGGTCTCTGCTTCACTGAGACGCCGCCCGGCGAGTCGCGTCAAGACACGCTCTACATTCTCTGGCGAGCGATCCAGAATAATAGCGATGTACTCGTCGCGTGCCTGCCACGGGTCCGGAAACAGCTCGCGCGCCGCGGACTCGTAGCGGGATACGAGGCTGTCGCGCAGCCAGTCGAGCGCGTCACGCAGCGGAGCGCGCCACTCGAGACTCCACGCCGGGCCCGGTCCCTCGCCACAGCCACAACCACTGCGCCAGCGTTCGATCCCGTGGGCACAGCTCCAGGAGGTCCCGGGCACGATCTCGACAAGATGCTCCGGGGGGCGGATCGTGAGAAACTGCGCGTAGTTGGTGAGCTTCGCCAGCTCGCGCTCTTCGATGCATTGCAAGGCATACGCGAGCGCCATGTCCCCAAAACGATGGTGGTGCCCGTAGCTCTCACCGTCGGTCGAGATATGCGCTAGCTGCGGACCATCGCGCTCGTCGTTGAACAGGCTCACAAGCCGGTTGGCGAACGTCTCACCGCTCCCGAGCAAGTTCTCGAAGGCGACGGCCCGGCTTGCAGGACCGTTATAAAAGAAGACGTCAATCGAACGGCCCGACGGTAGTGCGACGCGGTAAGGCACGGTCGTGTCAATCTTTCCGCCGCTGACGTCTTCCAGACCCGCCCGTTGAGCGGGCGAATCCGCTGCGCCTGGTTGGGCTCCAGAATCGTGAAACCGACACCCTGCTCAGCCAGGATCTCTAAAGACTCAAGGTCAACAGCCGTTTCACTCAGCCACATGCCCTCGGGTTTGCGGCCAAAGCGGTGCTCGAAATCACGCAAGCCCCAGATCGTCTGGGTACGCTTGTCGCGCTCGTTTGCCAGCGGCATGATCATGTGATTGTAGACCTGTGCCAGCGCCGAACCATGTCCACCAAAACGCTGCTGGCTGTCACGGTCGGCATCCAGAATGGCCTGGTACGTGTCTGGCGCGTGCCGCTCAAGCCAGCTCAGGAGGGTTGGGCCGAAGTTGTAGCTGATCCTGGAGTAGTTATTGACGATCTCCAGAATGTCGCCGCGATCGTTCAGGATCCGCGATGCCGCATTCGCGGCGTAGCACTCAAAGGTGATGCGCTCGTTCCAATCATGGAAGGGATACGCCTCATCCTGGATCTCGACCTCTTCCAGCCAGGGGTTCTCGCGCGGCGGCTGGTAGAAATGCCCGTGAACACAGACATAGCGCTGCAACTACTGTTCCTTTACGACCCGTTCAAAGAGCACACAGCTGTGTGGACCGAGCGTGAGCTCGATCGCACCAGTTGATCGTACGGAGCCGGGAATTTCGCTACCGTTGCCCTGCCACTGTTCATCAGTCGAGTCGAGCCGTTTGGTCCAGGTGCCTGCTGGGAATGGCAAACGTAACGTCACCGGCTGCTCGGCGAACGAGAAGAGCGCCGCGATATCGTTCCCCTCGTGCCAACGATGGACCAGGAGCACCTGTTCAAGATCAAAGGCAATGACCTGCTGCTGCTCGAAGCTGAGGTGACGCAGCGCGGGCACCGCGCGCCGCGCGCGTATAAGCTCCTGATACCAGCGCCGTAGCGACTTGTGCCTCGGTTCCTGCTTGAGATGGTGCTGCAGCTTGGATCCGAAAAACGACGCTTCCGCCCCCGGGTCGGCTATCTCGTCGCCCCAATCAAACCCGGCAAACTCTGCATTGCGCCCCTCGCGGACAGCTGCGAGGAGATCGGGGTCACGGTGGTCGACAAAGTACCACCACGGGTTCGTCTCGCCATATTCTTCACCCATGAAGAGCATTGGAATGAAGGGCGAGAGCATCACCGCGCCAGCCGCGAGCTTGAGCCGTTCAAAATCGATCAGACCGCTCAACCGGGCAGACCCGGCATGATTGCCCACCTGATCGTGTGTCTGGGAATATGCCAGAAACTGGCGCGCCTCGGTGTTGTGCGGTACGCGGCCATGTCGCCGGCCGCGATACGTCATGTGCTCGCCGGTATAGACGTAGCCCTGCCGGAACGCCTTCGCGAGGTCGGTAACGCCGGAGTAGTCGCGGTAATATCCGGTACGCTCGCCGGTCAACAGGACGTGCAGGGCATGATGGAAATCATCGTTCCACTCAGCGTCCATGCCAAAGCCGCCCACCACGGCAGGCTGAATCACCTTCGGGTCATTCATCATGCTCTCGGCGATGATCACCGGGCGCGCGCCACGTTCTTCGCCGCGCCGCTGTACCGCCGCCGTCCACTCTTCGAGAAATGGCGTGGACGTCTGATCGTATATCGCGTGAATCGCATCGAGCCGGAACCCATCCAGGTGATATTCTGTCAACCAGTATATCCCATTCTGGATGAAATATTTCCGGACCTCATCGCTGTGGTTCCCGTCAAAGTTGATCGCGGAGCCCCACGGGGTCAGGTGCTGGCCGGTGAAGTAGTGGCCGAACTCTGCGAGGTAGTTCCCCTCGGGGCCAAGGTGGTTGTAGACGATGTCGAGAATCACGCCCAGCCCGCGCTGGTGACAGGCGTCCACAAACCGGCGAAACCCCTCCGGGCCACCGTACGAGTGTTGCACGGCAAACGGCAACACGCCGTCATAGCCCCAGTTCCGCTCCTCTGGAAAGGCGTTAACCGGCAAGACCTCGACGGCCGTTATGCCGAGATCCTTGAGCTCGTCCAGATAGGGGATCGCGCTGTCGAACGTGCCCGCAGGAGAAAACGTGCCGACGTGCATCTCATAGATCACCAGCTCGTGCTGCGGGACACCCTTCCAGCCGGCGTCGCCCCACACAAACGCGTGCGGGTCGACGACCTCTGAGGGGCCGTGCACGCCGCTCGGCTGATGACGGGATGCCGGGTCCGGCCGGCCCTCGCCACCGTCCAGCCGGTATGCGTAGAGCGCGCCTGGATAGACGTTCTCCAGCACACCACGGTAGTAGCCGCACTCCTCTCGGGTGAGCAGCTGGGTGCAATCGGAGGGTGCCTGGATATGCACCTCAACGCGCTCCGCTTTGGGAGCCCAGACGAGGAACTGGCAGCGCCCATCACCGAGATAGGTCGCACCAAGTTGATAACGGGTCAACGGTTAACGCTCGCATTTCAGGAACACGGCGCCAAGCGGCGGCGCGGTCAAGTTGATCGAGTGTGGACGCCCGTGCCACGACACCGGCGTGCTCTCAACGCCGCCCACATTGCCCTGGCCGCTTCCCCCGTACTCCGTGGCGTCGCTGTTGAAGATCTCGGTCCAGAATCCACGCTTCGGTACACCTACCCGGTAGTTGCTGCGCGGCACGGGCGTGAAGTTAAACACAGCCACGATGACATCGTCAGTCTCCCGGCCACGGCGCATGAAACTCAACACGCTATTCTCCGAGTCACTGGCGTCGATGAACTCGAAGCCCGCCGGCTCGAAGTCCAGCTCGTGCAGCGCGGTCTCATTCCGGTAGAGACGGTTCAATTCTTCCAGCGCGCGCTGGATACCCTGGTGTGGCGGGTACGCGGTGAGATCCCAGTCCAGGCTGTAATCGTGGCGCCACTCCCGCCACTGGGCGAACTCGGAGCCCATGAAGAGCAGCTTCTTCCCCGGCTGGGCGTACATGTAGCTATAGAGCAAGCGCAGGTTTGCGAACTTCTGCCAGTCATCGCCCGGCATCTTCGCAATCAGCGAGCCTTTGCCGTGCACGACCTCGTCGTGCGACAACGGCAGGACGAAGTTCTCGGAGAAGGCGTACACCATGCGGAAGGTGAGGTCACCGTGATGGTATCTCCGGAAGACCGGCTCCTTCTCGAAATACTGGAGCGTGTCGTGCATCCAGCCCATGTCCCACTTCATGCCGAACCCGAGCCCACCCAGGTAGGTCGGCCGTGAAACCATCGGCCAGGCGGTCGATTCCTCGGCCATCGTCTGGACATCCGGGAAGCGGCCATAGATCTCTTCGTTGAGCCGGCGCAGGAACGAAATAGCCTCCAGGTTTTCTCGTCCGCCATGCTTGTTGGGGATCCACTCTCCCGCCTTACGGGAGTAGTCCAGGTAGAGCATCGACGCGACGGCGTCCACCCGAATACCGTCGATGTGGTATTTCTCCAACCAGTAGATGGCACTGCTCAGCAGGAAGCTACGCACCTCGTTGCGGCCATAGTTGAAGATGTAGCTGTTCCAGTCCGGGTGATAGCCCTGACGTGGATCGGCATGCTCGAAGAGATGCGTGCCGTCGAAATAGGCCAGCCCGTGCTCATCGCTTGGGAAGTGCGACGGCACCCAGTCCAGGATCACGCCAATCCCGTTCTGATGCAGGTACTCCACGAAGTACATGAAGTCCTGCGGCGTGCCGTAGCGGCTGGTCGGGGCGAAGTAGCCGGTCGTCTGGTAGCCCCACGATCCATAGAAGGGGTGCTCGGTGATCGGCATCAGCTCAACGTGCGTGAACCCGAGCTGTTGCACGTACTCCACTAACTTGGGCGCAAGCTCCCGGTACGTGAGCATCCGGCCGCCCTCCTCGGGTAGCCGCATCCACGAGCCCAGGTGTACTTCATAGATCGAGAGTGGCGCGTCGGAGGCGTTGTGCCGGCCGCGCTCGCCCATCCAGACGTCATCTTCCCAATCGTATTCTGTGTGCCAGACAATCGAGGCAGTGCGCGGCGGCGTCTCGGCGTGGACTGCGAACGGGTCCGCTTTGGCCACGCTGTAGCCATGATGGCGCGACTGGATCTGGTACTTGTAGATATGCCCAAGCTTGACACCAGGGATGAACCCCTCCCAGATACCCGAGTTGGCCTTGACCTGCAGTGGGTGCGTACCAGGGTTCCAGTGGTTGAAGTCACCAATAACGGACACCGCCCGGGCGTTGGGAGCCCAAACGGCAAAGTAGGTGCCGTTCACGCCGTTGTGGGTGGTCACATGACTGCCCAGCTTGTCGGGCAGATGCAGGTGACTGCCCTCGTTGAACAGGTACAGGTCATCGTTCGTCAACAGGCTCAGATCGGTCATCACTGGCTGATCGCGCGCCTCCGTTACGGTGTGGCCGCTGTGGTCGTGATTCGTCAATGGTTACTTCCCTCGCTTTCGGAGCAGGTCGAGCTCACGCAACGCGTCGGTGACTTTCGGCATGCGGGTAAACGCCTCAAGGTCGTAGCGTGCCTTTCTGCGCCAGTTCGGGTGTTCGTCAATCGTCCCGGGCACATTCTGTCGCTCGGTTTCCAGCCAGAGATCTTCCAGGTTCACCAGCACCATCCGCGCCGGACTGTCGGCGAGATAGCGGGTCAGCGCGTTCATGACCATCTGTGGATCCTCGGTTGTCGGCGTGTCTAGCCAGCCATGCTCGTACAGGAAACGAGTGATCCGCTCCTGACGGCCAGCTTCGATGTTGCTCCACTCTGTCGCGAACGGTGGAAGGTCGTGCGTATTCAAGCTGGCCAGCATGCCTGCACCGACCGGGTTCAACGCGTCGCCGTTCTCCCGGCCCAGTTGGAACGGGAAGACATACATGCGCTGCAGCCGGTGCGCCGACATCGCGGCCGTCACTTCACGTGGGACCGTCCCAAGATCCTCACCGATGACCAGTGTCTGGCTGCGATGCGACTCCAGCAGCAGGATCGCGTACAGCTCCTCGGCGTTGTAGCGGACGTAGACGCCGTCTCGTGACGCGGCGTCGCCGGGAATCCAGTACAACCGGTGCAGGCTCATCACATGGTCGACCCGCAGCGCGCCCGCGTGACGTAGATGATGCCGGAGTGACTGGATGAAGTAATCGTACCTGCGCTCGCGAATCCGCTGCGGGTGCATCGGCGGGAAGCCCCAATCCTGCCCCTCGGCATTCAGGACATCCGGCGGCGCGCCTGCCCGGGCATCCACGGCGAAGACGTCGCGCTCGCTCCACACGTCAAAACCGCCGCGGTGAACGCCCAGCGGCAGGTCCAGATAAAGTCCGGAGCCACCCGTGCCCGTCTGCTCCCCGAGAGCGGCCATCTGTTCCTGTGCCAGCCACTGTACATAGAGGTGGTAGTGGGCATCATCCGGGTCGAAATCGCCATCTTCGATCTCGCCGTCACAGAGACCGTCAGGCCAGGCCTGCCAGGCAGCGCCGGTACGGTCAACGACAGCCATGAACCGGGCGTACTGGCGGGCGAGGGGATTCTGGTTCACCCAGTGGTGGAACTGGGCGAGGCGGTCTGATTGCTCGGCCAGCAGGGTTCGCGACAGCTCCTGCAGCACCTTGCGCTTCATGGCCATCACGCTGCGGTAATCGACGAGCTCGCTGTGGCGCAGGTCCTCGATCTCCTTCTCCATGTCACTGGAAATCAGGAGCGCCTGGGCGGTTGGCGAAGCGTCGAGCTCTGGTATCTGGTGCACATCGAGGTAAAGCTCGCTCCAGAACCGCCTGGTCACCGGCGAGTACGGACTGGGGTCGAACGGCTTGTTCAGGAACGTCGGCAGGAGTGGCAACGTGCCGAACATGTCGCCACCCAGCTCTCGCACCCAGTTCACCAGTGTTGCCAGATCACCATAATCGCCGGTGCCCAGGCCATGCGCGGTCTGAACGGCATAGAGGGGCAAAAACGCGGCCCACGAACGCTGCCGGGTTCCCTGTCCACCGGCAAACGCATGCTGGGGAGCGGAAATCACCAGCGTCTGAAAGACGCCATCATCGAAGGTGAGCTGCAGCTCGTGATACCCCCAGGGCAATCCCTCGGGGAGCGGCATCTTCTTCAGGACGTAGCCCGACCCGCCGATCTCGACCTCCATCTCAACCGGCATCTGGCTGAGATCGAATGCCCAGTCGCGGCTGAGGCCATCCTCCAAAGAGAGCCGGGCTGCGATTCTGGCGTCCCGGTGGTCGAACGGCAGCCGCAGGTCGACCGCCGAGGTCGAGCCCACCCAGGCGACGGCCACCGGGTCAACGCGCGTGTTCCAGAGCCGGTGTTGCTCTCCAGACAGAACCCTGGGGGCATCTTCGATCGATTCGATGGACACCCCCAGGGCCCGCAGAACGGCCAGCAAGGACTCCGAGGTAGCGCTCTTCCGCTCACCACGTGCATCGTAGTAGGCCAGCTGGACGCCATGCAGTGTGGCGAGGCGGTGCAGGTCGCGAACAGCTCCTCGTCCAGACATACTCGCCTATCCCTGCCGCCGGACCACGTCCATAATGCCGTGGAGCGGAATGCGCACCCAATCCGGACGATTATTCAGCTCGTATCCGACCTCATAGACAGCCTTGTCGAGCACGAAGACGTCGAGCATCACCCGCAGTGCCTCGCGGTTCTGAGGCAGGAAGTCAGCACCGGCAGCACGCTCGAAGTACGCCTTCAGGAAGGCGACACTCACCCAGACATTCCAGAAGCTGGCCCAGCGCTCGACGGCCGGCACGTCTCCCGGACGCACCGGGACCCCCGCGCCATGATCGTACAAGGTGGCAAAGGCGGCATAGTGGAACGAGCGCAGCATGCCGGCCACGTCGCGGAGCGGGGAGCGCTTGATTCGCCGCTCTCCCAGCGGACGGGCTGGCTCGCCCTCAAAGTCGATAACCACGAAATCCCTGCCGGTGTAGAGTACCTGGCCCAGGTGATAGTCGCCGTGGATACGAATCCGCGACGCGTGAAGGCGGTCTTCGATCACCGACTGGAAGCGGCTACGGATCTCTCCCTCCAGATCCAGCACCGCCTGAACGTCTTGCTGAGCGAGTTCAGGAAGCTTACCCGCCTGTTTCCTGAGCGTTTGGAACACCCGGCCGGCCTGGCTGCGCATGGACTGATACACCGAGCGCTGGTAGAGCATCGAGTACGGCTCAGGTGCAAACGCGGGATCCTCACGATTCGACGCGAGGGCCAGATGCATCTCGGCAGTGCGCTGCCCAAGGCGGTAGACCTCCTCGATGAACGCCCCGATGCGCTCATTGGCCAGCGCGGGGATCTCTTCATCTATCAGGTCCAACAGGTGGCAGCCGGGCTCAACCAGTGCGTCAGGCGGCAGTTCTGAAGCCAGCGCATCCTCGAAGAACGCCGAGAGCGAATCGAGCGTAAACTGCCAGGCGTCGCCTTCGTTCGGGACGTAGCCTTGCAGGATGCCGAGCGTCGCTGTCCCGTTGCGCCCGTGACCGTACTCGATCGAGCCGGCAACCGGCGCGATCTGTTTGAAGTCCGTGCTCTCGGTGAGAAACCGTCCAATCTCCAGATCGGGGTTCTGACCATCCTCAATTCTGCGGAAGAGCTTCAGGATCAGCCGCTCGCCGTACATGATCGAGCTGTTACTCTGCTCACCGCGTGACACTGACACTGGGAGATGAGCCTCGGCGGGACCACGCAGCTCCTTGAACTGACGTGTTGTCGCGGTGGTCAACACACCATGCTCGCCGCGGGGCGAGCGACGCCGCGCGATCATGTCGAGCAACGCACTACCGAATTCGTTGTCCCAGACGGCGTCATAGAGAACGCCCTCTTCACCGTCCCGAACGTTGACCCTGGCAAGCACCGCGTGCTGCAGCCACTCCTCCACGTGCTGCGCCCGCTCGCCAGTAGCGAAGGTGAGCGGCAACACGTAGGTCTCGGGGTCACCGTCGGTGTAGTCAACCTGTACCATCAGGATCCGAGCGGAGAAGTCCCCCTTTTGTAGCGGGATCGTCTCGGTGATGCTCACCTCTTTGATCCGGCGCGCCTTGCCGCCGAACCAGCGTCGCGAGCGCAGGTAATCGGGCAAGATCTTCACCAACGCTGGGCGATTGCGGTCGGACAGGAGGTTCTCCCATGAGCCTGATACGGTGAGTGCCGGCACCTTGATCTCGCCCGGCTCCAGGCTCATCCGGTCGCCAGACTCGCGTGAGGTTTCCAACGAGAACCAGTAGAACGAGTGTGGACCAAGGGTCACGAAATAGGGCAGCTCACCGATTGGCGGGAACTCGGTGCCACCGAACATCTCGGTGGGCACCAGGCCGTTGAACTCGGACAGATCCAGCTCGACTGCCTGCACAAAGCGCGACAGGTTCGCGACGACCAGAATCGTCTCGCCCTCATACCGGCGGACGTAGGTCAGCACCTTGCGGTTGTCAGGGTGCAAGAACTCGATGCTGCCGCGCCCGAACGCCTGATAGCGTTGACGCAGGGCAATCAGCCGCTTCATCCACCACAAGAGCGATTGTGGATTGTTCTGCTGCACCTCCACGTTCAGTGCTTCGTAGTGGTACTCCGGGTCGACAACGACCGGGGAGTACAACCGCTGCCGGTTGGCCGTCGAGAAACCGGCGTTGCGGTCTCCGCTCCACTGCATGGGCGTGCGCACGCCGTTGCGATCGCCGAGGAAGATGTTGTCCCCCATGCCGATCTCATCGCCGTAGTAGATGACCGGCGTCCCGGGCAGCGAGAACAGGAGCCCGTTCATGAGCTCGATGCGGCGGCGGTTGTTGGCCATCAACGGGGCCAGCCGGCGGCGAATGCCCAGGTTAATGCGCGCTTCACTATCGTGCGCATAGGCCCGGTACATGTAGTCCCGCTCTTCGTCGGTGACCATCTCCAGCGTCAGCTCATCATGGTTGCGCAGGAACATGGCCCACTGCGCGGTGTCGGGAATATCGGGAGTCTGCTCCAGGATATCGATGATCGGATACCGGTCCTCCATCCGGATCGCCATGAAGAGCCGCGGCATGACCGGGAAGTGGAAGGCCATGTGGCACTCGTCGCCATCACCGAAGTATTCGACCGAGTCTTCCGGCCATTGGTTCGCCTCGGCCAGCAGCATGCGGTTTTCATAGTTCGCGTCAATGTGTGCGCGGAGCTGCTTCAGGAACTGGTGCGTCTCCGGCAAGTTCTCGCAGTTCGTGCCTTCACGCTCGTAGAGATACGGCACGGCATCCAGCCGCAACCCATCGACGCCCATGTCCAGCCAGAACTCCATCGCCTTTGTGATGGCCTGCTGAACCCTCGGGTTCTCGAAGTTCAGATCGGGCTGATGGTGATAGAAGCGATGCCAGTAATAGGCCTGCGCCACCGGGTCCCAGGACCAGTTGGAACTTTCAAAATCCTTGAAGATGATCCGCGCGTCTCCGTATTTCTGATCGTCGTCACTCCAGACGTAGAAATCGCGGTAGACGCTGCCGGGCTTCGCCCGCCGGGCACGCTGGAACCAGGGATGCTGGTCTGACGTGTGGTTACACACGAGCTCGGTAATCACCTTGAGTCCACGCTTGTGCGCCTCGCGCACAAAGCGACGCACGTCACGCATGTTGCCGTAGGACGGATTGACGTTCGTGTAATCGGCGATGTCGTAGCCGTCATCCTTGAGCGGAGACGGGTAGAACGGCAGCAGCCAGATCGCGGTAACGCCGAGGTCCTGCAAGTAGTCGAGCTTCTGGGTCAGCCCCGCGAAGTCGCCAATTCCATCATTATCGCTGTCGAAAAACGAGCGCACGTGCAACTGGTAAATGACGGCGTCTTTGTACCACTGTGGGTCGTCGACTGTGGTCAGGTCATCTTCTTCATGTACGTCGATCAACGAGCGGTCGTCCCCTTCTCGGCTTGTTTCCAGCTGTTCCCTAAACAAAATAATCGAAATCCTGCTCGGTGCGCACCCGGTGCCGAACCCGGAATATGTGAGCCGGGATGGCGTGCGGGTTTAGCTCTACGTAGTTGACTGGACCCTCCCACAGGTAACGCGCGCCACCGAGCAGATCGTGTACCTGAAAGGGCTGTCCAGTTTCGATACCCAGCTCTTCGAGCGGCAGGTGCACCCAGCCGGACTGCGTATGATGCGGGTCGAGATTCACCACAGTCAGTATCGTGTTCGTCTTGTCAGCCGTGGTCTTGCTGTACGCAATGAGCTGATCGTTCTCCGTCTCGTGGAATGTCAGCCGCTCATTGCTATGCAGGGCCGGGTTCTCACGCCGGGCGCGGTTCACCAGTGTGATGATTTCGCGCAGGCTGTCCGGACGATCGATGTCCCAGGCCTTGATCTCGTATTTCTCGGAGTGCAGATATTCTTCGCGGCCCTGCTCCAGCGGCATGTTGTCCATAAGCTCGTAGGCCGGACCATAGATGCCATAACTGGCTCCCAGGGTGGCGGCCAGCACGAGCCGGCGAAATGAAGGCTGGCCGGCCACCAACCTGCAAGTACTCGGTCAGAATGTCAGGCGTGTTCGGCCAGAAGTTCGGCCGGCAGTACTCGGCGACCTCGGTCCTGGTGAGCTCCGTCAGGTATTCCGTCAACTCCTGCCGGGTGTTCCGCCAGGCGAAATAGTTATACGACTGCGTGAACCCCAGCTTCGCCAGCCGGTAGAGCACCCGCGGCCGGGTAAAGGCCTCCGAGAGGAAGATCGTATCGGGATAGACCTTTTTCACCTCGGCAATGACCCACTCCCAGAACGGGAACGGCTTGGTATGCGGGTTGTCGACGCGGAAGACGCTCACGCCCTGCTCGGCCCAGTACATGAAGACACTCAGGAGCTCCTGCCAGAGCTCGCGCCAGTTGTCCGTTTCGAAGTCGAACGGATAAATGTCCTGGTACTTCTTCGGCGGGTTCTCAGCGTACTGAATCGAGCCATCCGGCCGGTGCTTGAACCACTCCGGGTGCTCTGTGACATAGGGATGATCCGGCGAGCACTGGAAGGCGATGTCCAGCGCGATGTCAATCCCCATTTCACGCGCCGAACCGACGAGCTGCCGGAAATCCTCAAGCGTGCCCAGCTCTGGGTGGATCGATTTGTGCCCACCTTCCGCGGACCCAATTGCCCACGGACTACCCGGCTCGCCGGGTAGAGCGCTGACATTGTTGTTCTTGCCCTTGCGGAACGTCCTGCCAATCGGGTGAATCGGCGGCAGGTAGAGGACGTCAAAACCCATCTCCCGGATGGCCGGCAGCCGCGCCTCGACATCTTTGAAGGTGCCGTGACGAGCGGGATCGGGGGACGCCGAGCGCGGGAAGAGCTCGTACCAGGAGCTAAAGCGCGCCCGCTCGCGCTCCACCGTGACCGGTAGCTCTCGCTCGTAGCGGGTGGCGTAGTCGCGGTCGGCGTAGCGGTGCATCAGCACGGTCAGGACCGGGTTGAGAGCAACGTCGATGTCCGTGGTTTGATCGCGCAGCAAGCCGGCATACGTGTTGAGCGCGGAAGCATCGCTTCCCGCCGCCCGTTCGGCTGCCTCTTCAACGAGCTGTGCGCCGATCTGGCGCTCAACCGAAATATCCTGTCCGGCGGCAATGCGCTTCTCCATATCGCGGGTCCAGGTCTTGAAATGGTCGACCCAGGCCAGCAGTGAGTAACAGTAGCGCTCGCACTGCTCGATCTTGAAGGAACCGCGCCACCGATCGTTCACCAACGCAATCATCGGCGTTTCGCACCACTCGTGCACACTCTCAGGACGATAGAGCAGCACGCACGAGAGCGCGTCATGACCGTCCGTAAACATGTCGGCCTGGACGACCACCTCCTCGCCTATGGTGCGTTTGATTGGAAAGCGGCCAGCGTCAATCTCAGGAGTAACCCCTTCGATAATGACCCGCCGTCGCCCATCGTCAATGTGCATCGATTCACCTACCTGTGTATGTCTTCAATAGAATGCTTCGTTACGTTCAATATATATATCGAGTGTTCAGTGGTTGACCCCACGGAAACACGCTTGGAGAGGTTAGATCATGGGGGAACGGGCGATTGACACACTTAAAATCACCCCTGTTACAAGAGTACCAGAGTGACTCGGGGCGTCTTGATGCCCGCTCCTGGAGAATCTCGCCAGCATCTGCTGGACCCCACGTGGCGCGTACGCGCATGTGCCAGTATGATGTTCGCGTCTACCCTCTCGGCAGCTGACGACGCGCCATATGTCATGGCGGCGTTGAGCGACACAACAGAAAGGCACATGCATGATTTCTCAGCTCGGGCTGGCTGGCATCTGGGTTAGCGATCAGGACGCAGCCATCGATTTCTACGTAAACGTACTAGGCTTCGAGCTCTTGACCGACACCCGGTTTGGCGAAAACGATCGCTGGGTCGAAGTGGTGCCTGCGGGGGCTGAAACCGGCCTCACGATTTCCACACCCCACCCAACCTCCGGCCATGGCGCGGGCAAAGATCCCGCCGAGCTCATTGGCTCGGCGATGTACGTCTGGTTCAGTCGGGATATTGCCGAGACACACCGGCACCTTGCAAGCAAAGGGGTCGTCTTCTCTGAAGAGCCAACGCTCCAGCCCTGGGGTATGCTGCAGGCCCAGTTCAAGGACCCAGACGGCAACCACTTCGTTCTTGTCGAGCGCACCGGCATCCGGAGCTAAGACGCGCAGTCATCTACCCGCGGCATGAGATGCTGTTCTCGAAACAGGGGTCGATGCGCGCGAGGGCGATCGAAGACTGACGTTCAATCGGGGGTCATCTAGCGCAACGTTTAGTTAAGAGGCAGCGGCAACGTGCCCCTCAAAGTCCTGTTGTATCTGTCCCGATTCTCCCAAAATTATAACATTCCGTCGCTGAATATGTGACATCAGCCGTCTTCTATTACGAGATTTGCGCATATGTGACGGGATTCGGTATCTTCCCGCTCATCGTCCGGCGAACGACCGTCCATAACGTTCAGATGCATTCGCCCTCCACGAGAACACGAGTGGACGCCATGACACGAATTGGCGATACCATCGTCTATGCTGTACCGATCGTACGGAGCGGAACGACGGAGGAGCGACATGAAAATCACCGCAATTCTTGAACAAGCCGTGCCAATCAAATCCGACATTCGCAATGCGTTCATTGACTTCAGCCAGATGACTGCCTCGGTGGTCGCGATCGTGACCGACGTCCAGCGCAATGGCCGGCCGGTCATCGGCTACGGCTTCAACTCGAACGGGCGCTACGCCCCAAGCGGGCTGCTCCACGAGCGATTCATTCCACGGTTGTTGAATGCTGATCCTGTGGCCCTTCTTGATGATGAAGGTGCCAACCTGGACCCACAGCGCGCTTGGGACATCATGATGACCGGCGAAAAACCCGGCGGACACGGTGAGCGCTCGGTCGCCGTGGGCGTGCTCGATATGGCGCTGTGGGATGCCGTCGCCAAGATCGAAGAGAAGCCGCTCTACCGAGTACTGGCCGAGCGCTTCAACGGCGGCCGGTTCGATGACGAGGTCTGGGTCTACGCTGCTGGCGGCTATTACCAGCCGGACAAAGACCTCTCCGCGCTCCAGGACGAGATGCGCGGCTTCCTTGACCTGGGGTACACGACGGTCAAGATCAAGATCGGCGGCGCCCCGCTCGCAGAGGACCTGCGCCGGATTGAGGCGGTCATCGCCGTCACCGGCAGTGGCGCCAATCTCGCGGTCGATGCGAACGGCCGCTTCGATCTCGATACCGCTGTGCAATACGCTGAGGCCATGCAGCCCTATGGGTTGCACTGGTACGAGGAGGCGGGCGATCCGCTCGATTATGCCCTGCAATGCGAGCTGGCCAACCACTACGCCCACCCGATGGCGACCGGCGAGAACCTCTTCTCAATGCCCGACGCCCGCAACCTCATCCGCTACGCCGGCATGCGTCCCGACCGCGACATCCTCCAGTTTGACCCCGCGCTCTCCTACGGCCTGGTGGAGTACCTGCGCATGATTGACACCATCGAAGCGCATGGCTGGTCCAGGCGACAATGTGTGCCGCACGGCGGGCACCAGATGGCGCTCAACATCGCCGCCGGGCTTAGTCTGGGCGGCAACGAATCCTATCCCGGCGTCTTCCAACCCTTTGGCGGGTTTGCAGATGGCCTTCAGGTGGAGAACAGCCGCGTGAGGTTACCGGAGTCTCCTGGAGTGGGGTTTGAGGAGAAAGCGAACCTGATCGCGGTCATGCGCTCGGTAGCTGAATAGCACTTTTCTCCCATCTCTCGGCCCGAAACCAAAGCGGATCTCGTTCGTTTTTCATACAACAAGGGTGTATCGCAGAACATAACTGTGTTGTACACTGCTTTACACTAACCAATGATTATTCCGGTACGCTGGACCCTGTCGACGTCGCTGACGTAGATAGGTGGGACGGATCATCTGCCGTATGAAGGAACTCTTCGCCGCACTCCTCGTGCACACGATCGAGACGGCTGCCGCCATGCTCGTGGCGCTCTCGGTGCCGCTCTCAGTTGTGGTCGTAATCGCGCGAGTGTTTTAGGGGATGTTCATCCCATTCGACTGCGTCGAGCCTGGCTTGCGAACAACCCAGGCGATCGGGCTCTGGCCCGCGCGGAGCCCGTTAGTTGCGAGCCACTCTGTCTTTTCGTAGCGGCGCAATTCATTGCGCCCTCACCGGCGCCCCAGCAGCCATGCAAGGCGCAATGAATTGCGCCGTTACGCATTCCTCATGAGCGGATCAAGTTGGACACGTCCATAATTGCACCCGTACGGAGGGCCTTGCCACTATCGGGAAACTCCAGGGCATCGTCATACGTCATGATGATGGGATTGCCAGGCTGGCCGTACTGGCGCTATTTTCCGATGCAGAACCGGCTGAAGATCTCATCAAGGACGGCCTCACTCACCCGCTCACCGGTAATCTCACCAACCGCGTAGAGGGCGCTGCGCACATCCACCGCGAGCAGATCCAGGGGAACCGCAGCTTCCAACCCGCTCTGCGCCGAGACCACACCATCCAGGGCCCTACGCAACGCATCTAACTGGCGCACCGTGACCAGCGCAGGTTCAGCGGTAACCTCGCTTCTACCGACGACCAGCTCGTACAGCGTGGACTCCAACTGGTCGATTCCCGAGCCACTCAGCGTTGAGATCTCCACCACAGGGACGCCCGGGAGCCTGCTCAACACGCGGTCAATTTCCGGGCTGGCCGGCAAATCGCTCTTGTTGAGCGCCACCAGCACCTCGCCATCCTCCAATCGCTCCGCAAGCAGGTCCGCAACGACCACATCCTGTGCCGTAGCCGGCTCCGAACGGTCCAGCACGAACAACGCCAGGCCGCTCGTCGCCAGCGCCCGCTGGGAACGATCGACACCCATCTTCTCGACAATATCCTCGGTCTCGGTTATCCCGGCCGTGTCGAGCAGGGTGGCGGGGATGCCGCGCAGATTGATGGACTCGGCTATCACGTCACGGGTCGTTCCGGCTACCTCGGTGACGATTGCACGCTCTGAACGCAACAGGGTATTGAGCAAGCTTGACTTGCCGACGTTCGGCCGCCCAACGATCGCCACCTGAATACCTTCACGATACAGCAACCCGGTCTGGGCCGAGGCCACCACAACCTCCAGTGCCTCGCGAGCCTGCTCCAGAGCAGGGCGAAGCTCGAACGAGGGGATCTCGTCGTCAGGGAAATCGGCGGCCGCATCAAGGTACGCCAGGGTCTCGACGAGAGAATCCCGCGCAGGCTTGAGGCGTTGGCTCAACCGTCCGCGCAGCTCGCCAACCGCGAGATCGAGTGACTGCACCGTCCGAGCAGCGACCACTCCGGCGACCGCCTCGGCCTGGCTAAGATCGATGCGGCCATTCATGAACGCGCGCAAGGTGAACTCACCCGCCTCGGCAGGCCGCGCCCCATGCGTAAGACACAAGGAGAGCACCTCACGCACCGGTGTCAAGCCACCGTGACAGCTGATCTCCACAACGTCTTCGCGGGTGTAGGTGCGTGGCGCGGCCATGCGCACCAACATGACCTCGTCAACCTGCCGGCCGCTGGCCGGGTCGACAATTGCGCCATAGTACAGGTGGTGGCTCTGCAGGTCGGCAACGCACACTGGACGAGCGTTCCGGCCTCGCCGGAACAGCGCCGTCGCTATGGAATTCGCCTCCGGCCCACTCAGCCGGACGATGCCGATACCACCCTCACCGGGCGGAGTAGCAATCGCCGCGATCGTGTCCTGGTACATGAATGGATTCCTACTTACCAGATCGGGAGAGGCACGTGTTATTGATACTCGGGCGCCTGGACACCGAGCAGCTCCTCGACCTCCGCAAGGGTCGGGATCGCTTGCACTCCACGTCCCTGGACTGACAGCCCGGCCGCGGCTGCGGCGTAGCGCGCGCTACGCGTCGTGGACTCTTTGCGCGACCGCATCACAAAGAGGGCGGCTGCAAACACATCCCCTGCACCGGTCAAGTCGACGATCTTCGTGGTGAACGACGACAAGTCACTCGACGCACCCCGGTCGATGAGCAAGGCGCCCTGTTGACCGCGGGTGACGGCCGCAAGCGCACGCCGTCCAACCGACTCAACCGCCTCGCGCGAGTGGGTGTACTCCTCAGACGACACAACCATCGCGTCAATACGCGCCAATAGATCGGTCGGTAGCCTGAGCGGGGTGGCCTGCACTGCCCCGAACTTGCGCTCGTCCCAGCGACGCATCCAGCCCTGTGGCGTGCAACCCAGCAACCCGGCTGAGAGCCGGCCTGTTCCGCGAATGTCGATCTCTTGAGCCACCGGCCCAAGGTGGATCACCTCTGCGGAGCGCCAGGCGGGCGGAGCGCCGGTCAGGTCAATCTCTCCGGCCCAGGAGTGGAGCTGCTGCAGGCGGCGTCCGGCTCGTTCCGAGTTCGTGAAGCTGGTGGTGTGCCGGCTAGACTGCACGACGATCTCAACCTCTCCGGCGATCTCGTCGAGCTGTGCCCGCAGCGCGGGATCGAGCGCGTCCAGGTTCGCGCGTGTCAGGATCGCGGCCCTCGCGCCAAAACGTGCCGCGGTCAACGCACCATATAGAGCGGTGCCACCCAGCATCGGGCCCTCGTCTGTCATATCAACGGTGAGGTGGCCTATCGCCAGATAGTCCGGTGGGAAAGCGCTGCTCATCGCGGCTATGGCCTGTCTATAAGGAGTGACGGCTGACAACCAGATCGGGTAAAGGGACGTGCGCTACCGCTCTGCGAAGCCACACCTAATCGAGTGCGCCTTACTGTGGAAATACCGTAACGCGCCGGAGCGCACCCTCGCCGCTGGAGGACGTTGACACGCCGGGCTTGCCCTTGAGTGTCATGTGAACGATGCGGCGCTCGTTGGCCGGCATCGGCTCCAGAGCGATCGGTCGCTTATTGCGCGCCACCTGTTGGGCGACCCGCTCGGCCAGGGCGATCAGCGACTCTTCACGCCGCGTGCGATAGCTCTCGACATCCAGGATGACGCGCACCCACTTTTCGGTCCGTCGGTTCACCATCAGGTTCACCATGTATTGGAGCTGGCTCAGGTTTTCGCCACGCCGGCCGATCAACATGCCCAGATCTCGGCCGTTGATGTCGATAAAGACCGTCGAGGGATCCTCGGAACTGATCTCCATAACCGACGGGTTATCCACGGCCATCACGTCAGCGTGGACGTCCATCAACGACAGCAGCTCGCGCACGATGCCCTTGGTCAGATCTTCGAGGGCAACCGTCTCCTCGTCTGTCGCGGCTGATGGCCGGCGCGGCTGTGGCGCGGCAGGCGGGGTTCGCGAGTAGGTTGCCTGGGCGGATGCGCGTCCATCGCGAGGCTGCCTGCCACGTGAGGCATTACCCCGCTGAGCGCCGTCGGATGAGCGCGAGTCTCGCGGACGTCCCCGCTGCTCGCGAGAGCCACGAGCGGGCTGCGGAGCACGCCCGCGAACCGTCGCACGGATCAGGACTTCACCCTCACCGTACATGTCAGGCTCGGTGCGCGCAAGAATCTCGACATCGACCTGGTCTTCCTTGACGCCGAGCTGCTCCAGGGCAAGCCTGGTGGCCTCTTCGGCCGAGCGCGCTTGAATCTCTACGACATGCAACCGATCCATGGGCGCCCTGTTCCTCTCGTCGCTACTGAGAACGATCGGCGCGCCGACTCATCAGCGCGCCCGCGGCCTAATCGTTGCCGGCGTTACTCTGTTTGCCGCCGCGAGGGCGGCGTGGCGTGGGCTTGGGCCGGCGTTCGTTCCCGGTGTTGTTGCTGGCTGTGCCGTTCGTCGAGCCGCCCTGGACAGCCTTGCCGCCGGACCGCTTAACTTTACCGCCCCGAGCCTTCATGCGGACGACACCGTCCTGAGCCTCCGGCTCGTGCGCTTCAACCTCAACTTCTGCTGGCGCTGCGCGCTCGCCGCGGGCGGTGCCGGTCGAGGAGCGCGATGGACGCGCCGCGTCCCGCTCCGCCTTCTTCTCTTCCATCTGCATCGCCTGGCGCTGCATCCAGCCCATGACGCCGCGCTGCTGCGCCGGCTCGCCGCTCACCACCACGTTGCTCTTCGAGGGCTTGCGGTGCCCCAGTCGGCGATGCTCGGGAAGCTCAGGCAACCACGGCGCCCAATCGCCGATGGCGCCCCAACCAGTGATGAACCACTGCTGAATAACAGAGTAGACGCTCTGCGTCACCCAGTACAGCACCACGCCGGCCGGGAAGCTCCAACCGAAGACAACAACCATGAGCGGCATGAAGTTCATCATCATCTGCATCATGGCCTGCTGCGGGTCGGTGACCTTGCCCTGGTTACGCGGGCGCATCATCCGCATCTGGATGAACTGGAACACACCGGCCAGGATCGCCAGCGGCGCGATTGGGAAGAAGATCAGACTGAACTGGTCAGCCTGCGCAAGACTCCCGATCCACAGAAAGCTGTCGCCAAAGTGCCCGGATGCCGCCTCTGAGGAGCGACGAATCGCAAAGAAGAGGCCAAAGAAGATCGGCATCTGCAGGATGAGCGGCAGACAACCCGCCGCCGGGTTGATGTTGTATTCGGCATAGAGCTGCATCGTCTCCTGCGAGAGACGTTGCCGGTCCTTGCCATACTTCTTTTGAAGCTCCTTGATCTTCGGCTGGAGCTCCTGCATTGCGGCCGTAGACTTGACGGACTTCACCGTCAACGGCAGCAGTACCGTCTTGATAAGAACGGTAAATAGGATAATGGCCAATCCACCGTTACCGGTGAAATCAGCTATAGAGATCAGACCCCACTCGATCAGATCTACAAATGACTCCCACCAGGAGAACAACAGCATTTCCTCTCAGCCAGCGGCTTACTCTCGCCGCTGGGTTCCGTTTAGAGCACGATGCGGGAGTGATAATCAGATGTGATAGCTCAGTCCCGGAATTTGCGGGCAGGCGAACGCTGTTCCGCAGTCTCCGATGATACCTTATCCGACCGCCTTTTTGGTAGGGTCGCGACAGGTATCATCGGCGCCTATGCACAATTCGGATCGCGTGAGGGACGGTCGTTCGCCGCTCCAACAGAGGCTCCGCAAGCGTATCAACCACCGAGCTGAACCGTCGCGATCTCGCCATCACGACACACCTTCGTGCCGAACGTCTGAGACAAACACGCAAAGCGATCCAGGATCGCAGCAGCCTCGTCACCCTGCGCGAGCCGCGGGCGGCCACGGCGGTAGGAAGGCTCCCCAAGGCCGAGCGTCACCGGGTACACATCGATCCCTACCAGCTCGCCATCCTGGTAGCGGCAGATGGGCATCAGCGACTCCCAGTACTTTTTGTCGGTCGGGAAACCCTTTTTGTCGTTGTCATAGCGGGACCGGAAGACGTCACCCGGCGTTTTTGACGGGTCTACCCGGAAGCGCTCGTAGGAGTCGGCCGGCAGTTTCCATACCAGCTCGTTCTGACCGACGAAGTTCCCCAGGCTGTAGAAGATGGGCTTGCCCTTGTACAGCTCCATGCCGCGAATCAGATGCGGGCCGTGTCCGACCACCATGTCAGCGCCCGCGTCGATCATCTGCCGGCAGAACACGGGAATAAACTCGGCCGGGTCTTCCCTGCTGTCGCCCTGTTCGTGGGCGTGCAAGCTCACCATCACCAGATCGGCGCGTGTGGCAGCCTCCCGCGTCCAGTCCGCGATTGCGTTCATATCCTTCTGGTGCGGAGTCGTGCGAATCGCGGCCGTCTCGGCTGCGCGGAAGTTCTGGTCCATGAACGGGAAGATGGTTGGGTCGTCCGGCGGAAAATAGAAGCCCGACTGCAAGCGCTCCTGCCGGCGTTGCTCAACGCCAAGCTCGTCGGCGATCGCCTTCAGAGCATTCAGCCGTTCCTCGGGAAGCTCGTAGACGGTCTCGTACCGGATGGGGTTGAGTCCGGGGCGGCCCTGTAGGTCCGGGCGCTGCTCGCCGGCATGCTGTCCCTTTGCGAAAGAGGAGCTACACGAGATCATCGCCACACTACCGGCACGCGAATCATGGTACACCGGCATCCGGGCCTCGCCGAGGTTGCGGCCGATGCCGCTGAAAGCGACGCCCTTTTTCTCCAGCGCCTCAATCGTCGCCACACAACCGGCAATGCTGTAATCCAGCGCGTGGTTGTTGGCGCAGCTGAAGAGGTCGAAGCCCATCTTCGTCAACTCGTCGACGACCCAGTGATGGGCCGCGAAGTGCGACCCGCCGCTCTCAACCGCGGGGTAACCGCGATAGTCGTTGGGCAGCACTTCCAGATTGGTAAAGGCGACATCCGCTGCCTGAATCAACCGGACCAGCTCAGCGGTCGGTTCGTCCTCATAGACGGCGATCTTCCGTAGAACGATACTATCGCCCGTCAGCGCGAGGTTGAGCGATTCGGGGTACTTCATTCGATGATCTCCTCGTACTTTGCACGCTCATCTGGAGTAAGCGCGCTCCTCCAGACACCGAAGCCGGGGAAGGTATCTCTACCTCCCCCGTAGTCGTCTGCGCCAATGTACCAGAGAACTGGATAGCCGTCGCGCCAGACGTGCCTGCTACCGCTCCCGCGATCGTGGATCGAGCGCGTCACGCAGCCCGTCTCCGATCAGGTTGATCGCCATGACCGTGAGAAACAGGAACGTGCCGGGGAAGATTGCGATCCACCAGGCACGTTGCAGATAGCCCTGGCCCTCACTCACCATGTTGCCCCAGGTCGGTGTTCCCGGCGGGACGCCTGCACCCAGGAAGGAGAGCGACGCCTCAGCCAGGATCGCAAACGCCACCACGAACGTGCACTGCACGATGAGCGGAGACAGGGAGTTCATAAAGACGTAGCGCCGCAGGATAACGGAGTCACGCATGCCGATGGACCTGGCGGATTCCACATACGGCTGTTGCTTGGTCACCAGTGTCGTACTGCGCACAAGTCGCGCGACATTTGGCGTGAACACCACCACCAGCGCCAGGATCACGTTCTGTGTCGCCGCTCCCAGAGACGCCATGATCGCGATCGCGAGCAGGATGCCCGGGAACGCCTCGAACCCGTCCATCACGCGCATAAACGCGTTGTCAACCCGCTCGTAGTAACCCGCGATCAGCCCGATTATCGACCCCAGGATCCCGGAGCCCAGCATCACCACGCCGCCGACGAGCAGCGAGACGCGCGCGCCATACACCGAGCGAGAGAAAACGTCCCGGCCCAGGGTATCGGTTCCGAACCAGTAATCCGAACCCGGGTTCTGGAGACGATCGGCAGGGTTGACAAAGGTCGGCGCATACGACGTGACGGCCGCCGCCAGGATGGTAAGCAGCAAGACACCTGCCAGGAAGAACAGGCTGACAATCGCCGTCGGATTCTCAAACACCAGACGCACCCAGTAGTATCTCGATGCCGGTGTGATTGACGAGAGACGGAACCTGCGGGATTTCGTCGCCGGGGCACCGGCTAACCCCTCTCTGGTCTCAGTCAGAGCCATAGCGCACCCTCGGATCCACGTATACATACAACACATCAACGAGCAACATCACGAGCACTTGGATGACTGCCGTGATCAGCACCACTCCCTGAATAACCGGGAAGTCGCGCCGCGTGATGCTCTGCACCACGAGTCTGCCCATTCCGGGCAGGTTGAACACTGTCTCAATCACGATCGCACCCCCGAGCAAGCCCGCGAGCGAGATACCGAGCACGGTCATGGAGGGGATCAGCGCGTTGCGGAGAGCGTGCGCGAGCACCACCTTCCTCTGGGGCAAGCCCTTTGCGAAGGCGGTGCGTACGTAATCTTCTTTGAGCACATCCAGCATCGTCGACCGAACCATGCGCGCCATCAATCCAGCGGCGGAGAAACCCAGTGTCAGCGACGGCAAGATCATGCCCTTGAAATGCAGGATCGGATCGTCTCCGATATCGGTGTAGCCGCCAGAAGGCAGCCAGCCGAGAATGACGGCAAATATCAGGATCAACATGATGCCGAAAAAGAAACTCGGAATGGCCGCGCCGCTGATCGACATGACCATGAGCAGACGGTCCACAAACGAGTTGCGCCGCACAGCGGCAATCACGCCGGCCGGGATCGCGATGAGGACCGCCAGCGTGAGCGAGTACAGCGTGAGCAGTCCGGTTGGCTGCACGCGCTCGATCATCGCATCAGTGACCGGCTGGCGCAAGAAAATGGAATCACCAAAATCAAGCACCAATGCGTTCTTGAACCAGTCAAAGAACTGGATATGGAGCGGTTCATTCAACCCTAGTCGCTCGCGCATCTGCTCGACCTGTTCCGCGGTCGCGTCCTCGCCGGCCATGACTGCTGCAGGATCCCCCGGAGTAATATGGATCAGGGAAAAAATGATGATGGCCACGATAATGAGCACCGGGATCAGGAGCACCAACCGGCGGATGATGAACGCCGTCATACGCTAGCTCCCTTGCGTTCGCTACCCACCTGTGTCACCTGTTGCACCACCTTGGATACCTCCGACTTAACACGGTCATAAACTCCGTCCAGCTCAAATCATCGTTGCGTATAGATAGCGCTGTACCCTCAGCCGGACTCCTCGGGGCAGAACGTCCCGATGGGAGTGGCAAACAGCGATCGTTTCCCCCACTCAGTGAGGGCGACAGGTCGATGACCCTTGAGTCACCATTCCGTGGCGGCACGAGTGAGCATGATATGCACGTGCTCGCATGATAATGGAACATGAGCGTGTAGTCTATACATTGAAGGAAACGGAGAAGGAGCGGGGACAGATCCCCGCTCCTTCTCCGGCAGATTACCTAGGACGCTTCAAGCCAGCAATTCGTGAACTCTGGCTCGAGCTCGAAGTGCGTCGTCTCCGGCCCGAAATTTTGAACCACGGCCGCGACGGCCATGATGCCGTAGTTGTCCTGCTGCTTGATGCCCCCGACTTCTTCGTAGAAGAGCCTCTGAAGCGTCTCGAATGCCTCATAACGCACCTCGAAATCGGTCTCTTGCAAGAGGGTCGCGAACGCAGCCTCTTTTTCGTCCGAACACCAAAAGCCGGAGTAGTCGCACGACGAGAGAAATTGCAAGAGGGTCGGATCGGTGCGCAGAATGAACGCTCCGTTCCAGGCATCCCATCCTTCACGTTCATTTCGCATCGTCGCCACTGTTGGCTCGTCCACTACGACCAGCTCAACGGTGAACCCAGCCTCTTCAAGCTGCTGCTGGCAGACCACCGCGGAGTTGTAATCCCCAAGATCTTCCTGCGTCGTAATCCAGCGAATTGGCGTGCCGTCGTAGCCCGCCTCTTCCAGCAGTGCGCGCGCCTTCTCCGGGTCGCCCTGATCGTAGAGCTCCGCTCCCGCCGTGGATTCTCCCCAGACGGTGACCGGCAACATGATCCCGGGGCCGAGCTCGAAGAAGCCCTCGCCGTGCGAGGCCAGTCCGTGTTCCTCAATCGAGAGCGCCGCCTGCGCTGCCTGCCGGATCAGCAAGTTACTCATCGGACCATTCGCGTGATTCAGCCCGATGTAACCGTAGCTGCGAGGGGGCAGGGTTTCGACGTTGAGATTGGGGTCTGCACGCATCTCCTCGATCCGGTCCGCGACGAGCTCCTCCAGGTAGTGGTAGTCACCGGCCTGGAATCCGGCGACACGGGCAGCTTCATCTGGTACCGGGCGGAACTCAAGCTCGTCGAGATACGCGTTTCGCGTGCCGGCATAGCCGCTCGACGGGCCCTCGGGACCAACATAGTCTTCAAAGCGCTCAAGGAGCGTGAAGCGGTCTGCCTGGAACTCGACGAACCGGTAGGGTCCGGTGCCAATGTACTCTTCGACAAAGTCCTCTCCGACGGCGTCGATCACGCTCTTCGGATAGATCGCGGCGCCCTGGCCTGCGCGCGCAAGGAGCTGCGGGACGGTTCCGATTGGACTGTTCATTCTGAATTCGATCGTGTAGTCGTCGACCTCAGCGAGCTCGTCCACGGACTCCATCAGAAGCTGACCGGTTGAGGCTATGGCACCCCAGCGTTCGATTGACGCGATGACATCAGATGCAACCATCTCTTCGCCGTTGTGGAACGGCACACCCTGTCGCAGCGTGATGGTGTGCGTCAGGCTGTCGTCACTGGCCTCGTACGATTCGGCCAGTTGCGGCATGACCACATACTCATCGTCCCAGGTGAAGAGCGATTCGTACATGTGCCAGCAAATGAGTGAGACGGTGCGTCCACCCGTCGTCTGGTGCATGTCCAGCGAGGTCGGCTGGCTGGCGTTCGCAATGACCAGTCGTCCGCCGTACGTGCCTTCTCCGGCTGGCTGTTCGGTCTGGCCGCTTCCCTCTGGACCCCCGCTGGGGTCTCCTCGCCCTCCGGGGTCTCTCCATCTGCTGGAGTCTCGTCGTCCGCGGGAGCTTCGGTTGCGTCGCCGTCAGGCGCTTCGGTTGGCTCATCCCCAGCTTCAGCCGTTGTGCCGCTTGGCGCCGTCGTGGGGGCTGAGTCCTCAGCCGCGGGCTCGTCTTCGTCGCCTCCACACGCGGCCAGTAAGCTGGCCATCACCGGGGTGCTGAGGCCGAGCACTGCCGCGCGTTTCAACAGCGAGCGCCGGTTGAGCCGCCCCTCAATGATCTCCTGGAACAAAGCATCCGCATTGCGATCGTTCGCCATTGTGTCCCCTTTATAACTACACGCCGAGTACGACGCTGCCTCGCCGGAATCTGGAATCACTGAATCCCATCCCCACGTGGTTTCCATGCGCCCTGCTATGCTCGGCCCACAGCCCGGCCATTGGTTGGAGTCTCCCCCAGGGAGAGCGGTGCAGGCATACTAGCTTCACTACTGTAAGTACGTCAAGTGTTTGAAGATCGGATGTGTTCAGATGCGCAAATCACCGTCCGGCGCGCCTGTCTCGGGACCGTAGCGACCGGCATTTGTCCTGGCCCATGCGACCACTGCGAGCTGCCCTATCTGCGTACGAGCGTCATAAAGGAAATGTCCTGCTCAATCCGGTCAATAGGAAAATGCGTAGCGGCGCAATAATGAGGTTATCCTGATTGATCCGGTAATTAAGAATGCGTAGCGGCGCAATTTATTGCGCCCTCTCCGACGCCCGAGCGGTCAGGCAAGGCGCAATGCATTGCGCCGCTACGAACATGGGGGCCACAATTATCGGATGAACCGGGACATCTTCATCATTGCGCCCTGCTGGCCCCGACGGTTTGCGTGGGAAACGCCGTGGTTTGCGTGCGGACAACTCGCCGAGTCGCCCGTACGAGGTGTAACCGCCGCTACGCGGCTCACGCACAATCCCGCAGCATTGGGCCGCGTGTTCGCGCAGGGACTCGTCATCCTGTGCGCAGCGAAGAGCCTGCCTAGAGTAGAGTCGAACGGGATCTCGTGCTTGACTCTCGAGGCGTTTGACCAGAGATCCTTCCTGACGTCAGGATGACTGATGAACGCTCAGGGAGCCTTGATTAACGATCAGGATGGCTGGGGAGCCAGCCTGTATTCGACGGTCTCCACGCGTAGAGAGGGCGCTCGGAACAAGGTCCCCAGCGCCCTCACCGGTCGCCCTTACTCTTCAAGCCAGGCATTCACGAACTCGGGCTGCAGCTGGCTCAGCGTGGATCCGAGCCCCTGGAGATTCGGGGAGCGAGCGGTAATGCCAAAGCTGTCGCCCAGCTTGACACCTGGGACATCCGTATACCAGAGTGTCTGCAGCTCTTCGAACGCTGCATAGCGCGCCTCGAAGTCGGACTCTCCCTGCAATCGAGCCACCACCTCAACCTTCTCGTCCGTGCACCACCAGCCGGGCCAGTCGCAGCCTGGAACGGGTGGCATACCGACCGGGTCGGGACGGAACGAGAATCCGGTCGTGAAGACCTCCCATTGATCTTCGATTGCCCGGTTCGCAATCAGTGTCGCCCAGTCTGTCACCACGAGCTCGACGGTGAACCCGGCTTCTTCGAGCTGCTGCTTGGCGACCTCAGCGGTGTTGTACTGATCTTGATACTCGGTCGTGGTCAGGAAGCGGATAGGCGTCCCGTCGTAGCCGGCCTCCTGAAGGAGTTGACTTGCCTTCGCGGGGTCGCCCTGGTTGTAGAGCTCCGCTGAAACCGTCGAGTGCCAGACGGTCTCCTGCAACATGAATCCCGGATCTACCCGGAAGTACCCCTCACCCTGGGACGCCTGCAGAATGGGCTCACAGGATATCGCCGCCTGGAACGCCTGCCGGATCGTAGGGTTGGTCATGACTCCTTGCGCCATGTTCAGAACAAGGACTTCCCAGCCACTCGGCGGCAGGATTTCAACCGCGACGTTCGAATCGCCCTCAAGAATCCCAACCTGATCGGGAATAATCGCCTCAAGGTAGTGGTAGTCGCCGGCCTGAAGTCCTGCGATACGCGCCGCCTCGTCCGGCACCGGGATGAACTCGATTTCGTCCAGATAGGCCGCCTTTGGTCCCGCATAACCGTTCGCTTCGCCTTCCTGACCGACATAGTCGTCGAAGCGACTGAACAGGATAAAACGGTCCGCCTGTTGTTCAGTGAATCGGTACGGTCCGGTACCGATGAATTCGGTCAGCGAATCCGTTGGGGAGGCGTCCACAACGGACTTGGGATAGATCGCCAGACCCTGGTTCTGACGCGCAAGCAACACGACAAAGGAGCCCAGCGGGGCGCTCATGTTGAATTCGATGTTGTAGTCGTCGACCTCCACGATGTCGCTGGTGTTCTCCATGATTCCGGCGCCGAGACCGCTGACGCCGGCCCAGCGCTCCAGCGACGCGATGACGTCGGAGGCCACCATCTCGTTACCGTTGTGGAAGAGCACACCCTCTCTCAGTTTGATCGAGTTCGTCATACCATCTTCACTGACTTCATAGGATTCAGCCAGCAACGGTATGGTGGCGAACTCCGCATCCCAGGTAAAGAGCGCCTCGTATATGTGCCAGGTAATGAGCGCGACGATCGTCGCCGTGGTCTGGTGAATATCCAGGCTGGGCGGCTCACCGATAATCGCCACACGCAAACGGCCGCCGGGCTGGCCCTCGCCTGCCGGCGCCTCTTCTCCTTCGTCCGGGGTCTCTCCGGCCCCAGCTTCGGGCGTTTCCTCGGCATCCGTCTCGGAGGTTTCTCCAACGACGGCCTCAGGTGTCTCGGCGTCGGCTTCCGGTGTTTCGCCAGCCGCGGCCGGGGCCGACGTTGAGGCCGGGGGCGCGTCTTCCCCCTCATCGTCGTCGCCACAGGCGGCCAGCAGCCCAGCCAGCACCGGACCACTGAGGCCAAGAACCGCGGCGCGTTTCAACAAGGAGCGCCGGTTCATCCGGCCATCGATGATCCCTTCAATGAAGAAATCAGCTTCTTGGTCGTTTGCCATTGGGCCTCCTCTGCTCTATTGCCTGGAACAACAAGCTCGCCGAACGTGGAACGATCGCGACGGTTGCCGGGAGGGAACGAAGGATCTTCCGGTGAAAAGAACGCAGCCCGGTGGAAGGAATGAATTCTCCTGATTGCAGACAGTGCATGCATACTAACGCCGATATAGGATGTACGTCAATCGTGCGGCATTCGGACGCCCGCGCGTCTCCCAGGCGCAGTTGAGTGAGTAAGGACGGTCCAGACCAATGACCAATGACAGCCAGCGCCGCGAAGAGTACGCCCGGAGCTTCGCGGAGTATCTGCAGTCCCAGACCGGTATGCACCTCGCGCCACCAGAGGCTGAGGATCTGGAGGGCCTGCGCCGCAGTTTCGAGCGGCTCGATCTGGCGCTCGGGCAAATCGCGGACCTCGCCAGCGTGTATGGCGACGACTCCCGACACGACATTGAGCCGTTAACGGTACCCACAGCAGTGCTGGCCGGTGAATACTTGCGGGTGGGGCTGGATGCACGCTGGCTTGAGCCGGCGTACGAGGGTGACGGGGCGCTGCTGCTGGCGACCCCCGATGGCATCGCCCTGGATATGGACGGCCTGGCGCGCACTGCGCTCATGAGTGTGCAGCCAAACCTGACCGCGCTCGTGGACCGGCTTCTCAACAGGGAGCCCTAGACCGGAGACCCGCTCTGACCTCACAATTCGAACTGGCGCAAGCCGGGATCCGCACCTGCCTGCGCTGTGTGGAGGCCGGTTTTATCCCGCGCTCGGCGCCGATCCTGCGCGGCAACACCAGCGCGCGCATCATGGTCGTTGGTCAAGCCCCTGGGCCATCGGCAGCCGAACGCCCCTGGCCCTATTCCGGCGCGTCGGGGAAGACCCTCAAGACCTGGTTAGCTCGCGCGGGCTTTGAGGAAGACGCACTGTACGACCCGGACCGCTTCTATCTGACCTCGCTCACCAAATGCTTCCCCGGCAAGGCGTCCCAGGGCGCCGGCGACCGCGTCCCGAGCCGGGCAGAGATCAAGCTGTGCGCAGACCATCTCAATACCGAGCTGCACTTCGTCAAGCCCGAGTTGATCCTCTCGCTGGGCCGGCTCTCCATTAGTCGAATGCTGCCGTCCACTCGCAAGCTCTCCCTCTACGACATGGTCGGCACGGCGCGCCCGGCAGAGTACCCTGCCGCGGGCAGCGCACTGATTCTGCCGCTGCCCCATCCCTCGGGAGTCTCCCGCTGGCTTAACCTGCCCCCAAACCGGGAGCGTCTGCATCTGTCACTGGATTGGCTAGCCGAAACGAGGGATCGACGCAAATGGTGAGCCCCCCATAGTTCGCGGGAGTCAACGTCCTGATATGAAGATGTCCTGATTCATCCGATAGTGCAGGATCTCCCCATCTCCGTACGGGCGCAATTCATTGCGCCCCCTCCAGCGTCCAGGCAGCCGGGCAGGGCGCAATGAATTGCGCCCGTACGGATTGCTGTGAATCAGGGCGAGCGCATTGTCAGGAGTCCGTCTTCCGCACGTGCCGCTCTTCAAGGACACGCCAGACGCTGGCCAGCGGCACGTCGGAGGCCTGGAGCATGACCAGCAGGTGGTACAGCAAGTCGGCAGCCTCGCCAGCGAGCGGCTCAGGATCGCCATTCTTGGCGGCGATGATGACTTCGGCCGACTCCTCGCCGATCTTCTTGCCGATCTTGTCGATGCCCTGCTCGAACAGGTAGGTCGTGTACGAGCCAGCGGGCATCTCGCGCTTGCGCTCGGCAACGATGGCGGCAACCTGCTCCAGAATGGCCGACCCGGCTTGAGCCCGATCCTTCGAGAAGATCGGCTCCTGGTGGAAGCAGCTCTCGGCCCCGGTGTGGCAGGTCGGGCCGTGCGGAACTGCCTGTATCAACACGGTATCGTTGTCGCAGTCGACTCGCACTTCGATCACCTCTAGCACGTTGCCTGAGGTTTCACCCTTCTTCCAGAGCTTCCCGCGTGAGCGACTGTAGAAATGCACGAAGCCGGTCTCAATGGTCAGCGCCAATGACTCGCGGCTGACATAGCCGAGCATACGTACTTCGCCCGTGCGTGCATCTTGCACGATGGCAGGAGCCAGGCCCTGGCCGTCCCAGGCCACTGCGTTCAATTGTGTGTCCGAATCATTCATTCTCACGAGTCCTCTCACCGCGGGGAGTCTATCACCGGCGGTGACTGTCATCTGGACTAGGTTCGTGATGGAAAGCCCAGACCCATCCGGCGCAGCGATATCCAGCGGCCATCTCCGATAATCAGGTGGTCGATCAGGTCGATATCGAGCAGTTCGGCAGCACTGGCGAGCTCGGCGGTCAAGGCGATATCCGCGGCCGAAGGTCTGGGATCTCCGCTCGGGTGATTATGGGCGATCGCAATCGCGGCGGCGTTGGCGCGGATAGCCTCTTTAAACACTTCCGCGACCCGCACCTGCGCGGCGTTGACGCTACCCTGATACACGGTCACAACCCGCTCAACCCTGTGCTTGGTGTCGAGCAACGCAACTCGTAGCTGTTCGTGGTCCAGCGCGCTCAGAGATGGCGCGAGCAACGTCGCCAGATCTTCTGGCGTCCTCATCTGCGGTCGCTCTTCAGGCGCCAGGGCGGCGATGCGTTTCCCCAGTTCAAGACACGCAAGTAGCTTGAGGGCTTTCGCTTCGCCAAACCCGCGAATACTCGTCAGGGAGTCGTAATCTCGCCGCAAGAGTCCACGCAATCCACCGCCACTCTCCGCCAGGATCCGGTGTGAGAGCGCCGTAACGGTCTCGCCCTTACTGCCGGTATTGAGCAGAATCGCTAGCAGCTCAGCATTTGACAACGCATCGGGTCCCCGCAGGCGCAATTTCTCGCGCGGCCGCTCGTCGGCAGGGAGCTCTTTCAGCGTGAGACCACGACCCACAATGTCGTCCACGGCATCGCCTTTCTCTAGATGAAGGCAGTATAGCCCGGAGCAGGATGCCTCCCGCGAGGCTGGTATTGTCATATGGAGTGGCAACGACTGGCTCGCTCGTCACCGCGTCGATCCGACACGGCGCGGCGGGCTACTACAGGGCGTTATGTTGCCCTACAGGATTGGAGAGAGACCTTCTATGGAAACGCAACTACAGCAGGGAAACGTCGTCGTGGGTGTGTTTGCGACTCGCGAGGAAGCACAGCGCGCTGTGGAAGACCTGCAACGGGCCGGCTTTGATCTCGACTCGGTGGGGTTTGCCTCGCAGGACCACAGCGCGGAGGCTGAAGAGATACCGGTCGAGGACATCGAGGAGATGAACGAAGATGCGACGGCTGGCGCGGTCAGCGGCGTTGCGGCAGGGGGGCTCCTCGGTGGGCTCCTGGGTGCTGGGGCTTCCCTCCTGATCCCTGGCGTAGGTCCAGTGGTTGCGGCTGGCATCCTGGCAGCTGGAGTCGCGGGCGGCGCATTTGCAGGCGGAGTTGTGGGCCCATTCGTGAGCATGGGCATCCCCGAAGAGGAAGCCCAGTACTATGACCGCGAGTTCCGGGCCGGCCGGTCAATCATCGCGGTGAACGCCGGCAACCGCCAGTCCGAAGCGCGCGAGATCCTCCGCGCCACAGGGGCGACGAACATCCATACCGAGTAGGTCCAAGCTAATTGACAGTGCCCTCATCGTCGTACGGGCGCAATGATGAGTTTGTCCTGATCGTCACAATCTCCGTAGGGGCGCAATTCATTGCGCCCTGCTTCGGCGCCCGGGGAGTCGGAGCAGGGCGCAATGAATTGCGCCCCTACGGAAAAAGAGTGGCTCGCAACTTTCGGATTCACTCGGACATTTCCACAATTGCGTCCTTGCCCGGCTGCCGGGAACGTTGAAGAGGGCGCAATAAATTGCGCCGCTACGCAGACGGGGCCCACAATGATCGGATGGACTTGAGCACTTCCATAAAGAAAAGCTACTCCTGGTGCAGGTTAAGCAGACCGCTTCGTCCCGGCGTGCAGTGCAACCGTTCCGCCCCCGAGGAGCTTCCACTTCACACCCTCCAGGCCGGCGTTCGCCATCATGGCCGCCAGAGCGCGCGCGTCCGGGAAACCCTCAACTGAGGCAGGTAGGTAGCGATACGCCTCGCGGTCTCCGCTGAGAACGCCGCCGATCACCGGAACAAGCGCCGAGAAATACCAGCCGAACAACCGGCCAAGAACCGGCTTGCGATACGGAGTCAACTCAAGGCATACCAATCGCCCGCCCGGCCGCAGCACCCGGCTCATCTCGGCTAGTGCATCCTGGAAGTTGGCCATGTTGCGCAGCCCGAACGAGACCGTACAGGCGTCGAACTCGCCGTCTGCAAACGGCAGCCGCAGCGCGTCGCCGACCATGAAGGTGGCCCGTGACTCGTCTGCAGACTTCCGTTGCGCCGCTTCGATCATGGGTGGCGCAAAATCAAGTCCAACGACCGAGCCTGCCCCTGCTTCCAACAGATCGAGCGCCAGATCCCCGGTGCCGGTCGCCACATCAAGGGCGCGCGCTGCCCCGTCTGCAACCGCGACGCGTGCCGCCAGATGCCGCCAGGCAACGTCACGGCCGCCGGTCATTAACCGGTTCATCGTGTCGTAGCGGCGCACAATGCGGCCAAACATCGCGCTAACCTCGTGCTCCTCGCGCAACGCTCCGCTGCGGCTCATGAGAGCACGATGCTGCCGGCGAAGAGCAGTCCATACAACAGCTGGAGCCGGGCCGTGCCTGCCAGCCGAGCGTTGAGCTGACGTCCAGTCTCGGTCGAAACTTTGCGTACGAGCTGCACTGCCAGGGGTAGCGTGAGCCAGGGAAGCCATCCCCAAATGGACAGCACTCCGCTAGCCCAGAGCACCAAGGGGGTCAGGTAGGCAATCGAGAGCAACAGACGGTACTCGACCACCGTCCCCTGCCTGCCAAGCCGTACGGCGACGGTCCGCTTGCCAGCCACACGATCGGTGTCAATGTCGCGCAGGTTGTTCACCACCAGGATCGCAGTCGCCAGACAGCCGACCGGAATCGCGGCCGCCAGCGAGAGGTCCGAGACATCGCCGGCCTGCACGTAATAGGTTCCACCGACCGCCACAAGACCAAAGAAGAGGAAGACAAAGACCTCGCCCAGCCCGTGATAGCCAATCGGCCGCGGTCCGCCGGTGTAGGCCAGCGCCGAGAGCATGGCGGCGACACCAACGAACAAGATCGGCCAGCCGCCGCGACTGACGAGATATGTTCCAACCAGCATCGCCAGCGAGAGCGTCAACGCCGTTCCGAACAGCACCCTCTCCGGCGCGATCAGTCCGCTCTGGGTCACTCGCAACGGTCCAAGGCGCTCGGCTGTATCCGCACCACGCCGGAAATCGAAGACGTCGTTGGCCAGGTTCGCGGCGATCTGCAGGAGCAAAGCGACAACAAACGCCGCCAGGGCTGCGGCAGCATGAAACGCCCCGGCTGCGATTGCGACCGAAGTACCGACAATGACAGGGGTAACTGCCGCCGGCAGGGTCTTGGGCCGGGCCGCAAGCAGCCATGCCTGTACGCCAACCGGACGCGCGGCGACGCCGGTCACAGTGCGGAGCTCGTCATACTGATTATTCCCACTCGATCGTGCTGGGCGGCTTGCTGGAGATGTCGTAGACGACCCGGTTGATGCCGTCCACCTCGTTGACGATGCGGTTGGACATCCGGGCGAGCAGGTCGTAGGGCAACCGCGCCCAGTCGGCCGTCATCGCGTCTTCGCTGGTGATCGCCCGGATCGCACAGACCTTGGCGTAGGTGCGCCCGTCGCCCATGACGCCGGTAGTCTGCACCGGCAGCAGTACCGCGAAATACTGCCAGATGTCCTGGGCTAACCCGGAAGCGTCAATCTCCTGCCGGACGATAGCATCCGCCCTGCGCAGGATAGCCAGATCCTCCGCGGTCACCTCGCCCAACAGCCGCACAGCCAGGCCCGGACCCGGGAACGGCTGCCGGTGAACGATCTCGTCCGGCAAGCCCAGCCGCTTCCCGACTTCCCGGACCTCGTCTTTGAAGAGCATCCGCAGCGGCTCGATCAGGTCGAACGCGAGGTCCTCGGGCAGCCCACCGACGTTGTGGTGCGTTTTGATCTTCACTGCCGCGCTGCCGTCGCTGGTGGCCGACTCAATAACGTCCGGATAGAGGGTGCCCTGTCCCAGGAACTGAAAGGGCTCGCCGGCGCTCTGCTCGACCGCCGCACGCTCGAAGACCCGGATAAACTCGTCGCCGATGATCTTGCGCTTCTCCTCCGGATCAGTGACCCCCGCCAGCCGGCCCAGGAAGCGGTCGGTCGCGTCGACGTAGACCAGGTTCATGTTGAAGTGCCGGCCGAACACTTCGCGCACGGTCTCAGCTTCGCCCTCGCGCAGCAAGCCGTTGTTCACAAACACCGGCGTCAGCTGCTCGCCAATCGCGCGGTGGATCAACGCAGCCGCGACCGACGAATCGACGCCGCCCGAGAGCGCCAGCAAGACCCGTCCCGTGCCAACCCTGGCTCGAATCTCGGCTACTGCCTCATCGATAAACGACTCTGGGGTCCAGTTCCCGGTACAGCCGCAGATGTCGTACAGGAAGTTGCGCAGCATCGACCGCCCGAGCGGCGTATGCACAACCTCGGGATGGAACTGAATGCCGACGTGCTGCTCGTTGCCCATCGCCGCGTGTGGTGAATTGTCGCTGCACGCCAGCGGCTGGAATCCCGGAGGCAATGCCTCGATCCGGTCTCCGTGGCTCATCCAGACATCAAGCTCTTCCGGGAGATCGCGAAACAGGGCATGCTCGCCGTTGCGCTGAATACGCGCGGGGCCAAACTCCTTGCGGTCGCTCGCCGCCACCCTGCCGTCCAGGTTGTGAGCGAGCAGCTGCATTCCGTAACAGATGCCCAGCACGGGCAGGCCACTCTCCAGCACCCAGTCCGGAAGCTGTGGTGCCCCTTCGGCATACACGCTCGCCGGCCCACCCGAGAGAATGATGCCCCGCGGCTGCAGGCGCTCCAGCACCGATGCATCGGCGTCGTGCGGGATCAGCTCACAATAGACGCCGGTCTCGCGCACCCGGCGCACGATCAGACTGCGCCGTTTGTCCGCCAAAATCCACGACGATTGCGCTGTCAACCCGCGTCGGAGTCTCAATCTCTGCAACATTGCTCGCTTGTTCCACATTCGCCCCTCACCGCAGACACCCAAATCAGGGCTAATTGTAACGATGAAGGACGCAGTTCGCCCGCCGGAGACCTAATCGGCAGTAGAGCGTTGGTGACCGGAGTAGCTGGATGCTCGGCCCGAGCGCGTCCTGGCCCAGGCGAAGAGCACGCCTCCGGCAGGGAAGGCGGAGCCGATCAGGAACATCGTCGCGTAGCCGGTTACCGTCGCGACCAGACCCATGATGATGGCTCCCGCACCGGCCCCGACTTCGAACGACGCGCTGTAGGTACCCATCGCGGCGCCTCGACGGCCGGATGGTGCGACATCGACCGCCAGGGCCGAGAGGGCCGGGAACCCACTACCAAACGATAGACCGATCAGTCCTGCTCCAAGCAACAAGACCGTCAAGGAAGTCGCCTGGGAGAGGAGCGCCACCCCGGCACTCAGGCACGCCATTGAAGGCAGGATGATCTTCCAGCGTCCATACCGGTCAGAAAGCTTGCCCCCGAGCAACCGCGACAGCACCACCGCTCCGGCGGTTGCCGTGAAGAAGAGTCCCGCGTTCTCAATGCCTCGTTCCTCGGCGAACAACAGGACGAAGGACGATACCGCGCCGAAGATGAAGGTCATCGAGATCACCAGCACCGCCGGGAAGAGCACGCTCTTCTCGATCAACCCGGCGTCCGCTGCGTCGGCCCGGACCTCCTTGTGCGGATCGCGCAAGAACCTCACCAGTACCAGCGCGAGCAGCGCGCAACAGGTTGAGACAATGAAGACCGTGTCGTATCCATAGTGGTCGCGGATCATCAGACCGAAGAAGGGTGCGATGGCACTTGCGAACGTCGGTGCCGTTCCCCATATGCCAAGCATCTCTCCTCGCCGCGACGGCGGCGCCAGATCAGCCACCATCGCAAGGGCCGCCGTTGTGAACAATGCCAAGCCGACACCGTGGAGAATACGCACACCAAGCAGGAGCGGGACGGTGGTCGCGACGATATAGAGCGCGGAGGCGACGACGAAGATTGCGGCGCCGGCCAGAATGAAGCGTCTACTTCCTCCTCGATCGATCTCCCGGCCAACGAACGGGCGAGGGAAGAGCGCCGATAGAGCGAATACGCCAACCACGAGACCGACGGCGCTGTCGCTACCGCCGAGGTCCTTCAAATAGACCGGCAGCACCGCCACCAGGAGCATGAACGACCCGAAGAAGCCCAAACCTGCCGCGCACAGGACTAAGAAATCGCGAGAGAGGATTCGATCTGGAGGTCCCGTTACTCCTCCTCGCCTCCCGGGGGGTGATCCAGCTCATATTGGGCCAGCATCTGCCGGACCTCTCGCGGAGTATGCGCCAGGACATCTATACCCAACAGCTCGCTCAACTGGTTGGCATCGCGATAGCCGCGACGTCGTGCCCAGGTCCAGAACTTCGTCCAGTTCACGTCGGCTCCATCGTCTGACGTGGGCTCGCGCGCCGGGCGCTCCTCGCGGATCTGCTGAGGTCTGGCCGGAGGTTTCTCGTAGTCCGTTGCCGCCGGTTCCTCGCGAACCAGAGACCGCGCCGACACGAGCTCAATCGGAGCCGGTGGCGTCGTGGGCTCCTGGTCGGCAGTCGTCTGTATATCAGCCTGTGTATCCCCGTAGCCAAGGGCGATCAGTGCGCGCGACAGCGCCCGATCTTCAGCCAGCTCGACGTAGCCTTCTCCGGTAGCGCTACGTGTCGCGCTGCCGTGGCTTGAAGCACTACTTCCCGATTCCGTGCGCAGCGTTGCCCGGCAGACTGCCAGATCGTCTTCAGCGACCACCAGCTCGGTCGCTATCTCGGCGTCCGGATGATCGGTCCGGAACCAGAGCAGCCTCGCCTGCAGATGATTTCGGTTGAGGTTCTGGATGTTGAGACTCGTCATGTTGCTGCTCCGATACGGTTCATCCCTCGCGTCCATCCCTGATGCGATTTTAATCTACGCTGACGACTCCGGAGGGTGATTGTGGGAATGGATCCGGACGAGCTGCCCACTGCAGCGCGTAGGGCCACATCAATCATCCCGCGTGCGTGGGTCGCCCTCAGTCCCTCATTGGTCATCCTGACTACTGGCCCACAAGGGAGTTGTCAGGTCCCGGGCTTCCGTCGGTCGGGCGGGGAGGACACCATCATCGTGGTCTAGTACTGAGTTGGTGAGTCATCCAGACGCAAGGAAGGATCTCTGCGTCAAACGCCTCGGCAGTCACGCACGAGATCCTTCGCGTACGCTCAGAATGACTCACCAACTCAGGTTGCCCAGAGGCGCTCGCGAGGACAGCAGGAAATGCCCCTACGATCGCTTCGGCCGCCCATCCGAGGCAGTCAGCTGGGTGAGAGGCGCGAAACCCCGTTCGCGCAGGGCGCGAGTTGCCGCAGCATACAGTCGCTCTCCAGCGTCAGGCGCGTCATACGACAACGACAGCTTGCCGTCCGCCAGGATCTCGGGGTCGAGTCCGGCGTCACGCAGGGCAGCGGCGATACGCTCGCTGTCCTCGCCCTCCTCGGGCAGCAGCAGTACCGCTCGTCGCAACCAGACCCGTCGATAACCGCGGTCCCACTCTGCCAGCGTGTAGGACACGTTCTGAGGCAGCGGACCGCCATTCTGTTTCTCAAGGTACCCAACCACCTGATCGAGGTCGATTCCGCTGGCCAACGATCTGATCAACGCCTCGGCAGTCAGTGCGTAGGTCGAAACCCGGTCGAGCGTCTGCAGCTCCGCGAACGACGAGAGATTCCACACCCTCCTGGGTGTCGGACGATAGAGCAACACCTGAAAGTTCGCCCCGACCGCCAGTGGGGCGTCACCCAGCGACGGCAACGACGGCTCACTGCGATCCCTGGCAGTGAGCCAGCGGCCAACGCTCGTCAGCCTCAACGCTGAGGTGCCGGTGGCGGGATGACGGCTGCGCTCGATCAACCCCAGCCAGACGCCGGCCGTTTCGAGCGTCGTCCCGATGATCAGGGTGAGAATGCGCGCCCGGCGATCGTCGATCTCGGCCGGCACGTCCAGTGAGATCGCGAGTCGAGACTGGCCGACCGCCCCGACGTGCGCCTGCCGCAACAGGTCAGGCTCGCGCTGCAGCAAGCGCTGGATGAAGCGTTGCTCGTCGTACCAGCGCCCCTCCTCCAGCTCCCCGAGCGCGTTGAGCAGCGTCGTTCGGAAGGCCGGCCACGAGGCGCCCCAGAGGGACAGATCCACCCGCTCCCGGCCTTCGGGCCAGCTCTCGATCGTCGTCCAGGCGTGCAACATCTTCTGGGCGGCCGTACTGAAGGCGCTCTCGCGCCACCCGCGCGCCGCGCTGCCGGGTGTCGCCCTGCCGGTCTCGTCGCGGAGCACCCCCATTGACGCGCCGATTTGAGCCAGGAATGGCACGTAGCCCGTTGGCAAGTTGCCGGTGTCCGGCTCAGTCAGCCAGAGCCGCTTCTGAAAGCGACGCTCCAGCGTCCGGTCTCCCTCAACCAGCGCTCTCCAGCGTGGCCCGCTGTACCCAACTTCCCTCAGGATTGTCAGCAGATCCCAGACTGCGGAATAGGGAGAGACCCAGCGCGGCTCGGTGACGTCCGCATCGTCGATCTCCTGCAGATCCGGTATCTCTGGGGGCTCCGGTTTGACCGGGCTGAGGATCGCCTGCGGTATGCGCACGATCCGCGACGGACCGTGCTCGGTGTCGACATAGCCGTGCCAGAGCAGCAACGGGGTGCCCAGCTCGCGCAACACCCGCCTGCGGGCTGCAAGCTTCAGACGCGAATCACCGAACAGGACGTCGACCGGTAACGAGCCACCAGCCACCTTGAGCCGCGCCCACAGCTCTCGCGCCGCGCCGGACAGGTTATTGATGTAGCGGCTGACGCGCTCCGGCCGCTCCAGGTTGTCGCGCACGATATTCACTAGCTCGGCGCGCGCGTGCACACCCGGTGTTACTCGTGCCCCCCACAGCGTCGCAGCTTCTTCGACCTCGGGATAGGGCACCGTTGCGAGCAGGGCTTCGAGCGACTCTTCGTTAAACTGCTGATCTGTCTGTTCCTCGTCGACCCGCTTGAGGACCATGCCGATTTCGCGGGGCAGGAACAGCTCCGGAGCACGTTTCTCGAAATGTTCTTCTGGATTGTCCGCCTCGATACTCACGATGCCGAACGCATACAGCTTCCGCAGAACCCTGTTGCTTTCGTCAATATCCAGCCCCGTCTCGGATGCAACAGTGTCCGCGGTAACCGCAGCGCCGTTGTGAGTCTCCATCATGCGAATGACAGTGCGTTCAACTTCTTCAAGCTGCTGCCAGGCGTCACGCGCCGCCCAGAGATCGGTCATCGTGCGATAGAGCGCGGCGACGTCGGCGTAGCGGTCGCGCCCATGCAGATCGACATCCCAGAAGCGCGCAATCCGGCCCAGTTCCTCGTTAGGTCGCTCCAGGAGTCTGCCTAGCAGGTTACGCATAAGTGGACCACCTTCACGGCACGCTCAACATCGGGATCTTCCGGAGAAGAGTATCGCCTACCAACGCATCCGGCATAAAGACGCATCGAACGGCGTTATACTGCCCGATAGGCTCTAACAGTTCATCACAAGGGTAGAGAGACACATGTTAGAACACAACGCCAACGACGAGAAGCAACCCCGGCGAGTTATGGCCATAATGGCCCACCCGGACGATGTCGAGTTCATCTGCGGCGCGACCATTGCGAAATGGGCCAGCGAGGGGCAGGAGATTACCTTCGTTCTCGGCACGAGCGGAGACAAGGGCAGCGCCGATCCCTCATTCAACAGCGAGAAACTGATGGAGACTCGTGAAGCCGAGCAGCGCGCCGCCGCGGATGTGCTGGGTGTCAAAAACGTCGCCTTCTTGAGGATGCGTGACGCTGAGCTGGTCGCCGACCTCGAAACGCGCAAGAAGATCACGCGCGTCATCCGCCAGTACAAGCCGGATGCAGTCGTGTGTCAGGATCCAACTGCCCGCTTCCAGGGCAGCTATATTCAGCACCCCGACCATCTGGCGATGGGGGAAGCCGTGCTCGCGGCCATCTACCCGTCAGCCCGCGACCGGTTGACCTTTCCCGAGCTGCTTGACGAAGGGCTCGAACCGCACAAGGTCAGCGAGGTCTACGTCGCGGCCGGTGACCAGAATGTGGACCACTTCGTCGACGTGACTGACTTTCTGGATAAGAAGTTCGAAGCGCTCAGGGCGCACGCCAGTCAGATGGGTGAGTGGAACCCAGCCGAAATGGTGAGGCAGTGGTCCCGCGACGCGGCCGCCCTCGCCCGGCTCCGTAACTACCCCGGCGCTCAAGAGATGGAGTACGCCGAGGCATTCAAATACATCCATATCGGGTACTAGGAGCGGTTGTCGGAAAGATTAGGTAGGCGTCGGGGCGCACTATTGAAACGTGACTTCGTGACCCGAGCATGGGGAGTGCTGTCCATATGCGTATGGGCGTAATGATGAGGTCGTCCTGATTGATCCGGTCATGAGGAATGCGTAGCGGCGCAATTCATTGCGCCATCTCCGGCGCCCGAGCGGACAGGCAAGGCGCAATAAATTGCGCCGCTACGAACATGGGGCCACAATTATCGGATGAATCAAGACATCTTCATAGTTACGCCCTGCCTGACCGCCTGGGTGTTGAAGAGGGCGCAATGAATTGCGCCCGTACGCAGGTTTCTCCATTCTCGGATGAAGTCGTCACCTTTGCGATTGCACCGCGACCCCGAGGCTTTCGCGAATCCCTGTGGGAGTATCCTGCCACCTTAGAGCGGCCTCTTTTTTGCGATCACCTCAAGATGCGGTTGAAGGGCCACCGGAACCCATCCAAGCGGAAGATGTCCCGCAATTTGACGGAGCGCCGCAGGACCCGGGAGCTTGGCCAGCTGCGCGCCAGTGAGGCGAGCGGCAGGAATCATCCTCGTCTCAAATCCATACCCACGAAACGTGCACCTCAACTCGCCCGGCGAAAACATCGACGGATGCCAGAAGTAACTGTCATGCATGTCGCGCAGACGATAGTACGCGTCAGCCATCAGCCGGTTGGGAGTCTTGACGAGATAGACACCGTCCGGGACCAGCACACGGCTTACTTCGGCGAGGTGCTCGTCAACGTCAGGCAGATGCTCGATCACGTCAGTCGTGATGACGACCTCGAACGCCCCGGCGTCGAAGGGCAAGCTCGACGCGTCGGCGCTGACGACCTCGATCTGCGGCAGCCGCTGGCGGATGGCTGCCAGTGTCGTCGTGGTGAAGTCAGAGAGTGTGATTCGCGTGAATCCCATACCCGCGAGCGTCATACCCAGATGGCCTCCGCCCGCGCCGAGCTCGAGGATTCGCACGTTGCGCGGTAAGCGGTCGATCGCGCGTAGGAGCCCGGTTGGCTCGTTGTAGCTGCCGTAGGTGTTTGAGCGCATGGGATACTCACGATCCAGCGCTTCATAGAACTGCTGGCGAATGCTGGCAGGAACGGCACCCTGCCGGTAGCGATCGGAGCACTCGCGGCAAAGAAACGTCCGGCCATCGAACACTCCCCGGCAGAGGAGGCAGCGCCGGCTCGACCACTCAACGACCATCGGCAACCTTCCTGCCCGGTATTCGCCACAGCAATAGTGCCGCGCCAGATAACCCACCGACGACGAGACCGAACAACGTCAGGAACGCCGGTCCAGCCTCCGCAACCCTGTGCATGCCAGACTGCACGATCTCACCAAGGGCGACCTCGCGCACGTAGCGTGTGTCGAACACGATTGCACCTCCGAGCTCTTCTCCGCCGCTCACCGCCCGCCAACCGCCATACGGAACACGTCCAGGAGTTGTGCCCACTTCGAGCCTGGAAGCATCCGGACCTTCGCCGGGAAGAAGCCGTAACACCAGCACACGAGCTGGCTCGACAGCGGGCAGGTTCGAGAGCTCCATCTGATCGCCGGCGCGCCGGAGATCATCGATTCTCAGGTCAACCAGTGTTCTAGCCGGTTGCTCCGCGTAGGCAAGCTGCAACCGTGCACCCGTATTCCAGGCCGCGTCATCTCTGCCCCTGAGACGTAGCCCCACCCGAAGCCGGTCAAAGTTCCCACTTCGAGCGTCCTCCGGCAGACGCGACAGCCGTTCGAGATATTCTTCGGGCGTCGTGTTGGGGTCATTCTCTACGGCCAGACTGTTGCCGGGCCCGCTGATAAAGAGTTGCTCGGTGTCCTGCGTCAGCGGCATCCAGTCGATCGAGCCGTAGTCATGCGACACGGGGCTCTGCATGCCCGAGACGTGCGAGGAGCAGCTGGACAGGACCAATCCCACGAGGATGAACAACAGCACCCTCACGAGGTAGCCCCGTAGAAAAACGGCAAGAACCAGAATCCTGCCGAGATCAAAGCCCCAAGGCAGGCAATCAACGCCGGAACCAGCGCCCCGTTGCGATGGAGCCTCGCCCAGCCGCCGCAACTCATCGCGGCTAAGGCGGGATAAGCTGGCAGCATGATCCTCCCATGTGGGTGAACCATGCTGCTCGTGTTCCCAACCCACAACACAGCTATCAGTCCAATCCCGAGCAACCCCGACAGCATCAACGTCTCGTACTGGCGACCGGGCATGTTCCGGCTGTCGTCGCCCCGACGAAACACGAGCCCGATCACTGCCACCGCAACGATCGCCGCCCCAATGATCCCGATAGATATCCGTAGCCAGCCGCCGTCGTACGCGCCCCAGTAGCTTGACCAGCCGTTCAACCAGACCCGGATCAGGAATTCGCTCGCCGGGAGCGGATCGAACGGCACGACCATGTCGAGAAACGCAGAGGTGCCGCTCAGTACACCGTAGCGCGTGTAGATGAAAAGCGTCCAGAGGGCCAACACGGCGATCCCGGGGGCTGCCGCTGCTATCGCGATAGCCGGAGTCAGGCGACGATGCCGCCGTATCAGACCCAGACCTGCCACGAGAACGCCGAGCGCAACGAGCCCCGGAGCCTTCGACACGATCGCTGCCGCGACAATGAGTCCTGCCAGCAACGCTTTGCGCGTACCCGGACGGTCGACGAGCCGCAAGGTCGCCAGGAGCCCAACACTGATCAACGTGGCCACCAGGAGATCGTTGTTCACCCGGCCGGCCGCCTCGGCAGCGGCCGGAATTGCACCGGCGATGAGCGCCGCGCTGAACGGCACCCAGATGTTCCCACCCGAAAACCAACGCCGGGCAAGCGCCCAGGCCGTTGCCGCAAAGACCCCCAGCAGCCCGACACCCATCGAGCGTGCCAGGTAGAGCGCAGGTAACGCGCGATCGCCCGCCGGCAGAGTCAGCGGCGCGATCGCCGCATAATACAGGGGCGGTTGATAACCCTCGAACGAGCGTCCTTCGAGGCCCATCTCCTTCGGGTCGGTGGACGATGGCCTGCCGATCTGAAACACGCTCCACCTGTCGGTGTCGACCGCGCTCTGTATCACGGCAGGCTCGACGCTCTCATCCAGCCTCGGTATCCGGAGTTCGTCACGCAACTTCAGGGCATAGTCCAGGTGCTGCTCCTCGTCGAAGAGGTCCCAGGGCGGAATCGCGACCGCGTAAAACGCGCCGTGCAGCAACACCAGCAGCATCGCGGCTGCAAACCAGTGTCGTGGATTGCGTTCAGGTCCGCTCACGTGGCCGCCAGATCAAAGGCTTCAATATCAGCCAGGCCATCCAGAACGAGACCGCGGTCAGCACCGAGCGGAAAGCGCCGAAGAACAGGCGTGGCTCAATCTGTCCGGCAATCGCCTCGTAGGGATCCGGCAGGCTGGCCGTTCGATCGCCGAGCAGTGGCTGCAGCAAGTCCCAGGTCGTCCAGGAGCCCCATTGGGCGAAGTACACGAGCAGGCAGATGATCTGAATAGCGTGGTATACGAGCATCCGGCGCGAATCGGGAATCGTCAGCGCCAGGAACGGCACCAGCCAGATCGAGTAGTGCGGGTGAAAGAAGGTCAACGCGAACAGCACGAGAAACACAGCCGCGCTCACCCGGGGGAACTCGTCCGGCACCATGCCTCGCTCGCTCAGCCAAAGCGCACCGAGCGTGTAGATCACCGGAAAAAAGAAAATCGAATCGTCGAAGCGCAGGTACACCCCGGCATCCAGCCAGTTCTGGAAATGCAGATGCGTGTCAAGAATGCTCAGCGTGGGACTCCGCCCCGCCACCGCGATCCCGGCGACTTCAACGAGGGCGACCATCGCGAGCAGGAATCCGACCGCAAACGCCAGTTGCCGCCGATTACGCTTATAGGCCAGGAGAAAGAACGGCACCAGCACCACCGGGAAGAATCGCGTCAGGGTTGCCAGTCCGAACAGCGCCAGCGCCGTCAACCTCCGCACATCGGTTGCCTGCCGCACCGCAACAAGCCCGGCCAACACCATTAGGATGGCCAGAACGTCATGGCGTCCATAGATCGCCGTGGCGTAGATCACCAGCGGATTCAACAGCCAGAATGCCGTCGCCGCGAAGCGTCGAGCCGGCTCGACGAGCAGGCCAATCATGTAGGCGCACGCCAGGTCAGCCACGACATAGGGCAGCTTCATCAGGAAAATAAGACGGTAGAGATGGTCGTAGGCGAGGAAACGGCTGTAGTCCTCAGGACTCGCGCCCACTCCGGCAATCGACGCGGTGTCGGACCAGATCCCGGCACTATCCGGCAGCAGTGGGCGAATCAGAAAGAGCCAGACGTTGTGCAAACCCTGCACCAGAAACTGTGCCGTCCAGCCAAACCACTCGCCGTGATAGGCCGCCTCAGCTGCGCGCGAGTAGATCTGGTAGGCATCGAAGTGCATGGTAAACGGCATCACGACGACCCGGATCAGGATCGCGACAACCCAGAGCAGCGCGAGCCGACGGGTGCAGGGATCTTGCAGCCGTGCCATGATGTTCATCGCGGGTCACCTGAGGGCCGCACCGCGCGGATGGCCAGCAACGAGAGCGGCAACGCGGCCACCAGCAACACACGCTGGAGCACGGCCAGTCCGAGCAACCCTGCTGCGCTCACCCCGGTCACCCCCGCGAGCGCCACCATCGTCGCCTCGCGCACCCCGACCCCGCCCGGTATCGGGGCGAGCTGCCCCGCGAGCAGGGGCAATGTGCTCAGTGCCAGCACGGTCGTCAGATCAACCGGCAGATGGAGAGCCCAGAGCAAGACCCAGACAACCGCCACCTGCGCCAGCCAGTACAGCAGCGTCAAGCTCGCCACCGTCCCCCAACTCACCTCATTGCGCACCTGCTCAAACGCTCCGCGCATCCGTTCAAAAACACGCACGATACGCGCGCGGCCGGCGATCCCAAGAACGGCCACACCGAGCATGGCTATCACGATCCCGACCAGCGGAGACGGCAGCCAGCCGCCCAGGGACAACAATTCCGAAAAGCGCGCCGGCCCAATGTACAGCACGACTAGTGCCGAGCTACCCACGAGCAGCAGGAAATCCAGCCCTTGCTCTAATGCAATGGCCACCAGCGATCTGCCCACAGGGATGCGCTCGGCGCGGTTCGCCAGGATTGCCTTGGCCGGCGCGCCCAGGAAACCGGGCGTCGCGTAGTTGATCAGCGACGCGCTGACCGTCAGTCCCGCCGCCGTGCCGGCTGCCATCGTGTGTCCGAGCCCATCCATCACCACGCGCCAGCGCCAGGCGTGGATCACTGGCAGTGCCATCCCGATAACGATGACGCCGATCAAAATGGCAGATCCGCGCCTCGGACAGACTGGCCCAGGCGTTCGCTGCCTGACCGGACAGCCACAACGCGAGCAGAGCAGCCGCCAAGCCGACCCAGAATGCAACCGGTACAACGAGCCGCGAGCGATCGGTCACCGGCTGAGGTCCAGTCGCTCAAGAGCGAGCGTCAATTGATGGGCCATCGCCTCTTGCGAGCCCCACTGCTGCCAGGATTCGCAGCCAGCCTCGGCGATCTTCTGTCGAGCTCCGGCGTCACCAAGCGCTGCAATGGCCGCTGCCAGAGCCTCTGCGATCGGCGGGTGGAACGAGCATGGCGGTCTCGCCGTTGGAGAGGAAGCGATCGACCGCCGGGCTACAGCGCGTCACCACGGCAGTCCCACTCGCCAGAGCCTGGTGGACTTTATTCGGAATCACTCGGGACGCCTTCGCACCATCGTCAAAAATCCCCAACGCGACATCGGCCTCGCGTAACCGCTTGCCCAGCAGGTCAAAGGGTATCCATTCAGTCCAAACAATGTCATTGCAGTCTGAGCTCCTGCGCCAGGGCCCGGGCCGCGGCGTAGTGCTGCCCCGTACCGACAAGCTCAATGCGGACCGGAACACCCTGCTTCTCCAGCACGGCCACTGCTCGCAGAATGGTCTCGACCCCGTGCAGCGGAATGAATTTGCCGACGAAGAGCACATCCAGAACGCCGTCCTGCTCGCGCGCGACTGGAAGAAGACCTCCTCCGGCGCTCCGACCTGCACCACCGCGAACCGCTGGCGGTCGATCCCGAACTGTTCTGCGAAGAAATCCGCGTTCTCCTCCGTGTCGGCCAAGCACCAGATTCGCCAGCCGCATCGACAGCCGATCGACCAGCCGAATGAGCCGGCCGGCAATGCTCGTGGCACGAAAGCGTCCGCGATCCTCAACAAGGGTATCCGTCAGCGAGACCAGCGGGTTAAAGACCACCTGCCGGCGCATCAGTCTGGCGAGCGACCCAAGCACCAGCACGTCAAGCTGGCCGATATAGCCGATCATCAGGACATCACAGCGCAACAGCCGCAGCGCGACATCCGGGATCAGCCGACAGATAGGCAAGCACTAATCGCATAGCGAAGCCTGTTAACGCGAGGGCGATACATCGCTCTTGTCGCGCAAGTGCTCAAAGACCGGCCGATGCGCCTCTTCGACGTGCAGCCCGGCATGCCGCAGTGCCTGAACAATCAGGCGATTGCGCGGGTAGTCGCATTCATAGGTTCCGGCGTAACAGATTCGTCGCATGCTACTCACATGCGGGATTGTAGCCGCTGGAGACAACAAAGCCGTCCGGCCGATGCGTTTCCGCACCGGCCGGACGAAAGAGAGAGGAGGGAGAGTAGATTATGATGCGCCACGAGCGCCGATCGACTCGGGGGAGCAGTCTCGCGCTCTGTCCATCATGTACATCCAGTGTCCGCCTGACGCCACATTTCCGATATGACCCAAGAGTGCGAGAGGTGCAATCCTAACGGCCCGCCGAAAAGCATCTCCACCCGTGACTTTCGGCTAGAGAAGCCAGGAATCCGGCATAACGCCGTTGTCCATATCGGTTAACCACCGTGTAGGGGAGAACCTCGTCTCCTCCCAATGGCATCAACTTAAGTGAGATCAGGTCAACCAGCGGCTCCTGTTCGTCATCCTGAGCGCAGTCGAATGGATCTGCCCACCACCCCGTCGGCCATGGCTAATCCTTCGATTCCGCTGCGCTCCGCTCAGGATGACTACCATAGAGGTATTAACTCAGCCGCCGATTACCGTGATGCTGCGTACGCTGATGCACACGGGAGGAGACGGGCCCCTCCCCTACCGTAAACCGGATCCGTGATCGGTCTGTTACTTCGGTGGCAGCGCCTCCAGGAGCCGGTCGATGTCTTCGTTGGTGTTGTAGAAATACGGTGAGATCCGAATGCCTCGGCCACGCAATGTCACCGCGACGTTGCGCCGCTCAAGCTCTTCGACGATCTCACCATCGCGCTTGAGATCTCCGCTGCTGATCGTGACGATCTGCGAGCGATGCTGAGGGTCCAGCGTCGAGACGACCGCATAGCCGCTCGCTGTGACCCCCTCGGCCAGCCGGTCGATCAGGCCGGCCGTGTGGCGGGCCGTCCACTCCGGCCCTGCCTCTCGTACGAGAGACAAGGAGGAATGCAGTGCCGTGAGCCCCATCACATTCATCCCGCCGGTCTGGTAGCGCTCAGCTGTTGGCTTGAAGTTGAGCTTGTACTCGGAATCCTCCCAGCTGGCTTCTACGGACATGCGGCCGGCGTAGGTCGGGCGAATCCGGTCAATAGCGCCTTCGGCAAAGACGACCACCGCGATACCAAAGCTCGCCAGCAGCCACTTGTAGCCGTGCGCCGCGACGGCCGTCACGCCAGAACCGTTCAGGTCGATCGGCTGCGCCCCGAGCGACTGGGTGACATCGACGAACAGCTCGATGCCGCGACTTTGACACAGGCTGCCAAGCGCCTTCAAATCGTTCTTGTAACCGTCCATGAACTCGACGTGCGACAGGGCAACGGCGCGGGTCCGATCGTCCATCGCGGCCTCGAGCAGACTGAGGTCGGTCCGTCGCTCGGCATTCTTCTCAACGAAGCGCACCGTTACGCCACGGTGTTCCAGATTCAGGAATGGGTAGACGACCGACGGGAACTCCTCGACCGGGATCAGGACATTGTCGCCCGCTACCCAATCAATGCCATTGGCCAGCAAGTTCATGCCTTCAGCAAGCGAGCCGTTGAACGTCACCAGAGAAGGGTCACCGCCGGCAAGCTCGGCGATACCTTCGCGTGATTCCGTAATCACTCTCGCGGTTCTCGCCTCGTCGTATTCCGCCGGGCTCGTCCATGCTCCGGCATAGTCCTGCACCGCCTTGACCGTGCGGCTGGGAAATGGGCCGTGTGCGGCGTGATTGAGGTAGGCCCACTTGCTCGGTCATCGGGAACTCATCCCGATATGTCTGGACTCCAACTGTCTGCGCCATGCTGTTGCCGTCCCCTCTGTTCAATTCTGGTCGATTACCGGCGCATCGTAGCAGGATTAAGCGCCCCTGCAGGTCCTTTAGGTTGGAGGAATCTCCCACAAACGCGGTATCATCGTTCACGAGCCTTTCCACTTGACGGTAATCGAGGCTTTTGTTGCCGAACAACTTTCGCCGGGAGCGACGATGAGCCAGCAAACCGACCCACATCCGATCCCGCGAGGTTACAACACCCGCCTCGAACCCCGGCCCACCCTCGTCCTCTTCGATCTCGACAATACGCTCTGCGACCACTCCGCATCCTTATCCGTGCGTGTGCAGCACGCATTCGAGCCCTTCTTTACGAGTAAAGAGGATCTGGGACGCGCGGTCCACGCTGCCATCCTGCGGTCGAGCGAGGGTACCGCCCATTTCGCCGACATTCTTGGTCAACATGGCGTCGCCGACGCCAACGCTGCCAAATTGGCCCACGAGCGCTACGTCTCGGACCGGTACCGGGGTCTCAAGCTATACAGTGATGCGCTCCACGTCATCGAGCAGGTGAAGCAGGTTGCCTCCATCGGCATGATTACCAACGGCCCAACCGCTATCCAGCAACCCAAAATCGACCTGCTCCAGATCGAGCCGCTCTTCCCGTTCATTCTCATTTCGGAGAGCGTTGGCTATCTGGAAGCCGGACCCAGCCATCTTCCACATGGCGCTTGAAAAGGCGGGCGTCGCCGCGGAGGACGCGGTGTACGTCGGAGACTCCCCGGTGGCCGATGTACCAGGCGCCAAAGCAGCCGGAATGCGCTCGGTCTGGATAAATTGCGCGGGTATTGACTGGCCCGGGGACGAGCCACCCGATATTGAGATTCGTGACCTGAACGAGCTGCTGCTAAGCCTGGGAATCGAGCTGTGACGAAACGACCGCTGTCGCGCCTCGCCTGCCTGTTCATTCTCGCAGTGGCCCTGTTTGCCGCTTGTGGTGGAGATGAAACAAGTGAGGATCCACCCACTTCGGAACCTTCCGCATTAAGCGAACAAACTGCTCTGTCGGATTCAGGGACCGGCGCTGATCCTGCGGCGACAAGCGTCCCATCGGCAGGAGCGCCGGCGACGCTCGCACCGGAACAACTCCAGCAGCTCAAACCCAACGAGCTTGGCTGGATTCCCATTCTCCAGTACCACCACTTCGGTCCCGTGCCGGACGACCTTACCCGTACGCCGGAACAGTTTCTCGGCGATCTCCAGTGGCTGTATGACAACAATTTCTATGTGGTCAACGTGGGCGACTACATCAAGCGCGTAATGGACGTCCCAGCCGGCAAACGCCCGGTCATGTTGACTTTCGACGACAGCGCCGTCAGTCAGTTTCGTCTGGAGCCGCTACCGAGTGGGCAGCTCGCCGTTCAAGCCGACACGGCCGTGGCCATCATGGAGACATTCTTCAACGCACACCCTGACTTTGGGCGTGGCGGGCATTTCTCGATCCTGCCGGATCGCGCCTTCTCCTGGCCGGACGCCACGGATCAGCAGCAATACGCTGGCAACAAGCTCAACTGGCTCGTTCAGAACGGCTATGAGATTGGCAATCACACACTCGATCATGCCAACCTGGGCGAGCTCACTCTTGACGAGATCCACTTCCAGCTTGGCGAGGCAGAGCTGTATACCCGTGCCAATTTCGTCGCGGACGCACGTCTGGACATCGTGACGTTGCCCTACGGTGGCTACCCAATGGACGGTGACGATACGGTCTTCAAAGGATTCACCTACAAGGGAGAGCATTTCGAATACGTTGGCGTCCTGTTAGTTGGCGCGAATCCGGCACTGGCGACGCTGAGCACGAACTACGATCCCTACGCAATCCCGAGAATCCAGGCCTTCGACGCGGAACTGGAGCGGTGGTTCAGCTTCATTGAAGCCAACCCCGGTATAATGTACGTCAGCGATGGAAACCCCGAAACGGTGACCGTCCCGAGCGATTTGCCGTTTGAGCTGAGCGAAACGCTCGACGAATCGAAGCTACAGGGCCGCGCCTTGATCCGGTACTAGCCGGCCGCTCTCCAGGCTACTTGACGGGTACCTCCCCGGAAGGAAGACATAGCGCTCATGACAGTCCGACGAATCATTCTTGCTGATGAAATGGGGTATTGCTGGGGTGTGCGCCGCGCGCTGGAAATCGTTGAGAAAGCTGGCGACACGTCGGACCCAATCGCAACAATTGGTGATGTCATTCACAACCCACAGGTTGTCGAACGTCTGCGCGTCAAGGGTATCGACACCTCGGCCAGCATCTCGGAGGCCAAGGAGCGCGGCTTCCAGCGAGTCGCGATCACTGCTCACGGCACCGGCCCGCAGATGGCCATCGACGCCAATAGCAACAGTCTGCAGTTGCTTGATACCACCTGTCCACTGGTAACGAAGGTGCAGCGGCTCGCCCAGCGGCTCGTCAAGCAGGGCTACACCATCGTCGTCTACGGTGATTCTTATCACCCCGAGGTACGAGGCGTGATTGCCTGGGCCGACACGACTCGCGCCTACGCTGCTAAGAAAGTGGTCGACCTGCCCTGGGACGCGCCACGCGGCTCGAAGAATCCTGACGCCAAGGTGCCGCCCCGCAAAGTTGCCGTCGTCTCGCAGACCACCAAGAACACCGATGAATTCCTGAAGTTTGTCAGCGACCTGTCGGCGTATGTCCTGCCCGAGGGTGGCGAGATTCGCGTCTGCAATACCATCTGCGAACCCACCTATACGCGCCAGAACGCGCTCAAGGATCTCGCCCAGGAGGCGGACCTCATTCTCGCCATCGGAGGCAAGAAGTCGTCCAACACAGCCCGCCTGGCCGAAGTCGGCAATCAGCTTGGCGTGCGTAGCTTTCACATCGAGCGCCCTGAGGAGATCGAGGACGAGTGGCTGGTTGACAGCCACAATGTTGGTATCACCGCGGGAGCATCCACGCCCGATGATGTGATTATGTCGGTGGTGCAGCACCTTGCAGCCAGAGGTTTCGAGGCTCCAGAAGAGGGATTGCGCGAGTATGACCTCGAAGCGACACCGTCCTTCTAAGAAGAACCAATACGACGCTCGCCAGTCGCTTGAGGCGGCTCGTCAGGCTGCCCGAGAAGTAGCAGAGATTGAAGGCGACGACCTCGACGTTGACCCGGCTAGCGAGCTTTTCTTCGAGTTCGCCGCGCCGCTGCTGCTCGGTGCCCGCAACGAGGACGAGTTCGAGATCGCGGCCACCATCGCCGAATTCGTCTGGAGTGCATCGCACTTCGACGCATCCGATCAGGTGTTTATGCTGAACGAGTTTATCGAGGAGACCGGAGTGCCCGAAGAAATGGTCCCCTGGCTCATCGAGGTCTACTCCGAGCTCGCCGTCCGCAAGGAGCTGCTGGTCGGCTAACCAGCACGCGTCTCCTTCCCCGCAAGAACCGCATGATCTATCTGGATACGCTCAGGACTTCCTGACGAGTATCCATTCACCCTGCCGGTTGTGAGCCGGCTCGAGACCATGCGGTTGCAGTCTCCGGTGAGCATCATCGTCGGCGAGAATGGAACCGGCAGATCCACTCTGATTTGGTTGCGGCTCCTAAGTCTGTGGCTAAACAAACCGTGAACACGCAGGCACCTAGCAAGAAGTCGAAAAACAAGATTCAGATGGAGAAGTGATTGAGCCCCGCGTATTCCCCCGGGCTCTCTTTCGAGCTCTAAGCGAGACTGAGGAAGATGCGCAACCGGTCGTCTACATCCCGCATCACCGCATCGGACAACACACCATATCTGTTTGAGAGCCGATCGACTGAAATCGTCCGCACCTGGTCACACTGGATATAGCTTTGCCACGATATGCCACCATCAGGCGGATCGACGACCACGTGCATCGGGATGCCCCTTGCCCTTGTCGTCATTGGAACGATTGCGACCATGCCCGAAGGGCCGTGGTTATAGATATCATCTGACACGACGACGCAGGGACGGTCAAATCCCTGTTCATGGCCTTGGTGAGGTTCCAGATAGCCGTGCCAGACCTCACCCCGTGACGGCTTGACTGCCAATTATTCGTCCTCCAGGCCATCGGTGAGCGTCGCATCCCACTCACTGCGTTCGTCAAGTTCTTCTTGCCACCGCTCTGGGTCAGCACGCATGGCAGCATAGGCAGCATTCGTCATCTCAAGAATGCGTCGCCGCCGCATCGCCTCTACTGCCGCTGCAATCAGGTCCTGCATTGGCTCGCCCGTTTCCTCGGCCAGCTCGCGCAGGGTGCCATGAGTCTGGTCTGAAACCCGGACCATCTTATCTGGCCTCCGTCGTGTTCCGTTGTCGTTCTTGCCCTTTGCAACAGTAGGCACCGACGTCCTCCTTCTACGGGTTGCTCCCAATGGTGACATCATCGTACACCAATGATGTGACACATTGGTAAGCCAATGGGTATATCGACTGTTGTATCGATTTCGCGGATTCCAGTGTCCTATCACTAGGCTCTGAGGATGAGCACATAATGGTGGGGTTTGATGTGCGCTCGCTCACTATGGTCAACATCGACTCGTCGGGGAGGCACAACAGTGAGCAGGCAGCACACGAAGCGACCGCAGATCAGCCTGGAGTATTCCGAACGCCTGAACAAGCTCGGAGAAGAGGTTACGAACCTTGCTCACTCCCTGAGTGAAGCCACCTTGACACGTTCGGTTCTGTGGCTCACAGAAAGGATCTGTGACGAGAAGCCGGTGTATTCTCTCTATCAGCAGCTCGCATTGGTTGAGATTCATCTCCGGCGTTGTTCACACGGTAAACGCTAGGGGATGAGGGTTCACAATCCAAAAGTCTTCATACCGTCAGGATGAAACCGTAGTCGCGACATCCTGACGGTATCCCTTCACCCTGTTGGTTGCGAGCCGGATTCAGGCCTTGCGATTGCAGTCTCCGGTGACCTTTATTGTGATCAGCCGCTATGGTGCATCCGCGGGTTACTCGCCTTCCAGCGCCGATAGCCTTCCTCAGTCCAGCCACACTTCCCACAGACAATGCAACTGAACCGCCCGTAAATCGGATCGATCATGAGGTCATAGCCCGTTGAGCCCTGGTGGTACGGGCAGAATCCTCGCGTCTGGTGTCTTTCTTGGCTGAAATTAGGCCAACAGGTCGCAAGCATTGAGTCGGTCAGGATGAGTTCGCCGGCACGGGTGCGGGGCATGGTGCGCTCCAGTTCTCGTCAAACGGATGAGAGAACCCCGGCGCTCTTGCACTCACGAGGGGGTTGAGTGGATTCTAGAACATGGGTTCTAATCTATCAAGAGATCGCATGTGGTCTATCGCGTCGTATGATGTGAGTACACACTAGATTGTCATTGACGAATCTAGCTCACAGATAACGGCGACGCTATGGGCTGAGAATTCTGGGTCGCTATCGTAGGACTGGTCCCCACGGGCATTGCTAGCACCGTGAGTGTGGTTGTTCTCGCCTATACGCGTGCTCAGCTGCGTGATGCCCGGAGACAGGTCGACGATCAGCGCCTCGACGAAAAGGTCCACGCTCTCATCGGCCAACGAGTAATGGACCTCATGAGCCTTAACGATAAAGCACGTGAGGCGGTTACCGATGCTCAAGCGAGTGCCGATGCCGCGCAACGGCTCAGTCAAGAAGCACAAAAGTCAATGAGTACGTTGCAGCACGAAGCAAACCAGTTCCTCGAAGATATACGCTCCGCCGCAACGACAGCTGCACAGGATGCTGAGATTGTGCGAGAAACACGGGAACTAATGACTGAACATGGGCTCCGAAACCGAGCCGGCAAAACCATAGCCCGTCTCATCGGACTTACCTCGTCGCGTCAGGACCCATATAACCGTGGTATTTCGAACTGGGGTTTCACAGCCCTCCAGGCCGCGTGCTTATATCAACGAAGGTATTGCCGACTATCGAAAGCGTCAATGAGGTCGAGTTCGAAACCGAGCGGATGGCAATCTTCGCGCAACACTTCGAAGTGACGGCTCAGAGCATCGTTATCTTCAATCGGGAACTAATCGGCGGGGAGATAGAGATAGCAAGACGCATAACCTCAGGGCATAACGGACACCTGTCTGTTATGTCCGTTCTCGAGGTCGAAGCGGATCTTCCCAGCTATATTCACGTGGGCAGCGCCAAGTTCGTCAGTTCTGACTGGAAATGGCCTCCTGTTCCGCCAGAGTAGGACGTGCTTGCAACTGGTGAGAGCGGAGAAGCGAGTGAGAGTGCGGCCTACCAAGGCGAAAAACTCGACAACATTCCCTTCCAGGTCGGACAAGCGCTGCTTATCGTGTCCCAAAACGCTCTATGAGCTGGTTCTTAATCCGTTCTTGGCCGTTTTCGTAGACGTCGGGGAAGCGCGAGAGTAAGGAGACGGTATTCTTCATGTCGTAGCTTATCCAGCCGGTGCACTCCAAGATCTGGTTGTAATCGCCTAATAAGTCGTCCCGATTCCATACCGGCTCGAAATGAAAGACGCGATTGCGGAGTTTGCGTAGCTCATCATAATATTTGTAGATATTCTTGCGAGTACGCAGATGCTTGGGGACGTGCGGAAAGACTTTCGTTACCAACTCGTATCGGTCAGTTTTCCAAAGCCGACGCTCGTAGGGGTCGTTGAGAAGATGGATCCAGAAGCCAAAATTGAGCCTGGAAACTATCCGTCCGGTCGTAATTCCGTTTTTACCTTTGCTGTTGAGAATTTCGATTTTAGCATCGATAATGTCATGTTGCTGCTTGAGCTCTAGGCAGTCTTGATGGTCGTACCATGCCTCAGTCCCGTAGCGTTCGGCTAGAGCAACATGAATACTGTTGCGCAAGGTCACCTCAAGTGCTTGGAGTGGCGCATAGAGTGACTCACAGAGTGCTATGTTCCAGAAGTAACTGACGACCATATCCAGGTCATCCCCTCCATCCGGACGATAAGATTCCAGCCGCTCTGATGAGACCGGTAAGGAGAGAGAGCCGATATACTCTTGGATCACGTCGTTGTCCCCTGACTTGACACACTACGCGTCAGATGGTAAGTTTTCAGTGTTATTCCCCAAGTCTCCTCTCCCGGTCGCCGAGCCGGTGATGACCTTGGGGTTTTGCTTTTCTTTGAATGGCGCACGTTCCCCTTACACGTTCTCGACCTCTGCCTCCCAAGAGTCGTCGCCCCCAAATACCTCGGGAACCTTCCCCTCAGGCATCTGCCGGCAGACCCGACAAGCCAGGTGGGTAAGGACGCCCCCCGGACCACCCTTTGATCTCTCGATGATATAGAGGACGTCGCGGGCTTCTTCTTACCTCAAGACAACCTTGCTCTCGTCTATGTTGCTCCTCTTCCTGAACATTCGCCATTCTATACCGAAAACAAAGCGGCTATGGACTATTGCACGCTCTATAAACATAGTTGCGATATAAGCAACCAACCATGCCCGCACGTCGACGGAACTATGCGTTTGGATAAGGTATTTTCACTACCAAGCTGACGGTCGTAGTCCACCGTCCGTAGCCTAGAGTGCCTTCACATCCAATCCGCCCCAGTGTCATGCTGGGCCGGTTCCAACTTCTACGTTCGGCGGGTCCTACCCCGCCTTCGCCTCCAGGTAGTTGATCAGCGCTCTTACCCCAACCCCGGTCGGGCCCTTGACCCGGTAGCCGCTGGCGGCGTCGGTGGTAGCCGCGCCGGCGATGTCGAGGTGGGTCCACTTGGTGCCCTCGGCGAACTCGGCGAGCAGCAGCGCTGCGGTGATCGCGCCACCCCCGCGGCCACCGGAGTTCTTCATGTCCGCAATTGGGCTGTTGATCTGCTTCTTGAGCTCGTCCCAGAGCGGCATATGCCAGAAGAGCTCGCCGGCCTCCGTGCCCGCCGCGACGACGGCCCGAGCCATCTCGTCGTCATTGCTGAACACCGCGACACTCTGCGCCCCCAGCGCGATCATCTTCGCGCCCGTCAGGGTGGCCAGATCGATCATCTCCTCGGCACCCTGACGCGCGGCGTAGACCAGCGCGTCAGCCAGCACCAGACGTCCTTCGGCGTCGGTCGAGATGATCTCAATGGTCTTGCCGTTCAAAGCGGTCAGGACGTCACCCGGCCGAAACGCCGTGTCGCTGGGCATGTTCTCTGCGGCCGCAATGATGCCGTGGACGGTGTATGGCAGGTCAAGCCCCGCCAGCGCGCGCATCGCGCCCAGCACTGCAGCGCCGCCGGCCATGTCGGTCTTCATCGTCACGATGCCCTCGGTCGTCTTCAGGCTCATGCCGCCGGTGTCGAAGGTAATACCCTTGCCCACGAAGGCGATCGTGCCCTTGGACTCACCCCGCGGGGTGTAGGTGAGGTGCATCATGCGTGGCGGATGGGTGCTGCCCTGGCCGACCGCGACGATCGCGCCCGCGCCCATCTCGGCCAACTGCTTCTCGTCGAACTCCTGATACTCCAGCTCGTTCTCTTTGGCGATGTCGCGGGCGATCGCCGCGAAGGTTTCCGGGTAGAGGGTATTCCCCGGTTCGCTCACGAGATCGCGCGCCAGATAGATGCCGGCGGCCAGCGCGTATCCGGTGCCCACACCCTGTCGCACCTCGTCCGTGGCCTCGTCCAGCACCGTCCAGCTTGAGATCCCCGGCTTGTCGTTGTTGGTCGACTTGTACGTCGTGAAGTCATAGAGTGCCAGCAGACCACCCTCGACGGCCGCACGGTACGCCGCGGCGACGCCTAGCCCAGAGCAGGGGGGAGGCGGCGAGGCGACGGTTGTCGCGCCGGCGCTCTTCGCGGCCCTGGCAGCTGCGCCATATGCCCGCCGCACGTCTTCAGCGGACGCTCCTGTTGCCGGCAGACCGGTTACAACGATGCGCTTTGCCGGGAGCTTGCCCAGGGTAGGCACAACGGATGTCGAGCCGACCGTGGCCTTAAAATCGCTGTCCTCCAGCGTCGTCTTCAAGGCACCGCCAAGCGCAGCGTCGACAGCAGCAAGGGGCCCCTCCCAGACCCCGTCCTCCGGAGACACGGCCAACACCAGAGCGTCAACCGCGATCTCCGTTATGTCGTTTTCCGAGAACTCAATCTGTACCGCCGGAGGTGCTCCACTCGCCCGCCCTGCCATGGTGTTTCCTTTCGTCATACTGGTTTCACGTTGCGTAAGGGCGAGACGCCGCCTCGCCTGGAGGATTCAGTTTGCCCGCCGATTGTAGAGCACGATCCAGCACCCTGCGCGAGCAGATGAAAAGACCGGCGGGGAATCCCCGCCGGTCGAGCATGCGTCGACTCCGTGTCCGAGCCGTTTTGTGATGTACTCCGTACGAAGATAGGTCGTGCTAACTCCCGTCCCAACCCGGCTCCCTGCGGAGCAGGCTGGTCACCCTTAAGTTGACGGTTCTTCGCCAACGACGCGCCAGGATGTTTCCTTCTTCCAGCACGTGCTGGGTCCAGTCGCATCCATACAACGGCAGACATCGTCACTCGTGCGGAGAGCGTACCCTAACGAACACCGCATGGACACGCACACGTTGGGTTTCTTGAATCGCCGCCGGATAGGCGAGAGCATGATGCAGCCAAGCTGTATCTCCTCTTCGTTAGCTACCGGCCGCGGTCCCGTCCCTACGCGAACCGCCCGTGACTCGGACTCGGAATCGGAACGCGACGGCCGTTTTGAACGACTCATCGACTCTTCCGTTCCGTATTCGATATTTCGCAGCCAGTCCTCTGGCTATCTCTGTAGCGCGTGAACGAGATTATTGAACATCAGCTACACGCGCTGCGCATCACCCAGCCTCCAACACCCACCGTGCTGCTATCAAGTTGAATGGCGCGCGTAACGGTATTATACGGTACATTGACGTCCATGTCGGACCGAGCCGGCAGAGAATTCAGGAGGAGTAACTCAGTGGCACTCGCGCAAGAGACAGCACAACAGAAAATTGAGCGTCTGGTCGCCGAAACAGACGGCCAAATTGGCGTCGCCGCCTGGCCAGTCGGGTCGCCAGAAAAGGCGATCGGCGTCGATATGGACGGACTCTACCCGACGGCGAGCACGTTCAAGATCCCAATTCTCTACTCGCTCTACCGCATGGCCGACCGGGGCGAGGTAGCGCTGGACGACCGCTTCCGGATTACTGCCGAGCATCTGGTTCCGGGATCCGGCGTGCTGCAGCACCTGCAGACCGGCATTGAGCCCACGATCCGCGACATTGCGATGCTGATGACGATCGTGAGCGACAATCAGGCCACCGACATTCTGTTCAACATGGTCAGCGCAGATCGCATCCACGCTGACCTCGCAGAGCTCGGCCTGACGCAGACCGAACTCCCCATTCCCTGCCTGAAGATGCTGTACAGCATGGTTGGCATGGATACCGAGAACCCGGACCACACCTACGACATGTTCCTGGAGCGCGGCCGCGCGCAACAGTATGACCGGTCCGGCGTGGCCTGGTCTGATATGCCCGGCTCAGGCAATGACCTGACCTCCCCGCGCGAGATGGCGCAGCTCTGCGAGTACATCGAGCAGGGCAAGGGCCTGAGCGAGGTGAGCCAGCACGGCGTTCTCGACACCCTGCGCCGGCAGCTGCTCAACAACCGCATCCCGGCCGGGCTGCCGCCCGGCACGATCTGTGCCCACAAGACCGGCTCGCTGAAGGGCGTCCGCAACGACGCGGGCATCGTCTACGCCAAGCAGCCCTACGTTATCGCGCTGTACTCGAAAAACCTGGCAGACGAGCGCTCCGCTGAGAACACGTTAGTCGATATTTCCGCAGCCGTCTGGGAAGCATTCGGAGGAGAGTAAGCGTGACCGAGAGTGCAGGCCCACTTGAGGGAGTGCGAGTCATCGACCTGACTCGCGTTATGTCCGGCCCGTACTGCACGATGATGCTGGGCGACATGGGCGCGGATGTCATCAAGATCGAGCGTCCGGTAACAGGTGACGACACCAGGCCCTGGGGGCCGCCGTTTGTCGAACGGCCAGGGGTACCGAGGGAGTCCGCCTACTATCTCTCGGTCAACCGCAACAAGCGGTCGATCGAGCTGGACCTCAAGAGTGCCGAGGGACAGGAGATTCTCTGGAAGCTGATCGACAGCGGCGACGTCCTGGTAGAGAACTTCTCACCCGGTACGATGCAGCGTCTCGGTTTCGGGCCAGACGAGGTGTTGGCGCGCAAGCCCGGGCTGGTCTACTGCTCGATATCGGGCTTTGGCCAGACAGGTCCTGCCAGCCAGCGGCCGGCATATGACCTCATCATTCAGGGGATGAGCGGCATGATGAGCGTCACCGGTCCACCGGAGGGCCCGACCAAGATGGGCGTACCGATCGCCGACATCGCTTCCGGCATGTTTGGCGCGTTCGCGGTCGTCTCTGCGCTTTTCCACCAGCAGCGCACTGGAAAGGGGCAGTACATCGACACGTCCATGCTGGGCGGTCAGGTGGCGCTGCTTTCGTACCAGGCCGCGATTTACTTCGCGACCCGCCAGGTGCCGCCCAGCACCTGGAACGCCCACCCGATCGTCGCACCCTACCAGACGTTCCCGACGCGGGATGGGTATGTCAACATCGCCGTGGGCAACGACGGCTTGTGGGCAAAGTTCACAGCGGCGATGGGTCTCGACGACTATCGTGACGACCCGCGCTTCAAGGACAACGAGGGCCGCATCACCAACCTGCCCGCGCTGACCGAGGTGATCGAGAAGGCATTCTCAACCTGGACCACCGCCGACATCGTTGCAACGCTCGACAAGGCCGGGGTGCCGTCTGGTCCGATCTACACCCTGCCCGAGGTCTTCACCGACCCGCAGGCACAGCACATGAAGATGGAGAACACGCTGGAGCACCCAACTCTGGGAGAGATCTCCACGACAGGTTTCCCCTTCACCTTGTCGGAAACCAACGCAACCCTGCGCCGGCCGCCACCGCTGCTGGGCGAGCACACCGAGGAGATTCTGAAGGAAATCGGGCTGTAAGCCGCGGTAATTCGCGCTCCGTTTGGGCGACGCGCTGCGTCGCCCTTTCTTCGTCTGCTCCGTAACGTCCTCTCCGTCACGCCTCTGACCGACGCAGTGTCAGCGCACCTACTGCCAACATCACTCCTACGGCGGCAAAGAGAACGGCCAGGTCGAGTGCTACCCGACCATCGCCGAGCCCTTCGCCTTGACGCATGATGCTGTCAAGCGCGTCGAAGGCATAGGTCAGCGGAAGGAGGCGCGCAACACCCTCTAGTACACGCGGCAATTGTTCGACCGGTACAAGCAGTCCCGCTAGAAAGAACTGCGGCAAGACGACGGCAGGCAGGAACTGGACGGCCTGGAACTCCGTGCGCGCGAAGGCGCTCAGGAAGAGTCCGAACGCGATGCCCAGGAGCGCCTGGCCGATGACCACCAAACCGGTGAGCGCCAGGCCGCCGTCGTTCGGCACGCCGAGTAGCCCGATACCAACCGTCATCGTCACAACCGCTTGCGCGATAGCCACCAGCGTGAAGGCGATTGCATAGCCCACGATCAGATCACCGCGTCCAACTGGTGAGGCCATCAGCCGGTCGAGTGTTCCCTGGGTGCGCTCGCGCAGCACGGCGATCGAGGTGATCAGGAAGAGCATCATGAACGGGAAGAACCCAAGCATCAACGGCCCGATACGATCGAAGGCACCCGGGTAGTTGGTCAGTATGGCTTGCATCAGCCACAACAAGAGAGGCGGGAGAACAAAGATGAGTGCTAACGTTCGCCTGTCTCGTCGTATTTGCCGCAGGACTCGGACAACGACAGCACGCGTGCGATCGGGGCTCATACAACGCTCCTCGGCGCCGTAAGCAGCAGCATCGCGTCCTCCAGGCCAACCGCACCCGTGCGTGCCAGTAGATCGTCAGGCGCTCCATCAGCAACCACCTGGCCGTCGGCAAACAGGGCCAGTCGGTCGACACGGGCCGCCTCATCCATCACGTGCGTGGTGATCAACAGTGTGGAACCCTCAGCCGCCCAGGAGGCGAAACCAGCCCATAACCGCTGGCGCAGACGTGGGTCCAAGCCGACCGTTGGCTCGTCGAGAATCAGGAAAGGAGGCGCCGCCAGCAACGCCACGCCGAGCGAGATGCGTCGCTGCTGTCCGCCGGAATACGTCGCCACAGACCGGTTGGCAACCTCCCGCATGTCGAGCAGGTCGATCACCTCGTCAACGCGCGAGCGCTCCACGCCGTAGACAGCCGCGAAGAATTCCAGGTTCTCGCGCCCTGTCAAATCTGTATAGACCGCGGTCTCCTGTGGCAGATACCCAATCCGCTCGCGAAGTTCCGCGGCGCCGGACGGGAGTCCGTCCACAAGGATCTGACCACTGGCAATCCGCTGCCGACCGATGACTGAGCGGATAAAGGTCGTCTTACCAGAGCCGCTTGGGCCCACGATCCCATAGACGATGCCGCGCGGTACATCGAGCGAGATGTCGTGCAGGATCGTCGCACCGCCCCGCACGACGAGCAAACCGCGCACGGTGATCGCGGCATCGTCTGGCAAAGTCGGAGAGGGCTGGTAGATGGAACTCGTGCTCACCATACTGGACCTTTCACGCTGGCGAGCGGATCATCAGGTCCTGGTTCACGCAATGTATGCCGAATGGGTTCGAATGTCAAAACGTATTCGAGAGCAGTTGTCGAAAGCATTGATCTTCGTAGCCACGTACTGAGGGGATGACACATCGTGATCCGAGTCGTCACGTCCCCGGGGCATGTGTCGCGTCGTCCGGGCGCAGTGGCCTCACAACTTGCGGAGCGGCGGAATATTGGAGGAGTCCAACTTGATCCGCGAATAAGGAATGCGTAGCGGCGCAATTTATTGCGCCCCTGCGCGGCTGCCCGGAATGGTGAAGAGGGCTCAATAAATTGCGCCGCTACGCAAAGAAGAGCGGCTCGCAACTACGGGGTTAGCCAGGGAATCTCCACAAGTACGCCGCAAGAAGCATCTGCTGACCCTATCAAACCGAACAGGTTCGCCAGCGCGCCTCGACGAGTGTGCTCACCCAGCAGTGGACAGCGCCTCTGCCGGGCGAGCACATCAGGGAGATTCTGCGAGAGAGCGTGATCCAGGCCTCTCTCGCTTCCCTAAAAGACCATCGGTTCCGCTACCGACGCTTCCTCTTGAGCCGGCGCCGTACGTGGGGATTCGGGGGTGGGCAACGACACGACGTAGGCAGTCTGCACATCGTCGAGCGCCAGAACAGCGATCAGGGCTTCCTGCGGGATAACATCGTCGACGTTGAGGACCATCAGCGCCTCACCGCCACGTTGATGCCGGCTGACCTGCATGCCGGCAATGTTGACGTTGTACTTGCCCAGAATCATGCCGATAAAGCCGATGATTCCCGGCCGGTCGCGATGGTGCGTGATCAGCATGTCACCGGCCAACGGCTGGCCCAGCGAGAAGCGGTCCACTTCGACGATGCCCACCTGGCCGGTATCCCAGCGCACCGTGACGTGATGCGTCGAATCGTTATTGACCTCGAACGAGAACTCAATGACGTGGGCCGGCCCGCTATCGACCGCGTTGACCCGTAGCTCCAGACCATGCTGCTCGGCGACAATGCGGGCATTGACCGGCGTTACCCGATCCGAGGTCCAGTGCCTCAACCCCTCACTCAGGGCGGACGTCAGCACGAACTCGACAATGTCGTGTGCGGCGCGACCGTGCACCGTCATGGTGAAGGACGCCGGCGTTGAGGGTTCCAGAACGCTCAGCAGGTGCCCGGCTGCACCAGCCATCGTCGTCAGGCGGCGCAGGTCGCCAGCGTCGATAGATGAGGTCGGCAAGTTCACGGCGTTCGGGACCGTCTCGCCACGCAGCGCGGCCAGCGTGGTACGGCTAATGATGTCACCAACCGCCGCCTGTGCCTCGATGCTGCTTCCGCCTATGTGCGGTGTCAGAATGACGTTCGGTCTACCCGACAGAACGGTGTGCTCAACCGGTTCATGCGGGAAGACATCCACCCCGGCCCCGGCAACACGGCCGCTGTCCAACGCCGCGGCGAGAGCGTCGTCGTCTACCACGCCACCGCGCGCGCAATTGATGACCAGGGCGCCCGGCTTCAACAGCTCGATCGTCTCGTGGTTGAGCATCCCCCGAGTCTCGTCGGTTAGAGGAGAGTGGAAGGTCACGATGTCGCTGCGTGCCAGCAGGTCCAGGTACGAGACCTGCTCAACCCCGAGCTCGCTGAAGCGCTCAGCAGGAACATATGGATCGTAGCCGATCACGTTCATCTCGAAGGCCGCCAACCGTTTGGCGACGACAGAGCCAACCCGTCCCAGGCCGACGATGCCCACCGTCTTGCCCTGGAAGTCGAATGGCTTGAATCGCTTGCGCTCCCATCTGCCGGCGTGCATCGACGCGTTGGCTTCCATGAGTTGTCTGGAAAGCGCCAGCATAATCGCCACGGTGTGCTCACCAGCCGAAACGCTGTTTGACCCCGGCGCGTTGAGGACGAGTACACCGGCCGCGGTCGCGGCAGCGACGTCAATGTTGTCGACGCCTACCCCGGCCCGAGCGATTACCCGTAGCTTCCCGGCAGCTTGAACGAGCTCCTCATCAACCTGGGTCTCGCTGCGGACGACCCAGCCATCAGCGTCGGCAACTGCCGCCCGCAACGCTTCTATATCGGTGCCGTCTACGTCGATCACATCGGCTTCACGGGCAAGCTCGGCGCGAGCCGCCGGGTCGATCGGGTCACTGATGATGATCTTGGGACGCTGTGGAGGCGTAACAGGGCGGCTATTGGCGATCAACCGGGCGGCAGCGTCCAGCAAATCAATCACCGGGTTAGCGATTCCATCAGGCACCGGGGTGGTACCGTCCGTGAGGAAAAACGCGGTCATTCCGGCCGCGGCATAGGCTGAGGCATGACGCTGGCTGTCCTCCACGGCATGGGTAATGCCAAGCCGCAAGGCGACTTCCACTTTGTCGTCGGCGTAAATGACCGGGCACAGGTCGAGGTTGTTCTCCCTGAGCCAGGCACGAGTCATGTCGCTGCAGAACTCCGGCCGTGCGGTAATGATGAAGACATTCTCCGGGCCGAACTCGGCAACGATCCGTGAGAGAAACTGACGCGCCTGGGGGGCAACCCGTAACCGCGACGCCGGACCACCTGGTCCATACACCCAGTCACGTGCTTCCAGCGACACAGAGTGGCCGGCCGAGTCAACAAATGCCGACTCCGGCAGCGTCAGACTAAAACGTTCGTTGGCGGCAGCGGCCAGTGGACCTGGATGCTCGGTGAGCACCCCGTCGAGATCGATCGCTATCTTGATGTTGCGGTTCATGAAACGTGAGACTCCCAATTGCATCATGGCAGCCTGCTGCCAAAGGTATGTCACATGAGAATTCGCCCGGGGCTACTGTAACACCGCGCGTAGGCACGCAATGATACATGGATGCTCACCCTCAATGAGCCAGGTATCGCACGAAGAGGAAACCACCGCCACAATCGCGCAGGCGGCGGCACGATAGCGAGTCGGAGAAACGCTGCCTTGGGTGGTACAGAGGAACGTATGACTCGCCAGGCGAGCCCCACACGCTCAGGCTCCCGAACACGCACGCCGCTTGGATCTCGTCGTCACGCGTGACCGCGATGCTCTCCGCGCCGCTGCATGAGGCGACGCCCGATGACTGGGCGGCTCGGCAGGTACTCCAGGCTCTACAAGCGCCTACGGAGCTTCGGTGTCCGAGCCGTAGCGCCAGGTGTAGTAGTGCAGACCGACGTTGCCCATCTCAACCCGCCACTCCAGCTCATTGTCCGGTGTGTAGGTCATGCAGCGCCGTTCGAAACACTGCATCAGGACGTCGCTGACGACTCCCTCTACCTTGACCTGCGACCAGTACGCCTCGGTCACTGGCAAGCCAGTCGCGTAGAACCAGGGATCAAACAGTTGACCGGTGACGAGCTCATCACCCTGCGCCACCGCGCCGGAGGAGTTCAGATACTCCCAGAATACGTCGGCAATGCGATGGTTCGTGGTGGGCTCCAGATACTGTGCGTACACGTCATAGCTCAGGAACCGGTCGTCCTCGCCTACCTGACCGTCGCGCGAGAGCGTCTGGGTGACGACTGACCACTCAGGGAGTGAGGCAGCATCCAGCACACCGGCAAACGTGGCATAGGTAGCACCGAGCGTATCGTCTGGATCCCCGGCCACATTGACTGACGCCGGTTGCCGATCCTCGAAGTGGGCGTCGCCGGTCTGCATGTCACCGGTAATCATTTCATTCACCAGCAGTCCGTTGGTCACGTACCAGTCCGCATACCGGTCGTCCAGCGGGTCGGTGATCTCCATACGGCTCTTGTCGTAGTAGTAGACAAGGCGCATACCGTGTTGCGCCTCTGCATACTCCTCGTAGGCGTGACGAGCAGCCGGGTTGGTACCCCAGAGCCAGGTTCTCGTGGCCGAGCCGGTTGCGACCGGAAAATCGGTCTGGTACCAGGTGTCGTACATCGCCGAGTAGGCGACGCCACGCACTGCCGCTTCAGCGTCGATCTGACCTGCCCCGACACCAGCTTCCAGTCCGGGCGCGCCGGTATCGGTCGCTGTTGTCTTGAGCAGGCCGCGGATCTCTTCGATCCCAAGGTCCGGGTTCAAGGATTTCTGCAGCGCCACGGTACCGCTCACAATAGCCGCCGAGAACGACGTGCCATTGACCGGCTGCCGCTTCAATTGATCGCTCCAGCCATCGCCCCCTGCGGCACTCCAGTGCGGAGAGAAAATCAACTCTCCCGGAGCGGCGACATCGACGGCGGACAGAATTGACGAGAACGGAGCGCGATCGCCATTGGCATTCAGCGCGCCCACGGAGATGGCTTCTGGATAGCTGGCAGGATAGCTGATCTTGTTGAATTTGTTCCCTGACGCGGCGATGGCCGGTACATTGTTCGCATAGGCGTACTGGATGGCGCTGCGCTCGATCTCCGACGCCTGTTCCGAGCCCAGGCTCAAATTGATGACGTCAGCCCCGTTGTCGACCGCCCAGATAATCGCGTCATGAATCGAGGCGACCGAGATATGGACGCCGTCGTCGTCCAGCACCCGGATGGGCATGATCTTCACATCCATCGCCGCGCCAGCCGTGCCGACACCGTTCTGTCCAGCCGCTGCGATGATCCCGGCCACGTGCGTGCCGTGACCGCTGATATCTGCGGCGTTGTCACTGCCGTCAACGGCGTTGTACCCGGGTACCAGCTTCCCCGCGAGATCCGGGTGCGTCGGGCTCACGCCGCTGTCGATCACCGCAACAACGAGCTCGGGATCGCCCGTCGTGATGTTCCAGGCGCCCGGCAGATTCACCGACTCCACCCAGTCAGCCTGGTCGGCGTAATGTTCTTCACTATCAGGAACCCAGAGCAGCTCACGAGTGTAGTTCGGCTCCACGAGGTCAACCGATGGGTCGCTCTGTAGCTGCTCAAGCGCCGAGCGGGCGTTGTCGCCATTCTCAAAGGAAAAGAGCTGGAGATCCCCGGACGTGGTCAGGCTGCGGCGTGAGACAAAACCCTCACCCACCCCGCGAGCGAGCGCTCCCGCAATCGACAGCTCGGATCCATCTCCGGTGGTCCGCGGGTTATCGTCGCCCGCGTTCGGTTTTAGCCGAACGATGAGCTCAGCCGGACCGCCGTTCTCAGGTTGTGTTTCGGTCTCGGTAAACCGCTCCGGTTCACGGTCGAGGGCTGGTGCCGCTAGTGAGCCAAGGGGTTGAGGGGAGATGGTGAAGAGGGCGACGATCGTGACGGCTAACCATATTTGGACGATTCTCACAGCGTCTCTTTCAGCATTTGTATCGACTGATCAACTGTTCGGCTTACGTCTTCAAGTGGCGCTGAGCATTGTACTAGACGTCTCCTCGAATGGCCGCATCATCGACGATGATTTCGAACTCCAGCGCATGTGACGCCTTCATCGTCGCAAGCACGGCGTGGACGATCTCTTCGTCGGACGCGTCCGGTCGACAGGGTAGCACGATCTCGTCAGCCGGCCGTTCATCGGCCCGCATCCTCAACGCTGGCTCATTTGAGCCGGACAGCCGCTCGGGCACGGGTGGCGCAACACGACGCGCCTCGACATTCTCGGCTCCGATATGACGCTCGTACTCAATCGCCAGCTCGACGTCACCCTCGCAAAAGAACCCAACCCGAAAGTGGCGCGGGTCAACAAACGCCGGCAGATGCGCGAGCTCCATTAGGCCTGTCGCGATCCGTTCGGCATTGATGATCCACTGCCGCCGCGCCTCAGCGCTTACTGGTCCCGTTGGCTCCCAGAAGGCCAGCAGATCCCCTCTGACGGGCGCACCGCCCGCCGCTACCGGTTCTCAGTACTCGTCCCAGCGATGAAGCCACTCACTGGTCTCACCATCCAACATCACTTCGTCTGTGCTCTTTGCCTCTGTCACAAGGTCTCCACCTGTCCCACTGAATCGACCCCTGGCTCCACAGCTGCGAACAAGCGTAGTAGCGCGCACCAGTAGTGCGCGGTCTCGTGCTTCTGCCCACGTGGAGAACGTTGTCTTAGTCGCGGTCAGATCCAACTTCCGCCGCGGCTGAACGATCTTCGGCCGCCCAGCATTGCTTCTGGTAGCATGTCTTGATCGTTGCGACTGCCTCTTCTACCGAGTCGGTAATAATCAACCGGCTCAGATCGTCGCGCCTGATCTTGCCTTCGGCCAGCATCGTCGTCTTCAACCAGTCGATCAGGCCCGCCCAATAGTCACTTCCGAACAGGATGACCGGGAAATTATGGATCTTGCCGGTCTGAATGAGAGTCAACGCTTCGAAGAGCTCGTCCAGCGTTCCGAAGCCGCCGGGAAAGATCACAAACGCCTCGGCATACTTGACGAACATCATCTTGCGCACGAAGAAGTAATGGAAATCAACCGAGACCTCGACATACCGGTTCATGCCTTGCTCGAACGGCACCTCGATGTTGCAGCCGACCGAGATACCGCCACCGTCGACAGCACCTCTGTTCCCTGCTTCCATGATTCCCGGGCCACCGCCGGTGATGATTGCGAAACCCTCGTCCACCAACCGGTGGGCCAGCTCACGTGCGGCGGCGTACATCGGATCGTCTTCTGTGACCCGCGCCGACCCGAAGATCGTGACGGCTGGACCAATCTCGGCCAACCGCTCAAATCCGGTCACGAACTCGCTGATGATGCGCATCACCCGCCATGGATCGGTATGCAGAAAGGCGGCGGGATCTTCACCTCTGGCCGGACTGGAGAGCAGCGCTTCGTCTTCCTGTCGCCGGATACGCTTCGGACCACGGTTGAGTGCCGGGTTGGTGCGCTGCCGCGACGGTCGTCCCTGCTCGCCCTCGTTGTCACGAGACGTCATGGTAAGAACTCCCCACATACATCGTTTGCCAACAACATGCCTCTGTCCGTCAGGCGCAGCCGCTCGCCCTGCCATTCAAGCATGCCTATCTGGGTGAAGCGCTCTATCTGCGCCTGGTAGCGCGTTGTCATTGACTCCCCATGCCGTCGCTCGAAGTCACGTGCTGACACGCCATCCACCAACAGACGCAACCCGAGCATCATCGTCTCGCCCATCTCGGTGGCCGGATCAATGGTCTCGGCCAGCGCCAGGGGACGCCGTCCGGCCTGGATCGCATCAATGTAGCTGGACGGCAGGCGGACATTGCTGCCGCGCAGCGTACCGAGGTAGCTATGCGCGCCGGCTCCAAAACCGAAGTAGTGGCCGTTTTGCCAGTAGATCAGATTGTGCTGCGACCGCAGATCGGGCTCTCTCGCCCAATTGGCGATCTCATAGTGGTGCCACCCCGCGCCGCCCAGCCGCGCTGTCGCCTGCTCGTAAAAATCCGCCACCGTATCGTCATCAACCACGGTTAGGATTCCACGCTGCACCGCCGAGGCCATCGGGGTGCTGGGCTCGACGATCAGCGAGTAGAGTGAGACATGCTCCGGCTGCCACTCCAGAATGGTCGTGAGATCGGCGTCCCAATCCGCAGCCGTCTGGCCGGGCCAGCCAAAGATGAAATCCAGACTGATGTTGTCAAAACCCGCTTCTCGGGCGTCCGCGTAGGCGCTACCCGCCTGGATCGCCTTGTGGCCGCGGCCGAGGACCTGCAACCCGGCACGCCGTTGGGACTGAATGCCGAGCGACAGCCGATTCACGCCGGCCGAGCGCACCGCGCGCAGGTAGTCAGCGTTGACGCTCTCCGGGTTCGCCTCCATGCTGATCTCAGCCGTGTCAGCCAGGTCGTACAGGTCGCGCGCCGCCTGGATGACGCGTTCGATCTGCTCGGGTGGTAACAAGGACGGGGTCCCGCCCCCGAAAAAGAGGGTGGGGGCTTCCCCGAAGAGATCAATCCGGTCGCGAGTCAACCGCATCTCGACGAGCAGGGCGTCCACATAGGCTGGAATCAGCGACTCCTGGCCGCTGTAGGTGTTGAAGTCGCAGTATGGGCAAATGTGGGAACAGAATGGGATGTGCACGTAGATGCCGGCCGGCGCGTTGCGCGCAGCCGGCACCGGGACGGTCAAGATGGTCTTGGTATTCATGGCTGCTCCGGCTCGGGCGTCCTCTCGATGGTCTTCCAGTTCACGTCCACTATCTCTGCGTCTTCGGCGCTCGCAGGCCGGCCGCTGTAGCGCGCCCTGCGATATCGCTCGGTAACGGCATCCACCGCCGTGGGTGCTCCACCGCTCCCGTCGAACCCGGCCCTGATGCGCGGACGATACTCTTCGGCCGTCTCGGTTTCCCGGCGCGCCCGTCCGAGCACTCGGCCTCGCGACTGCAGCTTGACGTACGCCTCGCGGATCCGAAGGGTGTGCTGCCAAGCATCGTCTCTCCGTAAGTGTGCCAGCGGATCGGGTCTGGCGGGGCGCCGGAACAGATTCTTGAGCCGGTTCCCGGCATTCTCGAGGACATCGCTCCAGTCCAGCACGGATTCGCGCTCCTCGCCGGTCGGAGGCCGCGAGCGCCCTTTACGCTTGAACACGTAGCGAGTGAGGAGCGAGAAGATCGCGAACAACACGATCGCCGCGATGAGATAGCGCAGCGGGTCGGGCATCTGGAAGGCGTCGGTCGCCCGCTCGGCGATACCCCGATCACCCTCCAGCTCGCCGGGGACCGGGGTCGGTTGAATGATGCGCGGATCGCGCTCGCCGATGAGCCAGAAGATCGGGGTCAGGATCAGGAATGCCAGCACGGCAACGATCAGCACAAGGATCTGAAAGACCAGAGTCAGCACCCAGAAGACCGGTGACAACATCCAGAGCACGGTGTCGAGAAACTGCCGGGAGAAAATTCCCGCTGCGAGGATCGCCACGATCACGACGGCAACGATTGGGACAACGAAGGTCCCCATCCAGCGCGCTCCCAGCGGCGCGCTCGAACGCACACCTTCCAGCTTGAGCCGGGAGATGCCCACCGCCGCCAGCGCCGCCACGAAGAAGCCGACCGTCACTGCACTCAGCCGATCCCGGATATCGGCATCCGCCTGCGTTCCGAGCAACACCAGGACTATCGAGAGCACGAGCGCCAGCGAACCCCAGCGCAACATGCCGAAGGCGCTGTCGACCGCCGGCTCGGTCCGCGTGCGACCACGCCACCAGGCGTATACCGCCAGCACCACGACACCCCAGACCGAGCGCCGCTCGTCGTTGGGCAGGAACGCGAGCGAAGCAAACGCGTCCTGCAACCATTCAAGGCTAGCAATTGACATGTGCGGGAAGCTGGCGAACTTCATTGCCACCAACAAGCTGATGACAATACCGATCATCATTTTGATCTCGTACTCGGGACTCCAGACGCGCATCTCATCCAGCACGCGGCAGACCGCATGGGCGCTGAGCAAGAGGAAAGCCGCAACCCAGAAAGGGAAGGTCCAGAGATTCGTCCCACCCATGAACAGGACGCTGCAGAACACGTACAGAGGAAATGCCTCGGCCAGGACGATCGCGACACCCAGCAGCTCCTGGCGCCAGTCGAGGTGCGTCAGCAGGTCGGACAAGCTCAGCGGCGCATGGCGCTCACTCTCCATGTGCGGCTCCCTGGGCCATCGCCGGCACCTCTCCGCTGGTCATCCTGACGGCGTAGTGGTGCTGTTTCGGCACGGCGTCGTGCAACCGCTCCTGGTCGAGCGGGAAGATGGACACTCCGCGCATCGGAGGGACGGTGACATCGTCGCCGACGGTCACGACCATCACCTGGTGGCCCTCAGACACCATCTCAACCAGCACGGCCGCGATTGCGTCGGTCATGATCCCGGTAATGATCACAATCGTGCTACCCCAGGGAAAGCGCGTTGTCTCGGCGCGCAAGAGCCGCGGGAAGTTCACGGACGCAATGGGAGAGAGCTTGGCCAGGCCGGTCAGGATCTCTTCCTGCTGGCTCGGGCTACGGCTCGTGCGCACGCGCAGCGCCTGGTCGGACCCGCCGACGACCCCGTTGGCGTACATCCCCACCGCGTGCCGGTCACGGATCGCTTGCACCGCAATCGACGCCGCCACCACGATCGCGCCCTCGGCCCGCTCGTAGTCCAGCCCCTCCCAGTAATGCTCGAACGTATCGAGATTGAGGAACACGCCGAACTGCACCTCGGTCGTGGGCTCGAAGACCTTCGTCTGGAGCGACTGGACCCGCGCCGTGGCTTTCCAGTTGACATGCCGGATCGAGTCCTCCGGCCGGTAGTCCCGGACACCAACCGTACGCGACGGATCGGTGATCAGTTGCCGCCGGATGCGCTGGTCACCAAAGAGATGCCGCGCCGGTACACCGAGCTCTTCAAGCGGTACGAGCTTTGGATACACCGTCAACCAGGCGAAATCCAACAGCGTCTCGCTACGGGTGAAGAAGCCGAACAGGTCGCCCGAACGCAGCGTAATCGGCCCCAGCGAGTGATACCCCCTGGAGGGACAGGCGATTTCCACCATCCAGGTCACCCTCTCATACCAGCGGGCGGCCGTCGTAATGCGGAGCACGACGACGCCCGGCACACCGCTCGGGAGAATGTCGCGGTCGACAATCTTCAGGCGATCGCCAATCTGGTCTTCGATATCGAGCCAGGCCAGCGGCAGGAGCTTGCGGTTGATCACACTGAACTTCATGGTGACAGACTCGCCACTGAAGAGCCGTTCTGCCGAGAGCGAGCGCGAGTACTCGACGCGGTCGAGCGAGTAGCGTGCCCAGAGCCAGGATCCACCAGCCGTACACAACGTCAGCAGCCCCAGCAGCGAGAGTGCGCGCTCGCGCAGAAGCATCCCGATCAGGATGAGCGCACCGGCTCCGTAGAGCCAGTAGGTACTGAAGAAGAGCGAGCGTGAACGGCTCACCTGTCGCGAGATTGCCATGTTGTGCCCTGCTACTGGATGGCTTCTACCGGAGTCCTGACGCGGCCCACCACTTCATCAATAATGTGATCCACAGAGCGGCCGCGCAACCGGGCTTCCGGGCTAATCATAATGCGGTGTGCCAGGACCGCGTGCGCCACGTGTTTCACGTCGTCCGGCTCGGCATAGTCCCGGCCGCGGAGCGCGGCATAAGCCTGGGACGCGCGGAAAAGCGCCAGGGTACCGCGCGGGCTGGCTCCCAGCCCAACGGCGTCGTGCTCGCGGGTCGCCCTCGTGATTCCCGTGATGTACGCCCGCAGCTCCGGCTCAACGTGAATCTCGCGCACCCCGGTCATCGCGCTCACCAGGTCTTCCGGAGTCGTCACTGCTTCCAGGGTGTCAATCGGGTGCTGATGCTGCAGTCGCAGCAGCATCTCTTCTTCCTGTTCGGCGCTCGGATAGCCGATATTGATCCGCATCAGGAAACGATCGAGCTGCGCCTCGGGCAGCGGGAAGGTGCCTTCGAGCTCGACCGGATTCTCCGTCGCCAGCACCAGGAACGGCCTGGGCAAATCCATCGTGTCGCCTTCGATAGAGACCGTGCGCTCCTCCATGGCTTCCAGCAAGGCCGATTGCGTGCGCGGAGTGGCGCGGTTGATCTCGTCGGACAACAGAATATTGGTAAAGACCGGCCCGGCGCGGAACTGGAACTCGCCGAGCTTCTGATTGAAATAGCTCAGGCCGGTGATGTCTGACGGCAGGAGGTCCGGCGTAAACTGAATCCGTCTGAACTGCCCGCCGATCGAACGCGCGATACTGCGCGCCAGCATCGTCTTGCCAACCCCGGGGACATCCTCCAGCAGCACGTGACCCTGACAGAGCAGCGCGACAAGCACCAGCTCGGTGACCTCGCGCTTGCCTACAATGACTTTTTCAACATTGTCAACAATCCGGTTGGAGAATGCGGCAATCTTCTGAATCTCGCTCACGAACCACCACAATCATCTGCGAGCGGCCCGCGTAAGTGGGCCGAAGGAGTGTGCGACACTGGTACAGGTATGCACCAAAAACTATACCATTGGGCCAATTTAACGCACGGAGAGAACCAACACATGATTGAGCTAACCGAATGGGAGGGACTCCTCCGTATTGCCCTGGCCGCCATCCTCGGTGGCGCTGTCGGCCTGGAGCGAGAGCTGCGGGCGAAACAGGCTGGCTTGCGGACGAACATGCTCGTCGCCATGGGCGCCGCGCTGTTCACGACCAGCTCGATCCAGCTCTCCGAGTTCTATTTGAACTGGGCGGGCTCGATCAGGTTCGACCCGTCGCGCATCATCTCAACCATCGTCTCCGGCGTTGGCTTCCTCGGTGGCGCGGTGATCTTCCGCCACGAACAACGCATGCATGGCGTAACGACGGCTGCCAGCATCTGGGTTGTCACGGCGGTTGGCGTTGCGGCGGGTGCCGGATTCTATCTGACGTCCGTTGGCGCGACGGTGTTGATCGTCATCGTGCTGCTCGTCGTGGGCTGGGTAGAGCATCTTGTGGGCTTCAAAGACGATACATTCGCCATCCAGGAAAGTGGTGATGACTAGGCGATTCGACGCGCCGCCTTATGGCTCATCTCCATGCTCATACCGGTTGCGGGCTCTGGGGATCACCGCTTCAAAGGCTGAGCCGGCAACGGCTGGATCGCGACGCTCGCGGATCAACCATGCCCGCAACCGCTCCTCAAGCTCGCCGTCATCCCAGCCACTCGTGTCATACATACCGGCCTCACGCCGCTGCCGGGCAGCCTCGAACAGGCTGACGGCACAGGCAACCGAGATGTTGAGTGATTCCACCATGCCCATCATGGGAATCATCACCCGGCCATCCGCCAGCCGCGACGCATCGTCGGAGACGCCGCGGGTTTCATTCCCGAACACCAGTGCGGTTGGCTTGGTCAGATCCAGATCGTAGAAATCGGTCGCGTCCTCGCTGAGCTCGGTCGCGTAGATCGAGAATCCCTCGCTCCGCAACGCCTGGTAACAGGCAGGGATGTCCTCGTGCTCGTGCACGTCGAGCCAGCGTTGTGCGCTGGCCGCTACGCCGGAGTGAATGAGTGGCGTCTCTTCGATCGTGTAGACCAGGTGCGCCGAGGCCGCTCCAACAGCATCGCACGAGCGCAGAACCGCACTGACGTTGTGCGTGTCATGCACATTCTCCAGGACCACCGTCAGCCCCGGTTGCCGTCGTGCGAGCGTCCCCCGCATCCTCGCGAGCCGCCGCTCGGTTATCGGTCGATTCTGCTGTGGCTCGTTCATGCCCGTTGCTACCCCTCAACATCAAGTCGATCGAGGATAACACCTGGAGGTATCATCCTGAGGAACCGCAGGATCGGCCGTGAGGCCACTCCTTAGCCAACAATGGAATGTCTTCCAGGTTCACCAGGCGCGTAACAGCCGCAAAGATTGACAGCCGGCCATCACGCACCGTATCCTTACGTGTTGTTCGACCCGGACACGGGTCAGTCTGTATTGAAACAATCGCCACGATCTGGAAAGGGACGCTCGTGCCCAAGAGGACATACCAACCGAAGCGCATTCCCCGTAAGCGCGAGCACGGTTTCATGAAGCGCATGAAGACCCGCGCCGGCCGTATGGTGCTTGCTCGCCGCCGGCTCAAGGGTCGCCACAGCCTGTCCGTCAGCACCGAGAACAAGCCAACGCAGAAGAAGTAATGCGCCCGAGCATGCTGGCCAGAACCCACCCCGGCGGGGTGGGTTTTCCGTTTGTCTGGAGGGCCGTCAATGATCGCCCGTGACATGCGTCTGCGTCGCAAGAGCGACTTCGAGACGGCGCGCACGAAAGGCAAGAGCTGGAACACGCGCCTTGCCGTGATCGTCGTGCATCCCAACGAACTGGGTTACAACCGCTACGGCTTCGCCACCGGCAAGAAGATCGGCGGCGCCGTCCAGCGCAACCGCGCCAAACGTCTCCTCCGTGAGGCCGTCCGCAACGAGGACCCTAACCTCCTGCCCGGCCACGACATCATCTTCATCGCCCGCAACGCCTTCCATCCGGATACGCCCCTTGAAGCTGTTGTTGACGCCGTCCAGAACCTCACCCGCAGAGCGGGGATTCGTACCACAGCCTCGTAGCGGTCTTCCATTCCGCGCGTGGCCCAAATCCTCTACACTGACTGGCGACGACACAGACGCTATCGCGTAGGGGATGGAACTTGATGGCGAGCACAACCGGACTGGACTGGACAGGCGACGTCGTCGTGGTCGGCGGCGGGATCGTGGGTTTGGCGGTTGCCAGGGAGATCCTGAACCGCCGGCCGGACGTCAAGCTGGCAGTCCTTGAGAAAGAAGCCGACGTTGCCCAGCACCAGACCGGGCACAACAGCGGTGTCATTCATTCAGGCATCTACTACGCGCCCGGGTCGATGAAGGCCATCGCCTGCGTTGCCGGGGCGGAAGCACTCATGCGCTACTGCGACCGCAAGGAGATCCCCTACCGGCTGTGTGGCAAAGCGATCGTCGCGACGGACGAAGAAGAGCTTCCCCGGCTCGAAGCGCTCTACCAACGCGGTATGCAGAACAACGTACCCGGGCTCAAAATGCTCGACGGTGCTGAGCTGCGCCAGCGTGAGCCACACGTTGCCGGTATCCGGGCGCTCTGGTCGCCCAACACCGGCATCGTCGACTACGGCCGTGTCGCAAACTCCTACGCGGATGACGTCCGCCACGCAGACGGCATCATCCGGCGTGACCACGAAGTCACCGCGATCCAGCGCAAGGGCAGCCGGTCTCTGGTGACAACACCGAAGGGCGACTTCGAAGCAAAGGTGGTCGTTACCTGCGCCGGCGTCTATGCCGATCGCGTGGCCTCGCTGACCGGCGCACCGCGGAACCCGCGAGTCGTGCCGTTCCGGGGTGATTATTATGTCCTGCGTCCCGAACGCCGCTCACTCGTCCAGAGCAACATCTACCCGGTGCCGGACCCGCGCTTTCCCTTCCTGGGCGTCCACTTCACCCCGAGGATGAACGGCGACATCTGGTTGGGCCCCAACGCGGTGCTGGCCTTCTCACGCGAGGGATATCGGTTCCGGGACATCAGTCCTCGCGATCTGGCAGACATGTTTGGCTATGGCGGCTTCCGTCGCTTCGCGCCGCACCCACTGGCAAACCGGCAGGGACGAGATGGCGCGCGACCTGAGCAAGAAGCTCTTCCTCCAGACGCTCCAGCGCTACATTCCCGAGCTGGTGATGGAAGATCTCTGCCCCGGCCCCTCGGGTGTCCGCGCCCAGGCGCTCTCTGAAGACGGCAAACTCGTCGATGACTTCGTCTTCGACCGGGGTGAGGGCATCCTGCACGTCCGCAACGCCCCCTCGCCAGCGGCCACTTCCTCACTCCACATCGGCTCCATGATTGTTGACGAGCTCGAACCGATGATGGACTGATCGGAGAGCGTGATGTCCCGCTAGTCGGTGTCAGCGAACACGATGTCAACGCTCTCGGTATCGGCGATGCCCTGCTTCAGGCGCTCGCGAGCCCTGCGCGCCAGCAGCTCATACTGCGCTTGAATGCGTGCAAGGTCGCGCGCCTCCAACTCTTCGAGATCGAGCAGCACGTTATGTGCACCATCGATCGTTCGAATGAGATCGTCCAGCTTGAGCTGCACCGCGACGCTATCGCGATTCTGGGTGTGCTGAATAAGAAACACCATGAGAAAGGTGACGATTGTGGTGCCGGTGTTGATGACCAGCTGCCATGTGTTGCTGAATCCGAACAACGGCCCGGTCACGGCCCAGAGGAGAATAGTGACTGCGGCGCACCCGAACGCGAGCGGGTGACCCGCCGCTCGAGCCGTCCAATTGGAGAACTGAGCAAACGGCGATCGAGGATACATGGCAACCTCTTTCTGTCATTGCAGCGCTGAGGAATCGAGATGCTCTGAACCTCGCAGTGAGGTCAACAACGCTCACCGTGGTGATTGTTCCACTGGACGAGAATGGCGGACGGGCATCGGTGGAGCGGGAGCACATCTCCGCATGTGGTTCCCATCCTGTATGATGTGCGCCTTTGCGGGCCAAGACACAGGAGGATGTACCGGTGACACGAGTCTTGATCATTGCAGACATGGAGGGTGTCATCGGCATCGAGCAGTATGAGGCCTGCAACCCACGGCTGCCCGAGTATGAGGCTGGAGCACAGCTTCTGGCCGCCGAGGTGAACGTCGTGGCCGCTGCCGCCCGTGATGCCGGGGCGACATCCGTGTCAGTCATCGACTGGCACGCGGGCGGTGGGAATCTCAAGCCGGAGATGCTGGATGCCGGCGTCGAGATCGTGGCGGAAGATTTTTCGCCGGGCTACGACGTCGTGCTCCTGACCGGCTTCCACGCCATGGCCGGCACGGCCGGTGCCTTTATCAGCCACACGATGAGCCAGCGGGTGACGCTGGAGATCAACGGCGAGCAGGCCGGTGAGCTAGCCCTCCTGAGCCGCTGGGCCGGTGAAGAGGGAGTCCCGGTGGCGCTCGCAACAGGCGACCGCGCCGCAGCCGCCGAGTCAGAACGATTCCTGCCGGGAACGCCCACGCTCAGCGTCAAGAACGCGGTCTCCTGGGAGCGAGCCGAAGCGGTTCCGGCTGAGCGGGCCTATGAGCAGCTACACGAGGCAGTGGTGCGAGCCCTGCAAGACCAGGACGGGTGGAGCAATCATCGGGCCGAAACACCGGTCCACTTCCGTATCAAGCTCAACCCTGAACCGGCGATGGCCGCAAAGATCCCGTGGCTCCAGCGCGACCCTGAAGGCTGGCTCTCCGGCACGGTCGCTTCCACCAAGGGCGTCATCGACCTGATCGACGTCTGCACCGCACTCGCCTGAAACCGCAGGTGTCGCTCGGCATATCTCCCTATACTTAAGAGAACACGACGCAACCTCATGCTTGCCAACATGTTCACAGGAGATGGTCCCATGGTATCAACAGTAGACACCCGCGCGGTTGAAGCGATCCGCACCGATCACTATCCCATCGGCGCAGCGCCGGCCAACTACGCGCCGATCATGGATCTTATCGGCAACGCTCGCATCGTGGCGATCGGTGAAGCGTCACACGGCACCCACGAGTTCTACCTGCACAGGGCCGAGATAACGAAGCAGCTCATCCAGGAAAAAGGGGTCACCATCGTCGCCGTCGAGGCGGACTGGCCTGATGCCTACCGCGTCAACGCCTACGTGCAAGGGAGGAGCGACGACGAGGATGCGAACCAGGCACTGAGCGGTTTCTTGCGTTTTCCCACCTGGATGTGGCGCAACACCGTCGTGCTGGACTTCGTTGAGTGGATGAGAGAGTACAATTCGACCCTGCCTCCGAACCGGCCGAAGGCCGGCTTCTACGGCATTGACCTCTATAGCCTCTATACCTCAGTTCAGGAAGTGATCGAGTATCTGGAGCGGATCGACCCTGACGCTGCTGAGCGCGCCCGCACGCGCTATAGCTGTTTCGAACACTTCGCCGAGGACATCACTTCCTACGGCTATGCCGTGGTTTATGGCATTCAGGAACCGTGCGAGGACGACGTGGTCGAGCAGCTGTTGGAGCTCCAGGCGCGCGCCTCCGAGCTAGCCATGCGGGATGGCAGGGTCGCGGAGGACGACTACTTCTACGCCACCCAGAATGCCCGGCTTGTGGCCAACGCCGAGGCCTACTACCGCACGATGTTCCGGGGCCGGGAATCAAGCTGGAATCTACGCGACGAGCACATGGCCGACACCCTGGACGCGTTGCTGGAGTACCACGAGGCGCGCAATCCCCAGACGAAAGCCGCGATCTGGGCGCACAACTCGCACTTGGGCGATGCGCGTGCGACCGAGATGGGCCAGCGTGGGGAGTGGAACGTCGGACAGCTCATGCGCGAGCGTCATCCGGGTCAGTGCACCCTGATCGGTTTCACCACCCATCATGGGACAGTCACGGCGGCCAAAAACTGGGATTGGCCCGCTGAGCGGATGAACGTGCGCCCCGCGCTGCCGCAGAGCTATGAGCAGCTCTTCCACCAGACGGGCATCGACAATTTCTTCTTGAATCTCCAGGACTCCAGGCAAGCGTCGCGCGAATTGATGCAACCGCGGCTTGAGCGAGCGATCGGGGTTATCTACCGTCCGGAGACGGAGCGTGCGAGCCATTACTTCCGTGCCAGGCTCGCACGACAATTCGACGGGGTTATACATCTCGACGAGACCCAGGCGCTCGAACCGCTGGAACGGACTCCGCTGTGGATCGCGGGCGAGCCGCCACTGACGTTCCCATTCGCAGTGTGACCGGTCTTACCCATTACTCAGGGAACGACGCGCGTTGATCCGGCTCGGGCGTCTGGTTGAACGTGTTGCCGGCGTCGGGGACATTGTCGCCGAAGACGCGCCCGTCGGCGGTCTGGATCGTCGACATCGCTGCCCAGCTGAACGGCCCCGTCAGCTGTTCCAGGAGGTTCAGCGGCAGCTCGACCTCTAGCTCCTCGTCGCCGGAATCCGGATCTTCCGGGTATCCGAGCTCCTGGCCTGTCTGGACATCGAGCACGGTGATCAACATCTCCTCCCCCTCCAGGGTGGCGCCGATCCGGTAAATCTCCTGATCATCGATCCAGATGACGAGCGTCCAGGTAGCAATCACGCCGGCATCCAGGTTGCCCGGGATGTCCTCTCCGGCGACGAAGCGCACGCGCAGGGTCTCCTCGTCGATCTCGAGCTCGACGGCTCGCAGGTCCGCAAGCGGAATCGCGGCCGGCGGTTCTTCACCATCGGCCGTCACGACGTCATCAGACGGGTCTTCAAGCCTGACCTCTCCAGTGACCGGCTCCGGTTGTGGCTGCTCCGTTGGCTCTGGCTCCGGCGTCGCGGTTAGCTCCGGTTCAGGCGTTGGTTCCAGCGTTGCGGTCGGCTCGGGTTCCGGCGTCGGCTCAGGCGAAGGCGTCGCGGTTGGCTCCGGTTCCGGTGTCGGCTCAGGCGTGTTCGTCGGCGGTGGAACAGGTGTATTCTCCGGCGAGGGCGTTGGGGTCGGCTCCTCGATGACAGCGGGCACGGTCGGCGACAGGGTCGGCGTCGCGTCCGCCCCGGCAACCTGGCCGTTGTCATCACCTGATGTGAGCAAGACGATCAGGATGGCGATCATCAGAATCACAGCGATCGCCGACAACACGATGACCGCCTGTTGTTGCCCAGCCAGCTCAGCCCAGCGCTGCCGGGCTGATGGCGGACCCTCTGGATAACGCGGGTCCCTCGGTGGCCGCGCGCCTCGATCATCCATGTTTGCTCCCGTTCGTTCGCATATACAGCATCCTCACCTATTATGACGGAAAGAGCTCAACCAATCCGAATCCACGGCAATCCCCCGTGTGGACCGCCATCGGCGCGTAAACATGTGGCGGGCGCGGGGTATACTGAGAGATGGTGCCTGCGGGCGCTATACTCAACGTGAACAACGTTCCCACAATCCACTAATAATGAGGAGTTCTCGTGATACTCGATCGTTTCTTTCGCCGGCGCTCGGCGCCGGATGCACAATTAGAAGAAGGTCTCAAGAAGACGCGCCGGGGTATCTTTGCCGAGATCACCGCGCTGTTCGATCGCTCGGACATCGACGAAGAGCTCTACGAAGACCTCGAGTCGCTGCTCATTCAGGCCGATCTCGGTGTCGAAACCACCGTGGAGCTCGTTGAGGCGCTGCGGGAAGATGTCCGGCGTGAACGCCTGACCGATCCGCAGCAAGCCAAGCTGTTTCTGCGCGACCAGATGGTGAAACTGCTCGAGCACGCCACCCGCAACCGCAAGATCAAGATCTACCAGCGCGGCGTACCGTTCGTCACGCTCGTCGTGGGAGTGAACGGCACGGGTAAGACCACGACCATCGCCAAGTTGGCCCACTTCCACCGCCAGCGCAACCGCAACGTCGTCCTGGTGGCGGCCGACACATTCCGTGCCGCCGCTATCGACCAGCTCAAGATTTGGGGCGAGCGGCTGGGCGTCACGGTCATCGCTCACAATCCCGGCGCCGATCCGGGCGCGGTCGTGTTTGACGGCATGCAGGCCGCGTATGCGCGCGACGCGGACATTCTGCTGGTCGATACCGCGGGGCGGCTGCACACCAAGTTCAACCTGATGGAAGAGCTGACCAAGATCCGCAAAATCATGCAGCGGCACGTGGCCGAAGCGCCGCAGGAGGTCTTGCTCGTCATCGACGCAACCACCGGCCAGAATGGCCTGGTCCAGGCACAGAAGTTCGCGGAATCGGTCAACATCACCGACATCGCGATCGCCAAACTCGACGGCACGGCCAAGGGTGGCATCGCCTTCGCCATCAGCCGCCAGCTCGGCATCCCTATCTCCTACGTCGGCACGGGGGAGAAACTCGGTGACTTCGCCGAGTTCAACCATGAAGCCTTCGTCGATGCCCTCTTCTTCGAGGAGGATGAGGTTCAAACCCGGGCCTGAGCATGCTATTCTCCTCCCACACGCACACGCGGAGAGCGCAGCGGGAGGAGGACGTCCATGTTCGAAGTTTTCATTGGATCGGCCGACGGCGTGTACCGTCTCAACCAGGGTGAGCCGGAACATCTGGGCTTGAGTGGCGAACGCACCTGGGCAATCCATGCCTGGCGCGAGAACGGCAGCGTCACCATCCTGGCCGGCACCTATGGCAACGGCGTGTACCGGAGCGCTGACGGCGGTGGGACCTGGTCGCAGGCCAACGACGGCCTGACCGCCACCGCTCTACGCACGATCCAACCCGATCCCACGAGGGAGAGGGCGATCCTGTGTGGCACGGAGCCGGCGCGTGGCTTCCGTAGCACAGATGGCGGTCAAACCTGGCAGGAGCTGGCAGAAATTGCCGCCTTGCCCTCCGTGGAAGCGTGGTATCTGCCCTACTCTCCGCGAGCCGGCGCCATCCGCAACTTCTACTCCCCGCCGGCAGACGCAAGCCGCCTGCTCGGTTCAATCGAGGTGGGTGGACTGCTCGACAGCAAGGACGGCGGAACCACCTGGACCTTGCTCGACATCCAGCCGGACGACGATATCCACCACATCACCGGCCACCCAGAAGATCCCGATCTCCTCTTCGCCGCGCTCGGCTGGGCTTCGTTGGAGAAGGATCGCAGGCGCGAAGACCATCCCTCGCTGGGTGGTGTCAGTCGCTCGCGTGACGGCGGAAAAACGTGGGAGAAGCTCTTCGACGACTACACCCGGGCAGTTATCGTGCCCCCAACTCGTCCGGACCTGTTGCTAGCCGGTCCTGCGACGCGCGTTGGACGCGAGGGCCGCATCGAGGTGTCCGCCGACGGCGGCGACAGCTGGGAGCCGGCCAGCCAGGGGATCGAGACGCCCATGGACGACATGGTCGAGCTCTTCGTCCCGGCCCCAGATGGATCTATCTGGGCGGTCTGCTCTGGAGGGCGACTCTTGAACGCGCTGCCCGGCGAGTGGAGGTGGGAGTCTGCTCTACGAGCGGACCAGGGGATCGACGTTCAGTCGGTCTGCTTTGTGGCAGCGTCTTGAGGCTTAGGCAGCCACTCGTCGGCCCACTGCGTAACGGCTACGACAACTCCGGCAAGAGCAGCGCCCTTGGGGGTTAGCCGGTACTGGATGCGGACCGGTTTCTCGGGGATGACGATGCGCTCGATGATGCCTGCCGTCTCGAACTCCTTGAGCCTGACGGAAATCAAGCGGTCGCTGACACCCGGTACGACGGCGGCGAACTCGCTGAACTGCGTCGTCCCAGACAGCAGGGCGCGCAAAATCGCCCCGGACCACTTACGCCCGATCAGCTCGATCGCAGTGCGATAGCGGGGACAAAACGGGGTGATGTCGTGCAACTCTTGTACCGATTGCTTCATGACAGAAGTATCGCATACGTCTTGACGCCTGTCAGCCCCTATCAAACGATTGATCACTCGCGCACATCGCCCCACATACACCGCCAAAAAGCTATCCTTATTCGCAACGCTTGGCCACCTGCGGACGCGACGGAAGGTCTCAGCTCATGTCATCACCCACCATAGCGATGGATACCTACCTTGCAATCGTCTCTCTACGCGCGGTTCGCAAGTACGCTTCAGACCCCATACCGGACGATATCCTCCAGCGCATCCTCCAGGCCGGGCGTGCCACTGGCAGCTCTCGTAACCGTCAACCCTGGCTCTTTTACGTTGTCAGCAACCGCGATGTATTGAGTCAGCTTGCCGGAACGGTGTCGAGCCCCGGCAACATCGCGGGGTGCCAGGTCGCAATCGCGCTTGTTCTGACCAGCAAGAACACCTTCGACGGAGGGCGTGCCGCCCAGAACATGATGCTCGCCGCCTGGGCGCATGGTGTTGGTAGCTGCCCAAACAGGCCCCGGAATCCTGAAGAGGTGCAGCGCCTCCTCGGCATCACCGACGAGGTCACGATCCCCACGATTCTGTCGATGGGCTATCCGGCCGAGCTGGTCGGCCCGAGGGACACTGACCCAGACGCCATTCTGAGCAGGATCAACCGCAAACCGCTCGAGCAACTAGTGAGATTTATCAGATAGTGTTGAATCGCAGCCGTCATCGGGCCCTGGCCAGGTGACGGACAACCCGAATCTAGAACGAACCAAGGGGGATGGGTGTCAAAAAACGTGTTGGTCGTTGGCTCAGGCGCGCGGGAGCACGCGATAGCCTGGAAGCTGGCTCAGAGTCCACGCATTGGGACGATCTACTGCGCCCCGGGCAATCCAGGCACAGCCGAAATCGCCGAAAATCTTGACATCGACGTCAACGATGCCGAGGGCATGTGGCAAGCCATCGAGCGGCACGCCATCGATCTAACGATCGTCGGCCCCGAGGACCCGCTGGCGAACGGCATCGCCGACGTCCTTCGAGAGCGCGGACAACCAGTGTTCGGTCCGTCGCGGGCTGGAGCCAGAATCGAGAGCAGTAAGGCGTGGGCCAAAGAGATCATGCAGGCTCGCGCTGTGCCGACCGGGCAGTCCGTTCACTGCGACTCGCTGGAGGCCGCGTTAGACACCATCTACGATGCCCAGTTCCCGCTCGTTCTGAAAGCGGACGGCCTGGCTGCCGGCAAGGGTGTCGTCATCTGCCAGGATCGAGCCGAGGCTGAGACTGCCGTGCGAGCCATGATGCAGGAGAAGTCACTCGGCGACGCTGGCACCACCGTGCTGATCGAGGAGTTCCTAAGCGGCATGGAAGTCTCGCTGCTGGCCGTCACCGACGGCGAGCGGGTGGTACCCCTGTTGCCGGCCTGCGACTACAAACCGCTCGAAACCGGCGACCGCGGGCCGAACACTGGTGGCATGGGTGCCTACACGCCCCCAGCCGTAGCCGATCAGGCCTGGGTGACCACGCTCCTGAACGACGTCTTCCTGCCTGTGCTGGCTGAGCTGCGTGACCGCGGCATCGACTATCGCGGAGTTCTCTACGCCGGCGTTATTCTGACCGAGACAGGCCCGAAGGTGCTGGAGTTCAACTGCCGCTTTGGCGACCCGGAGACGCAGGTCATTCTGCCGATGCTCAAGACTGATTTTCTGGACCTGTGCGACGCGGCCGCCAGGGGCGATCTCACGTCAATGCCCCCGCTCGAGTGGCACGCAGGAGCCTGCGTCGGGGTCGTCCTGGCGGCTGGCGGCTATCCGGGCAGCTACCGCAAGGGTGACCCGATCTCAGGTCTGGACAGCCTCCCAGAGGGCGGCATCGTCTTCCAGGCAGGCACGGCCTTCCAGGACGGCAACATCGTTACCAATGGCGGACGGGTGCTCACCGCCGTCGGGCGCGGACCCAGCATGGCCGCCGCGCGCGAGCTCGCCTACCGAACAGCGCAGGCGGTGACCTTCCCTGATTCCTTCCACCGCGAAGACATCGCCCTGCGCGAGATCACGAGCGGTTGCCTGCGCAGGCGGTCGACCATGAAGCGGTCCGGCTGAGCGGTCATCCCGGCCGGATTTGTATCACAACCTGACCGGCTATCCACGCAACACGCCGGCCTTCTGGGCCGGCGTGCGCGTGGGGAAAGGGAGGGGTTGAATTGAGTCGTCTCGTTGATGGGCGTTTACCCGGAGTAGCGCTCGCTACTCATCGTCCTTTCAGGCCGCAACAATCGGCGAGCCTGATCCGATCTGAATCCACCCGTGCTTGACCGCATACAGAACGGCCTGCACGCGATCCGTCACATCGAGTTTGCGCAGGACGCTCGTCATGTGGTTCTTGACCGTCTGCTCGGTAATATAGAGCGCCTCGGCAATTTCCTTGTTCGAGAGCCCCTGAGCAACACAGTCAAGCACCTCGACCTCGCGGATCGAGAGCGGCATCTGCGATTCCAGCGACTCCTGGCTCTTGCCACGGCCATCACCTGAGAGGCTGCGGAACTCATTGAGGACGCGGCGAGCCAGCTGTGGCCGGGTCAGTACGGTCTGGTTAATGAGCTGCTCACCCTTGGCGACTCGCGCGATGGCGTCGATGAGCTGGTGCGATTCGATGTCTTTCGACAAGAAGGCGGCCGCTCCTACGCGCACCGCGTCGAAGAGATGCTCGTCGTCGACATGCATCGACACGACGATAATGTGACTCTGGGGATGCTGCTTCTTTAGAATGCGCGCGATCTTTAGCCCGGTAACGCCCGGAAGCTGGATGTCAGTCAGGATTACTTTTGGCCGGTGAATGTCGGCCAGGCGAATTGCCTCATAGCCGGTGGCCGCCTCCGCAACAACCCGGAACTGCCCGCTCTCTTCGATGAGACGGCGTAGACCCTGCCTGAATGAAGGATGATCGTCGACGATCATGATCGTGTTTCGGTCGGCTATCATTGCCTGATCCACCTCTCTCGCTGGCCCCGTACCCCACGGGAACCAGAGCGCCGTTTGTGTCAGCATCCAGACTGTCCCCCGACAGTATTCCGGCGCTGCCCCCTCGCCGGGCGCGTCTAGTACTGGACTGGTACCAGAATAGCGCAAGGCAATGAATTTGCATATGGCTCATATTGGCCCCTTGGCGAGGTATACAAGTACTAGTCAGGGGAAGTACTCACACATCGCTAGCGCGCCGATGCTCGTGACGGGGCCGAGAGATGGCAAGCAACAATCCGCGTGCTGTCCCGTGGACCGGCATGAGCGGTTGGGGAAGGGTCACACCCAGGAACGGTTCAGGCCATCACTGCTTGACGCAGGTGTACGCGGCGTAGGTCCTCGAGGGGCGATAATCCACCTGCTGGATCCTGAAGCCGGCGCGTTCGAGCATCGGCTCGAGTAGCCAACTGAAGGTGCTGTACTCCTCGCGGACGTGCGTCTCCAGTTCGGAACGGGTCCAGCCATCCTCTGGTCGCTCGCGCGCGCCTGCGAGCCAGGCCTCGATGGCGGACTCGGCCTCGTGCGGTTCGAAGGAGAACACGAGGTCGTGCAGCCGCAAGACACCGCCCGGTCCGAGCATGTCGGCGATCCGTTTGAGGGCCAGCGCCTTCCAGAAGTCCGGCAGATGGTGCAGGGCGTTGCGCGAGTAGACGAAGTCGGCAGGGGCGTCGCGATGCTCGTAGCTGAGAAAGCCCGCGCGCACAACCTCAACGTTCGTGAGGCCCAGCTGCTCGACGTTCGCGCTCATGGTCGCGAGCATAGCTGGCGCCACATCCACCGCCACCACGCGCTGGCAGAGGGGTGCAGCCGCCAAAGCGAACGTGCCGGTACCGGCGCCGAGGTCGACGATGACGCTGGACTCGCCCAACCCCAGGGAGCCCAGCAGGGTCAGATCCTCCGTCGGATCGGTGGCCGCCTTGCGGTCGTAGGTCGTCACGTACTCCGGGTCGAGGTGCTCATCGCCGGCGTACGCTAGCTCGTCGAGAGCCCAATCGGGCCGTTGCATAAACGCTCTTCCTTTTTCGGGGGCGAACCGCCCCACACAATAATCGCGTGTTCGTAGAAGCCGGCGATCTACCGGCGCAGCCAACACGCTCCTTAAAAACCCGCCAGGTGCATGGTCACGGCAGTCAGCGTCTTGGCGTCGGCGATCTGCCCGTCAGCGATGAGCTGAGGGATCTCTTCCGGCCTCACCAGCACCACCTCAAGGCTCTCGTCGTCCTCCGGGCGCGCCGTGGAGGACTCGAGATCCCGGGCGCGATAGACGACCAGTTCCTCATTGCACCAGCCGGGGCTGACGAAGAAACGCGTCAGCAGCTCAAGCCGGCCCGCGCGCACTCCAACTTCTTCCTCAAGCTCCCGATAAGCACACGCTTCAGGAGTCTCCCCTTCCTCAAGGGTGCCGGCTGGCGCCTCCAGCAGATCCCTGCCAACGGCATAGCGAAACTGGCGCACCAGAATCAGCTCTCCAGCCGCCGTGACCGGCAGTATCGCGACCGCGCCCGGGTGCTCGACGACCTCCCGGACCGTCTCCCTGCCGTCAGCCGTTCGGACCGTATCAACGCGCACTCGCAGCAGTCGTCCCGCAAAGACCGTCTCGCTCGCCACCCGCTCTTCCCTCAAGGTTCAGTCCTTTCCTCTACCGTCACCGAGTCTGCCGCATACTGACAGTGATGAAGGTAGCACGGCAGCACGCAACGTCGTGGGGCGAAGAAACGTTTTGATAGTCATCCTTCCGCAAGGAAGAGCCTGCCCTGAGCGAAGTCGAACGGGATCTCTGGTCAAACGTCTCGGGAGTCAGGTAAGAGATCCTTCCTTGCGTCAGGATGACTAACCAGCTCGGAATGACTAACCAGTCATGCTCAGCTTGATGGTCAGCCTCAGTACTGGACCACAGGGGAGTTGGCACGTTCCGGGGTTCCTATTTGTCCGTAGGGGAGGAGCTCGTCTCCTCCCGAAACCCTGGTCCGCTCGAGGCGGGAGGAGACGAGCTCCTCCCCTACCAGGGGTGACACTATCATCGTGGTCGAGTACTCAGCTTGATAGTCATCCTGAGCGAAGCGAAGGATCTCTGAGTCGAACACCTCGGGAGTCAAGCCAGAGATCCTTCGTTGCCTCAGGATGACTGGAAAAGGCCGTTGTTTCCCCCAAAACGATCATTCGATGATGGGAATGGGGCGCAATGAATTGCGCCCGTACGAACCGTGCGGTCAGCGACATTCAGCGCGGCGGGTCCGCGAAATCGTCGCCTGTAGAGCGTCCGGACACCTGGCGACTCTGTTCGCCACAATGCCATAAGGTACGACTGCCTGTGGTTCAATTCACACAGACGGGTGTGCATCTCTGTCACAGGATACCCGTGTGCCTGTTCGCTGGGCAGATCTAACGGTTGCCGCGCCTGGGCCTTGTAATTCCTGTAGATGCCATATGTACGGATACACCACGAGAGCGTTGAATGAGCACTATTCCTAACACCACCGAGACCGCTGTTTCCTGGCCAAAAACCGGCCACACCAGATCGAGAACAGGGGGACGCCGGCCGCCCAACCGGCGCAAGCTCTGGACCTATCTCTCAATCGCGACGATGGCGGTCCCGGCCACGGCGTTGCTCGTTGCGGGCATCATCGCCGGGCTCCCTGCCGATGACGGTCAGATCGAGTCTGGAGTCCGCATCGGCGGCCAGCAGGTCGACTCGGGTAGCTGGCAGCAAACGTCAGCCAATCTGGAAACCAGCCTGGAGTCATACCTGAACCAGCCGGTGGCACTGCAGCTAGGCGAGAGCACATTCGATGTCTCGCCGGCCGAGCTGGGCATTTCGTTCAATCTCGATGCCACCTACGACCGCGCCATGGCCGTTGGACGGGGTGGCATGGTAGACGCCGCCAGCGAGCGCTTCGCGGCGCACACGGTCGGCGTCGATGTGCGCCCTGTCGTCACCTATGACGCCGACCGGTTCCTGGAAGAGCTCAAGACACTCTCCAACGGCGTGGTTGTGCCGCCGGTGAACGCCCGGTTTGCGTTCAAAGACGGTCAGATCGTGATCGAGCCGTCGCAGGACGGCGTCGGCATCGACTCAAGCCGCGCCGCGCTGAACCTGCAAGAGGCTGCCGGCGAATTCGATCACGGCCCGGTCGAAATCCCAACCGTCACCATCGCGCCGGACATCACCACGGCCAACCTGGAAGCGGTGCAGGACGACGCGCAGCGGCTGGCCGGTCAACCACTCCGTCTGTTCTTCGAGTCCACGGGGTGGCAGCTTGACGAGCAAGAGCTGGTGTCGCTGCTGACCTATGAAAATGGCGCGGTGAGCCTGAACATGACCGCCGTCGAGCAGCGCGTCGGCACCCTGGCCGCGGTGATTGATACGCCCGCCAAGAACGCGACCATTGAGCACGCGGGCGACGGCACCTTCAGAATCGTTCCGGAGGTCGTGGAGCGTGGACTCGACCTTCCCGCCAGCGTAGATTCCATCAAGACCGCCTTGCGACAGGGTGAGCACGACGTCGTCCTGTCCGTGAGCGAGAAGCGCCCGCCGGTCGTCTCCGATCAGTTGCAGGCGCTCCACCAGCAGATCACGGACATCATGAGCCGCGGCATGGTCATTACCTGGCCGGAGGGCGAGCAGTGGCTCAACCCGGTCGAATACGCCGGCGTCTTCCAGTTCAACGAGCAGGAAGGGACCCTCGCCGTTGACCGGGAGACGATGAGCGCCCTGATCAAGCCAATCGCCGACGAGGTCGCCTGGCCGGCGACGGGGTTGCGCTGGAAGGGCGGCCAGTTCGTCACGACCGAGAATTCCGACCCTGGCCGGGCGGTCGATCTGCCGATCTCGGTCAACAAGGCGGTCGAGGGCGCGTTGAACGGCAACCCGGTCGTCGAGCTGGCAATCGGCCCGGCCGAGGACCCCGCCCAGATGGCCGGCGACATCGTCATCACGGATATGCTCGCCAACTCCTCGACCTACTACGGCGACTCCAGCAACAACCGGCGCATCAACGTCGAGGTAAGCGCCGCCGCGCTGGACGGCGTCCTGATCGCCCCCGGCGAAACGTTCTCGTTCAACGACGCGATCGGTGGCACAGCCAGCGTTGACGACGGCTACCAGATGGGCTTCGGCATCATTACCGGAGACGACGGCGTGCCCAAGACGGTGCCATCCGTCGCCGGGGGCATCTGCCAGGTGGCCACCACGGTGTTCCAAGCCGCGTTCTGGGCCGGAATGGAGATCGGCAACCGCAACTGGCATCTCTACTGGATCCCGGCCTATGGCAACGGTACCGGCGGATTGCAGGGCCTCGACGCGACGGTTGACCCTGACTACGGCCTCGACTTCACGTTCCACAACCCGACCGACAAGTGGATCGCGGTCCGCTCGTACACCGACGGCGCCAACCACCACGTCGAGATCTGGGGCACGAACCAGAACTGGACCGTGCAGGTCGACCAGCCGGTCATTACCAACGTGGTTGCGGCGGACACAGCAACGGTCCACCGCGAGGAGAGCCCCGAGATTCAGCCGGGCCAGGAGGTCCGTGTCGAGGTCGCCCGCGACGGCTTCAATGCGTCAATCCACCGCGTCGTCAAGGACGGCAACGGCAAGGTCGTCAGCGACCGCACCTTCGACAGCTACTACCAGCCCTCCCGTAACGTCATCCTGGTCGCGCCGGGCGAGGCCAGCTAGCGTCACGCAAACATCAACGACATCTCTCGAAAGGGCGACGCGCTGCGTCGCCCTTTACGATTGATCCTATGCCCTAGAGGCAGCCTCTCCACGTCCGGGCGCATTGGACTCCTGATCTTCGTACGGGCGTAATTCATTGCGCCCTGCCTGAGCGCCGGATCGTTGGAGAGGGCGCAATGAATTGCGCCCCTACGAATCGGAACGGCCGGGCGGAAGCCGCCGTACAGAAACAGAACCCCCGGCGATTGTTCGCCGGGGGGTGGGGGGCCTGCTTCGGGAGTGCGCTCCCTTATCCGCGCGATTCGATCGGCACGAACTCCTGGGAGGCCGGGCCGACGTACTGGGCCTGCGGGCGCATCAGGCGGTTGTCGGCCACCTGCTCCATCAGGTTGGCACTCCAGCCTCCAACACGCGAGAGCCCGAACACCGCCGGCATCAGGTCCGGCTGGAAGCCCAGGTTGTAGAGCAGCGGCGCTGAGTAGAACTCAACGTTCGGGTAGAGCTTGCGCTCGGTGAAGTACGGGTGATCGTTGGTCAGCACTTCCATGTTGTGCGCCAGCTGGTACCAGGTGTCGTCGCCCACCTCGTCGGCGATCTTCTCCGACCAGGCCATCAGGTGGTTCACACGCGGGTCGCGCGTCTTGTAGATGCGGTGCCCGATGCCCATCAGCCGCCGCTTGATCTGCAGCGACTCGTCCACGTAGTCGCGGATCTTGGCCGGGTCGCCGATCTCCAGGAGCATGTTCATGGCCATCATGTTCGCGCCGCCGTGGGCGATACCCTTGAGGCTGCCCAGCGCCGCCGTAATGGCCGAGTAGTAGTCGGAGGACGACGAGATTGTCGAGCGCGCGGTGAAGGTCGAGGCGTTCATCGAGTGCTCGACCAGCAACATCAGGTAGGTGTCAAAAGCGTTCGTCTTGGATTCGGACTGCTTCTCGCCGTGCACCATGTAGAGGAAGTTCCCGGCGGTGTTCAGGCTGGGGTCCGGCTCGACCGGCTCCTGGCCCTTGCGCAGCCGCTCGTATGCCGCCAGCATGGTCGGCATGGCGGCCGTGGTCCTGATCGCCTTTTCGCGCAGGTCACCCTGGTCCCAGGAATCCTGATTCGGGTCCAGCATGCCCAGCGCCGTGACACCGGCCTTGAGCGCGTCAATCGGCGGGCCGCTCATCGGCAGGGCACGGATGACGGACATGACCTCCTCGGGGAGCTGACGGTGCCGGGCGAGGTGGCTGTTGAGTTCGTCAAGCTGCGCTTGGGTTGGCAGGGTCTCGTACCAGAGGAGATGGAGTATCTCTTCGAACGATACGCGGTTCACCAGGTCGTTTGCGTTGTACCCTCGAAACGTCAGAATGCCGTTGGTTCCATCAACCGCGCTCAACGAGGTCTCAGCGACGACAAGGCCCTCAAGGCCTGCTGCCACTACGCTCATGATATCCATTCCTCTCGTTTGGCTGCTACGTGCGTCGGCTTTTGGCGCCGGTTCTTCACTAGTCATCTTTAAGGTATCCTAGCACGATCACGGCGAAACCCGGTAGAGCCCTCGGGCGACGCTCGCGGTTTCTACCCACTGGAAGGACCTCGCGCCCACCATGTCAGAGAATCCCCAGGCCGAACAGTCCGAACAGCTCTATATCTGGCTCGACAGCAACCCCGAGCACGAGCTGGCGACCGTCACCATCGACGACACGCCCGATGTCTCCGACCTGGACCTGATCGCGGCCGCCGTCGCCGATGGCCGGCTGGGCCGCTACCTGCCGGTCACGATCGTGTTCGCCACCCACCCCAACCCGCTGCCCAACAAAGTGCGCTCCATCGACACCGCCCGCCTCCTGCGCGACCGCCACATCGCCCACCTGCGCCGCTACGAAATCGTCCTGCCAACGGACGATGCCGCGGAGTAAGCCCGTAGAATTGAAGAGTGAGGCGCCTGGGAGTTGTCACGCTCCGGGGTTCCGTCGGTCGGTCGGGGGTGACACCAGCATGTCGTCTCGTCGCCGGTAGATACGCGGCTCAACAGATTGGCGGCAACACCTATGGCACAGACGTTCATGGGCACGGTGCGGGCGCCGGAGTTCCCGGCGGACGCCAGATGGCACAACACCACCCGCCCGCTCACCCTGGCCGACCTGCGCGGCAAGCTGACCGTCCTCGATTTCTGGACCTACGGCTGAATCAACTGCCTGCATGTCATCCCGCAGTTGCGGGAGCTTGAAGCGCGCTTCCACGAAGAGATGATTGTGATCGGCGTGCACAGCGCCAAGTACACGACCGAGAAGGACGACCGTCACCTGGCCGCCGCCATCCGGCGCAACAACATCGAGCACCCGGTCGTGAACGACGGCGACATGAACATCTGGAGCCAGTACGGGGTGCGTGCCTGGCCGACGTTGATGTTCCTCGACCCCGAGAACCGGGTCTTCGGCAAGCACGAGGGCGAGTTCAGGGTGGAGCAGATGGTCCCGGTTGTCGAGCAGATGATCGCCGAGTTCGACAGCGAGGGTCTGATCGACCGCAGACCGCTCGACTTCCTGAAACCGCCCGAGCCAATCCGGTCAACGCTGGCCTTCCCGCTCGGCCTGCACGCCGACGCCGCGACCAACCGGCTCTACATCGCCGACACCAACCACAACCGGGTCGTCGTCACGACCCTTGACGGCGAGCTCCAGCAGGTGATCGGCAGCGGCGGCGCCGGGCTGGACGACGGGCGCTTCGAGGAGGCGACCTTCAACCGGCCCCACGGGCTGACCCTGGACGGTGACACGCTCTACGTGGCCGACACCGACAACCACGCCATCCGGCGGGTGGACCTGCGCTCCGGCGTCGTCACCACCCTGGCCGGCACGGGCAGGCAGGCCTACAGCTACGTCTCCGGCGGACCGGCCCGGGAGACCGACCTGAACACGCCCTGGGATGTCACGCTGCTGGACGGCGTGCTCTATATCGCGATGGCCGGCAACCACCAGCTGTGGGCGCACGAGCTGGGGTCGGACGAGGTGCGGCGTTTGGCCGGCACCGGCCACGAGGGCATCCGTGACGGCACGCTGGCCAACGCCTGGCTGGCCCAGCCGAGCGGCATCGACGGGTTCGACGGCCAGCTCTTCTTCGCCGACGCCGAGACCAGCGCCATCCGCGCGGCCGGAATCAGCGGACCGACCGCCGGCACGCTGACAACCCTGGTCGGCAAGGACCTGTTCGTCTGGGGCGACACCGACGGCCCGCTCGGCGCGGCGCTGTTGCAGCACCCCACCGGCGTCGCGGTCGACCCCGAGAGCGGCGCGCTCTTCGTCAGCGACACCTACAACAACAAGATCAAGCGCCTGGACCCGGTCGCCGGCACGATCAAGACCTGGCTCGCCGGCGGGCTGTTCGAGCCCCACGGCGTCAGCCTCAGCGGCGACACCCTCTACATCGCCGACACCAACAACCACGCCATCCGCCGCGCCGCCCTCGCGGCCGGCGAGATGACGACGATCGAGGTGCGCGGGTTGTCGTGACGAGACAATCCTCGCCGGGACGACGCGCTGCGTCGCCCATGTGCGTCAACGGAAACACGTTCAGGTCATTCAGCGGCCTACCCCAGCAGAGCGCCGCCGCCTCTGTTGGTCATCCTGAGCCTAAATCAGTCATTCTGGATGTTCATCAGTCTTTCTGGGTGTTCATCAGTCATCCTGGGTGCTCACCAGTCATCCTGAGTATTCACCAGTCATCCTGGGTGTTCATCAGTCATCCTGAGCCGCTTACCAGTCATCATGAGAGTCAATCAGTCATCCTGAGCCGCTTACCAGTCATCCTGGGTGTTCATCAGTCATCCTGAGCGCAAGCGAAGGATCTCTGCGTCAAACGTCTCCGGTGTCAAGCCAGAGATCCTTCCTTACGTCAGGATGACTGATTAGGCGCTCAGGGTAGGCACCGCGGCGTGGTATGTCATCCTGACGTAAGGAAGTGGAGTCGACGGGATCTGTTGCACATCCCCAATATCACGGCTGGTCCATTCGACTTCGCTCAGGATGATTATCTGACTGTGCCTCTCTGCCCCATGATTCCATGAGCTGCTGCAAAAGGGCGGCGCGGCGCGGTCCCCCTACCATGTGTGCCTGAAAACCCCAGGCACCGGGCACACACAAAGACCCCCGGAGGATTGCTCCTCCAGGGGTCTTCTCGTTACCGTGCCTCAGTGACGTGGATCACCAAGCCGTAGTCCGATTTAGCCCTGGCCGTTGATCTCCTCGATCGAAACCTGGATGTTGAGATCGAAGGTGCCGGTACCGGCGAGGGTACCGTCTTCGTTGACATCGTTCAGGTAGCCGTCCTGACCGACGTCCTCATTTGCCTCATAATCGAAGTTGACCGTATTTCCGCTCACGACAACGTTCGACGCCGTCTCGTCGCCACCTTCGGCATCAATGACGGTCAGAATTTGTGCTGCTGGGGCGCCAGCGTAGACGGTGCCCCAAGTGCTGAAGTTATCAGGCGTGTCAACGAACGTCGCGGAACCGTTTGCGTCGGTCGTCGTGCAGTTCGCGCCGGGCTGACCTACCGGTATGCCATCTTCACAGAGCACAACGCCCTCGACAGGAGTCTGCACACCCGACGTCGAGTCGGTGCCCAGCTCGTAGACGAAGATGTTCAGCACGCCCTCGTCCAGGGCAACCGGGTTCACCAGCTCGGTGACCACGCCGGCCTCCACCGTGAAGAGGTCGCCGAAGAGGTCGAACGCGACCAGGTCGAGGATCTCGGTCGCACAGAGCAGGGTCACGGTCGCCTCGTCCGGCAGGAACGTGTCAACGATCTCGCCGTTGGCGGTCGTGGCGGCGCCATCTGCATCGAAGATGCAGAGGATGTAGTTGCCCGGGGCCAGGTTCGCGCCGACGCTGCCGTCAGCACCAGTCTGACCCTCGTAGACGATCTCACCGGCAACTGGCGCGCCGAGGAAGTCCTCGCCGATGTTCTCGTAGACGACGACGTCAACACCACCCAGGTACTGTGGGGCGAAGCCGGCTTCGGCGTCCGCGTAGCAACCGACCTCTGCTGGGTCAACCTGGAACAGATCAGCCTCACCGATCTCAAAGCCGTCAGGCTCACCGATACAGACGGCCTTGGTGAAGCCCTGGGCCCAGGTGAGGGTGTTGGTGACCTCGACGTCCGCGCCCTCGGTGACCACGATGGTCTCCTGGGCGCCGGTCGGCAAGACGTAGCCGGCCGGGACGCTGTTGACCAGCAGCTCGTAGACGCCCACCGGCACGTTCGAGAACGTGCGGCTGCCGTCGAGGCCGCTGACCGAGGTGGCCTGGTAGTTGGCCGAGCCCTCGGTGTTGACGATCGTGAAGTTCACGCCGGCCACTGCGTCGCCAGCCTCGTCCACGAAGGTCTTGGTGATCGACTGGCCGCCCGGGGTGAAGGGATCACCGAAGGAGCAGTCGCCGCCCACGCGGAAGAGGCCGCACGGGTTGAAGGCGTTGAAGATGGCCGAGCCATCGCCCTCAACGTCGTAGTTGACGTTGGCACTCACCGCCGCCACCGGCGGCGCTGGCCACGACCTGCGCCGAGCCCAGGAAGCCGTTGGGCAGGTTGTGCTGCCACAGCGTGTAGACGAAGCCGTTGGCGAAGCCCGGGATCGTCACGCTCGAGATGCCGAAGTTGTCGGCGCCGAAGCCCACGGGTTGACCCAGTAGACGTCGGCCGTGACGGCTGTCAGCGTTCGGGTTCATGACGTTGATACCCGAGGTGGCGCCACTGCCGTCGATGGCGTTGCCCTTCTGGACCAGCGGCACGGCCTGCCAAGTGAAGACGTTGGCCGTGGCCGAGTAGCTGGTGGCCTGGAAGAGGTCGGCCCCGCCGTTGGGGTCGGTCTCCGGGTACTTGGTGGCGTCCACGACGGCCGCGACCGGCGCGTCCGACCAGATGATGGCCGAGCCGACGACGCCCGCGTTGGGGTCGGTGGTGACATCCTGCTGGTTGTTGTCCTGCGCCCCGATGCTCGGGTCGTAGAAGTAGGTCATGCCGTGCGCCGAAAGGCGCTGGTTCAGGACCTCGGTGGCGTTGCCGAGCATGTTGAAGTACTGGATGGAGACGTTGTTGTCGGCGTTGACCAGGTTGGCCACGTTGATGCCGGTGTTCCAGCCGAAGTAGTCCAGCAGGACGTGCGGGGCGAACAGGGCATAGCGCCCGTTGCTGCACCGGCGACCTGGGCCAGGTTCTCGAAGTCGGCCGACGAGCCGGTGTTGGTGACCCACATGTTGTAGCCCACCTTGTAGCGGTCGGCCATGGCGAACACGGCGCCGTCACTGTAGACGTGCGCGGTGCCGACCCAGCCCTCGGGCACGAGGTCACTGAGGTTGACGTTCCAGGTCGTGCCGCCGTCGACCAGATCCTGGATCTGGAAGCCGGTCTGCAGCGAGCCCGAGCCGTCGTCGGCCGGGAAGAAGCGGATGGTGACCGCGTTGTTCGAGGCGTCGAGGTTGGCCACGCGGATCACGGTGTCCCAGCAGCCGCCCGGACCACAGTTGGTCTGGACGATCGGCAGGTACCACTCGTCGAAGTAGCCCACTTCCACGCCGTTGACGGCGTTGTAGCCACTGACGGCGGTGTCGGTCGTGACGACCTGCGCGGTCTCGCTGCCCTCGTCGTCGCCCGGCTCAACCGGCTCCGGCGCGGTGCCGGCCTCGGCCGTCTGCTTGGCCACGCCGCCGATGGCGACCGAGTCCAGTGAGTGACCAGGCCGCATCTGACCACGTCGAAGCAGTCACCGTCGTCGTTCAGCCCGCCGAAGGGGTTGATCAGCGCGCCGGTGTTGCCCAGGTTGGCGTCCTCGAGGATGGCCTGCAGGTCGCCCTGGGTGAAGGCCTGGTCGAAGATGTCGCCGGCCACGTAGCTGACGCCTTCAAAGGTGAAGGGCGCGGCCACGACGAAGCCGACCGGCTCGCCGGAGAGGTCGTCGGCACCCGAGTGGCGTTGACGCCACAGGCGATGACCTGGGTGAACTCGCCCACGACGCCGGCCGGCTTGCCGAGAGGATGACCGGCGTCTCGACCAGGTCGTCGCTCAAGGCGGCGGCCGAGAAGATTCGGGTCAATGACGTCGACGGTCCCGGCGAAGGAGACCACCGCGACCGGCGCACCGTCGCCCTCGGCGATGCCGAGGTCCGCGCCGCTGAAGGTCTTGGAGGCGAACGCCGACAGGTAGGCGGTCGTCTCGAGGGCGTAGTCGCCCGCGCCATCGCCCACGAAGATGGAGATGGCGGCGTCGCTGGTCCTCGAGGTTCTGAACGGTAATGGCGGTCTGGGACGCGCCCAGGCCGAAGTCTTCGCCGTTGGCTACCCACGGATAGTAGATGGCGTTGTTGCCGTCGAGAAAGCCGGCGCCGTTGAAGTCGAAGAGATCCTCAAGACCCTCTTGAGGCTCCTCGGTCTGGGCAACAGCGGGGGCGATCGTGGCGGCAAACAGACTGATCATAGAGACCAGCCACGCCGAAAATCCGTAGAAACCGTGATGGTTTCTTCAAGAGTCGTTCTCCCTAAATGCATTCGCGAATGGATTGGGGTGGTACCCCTGAACTGCCCGACACTGGGCTACCCACGCCCCGGTTGTGTCCGGCAGGATCCGTCATTGCCCGGCGTGTAACCGCCCGGCACGTCTGCTCCACCTCTCTTCGGCCAGCTCCCTTCATTGGGTTGTCGTCTAAGCGCACAGCGCGCGGTGGAGAATCCGACCGCGAATGGAGTCAACTTTCAACCCACCATCAGTCAACGCCATCCGGTCACGCCGTGTGCCCTCTACGCTTTATAACGAACGGACACGCTAATGGTTGCGTAGATACGCACCGATTTGAAATATTCGTTAGGGTCGGACTACCGGATTCGCCGGCGGGTTCCGGACGGGTAAGCCTCATTTGCCCCAACGCAAGCGAAATCCGGTCATCCTGAGTACTGGTCCACAGGGGAGTTTTCACGCTCCGGGATTCCGTCTGGCGGTCGGGGATGACACCACTGCATCGCGACTGGTTGATCGTATCCTGAGTTCATCAGTCATCCTGAGCGCAAGCGAAGGATCTCTGGTCCAACGCCTCGGCAATCAGGCAAGAGATCCTTCGCTTCCGCTCAGGATGACTGATGAACGCTCAGGATGACCAATAAGCGCAGGATGACCAAATGGGGCCGCGGGGCCTGCCCTGAGCGAAGTCGAACGGGATCTCTGAGTCAACCGCCTCGGGAGTTCAGCACGAGATCCTTCGCTATCGCTCAGGATGACTCACCAACTCAGTACGAGACCACGATGATGGTGTCATCACCGTAGGGGAGGAGCTCGTCTCCTCCCGAAACCCCGGTCCGCTCGACGCGGGAGGAGACGAGCTCCTCCCCTACCGACCGACGGAACCCCGGAACGTGCCAACGCCCCTGTGGTCCTGAGTCAGGGCCACCAATAAGCTAAGGACGATCCCCAGTGCGTGCAGGATGACCGCCAGACGAGTGGGAGCGTCGATTGCGAGAGTACACAAGAGGAAAGAAAAAGCGGCGGGCCGGGTGGCCCGCCGCTGATACGCATGTTCCGGAGGAAGGTGTTACTCGCCGTCCGCCTCGGCCACGAAGATCGCCAGGACTTCGGAGAGGACGGTGGACTGCCAGAAGTCGCGCAGGGCCTCGAGCTGGTCTTCGGCGGTGCCGTTGCGCAGGATACGCGCGTTCTCGTAGTAGTAGAGCGACGGGACCGGCTCCTCGCTGGCGACGCCGCTCAGCCACTGCTTGGCACGCCCGTCAGCCAGGTCCAGCATGTCTGCCAGCGCCGTCGAGCGGTCGTAGCCGGTGACGTAGCCGAACTCGTCTACCTGAGCGCCCAGCGAGTAGTACTTGGCGATCACGGCGGCAGAGGTGCTGTAGGCGGTCATCGACGCGCCCAGCCACATCGTCGACTGCGCCTCCGGCCGCATCATGCTGCCGGCCAGCAGCTCCGCGCCGTTGATCGCGGAAACCGCCGTCAGGTAATCGGTGTCGGCCTGCTGGAAGTAGTACTTGGCGACGTCGGCCGAGACCCCGTTGGTCTGCGCCCACGGCTCGACGATCAGCGTCTCGAAGTAGGTGATGTTCGCCTCGGCTCCGCGCCGCAGGGTACCGGCAATGGCGTCCAGCACCTCCTGGCTCGGGGCCGGCGAACTGCCGAAGCCCAGGCCGACGCTCATCGTGTCCTCGGCCAGGTCCAGATAGACATCGGCCAGCGCGTAGTTGAACGCGGCGGCGTAGATGGCGGTCAGGATGTCGTCTTCGGTGTACTCGGTGTACTGCAGGTCGTCGATGGCGACCTGCGCCTCAACGATCAGGCCCTGGGCAACCGAGAGGTTCGAGGCCGCGTCCATGATGGCGACCGAATCGGTCGCGGTGCGCGGCCGCTCGGCGTCGATGCGCTGGGTGACGGCGCTCAGGCGCGTCTCGGCAGCCTGGGTCGCCTCCAGCCGGGCGATCATCGGGTCGATCCCGACCGTCTCGTAGAGATTGTCGAGCTCGGCAGCCTGGGTCGCGACCTTGGCGATACCGGCCGCCGTCCAGGCGGAGCGGAAGGCGTTGGACACCTGGCCCTCGGCCAGCAAGCGGTCCGCTTCGCCGGCGTAGTAGTCGGCCAGGTTGATCAGGTCAACCCGGTACTCCTGCACCGTCGCGGGGAGCGCCGTGAAGTTGGAGCGCTCGGCCTGATAGCGGGCGTACCAGTCGGTGGCGGAAGCCCGCAGCTTGTCGAACGCGGCCGGCGGCATGGAAGCCTGCCCGGTGGAGGCGATCGTCGGAAGCGTCTCGCCGGTCAGTGCGGTGTAGACCGTGTAGATGTCCGGCACCAGCCGCACCTCGACACCGTTGGTCGAGCCAACCTGCACCAGGTCTACCGACTGGCCGAGGGCGTAGTCGTAGTCAAAGCGCTGACCGCCCGGCACGAGCACGAGCGTCTTGCCGGCCTCGGCCGCCCCGACGATCTTGTGCGGGATGCCGCCGACCGGACCAACCGTCCCGTCCGGGTTGATCGTGCCGGTCATGGTGACGCTCGGGTCAATCTCGTGCCCGAGGAAGCCGGCCAGCACCGCGGCGGTCATCAGGGCCCCGGCGGACGGACCGTCGATCCGGCCGGCCACGTCGAACGAGAACTCATACTTCGATGGGTCTTCACCGAGCAACAGCGACGCGGTGATCACCGCCATCCAGCCGGCTGCTCGCCACTGCGGGCCGGAACCACCGACCTCGGACTCGAAGAAGCCTATCCGCAGCTCTCCGGAGTCGTTCGGCTTGACTGACACCCGCACGGTGCTGGTGCCGCCGTAGACGTTGGTGGCGTCCTGTGAGAACCAGAGCGCGTCGACCGTGACCGGCCCGGTCGGCGTAGGTGTCGCGGTCGGCTCCGGCTCTTCGGTGGCCGTCGGCTCGGACTCTACGGTTGGTGTCGCCTCGACGGCGGTATCTGTCGTGGCCGTCACGGCGGCCGCTTGCGCCACAGTTGCGGTCGGATCAGCCTCTTCCGAGCCACCACAACTGACGATAACCAGCATCATCACCAAGAACAGTGAGATGAGTTTGACCCCGCGGTGTACCACTCCATTTTCCCTTGTCTTTATGTCGGTCTCCCAAATTCGCAAACGGAGTGTAGCAGAAACAAACCATTCGTAGAGTCCGCCTTTTAGCGGAGCTCAACTCGGTCAAAATACGTAGTTCGATCACGCGACTCGTGTGCGGTTGAAGGGTGATCCTGAGCGCCTTGATTGTGGTCCTGAGCCTGTTAGTCATCCTGACGTAAGGAAGGATCTCTGGCTGGACTCCCGAGGCGTTTGACGCAGAGATCCTTCGCTTGCGCTCAGGGCGACTGATGAAGCTCGGGGCGACTGATGAACGCTCAGGGCGACTGATGAACGCTCAGGGCGACTGATGAACGCTCAGGGCGACTGATGAACGCTCAGGATGACCGATGAACGCTCAGGGCGACTAAAGAGCTCAGGGTGGCTCGTTGGGCGCTCGGGATGACCAACGCAATGGGATTGCCCTGCTTGAACCGCGATGAGCGGTGCATCTGTCGTAGGGGCTACGCGCTGCGTCGCCCGCGGGCCGCAGGCCCGGCTGTTTCACCGTCGCTATCCATGGGTTCGAGCAGGCGGCGCTGCACGCCGTGGGCGACGCGGCGCGTAGCCCCTACGACGACAAGGGCGATTCCTGTTCCGGCGCCCGGGTAGCCAGGCAGGGCGCGATAATCGATATGTCCGAGTTCATCCGATAATGGCGGGCCTATCTCCGTAGCGGCGCAATTCATTGCGCCCTGCCTGGCCGCTCGGGCGCCGGAGAGGGCGCAATGAATTGCGCCCCTACGAAACTTTGTGAATAACGGATTGCATTGTCACGTTCCATCATTGCCCCGCTGCTTGTTCCAAGCCCTTGGCTTCGGAGACAAATAGCGTTCAAGTAAGATGGGATCTAGATAGCTGGGATCGAACAGATGGAAGGCGCAGACGTTATATTGAGGAACTTCAAGCTGCTCTGCGTGGTCGCGCTTGTCGCAGCCGGGGTATTGCCGCTCTTGTCGACGCAGGCGGCCGGGCCGGGCAATGCGGCGTTCGAGCGCACCTGGGGACGAACCGATCAGCCGGTGGTCAGCGAACAGGCCGGCCGCACCTGGATGTGGGGACCGCAAGCGTTCACCGGGCCGATGATGGAGTACCGCACGGATCGTCCCGGCGTTGGCCGGCAGGTGCAGTATTTCGACAAGAGCCGCATGGAGATCACCCTCGAAGCCGGCGTCAATCGCAACTCGATCTGGTACGTCACCAACGGTCTGCTGGCGCGGGAGCTGGTGACCGGGGCGCTGCAAATGGGCAACGACGATTTCGAGCAGCGCGACCCCGCCCAGGTCAACGTTGCCGGCGACGGCGACGATCCAACCGGACCAACCTACGCCTCGTTCCAGCCCCTGCTCGGCAGCCCATCGCTCGCGCCTGGCGCGCCGGTCACGGCTCGCGTCGACCGCGAGGGCACCGTCACCGACGACCCGGAGCTGGCCGACAGGGGCGTAACCTCGGCCTATTTCGTGCCGGAGACGGCGCACAGCGTGGCGTCGCCTTTCTGGGAGTTCATGAGCTCGACCGGGCCGGTGACGGAGCAGCGCCTGACGAGCGACGGCCAGCTATTTCCCAACCCGTTCTACGCCACAGGCTTCCCGATTACCGAGGCGTACTGGACCAACGTGAAGGTCGCCGGCTTCTATACCGACGTGCTGGTGCAGGTGTTCGAGCGCAGGGTGCTCACCTACACGCCGCAGAATGCGCCCGGCTGGCAGGTGGAGGCCGGCAACGTCGGCCGGCACTACTTCGAGTGGCGCTACGGCATCACGCCCCCCGACTACATCGACGCTCCGGGGGCAGCGTCCGACCCTCTCGGTCCGTCGCCCCTGCCGGCTACGACAGATCTGGGTGGACAGGCGTCGTTTACGCTTGTCAATCAGGGGCCGTCTCCGCTGACGGTCAGCTTCAATGGGCCGGGCTCCGTCACCGTCGAGCTACCAGGTTGCCCGGAGTGCCCGGTCTTTGACACGCCGCCGTCGAGCTGCCACGTGGCCGCGCCACGCCAGACGGTGACGCTCCCGGCGGGTTCGTACAGCGTTACCAGCCAGCGCGGCGGCGCGGGCGTGCAACCCATGGCGGGAGTCTGGACGCTGCTGCCTGATTCCGCCTACGGCGCGTGCTTCTTCGCGATGCGCTAAACCCGATAGGACCAGACACGATGCGCGACATCAACTACCAGCGAGACCGCGACGGCTTCCTGCCCATCGAGGGTTACGGCGCCATCGGCAATGGCCGCACCGTCGCGCTGGTCGGCAGCGACGCCTCCATCGACTGGTGCTCGTTCCCCAGACTCGACAGCCCAAGCACGTTTGGCCGGATCCTGGATGTGGACAAGGGCGGTTACTGGCAGATCAAGCCCCGCGAGGAGTACAGCACCAGCCGGCAGTACCTCGAAGACACCAACATCCTGGTGACGCGCTTCACAACCGCCTCCGGCGTCGCCGAGGTGGTCGACTTCATGCCGACCATGGGCTTCGGTTCCGACTTTGGTATCAACGGCCGGATTCACGCCGGCATGATCGTGCGCATCGTGCGCGGTCTCCAGGGCCGGGTGCCCATGCGCCAGGAGCTCTTTCCGGCCTTCAATTATGGCCGGGACGGTCACGAGTTTGAGATGGTGGACGGCCGCGGCGCGATCGTCTGCGGCCCGGGTGAGTACCTCTCGCTGCTGTGCCGGCTGCCGCTGGAGCGCTTCAAGGGTGGCCTCGCGACGGATTTCAGCGTCGAAGCAGAGCAAGAACACCACTTCGTGGCTGCCCACCACAGCCACCCGGCCCCGGTCTGGCTGGGGATGGTACCGGGGATGGTCGAGCGGTTATACACGTGCGAGCTGCAGGGCTGGAGGACATGGCTCGCGCGCTGCACCTATGACGGACCCTATCAGGACGCGGTGCGCCGCAGCGCGCTCACCCTCAAGATGCTCGACTACCTGCCCTCCGGCGCGGTCGCGGCAGCCGCAACGACCTCCCTGCCGGAACACATTGGGGGCGTGCGCAACTGGGATTACCGCTATGCCTGGATTCGTGACACCACCTACGTCCTCTATAGCATGATCTCAATCGGCTACCGGGAAGAGGCGGAGGGATTCTTCCAGTGGGTCATCGATGCCAGCGAGGTCGACCCCGCGCGTCTCAAGATCATGTATCAGGTCGATGGAGAGCATGAGCTTGAGGAGGTCGAGCTCGACCACCTCACCGGCTACAAGCACTCGAAACCGGTCCGAATCGGCAACCAGGCCGCCAGGCAGCGTCAGCTGGACGTGTACGGTGAGATCCTGGACGCAGCGCACATTTACCGCAGCTTTGGCGGGTTCATCTCAAATGCGCTCTGGGCCTACCTCGTGAAGGTCGCCAACGAGGTCCTGGAACACTGGCGAGAACCCGACGCCGGCATCTGGGAAGTACGCAGCGGTCCGCGCCGGATGACTTACTCGAATGTGATGTGCTGGGTAGCACTGGATCGCGCCATGAAACTGGCTGAGCTGGACTGCCGTGAAGCACCCATAGACGAGTGGCGCGCGACGAAGGAACAGATTCGCGAAGAAGTCATGACGCTGGGCGTCTCGCCTGAACGCGGCACGTTCGTCGAATCGTTCGGCGGGGACGACCTCGACGCGTCGGCGCTGTCGTTTCCGCTGCGGCACTTCATCGCGGCCGATCATCCGGTCATGCGGGCCACGATCGAAGCGATCGAGCGCGAGCTGACGGTGGATGGGCTGGTGGCGCGCTACGCGGTGGACGAGGACGGCGAGAACCTGGATGGGTTGCCGGGTGACGAGGGCCGTTTCGTGATCACCTCGTGCTGGCGAATTGACTGCCTCACCGCGCTGCACGAGTTCGACCGCGCGAAGGAGGCCATCGAGCAGATGCTGGCGAGGGCCAACGACCTCGGCCTCTTCGCCGAGCAGATCGACCCCGATACGGGGCAGCACCTGGGCAACTATCCGCAAGCCTTCAGTCATCTGGCCATCATCAACGCGATCGTCAACTACGCCCGCGTCACGGGCCAGATCCGCGATCTGCGCGGCGCGGTGCTCGACGAGCAGATCAGCGGCGCGCTTGAGGCAGCCTATGGTGGCGTTGACTAGCCCGGTGATACCCTTACCCAAGGAATTGTGACGGCGATCACAAAGGCAACAACAGCAATATGGACGCGGAACACACTCAACCACCGACACCCCGCCCACGCACGCACGGCGACACGCGCTCGCGAAGGCGCAGCCGGGTCTTCATCCCCATTTTCACGGTCAGCCTCATCGTCTTCGCCATGGTAAACGTCTATATGGGCCTGCAAAAGGAACCTCTGCCTACGGAGATCGATGGCGCGGTCTTCTACGAAGGGCTGTCCAACGAGGTCGTCGAAGGCCCGATCCAGTACGACATTGAGCCGCCCCCGGGTGGACCGAACGCCGGCATCGTTCAGGACTGTGGACTCTACCGGGTGCCGGTGCAGAACGAGTACGTCGTCGCGTCGCTGGCGAACGGCGCGGTCTGGATCGCCTACGATCCGGGCCTGCCAACAGCAGATATCGACAACCTGCGCGCCTTCGCCGAGGACCACCTGTTTGTCCTCCTCGCCCCGTACCCGGGGCTGGAGTCGCCGGTTGTGCTGACTGCCTGGGGCGTCCAGGCACACGTCGACAACACCCTGGACTCGCGCATTCCGGGATTCATCCGTAAGTACTCAAACGGCGAGCAAGCCCCGATCTCCGACGGTACGTGCAGCGGCGGCATGACAATACCGACCCAGTAGGTTTGGCAGACGCCCTCAACATCAACGTAAGCGGCACAGGGCCAACAACGGCCTATATCAGTCATCCCGAGCGCCTGATTAGCCGTTCGGGGTGACCAGGCTCTTAGGATGACTGATGAACTGCGCAGCATCATCGTTCCATGATGGGGTTCGCGATCCGTCGCTGCGTTCGGGATGACCAACACTCCCCAGAACCTGCCCTGAGTGCAGCCGAAGGGATGACCGCCATTGCGTATTGTGCACATTGCACAACCGCCCCGCTCGGAATTCGTGCAGTCTGACATACGCTCCCGATAAATCACCCCGTATCCTTCTCTACCGTAGGAACGGTAGATGGGCGGCACATGGACTGCCCGGCAGCAATCCGAGGAGGACACGTCAGTGGTAGCGACAATCTCGCCAGTCGGACGCAAAACACCGGCGCCAAGCGCGGAAGCAATACTGGAAATCTGTCGCGAGCAAGCCGTTCGATTTATCAACCTCCAGTTCACCGACGTCATGGGCATCGTCAAGATGGTCACGATCCCGGTTGAAGTCTTCCCGGATGTCATCGAGCACGGGCAGTGGTTCGACGGCTCGTCGATCGCCGGCTTTGCGCGCATCGCCGAGAGCGACATGTACCTGATGCCGGATCTCTCCACCTTCAACATCATCCCCTGGGAGCGAGGCGCCCAACACCACTGCGCGCGTGATCTGCTGGGTGTACCGCCCGGATGGCGAGCTCTTCCCGGGCGATCCGCGCGCGGTACTCCTGCGCCAGCTCGAGCGTGCTGCGCCGAGCTTGGCTACACGTTCAATACCGGACCGGAGCTGGAGTTCTTCCTCTTCAAGCGAACTGACGACGGCGAGATCAGCGTCCTGCCCCACGACCGTGCCGGTTATTTCGATCTCTCGACTGACCTGGCCGCCACCGTCCGCAAGGACATGATCCGCGCCCTGCAGCAGATGGGCATCAAGGTCGAGGCCGGCCACCACGAGGTCGCCATCGGCCAGCACGAGATCGACTTCGAGTACGGCGACGCGCTGACCAGCGCCGACCAGGGCGTCGACCTTCAAGTTCACCCTGAAGGCGATTGCCCAGCAGCACGGCCTGCATGCCACCTTCATGCCGAAGCCGATCGCCGGCATCGCCGGCTCAGGCATGCACGTTCACCAGTCGCTGGCGTTCCTGGATGGCGGCGACAACGCCTTCGTCGATCGAGGACGACGACTACGGGCTCTCGAAAGATGCCAAGCACTTCATGGCCGGCCAGCTCCTGCACGCTCGCGGTATGTGCGCCGTGCTTGCGCCGCTGGTGAACTCGTACCGCCGCCTGGTGCCGGGTTACGAAGCGCCGGTCTACGTCTCCTGGGCGCGCCAGAACCGCTCCGCCCTGATCCGCGTGCCGACGATCCGCGGCGGCCGCACCGCGGCCACCCGCATCGAGCTGCGCTGCCCGGACCCGTCCTGCAATCCGTATCTGGCCTTCGCCGTCATGCTGGCGGCCGGTCTGGACGGCATCGAGCGCGAGCTTCCGCTGCCGGAGCCGGTGGAGGAGAACCTCTACCACTTCACCGAGGAAGACCTGGTGCGACGCAACGTCGCCGACCCTGCCGGCAACGCTCGGCGAGGCCATCGAGGAGATGGAACAGGATGAGGTCGTCCGCGACGCGCTTGGCGAGCACGTCTTCGAGCGCCTGATCGAAGCCCAGCGCCAGGAGTGGAACGCCTTCCGGCTGCACGTGACCGAGTGGGAGCGCGAGCGCTACCTCGAGGTCTACTAAACCGAGCTCTCTTCACCACATGTATCCCGCACCGCGCCCGGGGTGGCCCTCCACCCCGGGCGCATTTTTGTGTCACGTAACGTCTGCCAGCCGGTCATCGTTATAATGGATGGTGGTTGGACGTGAACACAACGTCAACATAGGGGACTGGTCCTTGCCGCATTTCGGCACACGGTCCAGTCATGCCACGCATCTGCCCAAGGCGTGGCCGCGCGACTCAGCAGGCACAGTATGTATATGGAGGAACACCGATATGGGTCGGTTACGTAGTACGGCCGGCGGGATAAAACTGGCGCTCGTCACGGCTGTGGTAGGAGCGAGCCTCTTGCCGGCGATGACCTCTGCCGAGCCGTTCGCGACCGACGTGTTCGAACGCACCTGGCAGAGGACGGACAAGCCGGTCAGCGATCTGGCGGTCAGCCGCACCTGGATCTGGGGACCGGAAGCCTTCACCACAGGGCTGCTCGAACCCTACGACGAGGGTCCCAACGGCAAGCGCCTGGTCCAGTATTACGACAAAACCCGCATGGAGATCACGACCGACCCCGATGTCAGCCAGGACAGCGTCTGGCATGTCACCAATGGCCTGCTCGCGCACGAGCTCATCACCGGCGAGCTACAGCTTGGAGACGACCACTTCGAGAGCCACGCGCCGGCCGCGATCAACATTGCAGGCGACGCAGAGGACGGCACCGCTCCGACCTATGCATCGTTCAAGCGGCTCCTCGACCTGCAAACCTATGAGCTTGACTCGATCATCGGCGCTACCGTCGACCGCGACGGCAACGTCGGCAACGACCCATCCATGCTTGAGTATGGTGTGACGGCTCAGGCCTACGTGCAGGAAACGGACCACACGGTGGCGTCGGTCTTCTGGGACTTCATGATCTCTGAAGGCACGATCTATCAGAATGGCGGGTTGGCTCACGGCTCACTCTTCGAGAACGCCTTCTTCGCGACGGGGCTCCCCATCACCGAAGCCTACTGGGACACGATTCTGATCGACGGCCAGGAGCAGGACGTCCTGATCCAGGCCTTCGAGCGCCGCGTGTTGACCTATACCCCCTCCAACCCGGAAGGCTGGAAGGTTGAGGCCGGCAACGTTGGCCTGCACTACCACCAGTGGCGCTACGAAATACTCCCTGGCGCCTCACCGAACGTGCCTGCTGCTGAGAGGGGCACGATTGGAGAAGCTGGGAAGGCACCGCTTGGTGAGGACGCGTTCAGCCCGGCGGCGCAGCCCTATCTGGATGTACCCGTTAGTGGCGAAATGTCAGAAACGGTTGCGTCTCGCAGCGATTCGCCCGCGCTGTATATGCGTAAGAACGTCAGCCTGTATATCGCGAATACACCCTCTAACAAAGTGTATTTCGTCGTCGACTACAATGACGGCACGCTCTACGTGAGCCCGGTCATGGGCGACAACTTTGGCCACAACGCCATCCACACCTGGCGCGGGCCCGGCACATATCATGGTAAGGCCTGGGCAATCGACCCGATCACGGGGGTACGCTCTGAGATCACGGAGTTCACGATCGTTATCGATTAGCCTCCCGTTCGTTCATTTTCAACCGGCGCGGTCATGGTGCGACCATGACCGCGCCGGTTTCTGTATTGGGCGCGTTCTCTGCCGAGCTCTTGCGCTCGCGCTTGAATCCTGAGATCGTTAGCGGCGAGAAAGGTAGGGGTAGGATGGCTGGAGAAACTGTCACGCTGCTGGAGAACAAGCGCATCGTTCTGGGAGTTACCGGGAGCATCGCGGTCTATAAGGCGGTCGATCTGGCCAGCAAGCTCACCCAGGCCGGCGCACTGGTGGATGTCGTCATGACCGAATCGGCGAAACGGTTCGTCACGCCGTTGACCTTCCAGTCGGTCACCGGCAGGCCCGTCTACGACGAGCTGTGGGGGACGGGAAGCAGCCAGCTGCCCACTCATATTGCCCATGTGGGCCTGGGAGAAGGCGCCGATCTCTTTGTGATCGCGCCGGCCACTGCCAATACACTGGCAAAGCTCGCGGCCGGCATGGCCGATGATCTCCTGACCGTCACGGCGCTGGCGGCACGCTGTCCAGTGCTCGTTGCGCCAGCGATGGATGGCGGCATGTACGAGCATCCGGCCACGCAACGCAACCTGCGCGAACTGCAGGCGCAAGGCGTCGTCGTCGTGGAGCCCGAAGAGGGACGCTTTGCCTCTGGCCTGGTCGGGAAGGGACGCTTACCCGAGACGGCCACGCTGCTGGGCATGATCCGCCGGACACTCTCTCGCAACGGCTCACTTGCCGGACGCAAGGTCGTGGTCACCGCCGGTGGCACCCGGGAGGCCATCGATCCGGTGCGTTACATCACCAACCGTTCCAGCGGCAAGCAGGGCTACGCCGTCGCACAGGCCGCGGTCGACGCCGGCGCCGACGTTGTCCTCATCTCGACGACCACCCAGCTCCCGGCGCCCATCGGCGCAACCGTTGTTACGGCGGCAAGCGCCGGCGAGATGCTGGAGGCAGTGCTGGAACACATCGAAAACGCCGATGTCCTGATCATGGCCGCCGCCGTGGCCGATTTCCGGCCGGCCGAGATTGCGACCCAGAAAATCAAGAAGTCGCTCGACTCCAACGACGTGCCCACGCTCATGCTCAGCCGCACCGCCGATATTCTGCTCGCAGTCAAGGAACATCGCAAAAAAACCGGCTGGCCGGCCGTCACGGTCGGGTTCGCCGCTGAGAGTCATGACCTGCTGGATAACGCCCGTTCCAAGCTGGAGCGCAAGGGACTCGACCTCATCATCGCCAACGACATCATGGCGACCGATGCCGGTTTCGAGACGGACACGAACCGCGTGGTGCTGCTGGACGGATCAGGCAAACAGCAGACGCTTGACCTCGCCAGCAAGGCGCGCATCGCAGAGACGGTTGTACGACGGGCGGTCGAGGCCCTCACTCGCTGACAGAGGCGCCCTCACTCTGGCTCACTCCAGTGAGTGGGGTCCTTTGCCCGAGCCTGATTCCGCCCCGCGATGATCCGTAGGCCCTCCAGCGTCAGCCAGGGGTCGACGGCGTCGAACTGGTCGGTGAGCGGGGCGATGATCCCGGTCAGGCCGCCGGTCGCGATCACCTTGGCACCGCCGAGCTGGGCCTTCATGCGCGAGATCAAGCCCTCGATCATCGCGACATGACCGAGCACGAGGCCGGACTGCATAGACTGTTCGGTGTTGCGCCCGATGACGGAAGGTGGGGGGGCGAGCGGCACGTGTGCCAGCTGAGCGCTGCGGCCGACAAGCGCGTCCGCGGTCACCACCAGGCCGGCGGAGATCGCGACGCCTAGCAGCTCACCCGGCGCGGCGACGGCCGTCAGCGTCGTGGCCGTGCCGGTGTTCACCACGATACAGTTCTCCTGGAAACGGTGGTAGCCCGCGACGGCATTGGCTACCAGATCGCTGCCGATCTGCCGGGGATGCTCGGTCTTGACCTGGATGCCCAGGTCGAGGTGCGGTCCAAGCACCAGTGGCTCGCGCCCTGCGCGGGTCGCTACCATCTCGACCATGCCGCTCGTCAACTGCGGCACGACGCTGGAGATAATCGTGCGCTCGAAGCTCGAGAGCTCCAGCCCGGCCTCGGCAAGCACCGCGCGAAAGATGACGGCGTATTCGTCCCCCGTGCGCGTCCGGACTGTCTCGACCCGGCCGGTGTGGATCCACCCGTTGCCGTCGTGCGCGCCGAAGACCACATTGCTATTGCCGATGTCGATCGCCAGCAGCACCCTGGTTACCCTCGACCGTAGATGACGCCGGACATCCCGAGGATGCCACTCAACACCCGCAACCGTTCCTGCGCGTCGGAAATGTCGTGCTTCTTCGCCCCACACGTCACAATGTCGGTCGCGAACTCGTGCAACACCTTGACCGCCTCGGGCGTGTTGAGATCGTCGTCCATCGCTCCACGGAAGCGGTGCTCATACGAGCTTGGGTCGAAGGGCTCTCTAGTGCCCGACTCGACGAACGTCGCCTCTCGCAGCAGGCTCGCCAGCCCTTCATACTCTGCCGGCCCATTATCCTGATACTCCCACGCCTCCCGGTAGTGGTGGCTGTGCAGGTAGAGACGGATCGCGTCGGCGCGTGTGGTAGCGCAACACCTTACGCGCCAGCACGAGATTGCCGAGCGACTTGCTCATCTTCTCGCCCTGGTACTCCACCATACCGATGTGCATCCAGAAACGAGTGAACGGTATCGTGCCGGTGTAGTGCTGTGATTGGGCGATCTCACTCTCGTGGTGCGGATAGATCAGGTCGCTGCCACCGCCGTGGATGTCGATCGTCTCCCCCAGGTAACGCATCGCCATAGCCGAGCACTCAATGTGCCAGCCCGGCCGGCCAGGCCCCCAGGGCGAGTCCCAGCTTGGCTCACCCGGCTTGGTCGCCTGCCAGAGAATGAAGTCGAGCGGGCCTTCCTTCAGAGGATCGTCCGGATCCGCACCACGTTCCCGCGACAGCTCGACCATCTGGGAGAAGCTGTACTTGCCGAGCGCACCGTAGTCTTCGTCACTCGCAACCCGGAAGTAGACGTTGCCGTTCCGCTCGTAGGCGTGACCTTTCTGGAGGAGCACCTGGATGATCTCGATGATCGTCTCGACCTCCTCGCTGGCCCGTGGAAACGCCTGCGGCCAGAGCACGTTGAGAGCCGAGAGGTCTTGCACCAACTGCCGTGTATGTCGATCGCCGAGCAGGTCCCAATCCTCGTTGTCACGCGCCGAGCGCTTGAGGATGTCGTCGTCAATGTCGGTCACGTTCTGAACGTACTTCACTCGCCAGCCGAGATACTGGCAGTAGCGGCTCAACACGTCAAATGTCAGATAGGTCATCGCGTGCCCGATGTGGGTGGTGTCGTAGGGTGTCACGCCACATACATAAAGACGGACGGTTCGACCGTCCCAGGGCGCGAACTCTTTCTTCTCTCCGCTGAACGTGTCATACAGTCTCACAGGCAGTTGTGCTCCGCTCTTCAGGTTCGGGAACCGTCTCAGTGCATAGGGCGTCCGGACCGGTCACCCCGACGAAAGGGTAACCAGCTCCGGGTTGTTCCAAGCGCCTAGTATCACCGATTCACACGCACTTGGAAAGTGTGCCGTCGCACATCCTCAAAAAACTCAGGAGTCTCCGAAGGGCTGTGCAGAATGTGAACCGCCTTCCCAGCGTGATAACAGCTGAGCCGATCGAGAATTCCCGGACTGCGAGTGCTCTGATACTTCCAGATCCACCGCAGGAATGTCAGCTCCACCTCGTCATGACACTCGCCATCCGCTTATCCCCCCTTACAAGGCCGTCCATGACATGAATCTGGCTCTATACTGTCCCGGGCGAAACGATGCACGAGCGAAAGGAAACCAGGTTGGCGATACACCATTTCACCCCGAACCACTACTTTTCAACGATCGGCAGCCACGAACCGGTCTTAACGATTGCCGACGGCGACACCGTGATCACCTGCACGATCGACGCAGGAGGGTCCAACGCCTCGGATGACCACATCCATCAGGGCGGCAACCCCCAGACGGGACCGTTCTACGTTGAAGGCGCCGAGCCCGGCGACGCGTTGGCCGTCCGCTTCGACAAGATCACTCCGAATCGTCGGCGTGGGTATACCGGCACGGTCATTGCCGAGCGGATCCTCGAGCCAGATTTCGTGCGCACGTTGCCCGAGCGCGCCGCCGGTCAGTGGGACGTCGATGTCGAGGCCGGCACCGTGACGCTGGTCGAGCCGGAGATCTCGCTCGGCAAGCTCACGATTCCGATGGTCCCGATGCTCGGCTGCTTCGGTGTCGCGCCTCCGGGCGGTCAAGCCATCTCCACCGCAACCTCCTGGGTGCATGGCGGAAACATGGACTACCGGGGGCACGTCGCAGGCGTCACCGTCTATTTTCCGGTTGCGGTACCTGGAGCGCTCTTCCACCTGGGTGACGGACACGCTGTCCAGGGTGACGGTGAGATCGTCGGCACCGGGGTCGAGATCTCGATGGATGTTCAGTTCACCGTATCAGTGGTGAAGAACACCAACATCGTCTGGCCGCGCACTGAGAACGACGACTACATCATGGCCATCGGCAATGCCCGTCCGCTCGATGAGGCACTGCAATCCGCCACGACCGAGCTCGTGCGCTGGCTTGACCACGACTACGGCCTCGATACGCGCTCGGCCTCGATCCTCCTGGGCCAGACCATCGAGTACGACATCGCCAACGTCTTCGACCCCGCCTACACCGTCGTCGCCAAGCTCCACAAGAAGTGGCTGCCGCAGCGGTAGGCGCTCCATTGGCGGCAGGGGAGGCAGCGAGGACGGCTCGGGCGTCAGGACGACCAACAACGGCCGCGGTTGGCCCTGCTGCCGCCCCTACCGGGGTCCGACCGCTCGACCGTCGAAGGATTCCTTGCGGCTGTTCCGACGCATGAAGGCAAGGTACTCGTCCTTGGTCATCTGGGGCGTGAAATCGTCGAGGATCTGGTGTGCCTGGGCCGCTCCGCCGGCGAGGAGGTCGATGACCGTCATCGCCATCAGCTTGGCCGGCAGGACATAGGCGAGATACGGATCGGTGATCCGCCAGTCGCTGCCGTGGACGGTGCCGGAGAAGCCCGCGATGCTTGGCTCGATGGTGGGCATGAGGTGCGAGATATCGCCGATGTCAGAGGAAAACGTACCGTGCCCATCGTTATGCCAGGCGGATTCATCATAGAACGTGGTGAAGTTGCCCACAAAGAGCTCCGCCAGCGTCTCGTGGTTGAAGAGTGGCATGTAGCCCGGTAGGGACGCGATTTCGACCTCTGCTCCCAGCCCCATGGCGCCGGCCCGCAGCGCCCGGTCTACCTTGCGAGCGGCATCCTCGATCGCCTCGGCGGTCTTGCCGCGGATCATCGTCTCCAGGCGCACGTCATTTGGGATGACGTTCACCAGATCGCCGCCGCGCGTCAGGATCGGATGGATGCGCACCGTGTCATCATCCTGAAAGGTCTCACGCTGGGCGTTGATCGCTTCTAGGGCAAGCTGGGCGGCGTAGAGGGCATTCACCCCGCGATGTGGTGCACCTCCGGCATGGGCCGCTTTGCCAACGAAGCGAGCCTGTTTGCCAACAAACCCATTGATCGAGGTGTTCATGCCGCCAATCTGCGCTGGATCGCTCGACGTCGCGGCATGTACCATCATGGCCATGTCGATGTCGTCGAACGCGCCGATGCGCACGAGCTCGCTCTTGCCGCCCAGGAACTCGGTTTTGCCCTGTTCGGTCAGGCCCACCCGGTAGTCGATTTCGACGTACTCCTCGGCCGGCACTGCCATGAAGGCAACGCGACCCCCCAGCTCGCCGAGCACACCAGAGCGGACCAGTCCGTGTGCAACCCCGAGCATCGTCGCGATCTGGGCGTTGTGGCCGCAACAGTGGGCAGCGCCGGTGACGGGATCGGAGTTGGGATGATCGGCGACCAGCACCGAGTCCAGCTCGCCAAGCACCGCGATCGTCGGTCCGTCCTCACCTCCGGACACAACGGTTTTCACGCCGGTAAGTGCGAGTTCCTCGTGGTAGCCAAGTCCCAGTCGCTGAAACTCTGCAGCGACTTTACCGGCCGTTCGGGTCTCTTTGAAGCCAAGCTCGGGGTGACGAAAAATATCTTCCCCCAGAGCGATCAAGTGCTCAGCCTGCCGGTCGATCTCGTCCATGACGCGTTGTTTCAGATCTTCGTGTGCCATAGATGCTTCCTCTACGTCCGAAAAGCGATCCGATATCCCGGAACAATAGCCCAGGAATTGGCTCAGGGGGTATTCTAGACGTGTAGTAGTGTCCAGCAGAACGCGCTGTAGCCCAGACCGACATCGCAGAACCGGCCAGACAACAGCACATGTGATCCTTATCTGCTCTTTCCAACAGCGAGCGAGTCATGATTGGACGCGAGCGAGAGTTGGAACTACTGGACCAGGGTCTTCAGCGAACGCTCGCGGGCCAGGGCAACACTGTGCTGGTCGGCGGTGAAGCGGGCATCGGCAAGACCCACCTTGTGAGACGCTTGCGCGAGCAGGCGCTTGACGCAGGGTCTCTGGTGCTCGAGGGCAACAGCTACGACCAGGGCACGTCACCGCCCTACGGCCCGTGGCGGCAGATCCATGCCCGGCTCGCCCGGTCATATCTGGCCCACGTCTATCTCGCCAGCGGGATGATTGACGCTGCGTTAGAGTCGCTCGAACAGACGCTCAGCGCGAATCGCAGAGCCGAGACGCTCATCGAGCGCAAATGCTGGGCCGCGCGAGCATCAGTCGCCCTCGGTACCGACGACCCTGATCTGGCAATCTCAATCGCGGATCATCTCCCGCAAACCACGAAAAATCACACCGAAATCCGGATCGTCCCGTTGTACAGCAGGCTACGCGGTGAGGCACTGGCGCAAATCGTGGTGGTGGTCTTCTACCCCGGTGACATCGGGGAGGGCCAGCAACTCGTAAACCAGCTCCGCACTATCAGCCCGCCCCTGCTCGACGAGGTCGGACCGATGCCGTACCGGGACTGGCAGATGGCCTTCGATGAGGAGTTCCCTCACGGTCGGCGCTACTACTGGAAGGGCGTCCTGCTGAACACGATGAGCGACGAAGTCATCGATGCGATCCTGGACCACGGTGTCGACGCGCCGCTTCCAAACGCGCTGATCGCCCTCGAACACTACCGGGGCGCCATGAATCGTGTGGATCCGGCTGCAACGGCGTTTTCAAACCGCGATGCCAATTACCAGATCGTGATTATCGGTGGTTCAGAGGACGCAGAGGACGACACGACCAGCATCAAGTGGGCGCGCTCGCTCAATGCCGCGGCGCAACCTTACTCGACACAGGCGGCGTTCCTGAACTTCAACTCCGTGGAAGGCACCGAAAAGGAGGCCATCGTGCGTGCCGGCTTCGGGACGAACTACGACAGGCTGGTCGATATCAAACGTCGCTATGACCCGGCCAACTTCTTCGCCGAGAACAACAACATCTCGCCAGATTAGCTTTCAACATGACCACTGTGGCCGTCGACCGGGTAGTTTCGGTCGACGGCCACAAGAAAGGAAACATCAATGCCAACGGCGACATTGAGGACCTCGGCAGTGAAGCAGCGGCGCCCGCACATCCTGCGCGAGGCGATGCGCAACCTGATCGATTTCAGTACCAATTCTCGCTGGTCAAGGCGCCAGCACGAACCCGGTATCTGTGATTTCACCCTCGGCAACCCGCACGAGCTGCCGGTTCCGGGGCTGGTCGACGCGCTTCAAACCTGGGCCGCACCCCAGAACAAGGACTGGTTTGGCTACAAGATGAGCGAGCCACAAGCCCAGGAAGTCGTTGCTGCGTCACTGCGCGAGCGTTTCGGCATTGCCTTCGAGCCGGCAGATATCGCGATGACCAACGGCGCGTTCGGCGCGATTTCAACGGCACTGAAAACCGTTGGAGAACCGGGCGACGAAGTGATCTTTAGCCTGCCGGCCTGGCCTCTGTACGAGGCGATGATCAGAGAAGCCGGGCTGGTCCCGGTCACGGTGAAGTCCAAAGCAACGACGTTCGACCTGGATCTGCACGCGATCGCAGACGCTATCACGCCGCGAACTCGCGTTGTGATCGTGAACACGCCCAACAATCCGACCGGCAAGATCTACTCGGCAGATACCCTGCTCAGGTTGGCGGCGCTGCTCGAGGGGCAGTCGCTCCAACGCGGGGAACCGATCTACATCCTGGCCGACGAGCCGTATAACCGGATCGTCTTCGACGGCAAGACACCGGTCAGCCCGGCCCAGTTCTACCCGTCAACGCTGATAGCCTACAGCTACGGGAAGGTGCTTCTCGCACCCGGCGAGCGCATCGGCTACCTGGCGATGCCGGCCAGTATGCCCGACCGTGAGGGTTTGCGCGAGGACATCATGACCACGCAGATCGCGAGCGGCTGGGCGTTCCCGAACGCCCTGTTGCAACACGCGCTGGCCGATCTGGAATCCTGCTCGATTGATATCGAGCGCTTCCAGCGCAAACGCGATCGCATGGTGAATGAGCTCCGGTCGTACGGGTACGAGGTTCACTCACCCGAGGGGACGTTCTACCTCATGCCGAAGACACCCATGGACAGTGACGCGGATTTCATCAACCTGCTCGCCGACCATGATGTCTTCGTGTTGCCGGGCGGGGTGTTCGGGGCGCCGGGCTACTTCCGGATCTCCCTGACCGCCAATGAGCACATGATTGAGCGCAGTTTGCCCGCATTTAAAGAGGCCGGTATTGAAGGGGCGAGCTACGACCTGGTGGCAGCGCTCGTCAACGATGGCTGTTAGGAAATCCGGCTCGCCGGTGGCGAGCCCATAGATACGAATCTCGTAGACGCGATAGATGCCGGTGTCCGCCATCTACCGCACAACGCGTGCATAACAACATTGACGGTTGAACCATCTGGCAATGACGCCAGCCTTTGAGAGGATCTGCACGTGAACACGATCAATATCCAAATGCGTCCGCCACTCATCGGCGTTCTGCCCACAACCGCGATGATCGGCTGGCTCAATGGGGCCGCGCTCAGCCCGTTCCTGCCGGAGATCGCCAGCGATCTCAACAGTACCGTCCCGATGCTGGGTCAGATCACGTCGAGCTCATGCTCGTCTCGACGCTGTCGGCACTCCTGATCTACTCTGGGTCACGCGTTCCGCAGCGCACGCTTGCGACCTCAGTGTCGACCGGCTAACGAACACTTTGCGATATATGCCAACTAACAAATGTGGCGGGACTACCTCTGAAGGTCCCGCCACGCTTCATACTCGGCGCGGGTCTTCTCGTCCGGCGGATACACGCCGCGGATACTGGCGCCCTCTCGAACCCTGGCAAGCGCCCACGTTTCGAAGCGATCCTGTTCGCGGGTATCACGAGCGACCGCAGCGGCTAAATGCCGGGGAATCACGACCGCACCCTCGGCGTCGCCAACGATCACGTCTCCGGGGAAGACCGCCACGCCACCACAACCGATCGGCAGGTTGATATCGGTCGGGTGATGGCTGACAAAGCTCGTGGTCCCGTTCATCCCGGCTGCGTAGGTGGGCAGCTCGAGTTGCGAGATGCTTGGTGAGTCACGAAAGGCCCCATCCGAAACAACGCCAGCCGCGCCGCGCATCATGATGCGTGTCATCAGGATGTGGCCGAGCGACGCCGCCGACAGGTCGCCGCGTGCGTCGATCACCAGCACATCGTCGGGCCCAACCATTTCAACGGCAACGCGCTGGGGGTTCGTCAGGTTGTCGTAGTCGGTGCTTCGATCCAGATCCTCGCGGGCAGGAATGTAGCGCAACGTGAGCGCATAGCCCACCATGCGGAGATCGGGGCGCAAAGCCTGCACACCCTGTATGAAGGTGTTCTGCAAACCGCGCTTCAGAAGCTGGGTCGTCAAGGACGCCGTACTCACCTCGCGCAGTGCCTGCAGCTCGTCGGCGGTCAGGTATCCTGTCTCTCGTTCGGTTGTCGCCATGCGTAGGCTATCCCTCCCAACGGTCGAGTGTCGTTGTCAAAACTTCCGCGATCTGCTCCGCCTCGCCGGGCATCAAACAGTGGGTATTGATCTCCAGCCTGTTCTGCTCAAACCGGCAGTAGATCGGAGGCTCGCTTTCCTGGAGCGCTTGCTGGAGCTCCGCAACGGTCCAGCTCGCGCCGCTGGCGGGCGTCAGCATCAAGACCGGTGCGGGATAGGCTTCAGGGTCGGCGGTAAGTACCGTCTCCACATCATTCCGGCCCGAGAGCGCCTGCTGCATCACCTCTGCCTCACGGCGGTGCCCGGCGAAATCTGCGTCGTGGTCATGGCTGAGGAAACGGTCGAGGGCGACTGCCAGACCGACCATCGACTCCTTGCTGACCTTGGCCGCCCGCCCAACGCCGCGGTTCGGGTTTCCATTCGCGGCGGCTGCGACGATCAGGTCGGCTCTGCCGGCCAGCAGCCCGCTATCCTGTGGTCCGCGAATACCCTTGCCACCGCTGTAGATCACCAGATCGGCGCCCCATCTGATCCAGCGCCGCAGATGGTCGAGCGGCGGCAGGGTGGAAGCGGCATCCACGATCACTGGGACATTGTGCTTGCGGGCGACCTCAACGACCGTCTCGAATTCGAGCGCGCCCCAGGCCGTCGACGGCGAGTCGATGTAGGCGATGCAGGCCGTCTTCTCGTTGATGGCATCTTCAAGCTCCCAGACATGGGTTCCACGCGGAATGCCGATCTCAACCAGCTTGCCGCCGGCCGCCCGGAACATGATGTCGTAGTTGATGCGGTGCACCCGATGGATGATGACCTCGTTGGCCATGCCGTCCGTATCCGGCAACCGGTTGATCTTTACCGGATCGGTTCCGGTAATGCAGGCTGCCACCGACAGCAACATCCCGGCAGCCGAGCCGGCGGTGACGTAGCCGGCCTCCGCGCCCGTCGCCTCGGCAATCTTCCTGCCGACGGCCGCGTTGAGCTCTCCGATAGCGACAAACGATCTTGAGGCCTCGATCATCGCCTCGGCAACTTCTTCAGGCATCAGGGATCCACCGACGGCGGTCGTCGCGCCGCTGGCGTTGATAATCGTCCGCACGCCAAGCTTGTCGTAGACACCTTCCGACTGTTTCCGGGGTGCCGCTGGCCTCGCATCCACCATCGCGATCGCTCCCTTCACCTGTCCGCTTTCCACCCGAGATGATCGATACTAGGGCGTGGGGACGCGCCCGTCAATACGGCGACCGGTGCGCTGTACCGCTACTACCGCGGCAAAGACGGCATCATCGCCGCCTCTTCGCCACCCGCGAACATCTCAGCGGCACCCGGCATCTCGGCCGGCCACCGATCCAGGTCCGGTCCGGGACCCTGCGCACCTCACGCTTGTCATCAACGTCCCCTTCTGGCATAGGATTGGGATGATGTGAGGAAAGCGAGGTGACGAGTGACCGGAACACAGATTGAAGTCGTTGTTGGCGATATTGCCGATGTTGAAGCACACCAGGCTGAAGCGTATGTGGTGGCGGCCAACAACGAGCTCTGGATGGGGAGCGGGGTCGCTGGCGCCTTGAAACGCGCCGCCGGAGACGTTGTCGAGCAGGAAGCAATCTCCCAAGGGCCAATTGAGGTCGGCGACGCTGTCATGACAAGTTCCGGACAGATGTCACCACCCACAAAAGCCTTGATCCACGCGGCCGCCATGGGGTTCACCGACCGCACGCAGATTTATGCTTCGAAAGAGACCGTGTCCGCCACGACTCGTCGGGCTCTGGAGCTCTGCGACGAGCGTGGCTTGACCAGCGTCGTTCTTCCGGCGCTTGGCACGGGAGTTGGCGGGCTTGAGCCTGCGGACTGCGCCGAGGCGATGTGCGCGACGATCGAGAGCTATCTATCGTCGGGGACCGGCCTGAACAGGATCCGCTTCGTGGTGACGAACGACGAGCGTGCCAAGGTCTTTCAAGGCCAGATTGACGCTCACGGGCTACGTTAGAGGAGACGCCAGTGACCATCCAACCCGTCTTTGAACGGTCCGAAGACGAGGTCGCCGGTCTCAAGAGGTCAATGCAAGCTGCCTGGAACGTCACCGGAGCCGGGTACGACGAGATGGCGCAAGGCTTCAAACCAGTGGTGGACCGCCTGTTGGAGGTCGCCGGGATCGTCGAGGGTATGCGGGTCCTTGACGTTGCGACCGGTACCGGTGTGTGCTATCGCCGCCGCAAAGCTGGGCGCGCTTGTCACTGGTGGAGACATCGCGCCGGACCTGCTCGCCACCGCGCGGCAGATCGCCGAGCGAGAAGGTGTCGCCGACAGGGTAACGTTCGAACAGGCCGACGCGGAGCGACTGCCCTACGCTGATGCCAGCTTTGATGCGGTGATCTCCACCTTCGGCGGCATGTTCGCGCCGCGACACGACGCGGTCGCCTTCGAGATGACTCGGGTCCTGAAACCTGGCGGGGTCTTCGCCGTCGCAACCTGGAAGCCGGAAGGCCCAAACTGTCGGCTGATGAATATCACCGCGCCCTACCTGCCGCCTCGCGTTCTTGAGCTTCCGAGCCCGTTGAATTGGGGCCGGCCCGAGTACCTGGAGAATCTCTTCGGGGACTACCTGACGGGCATCCAGCACACCCACGGGAACGCCCCCTGGCTGGTTGAATCCCCGGTCGAGGCGCTGGACATGCTCTTCCGCCGCGCCCTCGGCCCGACCGTCTACACCTACCAACGGTTTGACGACCGCACCAAGCTGGCGGTCAGGGCCGACGCCATGGCGCTGATGCGCGAATGTGCGGATCCTGACGGTTCGGTGCGGTTAGACAGGGATTATTTGCTGACGACAGCCAGGAGACGATAGTCGCCCACCCTGCGTACAGGCCCCTCGCACCGGAGCGAATCGTCTACGATACGCGGCTGAAGAAGGATTGTCGCAAGACACACAAGGGGAGAGTAATGACAGAGGAACGCACCGGCGAAGCGTTTGAGTTCGACGAGAAACTGACCGTGGTTGGCCGCAAGCTCAAACCCGGCGACGCCGCACCGGATTTCGCGCTTGACTACATGGACCCAGCGGACTCAGCACTGAAAACCGTGACGTTGGCCGATTCGGCCGGAAGGGTACGGTTACTCAACGTCGTCAACTCGCTCGATACCCCTGTTTGCCACATTGAGACGCGCCAGTGGGATCACCTCAGCCGGGACCTTCCCGCAGGAGTGCAGGTGCTGACTGTCAGTATGGACCTGCCGTTCGCCCTGGCACGCTGGCAGACGGCCGAGAATGCCGCACATCCTTCGCTCTCGTCACATCGTGACACAGCGTTTGGGATCGACTACGGGGTACTGCTTAAAGAGTGGAGATTGCTCCAACGGGCCGTCTTCGTTATTGATGCCGAGGACCGCATCGTGCACGCCGAATATGTCGCTGACCAGATGCTCGTGCCTTCATATGACGCCGCGATCGAAGCCGCCCGCGCAGCCGCGAGCTCATAGCGGACCTGAGAAATTACTTCCTGTCAGGCGGAGCTCTGACGCCGAAAGCAGCCCATCTCGTGGTCGTCGACCATCCCGGCGGCCTGCATAAAGGCGTAGCAGATCGTCGGCCCCACGAACCGGAAGCCGCGTTTGCGCAGATCCTTGCTCATGGCTTGAGACTCAGGGGTCTGCGCCGGCAGTTCGTCCAGTTTGGTCCAGGCGTTCACAATGGGTTGCCCGTCGACAAACTGCCAGATATACCGGTCGAAGCTGCCACACTCCTCCTGGACCTGGAGAAATGCCCGGGCATTGGCAACTGTCGAGTTGATCTTGAGCTTGTTGCGGACGATGCCGGGGTTTGCAAGCAGCTCGGCGATCTTCTGCTCGTCGTATGCAGCTACCAGGCTCGGGTCGAAATTGTCGAACGCCTTGCGATAGTTCTCGCGCTTGCGCAGGATGGTGATCCAGCTCAGTCCGGCCTGAGCCCCTTCGAGGGTGAGCATCTCAAACAGCTGCCGCTCATCATGTACCGGAACACCCCACTCCTCGTCGTGATAGGCGACATAGAGTGGATCGTCGCCCGCCCACTCGCAGCGGCGTACAGCGGTCATTGGATATCCCCCGATCCTCAAATAGGCATGACGGCCATCCGGGTTGTCCAATACATCCCGAGAGTCCCTCGTCATCCCGAGCGTTCGTCAGTCACCCCGAGCGTTCTTCAGTCATCCCCAGCGCTCTTTAGTCATCTCGAGCGTTGTTCAGTCACCCTGAGTGTTGTTCCGTCACCCAAAGCGATGTTCAGTCATCAGCGTCGGCAGTCACCTAAAGCGTTGTTCAGTCACCCTGAGCGCCTTGATAGTCATCCTGAGTACTGGACCACAGGGGAGTTGTCACTTCGGGTTTCCTACCTGTCGGTAGGGGAGGAGCTCGTCTCCTCCCGAACCCCCGGTCTGCTCGAGGCGGGAGGAGACGAGCTCCTCCCCTACGGGGGAGACACTATCATCGTGGTCGAGTACTCAGGATGACTGATGAACACCCAGGATGACTATCGACACTGATGACTGATAAACGCTCAGGGTGACTGTCGATGCTGTTGACGGATAAACCCTTAGGGCAACTGCCGACGCTGATGACCGGCAATGCTCGGGATGGCTATCAAGCTCAGGATGACTACCAATGCACGCAGCATACATTAGACAACCTGGATGCCAGGCCGTCTACTGGTAAATCACCACGGCGGGAGACGGGTCCAGACCGACGATCTCTGACGGGGTCAACAGTGGCAAGTCTTGCTGGTAGAAGAGCTTGATCCCACCGTGCTCGATGAACTCCTGGCCGACGAAGATGTTGTAGTTCCCGATCTTGGCGTCTGGGGAACCAAACCCGTCCATGTCGATCACGATGTCTACGCCCGGCAGCGGGGTGATCGCCTCTTTGTTGTAGATCATCTCATGCTCGAACTGATGCACGATCAGAATCTTCGGGGGCAGGTTCTTCTCGATGGCGATCTGCGACAACATCTCAACGGCAATCTGGACATGGGCGCCGTCCACCTCACCGATAAACTCGCCGGGAATCCGGTCTGGCCCGGTCGAGAACTCGGGGTCCAGCCCGATATGAACGTGTGGGTATTCAAGCCACTTGCGGACGCGCTCCACCTCGTCACGAATCGTAGAGTGACCGATCTGGAGATCGAGGATCAGGATCATGTCGTTGGCGGCTGTGAAATCGACGTACTCCTGAATCCATTCGTCGCCCGTATAGAGGACGTAGGTTCCATCCTCGCCGGGGTTGGGCTGCGCCACCGTCGCGATGAGCTCCAGGGCCATCTTGACCGGCTTCGAGGGGTCGGCCGCTTCGTAGTTGGCCTTCTCCTGGCTCAGAACCTGGAGGAGCTCTTCCTTGCTGTACTCGCCCAGAATCCCCATCGCGGGTGTGCTAGGGTGACCGTAATAGGCGAGGACACGATGGCCCGGCAGCACGCCCTCGGGGAGGTTGGCTGGATCCTCGACGGGCGCGGGGCGAGTCGCGGTCGGAGAGGGTGCTGGGACGGCAGGCGTTGCCTCAGAGCCTGGATCCGTGGCAGCGGGTGGCTGCGTCGGAGCAAGCGGATCGGCTGGAGTGCTCTCAGCTGGCGCGCTCTCAGCAGTGGGTGAAACGGCGGTCGACGGCGCCGTTGCGGAGTCGCCGCCGGATGCTGTGGGTTCTGCTGGAGCTGGAGTCGACACCGATCCACCATCGCCCAGGGGTTGTGACCCCAGCGAATCAGTTTCGGGGCCACTGCAGGCAGCAACAACCAACATGACAGCCAGAAGGAAAACAATCGGACGGTAATTCATCATATTCATGAGGGGAATAATACCCATCTTTGGGGCGATGCTGCACGCTCGCCCCCAGGAACGAGGGCAATACTGCGAGAAAAATGGGTATCAAAGTTGGGTTACTCAGCAGCAATCATCCAGGAAAAATCGGACCCTCAATGCGATCGAGTCAGGTTGAAAACCGCATCAGGCTCTCAGAGCCGGTGAGACCTAGCCCCCTGACATCGACCATTTAGCCTCCCCGTTCGCTTCACTCCTGCGCGAGCCAGGCGCGGATCTCCGGCTCGTGGTCGATGCGGTAGTGCTCGAGCGTGCCGTGCACGACTCCCGGCCCGAGCGCGTACCCCTCCAACCAGGGGAAGCGGTCCGCCTCGAACAGGTCGTCCTCCGGCAGGGCGGCGATGGCGCGCTCAACGCGCTCGAACGTCTCTCGCGACTCGCGCAGGACACTGGCGACAGGCTTGTCGCGGTTGGTCTCGAAGAACCAGCGATTGATCTCGTCCGTGTCTTCATCCTCATTGAGATGCGCGGGCCACGGGAACGCAGGCTCCTCGCCATGCAAGCCGGCCTCCAGCCGCGCGGCCGTCGTCAGCCGCCAGCTGGTCAGGTGGGCGATGACGTCCTTGAGCGTCAACTCACCGAAGCTTCCCGGCTGCTCCATACGCTCCTCGCCCGCCTCAGCGACGACGCGCTCGATGTCCTCGCGTAGCCCTCGCACCACATCCAGCAGCGCCTCGCGGGTATTCAGCTGCTCCAAGGCATGCCCCTTCACGAATTGATGAGTAGGACGTGCATATTACTACAGGCTCACGTTCATAGAACCGCGAGCGATTGCCCCCCTGGTGGCCTAAATATCGAGGACATGGTCCGGTTTGCACTACGAGGCTGAGGAGTATCGAGCGGAGCGCGTGGGCGTTCGGATCGAAGTGAGCCCGTCGTATCAGGTGGTCGATTCCATCCACTGATGTACAACTTTTATAAGCGCAGCTTCTTTAGCTTGCACATCGTTTATGTCATGAAGCGTAACTGTGGCCCTGTCGGCAGCAACCCATTGCAAGAGCCCGGTGCTGTCCTCAAACGCAAAATCCTTGCCATCCTTCACTTTGGCGCCCCTATGGAAAATAAGCTGGATACGGTCCTGAGGGTGCAGCTTGAACGTCACCCTGTCTTCACCTTCATAGCAAAAACTGGGCGCATTCCATTTGATGTGCTCCGTAATACGCTCATTGGAGCTCAGAATCATTCCCCGCACTGCCTCGACCTCCGCCTTCAGTGGATGGTCAAGCGACTGCATAAACTGATCCACTTCTTCTGTCCGGTTTGACATGTTTCCCTTTCGTTAATTGGTGCTCGTATCCTGACATTAGCGTTTCTATGTCGAATTGTTGCATGCGCGCCAGCCGGAACCAGCGGGCCAATCGCCAGTTCCTGAGTTGTGATCGTGTCCACCGCTGCTATAGAGATACATGGCGGTCATTCAAGGCGTAAATCCCATCACAAACGCAGGACCGCCTCGCAAACGTGCCAAGCGGAGGGCAAGACCTATCGGGTCCAGAGGTACCGCAGGCGGATCAGGTGAGACCACGTTAGTAACCAACGCTTGGGGGAGACACAGAAATGGTGTGAGTGTTGACTACTTCCAAATTAAACTCCCGTCCCTCTGACGAGTCGAGGAAGGAGAGGAAATCGCGCCCTTCGTCCGTAACTTCATAGGCGTTAACAATCCCACTCTTGCTGCTCTTGACGAGCCCGTATCTTTCTAGCGCGAAAATAGACTGTTGGATATCACTCCAAGGAATACTTGACGGCGTACTCGGTTCGGTACCGCCGAGTATGAGGTACTGGGTGAATGATCCCGCACGCGCGAGCCGATATGAGATCTCATTAAACAGACCTTGTTCGCTCGTCTTGCTACCTTTGGCGTAGTCGTCGAGCAAGCTGAGAATCCATTGAGTCCGAAAGTTAAGCACCACTGCCAGGAAACGTCGCCACCAATATTTCGCTTCGTCGCGCAACTGCTCATTCTGCTCACGTAGCAAATTTACGTACTCATCGCGAACAGGCGTATTCATGTCCGTACTGACTTCAGGGTTAGGGATCTTCTCTGCGGAACCCACCGAATTGGGCCTTACTATTTGAACTTCGGGCTCGGGGTCGATCCTCAACTCACGTGCGTCAGGATAGAGGGATTGGAGTTCTGCCGTTGCATCTTTATAGCTGACACGCTCTACGCGATTGATCAAGGAGATCAATTCCTTGTAGAAGAGCAGAACGACGATAAGCACCATGGTAAAGGCAAGCGTCGGCCAGCCGAGCATGAGTCCAAGGATGCTGACGTATTGATCGGCGTGATTCGGTCGCAGTGATGCGGTTAGCATCACCAGCGCTGTAACCAGGAAAAAACCTGCGAAGATGAGGGTCACAGGCCAGAACCGCCATGATTGCAATGGAAGTAGCCGCTGCAACCATCGTTTTGCGGTGACGCCTTCCCGTTGGGGCGAAGCTGTTGACAACAAACTGTCCTCTTACTATGTACGTATGTGCATTTTATGAGATGAAGTATACGCTACGGGGCTGCTATAGCACATATGTTCTTGGCGAACTTCAGCATTCGTACGAGGTTATTAAGTACGACCACTAGGGTGAAGGCTCTGCCAGACGCTTGACATAGCCACTCACCTATGGTTGAATCTGGCCAGAGGCTGGGAACTGCCATTGCGGGTCCTGGCCTTATTCTTTTCCCCTCGGCAGCACTACCAGCCCCGCGCCCGGATACTCCCCGTTTCGGCGGCGGAATTTGGACTCAATGATGGACCAGTCCTCAAAAGTCTTCTTGCCAAGCACATAGCGCCCGATGGGTGAGACGACAAGGTCGGCGACCTGTAGCCCGGCAATGTTTGCCGTCTTTGCGCGCGTGTTAAGAGCGGTGATGCGCTCCTCGATCATGGTCGCCTGCATGTAGCGGGTTCCCTGAATCCGCAGGTTCAACCAGGCAAGCTCAAGTTGGTGGTCTAGGATCGGGTCGCGCTTTTCAGCAATGATCAAGCCGCCGCCGGGCTGGTTGCCGATCTCAAAGCAGAATCGTTCGACGAGGACATTCAAGCTCAACATGTAGGGATCAATCGCCGAGAGACCGTAGCGCTCGAAGTGCTCGTCTTTTTTGATGACGCAAGCGATGACTTGATAATCAATCGATCGCATCAGGGAGTTGAGCTTCTCATAGAAGCGCTGCCGAAAAGCAGGCTGGCGCATGACTGAGAAGACACCCCGGCTTCGCACGATCTCTGCTGTGTGTAGGATGATGTCGTCTCGGCCAAAGAGATCCAGCTTGAACTGCCGCACACACTGCTCCAGTTCATCGGTCGCGTAGTTTTGATCGACGATGATACCGCCCAGCACAAACAGCGGGTATTGGGGATCGATGACGGTGAGACTGTGATCTCCGGATTCGTCAAGGAACATAATCTTCTGCGCACACATGTTGGCAACTATAGAGGGCTAGACGCTTATCCGCTAGACCCAGGAACCGACAGCTTCACAACCCCACCTACCACATCCACAGCACGAGCAGGTAGAACAGCAAGCCGAGTAGTGCCAACCAGATCAGCACAATGATGGCCGAGACGATACCTACCCAGCGCCAGAATCTGGGACGGGTGATCGTGGAGACGGCGGCCCGCTCGCGGCTCTCAATCATGAGCGGTTCGGGGATGAGTTTCGTTACCAGCTTGAGCCCGATCGGGATCAGAATGACGTCGTCCAGCAACCCCAGCACCGGAATGGGGTCCGGGATCACGTCGAGCGGGCTGAGCGCGTAGGCGGCTACGATCCCCGCCAGTACCCGCGCATACCACGGCGTGCGTGGATCCTTCGCGGCCAGGTAGAGCGCGTAGATCTCGACGCCGAAAGCGCGTGAGCGGAAGAGCGTGCGGCTGATGCGACGAAACATGCGGTACAGTGTCCTCTCGAAATTGAGAACTGGCTGGTTCCTCACGAGCCTGCCAGGTGGACTGGCATCGTCACGCAAGAACGCACAGGAGTACATCTTATGACAATCAACGCGCTGCCCGAGTCGCCCGCCGCGTTTACCGACGCAACCTGGGACGATATCTCACCGTACTACGATTCGCTCGCGGAGCGGTCGTTGTCCCACGACAACGTCGAGGCATGGTTGGCGGAGTGGTCAACGCTGGACGAGCTCGTATCCGAAGCGGCCTCCTTGTCGGGAGTTGCCTACACGACCAACACCGCCGACGCTGCGGCGGAAGCCGCCTACCTGCGCTTTACCAGCGAGATCTCACCCAGATTGAAAGAACAGAGCGTCCGGTTGGCCAAGCGCCTGCTGGAGCTTGGTTACACGCGCGATGACCTGGCAACGATGCTGCGCAGGTTTGAGAACCAGATCGACCTCTACCGCGACGAGAACCTGCCCCTGCACTCCGAGATCGCAAAGCTCAACGCGCGGTATCAGAAGATCACGGGTGGCATGACCGTTGACTGGGACGGCGAAGAGAAGACGATCCCGCAGCTCCAGCCTTTTCTGCTCGACAACGATCGCGACGTGCGCGAGCGCGCCTTCCGCTTGATGGCCGAACCCTACATCGAGCATCGTGACGAGCTGGCGGAGCTGTTCGACCAGCAGTTCGCGATTCGTCGCCAGATCGCGCAGAATGCCGGCTTTGACAACTATCGCGACTACATGCACCGCGAGAAGAATCGGTTCGACTACACCCCGGAAGACTGCGAGCATTTCCAGGCGGCGGTCGAGCAGACCGTTGTGCCGGCGGTAGAACGCATCCTGGAGCGACGTCGGCAGCGGATGGGACTGGAGACGCTGCGGCCCTGGGACACTGCGGTGGACCCGCTCGGCCGGCCGGCGCTCAAGCCGTTCGAGGAAGTGCCAGAGCTCATCGAGCGTGCCGTGGGTATTTTCGGCAAGGTTGACCGGACTCTTGGCGGTTACTTCGACAGGATGGCCGAGAAGCGGTTGCTCGATCTCGATAGCCGCAAAGGGAAGGCCCCGGGCGGCTACTGCACCTCATTCCCGCACCGTGGCCTCCCCTTCATCTTCATGAACGCGGTCGGGGTACAGGGCGACGTCAATACGCTGCTTCATGAGGCAGGCCACGCCTTTCACGTCTTCGAAGCGCACAGCCAGCCACTCGTGTGGCAGCGTCACCCCGGCTCAGAGATGGCCGAGGTGGCGTCCATGTCAATGGAGCTGCTCACCGCTCCCTATGTGTCGCGCGCCGAGGGCGGTTACTACTCCGACGAGGACGCCCGCCGTGCCCGCATCGAGCACCTCGAAGGCATTCTTGAGATCCTGCCGCACATCGCGGCAGTCGACGCTTTCCAGCACTGGATCTACACCAGCGGCGAGGGGCACGACGCAGCGGCGCGCGACGCCGCCTGGCTCGAGATTCGGAGGCGGTTCGAGCCTGGGGTGGACTGGAGCGGTCTGGAGGAACAGCGCGTTGCCCGCTGGTACCGGCAGCTGCACATCTTCCTCTACCCGTTCTATTACATCGAGTACGGCATCGCACAGCTCGGCGCGCTTCAGGTCTGGCGCAACAGCCTGCACGATCAGGCGCAGGCAACCGAGAGCTACCGCAATGCGCTCTCGCTAGGCGCAACCCGGCCGCTTCCGGAATTGTTCGAAGCGGCCGGCGCGAAACTGGTCTTCGACGCGGACACGATGGGCGAGCTCGTTTCACTGGTCGAGAACCAACTGGCGGAGCTGGAGAGACCGGCCTAGTCTGGCGACGTCAAACAGCTCGCGTTCACGACGCAATCGACGAATCTCAGCAGGAAGGGCGGGGAACATGCGTTTCCAGCCCTTCCTGCCCCTCACGGCTCCTTATAATCCAAAGAGAAGAAGTGAGACCGCAGCAATCTGCTCGATCCGGGGCTAGCGCAACCGCATTCTCTCCTGCATTCTGGGGGTCTCCAGATGGCACGTATCGATGTTCTTATCCCGACGTGCGGACGCAAAACCGGGCTGGCGGTAGTGCTAACGAGCCTGTCAAGCCAGACATATACCGATTTTGACGTGATCATCTCGGACCAAACGCCAGACGACGAGACCTATCTCGATAGCATCGAGGTCCAGACGATCGTCCGGGCACTTGAGTGGCATGGACACCAGGTGACACTCCACCGCCACCTGCCGCGCCTTGGGCTGGCCGAGCAGCGGCACTTCCTGCTCGAGCAGAGCCGGGCCGAATACGTACACTTTATCGACGACGATGTGCTGCTCGATCCGCCGGTCATGCAGCGCATGGTCCAGGTCATCGAGGCTGAGGGTTGTGGCTTCGTCGGTTGTGCCGCCACCGGTCTCGATTACCTGGATGACGTTCGGCCGCAGCAGCAGGGCATCGAGCTCTGGTCCGAAGGGATTGAGCCCGAGCCGTTCGATTCGGACTCAATCCCCTGGCATCGTCACCTCGTCAACAATGCCGCCAACCCACTCCATCTGGAGCGGCAGCTCGTTCGCGACGGTAACATCGTGCGGTACAAGGTTGCCTGGATCGGTGGCGCCAACGTGCTCTACGACCGCGCAAAGTTGACCGATGTCGGGGGCTTCTCCTGGTGGAACCGGCTACCGGAAAACCATGCTGGGGAAGAGGTGCTCGCCCAGTTTCTCCTGTTACGCCGCTATGGAGGCTGTGGCATCCTGCCAAGCGGCACCTACCATCTTGGTCTTCCAACGACCGTGGCAGATCGCAGGCACAATGCAACCGAGCTCTTCAGGAGTCTCATTCGTGAAGGCGAGGATTGACCTCACGTATACCTACTCCTCCGGTGGACGTACCCGTCTGAACATGCCGAGCAAGAGGGCATCGTACACCAGCTTCAGTCCGCCACCGATCACGAACGGCCAGCCGAACGGCGACAGGCCAAACAACCAGCCGGCCAGTAACGGACTTCCCGCGGCGGCCAGGCTCCTCGGCACCGAGGTGAGACTCGCCGCTGCCGACCGCTCCTCGGGCGAAACCACCGCCATCACGTAGGAGTTGCGCGGCGCGACATCCATATGTGAGAACGCCGAGCGCACCAGCAGCAAGGTCAGTGCGAGCGGCAATGTCGGCATGAACGGCACGAGGATCAAGGCGATCTGGGCTGGAGCATGGGTGAACACCATGGCCTCGACCATCCCGATCCGGTCGGCCAACCGGGCCGAGGCCAGTATCGAGAACGCCGCGAGCATGTTCGTCCAGAAGAAGACGAGCCCGGTCGTCGCGACCGACAGCTCGAACCTCTCGAACAGGTAGAGCGCGACTAACGCCTGAATAACAAACCCACCGGCGAACGAATCCAGACTGAACAACGCGGCCAGCGTGTAGACCGTCTTCTTCGACTTACCGAGCGGTGCGGCGGGTGGCGCGTTTTCAGGTTCGAGGCTCGCCGACAGGCCCCGGTACACGAGAAACGCCGCAACCCCTAGTCCTGCATAGACGATGAACATGCCCTTGAGCGCCGTCTCCAGACTGATGAGACTACTATTGCGCGCCAGAATCTCAGGCAAGCCGGCAGAAAGCGCGCCGATGGCCCCGGCGAGCGTACCGACCAGACCGTAGCGAGCAAACAGAGCTGTCCTGCGCCGGGGAGGCACGGTCTGCGGCAGCAAACTCTGCTCGATCGGCAGGAAGACGCTGACATCGCCGCCAGACGGGTTGAGCGTGCCGACGAAGGCAATCACGAGCAGCGGCCAAAACTGATCGATCGATGCGAACGCCACGCCGGTTGCCGCCATCAGGAGCGTCGCGTAGGTAAGCACTCTCCGTCGCTTGACCCGGTAGGCAACGAAGCCGACGAACAGCGTCAGCAAGGCTGATCCCACGAGGGTCGCCGTCGCGACTGCGCCAACCTGGAAGCTGCTGTAGTTAAGAGTCGTCAGGTAAACCGGTAGCAAGACGGCAATGTAACCGTCGCCAAAGGCGCGGATAGCGCGCGCCCGGATGAGAACCGTCGCGTCATGGCCTGCCTCGGACGGGATCAAGCGCAAGCGCGACCGCAGTGATGCTGTTTCGGTTGAGGTCTGTTCGATCAACGGCTAGACCCCTGCTGCAGATGCACCCGGCGAAACAGACCCGGATAGTCGAGTACCAATCCATCTCCATCAACCGGCAGATCGGCAGTAAAGCCACTGTCGAGGCTCTCGAAACGGTAGTGCCGGTCCGGTTCCAGGCAGGTGTAGCGTTGCCGCTTGGCCGACACTTCGAGCGAGGGGATCGTGACGTACACGACTCCGATCTCCCGCGACTCGCCCGGTTCAAGGTTCAACCGGCGAATCGGTAACGTGTTGGTATACGGGGTGGCCTCAATGTCGACATCGACGCAGCCGTCGAGTTGCGCGATCGTCCTTCCATCAGGGTCGCGCCAGCCGCCGTCCCCATCAGCCAGCAGATCAACACGCCCCCGGCCCTGAAGTGACTCGACCGTGAGACGGCGAACGCGCCACCTGGCATCCGACTCAACACGGTAATGGAGTGTGAACGGCCGGCCATTCCGAACACCAAGGACTACACTCTCGGTCTCAACGCTCCCGTCTGGGGCCTGTCGCAACGTAAGATGCTCCAATCCCGGCTCGTCCAGGGGAGTCCAAACGGCTTCCGATTGCATCTTGAAACCCCGCTCCGTCTCTCAACAATCGATCCTCGGGTAGGATGTCACTGCGCCACTGCGTTCAAGGCACACATCCTAACCCGCCGCCCCACCCGCAGCCACGCGAAAGGAACACATCCATGCAGATCGTGGACGCTCCCCGTAACATGCCGGTCATGGCCATTGCTGCCCACCCGGACGACATCGAGAGCTGGTGCGGGGGCACGCTGGCTCAGGCGATCGACAATGGCTGCTCGGTACGGTTACTGCTCGTGACATCCGGCGACAAGGGCTCCGGCGAGCGCGGCGCCGATCCGCGTGCCGTCGCGATGCAGCGTGAGAAGGAAGCAACCGAGGCGGCGGGCCGCATGGGGATCAGCGAGGTGGCCTTCCTGCGTCACCCGGACGGTGACGTCGAAGACACCCGCCGGCTGCGCGGTGAGCTGGTTGCCTGGATCCGGCGCTGGCGGCCGGATGTGCTCTTCACCCACGACCCAGAGCAGCCGTACCCACCCTACTTGAGCCACCGCGACCACCGCGTCGTCGGCCGCGTAGCGCTGGACGCCGTCTACCCGCTGGCGAGAGACGCCCTGGTCTTCCCGGAGCACGCGATCGACGGACTCCGTCCCCACGCTGTCAAGGAGGTCTGGCTCTTCGCCAGCGCGATCGCCAGCAGCTACGTGGACATCTCATCTGGCTTCGACCGCAAGGTCCACGCGCGTCTGGCTCACGAGAGTCAAACGCCCGACCCAGCAGCCCTGCCGGGTAATTGGCGCGCCCGAGCGGCTCAGGTCGGTGAGCAAGCCGGCCAGGCTCTCGCCGAGGCGTTTACCATCCTGAGGATTGGTTAGCAGAGCGGCACGGCGGCTGACTCGCCTTGACACACTCCTCCCCCGCGGCGAAGATCGAGCAGTTACGATCGTCACCATGGGGAAGGACAACTTATGCGCGTTGCCATCGGCGGGATAGCCCACGAGAGCAGCACCTTTGCAACCGTACCGACAAAACTGTGCGACTTCGAGGAGCAGGGTATCCCGGAGGGACCCCAGCTCATCGATGTATATACCGGCACGAAATCAGCCGTCGGCGGCTTCATCGATGCCGCACGCGACTTCGGTTTTGAGGCTGTGCCGACGATCTACGCCCACGCTACTCCGGCCGGCCCGGTAACGGCTGATGCCACCGAGACCCTGACCAACTGGCTCTGTGATGGTCTGCGCTCGGCGCTCGAGACCGGACCGCTCGACGGGGTGCTCCTCTCGCTACACGGCGCGATGGTCTCCGAGCTCGACGACGACGGCGAGAGCTACATCCTGCGGGCGGTACGCGAGGTCGTTGGCGCGGAGATGCCGGTCATCGTGGAGCTCGACCTGCACGGCAATATCACCGAGGAGATGGTCGGTCTGGCAACGGTCTGCGTCGCCTATGACGAGTACCCGCACACCGACTCCTACGAGCGTGCTTATGAGATGGGACACATCCTGACCCGGATCGTGCGCGGCGGCGCTCGGCCAACCGCCGCGGTCGTGAAGATCCCGCTCCTCGCAGGCGGTCAGCGCCAGTACACCCACGCCGAGCCGATGCTGAGCATCAAGCACATGGCCCACGACATCGAGGGCGAGCGGGGCGTGCTGAACGTGAGCTATCTGCCCGGTTTCTTCTTCGCCGACATCGCGCCGACCAACTTCACGATTATCGTCACGACCGATAACAACCCTGAGCAGGCACAGGAAGCGGCGGCCAGGATCGCGCAGTATATCTGGGACCGGCGCGAGGATTTTGAGCTCAACCCGACTCCGGTTGACGAGGCAGTACGACAAGCGATGGCGGCACCCGAGGGGCCGGTCGTTATGGCCGACATCGGGGACAACCCCGGCGGGGGCACTCCGGCCGACGGCACTGTGCTGCTCGAAGCCTTGCTCCGGTTGGGTGCGGACAACGCCGTCGTCGTGCCAATCGTTGATCCTGAGTCCGTTCAACAGGCGATCGAGGCCGGTGAGGGCAACACCGTGCAATTGAAGCTCGGTGGGAAGGTCGATACGTTCCATGGCGCGCCACTGGACGTCACCGCCAGAGTCGCGCGGATTACCGACGGCACCTTCGTCCACAAGGGCCCGATGGGCACGGGGACGACCCACCTCCTGGGGCCGACCGTGGTGTTGGAGATCGAGAGCAACGGCGGCGGCACGGTGGAGGTCATCACAACCACCTATCGCTATCAGCCGACCGACCTGGAGGTGCTACGCAGCCAGGGGATCGAACCGACCGAGAAGCAGATCATCGTGGTGAAGTCCTGGGTCCACTACCGGGCCGCGTTCACCCCGGTCGCGAAACAGATCATCGAGGTCGATACGCCCGGTCTGACCAGCCCGCACCTCGACCGCTACGACTACAAGAACCTCGTTCGCCCGATTTACCCGCTCGACCGAGACATGACCTGGAAAGCATAGGGAGAGACTCTTGACGAACCGCATTACCGTTACCGCAACTGGCGACTCGTTGATCACCCGCCGGATGCCGGACTACCAGGACGAGCAGTTCACCGACATGATCGGGCTCATCCAGTCAGCTGACGTCGCCTTCACCAACATGGAGATGGTGCTGAGCAACTACAAGGGCAGTCCCGTGGTTGAGAGCGGCGGTGGCAATCTGTCGGCCGAGCCAGGCGTGGCGCGTGACCTCCAGGAGATGGGTTTCAACATCACCGCGTTCGCAAACAACCACACCCTCAATTATGGGGAGCACGGCTGCTTGACCACCCTCGACGTACTGGCGGAGCTGGAGTTCCCCTGTGCCGGCGCCGGACGGAATCTCGGAGAGGCGCGTAGACCCGCGTATCTGGATTCGGACCGGGGACGGGTCGGATTGGTGGGCTGTGCCTCCTCGTTCGCCCCAGGACAGCGGGCCGGGGCGCAGGGCGTGGACACACCCGGCCGAACGGGATTGAACCCGCAACGCTTCGATACTCTGTTCGTCGTTGACCAGGAGCACATGGATGCGGTCAAACGCATCGCCGAACGAACGGGCGCCGAGAAGGCACGCGCGTTCCGCGAATGGCTCGGGTTCGGTCAGCCACCCAAGCGCGAGGGCGAGTTCATTCTGGCCGATCGCTCGTTCATCGTCGGTGACGAGTTCGGAATCAAGACCGAGGCCCACAAGAAGGATCTCGACGGCAACATGCGCTCGGTGCGCCAGGCCAGCAACACCTCAGACCTGACGCTGGTGAGTATTCACGCGCATGAGCAGGGCAAGGAGCGCTGGTTGCCGGCAGACTTCATCGTCGAGTTCGCCCACGCCGCCATCGACAATGGCGCCGATATGGTCATCGGTCATGGGCCTCACCTGTTGCGCGGTATCGAGATCTACAAGGGCAAGCCGATCTTCTATTCGCTGGGCAACTTCATCTTCCAGGTCGAGCTGATGCAGCGTTTCCCGGTCGACGACTTTGAGGGGGTCAACGTCGATCCTTCGAAGACGGTCAGCGAGATGTTCGATCAGATGTTCCAGGGCGGCGCCCGCGGGTTCCCGGCCGATCGACTCTACTGGGAAACCGTCCTTCCGTTGTGTGTCTTCGAAGACGGTGCGCTGAAGGAGATTACGCTGCACCCGCTCTCGCTCGGTCACGGCCAATGCGTCACCGAACGCGGCATCCCGCGCGTGGCCTGTCCGGACCTCGGCCGGGAGATCCTCGAATGGATGACCGAGCTCTCCGAGCCCTTCGGCACGGCAATTGAAATCCGCGATGGGGTTGGGTGTATCAAGCTGTAGCGGATATCTGTGCAGCCGACCTGGAGCGGTCGTCGCGAGCATCGACCTTCGTAGCCGCTCCACATCACTGAGCCACCCCGTCTGCACCTGGGGCGCCATGTATGGCGCCCCATGCGCATCGACGTAAGGACTGCCTGGACAGTGCATGTTATTGGGACAGCCATCCTGAGCAACGCCGAAGGGATGACCAATGAACGCCGCTGTATCACCCGATCTTGGATGACTTGATGTCTATGGGCGCAAATATGGACCAGTCCCACTTGAGAGCGGTGCCCTTCTTCGTACGGGCGCAATTCATTGCGCCCTCTCCGACGCCACGCGCGGTCGGGCAGGGCGCAATGAATTGCGCCCGTACGAACTTCTGAGCGAAGCGGATCATACTGGGCGCTTCCGTCATTGGACCGCGACGCCGATGCCTCCAGGAGGTCGGACCGGCAGCCGTTATCCTCCACCACTGGTACCCTCTGTACGTCGCCGATGCATCGCTCGGTAGGTGGTCTGGGGGCAAAGTGTGAGAGGGCGCAGCGTTGTCGTCAAAGGCAAAAGATACCGGTACTCGGATGCGGCTCCAGGTCACAGTCATATCCGTGACGAAGATCCTGGTGGCCGTGGCGCTGCTGCTCGTTCTTGTCAGTCTGGCCGGACAGCTCGCCGTGCGAGCATATGACTGGCACCCGGAGCGAGATATCGTCTCGATCGTCAATATCGACCGCGAGCGCAATATCCCCACGACGTTCCAGACGCTGTTGATGTTCGGGTGCGCACTTGCCCTGGCCGGTATCACGCTGCTGAAGCGGCTTGAGCGTGACCGCTGGACGCGCCACTGGGGCGGGCTGTCGTTGATCTTCCTGCTGCTGGCCTGGGACGAGATTGCCGAGATCCACGAGCGCTTCATCGAGCCCATGCGGCGTGTCTTTGACCTCCAGGGCTTCCTCTTTTTCGGCTGGATCATCCCGGCCGGCATCGGTGTTGTGCTGTGTGGGCTGGCCTATGCACGTTTCATGCTTGCGCTGCCGTCGCGGACCCGCACGCTCTTCCTCGTGGCCGGGACGCTGTGCCTCACCGGCGCGCTCGTGTTCGAGGCAATCGGCGGCAGATACTACGAATCCATTGACCAGAACGCGGACATGACCTACGTGCTCATTTCGACGATTGAAGAGACACTGGAGAAGGCGGGCGTGATCGTGTTTCTCCACGCAGCCCTGACCTACCTCAGCGCGGCCCTCGTGGGCGCCAGACTCACGCTGACCGGAGAGCCAGGACGATTGTGGCTTGACACGCAACGCCTGGATACCAGGCGCCGCCAAGCGCGAGGCAGTGAGGCCCTCGCGCTTGCGGAAATAACTGAAGTACGGAGTGCCTTCTAGCGGTTGTCCAGCAACGACCCCACCCGGCTCAGGCCGATCGGCACCACGCCATCACCCATCTTGACCTGGTCGGTGTGCGCTTCGCGCGAAACGTCGCCAGCGACAAGCTCGGTGGCCAGCGTCTCGGCCCTGATGTAGTCGGCGTGCGACTCGATTGCCGCTGCGGCCTCACCCATGGCTGCGTGGACCAGGCTGATCGTGTCCTCGATCTGGAGGCCGGCCTTCTTGCGGGCGTCCTGCACGCCGCGCACGAAGTCGCGTGCCAGCCCCTCGGCGATCAGCTCGGGAGTCAGGGTTACGTCGAGCGCGACCAGCAGGTCGCCCTCTTCGGCGACGTTGAAGCCCTCGCGCTCGCTGACATCGACCAGCACTTCCTCGGGCAGCAGCTCGATCGATCTCACCGTCAACCGTGATCGACACGTTGTCGCCAGCACGCAGCGTACGGCGACCTCGGCCGGGTCGACCTGCGTCAGGGCCTGCGCGGATCGCGTTCGAGCTGCTTGCCGTACTTCGGACCCAGCAGCGCGAAGTTGGGCCGGATGACGTAGGTGGCGTACTCGCTCGGATCGTCGATCCGCTCGAGCGCTTTGACGTTCAGCTCGTCGAGCAGCTGCTCCTGCATGCGGTCGACGGCGTCGACCACCGCGCGGGTCACGCGCCCAGATGTAGACCGTCGGCAGCGGCTGGCGAACCTTGACGCTGGCCTTGTTGCGGGCCGCGCGGCCAACTCCGACGGCAGCCAGCAGGCGGCCATGTCGCGGTCGAGCTCGGCGTCCACCTTGGACGTGGTCCGCCACCGGGATAGTCGGTGAGGTGGACCGACTCGGTGCGCGTCCGGCTCGACCGAGCGCACCAGGTTCTGGTACATCTCCTCGGCGATGAACGGGATGAACGGCGCCAGCAGCCGCGTCAGCGTCGTCAGCACCTCGTAGAGCGTCTGGTAGGCGGCTGCCTTGTCGCGATCGGCTTCGGTCTTCCAGAAGCGGCGGCGGTTGCGGCGGATGTACCAGTTCGAGAGCTCTTCGACGATGAAGTGCTCGAGCGTCCGGGTTGCCGCGGCCGCGTCGTAGTCAGTCCAGCGCGGTCGCGCACCTCGTCGATCGACGGCCTGCAAGCGCGAGATGATCCAGCGGTCGAGCAGCGTGCGCTCGGCCAGCGGCACGTCGTTGGCGGGGTCGGTCGGGTCGAAGCCGTCGAGCGCGGCGTAGGTGGTGAAGAAGGAGTACGAGTTCCAGAGCGGCAGGATGAAGCGGCGCCGCACCTCGTCGCCCGACGCCGTAGCCGAAGTTGAGGTTCACGCTCGGGTTGTGCGAGCAGAAGAGCCAGCGCATGACGTCGACGCCCATCGTCTCGGCGGCGTCGTCGAACCAGATCGCGTTGCCCTTGCTCTTGTGCATCTCCTCGCCCTTCTCGTCGCGCATCAGGGCGTAGCCGAGGACACGTCTTGAACGGCGGCTTCGCCGGTCAGCGCGGTGCTCTGCGCGAGCAGCGAGTAGAACCAGTTGCGGAACTGGCCGGGGAACGTCTCGGTGATCAAGTCGGCCGGGAACCACTTCTCCCAGTCTTCGCGGTCCTCGGTGTAGTCCAGCGTCGAGAACGGCACGATGCCGGCGTCGAGCCAGGGATTGCCGACGTCCGTGATGCGCGACACGGTCTCGCCGCACGATCGAGCAGGCGATCTTGACCTGCGTCGATCCACGGCCGGTGCGGCGAGTGGCCCTCGAACTCGTCCCAGCCCTCGACGGCGCGCTCCTCGCAGCTCGTCTTTCGAGCCGATGACCTCGAAGTTGCCGCACGACTCGCACTCGTAGATCGGCAGCGCCAGGCCCCAGTAGCGCTTCTTGGAGATCATCCAGTCGTCCATGTTGCGCAGCCAGTCGAGCTCGCGCTCCAGGCCGAACTCGGGAATCCAGCGGATGTCGTGGGTGACCTCCATCATCTGCTCGCGCATGCCGTCCATCGCGATGAACCACTCGTCGACCAGCCGGAAGACGAGGTCGGTGCTGCAGCGCCAGCAGATCGGGTAGCGGTGCGTGTAGTCCTGGTCGCGGTAGAGCAGGCCCTTCTCGCGCAGGTTCTCGACGATCGGCGTCGGCGACGTCGTGCGACGTACTGCCCGGTCAGCCAGTCGAACCCGTCGACGATAGACGCCGAACTCGTCGATCGGCGCGATGACCTGCAGGTCGTGCTCCTTCGAGAGCGCGAAGTCCTCCTTGCCGCAGCCGGGCGCGATGTGGACGATGCCGGTGCCTTCGTCGGCGCGACATCGTCCCAGGCGATGACGCGGTGCTGGACACCTGCATTCGCCGGCAGCTCGTCGAACGGCCCGCGGTAGGTCCGGCCGACCAGATCTGCGCCCTTGACCTTCGCGAGCGACCTCGTACTCGCCCTTGAGCGCGTGCGGCGCGGCGTCCTTGGCGAGATAGAAGTCGCGGTCGTCCTGCTCGCACCTTGAGGTACGTCAGCTCCGGGTGGACCGCCGCGGCGACGTTGGCCGGCAGCGTCCAGGGCGTCGTCGTCCAGACCAGCAGCGACGCGTCCTCGTCGATCCAGCGGGAAGAAGACGTAGACCGAGCGGTGGGTGCGCTCCTGGTAGCCCTCGTTCGATCTCGTGCTCGGAGATGCCGGTGCCGCAGCGCGGGCACCAGGGCATGACGTCGTGGCCCTTGTAGATCCAGCCGCGCTCGTGGCAGCTCTTCAGGAAGTGCCAGATCGTGTAGTTGTTCTCGTCGGACATCGTGTAGTACGAGTTGTCCCAGTCCATCCAGTAGCCGAGCCGGATCGACTGCTCGGTCTGGATGCTGGCGAACTTGCAGGACGCGCTCCTTGCAGCGCTCGACGAACTCGGCGATGCCGAAGGCCTCGATGTCGCGCTTGCTCTTGAAGCCCGAGCTCCTTCTCGACCTCGACCTCGACCCAGAGCCCCTGGCAGTCGAAGCCATTCTGGTAGCGCTGCTTCTTGCCGAGCATGGCGTGATAGCGCTGGAAGAGGTCCTTGTAGGTGCGGCCCCAGGCGTGGTGGACGCCCATCGGGTTGTTGGCCGTGATCGGCCCGTCGAGGAACGACCAGCGCGCTCCGAACGCTCGTTCTTGTGCAGGTACGCCTCGACCACGCCCGATGCCGTACCACCACTCCAGCCGCTTGCGCTCCATCGCTGGAAAATCTACCCGTGTCTCTACCGGTTTGAATGTTCGTTTTTCTTCAGTCTTTGCCATTTGTTCTCCACAATCCCCGTCATCCGCGCGAAGTCGAAGGATCTCTTGTTCCAGTCATCAGTCCCGCGGGTTCGAGAACACAAAAAATCCCGCCCCCACATGAGGACGAGATTGCTCCCGCGGTACCACCCCGGTTGACCGCACCACGGCGCGGCCCACTCAACCCGGCACAGCTCTACGTCGCGATGCCAGCGCCCCTGGTAACGGAAGGCGACCCCGGTCACTTCTACTTGAGGGCTCTACCCCTCGTTCGGGTGACGGCTCTGGAATGATCTTCGGCGGCCCTGCCCGCATCCGGCTCCCACCAACCCCGGACTCGCTGTGCGGCGGTCTTCCGCCTACTCGTTTCCGTCAACGCTTGTGCGTATGTCAACTAGGATTTTAACACGAATCACAAGCCTTTTCAGGCCCGTTTTGAGCCGATTGGCGTGCCAGTTTTCGTGGGGATCGTGTCTCCCAGGCTGTATGATCCCACGGGAGGATGAGAGACATGATACGCACAACCGATCCACAAGACGAGCCGTTCGAAGTGCTCGACGCCGATGGAACGCCCACGGGTGAGATCAAACCGCGCGGGGAGATACACCGCGACGGCCACTGGCACCGCGCACTGCATATCTGGATCCACGGCTTCGATGAGCAGCAGTGCCCGTTTGTGCTCTTTCAACGCCGTTCAGAGGGGAAAGACACCGCGCCCGGCGCGCTCGATGTGGCGGTCGGCGGGCATTTCCGTGCCGGTGAAACCCTGCAGGAGACACTGCGCGAGGCAGAGGAAGAGATCGGACTGGCCGCGCAGCTGGACGAGCTGGTTCCGCTAGGCCGGCGTTTCGTGGAATCGCACGGTCCAGGCTACATCGACCGCGAGCTCAACGAGGTGTTCGCGCTGCGCTGCGACCAGCCGCTTGCACGGTACAGGCTCCATCCCGAGGAAGTTGCCGGTATCGTCGCCGTCGAGCTCGATCGCATCGTTGCGCTCTTCGAAGGCTCGATTGAAACCGCCGAGGCACACGAGGTGCAGCTCGACGGGAGCCAGGGCCTCATTACGTTGAGGACAACCGATTTTGCCGATGAGGGAAGCGATTACCCGAGGGCGACCCTGGCTGGTATCCAGGCCCTTGTATCAGGGCGCCAGCCAGAGCCATTTCTGATCCGGTAGGGGACGCCGCACGTTACGCACGTGCGTTGATGAGCCGAGATGACTCCTCCCGGGCGGGCGTTAGAACTCCGTGACGAGCGGCAGGATCATCGGGCGGAGCTTGGCGGTACGGTACATGTGGCGGGCGACGACGTCCTTCACGCGGCCCACGATGTAGCCGTAGGACATGTTGCCCTTGCGCAGCCGGCGCTCAAGGAAGCGGCGCAGCTCAACCTCAGCTTCGGCGATCAGCTTCTTGCTGTCCTCGTCGTCGAAGCCTTTCCCAGTCAGCTCCGGACCGGCGAGCAGGATACCCTGCTCCAGATTCACTGCCAGCGTCACGATGATGACCTGGGCGGTGGCGAGCGACTCACGAGTACGCAGGACGACGTTGTGGTACCGATCGGTACCCAGCCCATCGACCAGAACGGAGCCGTTGGGAATCTCGGGTTCCTTGCGCCAGCTGCCTCTGGACATCGAAATTGGCACGCCGGACTCCGGGATCATGATGTTCTCTGCCGGCATGCCGGTCTCGATCGCCATGTCTTTGTAGAGGCACATGTGGCGGTATTCACCGTGGATCGGCACCGCGTACTTCGGACGGACCATCTCGATCATCTGCTTGAGCTCACCGCGCGCGGCGTGGCCCGAGACGTGAATACTCGGCTCGATTGCTGAGTAGACGACGTGCGCTCCGCGGCGGAAGAGGTTGTTAATGGTCTGGGCGACCGTTTCCTCGTTACCGGGAACCGGAGCCGCCGACAGGATCACGGTATCACCCTCAGTAACTCGTAGCTTCGGGTGATCGCCACTGGCAATGCGAGCGAGGGCAGCCGACGCCTCCCCCTGGGAGCCGGTCGTAAGCACCAGAATCTGGTTGTGTGGCAGCTTGATGACCTCATCGACCGGGCGCAACACGCCCTGGGGGGCTTTGATGAACCCCAGATCCAGCGCGACCTGTACCGACTGCTCCATGCTGCGGCCGATGACGGCCACCTTGCGGCCATACTTGGCCGCCACCTGGATCGACTGTTCGAGACGCAGGATATTCGACGCGAATGAGGTCACGATCACCCGGCCGGGCGCATTACCAACGACACGGTCTAACGTCTCGGTCACCGTCGCTTCGCTCGGCGTGAACCCCTCGCGCTCGATTCTGGTCGCGTCGGAGAAGAGCGCCAGAATACCCTCGTCACCGAGCTCGCGCAGGCGGACGATATCGGTCGGCGGGCCTACCGGCGGCGTTGGGTCGAGCTTGAAGTCACCGGTGTGCAGGATTTTGCCCACCGGTGTGTTCAATGCCAGGGCCATGGCGCCCGGGATTGAGTGAGTTACCGGAATGAACTCTGCCTCGAAATGGTTTCCGATCTTATAGATCTGACCGGGCTCGATCGGCATGAAGTCCGCAAGCTGTGCTACGCCGGCTTCCTGCATCTTGCTGCGGGCGAAGGCGAGCGCCATCGGGGAACCGTACAGGGGAATTGGCGCAATCTTTGACAGTTGCGGCAGCACATAGGGTAACGAGCCGATGTGATCTTCGTGACCGTGGGTAAGGACGATCGCACGGAACCGGTGTGAGTTCTGCACAAGATACGTGACGTCCGGTATGATGAGGTCGATGCCGCGCATCTCTTCTTCCGGGAACTTGGTGCCACAATCCACGATGATCATGTCGCCCCGGTACTCAAATACCATCATGTTCTTGCCGATTTCGCCAATGCCGCCGAGCGGGATAGCGCGTAGACGCGGTCGGGCCATATGACTTCGATCCTCCATAGAATGCGAGTGGTTGAGAACCGCCCTCAATAGACGGTCGTTATTGTTACCTGTAGCATACCGCGCCGGGCTCCAACCGATGTAATTCAGAAAAACGGCCCTGCGTTGACCCCTGTCCAGACAACTCCTAAGATGAGGGTTTATGATAGGTGTGAGGAAGGTGCATACAATGACTGAACAGGAACCTACTGCCAGGCCAGAACCCGAGGACGCGAGCCCAGATCCGGCCACACGAGCTGAGCCCCAATCCGGCATACGTGAGACGACCTATAAAATGCCGGCAACGCGGGAGGCGGCGAAAGCCACCGAGGCAACGGGCGCGGATCTGAAGAACGTCGCGGCCGAGACGGTGATGATGAAGCAGTCCGGCGCTGAGCACATCACGGCCGACCGGGTAACGATGGAACAGTCCGGAGCCAAAACCCTGGAGACCAAATCCGCCCAGCTCGATCAGTCCGGCGTCGTGGCGCTCAGCAGCGATCACGCGGTCGTGATGCAGTCGAGCGTGGTGCAGGTCGTGGCCGAAGAAGTACGCATGAGCAAGAGCAGCGCGGTGTTCGTAAACGCGAAGCAGGCGCATATCGAGCAGTCCGGCATCGTCGTCTTTGCGGGTACAGCTGAGGGCGACATCAAAACCGTCTTCACACCGACCACTGCGGCGGTCATGGGTGCCGCGTTCGGGCTCATCTTCGCCATCGCCTCGCTGATCATCAGGCTCGTGACGGCACGCGACTAAGGGAACGGAGCGATCAAACATGGGCGCAACCGGCAGAAACATCGTCAAATTCATCACTGGATCGGCGGCCGGGGCGGCCGTGGGAGCGCTACTGGCCCAGGTAGCCGAGTCGGTGGCCAAGTCAGACGACTCGCTTGAGGGTGCCCAACCAGTGACCGGCCAACCCGAGGCAAGCGCAGCATCGATCAAAGACACCGGACTGGGCAAGATCACCGAGCTGCGCGACACGCTCCGCGCGCGGTGGGAACGTGCCAAGCAAGAGGGCGAGAAGGCCAAGGCGGCGCGCGAAGCCGAGCTGCGCGCCTATTTCCGCGAAAAGGTCAACGACCCCACGGCCTTCCCGCCCGGCGCGCCGACGCGGACGGACGGGTAGGGACACCCTGCCCACTCCCCCTCTCCCAGGCTCAGGAGAGGGGTTGAGGATGAGGCCCACTCACGGCGTCGCCTCATCAAGATACGCATTTGCCCAGAGAGCGGCGGCAGTGCGGTTGCCGGTGGAGGTTTTCTCGAAGATGACCCGCAGATGGCTGCGCACGGTCGTCATGCTAATGCGCAGCTCCTCGCTGATGTCCCTGTCGGTCAGCCCCCGCGCAACCAGCTCCAACACCTCGCGCTGTCGGGTCGAGAGCTGCACCCGGCTGTGGTGCTGCACCGGACGCTGTCGCAACGCGTGCAACATCAACGCGGTGACATCGCGTGGGATCGCGACGTCACCGCCGTCCACCACCTGGAGCACTCGCAACAACGACGCGATCCCCTGGTTGCGGTAGACCAGACCAGACGCCCCGATCACCAACCCTTCGAGCGCCAATGGTTGATACATGGCGTCGTCGACAATGAGCACGACGCGGGCATCAAGGAAATCGCGCTGGATACCCTGCAACAGCTCAAAACCGTTCGTGGAGGCCAGTGCCAGGTCGACCAGGACGATCGTTGGCTGCGGCTCGTTCATCACCCTTCGGGCGAGACCGGCCCCCGAGGCAACCTGGGTGTCCTCATACCCCGCAGCCATCGCCGCCGTCGCGATCGCCTCGGCCAGCAGAACGCTACGGTCGACAACCAGCAGCCGAGGCAGCCGTTCAGGTCGGTCCGCAGGGCGCGCGTTGGTTGCTGGCACTGTCACTGCGTACACCGAACCTGCATTTCGTTACCGTGAAGCATCGTGAAGGTCCACGATCCACTGCTTGTCCCGCCACCGGCGAGCTGGAACGATTGACCCCCAATAGACCGAAATCCGACCCGCTCGTGGCCCTGCTCCAGGGCCACGCGAAGGCCGACTCCACCCGCTCTACTCGGTCCCCTCAGACTCCTCGAGGTTCGACATCTTCCGGCTCTAGCGCGCCCACCTGCTCGGGGTTCTCGACGGTCTCTTCTTCGTCCTCATCCTCAACCGGTGTGCTCTCGTCTTGCTGGTCGCTTTCGGTGGTTTCAGGCTGCACGGCCTCAACCTCCTCGACGGATTCGGGCTGCTCGACGTCCTCCACCGGCTCGGGCTGCTCCTGCACCTCCTCCGGCTCCTCAATGTCGGGCTCCGGTTCCTCGACAACCGGCGTCGCGATCACCTCAAGCGTGTCCGTCCCGGCGAACTCGCAGCCGTCCACCACGCCGCTCACCTCCAGCGTCACCTCGCCCAGCCGATCCTCCAGCAGATAGATCATTTGCTCCAGTGTCAGCTCGAACTCACCACGGCGCGGATGTTCGGCGTCCGGCTTGGCTTCAACCATCCGATCCCCGTACCGGTCCTCGCCGAGTAGCACTCGCACCTCAACCGAGGCCAGATCGTGCGCAGAGCGCGACACGCTACCCGGGAGACGCACGAGCAGCGCCACGTCTTCCACATCGCCATTGATGTCCAGTATCTGGGGCGTGATACGCACCTCGGCGTCAATCGGGCAGCGCTCGGCCTCCTCCGGCTGCTCCTCGACAACCTCTGGTGGCGTCTCCTGCACCGGTGGATCTACGACAGGCTCCTCCGGCTCGGGTTCATCCACTGGTGGATCTGGTGCCTCCGGCTCGTCCGCCGGAGCTTCCTCGTCAATGTCCTCGATCTCCTGCCGCTCCCGACTCGGAGGAATCCTCGACGGCACCCTGATCGTGTCGTTCTCATCGCCAACCTCCGGCTCGGTCACCGGCTGCTTCACGGGGATGTCGTCCTCTTCAGGGTCGTTCTGGTCCGTTGGCGGATCGGTCTTCGCTGGTACTGGTAACGGTTGCGGTTTCTCGACCGGTTCGTCGTCCTCATCCGTGGCGGGCACGTCCGCCGGAGGATTGGTCGTCACCGGCCCCTTGTCACCATCGTCCTCGTTGATCGTGTCCGGCTGGTTCTTCGGCGGATCAATCTGCTCCGGCTCGTCCTCGGGTTCGTCTTGCCCATCCTGCTGCGGGTCATCCAAAGCAGAATCATCCTGCTCCGGATCGCTAGTGGAATCGTCCTTCTCGACGATCTCTACCTCTTCCTCCGGAAGATCGAGAATTGGCTCAGCATGCTTACCATCGTCAACCTCGTCCACAACCTCCCCGGAACCATCAGATGCCTGCTGCCCCTGCTGCGATCCGTTGGACGATGACTTGCCAGGATTAATGACCTTGATCTCGTCCGTCCCCGCGAACTCGCAACCGTTGACGCTGCCGCTCACCTCAAGCGTCACGTCACCGAGCGTGCCGTCCACCACTCTGATCAGATCGTTGCGGGTGAACTTGAACATCCGCTCGTTGCCGTTGCCCGGGTGCGGCTGGGCATGAGCTTCTTCGTCCCCGTACTGGTTCTCGCCCAGCTTCATCCGCATGGTCATCGAGGCAACATTGCCGATGTCGTACGCTTCCGGCAAGCCGTGAGGAACCTCACCGTCACAGAGGGACTATCGTTACCGTTCTTGATATTGAGCGTGCGCGGCTGGATGCGCAGATCGACGTCGATGGGACAGAAGATGGCCGCGGTCGTGACCGTACCGTTGACGGATAGAGACGCGGTCCAGGACGCACTACCGACGGGGACCAGCAGACCTGTTATCAACAGCAGGCTGCTCATGACAAACAGCGCCCTCATGCAAATGGCTCGTCGTCTCACAAACCCGCCCCTCAATTGATTACCCAGCTCAAGGCCTGCTTGAAATAGATCCCTGGTAGGCCGGCCTTGGGAACGTGCAAGATCAGTTCCCCTTCAATCGCTTCGGCTCGGACCGGACTATCGGGTGCGGAGTTGTTGTCGCCTAGCGTGATGAAAACCCGCTCGCCGTGTTCCTCAGAGATTTCGATGATGCGATGCAGCACAACCCTGCTTCCTTGTTTGAAACGGATCACATCGCCAATCTCCAGGTCGTCAACCGCCACGTCACGGGTAATCGCGATGTCACCGGTCTCCATGGTGGGCAGCATGCTTGTTCCGTGAACAATCGCTGGACGGACCCAAAAACACCAGTGTTGAACCAGAGAACGAGCACCAGCAGGAACGAGGCAGCAAACCAGCTCCAACTGATCCCACCCTGATCCCTGGCCACTTCTTTGTCACCAGATTCGAGATTGCCTTCCGACTCCAGGATGGTCAGCCCGAACAAGGGGACCATTACGCCAATCAGGGCCGCCATTGGCCAGATCAGGTCTGGTAGCACAGGTGAGAACCACTCGAAACAAGTGAGGATACCGAGATAGGTGATGGATGCGATTGGACCGCCGCGTAGTGCGAGATAAGTTGCAAGAAGATGTATTGCGGCGGCAGGAAGAAGCAGTTTGCCAAGGTAGGTAAATGCGGTATCAGAGTCGAAGAGGCGGCTATAACCCGCTAGTGGCAGGCTTGTCAGCCAGAACACGAGCCAAGTCACACCTATGCTGATGAGTTCGCCCCGATAATGCAGTGCCTTCAGGACATACCAGCGAGCTATCTCGCGTCCGACGAGGATCGCTCCGATGTACCAGAAATTGCGCAAGATTGATTCCGGGTTGTGTGGATATGGTGAGTTGCCAAGCCCTACGAAGATACCGAGGAGAAAGGCGAGTGCAACCTGAATGAGACCGATAGTGACCGCAAGTACGAGCAAGTCAGAGGCCATGGTGAAGATCTGGGTTCGACGCTGCCTCAATACCACTATCGCGACGGCTGCGGGCATCAGCCAAAGCACTGGCTGAACGACGTACATACCCAACGTACTGGGTACAAGTAGGGACAGATAGCGGACGCCCAGGTAGGATCCCACAACCGTAACAAGAACTAGAAGCCAGCTGAATCTCCAAGGCTTGAACCCTGGGCCACTACCATGGCAAAAGTCTCCCAAATCACCTCTCTGTTGAATGTCCGGTACTTGGGAAGGAGAGGACATGCCTTCCGGGAACGGTATATCCTGAGCAAGGTGTCCGCGTACGATTTCGCTCATGACTACCGATCCCATACTAGCAACGAATTCCACTTGTAAAGAGTTGGGGTAGGTTCGGGACAGGCAGGTGCCTATCCCAAACCTTGATGTAATCCTATGGATTGGCCAGTTTCAACGTATGCGTCCCAGTAAACTGGAGCGTTGTTCCTGACGTTGCGGTATCGAGCACCTTGATGGTCAGGTGATCGGTACCACCTCCCCCTGGTGCCGTTGGCGAGGCGCCGTTCGAGAACTGAATCAAGACATCGTCACCCGTATCGTTTGGATCTCCCGCGTCGAGATTCAGGCTTACACCGTTGTAAGAATCCTCACCATTGATACGGTGCTCAACGGTCGTAACTGGTACATCTCCATCGTTTTGCCACTTCAGGGAACAATCGGCGATGTACCCGGGATACCCATTCAGGATGATGACATGCATCAGTGTCGAATCACTACCATCGCGATTGGCAAGGACCTCGGCGGTCGAATAAGGATCCGCGATGTCATTACAGATGATCGCGTTTGACAATGGGACCTCCGTGTTAGTCAACCAACGTGCACTGATTGACGCCGTTTGCACGGTGGCGTTGACAGTGAGGGTCTTGGGCCACGCGGCGTGGCCCAGACCAAGACTTACCACCGCCATTGTCAGGCTCAACATGAGGAGGCCAACCGTACTTGATCGTGTGCGGATTCGTCGCATGGCTCCTCCTAAGGAGTCGGCTCGCATGATGTCAAACCGAAACCCTATGCCTGATTAGGCGACGACCCTACGGAAGCGCGTAGACAACAGAAATGCCGCCCGTGATGTCCGAAGTGTTTTCAGGCACACCGGCAGCAAAGCTGACGATTGCGGTACAAGTGTGCGACCCTCCGACCGCCAGAGCCGTCGGTGCGAGGAAAGCACCGCAGCTTGAGAGGTTCACTGAGATACCGCTGTGTTGAGTGTGCGTAAAGATGCCGCCTGATCCCGGGGTGAGGTTACTGAGAGTATGGCTCTGAACCTTCATTGGGACTTCGCCGTTGTTAGTGGCAGTCATAGTGATCGTGCAAGAATAGCCCGGGTACGCACCAGCGATTGTAAAACCGACGGATGCTTGGGGCAAGGTTCCCGCAGGGGTGCTAGTACAGCTACCGGTACCAAAAGTGTCGAATTCCGATGGGCTAATAGCCGTCCATTCAACATTGGCATTAGCGGTATCCACAGTGCCAGTTACGCTGATGGTGGAGTTCCACGCCGCATACCCAATCCCGAGGCTGAGCAGCGCGACGATGGCGACCATGGTGAAGAGCGAGGAGCGCTTGATTCGACGACGCATTGTGCGTTTTCCTTTCCCCTGTACCAGGGAACGAGAAATTAACGATTCGTGGCCGGCTGCCTCGGATATACTCCTCGATTACGGGCAGAGGAATCCGGGCGCACGGCCGGGGTTTGCTGTCTTCTGGGGCCTCGGGCGACTGATCCTCGCCTGGGGCTCCACGCTTTCCCACCACTTTTCCCGTATAGGCCGCACTCCTCCCGAACGACCGCGTATCCCCAGCGAACCCGCAACCGTTCTATGGATGCCATCTTCTCTATTGGTCGTAATATCAGAGTACGCAAAAATTCCCCGTTACGGAATCGTATGGAACAACGATTTCGCGGCGGGGAGCATACCCTCATTAATGACAGTGTACGTACATGAGTGGGAATCTAGGAGGCGGCCTCGTCGAGGAAGGCGCTGGCCCAGAGGGCGGCAGCGGTGCGGTTTCCGGTCTCGGTCTTCTCGAAAATCGCCGTCAAGTGGGAACGCACGGTGGTGAGGCCGATATGTAGCGCCTCGCTAATATCCTTGTCGGTGGCGCCCTTGGCCACCATCTTCAGCACCTCGCGCTGGCGGGCGGAGAGCTGCACGTTGCCGCATGGCCGCGACGGCCTCTGGCGCAGGGTGTTGACCAGCAAGCCGTGCAGCCGCCGGGGAACGGCAGTCTCGCCCTGACGCACCAGATCGAGCACCCGCAGGAGCGACGCGATGCCCAGATCGCGACAGGCCAGTCCCGCCGCGCCAAACAGCAGCGCATCCACCGCCAGGTGTGGATCGCAGGCATCATCCATCATCACAAGCACGCGCGCCTGGGGAGAGCCGGTCGCGATAACGTGGAGCAGGTCGTAGTCGTCCTCGCCCGCCAGCTGCAGATCCACCATGACCAGCGTAAACGGCCGCTGGGACAGCAGCTGCACCGCCGCCACAGAAGAGAGCGCCACCTGTGCTTCGCCATAGCCCGCGCCAACCACCGAGTTGGCGATGGTCTCTGCCAGCAGCACGCTACGCTCGATAACGAGCACCCGCTCGCGCGCTTTCGGATGGATTACGGTACGTGAATCGATCGGAATCGGCGCTCCGGAATGCATGGTCACACCCTTCCCAGCACTTCCCCAATGGATAGTAGGACGATAACACGGAACAACAGTGTTGTTGCACCATTTTTCCGTCTCACTTTGTCCCACTGTTGGGAGGAAGTCAGGGAATCTTGAACATCCAGGCTATGTGCCCCGCTGACGGAGCTTTTACCCCCGACCCCGCGGGGAGCGGAACCGGGGGTAAGGACGTTCTACACCACCCCGGATCGCACGGAGCTGACCGCCTGGTCTACCTTGTGCAGCACTTCCTCGACGACATCAACCGTGACGTCCAGGTAGGGCCGCAGGCGGACGGAGTGGGTGCCACACCCAAGCACCAGCAGGTGGTTCTCAAACGCCGCGCCGAGCACCGCGTCGCGGGTGGCGCCGTCCGGCAGGTCGAACGCGATCATCAAGCCACGCCCGCGCACATTGCAGATCGCGCCGCCGGCCTCCAGCTCGCGCAAGCCCGCCACGAAGCGCTCGCCCATGGCGGTCGCGTTGCTCAGCAGGTCCTCCTTGACGATGGTTTCCACGATCTGCTGGGCCCGCACCATGTCCACCAGGTTCCCGCCCCAGGTGGAGTTGATGCGGCTGCTCTCGACAAACGCGTGCCGGTCAACCTCTTCAACCCGCCGGTTGACGGCGATGCCGCCCACCTGCATCTTCTTGGCGAACGCGAAAATGTCCGGCTCAACACCGAGCTGCTGGAACAGCCACCAGCTGCCGGTCAGCCCCATGCCGGTCTGCACCTCGTCGAAGACGAGCAGGACGTCAAACCGGTCGGCCAGATCACGGAGTCCGCGCAGGAACTCCGGCCGGAAATGGTTGTCGCCGCCCTCGCCCTGGATCGGCTCCAGCAAGATCGCGGCGACGTCGACGGCGTGCTCCTCCAGGTAGCGCTCCATCTCGCCCAGCACGCGCTGCTCCTCGGCGGCAAGCGCGGCGGCGGTCGCGTCCGTCACCGGGAAGCGCTGGAGGGGCGCGTCGAAGCGCGGCCAGTCGAAGCGCGGGAAATACAGGTACTTGCGCGGGTCGGCGGTGTTCGTCACCGAGAGGGTGTAGCCGAGCCGCCCGTGGAAGGCGTTCTTGAAATGCAGCACCTGCTGGCCGCGCTCGCCCCGCCCGGCGGCCAGGTTCTTGCGCACCTTCCAGTCGAAGGCGACCTTCAGGGCATTCTCGACCGCGGGTGCGCCACCTTCAATGAAGAACAGGTACGGGTGCGAGGGCGGGATGACATGGGTGGCCAGCGTGTCGACAAACTCGGCGAGGTAGGTTGTGTAAATGTCGGAGTTGGCGGGCTTGACGCGAGCTGCGCTCAGCAAGCGACGCTCGAAATCCGGTTCGTGCAACGCAGGGTGGTTATAGGAGAGGGCCGAAGAGGCATAACCGCTGGCGACATCCAGCCATTTTTCGCCACTCTTGGCGTCCACCAGCCAGGACCCGGTGCTGGCGTCCAGATCGTAGACGATCGGAAATCCGTCCGCCAGCATCGACCTACCCAGCACCCCGTGAACATCGCCTGCGGAAATCTTCGACATCACAGCCCTCTACCATCTCTGCTCGTGGCTCCGCGACCTGCCCTGCGCGCATCGCCACGTCAATACACTCACTTATACCGGTCGTCGGAATGGGACGACCGGCGCTGTTGGAAACACCCTCGGAATGGCGTGTGGGCGGTGCCCTCAGGATTCAGCCTGACCTATCGACCGGCGCCAGTCTTCCAGCCACTGCGGAAAGGTTTCGTCACCCAGGATACGGTTCAACACCCGCAGCTCCGAGAGTCGCGAGCTCTGGGCGGCCAGCAGCTCCTCGCGGCTGATGCCGGCCTGGTCAGCCAGCGTGGCGTCGAAATCGAGCAACTCGATCATGCGGTCGCGCCACGCGCGGATCTCGTCCGCTTGCAGGGGCTCGGTGCCCGGAGGTTCTGCCGCGCCGGGTGCCCATTGACGGCTGACGAGCGCTCCAAGCGGCGTCATCTCCCAGCGGATGCCTGATTCGTCGCGCTGTAATAACCCCTTGTCGGCCAGGTCTTTGAGGTGCTTGAGGATCAGCGCCGTCTCAATTGGATAGCCGGCTACCTGCTGATGCAGCATGCCGGAGAGCTGAGCCAGCGACACCTCGTCCAGGGTCTGACCGGACTGCGCGAGAGCGATCAGGATCGCGGCGCGGGCCGGCTCTGCGGCAACGTAACTCGTCGTCTCCATCCAGGAGCCCATACTCCACGACATCTCACCCTCCTCACCCCTCACGACAATAGACCCAATCTTACCCATGCCGCACCAATTCGTCCGATAAGGGTAGGATTCGCGCTGCAACTGGATAGGAGTAGTATGACCCCGATGACACGAACCGTAACCGACGCCGAGCGGCACTTCATCGAACAGATGCCCAAGGCGGAGCTCCATGTCCACCTGGAAGGCAGCGTCTATCCGGAGACCCTGCTGGATCTGGGACGCAAGCACGGCGTCGACCTGCCGATCAGGGATATTGCCGAGGCGCGCGAGTGGTTCAAGTTTCGCGATTTCGCCCACTTTGTCGAGATTTATGTCACGATCTGCGGCGTGCTCCTGGATGACGAAGACTACGCTCGCATCAGCTACGAGCAGGCGCAGCGAGCGCATGAGCAGAATATCCAGTATCTGGAAGTCACGTTCTCCCCGGCGTCGTTTATCAACCCGCGCAGCTCGACGCTGCCGGATGTCGTGCTCGCCGGTCTGCGCGCGGGCGCCAGGAAAGCCAAGGAGGACTTCGGCGTCACGATGCAGTTCATCCTCGACCCGGTGCGCACCCGCAGCGAGGAGGAAGTCATGCTGTTTGCGCGCTGGTGCGCGAACAACCTGGGCGACGGCCTGGTTGGCTTCGGGTTGGGCGGCATGGAGGTCGGCTACCCACCGGGCCCGTTCGCCAGCGCCTTTCAGTATGTCCGCGACGCCGGCGGCCGGCTGACGATCCACGCCGGCGAAACGGACGGACCCGAGAGCGTCTGGGCTGCCCTTGAGGTGGGCTCGGAGAGAATCGGCCACGGTGTGACCAGCATCCATGACCCGCGGTTGATCGCGGAGCTCACCGAGCGCCAGATCGTGCTCGAAGTGTCGCCGACCAGCAACCTCTGCCTGGGCGTCGCGCCTAACTACGCCGAGCACCCGTTCCGCCGCCTGCATGACGCCGGAGTACCGGTCACGGTGAACAGCGACGACCCTCCCATGTTTAACACGACCCTGACCGGTGAGTATCTGGTGCTCGCCGAGCACTTCAACTTCACCCTCGCCGAGCTGCAAACACTGAGCCTGCGCGCGGTCGAGGCAGCATTTTTGCCCGAGGGAGAACGTCGTGCTCTCGTCGAACGATTTACTGCGCAGTTTGTCACTTTACAACAAGACAAGACGACGTTATTCGAACCATAATTGGATGCTATTGTCGAGTTGAGCTTGCCAGTGGTAGCATTCTTCCATTCTCACAAGGGAGACCCTTTTCACCTTTGAATCGTGGGAGTTCGCGGCTCAGACTGGCGTTCTTCGTACTCTCGACCTCTTGGGGATTGTCGCTGCCCCGTCACGCATCTTGACTGACGCTGGACTCTGGGATTGGTACCGGAACCGATGGAATACAACGGACGCGACCCCGAACACGTAATCCCCGACATCGTCATTCGACGTTTGCCAATCTACGTTCGCACACTGAAGCACATCAGAGCGACGGACATCGCCACCGTGTCTTCCGATGAGCTGGCTGCGAAAATCGGGGTCACTGCGGCCCAGATTCGACGCGATCTCTCCTACTTTGGCCGCTTCGGCAAACAGGGCAAGGGCTATGACGTTGAAACCCTCCTGCAGGAGATTCAACACATACTGAACCTCGATCACCACTGGGATGTCGCGCTGGTCGGCTTCGGCAATCTCGGACAAGCCATTGCGTCGTACCGGGGCTTCGAGCCTTCGTCATTCCGCATCGCCGCCATCTTCGATCGCGACCCCGAATCGGCCGGCGCGCACGCTCCCGGCGGGATTCCGATCCGGGCAGCGTTCGAAATCGCGCAAGTCGTGCGCGAGTTGCGCATCCAGATGGGCATCGTCGCGGTGCCAGCTGACGCGGCACAGGAGGTCACCGATCTCCTGGTCGAGGGCGGCGCACGCGCCATCCTGAACTACGCGCCGGTCACGCTCAAGGTCCCTCCCGGCGTATGGGTGCGCGAAATCGATCCGATCAGCATGATGCAGTCGATGACCTACTATCTCGATAACGAGCTCGTCAATCGAGGTCCAACACCATCCACTGTCGCATCTCACGACGCCGCCGCAGAATCCTGATCGCCGGCCCTTTCGTGTGCTACGATCCGCGGCATGTCTGCCGTCGCCGTTGGGCTGGTCATCGCCTCCGCGCTCCTGCACGCATCCTGGAACATGCTTGCGAAACGCAGCGCCGATCCACTGGCGTTCATCTTCGCGTTCAACATTGTCAGTGTCGTTGCCTTCGCCATTCCGGCGGGGATTGTCCTGTCGCAGCATCCCATCCCGCTCGACGGCTGGCCCTTCATTGCAGCCACCGGAACGCTCCATGTCGTATACATGCTCTGCCTGGCTGCCGCCTATCGCCACGGCGCCTTCTCGCTCACATACCCCATCGCCCGTGGCACGGGCGTGTTGCTGGTCCCCATTCTCGCGATGCCGCTGTTGAGCGAGCGCCCCAGTGTGGGCGGCGCCATTGGCATCGGCGCCATTCTGGTGGGGCTGGTCGCGATGGCGCTACCCGGGCGCGCGCTCAAGCCAGCGATCGTCATAGGCAACCCACGGAAAGGCATGCTCTTCGCCTTCATCACCGGGCTCACCATCGCCGGCTATTCGCTTATCGACAAAGCGGGTGTCGCGCGGGTGCACCCGATGGTCTACGTCTACGCCATCTTCGTCCTGGCGACGATCGGACTTGCCCCGATCGTGCTCTGCAAACGGCTCGACGCGGTCAAGCACGAGTGGAACACCAACCGCGCTGCCGTGCTGGTGGGCGGGATACTGCCCCTGGGAACCTACCTGATTATCCTGCTGGCAATGCGGCTCGCGGCGGTCAGCTACATCGTGCCCTTGCGCGAAACGAGCATCCTCTTCAGCACGCTGCTCGGCGCGCTCGTGCTGAAGGAGCAGATCAGCCGGCTGCGCATCGTCGCGTCAGTCTGCATCGCCGCCGGGGTACTGACGATCGCCATCTCTGGATGACCCGGACGAGTCTCACCATGTCTGAGCGCCGGTTCCCGGCAGAGGAAACCATCAGGACCGACGGCGGTTATACTCGTGCCGTGAGATTTTTCCGGCAGCGTCCGGGCAGCAACGGGATCGAGAGCGCATGCGGGTCAACCGCTGGATAATGCTGGTCTCGCTGGTCATCGGCCTGGCCGGGGTCTGGTTGGTGTATAACGCCGCGTCCACCTATGTGGCCGCGACGCGTGCCTATGCCAACGTGGACGTGCGCTACGAACAGGGGTCCTTCGTCTGGCTCGATCCGGCATTTGAGAGCGGCCGCGCCGACGTCACGATCCACAACAACTCCGACACCGACGTGACGGTGACGACCCTCGATCTGCATCTCTACTTCGACGATGAGTTCGCCGGCTCGCGCTACACAACCTGGGAGCCACTCGATATCCCCAAAGGTACGACTGCCACCGTGCCGACCGAGTTCAAGGTCGCTATCAGCCGCATCCGTCCGCTGGGAGGCAGCGCAACACTGCTGCTCAACGGTTCGATTACCCTGGAGTTCGCCGGCGTGAACGAGCCGTTAACCTTCCCGCTGCGTGGGACGATTGGCCAGGTCTCGGAGGTTGAACGGTAGATGAAGCGCATAGGTAGCCTTACGCGGAAACAGCTCCTGAGAATCGGTCTCGTCACCCTCCAGTGGCTGCTGTTGACTTTCGCGCTAGGAGCGGCCGTCATCTACTCCTCCGACGCGCTCGACGGCTTTGTCACGCCGAACCTGGACAGTGCGTATGTCTTCTTCGGTGCGTTCGTCGCGGCATTCCTGTTGGGAATCAGCATCGAGTCGTTCAGGGTGTTGATGCCTGTCGTGGTGCTGATGTGTGCGGGAGCCTCCGTCATCTTCGTTCTGGTGATCTTTGCTCCGACCTACGCAGAGGTCACGATCCGCACGACCCAGCTTGAGAATTACGCCACCACGCGCGCATTCCTGTTCACGGTGTTGATGTTCCTGCCAGCGGTTGTCGGAGCTGGATTCGGCAACCTGGCCAGCGGCTTCTTCCGTGATGATGTCCTGTCCGACGGCGAAGAAGCCACCAACGTCGCGGCGTCGAACTCATGGTACGCGCGGCGCAGCCAGGCCTCTTCCCGGGTCGATTCCGATCATCCAGGCGGCGTATAGTACAGTCGAGCGGATCCGGCAGCACGCGTGAACCCGGAAGGGGCGTCTATGGTCCTTGCCCAGGCAACAACCGTCCGCGACGACTGGCGTGAGGCAAACCTGGCGCTGGTAGAGCAGCTACGCGCCAGACTGGAGCGCGTGGCCCAGGGTGGCGGGCCGAGGGCGCGTGAGCGTGACCGTCTGCGCGGCAAGCTCCCGGTGCGCGAGCGCATCGACCGGGTGCTGGACCCCGGCACACCCTTCCTTGAGCTCTCCCCCCTGGCAGCCAACGGCATGTACGACGACGATGCACCGGGCGCCGGGATCGTGACCGGTATCGGCACGGTCGAGGGACGTCAGATCATGGTCGTCGCCAACGACCCGACGGTCAAGGGCGGCACCTATTACCCCATAACTGTCAAGAAGCATCTCCGTGCACAGGAGATCGCCGGAGAGAATCGCCTGCCCTGCCTGTATCTCGTCGATTCGGGCGGCGCGTTTCTGCCGCTGCAGAGCGAGGTCTTTCCGGACCGCGACCATTTTGGCCGTATCTTTCGCAACCAGGCGCTCCTCTCGGCACACGGCATCCGGCAGGTGGCGGTCGTGCTTGGCGCTTGCACTGCCGGAGGCGCGTACGTCCCGGCGATGGCCGACGAAGCGGTCATCGTGCGTGGCAACGGCACCATTTATCTTGGCGGCCCGCCGCTGGTGAAGGCCGCGACCGGCGAGGAGATCACGGCTGAGGAGCTGGGCGGAGCGGATGTCCACAGCCGGATCAGTGGCGTCGTGGACCACGTTGCCAACGACGAGGAAGAGGCGCTGCAGATCGCCCGGCGGTTGATGACGGTACCCGGCAGAACACTCCCGGAACTGCCCTGGGAACGCCGGCCGGTACGTCCTCCCGTTGAGGACCCGGACGACCTCCTGGGGCTGCTGCCTCCCGATCCTCGAACGCCGGTCGATCCCCGGCCCATCTTGCGCAGGATTCTCGACGATAGCCGGCTGGACGAGTTCAAGGCCGAGTACGCCCAGACCATCGTCTGCGGCTACGGGCACCTGTTCGGCATCCCGGTCGGGGTCGTCGCCAACAACGGGGTGCTGTTCTCCGACTCGGCCCGCAAGGCGACGCACTTCATCATGCTCTGCGCCCAACAGCGCATCCCGCTGTTGTTCGTCCAGAACATCACCGGCTTCCTGGTTGGCCGCGAGGCGGAGCACGGGGGCATCGCCCGTGACGGGGCGAAGATGGTGGCGGCTGTCGCTGACGCGCGGGTACCCAAGCTCACCCTGATTACCGGCGCATCGTATGGAGCCGGTAACTATGCGATGTGTGGCCGTGGCTACGACCCGCGCTTCCTCTTCACCTGGCCCACGTCACGCACCGCCGTCATGGGCGGAGAGCAGGCCGCCGGGGTGTTGGCGTCTATCCGCCAACGGACCATGGCCGCGCGTGGCTCAGCGCTCGATCCAGGGACCGAGGCCGGGCTCTTCGAAGAGGTGCGCGCGCGCTATGAGGAGGAGACCAGCCCCTATTTCTCGACCGCCCGGCTCTGGGACGACGGCGTCATCGACCCGCGCGATACCCGCACGGTTCTGGGCCTGGCGCTGGAAACGACGTTGAACGCGCCCATTGTCGAATCACAGTTCGGCGTGTTGCGAATCTGAGCGATTGGAACGACTAGCGTGAACGAGATCCTGCTCTACGAGCGTCGAGGTGATGTCGTCTATCTGACGATGAACCGTCCCGAGGTGCGCAACGCCCTCTCCCGCGAGCTGGTCACGGCCCTCCACCAGGCCGTCGACCGTGCCGCTGCTGATCCGGGAGCGCGGGCGATCGTGCTGTCAGGGGCCGGGCCGGTCTTTTGTTCCGGAGCGGACGTCAAGCAGTACCGTGAGGCCGGCGAACGGCAGGTGGTCATGGATGACGGTGGGCGGCTCTACGACCTGCTTGAGGCGATGACGGCCAGCCCAATCCCCGTCATCGCGCGCGTCCAGAAATCGGCGTTCGGTGGGGCCTTCGGACTGCTGTGTGGAGCAGATCTCGTGGTTGCCGCTGACGACGCGCGCTTCTCGCTCTCCGAGCCACGCCTGGGACTGGTTCCGGCGGTAATCGGCACGGCCGTTGTGCGCGCGATCGGGCCGCGTCACGCGCGCGCCACGATGATGCTCTCCGAGCCATTCGGCGTCGAGCAGGCGCTCAGAATCGATCTCATCCAGGAGGCAGTCCCCGAGGCAGAGCTAGACGACGTCATCGAGCGCTGGCTGGCGCAGATTCGGGCCGGTGCGCCGGGCGCACTGGCTGACGCCAAACGGCTCTTGAGTAACGTGACGTCGCCTGACCTGTCCAGCGACGAGGTCCGCCAGCGCGCACTCGAGATGGCCGGCGACCGCCGGGCAGATCCCGAGGGACAGGAGGGCATGCGCGCCTTCATCGAGAAGCGCCGGCCGAGCTGGAACCCGGCATAATGCAGCCTGTGCTTGCCATCGCCAACCGTGGCGAAATCGCGATCCGTATCGCCCGCACCGCCCGGAAGCGCGGCTGGCGACCGGTCGTGCTGCTCGGCGAGGCGGACCTCAGCTCGCTGGCGGCACGGGTCGTTGGCGAGGTTGAGCCCCTAAGCTCTGAGTTTGACCCTGAGGCAGTCGTTGCGGCTGCACGACGCGCTCACGCCACGGCACTCCACCCCGGCTATGGTTTTCTGAGCGAGCGTCCGGAGCTCTCAGCCGCATGCGAGCAGGCCGGTATCCTGTTCGTCGGGCCGTCGCCAGCGACACTGGAGATCTGCGGTGACAAGTTGGCGACGCGTGCCGCAGCCGAGCGAGCGCACGTCCCGCTGCTGCCAGGCAGTCCGTCCCTGACCGTTGACGACGCTGCCGAATGGTCCGCCCAGGCCGAGAACATCGGCTACCCACTGATAGTCAAGGTGTCAAACGCCGGGGGCGGTCGCGGCCTGCGCGTCGCCCGTTCGGCTGACGAGCTGGATCGTGCCGTCAGATCGGCCCTGAGCGAGACCGGTGCTGACGCCACGTTCTATTTCGAGCGCTACCTGGAAGGTGCGCGCCACGTCGAGGTCCAGGTGGCCGGCGATGGCACGCGTGCCGTCGCCCTGGGCGACCGCGACTGCTCGCTGCAACGCCGGCACCAGAAGGTGATCGAGGAGGCCCCAGCCCCCGGGCTGGCAGACGACATTCGAGACGTTGCACACCGGGCTGCCGTAGCCATCGCCGAAGAAGTGCAATTAAAGGGCGTCGCAACCGTTGAATACCTGCTCGGAGACGACGGCACGCTCGCCTTCATCGAGGTCAACCCGCGCCTGCAAGTCGAGCACACTGTTACCGAAGAAGTGACCGGCCTCGATCTGGTCGACATCCAGCTTCAGATTGCTACCGCTGGCGTTCTTCCTGAACCGGTCCAGCCCACCGGGCACGCGATCCAGGCCCGTCTCTACGCGGAAGACCCGGCGCGTGAGTTTCTACCCAGCCCGGGATTGATCAGAGCGCTCGATTGGCCGGAAACGCCTGGGTTACGCGTCGACTCAGGCTTTGCCTCGGGCGACGAGGTATCCGGCAAGTACGATCCAATGATTGCGAAGTTCATCGCCAGAGGACCGGATCGCGACGCGGCCATTGCGACCCTTCAATCCGCGCTCACCCGCCTGCGGGTTGGCGGCATCGCGACGAACCGTCCGTGGCTCCTGGAATTGCTCTCAGACGAACGTTTCCGGTCCAACAGTCACGATCTTTCGACCGCGAGCCAGGTATCCCTCTGCGTCGCGCGCCCCGGGCACGACGACCTCCTCGCTCTCGTCGGGGCGGAATGCGGTGGCACGGCATCGCGCCCCCACGCAGCTGAGTCGGCATGGCGGAGCGTTGGACCATTTCGGATTGTCGGACCAGCGTCGGTTACGTTTCATAGTCCTGACGCGGGCTGGCAGGAAACGATCCTGCTCTCGGGCAATGGGTCTGACCACGAAGGCGTCAGCGTGCTGCCAACTGAAAACGGCTGTGAACTCGCGACACCACGGGGTCGCTGGATTGTCTCGCCCGGACCCTTGCCCCGAGAGCACGCCGCCGGGCAATCCAGCGACGGTGCGGTCCGATCTCCGATGCCCGGCACGATGGTGGCGGTACACGTCAGCGTCGGACAGCAGGTTTCGGAAGGTGACGTGCTGGCGGTGATGAACGCCATGAAGATTGAGATTAGCCTGGCAGCGCCGTTCAACGGGCGGGTGAGCGAGGTGCTTGCCGCTGACGGCGAGCTTGTCGGTTCCCAGCAGGTGATCGTCAGGGTCGAAGCGGAGGAGAGCCGATGAGTGAGCGCGACACGATTCTGCGCAGAATGCCGAAACGGGTGACAGTCTTCGAGGTGGGACCTCGCGATGGGCTGCAAAACGAGGCCACGCCGGTCCCGACCGAGATGAAGGTCGCCTTCGTGAAGGCGTTGTCAGACGCGGGCCTGCGATGGATCGAGACGACATCGTTCGTCAACCCCAAGGCGGTCCCGCAACTGGCTGATGCGGGCGAGGTTATGGCCGGCATCGAGCGTGAGCCGGGAGTCCGTTACCCGGTGCTCGTGCCCAACGAACGCGGTATGGAACGCGCGCTGGAAGCCGGGGTGGATGCCATCGCGGTCTTCACCGCCGCATCCGAGCAGTTCAGCCATGCAAATGTACGGGCCACGATCGACGAGACCTTCGAGCGTTTTGTCCCAGTCGTCCAGTTAGCCAGACAGCACGACGTCTGGACGCGTGGCTACGTCTCAATGGCGTTCCACTGTCCGTTCGAGGGCGCGATTGCGCCAGAGAAGGCCATCGACGTCGCCCAGCGGCTCTTCGACCTTGGCGTCGACGAGGTGGCCATTGCCGACACCGTTGGCCGGGCGACGCCACTGGACGTCGGCCGCTTCATGGATCTGGCCGTCATGTCCTTGCCGGTGGACCAGCTTGCATTCCACGTACACGACACCAACGGCCTGGCGCTGTCCAACGTCATGCTCGCGCTGGAGGCCGGCATCACCGTCATCGACGGCGCGGCCGGCGGCTTAGGCGGCTGCCCCTTTGCCCCCGGCGCTCCAGGCAACCTCGCCACCGAAAAGCTCGTTGCACTGCTTGACGGACTCGGTATCGAGACCGGCGTCGACGCGGCAGCAGTGGAGCGTGCCGGCCAGGAGATTCGCCGGTTCCTGGCGTAACGACTCCGAGAGACCTGACACCATCAGACAGCACCGAATGATCGTGGTACGATGCCAGCCGATACGTAGCGCGAACGAGGAGGTTCTGACAATGGCGACGCAGCCACTGCCGGGGGTCCAAGTTATCGGCGTCCGCTACCGGGGCAGCAAGCCGGCCGTTCGCGACGAACGAGCGCTGGATGCCTATTCTGCATCCGGCGTGTACCAGTCCATCCACACGCCAGTCACTGTCACCGAGCCAGCGTTTCCTGAAGACCAGCGCACCGGAGAGCCAACCGACGACCTCGGACTCATGGGAGGCGCGATCGCTGAGATGGCGGCTGCCGCTCGTCGGGAGGGCAACGGCGTCATGATGGTCGGTGGCGACTGCAGCCACATCACCGGCGTGCTTGGCGGACTGCAAGACGTCCACGGTCCGAATGCCAGGATCGGCCTGGTCTGGTTCGACGCCCACGGCGATTTCAACACACCGAACACCACCTTCTCCGGGATGCTCGGAGGCATGCCGGTTGCGGTCAGCGCAGGACTCGCCTATCCGCGATGGCGCGAGATGTCGCATATCGCCGCGCCGATCCCCACAGACCGGATTCTCATGGTCGATGTGCGCAACCTCGACGAACCTGAGGAACAGCTCATCCGGGCCACCGACATTACGATCGCAGCGCCTGCCCCCGGTTTTCCCGGCGCAGACCTCAAGCAATCGGTCGAAGAGCTGGCAGCGAAATGTGACATGCTCTACCTGCACATTGACTCCGACATTCTCGACGAGGCGTTCGTCCCGAACCACGGCACCCGCGAGCCGAATGGCCCGAATATGCAGCAGGTACAGGACGCCATCGATACCGTCATGGCGACCGGCAAGGTTGTCGCCTACGCGGTTGTCTCCGTCTACGCTGAGGGAGAAGGCAGTGCGACCAGCGTCGAGTCCGGCATCGCGTTGCTGCGCGGTGGGCTGGAATCGTGGAGCCGCCACGGGCTCCCGGCAAGTCTGGATGGTAGATGACGGCAACACCTCCCAACCCTGGCCAGTGGATGGTCTCAACGCGCGGCTTGCACAAAGCGCTACGGCACGATCATCGCGCTGGACACGCTCGATCTCGACCTGCCACGCTCGGCGGTCGGACTGCTCGGCGCAAACGGGGCCGGTAAGTCCACGCTGATCAAGCTGCTGCTGGGACTGATCAGGCCAACGTCCGGGCAAAGCCTGGGTGCTCGGAACCGACATTGATGCGCACGCCGTCGCGGTCCGTGAGCGGGTTGGCTACATGCCGGAATCGGATACGCTCCCGATGGACGTCACGGCAGCCGATTTCGTCGCGCACATGGCCGAGATGAGCGGTCTCCCAACCCGCAGTGCCCGGCAGCGTGCCAACGATGTCCTCTATCAGGTTGGTCTGGACGAGGAACGCTACCGGCTGATTCGGGGCTTCTCAACCGGCATGAAGCAGCGGGTCAAGCTGGCCCAGGCCATCGTTCACGACCCTGAGCTGGTCTTTCTTGACGAGCCAACCAACGGGATGGACCCGCAGGGGCGCGACGACATGCTGAACCTGATCAACCGGATTCATCACAACCTGGGCATCACTGTCATCCTCTCGTCGCACATTCTGGGTGACGTCGAGCGCGTGTGCGATTACGTGGTCATGCTGGATTCCGGCCGGCTGGTCGTCTCAGACCGCATCGAGACACTACGCCAGGGCAGTACGGATATTCTGGTGCGGGTTGACGGTGACGAGTCGGCGTTCGTCGCGCGACTCAAAGCCCGCGGCGTCCATGCGGAGCTCACCGGCCACGACATTCTCGTGGCGCAAGATTCCGACGAGGTGTACGACGCCATCCGCGACACCGCGGTAGAGATGGGTGTCGCGTTGCGCACGCTCAAGCCACGCGAACGCTCGCTGGAGGATGTCTACATCCAGACCGTCAGCGGCGTCGGCGCGCCAATCCCTGTTGCGGTGGAGGCTACCCATGTCGACTGATCGCTCCCCGGTGCCGGCCCAACAGCCCTACGGCGAGGTCTTCGACCGCGGGTACCAGCATTACCAGGGCGAGCGGCTGGGGCGAAAGTATGCCGTTCGCGCGCTGATCATCTACTCGATCAAACGCGGCCTGGGCATCAAGAAAAAGTGGACCGCCAAGATCATCCCCATCATTCTGTACTCGATTGCCTACCTGCCGGCGATCGTCATCACCGCCATCATCTCGTTCTTCCCGGGCGAGACGGGGCTCGGCTACAGCAGCCTCTACGGTTTCCTGGATTTCGTGATCCTGATCTTTGCCGCCTCCCTTGCCCCGGAGATGCTGTGCGACGACCGGCGTGAAAACGTCTTACCGCTCTATTTCTCAAGGCCGATCACACGGCTCGATTACCTGTTGGCGAAGATCAGCGCGATGGGCATCCTGATGGCCACACTGGTCTTCGGACCGGCGCTGTTGCTGTTTGCCGGACGAGCGCTTACCGCGGACAACCCGGCCAGCTGGTTCATCAACAATCTCGACGAAGTGCTGCGCATCGTTGCCTACGGAGTCTTGCTCTCAGCCCTTTACGCGGCCATCGGATTGACGATCGCCACGTTCACGACCCGCAAGGGCGTTGCCGCCGCCATCATGATCGTGGGTGTGATTATCCTGACCGCCTTCGTCCACGGGTTGTACTTCGCCATCGACGACCCGGCCGCCAGCGTGCTCGTGTATCTTAGTACGTTCGACGTACTTGAAGGTGCGCGTGCCTGGGTATTCGGCACCAACCCGGGCGGCGAGCTGACCGGCGACGTCGATCTGCCGGGATTCACCTACGGTCTGGCGATCGCGGCCGTCGTCGGCCTCGCCGCCGCGGTTATGCATCGACGTTATTTGAGCGAGGAGTAGGGAGCCATGAGCAACACCACATCAACCGCTCCCAGATCCGAAGTCGGACCGATCGCCCCACCGATTGTTGAAGGTGCGCCGATTGTCGTGCGCAACGTGTCGAAATGGTACGGCGACGTCGTCGCCGTCTCGGACGTCTCCTTCTCCGTCGAACCGGGCGTCACTGCGCTGCTCGGCCCGAACGGCGCCGGCAAATCAACCATGCTGGAGATGCTCACCGGCCTGCTGCATCCCTCGGCCGGCACCATCCACGATGCTGGGTAAGCCGGTACGCGGCGACGACAGTCTCTACGCCAGTATCGGTCTGGTGCCCGAGCAGGAGCATATCTATCCGTTCATGACCGGGCGTGAGTTCCTGACGCTGAACGCCGTACTCCAGAAAATGCCCGACCCTGAGGAAGCAGCCCAGCGCGCTCTGGAGATCGTCGAGCTGGTGAAGGATGGCGACAGGCCGCTGCGCGGCTACTCCAAGGGCATGCGCCAGCGAACAAAGATTGCCGCCGCGATCGTCCACGATCCGCAGGTCGTCCTGATGGATGAGCCGCTCACCGGCACCGACCCCCTGCAACGCGCGCGCATGATGGAGCTGATCCGCAAGCTGGGCCGTGACGGCAAGACCGTGCTGATCTCGTCGCATGTTCTGGATGAGGTCGAGCGTGTCGCTGACCGCATTCTGGTGATCGTCAACGGCAAGCTGGCGGCCGCAGGTGATTTTCGCGCCATCCGCGACAAGATCGACGAGCACGCTCGCGGCGTCCGGATTCGAGCTGCGGACGCCCGCGCGCTTGCCGCGGCCCTGATCCAGGAGCCTTCCACCATTGCTATCCGGTTGGAGGGGGGCTCCAACGGCAACCAGCCAATCATCGTTGCTGAAACCGCAGACGTGCGCGCGTTCTATCAGTCCGTTCCCGTGGTGGCACAGCGGGCAAATATCCGGCTCTACGAAGTGTCGCCGGTTGATGATTCTCTGGCGAGCGTCTTCGCCTATGTCGTGGGACGGTAACGATGTCGGCACTCACACGCACCCTCTTCCTGACCTTCCCAATACTGCATCTTGACCCTGCGCCAGTTCAGCAGGCGGCAAGGCTATTCGGGTAGTGGCGCTCTTCGGCCTTGCCCCGGTGCTGTTCACGGTCATTTACCTCATCGACCCGAGCATCCAGACCGGTCGCGAGTGGTTTGACCAGCTCTTCCGCACGATCCTCGTCCCGACTATCCTGCCGCTGGCCACCGTCATTCTGGCGACCATTGCGCTGGGGAACGAGCTTGAGGACCGCACAATGGTCTATCTGGTACTCAAGCCGATCCGCCGCTCGCGGATCATCATCGAGAAGTATTCCGCTGTCGTCCAATCCACCTGGATCACGCTCATCATCGGCGCGGCCATTGCCTGGTTGATGGCCAGCCGTGGCGACGCAGTCGACAACCTCGATATGCTGGCGGCGGCCGTGCTGGCCATGCTCGTGGGCGTCCTGACGTATGGGGCCCTCTTCCTGGCGCTGAGTCTGATCATTCCACGCGCACTCATCGCCGGCATCATCTACATCCTGCTCTGGGAAACGCTCCTGGGCCGGCTCATCCCTGGCGCGCAGCTCTTGAGCATCCAGCATTACGTCCAGTCGATCTACAGCCGGCTATTGTCCGATCCCGAGTTCCAGGTAAATAACGCGATCCGCTTCCCGTCCGCGATGCTGGCCGCATCGGTCCTGATCGCCCTCACGCTCGTGTTCGCGACCATGCGGTTACGGGCGATGGATCTGGAGTAGAGGAAGTCCTCGCCCCGGAACCTCCCCGCGGGGAGAGCGCTCTTCCACGTGGGAGAGGACACAAGGAATACTCCCCCGCTCAATCACGCTATGATGATCGAGAGGATGCGAGACACGGACGAGAGAGGACGCAACCCCAAGCATGGTACTGACCGACAAGATGCGCGACTTTCTGGAGAAACCGCGCTTCGCCGTTCTGGCCACGACGATGCCGGACGGACGAATCCAGCAAACCGTGATGTGGTACGAGATGCGGGGCGACACCATCGTGATGAACACCAAGGTCGGGCGAGTAAAGCACCAGAACGTGCACCGCGAACCGCGCGTCTCGGTCTGCTTTGAAGATGGTTATCGCTATTTGACGATCGAGGGCAGGGTGCACGAGACGATCGACGACCAGGAGATCGCCCAGGCCGACATTCTCGGTTTGGCCAAGCGCTACCACCCGTATCGCCCCGCCGAGGAGAACGCGTATTTCAAGCGCGAGCAGCGAGAAACCATGGTGATCACAATCGACAAGGTCATCGCCAACGGCTTCTAGCACGTTCGCGGGGTCGCCGGACTGCGTAGCGGCGCAATTTATTGCGCCCTCTCCAACGTCCGGACGGCCAGGCAAGGCGCAATAAATTGCGCCGCTACGAACCTCTGTGAAGAGCGGATGACGTTGTCATATTCCACAACTGACCTCCACGGAGGAGCAGCAATCCACGCTATACGAAAGGAACAGCACCTTGGCTACTATCGGCTACGCGGCGATGATGGAACAGTTCACACCAACTCAGCTGCTGGACTACTGTGAGGCGGCGGAGAAGGTTGGTTTTAGTACCGTCATGGCGTCAGACCACTTCCACCCCTGGACTCCGGAGCAGGGCCAGAGCGGTTTCAGCTTCGCCTTCATGGCAGCGCTCGGCGAGCGCACCAAACAGCGCTTTGGCGCGGGAGTCATTTGCCCGAGTTTTCGCTACCACCCGGCTATCGTCGCCCATGCCTCAGCGACGCTGGAGGCGATGTACCCGGGCCGCACCTACGTCGGCATCGGCGCCGGCGAGGCGTTGAACGAGCACATCGTCGGCGGTGAGTGGCCGGAGGGGGGCACGCGCTCGAAGATGATGTTCGAAGCCATCGAGATCATCAAGAAGCTCTTCACCGGCAAGGTGGTCAAACACGAGGGTCCGTACTTCAAGATGGAGAGCGCCAAACTCTACACCATGCCCGACCAGCCTCCGCCAATCTATGTCGCTACCGCCGGCCCCGTGAACTCGCTCCGGACGGGCCGCTTCACGGACGGCCTCATCACGGTGGGCGCTTCCGACGAGAAGATCAAGGGGATCTTCGACAAGTTCGAAGAGGGCGCCCGGCGCGAGGGCAAGGACCCGTCCAAGATGGCGAAGATTCTACAGGTGCACGTGTCGTACGCCTCCACCGTGGAAGAAGCGACCGACAACGCAATCAAAGAGTGGCCCAACGGTGGCATGGCCTTCCCGAAGGCGGACATTCGCTATCCAGAGGACTTCCAGGCCATGGCCAAAATGGTCCGCCCAGAGCACTACAAGAACCGCGTGCTGATCTCGAACGATCCTGAGGAGCACCTGGCCTACGTGCAGCGCTACGCCGACATGGGATTCGACGAGATCTACGTCCATAACGTCGGCCGCAACCAGGAGGAGTTCATTCAGGTCTACGGCGAGAAGGTGATCCCAAACGTGAAGGCCATCGCCCAGGCGACGGCGTAAATCCGTCAGCATCTCGTAAGGAAGGGGCTCGGCCCCTCCTGCTTCAGGTCCGACAGTGCCCGGGAGGGGACGAACCCCTCCCTTACCGAAAACACGAGCGGCCCCAGGTCGCAACGAGCAGAATGAGGACGAACATCGTATGCCAGCGGAGGTGAGGGTCGTCGGCCTTGACGGCATTCCGGAGGTACAACCTGGTGATGATCTCAACGCGATGATTGGTGACGCCATCGAAGCGAGCGACACAGGGTTGCAAGAGGGCGACATCGTCACCATCACCCATAAAATCGTGTCAAAGGCGGAAGGACAGCTCGTCGATCTCAACACGATCGAGCCTTCCGCCCTCGCCCTGAGCTTTGCAAGACGCTGGCACAAAGACCCGCGCCAGACCGAGGTGGTCCTGCGCGAGAGCGTCCGCATCCTGCGCATGGAGCGCGGGGTGATGATCTGCGAGACGCGCCACGGGTTTGTCTGTGCGAACGCGGGCGTCGACGCCTCGAATGTCCCGGGTGACGATTCGGTCTGCCTGCTGCCGGCCCACCCGGACGACTCGGCCGCGGCGATTCGCGCCGGTCTCAAGGCGCGCTTCGGTGTCGCCCCGGCCATCATCATTACCGACTCGTTCGGTCGGCCCTGGCGCAGGGGCATCACCAACGTCGCCATCGGCGTGGCGGGCATGTTGCCGGTCGTCGACTATCGCGGCACAACCGACGCCTGGGGCCACGACTTGCGAGTCACGATCATGGCTATCGCCGACGAGCTGGCCTCGTCCGCCGAGCTCGTGGCCGGCAAGACGGACGCCCGCCCGGTGGCGTTGATCCGTGGCTATGAGTATCCACGGGGGCATGGCACGGCCCGCGACCTGGTTCTGGACCCCGAGAAGGACCTGTTCCGTTAGTATGCAGAGACGTTCCGGTGGGACGTCTCCACGTGAGTCATAGCACGATGAGGAGGAATTTCATGGCGAACGACTACACGATCGACGCCTTCATCGGCGATGTGAAGAGCATTCTGGCCGAGGATGGTGAGACGCAGACCGCTTTCGGGCGCATCCAGGAAAAGATGCAGGTACTCATCAAAAACCCGGAGTACGCTGAGATTGACGAAGAGGCAGCTGCGGGCAACATCCACACCGGCCAGCAATCTCAGCCGGTCTATGAGGACGAGACCGGCCTGATTCTCGTGCGCGCCCGCTTTGGGCCGGAGGCCATGACCCCGATCCACAGCCACGGTTCCTGGGGCGTCATCGGCGTTCTCAAAGGGCGCGACCACTATCAGGTCTGGCAGCGTAAGGACCAGGGCGACGGTCCCGGCGAGGCGGAGGTTGAGCTGATCGAAGACCGTATCCTCGAGCCGGGCGACGCCGTGATCCTGCCGCCGCCGCCCCAGGATATCCACGCGCAGCAGGGCTACGACGGCCAGGCCACCTACGAGTTCGTCCTGTTCGGCAAGAATGCCATGAAGAACCCGCGCCTCTACTACGATCCCGAGGCCGGCCACGCCGAGCTGGTGCATCTGAACCGCTAAAGAGCGGTTACCGGACCAACCGGCCTTCGTACCGGTACGTCCAGGTTGATCGGATAATTGAGGTCCGCCCTGTCTGCGTACGGGAGCAATGAATTGCGCCCTGCCCAGCCTCCTGGGCGTCGGAGAGGGCGCAATGAATTGCGCCCGTACGAAAAACTGTCGTGATCCTCGCGCATAGCGGATCAGACGGTTCTGCTACAGCACATCCTCCGGGAGCGAGTCGAGAATCGTGGACTTGACCTTAAAGCGCGCGGCAATGTCGCGTAGATTCTCGATGGTCAGCCCCCTTGCACAACGCCCACACTGGATGTCCATGACCTCGTAGCGGGCGGCCGCCTCGGCGTACTCGATGAGGTCCAGAGCGGCGGTCAGGCTGCGTTCGGAGCGCACGATAATGCCATGCTGGTTCCAGACGACGAGTTGATGGTGCACCATGGCAGCGCCGGTCATCCTGCCCAGCTCAGGCGTGCCCGGCGTGACGTAGTCCAGGGTCCGGAAACCGTTCGGGAAGTTGACGATCAACTCGGGTTCCCAGCGCAACAGCTGGCGCGTCAGGCGGTCGTCGTCCTGGTACTCGGGAACGTGGCTCAGGTACGTCAGGTAGGGCGGCTGACCGTGGACAACGGCGTTTACCCGGGCAACACCGCCGAGGCTGATCGCGTGGATGGCAAGGTGGGAGTCGATCTCGCTGGTTGGCTCAACTTCGTGCTCGTCAGAGTGATGCAGCCAGGTCGATCCGTCGGTTTCGACCTCGATGGCACACAGCGCTGCATCGAGGTTGTCGCTGAGATCGCGGAGCCGGCGCCGGGAACCGCTGACCAGGATGGCGCCAGTTGGCAGGTTGAGCCCGCTCGCGACCGGATAGGCACGCTTGCGAGACATACGCGCCAGTAGGAGCCCGCTCAAGCCGATGGTGTCGGGCGGCAGAAACAAAGAGAGGTTGCCTGCCGCGCCCTCGGCGGCGTCCATCTCGTGCAGCGACCGGCCTGCCTCGGCAATCTCATCGAGCCACTCCTGGACCTTCGTTCTGACTTTGTCTGGCATGGCCGCGCCTCCCTTGCCTATCGCGTTGTAACACTCCCTGCTGATAGGCTATACCAAGACGCAGCGCGAGTTGGGCGCTGTACCGGAAACGGAGAGATCGAGGGACATGGAAAATTTCCATCGGTATCTGGGCGAGGGCCTGTTTATCGTCTACGTGGTCGCGATGCTCGTGGCCTTTGTGATGGCCCGGCGCGGCCGCGACGTGCCACCGTGGCTCACCGGCGCAGCCCACGCGTTGCTGGCACTGCAGGTCGCGACCGGCGTGATCCTGGTGTTGTCCGGGGGATTGCGGGGCGTGCACTGGCTCCACCCGATCGTTGGGCTGCTGGCAATTGCGGCGCTCGGTCTCGCACCGGTGTTCAAGGCTCGGCTGGGCAAGGGCCTGGACAAGGTCGCGGTCTTCGGGGTTGTGGCCGCGCTCGCCCTGCTCGCCCAGGTGATCGCACAGATGAGCCGTTAGATACACCTATCCAGCCTGATCCGGTAAGGCAGAACGTCATCATGGACGTTGAGGTCCTCGTCTGCGTAGCGGCGCAATAATGAAGATGTCTTGATTCATCCGATAATTGTGGCCCCATGTTCGTAGCGGCGCAATTCATTGCGCCCTCTCCGGCGCCCGAGCGGACAGGCAAGGCACAATACATTGCGCCGCTACGCATTCCTAATTACCGGATCAATCAGGACAACCTCATAATTGCGCCTTGCCTGGTCTCCCAGGACGTGGGAGAGGGCGCAATAAATTGCGCCGCTACGAACGTTGTGAGCCCAGTGCGCCCGTTTAAAGCCCGAGGATGCTGCGTTTACCCCGGAAACGGCGCTAGCTGCCCCCCTTGCCAGGGGCCGTCACGCTCGACGACGCGAGCAGCCTTGAAGAGGAGGCGCTCCTGCCAGGGTTTGGCCACGAGCTGTAGTGATACTGGCAAGCCGCCCTCACCCAACCCAACCGGCACGACGATTGCCGGCCAGCCAAGGGCGTTGAAGGGACCGGTGAAGCGCGTGTTCATGCGATTGACCACCCCGAGCGGCGGCGCTTCATAGGGCATGCCAGGCAACGCCAGCACGTCAAAGTCCGACAACGCGGCGTGCATCTGTTCGCGCAAGACGGCCCGCGCTTGCTGTAGCTGGACGAAGGCCGTCGGATTGTAGGCGTAGGCGCCCAGCATCCGATCGCGCGTCCACTGCGCAAGACGATCGGGGCAATCACGCAAGAAGCGCTCGTAATAGGCGACAGCCTCGATGTTCAGGATCGCGCCGTTGACAAGCTGAAGATCGGCGAGCTGTGGTAACGCCATCTCAGCCGACGTCGCACCAGCTCCCTCCAGTGCCGCAACTCCAGCCTGCATCCCGCGCAGCACGGCCTCAGTGCCCAGAACGCCGGAGCCGTCGTCAGTCAGGACGGCAATCCTCAGTCCCGAGACATCGCCCGCAACCGACGCCGCATAATCGCCAACTGGGACGTCGCGGGTGCGGGAATCGCCGGGGTCGTAGCCGGCCAGAACATCGAGCATCAGCGCATTGTCGTGTACGGTACGCGTCATTGGCCCGATGTGATCCGCCGACCAGGAGAGCGAGACCGCGCCACGAGCGCTCACCAGCCCGAAGGTCGGTTTCAACCCCACCAACCCGCACAGGCCAGACGGCATGCGGATCGACCCGCCGGTGTCTGAGCCGGTGGCGCCGTACACCAGCCCGGCCGCGACGGCTGAGCCGGAGCCGCTGCTGGAGCCTCCGGTATCGTGCTCGAGATTCCAGGGATTCCTCACCGGGCCGTAGTGCTGGTTGTTCGAGGCCGGCGAGTAGGCGAACTCCGGCATGTGCGTCTTGCCGACGATCACCGCCCCGGCTTCCTGCAGGCGCCGGACGGCCTCGCTGTCTTCCCGGTCCTCTTCGTCGCCGAGAACAATGGACCCGGCACGCGTCTGGGTGCCGCGCATGGCCATCAAGTCTTTGACAGCGACCGGCACCCCATGCAACGGTCCGCGATAGTTGCCCGCACCAATCTCGGTTTCCGCTTGCTTTGCGGCTTCCAGTGCTCGCTCAGCAAGCACCACCCGGAATGCGTTCAGGGTCGGGTTATCGCGCTCAATGGCATCCAGCGCAGCCTGAGTCACCTCGACTGGTGAGACGTCGCGATCCGCGATCGCGGCAGCGACGTCAGCAAGCGGACGTTTGAGGAATTCGTTACTCATCTGTCCCGCCCGTCTTGCGCGTGTCAGCGAGGTAATCGGGCACGACGTCCCGCGCGCCGGTGGCGCGGACGATGTCGTCGAGCATTGCGATCCGCTCAACCGTACCCGGCACGCCGATCCGCTCGATATCCTCGTCGGTCAATCGAATACCCAGCGAGCTGGCCACCGTTTTCCAGCGCAGGACAACCTCCTCGGGAGTTGACATGTCACCCTTCCCCTCATCGTTATGCCTCGAGAGCCCAACCCATCACATGGAGTGCGTCTCCAGGATTATTCGCGCTCAACCGGCATATCCGGCCGGTTACCCCACTCCGCCCAGGAGAGGTCGTAGTTCGCGACATTATCAGCACCAAGCAGGTGCAGGACAAACGTTCCGTGCGCCGCACGGATCCCTCCCTGTCAGTAGGGCACCAGGCGTTTGTCGAACGTGACGCCGGCCTGCTCAAGACGCTGCAGGATCGCCACCGCCGGCTTGAAGCGCGTGGCATTGTCCCAGTCGACAAACTCGCGCCACTCGATGTGCACGGCGCCAGGGATATGACCCTCGCGCTGATTCGTCGCATTCGGCGCCGGTTTGCGCCCCAGCCACTCTTCGTCGGAGCGCACATCGAGGGCAAGCGTGTCGCCGCGCTGAATACCCGGCAGAATCACGTCGCAGCTGGCGATGCGGTCCTCGTGCACGACGGCGGTCCAGTTGCCCGGCGTCACCTGGGGGTGGTCGTGTGTCGTCGGCATGCGGCTCGCGATCCAGGCCGGCCACCCGCCATTAATCAGGGCAACGTTCTCGTGCCCGTAATACCAGAGCACCCACCAGACCCTCGACGCCAGCAACCCGCCCTGCGAATCATAGAGGATGATCCGGGAGTCCTGGTTTACACCCAGGCCGCGCATGATCGTCTCGGTCTGCTCGGCGGTAGCGACGCCCTCGCCCGTATCAACGTCGCGAAAATAGGGGTGAACCGGCAGCCCGACCGCGCCCGGGACGTGAGCGCGCGTGTCGAACGCCTCGTAGCCATCACAGTCAATAATCACCAGGTTCGGGTCGTCCGCATGCTCCCACACCCAGAGCGGCTCTACCAGCAACTCTGGGCGCGCGTAGCGGACTTCCTCGCGCGCATGTTCCGTACTCATCTCATTCCACTCCTTGTGCTAACGGACTTTCGAGGCAACGGTAATGATGTGCGGAATCGCGATCATGAAGCGCCCTTCTGTGGCTGTCAGCTCGATCGCCTTCAACCAGCGCCGGGCCGTGCCACGGTCGACCAGCCTGCCGGAGGCAGCGTGCTCGTACCAGATGTTGGCAACGCCGGCGACGGTCTTGCTATAGGGATCCTCAAATACCTGCAGGTGCCCGTGTACCCTCTCAATATAGAGTCCGGCCTGGACGCAGGCGCTGGCAGTCTCACGCGCGGCGTTTGGCGACGCATAGACCTTGGCGACGGAGGCCATGACCCGCGATGTCAACGCGGGATCCGGCCCGGCGGTCATGATCGTAAAGGGATCGTAGTCGGCCAGCACCAGCCGGCCGCCGACCGTGAGCACCCGCTGCATCTCACCAATGACCTGAGCGATAGGCCCCACGTGCATGAGGAGCTTCTCGGCCACAACGGCATCAAAGGTGCAGTCCTCGAAGGGAAGCGCGTGGCAGTCGCCGGTCACGAAGGTCGCGTTGCCGTACCCGAGCATTTGCACGCGGCGGTTGGCGACGCCGATGAAATGGGGGTTGAGATCCAACCCGCTGACCTTGCCCTCGGGACCCACGCGCTCGTGCATTGACTCAAGCATCATGCCGGGACCACAGCCTACTTCGAGCACGGCAGCGCCTGGGTAGAGGTGCAGGTCATCAAGCAGGGTGTCGCGGAGCGCCTGGAAGCGGCGGTCGTCCAGTGTCTGCAGCAGCCCGCCTGCAATCGGGTTCACCTCGGCGGCCGACCCGGCGGCAAGCTGTTCGTAGAGATCGTTTTGCCAAGCCTCCTGGCTCACCCGGCCCCATTCCCGTGCACTGTGGCTATTCGCTGTCTCAAGATTGCCGTGACTCAGAGCGCACCCCGCACCTGCGACGCGGCGAACGTTATTCAGAACTCGGGTATAACGCTAACAGACCCGATAATAGACTACCAGAGTATGGCTGTGTCGTCGGCCAATAACACCAGGAACGCTACGCAGTCAAACCGAAGGAGCTCAGATGGTCCCTCAACCCCCTGTTTCTGTTGTCCTGGACTGGCAGGACGCCGCCGGCCGTCAAGATATCGATCGCCTGCTGGAGCTGTCCGACCCTGATATTGAGCTCGGCGGGCCTCGCGGGTCGGGTCACGGCCACCAGTTACTCCGCGAATGGCTCGGGCGTGCCGGGTTGCGTCTGACGACGCTCCGCCTCTTTGCACAGGACAACGTTGTCGTCACTGAACAACGCGGAGCATGGCGGTCGACTAAATCTGGAGAGGATCTGGGGGAACAGATTATCGCATCCTGTTTCCAGGTGCAGGATGGGCGGGTGGTGCGTTATGTACGCTACGACAGCCTGGAGACAGCGCTGAGCGACACGGGACTGACGGAAGCGGACGTGACGCCGCTGCCATGACGAAGACGATCCGGCCAGGTGGTCAGAACAGACCACCTGGCCGGACTGAAACAGAATACGGTTAGGCGTCTTCGTCCAGCAGAGATTCCAACTCATCCAGCCACGCTTCGAACAGTTGCAACGCCTGCTCAACCGGTTCAGGGGTAGACATGTCGACGCCCGCGTCCTTCAGGAGATCCAGCGAGTCTTTCGACGATCCTCCGGAGAGGAACGTGCGGTAGCGTTCCCGAGCCGGCTCCCCTTCTTCAAGGATCTGGCGCGTCAGGGCCGCCGCCGCCGAGATGCCGGTCGCATACTGGTAGACGTAGTAGGCACGATAGAAGTGCGGAATGCGCGCCCACTCGATCGCTACGTTCTCGTCGATCTCCACGTCCGGTCCATAGTAACGTCCGGCTAACTCGCCATATTTGGCACTCAACGCCTCCGGGGTCAACGCGTCGCCGGCCTCGACCCGCTCGTGGGCCCAGCGCTCGAACTCGGCGAACATCGTCTGGCGGAAGAGCGTGCCCCGGAAATCTTCAAGCGCGTTGTTGACCAGATACATGTCAAGGGCTTTGTCGCTCGTCTGCTTGCGCATGTGCTCGGTCAGGATCAGCTCGTTCACGGTTGAGGCCACCTCCGCGACGAACAGCGTGTAGTTGCCATAGGTGTATGGCTGGGTTGTGCTGGTGTAATGCGAGTGCATCGCGTGGCCGACTTCGTGGGCCAGCGTGAACACGTCGCGCAGCTGGTGCGACCAGTTCAACAAGATGAAGGGATGCACGCCATACACGCCCCAGGAGTAGGCCCCGCTGGTCTTGCCCTTGTTCTCGTAGATGTCCACCCAGCGCGAATCCAGGCCGGTGCCGAGCGTCTGGGCGTAATCGTCGCCCAGCGGGGAGAGGCCTTGCAGCACCGTCTCAACAGCCTCGTCATAGCTGTATTCAACCTTTACCTCAGGCACGATCGGAACGTACAGGTCGTGAACACCCAGCTTGTCGACACCCAGTACCCGCTTGCGCAGGGCGATATAGCGGTGCAGCAGCGGCAAATGCCGGTTGACCGTCTCCACCAGCGCGTCATAGACGGCGACCGGGATGTTGTTCGGCGAGAGCGAAGCCTCGAGCGAGCTCTCGTACTTCCGGGTACGCGCAAAGAACGCGTCGGTCTTGACACTCGCCGCGTAGGTCGCACCCAGAGTGTTGCGATGCGCGCGATACGCGGCGTGCATCGCCTCGAAAGCGGCCCTGCGCACCACGCGGTTGCGCGACTCCAGGAAGCGCTGGTAGTTCGCCTTGGTCAGCGTGACCTGCTCGCCCTGCTCGTTCTCGATGGTGCCGTACTCCAGGTCGGCATCGTTGAGCATGGAGAAGATGTTGTCAGGGGCCATCGCCATCTCGCCGGCACTGGCGAGTAGCGTCTCCATCTCAGCGGAGAGCACATGCTCCCGTTGCCGCAGCAACGTCTCCAGAGCATGGCGATACTTCTCAAGCCCTGGCTCTTCCTCGAGATACCGCTCGACCGTGCCTTCCGGCAGGGAGAGGATCTCCGGCTCCAGGAAAGCTACGGCGCTGCTGACCTCGACGCTCAGGACGACGACGCGATCATAGTTCGCTTGGGCCTGCGTGTCGGTATTGTCTTCGTCTCTCTTTAGCCCGGCATATGAAAAGGCCCGGCTGAGTCGCTCCCCAATCGCTTCCTCAAGCTGCAGAGCCTGCAACAGCTGACCCGGGCCTTCACCAAGGGTGCCTCGCAGCGCCACGAGGTGCGGCACGTCGTCACGAATCTGCTGGAGGTCGGCTTCCCAACTCGGGATGTCCGGATAGATATCCGCGAGATTCCAGGTCTCTTCCGCGGGCACCTCGGCGCGCGCCCAGGTGCCACGGTCCGCTACAACCATGATGTGCTGTACTCCTCTAATGCGTGCTAGATCCCATTCTGGCACCTGAGCCTACCACGTGCGGACAGCGGCCCAACAACCACGCACACCCTAGCCGTCCGGTACCATTACCGGGTTGATGAAGCGCATTTTCCATACAAGAACAGCGAGGCTCCACGTCGATGGCCGAGACGAGAATACGCCTGCCAAACGAGCTCGCTGCCAGCCTACAGGCCGGTGACGTCGCGTCCACCGTGGAGTTACTCAGAGAACTGGTCCACACTGGCGAGATCACCGAGATCCTTGAGGAGCTGCTGCCCGCTGAGCGGCATCGTCTGGCTGCTGTGCTCGAAGAGATCGAGCCGGCCGTGTTCCTGGAAGCGCTGGATCCCAGCGAAGCCGCCGAGATACTCAACGCGTTGACGGACGAGGATGCGGCGCGGGTGCTCGAGAAGGTCGAGGTTGACAACGCGGTTGACATCATTAGCGAGCTGGACCCCGACCGGGCCGAGCACATCCTGCTGGCCATGAACGTCGAGAAGGCTCTTGAGCTGCGCGAGCTGCTGGTCTATCCACCGGATACCGCCGGTGGGCGGATGACCTCAGCGTTTGTCTCGGTGCACCCGCATCTGCGCGCCGACCAGGCTATAGAGGCTCTGCGCCAGGTTGCCCAGGAAGCAGAGACAATCTACTACGTCTACGTCACGGACGACGATGACCAGTTGCTGGGCGTGCTCTCGCTGCGTGTCCTGGTGCTCAGTCCACTGGACAGGCTGGTGTCCAACCTGATGGAAACAGACATTATCAGCGTGCCGGTCACAGCCGACCAGGAAGACGCAGCCCGCGCCCTGACCGAGCGCAACCTCGTGGCAATTCCGGTCGTGGATGAGGACAACCGGCTGCTCGGCATCATCACCGCGGACGATGTGGCCGACATTCTTGAGGCGGAAGCCACCGAGGACATCGAGCGCCTGGGCGGTTCCGAACCGCTGGAGGAACCATACCTGCGAGCCAGCCCATTTCTGCTCTGGAGAAAGCGGGTCGTCTGGCTGCTGGTGCTCTTCCTGGCAGCGGCATATACCACCACCGTGGTGCAGTACTTCGAGAACGAGCTCAGCTCCGCGGTGGCGCTGGCGTTCTTTATTCCACTCCTGATCGGCACGGGCGGAAATGTCGGATCCCAGGTCGTCACAACCATTGTGCGGGCCATGGCGGTTGAGGACGTCCGCTTTAGCGACCTGGTGCGGGTCGTGAGCAAAGAGATGCAAGTGGGGGTCATGCTGGGCCTGGTACTGTCTGCCATCATGTTCGCCAGGGCAGTGCTGCTGCGCACCGACTACGATATCGCATTGATTGTTGCGTCGTCTGTGTTTATTATTGTGGTATGGGCCACAATTGTTGGATCAATTCTGCCCTTGGTATTACGCCGCATCGGAGTTGATCCTGCGGTGGTCTCGGCGCCTTTAATTTCTACCCTGGTAGATGGAACAGGGTTGACCATCTACTTCATGATTGCGCGAGTTGTGCTGACCTGACTAGATAGCGACCGCCTTGCCGCCCGGCATGGCCACCGCCCGCTCAAACCGACCAGTATCCCATCGCCAACAATTGGTGTCGCAGGGATGGCTTGGCTTTGGCCTGCTCTCTCTTCATCCGGCATGCCCCCATATGGGTATGCCTCTTGGAGGTGCGTAGCGGTGTAGACACGGCGCGCCCACGCCTCGCAGATTATCGTACGTTAACGGAAATAGAAAATGGACAACGACACACTCGTTATTATTTTGAATCTACTGGCGATGATTGGCCTGGTAGCAGCAAACGGCTTCTTCGTCGCGACCGAGTTTGCGCTGGTATCGGTACGGCGTAGCCGCATCGATGCACTGGTAAGCGAGGGGAACCGGCGAGCAGTACCGGTGCTCTCGGCAATCAAGGATCTCGACGGTTATATCGCCGCAACCCAGCTCGGCATCACCATCTCCAGTATCGGGCTCGGTTGGATTGGAGAGCCCGCGCTCGCCAAGCTGCTTGATCCGGTGCTTGAGAGCATCGTGCCTCATTCCCTGGCCGTCATCAGCACGCACACGATCTCATTCATCATCGCGTTCGCGATTGTGACGTTCTTGCATGTGGTCTTCGGTGAGCTTGCGCCGAAGTCGTACGCGCTCCAGTATCCAGAGAAGACCTCAATGGCTGTTGCGGTGCCGACGACTATCTTCCTGAAGATTTTCAAGCCCATCATCTACAGCATGAACGCGACCGGCCAGTTCTTTCTGCGCTTGATCGGTGTCCAGCCCGCGGCCGAGCACTCGCTGGTCTATAGCGAAGAGGAGCTGCGATTGATCGTCGCGGCCAGCCGCCGGGGCGGTGAGCTGGCTGATGTGGAAGAAGAGATTATTCGTCGTGCCTTCGTGTTCCATGATTACGCCGCCGACGAAATCATGGTGCCGCGCACCGAGATCCTTGCGATCCCGGTGGACGCCAATATCGACGAAGTGCAGGACGTCCTGTCGTCCGGCAAGTTTGGACGCTATCCGGTCTATGACCAGACGATCGACGATATCGTCGGCATCGTCTACGTGAAGGATCTCTTCCCCATCCTCACCGGTCGCGTGAACGTCGACGAGTTCAACATCCGCGCGCTGGTGCGGCCCGCCCTTCCGGTGCCGACAACGATCCCGATTGATACGCTGCTCAACGTCATGAAGCGCGAGCGTACCCATGTCGCGATCCTGGTGGACGAGTACGGCGGTACCGCCGGAATGGTGACGCTTGAAGACATCGTCGAACGGTTGCTCGGTGATATCCCCGACGAGTTTGAGTCACCGGAGTCGCAAACTCAGGTCCAACCGGACGGTTCACGGCTCGTGAGCGGTCTTACCTTGCTCTCAGACGTCAACGAGGAGCTGGGCCTGCACCTGGAGGCTGAGGACAACAACACCATCGGGGGCTACGTGTTCTCGAAGATCGGCCACCTGCCTGAGACGGGTGATTCCGTGAATATCGGCCCCTATATCATCCGGGTTGAAGAGTTGGACAACTTGCGCATCGCCGAGCTGCGCTTCATCCCAACCCAGGAAACCGACGCCGAGATGCATCAAAACGAGGATCTGCTCGAAGCCACCGGCATCGCCGGCGCCCGCCGTGCGGCCGAGGAGCAGTAACGTCCAACGTGTCCCCAGATGCGATAACGCCCAAGCCGCACCAGCTGGTGCGGCTTGGGCCTGTCGTTACCTGCCGAGCATGCCCTTTACTCTGGCGCCCAGCATCAGCGCCGTTGCCGCGGCGACCGCTCCCAGGGCGAGGGCCTTCGTCTTCGCGCTCGTCTCGTGCGGAACCTCAGGGCCATGGAGCCCGAGTGGCTGCACGATAGACCGGCGTTGACCGGGGTTCCCGAATCCCCCGGCACTCTCCGGAGAGTTGGCTTCCACGCGGCCACGCCTAAGATCCGCGATCATCTCTGGGTCCTTCTGCTTGCCAATCACGGCATTGATCTCGGCGCCGATGAGAAAGACCATGCCGGTCAAATAGAAGAAGAACAAGAGCACGATCAGGCCGCCGAAGATACCGTATGCACTACCAGGGTCGGAGATTCTCAGATAGAACTGAAAGCCAAAGAGGAGCCCAATCCACAGCAGGGTCGCGATCACCGACCCTGGAGAGATCCAGACGAAGGACTGGTTGATGTTTGGGCCAAGGTAATACAGTACCGCGAGCAGGAACATGATAAAGATCACGGAGAGGGGGTAGCGCGCGAGATTCCAGGCCCAGTTGAATGCCGACCCAAGACCAAACCACTCCGCGACCCATTCACCAATGGCCCCTCCGAAGACAAAGAGAACGAACGCGACGTTCACCAGAATCCCCATGAGAATGGTCAGGCCGAGGGCGACGAGCTTCTTCTTCAGGAACGGGCGCTCTTCCGTGACATCATAGGCCCGGTTGAAGGCCTTCATCAGCGCCCCAACAGCGTTGGACCCACCCCAGAGGGCGAGCAGTAGTGAGGAGATGGCGCCAAATGACGCGGCCCTGCCTGCGGTGTTGGCAATCGCGTTGTCAACCAGGGAGCTCAGCACCTCCTGGGCGCTCTCGCTCGGAGCATTCTCAGTGATCAGCTCCTTCAGCTGCTGTGCGACTTCCACGCCGGTGAACTGGTCGACAACCGCAGCGACACTGATTATGAAGATCAATAACGGCGCAAGCGAGAAGATGAGATGGTACGCGATCTCAGCTGCGAGTCCAGGAACATCGTCCTGGCCGAACTCGCGCAACACCTCCCTGGCCGTCTCTTTCCGGGAAACGGTCTGGGCTACATCCTTTGCGGTTTCCGAGGGTGACTGTTCGCTCATCGTCCAACTCCCCCCATGGTTAGGCAACGACATCTTTACTTAACCACAGCCCCAGACCCCAAAATGGGCCGCAAGGATCTATATCGGCAAGAGCGGGGAGAACCCCATTGGTACCCTATAATCGCTCGATATCAGAATGGCATACGTGACGAAGGGACCTTCGACCATTGACTAGCGCACCTGAGCCGGCACCTGGCCGGCCGCTCACCCCGGAACAACTCGTCTCCTACAACGTCCCGGAAGAGCCCACACTCTCTCCATCCGGAGAGTCGATCGCCTTTACCGTCTCGCCTATCAGCAAGGAAGATGAGCACCGCACGTCAGCCATCTGGGTTGCTCCCTTTTCAGGAGCATGCACCGCGCCAGTTTACGAGTGGCCAGTGGCACGACCACTCGCCCCGCTGGTCGCCGGACGGCACCCGGCTCGCCTTTCTCTCCGACCGGGCGGAACGCGGCAAGGCCAGTCTGTATGTCGTGCCCATTGACGGAGGCGAAGCACAACGCGTCTTCGATCAGCAGGGGGACATGCGCGATCTGCGGTGGTCGCCGGACGGATCTCTCCTGACGCTGCTCGTGACTGAACCGGAGACCGAAGAGGAGAAGCAGCGCAAGGACGAGCGCGACGACGCGAAGGTCTGGGACACCAACTACAAGTTCCAGCGGCTCTGGAGCGTCGATCCGACGAACAACGAAGCCAAACCGATCTCGCCCGAGAAGCTCCAGGTGTGGGGCTATGCCTGGTCGCAGGACAGCCGTAGCGTCGTCATCAACACGACCAACACCCCACGCTACAACGACACACTCGGCGAGACCGAGGTCATGACTCTCAACCGCGAGGGTGGCAACGCGAAACTCATCTTCACGCTGACCGGCACCGCGGACGACCTCTCCTGGTCCAGCGACGGCGATCGCGTCGCGTATCGTGGCCCGTCCGGCAAAGCGATCACTGGAGATACCGTCTACAGCCGCTCAGTCTCCGGCGGCGAGCCAACCCAGCTCACCCCGGATTACCCGGGCACGGTCGATCACATCACGCCGATCGCAGGGGGTGAGGCGCTACTCCTTGTCGGCACCGAGAGCGTCAACTCGGTGCTCTACCGGCTGGAGTGGGACGGCACGCGCACCAGGATCACCGCGAAGGATGCGACGGGCACATTAGAGGGTCCACCAACCGTCAGCAGCGACGGCAACCGGGTCGCCGCCATCAAGGAGGACTTCGTCAGTCCGCCTGAAGTCTGGACGTTCCAGGGGCCGGAGGGCAACCAGCGCACCACGTTCAACGACGCGCTGCGGCAGGCCGCCTTTGGTGAGCCGGAGATCGTGCGCTGGACGAGCGATCCGGGTGTCGAGGTCGAGGGCATCCTCTATAAGCCGCACGGCTACATCGAGGGGCGGCGCTATCCGCTGATCGTGAGCGTCCACGGCGGGCCGACCTGGCTATGGTCCAACCGGTTCTATGGCAGCTGGCACGACTGGGGGGCGCTGCTGGCGGGACGTGGGTTCGCCGTCCTGATGCCCAACCCGCGAGGGAGTACCGGGCGCGGCTCAGAGTACCTCAACGCGCTTTTCGGCGAGGTGGGCCGTAATGAGTACCGTGACATGCTGGCCGGGGTGGACGCGATGATCGAGCGCGGCATCGCCGACCCCGACCGCCTCGGTGTCGGCGGCTGGAGCTGGGGCGGCTACATGACTGCCTGGACGGTCAGCCAGACCGACCGGTTCAAGGCCGCGGTGATGGGCGCGGGGCTGCCCAACATGATCAGCGACAACAGCCTGGGGGACATCCCGAGCGCCAATCTCTCGTACTTTGAGAAGTCCCCGTATGAAGACCCGGACACCTACTTCGAGCGCTCGGCCATCCGCTATATCCGCAACGCCAGCACGCCGACCCTCATCTTGCACGGCGAAGCCGACACGCGAGTGAGCCCAAGTCAGAGTATCGAGATGTACATCGCGCTGCAGCAGGTCGGCGTCGAGTCAACGCTCGTGACTTACCCGCGTGAAGGCCACTCGATCCGCGAGCGCAAGCACCAGCTCGACCTCCTGAACCGGGTGGTCGAGTGGTACGAGCGGTTTTTGTGCGGGGGTAGCTCGTAGGATCGGTCCTCCTGAGCGAAGCGCAGCGGAGTCGAATGGATCTCTTTCCTCCAGCCCTCCATGCGACCAGATCCTTCGACGGCGCTCAGTACTGGACCACAGGGGCGTTGTCACGGTCCAGGGTTCTGCCTGTCGGTCGGGGGTGACCGCATCCTGCGCCTATTGGTCATCCGGCGCCTATTCGTCATCCGGCGCTTGACAGTCATCCTGAGCGCAAGCGAAGGATCTCTGGTCCAACGCCGCGGGTGGCAGGCAAGAGATCCTTCCTTGCGTCAGGATGACGATCAAACGCAGGACTGGACTACAGGGGAGTTGTCACGCTCCGGGGTTCTTATTTGTCCGTAGGGGAGGAGCTCGTCTCCTCCCGCGTCAAGCGGACCGGGGGTTCGGGAGGAGACGAGCTCCTCCCCTACGGGAGTGTCACCATCATCGTGGTCGAGTACTCACGATGACCTGTAGATCGGCAGGCGTGCTCAAGGCGCAGTCGTGGGTCTCCGCTCGAGGCGACCAAGGAAGGACCCTGCGCTGCGCCCCGGTACACGCTCCTCCGCCCTTGCGCAGCCTAGAACAGGCGCATTATGTCCCGGCGGGCGTCTTCGCTTCGACTCCGGGGCGGAAGCGGGTCATGGGGCCGGCGGACGTGAGGGTAATCCGGCGGGCGTCGGGGTCGAGGGTTTCCTCTACGAGGGAAACCATTACCGGGCCGTTCCAGGGCTCGAACTCCCCACCGTAGGGCTCAAGGTGCAGGTGCAGAGTCGTACCCTCGGCGTCAGCGATGGCGTTGCGCGCTTCGGCGTCGGAACAGGCCATCTCGCCGCGCCACTCTTCCAGAACCTCGTGGCGGACACCGGTCTCATAAGCAATCAGACACCACCCGCTGGCAACTTCCTCACCATTCGGCTCGCGGGTGATCCTGCCCGGCATTGTGCGCGTTTCAGCTGGCATCGGCACATCCTTCTCTTCGCGTCGTTGATACCGTGGCCACTATGATAACCCCATCGTGACCGCCCTGCATCATCGTTTCATCTGGCTCATACTGTCCCATTCCTACAGATAGACCCTCCCACGCGATAATCTTATGTTCATCTCGGACATTTACGCTGTTCATGGCGAGACTCTGGCTCGACTGGAGAGGAATCGGTACATCCATGCGGGTGCTGGTTGTCGAGGATGAGCAACGGATCGCTGACTTCATTCAGAAAGGGCTGACGGAATCGGGTTATGCCGTGGATGTCGCCGGCGACGGCGACGATGCCCTCGCATGGACTGATATTGTCGATTATGACGTGGTCGTCCTCGACATCATGCTTCCCAGGCGTGACGGCATCGATGTCTGCCGTACGCTGCGTGCTCGGGGCCTCGGCGTGCCGGTGCTGATGCTGACCGCACGGGACTCGATCGGCGATCGGGTCCGTGGTCTCGACAGCGGCGCCGACGACTACCTGGTCAAGCCGTTCGCGTTCGCCGAGTTGCTGGCCCGTCTCCGGGCCCTGACGAGGCGTGAGCCGGTTCTCGCGGACATAGAGCTGCGGGTCGCGGACTTGACACTCGACACCACCACCCGAGTAGTCAAGCGGCAGAGCACCGTGATCGATCTGACCAACAAAGAGTACGCGCTACTCGAGTATCTGATGCGCCACCCGAACCAGGTCCTTACCCGCTCGATGATCGCCGAGCACGTCTGGAATTTTGATTTCGACACTGGCACCAACGTCATCGACGTGCACATCCGCTACCTGCGGCGCAAGCTCGATGACCCGTTTCCGACCAAACTGATCCAGACGGCACGCGGCGCTGGCTATCGCATCTCCGACCATCCAGAATCCGCCTGACGATGCGCAATCCCCTGCGCCTGATCCGGGTCCGCCTCACCATCTGGCATGTCCTATCGTTGACACTGCTCCTGGCGCTGTTCAGCTCGGGTGTCTATATCGCGCTGCGTGGCGCGCTTCAAGAGAATCTCGATAACCGTATCGAGACTCGTGTGCAGGTGCTGATGCAGGTGATCCAGGTGGAGGATGGCCTACCTGTCCTGCCCATCCATGTCGTACCACCGGGCCCAGTCGACGACGAAGTGGAGAATGAGGTGGAGGGCAATCTCGACGACGAGGGCTTCATCCGCGTGTTCGACAGTTCTGGGGGCCTGCTCCTGGACACAAGCGCCCTTGATGAAGAGTTGCCGCCACTTATCGATGATGTGCGACCTGTGCTTGCGGGCGCTGAGCGGTGGCTACGAGTGCAGGGAGAGGAGGATACATTTCGTGTCCTGGCCGTTCCAATCAGCCGGAACGGCAACATCATTGGGGCCATTGCCGTCGCTGAGTCTGAGGAGGACATGCAAGAGACGCTCGGCACGTTGGAGGCGATCATCGGCCTTGCGTTTCCGATGGCAGTCCTCTCCGCAGGTCTGGTCGGTTTCATCCTCGCCGAACGTGCCCTGGCTCCAGTCGACCGCATCACGCAGACGGCCCGGCAACTTTCGGCCAAGAACCTGAACCAGCGGCTCGGCCTCGATCTGCCTGACGACGAGCTTGGCCGGCTGGAGCGCACGTTTGACGATATGCTGGAGCGCCTCGACGGCGCCTTTCAACGGCAGCGCAGGTTCACGGCCGATGCGTCCCACGAGCTGCGCACCCCCCTCACGATTATGCGAGGCGAGATCGAGGTGACGTTGAGCCGCCCGCGTGATACAGCTGAGTACCGGAAGGTACTGGAAGCTGTCGGCGAGCAATCCGACAGACTCATTGACCTTGTGAACAGCCTGCTCCTACTCGCTCGTGCTGATGCTGGAGAGATTCCCATTCAGCGCGACGCTGTTGATGTCCCTGCGGCGGTGGAAATTGCCATCGAGCAGATGCGTTCGCTCGCCGACGAGGCCGGAGTCACGCTTTCCGCCGCTGGGCCGGCCGTCACGATCCCGGCCGACCTGACGCTGTTCCACCAGCTCCTCTTCAACCTCCTGGACAACGCGATTCGGCACACCCCCGAAGGGGGGAGCGTTCGTGTGACCTGGATCCTCGAACAGGATCACTTGCGGCTTGAGGTGCATGACACCGGGACGGGGATCGCCGCGGAGCATCTCCCACTCATTTTCGACCGCTTCTATCGCGTTGATGCCGCGCGCGGCCGCAACGAGGGTAGGGTGGGCATTGGGCTTGCCATCAGCCGTTGGATCGCAGATGCGCATGGAGGCTCGATCTCAGCGAAGAGTCAGGCGGGGGCTGGCTCGACATTCACGGTCACCATGCCGGCGAACCCACACGTTTCATAATCTCATTTTTGGTTAATCCCCCTTTAACGCGCGCATCAGAAACTGGCTGCAGATCGATGATGGATCTGCGGCGAAAAAGCGCGTAAGGAGCGACGTATCAATGTCTGGACTACGCTTCGGATACACCTTCCCCGTCCTTGCAGCTGCGCTGGCGCTGGGCATGGCATTGACTGCCTTCTCAGCGGGTAGCGTGGTGCTGGGTAGTAGGCCAAACGGCCCCTTTGTCGACGACGGAAGTGAGCTGCTCGCTGAAGCAACAATCCCACCGAACACCGCGATCGCGTCTGCGCAGACAGTCGCCTCAGGGCCGATCGATAACGAAGTCGACCTGGAGCGAGATGGCGGTCGCCTGGTCTATGAGATCGAGGTTGGGGAGACCCAGGTCAAAGTAGATGCGCAGGATGGAAGCATCGTCGGGACGGAAGTCAACGATGACCGGGACGACGTCAGCGCTGAGGAGTGCGACGACACACCATAGCCGGCGTGGATGAGGAGCGTGCGGCTGAGGTCGGGACGATCAGCGACTACGATCCGGATCGAGCCGGGGCCCGGTCAGCGGCTCCATCGCTAATCCCAGTGACGGATGGAGCTGCGGTCCATCCCGTTCGCGGACTCGCGGCGGGAGCTGGGAACCACAATCCCGAAACTGCTCACAAAATCTGCCGGATTCACCGGTAGGGGCTGTTCTTCATGGCGCTGCTTTCGGCGCTGTGGGACACCACGCGGCTCGTAGGTGACTGCGATCGGCGGCGACGTCGCGTGGATCCGCCATAGGAGCCTGGCGACGCTCATTGGCATACTGACGCTCACCTGGCCGAACTGGATTGCCACACGGTAGGCCTTGCGCGCCCGGCGGCGCACGTGCAGGATCTGCATGAGCAAGCGGTTGTAACGAAGGACGAGCACTGTCGTGCCGAAGGCGGTCTTAAACAGAAGGTCGATCGAGCGATACGCGAGCGCGACGTACGTCGCCCGGAGGAAGCCGATCGCCAGGATATTCAACTGGGCTGCCATCGAGGTATCGCTGACTCCGATGCCGGACGGCATCGGAATGACGATTGCCGTTGCCTCTGACAACGCCATGATCGTCACCCCTTCAAAATAAGAGATCCCTCGAAAGGTCAACCCATTGACCAGCACCCAGAGCGTGGCGGCTGAAATCAGGGTGGTGGCGATACTAAAAAGCACTCCGCCAGCAATGACCCTGCCCCGCATCACCGCCAGGATACGCGTGTGCACGTCCTCCCCTTGCGGGAGCCAGCGTCGGGTGAGGCGGTTCTTCGCCAGGAGCCCTGAGACCATGTCCCACACCCGTTGCGAGCGGCCCATGGTGACCAGGAGGATTGCAAACAAGATGCCAACGCCCGGAAAAATGAACCGGATTGCCGGCTCGCGCGCGTACAGCAACACCGCGTAGGCCAGGGTCGAGACGGCGATCGCGTCGCCGACGAAACTGACGTACATCGCCGACACAGCCTGCCGCATGCGCACATGGCCATGTTCTTGCGCGAGCCGGGCCGAGAGCCAGCCGCCGCCAGGCAAGGCTGCCACCGACAGCGCTGCCAGATAACTGCTCATGCCGTCTCCCCAGCGAATATCCAGTTTTGCGGCACGGAGATAGAACGCGAAGCGCAGACTTTTCACCACTGCGCCAAAAATGAAGAAGCCGATGAGCAGCAGTAACGAGCTGCTCGACATGTCCGTAAACGCCGTTGTCAGAATGCTGAGATCGGCGAATCGGATGAGTGCCGCGATGGCAGCTATTGCAATGGCGACGAGAATGAGGCGTCTCATCGATGCTGCTCTACATTTCAGAAGTCTACGATCGAGCCGAACCGGCTATTCGTACAACGACGCGTCCCCTCCCTGGTTACGATCGTGTATGAGGCCGATCTTGTGAGTCTCTGTCCTATCTTCTTACCCTGTTGTATCAGAAATGGCAACTATCCGGCAGAAACTCATTATGACGCCAGGGTCTGTTGCTCACCCTGATGGGCCTTCCACAGAGAGAGAGCGCGTTCTACCTGCATACGCTCAGCGTATTCCAGCGATGTCCAGGGGAAGCGACCCTGTTCGATGGACTCGACCATCGACTCGCAGGTCCAGAATCCGAGCCCTTCACATTTACGCCGCAGGGGCAGAGGCAAACCGAGCACCGCAAGTGGATCTGCATCCCAGTCATGAGCCTTCGATCCAAGCAGCGGTTGCAGCGCCATGACCGAGAGCCAACCCGCCCCGATCACTGTCGCTGAGAGTGCTAATACTGAGGCCACAATGGCCGGGAAGAGCGTCCAGGTCGGCCAGCCCCCCATCTTCTCGATGATTACCCAACTGGCGGCCACACCTGTGACTGCCAGCGCCGCGGCGACCGGCACCGGCCGCTGGCGGACCGCCCGTGGCAGACGTGGAGTGAACGGCTGATGGCGCGCCTGATGGGGAATTCTCCGGTCGCCGAGGGGCCAGATTGGCCCGTGGAACCATAGCAATGTGGACGAAATCCCTTCAGCAGGATGCAAGCAGAACGTGGGACCCAGAGCGCTTATCCGTCGTAAGCGTCGGAGATACCAATCGTAAATACTATCAGAATGGCTGATACTAGCCGTTTTCGGTGCGTAATCCATCGCGCCTAGCTTGACCCCTTGGGAACCCTCATGATGCACGTACGCGGGTTGCCGTCCTCCGCGCGCAATTCGGTCGGGGAGGAGTGGAAACGTGGCCTTAGTCGATCCAGCCGGCACGCTGGAGGCGCTCAAGCGTCAGCACCGCCAGGGTGATCTCATCGCCCTGACCCACGCGGTCCGGCCACCACTCGAAACGCGCACGCTCGAAGACCTGGTAGACGACGGTGCGTCCTTCCGGGTTGACCGCCGTCCACTCCTCGGAGAGCGGATACCCGAAGACATCCACCCCACCGTGCGTGTCGAACACGTTCTTGAAGCCGTGAGCGACGGTGTGTCCAGTCTCCGGGAAGTAGGTGAAGTGCGGGTTCGGCTCGAAATGGTCGATCGGTTGTTGCGCGGCCGGGTCGATATAGGTGTTGTACCCCTGCTTATCCGAGGAGACCGCTGGAGGCGATGTCGTGCCGGATAGATCCATGGATAGCACTGTCCGCTCGAAGTACTGGACGAAGCGTTCCGATCCATCCGGCTGGATCTCACGGAAGAACTCGGTCACCGGCAGCCCGTGCACCCACCAGCCGCCATGAGTGTGCCAGTAGTCCAGCAACTGCACCGGTACGTTGTGACCGGTTTCGGGAATATACCCGTAGCGGCCATCCTCGATGGGCGCGACGAAATTCTCCAGCGGCGGCCGCTCGTCCCAATTCACGGTTGGAACGTCGGCATAGCTCACCGGAGGTGCGGGTGCTTCATCAGGCGGTGCTTCGAGCCAGAGGAAGGTGACGTTTACCCAGTCGGAGTCGGGCATGCCGAGCGCGTGAAACGCGCCGTCGCCGATGTCAATTCCCGCGGGTGACTGCACCGTGCGACCCCAGCCATCCAACCCACCGTTGTACCCGTCCTGATAGGCGGCCTGGGCCTGTGGCAGACCCTGTGGCAAATCGCTCCAGGTGCGCTCGGACGGCGGGTCCCAGTAGTTATCGTCAACATTCCAGGGGCCGACATCCCAGACGGGCACGACCAGCGAGGTACCGTTATATTCGAGTCGCACCTGGAACTCGTTCCCGCCCAGGCTGGAGAGCGCGCAGAAACAGGGCAGGGCAACAAAGAAATCTTCCGGCTGGATAACGTGCCCGTTGGCAGTCGTGGAACCAACCAGCCCCTCTTTATGGGCAAAGACCCGGAAGGTCGCTCCGGTCGCCTCATTTGATGTCTGAGCGGTCTCCGTATCTTGTGCTCCGGCAGAGTGAAGCAAGGTGAAGACCATGCCAAAAACGACGAGTACGCTCAGGTAGCGCATCTTTGAGCGCAGCAACAATTGAATGTCCATGTGATCCATCCCCAAGACACGACTCACCCCCATTTGTGAGCCGTCATCCTGTCCCATACCCGTAGCGACACGCTATGTATGAACGTGTTTTAACACGACAGAATGCGATACGCAACATCTGCCAGAATGTCACGAGGGATGTACTGTCGCGCGCCTACTCTCCCAGGACCGGCGTTTCGGTCTGGGCAGTCTTCGGTTTGGCCAGATCGTAGGGCGGTTCGTTGGTGTCTGGTCGCTTGCCCAGCTGGCCGTTCATGACCATCGTGCCCAGACACTCGAGCACCGCGTGTACTCCCAGCAGCGCGGTAATTTCGGCGCTGTCGTAGGGGGGCGAGACCTCGACGACCTCCATGCCGGCCAACCCCTCGCGGGAGAAGGCCCGGATCATGCGCATCACCTCGCGCGGCAAGAGGCCACCGGGTACCGGGGTGCCTGTCCCCGGAGCGAAGGCCGGATCAACCGAGTCGACGTCGAACGAGATCCAGACCGCCTTAGCGTTGCGCCAGGCGATGTCCAGCGCGTACTCGATGACGCGGTCAACGCCGTAACGGTCGACGTCGTCCATGGTAATGACTGAGGCCTGGCGCTCACGGGCAACCTTCATGCCGTCCCTTGAGCTGGTCCAGCCGCCGATGCCGATCTGCACAAGATTCTGGGGCGGGGCGTTGGGGATGTTCGTCGCGTGAAAGAACGGAGACCCGTGCATGCGCTCGTCGAAGGCGTACTCAGAGAGATCGGAGTGGCGGTCAAAGTGAATGATGCCGATGTTGCCATCAACATAGGGCGACAGGCCGCGCACATCCGGATAGCCGATCGAGTGGTCGCCGCCCAGAACGACCGGAAACACACCGCGCTCGGCCGCGAAGGCGACGCCTTTGGCGATCTGGTCGAACGACTTTTCCAGGTTGCCCGGGATCACGGTGATATTGCCCGCGTCAACCATGTCGAGTGATTCCGTGAGATCGACGCCCATGCCGGCGTTGTAACCGCCAGTCAACCCCGAGATGCGACGCATGGCGTCCGGGCCAAAGCGCGTGCCGGGTCGGAAGGTGGTGCCACCATCATAGGGAGCCCCCATGACAACGACATCCTGGCCGCCGAGCTGCCGCATATCCTCCAGGAAATCGACCCCTTGAAAGGTGCCAAAGTTCGACCGGCGCCCGCGGGCGAACAGACTGATCTTGCGATCGCGAATACTCTCCGCCGGGTCGAGCCCATACTCGCGACGCGCCTCGTCGCGCTCTTTGCCCTTGGTGCCCTCCAGCATCTCTTCGGCTTCCATCGCCCAGGTGCCCTGCAGGTCCTCGCGCCTCAGCTCGTTTCGACCGTCACTCATCGCTCTACTCCTCTAGCCTATGATTGCTGCGTGGATCGCCCGTTTCAGGTTAGGCTCTGCTCCGGATGTGGGGTAGTTTGCACGGCGTCAGTGTACAACGGAACTTGCGCGTTCGGGCAACGACGTCGATATGGAAATGAGACTGTTCATGGGTGAAGCCTGGAAGCGTGTCGTTGAATCCGGCGTGGTCGATCAGCCAAACCCTCGCTGTAGCGATCTCCCGCCTGAAGGGCTGCTCGAAGGCATCCGGCTCTTCAACGAAGGCAAGTTCTACGAGTGTCACCACGCGCTCGAAGACATCTGGAAGGCCGAGCGGGAACCGATCCGCTACCTCTATCAGGGTATTCTGCAGATCGGTGTGGGATTCCACCACCTGCGCAACAACAACTTTCGAGGGGCCACGCTCCTCCTGCGCGACGGTATCGACAAGACCCGGCGCTTCACCCCATCCTGCATGACCGTCGACACATTGAGGCTCTGTGAGGAGTCGCAGCGCTGCCTCGACCGCATCCACGAGCTTGGGCCCGAGCGGCTGTCGGAGTTTGACTGGACAACGGTTCCGAGGGTGGAGTTTGAACGCTGAAGATTCCCATACGTGATTCACAGTGGGAGTGATCCGCATAGGCGGAGTTAGCCAACCGACGCGATCATGCTTATGAGAGCCTCTTCCTCGACCGGCGAGTCTCCAGGCACCTGGAGCACGTAAGACACATCCTCGTCTTGCCAGGCATAGAACACGGTCTCATCGCTGTCGTTCATACTGCCCGTATGTTTGGTGACGTCCTTTCCGTCGATGCCCAGGCTTTCAGCTTCTCGACCACTGAAGTCAGGCTGAGACAGAGACTGGATCAACCGGATTGTCAACGGCTTTTGGCTTGAGGTGACACTGAAGTAGAACTCCGCGGTATCGGACGCTTGGCAACTCTCCAGGTCCTCTGGTCCAGCACCAATGAATTTATCAAGGACGATCGCGTCAAATTGGAGCGAAGCAGGAATCTCGGATGGCATTGCCAACGGAAACGTCGTTACCGCCTGTGCTTCCTCAAGGGTAAAGGCAACGCACCTGCCCGACTCGTCAGGCGTGACTGCCGCCTCTGCGGATTGCTCTCCTGTGGGTGTCGCAAAGACAGTGGATGTTGCATCGACTGATTGGGTTGCCGCGGTTTCTTCCGTCACCGTGGCCACTGTCGGTGACTCCTCCTGGCGTGCCGCTGAATCATTTCCATTGTCTGTACCACACGCCGTCATCAGGGCCAGGCCGAACATCGAAAGTCCCGCTACGGCGAAGACTCGTCGACCTCGATGCTCGTCGATCTGTTGCAGAACCTGGTTTACGCTGGGCAGAACGGATAACGCAACGATTGCGCGAACCGCTCCATACATCCGCTTCATGCGTTGACCTTCTAGATGTGCCTGTCGATGAGCATGATATGTGGCGGGCTCGGCGCTGTCAAGCGTCCAGTAGCCAAAATATGCTGATAGTGCAGAATATGCCTGCGGGTCATCCTGAGCGAAGTAGAAGGCTCAAGTCTCGACGGAGGACCGTCTGTGGACAGGTAGATCCATTCGACGCGGCTGGCAGCGTTCCAATGGTGCACAAGATTCTGCGCGTGAACGCCCGTTACACGTCGCAAACATGATCGTCTGAACAGCTCAACCGGGCGATGCGCTCTTTGATCGGTGGGTGAGCGTCGAACAGCCGTGACAGCGGCGTCTGGCTGAACGGGTGCACCACCAGCAGGTGCGAGAGGGCAGGGTTGACCGGGGAGACGAGCCGGCCGGCCAGGCTATCGATCTTGCGCAGTGCCGTGCAGAGATGTTCAGGACCGCCGCACAGCGCGACCGAACCGGCATCGGCCTCGTACTCGGCCTTGTCCGAGGCCGCAAGCCGCACGAGGACGGCTGCCGGCAATGCCGACCAGAAACCAAACACCTGGTCGCGGCGATCGGAGGATGTGCGTTTGCGATTACGCCGGAAGCGCACCCCGTAGTAGTTGTCACACCCCCAGTGCATGCTCAGCGCACCAGGCAACGCGGCGAAGAGGGCCGCCGTGGTCGCGACCGAACGCGCGGGCCGGCTCAGGTGAGTCAGCTCGTGAGCCAGGACCGCTTCCAGCTCGGGACGCGTGAGAATCGAGAGCAGCGGCTCGGTCACGCCGAGCACTCCACTCCCTGGGGTTGGCGCGGCGAAGGCATTCGGAGTGCCAAGCCGTGACACGGCAACCCGTGGTTCTGGGATTCCTGCACGCCGGGCCAGATCGCTGACAATCTCGACGAGCTCGGGATGAGTCGAAGCGTCGACTTCAGTGGCGTTGAAGATCCTCACGATTACCCGCCCAGCCACAGCGTACGCGGCTGTCAGGAAGATAACCGCCATTCCGGCCCCGGCCAGCGTACCGGTGAGCCCATCCATAAGAGCGCCGGCAATTGCGAAGGGCACCGCCACAACCGCCATCATGGCGAGTAAACGCCCGGCGGCAACGAAATCGAACGACTGCTTCAAACTAATACCTCATACTCATCTACCGGCCCGCCGATGAGTGGGAGCGCATGCGCTCTGAACTCGTCGGTTACACCAGTGCCGCTGGAATCGATCATCGAGTCCGGCATACGCCGCTCGACGTTGGCGACCTTCTCCAGCGGGATCAAGCCATAACGCACCTCATAGGGCTCTCCGCTCAGTCGGATGATGCTGATCATCCCGCCAGTTTCGCCCTCTGCCAGACGGCGTACCGCTTCAATTCCAGACTGTTCTGCTTCTTCTAGATCAACCTCTGACGCAGCGTGCATCGCCATCCGGGAGATGGTGCCGGGTTTGTCGTAGCGTGCCCGGACGTTGAGCGCGGCACCCAGCGAATGGGCCAGCATACTGCCCGCGCCTCCGTAATACGGGTGTCCAAACGTGTCGACCCACTGCGGGGTACCGCCGGCCACGTGCTCCCCATTCGCCCAGCGCATCGTCTCCGGCACAACCAGCACCGCCGAGCCTTCGACGTCGATACGGCCGCGCACCCTTTGCGCCAGATCCTCGAATGAAACGAGTGGTTGCTCCGGCAAGCAGACGATTGGCGCCGCCATCCCATGACCGAAGGCGAGCGTTCCAGCGGCCGCCAGCCAGCCAGCGTTGCGGCCCATGACTTCGATGATCTTGATCGGATAGATATCGGCCATTGCAAGCGTGTCGAAGGCTGCATCACGCACGGCCAGCGCCACGAATCGCGCCGCCGAGCCATAGCCCAGCGCGTGGTCGGTTCCGAAGAGGTCGTTGTCGATCGTTTTCGGGACGTTGATGACGCGGAGATCTTGAGAGCGCTCGCCGGCAAGCAGGGAGAGCCGGTGCGAGGTGTCAGCCGTGTCGTTACCGCCGATGCCGACGATCGCCTGGATATGGTGGTGCTTGCAGACATCAAGCACCTCGGCGATCTGCTGGTCGCTCGGCCGCAGCCGAGTCGTGCCGAGACTGGCAGATGGGGTTCGACGCAAACGGTTCAGGCGCTCGTCCGACAAGTCGCTCAGGTCGATGAACGACTCCTCCAGAATGCCCTCAACCCCACGCCGGGCGCCAAGCACACGTTGAAAGCCGGATTCCCGCGCAGCGTGGATCGCCCCTACGAGGCTCGCATTCAGAACAGCCGTTGGGCCGCCCGATTGAAAGATCAGAATGCTAGAGGTTGACGACGTAATCTCCCGCCCCCACCACATTATGCACACCATGCATCGGGCCCGCCCCACGCGGACTCCGTAATGGTACGCCTTCCACACCATTCGTGCCGTCCCCAATTCGTCCAAGGGAGGGGATGGCATTCAAACTATAATAGGGGAAACAGGAGTTGGGTGAAAATAGTACTTTCTGCCACATGAAAGGTCGGCGTTCCGCCCTTGCGAACATAACCTCCACGTGGCACGCTCTGAGTACATGATCGCACGGCGTCGTGATTGCCCCGGTAACGAACCGACAGTGACACGAATGAACGACGTCGCTGCCAAAACTCGGAGGAGCCACTTCATGAGCCAGACGATGAAAGAGAAGATCGCTCAGACGTTGGACAAGGTCAGCGCCCGAGCCCGGGATATCGCTAAGTCATTCGGACTTGTGCCGGCGCCGCCGCGCGTGGTGCCGATTCCCATTCCAGCCCAGCCAATCCGCCCCCGGCGCTAGCCTGCCAGTTCGCACACAACGCTGAAACGACAACCGGGGCCGTGCGTGATTGCACCGCCCCGGTTTTGATTTGCGCCACGATTGCCTCAGGATGAATCTCCGGGACGTTACCCGCTACGCTTGAGCCGGCCGGTGCGCTTGGCTAGCCGCTCGAAGTAGCTGAAGATCCACATCCCCATTGGGATCGTCACCAGGCCGATGATGATGACGGGAATCATGTCACCCATCAGCGCGCTGCTGCTCTCGCCGTCGAGAATCGCGGCACGCATCGCCTCAAGCACATAGGTCGCCGGAGACAGGTTCGAGAGCCACTGCATCCAGTCCGGCATGACCGATACCGGATAGTACACACCCGACACCAGCAACAGGATCGACGAGATGATGAAGGTCATCTGCTCGCCTTTTTCCGGGAAGAGCAGGGGTAGCACCGCGCCCATGATCCCGAAGCCAATGAACGAGACGCTCCCAATCACAATCACCAGTAACGCAGCGCCAAGGTTCGCGCCTCCCAGATCGATGTCGAAGAACAGCGCGAGGATGATCAGGAGAAAGATCGACCGCGCCACACCGTAGATGATGCTGAAGATCGAGACCCCCAGCATGTGCGTCAGCCGCGAGACCGGCGCCATCATGGTGTATTCGATGGTGCCTTCCCAGCGCTCCCAGGCGATCATCTCGGCCACGTTCGAGAAGACTGCATTGAGGTAGCCCCACACCAGCGTGCCGATACCCAGGAACAGGATCAACTGCGACGTATCACCCCCTTGCGACTCGCCGATAAACATGATCGAGAGTGAGGACGCCGCGGTATAGACCAGGAACGCGACCTCCCAGCCCCAGTAGCGCTTCATCAGATAGTAGTTGCGCTCGACAAAGGCGAACGAGGCGCGCGCCTCGTGCCCGTAGTGCGCGAGGACGCCCCGCGGACCGCCCCCGCTCAGCGCCCTTCCAGTCAGTGCCATCGGATTCCTCCAGACTACGCTTACGCGGCCTCGTCTACGTTGCCGTCGTTGATCTCGTGGCCGGTCAGCGCGATGAAGGTCTCCTCCATCGTCGGCAGCGGAATGCCATCCCGGCCAGCAACCAGCCGCTTCAACTCGTCAGCCGTGCCGATTGCAACCAGCCGGCCATTGTCGACAATCGCGATCCGGTCGCACAACCGCTCCGCTTCGTCCATGTCGTGCGAACAGAGGATGACTGTCGCGTCGTGGTTGTCGCGCAGATCACGCACGAACTTCTGGACATCCATCTTCGAGCGCGGATCCAGACCTGTCGTCGGCTCGTCCAGGAGCAGCAGCACCGGCGCGGTCAGGAACGCTCTGGCGATCGCGACCTTCTGCTGCATACCGCGCGACATCTGCTCCAGCGGCGCGCCCACGCGGTCTCTCGGAATACCTAGCTTGACGAGCAGCTCGGTGATCTGCGGCCGCAGGTCTTTGCCGTGACCGCCATAGAGCCGTGTCGAGTAGAGCAGGTTCTCGGTCGCCGAGAGCTTCTTGAAGAACGACGCCTCGACCGACACGCGGTTGATCAGCCGCTTGACCTCATTCTCATCCTTGCGCACGTCGTAGCCGAAGATCGAGATGTCGCCCTCGTCGGTGATGAGCAGGGTGGACATGAGCCGGATCAGGGTCGATTTACCCGAGCCATTGGCCCCGAGAATGCCGAAGATCTCGTTGCGCTGGACCTCAAAGGTCATGTTGTCCAGCGCCTTCACCACCTTCTCGGACGCGACGGGTTTGCGCGAGAAGAGCTTTTTCTTCTGCTTCTTGAAGGTCTTTGAGACGCCGCGCACCGACACGGCCGCTTCCTGCTGGCGGCCGGTCAGCAGAATGTGTGGATTGATGTTCACCTGCACCTCTTGCTCCATCGTGGCAGTAGCCCCAGCGGCGGCCACGCCCGTTACCCTTCCGGATTCAATGCCGTGCCCATCGTTGTCTGTGTATGACACCTGTGCCCGTCCCCTTCACGAAACTGCTACCAACTGACCATGAGGCGAGATTGGAGAGACAACAAAAAAACCGCGGTGGAAACCCCTCCTACACGGGGTCCGTCCGCGGCAGCTCTGGAAGTGGCGACGTTAGGGAGTCAACAATTCCGTTCCGAAGACAGACCTATGCAAGGCCCACGGGCACCATCCGGCGCGCCGTTGAACCCAACGATGGCGCGCAGGCGGCTGAGGCTACCGCTAAAGCGGCCCTCAATCGTCACGTTGTGCACCATTCGGTCCATCATCGGCTCATCTCGTTTCCGTTGCATAGCCCGCCCAGGGCCACACTGGCAACATCGCTCAGTGTAGTGACCATGTGGGTGTATGTCAATAGATCGTTTTTCCTTTTGTCGATAGGCAGTGAACGTGTCACCGTAAACGGATAGCCTCGTCCAGACAGGTTGTTCAGGTCAAGCGCTCCTTGAGAATCTTGGTGGCGAACAGGATCAGCGAGCAACCGACCGGCACCGCGACCTCATTGATCGCCTGGGTAGCGACATTGACCGCCACCACCGACTCGGCACTCAACTGGGTGATGAGCAACGAGACGCTGCCAAAGACCAGGCCGGACGCGAGTCCGATGGCGGCGTGCTGCTTTGCCGTGCAAACCGGCCGGGTCTGGAGACGCCCAATTAAGGAAGCCAGCGTTCCATACTGAGCTGCCTTGACGATCGCCAGCACAGCCACCAGGGTAAACGCGGTATTCGTACTCGCCTGATCTAACGCCGTCGTCATGCCCTTGTGCATAATACGAACGGCGGTGAATGCAACCGGCGCCACGAGCAGCCCGGCAGTGCCCATCGTCCGAATCTGCCGGAGCGGCGTTTTGCCGCGCGCGATAACCTGGCCGAAGGCGATTCCGAAACAGACCAGAAACGGCCACGCGATCTTTTCAATGGTGTCGATGATGACGGCTACGGGCCCGACGTTGGAACCGAAGCCAAATTTTACGACCAGGATCATGGCTTCGATTGACAGACCAAGGAGAATGGAGAACCAGGCAACGCGACGCAGGGTCGCGGTCAACTCCTTGTTCTTTGTCGCAGAGGCAGATACGGGGACGGAGTCAGGTGACGAAGCTGTATCCATAGACGGTCCCTCCGACATCGAGCACAGAGCACGCTGCACGGCACGTGTGACTTGACCGCTTATCAACCACGTTTCCAAAGTATGGCACGTCGCACTCCACCTGGCTGTTCAATGAGACGTCGAAGATCGTCATGCTGAACCACGCTCGTCCGGCCTTCGCACCTGTAGGCTTGCGCATACCGGTAGATGATTAGCATCTCGGCGCGGGTGTACGTACAATGTACGTACACGTAACTCGGCTCGGTGCATGAACCCTTGGAGATGTCCTGTTGGAAACCCCTGTAAAGAAGCAGAAGACATGGATGCACGGGTTTCTGATCCCGTTGCTCCTGTTCAATTTCGTCGCCGTCTTTCCGGGAGAGGCCACGACCCCCCAACAGAGTCGAGGAGCCGACCCCGGGTACTTCGGGCTGGTGGCGATGGACCCCTGGTACACCTACAACACGAACACGGTCGAGTTCCCCAACGACGTGAACCGGGCCTTCCTGGAACGCATGGCGGCCGACATCGCCAATATGGGCGCGCGCTGGATCCGGATCGAGTTCCACGCAGAGTATGACCACCCGTCTGGTCCGGGCCCGATTGACTACTCCAAGCACGACTGGTTCATCAACGAGGTCGCGCCGCGTTACGGCCTGAAGATTCTGGCTGTCGCCGGCAGCGGTATGATCGGCGACATGGATCCGAACTGGAACTTTCGGTACATCAACGAACCTCTCGGCGCGGGAGGCTCGAACCGCTACATCGACATGTACCTGGAGCGCGTTCGCGAGATCAGCGAGCGCTACGGAAACCGTCTGGGCGCGATCGAGATCCTGAATGAACCCAACGCCAGCCAAATCCTGTCGGAGGAGACCGCCGGCGAGCAGAAGGCAGTACGGCCGGGCAACTACGGGCACCTGCTGCGCCGCAGCTACGAGATCGTGAAGGAGATCAGTCCGGAAACCCAGGTCGTTATGGGAGGAACGCTCTACGACAACGAGGACAACACGCTCGCTCCGGAGAAGACCTACAGCTACGACATGGAGTGGCTTGAAGCGGTCTATGGGTCCCGGCAGATGATGAGCTACTGGGCGGAGCATGGCCGCTATCCGTTTGATGCCGTCGCCGTGCACCCGTATTTTCTGGACCCCACCCAGGTGCTTGACTATCTTGAGACGGTCCGCGACCTGCAGCTACGCTTCAACGACGATACCAGCCGGATCTGGATCACCGAAATCGGGCTGCCGGCCGAGCCGCCGGAACACTGGGATGTTTTCGGGCTGATGATGCCGTCTGAGAGCGAGCGCACGCAGGCAGCCTTCATGAGCGCGGTCTATACGTCGGTGCGGCATCACGCCCCCTATGTCGAGCGCATCTTCTGGTTCAAGTATGAAGACTTCCCGGCCAGCCAGGACGCGTACCGCAGCTATGGTCTGGTACGGCTGCAGGACTCGCTGGCGAGTTACGGCTCGAGTCCCGAGCCGTGGCCGCGCAAGTTCGCGTACTCCGTCTACCAGGCGCTCGCCCAGCCAACGAGCCTGCCCTTGGCGAGAGTGGAGCCACTACAGGATGAAAAGGCCTGGTATTTCGAAGAGACCGGCCACACGCTGAGCGAGCCGTTTCTCTCCCACTGGCTGGAGCGCGGTGGCCATTCATTGCTTGGCTTCCCATTGACGGAACCGTTCCAGCTCGCGGGCCGGCAGGTACAGTACTTTGAGCGGGCACGGCTAGAGCTCCATCCGGAGCACGCCGGCACCGAGCTTGAGGTCCAGTTCGGCTTGCTGGGCAGCTTCGTCGCGCGCAACCAGCAGTGGGAGCGGCAACCGGCGCCAACAGTCGATGACCCGAACAGCACCTATTTTGCCGCCACAGGCCAGACATTGCGGGGGCCGTTCCGCGACTTCTGGAACGCGCACGGGGGTATGCTCCAGTTCGGCAACCCGATCTCTCCGGAGATGACGGAAAACGGCAAAACAGTGCAGTACTTTGAACGCACGCGGATGGAATTGAACCTGATCTCCGGAGGAGACTCTCACTGGGTTGGCCTCGGCCGGCTCGGGGCGGAGGTGATCCGTAGTCCAGGCTGGTACCGGTGAACGAGTTCAATCCCGAGCGTCTTGCGGAGTCGAATCCTGCGTTAGTGCAGCTGCTCCGGGCAGAGATCCAGCGAGACGGCCGGATCACCTTCGCCAGGTTTATGGAGCTGGCCGTCGGCCATCCGGAGTTCGGCTACTACGCCAGCGGCGATGCACGGGCCGCGTTCGCCGGGGACTTCCTGACGGCGCCCGAGACGCATGCGATCTTTGGACAAACACTGGCCCGTCAGATTGACGAGTGCTGGCGGCGGATGGGCAGCCCGGATGACTTCACCATTCGCGAAGACGGTGCGAGCCGGGGAACCCTGGCGCTGGACATCCTTTTAGAGCTGCGCGGTGAGTTCCCTGACCTCTACCAGGCCACCACCTATGAGCTCGCCGATATCAACACCGCTCGGATCGAAGAAGCGCTCAGCCTCCTGGCGGAGCATGGTTTCGAAGGACCACGCGCGCCCTGCCAGCGATGCGCCGGTGCGCGGCGTCCTCCTGGCCAACGAGCTCCTGGACGCCTTCCCGGTCCACCGGTTGATCCAACACGAGGGTGAGCTCAAAGAGATCTATGTCGTGTTCGAAGCGGGCTGGTTCCAGGATCAGATCGGCCCGCTCTCCAATCCTGACCTGGCCCGGCTACTCAGTGGCGCGGTCCTCCAGGAGGGGCAGCGAGCAGAAGTCTCGCCCCAGGCGATCGAGTGGTCACGGGGTATCTGCTCCCACCTCTCATCCGGCTACGCCATTCTGATCGATTACGGTTATCCCGCCAGCGAGCTCTATGGTCCTCTACATTTCGAGGGAACGCTCAAGGGCTATACGCGGCACGACGTGACCGAAGATCCCTATTTTCGAGTCGGCTATCAGGACCTCACGGCGCATGTGAACTTCACAGCCGTCAGCGAGGCGGCTCAATCGGGAGGCTGCGTTGAGCTCGGGCTGACGAACCAGGCGTATTTCCTGGCCGGGTTGGGCATCGAGCAGCTCTTGCTCCGGTTGCAACGAACCGCTACCACGCCCCAGGAATACATCGAAGCACGTGAAGCCGTGTTACACCTCATCGACCCCGGTGCCCTCGGCCGCTTCCGGGTGCTTCTTCTCGGCAAGAACGTCGAGACAGAGCCGCCCCTGCGTGGCTTCTCGTTCCGGCTGTAGAGGACGGTCCGTTAACACGACCCAACGACACGTTCCTCACACCGCTCCACCCAGCACTCAAGACCTTGGCAACAACGATAGCACCACTGTTCCACCAGTGCTCCGGACAGGGTGCAATACGGGCCTCCTGCCTTATACCAATAGCAGTTTTCAATGGCGCTGGCATGGGTATTTGTTCCTTTGGTCGCTAAAATCACGCCAAAGAGTACGCTTGGTATCAAGCGCACGAACCACCTCCTACCAAATCGAGGTGCCAAGAACATTCCTCCAGTATCTTCTACAGCGCGTTCTGCGCCGCCAGTATCGATTCGACGATCGAGAGAGCATCCGTAAGGGATAAGCCAATCCCCAACGACTGAACCGTTGATAATTCGAAGATGACACCTTGTCGCTCCCAAATGAGCCGAAACGTCCGTCCTGAAAGCTCATCTGTCTGATGAAATACCTCCACGTCCCCAACACGCTCTCGTCCTGCGGCATCGCGCGGGACTGTAACCACGGAGACATTCGCTGGCGCTTCACTCAGCATGAGTATCAGTCCTGAGGCGTTCTCATAGCGGAGCATCAATATGTCTGACTGTGGCACTGAATGATCAATGAATTCAAGACCCTTTGGAAGGCGCTCAGGCACGACGGGGAGGAACGGAAGGTCTTCAAAGTTTAGAGCCGTCTGCTGGAGTCCTTCGGCAGGATCGCCTGGTGGATCTGCATTAGCTGGGAGGATCCGATTCTCTGAGGGATCATCAATGAAGGTAATTAGCCGTGCCAAACGAAAATCAGCCCATGATACAGCAGGCGGGAAGAAGGACCATAGTATCGAGATCACAAGAATTATGATCAGTGCCGGTTTGAAGGCCCGTACAGGGTGCTGATGTTGCTCACGTTCACGGGTTTGCGCGCGAATGCGCTCCAGTATCTGAGTATATCCAAGTGGATCCTCTTCGAGTGGAAACGCCTCGCCGAACCTTCGTCCTAGATCATCAAACTGCTGTAGCCGAGTTTGGCACTTCAAACACGACCGGACATGGGCTTCAACTGCCTCATGGCGATCATCAACCAACGCAGCGTCACAATAGGCTATGAAGTCCTCACCTGGAAGATCGCACCTGTTGTTCACTCTGTTCTCCACATAATTGGCGATAACGGATCTCAAATAAACTCTGAGCACGATTGATTCGCTTCCACGCCGCAGCTGAAGAAATGCCCAAGATTTGCCCGACCTCCGGCCCTGTGAACCCTTCCAGCCGGTGAAGAAGTAACGCCTCACGCAGCTTTGGTGCTAGATCTGCAAGCGTTTGCTCAATAATCTCTCGTTCATCAACGATTCCACTTACGTCGTTCACCATAAGTTTCGGGAAACGTCCGGTGTTCAGCGACAACAGTCGATCTAGGGAGACATAACGTCGCACCGCCCGTCTTCGGCGTTCGCGGAGTAGATTGAAGTAGGCAGCTCTGAATAACCATGGTGCAAACGGACGATCCGCATCAAGGCGATCCAACTTGAGCAACGCATCGAGAAACGTGTCCTGGGCAAGATCACGTGCTGCCTCTGAATCGCCCAAGTGGTAGGAAAAGTATCGAGCCACTGAAGGATAGTGCCGCTTGATGAGCACCTCCAGGTATTCAGACACACCAGACTGTCCCAACGCCAGCAGTTCTTGATCAGTCAATTTAGACGGGGACCCGGGGTCAGTACCACTCATGGAGTTCCCCCTTGTGTCTGGCGAATGCCCTCACATATATATCTCTTCGCAAACGAGGCAAAACTGGACATTTTCTTCCTAATGTCCAGTTTTGCCTTCCTGACGAAGTATTCAAGTGCAAGACAAGAAGGATCGGCTCCTCGCCAAACAGAACGAATCCGGTCACAACACGGCGCTATTGACTTATTCACGTCCGACCGATATGGACAGCCCTATTTAACCAGTCGAACGAAGGAGGTGTGATGATCTGGCTCTTGCTATTGTCCCAGTTGACCCTCAGCGCCATTCTCGTCATTGCCACAACCGGAAAGATCCTGAACCTCGATGAGTTCACCGCTGCACTGCGATTGAGCTACATGCCAGAATGGGTAATTAAGCCTGTTGGCCTTCTGATACCAGCGACAGAAGTCGCGCTCGCCTTTTGCTTAGTCTTCGCGACCCCACGGTCGCTACAGACCGCGATGGCTCTTACGGTAGGTTTGTTCGCTCTCTTTTCTATATGGATGCTTTGGATACTTGCAAGCCGGCCTAAGCATTCCAGACTGCGTTGCGGGTGCTTCGGCGCCGGTACTGAGGTCATTGATGGACGCAGTCTCCTGCGAAATGTCCTTCTCTTATCTTGGGCGGTTTGTGGAGCCTTTTTTGCATCCAGCGTTCAGAGTCCGCTTCCGTTACCGTCGACAAACATGTTCATTGTTACCAGCTCCGCATTCACGGCGTTGGCACTATTGGTCGGTCTCTGGACTGCGTGGCCGAACCTCCTCTCGACCCTCGAACAATTAGAAGCGATCCAGTCTGGCCAGACATCGACATCTAGGTAGTGAGGAGGATGTAACAGTGACGTTGTTTTATGCTTCGTATGTCGCACTTTGGCTGTTGCTTATCATCATGGCAACACTCATCTTGCTCGTCTACCGTCATTTCGGGCTAGCCACTCTCGGCACACTTGAGGGAGTTCAGAGGGATGGCCTCAAAATTGGCGAGAAAGCTCAGCCTATCTCAGGGGTCTCTCCGACGCGCGGCACGATGACGTGGCAGTCTGATCCCGAACGACCCACGTTACTCTTGTTCGCCACACCGGGCTGTGAACCCTGCGCCACAATAATGCCATACGTGATCCAACTCCAATCCGCCGCGCTAACCGGTCTTAAGTTGAATGCAACGGTTGTCGTACCAGGTGATGTGAATCAGGCGATAAAACTTACTGATGCTTTTGGTTCACATTTGATGTGCATTGCTGACAATGATAGTGGGGCGTTTGACTCCTACCGGATCCGTGTTACTCCCTTTGGATTCATTGTTGGTGAAGATGGACGCATCATTGCGAAGAGTCTCTGTAGTGATCCCCAAAGACTTCGTGAGCTTCTCTCTGCAGCTGGGTTGGATCAAGCTGCATCGGTTATTAGCACTCGAATCGAAATCCCTCATAGAGCGGACAATCTACGTGAAGAAAAGAGGTTGTCAATATGACATCACTCGAACGAATCGGTGAGACTGTCATTCGAGGAATGAATCGCAGAAAGTTTCTAAAACGAGCCTCGACGGTTACTTGTGGACTAGTAGCAACATGGGCAGCAAACGGTATGCGTCCACGGGGAGTTCTTGCCCATGGTTGTACAGACTTTGACCCGCAATACTCATGCCGACCTCCCGACGGTAGGTATTGTTCAACCGGACAATGTAGTGGAGCCTCTTGCGCCGGTTCCTGCATCTATTGGTACGGTGACTATGGGAATACAGCGTGTTGGTGCACTTTGAACCAATGCTTGGGTGGGACATCTTATGGCCATTACAAGTGTTGTGACTGCGATTGTGAAGGAACCATCTGTGGATGTCGCGCGTTTCATGTTATTTCCACCTGCCCTGAGCAACCACGTGCAGCATGATCCTGCGCTGCAGACGAGAAGGTTCGAAAAGTGCTAATCACGGTGCTTGTTCTGATGTCAATAACCTGTGGCATTCTTAGTGCTCATTCTCCTTGAACTGTCAACATGGCCATGGGGCTAAACTTCCTCGGTCGAGGAAGGACTATGCGACGAGTACACATTGGTTTGTGTCATGTTCTCGCGGCCGGCGTAGGCGGGGCGATGGTGGGCGGATTCCTAGGGTGGATCGGCTCATTGCTATCCCTTCATCGTTGGCAACCATGGATCATCGCGTTTGCGATATTCTATATTCTATATCTGAAACTGTTCAGGGGACCTGTCGCGATTGGATATCTACGTCAGGTTCCCCGTCATTGGTCAAGACGATTTCCTATTAGACAGACCTATGTTTTGTGGGGCCTAGTACTTGGGACGGGCATCGGCACCGCGATTCCATACTCGTCCTTCTTAATTCTCTTGGCCACTCAACTCACTGTCGGGCCAATGCTAGCGGCAATCTTGGGAGCTATCTTCGGTGGTACCCGTCAAGCCCTGGCTCTAGCGTTCTCTTTCCGCCTTTCGGAACCAGAACGGTTTATGGCGCTCCTACCCGCGTTGCGCCAGAATGCATCCAACTTAAACACCGTAACGTTTATCGCCACTGGGCTAGGACTCATGATCGCCGCTTTGAGCTAATCGTCGGGCGGCTAGTAATCGGATGTGTTGTCATCACTAGTATTGAGGACCGTTCGATCATCCAACATCGATCTATCTGTGATGAATTGCGTAACACGCTGCCAATGACTCCTCATCAAGGGAATGGCAAAAGCAAGTCTCTAGCTAGTAACAAATATGATTACTATATTCTTAACAAGATCTCAGTACCTCATGGAGGAAGCAGTGCCCATCCGCCTCATCCTTATCATTGTCACAGTTGTCGTGCTCATAGCCATAACGACGGGGTGTAGTTGGTCGAACCGATCCGATCGGCAAGAAGATGGTCCACCAGCTGACTTGACGGTGGGTACTAATGAGCCACTGCTTGAACCGACAGCCACAACTGTCGCGTCAGGGGTACGGTCGCCTGAAACCCTACGGTCGACCCCAACGCCCTTTGGGGATTACGACTGGGACGAGTTGCGGCGCCCTCTCGAACTTCCGGTCGTTGAGAGCGCCGAAGACTGCCCGGTAGAAGGGCTCACACGCGCTGCTCCGGACTTTGGTCCCGTTGCCGGGAGAGAACCCGTATACGTGACGTCCATTACTCCCGAGGGAATGCTCCAGTCTGCAGGCGGTCTGCCAGATCCTGATAGCTGGTACTACTATAAGATGCTATGGGTGGTAGTGCCTTCCTACGAAGGACCCGTCTTGATCAGGGGAACCCGTCTAGACGACGTCGGCGAGCTTCGATTCTCGCTCGAAACTGGGGACTTCCATCCAGATTCAGAGTTACAGTTAGGTGGCCATGGTGGAAGGTCTTCCACTCCCGGGTGGCGTCATTGGGGAACCTATATTCGATTCCTCGACGCGGGCTGTTATGCCGTCCAGGTCGACGGTTTGGATTTCAGCTACCCAATCACCTTCCGCATCCCCGAGGAATCGTAACCTTCTCGGGCAAGAGTTGACCTTTTGAGGTCCATCCAGCCCTGATTGGAGTGATCCTACCCGTTGGCTTACAACTCACCAGCGCCGTCGACAGTGAAGATGGACAAATTCACCTCGCGCTCGAAAGCGAAGACCTTCGAATCCGACTGGGTGCTTCGGCATCGACCACCTCCACACCGCAACCGTTGGATGCATCCTGGCACATCGCGGATACAGTCATAGGTCCAATCCTCTGGAAACCTTATTCTGACCAGCCGTGGCCTGGTCAGGCCATCTGGGATGATGGGAAATATCGTTATGAGCTAGATGTTGTCTCGGGGAACCTCAATGACACTAGTTGGTCGCTGGACGCCCTGCGCGAGTTGGCCATCGCATTAGCCACATTCGACGGCAAATGACACGCGACACGCATCCCACTTTAACCGCAAGATCCGGATAGTTCGCTGATCCGCACGGACATACGATAGATCCAGAACTGTTGAAGCACCTTCGGATTAGGATCTATCCCATGAACGACATTCCATCTCCACTAACTATCATGCTCGCTCAGGAATACCTTCTGGACCTCGGACGCAATCATGACGGGCAGCCGGCCGCGCCAGTGCAGCGACGGAGGTTGTATTTTCCGCCTATCCGGCGAACAATCGGATTGACACTCATCCGCACTGGTCGAGTTCTGGCCGGCGCACAACCGAATGGGGTATAGAGCAATGCAGCAGACAGAATCACTCACCCCGACCAGTCCAGTTGTCAACGTCGTACCCGACCGAGAGCGTTGCTGGCAAGCGGTCCAGGAGCGCGACAAGCTGTTCGACGGCGCATTTGTCACGGCCGTGTTGACGACCGGCATCTATTGCCGGCCATCATGCCCGGCGCGCCATCCGAAGCGGGAGAACGTCACGTTCTATGGCTCGTTTGGAGAAGCTGAAGCGCGTGGGTTCCGGGCCTGCAAACGCTGCAAGCCCCAGGCCGCCAGCGGCGATCCGCAGGTTACGTACGTGCTCCAGGCCTGCCAGCTGCTCGACGCTCAGGTCGATGAGCAGCCATCGCTGGAGTCGCTGGGCGAGCAGCTCGGTATCAGCCCGCACCACCTGCAGCGCACCTTCAAGCGGGTGATGGGTATCAGCCCGCGCCAGTACGCCGAGGCACGGCGGGTTGAGCGGCTCAAGCAGCAGCTCCAGGAGGGTAACGATGTCACGACCGCGCTCTACGACGCGGGTTATGGCTCCAGCAGCCGGCTCTATGAGAGCGCTCCCAACCGGCTCGGCATGACGCCGGCTACGTACCGGCGAGGTGGAGTTGGTATGGAGATCGGTTACGCGATCGTTGATTCCGCGCTGGGACGTCTGCTCGTTGCCACCACCGAGCGTGGAGTCTGTCTGGTGTGCTTAGGCGAGACCGACGAGCCGTTGATCGCGCGATTGTTCAGCGAGTACCCTCACGCCGAAATTACACCGGATAGCGGCGCTGTCGGCGAGTGGGTTGCGTCGATCCTGCGCTACCTCGATGGCAGCCAGCCCCAGTTGAACCTTCCCCTCGACCTCCAGGCGACCGCCTTCCAGTGGCAGGTCTGGGAGGCGTTGCGCGAGATTCCGCTGGGCGAAACACGCTCCTACAGCGAGGTTGCCCGGGCCATCGGCAAGCCGAAGGCCGCCCGAGCCGTCGCGCAGGCCTGCGCCAACAACCCTGCTGCGCTCATCATCCCCTGCCACCGCGTCGTCCGCAACGACGGACAGATGGGTGGTTACCGCTGGGGCACCGAGCGCAAAGAGCGGCTCCTCAGCCAGGAACGAGATCTGGCAGCAGCGGGGGATTGAGATCGCTTCTAACACGGGGGCACGCAGAGCGTGCCCCCAACCTCGCTGGTGCCATTGCGACCGCCAAGCGGAGGGACCCCTCGCTGACCAGGCATCGGAGGGCGTGAGGTCTCTCCCCGTTGCTCCAGACGACGATACCCTAGCCTTCGAGCGGCTTCGTCGCGCGGACGAAGCCGCTGCGCACACCGACGCCATCCCTCTCGGGAGACGTACAGCCCGATCCTCCGCAGCAGGAGGAGGAGCCCGCCAGGTCATCCGGAGTGTAGGCGCGCGTGATCTCGATAGAGGCGTCGACAAAGCCGGCCCTCTCCAGGCGCGCGACGTAGTCGCTCATCTCCAATGCGCCAGCGACACAGCCCGCCCAGGAATCCATGTCGTCGCGGAACGCGCTCGTCGGCTCACCCTCAAGCACGATATCCGACACCGCGAAGCGTCCTCCCGGCTTTAATACCCGGAAGGCTTCACTGAGCACGGCGTCCTTGTCGACCGAGAGATTGATGACACAGTTGGAGATCACCACATCCACGGTTGCGTCGGGCAGGGGTATATCCTCGATGTGACCCTTCACGAAGCGCACGTTGTCAGCGCCGGCTTGAACGCGATTGCGCTCGGCCAGCTCCAGCATCTCGTCCGTCATATCCAGGCCGTAGGCGAATCCCTCAGCACCGACGCGTTTCGCGGAGAGCAGCACGTCGATGCCCCCGCCAGATCCGAGGTCGAGCACTGTTTCGCCCGGCAGCAGCTCAATCAGGGCCGTCGGGTTGCCACACCCAAGCGACGCCAGAAAGGCAGCTTCCGGGAGGTCCTGTATCTCGTGCGGCCGGTAGTTTCCGATGACGATTGGCGATACTTCCGCACCGCCGCAACAGCTCGCGGTCGCCCCCTGCAGCGATGCGCGCGCCGCTGTGCGATAGCGGTCCTTCACGGCTTCACGTAGCTGATCTTTACGTGCCTCGGTAGCCACTGCTTCGCCTTTCAATGATGCGCTTCGATCCACGAGGGGTGATGTTCGTATTTTTACGAATAGACCACCATTTGTCAAGTGGCATATCCACAAACTGCGAACTTGTAGTTGAATGGAGCCTGTCGACCTTACGGCTCCGTCGAACGTTGAAAGGAACGCATATCCATGGCGCAAGCACAAAAACGGACTGCAAATGTCACCTGGGAAGGTAGCCTGGCCGAGGGTCAGGGAACGATCACGAACACCGGATCCGGCGCACTCAGCAACCTGCCGGTGACCTGGAAGGCTCGCACCCAGAGCTCAGACGGGATGACGAGCCCGGAAGAGTTGATCGCGGCGGCATTGGCGTCCTGCTTCTCGATGGCGCTCTCGCACAGCCTCGCCCAGGCGGGCAACGCACCAACCGCACTCGATGTAACCGCCACCACCACCCTGACCATGGACGCCGGCCCGAAGGTGGACTCGATCGACCTCAACGTGCGCGGCACCGTTGAAGGCATCGATCAGGCAGCCTTCGCCCAGGCTGCCGAAGACGCTAGCAAGGGGTGCCCAGTCTCGAAGGCGCTCGCCGGCAACGTCAACATCAACGTCAACGCCGAGCTAGCGTCGTAGTAACGATCGTCATCCCAAGGAACGAGCGATCCGTAACGCTCGGCCACGCAACAGAAACCGGGTCCCTTCTTCTCCGGTAGACAGCACCTCGCGTACACAACGAGAGCGGGTATCGTCGTTTGGCGGTCCCCGCTCTCGTTTGAGAGTGATCACCACGCGTGGAGATCGTAGAAGGAACGGAACGGCGTCTAGCCAGTCATCCACAGCTTATTAGTCATCCTGACACAAGGATTGAGTTTGTCCTGATTGATCCGGTATTCAGGAATGCGTAGGGGCGCAATTCATTGCGCCTTGCCTGTATCCTCGGGCGCCGGAGAGGGCGCAATGAATTGCGCCCCTACGCAGATGGAACCCCACAATTATCCAATTCACTTGGGCATTTCCATGATTGCGCCCCAACGCAGATCGGGATTATCCGATCAAGTGAGGCGATTCCATACGCCCTCCCCTACCGGAGCCCAGTCATCTCCGAGGCGATCTTCTCGGCGACAGCCACGACGGTGAAATGCAAGTTCGCCCGGGGCCCAAACGGGAGGATCGAGGCGTCCACGACCCGCAGCCCCTGGAGACCGCGCACCCGTCCCTGAAAATCGACTACCGCTAGCGCGTCGCTGGCCGGCCCCATCTTGCAGGTAGATGATGGGTGGTAGGTCGTGCCGACCTCGGCGCGCAGGAGGCGCGTCAACGCTTCACGGCTCGTCAAATGCTCGCCCGGTACACACGGACCGTCGAGCATTGTCGAGAGCGGTGGCGTCGATGTGAGCTGCAGCATCAGCTCGTAGCCGTCGCAGATCGCTTCGAGATCCGCAGGGTCCGAGAAATAGTTGTGGTCGATGTCGAGCGGCGCTTCTGGGTCAGCCGCCGTGAGCCTCACCGTCCCCTTGGAACGCGCATACTGCAGGCTCACGCCCATCGCCAGCGTCCAGCTATTGAATCGCTCGTCAAACGCCTCGCCCGGATACAGGTGTAGGTCAACGTCACTCACTGACTGGCTGCTCCGTGCTTTGATCATCGTCTGGATAAATACCTTGCGGTCGGGTTGATGCTCAGCGCGGATCCGGAAACTCGTCAGCCCACTCTGGCGCGAGATCTGCGGGTGATCCATGAGGTTTGAGCCAACCCCGGGCAGATCAATTACCGGCTCGATTCCCAGATCGCGCAGGTGAGCGGCCGGCCCGATGCCGGAGCGCATCAGAATCGCCGGGGAGCCATAGGTCCCCGCCGAGAGGATGATCTGGTTGCCGGCGAAGACCTCGCCCTCCGACGAAATGACGGCAACCGCATGCCTGCCGTCCACCAGGACCTGATCGATCAAGGTGTTCGGCACGATGGTCAGATTCGGGCGCTCGCGGGCCGGCACGAGGTAGCTCAAGGCGGAATTGAAGCGATGACCGTCGAGGATATTCTTCGGCGTTTTGCCGAATCCCGGCTGCTGATCGGCGGTCGCGTTGAGATCATCCAGGATGTCAAAGCCCAGCTCGTTGGCAGTGTGGCACAGCGCGCCATCGAGCGCAGACAGCTCGGCGTCCGGCACGCGGAACACCGGCACCGGACCATGCGTGCCGTGCAGGCAGGACGGTGCTGGATCAGCCTCGGCCTTGATGAAATAGGGCAGTATGTCCTCGAACGACCAGCCCGGGTTCCCGAGGGCCGCCCAGCTGTCGTAGTCGGAGCGCGAGCCACGCAGCCAGATGCAGCCGTTGACCGTGGAGCTACCGCCGAGCACCCTCGCCCGTGGGAGCGGCAAGCGTGTTCCCGCAGCCGTCTCTCTGTCGAAGTAGTCCCAGGAGTGTGAATCCAGTCCGAGGCCGGTGTGATCGAGCATCTCTGGCGGCCAGCCCTGTGGATCGCCCCCGTAATCCGGCCCGGCCTCAAGCAGCAGAACCGTCCTGCCCGGATCCTCCGAAAGCCGCGCCGCCAGCACCGACCCAGCCGGCCCACCACCGACAACCACCACGTCGTAGCGATCGCTCACCGCACCACCTCCGCTTTCATTTCACGGACTTGTGGAGCTAGAGTACGTTGTCCGCGGGCTGTTGTATAGAGGGCCAACGACAGGCCACAGCATGACTGCCAACTTGGTCGTTGCGTTATCTCACAACTCGCGCAGAGGCACTTACACGCCTTCAAGCCATTATCGTCTCGCATCGTCGTCAGGGGAACTTGACCACCGGGTTATCTCCGCTTCACAAAATTGAGCCGGAAGCGTTGATTAGTGCGTCAACAATGAGTTCCCATATTCCGCACCCTCGTAGTATGCTGAGTTGCATTGGCTGCACGGCGGAAAATGAAACATGCAAAGGCGCAAGAATGCTGCGGTATGTTGCTCAGCGATTAGTAGCTTTGATCCCCGTCCTCATCGGGATCTCCCTGGTGACGTTTTTTCTCATCAGACTCGTGCCGGGTGACGTGGTCGACTTGATGCTCGCCAACGAGACGAGTCTGGATAGTGAACGAGCGCAAGAGATCAGGCGGGTCTTCGGCCTGGACCAGCCCGTTCATATACAGTATCTGGATTGGGCCGGCGGCGTTGTACGAGGCGAGTTAGGCACCTCATTACGAACCGGCGAACCGGTCCGTGAGGAAATCTTCAGCAAGCTGCCAGTGACGATTGAGCTCACCATCTTCTCAGTCGGTATCGCGCTCCTGATCGCCATTCCAGCCGGGATCATCGCTGCCGTCCGCGCGGGGAGTAAGACTGAAGCCGTGGCTCAGGGAGCGAGCTTGCTCGGACTCTCGATCCCGAACTTCTGGCTCGGAACGATGCTCATTCTCATTACCTCGCGCTTCTTCGGTTGGTTCCCGGCGGCGAACTACACCTCCTTTGCAGATGACCCCTGGCGCAACATCCAGATTTTCATCCTGCCCTCTATCGCGCTCGGCGCGGCGCTAGCGGCGATCACGATGCGCATGACCCGCTCGGCACTCCTGGAGATTTTGCGCCGCGAGTACATCATGACGGCCCGGGCAAAGGGGCTCAGCAATCAAACGGTCGTGATGCGCCACGCCATGAAGAACGCGCTTATCCCGGTTGTAACCGTCGTCGGCATCCAGGTTGGCCGGCTGCTCGGCGGCGCAATCATCATCGAACAGCTCTTCAATCTCCCGGGCATCGGCCGCCTCGCGATCGACGCCATCGCCCAACGCGACTACCCCATGATCCAGGGCGTCGTGCTGGTGACGACGACGGCGTTCGTGCTGATCAATCTGTTGGTCGATGTTCTCTATTCCTATATCGATCCCCGAATCAGATACTCCTGATCTCCTGTGTCCGATTGGCCGCAGGATCGACCGCCGAAGGACGTGTCCTTTTGGATTATTAGTGATGCATGAGGAGAAGCGGTATGAGCCAGATTCGGGAAGCCCCGCAGGCGACGAGCATGGAAAGCACCCACCTCGCGTCCGGTGTGCGTTCCACGAATAGCAGGTCGCTCTGGAACCGCGCGAAGCATGGACTGGCAAAGAGCACCAGCGGCAAGATCGGCGTGGTCCTGGTGTTGTTCGTCATCCTGGCAGCAGTCTTCGCCAACCTGATCGCGCCTCACGACCCGATTCAGATGAACACGCAGCATCGCATGATCGGTCCGAGCGCCTACTACCCACTCGGGACCGACGAATTCGGCCGCGACATCTTGAGTCGCATCATTCACGGTTCGCGGATCTCGCTGCAGGTCGGTCTCATCTCGGTGTCCATCGCCCTCGTCATTGGCGGCGTGCTCGGCCTCGTTTCGGGATTTTTCGGCGGTTGGGTCGACTCCGTCATTAGCCGCCTGCTGGATATCCTGTTTGCGTTCCCCGAGATTCTGCTGGCGATCGCACTCCTGGCAGTGCTGGGTAGCGAGCTACGCAATGTGATGATCGCGATCGGGATTGTGTACACCCCATCGTTCGCACGTATCGTGCGCGGGCCGGTTCTCTCAGCCAAGAAACAGGAGTACGTCGAGGCCAGCCGGGTGATCGGCGCAAGCACGATGCGGACGATGTTCAAGCATGTGCTGCCGAATGTCGCCGCGCCGTTGATCGTGCAATCAACCATCGCATTTTCCTTCGCCATCCTGACCGAAGCGGCGTTGTCGTTCCTCGGCCTGGGCGCACAGCCACCGGACCCGAGCTGGGGCTCAATGCTCAGTGGGGGCCGCCGTTTCGTCGAACAAGCGCCCTGGATGGCGATCTTCCCCGGCGTCGCGATCATGATCGCGGTGCTCGGTTTCAACTTGATGGGTGATTGGCTTCGAGACGTTCTCGACCCACGCACCACATGACAGAGGAGGAAGCGAAGAGAGTACAGGACCGGGGTTATACCTTCAACATGCTTGAGGAGGGCATCGTGAGAGATCAAACACAGCTATTCAACCGCCTCGTCCGGTTAAGGGACGAGGGTCGCATTGACCGCCGGCAGTTCATGCAGCTGACGAGCGGCACCGTCGGGCTGGCCGCCGTGAGCGCGTTTCTCGCGTCCTGCGGCGACGAACCAGAACCATCCGGCGGCAGCGGGTCTGCCACCGCAACGACCGCTACGTCCGGTGGGGACGCAACGTCCGTTTCACCCGATACATCCGAAACGCCAAGCGGAGAGACTGGCGCCGGAAGTACCCCGGAGGCATCCGCTGGAGAGCCCCGCGCTGGTGGCCGAATGGTCTCGGCGCTCGACACCAACCCGGTGGGGCTCGACCCGCATACCGGGGCAAGTTTCGCCGGGCAGATGGTCTTCGAGAACATCTACGACACCCTGTTCCAGTTCAGCCCGACGCTTGAAGTCGAGCCGTCCGTGGCGGAGTCGTTCGAGATCATTGACGACCTGACCTACCAGTTCAAGTTGCGTGACGACGTTGTCTGGCAAAACGGGCGCAAGTTCACCGCCGAGGATGTCAAATACTCGATCGAGCGTGCCGCCGACGCGAGCATCGGCAGTCTGCGGGCCTCATGGTTTACACCGTTGGAAGAGATTGAAGTGGTCGACGACACGACCTGTATCTTCCATCTCAGTGAGCCATTCGCCCCATTGATCTCGTACCTGGCGATGCCGGGGGCGGCACTCGTCCCCCGGGAGGTGGTCGAAGAGCACGGCGACCTGCAGAATGTCGCGGTCGGCACCGGCCCGTTCATCCTGGAGTCCTTCCAGAACAACGAGTTCGCGTTGCTCAAGAAGTTCGACAAGCACTGGCGGACCGGCATTCCATACCTTGACGAGCACGAGATCCGCATCTCCTCGGACGAACAGTCACGGCTTGCGGCTGTTCGCGCCGGCGAACACGATTTTTCGCGCATGTTCGACCCACAGAATGCCTGGCTCCTTGAAGAGGAGGGTTACAAACTCTTCTCAGGCCTGACGGCATCCCGGCCACTCACGGTCATCAACTGCCGGCGAGCGCCGCTGGACGACAAACGCGTGCGCCAGGCGCTCTCATACGCGATCAACCGCCAGGAGATGATGGACGCCACCATTTTCGGGGATGGCGTCCTGACAGGCTTTATTCCGGTGGCGGACGAAGTCTGGGGCCTGCCGGCGACGGAGTTCGAGTCCTACACGCAGGACGTCGACCGGGCCCGCTCGCTGCTGGCGGAGGCCGGCCACGAAAATGGCTTCGATCTGGTGATGAAGGTCTCGCCGCAATACGCCTTCGACCTCTCCAACGCCCAGATTCTCCAGGCGCAGCTCGCGCCGTTGGGGATCAACGTGCAGATCGAGCAGGTCGAGTGGGGCAATCTCCTCGACCTCTACCGCACGTCGTATGACTTCGATCTGTTGAACATCATCCTGACCCATCAGCCGGATCCGGACGGCTATCTCTATGGCTCGTTTCACAGCGAGTCCAGCACGAACGCGCCCGGTATCTCCGATCCAGAACTGGACGAGATGCTCGACCTTGGCCGCCGGACGTCGGACTTCAATGAGCGCAAGAAGATCTACGACGATCTGCAGCGCATGTTGATGGACGACCTGGTACCGATGCTGGTGACGTTCAACTACAACCAGTACTGGCCGGCCCAACAGTACATTCATAACTACAAGGTCGTCCCATCGATCTCGCGCATCTACCTGCGTGAGGTCTGGACCGACAAAGAGTAGCCACAGCGCGCAGTTTCACGTGCAAGAGGGGCCGGTCGCAGGACCGGCCCCTCTTGATCTGCCGACGCGCGGGGAGCGGCTGCCGCGAGACCATCGGGGCGACGAGAAGGGATCCCCTCCAGGTTGTATGATCCTCTCACGAGGCGACAGACATGAAGGAGGAGCCGGTGGGCAGAGGATTCGGAATCGCAGCCAACATCGATCACGACGTGATGAAGCAGGTCGCGAGGGCCGCCGAAGCGGCGGGGTTTAGCTCGTTCTGGGTGAACGACACCCCTGGTAACGACGGCCTCGCGGGGCTGGCTGCCGCAGCGTCGGTCACCGACCGGATCAAGCTTGGTGTGGGCGTCATCCCACTCGACCGCCGGCCGGCAAACACCATCGCGGAGGACGTGCAGCGTCTCAACCTGCCGCAGGATCGGCTCTGGCTCGGGATAGGCTCGTCTGCCAGGAAGGGTGGGCTCGACAAAGTCCGTGCCGGCGCGACCGAGCTTCGCGGCCTGCTGGAAGCCAGGGTTATCGTTGCCGCACTGGGACCGAAGATGGCCGGCGTGGCCGGTGAGGTCGGTGACGGGGTGCTCTTCAACTGGCTGCTGCCCTCGTATCTGGCGGAATCGATCGAGCGGGTGGCCTCTGCCGCCGAGCAGCACGGCCGCCCACGTCCACTCATGATGGCGTACGTCCGGACCGCGATCGTGCCGGAGGCTGAGGAACGGCTCAACCAGGAGGCCGGCCGCTACACCGGTAACCCCAACTACGCGGCGCACTTCGAGCGCCAGGGTGTTGCGGCCGCACACACGGCGGTCCGCGGCGAGAACGCGGCGGCGCTCCAGAGCGGTATCGCGCCTTACGAGGAGCTCCTGGACGAGACCGTCGTCCGCGCGATCACCGCTGACGACAGCGCAGAGAAGATCATGGAGCTGTTGCAGGCCACGGCTCCACGCAACGCGGGGTAGCGATGACCGGATCACCAGGCCGGGAAGACTTGGCCATCTTCACCATTGGCCACTCCAATGGCTCCATGGAGACGTTCCTGGGCCTGCTGCAACAACATCATATCGAGGCCGTCGTCGACGTGCGCTCGTCGCCGTACTCGCGCTATGCCTCGCAGTTCAACAAAGACTCCTTGAAGCTCGCGGTTAGCGATGCCGGTATCCGCTATGTCTACCTGGGCGAAGAGCTCGGCGGCCGGCCACAGTCGCCCGAGTATTACGATGCCGCCGGCCACGTCCTGTACTCGAAGCTCGCCGGATCTGAAGCGTTCCGGCAAGGCCTCGACCGGCTGCTGAAGGGCATCGCCGACTACCGCGTGACCTTGATGTGCAGCGAAGAAAATCCGACGCACTGCCATAGACGATTGCTCATCAGTCGTGTATTGTTTGAAAAGAATATCCACATCCTACATATTCGCGGTGACGGAACTATCCAGACAGAAGAACAGATGCGCGCCGAGATGGGTGGGGACCCGGCGGCGCCGAGGCAACGCGGGCTGTTTGGAGATGAGGAGCAGGCCGAGTGGAGATCTACACTATCGGTTTTACCCAGAAGTCAGCGTCCGAGTTCTTCGGAATCTTAAGAGACGCCGGCATCAAAACCCTCATAGACGTTCGCCTCAACAATTCCTCTCAGCTCGCCGCCTTTACGAAACGCTCGGATCTGCCCTTTTTCCTGAAGGAGATCTGTGGCGCCGCTTACGTCCACGAACCCTTGCTGGCGCCCACAAAAGACATACTCGCCGCGTACCGCAAGAACGGCGCGAGCTGGGACGACTACGCCCAGCAGTTTCAGCAGCTGCTGGCTGAGCGCGAGGTCGAACGAACGGTGGACCGGGAGCTCTTCAAACAGCCCGCGGTCCTGCTCTGCAGCGAGCCGACGCCTGAGAACTGCCACCGCAGGCTTGTCGCGGAATATCTCCAGTCGAAATGGGGTCACGTCAACATCATCCACCTGTAGGTGGTCCGATGCAGATCGTCGTTAACCACCTGACGCGGATGTCCTCGGGATTCATTTGTGCCGCCGGCATGAACCCGGCAACAGGCCAGCATATCCGGCCCGTCCTGCGCGGAAAACAGCAGTTCCCGGCAACAACGCTCGCCGTTCACGGAGGTCCGCTCGCGATCGGGGCGGTCGTGGATTTCAAGGGTGCTATTTCCGCCCCAGTCCGCCCGGAAACCGAAGATCACCTCGTGTTCCAATTGCTCATGCGGCGCGCAGGAACCATGGACGATGGTGACTTCTGGGAGATGCTCGTCCAGAAATCGGAGACACTGTTCTCAACCATCTTCGGCGCCGACCTCGTCCACGATGGGCGGTCTGGTACCGTGAAACCAGGTTCGGGGTGCGCGTCCCTGGGACTGCTCGCTCCGTCCCAAGCCCCACGACTCAGGGTGAAAGAGCGCCCAAACGGCCGCAGTGGCGTTCGCCTGTCGGTAACGGACGGTGGCGTATATTGCGACCTCAGTGTCACTGATGTGAGGCTGCACCGCGAGGATGACAACGGTGATTGGGCTCCAGACACTGCCGTCGTCCAACGTGTCGATCACGAATTGCAAAGAGGCACACCAGTGATTCTGGGAGTAGGTCTGACTCGACCGTTTGCTGCGAGAAATGAGCCTCCTCGCCACTGGCTCCAGGTGAACAATATCCACTTCCAGAAAAGCTCGGTATTTACCCCCGGCTAACACATCCCCGGACCATCCTTGGCCCTGTACCATAGAATGTACGTAGGTCGATACGGCGCCGCCTTGCGAAGCTGGTCACTCGGATGCGCTACCGGCCCGTTGAAGACGTGTACGCAAAAGGAACGATCATGGCCAAATTCTCTGATCTCGGGTTGAGCGAACCACTGTTACAAGCCATTTCCGATGTGGGGTTTGAAGAGCCCACGCCGGTACAAACGGAGACGATTCCGCTGCTGCTTGAAGGTCGCGATGTACTTGCCCAGGCGCAAACAGGCACCGGCAAGACGGCCGCCTTCGCCCTGCCCATTCTCGACAGGCTCGATCCCGGCACGAAAACGCCTCAGGCGCTTGTTCTAGCCCCGACGCGCGAGCTGGCAATCCAGGTGGCGCAGACCTTTCACCAGCTGGGCAAGACGCGCAACGTCCGCGCGCTGGCTATTTATGGCGGACAGCCCATCAGCCGCCAGCTACGAGCGCTGCAATATCCGGTTGATGTCATTGTCGGCACTCCTGGCCGGATCATGGACCACATGCGTCGGGAAACGATGAACCTGGAGAACATCTCGATGCTGGTCCTGGACGAGGCCGACGAGATGCTCAACATGGGTTTCATCGAGGACATCGAGTGGATTCTTGAGCGCCTCCCCGGCGAGCATCAGACGGCCCTGTTCTCGGCCACCATGCCGGACAGAATCGCCCGCCTCTCCCGCCGTTATCTGAGGGACGCGGCCCGGGTCGCGATCAAGTCCGAGAAAATGACCGTGAGGGGCACCGAGCAGAGCTACTATGAGGTAGCGCAACGCGCCAAGGTCGAGGCGCTGACCCGCATCCTTGATATCGAAATGCCCGACTCGGCCATTATCTTCAGTCGTACCAAACGCGAGGTTGACGCGCTGACCCAACAGCTGCAATCGCTCGGCTACGCAGCGGACTCGCTGCACGGCGACCTGAGCCAGGTGCAGCGCGACCGGGTAATGGCACGCTTCCGCTCCGGACAAGACGAGCTGCTGGTTGCGACCGATGTGGCGGCGCGCGGGCTTGATGTCGAGAACGTCACCCATGTCATCAATTACGACATCCCCGGCGACCCGGAGAGCTACGTCCATCGCATCGGCCGGACCGGTCGAGCCGGACGAACCGGCATGGCCATTACCCTGGTCACGCCCCGCGAGCGGCGCCTGATGCGCACGATCGAGCGCGTCACCGGGCAGAAGATTGCCCGTCGCAATGTGCCGACACAAGACGAGGTCGTCGCACGGCAACACCAGAAGCTGGGCGCCTCCCTAACCGAGCTCATCGAGAAGGATGAGCTTGAGCCGGCGACCCGAGTCGTCGATGAGCTCAGCGCCTATCACGAGCCGCACGAGATCGCCGCGGCTGCGATCAAGCTCCTGATGAAGGATCTTGGAACAGCCGAAGCGCGCGGTCTGGTCTCCGACGAAGCGCTCGGCGAAGCCGGCATGACCCGGCTCTACCTGAGTGTCGGCCGGCGCGATGGGGTACGGCCAATGGATGTCGTCGGCGCCATCGCGAACGAAGCCCAGATACCGGGCAAGAGTATCGGGCAGATCGAGATCACCGACACCCACACGCTGGTCGAGGTCCCCGAGCCGGTCGCTGAGCGGGTCATCCGTGCCCTGGGCAGAACGAGACTCCGCGGCAAGACGTTTACGGTGGATCTGGCGAAACCGGCGGGAAGCTGACAAAAGCCCGCATCCCCGGCCCCTCTCCCTGTGGCAGAGGGGCTGCCTAGCGGTGCTGCAAGTGCGGGTCCAGCGCGTCGCGAATGCCGTCGCCGAGGAAGTTGAAGGCCAGGACAACCAGGAAGATCGCCAGCCCCGGGCCGATCGCCATCCATGAGGCGTGCTGCAACCAGTCTTTCCCCACCGCCAGCATCGCGCCCCAGCTGGGCGTGGGCGGCTGCACGCCGAGCCCCAGAAACGACAGACTGGCCTCGGCCAGAATCGCGAAGGCCACGCCGATGGACGCCTGGACGATGAGTGGCGCCGTCACGTTCGGGAAGATGTGCAGACTGATAATGCGCAGATCCGGGGCGCCGATCGTGCGGGCCGCCTCGATATACTCCCGCTGGCCAATCGTCAGCACCTGCCCACGAATCAACCGGGCATATGACGGAATGCCAACGACACCGACCGCGATCATGACGTTGGTCAAGCTCGGACCAAGCGCTGCGGTAATGGCCAGCGCCAGCACCAGCGTGGGAAACGCGAGCAGCGCGTCCATACAGCGCATGATGAGCGTGTCGACCAGACTGATGCGCGTGTAGCCGGCGACGAGTCCGAGGGTCGTCCCGATGATCAGCGAGATGCCGACGGCGATCACGCCGACCTGGAGTGATACCCGGGCGCCATAGACAACCCGGCTGAAGGTGTCTCTGCCGAGGTTGTCAGTGCCTAGCCAGTAATCACCGGTGGGACCGCTGAGCGCGTCGGCGAAATGCACTTCCTCGGGATCGTACGGGGCGATGAGCGGCGCAAAGGCTGCCGCGACCAGCATCAGCACGATCACGCACAGACCAGCGGCACTCATCCGTGTGTGCAGCAGCCGGTCCACAAACCCCCGAAACCCGGTGAGGCGCTTTCGGCGGGTGGACTGGTCGCCCAGCCGCTCGGCTACCGGTGCCGTGTTGGGACGCGTCCGCTGCATCTAGTGGTCCTCTCGGTGGCGATCATCATCAAGCCTCAGCTATAGCGGATGCGGGGATCGATGTACGCATACAGAAGATCCACCGCCAGGTTCGTAAACAGAAATGCCAGCGCCGCGAAGAGCACAACGCCCTGGACGAGCGGGAAATCGCGCTGGAAGATCGAGTCCACCAGCAACCGTCCGATACCCGGCAGCACGAAGATCGTCTCGGTAATGATCGTGCCCCCGAGCAGGCCGCCGATCTGCAACCCGACGACCGTCACCACCGGAACCATGGCGTTCTTCAGCGCATGCACGCGCACTACCCGCGCCTCGCGCAGCCCCTTGGCACGCGCCGTCCGCACGTAATCCTGGTCCAGCACTTCCAGCAGGGACGAGCGTGTCATCCGCATCACGATCGCTGAGAGCGCGGTGCCGAGCGTGATCGCCGGCATGATCATGCGCTTGAGATTGTCCACCGGGTCATCAACGAACGGCGTGTACCCGATCGGCGACAGCCACCCGAGCCGCACCGAGAAGAGGAAGATCAGCAGAATCGCCAGGAAGAAGTTGGGTAACGAGACGCCCAGCAGCGCGACGGTGGTCGACGCGGTATCCACCGGAGAGTTCCGGCGCATGGCCGCGATAATACCGACCGGGATGGCGATGATCATCGAAATGACCACCGAGAGAATGGCGAGCTCAATCGTGATCGGCAAGCGTTGGAGTATCGCTTCCGACACCGGCTGGTTGGAGCGAATCGAGCGCCCCAGATCGCCCTGCAAGACCGCTGAGGCCCATTTGACGTACTGCACCGGTAGCGGCTCATCAAGACCGAGCTCCCCGCGCAACGCCGCGATCGACTCTGGTGTTGCCTCCTCTCCAAGCATCGAGAGCGCCGGATCCCCAGGCGTCAGATGCAGCAGAGAAAAGACAATGAGGCTCACGATGAACAGAACCGGAATCATCGACAGCAAGCGCCGCAGGATGTAGCTACCCATCACACCACTCTCTTGAGGAACGGGCGGCGCCCAAGGCGCCGCCCGGACACTCGACTAGCCCTCGGTTCGAGAGACGGCGTCCATGCGCATCATGCCGTCCGGAACGTGCACGAAGCCTTCAACCACCGGCTGCCAGATCTTGATCTCGGCCGGGAAGCGGATAAAGAGCATCGGCGCCTCCTCGGCAACGATCTTCAACAGCTCCGAGTAGAGCGCCCGGCGCTCGTCCTGGTCTGAGACTGCGCGCGTCTCATCAAGCAACCGGTCAACCTCGGCGTTGCTATAGCCGCCGCGGTTGAGGCCGCCATCGGTGTGGAAGTAGCCATAGATGTTGCCGTCTGGGTCCGGACGGCCGCTCCACCCAAGGCTGATGGCCTGGAAGTCGCCGGCGTTGCTCCGGTCGAGCAGCGTGCCAAACTCCAGCAGCTCAAGGTTGGCCACGATGCCGGCCTCACCGATTTGCGCGCGGTACGCCTCGGCGAGCTGGATCGCGTCCGGTGAGTTCGTCACCAGCATGGTGAACTCGAACCCGTCCGGCATGCCGGCCTCTTCGAGCTTCTGGCGGGCCATGTCGTAGTCTTGCGTGTAAATCTGGACCGACTCGTCATAGGCCCAGGAGCTGGGTGGGATCGGCGTCTGGGCTGGGTTTCCGGTGCCAAAGAACACCGTCGTGTTGATGGCCTCACGGTCAAGCGTCCAGGCCACCGCCTGGCGCAGCGCCATGTTGTCGAACGGCGGGTTCGCGGCGTGCAGGGTGATATAGGTGAAGCCCAGACCGGCGATCTCGTTGTATTCCAGGTCTGGATCTTCGCGCGCCTGCGCGACATCCTTGGCAGATACCTGGTCAATCATCTGCACATCGTTGGTGCGTAGCGCGGTCAAGCGCACCGAGGCATCGATAATGGGCTGGTAGCGCACCTCGTCGAGGAGCGGCAGGCCTTCCTGCCACCAGGAGTCATTGCGCGTGACGGTCAGATGCGAGTCTTTGACCCATTCGACAAAGGAGAACGCGCCGGTGCCGACCGGCTGGCGTGCCAGGTCGTCGCCAAGCTCCTCTACGGCCTTCGGCGAGATCATCATCCCGGCACGGTCCGAGAGCGTCGCCAGGAGCGGCGAGAAGGGCTGTGACAGAGTGAGCTTGACCGTGGAGTCATCGACGACCTCAACCGCGGTGACCTGCGCAATCTCGCTCTTGCGTGGCGACGCCGTGGCGTCATCCAGCATACGGTCGAAGTTGAACTTGACCGCGTCGGCATTGAACGGCTCGCCGTCGTGGAACGTGGCGCCCTCAACGAGGGTGAAGGTGTACTCCAGGCCGTCGTCGGAGACATCCCACTCGGTGGCGAGCTCGGGAACGATATTCAAGCCTTCGTCGATGTCCACCAGCTTGTCGTAGATGAGCTGGTAGACCTGCCGGTCAACCGCGGCGGTGGATTTATGCGGATCCATGGTCGTCAAGTCGGAGTTCAGTGCGAGCGTCAACGAGCCGCCAGCGGTGCCTTCGCCTCCGGTGCTGGCAGCCGGTGTCTCCTCATCATCTTCGGGGGCCGGCGTCTCCTCATCCTCCTCAGGAGCTGCCGTTTCACCGGCTGGTGCGTCAGGCGTTTCGCCCCCGGCGCCACTCGCCGGCGTCTCTGCGTCATCGCCATCGTCGCCACAGGCAGCGAGCAGGGATGCGGTCCACCCGGCGCTCAATCCAAGTACGCTGGCCCGCTTGAGCAGGGTCCGTCGCGACACCTGCCCGGTAATTACCTGGCGCAACAACCGGTCATACGTGATCTGGTCTACGCTGTCCTTAGCCATCCTTCATCCTCCTGGCGTCTCGCAAATGACTCTCAAACGCCCATCGCAACTCTGGCCGCTCCACCCGGCCCATCTGGTGAACCGAGGTTCCCCGCTCCCGTTCACCAACCACTCGGCTCACTCGCTGTGCGTCACAATGGATCTCCACCTCTCATTCCAATCGCCCCAGCGACGCTGGGATTCCGGCAGAATCGCCCCCGGTCAGGGACGAGAGCTAGCGCCAGGGTGTGACCGTGCGGCTGCCGGTTCCTCATCCGCAAACTCACCGAGAATGGCACGCTCAATCTCTTCGAGGTGGGTCAACATCGCGTGCCTGGCCGCTCCTGGGTTGCGATTCTCAATGGCAGTCAGAATCTCTGTATGTCGTATATACGTTTGATTCCGCCGCTCGGGCGTAGAAATAAAATTCCGGCGACTATCGGCCAGCAGCTCATTGGTCAGCTGCAGCACCCTCACCGATACCTGATTCCGCGATGCCCGGGCGACCGTGATATGGAAAGTGCGGTCAAGATCCACCAGCAGGTCGCTGCCGTCGACACGGTCGAGATACTCAGCGTGCCGGCGCAGGATGTCGCGCATCGTCTCGATTTCAGATGCGTTGGCGCGAACGGCGGCCCTGGCCGCCACAGCGGGCTCGAAGATCAACCGCACCTCCCACAGGTCGTTGACCAGCTCGTTTGAGGTTGAGAGCACGAGCGCGAGGGGCGACGTGACGCCAAACTCATAAAAATCCCGAACATAGGTGCCGCCACCGTGGCGCGTCTCGATGAGGCCGGAGATTTCGAGCGCGCTCAACGCCTCGCGGAGCGATGCCCTGCTTACCTGCAACCTTTCGGCAAGCTCGCGCTCAGAGGGCAACCGGTTCCCCGGCACGATCTGCCCGTTCCTGATCAGGTCACAAATCTGGAGGACGATCTTCTGTGACAGGCGGGACCTACGAATGGGCTCGATGACATAGTCTTCGGTCATGCTACCCCGCGTTAAATTGGATTAGTGTTCAGACCACTTCCGGTGTGGACAGTATAGAGCGTTCTCCGTGTTTGTCAAACAACAAGATGTTCCTGTGGCCACAGAGATCAGCAGGAGCGACCATCAAACGTTGGACAGATTGGCTTTTTTCACGGACAATGAACGATGTAAACAGGGGAGCCACTGTCGATTGGGGTGGGCAGACGCCAGTTCTGAGCAACCATTCGATGCAGATCAGCTGTGAGCCGCTAACCACCCCCCGTTTTGTTCAGCGCACGAGAAGCGTGAGCGTCGTCATGATCCCTGCGAAGAGCGGGGGATCTCTCGATCTCAGAAATTGTCAATATGAGCTAACAAGGGCAACCCATGGCCCATGACGCCAATCTCATTGTCACGATCACTGTGGCGTTCGTTGTCGCCTGTGTGGGCGGCTACATCGCGTCTCGCTTGCGTCTACCCCCAATCCTGGGGTTCCTGCTCTCCGGCGTAATCATCGGGCCGTTCACACCCGGGTTTAACGCTGATGCGGACATCGCCGCTCAACTCGCCGAGATCGGCGTCATCCTGCTGATGTTCGGCGTCGGCATCCACTTCTCTCTCAAAGACTTGATGGCTGTTCAGTCAATCGCGCTTCCCGGCGCACTTATCCAGGCTGTCGTCATGACGGCGCTGGTCGTGATGGTTACGTCCTGGTGGGGCTGGAGTCTCGAAGCAGGCATCATCCTGGGACTCGCCGTTTCCAGCGCCAGCACGGTTATTCTGGTGCATACGCTCACCGAACGCGGGGTGCTTGAGAGTCCAGCAGGCCGCATCGCGGTCGGCTGGTTGATTGTCGAAGATCTGCTGACCGTCTTCGCGCTGGTGCTCATCCCGGTGCTGTTCACTGATCCGGCAGGCAGCACGGCCGGTGACGGCAATCTAGCAATGACCCTCTCCGTCACGACCGGAAAGATTATGCTCTTTAGCGGGGGGATGATCTTGGTCGGCGCGCGCGTCGTTCCCTGGCTGCTCGTTCAAACGGCTCGTACCGGGTCGCGCGAGCTCTTCATGCTGTCGGTGCTCTCAGTGGCGCTGGGCCTTGCCTACGTATCAGCGAGTGTCTTCGAGGTCTCATTTGCGTTGGGCGCATTCCTGGCCGGACTGGTGATCAGCGAGTCCGATTTGAGCCATCAGGCGGCGGCCGAGGCGCTCCCGTTGCAAGACGCATTCGCCGTCCTCTTCTTCGTCTCGGTCGGCATGCTCTTTGACTGGACGTTCCTCCTCGAAGCACCAATGATGATCGTCAGCGTCCTGCTGCTCATCGTCCTGGTCAAGCCACTGGTGTCCTTCCTCATCGTTGCCCTCTTTCGCTATCCAACGCGCGCCGGGCTCATGATTGGCGCCAGCCGCGCGCAGATTGGTGAGTTCTCATTCATTCTTGCCAGCCTGGGACTCTCGCTCCAGATCCTGCCCGAAGACGGTTACAGCCTCATCTTGTCCGGGGCGATCCTGTCAATCACCCTCAATCCTTTGGTGTTCAAGGCGATCGAGCCGATCGAGGAGTGGCTGCGCCAACGTCCACCGGTCATGAAATATCTCGACACGCGAGGAGGGTCCTCCACGGCGTTGATGTCGGAGGATGGTGTAGATCCAATGCGAGGCCACGCCGTGCTGTGTGGCTATGGCCGCGTCGGAAGAGTCATCAGCCAGGCGCTTGAGCGCAGGGGATTCCGGCAGGTCGTCGTCGAGCAGGACCGGCACATTGTGGAAGACCTGCGGAATCGCGGAATTCCAGCGTATTACGGCGACGCATCAAACCCGATGCTCCTCAAGCATCTCAACCTGGACAGGGCGCGCGTGCTTATCATTGCCGTGCCCGACCCAATCTCAGCCCGGCTGATCGTCGAACACGCGCGCCTGTTGAATTCGCGGCTGGCCATCGTCGTCCGCACGCACAGCGAGACCGAACGCGAGCGACTGGCGGACATAGGCGTGACTGAGGCCGTCGTCGGCGAGCTGGAGCTGGCCCTGGAGATGACCCGCTTCACGATGCGCCGCTTCGGCGTGGGCAGCACCGAGATTCAGGGTCTTCTCCAGGGTTTGCGCGTGGGCCCAGAGCGGGCCACGGTAGATCAGGACGTCTAACGGCCTATGGAGCCCACTCCATGCCAGCATCCAGCGGGTAGATCGGCCGGCGCAGGCGCTGGAAGTTAAACCGCGACCAGTTCGGGCTGGACAACCCGGGGGCATCGACCTCGACGATCTCGCGCACGCGCGGCGTGAAGTCAGCCCGGTAATGCACCGAAGATTTGATGACCACGATCTGGCGCTCAGCCGGATCGATGCCCACCGAACGCAGCGAGTTCGCGTCGTTCGCCGCTCGGCGGAAGGTGGTGCAGATGACCTCGATGCCGCCCCGGCCGCCGATCTCCAGTACCACGGTAGGCCCCATGTTCGACTCGCTGTTGGTGCCCATCGGTCCACCGTTGATGAAGAACCCGTCGGTGATCGTGCGCACATAGGCTGTCGTCTGGACCGGCTCGCCGTGCAAATCATCCACCTTGCCGCCGATCGTGGCCTCGATGGTCGCCCCGACACCGGCAGCAACGGCCTGCTGCACCGTCTCGGGATCAAACATGAGCGCGACGACCGCCGACCGCGCATTGTGGGCGATCAACGAGCGCAGGATCTCGGTCCCGTCGCAGGAGGTACCCGCACCCGGGTTGTCGGCCACATCGGCCAGCAAGACCGGCCCGGGGCTGTCCATCGCGTAGCACACCGCGTCGTCAATACCCATCGGCGTGGCCTGGAACCCCTCGCGGTGCTCCCACGCGAAGCGTGCCAGCTCATCGGCGCAGCGGTCGGCCAGGGCCTGGTCGCCGTCGGTCGCGACGTAGACGTTCATGCAGGTCTGAGGGATGTCGGCGTACGGAAAGCCGGCGGCGATCGTGGCCGTCAGCACGCCCGGACGTGCTTCGATCTCGTGACACAGATCAAGCCACTCCGACATCGGCGCGCGGCCGGTAAACTGGGCGGTCAGATTTGCCAGGACGGGAATCTGCCGAAACGCCGACACCGGTTGGATCTCTTTCTTCGCCAGGCGCACCAGGAGCTCGGTCAGCTCGACGGCGCGGTCGTACATATCGACGTGCGGGTAGGTGTCGTAACCAACCAGCAGATCGGCAAGCCCGGCTGTCTCGTGTGAGGTGTTGGCGTGCAGGTCCAGCTCGGTGACGACCGGGACGTCCGGCCCGACGACTTCGCGCACCAGGCGCAGGTACTCCGCCTCACCGTCATCGATGCCTTCAATGACCATCGCGCCGTGCAAACCGAGCAGCACCCCGTCGAGCGGACCGGACTCCAGCGCCGCGCGCAGGTCATCCAGGGTGTCGCCCATCATCTGGTCCCAGGCTTCGCGGGTCACCGCGCCAGACGGCATCGCAAACGAATGGATGGTCGGCACGAGCTCGACCCCCAGCCGTTCGGCGGCGTCAATGAACCCGCCAATCACGGTACGCGTTCCCCGGGAACGGTCGATCAGGTCCTGTCCGCGGTCGTAGTGCATATCCTTGAACCGCTGCATCTCGGCCGGTATCGGCGAGAAGGTGTGTGTTTCGTGATTGATTCCACCTGTAAAGAAGCGCAAGGTGTCTCCAACTCTCTCACTCATGCTGCCGGCGTTCAATGCACGGCATCGTAGCGGGAGATGGAGGAGGAGGCAAGACGAGCGCGGGCGCCTCTCGCTGAAGAGCCCGTCAGCACCGGCGGCACGGTTGCCCGGAGCTACTGTTGCTGCAGGGAGCGGATGTAATGCACCAGCGCCCAGATGTCGTCTCCGGGGATCAGGTTGCCGAAGGGCGGCATGTATTGCCCGAAACCGTGGACGACTACCGAGTAGATGTAGCCGTCGGGACCAGCGACCAGTCGCTGTTGGGTGAGATCGGCCGGCGCAGGCGCGTCGGCGGCGGTGAAGTAGCCGGACATTACCCCGTTCCCTTGCGCCTGTGGGCCATGGCACATGATGCAGTTCTGGACGTAGATCCCACGGCCCTGCTCGACCACCTCTTCCGACGCCGGCAGCGGATTCTCCACGCCAATCGCCTGTTGTTGGTCGTAGAGCGGGGCCCGGCCCTCGATCGGCACAATGCCTTCGGGAGCCTCAGGCCGGGGCGGCTCAAGCGTACGGTACGATTGCTGGTAGTGCATCTCCATGAAGAAGTCGAGCGGGTAGGTATTGCTGGACTCGCAGGCCACCGTGCCGCCGAACAGCACCACGAGACTCACGACGGTGACGAGCCGGTGCTGGCCCGCCCACCGGCATGCCTTGCCGGCACGATGGCGTATCCAGCCGGTCATCTTGCCTCTACCTCGGTATCACGGCGGATATCGACCGCGCCAAACCGTCGCATAATCTCGGCCGCTCGCTCCACCTTGTCCTCCGCGCCTCGTACCAGGACACCGATATAGCCGTCGGTAATGCGCGGGTCGTAGACCGTCGGGCCCATACGTGGCAAACGTGACTCGAAGAGCACGCCGAGCACCGTGAAAATAATCGCCCCGAGCATCGTGCCCTCGTAGATGATGACCATCATCGGCGGTATCGAGAGGATGGGCTTGCCACCGGTGACGAGCGGATAGGAGAGCTGGGTGCCGGCGGTGATCAAGACGCCCATGCTCAATCCGCTCAGCGCCCCGATCAACGGGAAGACAAACAGGCGATGATGGCGCGGCTCCTCACCAAACGCACCTTCCGGAAACGGCGCGCTGGAGAGGATGTCGAAATCGTGCCCGCTGAAGTCCGCCTGCTTCAGCTCGCTCGTCGCGGATGCGGCGGTCTCGGGGTCGTCAAACAACCCGAGGACGGCCCGATCTGCGGTTACCATACCTACTCCTCTCCGGACATCGGCCTATCACTCCTCACGAATGATCGCGGGGACGCGCACCTGGCCAACTTGCACCTCTTCCGCAAGCAGTTGCCCCTCCTTCTCTTCCCAGAGGATGATCGGCGGGAAGAACTTGCTGAACAGCAGCAAGAGAAAGACGACGATGCCGAAGGATCCGGCGACGAGGCCGGTCTCGATGATCGTCGGCCGGTACCACGTCCAGTTGAAGGTGAGCTCGTACTTGCGCTCCAGGCCGGGCACGATCAGCCAGAAGCGCTCGGACCACATGGCGATGTTGACCAGGATCGACGACCAGAACATCAGGGTGATGTTGCGCCGGTTGCTGCGCTTGAGCCAGAGCCCGACCGGGACGATGTACCCCAGGACCACGATGATGATGCTCAGCAGGTTGAACGGCCACTCGAAGAGGCGCCGCTCCATCGCGGCCAGCTCGCGGGTCTCTTGCGGCACGATCGCGAAGAAAAAGTCGAGGATGAAGAAGTAGAGCCAGACCGTCGCGATCACGATCAGTAAGCGGCCGATCGCGTCGAAATGCTCCGGCCGGATATAGCGCTCCCACTTGAACATCCAGCGCATGGCCGCCATGAGCGTGATGACGGCCGAGACGCCCGAGTGGACGGCCCCGATGACGAAGTATGGCGCGAACACCGTTGCATGCCAGACCGGGACGATCGACACGGCAAAGTCCCAGGAGACGATGCTGTGCACCGACACGAACACCGGCAAGATGAGCGCCGAGATGAGAATGCCCGACGTCGCCTGGAGCTTCCACTGGCGCGCGTTGCCCTGCCAGCCGAGCGCCAGGATCGCGTAAATCCGGCGCCGCAAGCCGGTCGAGTGGTCGCGGGCGACCGCCAGGTCGGGAATGAGCGCGGTATAGACGAAGAGCGCGCTGCCGGTGAGGTACGTGAAGATCGCGCTCGGGTCCCAGATCAGCGGCGAGCGGACGTTCGGCCAGACGTTGCGGGGGAAGTCGTAGGGAAAGACCCAGTACATCGCCCGCCAGGGCCGGCCGGTATGAATCAGCGGGAAGAGTGCCGCCGTCGACAGCGAGAAGACCGTCATCACCTCGGCGGCGCGAACGACGGGCCGGCGCCACTCGGCCTGGGTCAACCTGAGAATCGAAGAGATCATCGTCCCCGCGTGGCTGATCCCGACCCAGAACACGAAGTTCGTGATGAGGAAGCCCCACATCACGGGCCGATTAAGGCCCAGGGTGCCGACACCCCAGTAGACGAGCCAGCTGAGGGAGGCCAGCCACCAGGCGACCAGGGCCCCAAGGACAATCACCCCCACCCAGAACCGCAGCGGGGTCTGGGTGACCGAGCGCATCAGGTCCTCGTTGATCTCCCGATCGGTGAGCCGTACACGTTCCTGCATCAGCCTCTCCGGGTTCTACGCTATGCGTCCCGAGCCGCGTGTGGTTCTAGTCGGGCTTCGCGATCACCGTGACTTCGGTGTTGAGATAACGCTTGCGCACCCTCAGCGGCAGGCCCCCACCGAGCTCCCAGATACTCGGCAACGGCACGACCCGCAGCGCCAGGATCACCAGCAACGCAGCCGCCCCAATCGCACCCAGCACGATCAATACGTCAAGAACATCCGGGACCAGCATTCCGGGCAGCGTCTCCAGCTCGTGAGCCGTCGGATCCTCGATCGAATATGCCGCGCCGAAGATGCGTACCCGGTCGAGCAAGGTCCCTATCAGGACCAGGCAAGCCACGATCGTGGGGCCGATGATCGTCTTGCGTACCGGATTCCACATCAGAATGAACAGCGGCGCGGCGAAGTTGAACACAAAGGTGAGCAAGAACGGGATGAAGTAGACGTCGAACATCACCAGCTCGAGCACGTTCATCTCGGCCGGCAGGCGGCCATACCAGAAGATCATGAACTCAGAAACCCAGAGGTAGAACCAGAGGAGTGCGACCGTCAGCTGTAGCTTGCTGATCGACCAGAAGTGGTCATGAGTCAAGTAATCGGCCATGCCACCCCAGCGATGCAGGGCGAACATCAAGAGCACGACCACGGCCAGGCCCGTCTCGAGCGAGCTGATCACGGCAAAGGCGGGCAGGACGGCGCTGATCCAGCCAGGTACCAGGGTCATGGCGTAGTCGGAATAGAGGAGCGACACAGTCCAGACGTAGAGAATGACGTACAACGCGCCGATCAGGCTGATACCGGAATGGAGCACGCGCCACTGCTTCAGGGTGCCCCGCCACCCGTTCGCCAAGCGCCGGTACCACTCACCACGCTTCTTGTCAGCGCTCAGCCGGTCACGGGCAACCGCGAAGTCCGGCATCGCTGAGAGGTAGAGGAATGCGTAGCCGGTGACGACCAGCAACACGAGGAGAACCGCGTCGAAGACGTGCGGGGCTCCCCACGGCCAGATCGTCCATATCGTGCGCCGCTCCTCGCTCGACGGGACGACGAGCAGCATCGGGATGAACAGAATCGGCAGAATGATGCCGGCCGCCAGTGGGATCTCGGCCACCCGGGAGATTGGCCGGCGCCAGTCGCTGCGGGCGAGCCGCAGCACGACGGCCAACACCGGAGCCGCCATGACGCTCGACAACACGTAGCCGAAGGCGACCGCGGTGTATCCCCAGGGGGCCAGCTCATCGAAACCGCTCGTCGCTGCTCTGGTGATCAGCGCCGACAGCCCCATCGCAGCCAGGATCGCAAGCACGATCTCGACCACCGACAGCCGCTTTCGGACTGAGAGCAGGTTGCGGGTACTGTCGACGATCACCTGCTGAATTCCAGCGCGCAGAGGCGCTGCCCGTTCACCGACGTGGTCAGCCATCGTCACTCACCCTCGCCAGCCACCGAATTCGGCAGGAGCCCACATGACCCCCTCTTTTGGCGCACACGACACTACAAACCAACGTCGGAATCCTCCTCCTCCTCTACGGGTGCTCCCTCTTCGACACGCTTGAGGTAGATCACGGCCGGATCGGTACCGAGCTCGCCGAGCACCCGGTAGCGCCGCCGGCTTTCGGCCAGTCGCGACACTTCGCTGTCGGGGTTGTTGAGATCGCCGAAGACCAACGCGTTGCTCGGGCAGGCCTGCGCACACGCCGGCTGGATGTCACCATCCTCCAACGCCTGGCCGTCACGGGCCGCCTCTCGGGTGACGCGGCGGATGCGCTGGACACAGAAGGTGCACTTCTCCATCACCCCGCGACTACGGACAGTGACGTCCGGATTGAGCTGGTTCTCCAGGCTGTCCGGCCACTTCGGTTCCCAGAAGTTGAAATAGCGCACGTTCCAGGGGCAGTTGTTGCCACAGTAGCGCGTGCCAATGCAGCGGTTGTAGATCTGGGAGTTGAGCCCGTCAAAGGTATGGAAGGTCGCGTAGACCGGGCAGACCGGCTCGCATGGCGCATTCGTGCAGTGTTGGCAGAGCATCGGGATATGGCGCGCCTTGACGTTCGGGTACTCACCCTCCCAGTAGCGCTCGATCCGGATCCACTGGATGGCGCGACGCTCGAGGTACGCGCTCTCCTCGTTGATCGGGATGTTGTTCTCGGCCTGGCAGGCCACGACACAGGCTCCGCACCCGGTACACGCGTCGAGGTCAATGACCATGCCCCAGCGTGGATTCGTCTGCTCCTGGTCCATTTCTGCCCCTTCCTGAAACGATGCGCGTGACGGGGGCGTCAATCTTCATCAACGGGTGTCAGCCGGATGACCCGGTAGTCCTCCGGCGTCTCCGGCACGTGCTGCCCCTCGAACACCGGGATACGCCGCGTCCGGCCGGTCGGCTCCAGCCGGACCCGCGTGGCGGCCCACGCCAGGGAACCCGCGCCAGCGTCGATCTCCACTGGCGCCAGATCGAGCGGGTTGATCCCCCTGCCCTCGGCATAGCGGCCATAGAAGCGGTGGCCCTGACCCATGGGCACGGCGATGACATCCGGCGGAGCGGCCGGGTTCACGTAGACGGGTACCTCGGCGCTGCCCTGTGGCGTTACAAGCCGGACGATATCGTCGGTCTCGAGGTCCATCTCGCGCGCCAGGCCGGGATTGATCTCAACCCAGGTCGACCAGGTTGCCGTGGTGATCGGGTCGGGAAGCGCCTGGAGCCAGGGCAGATTCGCGTACTCCCCGGCTCGTAGTGCCGGCGACTGGAACGGGTAGAGAGAGAACGGATACTCGTCTTCCGCGCCGGAGAACTCTGGCTCGACCACTTCTGCGGACACCGGCTCGGCTGGCTGGGCGTCCGGCGGCTCGGCAGCCTCGTTCATCCAGACACCAGTCTGCAGCAGCTCGACCCAGAACCCCTCGGGATCGGTGGCTGCGATGTTGCCCTGGCCCGCCTCGCGCAAGCGCTCCGCGTCTTCGCGCACGACGTCCTGGAAGGTCGTCCAGGGCAATGCCTCGAGGACGTCACCGCCCAGCTCCTCGGCGACGCTCAACAGAACATCACCGAAGGCGCGCGTCTCGTAGAACGGCAGGACGACCGGCTGCTGGAAGCCAACCGTCGGGAACCCTGGCGCGGGCATCGGGACGACGCTCCCCCAGCTCTCAAGGGCAGTGTTGTCCGGCAGCACCAGGTCAGCGAACGCCGTCGTCTCGTCGAGGTAGCGCGAGAAACTGATAATGGCCGGGATGTTGGCCAGCGCGCCAGCGACGTCCACCGCGTCCGGCAAGCCGTAGACGGGATTCGCTTCGTGCAGCAGGAGCAGGCTCACCGGCGCCGGGTCGCCGCTGCGCATGCGCTGGAGCACATCGTTCCAGGCGGTAAACGAGAGCGGAACGTCCGGTTGCAGATCGGCCAATGCGTCCGGCCAATCGGCGTTCAGGCGCACGCCACCCTCGGCGTTCACGTTATCGGCGAGCAGATTCAGCGCGTAGATCTCGGTCAAGTTGAAGAGCCCATTGGACTGCGCCGCGGCAGTACCGCCACCGAACGCGATGCTTGGCCCCTCGGTCGCGAACCGGCGCGCGATGTCGCGGATTATGTCAGGCGAGACGCCGGATGCAGCGGCGGCATCTTCGACTGCGGGGAGCTGCGCAGGCCCACCGCCACGGGCGTAGGCATTCATGGCCGAATCAGAAGCCAGCCCGTCGTCGATGATCGCCCTGGCGATCCCCTGCGCGAGTATGCCCTCGGTCCCCGGCTGTACAGGAATCCAACGATCGGCGGTCGCGGCTGTGCCCGACAGTCGCGGCTCGACGTGGTACAGGACGCCGCGAACTTCGGGGCGGCCCTGGCGGAACGCGCCGAACTTGCGGGCGAGCTGCACCGGAGAGATCCAGGTATGCAGGAAGTCGGCCCCGAAGGTCAGCGCGAAGCGCGCGTTCTCCAAATCAAATGTCGGAACCTGCGTCGCGCCGAAGACCCGGCGCACGGCTTCACGCAGCACCGACTGATCGAGCGTCTCGAAGCTCTGTCGCTGGCCATCCTGACCCGTCATGAACAGGTCGGCGACCCGGCGCAGCGAGCCACTCAGCGGTTCCGTGACCATCAGCATCTCGTTTGTCCGCCCAGCGTCGCGTAGCTCAGTAATACGCGTCACGAGCTCGTCGAGCGCCTCGTCCCAGCTGATCGCGCTGAACGCGCCGCTGCCACGCTCCCCGGTGCGGCGCAGTGGTGTCTGGATGCGGTCAGGGTGGTAGAGATCCTGCAACATGGCCTGGCCACGCGGGCAGATGGCGCCCTGGTTGATTGGGTGATTCGGGTTGCCCTCAATCTTCTTGGCACGTCCCTCGAAGACACGCACGATCACTCCGCAACCCGCCGGACAGCCGTTGCAGACCGAGGCGTACCAGGCATCCGTGCCGAACAAGGCGTCCTCTGGAATATTGCGCGGGCTCTGGAGGCGAAACTCGCGCTCCGGCACCCCGTCGCCGATCGAGCACGCCTGGAACAGGACGGCCCCGATCGCGGACGACGCTGTGAGCTTGAGAAAGTCCCGCCGGCGCATAACCTCTCCAGTCAGCCAGCTCAAAGCCTAGTAGTGGCAGGTCGTACAGTCAGTCGGCGCGTTGTTCTCCTGATGGCAGGCGACGCAGTCGTCCATCCGCAGGTCGCGTACCTGCCGAACGCGCTCCATCTCCTGCACTGCGCCGTGGCAGGTCGAGCAGTCGAAACCTGCCCGGATGTGTGCTTCGTGGACGAACTGGACGTGGTCGGGGACCTGGTGGACCCGGACCCAATCGATAGTCTCGCCGTCGTCCCAGGCGGCAAGCAGCTTTTGAACCTCCTCCCGTTCCCTTCCGGCTACCTGATGGCAGAACATGCACTGCTGGAGCGCCGGGAGACCGGCGGCAGCTTCAGTGTGCGCCGTGCGATGACAGAACGTGCAGTCGGGAATCAGTGCAGAGTGCAGCGTGTGTGGGAAGTCGATCGGCTGCCTTGGGGCGGCCTGACTCGTTGGATTCAGCACCGTCTGCCGCACGATGTACAGGCCGACACAGCCAACGACGATGACCAGCAATGGCCAGGAGAGCATGAAGTATGGAAACCAGGCTGGTAACCGTCGCCTCTGAAACGGTCGCATCATCTGCCTTCCCGTCAATCAGTCAAGGAGCAGCCCAGGAAGGGTGCGCATCCGGCTAGATCCAGACGCGCCCCCAGATGTCGTAGATAACGCTCGCATGGTTGGCCAGCATGATCGCAGCGAACACCGCGCCGACTAGCGCCAGCACGGCGATGCCCAGGAAGACCCAGCGCACCCGCAGCGCCCCCTCGGGGAGCTCCCCGGCCGTGGCAGCGGAGGGCACGATTGCCAGCCCGGCGAGGAGCGAGCCGGCGCACAGGATCACGAACCCCACGGTCACGAAGAGCCAGAACACTGCTGTGCGAATGTCTTCCCATTGGGCGGCTAAAGGCTGCTCTGGCTGCATCGCTTTTCTCCGGAGTGGTGCGAGATAACGGGTACGGAGATCCGGAAACGTGCTGGATGGGCCGGCCAGGAAGCTCTACCGGCGAGGTGCGGTAAAAGCTATTCCATCTCAGTGTAACTGGTTGTCGAAGGGCACAGAGTGCCAGGCCGCTTGGGCGGAGGGTTACCGCGCTACGAACACGAGACGTGCATATCGCGTACGAGAAACGCACAACCGATAGGTGCCACTGTTCTGACAAACAGCGCTCCGTCGTGCCAGGTTGCACAACACAGCCAACGTCTCCCATTATGTTGCGCGAGAGCCGGATGTCAACCCGAAGTTCCACTTCTTTACATTATGTCGCGGGATGACGTGGAACATGGTGGCTGGGAGGCATGAGCGGGTTTTGCCGAGATCATGACTCTGACTCCCCACCTGCCATCACGTCGAGTCCGACATGCCCTTCAACTGCTAGACTGCCTCGCAATGGAAGGGAGCAAACCATGGCTGGACGGCTTGAGGGCAAGGTCGCGATCGTCACTGGAGCAGCGTCGGGTATCGGAGCGGCCAGTGCCAGACTCTTCGCGGCCGAGGGGGCGAAGGTTGGTATCTGTGACCTGCCGGGTACCGGCATCGAGAGCGTCGCTGACGAGATCACGTCTGCCGGCGGAGAAGCGCTCGGGATGCCGGCCGATGTCGCTGACCCAGATCAGGTGGAGACGTTCATCGCCGCTGTGGCCGAGCGCTTCAGCGGGATCGACGTGCTCTTCTCCAACGCCGGCATCGGTGGCAAAGGCAACGCGCCGGAGATGGACCCCGACGAGTTCCAACGTGTACTGTCCGTGAACCTCGCCGGTGGATTCCTCTGCTCCAAGTTCGCCATACCCCACATGCGAACAGCCGGAGGCGGCTCGATCATCTTCACGGCATCAGAGCTGGCACTGGTGGGCTCGCGGCGCAACCTGGCCTACACCGCCTCGAAGGCCGGGCTCATCGGCATGGCCCGCTCGATGGCGCTGGACCACGGCCCGGACAACATCCGCGTCAACGTCCTCTGCCCCGGTGCGGTGGACACTCCCATGCTGCGCCGCTCGATCGTGCACCACGAGAATCCTGACGCCTACAAGCAGATGATCGTCTCCGAAATCACCCTCGGCCGCATCGGTCGCCCCGACGAGATCGCCCGCACTGCTCTCTTCCTCGCCAGCGATGATTCCTCGTTCATGACCGGCTCAACCGTCGTCGTGGACGGTGGAGCGACGGCGCAGTAATTTCAGCGACGGCGGTGGATCAACCACGCTGGAAGACTGCTCTATTGCCCTGCGGCTCGCTAACGACCATATCCGCGTACACCACGAAGCGGTCGGAGTATCCGACGTCAGGGCCGTGGAAGTCGCCGGCACAGGTGATGAGGATGAGCTCGGGGTGGTCCGAGGGGCCGAAGATCTGGTTGACCGGGGCGTCGGCGACGGGGTACCGGGCGGTTTCGCGGACGATGAAGTAGCGCTCGCCGTCCGGGCCGCCGAGGAGGATACGAATCTGGTCGCCGGGTTCGAGATCACGGAGGTGGAAGAAAACCGCCGCACCCTCACGGCTATCCAGGTGGCCGGCAAGCACGGCCCGGCCATTGTCGCCGGGCCGGACGCCATGGCGGTACCAGCCGGCTTCCCAGTAATCGTCGGGTGCTTCCATCTCATACTCTGCGGTCACGCCGACGGGCTGTATGGGCGCATCAACCCCGACACGGGGGATCTGAAGCCGGACCGGCGCCATACGGACCGGGCTCGCCTTCTGGAACTGAAGATGCTCGCTCTCTGGCAGGGCAGTGCTGCCGGCGGGCCGTCCAGGATCAGATGTGACAGTAGGGGAGAACACAGCATCCGGCGCGGCGGACGGTCCAGCAGAGGATAGGGAGTATCGATCTTCCTCTGGTGCCGTCGCTGCCGCGGCCGGCTGCATCGTGTAGGGTTGTCCATTCCCGTCGCTGGCCGCCTCTACAACAACCACGGGGTCCCCGTGACCCGGCAACACCCAGCCGGATTGGCCGAGTGTCGCCGAGATCAGGAGCAGTGCACTACACGTCAGGATTCCTAGCGCGCGTGCGCTTTCGCGAACCCAAGCTGCCATCACGATGAGCTAGGCGGCCGGACGATCGTTGCGCGCGCGCCAGACGAGCCCGCCACCGAGGGCGATTGCGAGCGCCGCAAGAGCCATTGCGACCCAGCCTGAAGCGCCGGAATCACCAGCCGAGCCGCCCGCGCCAGTGGCAGGCACCCCTGGGGCACCAGGCGACGGGGTCATGTCCCCGGCAGCGGCCGTCCTGGTCGTGTCAGCTTCGGCCGTCGCGGTCTCATCACCAGGAACACCTGCGCCGACAGCTGGAGTCATGTCCTCCTCGGGAGTACCGGTCATGTCCGCTTCCGGCGTCATATCCTCCTCAGGCGTACCCGTCATGTCTGCCTCAGGGGTCATGTCTGCCTCAGGAGTCATGTCCTCCTCGGGCGTGCCGGTCGTGTCGGCTGCAGGAGTGGCCTCAGCATCCGGCGTACCTTCCGGTGTTCCATCGCCGGGAGCGGCGCCAGCGGCCACCATGTCCTCATACGGTACGGCTTGGTAGTTGCCGGCGGTGCCCATTACGAAGATGGAGTACGTGCTATCAGCCTCCACTGTGAAGCCATCGATTGTGGTGGCCGGCTCGCCTCCAACCTGGACCTCGAAGTTGTACTCGCCGGGCGCGATCTCTCCGGTCGCAACCTCACCGGCGGGGACAGGACCTTCGCCAACAATCGGTTGGCCCTCCTGAAGCAGCGCCACGTCGGCCGCATCCGCGGTAGCGTTGACGAGTACAAGCCTCGCCATGCCCTCAGCCGGTGGCGCCCAGTCATGGGGCACCTCGAGAATCTCGATGCTATCGGCCATGCCCCGGGCAACGAGGGTCATCACATCACCGGCGCTCACGCTGATTGACGTTTCGGCCAATGGCTCGGCAACATCACCTCCAGCGGGAACTATCGCGATGTCGTGATCACCTTCCGGCAACTCCTGGAAGTCGGTTGCTTCGGTGTAGGCAAGTGCCTCGATAGCCAGCTCACCGTCGACGTAGACATCAACCGCGTCAGCGTCAGGGACCGCGTGCACAACACGTATCTGGGCCATACCATCCTGTCGTGCAGTGGCTATCCCGACGGAAAGTGCGAGCAGCAAGAGAACTGCGAGCACTATCGTGCCTGTACGTGGCCGGAGTATCGTTCGTGCGGTCACTATTGTCTCCGTTTCCGTTCTCGGGCAATTTCGCTGAGGAGAGGACACATTCAAAGGCGGCGCGCCGTGGATAACATTTGGTACGGCGCTGATGCGTTGCCTGCCCGGCGGAATTGCCCGCAAAGACCGAGGGCCGCGAGAGTGGGAGGGATCGCGTCTGGGACTCCCTGATCCGATTGTACCGGTAAGACTTAACCCATATGAAGTGCACGGACATCAATTCATGGCAACAATTGTAGACAGACGCCCGATGAGCGTTAGCGTACGAACAGGTGCGCCACGAGGTGCCCCGTCATTGACAGCAAGCAGCATCTGCATATCATGGCTAAGTGACTCCAGCAGTCGCTGGGGACGCCTGTGCATGTCAATAACGGATGAGAGGACGGTCACGATGCGATTGCTTACCTACGCTTTGACGCCGACTGGACGCCGGGCATACACCAAACCGAAACCCTTAACCGGAAGGAAACCCCTGTGCAAGCCATCTACCTGACAGGTGACCGCGTCTACCTGAGAGCGCTGCAGCTCTCGGACAAAGAGCACGCCGCCGCCTGGTTCAACAGTCCGTACCCCATTAACGCTACCCGGGCAGAATCCTTTCTCAAGGACGAATTCAAATCCCCCTTCGCCCGCACCCAGCACCTGGCCATCGTTCACGCAGAGACCGACGAGATCGCCGGTGGCCTCACCCTGTGGACGAATGGGCGTAATGCAAGGCTCAAATTCTCAGCGGCGCCCTGGCTCGCCGACGGCGACACGTTACTGGCCGACACCCTGCACCTGGTCATACCCTGGCTGCGCGACGAAGCGTCGATGCTGGCCGTCAATATCGGTATCCCGGCCGATCAGACTGAGGCCCTTCGCGTTGCGGAAGAGCTCGGAATGCAGTTGGGCGTGCGACTGCGCAACCACATTGCGCGACCCGGCTATCGCGTTGACAGGCTGATCTACCAGGCGCTCGGGCCGATCTGGGTCGAGGAGGAGAAGGTGCATGCGTAATCCCTTGATGATCGGCGAACGAGTCTACCTGCGAGCGCTCGAGAAAGCGGACGCCGAGGTGTTTGCGCGTGACAGCGCCACCGAGCGCGAAGTGTTCATGGATCGCTGGCGCATCCCACTGAACCCGATCGCGCTGGAAACGGAGATCGAGGAGCACCAGAAGCGCCAGCCGCCAGACAATATTGAGCTGGGAGTGTGTCTCAAGGAGAGCGACGAGTTTATCGGCAGCGTCGGGCTCTATGACATCGACTATGTCAACGGCACCGCCGAGACCGGCAGCTGGCTCGGGCAAGCGCAGTATCGTGGCAAGGGCTACGGCACCGAGGCCAAGCATTTGCTACTGGAATACGCGTTCGACCGCATCCAGCTCCACGTCCTGCATTCCTGGGTCTGGGAGCCGAACACGCGCTCAGCCGCAGCCCTGATGAAACAGGGTTATCAGCCGGCCGGCCGGCTCGAGCGCGAAGAAATCAAGAACGGCGTCTACCGCGCCGGCCTCATGTTCGACGTCAAACGCGACGAATGGCTGGTGGCTCGTGAGACGTGGAGAGCCAGGCAAGCTGCTCTGGCGAACTCGTAGGGATTGTTGGCCGCCGACGGAACCATGCGTGGGCGGCTGAGCCCTTCTATCCGAGCCAGAGAATCACATTGAATTGCTGCTCTGGATCATACGTGTTGAGGTGTCGCGTTGTACGACGGACAAGTTCACCCGTTGGAGTAGCGTTAATCGCAAGAATAATCCCAAAGTGTTCTCGCTGTGATTCCTGCCACTGTCGATCTAACAGAATGAAATCCCGATTATTATGGGTCAGAATTGCTCGACCATGCTGGACGGCATACCGCAATTGCCAATCATCATCGAGCTTCTGATTGTGGTTACCGGCTTCAACGCACGACAACACATCATAACCAGCGCGGGATAGTTCACGGGAGAGAACAGGATCCACATCTTCATCCGTGTAAAGACGGATGCCCAGACCTGCCACTAACGCTGTCTGAAGAAGTCGATGTACGCTCGGCTTTGCCCCTCAATATCTTCGTCAACGAGTTCAGGAGTCTCCGCATAATAGTCAAGCGCAGCTTGAACCTGTTCGCGTGTCAGATGTGGAAGGGCACGCATCACCTCATCCAGGTCGCCGGGGTAGTTTTCACGGTAATGGATGACAATGGTCCGCACCGGAGTACGGGTACCGGCGACGCAAGGGTATCCGCCTTGTACTCCGGGCGTACAGGTAATCAACTCGGTCGCTCTCATCGACATACCAGCCCGCTCCTGATTCGTCTTTAGGACCATGTTTCTGAGTCTCTACAGTATATCGATGACCGGATGCACCTGCTATGGCGCCAGCATTTCCGCATACACAACCAGTGCTGGGGCCAACAACCTGACCGTCCGGCGTGTGCTCAGCTCAGTTTTGGATGATAGGTGGCCACGATCATGCCGTAGTAGGTGGGTGCCTCATAACTCAGGAAATCAACATCCAATGGCGTCACGTCCATCGCGCCGGCCAGCATCAGGAGCTGCCAGAGACCATCTATCGCCGAGTTTTTCACGAACGTGTCGTCCAGGTCGATGAGCCGCGCAGGATCGTTGTCCTTGATGGCCTGGACGACCATGTCGTCCATCTTCTTGCTGTCCGGATGGAAGCCGTAGGGGCCAGCCTCGGAGTGGCTGTGTGCCCAGTCACACGAGGCGATGAAGCCGACGCGCTTGCCGGATGCCTCGGCCGCCTCCGCAACAGCCCGGCCGAACTCCACGTTCATCTCTCTCGGGATGAGCCGCGACGGATTCGCGATCACGGCAGGCGGGCCCTGGTCACCATCCAGCAACCCGGAGTAGAGATCGGCCAGAACGTGACCACGATCGACCATGTTGCGGTCGTGACCGGCAAACCAGAGCGGCGTCATCACGCCCCAATCCATCGGCAGCACGCTCGCGGCCGGGTTCGAGCCTCCATAGCCAACTTCCGCCACCGGAACTCCGCGCTCGCGCGCACGCTTTCCAATCGCGGCGGTCAGCTCCATGTCGACCGGGATGTTCATCTCCACCTTCTTCCCATCCCAGTGCAGTGTTCCAGCCGCGCGGCCAACATCGGCCAGCGAGACCGATCCATTGACGCGCACTCCATGCGGTCCGACGATAAAAATGACCTCCGGATCAGCCTCGGCGAAACGCCGGCCCATCTCCAGCATCGCCTCACGTGTCGCAAGGGCACCCTCGGCGTCATCACTCAAATCGGGAATGATCGGAAACCCATGCGGCGCTACCGCGCCAATGACAATACCCATGCTCGTGTCCCTTCCGTTGTTCATTTTCAGACGTGGGCAGTATAGTCGAGCGACACCAGCAATTTCGGCAGAAGGCACGATGAAGCCAGGCGCAACGAGAGCAGGATGCCATGAGCAGCGATGGACACTACGATCTTCTCGTCGGCGGGGCGGGCACGTCGGGAGCTGCACTGGCTGGAATCGTGGCGCGTGACACTGACCTGAATGTATTGCTCCTCGAAGCCGGCCCCGATTATGGATCGCTCGCTGAGGGCAACTGGCCACCCGAGCTGCTTGATGCCCGAAACATTCCGGGAACTCATGATTGGGGCTACTCTGGGCTCGCGCGTGACACGCACACCAACCCGACGCGCTACGACCGCGCCAGAGTGATCGGCGGTTGCTCGTCACACAACGGCTGCGTGGCCTTACTCGGACACCGGCAGGATTACGACCGCTGGGCGGAGCTTGGCAATAGCGGTTGGGATTGGAACTCGGTCGCACCGGCATTCGAGAGGGCCAGGCGGGCACTCAACGTGAGCATCCCGGCTCAACACGAACTGGTACCCTATCAAGCGGCCTTCATTGATGCGGCTGTCGAGGCTGGCATCCCACGGGTTGCCGATCTCAATGATCCGGATGCCATCGCCGGAGTTGCGCCATCGCCGGTCAACATCACCGACGGAGTGCGCTGGAACACCGCGCTGGCCTATCTCGATGCCGTCAGGGACCAGGTCAATCTCACCATCATCGGCGATGCTCTGATTGACCGGGTGGTTGTTGAAAACGGCCGAGCTGTCGGGGTTGAAGCGGTCGTCAATGGTGAACGCCGAACGTTCCGGGCAGAACGCACCGTCCTTGCCGCCGGGGCTTACGGGTCCCCGGCAATTCTGTTGCGCTCTGGGATTGGGCCGGCCAGCGAGCTGCGCAAGCTCAACATCCCATCGGTGCACGATCTATCCGGAGTAGGCAAGAACCTGACCGATCACCCGGTCATCGGCCTGCACTACCAGGGCAGCGAGCAGCTGAACCGGGCGATGGAGCAGTTTGGGGAGACGTCCTGGCTACCAACCGAACAAGCGCTGGCGAAGGCACGCAGCTCGCGTTGCCAGGAAGCGTTCGATCTGCACCTCTACTCGATAAGCTGGCAGGATCAAGAGATCGGCGAGTGGCAGTACTCTCTCATTGTCTCATCGGTCACGCCGCGCTCGAATGGCTCGGTGACCCTACAATCGAGGGACCCGGACGTGTCTCCGCTCATCGATCACCGCTACCTCTCCGACATCGACGGGTATGACCGCGAAGTCCTGATCGACGGGCTGGAGCTGGCGCGCGAGATCATGCAGCCGCTGATCGATTCCGGAATGCTGGTCAAAGAAATATCACCTGGCCCGGATGTCCAGAGCCACGACGAATGCTCGCGATTCATCGACTGCAACGTCGCCATCTACTATCACCCGGCCGGCAGCTGCCGGATGGGACCAAGCAGTGACCCAACAGCCGTGGTTGAGCCGACCGGCAAGGTACATGGGCTCGACGACCTCTTCGTTTGTGACGCCTCGATCTTCCCCACCCTCATGCGAGCCAACACCAACCTGCCGGCCGTCATGCTCGCCGAGCACATGGCATCGGGAATCACAGGTTAGCGCAACTACGATGAAGGCGGTGCTGAAGCGGAAGAGCACGCCGCCAGTCTTCTAAGAGACGGACGGCAGTTGTTTCTGGATGACTCGTTGAACCAGTCAGCCCAACCGAACACCCAGCTCCCAAACCCGCGGTGGGCATTTCTCGGCATGTTGCAAGCGTCCAAGAGAAATCAGACGAGAATGGATTCAATCATCTCTAGTTCGGCGAGGTCCTGAGTGAAATCGAACACCATCTGAATTGGCCGACCAGAATTCGCGTTCTCGTTGTAGCTGTCGACGTCAGTCTTGAGCTGCCGACAATCGCCAACGATTTGCTGTCTTCGCTGCTGGAAGGCGATTTCCATGTGCTGAGGATTTGCAGCGCGTATATCCTCCCAGAGAACAAGCTGCGTGCCGTCATCTTGGACGATCCGCGCTGCATGCTTGGCTCGTACGTTACGACCCTGCGGATCGGTTATATAGTCTTCACGCATCGCTCGAGATAGGTGCTCCGCACATTGTCGTACGATGGTCTCTGGATACGGCTGCCATAATCCCTGATCTATCGCCCATGCGGCGATGTCACGCGTGGCCGCGGGCCATTGGCTACCTGTGGATCGATACTGATCTACGAGATGACGCAACTGCTCACCGTATGTCGGGCCTGGCATCCGGAACCTCCATTCGATACTGCGGCATTCAGAGATTTGCTGGCAGACTTGTTCCCCACCCATCAGTGATCGCTGAAGCTGTTATCCAATCTCTGATAGGTACCATCAACGTGCGGAAACTCGAATATGCGATTTCTCCACGGTGCTGTAGCTGGCCAACTACAATGCCCGGATGCACTCCTATCGTCATCGCGAACGCCGTGATCTTACGGGTGGAATACACTGGCCTCACGCGCGCAATGAAATTATCGAGCTGACGTCTAGGAACTAAGTTCTCGGTAGCGAATTCATCAGCTTCACGCTCAAAGTCTGGCTTCGCGTTGTCGTTCTTGGCAGAGTCCAATTCAACGTCGAGTACATCAACTCCTTTACTTACATGGCCCAATTCATGCAAAAGGACGAACCAAAAGTTGTCAATCCGGTCGAAGCGCATAGACATTGCTATCACCGGAGAATTATCGACCCAGAAGCATGCGCCATCAATTCGGCTTCCCGGAAGGGGCTGTACAATGACAAACCTAATTCCAACATCACTCAAGATACGTGGCACATGACGAACTTCCTGAGGTGCGTGCGCTAGGAGCCGAAGCTTACTGATGGCCTCAGGGACGCTCCTCTCAGAGAACGGGGCAGCATGGACTGTACGGGCCAACTGGCTGGCCCTGAAGAGCCAAGCGTTTTGTGCCACTGTCGTTGGCTCTCCATACGAAGTCCCTTTACGAGCTGCATGGGTAAATAGCTCAGGCTCGTCGTCAATATGCTTGATGCGGAAGAATCTCAAGAGTTGCTCTTCTAAAACCAAGATATTATCGGATGATTCGATCCATCCTCGGCGAATCATGTCCTTCATGGGTGCTTTGTCATAAAGTTTGGCACGATGGGAAATCAGATCTTGAGAGTCATCCTTCACCTTAGATAGTTGATAGGACGCTTCAAGATTCATCCACAACTCAGCGCTCGTCCCAAAGGCCGCAGCAAATCCACGCGCGGTTTCCGGTGACACGCCTCTCTTGCCCGTAATTATTTCGCTGATCATTCCAACAGGTCGCCCGATGATGTCGGCTAAATCTGACTGTGTCCACCCGCGTTCCTCCAGTTCTTCCCTGAGGAATTCGCCTGGTGGGAAAACCTCTACTGGTCTACGCGTCGTCATCCTTTACTCCCATATGCCTAGTGGTAATCCTTCGACCCCTCTAACTCGTACCAGCTTGTCTGCTCCGATTCCCTCGAACTCCAGTATTAGCCGATACTGGTCATTCAGACGCATCGAATATTGGTGTTGTCGTTTACCCTTGAGCTTCTCGAAGCGCACCGCCCTCATGGCGTAGAAATCCCGTTCGTCCTGAGCGCTTCGAATAAACTGGAGCCTCTTGCGATACGCCTTTACGATGCCTTGAGCTAAACCCATGTCGAACGACGGGTCCGTCTCCAGTTGATCCAATTCGTCAGTGGCGAACGTTACATTCATTGTTGGAGAGGATATCGCAGATCCATGAGAATGTCAATACCGGATAACCGGGTATCCAGAAAATGACGCTGCGAATTTTCGCGTTCGCTGACACAAGAGTAAGACGAGAAGAACGAGACATCCTCAGCTGCTGGCACATCAGCCTGGCAGGAAGCATTCTCGATTTTCTCGAGAAAACAGGGAGCTGATCTTCGGCACCAACCGGGCGTTTTTGGGAGAGTGTACGTACAGCACAAGTTTCCCATCTACAAGCGGAACAATCAAGGAGTCAGGCGGAGAAACCACTTGGGTGTCGATTTAGCACCGACGTACGCATATAGGGGCACGGTGCGGTTATTGCCTCATTTGCTCACTCACCTGCTTCATGAGCCGTCCGTTCAAGTCGGTCGTCCCTATCTTGATCTGACTCGCCCTCGTACTGAACGCTCTGTTCTACAATTAGCGCTCGCACAATTCGCCTGTGTACCATCGAGCGCTCAGTACGGTTCAATTGTTGTTGCAACAGGCGATGGTAGACAGCAATGAAGGAGATCTCGTGGCACTCTGCAAGTGGTCCCTCAACGTGAGACCGGCGCGAAGCCGGTTCGCGCTCTCTATCTTGACGGCAGCCCTGCTGCTCCTGCTCGTGGCCTGCTCGGGACCGGGCAGCGACGACGAGCCGACCGCGACAGCTGTCATCGAGCCCACTTCCGCGCCATCTGTCACCGCTCTCGAAACCCCGACTGTTGAACCGACCGAGGCGCTCGATCCGGAGCCTACGGCCACCATCGAGCCAACCGCCACGGCGACTGCCGAGCCAGAGCCGACCGAGACGCCGGTGCCACCAACTCCGACCCAGAGCGCGTCTGCTCCTTCAGCCGGCGGAGCGGAATTCAGAATTGAAGGCAAAGCAGTCACCCAGATCCTGCGTGGGACCGACGACGGCTCGATCCTCTATGCGCTCACCAGCGCGGGCATCTCGAAGTCGATCGACGGCGGCCGCTCCTGGTTTGCATCGGGCAGCGTGCCGGAGGGCAAGATCACCGTCGCCCTGAACAACCCGGATGTGCTGTATGCAGGCGAGCGCGGCTCCTGCGGGCGTGGTTCGAGCGACACGCCGCTCACCCGCTCGACCGACGGTGGCCGTCAGTGGGAGACGTTCGCTGCCGGAGAGGGCATCGAGCCATACCTGGTCGAAGCCGGCCAGCAATCGACCGTCGTCGGTTCCGACTGTGGCTTGCAGGTCTCCACCGACGGGGGCCAATCCTGGAAGCGGGTTGAGGACCTGAACGGGCTCGATCTCTTCGACGCGGCCAGCAACGGCAACACGCTGCACGACGAGATCGTCGCGATCGGTGTCAGCGAAGGCGGCACCGGCCAGCTGTTTCTCATTGACATGAGCAACCCGGACAGCCCGGCGGTCGTCGACGCCCTCGCTGAGTTCTACGCCGCAGGCGCGGTTGACTGGGTGAACGAGAGGATCGCGCTGGTGACGTCCGTGGGGGTTGGCGTCACCAACGACAAAGGCGAGACCTGGGTGTGGTCGCGTGCGGGACTGGAAGACGCTACGTACTCGAACGACCCGCTGACTGAAGGTATTTCTGAGGACGAGTCGGGTCAGAACTTCAACTTCACGTTGGCGACGATTGACCCGTCGAACCCGGACCGAATCTGGGTCGGTGGCGCGCAGGGAGCCTTCCTGAGCACCGATGCCGGTGCGACGTGGCGCCGCGTCGGCGACGTTACCGAGACCCAGAGCATCGTCGTCTCCCAGAACGCCGAGCGCGTCTACGTCTCGGCCAGCGGCGGGACTCGTGTCTGGACGCTGGAGGGGCAGTAAAACAAACCCCTATGGATCCGGGCCGGCGCGCGTCTCTTTCACCAGGAGCGCCAGGGTTAAGGCCGCGGCAAGACCGATGCCTCCCAGGGCGATGGCGGTGAAGGTGAAACCGGTGCTGTCGGTCAGGCTACCCACGACAACCGGCCCGCCCGCGCGTCCCGAATCGCCAACCAGCCGCCATAAGCCCAGGAACTCGCCGGTTGCGCCTTTCGGGGCGAGATCCGCCCCGAGCGTCATCATCGCCCCGCTCCCCAGGCCGTTCCCGACGCCAATCAGCATCGCAACCGCGATCAGAGAGAAAAAGCTCCCGGTAAGTGGAATCATGGCCATCCCGATGCCCATCAAGGCAAACGAGGGCACCGAGGTAAATTTGCGCCCGTAACGGTCCATGATGTAACCGGCCGGGATGAAGAGCGCCATGTCCACGAGCGACGAGGCCGACTGCACCGTACCGATCTGGGCCACGTTCAAGCCCAGGATGGACGCGCCGTAGAACGGGATGATCGCCTGCCGGCCGGCGCGGATCATCTGGCCGCAGATCTGGGCCATGCTGGCGGCGGTCAAGTCACCGCGATTAGTCCGCAGCATGTCCCCGACAAGTCCCCAGCGCACCGCGCGGCTGCTGTGGACGACAACGCGGGTGTCCTGCACATAGATGACGGAGATGACCAGCGCGACAACGCAGAGCGCGCCGGAGAGGTAAAAGGACGACGTCAGACCGAGCTGAGAGCCAACCAGCCCACCCACGACCGGCCCAGAGAACATACCAATGCGGTTGATCCCTCCAAAAACCGAGATCGCCCGGCCACGCTCACGCGGCGCGATGGATTCCGTGATGAATGCGTGCCGCGACAGGCCCCACATCGCGGCGCCAACGCCGCCGATCAAACGATAGACGATCAACTCGGGAAAGAGGCTGGCAAATGCGAGGGCAAACATCGAGAACGCCGTCAGGACCGCGCCAATCAACATCGTCGGTTTGAGGCCGAGGCGGCCGAGGACGAGACCAGCCGGGACATCCGCAAGCATCGTGCCGATGCCGGCGGCCGCGATAACCAGCGCGGCCATACCGAAGGAGACGTCGAAGGTCAACGCATAGACCGGGAGAATCGGTAGCAGCAGTCCTTCGCCGAGCGACAACAGCACCGTGGGGATATACACAGGCAGCAACAGGGCTCCGCGGGACGAGCCGTTCGTCTCTCTGTTCGGTTTGGACATTAAGTGCGAGACTCTTCCCTTGCCCTCCCACCCGGACGGAGCAGCATCGTACCACGACTCGCGATTGCCGGTTATGATGCGCTTTAGCGTCAGCGCGACTGGCCACGTTGTGATCAGATGCGCCTGAAATATCGTCCTCACCCTGATGGAGAATGGGAGACTTGCATGCGGGATGTTGTACGGCTGGAACACGTTGCACTACCGACGACCGAAGAAAACTTCGGCGACACGGTGCGCTTTTATCATGAGAATTTTGGCTGGCACACGATCCGCGAGATCGGATCGGGCGCGTCGAGCATTGCCTTCGTGAGCGACGACGCGGGCAGTGTACTCGAGATCTACGTCGCCCCGGGATCACCGATGACACACCCAGCCCATATCGCGTTCGCCGTGCCGATTGCTGAGTACGCTGCGTTGAAGGACCGGCTGGAATCGGCCGGTGTCGCGTTCGACATCAACACCGAGAACGCCGCCGGCGACAAGCTGGGGTACTTCCACGACCCAGCCGGCAACCGCGCCCAGATCGTTGGGCGCAAGGCGCCACTGCGCGGCTAGCCCAGCAGCGATCCCTGGCCAGCATGCAACGAGGAGAGAACGCTGATGACTGCTCCCACAGACCCGAAGGTGGCCGTGACGCACTCCAGCGAGATCCTGCGGAGTAAGCAGGGCCTGCAGAACATCGACGGCGTATCCGCGGAGATGACCGGCTCGCAGGCGTTATGGCTCGGCATGATTCGTATTCCACCGGGAGCGCGAGCCAACGCGCACTTGCACGAGGCACACGAGACCGCGATCTACGTCCTCCAGGGGACGGGAGAGATGTGGTACGGGGACGAGCTGCAAGAGCACATCGCCTTCACCGCCGGTGATTTTCTGTATATCCCGGCCGGCGTGCCGCACGTCCCATCCAACCCGAGCCCGACGGACGAGCTCGTTGGCATCGCCGCCCGCACTGACCCCAACGAGCAGGAGAGCGTCGTGCTGTTGCCGGAGCTCGATACGCTCCTGGAAGAGCGCACCCGGACCGGTGGGTGAGCTTCCGGACGGCCACTCACCACCTCGGAGCGGTTCGCCGGGCACGGCGTTGGTACGGTAAAAATGGCTGGAGCGCGGCCTCGGCTGGTGTCCGGCAAGGTTGCCGCGTGAGCTATCCGCATGCGTCAGGGATGGTGGGGCTCTCCCTCTACCGGCGCATGGGCTGGATGACGGTTTACCAGAACCCTGAGACGATAGAGATGCAATGCTAGCCGATGCGATGCGCACGTTCTACGATTACAATCGCTGGGCAACCGAGCGAATCTTTGACACTGCGGCAGGGCTCGACGAGGAGCAGCTCGACGCTCCTGGTATTGCCGGCCAACGCTCGATCCGCGCGACACTGCTGCATTTGATTGAGGTACACAAAGGCTGGCTCTCCTGGTGGGACGGCTCACTCCCACCGGAAGAGGCATATGCGATTGTGCTCGATCTCGCCGACTACACCACGCTCCCCGCCGCTCGCAGCGCGTGGGACGCGGTCCACAAGCAGACACGGGCCTTCATCGACGGCCTGAGTGATGAGGACATGGGCCGCGGGTACACATTCGCTCCGCCGGGCGTACCCAGCTGGACGACTCCGCTCTGGCAGATGATGCTGCACGTCGCCAACCACGGTACGCAGCACCGCAGCGAGATCGCCGCAATGCTCACTGCCTTCGATCACTCACCGGGCGATCTCGACATCGTGTACTACTACCTGGATGTTGCCCAAAGCGCTAGCCGCTAATCAGGTCCACTCCGGCGTGCCCGGTTAGCACGAAACTTGCTAACCGGGCAGCTACGTCGTACAGTTGGCGCACGTAACGCATGAATAAGTATTCACATATGAGATCGAGTATCAATGGCACGACCAAAGCGCAACAACCAGATTCCAGAGCTCGCCGAAGACTGCGAGATCGTCTGCGATACGGCGCTCGTTTTCGCGGCACGCGGCTCACTACCCGGCGCGCGGCAGACGCACCGGCTGGCCGACCTGTTCAACACACTCGCCGACCCTACCCGGCTGCGGATTGTCGCCGTGCTGGACGGCAGAGAGATGTGTGTGGGCGACATCGGCGCGTCGCTGGGATTGAGCCAGTCCGCGATATCGCACCAGCTGCGCGTCCTGCGCGAGCAGGGGATCGTGCGGTCCCAAAAGGACGGCCGCATGGTCTACTACACCCTCGACGACGAGCACGTTAGCCAGTTGTTCCGAATGGGCTTGGAGCACATCGCCCACACAGGGGTGGCTCCATGAACATCCTCAATGCGACGTTAACCCTGCCGCTCATGGAGACGGATCATCCGGATGGCTGCCTGCACTGCGCCGAACGGGTAGCGGAACACCTGCGCTCGCTCACCGGCATCGTGTCGGTGCGCGTTGTGCCTGCCCCGGCACGGCTCAGATACACCTATCAACCAGATACCCTGTCACCACAAGAGGTAGAGTCGCAGGCCACAGCCCTGATTGCCGAGGCGGAGCAGCGTTATGTCCATCGCTCGCTCGCTATCGAGGGTATGGATTGCGCCGACTGCGCCAAGACGCTCGAACGCGGTGTCCAACGGCTGCCCGGGGTCGAGTTTGCGGAGGTCAACTTCGGCGCGGCCCGGATGGAGCTAGAGTTCGATCGGACCGTTGCGTCCATTGACGCTATCTCTCACAAGGTGCGCGCGCTCGGTTACACGGTCTCCGAGCCGGTCGTCACGCACGAATCCGAGGGCAGCGCCCTCCGGCGGCTCGTGCGGCGGCGCAACAATCTGCTGGCCCTGGCCGCGGCGACCCTCACGCTCATCGGGATTGTTGCCTGGTTTGCCGGCGCTCCCGGCTGGTTGCCGGACGTCGCCTATCTTGCCGCTATCGCGGTGGGCGGCCTGCCACTGGGGCTCAAGGGCTTCCGCACGCTGCGGGCGACGCACGCGCTGGACATCAATCTGCTCATGACGATCGCCGTCGTTGGCGCGCTGGCCATTGGCGAGTGGCTTGAAGGTGCCGCGGTCGTCGCGCTCTTTTCATTAGGTGAGGCCCTCGAAGGCTACGCCATGGACCGCGCGCGGCGCTCGATTCGCTCCCTCATGGCATTGACGCCAGCTACCGCGCTCGTCAACCGCAATGGTCATGAAGTCGAGATCGCCGTCTCCGACGTCGTGCCCGGCGACCGGCTCACCGTTCGCGCCGGCGAGCGCGTGCCGGTGGATGGAGTCGTTGTACGGGGCACGAGCAGTGTCGATCAGGCGTCTCTCACTGGCGAGAGCATCCCTGTGCTGAAGACGGATGGAGACGCGCTCTTCGCCGGAACGCTCAACGGCAACGGTCCGCTGGCGATGCGAGTCACCCGGCTTGCCAGCGACTCCTCGGTGGCGAAGATTATCCGCATGGTGGAGCAAGCGCAGGGACAGCGCGCGCCTGCCCAGCGCCTCGTCGATCGCTTCTCACGCATCTACACCCCGGTGGTGATTCTGACAGCGGCGCTGATTGCGACCGTTCCGCCGGCATTCGGCGCAAGTTTCAGTGAGTGGTTCTATCGCGCGTTGGTGCTCCTGGTGATCTCGTGCCCGTGTGCACTGGTGATCTCAACGCCGGTCTCGATTGTCTCGGCGCTCTCGGCCGCCGCGCGGCGCGGCATTCTGGTCAAAGGGGGCGCTGCGCTGGAGCGCGCCGGAGCGATCGACACCATCGCCTTCGACAAGACTGGCACGCTCACCACAGGCCGGCCCTCGGTGACGCAGGTCGAAGGTTTCGACGGCGCGAGCGAGGACGACATCCTGGCACTCGCGGCGAGCCTGGAAGCGCACTCCGAACACCCGCTTGGACGGGCGATTCGCGAGGCTGCCCGGCAGCGCCACCTCCCGGCCGTCGACCTGACGGACGAGAAGGTCGTGCCCGGATTGGGGCTGACCGCCCACGTGAACGGTAGCGAGATGATGATCGGCTCGCCGCGCTTCTTCGAGCAACTCGATCATTCTCCAGCCGTTGATGCCGCACTGGAGCGCATTGAGAGCTCGGGCGCGACCCCGGTCCTCGTCGGAACGACGGATCGCATCCTGGGCGTCATCGGCCTGGCGGACACACCCAGGGCTGACGCAACGCACGCACTTCAGCGTCTCCATGCCCTGCGCGTGCGTCGACTGGTCATGCTGAGTGGCGACCGCCAACCGGCAGCGATAAGTGTGGCGCGCTCGATCGGGATCGACGATATCCGCGCCGAGCTGCTGCCGGAGCACAAGCTGGACGCCGTGGCGGCGTTACGAGGAGAGCATACGGTCGTCGCCATGGTCGGCGACGGTGTCAACGATGCGCCCTCGCTAGCGGCGGCCGATGTCGGGATCGCGATGGGCGTCGCGGGAACCGATGTCGCGCTCGAGACCGCCGACATTGCTCTGATGAGCGACGACCTCAACGGTCTGGCAGACGCGATCGATCTCGGCCGGCGCACCAGGCGCAAGATCTGGACCAACATCAGCGCCTCGCTGGCAGTCAAGGTGCTCTTCCTGGCCCTCGCCCTCACCGGCGGGGCGACCCTCTGGATGGCCATCCTCGCCGATGTCGGCACGTCGCTCGTGGTCATCGTGAACGGAATGCTGCTCTTGCGGTGGAAGGGTTCCCACTCGACGGATACTCCGCCCGACGCAGTCGCGGGCGGCTGACTAACGGACTCAAAATCGGAATGCGTAGAGGAGGAGCTCGTCTCCTCCCGAACGTCGAGCGGACCGTCGATTTCGGGAGGGGACGAGCTCCTCCCCTACCGACCGACGGAACCCCGGAGCGTGACAACTCCCCTGTGGTCCAGTACTGAGAGTGACCTGATATTTCCCCAGGCGATGCCAACGGGCCATTCTCCGGCGCGGACGATCAGGCAGGGCTCATTAATGGACGTGTCCGAGTTAATCCGATAGTTGTGGCCCCATGTTCGTAGCGGCGCAATTTATTGCGCCATCTCCGGCGCACGAGCGGACACGCAAGGCGCAATAAATTGCGCCGCTACGCATTCCTAATTACCGGATCAATCAGGACAACCTCATAATTGCGCCGCTACGCATTCCTCATCAAGTGGGACACGTCCATCATCGCACCGCGACACCGATATTCTCGCGAGTCCCGAAGAGACTTCAACGCACCTGCTCGCTAGACGAGCTGTTCACCCAACAGGACCGCCGTCAGGCCGGCGGCGACGTTGAGGGAGCCGCCGGAGCAATCCAGCAGGGGGTTGAGCTCGACGATGTCTATCGAGACGATCGGGAGATCCGATGAACGGATCAACGAGAGCATGTGGTGCGCCTCCCGGTAGGTCAAGCCACCAGGGACTGGAGTGCCGGTGCCGGGCATAATCCCGGGATCGAGAACGTCCAGGTCGAAGGAGATGTGCACCGCGTCGACGCCGCGCTCAACCAGCCGGCGGATGGCCTCATAGGTAATCGCCGCGACGCCGAGCGTTTCCACGCTGGAAATCGGGTAGACGAGCGCGGGAGATTCGCGCAGCAACACGCGTTCACCCGGGTCAAGGTCGCGCAGACCGATATAGACGAGATCTTCAAGCCGGAGATCGGAGCGGCTGGCGATGTCGACCAGCGGTCGCGCCCCCCAGCCGTTTGCCACCGCCAGCGGCATTCCGTGGACGTGACCGGTCGGCGACGTCTCGGGCGTGTTGATGTCTCCGTGGGCGTCGAGCCAGATGACACCTAACCGTCCGGCACTGGCTGCGCCAGCCAGGGAGCCGATCGAGAGCGCGTGATCTCCGCCCAGCACGAGCGCCAGCCTGCCGGCCTCGATACTCGTCTCGACCGCCGCTGCCAGATCGCGGCTCGCCGACGCGATGGCGTCAATATGGAGCGCCATCGGGTTGCGCGTTTCCGGCATGCTATCAAGCGATTCGACCTGAATGACCTGAGACTCGTTGAAACGCTGGACCGTTTGATCAAAACCGCGGCGTGTCAGCCGCGACCTCACGGCCTGGTCCAGTGCAGCCGCGCCCTGGTCGACACCACGGCGGTTCGCACCTAGCGCCATTGGAACCTGGATGACGTCGATTGGAACTCGTGGATCCTTCAGCCGGTTACTACGCCTGCACGTCTCGATCACATAACCTCCGGCGCCGCGACACCCAGTAGACCCAACGCATTGGCGAGGACCTGACGGGTAGCGGCCACCAGAGCGATCCGCATCGAGCGCTGAGGCTCGGGCGCCGTCAGAATTGGCCGGCGCTCGAAATCGGCATAGAAGTCATTGAACTTCTGCGCCAGTTCGTACACGTAGGTCGCAATGATGAGTGGCTTGTGCTCCAGCGCTGCCTTCTCGACCTCTGTCGGGAACTCGGCGATTTGCTGAATCAGGTCGATCTCCTGTGACTGCAGATCCTCAAAGACCACTTCACCCTGAGGAAGACGCTCGACCCGATCCAGAATCCGGCAGGCCCGCGCGTGAGCGTACTGGATGTACGGTGCGGCGTGGCCGTCGAACGAGAGCGCTTCTTCCAGACTGAAGGTGATCACGCGGTTGTTGTCGCGGTTGATCATCGAATAGAGCAGGCTGCCGATGCCCACGTCGTGGGCAATGGCGTCCTTCTGCTCCTCGGTCAGGGTCGCGTTCGGGCTCTTCTCGTCGATGATCTCACGTGCCCGTCGTCTGAGCGCGATGGCGACGTCCTCATAGAACACCGCGTTGCCGGCCCGGCTACTCATCGTGCCCTCAGGCAGCGTGACGATCTCATAGCCCAGGTGGAAGCACTTCTCGGCCTGCTCAAATCCCCAGAGCTCCATAATCTTGAAGATCTGCTGGAAATAGAGAGACTGCCGCACGTCGATCACCCAGACCGAGCGGTCGATCTCGTAATCCTGAAACTTGCGGCGGGTCAGTTCCAGGTCCTTGGTGGAGTAGAGCGTTGTGCCGTCGGAGCGCAAGATGGGCAGGGTGCGATAGGTCTCTTTTTCCAGGCCCAGCTTCTCGTCGATCTTGACGACCGGCAAGCCCTCACTGATCTCAGCGATACCGCGCTCAAGGAGCTCACGGACGATCTCGCGGCCCTCTTCTTCGACCTCGCTCTCGTAGAACCAGACGTCGAATCTGATGCCGAGCTCGTCATAGATGCGCCGGAACTCCCGCATGCTCCACTCGCGCGTTTCCTCCCAGAGCTTCATGAACTCAGGGTCTTTGCGCTCCCACTTCTGGAACGTCTCGCGCACCTCTTCGCGCCATCGCGGAACGTGTGGCCACCACTCGATATTGCGGCCCAGCCGCTGCCAACGCTCATAGCGCTCCTGGGTATTCTCGATCGTCACGACGGGCAGAGGGCCTTTGACCGTCGCCGTGCGCGAGGTCGGCGGCGGCGCTTCCTGAGGGCCATGCTCTCGAATGTAGTCCAGCTCAAGGAGCAGCTGCTCGCCAATCAACGGCCAGAACTTCGGGATCGTCTCATCGTGCAGAATCTGGTCCGCCAGGATCGGGCGCTGATTACTGATCTGGCCCAGCAGGTACGCGATGTCCTCGCCCGGCACACCCTTCTCGTAAAGCTCCTTCATCATCTTGTCGATCGCAGCGACGAACTGGGCGTCCTGGGTCGAGAGCTCGTTCAGAAGCCTGACGACTTCATTCTGCAGCTCCAGACGCCGGACGGACTCAACGTAGATTTCACCCAGCCAGCGACCGCGCTGACCCTCCGGAACCTCTTCATGCTCGTGGAACGAGCTGTAGCACCAGAGCGTCCGGATAACGTGCATGCCCATGTCGCCGATGTAATTCGCTCGCACCGTCTCGAACCCGGCGAACTCGGTGATGTTCGCGAGCGCGTTGCCGAGCGCCACATTGCGCGCGTGTCCGACGTGGAACTCCTTGTGGGTGTTCGGTTGGGAAAACTCGATCATCACCCGGTCGGCCTGCGTCGGACCACGCCCGTAATCCCGGGCCTGGCTAATCGCGCCAAAGACGACTTCATTGGCCAACTTCTGCGTTGAGAAATAGATATTCACGTAGCCGTTCACCGCCTCGACCCGTTCGAACTCGGGCCGGGCGCGCAGCCGCTCAGCGATGGCTTCCGCAATCGATCCTACCCGTTCGCGCACCAGCTCCTGCTGGCGTGCGCGCGCCTCCTTCTTGGAGAGACTCTCGTCGAGCGGTAGCGGTTCTCGCTGAAGTAATTCGTTCGCAATCTGAAAGGCGACCGACGTGGCAGTACCCCACGAACCAGAGAACGGCACGGGACGCATGGCCAGCTGGCGGCTACCATAGCCGAGCTCCTCGAGAACTTGATTGATGCTAACGATTGCCTGCTGCTCATACTGCCGAAACATGGTCCACACTCTCTGTCGATCTTCCACCGGGCATGCTGAAATGACGCCCGGGAACGCATCTGAAAGTATTCCACAGCGCGTCTAATCTGACTCCATAAGATCGGGGGCTACCACCAGCGCGCTGCCGAGATCTCCAGCGCTCACCCCGCCGTCTCGTCCGCGTGATACTGAGCTTCGCAAATCACGGCACCAGTCTGGAGGGGCGCGGTGGTGGTGACCGCCGGATTGCGGCGCGAGAACCGTCCTGGGCCTGTCAACCGCAGGTCTGGGAAGGAGACACCTCAGTGTGTGGTCCTCCCTCAATACGAGGGAGGACCACACCAGAGCGCTCTAGCTCAGATCAACGTAGACGTTCTTGACCTGGGTGTAGAGCTCCATGCCGTGCATGCCGAGCTCGCGCCCAATGCCGGACTTCTTGTAGCCCCCGAACGGGCCGAAGACGCCCGGTCCACCGTTCGAGTTGACGGCGACCATGCCTGCACGCAGTCCCTTGGCGACCCGCAACGCCTTGTTGACGTCCTGGGTCCAGACTGAGCTCGCCAGGCCGTACTCATTGGCGTTGGCCATGCGGATGACTTCTTCTTCGTCCTCGAACGGGATGACGCTCAGCACCGGGCCGAAGATCTCTTCACGGGCGATGCGCATGTCGTTCGACACCTGGGAGAAGATCGTGGGCTGCAGGAAGTTGCCGTTCTGGAGCGCCGACGGGCGGCCGCCACCGTAGACGAGCTCCGCACCCTCGGACTTACCGATGTTGATGTACTCGGTGATCTTGTCGTACTGCGACTGCGAGATGACCGGCCCCATCAACGTCTTGGGGTCCATCGGGTCGCCGACGGTAAAGCCCTCGGTCGCATTGACCAGCAAGCTCATGAACTCGTCATACTGCTGCTTGCCCAGGAACAGGCGGGTGCGCGCGGTGCAGACCTGGCCACTGTTGCCATAGGCTGCCTGGACGGCCGAGGAGGCCGCTTTCTCCAGGTCGGCGTCGGCAAAGACGATGTTGGGGCTCTTGCCGCCCAGCTCCAGCGATACCTTCTTGATGGTGTCAGCCGACGCTTTGAGAATCTTGGCGCCGGTCGCCGTCTCGCCGGTGAAGGCGATCTTGTCGATCAACGGGTGTGCCGACATGTAGTCGCCGATCTCCCCGCCCGGACCCGGCAGGACGTTGACGACGCCCTCGGGCACACCGGCCTCGTAGCAGATCTCACCCAGCATGACGGCGCTCAGCGGGGTGTTGCTGGCCGGCTTGAGGATGATCGTGCAGCCTGTCGCCAGCGCCGGAGCGACCTTCCAGGCGGCCATCATGAAGGGGAAGTTCCACGGGACGATCTGCGCGGCCACGCCAACCGGCTCGCGCAACGTGAAGTTGAGGACACTGTCGCCCATGGGGATCGTGTCGCCGAAGAACTTGTCCCCGGCTCCCGCGTAGTAATCGAAGACCACAGCGCTGCCCATGATCTCACCCTTGGCGCGGGCGAACGGCTTACCGCTGTCCAGGCTCTCAACATGGGCGATCTCGTCGGCGCGCTCACGGATGCGGTCCGCGATCCGCTGGATCACCCGGCCGCGCTCATAGGGGCTCATCTTCGGCCAGGGACCTTCGTCAAACGCCTTGCGAGCGGCGGAGACGGCGCGATCGACGTCTTCCGTGCCAGCCTTGGCGACCCTGGCGATCGTTTCGTGCGTTGCCGGGTTCGTAGACTCAAAGGTCTCGCCCGTGGCGGAATCCACGAGCGTTCCGGCGATCAGCAGCTGGACATTACGTACTTCGGTCTCAGCGACCATGTGGCCTCCCTCGATATTGCGTTGCACCGCGACGGGTTGCATGACGTCGGATAATTCTAGCAGCGAACGGTTGATTTTCGGCGAAGGAATACCCTCATGCTCGATCTCGACCAGTTGCAAACCCTGGATCCAATCGGGGTTGTGAACTCCCGCATTCTTGAACGGCGGGATATGCCGCCACACGGTGTCGAGGCTGAGATAGAGATCTTCCCGAGATACCGGGACGGCCTACTGTTGATCGAAGAGAACTCGCATCTGTGGATCATCGGCTGGTTCAGCGGCGCGGAGCGTGAGCGACTCCAGCTCGTGCGGCCCGAGTATCGAAGCGGCCACCGCAGGCGCGGCGTCTTTGGACTGCGCTCCACGACCCGGCCAAACCCGATTGGCGTAACTGCCGTGCGCTTGCTGGACATGCGCGAAGGCCGGCTGATCGTCGATCATCTCGACTTTCTCGACGGCACGATGGTGCTGGACATCAAGCGTTATTCACCATCATGGGACACCATCTTCTCCGCGCGCTCGTCGCGCGAGCGTTTTCTTGAGATTGAGGAAGCGGCCCAGCTTGAGCTGTTGGAGATTGAGGGAGCAAAGTTCCGCGGCGCGTTGACTCCGGCAGTCGTCGCCGCGGCACGACTCATGCGCCACGTCGTCCGGCTCTGGCAGGTGCTGCCCAGGGATAACGACTTGAGGATAACGGTACCGGCAGAAGGGCCGTCCGCGGAGCTCGCCGACGCACTTCAGGGCATGACCGGCGCCACCTTCGGCTCGGGCAGGCTCGCCGTAAGCCCAGAGGGTTATGTTGTCTTCGCCTACAACCACCAGACGCTCGCCGTAAAACCACAACCTCTGCTCGGCAAATCGCTCGATGACGTTCGCAATCAACCATTGTATGAGCTGTTCCAGCAAATTCGCGGGAGCGACGGCCGCCCAGAGACGTTTGCCTGTTCGAGCTAACTCTTGCCCGCTGCCGACGGCCCGGCCGTTTGCGGGACATGCGACGCTCAGCCGGTGGCACGTTGGGTCAGCGCTGGACATCCCCTCGTCACGCTTGCTGACTTCCGTGAGGCGTCGTAGGATCGCGAGATGCCGCTACTCGCGAAAGGACACAAGCACATTGGAACCCGCCTGGGAAGTCTCGATGCTGTTCAGCGCGTGGGCTGATTATGACCGTGCACTCGCCGATGTCAGTCGCGAGGACGCCGTGCGTCAGATCGGAGGCGGCAGCTCGTTCGCCTGGACGCTCGCCCACGTCACGCACGGAATCGACTCGTGGATCAACGTGCGCTTCCAAGAGATGGAGCCGCATCCACTGATATCTGAGCCACGTTTCCGGATGGGCGGAGATGGCAGCGCCAACGACTGGGAGGCCATTCAGGCTGCGGTCCTGGATGTCAGAGAACGCGCGCGTGTGTATCTTGTATCTGGTGCCGGATCTGACCTGGACCTTGTTGTGCCCTACGATGGGACGTTTCTCCCGTTTCGGGAACATGGCATCCAGCTACGCCCGGCCATCCTCCAGAACGCGACGCATCATTTCTTTCATCTGGGTGAGATCGTCACCAAGCGCGAATGGATGGGATACGACACCCATAGCTTCCCCGGGGCGCTGGTAGAAGCGCTCGCGAAATCAACAACCGGCAAAGCGAGAGAATGACAAGCGCCGCAGCCTGGATCGCGCGCAGGGGCCAGCGAGCGCTACCAGCGTGCCCGGGTGGAGCAGATTCGTCGTAACGGGCGACGCTCAGCCAGCGACCGGGATGACCAGGCCGGCGTTCTTCTGCGCTCCGTGCGGCGTGGCGCGGTCAGCGGAGCACGTCCGGAACGCTCGCGTCGTGGCGAGTGCCCCGCGCGCTCAAGAGTGCGGCGGGCGATGCTCGCAATCCGGCGCGTGTCACGATCCTGCATTGCCGTTCCCCTTCTGGGTATTGCTAACTTCCTCGCTCAACAGGCTGGCACGAGGTTGAATCTGACCGGCGTACTTGTTGCCGAGCTTCTTGTAATAGGGAACCAGCGCCGGAGAGGAGAGCTGCTCGAACGTGAATGAACAGATCCTCATCCCTGGATAGAGTGCAACCGCCATGCGCCCCAGGTTTGAGAGCTCCATGGTTGCCGTGCCTCGCCAACCGGGCTCGAACACCGCGGCAGTCGAGTGAACGGTAATCCCCAGGCGTGCGATCGACGAGCGGCCCTCGAGCCGCGCCACCAGGTCGTCAGGCAGCTCCAGCGACTCCATGGTCGAGGCCAGGGCGAAATCGCCGGCCTGCATGATGAACGCCTCACCGTCGGCGACCTCAATCGTGCGCATCGCCTCACCGATGGACTGCGGGTGACGTGGGTCGATAAAGGAGTGGCGCGAGTGCTCGAAGACCATGAAGGTGTTGCCCAACCGGCAATCGATCGAGCACGACCCCAGATGGACGTTCAAATCGACCGGCGGCTCAAGCACAATGCGGCCCTCATCGAGTGCCTTGCGGATATCGCGGTCTGAAAGAATCATCTGCCTGCCATTCCTCTGTGTGCCATTCCGTGACCCTTCCCCAGACCTTGCATTATTGACGATGGTACCTGCCGGGTTCGGCGCGTGCTCAAGCGCCCTGGCCCTGTGGTGTACGTACAGTATGGAATGCCTGTGCCAGAACGTCAAGGTTACCCCATGCGGGGCGGGACTTTTCATCCGAGCTTGATATACTCCGAGGCTGTGTCCCGGTAACGTTCACCGGCGGGGTCGCGCACCGGTTGTGGTGGCCGCGAGCGCAGCGTGTCCCGATGACCCCATTTGATCTTTATCTTATGGAGGCGGCACTGGACGACCACGGGAGGCTGGATGCAGCGTCGCCCTCGAAGAGTGAATTCTAAGCAACGCAATCCGCGTGCTGCCCGCAATCCGGCGTATCAGATACGCTCGCGATATCATCTTGCGCCCGAGGCGGCGCCGGAGAATCGCACCGAGCCGTGGACGATTGAGCTGCCAGACGACAACCAGTGGCGCAAGCCGGCCGAGCCTCAGGAAGACACCGAGTGGCGCACGCCTATCGGGCCGGTTGAACCCAGTCAGGACCCCGAAGAAACCAGTTATCAACCCGAAGTGAGCGAGCCGGAAGGTGAGCTCGATGCCGAGACGACCGCCGTCGCGGCGTCTACCGAGGCGATCGTCGAATCCGACACGGAAGGCGACGCGCCCGAGCGCGAGCCGGTCCCAGACGCCAACGCCAACGCCGACGATGACACCGACACCGACACCGACACCGACACCGACATAGTATTAGAAGACGAGCCCGTCGACGTTGCCGGCGAGCCTGACGATTTCTCCACCTACGTGCGCAAGATCGAAGAGGCTGCCGCGCGCAGCCGCTCCGAGCACCGGGGAGAGGCGCTGGCGGTGCGCCGCCCGATGGCACGCGCCAACGTCCACCCTGCCACCAGTGTGCCAACCGGTAGCAAGGCCGCGGTTCGTCAGCGGCCTCAAGATGCCCGTCAGGCTACGCGGAAGACAGGCGGCCGTGGAGGCGGCAGTGGGCAACCGCCGGTCAAGCGGTCGTTCTTCAGACGCCGGCGGAACTGGTTCATCCTGTTGGCGTTGCTGATCCTCATTCCGGTCATCGCCGTTGGCGCCTATTTCGCCCGGATTGCATGGGTCGCCTGGGACGCCTACGAGAAGGTCCACACCGAGCCGAGCGATCGCGACCGTTACGGCGTGAATCCAGAGGGGACGCCGGTGGTGATCGCGGAAGGCGACGCCGAGGCAGCCCTGCCGAACTGGGGAGAGAAGGACATCGTCAACATCGTCCTGATGGGTGTGGATATCCGGCCCGGCGATGAGGAGCCCGAGCGCTCTGACACGGTCATCGTTGTGCATGTCGATCCCAAGAGCGGCGAGATGGCGATGATGAGTATCCCGCGCGACTTGCAAGTCTTTATCCCTGAGTTCGGCGATGAGAAGATGAACGCCGCCTATGCGATCGGGGAAGCGAATAAGGAGACGATCCCAGGCGGAGGACCGACCCTTGTCGCCCAGACGATCGAAGCCAACTTCAACATCCCGATCCACTATTACGCAACGGTTGACTTCAAGGGCTTTGAGAAGATCGTCGATACCGTCGATGGAGTGATCGTCGATGTCGAGGCACAGTTGAGCGACAATCTCTATCCGACCGAGGATCTGCGCCTGACACGCGTCTACTTCCCAAGCGGTCCGCAGAAGATGGACGGTCAGACCGCCCTGCGCTACGTCCGCACCCGGCACGCCGACAGCGACCTGGCCCGCGGTCAGCGACAACAGGAGGTCCTCCTGGCCATCCGGGAGCGCGCGGTGGTGCGCGATCTCATTACGCAAGCCCCGGAGCTGATTGAGAACATGGGCGACACCATCCGGACCGATCTGGATTTCAACCAGCTGCTCGCCCTGGCGAACCTGGGCCGTCAGACCGATCCCGCGAAGATCGCACGGATTGATCTCTGGCAAGAGGGCATCCTGAGCGAGCATTCGCCTGAGTTTGATGGTGACGCTTACTATCTCATAGCCGATTGGCCGCGCGTCCACGAGCTCCAGGCCGAGCACTTCTTTGTGCCCGAACCCGAGCCCACCCCGACGACTGACCCAATGACTACTCCAGTCTCAACGCCGGAGGGTGAAACCGCTCCAGACGCGGTGACGGCGATCGCCGAGACGGAGCCAAACCTGGATACCCCGGTGATGGTCGAGAACGGCACCGCAACCGAGCTGCTCGCCGGGCTCACTGCCCAGTATCTGTTTGATTCGGGCTTTACCGCTGTCTGGGCGGGTGATGCCGGAGACCCGGTGGCGACGACCGTTGTCTACGACAGCTCGGCGAACCCACGGACGGCGGAGCACCTGGCAGAGCTCCTCGGCCTGCCGCCGTCGGCCATCCAGAAGCGTGAGGGCAACGGGGACATTGTGATCCTCATCGGCGACGACTTCCCCCGCCCGCCAGAGCCGGAGTCAACACCTGAGCCATAACTGCACGATTTCGGATGGACGAGCGGTTATTGGCTGTCACGCCACGCCAGTAACCGCTCGACCGGGGTCAGATCGTAATCTGGGCCGCGCACGCTGTAGATCAGGTGGGTGATCCCAGCGGCGAGATAGCGGTCAGCCTGCTCCACCTGCTCGGGCTTGATGAGCAGCGCCGAGCGCTCGATTGAGGACGGCTCGCGCCCAAGCCTGACACACCAGTCGTCCAGCACGCGATTCAGCCGCCCGAGCGTCTCGGGGTCGCTCATGCCGTTCCAGATGTCAGCGTGCTGAGCGACGATGCGCAGCGTGATCCGCTCACCCATGCCGCCAATAAGAATGGGAATCCTGCCTCGCGGTGATTCCGGCTTGCGGGTCGCCACCCGCTCCTCGATCGCTGGCAAGGCCGCGTCCAGCTCCCGTAGCCGCGCGAGGTCGCTGCCGAACTCGTATCCGGATTCTCGGAAGTCCCGCTCCGCGCCCCCCGCGCCGATACCGAGAATGAGCCGTCCACCCGACACCTGATCCACGGTCCGCGCCATGTCTGCCAGCAGATGTGGGTTGCGGTAGGGATTGCTGGTGACCAGTACGCCAATCTCTGCCCGGCTGGTAACCTCCGCCATCACGGCCAGCGTGGTCCAACCCTCGAAGCTGGTCCCGTCGCGGTCACCAAAGAGCGGCAGCAGATGGTCCCAGGTCCAGAGCGTATCCACGCCAAGCTCTTCGCAGCGTAACCAGGCGTCCCGCATCGCCTGATAGCTCGTGTGCTGCGGCTGGATCTGTGCGCCGATTCTGATAGCCATGCCCCTACCTCACGCCTGCGCTTCGTCGACCACCTCATGGTTACTCTGGGGTGGTGCCGGACCTTGCGGCAATCCTCTCGTGCAAGCGGGCTGTCTCCCGTTGCATCACCTGGCTACTGCGGTTGACGAAGTCAAGGACAAGGGCAAGTTGTTCGTCGCTATAGCTCGTCTGCAGCTCTTCCATGGCGATCGCCATGGGGGCGTACAACGGAACAATCTCACGCTCCACCTTCTCAGCGTTGAGATGAATGATGACCCGGCGCCGATCGTCACTGTCGCGCTCACGCCGCACGTAGCCGGCCTTCTCCAGACGGTCTACCAGGCCGGTAATCGCGCCCGTGCTGAGCCCGGTGAGCTCAGCAAGCTGTCCGGCCGTCGTTGGACCGTGCATCGCAAGAATATCCATGCACTCCATATCGGTGCGGTTGATCCTGACCGACTCGGCCACGGCTTCGGCGAAGATCGCCCCCTGTGCGCTCGCCGTTCGTAGCGCCTGCCCCAGGGCTGCCATCAACTCCGCGCGATCTCCCGAAAGGCTTGACATCCTCTGCACCCTCACGTAGTATCTTGGTTACTAAACGGTTTAGTAACTAAGAGAGTCGCATACTAAATTATTATACCGCCCCGCAGTGGCGGTTCACCAGAATACGGGGTAACCATGCTCAAGAGTTTGGCTCGAGGTTGTTATCGCAAGCGGCGGCTCGTTCTGGTCGTCTGGGTGCTCTTGCTGATCGGACTCAACGCTCTCAGCAGCACGGTTGGCGGCACATTCCGCACCGATTTCTCCCTTCCCGGCTCAGAGAGCCAGGAGGCGCTTGACATCCTGGGGACGCATGGCTTCATGAGCCGTACCGGTGAGCAGGCGCAGATCGTCTTCGAGTCGGACCAGCGCGTCGATGACCCGGCGGTGAAGCAGACGATGGAGGGCCTGCTCGCAGCGGTGGAAGCGCAGGTACCCGGAAGCACGGTCACAAGCCCGTACGATCCTGGGGGAGAGCGCCAGATCGCTGAGGGCGGGACGATCGCCTACGCCGAGGTCAATATGGCCGAGCGGTCCCAGGAAGACTACCTGGAAGCAGCCGAACAGATCAGAGAGCTTCGCGAGCAGGTTCAAGAGCCGCACTTGCGGATCGAGCTCGGTGGCCAGATGTTCGGCGAGGAGGCGGCATTCTCAAGCGAGCTGATCGGTATGCTGGCCGCGGTGGTCATCCTGCTGATCGCCTTCGGGTCGGTGCTGGCAATGGGACTGCCGATCGGGACCGCGCTGTTTGGCATCGGGTGTGGGATTGGCCTGGTCGGGCTGGCAACCCTCTTCCTGTCCGTCCCGAATTTCGCGACCGCGGCGGCCGCGATGGTGGGCATCGGTGTCGGCATCGACTACGCGCTCTTCATCGTTACCCGTTACCGGCAGGGCTTGCATGACGGACTCGAGTCCGAGGATGCGGTCGTGCTGGCAACCAACACGGCTGGCCGCGCCGTGCTCTTCGCGGGCACCACCGTTGTAATCTCAGTGCTCGGCATGCTGGTGATGAACTTGAGCTCCATCAGCGGAGTCGCCGTTGCCATCGCGCTGGCGGTACTGATGACCATGCTCGCCTCGCTGACGCTGCTACCGGCTCTACTTGGCTTTACAGGCCACAAGATCGACAAGTTCGGCCTACCGCACCGCAAACACGCCGAAGGCGACCCACGCCGGTCGCTGTGGTATCGCTGGAGCCGCACCCTGCAGCGCCGGCCGTGGCCGGCAGCTCTGGTAGCGCTGGTAATGCTGGTGACGCTCAGCATGCCGGTCGCCGACCTGCGCCTCGGCTTCGGGGATGCGGGCAACCGCCCAATCGAGGACACGTCGCGCCGGGCATACGACCTGCTGTCAGAGGGCTTTGGAACCGGTTCGAACGGTCCGTTGATTCTGGCGGCCGAGCTGCCGGGCGGAGACGCGGACCTCGCCGCCCTCCAACAGCTCTCCACCACGTTGAGCCAGACGCCAGGCGTCGCCTTCGCCGCGCCGCCCCAGGTGAACCCAGAGGGCGACGCCGCGATCGTGATGGTCATCCCGACGACCTCGCCCCAGGACGAGGCGACCACCGCGCTGGTCCACCACCTGCGCGACGTTGTGGTGCCGCAGTCGATTGCAGGCTCGACGGCAGTCGTAAAAGTGGGCGGGATCACCGCTGGTGCGAGTGACTTCTCGGAATACACCTTGCGCCAGCTGCCGGTTTTCCTTGTGGTCGTGCTCGTCCTCTCGTTCCTGCTGCTGATGGCGGTCTTCCGCAGCCTGCTGGTGCCGCTCAAGGCGGTCCTCATGAACCTGCTCTCCGTGGGCGCGGCCTACGGCGTGCTGGTCGCGGTCTTCCAGTGGGGCTGGGGCTTGCGCCTCATCGGCGTCGGCAAGGAAGGTCCGGTCGAGGCCTGGGTGCCGATGATGCTCTTCGCCATCGTCTTCGGCCTCTCGATGGACTACGAGGTGTTCCTGCTCTCGCGCATCCGTGAGGAGTACGACCGCACCGGCGACAATGCCCGGGCCGTGGCCGACGGGCTGGCCGCGACGGCTCGCGTCATCACCGCCGCGGCCGCGATCATGGTCTGCGTGTTTGGCAGCTTCGTGCTGGGGGTCGACCGCTCGCTGCAGCTCATGGGCTTCGGCCTGGCGGTGGCGGTGCTGGTGGACGCCACGATCGTGCGGCTGGTCCTGGTGCCGGCCACGATGGAGCTGCTGGGCGACAAGAACTGGTGGATTCCAGCCTGGCTGGACCGGTTGCTGCCCCGGATCCAGGTTGAGGCCGCACCTGACAATGTACCTGAGCCGCGGCCACACCCTGAGAGAACACCGGTACACACCGGCAAGTAGTCATGATGGATCGGCGTTCATCCAGGGGTACCCGCTAGACACGAGAGAGCCGCCCCTGGTGGGGCGGCTCTCTGAGTCTAGTGGTACGTCAGAAACCTACAGCGTCACGGTAAAGGCCTGTACCCAGTTCTGAGCCAGGTCGAGGATCTGGCCGGAGAAGATACCGGTCAGGATGGTGCCTACTGCCATCGCCAGAACACCAAAGCCGAGCATTGGCGTGCGGCCCTCTGGAGCGGTCTCAGGCGCCTCGGAGAAGTACATGGCAACGACCACGCGCAGGTAGAAGAACGCTGAGGCTGCCGAGGCGAGCACGATCGCGACCGCCAGCCAGAGCATGTCCGCCTCGACCGCGGCCAGAATGACGTAGTACTTGGCGTAGAAGCCGACCAGCGGCGGCAGGCCCATCAGCGAGAACATGAAGATCGTCATCGCGATGGCCATCAGCGGCGACTGCGACGCCAGCCCGTTGAAGTCGTCGATGTCCACTCCACGGCCACGGTGTTGCAACCAGGTGACAATGGCAAACGCGCCGATGTTCATGAACGAGTACGCCAGCAAGTAGTAGAGCACCGACGAGATCGAGCGGTCATCCTCCACCGTCACCGAGCCAAAGGCGGCAAAGCCGGCCAGAATGTATCCGGTATGACCAATCGACGAGTAGGCAAGCATACGCTTGACGTTGCGTTGGGAGATGGCGACGATGTTGCCGAAGCCCATCGTTATCACCGCCAGGATGCCAATCAGGATGACCCAATCCTCACGAATTGGCGAGAGCGCCTGAACGAGAATGCGCACCATGGCGGCGAAGCCGGCGACCTTGGGGATCACCGACATATAGGCCGTCACAGGCGTCGGAGCTCCGTCGTAAGCGTCGGGGGTCCACATGTGGAACGGCACCGCCGCTACCTTGAAACCGAGACCGACCACCAGCAAGAGCATTGCCAGCACCAGCGATGCCTCGAGGTTCCCTTCAGGAACGGTGGCATCCAGCGCGGCGGCGATACCGTCCAGCGACGTGGTGCCGGTCGCGCCGTAGATCCAGGCCATTCCATAGACCAGGATCGCCGAGGCAAACAGTCCAAGCAGGAAGTACTTGAGCGCGCCTTCCAGCGAGGTCAGGCGATGACGCGCAAACCCTGTCAGTGCGTAGGAGGCAAGCGCGGTCATCTCAATACCCAGGAACACCATCACCAGGTCACCGGCGGAGCCGACGATCATGGACCCAAGGATGGCGAACATCAGCAGAACGTAGTACTCGGCCAGCGGCATTGAGCCGGGGTCTTCGAGCCTTTCGATGTAACTGGAAGACACCAGAACGGACATGATACCGGCTGCGAGCACGACCAGATTGACGAACACACTGATGCCGTCCACCCGGAACATTCCGCTGAACGTCGCCTCGTTCGTGTCGATATAAAAGAAGTTCACAACCAGTGCCGCGGCCAAGCCAATGAGCGACATCCAGGTGAGAATGCCCCGCTGTCCTTTAGACAGCACGACATCGGCGAGCAGCAACAGCAGCGCCGTACCCAGAATGATGAGTTGTGGGACGATCAAGGTCAGGTCTGGATTTACCAGATCCACGAATCGCGGCACCGTGTCTCCCCTGTTTCCAATCGGTCAGGGCTCGCTTTCCCGAACCCGAACAGCGTACCTGATATCTCTGTGGTCATCCCGCTTTCGAGGGATGACAGCCTGGTCGTGCTATACGCCGGCCGCGCCAAACGGCACGAGAATTGCCTCCAACGTTGACTGCATCACTTCCATGAATGGACCCGGCCAGACGCCAAGGATAAGCGCAAGAATCAGCAACGGCACGAGGGTTACCAGTTCTTGGGGTGTCACGTCTGCCCACTGCGGCACCCTGCTGTGCGCCGGGCTCTCCTTGTTCGTCGCCTCGTGCGACATGACGGCATGCCCCTCATCAGTGGACGCGCCGGAGACCGCCGGCAGGGCATTGTCGTGCGGATCGGGCTCCTCGCCACTGGCTCGCCCGAAGACCACCCGCTGGAACATCCACATCATGTACCAGGCGGAGAAGATGACGACCGACGAAGGTGATGACGCCCGCCCAGCGTTGTACTCCATGAATGCGCCCAGGATCGACCAGGAACTCGCCGACGAAGCCGGAGAGACCGGGCAAACCGATGCGATGGCGAGCATGAAGACGCCGAAGATCGATCGCGTAGACCGGCATGCGCGTGGCCAGCCCGCCGAAGGCGGCAGATCGTCGCGGGTATGGGCGCGCTCGTAGATGACACCGACGCAGAGGAAGAGCCCGCCGGTGTTGAAGCCGTGCGCCAGCATCACCATCATCGCGCCGTCCATGCCCTGCATGTTGAAGGCGAAGATGCCGAGCGTGACGAAGCCCATATGGCTGACCGACGAATAGGCGATCAGCTTCTTCAGTCGGGCTGCACCAGGGCGACCAGCGCGCCGTAGATGATGGCGATGACCGAGAGCGCCATGATGAACGGCGCCCAGTCGTCGGCGCCATCCGGGAAGAGCGGCAGATTGAAGCGAAGCAGGCCGTAGCCGCCCATCTTCAGCATGACGCCGGCCAGGATGACCGAGCCGGCGGTGGGCGCTTCGACGTGGGCGTCCGGCAGCCAGGTGTGGAACGGCAACATCGGCACCTTGACCGCGAAGGCGATGAAGAAGGCGGCGAAGACCCAGACCTGGAAGTTGCTGCGCCGTAGCTCCCCTTCTGCAGTTCCAGCACGTTCAGGGTGCGGATGCCGGTCTGCTCGAAGTAGGCCTGATAGGTCGCGACGATGCCGACCAGCATCAGCAGCGAGCCGACCAGCGTGTAGAGGAAGAACTTGATCGCCGCGTAGACGCGGTTTGCGCTACCCCAGATGCCGATCAGCAGCGCCATCGGGATCAGCATCAGCTCCCAGAAGATGTAGAAGAGGAAGAGGTCGAGCGCCATGAAGACGCCGAGCATGCCGGTCTTCGAGCAGCAGCAGCGCGATGTAGTACTCGCGCATCCGCGTATTGACGGTGTCCCACGACCAGACGATCGCGATCACGCTGAGAGCAGCGTGGTCAGGACGATCAGCAGCACCGCGATGCCATCGACGCCCATGTCGTAGGTGATGCCGACGCCCGGCAGCCAGGTGAGATGCTCGGTCATACTGGAATCTCGGCGTTGCCGGTGTCGAAGTTCGACCAGCATGACGAGCGAGGCGCACGAACGTCAGCGAGTGACGTGACCAGCGCAATCTTGCGCGTGGCATCGCGGCGAGACGTTCGCGCACGAGGAAGATCACCAGCGCGCCCACCAGCGGCAGGTAGGCGATCACGCTCAGGATCGGGAAATTATCCACGCGACTGCTCCTCGTCGACTGTCATCCGAGACAGGATTCGTGCGTCAGGATGCCACGAGATCCCATCGACTGCTCGCAGCCTCGATCCTCAGTGACTCCGATCCTCGCCGCGTGCCACTTCCCTGTTACCGCATGCACTGCATCGCTGAACGAGAGTCTCATGCGAACAGTCACGCCAAGATAGATCGCCGACCAGCACGACCATGCCGAGCGCGATGGCCAGCGCGTAGTTCGCGACCAAACCGGTCTGCACCGTGCGCAGTCGCTGAGCTGAGCGCCGATGCCGGTGGCGACGCCGTTGACCGTGCCGTCGATGATCCCGACATCGACCACCTGCCAGAGGACACATCGGCCAACCAGTACAACGGCTGGACGATCATCCGTTGTAGAGCTCGTCGAAGCACCACTTGTTCGAGGAAGCGAACAGCCGTGGTACGGCCCAGCGCGGAACCGATCGGCCGCAGAGCCAGCTAGGCGATGAGATGCCGCCGACGGCGCGATGCGTCGAGATGATGCCGAAGGCAACGGACGAGACCTCGTCCGAGCGCGTCATGCCGCTGCCTTCGACGACGCACTTCACGCGAACGGCTCCGGACGGTCCTCCTCGTCATGGAGATCGATGCGACTGTCGTGCTCGACGCTCGTCGACAGGCTGCGAAGACCGGCTCCAGGAAGTCGTGGAACCAGCCGTCCTCCGGCGGGAAGCCGAGCGAATCCGACGACGACCGAGGCCACCGCCAGCACGATCAGCGGCATCGTCATCACCGCGGGCGATTCGTGCGGATGAACGTGTTGCGTGTCGAAGCGTGCCTTGCCGAGGAAGGTCAGGAAGACCAGCCGGAACATGTAGACGCGGTGAAGAAGGCGGCGACGAAGCCGACGATCGCCATGACTTGCCGATCGGGAGTCGGCTGATCCAGGCGCCGACGATGATCTCGTCCTTGGTCCAGAACCCGGCGAGCGGGACGATGCCGGCGTTGGCGCAGCGCGCGATCAGGAAGGTCCAGAAGGTGATCGGCATGTACTTCTGCAGCCCGCCCATCTTCTGGATGTCCTGCTCTTCGTGCATGCCGTGGATGACGGAGCCGGAGCCGAGGAAGAGCAGGCCCTTGAAGAAGGCGTGGGTCATCAGGTGGAAGATGGCCGGCGACCCAGGCGCCGACGCCCAGCGCGAAGACCATGTAGCCGAGCTGCGAGACGGTCGAGTAGGCCACGACCCGCTTGATGTCGTTCTGCGTGAGCGCGATCGTGGCCGCCATGAAGGCGGTGAAGGCGCCAACGATCGGCGACGACCAGCATCGCGCGTCGGGGCTCGCATGAAGATCGGGTGCGAGCGGGCGACCATGTAGATGCCGGCCGTGACCATCGTCGCGGCGTGGATCAGGGCCGAGACCGGGGTCGGGCCTTCCATGGCGTCCGGCAGCCAGACGTGGAGCGGGAACTGGGCGCTCTTGCCGATGGCGCCGGTGAAGAGCAGGAGCGCGATGCACGGTGATCGTGCCGCTGCCGATCGCTCGCCGACCTGGGCGAAGACGCCGTTCGCCGAAGACGATCGTGCCGAAGGTCCAGAAGATCAGCATGATGCCGAGGCCGAAGCCAAGGTCACCGATGCGGTTGACGATGAAGGCCTTCTTGGCGGCGTTCGACGGCCGAGCGGCGCTTGAAGTAGAAGCCGATCAGCAGGTAGGAGCAGAGACCGACCGCCTCCCAGAAGACGAAGATCACCAGGAAGTTGTCGGCCAGCACCAGCATCAGCATCGAGAAGACGAAGAGCGGCAGATAGGAGAAGAAGCGGTAGAAGCCGGGATCGCCGTGCATGTAGCCGATGGAGTAGATGTGAACCAGCAACCGAACGGTGGTCACGACCATCAGCATGACCGCGGTCAGCTGATCGACGTACAGGTTGAGTGGCACATTAAATTGCCGGCCGGGATCCAGGTGTACAGGTGCTGGAAGAGCGGCTCTTCAGAGCCCAGCTGGTCGATGAAGACGAGCAGACTGAGCACAAACGAGCCGAACACCGCGGCGATCGCGATCAAGCCGGAAATGGTCTTCAGGTACCACCGTCCGAACAGGAAATTGATTACCGCCGCCGCGAGTGGCAACACCGGTATCAACACCAACAGGTCTTCCATGGACGGTCTCTCTCTTCCCCTCGTCTGGTCCGGTACGGACTACTGACGCAACTCGTGCACATCGGCGACGTCGACCGTGTCGATCTGTCGCGAGATGGCCATGATAATGCCGAGTCCGACAATCGACTCAGCCGCGGCGACGGCAATGATGAACAGCGCGAACACCTGCCCGGTAAGCTGAGTTCATCTCCCAGGCGAACCCGACGAAGGCGACGCTGACCCCGTTGATCATCAGCTCGACGCTCATGAAGATCACGAGCACATTGCGGCGGGTGAGCACCCCCATCATGCCGATCACGAAGAGCGCACCGCTGAGCAGTAAGAAATGTGTTGCGGTTAGTTCTTCCACGCTCCCCTACTCCTTCGCGCCGTCTGGAGCCATGCGGACTCGTGTCAACGCCCCAGGCTGGAACGTTCTGTATACGTCTCCGGATTGTCGACGATGACCACACCCCCACGGACCGTTGCGCGGCGCTCCGGTGCGGCGTTGGCGGCCCCAACCCCTGCCGGCAATGGCCGAGGATCGGTGCCCCGTGGGTGGCCCAGAGAGATCAGGGCGGTGCGCCGCGGGCCACCCGCCTTTTCGTCCGGGCGAGCCAACACGAGCGCGGCAATCGTGCCGACCAGGAGCACAACCGCCGTCACCTGCACCGGCAGCACGTAGCCGGAGTAGAGCAGCTGCCCCAGCACCTGGACGTTTCCACCGGCCGCTGCAAGGTTCTCTTCCGTCCACGGTCCCGGTTGGCCGACAACGGTGCGGGTCAACACGGCTGCGGCAACTTCACCCAGTAAGGCCAGGCCGATGACAAATCCTGCAACGCGTTGGACGGGCTGCCCGCCGTGGAAATCTGGGACATCATCCTTACGCACGAGCATGATGACGAAGAGCACCAGCACCAGGATTGCTCCGGTGTACACGATGATCTGCACGACCGCCAGAAATTCAGCGCGCAAGATGACAAAGATGCCTGCCAGGTTGACGAACGTGACCACCAGCGAGAGGGCGCTATGCACCGGATCGCGCGAGAGGACGACGCCGAGCGCCGCAATGACGGCGATGACCGCCAGAATGTCGAAGACTAATACTTCAGCGGACACTGTAACCCTTTCGGACTTCTCGCGTCATGGCGAGGCGCTGTCCCGCCACTACGATTCCGGCCGTTGACGATGATACTTCGCATTTAAAACAGCTGCCCATTACCCCACAAACGGATGAAACCAGTGACCAGAATATTAAGGAGCACCAGCGGAAGCAAGACTTTCCAGGCGATACCCATCAACTGGTCGTAGCGGAAGCGCGGAAGGGTAGTTCGCAGCCAGATGTAGAAGAACAGGAAGAGGAACGTCTTGGCGATCAACCACCAGAAGCCGTCGGCGATCGGGCCATCGATGCCACCCAGGAACAACGTCGACGCCAGGAGCGAGACGACGATCATGTTGATGTACTCAGCCAGGAAGAAGAACGAGAAGCGGAAGCCTGAATACTCGGTATGGAAACCGGAGATGAGCTCGGTCTCCGCCTCGGGCAGGTCGAACGGAGCGCGGTTCGTCTCCGCCACAGCCGCGATCAAGAAGATGATGAAGGCCAGCGGCTGGGAAAAGATGAACCAGTTCGGGATCGAGAGCGTCGTTACACCAAGGTTGAAGTCAAGTGTCGTGCTCTGCTGATTGACGATCTGTACCAGCGACAGGGAGCCCGCGAGCATGAAGATGCCCACCAGCGACAGACCGAGCACGATCTCGTAGGAGATCACCTGGGCCGCCGCGCGCAGCGAGCCGAGCAGCGAGTAGCGGTTTGCCGAGGCATAACCACCGAGGATGATGCCGTAGACGCCAACCGAGCCAACGGCCAGCACGAAGAGCGCGGCGACGTTGATGTCGGTGACGTAGAGGCGGACTTCCTGACCGAAGATCGTTACCGTGTTCCCGAAGGGGATCACCATCGCGGCCAGCGGCGCGGTCACGAACGAGATCAGGGGCGCAATCACGAAGACGCGCTTGTCGGCGAATTTCGGGATCAGGTCTTCTTTACCGAGCAGCTTGATGCCGTCGGCAATTGGCTGGAGCAGTCCAAACGGGCCAACCCGGTTGGGCCCGATGCGGTCCTGCATCAGCGCGAGGACCTTACGCTCGGCCCAGGTCATGTAGGCCATTCCTCCGAGCAAAATGTTAAGCAGAATGAAGGAAACGATGTATGTAATCCAGAGCGGCTGGTCCGTCATGTGCGAACTGTTCCCCCTCGTAACCTCATGCCGGGTTCTCTACCCTCGTGCGTCTCTTGACTGCCCGCAGCAGCGGTTCCCCCAAGCCAGAAGACGCCCGTGGGAGTGTACCGTATTTTTCTTCACAATCGCAGCCCTCCGCGACGAAGTGGCGCGTAACGCTGCTCGATGCCCACCTTAGCATGTCTATGCAGCATGCCAAACCCTGAGTGACCAGGGTCCGGCACGCTCTCTATCCAGTTACGCGGACGGTCTCAACCGGTCAACGCACCACCCGTTGGACAGAATGATGACTGGAGGTGTGCGTGTGCTTCACAGCGGAGCAGGAGGAGGAGGCTTGACAGGACACCGTATGGTGTCGTAACTTCGCTTCAGACACCAAACGGTGTCGCATACGGGGCCGGGGCGCAACGGTCTCATATGCCCGCGGCAGGCAGAGGGAGTGAGTTCCATGCGAGATGTCTACAGTGCGGTGGCCGATCCGACTCGCCGCCAGCTGCTCCGCATGCTGGCCGATGCCGATGAGCTGCCCCTCCACGAGATGACGGCCAGGTTCCGGGTGGGCCGCACGGCCGTCTCCAAGCATTTGTCCATTCTCAAGGAGGCCGGCCTCGTGATCGATCGCAAGGCCGGGAGGGAGACGCGCTACCACCTGAATGCTACCCCGCTGCGCGAGATTCAAGAGTGGGTCTCGTTCTACGAGGGATTCTGGACCGAGCGGATCGATCGCCTGAAAGACCTTTTAGAGGAGGAGAACGTATGACTGAGACCGTTATGCTCGATGTTGAGTTGAAGAGTCCGATCGAGCGGGTCTGGAACGCCCTGACCGATCCCGCCACGCTCTCCAGGTGGATGCTGTTCAAGTCGAACGACTTTCAGCCGGTCGTCGGGCACGCGTTTCAGTTCCGGGATGCGCCCGGCTTTGACGGCGTCATCGATTGCGAAGTGCTCGAGGTAGACAAGCCGCGCCGGCTCTCCTACACCTGGGCGAGCGACCAGGTGGGACCGAGCAATCTGCAGTTCCCGACGGTGGTCACCTGGACGCTGACGGAGGCCGAAGGCGGCGTCACGCGACTGCACCTCGAGCAGACCGGTTTCCCCAGCGAGGCCAAGCAGGAGATCGGCGGCGCCAAGTACGGTTGGGACATGATGCTGGATCAGCTGCAAAGCGTCTTGGATTCGGCATAGCCGACGGAGACCGCGAAGGCGGTTCTGCCTCACGGATGGAGAGACGATGAGCAAAGCCACGAAGAAGGATTCGCAGTCAGTGGCCCGCCAGGCGGGCTTTCTCCAGCGCATTCTGATGCCTTAATGAGAGTCATGGCGGAAGCCGTCGTCCTGGTCGAGGGTGAGAGCGACCGCGTCGCGGTGGAGACCGTGGCAGCCCTGCTTGGCCGTGACCTCGTCGGCGTGCGGATCGAGGTGCTCGGAGGTGCAACCAACGTGGGACACGTCCTAGGCACGCTAGGCGAGAGCATGCGTGTCCTGGGGCTGTACGACGAGCCGGAGGAGCGCTGGTTCTGCAACGGGCTCCGGCGGGCCGGTTTCGGGAAGGTGCACGACCGCGACGATCTTGAGACGCTCGGCTTCTTCGCTTGCGTCCGCGACCTCGAGGACGAGCTGATCCGCGCGCTCGGCGCGACCCGGGTGCGCGATGTAATCGAGATGCAGGGTGAGCTGGCTTCGCTGCTGACCCTCAGCGGCAGCCGGCCCAGCGTGAGCGGCCGCCTGAGCGCCAGTTGCACCGATTCATCGGCACCCGTTCGGGACGCAAGGCGCTCTACGCCCGACTGCTCGCAGAGGCGCTGGTTCCGGAGCAGGTGCCGCGTCCGCTCGCGAGCCTGCTGTCTCGCCTCTGAGCGGTGGCGGTGCCGTGTCTCAGGCAGCGTGGCTGGGGACAGCGGCGTGACGGCGGAGATACTATGCGTGGCGAAACAGGTGACCAGACCGATCAGGAATCGAGAAGTGCTGGCCATGGAGCGGCAGTAGACCAACTGCCATTGACGTGAGCTTGTTGGAGCATAACGACCTGGACATACTGCCCGAGGCTGGTTAGATAGAGTCAAGCGACGCCGACGGAGACCGCGAAGGCGGACCCGCATTACAGATGGAGACACGATGAGCACGGCCACAAGGATGGACGCGCAGTCGCCCGGGCTGCACGCTGCCGACAACCACGATCTGATCCGCGTGCTAGGCGCGCGCGTGAACAACCTCAAGGACGTCAGCGTTGAGATCCCCAAGCGCCGGCTGACGGTGTTCACCGGCGTCTCCGGCTCGGGCAAGAGCTCGCTGGTGTTCGGCACGATCGCCGCGGAGTCGCAGCGGCTGATCAATGAGACCTACAGCGCCTTCGTGCAGGGCTTCATGCCGACGCTGGCGCGGCCCGAGGTCGACGTGCTCGAAGGGCTGACGACCGCGATCATCGTCGACCAGGAGCGGATGGGCGCCAACCCTCGCTCCACGGTCGGCACCGCCACCGACGCGAACGCGATGCTGCGCATCCTCTTCAGCCGGCTCGGGCAGCCGCACATCGGCTCGCCCAACGCGTACTCGTTCAACGTCCCATCAGTGAAGGCCAGCGGTGCGATCACCATCGAGCGCGGGGGCAAGACGAAGGCCGAGAAAGCGACTTTCAACCGTCTCGGCGGCATGTGCCCGCGCTGCGAGGGCATGGGATCGGTCACCGACTTCGACCTGTCCGCGCTGTACGACGACAGCAAGTCGCTCAACGAGGGCGCGCTCACGATCCCCGGCTACAGCATGGACGGCTGGTACGGCCGTATCTACCGCAGCTGCGGCTTCTTCGATCCGGACAAGCCGATCCGCAAATTCAACAAGAGGGAACTGCACGACCTGCTCTACAAGGAGCCGACCAAGATCAAGGTCGACGGGATCAACCTGACGTACGCGGGGCTGATCCCGCAGATTCAGAAGTCGTTCCTGTCCAAGGATGTCGACGCGATGCAGCCACACATCCGCGCCTTCGTGGAGCGGGCGGTGACGTTCACGACCTGTCCCGAGTGCGACGGCACCCGGCTCAGCAAGGAGGCCCGCTCGTCGAAGATCAAGGGGATCAACATCGCCGACGCCTGCGCGATGCAGATCAGCGACCTGGCCGAATGGGTCCGCGGGCTGGACGAGCCCTCGGTCGCGCCGCTGCTCGGCAAGCTGCTGCACACCCTCGACTCATTCGTGGAGATCGGGCTGGGCTACCTCTCGCTCGACCGGCCGTCGGGTACGCTGTCGGGCGGTGAGGCACAGCGCACCAAGATGATCCGCCACCTCGGCTCCTCGCTCACCGACGTCACCTACGTCTTCGACGAGCCCACCACAGGCCTGCACCCGCATGACATCCAGCGGATGAACGACCTGCTGCTGCGGCTGCGCGACAAGGGCAACACGGTGCTCGTCGTGGAGCATGAGCCGGAGACGATCGCGATCGCCGACCACGTCGTCGACCTCGGCCCCGGCGCCGGTACGGCGGGCGGCACCGTCTGCTTCGAGGGCACCGTCGAGGGGCTGCGGGCCAGCGGCACCATCACCGGCCGCCATTTCGACGACCGGGCCGCCCTCAAGGAGCCGGTGCGGACGCCGACTGGCACCCTGGAGATCCGCGGCGCGACGGCGCACAACCTGCAGGACGTCGACGTCGACATCCCGCTCGGGGTGCTCGTCGTCGTCACCGGCGTCGCCGGCTCCGGCAAGAGCTCACTGATCAACGGGTCGATCCCCGCCTCTGCGGACGTGGTGTCGATCGACCAGGGCGCAATCCGCGGCTCGCGACGGAGCAACCCGGCAACCTACACCGGGCTGCTCGACCCGATCCGCAAGGCGTTCGCCAAGGCCAACGGCGTGAAGCCCGGCGCTGTTCAGCGCCAACTCCGAGGGCGCCTGCCCCACCTGCAACGGCGCCGGCGTGATCTACACCGACCTGGCGATGATGGCGGGCGTCGCCACTACCTGCGAGGAGTGCGAGGGGAAGCGGTTCCAGGCATCGGTGCTGGAATACCACCTCGGCGGCCGCGACATCAGCGAGGTGCTCGCGATGTCGGTAACCGAGGCCGAGGAGTTCTTCAGTGCCGGCGAGGCGCGCACACCGGCCGCGCACAAGATCCTCGGCCGGCTCGCCGGCGTGGGTCTCGGCTACCTCACCCTCGGCCAGCCGCTCACCACGCTGTCCGGCGGCGAGCGGCAGCGGCTCAAGCTGGCCACCCACATGACCGAGAAGGGCGGCGTCTACGTCCTCGACGAGCCGACCACCGGCCTGCACCTGGCCGACGTCGAGCAGCTGCTCGGCCTGCTCGACCGGTTGGTCGATTCGGGTAAGTCGGTCATCGTCATCGAGCACCACCAGGCGGTCATGGCGCACGCCGACTGGATCATCGACCTCGGCCCCGGCGCCGGCCACGACGGCGGCCGGATCGTCTTCGAGGGCACACCCGCCGACCTGGTCGCCGCCCGCTCCACCCTCACCGGCGAGCACCTGGCGGCCTATGTCGGAACCTGACCGCTACCAGTGAGATCACCTACCGGCGCGTCAATGTCAGGTGCGTGACGCCGCTCGGTGACGAGACGACCTCGGCGTCGAAGCGCTCCTCGATACCTTCCAGGCCGTCCCACAGGCGGACGCCGCGGCCGAGCAGGATCGGCACCTGCACGACGTGGAGGACGTCGATGAGGTCGGCGGCGAGGAAGTCGCGTATCGTCGTCGGGCCGCCGCCGATGCGCACGTCGAGGCCGCCGGCCGCCTGACGGGCAAGCTCGAGCGCCTCCTGTGGGCTGGCGTCGATGAAGTGGAACACGGTGCCGCCCTCCATCTCGATCGGCGGGCGCGGGTGGTGAGTGAGCACGAACACTGGCGTGTGGAACGGCGGGTTTGGACCCCACCAGCCCCGCCACTCCTTGTCGGTGCCGACGTCGGTCCACGGGCCCGGCTGCGGCGGGCCGAACTTGCCCCGGCCCATGATCTCCGCGCCGATGTTGGGGGTGTGCCGCTCGGCGAAGGCGTTGTCGATGCCCGTGCTGCCACCCGCCTCGTCGCTCATGGAGTGGAAGAAACTAGTGGCGAGCATCCACTCGTGCAGACGCTCCCCAGCGTGTCCGAACGGGGCCTCGAGCGTAAGGCCTTCGCCGGTACCGAAGCCGTCGAGAGAGATCGAGAAGTTATGTACGCGGACCTGAGACATGATACCTCCTGCACTGGGTCTGAACACAGCGTAGTTGCGACCTGGTTCTGCGACGATAAGCTGTCGTATGTCGTCCACGGCGATGTACGCGGTCTCGCTCAGCGATTCGAGCGGTACGCTTCTTCGAGCTCGGGACCGAACTCGCCGGTTTTCAGGTCACCGGTTCGTTCATAGACCTGGATCACTACCCCGTTCGCGGTCGTTTCGATGTTCGTGAGTGAGAGGGCCCGCGGAATCGTGCCGTCTCCGAATAGGCGCTTCCCGCTGCCCGCGATCGCCGGGAAAACGATCAAGTGGAACTCGTCGACCAGGTCGCTTTTCAACAAGGCCTGGACGAGCTCGCCGCTGCCGGTCACCTGGATCTCGCCACCGTCTCCCTCCTTGAGTTTCGTGACCTCGCCGGCGATGTCCTCGCCAAGCTGATGCGAATTCGCCCAGTCGAGTGTCCGCGGCGACCGCGAGACAACGTACTTCGGGATCCGGTTGTAGACCGCTGCGATCGGATCATTGTCCGGCATGTTGGGCCACGAGGCAGCGAAGATGTCGTAGGTCTTACGACCGAGCAGCAGCGCCCCGGCCTGCTGGACCAGCTCCACCATATGCGCACCGAGCTGCTCGTCAAAGTGTGGTATCACCCAGCCGCCGTGCGCGAACCCGCCTTCGCGGTCCTCGTCGGAGCTGCCGGGCGCCTGCATCACGCCGTCCAGGGTCACGAACGTGTTGACCATCAGTTTCCGCATCTGCTATCTCCAGTTCCGTTCCGCCAGCGCAGGACCATCGACCTGCTCTCTTCCTTGTCGAACGAGACGAGCTGAAATCGACGTACGGCACCTCGGCCGTGCTGTCGGCCCCGCAAATTACCGATGACCCTCCACTCATTCTGCGACCCAAACACTAGATTTGTTGCCAGACATACACCACTAGCAGCTCATAGCCCGACGGGTAGGCAAGCAGGCCGCCCAAGCGGTTCGTCACGACCGCCGCCCACGGACAGCGTGCTCCGGGTCGATCGAGTGGGGTCTCGCCGTTCTTGGGCGACGTTGGTCGTGCAAGGGGTCCCCTGCCGGGGCGCTCAGAGGTGTCACAGCCGGGGCTGCCGTCTTGTCTTAAGGGTGTAGGTATTCTGTTCGATAACAAAGGAGATCTTCATGCAAGCTCGGCTCAACCCCTACGGCACCGACCTCGGGCCAAAGTTCACGAAGTACATGGTCTCGGCAAACAAAGTCGTGGCCGACTCGACGCTGCCGGCGGCAACACAGGAACTGGTAAAGATCCGCGCTAGCCAGATCAACGGCTGCGGCTTCTGCCTTGACATGCACACCAAGCATGCCGCGCACGCGGGAGAGACGCCGGTCCGGCTGAACTTGGTCGCGGCTTGGCGGGAGGCGACGGTCTTCACCGACGCGGAGCGGGCCGCGCTGGAACTCACAGAGCAGGGCACCCGCCTTGCCGACAGCAGTGGCATCACCGACGAAGCGTGGGCGAACGCGGCCGAACATTACGACGACGAGCAACTCATGGCTCTCGTGGTCCAGATCGCCCTCATCAACGCCTCCAACCGGGGAAACGTCATCCTCCGACAGCCCGCCGGGGACTATCAGCCCGGGCAGTTCGGGTAACGGGGGCGATCTCGATTCAGGTGGCGTCGGGCGAACCTGGCAAGGCCCAGGTTCGCCCGACCGCCGCCCACCGGCCCAATCGCCAGGTCTCTGTGCTCGTGGCTCGCGACACGGAGTTCGGTGTCACAGCGATCGAGGGCTGACATCGCATGTTCGACCAGGCATCCCAACAGCAATCGCCTACAACACGCTAAGGAGCAATCTCATGAACACCGCTCTGTGGATCGTTACCGGACTGCTGGCCGTTGTCTACCTGGCCAGCGGCGCCGGCAAGCTGATCATACCGAAGGAGAAGCTGGCCTCCTGGACCAGCAGCGCCGAATGGATCGAAGACTTCAGCGCTGGCTCCGTCAAGGCCATTGGAGCCCTCGAGGTCCTGGCTGCGGTAGGCCTGATCCTGCCCGCCGTGGTCGACATCGCACCGGTTCTGGTGCCGCTGGCTGCTCTCGGTTTGGTGTTGCTGATGGCTGGCGCGGCAATCACGCGCATCCGCCGTCACGAGACCAAGTTAATGGTGGCGGACCTGACCTATCTCGTCCTGGCCGGCTTCGTGGCGTGGGGCCACTTCGGTCCCGAGTCCTTCACCGGCTGACGGGGCGCTGAGAGGTGTCACAACTGGAGCTGCCGTCTTGTCTTGAGGGCAGTACGTCATCCTCGATGAAGGAGTATATGATGAGAGTGTTTGTCGCAGGCGCGACCGGGGTGATTGGAAGGCAGCTGGTGCCGCGTCTGATTGCCGCGGGTCATGAGGTACATGGCATGACGCGTAGCGAGTCAAAGCAGGCGATGCTCTACGAGCTTGGCGCTGTGCCGGTGGTCGCGGACGCGCTCGATCCCGACCAGGTCGCACAGGCCGTGGGCAAAGCGAGGCCCGATGTGATCGTCCATCAGCTGACCGCGATTGGAGCGGTGGACATGCGTCATTTCGATCGCGGCTTCGCGCTGACGAACCGTCTGCGGACCGAGGGCACAGACTACCTGCTCTCAGCCGGGCAGGCGCTGGGGGTGCAACGGTTTGTGGCACAGGGCATAGCCGGCTATGGCGCATACGCGCGCACCGGCGGGCCGGTCAAAACCGAGCAGGACCCGCTCGACCCCACGCCAGCGCGCGAGATGCGCGAGACCATCGCTGCGATCCAGCACCTGGAGGAGGCGGTCCTCGGTGCGCGGTGGACGGAGGGGATCGTGCTGCGCTACGGCGTCTTCTATGGGCCGGGCACCTCGTTAGCGCCGGGTAAGGAGCAGTTCGAGCTGGTCCGCAAGCGCAAGTTCCCGCTGGTCGGCGACGGCGGCGGCGTGTGGTCCTTCATCCACGTCGCCGACGCGGCAGACGCGACGGTGGCGGCAATCGAGCGCGGCAGCCGCGGTGTCTACAACGTGGTCGACGATGACCCCGCCCCAGTCGCCGAGTGGTTGCCGGAGCTGGCACAGACACTAGGCGCCAGGAAGCCAATGCGCGTACCGCGGTTCATTGGGAGACTGTTCGCCGGGGAGGCCGGCGTGGTGATGATGACTGACGCGCGCGGCGCGTCGAACGCCAAGGCCAAGTGCGAGCTGGCGTGGAGCCCGGCGCACCCGAGCTGGAGGCAAGGGTTTACAGCGACATGACCGATCGAGAGCGACTACTTGACGAGCTGCGGCCGGCCTCCTTCGCGATCGCCTACCGGATGCTCGGCAGCGTCTCCGAGGCCGAGGACGTGGTGCAGGAAGCGCTGCTGCGGGTGCATCAGGCGCTTGCTGCGGGCGAGCAGATCGCATCGCCACGCGCGTTCGTCGCCACCGTGACCACCCGGCTGGCGATCAACGAGCTGAACTCCGCGCGCGCCCGCCGCGAGCGCTATGTCGGCGAGTGGCTGCCGGAGCCGATCATTACCGGCGGCCACGATGATCCAGCCTGGCGCGCAGAGACAGCCGATTCGCTGTCGCTGGCCATGCTGGTGCTGCTGGAGAGCCTCTCGCCCGAGCAGCGAGCCGTGCTGTTGCTTCACGACGTGTTCGACTACGGGTATCCGGAGATCACGGAGATCGTCGGCAAGAGTGAGGACAACGTGCGCCAGCTCGCCACCCGCGCCAGACGCCACGTCGAGCAGCGCCGGCCTCGCTTTCAAACGACGCGCGAGCAGCGCGACGAGCTGGCTCGACAGTTCTATGCGGCCGCCGAGCACGGCGATCTTGCTGGGCTCGAGGCGCTGCTCGCGCACGACGTGGTGCTGACCGGTGACGGCGGCGGCAAGGTTCCGGCGCTCGCGCGGTCGCTGCACGGGCGCAATCACGTCGCGCGCATGCTGATCAACTGGTTCCGCATGGCGGCCCGCGTTCCAGGCGTGTCGTTGCGTCCCGTCGAGGTCAACGGCGGCCCGGGAGGGCTCTTTCTCGACGGACAGCAGCGGCTGATCGGCGTGTTTGGCCTTGATATGGCCGGCGGTCAGATCACGAGCATCAGCTCGATCGTCAACCCCGACAAGCTGACGCACCTCGGGCCAGTCGCCGACGTCAGAGCGCTCCTGCGGTCGGCGAGATGAACTCCGGTCTTGCTGCCGCGTCGCCCCGTGCAGATGTTCGGCGCCGCAGTCATCGCAGCGGATAGACGATCGTTCAGGACGGGCGAGTAGGGTGGTTCGGTGGCCTTCGAGCTGAGGCGGCAGGATCAGTGTGTAGCGGAATCGGCTCACGGCTTCCTCTCGCTCAACCTCGACTGCCACGCCCACTCCCGTGTCGTCAAGGCCCTGTTCAGCGAGTTCCATGGGGGCGGAGATAATCATGCAGCTCGTAAGCGCGGCTTCGAGCAGTTCGTGAGGCCTGAGGCGTGCGGATCCGCCCGTGCCGAGCTTGAAGGTGTCGGCTATCCGGAAGGTCTCCGGATGATCCGCCCGAGCCCGTCGGGCGGCCCTGTTCAACGTTCTCGGGATGGTGGCTGAGTTCGAGGCGGACCTGATCCGGATGCGAACACGGTACGGCGGCGCGTGGGCGGCTCAGGGGAAACAACCCAAACATTCTGCCCTGCAGCGGAAGCCCTTGCTGTCGCTTTACGACGCCGGCGAGCACACGCAGCGGTAGCTTGGGCGCAGGTGGTGCAGTGACCCGTTGAGACCGCCCGAGTTTGTGGCTATCGGTCGACCGATCCCAGCACGATGTCGATCGTGCCGATCAGGGCCACCACGTCGGCCAGCATTGCGCCCTGCGCCATATACGGCAGGACCTGCAGGTTCACGAAGTCGGGGATGCGGATGCGGAAACGGTAAGGCATCGGCCGTCCCGTCGGAGACGACGTAGTAGCCAAGCTCGCCCTTGGAGTGCTCGATCGCCGACATAGACCTCGCCAACCGGCGGGCTGAAGCCCTTGATCACCCAGATGAAGTGGCGCTGCATGTCCTCGGCGGTGCGTCATCGTGCCCTTGTGCGGCGGGATGACGTAGGCCGATTCGTAGGCCATCAGCGGCGTGTCCATCGGCTCGGCACTGGTCGAGGCACTGGCGGATGATCTTGATCGCCTGGCGCATCTCTTCCATGCGCACCAGATAGCGGTCGTAGACGTCGCCATGCGTGCCGAGCGGCACCTCGAAATCGAGCCGGTCGTAGACCAGGTAGGGCATCGCCTTGCGGATGTCGTAGTTGATGCCCGAGCCGCGCAGACAGGCGCCGGTCAGGCGAGTAGTCGAGTCGCCGCCTCGGCGGGGATGACGCCGACGCCCTTGGTGCGCGCCATCCAGATCGGGTTGGCGGTGAGCAAGTCCGACGTATTCTTGCTGCCGCTCCGGGAAGATGCGCAGGAAGTCGCCGATCATGCTCGGGCAGGCTCTCGGGGAATCGGGCCGCGAAAAGCCGCCGATTTCCATCATGTTGGTGGTCAGGCGCGCGCCGCAGAACGCCTCGAAGATATCGAGGATCAGCTCGCGCTCGCGGAAGCAGTAGAGCGACATCGAGAGCGCGCCGATGTCGAGCGCGTGCGTGCCGAGCCAGACCAGGTGGGAGGCGATCCGGCTCAGCTCGGCCATGATCACGCGCCAGTACTGCGCGCGCTCCGGTGCTTCGAGGCCGCAAGCTTCTCGACCGCCAGCACGCAGCCGAGGTTGTTCATGCGGCGCGGCGACGTAGTCGGTGCGGTCGGTCCAGGGGATGACCTGCGCGTAGCGGTGGGCCTCGCCGAGCTTCTCGACGCCGCGGTGCAGGTAGCCGATCACCGGGTCGGCGAAGGTGATCGACTCGCCATCCAGGTGCAGGACGACGCGCAGCACGCCGTGCGTGCTCGGGTGCTGCGGGCCCATGTTCAGGACCAGCTCGCGCGAGCGGGCTGAGAGCTGGCGTTCGTCCGTCACATCAAATGTTCCGTATGTGGCCGGTGCACCTGGATTTGTGGCGGTCATCTAGAGCCTCCGGAAATCTCTAATGCGAGGTGCGGGGTTCTCGAAACCGGGTTGGACGTACGGTTTGTAGCCACGGATCGGATAGTCCTTGCGCAGCGGGTGCCCTTCGTCCCAATCCTCGGCCAGCAGCATTCTGCGTAAGTCCGGATGCCCGTGGAAGGTGATGCCGAACATGTCGTAGCACTCGCGCTCAAGCCAGCCGGCCGCGGAGTACACGCCCGTCAGCGAGTCGCACCCTTCGTCCTCGGCAATCGCAGTCTTCAGTCGCAGGCGTTGACGATTCTTGATCGAGTACAGGGTGCCAACCACATCAAACCGGTGACCGCTGCGCAGGCGCAGCATGTCGACCGCAGTGACGTCCGTCAGCGTGCGGTAGGAGAGATCGGGATCATCTCGCAACAGTGTGAACATTTCCGCCCAGTGCCTGGCGTTCACCCGCACGGTCACTTCATCGCGAAAGAAGACAACCTCAAGGACATCGTCCGGGAAAGCCGCTCGCAAGGCGCGAATGGCGGGGTGGAGCTGCTCGTCCTGCGGCCCCCAATAGCCAGTGTTGACCCAGGCGGACGCGACGACGCGCATGCCGGTCTTATCGGTCGCTGGCTCGACCTGCTGGACAGCGGACTCCTGCGGCACGACCAGATCAACGCCCTCAGCGGGCTGCACTGAAGCTTCAGTCGGCTCTTTGGGAGTCGCTTCGCCGCCAAAACGACGAGCATTGTCGTCCATGGTGGAAGCTGCCCTGGCCGCGTCCTTATCGGAACGCGCGTGCTGGTCCGTTCCAGGATCCGCAGTCAGCTTCTCCGTCGCACCGGCACCCGGGACTTGCTGCGCCTTGGTGCCCTCAGCACCCGGCTGTGCCTTGTCTTGACCTTTGTTCACTCGATCTTCGGCCATTGGGCCGCGTCCTCTCAGGAGTTAGCCGACGGTTGCGGTGGCGGTTTCAGTCTCACGGACAGTCGAATCGCGGCCCATCTCACGCCGGAGCTGTTCCCGGTCACGCTCACGCTGCGCCTCAGCCTCATCGCGGCCGGACTTCTTGGCGATCGTCTCGTACTTGATGACTTTGTTCTGCAGCTCAAGGATGCCGAAATACAGCGCCTCGGGAATTGGCGGGCATCCGGGAATATAGACGTCGACCGGGACGATCTGATCGACACCCTGCACCACGGCGTAGGTATCGAACGGGCCGCCGATGTTGGCGCATGACCCCATCGAGATCACCCACTTGGGCTCACTCATCTGGTCGTAGAGGGTGCGGACAATCGGGCCCATCTTCTTGGTGACGGTCCCGGAGACGATCATCAAGTCAGCCTGCCGCGGCGACGCGCGGTAGAGCATGCCGAAACGTTCGGCCAGGTCGAAGCGCGGCATCGCGGCAGAGATCATCTCAATCGCGCAACACGCCAGCCCGAACTGGAGCCACCACAGGCTGGACCGGCGAGCCCAGTTGAAGACCCAGTCGACCGATGTCGTGAGAACGTTCTTTTCAAACTGGTTGTCGATTAAACCCACTCGAGCGCCCCTTTCTTCCACTCGTAGGCCAGGCCCGCGAGCAGGAGGCCGATAAAGACACAAATCTGAAGATAGCCATACAGTCCAAGGGCATCGAACGCGACCGCCCAGGGGAAGAGGAAGATGGCCTCGATGTCGAAGACGACGAAGAGCAGCGCCACCACGTAGAACCGGGGCGTGTAGCGCTGGTTCGGCGGCGCGACATCGGGAACGCCGGACTCATAGACTTCTGATTTCGTTGGATTTGGATTGGAGGGACGGATCAGCCGGCCGAGAAGAAGAAGCGAACACCCCATGACCACGGCCGTGATGAACGCAAGGCCAATAATCGCGTAATCTCCAGCCACGGTGGTTGCGTCCTTTCGCCCAGTTTCAGGCTACCTCCAACGGTTCCTACAGTTGTGTACTATATCACGAGCCTGAGCAGCCGGCCAAAGAGACCAGACGAGCTGGGTCGCACATTTTTGGCTTATACATCGACAAAAGTCGCTGACGAACTGGCACAGCCTACCATACTGGCGGCTCGGAGAGGCAGCGTATGAACGTGTCCGGACCACGCCCACCTCACAACGAGGCGGAACGAGCAGCCATCGCCGATCTCATTCAACGGGTCTTCGAGGAGGAGGCCACGACCAGGGCGCACCTGGCGATCGTTCAATCCAGCGCCTTTGATCCAGCGAGCCTTCCCGCGATCTGGGCCTCCAACGGTCAGCCGCTTGCGGTTGTGCAGGCCGTTCCGTGCAGGCTCGCGCTGCTGGGAACATGGGTTGCCGCCGGCATCATCACGATGGTCGCGACCGATCCCGGCGCTCGGATGCAAGGGTACATGCGCGCCTGTATGGAGGCGGCACACGAGTGGCTCAGGAACAGCGGCCGCCCGCTCGCCATTCTGTATGGCGTTCCGCAAATCTACCCGCGCTTTGATTACCGCCCGGTGATGCCACGCAGTGTCGTGCGCTACCCCACGCCTGCGGTCGGCGCGGCGGATACGCTGCGTGAAGCCTGCGAGGGTGATGTTGCGGCCATGGCAACCCTCTTCAACCTGCAGGAAATCCAGCGTCCCTGCTCAATCGAGCGTTCAGCTGAGCAGTGGGTCTGGCGTGACGGCAATCCCGCAGCGATTCTTGACGGAGAAGATGGGGTCAGCGGGTACGCTCGCATAGCGTCACCGGCCACCGCCACGCTCGACGTCATCGAATGCGCCGCGCGAGCCGGACACGAAGCGGAGCTCCTCGACGCGCTGCACGCTCGCGCCGCCGCACACGGTTCCCAGGAGATCCAGTTACGGCTGATGCCCGATCACCCACTGGTTCAGGAGGTCAGTCGACGCGCGACACAGTTAGAGCTCTCCGATGTCGAGGTGGCCGTGCGCCCGCCGCAGGCCGGTATGCTCTGCGTGCTGGACCCCGCAGCCGTGCTGGAGCTGCTCCAGCCTGAAATCGAACGCCGCCTGGGCGGGCAGGGACTTCGGCTGGCGTTCGGCGAGCGGGGTGGTGCCGGGTTCAACGGCGGCGGTCCAACCGTGCGTCTCCCCCATCAGGCGGACCTGGCGCATGTATTGAGCGGCTACCCTGGCGTGCCTGCCCTCCGGCAGTGGGGCGCACTCCAGGGAGATGAACCGGCGATCCACCTGGCACACACGGCCTTCCCAACGGCCTGGCCACGCTGGTCGTACGCGCCGTTCTGGGGAGAATAATTTCGGCAGGGGGCCCTTACGGGCACGCCTTAATCCGAGCGCACCGCTATCGAGACCGAGGTACCTTCCGAGACACTGGTTCCCGGAGCGGGTGCCTGAAAGAAGACCTCGCCCACGTCGACCGCGTCGATGTCAACTCCTGGCGGCAGGTCGGATTGGGTGATGTAGATGACATCCCCAACCTCAAGACCGAGCGACTCGATGATGCCGATCGCGGTCCCTTCGGCCACGCCGAACAGGTTCGGCACGGTCGCGCCACCATTGTCATCATCTGAAGGCGTCGGCGTGGTTCGGCCCGGAGGCACTGTCGGGGTCGCCGTCACGGGCGGCGTCGGCGTTGGCGTTGGCGGTATCGGCGTCGGCGACGGTGTCGGGGTTGGCGTGGGTGTCGGCGATGGTGTTGGAGTCGGCTCCACCGGGTTATCCGGAATGCCCATTCCGCCGCCAACCATCGCGCTGTACTCCATGAGCGACTCTGCGCCCTCCACGGTATAGAGCGCGCTATTGTTTGCAAAGTGTTGGAGAGCAGCGCGCAGATCCTGCACCTGGGCCTGCGTCAGCTGATCGCAGTTCGTCACGGGCGGATGTCGCTGGTCGGCATACTCACGGCGGGTCTCAACACCTTGAACCGGCAATCCGCCGGTCGCCTCGCAGATGTCAACCTCGATGACCCCTTCAGGGCGAGCGAAATTGGCATCGGAGGGGACGCCGTCCGGGCCGGCCAGCGTCTCAGCGAAGGCCGGATCGTGAGCGGCCACCATGATGTCCCGGAAGATGGGCGCAGCTCCGCTAAGCCCGTCCAGCTGTCGCATGGGCACGTTGCCGGGATTACCTACCCAGACACCGACCACGAGATCGGTCGTATACCCGACCGTCCAGTTGTCCAGCCAGTCGAACGACGTACCAGTCTTGACCGCTACTGGTAGATCGCCGAGCTCCGGGAGCTCCAGAATGTTGTCGCGACCGAAAGTGGACCAACGCGCTTCATCATCGGCCAGAATGTCGGTCACGAGGAACGACGTTTCCGCGCTGAGCGCGCGCTGACCACGCGCGAGCGTCTCGTCGCGATTCAAGGCGTAGAGCTGGGAGCCGTCGGACTCGTTCACCTCAAGGATGGGGTTGTAGCCAACGAAAACGCCACCATTCGCGAGCGTCGCATAGGTATTCGTGAGCTCAAGCGGCGAGACTTCACCGCCACCCAGGGCAAGCGCCAGACCGTAGAAATCGAGCCCGCGCCAGAGGCCGGTCCGGATGCCCATGCCGTGGGCCAGGTCGATCATGGACGGGACGCCGGAGTAATCGAGCGTCTTGACTGCGGGTATGTTGTAGGAACCGGCAAGCGCCTCACGTGCGGAAACCGCACCGTGGAAGAGCCGGCTGCTGTTCTCCGGCACGTACACAGGCTGAGGAGCGCCAGGCGTCTCGTACGACATCTGGTAGTCCAGAATCATCGTGCCGGGGTACCAGCCACGCTCGAACGCCGCTGCATACACCAGCGGCATGAAGGCTGAGCCAGGCTGGCGCTCAGAGACCGCAACGTTGAACTGGCCGGAGATCGCGTCATCGGAGTAATCACGCGAACCCACCATCGCGACGACCTCACCAGTGCCCGGCAGCATCGCGACCGCCGCACCGTTTGTCGCGTTATAGGGCTCCAGCGTCGCGACATGGTCTCGCACCGCCTGCTCAGCCTGTACCTGCAAGTCGAGATCGAGCGTCGTGCGCACCGCCAGCCCGCCACGATAGACCTTCTCAGCGCCGTACTGCTGCTCAAGCTGCGAGATGACGAAGTTCACCCAGTGCGGCGCCAGAATGACCTGGGACTCACGCGGCGGAATGATCAGCACCTCGTGCCACGCCGCGTCGGCCTCCTCGTCGCTGATAAAGCCGGCCTCGACCATCTGGTCCAGCACATACCCCTGCCGTAGCTTGGCGGCCTCCATGTTCTGGCTGGGATCGTAGGCGCTCGGGGCCTGTGGAAGACCGGCGATCATGGCGGCCTGGGCCAGGGTGAGCTCGGACGGGTCTCTGTCAAAATATGCTCGCGCAGCCGCGTCGATGCCGTAAGAGCGGTTACCGTAGTAGACCGAGTTCAGGTACATCTCCATGATGCGTTCTTTAGAATAGGCATCCGTCAGCTGCACCGCAACGATCGCCTCGCGGATCTTGCGCAGGTAGGTCCGCTCGAAGCCAATGGTGTCGGGATAGAGCTGGCGGGCAAGCTGTTGGGTGATGGTTGAGCCGCCGGAGGAACCCTTGCCGGAGACGTTGATGAAGGCACCCCGGACAATCGCTACCGGTTCGACTCCGAAGTTGTTCCAGAAGGTGCGGTCTTCTGCGGCAATGGTCGCCTCCAGCAGGAATTCATTCTCGCCATCGGCGGTAATCTGGTCGAGCGTCGTGTAGTTGCGGTACCCCGTTAACGGATCGCTGACCTCGTAGAGCAGCTTCCAGTTGCGGTCGTAGATTCTGGTCGTCTCGAACTGCTGCGCTTCGACCGTGTTGAGCGACGGGAGATCGGCGCTGAAGTAGCTCCAGGCAGCGACGGTCACCGCGCCGGCAAAGAGCAACGAACCAGCAACCATGCTGAGGAAAAAGATGCCGACAAACGTGGCATAGCGCGTCATCGACGACGTGCGCCGGGCCTGACCGTACCGCTCGAGGACCGAGCGATTGATCATCCGCGAGGACACCACACGTCGCCGCGACGAGCGCCGGTCATGGCGGCCGAAGCGTACGTGTCGTGATCGGCGGTGGCGGCCATACGGTCGTGGCATAGGTCGCGAGATCCCTAGAATCAGTAACAGTCAACGGGCGAGACGCACAGACGACAAGCCCAACGACGGCAAGCTGTTACGTGTACGTACGCAGACGTGCCACCCGAAGAATATCAATTCGGGTACCGGCGTAACGAGGAATCCACTATCGTGAACGAGATTGAACGTTCCATTATCATGAAGGATACGAGCAAATGAGCACCACTGATCCAGAGATTCCAGAGGCTGGTGGCCCACCGCAGCCGCTCAGCACGCGTGAGGTCGACATGGCGCTACGCGAGCTGAAGGGATGGAGCCGGCAGGAGGGCGGGCTGCGGCGGCGCGTCAGGCGGGCGAGCTTCCTGGAAGCCGTGGCGTTTGTCAACCAGCTGGCGGAGATCGTTGAGGAAGCCAATCATCACCCCGACATCGACATCCGCTACCGCAACGTCATTCTCTTCCTGACCACTCACGAGGCCGGCGGCGTCACTGAGCTCGACATCGACCTCGCGCGGCGGATCAACGAGATCGTCTAGCCCCTCGGGAACGAGAAAGAGCCGGCAATCCGGTCAAAGAGATCCGTCGCGGCAACGGTGTCGCCGGCGACGGGAGCGCTGCCGGTCAGGGTGAAACCCGTGTCGCCGTCGAGGACATACACCTGGTGCATCAGCACCGGCTCGGAGGCAATCTCAGTCGTGTAGATCCAGCGCATGGCCTGCGTGCCCGCGACCTGCACGGGATCCATTGACAGCGTCTCGACGTCGCTGGAGGCATCTTCCGTCGACTGCCGCCGGGCGGCGGCATACTCCTCCACGCTCTCAACGGATTCCGGTAGGGCTTCGCGCGTGACGTTATACCTGAAACCGGTGTCGGACGGCGTTCCGCCGGAATCCCGATAGGCAATGTCGGCCGGCGGCACCGTGTTGCGGACCCAGAACGCTGGAACCTGAATCGTATAGCGCCGGTCCTCCGCCGTTACTTGCTGCCCAACGTCGAGCGGTGCAAGGAGACGTCCTTCGGGAGCTGGAGTGGGTGCAATCGTCATCGTCGGCGGGATGGAAGGACCACCCGACGAGCCTGGTGAGCTACCGCCACAACTCGTAAGGACCAGAATGCTGATGAGACAGGTGAGCGCGTATCGAATTTTTTGCCTCCTTGGCAAATCTCAACCGTTCGTCGCAACAGGGAATTCAGCCACATCTGGCGCCCAGGCGTCGAGGCCGGCCCCATTGCGACGGGTCGAACCGGAGCGTCATTCACCATCGCCGGGCATGCGCGTCATTCCAGAGCCCCATGTCTAGCGACCCTTGCTGCGTGCAAAGCGCCGCTACAATGGACATCAATGCCACAGCGAAGCACGGGCAACGCGTGAGGAGCGAAAATGGACGGTCGACACCGTGGGGATAGTAGTTCGCTCATGCGGCAAACGCTCCCTATCTACTATGCCCTTGTGCTGGCCATGCTCACGTTCTTCTTTATCCAGATCCTGCTGCGGCTCGAACACGTCCTGCTCATTCTGTTCATCAGTCTGCTCTTCGCGGCGACGGTTGCCCGGCCGGCGGAGAAACTCGAACGGCTCAGGATCCCCAGCCTTGCCGCGGCGCTGATCGTCTACCTGGCGGGATTCGGGGTGCTTCTCGTCCTCGGTTGGTACGTCTTGCCGCCGCTCTTTGGCCAGATCGCTGAATTGAGTGGCGACCTGCCCGACTACGTCTCTCGATTTGAAGGCTTGCGAGCGCGCTATGAAGAGCTGCAGGCGGAATACCCAACACTGGAAGCGTTTGACAGCCAGGTCGAGGGGCTGGCGGGACGAATAGCCAGCGGCGTCGGAAATCGCCTGGCTGAGCTTCCGACCACTCTGTTCAGTCTGCTCTATGACGCGATCAGCGTCTTCTTCATCTCGCTGCTCCTTGTCACCACGCGCTCCCGCCTCCTGGAATTTACCCTCTCCATGGTTGCGCCGGAACACCGTGATACCACGCGCAAAGTGCTTACCAAGATGTGGGTGCGAGTCGGCTTCTACCTGCGCGCCAAGCTGATTGTGATGGTCATCGTTGGAGTGCTGATGTACGGGGCGTTGCTGCTGATCGGCGTGGACTTCGCGCTGTTGCTGGCAATCGTCGTGGCGCTTGGCCAGCTGATACCTCGCATTGGGCCGTGGTTAGCACGCATACCACTACTCTCTCTTGCGGCGCTCCAGGGACTGCCGACGCTTGCCCTGGTATTCACTGCCTCGATCGTCATCGAAAATTTCAAAGGTTATGTTATTTCGCCTATTATCGAAGGCGACCAGCTCGACATTCACCCGTTACTGGTTTTCATCTCAATCCTGGTTGGTGGGTCGCTCCTGGGCCTGCCGGGTGCGTTTATCGCTGTTCCGGCCGCGGCGATGATCCAGGTCGTGTTCGAAGAGGTGATCATCCCCTGGCGTAAACGCCAGATCGGAGAGGACGCGCCGGTACCAGCCAAAACCTCGACCTGACCGATACGCCGCCAATAGTGAACAATTAGCGTTCATCTATCTGAGGACGAACGGTGAGGATGGACTGTGATCGAACATGCCCGACACTGGAGCCGCCGGGAGTTTCTCGTTCGCTCGGTGGCAGGCGCGATGACAGTCTTCATGCTCGCGGGTTGTAGAGATGAGGGTCTCGACCCGACGTCCGCTCCAGCGGCGCCAACCGAGCCCGCGCTCGTGGAGCTAACGCCCGCCGCGACCGCGCCACCACCGGAGAACACCCCAACCCCGGAGGTTGAGATGCTACCGCAACCGGTGATCCTTGCCGTGGAGGCCGCCGCAGTGGAGGCAGGCGTCGATCGGGATGACGTACAGGTATTGAGCTTCAGCCAGCGCGATTGGCCCTCGGCCGCCCTCGGCTGCCCGAAACCGGGGTTCTCCTACCCACAGGTCGTTACCCCCGGCTACGACATTCTCATCCGTGCGGGCGGCCGGGAGTACAACTACCACAGCAACCTGAGGACAACTGTGGTGCTGTGCTCGGTGAGTTGACGGACGTCGTCACTCCCCGCCCCTCTCGCCCATGGGAACAGGGAGATCGAGATCTACAGCTCGGCGGCGTTCTGCTCCGCGCTTGCGCCGATCGGGAGGAGCTCGATACCGGTTTGCTTCACTTGTTCGCGCGTATTCTTGCCGGATTGGGGTGCGAGGAACACGGCGACGATCGTGCCGACAATCAGCCCGAGGAGAAGCCCGCTGAAGAACGACACCGTGGAGGTATCACCACTCGTGTCAGAGACATAACTCTCCCAGTCCACCTCTCGAAGCGCGGCGAGCTGCTTCTGCAAGCGGTCGGCGGCGTGGTCGGTCATCCTGTTCTACTCTCCCTTCGAGGGGTTGCAGGTTTAGTCTAAATTGGATTCCCGGCGCAGGAGCTTGGCAACCTTGCCCGGCGCGCCGCCCTGTCCGGTTAGCTTCCTGTTCGCGTCTCGGCCGGTCAACGTTTTGGTCATGGCGCGGGCCTTGGCAATCGTCCCGTAGAACCCGATCACCGGCGAGGCAACTTCTTCAGACACGAACTCGGCCGTGCCCTTGAGCCGCGCGACCGTTTCCTGGATGGACTGGAGCAGCGGGATGACGTGATCCTTGATCATCAGCGACACCCAGATCAGGACGCCGACCAGTATTGCGAGCAACAGCACCACGATCACCCACAGGAAACCGAGGTACACGATCATTATGTCACGGAACTTCTCAAGCGCGGAGGCCTCGTCATCGCCCAGCATATAGAGGCCGACGGTTAAACCAATAATGATGACAAGCACGACCAGTGGAATGATGATCGCCCACGCTTTTCGCATCGTATCCCCTCACCTATGTCGAAGAGCTGTGTTGTGCCTCACCTGACAGCGAGGCTGGCACGGTCGCAACTGGGCGTCCTTATCTACCATCTTAGAACGAACGCGCCAGTCACGTCTTGTGTACGCGCTTACCGGGAACGCTGTTCCGGAGAGTAGGCCGGGTTCTCGGCAGCGTACGGCGCCGTAAAAAACCAGCACAACCAGAGTGTGCCGGCAGCTCCCAGGGTTGATGCCACAAGTGGCACGCTCCCAATCTGCAGCCAGTTGATCTCCAGGGCTGCACCAGCAGCGTACCCGACAAAGAACCCGAGCACCGCCGAGATCCAGAACAGCGGCCATTGCCAGATGCGCCGGCCAACCAACGCGTGACAGCCACAGCCGTAGAGCGTGGCAATCGTTAAACCGAGCAAGATCGACGGTGGCAACGGGTGCGTTCTCTCTCTTTATGCCCTGATCGTCATGATACGAGGCAAATTCTCGGCAGCCGAAATGGTGCCGCCTCCCAGGACCTCGTCGCCCTGGTAGAACACCACGGCCTGACCGGGGGCGACGGCCGACGGGAGTTCGGCGAAATGCACGCGCACCTTGCCATCACTCAGCGGCTCAACTTCCGAATGATAGCGCGTTCCACGGTAGCGAACAGCCACCTCGCACTCGAACCGGTCGGAAGGCCACTGGCCGCTCACGAAATCTACCTGATCCGCGAGCAGCGCCGTAAAACCCATCTCAGCCCGCGTGCCCACCACGAGCTGATTACGCTCGAGATCCAGACGCAGCACGTAGTAGGGTTCTGCTCCCGCGACACCAATACCCCGCCGCTGACCGATGGTGTAGTGCACCAGGCCATGGTGCTCGCCCAACACGGTCCCAGCCGAATCAACGATCTGTCCGGGATCGGTCAGACCCGGCCGGCGCTTGCTCACGAAATCGGCGTAGGCTCCCTTGCCCACGAAACAGGTGCCCTGGCTGTCCGGGACACCGGCAACCGGCAGCCCGAACGCGTGCGCGAGCTCGCGCACCTCAGTCTTCTTCAGGCGTCCGAGCGGAAAGAGCAAATAGCCGAGCTGCTCCTGGGTGAGCATATAGAGCACGTAGGACTGGTCCTTCGTGTCATCGGCCGCCTGGTGCAGATGGTAGATGCCGTCCGGGTCACGCTCGATGCGGGCGTAGTGCCCGGTTGCCAGAAAATCTGCCCCCAGGAAACGCGCCTTGGAAATGAGGTGCCGGAACTTCACGTAGCGGTTGCACTCCAGGCACGGATTCGGGGTGCGGCCTTGCGCGTACTCATTCACAAAATAGTTGATGACGACTCGCTCGAACTCCTTCTGGACGTTGAGGGGATAGAAGGGCACACCCATCGCCTGACAGGTGGCGCGCGCATTGTCCAGCGATTCAATCGAGCAGCAGGGGTTGATGTAGTCGTCGTCCTCGGCAGGCGTGTAGACGCGCATGTTCATGCCGACCACGTTATAGCCGCGCTCGCGCAACAGCAACGCCGTCACGGCGGAGTCCACGCCGCCGCTCATGGCGACGACCACCGTCCGGCCATTGCCGTCCTTCGGGCCGACGTCGTAGTTCGCCAGCAGCCGTTCAGCCTCGGCCGGGCTCAAGCGCTCGATCGGCTCGATCAGGCCGGTGCTGGCTGTTGGAATGTCAAATACCTGGGCCATCTCTCTCAACTTCTAAGTCAGCGATCGATCCTCACCACGAAGCCGCCGACAAGCGTCGACGGAACCACGCTGGGATCGCTAGAACGTTCCACACATAATTGTACCGTGCCGCGTGCAGGACATTTCTGTAGGCCGTTCGTACGGGCGCAATTCATTGCGCCCGTACGCAAACAGGGCGGCTCTTCATTCTCGGATGAAGTTGTCCTCGTTCCCTGCTACGCCAATGGTTTCGCGCATCGCTGTCATGGGTCATCCTGAACGATCACCAGTCATCCTGAGCGCCAGCGAAGGATCTCTGGTCGACAGGACACGTCTACCCCGACGATGAGGCGCGCGGCTCGTTGAATTTGAAGGGGATCATGACCTCGTGCAGGTAGGCAGGGTCGTACTGCTCGCGGCGCAACGCCCCCTGGTTGGCCTGCTCGAACTGGCGCAGCATCGTCTTGAGCTGCTCCACCTGGCGCGGCGACGGATCATCGTCGAAGATGGCCAGAATCAGCACGAACTGACCGTGCGCGAAAAAGAGCACCTGCCCCTCGGCCAGCTGGGTCTTGTTGACCCGCGACCCGAAGACCTCTTCACTCAGACTGTCAAAGGCGCTCAGGATACCGGCCACGATCGCGTCATCCAGCGCAAACTGGCCGTAGGTATAGAGTGGTATCCCCGACGGCGTGATGACCGCAACCGTGTCTACCAGCGCTTCCGCGGAGCGTCCGGTACGGCTGACCCGCATGCGCTGCGGAATGTGACCGGACGACGACGAAGCCGTGCGCGCCACGAGCCCCCCTTGCGCCTGCTGCAGCTCGGCGATGTGCTCCTCGATGTCGAGCCTGGCCGCGTCGTAGCGCCGCTGGCTGATCTCTCCCAGCGCGAGTAACTGGTCGTTATGCTCGCGTTGGGCACGCAGCTGGTCGATGCCCTCCTGGATGGTGTCCATCTGCTCGCGGCGTACACGCTCAGAGTTATAGGTTCTGGTGGAACGCTGGATCCGCTCCAGATGACGCTCGCGTGCCAGACGCGCGAGGCGGCGCTCCTCCTCGGGAGTCCAGGCGAACCAGCGCCGGCGGGTAACCAGGTCACTCCAGTCGGCCTGGACAAAGGCGTGGAAGTCAGCCGTCTTTCCCGTGAGAGCCAGGTAGAACCCGACGAGCGACAGCAGCCAGGTAGCCACAAGGGGAGTAAGCATCCAGGGCAGCACGCTGGTCTGGAAGCCGGTGTGCCAGGGTACACCAGCGAACACCAACGCCGCGACGTCGCGGCCAAACGAGCTCAGTCGTTCGTTGGTAGCTCCGTCGACGCGGAGCCAGGTCCAGACAGCCAGCACCGCAGCGGTCCAGACGACCCGTATGGCGTGGATGAGCGCCGCAATATGCTGGTGACGGCGTATGAAAACCCGGCCAGGCGAGCCGGCGAAGAGCAGGAACGGGATGACGCCAATGTAGGCCAGGGCAGCGACCAGCCGGTCCGCGCTATCGGGAGGAACACGTTCTGAGTCGACACTTGAGAAATCACCCACCGAGGTCGCCTGTTCTGTGGCTGGATCGACGTTGATGGCCCGTGAAGTCCGTCGCGCTGGGCCTGCTGTCCATCGTCAAGCCGATCCTCGTCCCACATTCGGACACCCGCTTCGATCCACACACTGTCGGACATGAGCGTGGCAACTAGTATCGCAACTCAGCGGTACCGGGACAGCCCACCAAAAGTCCCAGAGTTTGGTTTCAACGCCACTGCCATGTGAAGAGAGACCGCGCCAGGTAATGCATCGAACCGCAGCCAGGATGAGGGATTGCAGCGTCTTCTATCGGAAGTGGGCAGATGCGTGCTATCTTGGCGGCGAACCGGCGTGACCTCAGAACGGCGGATGCTATGGCGGCTGGATCACAGCCAACGTCGTGGGTCCGTTGCAGGGTGCACGCCCGGGAGCGAGCATGGGTAACGCCTTGAGAGGAACGACGGATGGACGACGAACGGCGCATTGACGCCCTGCTGGAGACGGTTCAGGCGGCACTGGACACCAGAATCACAGACCCCGAAGAGATTGAGCGCGTGCGCAAGGGTCTTGGCGGCGTCCTGGAACGAGCCGCAACGCTACGGAACTACCCCCTCACAAACGCCGACGAGCCGGACTTCACCTTCCGCGCCTACCGGGCGGAGTGGGAATAATGCACTTCCAGACGATTACCGAGCTTGGCGCGGCACTGCGCAAACAGGAAACCACGCCAACCGAGCTGACCCGCATGTATCTCGAACGGCTGGACACGGTCGGACGACGCTTCAACGCCGTGGTGACGCTCACCGAGGAACGCGCGCTCCGCGAAGCGCAGCTTGCCGAAGCCGAGATCGCGGCCGGCTACGACCGGGGTCCGCTCCACGGTATTCCCTACGGCGTCAAGGACCTGGTTGCTACCCAAGATTATCCCACCAGCTGGGGCGCTGCACCGTACCGTGACCAGACGTTTCCGGACGACGCCCATGTGGTGCACAAGCTCCAGGCAGCCGGTGGAATCATGGTGGCCAAGCTGGCGATGATTGAGCTGGCCGGCGGCATGGGTTATGAGCAGCCGGTCGCGTCCTTCACTGGACCATGCAAGACCCCCTGGAACGAGGATGCCTGGAGCGGAGGGTCTTCGTCCGGCTCCGGCGCGGCGGTCGCCAGCGGGTCGGTCGCCTTCGCCATCGGCTCGGAGACGCAGGGGTCGATCCTGTCACCAGCCAATAACTGCGGCGTCACCGGCCTCCGGCCAACCTACGGACGGGTGAGCCGCCGGGGCGCAATGGCGCTCTCCTGGACGATGGACAAGCTCGGGCCGATGTGCCGCTCGGCAGAGGACTGCGGACTGGTCCTTAACGCCATCGCCGGACACGACGCCGGTGATCCCTCCAGCGTACAGCAGGCCTATCGCTACCCGGGGAGCGAGCGAAAATCGAGCGGTTTCCGCTTCGGCCTGGTTGAGAGTGAGCTTGACGACCTGCAACCCGAGGTGCGCGCAAACTTCGAGCAATCGCTGAAAGATCTCGAGCACATCGGGACGATCGAGACCGTCTCACTTCCCGAGTTCCCGTATCGCGAAGTAGCCGAGGCAATTATTCGCAGCGAGATGGCGGCTGCCTTTGAAGATCTGTTGACGAGCGGCGATGTCCGCCAGCTCGCGGCGGTGGAGACTCACGTCAACCCGCTCAGCGCATTGACGATCCCGGCGCACGTCTATCTCCGCGCGCTGCGGATCCGCCGGCATATCTGCAAAGCGCTGGATGCGCTGCTTGTCCAGTACGACGCACTGGTCACACCGACGATGCCGCGGGTAGCCAGCCCAATCGGGATGCGCTTTGACGCGTACTATGAAGGGAAGGGCCGCGGGCAGATGGGCGCTATGACCAACGTCGCCGGGCTGCCGGGCATCGCCATACCCAACGGCTTCGGCGAGCGCGGTCTCCCCACCTCGCTCTGTTTCACCGGCCGTGCATTCGATGAGAACACGATCCTCGATGCTGCCGTCGCCTACCAATCCTGCACTGACTGGCACACACGGCACCCGCCAGTCTGATCTGCCTGCCGCCTGGCCGGGGAGCTTCAGGTCACCCCGGCCAGGCGTTTCCGGTAGCGAAATGATTTAGCCCTCCAGCAATGTCGTACTCTTACAGAGTGATGTCCGTCTCGATCCCCGTGACGAAGCGTGCGGAATATCGCTTCTCCTAATGGAGAATTCCGTGTCATCATCTTGACGCGCCGTCATGACAATGAGAGAGTACGTACAGGGTAGTTACCAGCCTCTGAGCCCTCTCATCGTCCCCGGCGACCGCATTGGAAGGTACAGTCCACCTCGTGCCCCGTTCAAACTCTGATAAACCAACACCATTTTCGTCACGGTCCCCGCGCGGCGAGCCGTCGAGCTCGAGTAACCGGCGTGTGAGCAAGCCCCGTGGCAGCGGAGGTATCGGCTCGGGGTCCTCAAGCTGGTCACCGTATGGTGGCAGAGAGAGGCTCTGGCCGAAGTTCCTGCTGGTTGGCGCGATCATTGCCGTGCTGTTGACCGGCTCGGTCCTTATCGCCAGCCGCTTCTCGGCAGACGACGATGCCGATCAATCAGCTGCGGTCGTTGACGCTGACACGACACCAACGACGAGCAGCGAGGGGGCAACAGAGACCTCGGACCAGGGTGACGTCGCCGGAGCGACCGTCAGCGTACCGGCGCCGGCTGTCGATGTGACGCCAACGCCGGAACCGGAGCCCACGGCGACGCCCCCCAATCCGGGGGAGCTGGGGACAGCCAAGGGCGTCGCGTCCGCCTATGCCGAGATGTGGTCCAGCCTGGCCTATGACCAGATGTACGAACTGCTCACCAACGAGGCCAAAGCCGCCATCAACAAGGAGGACTTCGTTGCCCGCTATGAGGCGATCGCCGTCGAAGCCGGCATCGTCAAAGTCGCCGCAGAAGTGACCAGCGGCAACGACAACGACATCGTCTTCCCGGCCAAAGTGACGATTGAATCATCCCGCATCGGTGAGTTCACCGACGACCAGCAGATTCCGGTTATCCAGCAGGGCGCCGACTATCGTGTCGACTGGTCACCAAACTTGATCTTTACCGGTCTCGGCGACGGTTACGTGCGCTGGACGAGTGATATCCCGCAGCGAGGCCGCATCCTGGACCGCAAAGGCCGGCCTCTGGCACACAGCGGCTTCATCAGCCGGGTAGGCGTCATCCCTAGCCAGATCACGGACGAAGCCACGATGCTGCGCGAGCTATCGGCACTGATTGACATGCCGGAAGACCAGATCAAGAGCCGCTACGAAGGTGGCGATCCCACCTGGTTCATGCCGGTCAAGGATTTCCCTGACAACATCGAGCAATCTTTCATTGACCGCATCGGGCAGATTAACGGCGTCGTGCTTCAGAAGTGGCCCGCCCGCGTCTATCCAGCCGGACCAGCCGCGGCACATGTCGTCGGCTACATGAGCGAGATTACCGCTGAAGAGCTCCCAGAACTGGCCAAGCGTGGCTACCAGTCGGGCGACAGAATTGGCCGCAGCGGCGTCGAGTCCTACGCCGAGCAGTGGCTGTCCGGCAAACGCGGCGGCACGCTGTCCCTCGTGAACCGGGATGAGACCCTCATCCGGGTGCTAGGCGAAGTTGAGGCCGAACCGGCGAATGATGTGGTGCTCACGATCGACCTGGATGTGCAGACTGCCGCCTACCAATCGTTAGAGGGCCAGAATGGGTCCGCCGTGATGCTCGATCCAAATAACGGTCAGATCCTCGCCATGGCCAGCAGTCCCTCGTTCGATCCCAACGCGTTCGTGCGCGGCGTGACCGACGAGGAGTGGCAGGCACTGAACGATCCGGTCAAGCAACCGCTCATCAATCGCGCGACGATCGTTGGCTACCCGACAGGGTCGACCTTCAAGCTCATCACCGCCTCGGCCGGGATGGTGCATCTTGGGTACAACGCGGATACGCCGGTCAGTTGTCCCGGTACCTTCAGCCTGGAAGGCTCCAATCAGTCCTGGGCGGATTGGGTTCCAGGCGGTCAGGGCGACATGGATCTGCATACGGCCATCTATCGCTCCTGTAACACCGTCTTCTACAAAATGGGCGCCGAACTGGATGCAGAGAATGAGAACTGGCTACCGAACATGTCACGTGCCTTCGGTTTCGGCGAACGCACCGGTATTGTCGAGCTCTACGACATCCCGGGCGTCGTGCCCGATCCCGAGTGGAAGGGTGAGGTCATCGGCGATTACTGGGCACGCGGTGACGCCGTCAACCTGGCTATCGGCCAGGGCTATTTCCTGGCATCTCCCCTTCAGGTAGCCAAAGCCTACGCTGCGGTGACGAACGGCGGCACGCTCTGGAAACCGTACCTCGTCATGGATGTCGTCAAGCTGGATGGCTCAGTGATCCATTCCACCAAGCCTGAAGAGATGGGCAAGCTCCCCCTCTCCAGCGAGCAGATCCAGGTGTTGAAAGATGGCATGCACGCGGTCGTTCACGCCAGCGACGGCACCGCCGTCCAGGCCTTCGAAGGTATCACCTACGAGGTTTCCGGCAAGACCGGCACGGCCGAGACCGGCCGGCCAAACGAGGAGGCCCACGGCTGGTTTGGAGCGTTTACGCCAAGCGACGCGCCGAGGATTACGATCGTCACGATGATCGAGCACGGTGTTACCGGTTCCGGATCGGCGGCGCCGGTGGCCCGCGAGATTATCGACGCGTATTACATGGCATATCCATAGGTCCGGCACCAGCGTGATCAAGGGCATGGCGACCCCGCTCACGTTGACGGGGCGGCAAGGCGAATGGTAGCATCACATGTTGCCGGTCCAGGCCGGATACACCGTATGTGATTGAATGGCGATGACCGCCACGTGAACCTAAATTGTTTCAAGAAGGGGTACTGCCAGGGTGCTTAAGCTACGACTCCGGCGCATGGGAGCCAAACACCAGCCAAGCTATCGAATTGTTGTCGCCGAGTCGTCCTCGCCCCGCGATGGCCGCTTCATTGAATCGGTGGGGATCTACAATCCCAAGACCCAGCCAATGACGCTGCGGATCGACGCCGAGCGCGTCCAGCACTGGCTCGGGCATGGCGCACAACCAACTGACACCGTGCGATCGCTGCTCGTGCGAGCCGGCATCCTTGAGGGCCGCATCAGCAAAGAAGGCGTTGCCGAAGGCTATACGGTTGAGCCGCCACAGCGAGGCAAAGAGACCCAGGTCATGCCCGCCCACGGCGGACCGGCCGAGTAACCTCTCGCAATCACCCACTGGCAACGATCTCGATGCGTTTCTGAGCTGGCCGCCGATGACCTCGGTGGCCAGTATGCTATACAGGGACTATTCACCGGCTGCAGAGTGCTGCACGTAGGGGGGAAGACGGACCGATGGTGGAGTCAGAAGCAACGATGGACGATACCAGCGAAGAAGGATCGGTCGCCGGGCTCTGCGCGTTGGTAGAGCACATCGCCACCAACCTGGTTGATGACCCGGACACGATCGACATTCAGGCCGAACAGCATGGAACAGCGGTGCATATCCGGCTGCTGGTACCTGAAGCTGAGATGGGAAAAGTGATCGGGCGCGAAGGTCGCATCGCACGCTCAATGCGTACGCTGCTGATGATCGCGGCCTCAAGGAAGGGACTGCGAGCCAGCCTTGACATCGGCTCCTGATCGTCGCCCGCGCCCCTGGCGCCAACAGCGCGAGCAGGCCCAGGATCCTCTTCCGGCCGATACGCCGCTCGATGAGGCGCTGCTCGTCATCGGCCGCATCGTCGGCGTGCACGGCATTCGCGGCGAGGTCAAGATGGATATCTACTCTGACCGTCCCGAGGAAGTGCCGAAGCTCCGGCGCATCTATTTTGACGACGCCACCCCCCACGCCCTCACGAAAGTCCGCCGCAACGGGATGCAAGCCATCCTCAAGCTGGCCGACATCGATACCCGTGACGACGCCGAGACGCTGCGCGGCAAGTCGGTACGCATCCGCGCCAACCAGTTGACCCCGCGCGACGACGACACGTTTTACCACTATCAGCTCATCGGCCTGAACGTCTATCACGAGGATGGGACCGCCATCGGCACGCTGGCCGAGATCATCGAAACCGGCGAAGTAGACGTCTACCTCGTGCGCGACGAGCACGGTCATGAGGAGCTCTTCCCTGCGCTCAAAGACGTTGTGTTGGAGATCGACCCCGCTGCGAACCGCGTCGTCGTGCGCCCGTTGGAGTACGAGGACGCCTGAGGCCGCAGGCGTAGCGGCGTACGTTCCTGGTGGCCTACGGTTGAGCTGGTTGGTTGATCCGCGAACGGTCACGGTGCTCGCACGCAGAGGGCGACTCAACAAGTCGTCCGTCTCATGGTGATACCCGTCTCATTCATGGTTCGTCGTAACGCCGTTACGGTGTATTCTCAGCCGGTTCGCCGGTCTCGATCGGCAGATCTTCGCGATTGCCCCACTCAGCCCACGAGCCGTCATAGACCTTCACGTGCGGGTGCCCGGCCATGAGGAGGCCAATCGCCGCGTGCGCCGCACGGACCGCCCCCTGGCAGTAGGTGATGACTTCAGTGTTCGGGCTGATCCCGGCTTCGACCGCCCTGGCCCGCAGCTCGCCCGGTGAGACGAAGCGCCGGTCGCCGTCCCAGCGCAGGTTGTCCTGCCAGAAGGCGTGGGTCGCCCCCGGCACCCGACCGCCGCGCGCTGCTCGTACTTCCTCGCCCGTGAACTCCGTCCAGCGTCGAACGTCGAGCACGACCGCGTTCGGGTTATCGACCGCATCCAGAACATCATCAGCAGTCGCGATCAGCTCAGGTTGCGCAGCGTCAGGATCGATCGAAAAGGTGACATCTTCTGGGAGCGACGGCACTTCATCGGTCACCGGACGCTCCTCCTGCTGCCAGGCAGTCCAGCCACCATCCAGGATGCGCATGTTGCCGGCCTTGCCATAGCGGGCCAGAACCAACCAGAGCCGCGCGGCGAAGTGGCCGCCCTCCTGGTCGTAGCCGACAATCAGCGTATCGTCGCCAATGCCCAGGCGCTGCATGACATCCTGGACCTGCTCGGGTGGCGCTATCATGGAATCGACTGGATGGTTGGGATCACTCAGGTCCGTCGACCAGTTGAGATAGACCGCGCCCGGGATGTGGGACTCGTCGTAGTCCTGCCGGAGGTCACGATCGAAGGCGAAACGGCAATCAACAACCCGCACCCCCGGATCCTCCAGCCGCTGGGCCAGCCACTCGGTTGTCACCAGGTAGTCCGCCATGGATAGGTTCCCTTCTTCGCTCATTCCTGATCTGTTCTGCGCCACACGGCCAGCAGATGGCCGTGATGGAGTGTGGGTCATTCTACCCAGTCGTCAGGCATGATGAAGCGATCCTGACCCAGTCCGGCATATGAGCAAGGGAGGGCACGAAGCCCTCCCCTAGCAGGTGTGTTTGATCTCGGTTCGACCGCAAGAAGCAGTTATCGCTTCTTGCGGCGCTTGGTAGCCTGCGCTCGCTCCGGCTTTGGAGCCTTGGGCTTGGGAGTCTTTCTCTGGTTCAGCGGCGCTAGTGGCGCGGCGCCGCCACCCATCAGGGAGTCGAACTCGCCACCCATTCCCCGGGGCATGCCGCCGCCGAGCTGGCTGGGATCCATTCCGGATTGCTGCAGCTGCTTGGCCATGTCGCGCATGTTGCCGAGCTGGCCAAGCCCGCCGGGCATACGGCTCAGCATGGACTTCTTGCCCTTTTTGCCACCGGCCATCATGCCGAACTGCGACATCAGCTTCTGCATCTCGCGGAACTGCTTCAGGAGCGCATTCACGTCATCTGGCTGGGTCCCGCTACCGCGGGCGATTCTGTCGCGCCGGCTCTTGCGAATCAGGTCCGGCTGACGGCGTTCCTGCACGGTCATCGACTGGATGATGGCCTCAATGTGCTTGAGCTCACCGTCGTCAATCTGCGTGTTACTTTGCCGCATCGCGGAGCCAACGCCGGGAATCAGATCCAGTAGCTGGTCGAGCGGCCCCATATTCTTGAGCGACTGGAGCTGGCTCAGGAAGTCTTCCAGATCGAACTGGCCCTCCATCAGCTTCGCTTCGAGGGCCTCGCGGTCTTCCTCGCTCGTTTGCTCCTGGGCACGCTCGATGAGCGAGAGGACGTCACCCATGCCCAGGATGCGCCCTGCCAACCGGTCGGGATAGAACGGTTCGAGCGCATCCAGCCGCTCGCCGGTCCCGATGAACTTGATCGGGATACCGGTGACGGAGCGAATCGACAGCGCCGCGCCACCACGGGCGTCGCCGTCCATCTTCGTGAGCACCAGACCGGTGATATTGAGCCGCCGGTTGAATTCCTCGGAAACGTTGACCGCTTCCTGGCCGGTCATCGCGTCCGCAACCAGCAGGGTCTCGGTCGGCTGCACCTCGCGCTCAAGCTCTTCCAGCTCAAGCATCATGCGCTCGTCGATCTGAAGGCGGCCAGCAGTGTCAATGATGATCGGGTCCTGGCCCTTGTCGCGCGCCTGTTTCATCGCCTCGCGCACGATCTTCAGCGGCTTGTCGTCCGTGCTGGTCGCATAGACCGGGATGTCAAGCTGCCGGCCGAGCGTCTGCAGCTGGGCGATCGCGGCCGGGCGATAGACGTCGGCCGCCACCAGCACCGGGTTGCGGCCCTCTTTGCGCAGGAAGCTGGCGAGCTTACCAACGTGGGTTGTCTTACCGGAACCCTGCAGGCCCACGAGCATGATGATCGTCGGACCGGACGAGGCCCGGCTGAGCGGAACACGCTCCTCGCCCAGGATCTTGATCAGCTCTTCGTTCACGATCGAGATGACGGTCTGGGCTGGCGTCAGCGATGTCAGCACATCCTGGCCAACGGTGCGCTCACGCACCGCCGCGACGAACTCCCGGACGACTTTGAAATTCACGTCCGCTTCGAGCAGTGCCCGCCGGACTTCGCGCATCGCCTCATCAACGTTGGCCTCGGTGAGACGACCGCTGTTTGTCATTTTAGAGAAAGTACTTTGGAGACGGTCAGTTAGCGTTTCAAACATGTGCCTCTTCGTTTCTGGGTTGCTGTGCATTTCGTGGCGGTTACACGCCAATACCAATGATAACGCGTCTTCCGGAATTCGACCGCCACACGCATCTGCGTTTCGGGGAGCGTCCTCCTGCTACCCGTACTTTTTGGCCCTGTCTCAAAGGCACGCTTCAGCACAATAATCTATTGACCCGAAATGACAGGGGTCAGTCCATTGCCGTTTCCAGGCGAGGCGTGAGAACCGGAGAATGTAACCGATGCCTTCCAGTCGACAAGCGCTTATCACTCTTGGTCTGGTCCTGGCGCTCCTGATTCCGAGCTGGAGCGTTGCTACGGCGCAGACGACGCCCGTTCCAAACGCACCACGGCAACGCTATATCGTGCAGCTTGCCAACGGGGTTGGCGTCGACGGGCTCATCGCGCAGGCGCTCGACCCGCGCGTATCACAGGTGCACCACAAGTATTCGGAAGTGATCAACGGCTTCGCGGTAGAGCTGCCTCCCCAGGCAGCCGAGGCGCTGGCCCGGCACCCGCTGGTTCTGAGCGTCATGCAGGACCCGGTGGTACAGATCGACGCACAGACGACACCGACCGGCGTCACCCGCATCGGCACGCTCTCAAACTCTGACGCGAAAATTGACGGCATCGACGAGCGCGTCAACATCAATGTCGCGGTGATCGACACCGGCAGCGGTCCCCATCCCGATCTCAATGTCGTGGGCGGTATTGACTGCACCGGCAGCGGAACCTACAACGACCAGAACGGCCACGGCACGCACGTCGCCGGCACAATCGGGGCGATTGACAACGGATCCGGCGTGGTTGGCGTTGCTCCCGGCGCCCGGATCTGGTCGGTGAAAGTCCTCGACGCCCAGGGCAGTGGCTATGGCTCGTGGATTCTCTGCGGCATCGACTGGGTCACGGAGAATCTGGGCAGCACCAACATCAAGATCGCCAACATGAGCCTCGGCGGACAGGCCTCGGTCACAGACGATGGCAACTGTGGCCGCACCCGCATCGACTCAATTCATCAGGCAATCTGCAACTCGGTAGCCGCCGGCGTGACCTATACCGTGGCCGCCGGTAACGACGGAGTCGACGCCAAAGGCTTCTTCCCCGCCATGTACGACGAAGTCATTACCGTCTCTGCCCTGGTCGACACCGACGGCAAGCCAGGGGGGCTTGGTAGTGGAACCTCAGTCGGCGCGGACGACACCCTGGCCTCCTTCTCGAACTACGGCGCGGACGTGGACGTCATCGCTCCTGGTGTGGGTGTCCTGTCCACTGTTCCTAACAGTAGCTACGCCACCTACAACGGCACCAGCATGGCTGCGCCGCACGTTGCCGGCGCAGCGGCGCTCTATCTGGTCGCGAATCCCGGCTCATCGCCGGCACAGGTGCGCAACGCGCTCATCTCAACCGGCAGTACTTCCGAGTGGAGTGGAGACCGCGACAGCACCAAGGAACCCCTGATCAACGTCTCGACCTTCGACGACACTCTGCCGCCGGATTCAGAACCCGATCCACTTCCCGCGCTCATTGACGTTGAGACCGTCTCGATCTCGGCGCCATCCAGTGTGACTCAGGGCGGGACGGCGGCGGTAGCGGCGAGCGTCCGCAACAATGGCGTACTTGCCGCGACGGTCAACGTTACCTTCGGCGAAACTCCAGGTGGCGCAACCGGCTCAACCAGCGTCGATCTGGCCGCAGGCGCGAGCGCGACGGTCAATTTCAACTGGGCAACGTCAACGTCGACCGCGGTCGGCAGCCACACCCTGACAGTCACCGCGTCGCAGGCAAACGACACCAACGCCGCAAACAATGCGAAATCGCGGACGATCAATGTTGTCGCAGCCCAGACACGAGACGCTGCAATCACCTCGATCTCCGCGCCCACGAGCGTGGCGAAGGGCAAGAGCGTCACCGTTTCGGCGGGTGTGCGCAATTACGGCAATGCCAGTGCCACCATCAGCGTCAAGTTCTCGGAGAGCCCTGGCGGGGCGACCCAGACAAAGAGCGTCACCCTCGGTGCGGGCGCGAGCACAACGGTGAGTTTCAGCTGGGCAACGACGACATCGACGGCGACCGGCGCTCACACCTTAACTGCCACCGCGACCGTCGCGAACGACACCAACGCCGCGAACAACAGCAAGTCGCGCTCGATCAATGTCACGGCTCCGACAACGAGCACAAAGAGCATGAACGTCAGTAATATCACTGTCTCTTCGACCAAGACATCAACTGGCGCGAAGATCACCACTCGCGTCTACATCAAGTCGGGCAGCGCGAACCTGAGCAGCGCGAGAGTGACAATCCGCTACACCGATCCCAAGGGAGCGAAGGTTTCGGCGTCGGCAACCACGAATAGCTCGGGCTACGCAACCTTCTCACGCAACGTCTCCATCAAGGGCACCTATTCGATCCAGGTAACCGGCGTGACCCGAACTGGCTACACCTACACGCCGTCAAGCAATGTCGTGACAAGCAAATCGATCACGATCAAGTAGGCTCACGCGCCTCTCGGACATACGGAATCCGTTCTCCCCGGACAGGGAGAACGGATTCATTCGTAGGTCGCATGGAATGTGCCCCTACGAAACGCTTCCACCCAGCGCCTCAGCCCCAAGACGCCGCAACAGCACCTGGTACGGCGCGAGGTTCTCGGGGTGCCACTCGAAGACCGCTCGCTCGAAGTACTGCACGACATGGCCGTCCTCGCGTCGCTCGTTGGTGAGTGGATACCCGAAGATCGGCAACCCGCCACGCTCGCGCCAGAACTCCCAGAACGCCCCACCAATGTAGAAGCCGGTCTCGGCAAACCACTGGCCATTCGCCATGCTCGTTCCTTCCCGGTAGGGGTAGACGAAATCGGTCATCAACGTGCCGGGGCAGCTCGTCGGCGAGAGCTCCTGATGACCGCGCACGTCACGCTCTGGAGTTCCGGTCAAGGCCCGCCACTCCTCAACAATCTCGGTCAGCGCCCGGAGTTGAGCCTGAGTCGCGCGCTGCTCCCCGCCAAGCGGCAGGTGCACGCTCAGCGCAGCCCGGTTCCAGCTCGTCACGCCACAGTGCCAGAGCACGGCCTCCAGATCGCGGCAGAGGTACTTGATACCGTCGTCACCAATGGCAACGTGATACATCAGCCCATCTCCGTAAATGGGCGGCTCTCCCGCTCGCGCCCAGTTCTTCTCAACGTGATAGCGCGCCTCAGCCTTGAGCACCGCCAGCGTGTCGGCTCGATTTCCGACCGGCGGACCCGAGTAATGCACGACGAGGCCTCTCTTCTGGTCGAGGGCGAGTGATTCGAACGGCCCCGCCGGCACGTTGCCCTTCCGACGCGTCGCCAGCTCACCGCGAATATCGATAAGCCCACGTGATCGGTACAGGCTTCCCAGCGGATATCCACTCGTTCAGCCGCGCGACGACATACGCGATGTAGCTATCTGCGTCGCTCTCGGTCCAGATGGCGATCACCTCGGCGATAGAGGTTGCGTTGCGCTGCTGGTACACGTAGCTGGGATCATCGACGCGATACATGCCGTCGATCAGGCTGTCCTCCACACTGGCGTAGCGCACGTAGGGTCCACGCCGCTTCTCATCGTGGATCACGGTAGCCGGCCCGCTCAACATGTGGAGTGGTGCGCGGACCGAACGCGCATTGGTCCAGCTATTGGTGTCGTTGCGCCAGAGAACCGAGTCGCGATTGGAGCCGAAGCCATGCTCCCTACCAGCCACAGCCAGCCAGAAGCCGGGGTCGTGGTCGTTCCTGACGATCAGATCGTAGAGCTCCCCGCCCCGCTCAGCCCAGGGCGAGCGATTGGTCACCAGTACGTCGATGAAGAGCGCGCGGCTCATGCGCGGTGTCGTCTTGATCGGGCCGTCCGCGATGATGCTGGGCATCGTTACAACTCCACAAGCGTGACGTCGAAGGTGGTGTGGGCTCCGACTTTGAGCGCATCGGCGGGCTTATGCCACTCCTCGCGCAGGCCAATCATCCTGGTGGCGTACGTACCGCCGTCGACATCCTCGAAACTGAACGACTCGGCGTTGGTGAAGAGATCCCAGAGCTGCACCCTGACATCCTGCCCGGCGCGCGGGTCGACGGCGCCGTCACGGGTCACGATCCGGTCGGTGGCCGCGATCTTGAACTGCCAGCGACGGCGGCGGACGGACTCGTTCAAGGACTCGAACTCGGCCCACACCGCCATCACAAAGGGCGGGAGTCCGCTCGTCTGCGTCCCCACGATCCTGATCCGCAGATATCGCGAGCTGACACTGATTGCGGCCCTTACAGTTGCCGTTGCCGCAGTAACAGTCACCGGCAATCCGGCGTCTGTCCAGCTGCCCCCGGCATCGGTTGAGTACTGCAGCTGGTAGCTCCACTCGCCCACGGCTTGTGGGTCTGCTCTGGCTAGCTCGACGCCGACCTGACGCCAGTACTTCGTACGGTCCGGCGCGCCGCCATCGATCAAGGCCGTGTCCAGCGTGAACTCGGTTGCGACGGTGGCGGGATCGCGGGCGGTGTCCATGTCGTAGTAATGCAGCTCACTGCCGGCGGAGGCCCAGACGACCAGCCGGTCGCCGCGGGTACTGGCCGGGAAACGGGTATAGTCGCCCTCATCGAGCAGCCACCAGCCGGTCCCGTTGTAGCCCCAGAGCTGGTCAACGAGGGTTTCGCGCTGGACCAGACTCACGATGAGCCAGCCGTTGACGATGGCCGCGCCATGGCTCTGCGCCCCCTCCAACCCGGCGTGCCGCCACCAGCCGCGCTGTTTGTCGTAGAGCATCGCCCGGCCGCCGCGCCAGGCCATGAGCCGGCCCTGAAAGACCTTGAACCAGGCGTAGTCGTCATCGTTCTGCAACCCGTCCGACGAGATAACGCCCCAGTGCTCGAAGTCGACACTGGAGGTGCCGCTCGCGGCCGGCGTCCAGCTCCAGATGGATTGTGCGGTAGCAACCAGGATCTGGTCCTCATAGGCGACCATGGCCAGTGCCGGACCGTCGAGGGTGCGCGTCTGACCGCTCCCGCTGACCGTCGTGAACTGCCAGCGGCACTCGGTGGGAATGTCAGCGCGCTGGAACAGGAGCCCCGAGCCGAGCGTGGCCATCCTCGCTGCGTAGTGACTGGAGCCGAACTCGTTCAGCGTCTCGGCCTGGGTGGTGTCGTCGTAGCTGGAGATGGTCTTGGCGGTGCCAAAGGCAACGTAGAGTGTGCCCCGGATCTGCACCATGTCGATGATCGCGTGCGAGAACGTAAAGCGCAGCTCGGGGGCATTCACCTGATCCCAGCGCCAGAGCCTGGTTCCGGCGGCGATGTACGTGTAGTCGTCCGTCCTGAGCAGGACCTTGGGCTCGTCTACCGCGTAGGAATGACCGGACGCGACGCGCTTGGGTGCGGGACCGACGGCGGCCATGGTGAGCGGCCAGGGAGCCGGCCAGGACCCGACCGAGGCCTCGCCGTAGAGCGCCGACGTGGGCATGTTGCGGCTGTTGAGCTTGGGGCCGGCCATACCAGCGGTGAAATCGGTTAAGACTTGCCGTCCAAGACGCGAATCAACGTACAGGTTGCCATCCGGGTAGCTCTTGTAGGTGCCGGGCAGGAGCATGAAGTCGATGTCGTTCAGGGCGATGTCGTAGTCGGGCATGGGGTTAGCGCTCCTTCCCGAGCGAGCGTGCCCAGGAGTAGCTTCCGGACGACGCCAGCCCGATCACCAGCCCGCCGGCCACCACCCTGCCCGCCGGTTCGAGCCAGATCACGATGGCCGCCAGCTCTACCAGTCCAACCAGCGCCGTCGCGGTCAAGACCGCGGCCAGCGGAGCCCAGCGTGCCGCCAACCCACCCTGCTTCAACGCCTCAATAACCAGCGTCGTCAGCACGGCCACCGGCACGCCCATCAACACAACACTCTCCGGATAATCGAACATGGACGTTACCTCTCCATCTCAAAACGGTCCCGGCGTGCCTGGGATCTCCGGTGGGATCAATGGCTCGTCAACGCCTGGCGGCGTCACCGGCACATCAGAGTGGCTGTACTCCAGCCAGCAACGGCAACGCGTATGCAAGGGTGGAAACGGGCCATCCGCGCCATTGAGCAGCGCGCCGTCGAGTGGGGCGCAGACCGGGCAGACAGTCTCGTCATCGGCAGTCCTCCAGACGTACCAATCGCGAGAGGGGTCGCCCGGCGGCGGATCATCGACGATGAACATCTCAGCCCATGCCCATCACGCGCGAGCGCACTCTCCTGCGACGCAGGTCCAGGGCGCGCGTGTATTCCCGCTCGGCCGAGCGGACCACTCCTCCGTAGGTCGTGCCGCCCAGGGGACCGCCGCGTTTGAAGTCGTGTACGGTGCGCTGCTGCAACGCTCTCCAGACCGCGCCGAGGACGATTATCCCGACGTCGGCTTCAGGCAGCTGTTCCAAGCTGCATCCCGTCAGCCGCCACACCGTTACTGTCTGCGCCTCGATCGGCCGGCTAAAATGGATCGTCCCGGCGAACCACTCCCAGGCGAGCTCTTCGCCGCTCGCGCTCCGCGATGGAATAGACCGTCGCGGGACAACCGAGCCGTTCTCGAGGCACACCCGCAGCACCTCAACCGTCCCGTCGGGACCGGCAATTGAGGTCGCTCCACCGGCCACCGCCAGGTCGGTGCTCTCCTCCCGCGGAAAGAGATGGCTGTACTCCTCCAGGCTGGCCGAGATCGCCTCATCAAGCTCCGCGTCGCTCCAGACCGCCTCGGCATCCTCTTCAAGCCGGGTGCGCACCCTCCCGCGCACCGCTGCAATTGTCGCCATAGTGATCTCCTTTCCAGGGTTATGAGTGGGTGAGAGTCTCTTCTTGCGGATTGAGGGCGTCAGGTAGCCTTCCCGCCTCCCCCAGCGCCCGCAGCTCCTCCAGAACCTGGAGCCAGTTGCCCTCGGTGTCGTCGTCACCCAGGTTGGCCATCGCCTCGCGGCGGCCGTGGATGTTGGCCGCGACGAGCTGCGCCTCGGTGCGGGCGATTGCCTCGCGGTCGCTGGGCAGAACCTCGCCCCAGATCGTCTCGGTACGCCGCAGGCCACCGAGATCAACCCCGCCGAAGCGCTCCATCAGATCCAGCACCATCGCGTTTCGACGACGATAGACCGAGTCCCACACCCGGCGCTTGCGCATCACTTTCTGCACCAGGGGCTGGATCTCCACCTCCAGCGCCACCCCGGAGATCGAGCGCCCGGAATCACCAAAGGCCGTGCGCGGCGTCTCGCTGAGATCGTGCATCTGGCGATAGAGGAGCTGCACATAGTCGATGTGCAGGTTCACGCCGCCACCCTGCAGCATGTCCAGCAGATAGGCGCGCGAGGCCTCGGGCAGTTCCCAGACCGCCCCGGCCTCGGCACGGATACCCTCGCTGCCGGTCACGTTCTCCAACACGGTGATGGGATACCCCGCCACCTCCAGAATGCGGCTGATCGTCGTCATGCGGCGGTTCAGCTCGCGACAGACATCGATCAGGTCTTCCAGATCGCTCGAGCCCCAGAACTCGTGTGGCCGGGCCAGGTTGGGATAGATCACATAGGGAATCCAGCCGTAGGGATTGGCCCCGTCACGCACCGTCTCGCCACCCAGCTCGACCCGGTAGCGGTCCGGCCACCACTCCTCGACCACACTCAGGCGGCCGTTGGAGGCCGATGTCAGTGGACGCATGCCGAAGAGCTGCTCCGCCTCCTCGTGGCTGATCTCGTAGCGCTGGATCACCCGGTAGACCTCGCCCGGATTATCCGGACGCCACCAGGCCCAGAGCGACTGCGGGTCAATCGCGGCGATCACCGGAGCGCCCAGCCGCTCGCTCCAGGTCACTTTGAACGCGCCATCACCAAGGACGGACGCGTCGAGGGCGCTCTGGACATCGTCCATGTGCTGGTCGTTCTCGGCATAGACCGAGCGCAGTACCGCCTCGGCGCGGTCCGCCAGCTCTGGATTCCGTTCGGTTCCGGTCACGACGTTGAACGTCGCCGGCCGCGGCATGAGATAGCTGACCGTCTTTCGCGTCAGGATGCGGGCGTAGTTAAACGTCAGGCGCGTCTCGCCCGCTCGCCGTCGGCCCGTCCACTGTTCACCCTGATAGAAGGCCAGATACTCTCGATACCGGTTTCTGCGCTCCGTGTCCTGGTTCTCCAGCCAGCCCGCCAGCGGTGTCGACGTCTCGCTCATCAGGCACTCCTTCGTCATAGCCATCGTGCTACCCCGTCGAGCGCCCCGAGCCGATCGCGTCGTGCCAGCGATCCACCTCCCCTGTCTCCCTCGAATCGGTGCCAGGTCGGATCTCTGTACGATGGCTGTAAGGCTGTTCTACAGAACCCCGAATGGAGTGACCGTGCCGTACAAAACGATCAACGAGTTGCCGGAGAGTGTCCGCGAGCACCTGCCAAAACACGCCCAGGAGATCTATCTGGCCGCCTTCAACAACGCCTATGAGGAATATGGCCACGACGAAGAACGCGCCCACCGGGTCGCCTGGGCCGCGGTAAAGAAGCAGTACGAGAAGGACGAGAAGACCGGGAAGTGGAAGAGGAAGAAGGAGTAATCCGCGGAGGCCCTACCCGCGCCCCGTCCCCTCTCCCATTCGTGGAAGGGGGAATGTCTCACAGCCGGACTTGACATACCATCCATCGATGCTACGGTAGAAGCATCGCTAGCGCACTTCATCGGATCGATCGTGGCTCCGGGGATGACAGGCATCTGCGTGCTGTGCAGGTCGCCGAAATCCTGGCGTTGATAACAGGCGGATGCCGGGTTGTTCTCAGGCGATCGCGGTCGTTCAACAGCACAGCTCAGAGGAGCGACGCGCCGTTCTTGGCACTTCTTTGACGACACTGAGACAGCATGCGACCTGATGCGTTTCCTGCCAGTCGCGGCTGCTGTCACCGGTCCGCCGCGCCTCTTCCGTCTCGGTTCGCTCCGTTGTGTGGTTCGGTTGGTATCCGCGCGAAGGGAATAGCCATGGCAAGAGAGGACATCCTGAACGAAGCGCGCGCACTGCTAGGTCATGTGCCTGGCTGGATTGAACAAATGCCGGACGATCTCCTTGAGTACAACTGGGGACAGTTCACCTGGACCTTGCAGGATAGCGCCCTGAACGCCCAGCAGAAGGCGTTGGTTGCCTTCGGCGCCGCGTCAGCCGTGCGCTGCCCCTACTGAATTCCCTTCCATAACGCGCAGTTAGCGCTGAGTGGCATGGGAGTGGACCACATCAAAGAGGCCGCGTCGGTGGCCCAGATCATCGTTGGCTTCAGCACCTATCTGCCGAGTATCGGGTATAGCGTCGAGCAGTTCCAGCGCGAGCTCGATCAGGCCGTCGAGCACATCAGGAGTCAACAACGCGTCTAAGCGCGCTCCTTCTATCCGTCGAACCGGGACGATGACACCCCCAGCCAAACCAGGTTGGGGGGTTGTCATCGTCTCCTGCGGCCCTTGCGTTCAAGGAGAGTGTGATCGGGAGTGGTGGCCGGAAACATTGCGCCACTACGCCTGTGTCTTCATTAAACCGCTCTAGTACACGAGGGTCCGTTCGAAGTTTGGTGCGTAGCGGACCTGAGTCACCGCCTCGAAACCGGAAGCCAGCTTGATCAGCGTGCCTTCAGACCAGCGCCGGCCCATGAACGTGATCCCGACCGGCAGCCCAAACATGTAGCCGGCGGGGACGGTCACTAATGGATAGCCGGCACGCGCAGCATGCGATGAGCTGGCACCCAGGAAGAGATCGCCATTGACGAGGTCGGTCGTCCAGGCCGGGGAGCCCGTCGGCGCGACGATCGCGTCCAGCTGGTTACTGTCGAAGGCCTCGTCAAGCTGCGCACGCGTGCCGTCACGGCTCACCGCCAATGCCTCGAGGTAGGCCGGGTCAGTAAGCGGCCCCTTCTCTGCCGCCATGAGGAAGATCTCCTGCCCGAACCACTTGAGCTCAACATCTCCGTGCTCCTCGTTAAACTCGATGATCTCCTGCAGCGTCCGTGGGGAAGGACCCGTGCGGCCCGCGAGGTACGCCGCCAGGTCCGGCCCGAACTCGTAGAGCAACACCTCGAACTCGGCATCGTCGGGATTGCCCTCGCCTGGGCTGGGTAGCGTGATGGGATCGACGATGATCGCCCCGGCATCACGCATGGCGGCAATCGCGCTGTCGATCACCCAATCCGCCTCGCGGCTAAAGCCGAACAACTCGCGCGCCACCCCGATCCGGGCGCCGCTCAAGCCGGCAGGATCGAGGAACTGGGTGTAGTCGTCACTGATATTCTGCGCTTCCGCGGTTGCCGGGTCGCGCGGGTCAACCCCGACGATGGCCGTCAGGACCGCGGCCGCGTCCGCCACAGTGCGCGCCATCGGGCCGATGGTGTCCTGGGTGTGCGAGATCGGGATGACACCCGCCCGGCTGGTAAGGCCCACCGAGGGCTTGATGCCGACCAGCCCGGTGTTCGACGAGGGACAGACGATCGAGCCGTCAGTCTCGGTGCCGAGTGCGGCGGCAACGAGGCTCGCGGATGGCGCGGTTCCCGACCCGGAGCTCGATCCGCAGGGATTGCGATCGATAATGTACGGGTTACGCACCTGCCCGCCACGCGCGCTCCAACCGCTCGATGAGTGGTTGCCGCGGAAGTTCGCCCACTCGCTCATTCCAGCCTTGCCGATGATGATGGCCCCGGCCTCGCGGAGCTTGGCCGCCACCGTTGCATCCTGCTGCGGCTTTGAGCCGAGGAGTGCCAGCGAGCCTGCCGTTGTCTCCATGCGATCGGCGGTGTCGATGTTGTCCTTGACGACGATCGGGATGCCGTGCAAGGGTCCCCGCAGCTTGCCGTCTGCACGCTCCTGGTCAAGGGCGCTTGCGATTTGCAGAACGTCGGGGTTGATCTCAATGAACGACCTGAGCTGAGGACCATCCCAGTCAAGTGCGTGGATCCGCTCGATGTACATCCCCACCAGCTGGCGGGCAGTGACTTCACCCGAGGTCATCATCGCCTGCAGCTCAACGATTGACGTCTCTTCGAGGATATCGGCATGCGGTGAGAAGAAGCCGAGACCATCGTGGTCCGCAGCATGAACCGTTGGCGCCACCCCGGTAACGGCGACCCCGGCTGCAACGGCAGCACTCCGCTTCATCAATTGACGACGGCTGAACCTGCTCTGAAGGAGTCCCATGATCTGCTTCCTCCTCACGCAATGTCACGTGGCGTCATTGGTTGGGGCATTCACTCGTGCATCCTCCCCGCAAGACCCTCCTCACCTGTGGTCAAATGTTTTCGTCCGGATAATGCTGAATCTAGCAGCGTATTCGCTGCCAGTCAATGACACGTCATCCATGTTGGAGCGTGGCGAAGTCGTTGCTTCTGTCAAGTTCGACAGGCACGCAATGAGATGACGAGGGAAGCCGTCACCTATGGCGACGACAAATGGTTGAGTGGTTACGCAGCTCGTCTCTGAGGAAGTGGCCGGCCGTTTCCAATGAGGACGTGGCGAGCGCCGGCACACTGTCTATCGACGTTGAGGCATGCGCCTAGGAGCGTACATGCTGCGATGGGTGGGGGTGCATGAGCCCGTTGCGCTGCCGCGTGGCACGGTTCTGGATGTGGACCATCATTGCCTCGTACGCTGCGTCTCCGTCGGCCCGTTCGAGTGCCGCAAGGATCTCCCGGTGCTCGGCAATGCTCTGCGTAAAGGTATGTGCGTTGGTAATCAACCTGACCGCGTTCATGCGCCGGTGCAGATGCGAGACGATCTCGCGCATTGTTTCGTTGCCGGCTGCCTCGAGAATCGTGTCGTGGAATGTGACGTCCAGCTGCATGTATTGAATGAAGTCATTCGGCTGAGGATGCTCAACTTCGGCCTCGTCAAAGGCTCTCTTGAATCCATCGATAACGTCCTGTGCTAGACGCCCTGCGGCAAGACGAGCCGCCAGGGGTTCGGCCAGCTCGCAAATCTGCTCAATCTCCCAAATGTCGCGGAGCGAGATCTCCGCCACGTGCGCACCGCGATGCGGGCGCAGTGTCACGAGCCCATCGAAGCTCAAGCGGCGCAGCGCCTCACGCACCGGAGTGCGGCTCACACCGTAGGTGCTGGCCAGCCGATCTTCGTCAAGCTGGTCTCCGGGCCGGAGATTCAGCTCTAGAATCGCGGTCCGCAACTGATGGTAAATCTCCTCGGCCCTCGTTTTGGGCCGCTCATTGTCTCCTTGTACCTGCCGGCCGGTGATCATCCACGTCCTCTTCCCCGACATTCCCTAACGCCTGTACGGTAAATGGTACGCGATGACGCGCTGGCTGGCGCCCTACGTGTGCAAATACATTCCGTATAAAATGTGTATACAATCGATATAATGATGCTTGACAATTGAAATGTCAACTGCTAGCATGCGTTATACCACCTAAGATTTGCGTCAGGGGACGCGCGCAAGGAAATATGAGAGGCGGCACACTTCTTGTGCAAGTAGATTTCAATTCTGCTTCAAAGATGTGTCACGTATGACGCGTGGCGTGTCACAACGTGCCACGGTCACAGGCAGGGGGTAGAGTGAAAGTTGACAGCGTTCTTGAGGAGCTACGCAACGTAGGTGTTGAAGTCTCTCGCCGCGATCTCGTGAAGTACGCAGCGATTGGAAGCCTCTCCGTCAGCGCTGCCGGTCTGCTGGCGGCGTGCGGGTCCGACGACGACGAGCCCGCCGAACCAGCCGTATCATCCGGCTCTACGGCTAGCCCGGACGAACCGACCTCAGTCGCCGAAGCCGCAACCGCTGCCCCTGACGACTCGACTGCCGAGCCAGCTGCCGAAGAGTCGCCAGCGCCTGCCGGCGAAACCGGCCAGCAGGGCGGCGTCTGGCGTATGGCACTCCATGGCGACCCATCGATGAACGTCGTGCAGGCTCCCGGAGCCCTGGTCGATATTCTCGTCTACAAGACGATGTACAACAATCTGGTGAAGTACCAGCTCTCGGGAGACTCCATCGAGATCGTGCCCGACCTCGCCGAGTCGTGGGAGGCCAACGAGGATCTCTCCGAATACACGTTCGTGCTCAAGCAAGGCGTCACCTGGCACGACGGCGAGCCCTTTACCGCAGAGGACGTGAAGTTCAATATCGATACCGTGCTGAACCCCGAGAACAGCGCCGCCGGCCGGGCCAACCTGGCCTCAATTGAGTCCGTCGAGGTGGTCGACGAGCAGACCGTTCGCTTCATCCTTACGGCGCCGTTCGCCGCGCTGCCGGTCATGCTGGGCTACAACCGCCCGATCTTCCCCAAGCACCGGCTCGAAGGCGCGGACTTCAACAACCCGGCTGACTTTCTCCGCGACCCGGTCGGCACCGGTCCATTCAAATATGTCGAGCTGGTCCAGGGGAGCCACCTGGAGCTGGCAGCCTATGAGGATTATCACGAGGGGCGCCCCCTCCTGGATGGCATCTTCTTCCGGGTCATCCCGGACGGCAACACCCGCGTTGCCCAGCTCTTATCCGGCGATGTCGACTTTGCCGTGATCGAACCGGCGCAACTGGATGGCGTGCAGGGCAACGACGACATCGAGGTGCGCTTTGCGCCCCAGGTGAACTACTACTTCTTCGCGTTCAACCACGACTTCCCATTCTTCCAGGATGTCCGTGTCCGACAGGCGCTCGCACACGCGCTCGATCGACAGGCGATCATCGACGGCATCCTGAAAGGCGCCGGCCAGCTTGCCACCGGGCCAATCAATCCACTCCTCGGAGATTTTTATAATCCAAATGTAACAACCTACGACTACGATATGGAGCGCGCTGCCCAGCTACTTGAAGAAGCAGGTTGGACGAAGGGTTCCGACGGGATTCTGGTGAATTCCGAAGGCGAGAAATTTGCAATTCGTTTGAATTGCCCGAGCACCTATCCGATCATGGTCCAGGTTGTTACTTACGCACAGGGGCAGTACCAGGAATTGGGCATCGACCTCGCACTCGATGTCGTAGACTGGCCTGTCCACCTCGAGAAGTACCGTGCACCCGATTACGAGCTGCTCATGGAGTGGTGGATCACTCCGCCCGATCCAGACCTGTTTGCCCACTACCACACCGAGAGCGAAAACGACTGGCAGTATTCCAACCCGGACGTCGATGATCTGATCGTTCGAGCGCGCTCTGAGCCCGATCTGGACGCGCGGATCGCACTCTACCAGGAGTTACAGGAAGTGATCGCCGACGATCTGCCCGTCATCTACCTGTACTACCCGCAAGAGGTACAGGCGATGCGCCGGACGCACGGGCTCGTCGAGATGGGCTATCGCGACGCTCTGACCTGGATGAAGGACGTCTGGGTCGATCAGTAGCGCAGCACGACGCTAAATCGAACAACAAGAGCCAGGAAGAACTATGTTTCGATACATCGTCCGCCGTGTGCTGCAATCCGTCGTCCTGTTGTTCATCGTGAGCATCGTGACGTTCATGCTGATCCACTCGGCGCCCGGCGGTCCTGCCCTGTTAGCCAATCCAGAGCTCACCCGCGAAGAAGTCGAGAGTATCACCAGCGAGTTAGGGCTCGATGACCCGCTGCCGGTGCAGTACGTGCGCTGGCTGCGCAACGTCCTCCAGGGCGACCTCGGGACGAGCCACAACACCGTCGAGCCGGTGAGTGATCTCATCTTGTCCCGGTTGCCCAATACCTTGATGTTGACGGGTGTCGCCTTGATCATCTCGATCGCGATCGCCATCCCGCTCGGCGTGATCAGCGCGACCAAGCGCAACTCGTTCATCGACCGGTTCGTCGCCGGCTTCAGCTTCGTCGGGATCTCGGTTCCGGTATTCTGGCTGGCGATCATGCTCATCATCCTGTTCGCCGTGCACTGGAACATCTTCCCCGCCGGGGGGATGTTCACCCTGGGAGAAGAGTTCTCGCTTGGCGACCGTCTAAAACACATGGTGCTGCCGTTGATCGTGCTGGTCACCGCGAACCTGGCGGCGCTCGTGCGCTACACCCGCTCTGGAATGATCTCCGTGCTCAACGAAGATTATGTGCGCACGGCGCGTGCCAAGGGGTTGGCGAACCGGACGGTGATCTTCGGACACGCCCTGCGCAACGCGCTCATTCCCGTCATCACAGTGATCGGCATCTCCATTCCCAATGCTGTCAGCGGCGCCGCGATCACCGAGACCGTTTTCTCCTGGCCTGGTATGGGGCGGCTCGCCGTGAATGCGGCCAACACCCGCGATTATCCGGTGGTGCTGGGCGCCACGTTGACTGTGGCAGTGGTGGTCGTCGTGAGCAATCTCATCACCGACCTGGTCTACGCCTACGTGGATCCGCGGATCCGGTTGGAATAGGGTGACATGGTTTCTGACTCAACGCATAACACGGAAGTCTTGACGCGGCTCGCGGGAGAAGAGCTCACTGGAGCATCGCGCCCGTCCCGCTCGCTCTGGAACGTTGCCTGGCGGCGTTTCGTCCGCAACCGTATCGCCGTACTGTCGGCACTGTTCCTCATCAGCATGTATTTGACGGCGATCTTTGCCCCGGTGCTCGCGCCCAAGGACCCGAATGAGGTCGACATCATCAACGTGCACCAGCGCCCCTCGCGCGAGCATCTTCTGGGCACCGACGAGAGCGGCCGCGACGTGCTCTCGCGGGTAATCCATGGCTCCCGCGCGTCCATGACCGTCGGGCTCGTCGCCGTGATTATCTCGGTGACCATCGGGTCGCTGATCGGCAGCCTGAGTGGCTACCTGGGTGGCATCGTCGAGACCATCCTCATGCGCCTGACGGACGGCATGCTCGCCATTCCGTACTTTTTCCTGGTGCTGATCGTAGTAGCCGTCTTTGGGCCCAGTTTCCGCAACCTGATCGTCGTGATCGGTCTCTCGAGCTGGATGGTTGTCGCCCGGGTGGTGCGGAGCGAGGTGCTGCGCTATCGTCGCCTGGATTTTGTCCTCGCCGCGCAATCAATTGGCGCGACGAGCCCCCGGATTCTCTTCCGGCACATTCTGCCCCACACAACGCCGGTCGTCATCGTGGCAGCAACATTAGGGGTAGCCGCGGCGATCCTTTTAGAGTCTGCCCTGAGCTACCTCGGCCTGGGGATCAGACCTCCCCAGGCCAGCTGGGGCAACATGTTGAGCAACTCGCAAGCCTATCTGTTTAGCAACCCGCTGCTGCCGATCTACCCGGGCGTGCTCATCTTCCTGACGGTGCTGTCCTTCAACTTCATGGGAGACGCGCTGCGAGATGCGCTCGACCCGCAGTATCGGGAGTAGGAGGGAAGGTACGGCACTTGCTGGTATCGAACACGGTTCGACGTTCGCGTTTTGGGGAAGGGAAGGAAAGACACAATGAGCCAAGCAGGTAGAGGCTCTGTCAGCCTCGTCGGCGACCTCATGCTGCGTTCACGTTTAGCGAGTATCGGCCGCAGCGACGACCGTGGATTTGACGCGGCGATCTCCGCGCTCCAGGAATGTGACGTGGTGACCGCGAATCTCGAGATGCCCCTGTCGCGGCGCGGCTCGAAAATGCTGAAACACTCGAACCTGCGCTCAGAGCCGGAGATCATTCAGGACGTGCGCGACATGGGCGTTCATGCCGTGTCGCTGGCGAACAACCACATGATGGATTACGGACCGGACGCGCTGCTCGACACCGTCGCCGCGTGCAACGATGCCGGCATCGCCAATTGCGGAGCGGGCCCGAACCTGGAGACCGCCATGGAGCCAGCGTGGCTTGCGGCTGGTAACAAGCGCGTCGCCTTCCTGAGTATCTCTTCGACGCTGCCGCTGGGCTCGGAAGCAACCGAGGGAACTCCGGGCATCGCGCCGCTCCGCATCAACTTCTCACTGGAAGTCGATACCAACCTCATCAACGAGCAACCGGGCACGATGCCGGTCGTCCACTCCTGGACCAGACAGCAAGATGAGGAGGCGGTCCGCCAGCAGATCAGTGCGCTCAAGGCGGAAGCGGACGCCGTTATCGTCGCCATCCACTGGGGCGTGCCATCGTACTGGCTCTCTCCGTATCAAGGCGTCCTCACGGAGTACCAGCAGCCGCTCGGTCACGCGCTGATCGACGCCGGCGCCGATATTATTTTTGGTCACCACTCCCACTCGTTGCACGGCATCGAGGTCTATCAGGGCAAACCAATCTTCTACAGCGCGGGCAACTTCATTTTCGAGCAACCACGTGGGTTCATGGAGCCCGAGTCTATGATCGTGCAGGCGTCGTTCGGGGACGGATTGGCCGTCAATCTCGTGCCGCTCATGGTCGACGACCGTGGCCTCCCCGAACTGGCCACCGGAGATCGTGCCAAGGGAGTGTTCGAGAAATTGAACAAACTCTCGGATCCATTTGGGACACAGTTCGAGATGGACGAAGGCCGCGCGCGATTGGTCATCTCGTAGATCAATACCTCTCGGGTAACGCTTGCACCGACACAGTATGGAGAATGGGAAGGAACACATCATGGCGGTTGAACAAGACACCAAGATCGTTAACTGGGAAGGCAAGGAGCTGGAACAGTCCGTACTGGACAGCATCTCGCTCGACGTCCCCTGGAAAGCGCTCGAGAAGCTTGGATCGCTGATCCGGACCTCCGGGTCGCCCGAGGAGCGCGAGGCGGCAGACTACATCATCAAAGAGCTGGAGGCAGCCGGGATCTCATACACACTACATGAGCCTGAATGCTTCATCTCCATGCCGCTCGGGGCGACGCTGCGGGTGGATGAGCCGGACGGCAAATCGTATCGCGCCAAGTCTGCGGTCATGTGCCTCTCGACCGACGGGGCCGAGATAACAGGCGAGCTCGCCTACGTTCCGAGTAGCGGCGCGCGCGGGGGTGACCTGTTCGGGGGCAGCGTCGATATCGACACGAGCGCTGTCAACGGCAAGATCGTCATCTCGGAAGGCATGCCGTCGCCCGCGAAAGTCCTGGACGCCATGAGGGCCGGCGCGATTGCCGGGGTGTTCGTCCATCCTGGAGAGTACATCCACGAGAGTCTGAGCACATCGATCTGGGGGACGCCCGATCTCGATTCCAACGACCGCCAGCCAACAATTCCGATCGTCAGCGTCAACAACGCTGATGGCCAGGAGCTCATCGCGCTCGCGAAGCGCGGCGGCGGCGTTGCGCTGTCAACGACATTAGAGACCGGCTGGAAGAAGATCCCGGTCCTGGTTGCTGAGATCCCCGGCACCCAGGCGCCCGATGAGTTTGTCCTCGTCCACGGACACCTGGATGGCTGGCACTACGGCGTGGCAGATAACGCGACCGGTGACGTCACGCTCCTTGAGCTCGCCCGGGTGTTCTCACAGCACCGCGATCGGCTGGCTCGCTCGCTGCGGGTTGCCTGGTGGAGCGGCCATTCACATGGACGCTACGCCGGCGCGACCTGGTACGCGGATACGTTCGCAATCGACATGGCCCGTCACTGCGTTGCCCAGGTTAACTGTGACTCTCCGGGCGCGCGCTGGGCAGACACCTATAACCGGCTCACCACCATGAGTGAGGTCGAGCCGTTCGTTGACAAGGTGATCCGCGAGACGACCGGCATCACTCCGCAGCCTGCCCGGCCGGCGCGTGCCGGCGATTACGCATTCAACAGCATTGGCGTGACATCCTATTACATGCTCAGCTCCACGATGTCCGACGAGAAGCGCGCCGAGATGAACTATTACCCGGTCGGCGGATGTGGCGGAAACATCCAGTGGCACTCCGAGGATGACCTCATGGATGTCGCGGATAAAGACAACCTGCTGCGCGACATGCGCATGTATGCGGCCTCGTTGCTACGGACGCTCAACGCGCCACTGCACCCGTTCGAGTGGCGCTCAACCACAGCCGAGTTTGGCAAGCACCTGGATAGCTTCCGGGACGCGACGGCCGGCGAGTTTGATTTCGGCCCGTCGTATGCCGCTCTCGACCAGCTGAACGCAGCCCTTGGACAGTTCTACGACAACGCCCCTGCCTGCAGGGGACGCCTCGGATCCCGATGTCGCGCGCTTTAACTTCGCCCAGCGGCGGCTGGGGCGGCTGCTTGTCCGCGTGAACTACAGTCGATTGCCTGAGTATTGGCACGACCCGGCCATCAACGTCCCGCCGCTGCCAGACCTCGCGCCTGCGTTGACGATGCCCGAGGCAAAGAAGGACACGCACCAGCGTGGAATCTTGAAGGCGCACCTGACCCGGGGTCAGAATCGCCTGGTCTGGACCCTCGAACAGGCGCGCGAGGTCGTCGAGGCTGCGACCGCGCGAGCATAGGGTATAAGTAACTCCACGACATCAACACGACGAGTGGCTCAGTAGTCAGCAGGAAGGAATGCGTTCGGTGGCACTTAAAGACATTCTTGGCGATCTTTCGGTCGAGAACGCGTGGTCTCACCTGGAGCACATCACCGAGCGTATTCCAACCCGGTTGGCGGGGTCAGACAACTCCCGCAAAATGGCGGAGTATGCCCAGGAAACCTTCAGGAACAACGGCCTGTCCAGCAGCATGAGTGAGTTCCTGGGACTGGTCTCCTTCCCGGAGCCGGCGCAGCTCCGCGTGCTGTCGCCCGATGCACGAACCATCGAGGCCAACACCCTCGGACACTCGGCGTCCACGGACGGGATCGAGGCGGAAGTCGTCTACGTCGGGTCTGGGGCCGAGTCGGACTACGAGGGGAAGGACGTTTGCGGCAAGATCACCCTGTCGGAGCTCTCCTACTCCCCCGCCCGGCACGAGAAGGCGTACATCGCCTGGAAGCGCGGATCCATCGCCCAGATCATGATGAACTGGGGGCATGAGACCAACGATGCCGTGCCCTTCGGCTCCATGAAATCCGCCTGGGGCAACCCCACCCCCGAAACGCTCCAGACCGAGATGCCGGATATTCCCTGCATCGGCATCGCGCGCTCAGAAGGGCTGCGCCTCAAGGAGGAGATTCTCGCCGGCCCGGTGAAGGTATGGCTCAGTGCCCAGGCCGACAACGGCTGGAAACCGCTGACCATGACGACCGCCGAGTTCAACGCGCAACGCGACAACCAGTTCATGCTGCTCGGCGGCCACATGGACTCCTGGTTCGGGCCACAGGCGACCGATAACGCCGCAGGCAACGCCTGCATCATGGAGCTCTCCCGCGTCTTCAATCAGCACAGCGATCAGCTCCGGCGCGGCGTCGTTGCCGGCTTGTGGATGGGCCACGAGACCGGGACGATGATCTCGTCCAGCCGCTTCGCCGATACCAACTGGGACCGCTTGCGCCGGTCCTGTGTCGCCTACCTGCAGATCGACCAGCCGGCCATGACCGGTTCATCCACCTGGCACCTCCACTCGACCGACGACATCCAGTCCTATGCAACGCGCGCCACCCGCGAGATCATCGGCGAGATGCCGATCCACTGGCGGCGGCAACAGAAGAACGGGGACTCGTCGTTCTTCGGTGTCGGCCTGCCCTGTGTTGCCGGAGAGATGTCGTTCACTGACGAGGAGATCAAGGCGACGGCGCTGGCGACGCTCGGTTGGTGGCACCATTCGCTGCACAACACGATTGACAAAGTCGACAAGAATCACCTCGCGCTGCATTTGCAGGTGTACGCCAACTGGATGTGGGGCCTGCTGACGGACCCCGTGCTTCCATATGAGTATGAACCGCTCGCTTCGCGTTTCGTCGACCGGCTCGGCGAGTTTGCCGAGCTCAACGTCCCGGACATTGACATGGCTGGCGCGGTCGAGCGAGCGCGGCAGTTCCATGTCCTGGCGACCGAGCTGGATGCCCAGAGCCGCAAGTGGCGCGGGCGGTCCAACGGTGACAGTGACGTCGAGCCCGCCGCCGATCTCCTCAACCACGCCATGATCCAGCTCTCGCGCACGCTCGTCCCGATTGCATCGACGGTCGTCGGCCCGTACGGGCAGGACCGCTACGGCCACATCTGGCAGACGCAGATGATTCCGTCGCTGGCGCGCCTACCCAACCGTGGCCGGCTACGACCGGAGCTCGGAAGAGTTCCAGACCTGGTGGGTCGCGATGGTCCGCGCGCGTAATCGCGTCGTGGACGCCATCGAACAGGCCAATGGCGTCGTTCAGACGGCGCTCAACGCGCTGCAATAGTTGGAGGAGAACGCGATGGCGAACCCTGGAGCCTGGAAAGATACCGTTCTGGAAGAGGATATTCTCAACCAGATCTCGATCGACGCTCCGTGGTCTCTACTGGAGCGCTTTAGCACGTTGGTCCGGCTGTCGGGCTCAGAGGAGGAAGCCGAGGCTGCGCGCGCAATCACTGACCGGCTCACGGAGTTCGGGGTGCCACACACGGTGCATCGGCCCAGGTGTTTGATCAGCTGGCCCGGCCCGGCCACGCTGCGCACCACCGGCGACACCGGCCGGCAGTTCACCGTGAAGACACCCTCCTTCTCGCCGTCAACTGCTGGCCAGGAGGTTACGGCTGAGCTGGTTTACCTGCCCGGGGAGCAACCCGGAAGCATGGCGCAGCTGTTCAGCGAGCGCAAAGCGACCGACATCGTCCCGGACATGCGCGGCAAGATCCTCATCACCGAAGGCATGGGCATGTCCGCGCGTGGGCTCGATCTGGAGAAGTCGGGTGCGGTTGCCGCGATCTTCGTCAGTCCCGGAGAGCGCATCCATGAGGGCATCACCACGAACACCTGGGGTTCCCCGGATCTCGATTCGCTGGGGCGCACCCCGCCGGTACCGATTCTGACGATCAACCGCTCCGAGGGTAACGCGCTCATCGAGCAAGTGAAACAGGGCCCGGTTGAGGTGGCCTTCTCCAACCAGGTCGAGGTTGGCTGGCGCGAGATTCCGGTGATCGTCGCCGAGATTGAAGGCCAGACCGTCCCCGACGAGTTCGTGCTCTTCCACGGCCATCTCGACTCGTGGCACGTCGGCATCGGTGACAACGCGACCGGCGACGCGACGCTGCTCGAGATCGCGCGCGTCTTCCACGCCAACCGCGACAAGCTCGCGCGCTCGCTGCGCATCGCCTGGTGGAGTGGGCATTCCCACGGCCGCTACGCCGGCTCTACCTGGTACGCCGACGAGTTCGCGATCGACCTGATGGAGAACTGCGTCAGTCACGTGAACTGCGATTCCCCCGGCTGCCGCTGGGCGACCATCTACGAGAATGTCATGTGGGTTGCCGAGGCTGCCGAACTTGGGCAGACGACGATCAAGGACGTGACCGGCCAGGATTCGACCGGCCTGCGGCCGCTGCGCGCCGGTGACTGCTCCTTCAACAACCTGGGCATCCCGATCTACTTCATGCTCTCGTCAACGATGCCGGCCGATCTCCGGGAGGAGAAGGGCTACTACGGGGTCGGTGGTTGTGGCGGCAATATCGCCTGGCACACCGAGGACGACACCCTCGAGATCGCAGACCGCGACAACCTGCTGCGCGACATCAAAGTCTACGCCGCCGTGCTGCTGCGCACACTCAATGCCCCGCTGCACCCGTTCGACTACCGCGCCGCGGTTGAGGATGTACGCCATCACCTTCAAAACTACGCTGAAGCGGCTTCCGGAACGTTCGATTTTGGCCCAGCCTTCGATGAGCTCGACCGTCTTCAGGCGTCGCTCCACCGTTTCTACGAGCGGCTTGAGGCCTCTCCCCCGGCAGACCCCGTTGCGGCGTCCGACGCAAACGCGGTCCAACGCCGGCTTGGACGCCGGCTCATCTCGCTGAGCTACAGTCGCGACGGCCAGTTCCGTCAGGATCCGGCGCGCTCCACGTCGCCGCTCCCTGACCTCCAGCCGGCCACCCAGCTCGTTGACCTCGACCCCCAGAGCGACCTGGCAAACGTCATCGCCGTGCACCTGACACGCGGACAGAACCGACTCATCTGGGCGTGCCGCAGCGCAGCCCGCGAGGTGGAGCGGTTCATGGCGTAGAGCCGTGTTCCGACCCTCCTGAAGAACCACCGCTCACGCGCGCCGCAGCGCAGCGGCAAACACAAAGACCCGGTCCAGCGTGGACCGGGTCCTCGTATTGGGCTATCGCGGTGAGTGTCAGCTTGTCGCCGTTTGTCCGGGAGCCATGCTGCTGATCTGGTGGTCCTTGATCAGGGTGCCGGACTTCCAGGGAGCGCCCAGGCTCGGCAACAGGTAGCGGTCGATGCCCCAGTAGCCGGCCACCTTCCAGGCGAGGACGAGGAAGACCGTCAGACCGAACAGGATCGGGTTGCTACTCACCGTTCCGGCCATCATGAAGCTGAAGTTCAACAGCGTGCCCGAGAAGGCGGCGATCCCCACCAGCGCCCCGACGATCAGCCCCGCCCCGATCAGGAATTCACCGATGGCGACCGCTTTGGCAAACCATGTGTACCACTCGTTGTCCAGCATGTACTGGATGACGTCGCGATACCAGTCGTAGGAGATCATCGGGCGGGCCGGCGCCTCCGGCACCGCTGCGGCGCGCTCCCAGAATCCCTGGAGCGCCGTGCCACCACTCATCCAGGCGTCGTCGCGCAGCTTGTGCTCGCCGGCCTGGAGCCACTGCAGACCGACGAAGAAGCGCAGGGGCAACCAGAAGATCGCCAGGTAGGTGTTGCCCAGCAGCATCTTCCACAGACGCGGGTCGTCGGTCTGACCCGGTGTGGCGGCAGCCGCCTGCGGCTCGGTGTCGACGCCCTCCGCCGGGAGCCGGCGCGCCTGCAGGATACCCGCGCCGATGATCGCGGCGAACAGGGCATAGGTGATGATCGTGTACTCGGAGTAATACTCGCCGCCGAACAGGTTGTCCAGCGAGAACAACCCATCCGCAAAGGCCCATGCGAGAAAGACGAACAACAGCGCGGAGATCGTGGTGAGGAGATAGGTCTTGGTACGGGTCATTGGAGTTTCCTCTGTTTCGCTTGACGAGCGGATGCGACGTTTCCGGGATTGGCTACGTATGAGAACACTGCGTCATCCCTTACCCCCTACCATGTCATGTCCCGTCCAATCACGATATTGTTTGTCTCTCCAGGCCCGTCACCGCCGAACCCTTTGTAGTAACAACAGTAGTGGCTGGGTGTGGCAATTTACGTGAAACCAACGGAGCAATCGTTACGAAACCGTGTCAATCGGTCCTTGATCCCTCGACATCTCCCGGAGAGGCTCGTCGCTGACCGCGTCTGCCGGCGGCTCACAGAATCAGGCGAACGAGAATACCTGATGCGTCCGAGCTGACGGGAGCAAGTCTTCACTTGCCGGACACGGACGACTGCCCGGCCCTGAAACCACGGTTGGCACGGGTCTGTAACGGCGAGCGTGCATGCATGACCGCTCGTGTAACACCTGTGCCAATACGCTGAAGATCGCACGGAGTGGGTGACACCAGACCGTGATCGCTTGCCGGCACCCGTGATCTGGAGCATCAACACGTCTTCCTGGCAATTACCGTCGAGCGAGGCCACGTACGATTAGAAGGTCGCGGTGGAAAAGCCGCGACCAGGCAACATGAGCGGCTGTACGAACGAACCGTGAGCGTGTTCGCCTTCCGCAGCGGTTCGAAGCATCCGCTACAGTAGAGTCATATGGATTCATCTCCGATTATCGTAGCAGGCTCGACACAAGGGAGGGGCCTCGTCCCATGATCGATACCGTCGTCGTTCCCCTGGACCGTTCACTTGTTGCCGAGCGAGCCGTCCCATTCGCCGAAGCAGTAGCCAGACAGATCGGCGCGCGTCTCATCTTTCTTTCAGTCGTCGAGCTACCGGTCGATTTCGCAGAGTGGGTCGAGACCGTGGCTCAGGTCAAGATGGAAGCTGAGCGCGAGTACACGGAGTATCTGAAAGAGGTTGCAAGTCGCGTTGAGGGTGTCGAAGTCGACGTCGCCGTCCGCTTTGGATCGGCCGCCACGGAGATCCTGAAGTTCGTGGAATCGCTCCCCCGCGCCTTACTCGTCATGGCCAGTCACGGGCGCACAGGATTTCGCCGGTTGGTTCTGGGCAGCGTGACCCAACAAGTGGTGCACCGCATCACGACTCCGGTGATCGTCGTCCCGGCCAGGGCCCCAGATCCCGCACGCCCCCAGCCGGGCGCGGTTCGGAGAATCCTCGTCCCCCTTGATGGGTCGAAGTATGCGGAGCGTGCACTGGACACTGGTCTGGCGATTTTCGGCCCAACGCGACCTGAATTGATCCTGCTGCGCGTCGTGGAAGTTGTAACGTGGCTCGCCGGGCTGGAGCCCTACATCAAATCCGCACGAAAGGAAGCAGCATCGTATTTAGAGGAGCAGGGCATGGCTCTGGCGGAGCGTGGGCTCAGCGTCTCGCTGGAAGTACGAGTGGGGAGCGTTCCCGATGAGATTAACGCGGTCGCTCTGCAGTACGATGTGGATATGATCGTTATGGCAACTCATGGAAGATCGGGCGCAACACGCCGCATCTTCGGCTCCGTTGCCGAGAAGCAGCTCCGCCTTTCTCCGGTCCCGTTGATGCTCGTGCGTTCCGGACAAGAATGCGATGAAGTAGAACGGAAGACTCTCCCACATCCTGGCCTGGACCGCCTCGCAAGGGCTCTTTTCATGGAAGAGAACCCCCGAGACCCGGCAGTAGCCGCACCGAAAGGTTGGCGTGATGACATCGAGAAAGCACCAAGCCACCCGTTCGCCTGAGGCACAGACAGCGCCTCGCAAACCGCGTCACATTCCATCAACCCATCCAGTCGTGTCCGATTGGAAGAGTCTGAACGAGTTCGAGCAACAGCTATTGAAAGACGCTCCACCAATTCGCACGAAACCTGACGGTCAGGACGACGCCGAGCCGCCAGAGGAGCAATAAGACGCCCGGCCACACCAGCGGTTTGATCGTGTTGAGATGAACATTGGCTGCCCGTCAGCTAGATCGGATTCGGCTATGTATCTCAGGATATCCAGCTTTCACCTGAAACCCGACACCAGCCAGGCTCAAGCCGTCTCGGCGTTTGCTGATGTCATCCGCACGGCGCGTGCACAGGACGGTTTCCTTGGATGCTCACTTCTGATGAACGAGCACACCGGGATCGTCGCGGGCTTCACCTATTGGGACAATCAGGAGCACGCCAGCCAGGCTGGGCTGGTCCTGCAGCCACTCCTCTATCAAACCGTACGTGACATCACCGACGCGCCCTGCGACATCGCCGGCTACGAAATTCTCGACTTCCCGATACCAGATGGCGGGGCATTTGGAGATGATCGTTCCCCAGCCGTTGCGTGGGAGTCAGCGGCGCAATAAGTTATCGTTGCGCCGCAGCACAGTCTATGGCTCGGCAACGAACCGAGGGATGGTAATGACCACCCGGGTTCCGCCGCCGTCAGGCCGCTCAAGCCGGATGCGCCCACCATGCGCCTCGACCAGATGCCGCGCGAGATACAGTCCAAGACCCATCCCGGGAGTACCGCGCGCTACCACCTGCTCGCTCCGCTGAAACCGGTCGAAGATATATGGAAACTCAGACTCGCTTATCCCCTCCCCGTAGTCACGGATCGCGATCTCGACCAGGTCGGCCCGCGAACAGGCGACGATCTCAACAGGTGAGGTGTCCGGAGAATACTTTATCGCGTTGTGCAGCAAGTTGCGCACGACCTGATCCAGGCGGCCCGGATCCGCTGGAGCAAGCAGCTCCGGTTCAATAATGGCAGTAATGACCCGATCTGGAGCAAGGTGACGCACGCCGGCGACCGCCTCTTCGATCAGCGCCTTCACCAGCACCGGTTCGGTGTCCATAGCAAGGCGACCAGCGCGGATGCTCGCGAGCTGCACCATGTTCTCGATCAGGATAGCCAACCGCCGGCTCTCAGACGACACGTCTGCAAGCATCGACTCCTGCAGATCCATGTCCAGGTGTTCCCGGTCTCGCAGCAGCATCAGGGAGTTGCCCTGAATGGTGGTGAGCGGGGTGCGTAGCTCGTGGGACACCAGCGAGAGAAAATCATCCTTCAGCTGCTCGGCATCCTTGATCTGCGTAATATCCTGAAAGACGACAACGGCACCGGTAATTTCGCCATCCGCACTCCTGAGCGGTGCGCTGTTGACGAGCATCGTGATGGCACTGCCGTCGGGGCGGATCAATCCCATCTCAACCCGGCGTAACTCCTCGCCAGACCGCAGGGACCGCAACAGCGGGATGTCCCCGGCCAGCATCGCCCTGCCATTGAGGGTCCGCATATTCCGTTCCACGAAGACATCAACAGCTACCGGCGGCTGAATATCCCAGCCCAACAGCCCGGAGGCCTGGGGGTTGGCCAACGCGATGCGGTCAGGGTTTGATTCCACAAGGAGAATGCCCTCGGGCAGTTGATCCAGGATGACCTGAAGCGACCGGCGCTGTTCCTTGAGTGACTCGAAGAGCCGAGCATTCTCGATCGCGACGGCCGCGTGACGCGCGAGCAGCTCGACCAGACGAACATCCTCTTCAGTGAACTCGTCGCGGAAGCGCTTCTCCGTCAGATAGAGGTGACCCACTGGCTGGCCACGGGAGATAATCGGCACGCCGAGGAAGCTCTTCATCGGCGGGTGGTGTGCGGGAAAGCCAACGGAAGCAGGGTGCGCGCCAATATCGCTCAGCCGGAATGTCCTTGCCTCTCGTTGCAAGAGTCCCAGGATTCCATGTCCGCGAGGCAGTGGACCAATGCGCTGTTCCTGCTCTGGAGTCATGCCGGACGTAATAAACGAGGTAAGCTCGTAGTTCGCCCCAGGAATTCCGAGAGCGGCGTACCGCGCGCCGGCAAGCTCGCGCGCCAGATCCACTATCCTGCGCAACACAACGTCGATGTCTAGTTCGCTCGTCACCGCCAGCACCGCGCGGCCAACTACCTCTAGCTGATAGACCAGCTCCGAACGGTGTTGGCTATCAGTCACGACCTGCCGGAGCCCCTCCGCCGTCAGGCTCAGCGCATCGCGAGCGCGCCCCTCCGACTCCTGTTCAAATGTGGAGCTGCTGGAGTCCGGATCCGTCGGCCGGCGGTAGGGCCCGAGGACGACGACCGCGTTGGGCCGGCTATGATAGCGAGCCGCCAGATAGCGGCCTCCATCAACCTCGAACCCGACGGTTTGCGTCCCGCTCGAGTCAACCGCGCGCGCAGCCGCACGCCCCACGTCACCCCGGAGATCCAGCTCAACGCGAACCGGCACGCCGAGCGAGATGCTCAAAGCCGCGATGATGGGCGTCACCGCGTCATTCGACGTCATGACTCCTCGCCGGGCTGCTCCAGCCGGTAGCCGATCCCGGGAAAGGTTGTAATGAGTGGCTGTTCATCCTGATGGTCTGCGAGCTTCTTGCGCAAACGACTCACCCAGGTGCGCAAGTAGTAGGTCTCATCACGGTACTCCGGCCCCCAAACGCGAGACAGCAACTCGCCGTGGTACAGCACCCGGCCGACGTTTGACGCAAGCTGATACAGCACTTCCCATTCCGTCCGGCTCAGATGCACCTCACTACCCGCAAGCATCACGTTGCGGCTGGTGAGATCGATCGTGAGTCCACGACCGTTGTACTGCAAGACCTGATTCTCCGGGGCGGCGACGCCAGTCGAGCGGCGCAAAATAGCCGCGACCCGCGCGGCGAGCTCGTCGGGATCAAACGGCTTGGTCACGTAATCATCCGCGCCCAGGTCCAGGCCGCGGATCTTGTCCTGCCCGCGAGTTCGGGCAGTGAGCAGAATAATGGGAACGTTCGAGGTCTGGCGGATCTGCCGCATGGCCTCGATGCCGTCCATCAACGGCATCATGACATCCATGACGATCAGGTCTGGATTCTCTTCCTCGAAAACACCAATTGCCTCCTCGCCGTTGGTCGCGGTCACCACCCGATACCCGTCCGTCTGGAGTTTCGCGCGCACCAGACGCAAGATCGGCGCATCGTCGTCCACGACAAGCAGGAGGTGCTTTCGGAGTCCACCCGACCGGTTTGACATCACTTTCCACCCAATCCGCTCGTGTCGGTGGATGACGGCGCCTGAGCAGCGCGCCAACCACGAAGTACTCGTGCCCGAAGACGTACACGATATTGTAACGCTGAATTCATCAATCATGGCGTGCCTGTGACGCGATCCTCATACGCTAGGAGAAGGAACGCGAGGTCTCGTTGCGGACTCGTATGGGTGCAGTAGCACCAGAGGAACACGATCATGTACCGGATAATGCTGCCGCTGGATGGATCGGAGCTCTCAGAACGCGCGCTTGGTTTTGGCGCGCGTCTGGCCAGATCCATCAACGGAGAAATAGAGCTCGTCCACGTCATCGAGCAAACTCCTCCGTCCGACCTGTCGAGAGACGTTGGGCACAAAGCCGCCGAGCAATATTTCCTGAGTGCGCTCCGTCGCCTGCCGACGGATCTGACGATCACGACCCGGGTGACGTACGGAAACCCGAGCGATGCCATTCTGGCACTTGTCGACGCTGCGCCTGCGACGTTGATCGTGATGTCGACGCATGGCCGGGGAGGTCTGGGCAGGTTGATGCACGGCAGCGTCGCAGACAAGGTCATGCGCGGCGCTTCGGTACCTGTCGCGCTGGTGCGCGAATCGACGCCGCCTTCGGACAAGCCGCTACAAACTGTCCTCGTTGCGCTGGACGGATCGGCGCTGGCTGAGGCGACGTTACCCCTGGCGATCGAACTCGCCGAGAGAGCGCCAGCACTGATATCGCTGGTACGAGTGGTGGAGCCGTTGTGGCTTTCATCCCGCGTCTCATACGCTCCGGAAATGGCGTATCTCCCGACCGATCAAGGCGACATCTTGAACATCGAAGAACAGCTCCAGTCTGACGCCCGAGCATATCTGGAGCGAGTCGCGCGGGGCATTCGCGCGCGCGGCGTCCCGGTTGTCTGGGAAATCCGTGATGGGCTGGCAGCAGACGAGATCCTCAGGGCGGCGGAAACGACGTCCGCGGATGTGATTCTGCTCTCCACGCATGGGCGGGGCGGTATCCGTCGCTGGGCGTTAGGCAGCGTGACCGATGAAGTTCTGCATCGTGGGACAATCCCGATTCTGGCCATCCCGCCGCACATCCAGACGCTGGAGGGAGAACACCTGTCGGACATCCTCTCATCAATGTCCTAGGCTCGCATCCGGCGCACTTCCAACAGAAGTCGATCGGATCATCGAGACCACAGGGGAAGGAGAGACCGTGAGAACCGTCCAGGACCTCTTCGATCTCAGCGGGCGCGTCGCGATCATCACCGGCGCGGGTACGGGGCTTGGTGTTGTGTTTAGCCAAGCGCTGGCCGAAGCAGGAGCGTCGGTGGTCTGCGCCGGGCTCTACGGTGAAGCAGTCGACTGCACGGCTGCTGAGATTCGCGAGTCCGGGCGTGAGGCGATAGCCCTGCAGGTCGACGTCACTGATGAAGTGGCGGTCGACCGGATGGTCACCGATACGGTCGACCGGTATGGTCGCCTCGACATCATCGTCAACAATGCCGGCATCGCCGCAGCGGGCCCTCCGGAAGAGCTCAAGCTCGCTGACTGGCGGCGCGTCATGGATGTCAACCTGACCGGCGTGTTTCTTGGAGCCCGCGCGGCGGCGCGACAGATGATGGCAAGCGGCCAGGGTGGGCGCATTATCAACATTGCCTCGATCCTCGGCGCTGTTGCCTCGCAACCTGTCCCTGCAAGCGCGTACGCGGCATCCAAGGGGGGCGTGGTCAACTTGACGCGCGACCTCGCCGTGCACTGGGCCGCGCAAGGCATCCTCGTAAACGCCATCGGGCCTGCCTATTTCCTGACGGAGATGACCAAGGATTTCCTGGCGTCACCGGAGAATCTCCAGGAAATAGAGCGACGTACTCCGCTGGGACGGATAGGGCAGCTTGAGGAGCTCAAAGGGGCTGTCGTCTTTCTCGCGTCTGACGCATCAAGCTACGTCACCGGCCAGACGATCTTCGTCGACGGCGGCTGGACCGCCTGGTAGGCAGAGCGATGGGACGCTCCACCGCACCCATTACACGGGAGCATGGCTTCCGGAGGCCTGGGCCTTAGCCGAGGGCTTAAAGACCGCCCTGCAAACACGACCCGTCTGGCTCTTCAGCAGCGGGCCACTCGGTAGTGATGCCCCCGTGCCGGCGGGGCACCCGAACAAGATGACAGATCTGATAGAGATGACACAGGCTCGCGACCACCGCCTCGTGTGAACGGTATCGTCATTCGCCAGCGGCCTCTACCCCGCGATTGGAGTGGCACAGAAGCATCGCCAGGCATGTCACGCATCGCCCGGTACCCTGAAACGGGGCCCTCCAGAGCAGGCTGACAGCTCCCGGTAGAGACGTGTTATTGTCTAGTCAAGTGAGCACCAGCTACGTCAGACCATTGGCCACTGCCCACGCCGCATCCACGCACAAAGTGGTAGTAAAGGAGCAGCTAGTGGAGAACGCGGAATATCAGAAAGCAGCCGATGAGGCGAGACAAATGGGGATAATCGAGAAGATAGCGGATGGAGTCGTCGGCAAGGTCCTGTCTCACGCCGACACTCGAACCGTCTTCGGCGAGCCGGTTCGAGAGGAACAGCGCACGATCATCCCGGTCGCCCGCGTCTCGTACCGCTTCGGTTTCGGCGCGGGAGCCGGCCCTGTTGAAAACTCCGGCGATGCGCCGGGTGGAGGCGGAGGAGGTGGTGTGCTCGGCGCCCGGCCCGTCGGGTACATAGAAACCACCCCGGACGGAAGCCGGTTCGTACCTGTGGCGGACGTGTCGCAGATGCTCCTGACCCTGGCCACGCTCCTCGGTGTCGCCGCCGTTATTGCGGCCTGGAGATTCAAGCCGACCGGTAATCGCCGCTAGCACGACGACGGGACAGGGCATGCAGGCAAACGCACCCTGCACAAGCTCCTTCGTCAGTATCGTTGCCTCGCGTCAAGGGGTTCAGTGCGTTCCCATCTGAACCCCGACGTTGCGGGAGCGAGTAACGCTCCACGGCAATGAGGCTGCATCGTCCTCACTGAAATGACGCTGTGATGGCAACCGTGAGCCGGCGGCGTTACGCGCGACGGATTTTGCGGATGGTAATTGGCGGGGTCAACCGCTGCTTCTCGTACGGCGACTGCTGAATTGCGCGCACGACGTCCATTCCTTGCGTGACTCTGCCGAACGCCGCGAACCCTTGACCGTCGGGATTACGCATCCCGCCGAAGTCCAACACTGGTTGGTCACCGATACAGATGAAGATCTCAGAGTGGGCGCTGTCCGGCGCAAAGCGGGACATGGAGAGCGTGCCGTCCGTATGGGACAGGCCGGTCTCCGTGGTGCGCTCCAGGGGAATCGGCTCGGCACGCTCTCCTTCGAGCGCCGGGTTGATGCCTCCCTGGATCACCTCAATGCGAATATCGGTGTCTGGCTGGTTACTGGGCGTGACCGTGCGGTAGAAGTGGCCGTTCTCGTAAAAGCCACGGTCGAGGTAGCTCAGAAAATTGCCCGCGGTGATGGGGGCCTTATCCTCAAAGACCTCTGCCTCGATGTCTCCGAGCTCCGTCTCGATGATGATGCGCGTTGTCCCACTCATCTATGAACCCTTTCCGTTGCTGCGCTCGCCAGCGATTGTTCATCCAAAACTCCCGGTCAGGCCCAGCCTGACGTCTGGGGGATTCCTCTATTCCTTTAGCATGGATCGCGCGATGAAGAGCAGGTTCGCCGGACGCTCGGCAAGCCGGCGCACGAAGTACGGATACCAGCTGCGTCCATAGGGCACGTAGACCCGCATATTGAACCCCTCCCGCGTCAGCTGTTCCTGCAGAGTCGCGCCGCACCCCGTACAGCATCTGGAACTCGAAGCGGGATCGATCGATACCCTTCTGCAGCGCGTACGCTTTGGCCGCCCGAATCGTCTCCTCATCATGGGTCGCGATGGCGGGATAGTTCCCAGCATCCAGCAGCCGTTCAATGTGGCGGTTAAATGCCGCGTCAACGTCGCTCTTGCGCGGATAGGCAACCGCCTCCGGTTCTTTATAGGCGCCCTTGACGATCCGCAGCCGCATCCTGCGCTCGATCAGCTCCTCAAGATCCTGGTCGGTCCGGTAGAGATACGACTGCAGGACGACGCCGGTATGGTCGGGATAGCAATCATGGATCCGGCGGGCGAAGTCGAGCGTCTGCTCTGTGTAGGGTGAGCCCTCCATATCGATCCGGACGAAGTTGTCCAACTCCGCGGCACGCTCGACGAGCCGCTCAAGCCGGTCGAACGTCGATGCCTCCGAGATGTCCAGCCCGAGCATGGTCAGTTTGATCGAGATGTTGGAATCGACGCCCGTTGCCTCGATACGATCGAGGAGCTCCAGGTACGCGTGATAGGCCGCGATGGCTTCAGATTCCTCATTCACATTCTCGCCGAGCAAATCGAGCGTGGTTCGCATCCCCTTTGCGTTGAGCGCGCGGGTCTCCGCAAGGGCGGCGTCGAGCGTCTCGCCCGCGACGAACCGATTGACGAGTGGGCGGGTGATCCGGGACCGATGCACCATCCGCTCCACCTGTTGATTGCCCGCCAGATAGAGCATCGTCGAACGCAGCACGAAACATCCTTCACTTGTACGTATGACCTGCTAAACGTCAATGCGAGCGCTGCCGGTCAGCGGCTCGCGTAATCGCGTAATGTCTCCAGCGTCGTGGTGTATTCGTCGTCGTTCGACGCAAACACCGCTCCGGCAAAGTCGGTAGCGCCCGCATCCTCAAGCGCCTGCAGACGATCGAGCACCTCGGACGCGCTGCCGATCAGCTGCGACATGCTCGGGACCATCGACACCCTCTCGATCGAGGATCGCGCGGTACGAGGGCAACCGGCCGTAAACCTCATAGACGTGCGCGGCCCTCGCCCGCACCTCGTCGGGTCGATCGGTGACGCAGATCGGGAGACCGGCGACGACGCGCGGCGCAGGTCGACCGGCCCCGCAAGCAGCCTCGCCAATCTGAGGAACCACCTGCTCGGCGATGTAGCGCGGGCCGCCCATCCAGATAGCCGTACCATCGGCCATCCGTCCGGTGAGCCGCAACATCTGGGGGCCGAGCGCGGCGACGAGAACGCTGGGTGGCGACGCATCAGCGATCACCAGCTGATAGTCACGGACAGTGAACTCTTCCCCCTCGAAGTGAAACGCCTCCTGCCGCAAGAGTGGCGCGAGTGATGTGAGATATTCACGCATGTGACGGATCGGGTGATCCCAGTCGAAGCCCAGGCGGTCCTCCATCACGGCGCGGTGGCTCAGACCAATCCCGAGCGTCAGCCGGCCGCCAGACAGCGCCTGCACGGTGAGGGCCTGTTGGGCGATCGCTGAGGGATGACGCGGATAGGTCGGCACAACGAAGGTACCGAGCTCGATGTTCTCTGTTTGCTGGCCGGCCAGGGCGAGGACCGTCAGCGCGTCGACACCAATCGTATGGGCCAACCAGAGACTGGCAAAACCATGTTGTTCGGCGTCCTCGATCTGTTTGAGTGTAGACGCGACCGGTTCGCCACGTCCCGGCAACACCATGATCCCGATACGCATATGCGCCTCCAAGCACAAAAAAGAGCGGCCAGTCCCAGACAGACGTGGTCCTGGCCGCAGCACCCTGCTGGTCGAGAGCACCAGGCGCTGAGCTGATTACTCGGCCAGAGCCGGCACCACCGAGAGCTCGCGCCACAGCTCGGTGACATCGAGCGGCTCGTACTGCTCGCGCAGCCCCCAGCCGTCAAGCTCCGTGCGCGGCGGAGTCTCGTAGCCGCCGATCTTGCTATGCGACCAACCAAAACGACTGCGTAGCTCGACCAGCTCCTCGGCGCGCTTGACAGCGGCAACTGCGCTGTCGATGACCGGCACGCCCAGCTCGTCCTGTAGCTCCCGGTAGAAACCGGCTGAGGCGGTGCAGCCAAGGACGATCACCTCGGCGCCGTCCTCCTGGACCGCTTTTCGGCCCTGCTCGCGGAAGCGCCGGGCGGTCTCTTCCTCATCCTCGTGATACTGGGGCACCCAGAGATCGATGGTGCGGAACGAGGCCAGGCGCGACTCGAGCCCGTAGCGCACAACATTGCTGTGCATCTGCGGAATCCACTTCCGTCGCCCAACAATGATCGAGAACTTGTGGCCGAGCGACGCCGCCAGCAGGAGGGACGACTCGCACGGTGCGGTGATCACCAGATTGGATGTCACCTCGCGCCCCTCTTCCAGACCAAAGTCATAGAAGCAGCCGACGACCGCGGCGTCATACCCCTGCCGTTCCGCCTCGATGAAGGTGTGCACGAGATCGGGCAACACCAACGTCTCGTAATAGTGGTATTCGAGGTGCCGCGGCCCACGACGAAACCCAATGCTGGTCATTTCGGTCTCCGGCCGCAGGGTGGACGCGAGCGAGCTCGACCCGCGTGGCTCGTCCACGCGTAGAGGGGCGATGTACAGGATCCGGGACATCGGCTACTCCTTCCATAATATATAGAGATCACTAGCTCGTGGATTCGGCGCTGCATGCACTGGCAGACCCGTTGACGATCGCATTCCCGCGGCCGCTCGACCGCGTCAGAGCTGCACCCAACTCTGTCACGGTCGACGAGCGGCTTGTCCGGGGTACGCGCGCAATCGCCGAGAACGCGCCACCTTGCGCTTCTCTCAGGTTAATCGGCGGCTTCCACTGGTTGTCTGCTGTTACTGTGTCGCGCGATGACCAACCATGGATCGGGTGGCGTCTCGAGCGTCCAGGGCTGTCCCGGAGGCGGCGTCGGTACCGGAACTCCGCGGTCGATCCAGCCTTCCGGCTGCGGCGCGGCGGCACGCAAGGCTTCCGTCGCCTGGATATCGACCTGAGGCGGTGTGCCGGTCACGACGACGCCGTAGCCTTCACGGGCCTGTTCAGCGGTCAGCAGACCAACCTCGACGTCGCGGCGCACCCGCTCAGGGTCACGCTCGTGTGGGTTGCCCCAGCCACCGCCGCCGCCAGTCCGCATCACGAACATGTCACCCGGAGCAATCGGCAGATGGTCGAACTTGCCGGGGAGCATCTGGATCGTGCCGTCGGCCCGCTCGACGTAGGCGTCGTTTGCATCGGCCGCGCGTCCGCCTCGCAGGCCCCACGGCTGGGTGCGCTGGCGCTCGTCGAGGAACGTGAGCCGGGCCGAGCGTAGCGCGCGAATGGCCCGGATCAGCCCGTAGCCTCCACGGTTCTTGCCCGGTCCAGCGCTGCCGGGCCGCAGGGAGTACTGCTCGACACGTACCGGGTAGACTGTCTCAACGAACTCGATCGGCGCGTTCTTGAGCCGGTTGTTGAAGCAATAGGCGTCGATTCCGTCGACCCAGGGCCGGCCGCCGCCACCCGCTGCCGTCACCTCGAAGCACAGCCAGCGATCCTCGGGGTCACGGCCCCAGCCCAGCAGCGAGTAGCAGTTCAAGCTGCCATTGGCAGTGGCTGGCACGGTGTCGGGGAAGAGCTGCGCCATGATGCCGTTCATCACCTCGCCGCTGCGGCCCCCGGTGAGGTGGCGCAGCGAGACAGGCGCCGGATAGGTCGGGTTCAGGAAGCAGTCGTCCGGAATGCGAATCTCGACGAGATTCTCGACGCCCTGGTTGGCGTCCAGCTGCGGGTCAACGTTGACGCGATGGCCGGCCACCAGGCGCAAGGTGTTGTACAGCCGCATCTTCGCCAGGCTCGGATTGAGCGGCAGATTCATCGGCCCCTCACACTGCGGTGACGTGCCGCTGTAATCGAGGATAACCTTGTCTCCCTGGCGCTGGAGCGTGATCTTGATCGTCAGCAGCTCATCATTGATCCCGTCCGAGTCGAGCACGTCCTCGAAGGAGATCGGCTCCTCCGGCAACAGCCGGATGAGCTCAACCATGGTGTCGTGGGCGCGGTCGAACAGCACCTGGAACGCTTCAAGGACCGCGTCTTTACCGTGCTTGGTGCACAGCTCGTGCAATCGCTTCTCAGCGATCTTGCCGGCAGCCGAGAGCGCCAGCGTGTCGCCGATCATCATCTCCGGGGTGCGCGAGTTACGGGCGACGATGTCGAGCACGCCCTGGTTGATGACATCCCGGGCATAGAGCTTGACCGGCGGTATCTGAATCCCCTCGTGGAAGATCTCCGTCGCCTGGGTGGGCATGGCGGCCGGCGCGTCGGCGCCGATATCCATGTGATGTCCCCAGGCAATGCCCCAGGCGATGATCTGGTCGTCCCAGAAGATCGGCACGGCCAGCATCGTGTCCCCAAGGTGCGAGATCTCGCCCTTCGAGATGTACGGGTCGTTGAACATGACCACGTCGCCTGGCTCAACCGTCGTGCCCGCCGCGTACTCGGCGAGCGTCTGTCCGGCGAAGGTTGTGCCGGCCACCACCCAACCGCGGTGATCGACCAGGGACATCCCGAAGTCGTGTTGCTCGCGGATAATGACGGACATCGAGGTGCGCTCGATCGCGGCGTCCATCTCGTAGACCAACGACTTGAGGGCGTTAACGATCACTTCGATTGTGATCGGATCAGTTTGCGTCTGCATGGTTGTCGCTCCCATTTACTGGCCGACCCGGATAACCAGGTTGCCGTAGCAATCCACTTTCAGGTCTTGGTCGGGACCAACGACGGTCGTGCAATCGTTTTGGGTGATGATGGCCGGGCCATCGACCAGGTTGCCGGACCGCAGCAGCTCCCGATCGTAGATGCCCGCCGCATGCCAGGTACCGTCAAAGAAGACCGGTCGCTCGTCGACGCGGGCCGCCGTGGAATCCGCCCCTTCTTCGGCTTGCGGTTGGATCTTCAGCTTCGGCAGGTGACCGATCGCGGTAACGCGCAGCGTCACCACCTCGACATCGGCGAACGGCTGATCGAAGCCGTAGCGCTGCTTGTGCTCGACATGGAAGCGCTCGCCGACCTCACGCCAGGTGGCCTCGTCAAGCGTGGCGCTCTCCACGATCGGAATCTCATACGCCTGGCCGTGGTAGCGCAGATCGAGCGCGATCTCGACTTCACGCTGGTCTTCCGGTATGCCCTCTGCCTCGAGCCAGGCGTTTGCCTGCTCGGTGAGCTGGGTCAACGCAGCGTTGTACGCCTCGACATCCAGCTTCCCGACGACGCCAACGCGTGTCAGGGTAAAGACGTTGCGCACATCCGACAGCAGGAAGCCCAGAGCAGAGAGCACGCCGGATGCCGGCGGCACCAGCATCGTGCTGATTCCCAGGAGCTGGGCTAACTCGGCCCCGTGGACCGGGCCGGCGCCACCAAACGGCACGAGCGTCAGCTCGCGTGGGTCGATCCCGCGCTGAACGCTGACGACGCGCAGCGCACCGAGCATGTTCTCATTGACGATGCGGATAATGCCGTTGGCGGCCTCTTCGACCGACAGCCCCAACGGCTCAGCGACGTGTACGCGCATCGCCTCACGCGCCGCTTCGATATCAAGCGTAATCTCGCCGCCGGCCAGATTTACCGGCAGGCGTCCGAGGACAACATTGGCGTCAGTCACCGTCGGCAGCTTGCCGCCACGGCCATAGCAGGCCGGACCCGGGTCCGCTCCCGCGCTGTGCGGGCCAACCCGCAAGGCGCCGGTCGACGAGACGTGCGCGATCGAGCCGCCGCCCGCTCCGATGGTCGTAATATCGATGATCGGCACACGCACCGGGTAGTGCGATACCCATGTGTCGGTCGAGAGCCGGGGCTCGGCCTCAACGCTGAGGCAGACGTCAGTCGAGGTGCCGCCCATGTCCATCGAGACGATGTTGGGATATCCGGACGCCGCTGCCAGATAACTTGCGCCCTTGACGCCCCCGGCCGGACCGGAAAGGACGGTATTCACCGGACGCTCCAGGGCCGCGTCAAGGCTCATCACCCCGGCGTCGGAGCGCATGATCTGAATATCCGCGCTAAAGCCGTTCGATTCGAGGGTGCTCTGGATGTGGCGCAGGTAGTTCGCGACCACCGGCATGACGTACGCGTTGAGCACGGTCGTCATCGTGCGCTCGTACTCACGGTACTCGGGCAGCACCTCGGATGAGCGCGAGACGAACAGGTCCGGGCGGATCTCGTGTACGAGCGCCTCAAGCCGTTCCTCGTGCTCCGGGTTCACGTAGCTATGAATGAGCGAGATGGCGAGTGACTCGATGTCCTTCGACAGCAAGTCGGCGATCAACGCGCGTGCTTCGTCCAGCTCAAGCGGCCGGACCACGCCTCCGAGAACGTCGAGGCGCTCGGGGATTTCACGCACCAGCTCCAGCGGCACGAGACGCTCGGGCTTCTCCCAGCGCATGTAGTTGGTGAAGATGCCGGGAATGTAGGCGCGGCCGATCTCAAGGATGTCGCGGAAGCCCTCGGTCGTGAGGAGCCCCATGCGGGCGCCTTTGCTCTCCAGCACAGCGTTGGTTGCCACCGTGCTGCCGTGGAAGATACTTTTGATTGAGGCAGGCTCGCTGCCGTCGAGGCTCAACCCCTTGTTGATCCCATTGAAGAAGCCCTCTGACCGGTCAGATGGTGTGGTTGACACTTTGGTAAAGCGCAACTCATTGGTCTCGGTGTCAAGGAACACGATATCGGTAAAGGTGCCCCCGATATCCACCCCGACGGAATAACGTGCTGGCCTACTCATCAGCAATTGTCTCCTGTATCAGCATATCGGTCATCAGATCCCAGTCTCTCGATCATCCACTCCCAATTCCCACGCCTGAGCTACCAATTACACAAGCTCTATCCTTCGCATTGCGGCGCAGCGACTGCGACGCGACAAGATGTTCATGGCTGCCCGCGATTTCTGGGCAAGGCCCGGCAACGTCCACATTCGCAGCGCGAGCAAACCGTGGCGCGAATGCGGTGGACGTTGCGTTCTATCCCCTCGTCCCCTTCGGATCGAACATGTCCCGTAAGCCATCGCCGAGCATGTTGAACGCAAACACGGTGATGAAGATGGCGAACCCGGGGAAGGCGGAGTACCACCACCAGTCCGGCAAGTATTTCCGGCCGAGGCTGACCATTGCCCCCCACTCAGGCGTCGGAGGCTGTGCGCCAACCCCGATGAAGCTGAGCCCGGCTGCGGTGAGGATCGCGAACCCCATGTCCATCGACATCTTCACCATGATCGGTGTCAGAGTGTTAGGCAGGATGTGGCGGAAGATGATGCGCATGTTCCCCGCGCCGATCGTGTTCGCCGCCTCGACATAGGTCTGCTGGCGCAGCGCCATGAACTGCCCCTGGGTAAGCCGGCAATAGCCAGGCCACCAGACGATGGCGAGCGCGATCATGGCGTTCCGGATACTCGGCCCGAGTGCTGCCGCGATGGCCAGCGCCAGGATCAGAGCAGGAATGGTCAGGAAGATGTCGGTGATGCGCATGATGATCTCGTTGACGATGCCCCCATAGTAACCAGCGATGGCCCCCAACGGAACACCGATGAGCGTCGCAACGACGAGCACCATGACACCAATCCCCAGGGACAGCCGCGAGCCGATCAGCACGCGCGAGAAGATGTCTGCTCCCACGTCGTCGGTACCAAAGAAATGGTCTCGGCTTGGGCTCTGCAGACGTTCGGTGATGTGAATGGCGCCCTTGGCATCCTCTGGATACGGGGCGAGATATGGCCCGAAGATCGCGACAAACGCGAGGAGCACCACGATCACAAGCCCGACGACGGCAAGTCGATTCTGACGAAATCGACGGACCTGCCGGCGAGTGTTCTCGATCTTGCCCGCATTCTCTTTCGTCCATCGCTGGAGCACGCCCGCCGGCTGTACCCGCTGCCCGGTGTCACTTGTCACAACCAGTTTCTCTCCTTGTAACCACCCACAGGGGATGGTCAGTCGTAGCGGATGCGCGGATCAAGCACGCTGTAGAGCAGGTCGGTAGCAAGATTGAGCAGGACAAAGATGAATCCGACGAGCAGGGTCACACCCATGATGGGACCAAAGTCGAAATTCACGACTGCCTGGACGGCGTACAGACCGATGCCTGGCCAGTCGAAGACGGTTTCAACGAGCACCGAGCCGCCGAGGGCAAATCCAAACGACAGTCCGATCATGGTCAGTGTCGGGATGAACGAGTTGCGCAAGGCGTGACCGAAGATCACCCGGCGCTCGTTCAGCCCCTTCGCCCGGGCGGTCCGCACGTAATCCTGAGACATCACTTCGATCATGTCGCCGCGCACCGTGCGCATGATGATCGCCATGACCCCAACGGATTGGACGAACGCTGGAAGAGCGAGATGTTTGAGAGAGATCCAGAACACCTCCAGGTCCAGGGCGATCAGGCTATCAACCGTGAACATGCCCGTGACCCGGTCCGGAGGCACGACGATAGGCGGCAACCGTCCGCTGAGCGGTAACAGACCAAACCCAACTGCGACAATCAGCTGGAGAATGATCGCGAACCAGAACCGCGGGAGACTGACAAACGAGATCGCGATTACCCGCGATATCTGGTCCGGCCACCGGTTCTGATTCGTCGCCGCGATCACCCCGGCAGGAACCCCGACGACGATCGCGATCACCATCGACGCGAGCACCAGTTCGAGCGTCGCGGGAAAGTAATGACGGAGATCATCCGTTACCGGCCGCCGGCTGATAATCGACCGACCCCAATCTCCCGAGAACATGTCTCCGACGTAAGTCGCGTACTGGACATAGATTGGTTCGTCTAACCCATACTCCTGCCGGATCGTCTCCACCATGTCAGGAGTCGCCCTGGGGCCGGCAGCCAGCTTGGCTGGATCTGCCGGCACCAGGTGCGAGATCGTGAACGTCAAAATGGAGAGTCCCAACAGCGTCGGGATCATGAACAGCAGGCGCCGTAACAGGAAGCGCGCCATTAAACCCTACCCATTCGTCTCGCTGGCCATCCGTCCGCCGCTTAGATGTACAGCTGATACCAGAAGACGTTCGAGCCCATCACCGGGCAGAACTCATAGCCCTTGAGCTCTTCGCGGTGCACGAGGCCGGCAATCGAGCCAAACACGAAGATCTCCGCCGCGTCATCCACCAGGATCTGTTGCGCCTGTGCATACAGCTCCGCGCGTTGATCCCAGTCAGCCAGCGAGCGAGCTTCCTCAAGCAGGCTGTCAACCTCCGGGTTGTTGTAGTGGTTCGAGCCGGTCCAGGTTCCCGCGGACGAGGAGTGGAATGACTGCCAGAGGAAGTTATCCGGGTCCGGGTAGTCGGATCCCGAGTACATCGGGAACATCAACGGCGATTGTTCCGGATCAGCGAACAGGGCAACTGCGTTCGCCCACTCCATCGGCGTGATCGTCACATTGATATTCAGTTTCGAGAGCTGGTCCAGCAGAATGAGACCGGTCTGCCGTTCCTCTTCCAGGCCCGTCACATAGGCGAACTCGATGTCGAAGCCGTCTTTCCACTCGGCGGACTTGGCAAGCTCCGCTTTCGCCTTTTCGATGTCGGTTTCATATGGAACGAGATCCTCGTTCACACCGATCAGGTTTGGAGTCAACGGTCCGTGGAGGCGGACGGCGCGATCCGCCATGAGCGAGATCATGGCGTCGTAGTCAAACGCATACGCCATCGCGCGGCGCACATTGACATCGGCCGTCGGTCCACGTTGATGATTCAACTTGATGCTGTAGGTCGTGATCCCCGGCTCGCTCGGCACAACAACGCCAGCTGTGTCTTGCAGGAGCGTGCTGTCCTCAACCGACATGTAATCTCCGGCGTGAATCTCACCGCTCGTCAACCCCAGGCGCTTGGTGGACGACTCCCGGCTGACCTGCCGGATGTACCCCTTGAGTCGTGGGTTCTCCCAGCCCCGCCAGTAGTCAGGATCGGACTCGAACTCGTAGAGCGTGCCGGGCTCCCAGCGCTTGATCTTGAAGGGACCGGAACCAGCCGAGTTGCTGATCAGCCAATCCTGCCCCAGGTCCCCGTTCACCTCGTTCTCCTGGACCACTGCAGGATTGACCACGAAGAGCCAGGCGATGGCGTGGAGGAACGGACCGAACGGCTCGACAAGCGTGAATTTGACCGTCTGGTCATCAACCGCCTCAACGCCGGTCTCCTCAAGAACGCCCTTGAACATCCAGGCGACGCCCTTGTTGATCTGCAAGACACGCGTGGCCGAATAGACAACCGCCTCCGCCGTGACCGGCGATCCATCCTGGAACTTCGCGCGCTCGTCGATGGTGAAGGTCCACTCGGTGGCGTCGTCAGAGACTTCGTGGCCCGTCGCAAGCCAGGGGATCAATTCCGCCGGGTTGCCTGCATGGCGGTAGAGCGTGTCGTAGAGCGCCTTCTGCGTCTCGGAGATCGCGCCATCATGCCCGACTGCCGGATCGATATTCGGGACATCCACGGCGCTCGCATAAATGGCGATTGCCTCGCTGTCGGCCTCACCGCTGTCCGTGGTCGTGGCAGGCTCCGAGGTCTCATCGGCAGCCGCTGGAGTTGCATCCGAGGCTGCATCCGGGGTTGCATCCGACGTCTCAGCCGCGACGGTCGGGGTAGCAGCTGCCTCACCGGATGGCCCGCTGACGTCCTCATCCTCACCACCGCAGGCTGCCAGAAGACCTGTCAGCGAGCCGGCGACGGCGGTGCCCAGCGCGACGCGCAGCAACGTGCGCCGTCGCACACTGGTCGTGCTCAGCTGCGAGCTGAGTTGTTCAAGGGTTCGAGTCTCTGAATCATTTACGTTCAAGGTGCGCCCTTCTCATTTTGGTGATCTAAAACACCCACTGGCCCAGGACCGACGTTGACGATCGAACGAACGTCGCGCCTGTGTTGCCGCCGCGACGTCGCACTGATGCGTCACGAGTCATTGCTACATCTCGTGTACTTCCCTAGACCACTCCTCACTGTCGACACAGGCCAACGAGAGCCGGATGAACAGACCATCCGCTCACGCTCGATCTCGACATCATCAGCGGCAATTGACTGGCAGGATTTCCTTCATGAATCTGCGTGCGACGCTCGCGAGTGTGAATGACAGAAAGGTGTCGCGCATCTCAGCCTCCATGAGGCAGACCATTACCTTCACTTTCCGTCAAATCCACTCCTTCCGGCAGCGACCGCACCACAAAGACGACGAGAGTCCACGAGCGTTGAGTAGGTTGAGTTGTCGGGAGTTTACTCCAAGTACCCCGTAATTGATTCTGTTGTCGATCGTCATCTATGTGATTGAGTTCTGCAGGACATACTACTACACCGAATGAAATTGTCAACAGGTGACACTATTGTGAGCGAAAACGCAACGTTTGCGGAAGTGTGGACGCGAGCGCGATTGGCCGCCAGCATGCTGACGAGACGCACGCTTGAGCGCGACGTTGGTGTTGTCAGGCGCTACAGGGAACAGGGAGTGAAGACGCAGTCGTCAAGCCCGGAATGCACGGTTAGTCTGGGGCGGAAGGCTCGGGCAGGCGGTAGTCCCAGGATGGCTTGTAGAAGGTGGGGGCGACGAGGATACGAAAGTTGCGGATACCCTCAATCGGGGCAACGCGCTCGGAGACAAACTCCGCGACGTCGTTGTTGGTCGAGAGCACGATCTGGCCTAAGAGGTCGTAATCTCCGGTCGTCATCGCCAGCCAGTAGAACTCATCCATGCTGGCGAGCTTGGCGGATACCTCTTTGAGGCGGGTCAGCTCGACCGAGATGCCCACAAAAGCGATCATGGTATAGCCCAGCTCAGGCCATCCGGGGACCGTCATGGGCCGAACCACGTTACAGGCAAATAATCGTTCAACGCGGCGACGAACCGTCGCGGGAGACATGCCTGTCCTGGTCGCCAGATCCTGGTAACTGGCCCGGGCATCCTCCTGAAGAGCACGGATCAGGCTCCTGTCGTGCTCATCGAGATTATTGACTGCATTCATCGCTATCCAGCACTTTCATGACCCCAACACACGCGAGTCAACGCCTCTGCTTCAGTTCTCGATTATCCAACTCCGGCAAGGCGCGCGGGAGCCCGAGCAACAACAGGCGGCCCGAAGCATACGCCGCGTCGCCAAGCACGAAGAGCTGGGCCGAGGACGTAGCGACAAATAGGTCAGCTACCTTCTCGCGTATGCGCTAACGGCGGGAGAGTCACGCAATCCCGTGCATCAGCCGCATCGCCATGTCTCTCTACTGGCGTGGTCTGTAGAACGACATCAAATTCACCAGTAACGCCCACTGCACGCTACTGCCTTGCTTGGACGCGCCTAATGTACGGGCGCGCCCAACCGTTTGTCAAATGTGGTCAGGCAATCCGTCTGTCCACGGCTGCCTCACAGGCATGCACATTGTGCGCCTCGCATCGTATGATGGCACGATTTGGAAACTGGAGAAACCGAAGAAAGAGGGAAGATGGCAGCAACTGAACAGCCCCGGGCGACGGTGTGTCTCACCTTCGATTTCGACGCCATATCGTTGTGGATCGGTCCTTTCGGCGCCACCTCACCGAGCATGATCTCCCGGGGAGAGTTCGGCGTGATCGGCGTCGAGCGCATTTTGAAGCTCCTCGACCAGCGCCAGATTCCCGCAACGTTTTTCATCACCGGGCACACGGCTGACACCTACCCGGACGCAGTCAAGGCAATCGTGGCCGCCGGTCACGAAGTCGGCCATCACGGATACCTGCATGAGAACCCGGTCAAGCTAGAGCGTGCCGAGGAGCAGCGCGTCCTCGAGCGCGGCCTTGAGGCACTCGAAAACGCCGGGGCAACGCGACCGATAGGCTACCGCTCCCCGGCCTGGGACAACAGCCCGAACACCATCGAGCTGCTGCTTGAGTACGGCTTCCGGTACGAGAGCTCCCTGATGGGCAAGGATTTCGAGACATACTGGTGTCGCACCGGGGACGTGATCCGTAAGGATGGTCCCTACGAATTCGGCCCGGAAGTTGACCTGGTCGAGATACCGGTCACCTGGATCCTCGACGACTTTCCGCACTTCGAATACCTGTCGGTCGGTGGCCGCGTCAACCCGGGACTGTCAGCCCCATCGAAGGTTGAGGAGATCTGGCGCGGGGACTTCGACTACATGTATCGCGAGATCGAAGGCGGCGTCTACACCCTGACCATGCATCCCCAGGTGATTGGCCGCGGACATCGCATGCTGATGCTCGAGCGGCTCATCGATTATTTCAGCCAGCACGACGATGTCAGGTTTGCGGCGCTCTCGACCGTTGCCGATGACTTCCGTGCGTGCCACCCCCGCGAGAACGAAGGATGAAGACGGCATGGGTAGTGCGGGTTTGAGCACGGCCGGTGATTCAGGCTTCGCTACAGCGATCGCATTCACCCGATCGGCGCGAATGCTCGCGGCCGGCGTGATCAACTTGCGCGAAATGTACTACTATCAACGCGCCTGATTGTTGTACGAGGGAGGAATGCCTAGTATGGATCCTGACGTCTATGGGTCGCTCAAGTGGCGAAATATTGGTCCGCACCGGGGCGGCAGAGTCGTCGCCGTAGCCGGAGACCCGGTAGCGCCGGCAACGTTCTACTTCGGAGCCTGCGCTGGAGGCGTCTGGAAGACCGATGATGCCGGCGCGCACTGGTACAACGTCTCGGATGGCTTTTTCAACACGTCGGCCGTTGGCGCGATCGCCGTCTCGGCCAGTGACCCCAACGTGATCTACGTTGGAACCGGCGAGGCCTCGATTCGCAGTAACGTCTCAAACGGTGACGGCGTCTACAAGTCGACCGATGGCGGCCAGACCTGGCGCAATGTCGGCCTCGAAGATACCCGCCACATTAGCCGGATCAGGATTCACCCGGACAACCCGGATCTGGTCTATGTTGCCGCGCTGGGCCACGCCTGGGGCCGCAACGAGCAGCGCGGCGTCTTCCGCTCGACCGACGGCGGCGAGTCCTGGGAGAAGGTGCTCTACAAGAGTGACGGCGCCGGCGCCATCGACCTCTCGATGGACCAGACCAACCCGCGCATCCTTTACTCCGCCATCTGGCAAGTGCAGCGCTACCCGTGGTCGATCGAGAGCGGCGGCGAGGAGAGCGGCATCTGGAAGTCCACCGATGGCGGCGACACCTGGAGCGAGCTGACCGGTAAGCCCGGTCTTCCAGGCGAACCTGTGCTCGGCAAAATCGGCATCACTGCCTCACCAGCCCGGCCCGGCAGGGTCTGGGCGCTCATCGAGGCGGACAAGGGCGGGCTCTACCGCTCGGACGATGGTGGCGAAAACTGGGAGTACGTCAGCGACGACAACGCGCTGCGCACACGCCCGTGGTACTACACCCACGTCTACGCCGACCCGGCCAACGCCGACACCGTCTGGGTTATGGATCAACAGTTCTCGAAGTCGATCGACGGCGGCAAGACGTTCTTCCAGATCCCGACGCCGCACGGTGACAACCATGACATCTGGATCGATCCCAACAACCCCGACCGCATTATCGAGGGCAACGACGGCGGTGCCGTCATCAGTTTCAACCGCGGCAAGTCGTGGTCAACGATCATGAACCAGCCGACCGCGCAGTTCTATCATGTGACCGTCGACAACCAGGTTCCCTACAACGTCTACGGCTCGCAGCAGGACAACACGGCGATGCGGGTTCCGAGCATCGGCTTCAACGGCTCGATCAACTGGACCAACTACCAGGTGCCGGGCGGCGGCGAGAGCGGCCACATCGCGGTCAAGCCAACAGCCCCGTACACCGTCTATGGCGGCTCAGTTGGGAGCGGGCTCGGTCACGGCCGTTTCCGCGCCTGGTACCCGGAGACAGACCAGACGCGCAACATCACCGTCTGGCCGGAGTTCTACGGCTTCAGCTCGCCGACCAAGATTCACAAGTACCGCTTCCAGTGGACGTTCCCGGTGGAGGTGTCCCCACACGACCCGGAGAAGCTCTACGCCTGCTCCAACTTCGTGCACGTCTCCTACGACGAGGGCGGAAGCTGGGACGTCATCAGCGGCGACCTGACCCGCAATGACCCGGCCCACCAGGAGCTCTCGGGTGGTCCAATCTCGTCAGAGAACGTCGGCGCAGAGGCATACGGAACGATCTTCGCCTTCAAGGAATCGCCGCACGAAGAGGGCGTCATGTACGCAGGCTCAGACGACGGCCTGATCCATGTCTCGAAGGACGGCGGCAAGAACTGGGAGAACATCACTCCCTCCGAGGACGTGCTGCCGAACCCGGCCAAGAACCCGGCGCGCATCAGCGTCATCGATGTCTCGCCGCATAACGCCGCCAAAGTTTATGTCGCGGCCAACCGCTACCAGCACGACGACACCACACCGTACCTGCTGAAGAGCGAGGACTACGGCAAGACCTGGCAGCGCATTACCAACGGCATTCCGGAGCACGACTTCACCCGCACGATCCGCGAGGACACGACGAAGCCCGGCATTCTCTATGCCGGAACCGAGACCGGTGTCTACTTCTCGCTGGACGACGGCGCGAACTGGACCCGCCTGCAGTCCAACCTGCCGGTGGTCCCAATCCACGATCTGGTGGTGAAGGACAACGATCTGGTCGTCGCCAGCCACGGCCGCTCGTTCTGGATTCTCGACGACATCACCCCGCTGCACCAGCTGCAGGACAACCAGGTCGAGAATGTGCACCTGTTCAAGCCGCGCGATACCGTGCGCTACCGCATCAATGCGGGCTACGGACAGGAACCTTCGCTGGACTACGCCGGCTACCGTGGGTCCGGACCGGTCACCGTTGACTCGCGGCAGGTGCGCGGCGCTGACGGTGAGGTGCAGACACAGCTCCTCAACGCCGGCGAGAATCCGCCGGACGGTGTCATTATCCACTTCTATCTGGCCGAGAAGCCGGAGGGAGAGGTTAAGGTCACCATCAAGGACAACACCGGCAACGTCGTGCGCACCTTCTCTACATCGGGCGACGACGAGAACAAGCTCAAGGTCAAGGCCGGCGCAAACCGCCTGATCTGGAACATGAAGGCGGATGGCCCCACCCCGCGTGAGGCGGACGCCAACTTGCCGGCACGCCGGCGCATGATGTTGGCCGGAGCTGCCCCGAAGGTGGTCTCGGGCGACTACAGCGTCGAGCTGAAGACCGGAGAAGTGAAGCAGTCACACACGTTCTCGATCCTGCCGGACTCGCGCTTGCCGATCTCGGGCGACGATCTCAAGGCACAGTACGACCTCAAGGTCGCCATCCGAGACTCGATCTCCCGCGCGAACGAAGCGCTCAACACGCTGGATCAGATTCGCAAGCAGGCCAACGACTGGGCCGCCCGGGCGAACAACGAAGAGATCACGAAGGCAGCCGAGGCGCTGTCCGAGAAGATCACGCTCCGCGAAGATCAGCTGCGGACATCGGACCGCGTGACCGTCAAGGGCGGTGAGAACGGCTTGCGAGAGAAGCTCGCTGTCCTCTCGCTGGCGATCGACGAGTCGGACCACGCTCCGACCGCCCAGGCGCAAGAGGTCTTCGGGAATCTCTCCGAAGACGTGATCTCGGCGCACCACGCGGTCCAGCAGATCGTCAACGACGACGTCGCTGCCTTCACCGCAAAACTCAAGGCGGCAGGTGTCCCGTTGATCGGCACGACGCCGGTCAAAGCTGAGGAGCGCGTGCCCGCAGACGACTAAAGCAATCCAGGAAGCAACGGCAGACGGCCGCCTGGTGTCCTCCCCGGACACCAGGCGGCCACGCGGGCAGCGCACGAGGAGGGATCAGTGAAATACTTCCGCATCTATTCCGATCCACACGGCGAGAGCCATTTCGAGGATGTCGACATCGCGCTCGATGAGCATTCCGGCGGCTCCGACATCTCGACGCTCTACCCGGCGACCGGGGTGATCTTCCGGCGCAGCCCGGCCGACCAGCTCCTCGACTGGCACCCCGCCCCACGTCGCCAGTTCGTGATCACGCTGTCCGGCGAAGCAGAGGTTGAAGCGAGCGACGGCGAGGTTCGTCGGATCGGCCCAGGCACGATCATGCTGGCCGAGGACGTCACCGGCAAAGGGCACATCACGCGCGGTGTCGGCACCCAGGAGCGCGTCTCGCTCTTCATCCCGCTCCCTGAGTGAACCCCCGTTGGGATCAACGCAAGGAAAAGGGGAAGCGTTCGGGTCGAGAACGGTGCTTTAGTCATCCCGACGGAAGGAAGGATCTCTACCCCGGCTTCCCGAGGTGTTCGGGTCGAGAAGGGTGTTTTTTAGTCATCCTGACGTAAGGAAGGATCTCTGGTTGAACCCCTCGTAGGCAAGAGCAGAGATCGATTCGACTGCGCTCAATACTCGACCACGATGCTGGTGCAACCCCCTCGGGGAGGAGGTCGCCTGTGGACCAGTACTGAGCTTGATCGTCATCCTGCGTTTGATCGTCATCCTGACGCAAGGAAGGATCTCTTGCCTGATTGCCGAGGCGTTTGACGCAGAGATCCTTCCTTGCGTCAGGATGACTAACAGGCACCGGATGATCACCAGAGGGGTACGCTCCGGGGTTCCGTAGGGGAGGAGCTCGTCTCCTCCCGCGTCGAGCGGATGGGGGTTTCGGGAGGAGACGAGCTCCTCCCCTACCCGGGTGACACCATCATCGTGGTCGAGTACTCAGGATGACTAATAGGCGCAGGATGCTGGTGTCATCGCCGACCGACAGGCGCAACCCCGGAGCGTGACAACGCCCCTGCGGTCGAGTACTCAGGATGACGAACGACCTGCTCGGGCAAAACCATCGCACCGCTCGCGCCGGGGTAGACCCCTTCGGGCGCACTCGCGAGCCAGATGGAACATCTGCTACCGTACACGCGATCTGACCAATCACCATGATGGGAAAGGAGACCGAACCATGTGCCACGATGACGCGTCTCGACCACCCGTTCCACCGGGCAACGGCGGTAGCGTGGCGTCTGAAGGGGATCTCACCCTGCGGGCGAGCGACGGCAACGAATTCATGGCGTACGCGGCGCGGGCCGCGCAACCATCCGGAGCCGGCATGGTGATCCTCCCGGACGTGCGGGGCCTGCACGAGTTCTACAAAGAGCTGGCGCGGCGCTTCGCTGAAGTCGGGATTGACGCCATCGCCATCGACTACTTCGGCCGCACGGCGGGCATGGGTTCGCGCGACGAGTCGTTTGAATACCGGCCCCACGTGGATCAAACCACCCCGGAAGGCGTCGATGTCGACACCGCCGCCGCGGTTGACTACCTGCGTTCGGAACAGGGTGGCAACGTAGAGCACGTCTTCACCACTGGCTTCTGTTTCGGTGGTGGGAACTCCTGGCGGCAATCCGCCTCACAACCGGGCCTCGCGGGCGCCATCGGCTTCTATGGCGTGCCGGCGCGCATCCAGGAAGCCGTCCCGAAGATGCAGTCGCCACTGCTGATGCTCGTTGCCGGGGAGGACTTCACGCCGCTCTCGGAATTCGAGTCGTTCGCTCGACAGCTTAACGATGCCGGCGTGCCGCACCGTATGGTCGTCTACGACGGAGCTCCGCACTCGTTCTTCGACCGCACCTTCTCCGAGCACCAGTCCGCGTGCGAGGACGCCTGGCGTCAGGTCCTGAGTTTTGTGGAATCGCCACCTGCGTCCTGAAAACGAAGCCCGTGAGGAGAGGAAGTGAGATGACGTCCAATTTGTGGACCTATCTGCCGTCCGAGAGCAATTCGCTCGACATTGACCATGCGTTCTACGCCCGGATCGCCGGCGAAACCGCCCAACGGGAGCTGGTGGATTCGTTCGTGATCCCGATCCGCTCAGGTCGCGCCTGGCCGGTCATGGCCGGCCAGGTCTGCCGGGTTGTCGTTATTGAGGGACCTCAGGTAGCGGACTTCAATGTCTGGAATCTGCACAACCCCCGTGAACGGTTCTGGGCAGCGCGGACGAAACAGCTTGAGGCATCCCATGTGACGGCCGGCAACCGCCTCTGGTCCTGCCTCCCCTATCTACGACCGATGCTGACGATCACCAACGACACGATCGACTACGGGGTCGATGAGGACGGTGGCCGCTGCCACGATCTGCTCGGCACGCGCTGCGACCCGTATGTGAACAAGATTCTCACTGGCGAGGATTTCGATTTCAGCTGCCACTCGAATCTGACACGGGCCGTCCTGCCCTGGGGCATGAACGAGATGGATGTCCACGACGTGCTCAATATCTTCCAGGTGACCGGGCTGACCGGGGACAGCGACCGCTACTTCATGAAGCCAAGCCCGGCTCAGCAGGGCGATTTCTTCGAGTTCTTCGCGGAGATCGACGTGCTCTGCGCCATCTCCACCTGTCCCGGTGGTGATCTCTCCATTCCGCTGTGGGGACCGGACGCCGCAGACCCGGTATCGGTGTGCCGCCCCCTCGGTATCGAGGTCTATCAGCCGGACGCGCAGCTCCTGAGCGGTTGGACAGCGCCAGACATGGCCAGGTATGCGGGTAATCACGGCATGTCGATGCCTTCGTTTCAACACAATGGCGGGCAACGCTAACGCTCCGCCCGACGACACGCCAACCAGGCCGGAGCCCGGCGATCGAGCACTCTCCCCTGTTCGCTACGATCGAGAGCACGCTGCTTATACGTGATTCGTGCGCATGCGGTCGCATGACTGCGTTCGCTATGCGAGCATCAAGCATAATGATCTAAATGAGCAAAATTGACCACGGATGGCCGCTGATCCTGTATCTTTACGGTAATAGAGAATGTCACCGCGCAGGATGTGCGGGCTGACGGGTCATGCACCCCCTCAACGCGCCGTGTGGCATGAGTTGCGCCGGTTTGTCGTTTCATCAATGAAGGGGTTAGCATGCAGGCACCATCCGATATTCCTCACCAGATCAGTAAGGCGCACATCCTCCTACGGGGATTGACCAAGCGCTGCCCGCGTTGCGGCGAGCGTAAGATCTTTCAAGGCTGGACGGAGATGGTGGAGGCCTGCCCGCGCTGTGGTCTGGTTTTCGAGCGTGAAGAAGGCTACTGGGTCGGCGCGGTGGCGATTAACACCGTCGTCACGCTGTTCGGCTTCGGCTTTATCGTCCTGCTGGTCGCGTATCTCACCTGGCCTGACACGCCGGTGCTGATCCTGGTCACGGCGGGGGTCGTGGGGGGTATCGCCTTCCCCGTCTTCTTCTATCCCTTCTCGAAAACGATCTGGCTGGCCATGGACCTGGCGTTCTTCAACCCGCAGTTCATGCAGCCAGGAACCGGGTTACACAAGTCTCGTTAAGACGAGCAAGGCTCATGGGTTATACTCAGTCCATCGACCAGGCCCAACCTGGCCGGTCACGCCCCGGGGTGTTCCACCACCGCCGGGGTTTTCTCTTGCGCGGATGCGAGCATTGACGGCCGCGAACAGGACCGCTTCCTGCATTTCAACCTGGATCGCCACGCTCCTTCCATCTTCGGCGCGGGGGAAGGCAAGGGCTGGGCTCCTCTGAACGACCACGGCGTCGTCCAGGCCATCCGGGCAGCGCAACGCTCGCAAATCGACGATCCAGAGGACTTCACCATTCGTGAACGTGCCTGAGAGATGGAGCGCCATAGTCTCCCGCAAAGCGTTCCAGCCACATAAGCGTTCGTCCGTACGATCAGACGATTACTCTAAACATTTGTCTGGCCAATGCTGCGACAACAACCCTGTTGTCGAAACTCGGCCCACAGCGGCAGGTGGTCTGATGCCCGGACGGACGTTTCGCACTCAACGATGTCGCATCGATCCACGCGATCTGCTATCTCTGGCGACGCGAAGATGTAGTCGAATCGCAGCCATGGCGCATCCGCGGGGAACGTATAGCCAGGGCGTGGAGGATGAACGGCCCGGTAGCAATCCAGATAACCAGCTTCGAGGATGAGACGCACGGCCTCACGCGGGTCGGCGTCGATGGCGGCTTTCATCGGTTTAAACTCCTGGGGAGGATCTCCGACAGGATCATGCGGAGCGAGGGCATTGAAGTCTCCGACCAGGAGATGGGGTTGGCCGACGAGGGGACGGAGCACGTCGAGGATGACGGGCACCTCCTGCGCGGGATGGACGACATCCCGGCCGCCGGCGAGATGGGTAGCGAAGAGCCGCACCAGATCACCATGCCAGACGACTTCGATCTCAAGCAGAGTCTTGCTGAGGGGCGCAAGGCGATGGTTCTTGTGTCGTTGGATCGGCAGGCGGCTCAGCCAGGCGATGTGGTGCCTGGTGTTGGCCTTTCCGAACACCAATTGCATCCCAAGCTCACGTGCCAGCGTCACCACCCTGGAGCGGCTGTTGGCTTCTTGCACTGCAACGAGGTCGGGATCCTGGCTGTGAATAATGCCGGCAATATCGGACAAGCGCTTCTTCCCACCGTCGCGGATGTTGTAGCTGAGCACCTTCAAGATTGTCCCTGTCTCTGACGCCTCGCAATGGTTACCAGATTCGGGGGTGATCTGGAATCACCGAAGGAATAGCGATCCGCGTCCGCCGATGACCCATCAGGAGGTCCCGACCGGCGTTTTCAGGCCAAGGTGCAGGGTGCAGACACACTTCCGGCAGATCGGGTTCTTCGTGACATCAAGCGTACGGCGAAACTCGATCGCCTCCTCGGAGTTGATAATGTCCTCCAACGGCTGCTCGTCGATGTTGCCAAACGTGTGGTGAAAGAAACACGGACGAACCGATCCGTCGGTCTCGATAACCGTGGACACCCAGGGTGCGTTGCAAACCGTTTGCGGATAGTCACCATCACCGTTAATCGCCGCGAAATAGCGCGGCAGCCGGCGCAGCTTGTCGGGGCTCTCCGCCACGAAGCCAGATTCGAAGTCTTCCGAGTGGTCTTCGATCGTCCGCTCGACGAGCCTCGCAAACTCGGCCACCTCGTGGGGACTGAGCGCGACATCGGCAACCCGCTCGTCGCCCCAGGGTACAGGGCGATTAAACGCCGAAGACGAGACATCGACCGACAGGAACGAGATCTGGTTAAGGCCAATCTCGTGCGCCGCGTCAATGATATTCGGCAGGTCTGCATAGTTCTCGCGCTGGAGAACGCAGCGGGCGGTCACCGGGAATGCCGGTTCACGTTCCTTGAGCGCCGCCACGCCTTCGGCGAGCCGTTCAAATGCCCGTGGTACCCGCCGAATGGCGTCATGCACGCCGTGACTCCCATCGAGCGAGACCGTGACCTCATCGCACCACCTGACCACATCGGCGGCGTTGCGTTTGAGAAGGAGGCCCGTGGACAGCAGCGTGATCTTTGCCGGCAGGGTCTTGAGCAACTCGCAGAGCGACCAGAGGTTCGAGTGCATCAGGGCTTCACCGCCGGATAGCACCACCCATTGCACATTGAGCCGCCGAAACGTCTCGATGTGTTGCGCAAGCTTCTCCCGCGGAATCTCTTGTCCATTGCGATTCGCGCGCCAGATGTCGCACATGACGCAACGACAATTACACCTGCTGTGGGCCATGAGAATGAGCACCGGCATCGTGTGGATGCGATGACTCGAACGCGTCAGCTGCCGCTTTGCAATCTGTATGGGTGAGAGCACGGGATGCCTTCCCTTTGTTCAATCGACGTTCCTGGAAGGATGCGGCTAGAACCCGCTCGTCTCCGGACGCTGGTAGGCCAGGAGCTTGTGCAAGACGCGTAGCTCCAACGGATGTTGATACAGGCGCAGATGGTAGCGTCCCGCACTCGACGCCTTGAGAACCCAGCGCCACATGCCGCGCAGCTTTGGGTCGGTTGACGTCGGGTAATAGGCATTGAGCACCCGCTCGAAGTTGCGGATCTCGCGTCGGAGCGGGTCTTCCATCCAGGGGACATGCGCGCTCCTGCGCTGCAGGAAGTCCTGCCACTCGGGATCGATCCAATCCTCGAGCGTCTCCGGGAACCGGAAGCCTCGTGCCTTCGCCTGGTCGTAGAGCTCGCCGGCGAGCGGGACCGGGGTGTACATGTAGAGGATGATCTCGACGTCGGGATTGACGCGCTTGACCTTGCGGATGAACTCCATGGTGCTGTGCGCGTCGGCCTCGGGATCCGGCGGGTTGCCGAGCACGAACGAGAACTCCGGGACGATGCCGTAGTGCTGCATTTTGCGGGCGATCTCCAACGTCTTCTCGGTTGACGCCGTGCCGCCCTTGTTCATCCGCTTGAGTGTCTCGTCGGAGCCGGATTCGGCGCCGAGGAAGACCATCTTCAGCCCGCTGTCGCGCATCAACTCCCACGATCGGTCGGAGTATTTCATCAGCGTGTCGATGCGTGCCTCGCCCCACCAGTCGATCCCGAGGTCCATGATCCGCTCGGCGAACTCGGCGGTGCGCTTCTCGTGCACGAAGAAGTTGTTGTCGTAGAACTCGACCGCGTCGACGTCCCACTGCTCGACGAACGAGCGCACCAGTCCAGCGGTCCGCTCTGCCGATTGGGCCAGCCAGCGGCCGCCGACCATGTTCACGACCGCGCAGAAGTTGCAGTGGAACGGGCAGCCGTAGCTGGAATGGTGCGGCAGCGTCCGTTCTCCCATGAAGGTGGGCCGCACATAGCTCGGAACGTCAATCCGGTGGTAGGGAAAGTCGGGCATCTGGTTGGGGTGCGGGATCGGCGCCATGTCGTTGGATGTGATCTCGCCTGTCACCGGATGACGGTAGGCCAGGCCCGGAATCCCGGCCGGATCTTCGCGGCGACGCAGGCTATCCATCAGGGACTTGAACACCACTTCGCCATGTCCGCGCACGACGTAGTCGACGTAGTCGGCTCGCAAACAACTGTCATAGTGTTGAGTCGGGAAATAGCCTCCCCAGACAATCGTCAGGTCCGGGTGCATCGCCTTGAGCTGGCGGCAGTGTGCCACGGCGTGACTGATTTGAGGACCGGGCATGACCGTCACCGCGAGCACGTCGGCCCCGGTCTCGCGCACCGCGAGGTCAATCGCCGCCACCGGATCAGGCTCCACGTTGCCGTCGATGATCATGTAGTCGTGGTCACCCTCCAGAAGGCTGCCGACAGCAAGGAGCGACATCGGCAACACTTTCTTGCGGCCCGCCGTACTCTGAGGGTTGTAGAGAATCAGCATCGCGTGGTTACCCTTTCAGACTCAGCCGGTACAGCGTGAGCGACTCGTTCACAAGCTTCCTCCGGAGGACGGTCGTGACGTTCAACGCATTGGCCCGAAACGACTCCAGGAACGATTCTGATTCGCCATCGGTCGACAGCACCACAAGCGCAATACCGCCTGGATTCAGGTGGTCCGCCAGCTCGGCCGCAAAACGTTCAACGACATCGATCGATCGCCACGCATGGTCGAGATCATCCTGGGGAACGCCACGGTAGTACGGAGGGTTGAAGAGGATGACGTCGAAGCGCTCCCCTCGCACCGGCGTGAACAGATCTCCCAGTCGCACGTCGATTGTGTCCTCGGCCTCGTTGAGTAACGCGTTGATGCGCGCGCAGCGCACGGCCTGAGGGTTGATGTCAACCGCCACAACCCGTCCAGCCCATGCTGCGGCGGCGATCGCACCAACGCCACTCCCGGTCCCCATGTCGAGCACGGATGCACCGGGCGAAATGAGGCCGTCGTGCAGCGCCTCGGCCAGAAACTCGCCCGTCTTGAGCAGCTTTGGATTGAAGACCCGCGGCAGTACAAGCATCGGGTGACCTGCGACATCTTCGAGCACTAACGTGTCGTAACGGTGGCGCTGGGTGAGACGGTAACGCCAGGCCAGCCACCGCCTACCCAGAGCCGCCACCACTCTTGTCGATGACGGCGCTCGCGGCTGGCCGCGCAGGCCGACGATCAACAGAAACCTGGCGGGCTCCCGGCGCCGGCGGATTCGCGCCTTCCACGGTCGCAAGGCCCATGACAGTCCATAGAATGGCTGGATCATTCTCCACTCCAGCCCCAGGCTATCGCCAAGCTCGTTGAGTCGGTCGTAGGTGAGAAAGTTCTCAAAAGGGATCGCGTTCGAAGGGAAGCCGTAGCGATACTCAAACTCGGTCTCTCGTTCGCGGATCATTGCCTTCCCGCTTGCGGCATTCCGGTACACCGGTGAATCAGCGATCACCAGGCGGCCGCCAGCCCGTGTAACCCTCAACGCCTCTCGCAGCGTTTCGACAAAATCGGTTGAGTAATGCAACGCCCCGTTGAAGACGACGAGGTCGAACGCACCATCCACAAACGGCAAGCGGTCGAACTCGGCCTGTACTGGAGTGAACTCCATGTCGTAGTGGACGTGCGCCCCGAGGCCGTCGACCTCGTTGGTGAGCAAATCAATGGCCACGACACTGTGACCTCGTGCTGCGAGCCGGTTAGACAGCCAGCCATTGCCGGCGCCCATATCCAGGATCGTCAAGGGCCGGCCCTGCTGCGCCTCGATCGGCCGGATCACGCGCTTGAGCAATGCCTCGAAACTCGTCGCCCGAATGCGCCAGTCCTCGCTGAAACGTCCGGTGACGTCAACGAAGGGCAGGTTGCGGTAGTACGCCGGGCCGGCGGCGCCACGCCCTTCTTCCCGGCGTATCGTTTCATAATCCCGGATGAACGCTTGAAAGTGGGCAACTCGGCCGGCCGGCAACATTCTCCAGATGCCCTGGCCGCGGTGGAACGCGTGCTGTCCGGCCGGGCAATAGAGCTGGTCGTCTCCCCGGCTCTCGAGCGGTGTCCGACACTCAGGGCAGGCAAAGACGAACGGGGTGGTAGCCGCATCGTCGTCGGATGTCTCTGGCGTCACGCCATCGCCATGCCAACGTTCAACTGGCCGGATGTTCGCGCTCATCGCCGCTCCAGGACCATGAGGTAGTGATCGTTGAGCCAACGCCACGGCGGCGCGCCAGCGAGCCGCCGGTCGAGCACCGCCAGCCGGGCGAAGGCACGGGGCGCTCGATCGACAAGATGCGCCATCGCGGAGGGCGGTAAGAGCAGCCCGATGCCGACGGTTTCCAGGACCTTGAAGTGCGCCCCGAACTCGCTTCCGAGGCGTCGATGCGACGGATACCAGACGCGCACTGTTTCTCCAGCGCCGACATGCGCCACGGCTCCCCGGCGGAAACGGCGGAAGGCGGTACGCACCTGGCCGTGGCCGAGGTGCCAGACTATCTCCCAGGGGCATACCGGTCCCATCGCGACGAGCACGACCCGGCCACCGGAACGAACGAGCCCGCCGAGTCCATCGGCAAGGGCACGGCGATCCTCGACACAGTTCATAGGCCCAAAATTCGAGACGACGCCGTCATACGGCTCATCGAGCCCATCGTATGGGCCTGAACGCTGGAGCGACTCCAGATCAAGGCGGCTGACGCTGACGCGATCGCTCACTCCAGCAGCCTCTGCCTTGCGCCGGGTGATCTCAAGCATCGCGGTTGAAGCGTCGGTTGCGGTGACGATGACTCCTTGACGTGCGAGCCAGATTGCGTCTTCGCCCGTGCCGCAGCCCAGTTCCAGAACACGCTGGCCGGGATCAAAGGTCTGCGCAAATCGCTGCCAGACCATCGACCTGAGCCACCGCCCGAGGAGCCGATCGGTGAACGCCGCGTCGTATTCTGACGCGATCGCGTCGAACGGCCGCGCCGGAGCGGGCGGTATTACCGGACTACTGGCCACGTTCTACCTCGCGCTGGGTCAGCAGCATTCCCGCCCTGCCAAGCTGAAGATTGACGAACGCTTTCGCCAGTTGCGGATAGTTCTGCTTCTGCCCCTGTCTCCCTTTGTGAAGGTTCACCTCGTTCACCATCCAGCGCGTGGCATGTCGATAGAAGCGGCGTGAATGACGGCCCGCGACGGTAAAGTCACGGTCGGACCCTTCGTCCCACGACTTCAAGGCGATGATCCGGTCAGCGACATCCTTGTAGTAGGGTGTCCCCTTGATCGGGTAGGCGACGGTGGTGAGAAATGTATCCGGGTTCGAACGCTTCAGGAGATCGACGGAGGCCTGCAAATCCTCGAGCTCTTCACCGTCGTAGCCGAGCATGATGAACATGCCGGCCTCGATGCCGTGTTGTTTCAGGAGATGCACCATCTCGATGACGCGCTCCGACTTTGTCCGGCGCTTCATCGAGTCCAGTATCTTCTGGGAACCGCTCTCGGCGCCGATCCAGAGCCGGAAACAGCCCATCTCGGCAAGCGCCTGGACGATGTCCTCGTTGAGCCGGTCCTCACGCGAGATGGTCTCGAACGGAATGCGTATCCCGCGCTGCTTGAGCTCCGCGGCATAGCGTAAGAACCAGCCACGATGGATCGTGAAGACATCGTCGGCATACCAGACCATGTCCGGCTCGTACTCTTCGAGGATCATCTGCAATTCGTCGGCAACGTTTTCCGGCGAGCGGCGCCGGTGGGTGTATCCATACACGGCGTGGCTACACCACTTACAGGTGTATGGGCACCCACGAGCGGTAATGAGCGAGACCGATCCCCTGCCATGGTTTTCGCGCCATACACGCACGTATCGGGGAATATCAATCGCATGGCGATCGGGAAACGGCTGATCGTCGAGGCTGGCGATGTAGGGGCGCTCCGGCGTGCGCACAACGTTGCCGTCATCATCGCGATAGGCAATGCCCTGGATGTGCTCCATACCATTCGGCCCATGGCGCGCCAGATGGGGGATCAACTCCTCCAGCGTTAGCTCGCCCTCGCCGATGACGACGGCGCTGGCGCCCCGCTCGAGGTACTCATCGGGATAGTTGGCTGAATCAGGACCACCAACCACCACCAGGCTCCCGGCCCCGGTGCACAGCCGGATCATCTTGATGATGCGCGGTCGCGTCATCAGATTGCTATAAATACCCACCACCGGCGGACGTTCGCGTTCAACATACTCGCCAAAGGCATCGAGGCCATTGAAGGTCATATCAAAAACCGACACGTCAAAATCACGCGCCTTGAGGTGGGCCGAGATGTAGAGAATCCCCAGCGGTGGATACGGCTTCATAACTTTCAGCTCGTGCGGATCCTCGTAGAGACAGTACCCGTGCGTTAGCAGAATATCCATGGCTTGACGCTGCTCCTAACCCTCCCGGACGCCACCGTCAGGGGTTCAAGACAGTTGCGGTAACGGACGCAATCGCTCGACGATCTTCTTCTCGAGGGGTAGCTCGTAAAACTCATGCGCACAACGCCAGCGCGCGACCTGCTGGAGTGGGCGGCGCAGCCAGTGCTCCGAGCCCCACGCGAACCGGTTATAAAACTTGAAGCGCTCGATCAATTCGTGGGTCTGCTCGCTCACCCAGGGGCCGGATGAGCCAATGAAGTCGAAGTCGGCCCACTCCTCCAGAGAGGCGGGCAGCTGGTATCCGTCGCGAACGACCGCTTCAGTGATGAGCGATCCCGGATACGGCTTGTAGTAGAACACAGGTGTCTCGAACTGCGGGCTCATCGCGCGTAGCTTCTTGATCATGGCCATCGTTGCGCGGACACTCGCGTCCGTCTCGCCAGGAAATCCGACGATGAATGGGAAGATGGCTCCGATTCCGTGTTCGACGCACTTCTCGGCAGAATAGAGAACTTGCTCGATCGTAATGTCTTTCTGCAGCCATTCAAGCATCTCCTGAGAACCTGATTCGACCCCGATCATCACCCTCCGCAGGCCGGAACGCACGCAAAGATCGAACACGTCATCGGTCAGGCGGTGGCCTTGATCGGCCCGCATTGTTGCCGTCCACTGGAATCGAGAGCCTTGCCGAACGAATGCCTCAGCGATTGCTACAACTCTCTTTGGGTAGGTGAAGAAGGTCTCGTCCTGAAACGCGAGCTCGGTGAATTGGTAGCGATTCCAGTGGCGCTCGGTCTCCTCGGCGATTCTCTCCGGCTCCAGACCAACCCATCGGCGGTTGTAGACGAAGGGATCGGCGCAGAAGGCACATCGGAAGTAGCAACCGGTGGACGAGATGTAATCGAACTGCCGTTCTCCTTTGAGGTGGAAGTAGCGCTCCATGGGAATCAGATCGTAGTTATGTGGGGGGAAGTCGTGCATCTTTCCGAGCGGGCGTGGCGGATGCTGTACCACCTCACCGTGTACCCGGGTGGTGGTGCCGCGAATATCAGTCGCGGGCCGATCGGCCGCCAGTGAATCAACGATCTCGCCAAAGGTCACCTCGCCCTGACCTTGTACGGTGATGTCGATCGTCGGCTCGTCCAGCGTTTCCGTCGGGAAGAGAGACGTGTGCCATCCTCCCCAGATCACCGGCAGATCTGGCCGCCTGGCTTTGGCCGCGCGGGTGATCCAAAGCGCGTCGCGAATCGGCGCACCGGTCAGGACCGAGACGCCGAGGCACAGCGCGTCGTCGATCTCTGCCAGAATCGTGCCCACGGGATCATCGGCAAGCCGTCCATCAATGATGCGGACGTCATACTTCGCCGGATCAAGATACGAACCGATCGCCAGCAATGCGAGTGGCATTGTGTGGAAGACGGCTTGGGGGTTATAGAGCACAACCTTGTGGCGCTTCATCTGTTTTCCAGTCATGACGCTATGCCTCGGACTGCGGTGTTGGCGTTGCCGCCGCTGCCGGGTCCGCATCGAGCGGTATGGGGGCGAGACCAGTGTGTGGTTGTCGCGCCAGTCGGTTGAGCCGGTGGCGCTCCAGCGGCAGGCTCATCGAGTGGACAGTCATGGCCGCGGCGTTGCGTACATGCTTCCGCCGGATTGACCGTGGTTGCCTTGCGAGTTGTTTGAGCTCGTCCCGATAGTTCCGCGCTCGGAACTCCTTGTGCAGGATCGTGTGGAGCTGCCGGTAAAACTCGGTCGTGAACGGTCCGCGGTAGAGCATGGCCAGATCGTTGGAGTCGACCCAGTTCTGCTTGGCGCTGAGCTGGTCGCTCACGTGATCGTAGAACTTGGTACCTGGCAGCGGATACGAGACCGACGCGCCAATGTCGTCCGGCCGGCAATCGCGCACCATCTGAAACGTCTTCTCGATGTCGGCGCGTGTTTCGCCGGGGTAACCAAACTGCAGGAAGAAGCCGACTTCGATCCCCGCCTCGTGAAGCCGCCGGGCCGCCTCGTAGATCTGCTCGACGCGGGTGCCCTTCTCCATCGCATCGAGGATCTTCTGGGAGCCCGACTCGGCCCCAACCCAGATCGTCCTGGCCCCGGCGCGCTTCAGCGCTTGAACGGTATCGCCACGTAGCAGGAGATCCACGCGGTTCAAGCTCTTGAACGGAACGCGGACGTCATGCTCCTCGGCGAGGTCCGCGAAGCGCTGTAACCAACCGGGCTTCAAGCCCATGATGTCGTCGACAAACCAGATGTGATCGGGATGGTAGCGCTCCGAGATCCACTTGAGCTCGGCTACGACATTCTCTGGACTACGCACGTTGTAGCGCTGTCCCCATATCGGCTTGGCGCACCAGTTGCAGTGAAATGGACAGCCACGAGTGGTGACCATGTTCATGGAGTAATATCCGTGGCGCTTGTACCAGATCTCCTGATACTTCGGAATGTCCACCAGATCCCAGGCGGGGAAGGGCAAGTCGTCCAGACGCTTGATATCCGGCCGGCGTGGCGTCTGGACGATCTCCTGACGACCGTCCGGTTCGCGATAGACCATGCCCTGGATCGCGGACAATGGCGTATCGGTTCGGCCAGTGAGCCGGTCAAGCAGCTCGCCGAGCGTGTGCTCACCCTCACCGACGAGCACAAAATCCGCGCCCGACGCCATGTACCTGTCGAAGTGATCGGAAGCATCCGAGCCGCAGACGATAACCGTGCACCCTCGCTTCCGGGCCATGGCGATCATGTTGAACGCAGCCTCGCGCATGCGCAGGAGGCACATCTTTGAGAGGTAGTTGAAGTTGTCCTCAAAGAGCACTGCGAAGCGAGGGTGCTCGCGGTCGAGGGCGCGTTCCCATTCCAGCTCGGATTCAGCGAGCATCGCGTCGAAGAGGGCAACGTCATAGCCCTTGTCGCGCAGGTAACTCGCTGCATAGAGGGTGCCAAGCGGTGGGTACGGCTGCATCGCGGCCCAGAGCTTCGGGTCAAAGCGCAAGAAATAGGATTGTCCGAAGAGAATCTCACTCATTGCATCCGCCCCTCAACCTCTCGCCATCGTTCGTTGAACATTGCAAGAATGCGCTCCCCATGCCCGTCAGTGTGGCCCTTGCACCAGTCGGTGGAGAATGAGACTTCCGGATGATCGTGTCCATCACGCGTGAGTTTCCGAACCTTGCGGTCCATCTCCCAGCGTTCGAGCCTGGCGCTGGCGCCCGTGCGCAAGGCCGACTCTGCCAGCAAGCGAACTGCTCTCCCGCGCGGTGAGACATCGGCTGCACGTGGCGCGGCTCCGGCATTCGGGAGGTAATCTCCAACCCAGCAATTCGATTCACGGAGTTGTTGATAGGTTGCGCGGCCGGAGATTGGCACCATCTGCGCGACCTCATGAGCCGTGTAGAGATTCCGGTCGTCGAGCACCAGGGCTCGTTCTGATACCAGATAGTTTGGGCAGACGGTATCGCCGCGCGGAGCCGCATAACGCACAACCCCGATCACCATCAGGCGACACAGCCACAACCGCTCTGGTTCGGTCACGATGAAGTAATCGATATCGGAGTGTGGACCCACATTATCCATCGCCAGCTCACCGGTGATTGCCACCATCCTGACAAATGGCAAGCTGGCGATGATTCGGCCATAGTGCATGGCCCGGGGCCAGAGACGCGCCGCGGCCTGCTCCCGCTCTCGGCGAGTATCGACGATACCCTCCCGGTCTGGAAGGGTGAAGTAGCCATCTCGCTCGGATAGATGCCACGGAACCAGCCGGCCGTGGAACAGGATCTCTTCGATCGCCTTCCGGGGCACGGCGATGCCGATCAGGTAGCGATGGATCTCGTCCACGGTGAGCGGATAATCGAAGATATCGGAATAGGTTACAGCCCGGATGGCAGCCTGCTCGACCGAAGACCGGCGGGAACCAGCTTTGGAAATGGCGGTTGGCTGCTCGGAAGACGGCTCGGCAAAAGCCACTCTCCGCTCCCTCCCCCCGTATTGAGTGAACGACGCTATGCGGCTTGGTGCGTTCCCGGCAATGTTCGCAATCTCTTACAGTACGCATTTCCAGGGTTAAAGGATTGCGCCTCGACGCGTTTCATCTTGACGCCTCCCCGGGAGCGAGTGCCGAATCCCGTCAACAAGCCGGCTGACACACCAAAAGGGGATGGGCACGAGACCCATCCCCCGGCACGACCAACCCTGCTTACGAAGCGTTCACCCCCTGCAAACGGGCCAACCCCAGCGTCCCGAAGAGGGCCAGGCCGGTGTACCACTTGATCCGCGTGCGCGTGGCGTCCTTGCTCTCGAGCTCGCCGACGCGCTCGACCTGAATGCCGCGGTTCTGCAGACCCATCACCCCCTGCCGGCCGAACTTCACGGCGTAGACGCTCGAGGCCGCCTCTTCCGTGCCCTGCGTCTCGCTGGTCGGGACGAAGTCGTCAACCAGCAGTGGGATACCGTCGTAGAAGAGCGCCCTGCGCCCGAACGCATCGACGTCCGTCTCCAGCAGGTTACCCGAGCTGCGGCGCAGGCTGGAGAGCTTGCGGCGGGTACGTTTGGCCATCATCAGCGCGTCGGGCTTGCCGGGCTTGACCGTGTCGATCAGCTCATCAAGCATGTCCAGCGTCAGCGCCGCCCCATTGGCCCCGGCGGTGAGCGTCTGCCCGGGCGTCACCAGGTTCACCAGCCCGTCGAACTGGGCGGCGCTCGTGCCATTGTCGCCGTCATAGAACGTTTGAGAAAACTCGTAGGCCACGGCTTTCGACTTGAGCTGGATGATCTCCGCCTCAAGGTCGTTGGGATCGGCGTAGGTCTGTTGCAGAAAGTTATCCACGTCGGCGTCGCCACCCAGGATCTTGAGCGTGGCCGTCACCTGGGTGAAGGTGGGCGTCGACTCGTTCCAGGAGTCCCCGATCGCGTACCAGTCAACCTGCGGCGCGGTGTTCTCGCGATTATAGGTGAGCGCGCTGCCGGTGACGTCGGTGAATGGCAGATACTGGAGCACCGAGCTCTCCGAGACAATCGTCTCGATCACGCCGCGCAGCAGCAAATCGTTCGTCAACTTGGCCGCCTCAACCTGGGTCAGCGCCATGGTGAGCTCTCCTTTCTTGGAACTGCATGAACAGATATGTTGGCCGGAGCGTCGACACGCCCTATCCCTTGCGTCGCAGTCCCTCACGGATCTTCAGCGCGGGCGACATCGCGGCCACGTCCATTGGGAAGTTGCGTGCCCCGCCGACCGCCGGGACCGGGTCGGGCTGGGCAGCTTTCGCTGCCTCGGCGATCCGCCCATACGCTTCCTGCGCCGCCGGCACCGACGCCAGCATCTCCTCGACCGTCTCACCGCTCAGCAACTCCGGCACCACGTCCGGGTACGCCCGCAACACCAGCTCCCTCAGTGGGTTCGCCTCCTGAACTGGCGCGGCATCACTCGTGTCCACCACAGCCACTTCCTCCGGGTCCATCGGTGCTCCTTTCGTCAAGCGGGCCCGTTCCGTCAACTGGCCTACCTCAACGAGCAGCCCTGCCCCCGCTATCCGTGCCAGTTTCCGGGCACACAAAGACCCCCGGAGGATTGCTCCTCCGGGGGTCTTCTCGTTACCTTGCCTCAATACTTCAGATCATTGAGCCGTGGCTCGATCTGAAGTCAACTATTGAATCGACGTGAGAACAAACGCATCCTGCGTCGAGTCCGGCGAACCGCCTACCTGAATGTTCCCGCGGCCCGAGGTTGCCGCAATGGCATTCGCAACATCGTCTAGGGTCCCAGACTCGAAGTCTGCGATGACCGAGTACGACACAGCAGTCGTCGTTCCCAGCAAGGTCGTTTGCGTGGAGTCCCAGATATTCAACCGATAGACACCTGCTTGCACACCCGCAAAGAAGTTGCTGTCCTCCGTGCTGAAGCCGTTAGTAGGCACAAGGATGCAACCGGTCTCGCTGAAGGTCGATCCATCTAGCTCCTCCAAGCAGTACTGCTGATCAGCTCCCGGTCGCGTGGCCGCTGTAGACACATTTTGGATGTCGATCTGACCAACCGGACTGTGCTGATTGGTAATCGTCGTAGTGGTATCGTCCACGATCACAACCGCGGCATCGCATTGCACGTCGTCAAGCACTGTTGAGCAGACCGTATAGGTTCCTGCAGCCAGATCGACCGTAACATTGCCGCTGACATCCGTGGTGTACAGCGTTGCCACGCCACCTTCTGGCGTGATGCTCACTTCATACCCAGCTCCAACTGGTTCGAAGCTGCAAACCTCGGTGCCCTCATCGTCGACACACTCCTCAACCTCGACGGTCTTACTAAGCGTGCCGGCTAGCTCACTATCCATCACGACGTTCAGGTCGAAGCTGCCGACATCGCTGCCAGCGTCCACGTCGTCAACGAAGCCGTCTTGAGCGACATCCTCGGTTGGGTCGTAGGTGACAATGACGGTAGCGGGTGTCGCGGCCAGACCGTCCTCGGTAAGCGTGCCAAGTTCGACCGTCAGCGAGCCGCCAGTCATCGTCGTGACCGTGTTGTCATCACTCTGAACGGCGACAGAGTGGTCACCCTCTTCAACCCCGGTGAACCGGGCGAAGCCCTCAGCCCCGGTCACGACGCATACACCGTCGAGGCAGACGTCCACGCCGGCCACGCCGGCCTGGTCGAAGACACCACCGACGTCGGTCGGCTCTTCCGTGTAGACGAAGACGTTCAGCACGCCCTCGACGATATCGACCTCGTTCACGAGCTCGGTATTTACCCCGGCGGCTACTGAGAACGTGTCGCAGTCCGCCACGCCGAACCCGCCGCTGGTCGCGAGATCCGGGATGACCGTCTCACCGTTGCTGGTGAGGGCGGTTTCGCTCGTGTCCCAGATGCAGAGGATGTAGTTGCCCACCGGCAACCGGCTGCTGACCGTACCGTCAAGACCAGTCAGACCGTCGTAGACCAGATCCCCGGCAACCGGGAAGGCGATGAAGTTCGTACCGATATTCTCGTAGACCGAGACGTTCACACCACTGAGCGTTACGTCACAATCAACGAAGTCGCCGCCCACAAGGTTGACGGTGCCCGTGGCGCAGACCGTCTTCTCGAAGCCCTGTGCCCAGAGAACGGTGTTCTCCAGCACCTCGTCCTCACCCTCGATCAGGGTGAAGGTGTCGGCCGGGTTGGCCGGCAGCAGGTACTGCGACGGCACGCTGGTCACGTGCAGCTCGTAGTTACCGACCGGCACGTTTGTAAACGTCCGGCTGCCGTCCACATCGCTGACGCCACTGCGCTGGTACGGGAAGGCTGGATTGTCGCCGACAATGTAGAACTCGACGCCGGAAACCGGGGAGCCCACCTCGTCGACGAACGTCTTGGTGACGCTGCCGCCGGTCGGATCCAGAGGATCGCCGAAGTCACAGCCGAAGCGCACGCGCGAGAAGCCACACGGGTTGGCGGCGTTGAAGATGGCCGAGCCATCGCCGTCAACCGCGTAGTTGACGTTGGCAGACACCGCTGCCACCGGCACATTGGAGATGACTTGCGCCGCGCCCACGAAGCCGTTGGGCAGGTTGTGCTGGGTCATCGTGTAGACGAAGCCGTTGGCGAAGCCCGGGATCGTCACACTCGACACGCCGAAGTTCTGAGCGTTGAAACCCGACGGGTTGACGAAGTAGACGTTCGCCGTCGCGGCGGTCGCATTCGGGTTCATGATGTTGATGCCCGAGGTGTCGCCCATGCCGTCGGTCGGGTTGCCCTTCTGGACCAGCGCCACAGCCTGCCAGGTGAACACGTTCTGGGTAGCCGAGTAGCTGATGCCCTGGAAGAGGTCCGCGCCGCCGTTGGGGTCGGTCTCCGGGTACTTGGTGGCGTCGACCGCCGCCGCAACCGGGTGGTCCGACCAGATGATGGCACTGCCCACCACGCCGGCGTTTGGATCGTTGGTCACGTCCTGCTGGTTGTTGTCCTGCGGCGCCACGCTCGGGTCGTAGAAGTAGGTCATGCCGTGCGGCGCCAGCCGCTGATTGAGCACCTGGGTGGCGTTGCCCAGCGTATTGAAGTACTGGAGCGAGACGTTGTTGTCGCCGTTGTAGAGATTGGCGACGTTGATGCCGGTGTTCCAGCCGAAGTAGTCCAGCAACACGTGTGGAGCAAAGAGCGCGTAGCGCCCGTTGGCCCCGTCGACCTGGGCGATGTTCTCGAAGTCGGCCGAGGAGCCGGTGTTGGTCAGCCACATGTTGTAGCCCACCTTGTAACGGTCGACCATGGCGAACACTTCACCGTCGGAGTAGACGTGGGCGCTGCCCACCCAGCCCTCGGGCACGAGGTCACCGAGGTTGATGTGCCAGGTCTCGCCGCCATTGACGAGCTCTTGCACCTGGAAGCCGGTTTGCAGTGACCCTGACCCGTCGTCAGAGGGGAAGAAACGTACCGTCACTGCGCTATTGAGGTTCGAGAGGTTCGCGACGCGCAGCATCGAGTCCCAGCAGCCGCCGGGGCCGCAGTTGGTCTGGACGATCGGCAGGTACCACTCATGAAAGACAAACACTTCGCTACCGCTGATGGCGTTATAACCACTGACGGCCGAATCCGCCTCGGAAGTCATCGGGAGGTCCTCGCCATCGACGGCCTGCTTGGCCACACCGGCGATCGCGACGGAATCCAGGAACGAACCGCCCTCGTCAATCGCGAAGGCGTCGAAGCAGTCGCCGTCGGAATTAATGCCGCCGAAGGGGTTGATCAACGCGCCGGTGTTCCCGGCATTGGCCGCTTCCAGAATCGCCTGGAGCTCGGCTTGGGTCGACCACTCGACCAACGCGCCCTTGGCGTAGGTCGTGCCGTTGTAGGTGAACGAGACCGCCGCCTTGAACGGTGCCGGAGTCCCATAGGTCTCCGTGACCATTTCGTTGACGACACAGGCGATCACCTGGGTGAAGTCGCCCGCAACACCGGCCGGCTTGCCGAGCGAGACTTCCGTTTCGACCACGCTCAAGCCGAAGGCCGGCCCGCTGAAGCGGTGGAACGCCAGCACTGCCACTGGAGCGCCCTCACCCTCGGCGATACCGAGCTGCTCGGCGCTGAAGGTCTTGGCGGCGTAGGCCGACAGGTAGGCGCTGGTGGCCAGCGTCCAGGTGTTGTCGCCGTTGCCGACATAGACCCAGATCTGGCTGTCGCGGTCCTCAAGGTTCTGGACCGAGATGCTGGTGTCAGCCGGTCCCAGACCGAACTCTTCGTCGTTGGCGACCCAGGGATAGTAGACGGCGTTCGGCCCCGAGCGGAACGCCGGGTTGGCCGTCTCAAAAATCATGTCCATAGCCGGCTCGCCCGGCAGATTCTGCTGCGCGGCAGCAGGCGTAATCGTTGCGGCAACCAGGCTGATGAGCAACCCGGCCGCACTGATTACGCGGAGAAACCGTGAAGGTTTCCGCATGTGTCGTTCTCCCTTGATTCGTACAATGTCGCTTTCAGGCGTGCAATATCCCTGCCGCACTCGCCCGGAGTAGCTGGTACCCCTCCAGTAGCTCCGGGAGGTCTTGCGATGGCCTCTCCTCCTCGCTGCTTTCCTTAAACACCATTATTGCGACAGCTCCGCCTAATATTGATCCTCAACCGAACCAATGTCAAGGCCCGTGGAGACCGTCTCATGGACTGAGTGACGCTCAGAGCAAGCTCTGCGTTCCTCAGGATGATGATCCTTATATCGTACGGGCGCAATTCATTGCGCCCTCTTCGACGCCACGGCCAGCCAGGCAGGGCACAATGATGAGTTTGTCCTGATTGATCGGGTATTTAGGAATGCGTAGGGGCGCAATTCATGGCGCCCTCTCCGGCGCCCGGGCGGCCAGGCAAGGCGCCATGAATTGCGCCCCTACGCAGATGGAGGCCATATCGGATGACCCGGGACATCTTCATAAGTGCGCCCGTATGCAAAATAGCCTGGCTCTCCGCAAAACACGGCGAACGAAGGCGCTCCTAACGCATGAGCAATCGCGATAGCTCCTCGGCCGGGAGTGGCTTGCTGATAAAGTAGCCCTGTGCCAGGTCGCAGCCAAGCGCCTTCAGCCGCTCCAGATGCTCAGCCGTCTCCGTGCCTTCGGCCACTACCGTGAGATTGAGCGCGTGGGCCAGACCAATGATGGCGGAGACGATCACGCGGTCATCGGGGTTGGTTTCGAGCCCGCTGACAAACGCCTGGTCAATCTTCAACGTGTCCACCGGGAAGTGCCGCAGCATTCCGAGCGACGAATAGCCGGTCCCGAAGTCGTCGATCGCGAGCTGGATACCGGTCGCCTTGAGCTGCGTCAATGTCTCGGCGGCTTGTCGTTCGTCCGCCATCATGACGGATTCGGTGATCTCCAGGTTCAGCAGATGCGGCTCCAACCCGGAATCGCCCAGTGCCTCCGCGATATGCCGGCTGAGATCAGGGTCGTGGAACTGCCGACGCGAGAGGTTGACGCACACCATGAGCGGTGTGCCTGCCCACTCGAGGTTCCAGGCGTGCGTCTGCCGGCACGCCTCCTCAAGCACCCAGCGTCCGATTGGGATAATGAGCCCTGTCTCTTCGGCGATCGGAATAAAATCAAGTGGAGCAACCGTCCCATGGACGGGATGCTCCCAGCGCACCAGCGCCTCGAAAGCACACAGCTCGTCCCGGTCAAGATAAACGATGGGCTGGTAGTGCAACCTGAACTCGCCACGAGCGATCGCGTGGCGCAGGTCGTTCTCCAGCTCAAAGCGCTGCAGGGCGTGCACGGCCAGGCTGGGCTCGAAGACCTCATAGCGCGCCCTGCCGTTGCGCTTGGCCCGGTACATCGCGGCATCCGCATCGCGCAGCAGCGTTTCGGCCGTCGTCTCCAGCAACGCGCCTATGGCAACACCAATGCTCGGCGAAATGAAGACCTCACGTCCCGCCAGGAGGAAGGGCACCTGGAACGCGTCGACGATGGTCTCGGCGATGTTGGTTGCCGTCCCCCAGTCATCCAGGTCTTCCAGCAGGACCGCAAACTCGTCGCCCCCCAGGCGGGCCGCGCTGCCAGCCTTCCCAACGCAATCGTTCAACCGCCGGGCAACCGCGACCAGCAGCTGGTCACCCACACTGTGCCCGAGGCTGTCGTTCACATATTTGAAGTTATCGAGATCCAGGAAGAGCACCGCGATGCCCTCATGCCGGCGGTTGGCCCGTTTGCGCGCGTGCTGCACCCGGTCCAGAAAGAGCGCGCGGTTTGGCAAGCCGGTCAAGGCGTCATGAAACGCCTGGTGAGTCAGCTGTTGCTCTAAGCGTGTGCGGTCAGTGATGTCGCCCACCGACATCGCCACCCCATCCGCCAGCGGCACTACCTGATGGCGCAGCCAGCGCTGGCTGCCATCGTCCGTCACGAAAAGCAGCTCGCGCTCAACCGTTTCGCCGGTCATGGCAACATGGTTGAACATCTCAAAATAGGGCTCAAGGCGCTCAGGGGTGAATATCTCCAGAATCGTGGCCGCGGGAACTGTGCCAGATAACGACTCTAACAACTCAGTACCCCGTGCGTTCATGCTCACGATGCGATAGTTCACAATCTCCCTACCGTTAGAACGCATCGCTTCAAGAATGTAGAAGGCGTCAAGGCTGCCCTCGGCCGCGGCCCGGAAGCGCGCCTCACTGCGATGCAGCGCCGCCTGCGTCTCAAGACGTTGGAGATACGCGCCGAGCATGTCCGCAACCGTGTTGATGAGCGAGACCTCTTCCGGATGGAACCGGTCATCGGGAACCCGCGACCCGGCGCGGTAGCCCACCTCAATCACGCCCTTGACATCGCCGGACGAGAACTCGGCCTGGATATGCAAGGGGGACGATTGATAGCCGGGGCTGGTGGACTGGAGCGCGCCGAATGCCAACCGCGCCATCGCCGCGCCTGGATACTGCATCGCCTGCGGTAACATCGCGGCGAGGGAGTCCAGGATCTCACCGATCGGGTGCTCGTCACTCTGGAGCAGCGCGGCGGCCCGGTGCAGCACGGTGAGCTCCTTCACGCGCTCGCCCAGATCGCGCACCAGTCCTTCACGCTCCGCCTCCGCTTGTTTCCACTCAGTGATGTCGGTCGCAATCCCGACGATACCGATCAACTCGCCGTGCGTCCCGCGAATCGGAGAATCCGTTATCAGCGCCGGGAAGACGCTGCCGTCACGGTGAGTCTGAAGGATCTCCCCCGACCAGCTCTGCCCCCGGCGCAGCAGGTCTATAATCTCCGACGCCTGCTCCCGGGACGTCTCAGACGGCCCAAGGTCCAGGATGTTCTTTCCGAGCACATCCTCCTGGGACCAGCCGTAGACCTCTTCAGCGAACCGGTTCCAGTACGAGATCGTACCGTTCAGGTCGGTGGCGATGACCGCCTGGTTCACCACATTGAGGAGATCGGCCTGGAAGCGGATTTGCTCCTCGTTGAGGTTGCGCTCAATGGTTGCCGCCAGGAGGTTTCCAACGGCTTGCAGGAAGTGGACGTCGTCATCGGTAAACGCTCGCTCCCGTTTCGCACCCACCAGCAGGGCGCCACACGGTCCCGGCGTGCCAGGAACGAGCACACTCAGCGCACTGGCCATATCGTGACTGAGCATACGCTCGGATGGCTTGAACCGCGTCTCGGCTGCAACGTCGGGCACAATAACTGGTTCCCCGACGTGAAGTGTATAGCCGGCAAGTGAATCTAGATCAACCGGCTTGCCCAGTGAGACGGCCCCCTCGGGACGCAATCCGCTAGACGCTTCGACGATGTACGTCTCGCTCTCGTGCTCGTAGCGCACAAAACGGACGTATTCCACACCCAGCGTTTGCATGACGACCTGCAGCGCTTCGCGCTTGAATGAATCGAGATCCACATCATCCAGCGCCTGTTGACCAAGGCGCGCGACTGCCGCCTGTTGCCGGACGCGGCTTCCGAGAGACTCCTCCGCCTGCTTGCGCTCGTTGATGTCGAAGCAGATTCCCAGCCAGTAGAGTCCCTGACCCGTCTCGTCGCGGATCAACGTCGCCTGGTCGACCATCCAGCGATGCTCGCCGGCGAGCGTGAAGATGCGATACTCGATGCTGAGCGGCTCACCAGAGGCACTACACCTGAGCATCGTCTCCTCCACTCGCTCACGGTCATCCGGATGGAGGAGCGTCAGCCAGAGTGTTGGTTCAGTTACAAGCGCCTCGGCAGTGAACAGGCCGGGACCAGTCATTTGCGGGCTCACATAGGTCATCATCCGCAGGTCGTCGGCCTGCGCAATATATGTGGCGGCCGGGATATGCTCGATGAGCGTTCGGAAGCGCAACTCGGCCGCGCGCGCTTCGCGGTAGAGCCGCGCGTTGTCAATAGCCGAGGCCGACCGCCGGGCCAGCTCTTCGGCGAGGCTGAGGTCGGCGTCTGTATACACCCGGCCCGAGTCACCGTAAATAAAGGTCAGCGTGCCAATCGTCCGCTCCCGGACCATCAACGGCACGAACATCGCCGACGACATCCCCAGTCGCCGGACGATGTCCATGTGCTCCACGCGATCTTCATCAACATCCCACACGCTGTTCGGCATCTCGCCGTACACGATCGGCTTGCCGCTGCGCAGTGCCAGTGGCACACCCCAGGACTCGTCGAGACGCAGCTCGCCATGCTCCTTGAGTTGTTGCGCAAGATCGTGCCGGGCAGGGTCAGCGTGGGCGACAGCCAGACGGCGAATTGAGGAGTCGTTCTCAAGCAGATGCACCATGCAGCAGTCGGCCAGCCGAGGCACCGCCATCTGTGCCACCTGGATAAGCGTCGCTTCATAATCGATCGATGCCGCCAATAACTCGCTGACCTCGGCCAGAAAACGCTGCTCCTCCTGGAAACGCTTTTGCTGGCGAATGTCAGAAAAGACGGCCATCGCGCCGCGCGCTTCGCCTGCCGCTGTCGTCAATGCCGCATACGAAACGCCCACATTCAGGACAGACCCATCTTTATGGTGGCGCTGTACTTCAAGCCCGACGGGAGTCTCACCATTCTCGATCCTTGCCCAGGCAGCCAGGAAGTCATCGTACTTCCCGTCAGGAACGAGCGGATTGGGAGAACCCAGCACCTCATCTCTTGTCCAGCCAAACAGCTGCTCTGCTGCCGGGTTCCAGGCCGTTACCAGGTGGTCGTTGTCAACTGCGCTGATCGCGAGCGGAGATGTCTGCACCAACGTGTCAAGGGCCAGGCCCATCTCGTTACGAGCGAGCTCGGCCTGCATACGCTGGCTAATGTCCTCATGAGTGACGACCGCATAGCGAGGGTGTGCATTCTCCAGTGGAGTGACGCGCAGCGAGAACCAGCGCCGATGTCCCTCGTCGTCACTCTCATACTCAACGGAATATGCATCTCGCGCGCCCTGGAGAACCTCGTGAATGCCGGCGGCTACCGGGTCATCGCAATGCCGCAGATAACAATCGTCGACCGCACCGCGCAGCATGCGGGCGTCGCCGCGTTCTGCGCCCTCATGCCAGGCGTGATTGACGGCAACGATGTCGCCGCAGTCGCTCAGAATCGCTATCTGAGCCGGCAACGCATCGATTATCGCTTGAACCATACCCTGCCGAAGTCCAGGGTTCATCGATCGCATCTCATCAGCATTCACCGGTATCGTGATAGAGTCGATCCCCTCTCTCTCCCCACCACCCGGCAACAACAGGAGCATGGGACCACCTCTACTGGCGCATAGGAGAGCCGTTACTCAACAAAACAGCTTTGATGCACCAAGCGTAAGCCAGCGGCCTGTTTTTCACTCTGGCCTCTTCGTCCTGAGTTGACAGAGACAGGGATTTATTGCCAAATGTACCCACCTCTACGCGTAACAACACGTTCCCACAGTTCTCTACACATTAGAATAGTATCTGGGGGCCGGGGAGAGGACTCTGCACTATGAAATCCCCGTGCGCTTGCACTCAAAAGCTCTTGTCTACTGATCGCTGTGACCCCATCCCTAACGCATCATAGGTTAGTGAGAGAGTACACACATGAAGATTGCGCAAGTTGCACCGCTCTTCGAGAGCGTGCCACCCAAACTGTACGGCGGCACCGAGCGCGTCGTCTCGTACCTGACGGAGGAACTGGTGCGCCAGGGCCACGATGTGACCCTGTTCGCCAGCGGCGATTCCATAACGAGCGCGAAGCTCGTCGCGGTCTGCCCGCAGTCGCTGCGCCTCAACGAGGCCTGCGTCGACCAGCTCGCCCACCACATCTTGATGATGGAGTATGTCTACCGTGACTTCCAGCATTTCGACATCATCCACTTTCACGTCGATTACATGCACTTCTCAATCACACGCCGGCAGATGACACCGCATCTGACCACCCTGCACGGACGGCTGGACATCCCCGATCTCGTGCCTCTCTACAAGGAATTCAACGACATGCCGGTTGCCTCAATCTCTGACGACCAGCGCAAACCCTTGCCGGACATCAACTGGCAGGGCACCGTCTACCATGGGATGCCTGAGGATCTGTATCCGTTCCGGGTAGGATCGGGTAAATATCTTGCCTTCCTCGGACGCATCTCGCCGGAGAAACGCCTGGACCGCGCGATCGAGATCGCCATCAGAGTAGGGATGCCGCTGAAAATCGCCGCGAAGGTCGCGCGGGAAGATCAGGAATACTTCAGCACGGCCATCGAGCCCCTCCTGACACATCCACTGGTTGATTACATTGGCGAGATTGGAGACGAGGAGAAGAGCGATTTTCTGGGCAACGCTCTTGCGCTGCTCTTCCCGATCGATTGGCCGGAGCCCTTCGGTATGGTTATGATCGAGGCCATGGCCAGTGGCACTCCGGTCGTCGCCTTTGGCGAAGGGTCGGTGCCGGAAGTGATCGAAGACGGTGTAAACGGCTATATCGTGCACTCAATCGACGAGGCCGTTCGGGCGATCCAAAGGGCCTCGACGCTCAGCCGCCGCCGTTGCCGCGATGTCTTTGAGGCGCGTTTCTCTGCTCGCCAGATGGCGCTCGGCTACCTGAATATCTACCGGAAGCTCTTCGCAAGCAGTCCCAAAGGCATGGTTGCGGCATAAGCCTATGATCGTCGTCGACCAACGGTCGGGACGACATGCATGAAGGACCATCGTGACAGATCTCATTCGCGTTGAAGGCCAGTATTACATCCGGTCTACCTCATCGTTGGCTGATAGCCGGACACAGGTGCTCAAAGATAACGACACCTTCGCGATCTTTGACCGCCGTGGCGACGTCCATCCGATCGGCTATGGAGAACAGGGCATCTTCCACGAGGGCACGCGCTTTCTATCCGGCCTCGTGCTGTCGATCGACGGCGAACGTCCGCTGTTGCTCAGCTCAACCGTCCGCGCGAACAACTCACTCCTGGCAGTCCACCTCACGAACCCCGAGCTGAACGAGGGTGATCATCTGAAGATTCCGCAAGACACCCTGCACATCCTGCGCTCGAAGTTCCTCTGGAACGCTGTCTGCTACGAGCGTCTTGAGATCGCGAACTACGGCATAGATCGTCACTCCTTCCAGGTCTCGATGGACATCTCGGCTGATTACGCCGACATCTTCGAGGTGCGCGGCCAGCGGCGCCCACGGAGAGGCCACTACCTTTCCCCCGTCGTCGAGCCCGGCGGCTTGCGGATTCCCTATGTTGGTCTCGATAACGTCGCCCGCACGACCCATGTTACTGCGACTCCACACCCAGACAACATCAGCGAATCAGAAATGTGCTTCAACCTGACGCTCGCCCCCCGAGAGAAGCAGATCATCGACATCGCGATCGCGTGTGAGATTGAAACGAGCCTGCCGATTCTGCAATACGAGGCCGCGTTGTCGGCCGTGAACCAACGCTTGCAACTCTCTCACCGGGGCATGGCCGAGGTCTCAACGTCAAGCGATGAGTTCAACAAATGGATCAACCAGTCCGTCGAAGACATATTCATGCTCACCACACAGACCGAACACGGACCGTATCCCTATGCCGGCATCCCCTGGTTCAGCACCGCCTTCGGCCGTGACGGCATCATCACTGCCCTCCAGTTGCTCTGGGTGGAGCCGGAAATTGCTCGTGGAGTACTCCGGTTTCTCGCCCACACCCAGGCGACCGACTTCGATATCGAGAGCGATGCCGAGCCCGGCAAGATTCTTCACGAAATGCGACGTGGTGAGATGGCGGCGCTGAAGGAGATCCCATTCGGGAAGTACTACGGGAGCGTCGATTCCACTCCACTCTTCATCATCCTGGCCGCCAGCTACTACCGGGTCACTGCGGACCGTCAATTTATCGAGTCGATCTGGCCCAATATCCAGGCCGCGCTGGCCTGGATGGATCGCTACGGTGATCTCGACGGCGATGGATTCATCGAGTACCAACGCAAGACGGACGCCGGCCTGTTCAATCAGGGTTGGAAGGATTCACACGATTCGGTCTTCCACGCCGACGGGACGCTGGCCGAGCCGCCCATTGCAATCTGCGAGATTCAGGCCTACGCCTACGCTGCCAAACTGGCCGCCGCCGGGCTGGCTGAGGTGCTGGGCCACTCCATCGAAGCGGCGGAGCTTGCTCGCCAATCAACCCGGCTCAAGGAGAACTTCGAGACGAAGTTCTGGGACGACGAGCTCGACACCTACATTCTGGCGCTGGACGGCCATAAACGCCCCTGCCGGGTACGTGCGTCCAACGCCGGTCATGCCCTCTTCGCCGGCATCGCCAGCCAGGAGCATGCTGACCGGTTAATGCGTACCCTCATGGCAGAGGAGTCGTTCTCTGGGTGGGGCATCCGTACCGTCGCCACAACTGAGGCGCGTTACAATCCAATGTCCTACCATAATGGGTCGATGTGGCCGCACGACAACGCCATGATCGCGGATGGGCTGGCACGGTACAAGCGCCGGGACCTGGCTGCCGAGGTGATGGGCGGGCTCTTCGACGCCAGCGTCTATCTGGAGCAACACCGGCTGCCGGAGCTCTTCTGCGGCTTCCCCAAACGTCCGGGCGAGGGCCCAACGCTCTATCCCGTCGCCTGCGCCCCGCAGGCCTGGGCGGCCGGGTCGGTCTTTATGCTCCTGCAAGCCTGCCTGGGCATGAGCATCAACGCCCGCGCACGCAGCGTGCGCTTTACCCGCCCGGCGCTACCGGCCTACCTGGAGGAAGTCCGCATCACCAATCTCTCGATCGGCGCAGCAACCCTCGACATGGCCTTCCACCGCCATGCCGACGACGACGTCGGCATCAACATCCTCCGCCGCAAGGGTGATGTCGAGGTGACGCTGGTGCGGTAGGTCGACCATGCGTCAGGCGCTGCCGCGTCTCACACCAGGTCAAGAACGCGCAGCAATGCGGGCTGCCATGGTCGTTGTGGTCATCCAACCTGCCCGCGCCGCTCATAAGCCTGTCAACCGCGATTGGAGCGGACGCATCCCCAGCAGGCCATCCTCACACCAGCCTGAGACACGTCATTCTCAACGCAATGCAGTTACACTGAGCGTGAATCAAGGCACCCCAGAGTTCACCAGTCATCCTGAGCGCCAGCGAAGGATCTCCGGTCAAAAGCTCTGGGTGTCACACACGAGATCCCGTTCAATTGCGCTGAGGACGCTTGGGCTGCGCTCAAGACGACGTGTTGGCGCAGGGTGACGCGACGCAAGTTCGCGACCCTGCAACCCGCCCTACCCTGGAAATCGTCCGGCTGAGAGGAACTCAATCGGGTGACTGGTCTGGCCGTCGATCGCCAGATCGGCCAGGATCTCGCCGATGACACTGGCGAACTTGAAACCGTGACCGGAGAAGCCACAACCATACGCCACCTGTGGATGACGCGGGTGACGGTCCAGGATAAAGTGCAAATCCGGGGTGTTGGTGTACATGCAGGTCAGCGTCTTCTTCACCGGGCCGGACGCGCCAGGCATGTAGGTATCGAGCAAGTGGCGCAGCTCGTCGACCTCGACAGCGTCGACCTCGCGCCGGATCGTCTGGGGCGTCGTTGACCGATGATCCTCGTGCCGGCCAAGCTTGAGCCCTCCACCCGGAAGATACGGAAAGCCATAGTAGGTGCCTTCCGGAACTTCCCACAGGTAGATCGGGCAACGCGCTTTGGCGAAGCGCTCCGGCGCAGTCGATTCAAAGTGGGCGTTGACAACGCGCACGACGTTCAGCGGCAGGTGGAGGTCGCTCAACACCTCTCCCGACCAGGGGCCGGCCGCGATTACCAGCCGGTCTGCCTGATAGATTGCCTGACCCGTGGTGACGCTCACGCCCTCGCCGTCTGCCTGCCAGCTGAGCACCGGCTCGTTGAAGCGCAGGTCCGCGCCATGCTTACCGGCCAGCTCCAGGTGGGCGCTGACGCACTCTTCCGGACGCAGGAAGCCGGCATTTGGTTCATGCACCGCCACCAGGTCGTCACTCGGCTGGAAGCCGGGGAAGCGGTCACGAACCTCGCTCGGAGTCAGCACCTCGTACGGGAGACGATGCCGCTCGGCGCTCTCGATCGAGCCGGAGACGACGTCGCTCTCCGGCCGGCCAAGCAGCAATCCGCCGGTGATCGTCAACAGGTCGCGGCCGCTCTCCTGCTCCAGCTCGTGCCACAGCCTGTACGCGCGTTGAATGAGCGGTACATAGTCTGGAGCCTCGAAATACGCCTCGCGGATGATGCGATGCTCGCCGTGCGACGACCCCTGGGCATGGTTCTGCTCGAACGCTTCCAGCCCCAGCACCCGCTCGCCACGCTGCGCCAGATGGTACGCCGCCGCGCTGCCCATCCCGCCCAACCCGATCACAATCGCGTCGTATGCGGATGCCATGTAGTGGTTGTCCTTTCAAAAATACCGGGCCGCGCTGCTCGTTCTACCGCACTCGCCCACGCGCGATAACCGGCCACGTCTCGGCGACCTCGCCGTCGCGGACCAGGTAGAGCTCGTCGGTAAGATTCACCGTCGGGCACACGTGGTTCGGGATGATCTCGACCTTCTCGCCGATCTGCATGCCCTGCGCGGATTCCGGCAGCGTCAGGACAGCGTGCTCCTCGCTCAGGCTCACGATACGGGCGTCCGGGTACTCGACGACGTAGCCGTGCCCCGCCTGCCACTGCGACGGCTCGACGGTCAGGACCTTGGAGCCGGAATCCAGCACGGCACGGTCCGGCGCGGGCCGGCTGGTGACAGTCGCCAGGATCCGCAGGGCGCAATCCTCGGGGCCGAGCTTGCCAAAGCGGAAGATGGTGTTGTCCTGAAAGACGTAGGTGCCGGGCCGCATCTCGGTGACGCCCTCAATCTGGGTCGTCTCGAACGCAGCCGGCGTCGAGCCAACGCTGACGGTGGTGATGTCGAAGCCGTACTCGCGTAGCTGCTCGGCGGTGTTGACCATCTTGTTGCCGGCGTCGGTTGCTACCGCGGTCAGCTCCTCCGGCGACATCGTCTTGCCGGCATGCCCCTCGTGGGTCATCAAACCGACCACGCACAGGTTCGGCATGGTCGCGCGCACCTGCTCGGCCAGCTCAAGTGCCTGCTCCGGCAAAATACCGGCCCGGTTCTGGCCGGTGTTGAGCTCAATCACGACGTCGAGGTGCTTGTCCGCCTCGGCCATCGCGTTCTGAAGGCCCTGTGCGCCTTCAATAGAATCGACCGCCACACGGACCTTGACCTTCTCGAGCAGTGCCACCAGTCGCTGCGTTTTCTTCGGACCGATGACTTCGTTGGCGATAAAGAAATCGTCGCACACACCCGCCTCGACCAGCGCCTCAACCTCCCCGATCTTGGCGCAGGTCATCCCAATCGCGCCCGCCTCCTGTTGCATCCGGGCAACTTCAGCGGTCTTGTGCGTCTTGAAATGGGGGCGCAGCGCGATGCCCTTCTCGCGGGCATACTCGGCCATACCGGCCAGGTTGCGCTTCAGAATGTCCTCGTGCACCACCAGCGCCGGTGTGTCAAGTTGATCGCGGTACCCCATGTGTGTTTCTCCTTATCCCCTACGCCAACCCACAACGTCCCTACACCGGCCACTTGTTGCCGCTGAGATCGACCCAGCGGCTGAGCTGCATCGAGCGCGAGACGGCATCGATGACCTCCTGGACCTTGGCGCCGTCTTCAAACGACGGATCGGCATCGACTCCGGCCCGCAACGCCGCCACCCAGTTCGCGGCCAGCTCAGCGAACAGCCCTTCGCTGCGCGACACCCCGAGCGGCAGTGGCGGTGGCGCGTCCATCATATTCCGAATCTGCCCGCCGCGCAGCGTTCCCATCAGCCGGTCCGGCTCCTGCACCGCCAGCATACCTTCACTGCCGGATACCACGATCTCCTCGCCCACATCGGTCGCCGCAGTATAGGAGATCGCGACGCTGCCGATGGCCCCACTGGCAAAGCGCAACACGAAGGCGCTATTGTCGTCGGCATCGACGATGCGGGTCTCGCCGCTGGTACCGCTCGGCCGCTTGTCAATGGCGGTTGACACCGCGCCACAAACGCCGTGGATCTCGCCAAACCACCAGCGCAAGGCGTCCACAAAGTGCGAGCCGACCGAGGCGGTGATCCCGCCGCCCTTCTCGCGCTCCATCAGCCAGCTAAACTGACGCGCGTTCGGGTCGGCCAGGGTCGAGCGGTAGACGATCACGCTAACCGAGTGGACCTGACCCAGGAAGCCGCTCTCCACCAGCGCCTTCATTTTGCGACGCACCGGCTCATAGCGTCGCAAATAGGCTACCCCGTGGCCCACCCCCGTCTCACGGGCCATCCTGACCATGTCGCGCGCCTCGGCGGCGTTGCGGGCAAGCGGTTTTTCGCAAAGAATATGTACCCCGCATTCACAGGCGGTGAGCACGATGTTGTGGTGCAGGTAGGGTGGCGCCGCGATCGAGACGGCGTCGATCTCTCCAGACGAAAGGAGGTCACGATAATTATCGGACGCGTGTGGGATGCCGAGCTCCACGGCCACTGCCCGGGTGCGTCGCAGGTCTGATCCGCAGATCGCGACGATCTCAATGCCCGGTACCTTGCGTAGCGCCGGAACATGTACCTTCGCGCCGAACCGCGTTCCAATGACCCCGACCCTGATCGTCTCGCGCTCGAGCCGCGGCCGAACAGGTTGAACCGTGTCACGATCCACGAAAGTTCCCACCTCCCCGATTGTCTGTTCTTATACCCACGTGTAAAGCATGTATCATCAAACTAGACCTACGTGGCACACATTATCGCCCATCACTACGAGGAGGCGCACCATGCAAGAGCCAACGCAACCTGTCGAAACCACTCCAGGCCAGCCAGCCAAACGGCTTCACCGTAGCGCCACGAACCGTATGCTGCTCGGCGTCTGTGGCGGTCTGGCCGAGTATTTCGACATCGACGCCACGTTGATCCGCATCCTGTTCGTCCTTGGAGCGCTCGCAGGCGGCTCAACGATTCTCGTCTATATCGTGCTGGCCATCGTCATGCCGGCGCCCGACATGGTTGATGCCCACCCACGCGAGGCTGCCCGCAGCACCTTCCGAGAGCTCGCCAACGAAGTACGCGCCGCCCTCAACTGGGCCAGGGAGCGCCTGCCAGGTCGAACGAAGTAGAAGCGCTGCGCCCCTCTTCCCGCCCCGAGCGTTACGAGTGGAACGTGACTTTCTTCAGTCATCCTGAGCGCCCCGCTCAGACTATCCGCGCGCGGCCGCCCTCGACCGTGATCCGGCCGGCGGCAAAGAGCCCGATCGCCTCCGGGTACGCTTCGCATTCCGCCGCAAACACCCGCGCGCCCAGCGTCTGGGCAGTGTCGCCTGGCAAGACCGGCACACAGCGCTGGGTGACAATTGGTCCGGAGTCGTACTCTTCATTCACAATGTGTACGGTGCAGCCAGACACCTTCATGCCGGCATCCAGTACCGCCTGGTGCACCCGCTCGCCATACATGCCGCGGCCACCAAAGAGAGGCAGCAGCGACGGATGAATATTCATGATCTTGCCCTGCCACTCCGGAAGGATCTCAAGCTGCATCAGATAACCCGCCAGCGCGATCAATCCAATCCCGTGTGGCCGCAGCAGCTCCAGCACCGTGGCGCTCAGCTCGGCCGGCGAGGGGGCGTCTCTGCGGCGCACGACGTGCGTCTCGATCCCCGCATCCCGGGCAATCTCAACCCCGCGCACATTCGCCCGGCTGGAGATCACGACCGGGATGTCGATGTCCAGCTCGCCACGCTCGCGCCACTGCAGCAGGTTCTCAAGCGACCGCCCGGTGCCCGAGAGCAACACCGCCACCTGCAACCGCTCCCGACACACGCCAGCCATCCCCACCATCTCCGCCGTTCATCGTGCAACGCTTCACCAAACCGGCTCGATCATACACGGCCTGTCCTGTGAAGTCCCTGCGGCTTACCCTGCCACTGCCACCGGGCGTCAACAACCAGTACGTGACAGCCGGCCGCAGGCGGGTGCTCAGCAGCGAGGCCAAAGCCTTCAAGCGCAGCGCCGCAGCCGTCATCCGCGACAAGCTGACCGCGGACCCCGGCGCCGAAGCATTTGCCGAAGCGCTCAAAGACGCCCCCTTCGCCTGCGACCTGGTCTTCTATTTTGAGACCCCCTTCAAGCGTGACCTGGACGGCGGCCTGAAGATTGCGCTGGACACGCTCGCCGGCTCCCTCGGCATCGACGACCGCTACGCCGTCTCGCTCACCCTGGAAAAGCGCATCGACCCCCTCCGCCCCCGCCTCGAGATCGAGCTCGCCCCGCTCCCCGACTGGCAGTTCGACGACGAGTACGTGGTGCTGGGTTAAACCCATACACCGCCCTACCAGTCATCCTGAGTACTCGACCACGATGATGGCGTCACCCCTGACCGACCGACGGAACCCCGGAACATGACAACTCCCCTGTGGTCCAGTACTGAGTTTGATAGTCATCCTGACACAAGGAAGAGCCTGCCCTGAGCGTCAATCAGTCATCCGGGTGTTCATCAGTCACCCTGAGCGGCTAACCGGTCATCCTGAGCGTCAGCGAAGGATCTCTGGCTTGACACCGGAGACGTTTGACGCAGAGATCCTTCGCTTCCGCTCAGGATGACTATCAAGCTCAGGATGACGGGTTAGCCGCCCGCGTCTCATGAGCGATGAGCGAGCACATCGGCGGCACGGTGTAATGCTCGCGTGTAACACCATGATCCAGGCGTGGCAGGTGACCTTCAACTTCGTACGGGCGCAATTCCTCATTACGCCCTCTCCGCTCTGGGCATCGGGGATGGCGCAATAAATTACGCCCGTACGAACTATTGTGATGAGCGGAACCAGTTGGCGCCTTCTATTATTAAGCGCGCCGAAGGTCACTGTTTCCGACAACCCCAACCACTCCAAGAACAGGTCCACACACAAAACGAGGCCCCAGGTGGGTAGCCCGGGGCCTCTGGTCGCGTCTGCTTCCTACGTCATTTGGGAGAACGACATTAGATGGAGCAAGACACCTGGAACAAGTATATAGCAATTCGCTTCGTTATACGTGAATCTAGGATGATAGTATCCTGAGAATTGCGTAAGAGCTAATAGCTTCCGTTACAGAAAGAGGTGTCCCCGGTTGCCCGGGAACACCTCGGTCACGGGTCGCTCAGCAACTCACGTCACCAAGCCATAGCCCGATAGTAGCCTACGGCGCTGCCACGGCGATGGTCACCGGTCGAGTCAGTCGGCAGGATGACGTCGGCCTCGCCGAGGTCGCCCGCAGTTCTAGTTACACTGGCCGTACGCGCAGTACTCGCCGTCGGCGAGCGCGCTAACGTCCAGGGCGACAGTGCGTCGGTCACGCCAGTCGTGACCGGCACACCGGTCATGGTCCGCGGTGGCGCAGGCGCCCGAGAACAGATCAACAGTCGCACCTTCGATCCAGCGACGCTCTGCGTCCTGCACATTGACGGTCAAAGCTCGTCAGTCGGTGTGCCGGTGCCGCCGATGGTCACGGGCTCGGGTCGTCGGCAGGGTAACGTCGGCCTCGCCGAGGGCGTGGTTCCATCAGCGTCGGTCGCGACCGCGCAGTGCTCGCCGGTCAGTCCAGCGACGTCCAGCGTGGCGACGCCATCGGCGCCGGTCGTGCCAGTCGAGACCGGCGTAGCGCCTAGGAGGACCGGGCAGACGCCAGCGAACAGATCGACGACGCGCCTCAGCGATCGGTGCGTCGTTCGCGTCGAGCACATTGACAGTCAGGGTCTCTTCAATGGAGCTGCCTCCGCGACAAGCACGTTCTCGAGCTCGACAGTCTGACCCTCGATGACCGTGAAGGTCTCCTGGGAGACGGCCGGGTCGAATACGTAGCCCTCCGCCGAGGTGACGAAGAGATCGTACTCACCAGCCGGAACGTTCTCGAGCGTCGCCGTGCCGTCTTCGAGGCTGACGGCGTCGCGCTGGTACGGCTCGGCAGAGCCGTCAGTGCTCACGATCGAGAAGCCGACGCCGGCAACCGGGGCGTCCAGCTCATCGACGAAGGTCTTGATGACCGTTCCACCAGCTGGGTCGAACGGGTTGCCGAAGCTGCACTCGCCCGCGACGCGGAAGAAGCCACATGGGTTGAAGGCGTTGAAGATGGCCGAGCCATCGCCGTCAACTTCGTAGTTCACGTTCGCAGACACCGCAGCGACCGGTGCGCTGGCAACGACCTGGGCCGCACCAACGAAGCCGTCCGGCAGGTTGTGCTGAGTCATCGTGTAGACGAAACCATTGGCGAAGCCAGGGATCGTTACCGATGAGTTACCGAAGTTCTGGGCGTCGAAGCCGGACGGGTTGACGTAGATCACGTCGGCCGTCACTGCCTCGGCGTTCGGGTTCATGATGTTGATACCCGAGGTGTCGCCCATGCCGTCGATCGGGCTACCCTTCTGCACCAGTGGCACAGCCTGGAACTCGAAGACGTTCTGGGTGGCGCTGTAGCTGGTGGCCTGGAAGAGATCCTCGCCGCCAGTTGGGTCAGTCTCCGGGTACTTGGTGGCGTCAACCGCCGCCGCAACCGGAGCGTCCGACCAGATCAACGCCGAGCCAACATTGCTGGCGTTCGGGTCGGTGGTGATGTCCTGGTTGTTTCCATCCTGGGCACCAACACTCGGGTCGTAGAAGTAGGTCATGCCGTGCGCGGCCAGGCGCTGGTTGAGCACCTCGGTCGCGTTGCCCAGCATGTTGAAGTACTGGACCGAGACGTTGTTGTCGGTGTCGGCCAGGTTGGCCACGTTGATACCGGTGTTCCAGCCGAAGTAGTCGAGCAGGACATGCGGGGCGAACAGGACGTAGTCGCCCTGGGCACCCGGAACCTGCGCGATGTTCTCGAAGTCGGCCGAGGAGCCGGTGTTGGTGATCCACATGTTGTAGCCGACCTTGTAGCGGTCGACCATGGCGAACGCGGCGCCGTCACTGAAGACGTGCGCGGAGCCAACCCAGCCCTCAGGGACGAGGTCGCTCAGGTTGACGTTCCAGACATCGCCACCGTCAAGGCTGGCCTGGATCTGGAAACCGGTCGCCAGGCTGCCCGAGCCGTCGTCGGCCGGGAAGAAGCGGATCGTGACCGCGTTGTTCAGGTTGTTGAGGTTGGCAACGCGGATGACCGAGTCCCAGCAGCCGCCCGGACCACAGTTGGTCTGGACGATCGGCAGGTACCACTGGTCGAAGGTCGCCAGCTCAAGGCCGTTGAGGGCGTTGTAGCCGGAGACAGCGGTGTCGGCCTCGGAGGTCGCCGGCAGGGTCTCGCCGTCGACAGCCTGCTTGGCCACGCCACCGATGGCGACCGAGTCGAGCACGGTGCCGGCGTCGGTGTCGCCAAGATCGAGCTCCGCCGCGTCGTAGCAGTCGCCGTCATTGTTCAGCCCACCGAAGGGGTTGATCAGCGCGCCGGTGTTGCCGCGTTGGCGCCTCGAGGATGGTCTGCAGCTCGGCCTGAGGTGAAGGCACCAGCGACCACGTCGCCAGCGGCGTAGGCGGCACGCCTCGAAGGTGAACGGCGCACCGCGGCCACGAAGCCGACCGGATCGCCGCAGGTCGCGCTGACCGATTGTCGTTGACGACACAGGCGAGACTTGGGTGAAGTCGCCCTCGACGCCGGCTGGCTTGCAGAGGATGACCTGAGTCTCAACCAGCAGGTCGCCAGCCGCAGCGATCCGGGAAGATCGACGTCGGGGGCGCCCGCGTCGTCAGCCTGCGTGTAGGCGGCAACCGCAACCGGTGCGCCTTCGCCCTCGGCAATGCCGAGCTGGTCAGCGCTGAAGGTCTTGGAGGCAAAGCCGACAAGAACGCGGTGGTCTCCAGAGCGAAGCCACCCTCAGCGTCGCCGACGTAGATGAAGATCTGCGCGTCGACGCCTTCCACGTTCTGAACCGAGATGCTGGTGTCGGCCGCGCCGAGACCAAAGTCGTCGTCATTGGCTACCCACGGGTAGAAGACGGTGTTGTTGCCGGCGAAGAGCGATGCATCTTCGAGTCCGAAGAATTCAGCGATCTCGCGAGCAACGTCCGGAGCTTCCGGAGCCGGCTCTTCTTCCTGGGCCATCGCCGGCGCCATTGTGGCTGCCAGCAGACCGATGAGAAGACCAGCGACACCAAGTACCCGTAGAAACCGTGATGGTTTCTTCAAAAGTGTTCTCCTTTGATAACCGTAAAGCTTTGCCGTGTGCGCATGCGCGCTTCCGTTGTCTGGGCCATTCGCCGGCAGGTTATCGGTCACCGGCGAGCCAGACGTCCTCTTTCGTGGCGAATTCCCCCTGTGCGCCTCCTCTCCCCCTCCTCGATCGTCAAGATCCTTTGGTATGCAATTGAAGAAACATGTCGGCAGGACGGTGTTGCTGGGCAGGTGGCTCTCAAGACATGTTGTTTGCGGTTGAACCGCGCGGGTCGAGGGTCGATCGATAACAGCGTGATGCTTGCTGACCCTGACCGGATGAAGTGGCGGCTCATTCCCCCTGCCGCCGGCTCGAAGTGCGCTCGCGATGCGCCCACTTCGTTCATGAAAATAGACTTCCGCGGAGCGACCAACTCGACGTACGTACTGAGGCCGCTAGTGCTCCGTCACTTACTCTAACGAACGAATGCGTGATCGGTTGCATCACAAAACGATGCAATACAGATATTGCCTTCCTTTTACCACGCATTTTGTCTACAGGAAAGTATTTGGATTCACGCATCTATGGGGGTTGAGCGACAAATACCTTGATATCAAAGCCTCTCACAACTACCTTATAACAACCTGTGAACCCTTGTTAGGTGGTAGATCTGGGGAGCCGATATATTTGATGTTCGCTAACTATTTCGGGAGGTGTCCGGAAGGGAATGTGTGGAGAACAGATACCAAACGGCCGCCCGAAGCCCCGTCATCGCCATCGCCCGGGTGCGTCGACGTACGCCATGGTGGGTAGCGAATACCGGTACGGCATCACATCCTGTCGGTCGGGGTGTTCATCAATCATCGTGGGTGTTACCGGTCATCCCGGGTGTTCACCAGCACCCTGGGCGATGAGTCATCCTGAGCGCAAGCGAAGGATCTCTGCGTCAAACTCCTCGGGAGCCAAGTCCGAGATCCTTCGCTTGCGCTCAGGATGACTGATGAACGCTCTTGGGATGACTGATAAACGCTCAGGGTGACTTTCAAGACATTCAGGATGACTATCAAGGCGCTCAGGATGACTGACGAGCGCCGTTCACTCGACGGTCTCCGCCGTGTTCAGGATATCCGGGTAGGTGCTCAGAGCCTGCCCGAGCAACGCCGAAGGGATGACCAGACGAGGCCACTTAGCCTGATGCGCGTGCTCGGCGGTGCCAGAAGCCCCAGGCCAGCGAGGCAGTCACAACGACACTCATTACGGCCAGCGCCGACCGCAGCAAGGGGTAGATCCAGGCGTGCACCGGGCGGCGCAGCACGATTGCCTGCGAGAGCGCCGGCGGATCGTCGGACGGCTCGCTCTGGATCTGGAGCGTCACCAGATGCGGGGCGTCCGTCAAGCCATCCACCGCCGTCACGCGCTGGTTCTCACCGCGCCCGATCGTGACGCTGTCCCGGCGCTCGCCGTCAACCGTCACTGCAAGGTAGCCACCGCTGCCGCCGTCGATACGCACGTCCAGCCGGGAGCCGGCCATCTGGAACTCGATCCGCTGCCCACTGTTGGCCGCCTGCCGCGTTTCCACCGGCAGGTCATACGCTCCGGTGTGGCGCAGCTGGATTCTTGGAGCGGCCTCGCGCAGCAGTTTAAAGGCAGGGCGCGGCGTGAAGTCGTGCTCCACCAGGGCGAAGCCGCGCGTCGGGTTGCGCTCTTCGTCCGGGTGGTCGTCCGGCCGCACCCAGCGGAAGCCCCAGACCGCCATCACGCCCATCCAGGGCCACTCTCGCTGGGCGCGCAGATAGCCGTCCAGCAGGTAGTCAGCCTGCTGCTCGGCGGTGACCGGTTCGCCCCAGGGCGAGGCCTCACCCTGCCAATCCTCCGGCAAGGACACCCAGCCGTACTCGACCGCCCAGATCGGTTTATGGGCGTCACCATTACGCACCATAATCTCGCGCGTCTGGATCGGGCGCGAGAAATTGTTGCGCTCGAACTCCACCCGCCGGTCAAACGGCGAGTAGCCGTAGCCGTAGACCATCACCGCCGCGATGTCGAAGTAGGCGGCGCCGCCGTAGTCGTACACCTCTTGCAGGAAAAGCAGATCGCTCAGGTTCGTGGGGCCGCGTTGCTCGGTGGGCGCGAGGCCGGCCAGCAGGATCACCGACTCCGGGTTTGCCTCTTTCGCGGCCTCGTAGCCCGCCTGCAAGAGATCGACGTAGTGACGCGCGTCGATCGGCAGACCACCCCACTCGCCCTCCAGATTTGGCTCGTTCCAGAGCTGAAAGAAGGTGATCCGCCCCTCGTACCGCTCGACCACGGTCGCGACGAAGTTGATCCAGTCCGCCATCTCGTTCGGTGGTCCGTCCGGGAACCGCTCGACGTTGGGCTGGCCCTCGCGTGCCCAGCGCGGGGGTTTCTCTAGCCGGGCAATGATCTCGATGCCGCGCTCGGTGGCCAGATCAACGATGCGGTCGTACTTCTCCCAGGTTGAGTTACCGAAGCGGTCAATGTAGACGCCCGGCTCCGGCTCGATCTCATACCAGCCAAAGATCTGCCGGATCGAGCCAAAGCCGCCGTCCGCGATCATGTCCAGCGAGCGCTCGACGTTCTCGGGATCAGCTTCTTCATTCAGGAACGTATTGACACCCATCGGGTTGATATCGGTGTAGGGAATTGGTGTCAGATCGGCGCCAGCCGCCACTCCACGGGTGAAATACCCTTGCGCGAACCAGGTCGCCACCAGCGTCAGCAGCAACCCCGCGATGACCAGCAGATGCAACCCCAGCCATACCCACCGGATCTCTCCACGCAGGGCACGTATCGGCCACGTTGTCCTCACAGGGTTATCCATCCCGCCCGGTCGTCACACACATCATCGACGCAAGGATAGTGGAGCAGCCTCCACACTGTCATTTCGACGGCTGGAAGAATCCGTCTCCCCACGGCACCTTCCCACAGGAGAACGGATTCCTCGTTCCTGAGACTGACGGGGAAGCCAAAGAGAAATCGCCATCCCAGTGCTAGAATTGATTGCCGATTGGCACTCTTCGCGCACGCATCCCCCTGAGAGAGAGAACATAGATGGCCGATATATCCAGAGACGACATTCTCGCGGCGCTGCGCCCGATTCAGCACCCGGATCTTGAGCAGGGTCTGGTGGACATGAAAATGATCAAGGACGTCGAGACGCACAACGGGACCGTCTCGCTCGGCGTCGAGCTCATCACCCCCACCACGCCCGGCAAGGACCAGATCGAGGCGCAGATCCGCGACACGGTCAAGGCACTACCCGGCGTCGAGAACGTCGATATCAACTTCACCACCCGCATCCGCCCGGTTGGAGGCGCTCCCGGCAAGGAGGCGATTCCCGGAGTCAAGAACGCCGTGGCGGTAGCGTCCGGCAAGGGCGGCGTTGGCAAATCCACTGTCGCCGTCAACCTGGCTGTCTCGTTGGCGCAGGACGGCGCGAAGGTCGGGTTGCTGGACGCTGACGTGTACGGCCCCAGCATCCCGCTTATGATGGGCACCAAGGCCAAGCCCACCATGCACAACAACAAGATCGTGCCGCTTGAGGCGTTCGGCGTGAAGCTGATGTCGATCGGCTTCCTGCTGTCCGAGGACAAGGCGCTCATCTGGCGCGGCCCGCTGGTCGCTCAGTTGATAAACCAGTTCCTGAACGAGGTCGATTGGGGCCAGCTCGACTACCTGATCATCGACCTGCCACCCGGCACCGGCGATGTGCAGCTCACGCTCGTCCAGAAGATCCCGATCGCTGGGGCGATCATCTGCACCACGCCGCAGGACGTTGCCCTGGCCGACGCGATCAAGGGCATCCAGATGTTCGACGAGGTCAAGGCGCCGGTGCTCGGCATCATCGAGAACATGTCCTACTTCGTCTGCCCAAGCTGCGGTGAGCAGACCGACATCTTCGGCTTCGGTGGCGGCGAGCGGACTGCCCAGCGCTACAACGTGCCGCTGCTGGGCACGATCCCCCTCGACACGGTTATCCGGCAGGGTGGCGACATCGGTCACCCGATCGTCGTCAGCGCTCCGGATTCCGCGCCGGCACTGGCCTTCAAGGAAGCCGCCCGCGCAAGCACGCTCCGGCTCGCGAAGGAAGCCGTCAAGCGGCCACACCGCCCGACGATCATGCTGCGCTCGCAGTAACGCGCCGGGAGAACGGCTGCAGCTACAAGCCACACGATCAAAAGGGCAGGTAGCGCTACCTGCCCTTTTGAGTACCCGTAAAATGGAGTCAGACCCGTACCGAACGGGCCATCCATGACCGCGTCTGCCGCGGAGTGCCGTCGCCAGGCAGAGCGAGCGGCCAGATCCCTGCCCGTCTCTTCCCTGCGCGCCCACCTCTTCGACAACAGACGCCGACGGTGACCCCATTCAGGGAGGAGCAATCTGATGGCGATGAAGCGACCAGGGATCGTGCTTGTCGCGTTGTTACTCGGACTCATGCTCAGTTCGGCCGCGGCGTCGGCGGGACGTCCACCTGACGAATATATCCTGCCGGGGGACGAGGTCTATCCCGAGGGGATCAGCTACCAGCGATCGACCGGTTACTTCTATGTGAGCAGCACGACCGATGGAACGATCTTCCGTGGCCACGTCCTGGACCCCGTCGCAGAGGTCTTCCTGCCGGGCGGTGAAGATGGCCGCACGACAGCGGTTGGACTCGATGTCGATCGAGCAGGCCGGCTGTTCGTCGCTGGGGGTTCGAGTGGGTTCGTGTTCGTCTATGACACGCAGCGTGGTAGTCTCCTCGCCGCGCTGGAAGCCGGTGGAGGATTCTTCAATGATGTGGCGACAACGCGCTCCGGCGATGCCTACTTCACGAACTCCTTGATCCCGGTACTCTACCGGGTGTCTCAAGACGCCAGTGGAGCCTACGTCGTCGAGGAGTGGCTCGATCTCGAGGGAACCGCTATCGAGTACGTTGAGGGCTTCAACCTGAACGGCATTGTCGTTACGCCCGACGATCGGTATCTCATCGTGGTCCAGTCAATCACCGGAAAACTCTTCCGGATCGAGATTGCAACCGGAGACGTTGTGGAAATCGACCTCGGGAGCACGACGCTGACCGCGGGTGACGGCCTGGCCCTGTGGGGACGGACCCTCTACGTCGTCCGCAATAGCTTCGGCGAGATCGCTGTGGTGCGGCTCTCAAGTCAGGTGACGAGCGGCGTGCAGGTCGCGACAATTACGGATCCGTCGTTCCGCTTCCCCACAACGGCCGACATCGTCCTTCGGCGGCTGCTGGTGGTGAATGCTCAGTTCGACGCACGCGAAACTGGAGATCCAGAGCTCCCCTTCACAGTCTCGAGCGTCGAGCTCCGCCGCTAGCTCGCGTCTGCAGGGGGTACAGGGGCAGTGGTGGCGTCACCCCGTGCGCATCAACGTAAGGAATGATCGGGCCGAGCGTGACGCGATGAGCGGTCATCCTGAGGCAACGAAGGATCTCTGGTTTGCCCAGCCGACAGCCCAAAAGAGATCCTTCGTTGCCTCAGGATGACGAACGAAGGCCGATCTACCCGTTCATCGCTCGTAACCTGTTGCGCATGGGGAGATGGCAGCGTCGCCCACCATATCAGTGTGCGTGGGCGTGATCCGGAATCCGGTCGGGAGGTTCCGTGCCCGGCTCGACGACAACGAATTGGCCCATCATGCCGTTGTCCTCGTGCCGCAGGACGTGGCAGTGGAACATGTAGGGCGTATCCGGGTCGCTGTACCCCTCGAAGCGCGCGATAATCCGTGCCTCACTATTCGGCGATAAGAACAGCGTATCTTTCCAGCCCCGCAAATGAGGAGGAGGTTCTTCACCGTTCATCTCAAGCACGATGAAGTGGACAAGATGCGGGTGGAAGTTGTGATAGGTGCCGCTCTCGTTGCTCACTTCCCAGATCTCGGTGCTGCCTTCGGTGACGACCGCGTCGATGCGCGTCATATCCATTTTCTTGCCGTTGATCCGCGAGTCGCCTTCCAGGGAGAAGGAACGTGTCTCGACCGCAGCATCTTCATCCGGACGATCGATGGACACGAGAGAGGAAGGGAGCGGCGAAGAGGGGCTGAGATCCCCGGCAGCGCGTACGCGGAGAATATCAAAGACGTCATCGCCGCCATTCATCCGGTCCGCGAAGAAGTCCAGGTCCAGATCAGGCTCAAAGCTGCGCAGCATGACATCATCGCCCGGTGCCACCTGAACAACGATCTCGGCACGCTCCCCGGGTGAGAGCTGGAGCCGGGTCAATGGGACAGGGCTCTCCATCAAACCGGAATCGGTGGCGATCAGGGCAAATTCCCGGTTGTCTGTGAACCCCAGATTGTAAACCCGCCCGTTGGATGCATTGAGCACCCGGAACCGCACCAGTTCGGTTGTCGCTTCGAACAACGGGGCGTGTGTGCCGTTCACGAGAATCTCGTCGCCGATGACCCCTGCGATACTAAAAATTGGCGACCCTGTGTCGAGCGAGCCGTCATCGTTGAAGCGCTTGTCCTGCACGATCAGCGGGACATCGTCAACGCCGTAGGTGTCTGGGATCTCCAGTGCCTCCGACTCAGGGTCGTCCAGCAGGAACATGCCCGCCGCGCCACGATACACATGCTCCGCCGTTTCTCCATGAACGTGCGGATGGAACCATAACGAGGCGGCGGGCTGATCGATCGTCCAGGTCGGTGACCAGGTCTCGCCCGGATCGATCATTTGATGCGGGCCACCATCCATCTCGGCCGGCAGGTGCATCCCATGCCAGTGCAGGGTGGTCTCCTCGTCAACACCGTTGGTCACGTTGATGAGCACCTCATCACCGCGAGACGCTCGCAGCGTTGGTGCGAGGTACGGCTGATTCAGTCCCCAGGTCTCGGTCTGCTTGCCGGGGATGAGCTCGGTTTCGCCGGCCGTGAACTCCAGGTCGAAGACTTTTCGTCCCTGTTCGTCGATCTCCGGTTCGAGCAACTCGGGGATAGCAAGCTCGTTCTCGAACGCGTACTCCCCGACATTGGATTGCTCCGCCCTGCCGTAGAGCCAGATCCCGCCAACAACCACCAGCGGTGTCAGGATCAGGCCGGCGATCAGCGATAGTATGACGAGGCGCTTTATCAGGCGTCTCATTGAAACAAGTGTTCCTTTCATTGCGGTTGGTGGCCGGGCAGTGGTCGCCATTGACCTGAGCCCAGCAGGCGCGCGACGTTAGCTGCCACTAGTTGACGGTGTGGAGCCCGGACGAGCCAATCGAGGGGCCGGTGTTCTGGACTCCGGAGCCGCCTCGACGTGAATCCGGGCCGTTACATTCGCACAACAAAGTCAGCCCCTCGTCCGGGGACTGGCGAACGGAGCTCCATCTGGCTATCCTTGAGGTCAGGTGTCCTGAGTGCCAGGTTTCGCTCCGCGAGACCAACTCGGATATGAGGCCGCTGGCGGGGTGTTACCGCACTCCGCCAGCGGGTTTGTCTATGTGTTCATCTCCTTCGCTGACCCCTCTCCTGGATCGTCCATAGGGCTGATTATCGACGGTGCGTCTCGTTTGCAGATCCCGGTGGGCTGGAATTTTCAAGTAGGGATAACCCCCAGATCGCGATCTGGCGATCACTCGACCTCGCGCAGCATTTTCTCGATCGTTGCGAGCCGCACCCGCACATCAGCCATGCCCTCGGTTAGCTGATTCAGCTCCGCGACGGTTCTGTTCTGGACGAAGGTAGCCTCCTCGGCAAGCTTGCGGTACGCCTCCTCATGGGCAATTTGGTGCTCTGCTCTCGATGGTGGCCTGTCGTGTCCTGAAGACCTGCCAGATCAGCATGGCGACGACCAGCGCCACCACCATTGTGATGCCCAACACGAAGATGACACTGCCCCAGCCGCTCCAGACATCGTTGACTGGCTCGTCGGTCACTTGCGCCGTAACGAGATACAGGCTGCCCAGATGTTCTCCAACATGCTTTCCGATGCTCACGAGCCCCCCTTCGAGCTACCATCCTGATCCGTCGAGTCGCCAGAAAGCGACCGCGCCGCCTCGGCGATCGTTTCCGCAGTGAGATAGAACGCGAACGGCGTCACTTCGAAATATTTCATCGCCTTGCCGTCCTCAGAGAGTTCCAATGTGCCCGACACCAACCCGGCACTCTCCAGTCGTTGCAAGTGCAAATGCAGCAGTGGCCGGCTGATCCCCAGCTCGCGGGCGAGCTGGCTGACGTAGTTGCGTCCACCTGCCAGTGCCGCAACGATCCGCAACCGGTGCGGGTTGGCGAGCGCCGCTAAAGCTCGCAGCAGTTCATCGCCGGTTGGGGTCACGGGATCTATATCAGCACCCTCCTTCACATGTCAGAAATATATTACAGGTGAAAGACTCTGCCGTCAATAAGGCGCTGGCGCCCGCCGCAGACAATAAAGCGCGCCGGCAGACTGTCAAGGTCCGCAGGCGCTAGGGTCATCTGTTTGGCCGGGAGGCGTGTTACGCAGTCGCAGATATCCCCTGGCTGTTCCTCAACGCAGGGATCACGTCGGTCGCGACCTGCTCCAGAACGCCAAACTGCTCGTCCCGGGGCTGGTCAATGATGAATTCGTTGATGCCGGCCTCACGGTAGCGCCCGATGACATCCTGGAAGGCGTCGACTGATTCCCAGGGGTCGTCCGGCATAATGGCCGCCCAGCCGTAGAGCGAGCGGATAATCTCGTCGGGGTTGCGGCCAATCGCAGCGCACTGCTCGTTCAGCATCTCGTTGCGCTGGCGCAGCTCGTCGACGGTGCCGCTCGAGTTCCAGCGATCGGCATACTGCGCCGCGATCGTCAGCATCTTGCGCTTCTTGGCCCCGATGGTGAGGGGAGGCCGGGGCTGCTGAATCGGGCGCGGCCGAAAGGCGGCCTCCTCCAAATGGTAGTGCTCGCCGTGGTAGGTGGTGTACTCGTTGCGCAGCAAGTGGTCGATAATCTCGACCGCCTCACGGAAGCGGCTGACCAGCTCGGGCGGCTCCGGGAACTCAAGGCCGAACATGGTGTGCTCCGGCACATACCAGCCCGCGCCAATGCCCAGCTCCAGTCTGCCCTGCGAGATATGGTCGATCGTGGCCGCTTCCTTGGCCAGCAAGGCCGGGTGACGAAAGGTATTGCTGCTGACGAGCACCCCGATCCGCACCCGCTCCGTCACGACGGCCAGCCCGGCCAACAACGTCCAGCCCTCGTGGTAGGGTCCGTCCGGCCGACTGGGCTGCACCAGGTGGTCACAATCCCAGAGGCTGTCGAAACCCAGCGACTCCAGATAGCGCCAGCGCTCGACCGTCGCCGGCCAATCCATGTTCTGATCCGTACAGATTCCAAAACGCAGCGGCTGAGGCATGGTAGCGGCCACCCTTCCTGTTATGCCATCTTAGGCACCTACCCAGTCATTCTGAGTACTCGACCACGATGATGGCGTCACCCCCGACCGACCGACGGAACCCCGGAGGTCCCGTGTGGTCCAGTACTGAGCTTGATCGTCATCCTGCGCCTATGAGTCATCCTGACGCAAGGAAGGATCTCTGGTCCAACGCCTCGGGTATCAGGCAAGAGATCCTTCGCTTCCGCTCAGGATGACTAACCAGCCCAGGATGACGAATAGGCGCAGGATGATGGTGTCACCCCGGACCGACATGCGCAACCCCGGAACGCGACAACTCCCCTGTGGGCCAGTAGTCAGGATGACTATCGAGCGCAGGATGACCGGGTGGGCACCGATGACGATTGAACGGACCACCGTAGAATACAATGAAGCATCGGCTCTGCAACAATGTGTTGGGTACGCTGGGTTCGCGCGCGTGGTGCGTTGGACGTGAATCGCAGGCGTGAGAGGTCGAGAGGTCGAGGAGAAGAAGATGTCCGAGCAAGAAACCGCCTCCGGAACCGGGGAGGTAGGGATAGACGATCCAAATAAACCCTGGCTCTGCCACTATCAAGCGGGCGTGCCGGCCAGGATTGACTACCCCGAGTGGACCATTCCCGACCTTTTGCGCCAAGCCGTTATCGATTACGCGGACACCGACGCGGCCATCTTCTACGGACGGCACATCACCTACCGCGAGCTCGACAAACTCTCCTCACAATTCGCAAACCGCCTGATCGAGCTGGGCCTCCAACCGGGTGAGCCAGTGCTGGTTGTGCTGGCCAACCTGCCACAGTTCTTGATCGCCCACTTCGGTATCTTGAAAGCCGGTGGCGTTGTGGCCGCACTCAATCCGCTCCTCGTCGAGCGTGAGATCACCGAGCTGGCCCAGGATTCCGGAGCGCGCATCATCGTTGTGCTTGACCGGGTCTGGGACCGGGTAGCGCCGATTGTTGGTCGCGGCCTCGTTGAAACGGCCATCGTCACCGGCGTACAGGATTACCTGCCGGGCCTGAAACGACTGCTCTACCCACTGAAGTACCGTAAAGAGATCGTGAAGGTCGAACATGCTCCCGAGCGGGGCATCCTCCAGTTTCGCAAGCTCATGCAAGGCGCGCCGGACACACTCCCGCACGTCCAGATTCACCCCGACGACGTCGCTGCGTTCCAGTACACCGGCGGCACGACCGGCCTTCCGAAAGCCGCCGTCCTGACCCACCGCAACGTGGTCTCGAACACCATTCAGGTTCGTCACTGGCTCCCGGATGCCGAGCCGGGTAAGGAAATCCTGATGGCGATTCTGCCCTTCTTCCACGCCTACGGTGGCACGCTGGCTCTGCACTTCGGCGTCTATCTGGGGGCGACGATTGTGCTCGTCCCGCGGTTCGATCTGGCCGACGTCATGACCTTGATCCAGAAGTATCAGCCGACCCTGTTGCCCGGGGTACCAACGCTGTACAACGCACTGAACCGGGCAGTCGAGAATAATCCCAAACGCCGCAAGGCACTCGGCTCAATCCGCCTGTGCGTCAGCGGCGGGGCACCGTTGCCGGTCGAGATTCAACGGCGCTTCGAGGAAATCACCGGCGGCCGGGTGGTCGAGGGCTACGGACTATCGGAAGCGTCGCCAGTCACGCATGCCAATCCGATTGAGGGCCACGTCAGAGTCGGTAAAATCGGTATCCCGGTGCCGGACACGGAAGCGATGATCGTCGATATTGAAACCCGTGAGCCGCTGCCACAAGGCGAGCGAGGCGAGCTGGCGGTGCGCGGGCCGCAGGTCATGCGCGGCTACTGGCGACGCGAGGCAGACACCGCCGCCGTCCTCTCGGACGATGGCTGGCTCTACACCGGTGACATCGCCATCATGGATAAGGACGGCTTCTTCGAGATCGTCGACCGCCAGAAGGACGTCATCATCACCGGGGGTGAAAACGTCTACCCGCGCGAGATCGAAGAGGTGCTCTACCAGCACCCCAAGATCCAGGAAGTAGCTGTCGCGGCGGTCGAGCATGCGGTTGGCGGACAGGTCGCCAAGGCGTATATCGTCCTTGTCGAGGGCGAAACCCTTACCCGGCGCGACATCCTGCAGTACTGCTCTGACAAGCTGGCCAAATACAAGATCCCACGGCTGGTTGAATTCCGCGAGAGTCTGCCCAAATCCGCCGCCGGCAAAGTGTTGCGACGCGAGCTACAGGAAGCGGAGACCCACAAGACCGCGCAGCAACAGGCCCAGGATGAGATCCCGGCACCCCAAGAGGCCGGCACTGGCACTGCGCCTCGCGAAACCTTGGCCCAGTGATCTGCCCTCAGTGTGGCGCTCGGCTCCACCCAGGCGCGCGGCACTGCGTCGAGTGCGGCCGGCCGCTCCTGACGTCCCTCTCAACGCGTCGCTACCTGCTCACCGACTCCTCCGGGCGAGAGTTCCCGCTCGCTGACGGGGTCAGCCGGATCGGGCGCGACCCGGCGAGCAACGAGATCGTGCTGGCCGACACGTCGGTTTCATCCCGTCATGCAGCCATTGAGGTAACACCAATGGCAGTGGTGCTGCGTGACCTTGGCAGCACCAACGGCACGTATCTCAACGGGATAGCCATCTACCGCCCGGTCCAGCTCCAACGAGGCGATCGACTCACATTCGGGAACCGCCAGTTGTCCCTCGAGCGCCAGGCTCCCGAACACAACCCCGCCCCGCCGTCCATCCCAGCTCCGGTGCGCCCACCCAGCCCTGCTCAGCCCGAATCTAACAGCCCTGAGGGCATGGCTACCGCCATCGCCACGATTGGGCTCATGTTGCTGGCAACGCTGCTGCACGCAGTCGGCCTGGCAGATGGGTATCAACGCGACGATCTCACTGTCTCGCTACCAGTGGCGCTCGCCGGACTGGTTGTCCTGCCGCTGCTGGCAATCGTGTGCATCGCCGCGGGCAAGCGTTGGGGTTATCTCATGGCGGCCCTGGCAGCGCTTGTCGGCATCGCGTTCGTCGCCGTCGCCGGCCCGATCTTCACCGGCAGCGCTGTGCGCGACGAGCTCACGACCGAGTACGGCTCCACCGGATACTGGTTCCTTGTTGCGACCGCGATCTTCGCCGTCGTCGTCGAGATCCTCGTCCTCACCGTCGCCTTCGCCGGTTGGAGGGTCTCCCAACCCGAGGGCGGACAGCCCACCATGCACCGTGCATAACGACGAAATGATGGGTTGTCCTCGGCGCCCGGTAATGCCGGAGGGTCACGGGCTCGCGAGCAATCGTCGCGCCGCCCCCCTGCCACCCGGCCGTCACCCCCAAGCAACGTTCATGCGATATATCCGGGGAAACACCCCAGGCCACACCGCTGAATAGCGGCCCATTATGCCTCCCGCAACCATGATATTCTGGGTATGCACTGGGTAGGACGGACGGCAGCACATCGATCCGCGAACGGATCGTGGGCCGGACAAAGTCAATGGCGTTATGGCAAGTTGCGACCGCTTGCCGTGGCGCACATGCCTTCGTCATTGCTCGGCGCCGCCCCTGTATCCCTACCCGGCAAACCATTCGTAGGGAAAGGAACGGCATGTCATGGCTGATACGATGGCGATCTCAGGGCTGATTTCTCCGGATGTTTTCATGATTGAGCCGAGTGAGCCAGTCCGCACCGCAAAGCGGCTCATGGAGGCTCAAACGCTGCGGTCGATAGTTGTGGCACAGAACGGTCGCCCGGTTGGTGTCGTGAAATGGCGCGACATCCGCGTCGCTGATAATGACATGCTCGTAGCCGAGCTCATGAGCACCGATTTCCCGGTACTCAGGAGTGAGATGCACGTCGCTGACGCCCAGGGGCGTATTGGAGATGTCGATTACGACAATATTCCGGTGGTTGATGACGACGGGATGTTAATCGGTGAGGTCCCACGCTCGGCGCTGATCCACCATGAAGCCCATGTGGACAGCGAAGCGAGGGTCTCCCAGGATGCTGCGGCAGCCACAGTCGCGGATAGTGGCCCTTCCTTTGACATCCAGCCCGACATGGATGTCATCGATGCTGAGGGGCACAAGCTCGGCAAAGTCTCGGACATCGTCATAGACCCAAGTACGCAGCAGTTGTCCCACATGATTATCGAGCACGGCTTGTTGCGCAAGAAGCACAAGCGCGTGCCGGTCGATACCGTCACCCGTGTCGAAGGCGATACCGTCGTGCTCGGTATTACCAAGACGGAGTTCGACTTCCTCGCCGATATCGAAGAGATGGAAGAATAACGAGGCGTCCCGTGCCACATCTGGCGACGCCACACCTGGGAAGTACCATTCTTCAGTGTTGCGCTGCGACGAGGGACGATCATGTTGGCAACCCCTGTAAGAGCGCTTCTGCGTGACGAAGGGTTTCGACGACGCCCGCGTGGGTGACAAGACCTGTCCAAGTCACATCCATGTAAGCGGCAAGGCCAACGATTATTCTGAGCCTATTAGCCATCCTGCGCCTATGAGTCATCCTGCGCTGGCGCTCAGTACCGAACCACAGGGGAGCTGTCACGCTTCGGGTCCTCGACGCGGGTGACCTCATCGTCGTGGTCCAGTACTAAGCTTGATCGTCATCCTGCGTTTGATCGTCATCCTGAGCGGAAGCGAAGGATCTCTGGTCCAACGCCCCGGGTGTCAGGCAAGAGATCCTTCGCTTCCGCTCAGGATGACTGACGAGCGCCGTTCACTCGACCACGCTGATGGTGTCACCGCCGTAGGGGAGGAGCTCGTCTCCTCCCGGGTCGAGCGGACCGGGGTTTCGGGAGGAGACGAGCTCCTCCCCTACCGACCGATGGAACCCCGGAGCTCCCCTGTGGTCCAGTACTCAGGATGACTCACAAGCTCAGGATGGCTAGTAGCCTCAGGATAACCAGTAGAGCGCTGCGCACTGCACAATGATCCCTGACGGTGACGCCAATGGTGGATAACAGGATCCACCCCCCTCAATGCGCAAGCCATAATGGTGCCGCGCTACGTCGGCATTTGCGGTAAAATTTCACAATCCTGGTACAACCTGCAGCGGCTTACCACGGTCATGCCCCTGTGCGCCAACCGGCGCGGAGGACCTGTCTAAGCGCTGCGGTTGAAGAGGTGTACGTTGCAGTGAGGGGGCGCGGACTCAGGTGCTGTCCAGAACAAGACTGGCCGGAGATTACCCCAGAAAAGCGGATGCGGGGCCCGTCGGGCCCCGCTCGCATCTATTTCGGACTGATAGCCGGAGTATGAGGTTAATAGAAGTCGCCGCCTATGGATGGTTTTACGTGGCGCGAGAAGGGGCAGCACCTTTCGCGCTAATCGCATTCACTGCTTCGCGTCGAATGCGTTCCGATCGGGGAAGATCGGGCTTTATGAAGTTCTTGTGTGGCTCCGAACTATCATTCTTCCGCACATTTGCTCGTAGAATCTAGTCTAGCCAGTCGGACTGACAATGTGATGAAAATCACATGACAATCGCGTGAATTGTTGATGTCCTGATATGCTTATAGGGTGATATGGCTGAACAGCTGCTGATTGTTGACGACGATCCGAAAATCTTGAGCATGATGCGCCGCGGGCTTATCTTCGGGGGCTATGAGGTAGTCACCGTTGACAGCGGCGAAGAAGCGCTCAACCACGCCATGGTCCAGGTCCCTGATTTGGTGATCCTGGATGTCATGCTGCCTGGCATTGACGGCTTCGAGGTCTGCCGGCGGCTGCGCTCCGCCGAGCCGCGCCTGCCGATCCTGCTGCTCACCGCGCGCGACCGGGTACCCGACCGTGTGGCCGGGCTTGACGCCGGGGCAGACGATTACCTGGTCAAGCCGTTTGCGTTCGATGAGCTGCTCGCCAGGATCAGGGCCCTCTTACGGCGCACATCCACCGAGAGTCTGGAGATACTCGTCAGCGGCGATCTGCGCGTCGATACCGCCAGCCGCGAAGTGCGGCGGGGCGACCGGCAGATCGAGCTGACCCTGACCGAGTACCAGTTGCTCGCATACCTCATGCGCCACCAGCGCCAGGTACTCAGTAGAGAACGCATCCACGATGTCATCTGGGGTGATGAGCTGGTGATCGGCTCAAACGTCATTGACGTCTATATCAAGCGGCTGCGTGAGAAGCTGGAGGCGGGCAATGAGCCACGGCTGATCCAGACGGTGCGCGGGGTCGGCTATACCCTGAGGCCGGCTGGTGACTAACATGTCGATTCGCATGCGTCTGGCGATCTCGCACTCTCTCCTGGCCGTGAGTATCTTCATTCTGGTCGGGGGCATCATCTATATGTTCTTCGAGCAATCGGTGCGCTCTCAGCTGGACGACGCCGTGATCGATCGGGCGAGCCAGACAGCAGAAGAACTTCGAAGGACAAACAATTTTACGACGGTGCCGATGCCCACAGGCGGAACCGGACGCGCGCGCGTCTTCTCGGTCAACGGCGACCTGCTGGCCGATTCCCCCCGCCTCGACGACGCGCAGCTCATGGATCCAGGCAGTTTCGCCGCCTCGCTGGACGGCATGCCAGAGCTCAAGACCGTCCCATTTGCCCGTGGAAACCGGCGCGTGGCCTACTATCCCGTCACAGACAACGGGCATGTGCTGGCTGTCGTCGAGGTAAGCGAGTCGACAGAGCCAACCGAGCGAGCGCTGGCGCAGGCGCGGCTCTCATTCTTCATCGCGGGCACGCTGGCACTACCCGCCGGGCTCCTGGCAGGCTGGTGGATGGCACGCCAGGCGCTCGTACCGGTCAACCGGCTGACCGCGGAGGTCGCCAGGCTGGCAGCGTCGGGCGAGTTCGACCAGCGCGTATCCCACCCCGGTGCGGACGACGAGATCGGCCGGCTTGCCCAGACCTTTAACGACATTCTGGAGCGCCTGACCGTGCTGCTCGACCGCCAGCAAACCCTCGTGGCCGACACCTCGCACGAGCTGCGCAACCCGCTCATGGTCGTACGCGGCAATCTCGACCTGCTCGTCCACGATCTACCGGCGGACCAGCGACAGGAAGCCGTGGCTGAGGCGCGCGAGGAAGTCGATCGCATGGCAAGACTGGTCGGCGACCTGCTCTTCCTGGCCGACGCCGATACGGAGGGGTCGATTCAAAGGACGCATGTCGAGCTGGACGAGATTCTGACCGAGATCGTGCACGACGCCCGCATGGTGAGCCCGGACCACGTTATCCACCTCGAAGCCAACGATGAGGTGAGCGTGCTTGGTGACGCGGAACGCTTACGCCAGCTGATCTGGAACCTGCTCGAGAACGCTATCCGCTACACCCCGGCCGGTGGAACGATCGTGCTCTCCCTGCGCCGCAGAGCGCGGGTAGCGGAGATTGCCGTCGCCGACACCGGTATCGGCATTCCGGAAGTACATCTGCCGCACATCTTCGATCGCTTCTATCGCGTCGACCGGGGCCGCTCGCGTGCGCTTGGTGGAACAGGCCTGGGGCTCTCGATCGCCCGCCAGGTGGCTGAAACGCACGGAGGCCGGGTGCGGGTCCGTTCGACCCCTGGCACCGGCTCGACCTTCACCGTCTTCCTCCCACTAGCGGCAACTCCACAGACGCTCGCCGACGTTGCTGGAGGAGGTCCGTCTGTCACGAAAGCAGCCCAGGCACCCTAAGCGCAGCGAAGAGCGTGTCCTGAGCGCCGAACCAGTCATCCTGAGTACTGGACCACGATGATGAAGTCACCCCGTAGGGGAGGAGCTCGTCTCCTCCCGAAACCCCGGTCCGCTCGCCGCGGGAGGAGACGAGCTCCTCCCCTACCGGGGGTGACGCCACATATCGCAGTTCAAGCAGGACCATGGCATTCCTTTAGTCATCCTGACGCAAGGAAGGATCTCTTGCCTGACACCCGAGGCGTTTGACCAGAGATCCTTCCTTGCGTCAGGATGACTAACCAGCGCAGGATGACGATCAAGCTCAGGACTGGCCCACCGGGCAGCTTCGGGGTTCCTATTTGTCCGTAGGGGAGGAGCTCGTCTCCTCCCACCTCGAGCGGACCGGGGTATCGGGAGGAGACGAGCTCCTCCCCTACGGGGGTGACTTCATCATCGTGGTCGAGTACTCAGGATGACTGGTTAGCATCTCTGGTCCAACGCCGCGGGTGTCAGGCACGAGATCCTTCGCTACGCTCAGAATGACTAATAAGCTCAGGATGACTACGGCGATGAGAGCGCCGAGCGGTCCACACCTCGTACGGGGGCGCGCTACACCGCCCGTACGCCGACTAGGGCGGCGCCTGCTCCAGCGCCCCCGGGGGCCTGGCAGGGCGCAATAAATTGCGCCGCTACGCAGGATTGGCTTACGCTCAATTATCGGATAACGTAGGACCCGTCCAGAATCGCGCCGCCACGAAATCGAATCTTGCTGGCAACCGCTCTAGCGCACGATGTCCTCGCCGCCGCCCTCCAGAAGGTCCAGCGCGGACGTGAGGTCGGCGGGAGTCACGATAGCCAGATCCCCGGGGATGGTCATGGAGAGGGCCGCCAGCGCAACCCCGGAGCGCAAGGCGTTCGGGATGTTCGCCCGGTCGTCAAGCCAGGCGTGCAAGAACCCGGCCGCGAACGCATCGCCCGCGCCAACTGGATCGACGATATCGACCGTCAGTGACGACTGCTCGAACACGTCGCCCGCGCGGCTGACGGCACACACGCCGGCCTCGCCCAGGGTGACGACAGCCAACTCTGCGCTCGACCGGTCCAGCAACCCACGCGCGACCTCAACCGGATCGCCCGCCAGCCCCCAGATCGTCCGCGCGTCGCCGGCGCCGCACAGCAGCACTGTCGCTCTCTCGCAGAGAGCGGCCAGACCCGCGCGGGCTTCTTCAGGGCTCCAGAGCAACGAGCGATAGTTCACATCCAGAATCATGGGCACGCTTGCCTCGACCGCGACGCTGGCGAGGCGTTCGCAGATCGCCGCGCAGCTGGCGGAGAGCGCCGGGGTAATGCCGGTCAGATGCAGGGCGCGCGCGTGCGCGACGCAGCTGTCTTCGATGGCGTCAGGAGCAAGCATGGCCACGCTTGAGTTTGCCCGGTCGTAGGTAACGCGGGTTGGCCGCGGGCGGGCTCCCATCTCCATGAAATACAGACCGGCCCGGGAGTTGTCGCTCCAGACGACCTTACTGGTGTCGACGCCGTGTCCACGCAGCTCGTTGGAGATACGCCGGCCGAGTGGGTTATCCGGCAAGGCCGACAGCCAACTCACCCGCCGGCCAAGCCGGGCCAGGGCGACGCAGACGTTTGACTCTGCCCCACCGATCGTGATCTCAAGCGAGCCAGTGTTCTCCAGACGGCGTCCGCCCGTGACCGTCAACCTGATCATTGTCTCGCCAAAGGTAACCAGGTCGTACTGTTGGGCAGTCACGGCTCTTCTATCCAGTATGTGCCGGCTGACGGTCCTCGTCGGCCGAGACCTCGGTTGTCAGGTCAGACGCCCACTGGCAGTCGCGCTTGATCACTCGCAAACCGATGGCCGTTTCCGAGCGAATAATACCCGGAACCCCGGCCAGATCGTTGGTCAAGAATTCGAAGAGCTGGTCCTGATCCTGGAAGGCCGCCGTCAGAACAATGTCTTTCTCGCCCGAGGTCACGACAAGCCACATGACCGCAGACATCTCTCCCAGTGTTTCCGCCACCTCATTCACACGCTGGGCTTCAACCTGGAGGGTGATGACCACCGTCAGCTGGTATCCCAGATGCTCAGGCGTCACAAGCGCGGTGATACGGAGGAGCCCGCTGTCAGTCAGGCGGCGCACCCGGTAGCGAATCGTCGCTTCTGGAACGTCGAGTTGACGCGCGATCTCCCGGTTCGAGCAGCGACCGTCCGCCTGCAACATGCTAATAATCTGGCGGTCGAGCGTGTCAGGCTCAAGATCGCGCGAACGGCCCAATGCTTTCTCGCGGCCGCCGCGGCCGTTGCGCAGGGCCAGCCTGCCAGGGTCTTCGCTCGTCGTGTCACAATCCCCTTGTTGACCACCAAACATCGCCAGTCCCCCTATTTTCAGGTTGCGAGTGCCTTCACGATATGCCGGTCTAAACCTTCAGGAAAACATCTCTCGCCGCTCACTACATGCTAGCCCCACACTAAGCATGTTGGCGAGAGACTTCTCCCGCGGTTCAATTTTCTAGGTATATGAACTTTGCGTCATAAATGGCGAAACGTCAAGCCTCAAACGTGAATTTGCGTGAGTACTCAGGTACTAAATGACGAGTCGCAACACCATTCCGCCTGAAAAGATCCGTTTCTCGGCTCGGCGTCAGCTTGCGGCTGCAACGATGCGGTAGATGACACCGTTGTTGATGTCGCAGACGTAGAGCTCGCCGGACTCATCTTCACCAAAGGAGCTGATCAGTCCGGGGACCTGGAACATCTCAGTCATCTGCCAGGCGCCACTGGCGTCCCGCCACCCGGCCCACAGCCTGCCGCTACAGAAATCACCAAAGAGATACGCGCCTTGTAACCCGGGAAAGTCCGGCCCACGGTAGACGTAGCCGCCGATCACGACGCAGTTACCGTTCGCATAGGTGGGGTACGTCAGGATCGGCGGCACGTGCCCGGAGGGGTCACACGAGCCCCCCCACTCCTCCCAGCACTGGCTGCCCTCGTACATCGGCCAGCCAAAGTTCTGCCCGGCTGGATCGTCCACGCCCTGGAAGTTAATCCACTCCTCGGTGAACTGCCCCGGCCCGCCGATGTACAGATCGTTGGTAGCACGGTCGAAGGCAAAGCGCCACGGGTTGCGCAAACCGTAGGCCCATACCTCTGGGCGCGCGTCGGGCACATCCACAAATGGGTTGTCCGGCGGGATGCCATATGGGTCGCCGTTGTCGACGTCAATCCGGAGGATCTTGCCGTACAGCGCGCCCAGATCCTGACTGTGGTGCTGCAGCTCAACCTCCGCGCCACCGGTACCGAGCCCGATGTAGAGGTAGTTGTCCCGCCCAAACAGGAGCTGCCCGCCCTGGAAGTTAACCTCGGGCTGCTCGAGCCTCAGCAATACCTTCTCGCTGTTCCGGTCGGCAAGCCCATCCGGCCCGCTGCCGAAGCGCGAGATCACATGATCCCCATTCAGGTCGTTGTAGTGGACGTAGAAGAAGCCGTTCTCGGCAAAACGCGGGTGAAACGCGAGCCCCAACATGCCCTGCTCGTGCTCGTAACCATAGACGCCTGTCTGGACGACCCGGTCGCGGAGATCGAGGACCAGCGTACCGTCAAGCAGCTTGATCGTGCCGACCTTCTCCAGAACGTAGATCCGGCCGCTGCCGTCGTCAGCATGCGTGACGTAGACGGGTTGATCGAAGCCCGCGCCGACGTTCTCGACATCCACCGTCACGTCGTCCGGATTGAACGTGGCTGGAGACGCGGGCGTCGCAGTGGGCGTCGCGGCCTGTTCGGGAGTCGCGCCGGTAGGCTCAGCCGGTACGAGCGGGACCGTCGGCGATACTGCTGATGGCGCAGGAGAGTCCTCTGGGGGTTCGGGTGGCTGTGCTGGAGGAACGGTTGAACGTTCGCCCCCGGGGGAAGCTGTTGCGGTTGCAACGGCTGCTGGGGTCGGCGCCACAGGACTCCCGGTCGGGTCTACGGCTACTGGCTCATCCGGTCCGCTGCACGCAACGCACAGGAGCACAAGCACGAGGAGAAACGTAAGCCGACGAGCGGAACCCGACCTGAATATCAACATCGAAGATTGCTGCATGCGAACCGTTTTCATCCAATACGTCAGGCAGGAACCCTCCGCGTCTTCCGAGAGGTGAGCGCGTTAGATTCGCCAGCCGCCGAGCGAGGTACGCAGCCAGTCGCCGGTCGTTGGCCGGTGCAGAACATGCACGTGCACCTGTTCGAGCGAGCCATCCCCTCCGGGGACCTCGACCAGCTCGCTGACGCCCTGCCAGCCATCTTCGGCAAGCCGGTACAGGAAGCGCTGCGCCGTCTGCCGGCCGGGCTCGGCGAGCCAGAGCGTGCCATCTGGGGCGAGCACTCTGTCGATGAGCTGCATCAGCGGCACCACGTCACGGCCCTCATACAATACATCGGCGGCCATGATGATGGGAAACTCGCGGTACGCCTCCAGCCGTCTCCGCGCCTGGGTGGTTGGAGCACGCCAGTTCATCTTCAGGGTACGGGCACTGGTACCAGCATTGGCGAGCGTGTTGTAGCGCAAAAAGGCCAGCGCGACGTCGGAGTAGTCAGCCGCCACCACCGTTGCCCCGGCGGCAGTCGCCGCAGTTGCAGTGACACCCAATCCACTCCCCAGCTCGAGCACTCGCACGCCTTCCAGCTCGGACTTGCGAGCCAGGGCCATGTCTGCCAGGGCCACGCCGCTCGCCCAGACCCGCGTCCAGAATGGCTTGGCCAATTGAGGATCCTTGCTCGCTTCCGCATACAAGCGTTCCACGGCAGCTGCCGAGGGCAGGTGGATCGCGTAGTGCTGATCGGATTTGGAGAGCCAGACTGAGGCTTCTTCGAGCCCATACTCCCGCGTGAGATGATCGCGAAGCATGCTTACACGCCGCTCAAGCCGCGCGTCAGCTGCGAGGCGGTCACCACTCGGGATCATCGACGCGGCCACATTTCAGAGAACCTGGTGTACGTCATGTCCGGATACACCGTTTCATCGTTCAGAACGAGCAACCGTGGAGCCATGCTCACGCGCCATCTCCGTCCTCGGGTGACAAGTGGTGCGTGCTCGGGGAAATCGTCGCGAGCGTCAGGCGCGGGCCGTTGCTGATGAAGAACAATAGTACCAACCCGAGAATCCAGGCAGCGCCGATGAGGATGATGACCATACTGGTACTCCACAGCCGCGAGAGCCCGAGCACGGCGATGAGTCCAACGAGCTGTCCGCCCAGGACGAGCGCCTTCGTGATGCGCGCTGCCCCGTCCAGGTCATCTTCGGCGATCACACGCCGCATGGTCACGGAGGCAACGAGATCGAAGGTGACGATGACCAGACCACTCGTAAACAGGATCGGAAGTGCGATCACCACAGACTGCGCCAGGACCAGCAGCACCATACCCAGCGCGAGCGCGACAACACTCCCGGTAGCGACCGTCCCGATGGAGATGCGTCCCAATACTTTATGGATCGGCAGCGGCCCTGCCAGCGCGCCGAGACCGACGAGCCCCAGCAGCAATCCGTAATGGCCACGGGCGTAGTCAAGATCGTCGACGACGACATCGATCAGGATGACCCGGATCACTGCCCCGAGCGCCGCCACCGCAAGCAGCGCTATCCCAACCAGACGCAGCACCGGATGGTGCAGCATCTGGGTCAGGGCGACGTTGTTCGCGGGCGGGCGCTGTTCCGGCGTCTGTTGCAGCGTCTCGCGCAGCAGCCCCTGGTGACGGTGTAGCAGCACCATCGAGACAGCGATCAATGGCGCGGCCAGCGCGAAGACCGCCGCCTCATCCGTGGTGAAGAGGATGACGCCGGCAACAACCGGGCCGATGACGGCACTGAGCTGTTCGATCCGGCCGATCAACCGGCTGAGCACAGGCAGCCCGCGCCGGGAAGCAAGCTGCGGGACGAGCCGCGATTGCACCCCTTCAACAACCCCACTCGCGCCCGCCAGCAGCCCAATTGCGACGAATGCCCAGCTCAGATCGTCACGGCTCGACACCAGAGCGAGGCTTCCAAGCGCGGCGATACGCACGAGATCGGTGGCGAGCAGCGACCAGCCAGCCCGCGGGACAATGTTCGCGACCAACGGTCCCGCAAGTAAACGCGCGAGGACCTGCGTGAGCACGAAGATCGCGACTATCCCCACGTCCTCAGTGAGACGATAGCTGACGGTGACAATGGCAACCGACGCCATCCATCCCGCAACCCTATCCAACGCATAGCTCATCAGGAAGGACCGCGCTCTCCGGTCAGAGAGAACAGACCGATATGCTTGACCGGAAACTTGCTGATAGAGAGCAGTCTCGATCTCACGCATGAGGGTTGTCATTTCGTGACGCGCCTTCCACGATCGTCTCGCGATCGGCAGGTGGAAGACTGCGCAAACCTTTAGCTGCTACCTAACTACATTACGGCAAAGACGCCGCTCGTGTGCGGAGGCCAAGCCGCTGTTATGTCATCATGCGTTTGCCTGCAGCTCCGCGACGCTGCGCGGATTGTTCTTTTCACCGGCGGTGAAAGGATTATCCCAGGAGACACCCCCGCGCGCAAAGCGATTCGGGTCAAATGGCTCCAGGTCAAACTCGGTCTGTCCCTCGGCGACCAGCTGCGCGATTGCCTTGCCGGTCGCCGCCCCCCACGAAAAGCCACCGCCGTTGTAGCCGGCGCTCACGAACAAACCCGCAGCCAGATCGTAGGCACCGATCAGCGGCAGGCCGTCCGCGGTGAAGCCCATGATCCCGGCCCAGGCACGCACCACACGAAGCGCTCCGACCTTCGGAAAGAGCGTTGCCAGACAGTCGGCGCACCCGATCATGCAATCGGCGACGACCTCCTCGGTATAGTGCCCCAACCCCTCGTCACGGTCGAGACGCCGGAACCCGCCACAGATTAACTGGCCGGTCGCGGTCTGCCGGCCATACTCCTTGTCGAAATTCGTCCCGAAGGTGAGGGGCAGGACCGTGTCCACGGGCTGGGTAACCAGAATCTGGCCGCGTGCAGGCACGAGTGCGCCTTGCGGGAGATCCTGGAGCAAATTGGGGGTCCAGGCGTTGGTCGCGACGACAACCGTGTCGGTAGCAATGCTGCCACGCCCGGTCTTGACGCCGGTGACCTGCCCATTGGATGTGAGAATCGCGCTCACCGGCGTCCAGGGAAAGATCAAGGCGCCAAGACGCCGCGCGCCGCCTGCCTGGCCGTGTACCAGGTTAAACGGCCAGAGATGACCGGAGCGTTCTGAATACTTCGCACCCAGCAGTGCATCCGACGCAACCGGGATCAGTTGCTGCAGCTCGTAGCGGTCGATCATGCGCACGCCGGTGTCGAGTCCTTGCAGAGCCTCGGTCGTCCCGACCAGGTGCTCCCACATCTCCTCGTTCTGAGCGATATCGACGCTGCCGGTGATCTTCAGGTCAAAATCGTCACCCAGCTCTGCCGGCAGCTCTTCACTAATGAGACGCAGATTTTCTCGGGTAAGGCCGTAGACCGCCCGCCCAACCCGGCTGAGCATGGACGAGCCGCTGCCAGTCTGTCCCGCATTCCTTCCAGACGCGCCGGAACAGATTCCACGCATCTCAAGCAGCACCACCCGTTTGCCGCGTTTGCTGAGCTGGTATGCAGCAGCCGTGCCGGCCACCCCGCCACCAATGACGACGACATCCGCCTGCGTCGGGAGCTCCTGCTGCAGGTCGTACACGTCGTCGGATCGTCTGCTGCTGTTCCTTTGCACGTTCATCCAAGCCTCCCTGTGCCGCTACACAGCGCCAAGCGCCATGACCGTTCCCATGTCACCGTCATCCTGAGCACCATACAGTCATCCCGAGCGCAATACGGTCATGCTGGGCCGGTACATCATCCTGAGCGTTCATCAGTCACCCTGAGCGTTCATCAGTCATCCTGAGCGCCAGCGAAGGATCTCGTGCTTGACGCCCGAGGCGCTTGACGGGAGATCCCATTCGCCTTCGCTCAGGGCAGGCTCTTCCTTACGTCAGGATGACGAACAAGCCCAGGATGACTGATGAGCACCATGCATGCTGTCAGCAGCCAGGTAGCGCAATGCATTTGAAAGTCGGACTACTATCCCCACCAACATACTCCGGCCGGTCTCAAACTAAAAGACCGTCTGCAACCCGTTTATCACGAGGACACTCGTGATGATAATGACAATCAACCCGACCACGACCGCCGCCATCGTCAGGACCAGCTGCCAGACGGCCGACTTGTATGCCTCGCGCTGGGCTCGCACGCTCTGCGCGGATGGTTGGCGGCGCGGCCGCTCCACCTGTGACGGCCTGCCCGGCGCGTTGCCGGTATAGCGCTGCATAACCACATCCGCCATCAGCTGGTGACGCATGACCTGGTCATACTCTCTGCGAGTTTCCGGACGCGACAGGACAGTATAAGCGGCGTTGATGAGCTTCGCCCGCTCCTCCGCCTTCCTCCGGGCCATTGGCTCGGTGAAGTTGTCGGGGTGGGTGAGCCGCATCAGCGCGCGGTAGGTGCGCGTGATCTCCTCGCGGGTAGCGTCGAGGGGCACATCCAGGATCGCGTAGTAGTTGATTGACGCATCGAAGCGTTGGTTTCTGGACACGCGAGCGATTTGCTCCTCAGATCGCGCAGTCTCTACTATTCATATCAGCCCAGTGTACTGCACACCCGACAGGCCGGTGAAACGAGAGGGTAGACTCTCCCGCAGAACGTCACGCGAATGGAGGGACTCGCAATGCCAACTACCGAAATCGACGGCCTTACCCAGCACCATGTGGAGCTTTCGACGGGCGTAACGCTCAACGTGATGGAGCGTCCCGGCGCGGGTACGCCGGTGATCTGCCTGCACGGTATCTGGGACAACTGGCAATACTGGCTATCGCTCGTGCCGCCGGGGCCAGGCTCTTTCCCGGGCCGGCCGCTCCTGATGGTCGACCATCGGGGGCACGGAGGCTCCAGCAAACCGGAGTCAGGCTATGACTTGACCGACTACGCCGGGGACGTTGTGGCGCTCGTCAACGAGTGCGGCTATGAGCGTGTGACCTTCGTTGGCCATTCGCTCGGCGCGCTCACAAGCCTGCTCGCGTCGGCTGAGATGCCCGCGAAAATCGAGTCAATGGTGCTTGAGGATCCGCCGCTTCCATTAGAGCCTTCCACGAGCGATGCTTTCCGCGCTCTGCTGGAGATGAAGCAACAACCCTTTGAGGCCGTCGTGGAGGAGTTCATGATCTGGCGGCCATGGTTCGGACGTGAACGGGCCGAAAGCTCCGCCCGGCTGCTGCTCGACACCGCCGACGGTGTGTTGAGAACCGCAAGCGAAGGTCGTCTGGCGAACGGTGCGGTGCCCACGCCGGGAGTCACCATTCCCGCGCCGGTGCTCGTCATCCAGGCCGGCATCGCTGAGCAACGTGCCTTCAGCGAGGGTGGCCGCCAGCGGCTCGACGGTGTTCTTCCGAACCTGACGGTCGAGACGATTCCGAACACCAGCCACAACGTCCTGCGGGAACAGCCTGCACCCTACCGCCAATTGCTGGCCGAGTTCTTCGATGGTTGAGTCGCCTCCCCGGTGGGCACGGAGACTCGTCGAGTCTGCCCGCGTCGGCCGGCTGGCAACCGCCAGCTCGGAGTGCGCGCCGCACGTGATCCCGATCTGTTTCGTGCTGCTCGACGACACGATCTACTCAGTCATCGATGAGAAGCCAAAATCCGGCCGCCGCCTCGTACGGCTGAGGAACATCGACCAGACCGGTCAGGCCGCGCTGGTCGTCGACCGCTACGATGAGGACTGGTCCCAGCTCGCCTACGTCCTCATGCGCGGCCCGGCCCGGACGATCCCCTCCAACCCGGCAGCCCTGGTGGCACTCCGGCAGAAATACCCCCAATACAACGCCATGGCCCTCGACAACGCCGAGATGGTCGAGCTGCGGGTGGACCGGTGGACTGCCTGGCGGGCCAGGGAGGAACCCTAACGACAGCGCCCCACGTGCATCAAGTTCAGAACTGCCTGGACAGCGCATGCTGGTGGGCCAGTCATCGTGAGGCGACGAAGAGCCTGCCCTGAGCGAATCCGAATGGGATCTCGCTCTGGCGGCCGGCTGGGCAAACCAGAGATCCTTCGTTGCCTCAGGATGACTGAAAAGCGCCGTTGTTCTCCCAAAACGATCGTACGTTGCGACATTCGGCTCGCTGCGCATCGCCCTGGTCGCCGTTGCCATTGTCGCAACGCCCCAGATCATCCTCTGCCTGAAAACGCTGCGGACGGAGTTCATCCTGCTCGCGGCCGAGACGAACGCAGACTAGCCGGACGTTGGAGCGCGGTCCCCTCAACCTGTTGTCGCATTCTGGATTGGCATTGTGGCAACGTAACTGATATGTTCGCTTGCGTAGGACACAAGTGCATCATGTCCGCGTAAATTGCAGGAGACCACCGGCCGTGCCACACTCTCATGACTACCAGCCACTCGCAAGCTATGGGCCGGCCGAGAATCTCGCCTGCCGCGAGACGATCTTCGACCCGGAGGTGACGGCCAACGAGCTGCGCATGACGGCACGGACCGCTTCTCAGCTTCCTCACGCCTGGCCGGGATTTCAGCTTGTCTTGCTCACCAATGACGGCCAACGTGGCCGCGGGCTCTCCATCTGGCAGAACCAGCAGACGCTGGAAAACTACATCCAACGCCATCAGAACGACGTGCACGAGGAGCACGAGCGCGTTGGCGGCCACGAGGTCGGCAACCCCTGGGCGACCAGCGTCACCTCGCACAGGATCGGAACCGTTGATATCTATCTAACCGGTACGTCGATGCCGACTGCGAATCGCCCGGTCTTCGAGTGGTGTCCACCAGGGGCGCTGCGCATTGATGAGATGCACGATCTGGGTGATCTCGAAGCCTTGCGCAACTGGTGGCCCACAATCGCGTCGCCAACCGCCCCGCGCTCGCTCGCCCGGGTGAGCGGTTTCCAGTTTTTCGCCGCCGTCCGGTACCCGGATAACCTCTACACCACCTACCTGGGCTTCCGGACCCAGGACATGCTGGATGCGTATGCGGCATCCGATCTCCACACCGCCCACCACGGTCCGCTCGATGCAGCCGGCTGCCGGATCAACACCAAAACCGTTACCTACACCGGTCAGTTGCTGGCGTGCTTCATGCGCAGTGTCTCATCAGGTGGCCGCTGCTAACGCTCTCGCCGCCTGGCACGTGCCACGCAAACTATTTGCCCCAAGATGATCTTCCGCAGATAGCCAAAAAGTCCCTGACAATATGGTACTTTTGTCATAGGCTCGCCTATGACCCCACAAGCATGACCGCGAGCCGCCGAGGTACTTGGCACGTGCAACACCAAGGCAGGCTCGATGCAAGCGATGACATGGGCAGCGCCCAGGCGGGACACCCTCCGGACTCCGGGAAGACCATGGGGGACCTATTCGCTGCTGCTGGCAATCATGCTGACGATGTGCCTGGAAGCGGTGGTCGCCACGGACCTGCACAATCTGGAGACCATGTTCGCCACGTATGGTCTGGTCTCCTCAGAATTCACCTGGACCGATCCGGCGTCGTATGTGCCCCTCGTTACCTTTAACTTCCTGCATAGCAGTGGGCAGCACTTTGGCGGCAACGCGATTATCATGCTGTTCGCATGCGCGGCCGTCGAGCGGCACGCCGGACGGCGGGCAACGCTGCTTGTCTGGTTCCTTGGTGGGATAGTGGGCGGAATAGCCCATCTCTTCATCCTGCCGGACACCTCCCAGACCCTTGTCGGGGCAAGTGGAGCGATCTCGGCCATGCTGGGAGCAGCCTTTGTCATCGGCTGGCGCTGGGCGCTGCCGGTACGCTTCCGGCGCACCGGCCGGACGTTCTTCAGCATTCCCCTCCCGGCCGTTACCGCCGTCTGGGTAGCGTTTCAAGCGTATGGCTTCGTGAAGGTCGTCCCACACTTGTCTGACGGACCTACTGTCGCGACCTGGGTGCATCTGGCCAGCTTCGCTTTCGGGGTGCTCGCCGCCGGCATCCTCTGCCTGCGCGGAATGCACAATCCCGGCCCACGCTCCCGGCAGCAGTACCCCCCGGCCGGAGACTAACCCCCGGTGGAGTCCTGTGCGATGATAGATGCACAGGAACCGGCTGCGTAGGGAGGGAACGTCAGGCATGTTGATGGTGCTCAACAAAGACGACCGCACGGTGATGTTTATCGACGATCAAAACAACGAGATCGTCGCCTCGCTCATGGTCGACCGTAATCCCCATGAAGCGATTCTTGCGCCGGACGGCCAGATTGCCTATGTCTCGAACGCGGGTGCGAACACCATCTCCGTGATCCACGTCCCGACCCGGCACGAGATTACCCGGCTGAGTGACCCGGGCTGGCGCTTCCCACACGGGCTGGAAGTGACGCCGGACGGCCGTTTTCTCTGGATGGCATCGACCTACGCCGACGCGCTCTGGGTCATCGAGCGCGACCCGAGCGACCAGGCGCGGCATGAGGTCGTCAACGTCATCCCGACCGGGCAGAGTCACAGCCACATGGTCCACTTCAGCCCGGACGCGAGTGTCGCCTATGTCCCTAATATCGGTTCGGACACCCTGACCGTGCTGGACGTTGCAGAACAGAAGGTCATCCAGCACGTCGAGGTCGGGCCAGGTCCGGAAGGCGTCGCCATCCATCCGGTAGACGGCACGATCTACGTCGCCAACCAGGGTGACGGCACACTCTACGTGATTGACCCGGAGAGTTTCGAGACGCTGTATGTCCTGCGGCTGGGCGACACACCGGTGCGAGCCACATTCACAAACGACGGCGAATACTGCCTGGTCGCCAACCGGCTCTCCAACGAGATCTCGGTCATCGCCCACCAGTGGGCCGGCGCAACCGCCGAGCCACGTCCCTGGGAGATCAAGCGCATCCCGGTCGGCCGCTGGCCGGGCCAGATCGTGATGGACCCGGAGGGTCGCCGCGCCTGGGTCACCAACAACAAGCACAACGACATCTCGGCTATCGACCTCGGCGCCATGTGCGTCACGCGGCGTATCCCGGTCGGCATCCACCCCGACGGGATGATCTGGGTCTAGGAACAGATTTCACACCGTATTACCGTCTGTCGCAGCGCAGTGATGGACGTGTCCAACTTGATCCGGTAATGAAGAATGCGTAGCGGCGCAATGATGAAGATGTCCCGGTTCATCCGATGATTGTGGCCCCCCATGTTCGTAGCGGCGCAATTTATTGCGCCTTGCCTGTCCGCTCGGGCGCCGGAGATGGCGCAATGAATTGCGCCGCTACGCATTCCTCATTGCCGGATCAATCAGGACAACCTCATCATTGCGCCCTCTCCAACGTCCCGGATGCCCACGCAAGGCGCAATAAATTGCGCCGCTACGCAGATGGACCCACAATTATCGGATTCGTCCTCTTCATTTATCACGACGGGCAACGGCCTGAGGCACCCGCTAACTCGCGTACGCCCGCATTGCCGCGACATCGCGATAGGCGGCCTCGGCAATCATGTTGCCGTCGCTGTTGCAGAGCAGAAAGCGAAACCCAAGATCGTAATATGGCTGCAGCGCTGCGCCGCTCATGCCGAGCGTGCCGGCAGCGATACCATGCTTACAGCAGGCGTCTACTACCTGCTGCACCGCCTGCCGGAACTCAGGCCGCTCGTACTCGCCGGGAATACCGAGCGAAATCGAGAGGTCGTTGGGACCAATAAGCAGGGCATCAACCCCCTCGACCGAAGCAATCTCGTCGATATTCCGCAACCCCTTCGCGGACTCGATCTGCAGCACCACCATCGTCTCGGCGTTTGAGGTGTCGACCGCCTCGCGCACTCCGAGCCGCACGTAGCCATTACGGCCTTCGCCGCCCGCCCCGCGCCGTCCCATTGGCGGATACTTGACGAAGCTGACGGCGTCCTCCGCCTCCTGACGGTTCTCAACGCGCGGGATGATGACTCCTTGCGCGCCGGTATCCAGCGCCCGGGCCACGAGGGCGTACGAGAGATCCGTGGGCCGCACCAGCGGGCAGAGACCGCAGGCGAGCGACATCTGGACGAGATTCGCTACCGTCTCCATGTCGTACATTCCATGCTCAGTGTCAATGAAGACGAAGTCGAACCCGGCCGCCGCCATCAGCTTGACCATACCGACCGAGCGCACCTCGGCCAGAATCGGCCCAGTCACGGCCTTGCCGTCTTTCAAGGCCGCTTTTACTTTGTTCGCCTGCACACCTGCTCCTCATCCTTTGTTGCTCACCTGCCGGGGACGGAGGATGCGGTCGCGCTGCACCGGATCGCTCACTGCCCGTGCCCAGGTTGCCAGTAGATTCAACGAGAGCGCCGTCAAGAGAATCGCTAACCCGGGGAACGTCACCAGCCACCAGGCCGTCTGGATGTACTGGCGCCCCTGGGAGAGCATCAACCCCCACGACGAGTCCGGAGGCTGAATACCAAGCCCCAGGAAACTCAGCGACGCCTCTGTGAGAATCATCGTAGCAACTTCGAGCGTACCCAGCACCAGAACCGGCGACAACAGGTTCGGGACAATGTGCTTGAACAGAATGCGCCGGTCGGTACAGCCACACGCCTGCGCCGCCTCGACAAAGACAGCCTCGCGGTACTGGAACACCAGCCCACGCGTAATCCGGGCATACACCATCCAACGGGTGACCGCCAGAACGAAGATGACATTCCAGACACTGGCACCAAGCGCATAGAGCACGACCAGGGCCAGCAACAGCGACGGGAACCCCATCTGGATATCCACGATGCGCATGATCAGGTCGTCGACAAAACCACGATAGTACCCGGCGAACAGTCCGAGCACCGTCCCGATCGTCCCCGAGATGAGCACGCTGGCCAACCCGACGGCCAGGGAGATGCGGGCGCCATAGATCAACCGGGTCAGCTGGTCGCGGCCCAGGAAGTCGGTGCCCAGCAGATGCGGGACGCGACTCCATCCTCCGCGGCCGTCATCGGGGGCTCGTTGCGCAGCAACAGACTCTGGTCATTGGGCGGGAACGGGGCGACCACGGGCGCGAAGATGGCCGCGAGAGTCAGCAGGATGAGGAAGAGGGCGGCAACCAGAGCCAGCTTGTCCGAGAGGATCAAGCGCGCATAGAGACCGAACCCGGTGAGTCTGCGGCGCTCGCGAATGACCCCGGACTCCAGGGTTGACCCGGGCGTAGGTCGGCGTAGAGAGTCTTCCGCCTCGCTCATAGGTAACGCACCCTTGGATCGAGCAGTGTGTACGACAGGTCAACCAGCAGGTTCACCGTCACAATCATCACCGCAATAACGACCACCGACGCCTCGACGAGGGGCAGATCACGTTGCTGGATCGCCTGGATCAGCAGGATCCCGACGCCGGGCCAGCCGAAGACGGTCTCAATCACCACCGCGCCGTTCAGAATGACGGCCGCCTCGTCTCCGACCATGGTAATGATGGGGATCGCCGCGTTTTTGAGGGTGTGGTAGAAGATCACCGTCCGCTCGCGCAGCCCCTTGGCACGGGCCGTGTTGACGTAGCCCTTGTTCATCTCGTCGAGCATGGCGCTGCGCACGATCTGGCTGATGCGCCCGATCGGCCGCACCGCCAGGGTGAGCGCCGGCAGGATGACGTACTCCGGCCCGCCATACCCCGAGGTCGGCAGCCAGCCGAGCCGGACCGAGATCAGCACGATGAGCATCAGGCCCAGCCAGAAATCAGCGATGGAAACGCCGATGAGCGAGAAGACGGTGACCAGCCGGTCCCAGACCGAGCGTGGTCTGGTGGCCGAGACGATGCCGAGCACCAGGGCCAGCGGAACGGCGATCCCCAGCGTCACGGCGGCGAGATAGAGCGTCGCCGGCATCCGGTCCAGCACAATCGGCAGGGCCGGCACCCGCTGCCAGATCGAGTCGCCAAAGTCGCCACGCACGAGCCCGCTAATGAAACGGCCAAACTGCTCGTACAGGGGATCGTTCAGGCCCAGCTGATCGCGCAGCGCCTGCACTTGCTCCTCGGTTGCCTCGGGCCGCAGCATGAGCCGGGCCGGATCACCGAGCATGTGCGTGACGAAGAAGACGACAACGATCAATCCCACCAGGACAAAGACTGAGTGGATCGCTCGCCGGATCAAGTAGCGAGTGATGGCCGCAACTCCCTTCCGGATGCTGCGGTAGTCCGCGACACTGACCTGGCGAACTCAGTGAGCGGAGCGACCGCGTTTCGTCCCGCACCGTGGCGATCACGCCAGAGCGCGCGGCATCCGGAGCGGGCCAAGATCCCGTCCCGGATGCGCCAGCGGCTACGAGTAGGACATCTCCTTGACCAGCATGAACGCGTCAAGCCGCGGCTCCCAGTTCAGGTTCTCCGCGAGTCCATAGAAGAGCGGCATGTGGATGACCGGCACAGCGCCGTAGTCGTCGTAAAACATCTTGGTGATCGCCTGGAATGCTTCCACGCGCTCCTCGCCAACCAGCGGCAGAGCTTCTTCAAGGGCGGCATCGAGGTCGGGATCGCAATACGTCGACGCGGCGCCCTCGCAGCGGTAGTACGCCGAAGCCGTGGTGCTGACGTCCATGATCTCGTTGCCGTGCGGGTTCGTGGCGATCCAGCCCCGGTCCTCGGGCACATTCGCGTAGCTCGTGGAATATTGCGGATTGTACTGCGCCGGCTCGATCACCTCGCTGGTCGCCGTCAGGCCGATCTCGTTGAGCTGGTTGGCAACGTACTGGGCGAACTCGTCGTTCCGCAGATAGATGCCCCGGCGGGTGACAACGGTAATTGGCGTGTCCACCGGGACCCCGGCTGCGGCCGCCTCTTCGACGAGCTGGCTCGCCTGGTCCATGTCATACGGATACGGCTCAAGATCGGGGTTGTAGCCGGTGACTGCTTCGCTCACCAGCTGGGAAGCAGGCGTGCCGCCGCCAAACAGCTCGTCGGCAAGGGATTGCTTGTCCACGGCCAGCGCGATCGCCTGGCGCACACGGATGTCACTCATCACCGGGTGCATCGTGTCCAGCCGCAAGAAGATCGTCTCAAGGCTGACGGCTTCCTTGGCGACCGGCGTTGTGTCAGCATCTTCCGGAGCGAGGAAGCGGCCAATCTGTGCCTCCGCGGCAGTCACCATGCCCGCCCGGACGGTTGATTCTGCCCGGAAGACGAACTCAACATCTTTGATGGTGACCTCGCCATACGCATCGCTGGCGCCATGCCCCCACCAGTCGGGGTTGGCCGTGAGGCGGATGTGCTGCCCCTTCACCCACTCAACGAAGGAGTACGGTCCGGTGCCAATTGGTTCGAGCGGGAGCGATTCGGGCCGTTCTTCGACCTGGTTCATGCTGGGGATCGGCGAGAAGTAGAGGCGAGAGGGAAGAATCGGGTCGGGTGACTCGGTGACGACATCCAAGGTGTACTCGTCCACCGCCGTCGCCATCATATCCGGACCGATCTGCTGGTAGATTTCAAACTGGTTCTCAGGCGACCAGGTGTAGTTGATCCCATAGGCGGCAACTTCAGCGTTGAATGGCTCGCCGTCGTGGAAGGTGACGCCCTCGCGCAACGTGAAGCGCCAGGTAACGTCGTCGACCTGCTCCCAGCTCGTCGCGAGCTCACCCACCAGCTCGTTCGTCTCAGGGTCGCGATTGAGCAAGGCTTCCTGCACGTTGCGTAACACCGGGTGGCCGTCGGTGCTGTACGCCTTCCAGTTCTCCAGGGTGTCCGGTTCAACCGACAGGGCAATGACAATGCTGCCCTCTGCCTCGGTCATTGCGCCGCCCGCAGCCGGGGTGGTATCCGCACCGGCACTTTCCGTCGGGGTACCTTCATCGGCGGCGGAGGTCGCATCTGACGGGGCAGACGTTTCGTCAGGAGACTCGCTCGTCTCTTCCTCAGGAGCGGACGTTTCCTCAGGAGCCTCGGTGGCCGCGTCAGATGGCGCAGTGGTCGCGCCACCAGATGGAGCGCTGGTCGGTTCGTCGTCCTCGTCACCGCCACAGGCGGCCAGGATGACCGAAATCGCGGGGGCGGAGAGTCCAAGCGCGAGGGCACGTTTGAGGATGGAGCGCCGATCGTAGGTGCGGCTCGCTGCGTCGGCGATGAGCCGGTTCACGTGTTCAAAGTCAGATCCTGCCACAGGGTGCCCTCCTTCAGTATGACTGAACGGTTGTCCACGACAGTTCGGTATACGTTCCCTACCTGATGTTGGTTCTATTTCACATTGCAGCTGTGCGTGCCACTACAGCAGGTGCGGGGCGCAGCGCAGGGCGATTCTGCTTCAACCGGAGACCGCAACCTTGCGTACAGCATTTCCCCGCCATACAGCCGTCGCTCGATGACTCAGCAGAGATTCCCCGGCCCCATTTCTGTGATGAAGCAACCGTCAACGACGCGGTTGCACCCGCACTGATCGGTGGATCCTTTCCCTGAGCAGCCCTCGGGAGATCGGTTGGCAGAGTGTTTGCGCTAACCTAGCACGCTGCAAATCGACTGTCAACACGCCCTCCCTGCAGGCGAGCGTGCCAGTAAACTGAGGACGAAGACCGCCGCCATGCCCATGCAGACGGCCGTGTGAACATGATTCACCGGCGAACAATGACCCTTCACATCGCCGCCGATTGACAAGGCGAGCACCTGGTTCCAGACTGGACACGCAGCGTGCGTGCTGGTGAAGTGATGGACGTTCGGATGAGCTGGATCGGGCGACGCGTGGTCCCTACAAGATTCCCGTGTCAAGACAGACGAACGTTGATCTGTGTCCCGGCTCCGCTTTGACAGTAACGTGTATGCGCTCGCAAGGTGCATCGTAGAGGGTTTGGTGAGCATGACAGTACCGGCAGCTTCCAGCAACGGCGCCTCGACACGAGCCTTCCGCATCGCCGTCATTCCCGGTGACGGGATCGGCAATGAGGTCGTACCCGAAGGGCTAAAGGTGCTCGACGCACTCGCGACGCACTCCGGCGGCCGCTTCAGCTTCGACTACGAGCACTTCCCCTGGGGCTGCGAGTACTACCTGAAGACCGGCAGAATGATGGACGAAGACGCCCTGGAGAGGCTGACCGCTTTCGACGCCATCTATTTCGGGGCGGTGGGCTGGCCGGATGTACCAGACCACATCAGCCTCTGGGGCCTGCGCCTTGCAATCTGCCAGGGCTTCGACCAGTACGCCTGCGTGCGCCCGGTGAAGCTCCTGCCCGGCATTGAAAGCCCGCTACGTGGAGCGACGGCTCGAGACGATCGACTGGGTCGTCGTGCGCGAGAACGTCGAGGGTGAGTACGCCGGCATTGGCGGACGCAACCTGGCCGGCCGCGGAGCCGGCAAAGAGGTTGCCATCCAGGCCGCGCTGTTCACTGAGGAGGGCTGCGAGCGCATCATCCGCTACGCCTTCGAGCTGGCCATGAGCCGGCCCCGCAAGAAGGTCACCAGCGTCACCAAGAGCAACGCTCAGCAATACGGGATGGTGCTCTGGGACGACGTCTTCGGCCGGGTTGCTGCCGGCTATCCCCAGGTCGAGACGGAAGCCTGGCTGGTGGATGCCATGGCCGCGCGCTTCGTGCTGCGGCCCGAGACGCTGGACGTTGTGGTCGGGTCAAACCTCTTCGGCGACATCCTCTCGGATCTCGGCAGCGCCCTGGCCGGCAGCCTCGGCATCGCCGCCAGCGCCAACATCGACCCGGAGCGGCGGCGCCCGAGCATGTTCGAGCCGGTCCACGGCTCCGCCCCCGACATCGCCGGCAAAGGTATCGCCAACCCCATCGCCGCCATCTGGAGCGCCGCCATGATGCTCGACCACCTTGGCCTCGGTGACGAAGCGGCCCAGGTGATGCGGGCCATTGAGCTGACGACCGCCGGTGGAACCCTTACGCCCGACCTCGGGGGGAAGGCGACGACCAGGGAGGTTGGGGAGGCGGTGCTGAGCAACCTCGCAGCACAGCCAGCCTATGACCAAGTGCAATCCTGAAGCCATTGTCGTCGGCTCGGGGCCGAACGGGTTGGCGGCGGCGATCATGCTGGCGCGAGCCGGGAAATCGGTGCAAGTCGTAGAAGCGGCCGAGACGGTTGGCGGAGGGATGCGCTCGGAGGAGCTGACGCTACCGGGGTTCGTGCATGATGTCTGCGCGGCGATTCACCCGCTCGGCAAGGCATCACCGGTCTTCCGGCAGTTTCCGCTCGCGCAACACGGTCTCACCTGGGACGACGCTCCGGCTGAGCTCGCGCATCCGTTTGACGACGGCTCGGCGGCGCTGTTGCTGCGCTCGCCACAGGAAACCGGCCGGACGCTCGGGTCGGACGCCAGAGCCTGGCACGAGCTCATGCAGCCGCTGGTTGACGCCGCGGACGTGCTGCTCAGCGCCTTACTAAACCCGCTAAACCTGGCGCGCAGACCCCTCACGATGGGTAGATTTGGACTCCAGGCGCTCAGGTCGGCTGAGGGCCTGTCGAACACGCTCTTCGAGGGTCCGCGGGCGAAGGGTCTCTTTGCCGGGCTGGCGGCGCACTCGTTTCTGCCGCTGGAGCAGGCTCCTTCAGCGGCGTTCGGCCTCGTTCTCGGCCTGCTGGGGCACGTGGCGGGCTGGCCACTTGCCCACGGCGGCTCACAGCAGATCGCCAACGCCCTGGCAGCCTACCTCCAGTCGCTCGGCGGCGAGATCGTCACCGGAGAGCGAGTGGATAGCATCGACGCCTTGCCTCCGGCAGACGCGGTCCTGTTTGACCTCACACCGCGCCAGCTACTGAAGGTCGCCGGCCATCGATTCCCGGACGCATACCGCCGCCGGCTCAGCCGTTACCGCTACGGTCCCGGTGCGTTCAAACTCGATTTTGCCCTCGATGGCCCGATCCCCTGGACGGCGACGGAGTGTACCCAGGCGGCGACGCTGCATCTCGGCGGGACGTTCGAGGAGATCGCGGCCGGGGAGCGTGAGGTTGCCCACGGCCGGCACCCAGAGCGCCCCTTCGTTCTGCTCGCTCAGCCGAGCCTGTTCGACCCGAGCCGCGCGCCCGAGGGGCAGCACACGGTCTGGGCCTACTGTCATGTGCCGAACGGCTCGACCGTCGACATGACCGGGCGCATCGAAGCGCAGATCGAGCGATTTGCGCCGGGCTTTCGTGACCGCATCCTGGCCCGCTCCGTGCTCTCCCCCACCGCGCTTGAAAACCACAACCCGAACTACGTGGGTGGCGACATCAACGGCGGCTTGCAGGACCTGCGACAGTTGTTCACCCGCCCGCTCGTGCGAATCCCGCCCTACACCACTCCCGACAAGCACATCTACATCTGCTCGTCATCGACGCCCCCCGGCGGGGGAGTCCATGGCATCTGCGGTTACCATGCCGCCCGTTCCGCCCTGCGCCGGGCGTGGTGATCCGCTCTCCGGCCCCCGGTCGAGCGGTACAATGGCCCGGTCGAAGTGTCGCCAGCCAACGGAGATCGTGCCTGACGTATGCGGAATGTCCGACTCAGTCTCTCGGAGCTACGGCACCATCCGCTCCTGACGCACTTCTCACTGTTGCTCACAGCCATGATCTGGGGCGCCAACTTCGTGGCGATGAAGTACCTGGTTGTTGGGATCGGCGCGCCACACCTGCTCCTGCTGCGCGTCATCCTGGCCTCGTCGGTTTTCGCGCTGCTGCTCCTCATCAACCGCCGGGCGATCCCGCGCTTTACGCCCGAGGTCTGGCGCTTGATCGCGCTCGTCGGCCTCTTTGGAATCGCGTTAAACCAGCTCGCCGTTATCTACGGCACCAGCTACCTCAGCGCTGCGTTGGCAAGCTTGATCGCAACAAGCACCCCGATCTTCACCACCATCATCAGCCGTGTCCTCCTGGGCGACAGACTGACTTCCCGCAAGATTGCCGGCATCTCGCTGAGCTTCACTGGCTTCCTGATCGTGCTGTTTTTCGGAAGTGGCTCGACCCATTTTTCGGTCGACAACGCGATTGGCGTGTTGATCATCGTCTGCGCCCCGTTTAGCTGGGCCGTCTCAACGGTGATCTCCAAACCGTTGATGGCCGCCTACGACCCTAAGATCATCACCGCGCTGACGACGCTCTGTGGCGGCGCGTTTGTGCTGCCGCTGATCTTTTTCCAGCCCGGCCTCTTCTCCGAAGTGGCCTCCTTCGATGCCCGCAGCTGGTTGGCGGCCTTCACCACCAGCATTCTCGCCGTCGTCGTCGCCTATACCGTCTGGTATCAGGCATTACGCCGACTGGAGCCAACGCAGGTGGCCGTCTATATCTATCTTGTTCCGTTTTTCGGGGTGCTCTTCTCATGGCTGTTGCTGGGCGAATCAATCACCCTCTTCCTAATTCTTGGCGGAGCAACTATTCTGTCGGGAGTAATTGTGACGAATTCAGGCCGGCCGCCTGGCATCACTGCGGAACCGGCAACTGAACCTCTTGCTGAGGCCGGTAGAGAGCCCCAGTCGTTACCTATGCGCAACTATCAGCCAAAAAGGGAAAGGAATAACCATGAGTGACGCCACGAGGAACACAGCACAGGCACTTCCGAGGCGCTCCGAGCTCCCGGTGGAACACACCTGGGACCTGGAGAACGTGTTCCCAACCCTCGCCGACTGGGAGGCGGCATACACGAGGACCGAGGGGCGCAAGAGCGAGCTGGAGAGCTACCGCGGCCGGGTAGGAGCCTCCGCGCAGACGTTGCTCGAAGCCCTCAGGCTGCGGGACGACGTCAGCCGCGAAGCAAACCGCATTAACGTCTACGCCTACCTGCGCCGCGCAGAGGACGCCACGAACGCTGCCAGCGCCGCGCTGGCCGACCGTGCCGGGACCCTCGCCGCGTCGCTCGGCGCGGCTGCCGCCTTCATTGAGCCGGAGATCCTGGCGCTTGACCCGGAAACGTTGGCCGGATATGCCGGTGCAGAACCCGGACTCGCCGCCTATCAGCACTATCTCGATAAGCTCGGCAGAATGCGCGAGCACGTCCGCTCGGCCGAGGTCGAAGAGCTCCTGGTGCAGGCCGAGAACGTCATGGGCGGTTTTGGCTCGGTGCGTAGCGCGCTCGAAAACGCCGACCTCGACCTCGGGACGATTACCGATCACGATGGCAACCAGGTGCAGCTCAGCCAGGGGAATCTCGCGCACTATCTGCACGACACCGATCGGGGCGTTCGCCGCGCAGCCTGGATATCGGCCGCCGACGCCTATCTCAGCATGAAGAACACCTTTGCCGGGACGCTGGCGGGAGGCATCAAGCGCGATGTCTTCAACATGCGCGCCCGCAGGTTCACCTCCTCGCTCGAAGCTTCCCTCTACCCGAACGCCATCCCGACCGAGGTCTTCCACAACCTGATCGACACGGTCTGGAAGAACCTGCCCACGTGGCACAAATACTTCGCGATCCGTCGTCGGATTCTGGGGTTGGACGTCCAGCACGAGTGGGATATTACGGCGCCACTGACCGCTGGAGGCCCGGAGATCCCGTTCGAGCAGGGGATGGAGATCATTCTGGAGAGCCTCGCGCCGCTTGGCGAAGAGTACGTCGGCATCGTCCGTCAGGGCGTCGCCGATCGTTGGGTGGACCCATACGCCAATATCGGCAAGGGCGGCGGCGCCTTCAGCGCCGGTACGCCGGGCACCTTCCCCTATCTTAGTATGAGCTACCAGAACGACCTCGCCAGCGTGAGCACCCTCACCCACGAGCTGGGGCACTCGCTGCATTCCTACTACACCTGGCAGAACCAGCCCGAGGTGTATTCGCACTACACCATGTTCGCCGCGGAAGCCGCCTCGAACATGCACCAGGCGCTGCTCGGCGCGCACCTCTTCGGCCAGGAGCGCGACCGCGCCTTTGAGATCGCCATGATCGAAGAGCGCATGGGCAACCACCTGCGCTACTTCTTCACCATGCCGATTCTGGCGCGTTTTGAGCTGGAGAGTCACGAGCGGGTCGAGCGCGGCGAGGCATTGACCGCCGACAGCATGATCGAGACGCTGGCAGGTCTCTACAAGGAAGCGTACGGCGGTGAAGTCGAGGTCGACGAGCAGCGCATGGGTATCACCTGGGCGCGCTTCCCGCACCTCTTCGCGAACTTCTACGTCTTCCAGTACGCCACCGGTATCTCGGCCGCCGCGGCAATGGCGCAGAACGTGCTGGACGAAGGTCAGCCGGCCGCCGAGCGTTACCTCAACTTCATCAAGACCGGCGACAGTCAGTTCCCGATCGACGCCCTGCGCGCCGCCGGTATCGACATGCGCGACCCCGCCCCTGTCCAGGCCGCCTTCGACATCCTCGCCGGCTACGTGGATCGGTTGGACGAGCTGACGCGCGAATAGAGAACTCGGCTACAGCAGCAGAGGCAACAATGCAGAGCCGCCTGTCTGCGTACGGGCGCAATGCATTGCGCCCTCTCCAACACCATGGGCAGCCAGTCAGGGCGTAGTGATGAAGATGTCCCGGTTCATCCGATCATTGTGGGGGTTCCATCTGCGTAGGGGCGCAATTCATTGCGCCCTCTTCAACGTTCCCGACAGCCGGACAGGGACGCAATTGTGGAAATGTCCGAGTGAATCCGAAAGTTGCGAGCCACTCTTTTTCCGTAGCGGCGCAATTCATTGCGCCTTGCTCTGGCTCCTCGGGCGCCGGAGAGGGCGCAATAAATTGCGCCGCTACGAACGTCTATGCATACCATATATTGGACACGTGATCGGAGAGCGGATCGAGTCGTCAGCTTCACTCTGACGCTGCGACGCCGGTGGCTTCATCAATCACCGTTAGGAAGATCGCACGCAGCGTGTCCATGCTCACAGTTCGCGCAACACAGCCGTCGCTTACTGCGACGCGATCTCCAGAATGTCACCCTGGTAGCCGGAGCGCAGGATGATGTAGAGCAGGTCACTCTTGGGGACGCCACGGCGGTTGGTAATGAAGAAGAACTTCCCGCCCGCGCCGGCCACGGGGCTGTACTTCGGGAACTCATTGCCCGCGTGGTAGTAATCGATAAACTTGCCGTCCAGATCCAGGTAGTAGCCGCTCTTGGGCACTATATCGCCGCCCACAAGGCAATCAGCGGGGTTGATCGGCACTTCGCCGCGCAACGTCTCCTGGTCAAACCGAAACACCCCGGCATAGGGATCGCGCATGATCGCCTGCTTAAACGTCACCGGCGCTTGCAGTGCCGCCTCTTCTTCACTCGTTGACCAGCGCTTGTCGCTCACCGACATTCCCCATCACCTCTTCCGGTAGTTCAGACGCTTCATCAAAAAAATAAGTACAACCACGTATCGCTATGTTATATGTACACGTTGTATGCTGTTCGTCTAGCGGCGTCAAAGAGAGTAACGGAGTGCGAGTGGCTGCCAGAACAAGACGGACAGATCGACGCGGCGCATTGTACTACGGCTGGATTGTTCTCGGCGTCGCCTACCTTATTATGTTCTTTACCGCCGGGGTTAGCCAGGCGTTCGGTGTTTTCATCAAGCCGATGACCGACGAGTTTGGCTGGGACCGCTCAACCCTCTCACTCGCAGTCTCCATTTTTGCCATTATGTCAGCCCTCATCCCGCCTATCGCTGGACGGATGGCTGACCGTTTTGGTCCACGGGTCGTGCTCACCGTCGGCGTAGCGCTGAACGCGAGCGGCATGATGCTCATGGCCCTCACGCCGAACATCGCGTATGTCTATGTCGTCTATGGCGTGATTATCGGAACCGGTTTCGGCTTCTCCGGCCACGCCGCCATGACCGCGCTGATCTCGCGCTGGTTTGACCGGCGGCGCGGGTTAGCCCTCAGCATTGCCTCGACAGGACTCGGCACCGGCCAACTGGTGCTGGCGCCTCTGGCGACCTACATCGTTATCGCAGCCTCCTGGCAGACCGCCTTTCTCGTCACCGGTGTCATGTCGGCCACGCTCATCCCGATCTGCCTGCTGCTCCTGCGGCGGGCGACGCCGGAAATGCCAAGCGACCGCGTTGTGACCTCAGAAGACGTCAAGAGTGCAGAGGAGCCGCCGGTTCAATGCCTCACCAACGAGGCCATCCGCGAGCAGATGAATGTCGCCTGGACCTCGCGCTCGTTCTGGATGATCGCCAGCGGCTTCATGGCCTGTGGCTTCACCATCTACTTCCTGACGGTTCACATGGTCGCCCTGGCGACCGACCGTGGCATCTCGGCCGGTGAAGCGGGCACCGCGCTCGGCATCGTCGGCGGGGCGGGCATCATCTCAAACCTGATTATCGGTGGGCTGTCTGACAAGATCGGCCGCAAGCACCTGCTGGCCGGCCTCTATTTCACCCGCGTCATCGCGGTTATCGTGCTGCTCGGGGCGACCAGCGCGACCCACCTCTACATCTTCGCGGCCCTGTTCGGTCTCTCCCGCGCCAACGGGGTGCTGGTCTCCGCCTCAATCATCGATCACTACGGCCGCCGGGCGGTTGGCTCGATCGTCGGTTACCTGACGATGTTCCACCAGTTGTTCGCCGCCGCCGGCGCGTTCTTCGGCGGCCTGGTCTATGACACCACCGGTTCCTACAACATCATGCTCTACATCTCCGTCGCCGCGCTGATCAGCGGCACCGCCGCCAGCTTCTTCATCGCCGAACCCCGCCGCCAGCGGTCCACCGAACAGGTGGCGTTGCCGGCGTAGGAGAACGGCCCTCACCCGCAACACATGTCTGGCAATCTCGATAGGAAAGACGCCCCACCGGGGCGTCTCTACCGCTGGGATCGACAGCTCCCCATCCGCGTTAACTTCGACGCAACCAGGATGACTAGCCGCCTGCTCCAGTCATCCTGAGCGAAACGCTACGACTGCGCTCAGGGCAGGTTCCACGGTCGCATGTCATCCGGAGCGGAACGAAGTGAAGTCGAAGGGATGACATCCATACGATCCACGCTCTGCCCACGAGTTCCCGACCTCGATGCATTGGGGAATCTCCCCTACTCGATATTCCTCAATTGAGGATCCAGCACGTCGCGCAGCCAGTCGCCGATCAGGTTGATCGAGAGCACGGTGAGCATGATCGCGATGCCGGGGATGGTGGCCAGCCACCAGGCGGTTGAGACATAGCTCCGTCCGTCGGCCAGCATGTTGCCCCAGGTTGGGCGGCTTGATCCGACCCCGAGACCCAGGAACGACAGCCCGGCTTCGGCGATAATCGCGGCGGCAACCGAGAACGTCCCGAAGACGATGATCGGCGTCACGACATTCGGCAGGACGTGCTTGAAGAGCAGTGGTCCATCACGCACGCCGATTGCCTGGGCCGCCACGACGTACTCGTGTTCCCGCGCCGAGAGCACCGAGCCACGCATCAAACGGGCATAGGGCACCCACGTGGCGATCGCCAGCACGATGATCACGTTGAGCAACCCGCCGCCCAGCACCGCCACGATCGCAATCGCAAGCAGTAGATACGGAAACGCCAGAAACAGGTCACCGATGCGCATAATCACACTGTCGACAAAGCCCCCGTAGTAGCCCGAGAGCAACCCGAGTGTGGAGCCGACACCCGCGCCCAGGAGCACCGCGGTGAGACCAACAATCAAGGAGACCCGTGCGCCGTAGATCGTGCGCGAGAGGATATCGCGTCCCAGGTAATCCGTACCCAGCACGTGTTCGCTCGTCCCCCGGACTTCCTGTCCAGTGGCCGTGCAACTGGTGAGCATCGGGCACTTGAGCCGGTCGACGATGTCACCGTCATTCGGACCGTATGGGGCGAGCACCGGCGAGAAGACGGCCGCGATAACGACCAGCAGCAGGATACCCATGCCGATCACGCCCAGTCGGTTGCGCCTGAGCATGCGTCCGGCACGCTTTATGCCCGAACGCTGCTCGCGAACCTCGGCGAACGCGCCGCTCAATGTGGATGCCTGGGTTGGCCGTTCAGGCATAGTGCCTCCCGTAGTTGCCATTTCCGATTAGCGCGTCCAACCTGGGTGGACGTGAACCTGTCAACCTCGACGTGCCTTGAGCGTCCCTTCTCATGTCAGACGCACCCGCGGATCGAGCCAGGTGTAGAGAATGTCAACGAACAGATTAATGAGGACGAAGCTAGCCGCGATGATGAAGACGGCGGCCTGGACCACCGGAAAATCACGAGCGCCGATGGACGACACCAGCAATTGCCCGACACCGTCCCACTGGAAGATCTGCTCGGTGATGATCGCGCCGGCCAGTAAGTTGCCGAAGTCGAGCCCGATTACCGTCACCAGCGGGATCGCCATGTTCTTGAATGCGTGGCGCATCACAACCAGCCGCTCCCGCAAGCCCTTGGCCCGGGCGGTGCGCACATAGTCCGCGCTGAGCACATCCAGCATCCCCGAGCGGGTCAGCCGCGTCAGTCGCGCCAACCCCGGCGCGGCCAGCGTAATGGTCGGCATGATGAAGTAGGCCGGCGATAACTCGTAGCCCTGGGACGGCAGCCAGCCAAGGTTCACGGCAAAGATCAGAATCCCCATGATACCGAGCCAGAAGTTTGGAATCGATTGGCCAAGGAGCGCGATGAACATGACGAAACTATCGAGCGGCGAATGGCGCTTGACGGCGGCGAGCACGCCCAGGACGGTCGAGAAGGTGACCGAAACCAGCAGCGCGCACACCGCCAGCTGAATCGTCCTCGGGAAACGGTCCAGGACGATCTCCATCGACGAGAAACCGCCAAAACGGAGCGAATCCTGGAACTCACCTCGCGCGGCGTCCCCGAGAAAGTCCAGGTACTGGACGTAGAGCGGCTCATCGAGGCCAAGCTGCTCGCGCAGCGCGTCCTGGTCTGCTTGTGACGACGCCTCGCCAAGCATGAGCGCGACCGGATCGCCGGTCAGGTTGGTGATAACGAAGACCGCCGTCACAACCCCCAGGATCACCAGCACCGATTGCAACAGCCGCCGTATGATGTACTGCGTCATGTTCTACAAATTCCAATCAAGGTATGGTCGCATCGCCGAGAAAGAGACCCTCGCCCCCGGCCCCGCTCCCATCCGTGCGAGCGGGGCGAAGCAACGAGACTCCCTCTGCGTGGCCGCTCTCCGGGTCGGAGTTGTGGGGGTGAGGGCTACTCGTTCCACTCCATCTCGTGCGCCCACATGAACTCGTCGTGGCGTGGCTCCCAGCGCACCCAGTTGTCGACGCCGAAGATGTCGACCAGGTGATACATGAAGAGCGCGGCGCCGTCGTCGTAGAACAGGCGTTGCGCGTCGGCGTAGAGCTCCATCCGGCGTTCTTCGTCCAGCTCAACGCGGGCTTCCTGGAGCAAGTCCTCTAGCTCCTGGTTGCAGCCGTATGGCCGCCGCCAGTCGCCAAATTGAGCTGCCGACTGCACAGCCAAAGAGCGGGATGAAGCTATTATCGGCGTCGAAGAACCAGTTGCCCCAGGAGGCAAAGACCAGGCCCGGTGTCTGCTTCGCCATCTGCATCTCGGTCAGCACGGCCGCCTCAACCAGCATGGGCTCGCAGCGGATATTCGCGCGGCCCATCTGCTGGGCCATCGCCTCGGCAACCTCGCGGTCCTTCGGGTAGCGGCCCTGGATGTGCCAGATCTGAATGTCGATGCCGTCTGGATAGCCAGCCTCGGCCAGGAGCTCTTTTGCGCGTTCGGGATCGTCCGGATAGGGCTCGAGAGTGGGGTCAAAGCCGTAGACCCAGGGCGCCATGATGGTTGAGACGCGGTTACCATTGCCCAACAGAACCGCTTCAATGACACCCTCCACGTTGGCTGAGAGATTGACCGCCTGGCGCACCAGCGGGTTGTCAAACGGCTCGACCTCTACCGTGAAGAAGTAGAACGGCACGCGGTTGCTCACCGAGCGCGGCGCCGTCGCGCGGCCACTCTGGTTGATGCCGTCCACCTCCTCCGGCGGCATGTCCTTGGCAACATGCACCTCACCGGAGCGCAGCGCCGCGACCCGCGTCGCCTGCTCAACGATCGTCGTCAGGCGCACGTTCTTGATACTTGGAACGTCGCCCCAATACTCCTCGTTGGCTTCGAGCACCAGATCTTCGTTGGGGCTCCAGCTCACGAACTTGTACGGACCCGTCCCAACTGCTTCTCTGGCGACAACGTCCGGCCCCTGGGACGCCCACTCGGGCGCAACCATGGTCATGTGGAAACCGGTCATGCGCGCCAGCAACGCCGGGTCCGGGGCACTCGTCTTGACGTTGACGGTGTACTCGTCGACGACCTCAACCTCCTCAATAATGGCGTAGGTGCTGCGCGAGTCACCGGGCGTTTCGTCGCTGAGAGGCCGCATCACGCTGTAGGCGACGGCATCGGCGTTAAAGGGCTCGCCGTTATGGAAGGAGACCCCTTCGCGCAGCTTGAACTGCATGGTCAGGTCGTCGAGACGCTCCCATTCGGTCGCCAGACACGGCGAAATCGTCACCAGGTCACGCTCGAACTTCACCAGCGGCTCGTAGATGTGCCGGAGCTGATTTTCGGCGACCGTTCCCACATGCAGCTGCGGGTCGATGCCGTGGGTCGTAAACTGGGTGATGCCCCAGGCCATGACGAGCTCGGCAGGTTTGTCGCCCGACGGCTGACCAGGAGGCGGGTTGTCAAATGAGCGCACATCAACCGCACGCACCCGCACCAGGCCGGCCGCAGGAGGTTCAGACGCTGCTGTCGCTTCGCCTTCCGGGGCGGGCGTTTCTTCAGCCTCAGCGGCCGGAGTCTCCTCGGCTTCGCCGGCGGGCGTCTCTCCAGCTTCACTGGCCGGGGTGTCGTCGGCAGCTGCCGGCGGCGGAGTCGTTGTGGTGTCAGCCGCGGTGGGCTCCTCATCGTCGTCACCGCCGCAGGCTGCCAGGAGTGCCGACGCAACCAGGGCGCTCGTTCCGCCCACAAAGGTCCGCCGGCTAACCGCGGCTCCGAACAGCTTCTCGCGAAGGTCGATTCGTTCCTCAGACATGCGGTTGCCTCCTCCTATCGCCGTACCACGCATCTAGCGCCAGGTGGCGGCGATCACTTCGTTCAAGCAGGGATCAACGCACCATATACTCCCTCAAATCGCGACGCTCCTCCTTCCAGCCGCGCGCCACTACAAACTGGCCATGATCTCGTCGGCGTAGGCGTAGGTAATCGGTTGCCCGCCGCTGTGGACGAAGACAACCGTCTCATCCGGGCCGATCGCACCCTGACGCACCTGGTCGATCAGGGCCGACAGCGCTTTCGCGGTATAGACGGGGTCGAGAATCAACGCCTCGGTGCGGCCCGCGAGCTTCAACGCCTCCAGGCCGGCCTCGGTTGGAATGCCGTAGCGCTCGCCGACGTACTCGTCGTGCAGGCTGAAGTCGTCGGGCGTGATACGCGTTTCGAGACCCAGCAACGCTGCCGCGCCATTGGCGGAGGCACAGACGTAGGCTTCAGCCTCGTCCCGCGCCGGCCCGACGCTGACCGGATGGACGCGGTAGGACTCGCCCAGCGCCTTGCCGGCCAGGGCTAACCCGGCAGAGGATGTGCCGGATGCCATGAAGATGCGGTCGGCGTTGACCTGGTAACCGTCCAGTTGTTCCAGCAGCTCGACCGCCGCGTTCACGTAGCCACAGGTGCCGGCGACCTTTGAAAACAGGTCGCGTGGCACGTCGTAGACGGTGTGCCCCTCAGACTCCAGCCGCTCGATCAGCCGGTCGAGCTCGGCGGTAACGACAGCCGGATCATCGCCCGGGGCGTCAACAATCTTCGCGCCCATGATGTTGGCCAGCAGCAGGTTGCCGTTGACCGGGTCATCTTTGTGGCTCGGGATCTTGATGATGTAGTTCGTTAAACCAAACTTGGCCGCCAGGGCCGTGTGCAGCCGGGCGTGGTTGGACTGAGCCACGTTGGTCACGATGAGGGTATCCGCGCCTTTCGCCTGAATGTCGCCCAGGCGAAACTCCAGGTGGCGCACCTTGTTGCCCCCGAACGCCAGACCGGTCAGGTCTTCGCGCTTGACAAAGATCCTGCGGCGCACGCGGCCCCAACGCCTCCCGCAACCGGGCGCTTCATCCAGCGGGGTCGGCAGATTGGCGATCCGCACCCTGGGCAACTGTCCCAGTGTGTCGAGCAGGCTCTGGCGGGTGACCGTGTCTGTGGCAGCCGTTGGTCGGGACACTGTTACAGCCTCTCTTTCCCTTGCATAACGGCGCAATGACGTGAGTGTCCGAGTTACCTCGATATTGGAGACCGGCCCTCTTTCTGCGTACGGGCGTAATGTATTGCGCCCGTGCGAACCGTCGTGATCACTGCGAAGAAAGGATCAAGTTGATACTCCCACCGTTGCTCCGCTACAAAATATGGATTTAGAACGCCATCGCGTAGCCATCGCGCCGGGGGTCGGCCCCGGCGAAGAACGCTCCACTGTCCGGATCGATCAAGATGCCCTGACCGCCACCGACGAACGGCGTCCAGGGTTCAAGCAGCTCAACGTCATGCCCCTTGCGGCGCAGCCCCTCGACAACGTCGGCCGGCATACGGCTCTCCATTGGCAGCTCCGTGCCGGTCATGGTCCGGAAGCGCGGTGCTTCGATGGCCGCCTGAATGCTGAAACCGTGGTCGAGGAGATTCAGCATCATCTGCGGGGTCGTCTGCATGATCCCGAACGAGCCGGGCGTGCCAACCATGAGCGCCAGGCGGCCATCCTTCCAGGTCTGGGAGGGTGCCAGGCACATCTCAACCCGCTTGCCGGGCGCAATCACGTTCGGGCTCTCCGGGTCGAGGTCGAACCAGTGGGCGAAGTTGTTTAGCGACAGACCGGTGCTGCCGTGCACGACACCTGAGCCAAATCCGCCGCCCAGCGTCTGGGTGCAGGAGACGGCATTTCCGGCCGCATCGGCAGTCACGAAGTGGGTCGTGCTCTCGCGCAGGATGCTGGCGACGCTACCTGCCCGGACCTCCTGGGGGAGCTTGGTCGATGTGTAGCGCTCGCCGCCACTGTAGGCAGCCTTGTTGGGATCAATCTGCCGCCGGCGCTCGGCCAGATAGCCATCGGAGAGCAAATGGTCGATTGGGGCGCTCTCGTCAGGCGCATAGGTCGTGCGGTCGGCCACCGCCAGTTTCATCGCCTCGGCCAGGTGATGAATGTATTCCGCGCTGTTCTGGCCCATCGCGGCCATGTCGAAGCCCTCGACGATCTTGAGCGTCTGGAGATACTGCATCCCCGAACAGGGGAGGGGCGGACAATACACATCGTAGCCCCGGTAGTTCAGCGAGATCGGCTTCTGCCAGCATGGCTCGTAGGTCGCGAGATCTTCCTCGGTCAGCAGGCCGCCATTCGCTTGCGAGAAACGGGCGATCTCCGCGCCAATCGGGCCGCGATAGAACGCCTCAGCTCCGCCTTCAATGACCGTCCGGAACGTCTGCGCCAGATTTTTCTGCTGCAAAATCGCGCCGGGCAGGGGTGTCTGGCCGTTGTGGAGATAGGCCTCAGTCGAGGTCTCCCACTGGCGCAGCCGGTCAGCAGATGTGGCCATAAACCAGCTGCCCCTGGTCGTGACCGCGAAGCCGTTCTCCGCGAGATCGAGCGCCGGGGCGAACACCGTCGCTCGATCAAGCGCTCCAAAGCGCTCCAGGGCCATCAGCCAGCCGCCCAGTGCGCCCGGAACCAGCGGAGAGAGGATGCCGTCGTCTTTGCCGGCTGGCGTGTTGAAGCGCTCGGGTTCGGCTGCGGCCGGAGCGCGGCCGATGTAATCGAGCACGATCGGCTCTGACTGCCCCGCGACCTGGATGGTCATGTAGCCAACCCCGCCGGCGCCGGACATGAAGGGCTCAACGACGTTCAGCGCGGCAGCCGTGGCAACAGCGGCATCAATCGCGTTACCACCCTGCTGCAGCATCGAGAGTCCCGCCAGCGACGCGAGCGGGTGTGCCGACGCAACGGCACCGTGCCGGCCGGTGACCGATGGTCGATGAGCAAGCCCGTTATGAGGCCATGCCATGTGCGCTCTCCTTTGTGTCTCGCTTAATCGGATGTACGAAAGCCAGGCTGATTCGGTTTCCTGCCTGGGACATATGTCACACTGCGGTTAACCTTTGGGCACGGGATGACAGACAACGAGATGTACGCTCAGGATGATCGGGGAAGTGGCTCCAGATACGTGCGCGCCGCGCCGGCCAGCAGCGCCCAGGGCGAGACACTGAACATGCGCACGCCCTGATCGTAGGCAGCCCTCGCGTCCTGGCCCGTCGGCGAGTTCAACCCGACCGGTACTCCGGCTTCGACTGCCCGGCGGACAATTTCGTCGATGACCTCCTTCACCTCAGGGTGGTTGCGCTCGCCCGGCCGGCCCATGGACTGCGACAGATCGGCTGGCCCAACGGAGATGGCGCCCAGGCCCTCGACTTTCAGGATCTCTGGCAGATGCTCGATTGCCTTGACATCTTCGATCAGCCCGATGACGAGCATCTGCTCGTTGGCCGCACGGGCATAGTCGCCGAGCGAGCCCGCTAAACCGAAGCGCGCGGCCCTGGTGCCGGCCAACCCGCGCTCGCCGAGGGGGTGATAGTAGGAGGAGCGGACGGCCCTGCGCGCGTCGTCGGCGGTCGCGACGCCGGGAATCACGACGCCCTGGGCGCCGGTATCGAGGTGGCGCAGGATGACGTCTTCCTGGTTGGCGGACACCCGCACGGTAGACGAGATACCGGCGGCTTCAGCGGCGCGCACCAGGCTCTCGGTCTCCCGGACGGACATGTGCCCATGCTCCGCGTCGATCATGACGTGGCCGAACCCGGCCAGCGCCATGACCTCCACCAGCTGCTCGTCCGCCACAGGAATGATGGCACCTACCGACCAACCACCTGTTTGTAACGTCTCTTTGAGCTTGTTTGTACGCACGCGTGCCTCTATTTCTACAGGCAAGGTAGTAACATCCGGAGACCCGGCTACACGCACCTGCGCTGTTACCGCCCGACACTGACTGCCATTGTCAGACGGACTACTCAGATTCGTTCACTCTCGATAGCTGGCATCATCCCACAGGTATGTCAGACGCGCAATACTCTTATGTATGAAGTCGTCCCAAATCAGGGAACGGGAATTCGCCATGGCGGAGCAGTACCAGGGAGTGCGTATCTACGCCGCGTTCCAGGCGTCAGATATCAGGGTCTATCTGGATTCGTTACACGATGATGAGCGGGAGGTCGACGTTGAGGCCACGTTGAACATGTGTGAGCAAGGCATCAACCAGGCGCTCACAGAGTTCTACACTGGCGCGTGGATTCTCGTAAAACGACAGGACGAACCCTCGCCCGCGTCGAACCGAACCCGCGTGGAAACGGACAATGTCGACGTCGATCCGGAGCTGATCGGGCAGGAAGTCGACGATCTGGTATCCGAGTTCGACATTACACAATATGTAGTCTATCGAGGCGGATAGCGGGTTAAGCCCCACTCGCATCAACGTAAGGAACGATCGGGCGGGGCGTGACGCTATGGTCGTCCTCCTGAGGCAACGAAGGATCTCTGGTTTACCCATTCGACGGCCAAAAAAGAGATCCCATTCGGCTTCGCTCAGGGCAGGCTCTTCGCTGCCTCAGGATGACTAAAACAGGCTGATCTTCGCCCTCATCCCGCTGAAGTTGATGCGACGCGGGTTAAACCCCTGGATCAACGCCGGGCAGTGAGCCCGTAAATACGGCTCCTCCGGCTGCCCCGTTGCGCGCGGTCAGGTCTCCCCCGTGGGCCAACAGGATGCGGCGCGCAATCGTCAGGCCCAGGCCGGCGCCCCCAGTGCGCCGGTTGCGCGATGTCTCACCGCGAAACAGGGGCGAGAAGAGGTAGGGCAAGTCCTGGGCTGGGATTCCCGGACCGGTGTCCGAGACGGAGAACGTCACCCGGCCCGGCGCGGCGTGACACTCCACGCACACGCTGCCGCCGCTGGGGGTGTGGCGCAAGGCGTTGTCGAGCAGGTTCTCCACTGCGCGGGTCAGGAGATGGGCGTCACCATCCACCGTGCACTCCAATCCTGCGTCTTCCAGGGTGAGCTCGACGCCCTTCGCCTCTGCCTGGGGCTGTAGGCCATCGACCAGCCGCCGGAGCAGCACACTCAGGTCCAGCGGCTCGCGGTTCGGTGCTTGCTCCAGATACTCCAGCCGTGTGTAGTCGAACAGGTCGGAGACCAGCCGCTCCAGCGCCGAAGCCTTCTCTTGCGCGACGGCAATGTAGCGGCTCTGCTTCTCAGGCGTGTCGGCCAGACCCTTTTCGAAACCTTCCAGGTAGCCGCGCAAGGAGAAGAGCGGGGTACGCAGATCGTGGGCGATCGCGCCGATAAACATGCGCCGCTCTTGCTCCAGCTCCGCCTGGTGTTGCAGCGAAGCACGTAACCCGGCGCTCATGGACTCGAAAGCGGAGTTGACCTCGGCCACCTCGCGGACGCGCGAGGAGGGGAGCTCGACATCAAGGTTGCCCGCAGCCACCTGCCGGGCGGCCTGACTGGTCGCGGCGAGGGGTTTGAGCACGGTACGGCCGAGGAACCAGGCGATGCCGCCCAGCGTTAAGGCAAGGGCCGTAAACCCAACGAAGGGCAGCAACTCGACGGGAACCTCCTCCGGCGGCCCGAGCCGCTGGTTGGCGTAGATGTACGCAACCTGCTCCGGCTCGCTCCCCGGAATCACCACGCGCTCCACTACACGCGGACCATTCACGCCATCAGCGCCGGCGAGTGGGTCAGCGGCGCTGCGGTACAGCTCCCGTCCGTCTTCGACCAGGATAAAGGCGACGTCGTGCCTGGCAAGCTCGGCACCGGTGGACTCCTGCCAGACAGGGTCGCTCCATTGAGCTCCACCCTCGCGGACCTGGTTAACAGCCTCCTCTCTCTCAAAGTGCCCTTCTCCCCGCACCCATGCGACAGCGAACGTCGCCGTGGCGCACACCGGGACCAGGAAAACTAGTGACGAGCGCCAGGGCAAGCCACCGGCGGATCGGCATCACTCTGGGACCACCCGTGGCAGTCATCGGCGGTGTTCTCCCTCAAAGCGGTAGCCGACGCCCCAGACCGTCACGATGTAGAGCGGGCGCGACGGATCCTCTTCGATCTTCTCGCGCAGGCGGCTGATATGCACCGTGAGCGTGTGGCGGTCGCCAAACTCGCCCCAGAAACGCTCGAAGAGCTGCTCGCGGGTGAACACCTGGCGCGGGTGCTCGGCCAGCAGTTGCAGGAGCTCGAACTCGCGCGCCGTAAACTGCACCGGCTCACCATCCACCTGCACTTCGTGGGCGCGCACGTCGATCACCAGACGTCCAAAATCAAGCAGCGCTGGCGGCTGCGGATCGCCACGCTGATAGCGACGCAAGACAGCCTTGATCCTCGCGACGATCTCGCCGGGCGTGGCGGATTTCACGATGTAATCGTCGGCGCCGAGGCCCAGCCCGCGGATCTTGTCGCTGTCCTCCTGTCGGGCGCTGAGAAACAGCACCGGGGTGTCGCCCTGGGCACGTATCCGCCGCAGCACGTCAAAGCCGGACTGCCCCGGCATCATCACGTCCAGCAACACGCAGTCCACCGAGCTGCCCCCGAGCGCTGCCAGCGCGGCCGGACCGTCGAACGCGGTCACCACCGCGTAGCCTTCAGCTTCCAGGAAATCGCGCATCAGATAGACGATGTCTTCTTCATCATCAACCACCAGCACGGTCGTCTTGTGATCCACGGGTGTCTACCTCCACGGCTCCATTATGACGACCATCTCCGCAACATGCCACGACCGAGAGGCCCCTGGAGACAGATGCAACAGAGTGTTGAGCGTCTGTTGAGATGTACCAGCACAAGACGTTGAGTTTCCGGGTTCAAGATAGAGAGTGTTCGGTCAAGACGCTCGACGACGAGACGTTTCAGGGGAGGAGTACCAACGATGAACGCACTGATGACCGCTGCCATGACGACGCAACTGCTCGTCTGGAATACCGCCGGGCCATGGGGCGGCGAGTGGTGGTGGGTTGGGAGGCTGGTGATGCTGGTGTTCTGGATCGCGTTGGTCGTGCTCGTCATCTGGTGGTTCCGCCGCTCTACGCTGCGCCGTGAGCCGTCCGGCATCGAGCGAGCGCGAGACATTCTCGCCGAGCGCTTCGCCCGTGGAGAAATCACAGCTGAGGAGTACCACGAGCGCCTCGGGCAGATCCGTTAAGCGGCCACGCTAACTGTCGCAGTCGTCGTGGAAGGGACACAACATGAGGAGCACGGCACAGACCGCATCAGCCGGCCAGATCATCCAATGGGCACGCTTTGGCCTCATCGCATGTGCGTTGCTGTTCGCCACTGGCGCGGTGGCGCAGGTGTTTCTCGCCGGCCTGAGCGTCTTCGATTCGGCCAACTACTGGAGCAATCATGTCGACCTCGGCCGCATGCTCGGCATGCCGGCCCTCCTGCTCCCGATCCTCGCACTTGTCGAGCGCGTGGGCATCCGGATCGGCGTCATGGCGCTTGCGGTCACCGTTCTGTACGTGCTGCAGATGATGTTGGCCAACCTCGATTCGGGCACGGTTGCCGCGCTGCATGCCGTCAACGCCCTTGCCCTGATCGGCTCGGCAGCCCAGGTTGGAACGCAGACGGTCAACCTCGTGCGGTCTCGTGCTTGAGTGCGTCGGTCTGACCGCACTTTTTCAATCGCGGGCGGCGCTGGCTACCGGGAATGGACCGCGCCGGGTGATGAACGAGAAGAACCATAACGACAACCACAGGATCCCCACAACATCGAGAGGAGTTATGTCGTGAGCGGTAGCTTCATAGTCGAGACCCACAACCTCACGAAACGATACGGCGAACAGATTGTCGCAGTAGACCAGTTGAACATGCGGGTGCGCCATGGCGAGGTCTACGGCTTTCTTGGACCCAACGGCGCGGGCAAGACGACGACCTTGAGGATGTTGCTCGGGTTGGCGCGCCCGACATCAGGCAGCGCCAGCATGCTCGGCCGGCCGCCCGGGTCGCCGGAGAGTTTGGCTCGCACCGGCGCGATGATCGAGACGCCAGCCTTCTATCCCTTTCTGTCGGGCCGGGACAATTTACGGGTGCTGGCCGGATACGCCGGAGTGCCGGTAACCCGTGTTGATTCCGCGCTCGCGGAGGTGGAGCTTAGCGCGCGAGCGGCCGACAAGTTCGGTACCTATTCACTGGGCATGAAACAGCGGCTCGGGATTGCCGCCGCGCTCATCAAGGATCCCGAGCTATTGATTCTGGACGAGCCAACCAACGGGCTGGACCCGGCCGGAATGGCCGAGATGCGCACCTTCATCCGTAACCTGGGCCAGGGGGAGCGCACCGTGATCCTCTCCAGTCACCTGATGACCGAGGTCGAGCAGATCTGCGACCGCGTTGGGGTCATCCGCAACGGCGCGCTGGTGGCCGAGGGCACGGTCGACGAGCTACGCGGCCACGATCGACTGAGGGTGCGCGCAGAGCCACAAGCCGAAGCCCGCAACATTGTCCTGTGCCTGCCCGGAGTTGAGGGCGTCGAGAGCCACAACGGGCATCTGCGCGTCACCACTGACGTCACCCGGGCTCCCGCTATCAACCGCGCGCTGGTGGAAGCCGGCATCGCCGTAAGCGAGCTGTGCATGGAGCAATCCTCGCTTGAGGAAGTGTTCCTCGAACTTACCCAGGAGCAGGAGGTCCGAGCATGACAGGGAGTATCTCAGCCGAGCTCTTCGTACTGCGCAAGCGAGCAAGCACCTGGATCCTGATGGGAATCTGGCTGACGGTGGGAACCATCTTCGCCTACATCGTGCCCTACGTTACCTACCGCAACAATGCCGGAGCGCCAGGAGGTCCACCGCTGGCGGATGTGCTGCCCCAGAATCTCGTGAGCACCCTGCTGGCGGGGTTCCCCTTCTTCGGTGGAGCCATCGCGTTAATGCTTGGTGTCCTATCGTTCGGAAGCGAGTATGGCTGGGGCACGCTCAAGACGCTCTTCACCCAGCGCCCCGGACGGTTGCACATATTCGGCGCAAAACTCGTGGCGTTGGGCATCGCTTTGACACCCTTTGTTCTGTTCACGTTCGCGATTGGAGCCATCTCCAGCTACACGATTGCCCAGATCGAGGGAGCGGCGGTTGACTGGCCGTCCGCCTGGCTCGTCGTCCGCGCCCTGGCCGCCAGTTGGTTCATCCTGGCGGTGTGGGCAATGTTGGGGGTCATGCTGGCCGTCCTCTCGCGTGGCACGGCCCTCGCGATCGGCGTCGGCATTCTGTACGCCCTGGCCCTCGAGGGGCTGTTCAGCGCCCTGGCTGGTCAGATCAGCGTGCTCGACCCCATTGTCGAGCTCTTCCTGCGTGCCAACGCGTATTCGCTGGTGGTGGAACTGGGAACGTCGCCCGGGGCCATGGCCGACAACGGGCCGGGATCGTTCTCGGGGCCGTTCGTCGATGGCTGGCAGGCTTTCATCGTTCTGGCTGCCTACCTGGCGGTGTTCATCGGATTATCAGGGTTCATGCTTCAGCGGCGTGACGTGGCTGGTTAACCACGGTCCGAAGTGAGTCTCGACGAGGGCCGCTACCTCGTCGAGACTCTGTGTGCCATCAACCTCATACACGGTCAAGCCCAACCCGTGAGCTTGCTCCCGGACATGCTCGCCCATCAACAGGTCGCGGGCGATGAGATGCTGCTCGCGTCCAAACGGCCCGAGCAGCACCCCTTCGCTCTGGATCTGGGTGCAGGATGATAGCCAGATGCGTCTGAGCAACGGCGAACGTGTAGGGGTACCTAATACCGCACAATCTCACCCTGCTCGGCCGTTTCGATGGTGTGGTGCGGGGAGGCCTTCCAATTGAGGTTGGCGATGTCTTCGCTCAAACCGCCGAGCATGTAGCGCAGCTCGCTGGCCATGGCGCAGAACTGGAAGCCTTCGGCGATACGCTGGTTGACGGCCGCCGCGCCGGAGCAGTGGATACCCGGAGCGACGCCGTGTCTGACACAGGCTTCGCGGAGCGTGCTGGATCGCCTCCATCAGCCGTGGCTCGTCACTCTCCAGCGGCACGCCAAGCCCCAGACCCATCGAGGCGGCGAGGTCGTTCGGGCCAATGAAGCATGCGTCGACGCCGGGTACGCTCATGATCTCGTCGGCGTTCTCGACACCGTCGATGTGCTCGATCTGGAGTACGAGCAAGATCTCGTCGTTGGCGTGCGCCGTAATACTCCTGCTGCCGAGTCGTGCCAAAACTCATGGCGTGCCGGCCGCCGCCGACGCTGCGATTGCCGAGCGGTGCGTAGCGCGCGGCTTCGACGGCCTGCTCGGCTTCCTCCGGCTGTTGACCATGGGCACGACAACACCCCAGGCGCCGGCATCCAGCACGCGCTTGAAGTTCTCGGCCGGTGTTCCAGGGAATGCGTACCATCGGCGCGGTCCCCGGAGCCGGCCATCGCCGCAAACATCTGCGCCAGCGTGCGGATGTCAACCGGGTTGTGCTCGGTGTCGACCACCAGCCAGTCGAAGCCCAGCTTGCTGACATACTCCGCGGTCTCCGGGCTTGGGCAGCGACAGCCAGGTGCCAATCGAAGGCTCTCCCGCCGCCAGCCGCCGCCGTGCATGGTTTGCGAACATGGTGTCTGTTCCTTCTCTCTATACTCGCCATCATCTCGACCGCACTCACCGTCGTTTCGCAGGATGGCCGTCCGCGCGTTCCCTCCCCGCCCCTACGAGCAGCGCGGACGGTAGGGAGCAGGTGCTGAACAATCATCCTGAGCGCAGTCGAAGGGTTTCGCTCAGGATGACATCGACACTATTTGGCCTTCTCCTCCATCGCCATAATACCCGGCAACGTCAATTCCCGCGCACGGTGGCAACGAACGTAGTGTCCCGGCTCGACCTGCTCCCAGATGGGCGCGGTAGTCCTGCAAATGTCCTGCGCGTACGGGCAACGCGGGTGGAAGTAACAGCCGCTGGGCGGATTGGCCGGGTTGGCGACCTCACCGAGTGGGACGACCCGCTGCGCCCGGATGCGCGGGTCCGGCTGAGGAATTGCCGAGAGCAGTGTCGAGGTATAGGGATGTTTCGGAGTGTTGAACAGCGCGTCAGTTTCGGCCATCTCGACCATCTGCCCGACATACATCACCGCAACCCGGTCACTGATGTGCTTCACCACACTCAGGTCATGCGCCACGAAGAGATAGGTGAGCTTCAGGTTCTCCTGCAGCTCCAGCAACAGGTTCAGAATCTGCGCCTGCACCGAGACATCCAGCGCCGAGACCGGCTCGTCAGCCACGATCAGCCGGGGGTTGAGCGCCAGTGCCCGGGCGATGCCGATTCTCTGCCGCTGTCCGCCACTGAACGCGTGCGGGTAGCGCCGCAGAAACTCCGGCCGCAACCCGACCAGCCGCAGCAGCTCGGCGACGCGATCGACGCGCTCTCGCTTCCCGACGCCGTTCACCTTCAAGGGCTCGCCGACGATGTCGAGCAGGGTCATGCGCGGGTTCAGCGACGAGAACGGGTCCTGGAAGATCATCTGCATCTGGCGGCGCAGGGGTTTGAGCGTCGCGCGGCTCGCCTGCGCAATATCCACAACGCTGCCGTCATCCCGGCGGAAGAGAATCTCGCCCTCGGTCGGATCAATGGCGCGCAGCACGCACCGCGAGGTGGTCGTCTTCCCGCAACCACTCTCGCCCACCAGCGAAAGCGTCTCTGCTTCCTTAATAAAGAAGCTCACGTCGTCTACCGCGCGGACATTGCCGACCGTTTTCTTGAGGAAGCCCTGCCGGATGGGGAAGAACTTCTTCAGATTCTTGACCTCCAGCAGCACGTCGTCCGCCAGCTGGCCCTTTACACCGTTGCTTTCCACTGCGCCTCATCCTCTTCATAGAGAAAACAGCTCACCTGCCGCCGCTCGCCGATGGTGATTGTCTGAGGTTCCTTCGTGTCACACACGCCAGGCATGAAACTCGGGCAGCGTGGGTGGAACGGGCAGCCGAACGGGCGATTGTAGGGATGCGGGATGCCACCTTCGATCGTCGGCAGCTTGACCCGTGACGGCGCGTAGATGCTCGGGATCGAGCGCAGGAGCGCTTTGGTATATGGGTGCTTCGGCTCGTAGAAAATCTCGTCGACCGTGCCCTGCTCCACCACCTGGCCCAGATACATGACGGCCACTTCGTCGGCCATCTCGGCCACGACGCCCAGATTGTGGGTGATGAGCATGATCGCCATGCCGTTCTGTTCCTGCAGGTCGCGCAGCAGCTCCAGGATCTGCGCCTGGGTGGTGACATCGAGCGCGGTCGTCGGCTCGTCGGCGATCAGCAGCACCGGGTCGCAGGCCAGCGCCATCGCGATCATGGCCCGCTGGCGCAACCCCCCACTCAACTGGAAGGAATACTCATCCAACCGCTCGTCGGGCCGCGAGATACCAACCTGAGACAGCAGCTCGGCTGCCCGGGCGCGCGCCGCCTTCTTATCCAGCGCAGTGTGGAGCCGGATCACCTCGGTAATCTGGTTGCCGATCGTATGCACCGGGCTAAACGACGTCATCGGCTCCTGGAAGATGAGCGAGATGACGCCCCCGCGGATCGCCCGCATCTCTTTGCCGTTTGGATTGAGCTTGGTGAGGTCCACTTCATCGAGCTCGCCGGCCGGCTCGACGTGTTGCCGTAACAGGATCTCTCCACCGACGATCTTGCCGGGGTGCTCAACAATGCGCAGGATCGAGCGTGCCGTGACGCTCTTGCCGCAGCCGCTCTCGCCAACGACGCCGAGCGTCTTGCCGGCGTGGATGTCGAAACTCGCTCCGTCGACCGCCTTGACCAACCCTTCGTCGGCAAAGAAGTGCGTCTGCAGGTTGTTGACCGAGAGCAGCGCGTTGCGCCCTTGCTCCATATTGGTGTTCTCCACTCTAAACGCCGTACGGGTCGGCGGCGTCGCGCAGGCCATCACCCAGGAAGCTAAAGGCCAGAATGACGACGATCACTGGAATAGCGGGAATCAACAACCAGGGAGAGATGGCGATCGCCTGCACATTCTGGGCTTGCTGGAGCTGCACGCCCCAGCTGATGGCCGGCGGCCGCAAGCCCAGTCCCAGGAAGCTGAGCGACGTCTCGCTGATGATCATGGCCGGCAGCGCCAGCGTCGTGGCCGCGATGATGTGACTCAGGAAGAGCGGCACCAGGTGGACGAAGATAATGCGCATGCGCCCGCTGCCCGAGAGCTCGGCCGCCATCACAAAGTCTTCCTCGCGCAGCGACAGGAAGCGTCCCCGGACAACACGCGCCAGGTCGGTCCAGCCGATCAACGAGATAATAATCGTGATGGCAAAGTAGATCTGGTAGACGCTCCACGAATTGGGAATTGCGGCGGCGAGCCCCATCCAGAGCGGGATGGTTGGAATCGAGCGCAGAATCTCAATCACGCGTTGAATGACCGTGTCGATGATCCCGCCAAAGAACCCGGACAACCCACCAAGAAACACGCCCAGGAACAGGCTCAACGCAACGGCCACCAGACCGATGGTGAGCGAGATGCGGGTGGCGTACATGATCCGGGACCACATGTCGCGGCCCTGGATATCCGTCCCGAGCAGGAACAGGGTGTTGCCCGCCTCGCGGTCACCGCTCACGCCGATAAGATGGCGGCTCGTGGGAATCAGACCAAAGAGCTTGTACTCAAACCCGGAGGCAAAGAACTCGACCGGCACCTTCACATCCGGGTTTGGCGTGTAGACGCGCTTGAACGTGACGGGGTCGCGCACGCCTTCGAGGGCATACACGTGCGGGCTGAAGCTGCCATTATCGAAGAGGTGGATTCGCTGCGGCGAGATCAGCTGCAGCTCTGCGTCCGACGCGTGCGGGTCGGCGTAGGCCAGGAAGTCGGCAAAGACCACCACCATGTAGAACAGCAGGACAACGACCGCGCCGACGACCGCGAGACGGTGCTTCCGGAAGCGCCACCACATCAGCTGCCACTGGGTGGCAACCGATATGCGGTCCTCTGCGGCGTTGGCCTGGTCACTTACCGGCCGCGTCGTCCCATGTCCAACTTCCAGCGAGGTGCTGGAAATCTTCTCTGCCTCAGCCATTAGACCTCCACCCGGATTCGTGGATCGATCCACAGCAGCAACAAGTCAGAAAGAAAGGTGCCGATCACGGTCAGAATGCCGAGCAGCAGCACGATCGTGCCGGCCAGAAACATGTCCTGCGCCAGCAACGAGCTCAACAGGAGCGGTCCAACCGTCGGCAAGCTCAGGACGATCGAGATGATGATGCTGCCCGAGACGATAAACGGCAGGGTATAGCCGATCGTGCTGGCGAACGGATTCAGCGCCACCCGCACCGGGTATTTCAGGATGACGCGCGTTTCGCTTAAGCCCTTGGCACGGGCCGTAACGACGTAGGGTTTACGCAATTCGTCCAGTAGGTTGGCGCGCATGATCCGGATGGCCTGGGCCGTGGCCGACAGGCCAAGCACGAGCGCGGGAATCGGCATGTGCGCGAGCAGGTCCATGAACTTACCCCAGCTCCAGGGTGCTACCTGGTATTCGGGGGAGAAGAGACCGCCGATATTGGCGTCAAACAGGGTGAAGCCGAAATACATCAGAATCAGTGCCAGCAAGAAGCTGGGCACCGCCAATCCGATGAAGCCGATGAACGTGAAGACGTAGTCAGCGATCGAATACTGCCGGACCGCGGAATAGATGCCGATCGGCAGTGCCAGCGCCCAGGTCAGCAGCAGCGCGCAGATCGAGACAATCATCGTCAGGGCAAGCCTGTCGCCGATCACCTCCGACACCGGCCGCTGCCACTGCATCGACACGCCAAAATTTCCCGTAGCGACCTGGCGCATCCACTTCCCGTACTGCACGAAGAAGGGTTGACCGAGGCCGTACTGCTCGCGCAAGTTATCGGCAGTTTCAGCGGACACAGACGTCCCGGTTGCCGAGAGCTGGGCGATGTAGGCATCGACGTAGTCGCCCGGTGGGAGTTGGATAATGGCGAACGAGAGCACAGAGATGGCCCAGATGGTGAAGACCGCCATTATCAAACGTCGCACGATATAAGCCAGCACCAGTTACCTCACTATCCTGGTTGGGTTCTTCTCTGAGAGAAGGCTTCTCACCTTCGTACGGGCCGCCGTGGCGGACGTTTCCCGCTTGATCCGCTCGTCGCGGCATGTCGTACGGGCGCAATGAATGATGGAAGAGTCCCGATCGATCGAGATCTGGGCCGGTAATGCCTCGTCTGCGTAGCGGCGCAATTTATTGCGCCATGCCTGGCCGCTCGGGCGCCGGAGAGGGCGCAATAAATTGCGCCCCTACGCATTTCTCATTACCGGGTCAAGTTGGACACTTCCATAATTACGCCCGTACGAAAGAAAAACGAACGTGCCTCTGCACTCAACGCCGATCGTATGGGGAAGCGCTCAGCGTGTACTGAGCGCTTCCCCACGAGTGAACTTACGACTTCACGTAGAACGTTTGAGGCTGCGAGCTGGCCGGGGTGCGGACGTGCTGGCCGTTGGCCTGACGCGCCGGGATGTTGCCCATGTGGTTCTTCACAATGCGCACTCCCATGACTGCGGGAGACAATCCAACCGTGCCGATCGAATAGACCTCCTCCACCAGCAGCTTCCAGAGCTCTTGTGCGGTCTTGTTGCGCTCCTCCTCCTGCTGACCAAAGGCAACCCGGTAGAGCTCCTGCGCTTCGCGCATGCGCGGGTCGGTCGGCTCCATACCGTCTTCGCCGTCGCTGCGGTACCAGATGGAGTACGCCGGGCCCATGAACGCCGTCGGCACGCCCACCGGCAGAGAGTGATCCGGGTACAGCAGGATGTTCTCGCTGCCGTCATTCATCCAGATCATCATCTGATGCTCGTTGGCCGTGACGCGCTGCTGCATAAGGCTGCGCTCAAGGACGTTCACAGCAAGCTGGATGCCAATGTTCGCCCACTGTTGCGCGACCATCTCACCGATCTGTGGAAAGTCAACGAACGATCCGGCGACGGCGATCATCTCCAAACGCAACCGCTCGCCATTGTCGGTTCGCAAGCGGAAGCCGTCACCATCTTTCTCGGTGAGGCCGATATCGTCGAGCATCTTGTTCGCAGTGTCCACGTCCAGCGTTGCCCACATCTCGCGGTACTCCGGACCGGGGTTGAAGGGCGAGTTATCGTTCACCACGGTCGATCCGGGCGTGCCGATGCCGACCCAGAAGGTCTCGTTCAACTGATGGCGGTCGATGCCCAGGGCTAGCGCCTGACGGAACTCCTTGGTGGTGAACCACTTGCGGATCTCGGCGTCGCCGTCATACGACTGGTTGAAGTGAATCGCCGCGTCAGTGCCGTAGAGCGCGGTGTCGAGATGCACCGTATAGTCGCCATTCACCTGGTTCTCCAGGAAGACCGGCAGCTTGGCCAGGTCCATGTGACGACCCTGCTTGTCGATCTCACCGGCAATGGCCCGCAGACCGATCACCTCGAGGTTCTCGGCATTCGTCATCACAATCTGGTCGATGTATGGCAGCTGGTTGCCGTCGGTGTCGACCGCCCAGTAGTAGGGGTTGCGCTCGAGCACCCAGGTTGGATTATTGATCGGCTCGATAGTTCGCCAGGGTGAGACCACCGGCAGATCGACGTTCAAGCGCCAGGTGTTCTTGAACTTGAAGAGCAGCACCCAGTCATCGAAGCCTTCGTCGGCCGCGAGCTGGTCGAGCTCAGCCTGATCGACGAAGTCAGGGTGAAAATCCTGAAGATAGTGGCCCGGCGCGTAAGAACCCATCAAGACATCACCACGAGTCGACAAACCACCGCCGATCTGCGTCGAGCCGGCCAGGATTTGTTCGAACATTGGGTACGGCTCGGGGAAGATCCAGCGGACGGTGAAGTCATCATCCATGACCATCTCACCGGCCTTGCCGTTGATCGACAACTCCGGGGTGGGATTGGGGACGAGCTGCTCGTTCTGGTAGATGTGCCCGTACCACCACATGAAGTCGTTGGCGGTAAAGGGCTCACCGTCCGACCAGCGCATACCTTCACGCAGAAAAATCGTTGTTTCAGTACCGTCGGCGTTGACTTCCCAGCCCTTGGCAAGCGACGGGATCGGTTTGACGCCGGTGTAATCCCAGAAAAGGATCTTGTCGCTGGAGTTGATACGGTTGCCGTTTTCACCATCGCCCGGGCCCGTGAAGGCTCGTCGCCAGATGCCGCCGTACTTGCCAATCTCATGCACCGGCTTGATGACCATCGGGTCTTTCCCAATGCGCTCTTCCACGGGCGGCAATGTCCCCGCCGCGACCATCTCAGCTAACTGCGGCGCTTCACTGAACGATGTTGGCATCATCGCCGGGTCGGTTAGGATCTCGGGGCCCTCGAGCTCGCCAATGAGATTGCCGCCCGGCACCGAAGCGTCGCCGGAGGCAGTAGCGTCCCCGGGCGCGGTGGCGTCCGCACCCTCTGTCGCGTCGCCATCTGCCGAAGTGGCGTCAGCCGAAGGCTCCTCAGTCGCGCCAGCGGGTGTATCACCACCGGCGGTCGTCGGCGTCGGAGGCAAGACATCAGTGGAGCTCTCTCCACCACAGGCCGCCACAGCGCGGAGATAAGTGGGGCGCTCAGGCCGAGGGCCGCCCCACGTTTGAGCACATCGCGCCGGGTCATCCGGCCGGTCGTGGCCGCAAGCACAAACCTGAGCTCCTGATTAAGATCCTTCTCCCGCATGATCTTCTCCTCCGATATGAACGCCTGCCAGGACGGAATCTCTGCCCGCCCAAACGCGTTGGAACGCAATGCCGTCGAGGATCGGTTGTCCCGGACTATCTGGGTGTCCTGGGACGACACCTCCTCTCGACAGAAGCCGAGCCAATCTCGATCTCAAGCACAAAAGTGGACGAAGCTAGGTTGTTTTGGGAGTAAGAAGTCCGGGCGGGGTAGCAGAGCACCGTTGCAGCATGCCGGGGGGTGAAGATTGACGGTACCAGGACCACATTGCGCCTCTTTCAAACGTCGCTGGCGGCTTTGTGCCGAAAACGTTGCACAAACACAATCCCAAACCGTTAGAGAAGTTGAGACACGGCAAAGCCGCGATTTGCAGAGGAGCAGTGCCAATCAGTCCTCGCAGACGCTCGACGCATCGAACGAGGTGAACGCACCCCAAGCACAAGCCGGTTGGGTTGTCACGAGCCGCTTCACGCGTATCTCTAGGATTGCCACGAGTATAACCGGCCTCAAAACCATGTCAAGCCCGGCCGCCGGAATACGTCTGCGTGTGGGGCACAGACGGTATGCCAAAATGAGGACCTGAAGTTACGAGTTTTCGCAGCTTCTTGCCGTATATATGTCTCACATGCGGATATTTTGCGATGGATATGACAGGGTTGGCGCCGGGGAGGTTGCTTGCATGACCTCCCCGGCGTGCAACTCGTTTTGCAACGTACCCGCGCAACGAGGTCGAGGCTAGCCTTTTCCGTTCAACGTGTGCAACCCCGCAGCGGCTCCGGAGAGCATGAAACCGAGGTCACTGCCGGCCGTCACATACTGGAAGCCCTGCTCGGCACGCTGCCTGGCCTCTTCGGGCGTTCCAGCGGCGATGCCCGGAATCTTCCCGGTGTTCCTGCACGCCTCGACCACGCGCTCCAGCGCCCGGATATGACGGTCGTCCTGGCCGGCTTTGCGCGGGTCGATGCCCATCGAGAGCGCCATGTCGGCCGGCCCAGCCCAGCAACCGTCCACGCCGTCGACGGCCATGATCGCTTCGGCGTTCTCGACCGCCGTGATGCTCTCTATCTGGACTGCGACAAACATCTCATTGTTGATCTGGTCCGGGTAATCGTCCCCGTAGCGAGCCGCCCCGCCCCAACCCCATGAGCGGTTGCCCACCGGGGGCAAGCGACAGGCGTCGGCTGCTCGCTTGGCGTCTTCCACGGAGTTCACCATCGGGATGACGATCCCCATGGCGCCCTCGTCAAGCAGCCGGCCGATCAAGGTGTAGTCGTTCCGCGCCACCCGCGCCATCGGCACGGCCGACCCGGTCCGCATGGCGAGCAGCGCCAGGTTGGCAGCGTCCTGCCCAAACGAGCCGTGCTGTGTGTCAAGCAAGATAAAATCGATGCCGCTGTTCGCCAGCGCCTCGGCCGCCACCGGCGACCCGAGGCCAAGTGCGTAGCCAAACGCCGGCTTGCCGGCCTGCATCTTCTCCTTGGCAGTGTTCTTCCTCAACCGTGCACTCCCGTTCATCGAGGCGTTACCGGAACGCCCACACCCAACCACAATGGCGGTACACCAGGCATACGCAATGCGCGCCCACACTTATCCGTCTCACCGCCGATGGTGCAGCCTAGCCGCTCCCCGCACAGACTGCAAGAGGGGTAACGCCGCGCCGGCCCAAACGCCACTTGCGCGTATCAGTTAGGATCGATGTCAGAGAGACACCGGCTGTCCATGGCTCGTCGCTTCCATCCGAAGGATAGATCGCTGGACACCAACGCTCCGACCCGGTGGGGACGCCTGATTCGAGGCTGGCTCGTCGGCCTGACCGTGCCGGCGGTCGTGCTGGGCTTGCTCGTCCTCTTCACCTGGCTGCCTGGCTACCGCATCGAGCGCCGCTTCTTCATCAGCCTCGGTCAGCTCGACACCTGGAACGCGCAGCGTGGCGCCGAGTGGCTGATGTTCTGGGCGGGGTTACTCGCGGCGATTGTACTCGTCACCCTGGCCGTCCTCCCCGGACTCGTGCGGCTGGTGCGCCAGCGCCCGCTCGCACCGTACATGGGGCTGGCCGGCGTCGGGCTGGGGCTTGGCACGGCGATCTTCGCCCTCTCATTCGGGTTGGCGTCCCGGGGGCGGGCAGACCACTATCTACTCTGGCGCCACGCCGTGAACACCGGGCCAGACGACCCGGTCTTCTCACGCCCAATGGGCTTCTATCTGACTGAGCTGCCCTTTCGCGGCGACATTGCCGGTGGAGTGCGTACCCTGTTGGTGGTTGCGATCGTCGCGGGCAGCGCCGTCTGGCTTGCCAGCTATCTATCGCAGATTGCCATGACCGCCTACTCGGTTTCCACCTCGGGCCGGCCGCGAGTCGTCCAGCTACCGCTCAACTGGGGCAGCGTGGCGAACCTTCCGCCTCGTTTCTGGGCATTGATTGCGCTCTATCTGGCTATCTACCAGCTCGCAGCGATGGGGTTGGCCTATTGGTACGAGCGTCCAAACCTGTTGTTCACCGGAGAAGGAGTCACCGCCGGCCCAGGAACGCGGGTCCTGACGATCGATCTCAACGGACAACTCGCGATGATCGCGCTGCACGGGATTGTGGCCCTCGCCTGTGTCTGGCTCGCGGCCACCCGCAGGGCAGACCTGAAGAACATTGGCGGGTTGTTCGCTGCTCCGATCGTGGTCTCGGTAGCCATCGTCGTCATCGGCGCTGTCTACACCGCGCTCAGCATCCGGCCAAATGAGCTTGCCACCCAGGATGAATACATCCAGCGCACGATCACGGCCAGCAGGAACGCCTATGGGTTTACAAATGTTGACGAACAGCAGTTCGACGAGGCGCCGGCAGGCATTACTCGTGCTGATCTTGAGGCTGCACCTGAGACAATCGAGAACATACGCGTGGCCGATCCGGACGCCTTGTTGCGTGCCCTTGAACAGCTCCAGGAGGTGCGCACCTACTATTCAATGCACGCGCCGGATGCCGACCGTTACATGATTGACGGTGAGCTGACCCAGGTGCTGGTGAGCGCCCGCGAGGTGGTGCCAGGACAGCTGCCGGCTTCGATCGCCACCAGCTTCATCCAGCGCCGGCTGCAATACACCCACGGCTACGGCATCGTCGTCGCGCCGGCCCAGTGGTCGCGCACCGCAGCCTCCGGCGAGCCGGAGCTCCTCGTACAGGACATTCCTCTGAGGATTACCCCCGGCTTCCCGGAAATCACCCAGCCCCGGCTCTACATGGGCGAGCAGGTGGATGGCGAAGACTGGGTCATTGTCAACACGGGCATCGACGAAGTCGATTACCCCGGCCAGCAAGACACCGACGTCATGACGCGCTACGAGGGGCCGGACGGCGTCGAGGTCGGCGACGGATTGTCACGGCTGATGATGGTCATGCGGCTTGGCGAGATCAAGATCTGGACCAGCGAGTACATCGACCCCGGCTCGCGGGTGCTCTTTCACCGCAACGTCCTCGGCCGGCTGCGAGCCATCGCACCCCAGTTCATGTGGGACCCCGACCCGCTGCTCTTTGTGCGTGACGACGGCAGCCTGGCGTATGTTGCCAACGGCATGACCAACAGTGACCGTTATCCGTACAGCACGACAATCGATGGAGACAACTACCGCCGCAACTCGATCAAAGCCGTCATTGACGCCTATACCGGCGAGGTGGAGATGTACGTCTTCGATCCGGAGGACCCCATCCTGCAGGCATACCAGCGGGCCATGCCTGACCTCTTTACAGACGAACCGCTACCGGACGACGTGCGCGCCCACCTGCAATATCCTGACAGCCTCTTCGCTTGGCAAGCCATGATGTACGAGACGTACCACACGACGGATCCGGGCACGGTCTACGCCGGCACCGATCTCTGGCAGATTGACAGAGAGATCGTCTTTAACTGGAACGTGCGCCAGGCGTACGAGCGCCGGATGGAGCCGTACTGGGTCCTCTCGCAGATCCCCGGCGACGAAGAGCTGGCGTATCGCACGATTCTCGCCTTCTCGGTCAGTGGCAAGCGCCCGTTGTCGGGCTGGCTGACGGTAAACAACAACACTTACGAGATGACGGCATTCAAGCTCCCCAGAGGCAGCCAGACCATGGGTAGTCTCCAGTTTGAGTCACTCATCAACTCGAATCCGGAGATCAGCGAGCAGCTCACGCTCTGGAACCAGCAGGGGTCGACTGTCGTGCGCGGGCAGACGGTCATCACGCCGGTGGGGCGCGGGTTTCTCTATATCAAGCCGATCTACCTGGTCGGTGAGGGCACGGCCATCCCGCAGCTGGTGCGGATTATCTCCGGCACCCAGGACCGTGTTGCCTGGGGACCGAGCCTGAGCAGCTCGCTCGTTGCCCTGCTCGACGCACCGGCTGTCGAGGTTCCCGTCGAAGACGGCCCGGTTCCAACGCCCCCAGCTGAGCCGCTGCCAACCCCAACGCAACCGCCAGCCGGCGGACCGCCGGCAGAGGTTCCAGTTGATCTCACACCACTCACGGACGTCGAGCTCGCGGAGCTGGCCGACCAGCTCTACCAGGCGGCGCAGTCCGCCCCCGACTTCCAGGAACGCGGCCGCGCGCTGGACGAGCTCGGCCGGGTCATCGAGGAGATCCAACGCCGGGCGGAGTAAGCAACTGCGGCATCCGATCTGTCCTGATCATTCCCGGACACCGAATCGTCACCCCGAGCGCCTAGCCCGTCATCCTGTGCTTGATAGTCATCCTTCCCGCAAGGAAGGATCTCTGGTCAAACACCTCGGGAGTCGAGCGAAAGATCCCTTCGACTTCGCTCAAGGCAGGCTCTTCGCTGGCGCTGAGGATGACTAGCACGCTCAGGATGATCGGCACAATACGCGGCTCCCCACCAACAGACCGGGTCCAAGGCGTGCGCATGGCATGACGCCTACGCTTCGCGAATGCACCATTCTGCCCTCTCATGCCATAATTAGATGTTTATTTCACGGCATTGCGGCGGCATTCAGCATGGCGTACCAGCCAGCCCCGCATGGGCAGATCATTCACAACCAGGGGAGTTACAGCATGGCCGGTCATTCCAAGTGGGCCTCAATCAAACGCAAGAAAGCAATTAACGACAATAGGCGCGGCGCGAACTTCTCAAAGTATTCGCGCGAGATTCAGGTCGCCACCCGTGAGGGCGGTCCGGACACAAGCGCGAACGTGCGGCTGCGCATGGCGATCGAGCGCGCCAAGCGTGACGGTATGCCCAACGACACGATCGAGCGGGCCGTCGCCAAGGGGAGCGGCGCGAGCTCGGACGGTGACGCGTACGAGACCGTTGTCTACGAAGGGTATGGCCCGGGTGGAGTCGCGATCATGGCCATCGCCCTGACTGACAACCGCAACCGCACGGCTGCCGTCGTACGCCAGGCCTTTAGCCGCCACGGCGGATCACTCGGCGAAACTGGTACCGTCGCCTGGCAGTTTGAGGCCGTGGGCCAGATTACCGTCGGCCTCAACGATCTCGACGCAGACGAGATCGAGCTACAGGCCATCGATGCCGGCGCATCGGACGTCGCCAGCGAGGAAGAAGCCGTCATCATCACCACCGACCCGACCGACCTCAGCCAGGTGGCGGATAGCCTGCGCGAGAGGGGCCTCAACATCGAGGACATGGGTATCACCCGGATCCCACAGGTCACCGTCGACATCGACGGCAGCCAGGCTGCCACCACCATGCGCCTCCTCGAAGCCCTGGATGAGCTCGACGATATCGGTGAGGTCTTCACCAACGCCTCCTTCGCAGAGGAGCCTGCCACGGCATAGGAGCCGGGCCACGTTCTGACCGTAGAGCAGCGTTTCGTGATGGTATTCTCATGGAGTGCGACCACGTGACCCGCTCCTGGGAACCATCTCTCGTCTGCGTAGCGGCGCAATTTTGGAACTGTCCTGCTTGATCCGATTCATCTGCGCGGTGCCGTTCTCCGTACGGGCGCAATGAATTGCGCCCTGCCTGACTGCTCCGGCATTGGAGAGGGCGCAATGAATTGCGCCCGTACGAAGACAGGCGACGATCCTCGCGAATAGCGGATCAAACTGGACACCTCCATTACTAATGCGCCCCTACGAACATCACAGCGAGGCGATTCCGAATGTTCATTCCAATCTCTACTCGGATTAGCCCACACTAAAGCCTGAATTACACCGTGACTTCCCTTACTCCCGCGACCTACACTGTTGCTATGGGGCCGGCGCCTGTGCCGGCCTGTTGCTTCTGGGAGAGCGGATGAACGCCGTCCTCGGGAACGACGCCCGGAACAGCAGTGCAAGCCAGCACGCGCCTATCGACCCTGATAGCCGTCAACGGCGCGTGCGCTCCGTCCTGCTCGCCGTTCTGGGACTCAATCTGGCCGTCGCCGGAGCGAAAATCGCGCTGGGGTTAGCGATCGGATCGCTCGCCATGAGCGCCGACGGCATCCATTCGTTGCTCGACAGCGCGTCGAATGTCGTCGCCCTGATCGGTCTGGCGATTGCCAGCCGTCCACCGGACCCGAACCACCCCTACGGGCATCATCGCTTTGAGACGCTCACCTCGCTGGGCATCGCCACGTTTATGCTGCTGGCGCTCTTCGGTATCCTGCAAGGCGCCTGGAGCCGCCTGCAGAGTGGCGGCGTGCCAGAGGTCACGACACTCAGCTTCGTGGTGATGGGCGCGACCTTGACCGTGAACCTCTTCGTCACGACCTGGGAGCGGCGCGCGGGCCGGGAGCTCAACAGCACGCTGCTCATCGCCGACTCGCGTCACACGTTGACCGATATCTTCGTCTCACTCTCGGTCATCGGGTCCCTCATCGCGGTCCGGGTTGGTTTCGTGTGGGCCGATCTCGTGGTGTCGGTGATCATTGCCGGCGCGATTGGCTGGGGAGCCTGGGCCATTATCCGCGACGCCTCCCTGTCATTGTCAGATGTCGCGGTGCGTGAGTCGCGTGAGATCGAGCAAGTCGTCCTGGCAGTCCCCGGGGTACGCGGGACCCACAACATCCGCAGCCGCGGCGCTGAGGGCCATATCTGGATCGATCTCCACATCCAGGTTGATCCCGAGATGACGGTTGATCAGGCTCACGACATTGCCAGTGACGTCGCCCGCCAGGTTGAGGGCGACTTCAGCCGGCCGGCCGACGTTACCGTCCACGTGGAGCCGGCCAATGAACGTCACCTCCGCAATGAGCGCGGCTACGACCCCGAGCAGAACGTCCGCTAGACACAGAGCTTGCCCGACGAACCACCAAACGCACGAGCGGGAGATGGGCGTCTGACACCTCAACCACCCCGGCCACAAGCGGCGCTCACCCGTTTTAATCCCACATAATTCGCTACACTGTTACACAGGTGCGGACTGATGGCATGTCGCTCGACATCGCCGTTACCTCTGCTACCAGGGCGCAGTGTCTGCATCGGCAGTGAGAAATCACTCACGACCAGGCACTCGGCAAACAGGGGTCGAGATGACCCGCTAAGATATCTCAGATCCCTCGCTACGGCCGTACAAGTGAAAGATTATGCGTACATGCGTTTTCGTTTCGAGCCCCCCTGGTTGTCCCTCTGGACCGGCCGGATTGATGACCCTGAACTCATGGACAATCAGGGTATCGCCCCGAACATTGTCCGCAACAACCTGAACGATCTGCGCCGGGTAAACCAGTGGTTCGGCGGCGTCAAGCTGACGATTGAGGGACTGGAGCATCTGACTGAGGACCTCAAAGCCGGCGATACGCTGACGATCCTCGACGTTGGCACCGGTGCAGTGGACATCCCGGCACAACTCATCCCGTGGGCCGAACGCCGCGGTCTCAAACCGCGGGTCGTCGCAAGCGACATCAACCCCGAATCACTGGCAATCGCCGCCAAAGAGGCTCCCCAGGAGATCAACCTCGCGGTGGCAGACGGGCGCCAGCTGCCGTTTCTTGACAACAGCTTCGACATCGTTTTTTGTTCGCTTGCCCTGCACCATCTCTCGCCAGACGACGCGGTTGCGATGCTGAGCGAGATGAACAGAATCGCGCGGCGCGGCGTCGTCATCAACGACCTGCTGCGCTGCTGGCACGGCTACGCCGGCGCCTGGCTCTTCAGCCGGTTGGGGACACCACCTGGCTCATTAGGCCGGCACGATGCGCCACTCTCCTTCCGGCGCGCCTATACTCGCAAGGAGATGACATCGCTCGCCAGACAAGCGGGATTTTCTCGCGGAATCTTTGACAGCTTCCTGGGCTATCGCGTCGCGATGACAGTCACGGCCTCAGCATGAGTGCCGCGCCGGTCGACGTGCTGGTGGCGGGCGGCGGTCCGGCAGGCTCTGCAACCGCCACTCTTCTGGCACAGCGCGGACACTCCGTGCTGCTCGTCGACCGCGCGCGTTTCCCACGTGATAAAGCGTGCGGCGAGTACCTGAGCCCCGGTGTCGTCGCCGCTCTCGAACGGCTGGGCGCGATGGATCTGATCGTGGCTAGCAATCCAGCCTGGCCCAGGGGTATGAAGATCCAGACATCAGGTACGTCGTTCCTGCTCGCCTACACCGACGGCTCGGACGGTCGTAGCGCGCTGGGCATGCCGCGGAAAACGCTTGACAACATCCTGCTGAACCACGCCCGCCGCAGCGGCGTTGAGGTCTGGGAAGACTCCCGGGTGCTGGCACCGCTCATGGACGGCTCGCGGATGACCGGTCTTCGCGTGCGCAGGCACGATGGTGAGAGTGACCTCCGGGCACGCTTCGTGGTGGTGGCCGACGGCTTGCACTCCACCATTGCCCGCGCGCTTAAGCTGGACATGCCGGTACGGTGGCCACGTCGTCTTGGGCTGGTAGCGAGCTTTGAAGGCGTCTCAGGTCTTGAAGAGTACGGGCAAATGCACGTCGGGCGCGGTATGTACTGCGGTCTCGCACCGGTCGGGCCGGGCAAGGTGCATGCAGGACTGGTCACAAAACTCGGGACGAAGCCACGCGGCGAGGCAACGGCGGACTATTTCGACCGCCAGATCGCCACCATGCCGGCTGTGCTGGACGCGCTCGGCACAGGCACGCGCGTCAGCTCGATCCGGGGCGTCGGCCCGCTCGCTCGCAGAGTGCGCCGCCTCGCCGGTCCTGGCTATCTCCTGGTTGGCGACGCGGCCGGCTTCTTTGATCCCTTCACGGGAGAAGGAGTCCACCGGGCACTACGGGGCGCGGAGCTCGCCGGCGACGCCGTTGAACGAGCACTGGTCCGCGACGACCGCCTGCCAGCCGGCTATGAACAGGCCCGCCGCCACGTCTTCCATGACAAAGAACGGGTCTGCCTCATCGTCCAGCTCTTCTTGAGCAGTGGCCCGACATTTCACTACGTCGCCGGTCGCATCGCCGCAAGACCCGACGTCAACCGCCTGCTTAGCGGCGTCCTTGGCGACTACGAACCAGCCGGACCTGCTTTACGCCCTCGAGCGATGTGGAATCTACTCAGACCGTAAGGAATACTGCATGCACACCCAGAACGAGATTTTGATCCACGCCGATCCGATGACGATCTATCCCCTGGCAGCCCAGGTGGAACACTGGCCGGACATCCTGCCGCACTATCGCTGGGTCAAGATTCTGGCGGGCGACTCCGAGCGCCGCCTGGTCGAGATGGCGGCACGCCGCGACTTCTTCCCGGTCCGTTGGGTTGCCGAGCAGGAGCTTGAGCCGGAGGTACCCCGCATCATCTTTCGCCACGTTGGCGGCGTCACGACCGGCATGGAAGTCGAGTGGCGCTTCACTCCGGTACCCGACGGCACCAAGGTAGAGATCCTGCACGATCTGGAGCTCGGCTGGCCCCTCATTGGCCGGTTCGCGGCCGAACGGGTCATTGGTCCGCTCTTCGTTGCGAACATCGCCGGCAAGACGCTCAAACGCATCAAAGAACTGGCAGAGGCGAAAGCGCCGGTCGTGACTGGAGCCACACTATGACCCGTCGAGTCGTTATCACTGGTATCGGCGCCATCACGCCAATTGGCTCAGGCAGTGAGGGACTCTGGGAAGGCGTGCGGCGCGGCGAACCGGCCGGCCGCACGATCACCAGGTTCGACCCCTCCCCCTTTCGGTCGCGCATCGCGGCGGAGATTGACGACTTCGAGCCGCTCGATTTCATCGATGCACGCCGTGCCCGGCGGCTTGACCGTTTCTCCCAGTTGAGTCTTGCCGCAAGCCAGCAAGCATATGAAGACGCAGGTCTGGGCATCTCCAGCAATGGCCGGCATACGACCGCCGTGTACCTCGGGTCGGCACTGGGCGGCATTGCGTTCGGCGAAGAAGAGCATGCGAAGTTCATGGACAAAGGGCTCGACGCGGTGCAACCGTCGTTAGCGCTGGCCGTCTTCGGCGGAGCCGGCGCAACCAACGTGGCGATGGAGTTCGGATTCAACGGCCCAGCGATTGGCAACTCCAACTCCTGCGCGTCCGGAGCCATCGCCATTGGCGAAGCCTTCCGGCTGATCAAGCAGGGCGGTGCCGATACTGCATTGGCAGGTGGATCGGAAGCGCCCCTCGCTCCGCTCACGTTTGGCGCGTTCGCACTCATCCGCGCGCTGTCGCGGCGCAACGACGACCCGGCGCACGCCAGCCGGCCATTTGACAGCGAGCGTGACGGTTTCGTCATGGCCGAGGGTTCGGCCGTGGTCGTTCTCGAAGAGCTGGAGCGTGCATTGGCGCGCGGCGCGCGGCCTTACGCCGAGATCCTGGGCTACGGTACCACCAACGACGCCTACCACATGACCGCCCCACTGCCGTCCGGAGTGGAGGCGGCGCGCTCAATGACCCTGGCCATGGACGAAGCGGGGGTGCAACCGTCCGAGGTCGGCTACCTCAACGCTCACGCCACCAGCACGCCGCTCGGAGACGCCGCCGAGGCACTCGCCATTGAGATCGCCTTCGGGGACCACGTCGAAAAGTTGCCCGTGAGCGGCACCAAGGGGCTCTACGGTCACGCCCTGGGTGCCAGCGGCGCGATCGAAGTCGCGATCACCGCGCTCTCGATCGACCGCGGGTGGATCCCGCCCACCACGAACCTGTGCACCCCTGATCCCGATTGCCGCCTTGAACAGCTCGCCACCACCGGTGGGGACGCCCAGGTCACCGTCGCCGTCTCCAACGCCTTCGGCTTCGGCGGCATCAACGCAAGTCTGGTGCTGGGTAAGTGGGCTGCAACCCACCCGTAAGTGTCTCGTTCCAGGCCACGTGTTTCCTTCAATAACGAGGAAGGTGTCCGCGTTCATCACCCTCTGCGTACGGGCGTAATTCATTACGCCCTGCCTGGCTTCCCGAGCAGTGGGGAGAGAACCGCCCTTCCCGTCGTAGGGGCTACGCGCTGCGCGGAGTAAGCAGGACAATCTCATCGCTTGAGTCATCCCGGCGGCTAACCAGTCATCCTTCCCGTAAGGAAGGATCTCTGGTCCAATGACCCGGGAGTCACGCAGGAGATCCCATTCGACTTCGCTCAGGGCAGGCTCTTCGCTTGCGCTCAGTACTGGACCACGATGATGGTGTCACCTCCGGTAGGGGAGGAGCTCGTCTCCTCCCGAAACCCCGGTCCGCTCCAGGCGGGAGGAGACGAGCTCCTCCCCGACCAACCGACGGAACCTCGGAACGTGACAGCTGCCCGGTGGTCCAGTACTGAACTTGATAGTCATCCTGACGCAAGGAAGGATCTCTGGTCCAACGCCTCGGCAATCAGGCAAGAGATCCTTCCTTGCGTCAGGATGACTAATAGGCGCAGGATGACGGTGTCACCCCCGACAGGCGCAACACCGGAGCGTGACAACTCCCCTGTGGTCCAGTACTCAGGATGACTATCAAGGCGCTCAGGGTGACTCATATGCTCAAGGATGACGGATAAAGACCGATGCCCGTCTCCGCCCATTGACCGATGTGGTCAATGGAGAAGAGGCGGACAATGCCTGCATGCGCCGATAGGGGCTTGACTTTGATAGACATGAGGCGTATTCTGTGCGAGCTGACTGAATGAACGTTCATTCAGTTGAATGATTAGCCACCCACTAATGCGGAGGCGTACGTGACCAGGGTCACCCAGCAACATGTCGATGCCCGAAGAGACGCGATTCTGCACAGCGCCACGCAGTTGTTCGCGCGCAAGGGCATCTCCGGCGCCACGATGCAAGAGATCGCCAACGAAGCCGATCTGAGCGCCGGCGCGATCTACCGTTACTTCAGTAGTAAGGAGGAACTGCTACGCGCTGTGTTCGAAGATGCAACCACGCGCAACGAGCAACTCTTCCAGGGCACCGCGCAGAACGCCGCGTCGCCGCTGGACGCTCTCGCGCAGGTTGGCCGCAGGGTCTGGGTCGAACAAGACGACCGTAACGCGCTGATCTGTGAGATTCAGATGACGCTTACCGCGGCCAGAGATCCTGAAGATCTCGGGGTGAACCTGAAACAGACACGTGACGCTGTACGCGACATGCTCCAGGGGCTTGTGCTTCAGGCGCAAGACGCGGGCGAGATCGACCGCAACGTCGATCCGCACCATCTGGCGGTCATCTTGCAAGCCACGACGATGGGGATGCAGATGCTGAAGCTGGATCGTCCGGGAGCGCTCGACATCGAATCGATATTCGATCTATTTGTGAAGATGGTCGGCGGACTCGCTCCAACGGCCGCACCTGGTAACGAAGGGGTTAGCTGACAATGACGTCACACGGCTTTACCGGCAATATGGCGCGCAGAAGCGCCAAACACCCGTGGATCACGCTCATCGCCTGGATCATCCTGCTCGCCGCGGGGATATTTTTCGCCTCGGGACTGGGCGATGCACTTACGACTGAAGCGGGCTTGACGAACGACCCTGAATCAGTACGCGGCCTCGAAATGATCGAGGAGCGGTTACGCGCCGACGACCCACTGAGCGAGCTGCTGCTCGTCAGCTCCGACACCTACACCGTAGACGATCCGGAGTTCCAGACGTTCGTTGAGAATCTGCTGGCCCAGGTCAGGGCAGAGGAACAGATCGTCGGTGGTGCGGTCAGTTACTACGAGACCGGCGTTGAGGATCTGGTTGCCACCGATCGATCAGCGTTGATGATTCCAGTTGCTCTCATCGGTGACTTCGACGAGGCAACAGGGGAGATCGGCTCGTACCTTGACGTCCTCGAGGCCACAGACGGTCAACAGGGTTTCGAGGTCGTCACCGGCGGCGACGTCAGCATCAACGACGTGTTCAATCACACCGCTGAACAGGACCTGATGACCGGCGAGATCATCGGTATCCCAAGCGCGATCCTCATCCTTGTACTGGTGTTCGGCGCGCTCATGGCGGCCGGCGTGCCACTCGTACTGGCTGTGATCTCGATCATCATCTCCCTTGGGATCACCGCGCTGGTGGGCCAGGCGTTCGACCTGTCGGTGTTCGTCATGAACATGATCTTCATGATCGGCCTGGCGGTCGGAGTCGATTACTCGCTCTTCATCGTCGGGCGTTATCGTGAGGAACTGGCCAAGGGCCGCGACAAGATCGACGCCATCACCCGTACCGGCGAAACGGCCAGCAAGGCGGTACTCTTCTCCGGTATGACCGTGGTGATCGGTCTGCTCGGCATGCTGATCGTGCCGTCAACGATCTTCCAGAGCCTCGGCGCCGGTGCAATCATCGTCGCGTCGGTCTCTGTACTCGCGACGTTGACTCTTCTGCCGGCCATGCTCTCCCTCATGGGAAGCTGGATCAACAAGGGCCGGGTACCGTTCGTTGGCCGCATGCAGTCCGCCGTCGATGAAGGCGGGTTCTGGTCGCGGGTCGCGCGGGTCGTCATGCGTCGCCCTGTGGTGAGTATCGTGGCGGTTGTGCTCCTCCTGGCCAGTATGTCAAGTGTGTACTTCACGATCGACCTGGGGCAGTCGGGCATCAGTACCCTGCCCGAGGAGTCGACAACCTATCGCGCGTTCAGCCTTGTCGAATCCAAATTCGATACCGCCTCACTGCAATCACCCACTGAGATCGTTATCGATGCTCCGGATGTCCATGCGCCTGACGTTCAGGCCTCCATCGGAAACCTGATTGACAGGCTTGCCACCGAACCGATGTTCGGTCCGGCAACGGTCGAGACGAATGAAGCTGGCGACTTGGCGTTGATCAACGTTCCCTTTCTTGGCGACAACCAGAGCACCGAGGCGCTCATCGCTGTTGAGCGGGTTCAGAATGTCCACGGCCCCGCCGCGTTCAACGACACCAACGCCGAAGTGCTGGTGACAGGGCCAACGGCCTTCACTGTCGACTTCAACCAGATGGTGAACTTCTTCACACCGCTCGTGTTCGCGTTTGTGCTCAGCATGAGCTTCATCCTGCTGCTGCTGGCCTTCCGCTCGGTGGTTGTTCCGGCAAAGGCAATCCTGATGAATCTGCTGTCGGTTGGCGCGTCCTATGGCTTGCTGGTCATGGTGTTCCAACACGGTATCGGCAACGAACTGCTGGGCCTGCGACAAGTGCAGCGCATCGACGCCTGGGTGCCGCTGATGATGTTCACCATCCTCTTCGGCCTCTCGATGGACTACCATGTGTTCCTGCTTAGCCGCATCCGCGAGCGCTACGATGTCACCCGCAACAACACCGAGTCTGTTGCCTATGGCGTGCGCTCAACGGCCAAGATCATCACTGGTGCGGCGCTGATCATGGTCGCGGTCTTCTCCGGGTTCGCAATGGGCGAACTGGTAATGATGCAGCAGATGGGCTTCGGTCTGGCGGTCGCGGTCATCCTGGACGCCACCATCATCCGCTCCATCCTGGTGCCGGCCAGCATGAAGCTGCTGGGCGACTGGAACTGGTATCTCCCAAGCTGGCTTTCCTGGCTGCCCAACCTCAACGTCGAGGGCACGTCGCACGAAGAGGAAGCAGAGCCTCACGGCCGCCTGCCGGAGTACGCGCCGGCGGACTAGCCAGAACGTTTCGACATGCAAAACGGGCGGTGACAAATGTCACCGCCCGTTTTCCGTCGTGCCTGTGAACGGTTTACCGAACTCCGACCGCCAGGGCCCGGCCTTCGACAAAGATGAACTCGGGCCGGTTCATCAGAGCCACGGGGTTCTCCGCGTCAACCAGCGATTGCAGCTTCTGCGCGTGATCGGCCGGCAGATCATCGATACCCGGTGAGCCGGTGCAGAGATAGGGAATGGCAACGTCCAGGAAGCCGCGCTCGTCGTCGGTGAGCGGGTGGATGTACTCGCGGGTACGCATGACGCCCCGCACCTCCCGCAGGCCGGCCTGGATGAAGTAGCCACGCAGCTTGTGACCAACAAACCAGTCAACAAACTCCTGATCGTGAGAGCCGCCCGGCAGGCAACCTTTGAGTGCGAGCAGCAGCTCATCCTCCATCGGGCCGAGAATCATCGAGTGCATCTCGACATCCTGGGCGGCGACTCGTCCACCGGGACGCACCACGCGCACCATCTCCTTGATCGCGCCGACCGGGTCAGGCTCGTATTGCAGCGAGCCAGCGCACCAGACAGCGTCAAATACGCCGTCCTCGAACGGCAAGTGAGCGAGGCTTCCCTGACGCAGCTCAACCTGGCTCTCGTAATCCGCCCCGCCAATACGGTTGCGGGCCGTTTCCAGGTTTTCTTCATCCGGATCGAGCCCAACGACCTTGCCCTCGGGTCCAATCTCCTTGGCGATCCATGCGAAATGCGTCCCGCTGCCGCAGCCAAGATCAAGTACCCGGTCTCCCGGCAGCAACCCGGCTTCGCCAAGCAACGAGCTGTACAGCGCGGCCATGGCCCGGAAATGACGATGCATCCAGAAGTCACTCGTCAGATCCAACCCGGAATCGCTCCGCATCACCGACCGGTGCGACCTCTCGCCGTTTGCGCCTTGCGTTGCGTCAGCCATCGGTTGCTGCTCCTTCAGTCCGCTTACGTTGATTCGTTCAGGTAGATAGTACACTTACGCACTCGCGTGAGATGATGAGTTTGAGGGAAGCAAGATGGTCCATGGACGCAAATGTACATGACAGCCGCTATCCTGCTGAGACAGGCTCCGATGACGTTCAGAGTCCTGAATCTCGTGCTGAGTCGCTCCGAGCGTTCGATGAATACTTGTGTACGAATCCCGACATAGCTGAAATCATGGCGAAATATCCTGAGATTGACGAAGAGTTCGTCCGGCACGTTGAGGAGTTTGTCGAGCGCTACCGGCCGGCGCTGGAGAACCTCGCCAAACGCTAAGCTAAACAGTGATCCAGCGCCTGCTAATACCGCGCCAGATGCACATCTGGCGCAGCCGCACTAAAGCGCCAGGCAAATCTTTTATATCTGCGCCACCGTTCTGGACCGTTCACTTCCAGAACTCGTGAGTATGGCCGCTATCATCGCAAGCAAGGAACCTGGAAGCAGGAATAGTCCAATGCTGAACATGCTAAGGATCGTCCCAAGCAGGAGGACGATCGCTGAAGCCCAAAGGATAATTCGTCCAGCTTTCAATCGATAGCGGCCATGGAGAATCGTGCCGGCCAGGACTCCAATCACACTGACGAGCATCCACAGCAGGAACATGATGGTGACCGCCTCGAAATCCTCGTTGCTCCACACGTTAGTCCAACCACTTTCGGTTGCAACTGAACCTCCGCCGGAGGGTGCGTCTGTCGGGCCCCCGACCGTGCGGACCTCTGTTGACATGTAGTGGCCGGTTGGACCGAAGAGCGCGTATGACCATCCAAGTAGACCAACCACGCCGGCAATGACACCTGTAGTTGCACCCGGCCGTCGCACGATATCTCCCTCGCTTACACGTCCGTCTCCCGCAACGCGGCAGAGAAGGCGTCGATCAGGAGATTCGCTTCGGTCTCACGCATCGGGGTCGAGAGGCAACCGGTCAGCGCCGGCGCGAGGATGATGCCGTGAGCCAGCAGGCTATCGTAGACGGCGGAGACACGAGCGCGCTCCGGCGGCGTTCCGGCGCTGCTGCGATAGTCGGTGAGCTTGCGCTGGTGCAGGTGAATGCCGAAGAGCGAGCCATGGCCGGTCACTTGTCCTTCGACGCGTGCGCCGTCCATCGCCTCGGACAATCCTTCGCGGATGTAGGCGCCCAGCGCTTCGAGACGATCGAATTCGTCTTGCGTCATCTTCTTCATGGCGGTCAGGCCGGCCACCATCGTCATCGGGTTGGCGCTGAAGGTGCCGCCGTGCGGGACTCTGGGGGTTCCGCCGCGTGGATCGAAGACGGCCATGATCTCCGCCGCGCCGCCGACGGCACCGACCGGAAAACCACCACCAATGATCTTCGCCATCGTTGTCATGTCCGGTGTGACGCCGACCACCGCCTGCACGCCGCCGTAGGCTGCGCGAAGGCTAATGACCTCGTCGAAGATCAGGACGATCCCGTGCGCCCGGGTCACTTCCCGCAGCCGCTCCAGAAACGAGACGTCGCCGGGGATCAGGCCCATACGCCAGGGCATCGGGTCGATCAGGACGGCGGCGAGATCATCCTTATGGCGATCAACCAGGCGCTCCATCATGTCGGTGTCGTTGTAGCGCAGCACCACGACGTCATCCAGCATGCCTTGCGGCGCGCCATGGTAGTAGGCCGTCGAAGGCGGGTCGAGCTCATCCCAGACAGACTCGGGCGCGAGCGTGCTGACACCGGCGTAATCGTAGCTGCCGTGGTAGGAACCCTCGAACTTGGCGATCTTCGGCCGGCCCGTGAAGGCACGCGCCGCCTGGATGGCCGACATTACCGCCTCAGTGCCTGAGTTGGTGAAGCGAATCTGCTCAACCGAGGGAATCCGGTCCACGATCAACTGCGCCAGCTCAACTTCCTGGGGCGTCGGCATACCGAACGCGGTTCCACGCTGGAGCTGCTCGATCACCGCCGCGTTGATATCAGCGTCGGCATGGCCGTGGATCAGCGAGGTGTAGTTGTTCAGGAAGTCGTAGCGTTCTTCACCTTCGGCATCGACCACCAGCGCACCATGGCCTCGATTAGCATAGGCCGGATAGGGGTCGAGGTGGACGGTCGTGCGCGTGTTGCCCCCGGGCATCACCTTTTTGGCATGCTCATGGAGGCGCGCGGATTCTGACAGCGGTAGGCGGAACGCCTCGCGGCGGTCGGTTGCGGTCATGGGTCGTCTCTTCCTCTCACGCTGTTGGCAAAGCCGGAGTTGCCATGCAGTCTAGTGCTCTTCTCACTGCCGGGCAATACGGAGAGTGGCACACATGAATCGACGCGAGCGTTAGCGAGGACAGAGCTTATGGATACTCGCGCAACGGCGACTTTGCTTATCGTCATCGGTTTCGTCGCGATCCTCGGCGGCTTGCTGCTGCTGGCCGGCGGGCTCGACTGGTTTGGCCGGCTCCCGGGCGACATTCGCATTGAGCGAGAAAACACCCGCATCTACATCCCGATCACGTCGATGATCCTGCTCTCGATTGTCCTGAACCTGTTGCTGTACATCATCCTGCGGTTGTTCTAGGGTGAATGACACGTTGGATATAATCGGGACGATGTACGAGGATGCGCCGCTTTCCGGAAGGGGAACACAGACTTGATAGCGAACTCACGGCCGGCCCAGAGCCGATCCAGGGGACGCCGGGCGTTTCAGTGGCTGTCAATTGTCATGTTCGTGCTGGTGACGCTCCAGCCGGCGCTGGCCGGACGAGGCTGGTTTCAGGACCGGCAATTTATCGACATCCACGGCTTCGTGGCCAACGCCATCTTTCCGATCTCCCTGGTGATGCTCGGCCTGGCGCTCTTCGCCGGTTTCCGGCGCCGGAATCTGATGACTGGCTGGAGCTTCCTGCTGGTCGTCCTGGTCACGGCGCAGATCGGCATGGGCTACTCGGCTACTGGCCGGCCAGCGATCGCCGCCATGCACATTCCACTGGGAGTGTTTGTCTTCGGCGTGTCACTCATGCTCATGCTTTTTGCGTATGGATTCACGATCAATCCGGAGAAGGCCTGATCGCAGGCGGCCTCCGCCCACCGCTCCACGGCTGAAAGGGGTTTCGATGTCTTCGTCTTCAACCGCATCTCGCTTGACACGCTTCCGGGAACGGCGTGACACTTTTATGCAGACCCATGAACACTCGCCGCTGACGGAGGCGCAGAAGAAGAGCTACGTGCCATTGGCCTACTACGAGGAAAACCCGGCACTCAGCTTCATCCTGGCCGTGGACACGGCCATATCGAATGAACCCATCGAGCTACCGACCACCTCCGGCGAGAGCCGCCAGTACATTCCCCATGGCCGTGTCACCTTCACGGTCGAGGGTGTGGAAGCCACCTTGATGGTCTACCGCGAGCCAGGCAGGGGCCGGCTCATCCTGCCCTTCAGGGATCTGACCAGCGGCAAGGAGACCTATGGCGCGGGCCGCACGATCGATCCCCAGGAGCGCCCCGACGGAACGCTGACCGTCGATTTTAACTACGCCTACGGCCCATACTGCCAGTACAACGACAATTGGGTCTGCACGCTGCCACCCATGGAGAACTGGCTGAAGGTCGCTATCGAAGCCGGCGAGAAGAAGTACCCCGGCAAGGAGTCCGAGTACCCCGATTAGGCCCCCGTTCGAGATTTCGGCGCCCGGCGAAACCTTTCCGGGTGGTTCTGCGTCTCCGTCTACAGCAGGGATCGAGTGACCGGGCGCTGCCCTGTGCGCGCCGTTTGTGTTTGCCGATCGTTGTTGTCTACCGTACAGTATGTGGCATCGGCATCTTCACCAGCAGCGTGTTGTCACGTTCAACGCGGGCATGCTGCGCGGCCCGGAAGACATGGTGTATGACTCCGCGAACACTCATCCCGTATGTCATCCTGCTCACGCTCCTCGTTGCCTGTGGCACGCCAGACCCGAGCCTGACCGCCCCCGCTGGGCAGAACACGAGCCCTGCAGGCGAGATTCTGTTCGTGGCTGGGGGTGACGTCTACATCTGGGATGGCGATCTGAAGCAGGTAACGCGAGGTGTCCACGCCGCCTCCCCACGCTGGTCGCCTGCCGGAGAGCGCTTTGCCTATATCGAGATGCACGCCGACCTCGGCTATTCAGATCTCCTGGTGGCGCGCCGCGATGGAACGTTTCTGACACAGGTCACCCAAAACCGGCCGGACGCCGAGGAATATAGCGAGGAGTTCGCGCGCTACGCCTACTGGGCAATTGACCCGGTCTGGTCTCCAGCCGGCGAGCAGCTTGCCTGGGTGAGCGACCGTGAAGGATGGGAGGTTCCAGACCATCTACCGCGTTTGTCCGACCCACTCTACCTCTGGTTCTCCGAGACCTGGGATGCACCGCCCTACCTGCTGCCATCGTCTGAGGAGATTCCGATCGTCACGTTGGAGGGCATCGGTGTCACCCAGGAATCCCCCACCTTCTCACCTGACGGCAACCAGCTTGCGTTCGTGGCGAGGGCCGAGCCATCCGAGATCTGGACCATCGACCTGAATGGTGGAGAGCTCACATCGCTGGTTGCGAGTGGCGAGGCGGCCTACGACCCGGCATGGTCTCCCGACGGCGACCACGTTGCCTTCATCCAGCGCCAAGGCACTGCAAACGACATCTGGATCGCTCCTGCAAATGGAGACGAGCCCTACCAGCTGACCAGCGTCGGTAGCGCGGTTTCTCCAGTGTGGTCTCCGGATGGAAGGTTCATCGCGTTCTTCCGCGAGCATCAGGGGGAGTTTGAAGCCTGGTATGTGGGGATCACCGAGGGAAGTGATGGGCGACTATCCGCTTCCGAAGCGGAGCGGCTCTTCACCGCGGACGAGCTTGACACCCCGTCGGGCATGTCGTGGTTTGGGACATAGCCGGTTTCACGAGCCGCGTCGGGACCGTTCCTCATGGCCTGACAATGCCACGTACCACTGCCTCGACATCTGGTACCGCATCAACAGGGGCCTGTAACGGGCCTCTTCGTTCATGTCGGCGATGATCTCGGCTGCGATAACCAGACCAAGATCCAGCCCGACAACAATGACCGGGGTGTACGGCTTGAGCAGCTGGTACGGGTGCGACACGTCGAAACAGGTATCAGACGTGATCGTGACAAGTTGCTCGTCACCAGGCTCGACGTTCGACAGGTACGAGAAGTGCACCAGCTCGGTGTCGCGGAAACGCACGATCTCAATCGGCGCTTCACGAACATAGAGCAGCCCATCCTCCACATCTGAAATCATGGCGAAGAATGCTGTGCGGCGTGGCTCCGGATAGTACGGAAGCGCACAGCGCTCACGTTGCGAGTTGCCCTCCGGACGGTGAACGGGTGCTGAAACCGGTGTCTCCGTGAGACGGCCGGTTTCGTGGGTACGGGGCCGATTCCGGCTCGCAATGGCTGCATCATCAAACGGTGTCAAACGCTTCATCGCCTCGCCTCTCGTCGTGGACTTGCAGGCTACCTGCCCAGAGGACGCACGGACACAGTGTTGAGTAGCAGTGCCACGATCATAGCGATGAGCGTTTGAGATCTGCTTAACAGGAATTTAATTCGCAACAGAGGTGATCTCAAGCGCTCAAGGCTCGCTGGATCTCGGCCCGCAGGGTGATGGACCGGCGAGCGAGACGAGACATCCGCAGGTCGTGCGCGATGTCAAGGGCGGTACTCACAAGCCCCAGGGCACGATCGTGCGACTGAAGATCGTCGGAGCGCAGACACAGCCGCGCATACTCGTAGGAAGAGTGCGCCACATAGGGATGGGCCCCCATGCGGGCGTTCATCGCGATCGCCGATTCAAAGGCGTGGCGTGCCTCTTCATGGAGATCGAGCGTAGTTGCGAGTAACCCGATGAAGTGGGACGACGAGCCCAAACAGAATTCAATTGGGTCCGGCATGATGGCCCGTTCGGGGTATGGTCGAAGGAGATCGTAGAGTGTCCGGGCTCTGGGGGTGTCGTCGAGCTTGTTCGCCATTTCGGCCAGTAGCGCGATGGTCACCAGCCACATGACGTCACGCGGCACGTCAGTGAAATCGTGCGCGGCCAGCCGGTCAAACTCGACCCTGGCAGCGTCCAGCCGGCCGGTATCCGCCAGCAACACCACCAGGAGTGCGTGGAAAAACGGATAATCCCGGTACACTCCAACCCGCTCGCGCAGGTCCGTGTCAAGCTCTGCCAACCTGCCCTGCTCACGCCGGATAATGAACATGTGCTCGACGTAGGTGCTCCATGACGGACGCGGCGCCGGCCGCCGGCCGACTTCCAGCGCCTCGGTTGCTAACCGCTCAGCCTCTTCATAGCGGCCCGTCAGCAGCGCGCGCATCGTCTGGTAGCAGAGCGCTTCCCAGATCCGTCGCGGCTCACCACGTTCACGGGAGAGTTGTGAGCCAATCGCGATCGACTTGTCCACCGCGGCCATGTCACCCTTGCCAAGCAAACCGTCGATCCGCCACCAGTGGCCAAGGATCGTCATATAGCTGTCGCCAACGATCTCAGCCTGGCGGATGATCTCTTCGGCATCCGCGATCGTCTCATCCAGCACGTCGGGCCGGATGGCCGATTTCAACCGGCTCTCCAGCGCGTGTACCAATGTCACTGGGTCATTCAAACCACGGGCGATGGCCACCGCTTCGTTGCCAAGGGCAGCCCTGCGCTCGACGTCACCGGAGTAATCGAGCGCGCGCACCAGGGCACCGAGCACTTGCACCCGGTACAGGCCGTCGGCCGGCCCGAGCGACAGCAGCGCTTCTTCTAACAAGCGCACAACCTGTTGGTCCCAGGGGCGGATCTCCATCGAGGCCCAGGCGACGGTCGCGGCGGCCTGGGCAAGCTCCTGGGGCAGATGCAGACGCCGGGCAAGCATCGCGGCTTGCAGACAGGTCTCGCGTGATTTGGCACTGTCGCCCGCACTACGTTGCGCTTCACCCAACGCCAGCAAGAGGTTACAGCGGCGCGGGTAATCGACCGGTGTAGTCAGATCGAGTGCATGCAGCGCTCGCTCATAGTGACCGGCCGCCTCATCGAATCCAGACTGCGCCATCGCCCACTTGCCGGCCCGGGTGGAGTAGTCAACGGCCTTGATAATGTCCTTGCGTGGAGCGGAGCGGAAGTAGTGATGCGCCAACTCTGCCAGGTGTGGCTCCAGGTTGTCCTCAAAGATCGTTTCCAACGCCTCAGCGATATCGCCGTGCAGCTGCGTTCGGCGCGCTGACCCGAGCTCGCCGTAGATCGTCTCGCGTATTAAGGCGTGTGAGAAGCGGTACCGGCCCGGCTCATCGGGTGTTTCGGTGACGATGCGCGCGCGAACGGCTTCTTCGAGGATGTCCAGCAGCCCAGCCTGCGAAATACCGGTTGCCAGGTGCAGCACGTTCATCCCGAAATCCCGGCCGATGACCGCCCCGACGGCCAGCAAGGCGTTCGCTTCATCGGAGAGCCGGTCTAACCGCTGATGGATGACTTCGCGCACGCTGGCAGGAATGGCCAGCGGCCAGGCATGCCCCGCGACCGGAGCACTCAGCTGCCCTTCGTGGATGAGCAGCTGCACGACCTCGCCGACGAAGAACGGGTTCCCTTCGGTGAGGCCGTAGACGGCCGTGACCAGCTCATCAGGCGGCTCAAGCCCGGCCAGCGCGGCGATGAACCGGCCGACATCTTCCCGGGACAGGCCCTCCAGCTGGATGCGACGGTTACCGGACTGTCGCACGATCTGGCTCAATGCCTGGTTCAGTGGGTGGAAACGGTCGACGTCCGACTCCCGGTACGTGGCCAGGATGACAATGGATGCGGTGCGCAGATCGCGCACCAGAAAATCCAGCAGCAAGAGCGATGAGCGATCGGCCCAGTGCAAATCATCGAGCACCAGGAGCAGCGGCTCTCGCGCCGCGATTCGTTTAAGAACATTGCTGACCGCATCAAAGAGGCGGAAGCGAGCGCCACTCCCGCTGATGCCCGGCATCTCGGTCACGTCACAAAGCCGCTCCCGCACCTCCGGGACAATCTGGGCGATATCCGCCGCATGCCGCCCCAGACGTTCGCGGATCTCATGGTTCGTATGGCCGGCCAGGTAGCTGCGGATGATCTGCACCCACGGCCAGTAGGCAGGAGCACCCTCGTCCTGATAACAGCGGCCCCAGTACACCGAAGTTCTGCGGCCCCCCGTAACGAGTCGCGTCATCGTTTCAGCCAACGTGGTCTTGCCGATACCTGGCTCGCCGGAGAGCATAACCACCCGGCCATGCCCCGCTAACCCATCCTCAACCGCGTTCTTGAGCACGTCCAGATCCGCGTCGCGCCCGAAAAACCCGGGATCGTTCTCCGGGTCACGCTCTGGAGGGACCCCGGGCTCCTCCAGAGCGACCGCAGCGTCGGTTACCGAAAAACGGCCCTCGACGATGTACTGGTGCAGCTCGACCGTCGAGGGGTCAGGATCGAGCTGGAACTCTCTCATCAGGATCTCGCGCAGTAGATGATACTGGTGAATCGCATACTGTCGGCGGCCGGTCAGGGCATACAGCTTCATGAGGGCGGCGTGTGCATCTTCGTTCGCTGGATCGGCCGCAATGATCTTGCGCAAGGCATCCATCGCCCGGGGAAGCTCACCCCGTGCCTCGAAGCGATTGGCGAACTCGTGCAGAAGGCTGAGATACACGCCATTCAACGCGATCCGCCGGTCGGCGACCCAATCCTCGTAGCGGTCTTCAGTCAGCAGGTCATCACGGTAGAGATCAACCGCCTCATCGAACAGCCTCCCGTCGCCGGTGCGACTCGCTTCGAGCGCTTTCGACTCGAATGCCTCGGCGTCGATCCAGAGCGGACCCAGGGGTAACAACGAGAGGACCTGGCGGTGGTGGCGGATAACGTCGTTCGTGTCCATGCTGCTGCCATAGACACTCAGCAGGGCACGCCTCGCGGCGTGCAGCGCCTGGTTCAACCCGCGCAACCCGGCGGCGCCATCGGCGCCTGGCCAGAGCAGCTCGATCATCTGTTCACGATGCAGGCGCCGCTCGGAGGTGAGCGCCAGAATCTTGACGAGCGAGCGCGCCTTGCGCAGACGCCAGCTCGACTCAGCGACGGTCCGAGAGCCAAGCTCCACCCGGAACTCGCCCAGCAGATAGATCCTGAGGGTTTCGGAGCGTCCATTGGGTTCTTCGGAAGGCATCAACGACCCGTCACCGGCATGCCTTTCGATTATTGGAACGGATACTGCTTTCCGCTATTCTACCCTTGCGAACGCAAGTCTGGCTCTCTACCTTTTGTCCTGTACTTCCTCCACATGCACCGGCGCAAGAAAACCACCGTAGAGATTAAGGAGCGCCATCGCTCCTGCTGCCAGAAAGATCGTCATACCGGCGCGGGTATCAAGATCATCTGCACCGAGTGAGAGCACGGCGGCAACGATCACCGCGATCTCCAGACCAGCCGCTGCCCGCATCATCCGCCGGCCGGACGTGTCGTCTGCGATAAAGAAAAAGAGGGCCAACGCCACGCCCAGGTCCGCCGCCCCACACATGCGCATCAGCAGCAACGTAGTGGGGCTGCGGTCAAACGGTGAAGTGCCTAGAACGTCAAAAATGTACCCCGGTGTGAGGAGCGCCACTACCCCGACCAGCGCGTAGATCGCCATGATGAGAAGCTGGATTCGCGCGCGTGTCATAGCACCTCACCTTCTGACCATTTTTGCTTGTAACCGTCTCCTTCATTTTAACGGTACGGATCCCGGGTGGTGACGAGAAGGCTTTCTCTTGGCAGGCGGTGACGAATCTGCGAGACTGCCTGGCACGGCAAAACGCAAACCGAAGGGATGGGAACGGCGACATGGCGGCGACACTCTTCAACGAGACGAACAAGGGATTCCACCCGTTTCTGGAGAACGATCATCCCTACATTTTCGTCGACTCCTGCATGCAAGCCTGGCCGGACGCCGACTTCGCCAACGCCCACCGCCATGGTGTCACCGCCTACGCGGTGACGGCCTGGCGACCGCATGCGACCGTCGAGCAAGCGCTTGAGGAGGGCATGTTCTGGCATCTCGTCGCCCGGCAGTACGACAACGTGATCGTCGCCGAGACCGCTGCCGACATCCGGCGTGCCAAAGAAGAACGCAAGGCTGCCTTCATTATGACCGCCCAGGGTGGCGATTTCATCGGCAACAAGCTCCACCGCGTTGAAGCCTTCCAGCGTCTCGGCCTGCGGATGATGCTGCTGGCCTACAACCAGACCAACCTGATCTGTGACGGCGCGCTGGACCGCACCAGCAGCGGACTGACGCGTTTTGGCGAGCTGGTCGTTGACGAGTGCAACCGGGTCGGCATCCTGCTCGACTGCACCCACACGGGCAAGGCAGCGACACTCCAGATTATCGAGCGCAGCAGCCAACCGGTGGTCTTCAGCCACTCCAACCCCAACGGCCTCGTCCCCAGCCCGCGCAACATCGACGACGACCAGATCAAAGCCTGCGTCGCGAAGGGCGGCCTGATCGGCCTCGCACCGTGGGGGCCACTCGTCATGAAACCCGGCACAACCCACTGGCCGACGGTAGACGATTTCATCGACCATATCGACTACATCGCCCAGCTCACCGGCAGCACCGACCACATCGGGATCGGCACCGACATGTCGCTCGGGACCTACCCCGACCACGAGCACGACCCCTGGGGCGAGCCGCAGTGGCCGGCTGTCGGCGCCGACTACGGCAAGCACATCACCACCGACGTTCGCTCGCCCCGCCGAGCGCTGGATGGCTTCTCCAACTACACCGAGATCACCAACCTGATCGACAAGCTCCAGGCACGCGGCTATAGCAACGAGGATGTCAGCAAGATTCTGGGAGAGAACTACCTGCGAATCTTTGAGCAGGTCTGGTCAGCGTAACCTCCCCGGCAATGCGGATGCGAGAACGCCTTGCTACTGGCGTTCGGCAGACGGAAGGAGCGAGCGTTCGACTCTCGCGTCCCAGAAAGCCACCGCGATCAGCATCAGCGCCGCGGCGGTCGTGAGCACCAGCGTCGAGGAGACGGCGGCAAGCGGAGCGCCCACGTGAACAGCGTGTGCCCGGCCAGAAAGAGTATCGGCCCGCCCAGTACCAGTGGCGTCGTCAAGACCGTCGCCGGAGCGGTCGGGTGTGCAAGTAGGTATAGGCGCTGAGGCCCAGGCGTCCAGGATCGCTCGCTGCCGAGATCACGTCGATCCTGGCTTCCGCTCCACGGTCGAAGTAAATCCACCAGGACGCGACACTGCCGATGCAGGCGACGGAGAATGCTGCGACGATCCCTGCCGAAGTGGGCAGGTCGCCGAAGGTAGAGCCGGCGATCAGGATCGATTCGCCCAGCGCGAGCATACGATGCGCACACTGGCCGCTATACCGGAGCGTTCTTCATCCGTCCATCTGGAACTTCGTCGCATGTTTGCATGCATCCCCCGTTGTGCCGGCCGAAGCGCCGGAGCAAGGCCAGGCAGATCCGGAGTGACCTAAGCATGCCTCAGGCTATGATGGCATCGCTGAATTCGAAACGACCGGATTGGGAGCCCATCATGTCCACAGCACACTACCCGCCGCACGAAGCCGTCGCCGGCACCGGGGGAGTAGTCTCGACCGCGCACCCCTATGCGACCCAGGCAGCCATGCAGGTGTTGGCGAACGGTGGCACCGCGGTTGACGCGGCGATTGCGGCCGGAGCCGTCTTGACCGTCGTCATGCCGTGGGCCGGACAGCTTGGTGGAGATTGCTTCTTTCTGGTCTCCGAGCCGGACGGTACCGTCAGCGCCGTCAACGGTTCAGGCGCTGCACCACAAGGCGCGACTCTCGAAAAATACCGCAGTCTGGGCCAGATTCCGGAATCAGGCTGGTGGGCGTCGACCGTGCCCGGCATGGTGGACGGCTGGCAGACAGCTCACAAAACGTGGGGCCGCACCGGCTGGGCACAGTTGTTCGACGCTGCTGCGCACTATGCAGGCGACGGCATTGTCGTCACCAAGTCGATCCAGGACCGTATCGCTGCGAATGCCGCGGTCTGGTCGACAGTTCCCGAGACCGCGCGTATCTTCCTGCCGGGTGGATCACCACCCGCCGTCGGCTCGGGTTTTAGCCAATCCGATCTCGCGGAGTCGCTGCGGGCGATTGCGGAAGGAGGTTCCGCCGCTTTCTACGAGGGAGAGATCGCACGGAAGATCGTCAAGAGCTCGACCGCCGATGGTGGTCTCTTTTCCGCCGACGACCTCAGCAGCCACAGTACCCCGACGCCGCCACCGATCTCCATCCCATACCGTGGCACGACCGTCTACGAGCAGCCTCCGGTAACCCAGGGAATTGTGCTGTTGATGGCCCTCGGAGTGCTGGAGGAGCTTGGGTACGGCAACTACGATGCCCAGACCGCGGACAGCGTGCACCTGCAGGTCGAGGCAACCAAGCTCGGGTTCATCGACCGTCTGGCCCATCTTGGCGATCCGGAGCACGTGTTTGTGTCTGTGGATGACATGCTCTCGGCCGAGGCAAGCCGTCGCCGAGCCGGCTCGATCGACCTCAGGCAGCGGAGCGACCGCTTCGGGCAGCTCCCGGCGCATGCCGATACCACGTCGCTGGTCGTGGCCGACGGTGAAGGACGGGTTGTGACCTACATCCACTCGCTCTACACCGGCTCGGGAGTGGTTGTGCCCGGTACCGGAATCATGATGAACTCGCGCTTGCTCGGCTTCTCCCTCGACCCGGACAGCCCCAACGCGCTCGCGCCGGGCAAGCGTCCGGTTCACACACTCAATGCCGCAATGGTCGTCAACGGGAACGATGTCTACGGCGTCTGCACCCCCGGCGCGAACCTGCAAGTGCAGCACAACCTCCAGGTGCTCACGAACCTGCTCGACCACGAACTGGAGCTGCAAGCCGCCGTCGACGCCCCACGCTGGTCGATGGGTGACCAGCTAGAGATCGGCGATCCCGCCCTGCAGATTGAAGATCGTTTTGGCGACGAGGTGCTCCAGGACCTGGAGCGGCGCGGCCATACCCTCAATAGAGCGCCCGCCTGGGCCGTCGGTGGCGGCATCCAGCTCGTGCGGGCAGACCGATCGAAGGGGACGCTTTGGGCGGCCCGTGACCCGCGCAGGGCGACGAATCTGGCGGCGGCGTTCTAGGGTCATCCCCTCTTTTTGCCAATATCCCGTGCTACCGCTATGATGCTTCGCGGCAACCATCACCAATGTGTGGATATCGAGGAGAGGGAGAACACGCACAGCATGCCAGACATCAAAGACATCAGGAGCATGGTTCCGGCCGTGCAACAGACCGCCTATCTGAACACCGGTACCTGTGGCCCAATGCCGCGCGTAGCCTACGAGGCGATCCGGGAAGAGCTTGAGAAGGAACTTACGCCTGCCCGAATTGATGCCGACCACTTCCCAGCCATCGCCGAGGCACGTAACGGCGTGCGCGAGGTTGTCGCCGCGGCCATCAACGCCGACCCGAGCGAGATCGCCGTGACCCACCGCACCACCGAGGGCATGTACATCGCGATCATGGGCTACCGCTGGCAGCCGGGCGACGAGATCATCCTCTCCAACATCGAGCACCCGGGCGGCATGTTGCCGTCCTTCCTGGCCAAGCGGCGCCATGGGGTCCGCGTGCGGGTAGCCGACATCGGGCTCGGCGGCGGTGACCCGGACTGTATTGTCAAAGCCTTTGAAGAGAAGATCACGCCGCGCACCAGGATGATCGTCCTCTCGCATGTCTCGTACACTACCGGCGCAAAGCTGCCGCTCAAAGCGATTACCGAGATGGCGCACGCGCATGACGTCCTGGTGGCGGTCGACGCCGCGCAGTCGTTCGGGTCGATGCAGCTGGACATGCAGGACCTCGGCGTCGATTTCTACGCCTGCCCCGGTCAGAAGTGGGCCTGCGGACCGGAGGGCACCGGCTCGCTCTATGTCAGATCATCGAGCATCGGCGAGATCGAGCAGAACTTCGCCGGCAGCATGACGCCCGGAACGATGGACTATTACAGCGGCACCTACGCCCCGGCTCCCGGCGCGGCCCGCTTCGACACCGCCGGCGCGAACGTCGGCCAGACCGTCGGACAGCGCGTCGCCACGCAATGGGTGACCCAGGATGTCGGTCTCGACTGGATCGAGGGCCGCATCTGCAAGCTGGCAAACAAGACCCACGACAAGCTCTCCAAGCTCAAGGGCGTCGAGGTGGTCACACCGAAAGAAGCCCTGTCGGGCCTGATTGCGTTCACCGTGGAGGGCATCACGCCACCGGATCTCAACACCCGGCTGGCCCAGGAGCACAACGTCACGATCCGCTACGTCAACAAGTACATCAACAACCCCGACGCCGCGCGCGTCTCGTTGGGCTTCTATAACAATGAAGATGACATCGAGCAGTTCATCGAGGGCATCAAGACGATCCAGAAGTCGCTCTAAGGCGCCGGTCTTCGAAACCAGTAGCGCGGGGACACCCGGCCGGGTGTCCCTTTAACATTGTCATCCTGGAGGAGGGGCTGTGCGTCCTCCTGTACGTAGCACTCGCCATTGAGCGGTTACAATCGGTGTAACTGCCCAGACGCGAAGGAGCAGGGCAAGCAGCACGGAGAGGGTAAGCGCAGATGTTCGTGGACCTGACCTTTTTTGAAGTCGAGGGCGAACATGCTGAGCGGTTCGAGTTGGCCTACGGCGTCGTTATCCAGCGGGCCTTCGAGTCCGAAGGCTGCATCTCCTCTGACCTGGTCCGTCTGAGCGAAGAGAACCGTTACTGCTGGGTGGAGCGCTGGGTAGACCGCGACGCGCACCAGCGCTTCAACGAGTTCCTCTTCGGCGACATCCTTCCCGGTTTGCCGGAGGACTTCAAGGACATCGTCACCCGGCTCGGCAGCCGCGACGCCAATGGCTTTCGCGTCAGCGTACCTGACAGCGTGGCCAGAACAGAGTAAGATTCAGGGTGGTTGGCAGATGTCCATCCGTTGCCGTGGGGTGCAGGAGGATAGTACCGGTGAAGTTACCTCTACAGATCATATTGCCGCTGGCCTCGATATTGCTTGGCGGAGCGATCGCAGTAAGCATTGGCTTGATAAACCTGCAACTGGCCGAACGCTTCAGCCACAACGAGCCAGTGATATTCGCCGCGGGACTAACCCTGCTGATCGTGATCGTCGCAGCACTGCTGTCACGCAACGCGCCAGACCCGGGCAACAGCCTCGACTAGTTGACATCATCTCAGCTGCATGCTAGGTTACACATTCAACGCTGGCGGTTTTCGCCGGCGTTGCGACATGACAATATCGCGCTGACGAGGACAAGTACGCTGGCGCGGGTGGAAATCAGAGAGCCGCGGGTGCTGTGACGCGGCCCACCTATCAGCCGAAATGACCTCCGAGCTTCCCCGGCCAACGGCACCCTGAACGCCAAGTAACCTGGGACGGACACCGGCACCGTTACCCGCCCTGACTGACCTGCAAGGTCAGTCGCTGAGACCGTCTTCGCGAGGAGCCGGTAAAGCAGGGTGGCACCACGAGACGCCGAGCGCCTCTCGTCCCATGCGGACGAGGGGTTTTTTGCGTGCTTGAGAGGGCTATGAACATCACAACGACTCGACAGGAGCAACATTCCCGCCGTTCTGAGCACTGTGCGGCTCAGAACGGCGGGGTGATGATCTGAAATCCCCGGGACCACGCCGTTCAACCAGGGAGAGGACGAGCCTCCCCCTACCGAATGACGCAGACCAGCCGGACCAGGGACCGCAACACGATCGAGAATGGGAGAACGAACAATGACCCAGAAACGCTATTTCATCTCAACATCCATCCCGTACGTCAACGCCGCGCCCCACGTTGGGCACGCGCTGGAGTTCATCCAGACCGACGCCTACGCGCGCTTTCACCGGCAGCAGGGTCAGGATGTCTTCTTCCTGACCGGCTCGGACGAGAACGCGCTCAAGAACGTGCAGGCCGCCGAGGCCGAGGGCATCAGCACCCAGGAGCTGGTCGACCGCAACGTGGTCGGCTTCCAGAACCTGCTGACGCTGCTCCACTGCTCGAACAACTATTTCATCCGCACCAGCACCGACCCGCTCCACCAGGCCGGCGCGTCACGGATCTGGGAACAGCTCGTCGAGGCCGGCGATGTCTACCGCAAACACTACACCGGCCTCTACTGTGTCGGCTGCGAGGCGTTCTATCCTCCAGAAGAGCTGGTGGAGGGACTCTGCCCGATCCACGGCACCAGGCCGGTCGAGGTCGAAGAGGAGAACTACTTCTTCCGGCTCTCGAAATACGGCGAAGAGCTGCACCGCAGGATCTCTAGCGACGAGCTGCAGATCGTGCCGCAGAGCCGCAAGAACGAGGTGCTGCGCTTTATTGAATCCGGGCTGGCCGACATCTCGATCTCGCGCTCGCAGGAACGCGCCCGTGGCTGGGGCGTGCCGGTGCCGGGCGATTCCGGTCAGGTAATGTACGTCTGGATCGACGCGCTCTCGAACTACATCACCGCGCTGGAATACGGCACCGACGGTGAGAACTACCAGCGCTACTGGCAGAACGGCGACAACCGGGTGCACGCGATCGGCAAGGACATCCTGCGCTTCCACGCCATCTACTGGCCGGCAATGCTGCTCTCGGCCGGCATCCCGCTGCCGACGCCGCGTGGTGGTGCACGGCTTCCTGACCATCGACGGCCGCAAGATGAGCAAATCGCTCGGCAACGTCGTCGACCCGGCGGCCGTCACCGAGCAGTACGGCGCCGACGCCTTGCGCTACTACATGCTGCGCGAAGTCAGCCCGTCCGGCGACGGCGACTTCTCGATCCAGAAGCTCGAGGCGCGCTACAACGCCGACCTCGCCAACGACCTCGGCAACCTGCTCAACCGCACGGTCTCGATGATCAACCGCTACCGCGCCGGCGTGATTCCCGAGCCCGGCGAGGACACCGAGGTGGAGAGTGCGCTGAAGGCGCTGATCGAGGACGCCACCACGCGCTCGCGCACACTCATGTTCAACTACGAGCCGCAGCAGGCCCTCGCCGCCATCTGGGAGATCGTCACCCAGGCCAACACCTACGTCGAGCAGACCGCCCCCTGGACGCTCTCCAAGGCGGAGAAGAGCGACGACGCGGAGGCCGGCAAGCGGCTGGACACCGTCCTGTTCACCCTGGCATCGACGCTGTCGACGCTGGCGTGGCTATTGCAGCCCTACATCCCAACCTCGGTCGAGAAGATCGCCGAGCAGCTGGGCGCGCCAGAAGTGGGCGCTGAGATCGCGCCTGGTCAGCAGGTCACTAAACCCAGCCCGATCTTCCCCCGCATCGAGGAAGAGGCGACGGTGTAGCACCTCCACACCGTCTAAATCCAGGCTCTCAGTCATGAGGGCACACTAACCTTCGTACGGGCGCGATTCATCGCGCCCCTTTCTCCGCCCAGACCGCTCAGTCAGGAAGAGGAGTGCAGTGATGAGCGTTGACAACTCGATCCGCCAAGACGAGCGAGCAGAGTAAGATCGTCATCTTGAGTACTTGACCACGATCGATGAAGTCACCCAAGACGGGGAGGAGCTGGTCTTGTCTCGACTACCGGTCGCGCTCGACGCGGGCGGAGACCAGATCATTCCCGACCGACGGCCCCCCGGAGCGTGACAACTCCACTGTGGGCCAGTCCTGCGCTTGATCGTCATCCTGCGTTTGATAGTCATCCTGACGCAAGGAAGGATCTCTGAGTCAACCGCCTCGGCAATCCGGCAAGAGATCCTTCGCTTCCGCTCAGACGATGAGGCGCAGGATGACTCATCAGCGCCGGATGCGGTCACCCCCGACCGACGCAACCCCGGAGCGTGACAACTCCCCTGTGGTCCAGTACTCAGGATGACTGTGAAAACAGCCCATCTCCGGCCTTACTTCCACCGGTGACTCGCATCGCCCGTCTCCCCTGCTCCTCAATTGCCCATCTCCCGGCGCACTGCTATAGTGCCCCAGCACAGCCGGAACACCCTTAGACCCAGATGGGCGCCGGCAGAGACAGCACAATCTTCCCACCCAGCAATTTACGGTTTTCGTTTCAGGTTCGTGGCCTGGCGTCAGGCTGCGCGCGAGAGGAGATCTCCACGTCGATGGACGAGAAGAACGAGGTTATGTCGCTCTATGAGGCGGCTATCCAGGGTAATCTGAGCCGGCGCACGATGATGAAGCGCGCCATGGCGCTGGGACTGAGCGCGTCCGTCACGGCCAGCCTGCTGGCCGCCTGCGGTTCTGATGACGACGAGGCTGATACCGGAGAGCCAACCGAGTCCGGCACCGGAACCGGCGGCACAACTCCGGAAGCAACCGAGGACGATGCCGAGCCCACCACCGCCGAGGGAGAGGATGACGAATCCACCGAGGAGCCGGCCGGCGAAGGGGTTCGTGGCGGCACTCTGCGGATCGCGATGATCGGCGAGCCGGCTACGTTCGACATCCACCAGACGACCGGCACCATCGTCGCGCTGATTGGCTGGAACATCTACGAGCCGCTGGTCGCCTTTGACAGCAATTTCGAGGTCATCCCGATGCTGGCCGACTCGATCGAGACCAGCGACGACGGCCTGACCAACACGATCAACCTGCGCCAGGGCGTGCCGTTCCACAACGGCGAGGAGATGAAGGCCGCCGACGTCATCGCGTCGATCGAGCGCTGGGGTCAGCTCAGCGGTGTCGGCAAAGGGCTGATGGAGCGTACCGAGGAGATCGTCGAGGTCGACGACTACACCATCGAGTTCAAGATGTCCGAGCCCTACAGCATCTTCGTCACGGCGCTGGCCTTCAACAACCAGGGTTGCGCCATCTACCCGAAATCGGTCATCGACAAGGTTGGGCCTCGACCAGCTACAGGGAGAGATCATCGGCACCGGGCCCTACAAGTTCGTCGAGCATCAGGCGGACCGCTTCATCCGGCTGGAGCGCTTCGAGGAGTACGCCGCGCTTGAGGGCGAGCCGAACGGCTACGGCGGTCACAAATACGCCTACGTCGACGAGATCGAGCTGGTGCCGGTGCCGGACGAAGCGGCACGCATCGCAGGGCTCCAGGCCGGCGACTTCCACTACCCGGAGTCCATCATCCCGGACCAGTACGAGACCGTGGAAGGTGATTCCAGCCTCGTCGCCAAGATCCTCGATCCCTCCGGCTTCGGCGTCTTCATTCTCAACACCAGGGAAGGCCTGATGACGGACCAGAAGATCCGGCAGGCGTTCCAGGCGGCGCTGGACCACGAGGCGATCTGCCAGGCCGGCTACGGCGAGGGCTACTACACGCTCGACCCGTCGCTGATGTTCGCGCAAACCCCGTGGTACAGCACGGTCGGCGCGGAGAAGTACAACATGAACGACCCCGAGCTGGCGCGGCAGCTGCTGGAGGAAGCCGGCTACGACGGCACCCCGGTACGCTTCAGCTGTACCCAGGAGTACCAGGACCACTACAATCGCACGGCTGTCGCGGTCCAGCAGCTCGAGCAGGCCGGTTTCACGGTTGAGCTGCAGACGAAGGACTGGGCCACCGTGCTGAGCGAGCAGACCGACCCGTCGGCCTGGGACGTCACGACTACCGGCTACGCGTTCAAGCCCGACCCGGTGCTCTCGGTCATCACCGACGTCTGCAACTTCGCTGGCTGGTGGTGCACCGACGACGCCGTCGAGCTCGTCGAGCAGCTCCGCACCGAGACCGACTTCGACACCCGCTTCGCCATCTGGGAAGAGATCCAGGCCCTCTTCTACGAACAGGTCCCCGTCATCAAAAACGGCGACGCCCTCCGCACCATGGTCCACACAGCCTCACTGAAGGGGTTGTCTGATCAAGTGCAGCTCGGCCCGATCCTGTGGAATGCGTGGATAGAGGAGTAGGTAGGGAAGTGTTCGCCGCTGACTAGCAGGCGGGACTGCTGCTCTCTACCCGTCTTCCGCTACCGAAGCGGAAGGACCGAAGGGGACATCGAATGAAAGCGTTGTCCCCTTCGTCTTCGATCACGATAACCCTTTGCCCTCTTGGACACCGCTGATTCAATTGATCAGGCTAAGGCTGCGAGCCACGTGATTTGGTGAGCTCGATGCTTACATTGTGTCCATGCTCTTGGAACATGTAGACCAGATTAGAACCATCGATCAACTCAAGAGGTTTGTCCTTAACGAACTCTCGTGAATCATGGCCGTAGTAACTAGTGGTCACCAAGATTCCCTTGAGCGCACCCTCGTTCATCATAGTCCCGTAAAGGTCCCGAACAGCAGAGACAGGCACGACGTTGTTGTAACGTTTCGCTTGAATTACGTACTTACCTCCACGGACCGGCGACGGATCGAAGGCGACGGCATCAACGCCCCCGTCGCGGCTCGCACGGGTAACCTTGACTTCCCCACCATCCTTGGTGAAGACCTGAGTGAAAAGTTCACGTACCAGATGCTCGAAATCCTCCCATGGCATCGTGGCAAGGTTCTGAGCTGAATCCATCGACGTCAAAATCTCGCGCGACTCCACAAAACGACTATCGACTTGAGACATCTGCATAATCGGTCTGACGGGAGCAAGTTGCGCGAGCGGGCCAGCAATCAAAGCTCGCAACGAGCGGATACACTCCTTCGGCTCAACTCTGGAGAGATCAATCTGCTCAAACATTTCTCGACTTGCTTGGCAAGAAATGACGCAAGCGGTGAAGTCTGTCCCCTTGGCAGGATCAACACCTGAAACCCACCCATTGAATACCACGGACTGGAAGTGACCTGGATAGTCAGCCTCAAAGAGCTCATGAATCGTACGGAGTGTGATCTGAAAGATGATCGAATCATAGAATGCCGTAAAATCCCGAGCCTTCATCTCAACTGTTTCGATGACTTTCCTTGACTGTATGAAGCGATATTGAATGACGCTCGGGACCTCCGTTGGAGAAGGCAGTTGGTAATCTACTAGCGCAGCCTTACTGTTCGGCTCGTATCGGAAGGAGAATTCTGCGTCAAAACCGTCTGGATAACGCGATCGTTCGAGAACCATGGTGGCGTATCGCTCAATAGAGTCCGTATCTGCGGCTTCATACATGCTTCGGAACTGATCGACCTCAGCATTGGCCTTCATTTGTCGCTGCTCAAAAACACTACGCTCAGACTGAACCTTCTTAGCATGAGCTGCCTTGCCAGCTTCGAAGACATTCAGGCGGTGGGAACACACGCTACTGGCCTGCGTCTCAAGTTCCAATCTGCGGGTCTTTCGCGATGGCCAAAATGTCTCGATCCACGTAGGATCGGGTACACCTAGTTCAGCCTTTACGGCAGCAAGGCTGGGAGGCTGCTCTGTAAACGTCGGCGGCTGATACGCCGTCCCGTCGTGCATGGATGGCCAATCGAGCTGGTCATTTACCAGAAGAGTAGCTTTTAGCAAAGATTGATACTGATCGATATGGGCTAGTGCGTCGCTCGTCTCGCTTTCGGCGAGATCCTTCTGGTCCGCGATCATCTGCCGCTGCAGAAGTCGTTGTTCCTTCTGCTCCCATGTCGCTTGAAGCTTTGCAGCCTTGGCGTGCAACTCATCTTGTGTACTGGCCTTAAGCACACGCGTTTCTTGCAAAATAGGGCTCGTCATAGTGTATGTATAAGTAACACGCTGTGACACCGAACTGCTCCTTTCGAGACACCAATTGCCGTATAGGATTTAGTAGCGAGAGGCATGCAGTTCAATTATCACCATGCGCAAACAATCCGCAAGTGCCGAAGTCCTGAATCAGGGCGCCGACAGAGATGCTCGAAGGCGAGGAATGATCATCTGCCACTTCTCTGCGGAAAAGCTTGCAAGGGCTCTCTCTAATATGGCAGTCTTACAAATAGTCAATTTCCTGAGCGCAAACAGCGCTCAAAGTTCATCAATCGATCATTCTCTCAGGGCGATTGTGTCCTGCCACCCAGTGCTTATGCACACTAACAGTGCATAACAATGGAGGAACAATGTCTGACGATGGTTTCCCATTACCCGGTTCATCTTATGAAGAGCTAACAAAGATCATTCAAGCCTACAGCCATACCACCGCAGGGGCGTCTCTACGTGATATCAGCAGCCGCACCGGAGGTCTCCATACGACGACCATCAGCAAGAATAGTCGATTTCTCGCTGCTCTAAATATCATCGAGGGCGGACAAAAGAAGGTCGCTACTGCACTCTGCAAGCAACTAGGTCATGCCTTGGAGCACCACATGCCAGAAGAGATGGCTACCGCTTGGCACGCTGTTATAGAGCCGAATGAATTTATGCAGCAACTGTTGTCAGCCATTCGTATCCGCAGGGGGATGGATCGCTCGGCGTTGCAGGCGCACGTCGCTTATTCCTCAGGCCAGTCAAAGTCTTCGGCAACGATGACAGGTGCAGGCACTATTGTTGACATTCTGTTAGCGTCCGGAGTCGTGGTAGAAGCCAACGACAAGCTTGTCTTAGCCAACACAGCTAACAGCCAGGGATCACTACAACCCCATAATTCCGTCGCTCCGCCACCAGCCAAACAAACTACGACGCCCGTAGCGCCAATCACGCCTTCCCTCGCTATCCATACACAAGAGCTGGCTGGAGGGATCGCCCTTAGTATTCAGATTCAAGTTCAATGCACAATTGATGATATAGATAACCTTGGTGACAAGATCCGTAACTTGATCAAGAGCCTCGAGGACCACGGCGATCCAAACGTTGACAACTCGGACGCTAATTAGGAATGACGTTCGATGGCTCGACGATTTCCAATCACGACTGCTGAACACGTGCTAAACGCCATCGAGGCGATAATCGTAAATCAGCGACCTGTAGATGAGCAGTTCATATCGCGATTCTGTGATATTCCCCTGGAGAGCGCACGAGCGGCGCTAGACCTTGCTGTTGATCTCGGGCTACTTTCAAAAGGTAGCAAGCTGTATCGCGATGCCAGCCCTTTATGTCGTTATGTCTCAATAGCCGATGCGTCGGGCCGGGCAGCCATACTTCGTATCGCTATCGAATCGTATGAACCATTTACTAGGTTCCGTGATCGTTTAGTTGAGGCCGGGGATGTCACCCGAGCGGCTAAGGAGATCAAAACCGTACTGGACCTCGATGCGCATCACGACGACGTCAAGAACACCTTGATCAACTTGGGAACGTTTTGCCAAGCAATGGTGTCTACAGGTGGAAACCATTATGAATGCACAGACAAGGCCCTTATTGATCCATTGAGGGCACTTGCATCCATTTGCTCGACGAACACTCAGGCGCTAGCACGCATCAACGAGCAAATAGGAAACCAAGCCGTGGGTCTAGTGTCGCAGAATGAAGTTCTCAACCCACTCGCCGATGCACTCGTTCGAGCGAATCGTGGTGACCCCAGAGGAGCGGTGGTAGCTGCGGGCAACGCTATAGAATCCTATCTTGACGCACTTGCTAATCGTCTAGCAGTAAGCACGGCCGGAGCCACAGGAATAAACGCCAAGATCGAAAAACTTACCACCAGCAAGCAGATGCCGAAAAAGTTATCAAATGTTGGTAAGTATTTAGGACATATTCGTAATGCCGCTGATCATGGTATCGATCCAGACATCGGTGTATCCTGGGAGATTCGACCTTCTACTGGTGTCGAATATGTTTTCGTAGCCTGCTCCTTCATCGGCGCTATGACGGACCGGGAACTAGGAGAACCGGCATCCATCTGAGCGATCTCGATGCCGGTTCGATACCTACGATTCAAATATCAACATGTTAGGGCACGTGCGTTTTCCTGCCCGTTTTCCCGGGGAAGGGATTTCAGCTTCTTGTCCATTCCCAATAGCCGTCGCCGGCGTGTAGGGATGCACACCTGCCCGCAGCTCATCACCATCAATGACAATCGCACTCGGACGAGCGAAGTGGGTCGCCGCCAGCGTGTCCTCGTGGTGCACGATCTCCAGCGCCCCTAACTAGATCACTCAGCGAACATGATGCTGGTTCGACTGATCTGCATCACGAACCGCCTGCCGTTGCGGTTTGCCACTTCGTAGTGGAACTCGATCACCTCCAGGAGTTCCTCGATCCGGACTTCTGCCTCCCTCTCGTTGCAGGTAAAGCTGATGCGTCCGGCGCGGCGTTCAAACCTGGAGCGGGTACCCTCGGGAAAGCGTCGGATCAGGCGCTTGAAGTCGCGGTCGAAGGTGACGACCACGTAACCCTGAGTTTCTGCAATGGTCCGCAACAGTTCGTCCGGTGAAGACTTCGCCAGAGTCTCGCCAACAATCGAGACATCGTGCCCTCGGCTCCGAAGCAACTCTCCGATGGTGAGAGGTACGTTCTCATCGATCAGAAAGCGAATGACCGCCATTAGCCGGCAAGCCGTTGCCGTCGCTCTCGCTCGAAATTGATGGCGGATTGGACATCCGCAGGGGTAAGACGTGGATAGCGGCGCAGTATCTCGTCGACGCCATAACCGGCTTCGTGGAAATGCCAGATTGCCTGGGTCCGGATCCGGGTACCGGCAAGCACTGGGGAGTTCTGCATAACGTGCCTGTGTTGGGCTATGTGGCCGATCTCGTCCTGAGTACGCTCGCGTAACTTATTGGCCTCGGCCTCAGTCTCCGCCGCGACGCGCTGCATCTCAATCGGGATCACAATCTGATCGGGGTTCGTCCCGGAACGGCGTATGTGCTGTTCGGGATCATCGAAGAAGACTGCGCTCCCGGCGACGTAGAAGCGCAGACTGGCCCAGGGTTCGTCGTAGTGGTCGCTCAGCCAGGCACCAACCTTGCGAAGCTCCTGGAGCGGGATGTTGTGCTGTTGTCGAAGCATGGCAAGCGTTCGTAGACCGACCATGTCACGGAAGGAGTAGACACGACCGTAGGGCCGGCGCTTCACGCCCGAAATTGTGGGCGTGAAGAAGCCGGTGTCGTCCCAATAGCGAAGCTGCCGGTCGGAAAGGCCGGTTAAACGGGACGCTTGCTCAACTGTGAAGGCCAGTATGGTGGCCATGCTCAATCCCTGTGTACTTGCCCTGTTCCGTCAAGCAGAGTGTAGCACCTTTGTTCGCTTTATAGGCCGATCCCCGTCGCCGGCGTGTATGGGTGTACCCCTGCCCGCAACTCATCCCCATCAATGACAATCGCACTTGGACGCGCGAAATGCGTCGCCGCTAGCGTGTCCTCACGGCGCACGACCTGATGGCCCATGGACTCCAGGCCCTCGATGGTCTCAGCCGGGAAGCGGGTGGAGATCTCGGTGGCGGCGCCCTCGGTGTGGATGCGGGGGGCGGAGATTGACGCCTGGACGCCCAGCTTGAACTCCAGGAGGTTGACGACGATCTGGTAGATGGCGGAGATGACGCGGCGGCCGCCGGGGGAGCCGATGGTGGCGTAGGGGTTGCCGTCCTTCATCACCAGGATCGGGGAGGCGGCGGACATGGTGCGTTTGCCGGGGCCGATGGAGGCGACGGCGCCGGGCTCAGGGTCGAACCAGGTGGTGGCGTTGTTGAGGGTGATGCCGGTGCCCTTGATGACGACGCCGGAGCCGAAGAGCTGGCCGAGCGTCGAGGTGAGCGAGACGAGGTTGCGGTCGCGGTCGATGACGTTGATGTGGGTGGTATTGCCCTCGCCGGTGACACCGCTGCGGACTGCGGCCTGGCCGGTGCGCGACGGGTCGAACACCCAGGGGTCGCCGGGGCCCTCGTCCGGGGTGGCGCGGGCGGGGTCGATGCTGGCGCGGCGCTCGGCGGCGTAGTCGGTCGAGAGCAGGCCGGCCATCGGGACGTCCATCAGCGCGGCGTCGCCCAGGTGGCGCAGGCGGTCGACGAACGAGCGGCGCAGCGCCTCAACGATCAGGTGCGTGGCCTCGGGCGACTGGTAACCCAGGCTGGCGAGGTCGAACCCTTCCAGGATCTGGAGCGCCTCAAGGACGGTCGGGTTGCCGGTGTTCTCGAGCTGGGCCAGGATCTGGTGCCCACGGTACTCGATCATGCCGGGCTCGCGGATCACAGTCTCGTGCGCGGCCAGGTCTTCCATGGTGATCAGGCCACCGTTCGCGGCCATGTCCTCGGCGATCAGCCGGGCGATCTCGCCGCGATAGACGGTCTCGGCGCCCTCGCTGGCGATCAGCTTCAGGGTGCGCGCCAGGTCGGGCTGCACCAGCAGGTCGGCTGAGCGGCCGCCCTCAGCCTGGCCGCCGCCCGATGGCACGTATGGCGCGCCGCTGGGCTTGATGAAGGTCTTGCGGCTCTCGGGGAAGCGCGACAGCCGGTCGTAGTTGGCGGACATCATCAGGGAGACGTAGTGGTTGACGTCGAAGCCCTCCTCGGCCAGCCGGATGGCGGGCTGGAGCAGGTCGGCCCAGGGCAGGCTGCCGTGACGCTGGTGCGCCTGCCAGAGCAGGTCCGGGGTACCGGGCACGCCGGGCGAGAGCCAGCCGGTGTTGTTGGCGTCGTCTTTGGTGGCTCGCCAGCCGTACATGCCGCCGCGCTGGTTGGCGTCCAGCAGCTCGAAGTGCTCCGGGGTGATCTTGCGCGGCAGAATGGCGCTGCCGTCGAAGCAGATCGTCTTGCCGGTGGCGGCGTCGCGGTAGATCAGGAAGGCGATACCGCCGACACCACTCATGAAGGGCTCGACGACGCCCACCGCGAAGGCGATCGCCACGGCGGCGTCGATCGCGTTGCCGCCACGCTTCAGCATCTCCGCGCCGGCTTCTGCGGCCAGCGGCTGCATGGCGGTGACCATGCCTTCGCGTCCAACTGCCTCGGTCTTGTCAATGATCCACTCGCTGCGCGTCGCCATCGTCTCTACCCTTCCCGAATGCTGCCAGTTCTTTGTTGGGGCATAGCATAGACGGATTGCGGCGTGACGTCACGCCCTCAGTTGCGGCTAAAATGCGAGCATGATGGCATTGAGGTCCGTATGATGTGAGTAACATCCCGCGTAGGTACGAAGCTTAAGGGATAGATAATGCACGAGCAGATAGACCGGGCCGGCCAGAAAATCGTGCGCGACGATCTCTTCAGGTTGCTGGTCGAAAGCGTTCGCGACTACGCCATCTTCCATCTCGATCCACAGGGATACATACGCAGCTGGAACGAAGGCGCCCGGCGTTTCAAGGGCTACGAGGCGTCAGAGATCATCGGACAACACTTCTCCGTCTTTTATCTACCCGACGAGATCCTCCAGAACAAACCGGCACACGAACTGATCATCGCCGCCAGAGATGGCCGCTGGGAAGAGGAAGGCTGGCGGCTGCGCAAAGACGGCACGCGTTTCTGGGCCAATGTCGTGATCACCGCGCTGTACGACCCACAAGGGCAGGTGGTGGGTTTTGCAAAGGTGACGAGGGATCTCACCGAGCGCAAGATTGCAGAGGAGCAGCGTGCCGCAGCGCTGGAACTCGAACGCCAGGCCCGGAAACAGGCCGAGGAGTCTCTCGCGGAGCTTCGCACGCTACACAGCCTTACCGAAACGGCTCTTACCCGCCTGAATATCGACGACCTTCTCAATGAATATCTCATCCGTGTTCAAGATACCCTCGAAGTGGCTGTCATTGGACTTCTATTACTCGACCAGAATCGCGATCTTCTGATTCCGATGGCCTCACGAGGACTTGACATCGCGGCCGACACGTTGATGCCGATTCCTTTCGGACGTGGGTTTGCCGGCCGTATCGCAAGCGAACGACGCACGATTGCCGAGGATATCTCACAGGCGAATCCGCTGAATCCGGCCCTGTATGAGATGGGGATCCGGTCGCTGCTCGGAGTGCCATTGCTCGCGGGAGAGCAGACCGTTGGTGTGCTCTACGTTGGATCGCAACGTCAACGCACCTTCGACTCCAAAGACGGGCGCTTCCTCCAGATTGTCGGTGATCGGATTGCGCTGGCAATCGACCGGGCGCGGCTTATTGAGGCAGAGCAGGCGGCGCGAATTGAGGCAGAGCTGGCCGACGCCAGGCTCAGCGCGCAAGATGCGTTTCTGGCTGTCGCGGCCCATGAATTACGATCACCAACCGCGGCCGTGAAGACAGCGGTGCAACTGCTGATGCGCCGGATAACTCAGACGGATGGCGATCACGAGGCATGGGTGCCGCTTCTTGACACGGCCAATCAACAGGCAGACCGGCTCACAAGCCTCATCGATAAGCTCATTGAATCGGTGCGCGTTGATTCCGGCCAGCTCGGGCTCGAGTTCGTCCGCACAAACGTCGCGGCGCTGGTTAACCAGGTTGTTGAGTTGTCACGGACCTCTTCGACGAACGACCACGAGATCGTCGTTTCCAGCCCGGACGAGCTCTGGGCATGGGTTGATCCGGTGCGTTTCGACGAGGTCGTCAGCAATATACTGGAGAATTCCATCAAGTACAGCGAACCCGGAGAAAAGATCGAGGTTCATCTCGATCAACCAGAAGGTGATACCTTCCGGCTCACCATCCGGGACTATGGTAACGGCGTTCCCCTCGAAGACCGGCCACATCTCTTCGAGCGTTTCTATAAGGGCCCTGATGGACGCGTCGATCGTGGCTTGGGTCTCGGGCTGTACATCTGCAGCGAAATCGTGAAGGGGCACGGTGGTGAGATCCAGGTCGAGTATCCCGACGATCGCGGAACGTGCTTCACGATTACGCTGCCGGCGAAGGCACCGCAGTAGACGGCACGAGATCCCAGATCATCGCGACCAGATCGGGGTCGCCTCCTCACCACTCATGTGAAAGAAGCGCATGCCCGCAGGCTTGTCAATCACGGGTGATGACGCCCTGACCGCTAGAAGCCGTAGGTCTCGTTGTTCTCGTACTTGCGGGCCAGGGCGATCTCGCGCAGGCGTTGAAAGGCGGGTTGGCTCTCGTCCAGGTAGACGTTGAACGCCCCCCGACTCAGGGCCAGCACCACACAGCGCTGGGTGACGACGACGCTGGCGTTGCGCGGGGCGTCGCTAAGCAGGGCCATCTCGCCGAAGAAGTCGCCGGGGCCGAGATCCGCGACCACGGTGTAGCTGGTGAAGGGCTCGTAGTCGAAATCGTCTCGGTCCTCAAGCTCGTCGTGCTCTTCATGCTCCACCTGCACCCGGCCCTGGACGAGCACAAAGAAATCGTCGGCCGGATCCCCCTGGCGGATGACGACCGAACCCGTTTCGTAGACGCGCTCTTCCATATACGGACGCAGATCCTTGAACATGTCATCGTGCAGGGGCGAGAAGCCGGTCGGTCTGGCCCGCTTACGCACGTCGCGCAACCGGCGGCGTAGAGCGTACATGGCAATAAGCCTCCGTCCCGCGGCGCGGATACTGGCAGTCGCTGAACGCGCTACCGTCGCCGGATCAACCATGGTCAGGCGATCGAGCGGACGTTTGAAGAGCACATCAAATACCAACTGGCTAACGATGATGTTTGCCAGGCGCATGGAGCACTCGCCGCCGGTCATACCGGCACAGCCGGTGATCAGCAGTTGGTCGGGTCGCTGCTGCGCCTGCGAGGACGCGATCATGCGGTTGAGCAGCTCGACGTGCTCAATCTGGGCCGACCCGTTGATCTCAGGTTCGCTGACGGCGCCGTCCAGCACAGCCTGGCCGTTGTCGCGATAGTCATAGACAATCGCCAGCGCGGCATCGCCGGTATCCAACCCGGTCAGGATCGGTGTGTTGTGGCGCTTGGCAGTGCTGTGGAGCAGGTAGCGCGCGCGCATGGCGTCCGCAGAGGACGCATCAAGCGTATCGATGATCAGATCGGCGTTGCTTACCAGCTCATCGACAACCTTGGTGTCGATCCGGGACAGATCAACGTTCACGAATGGGTTCACATCGAAGAGCTTCTCAGAGAGGGGGCCGGATTGACGCGTGGGGTGGCGGCCGGAATCCGCCAGGGTCAGACATTCCGCGCCGGTCTCCACCAGGGCAATGGCAACGTGCTCGCCGACCGGTCCACAACCAGCGACGACCAGACTGGCGCCACGCAGCACTTCCTGCTCTATACCCTGCTGCTCAGGGGAAGACGGCAGGTAAGGCCGTGGCTCGTGACGCCGTTCTGACCAGGGGAAATCCATAAAATCCAACACCAAATAAGACGTAAAAAGCGTGTTTCAGTGTGGCAACCAGGTGCGATCCGACATGAACAACATTTCAATATTGTGCATTCCGTCACGCGCCATGGCATCGTAGCATCAGTTGCCGTGTGATGTCAGTAGTAGATTGGTCCGACCTGTACAGGCTAATCGCCCCACAGCCAGCGGCAACATAGTACCCATCCACTAATACAACGATTGAGAACGCAAAAGGACGCATCTGAGATGCGTCCTTTTGCAAGAGTCGTTTGTCGCCTGCGGGCTTACTCGCTCCAGTTGACCTCGACTGGGGCCGGCTGGGCCGGCTCGTTGACAGCGATCTCGACCTCACGCCCGTTACCGAGCTCGTCGAGAGACGGCGCTGGCACAAGCGCGATGTCATTGTTGGATAGCAGTGTCAGGGCGATCACTTCATCCATGTTATCGACCCAGAAGAACTCCATCTCCTTCTGAATCTTCTCGGGAATCTTGACCAGGTCGCGCTGGTTATCGATCGGCGCGATAATCCGGTGGATCCCGGCCCGGTGGGCGGCCAGTGTCTTGTCCTTCAAGCCGCCGATCGGCAACACCCTGCCACGCAGGGTGATCTCACCGGTCATGGCAACGTCGTTGCGCACCGGCCGACCCGTCACCGCCGAGATCAGGGCCGTCGCCATCGTGATGCCGGCCGATGGGCCGTCCTTCGGCGTCGCACCCTCTGCCAGGTGGATATGCAGGTCAATCTTCTCCTGGAAATTCGGCTCGATCTTGAGCAGCGTCGCACGCGAGCGTGCGTAGGAGAGCGCCGCTTTGGCGGATTCCTGCATCACATCGCCGGCGAGCCCGGTAATGGTCAGGTTGCCACGGCCGGGCATCGTTGCCACTTCAACCGGAATGAGCTCGCCACCCACACTGGTGGTGCCGAGACCAATGGCGACGCCCACCTGCGCCTCGCCCAGACGCTGCTCGAAGCCGAAGCGCTTCGGGCCGAGGAAGTCCTCAAGCCGTGCCTGCGTCAGGCGGATCTTGCTCTGCTTGCCCTTCAGAATCTCGCGCGCCACCTTGCGGCAGAGCCCGGCCAGCTGCCGCTCCAGCGAGCGCACGCCGGCTTCGCGAGTGTACCCGCGAACGATCTGCAGCCAGAGCTTGTGCGGGATATCCAGGTTATCGACCTCAAGGCCGTGAGCGATGAGCTGCTTCGGCAACAGGTGCGTCTTCCCGATACCAACCTTCTCGTCCTCGGTGTAGCCGCTGATCTCGATGATCTCCATCCGGTCACGCAGCGGTGCCGGGATCAAGCCCAGCTGGTTCGCCGTCGTGACGAAGAGCACGTTCGAGAGGTCATACGGCACATCCAGGAAGTGGTCGGTATAGACCTTGTTCTGCTCTGGATCCAAGCACCTCAAGCATGGCCGAGGCAGGATCGCCACGGTAGTCGGACGACATCTTGTCGATCTCGTCCAGCAGCATGACCGGGTTGATCGTCCCGGCGGTCTTGAGCGCCTGGATAATGCGGCCCGGGTAGGCGCCGATGTAGGTGCGCCGGTGACCGCGAATCTCGGCCTCGTCGCGCACACCGCCAAGGCTCACGCGCACGAACTCGCGTCCCATGGCGCGCGCGATGGAGCGGCCAAGGCTGGTCTTACCGACACCCGGAGGACCGGCCAGACACAGAATGGAGGGGCCCATCGTTCCCGGCTTCTCAGCAGTTAGCTTGCGTACTGCCAGGAACTCGACGATGCGCTCCTTGACCTGTTCCAGACCGTGGTGGTCCTCGTTGAGAACCTCTTCGGCGCGGTCGAGGTCGAGAATGTCCTCGCTCTGCTCGGTCCAGGGCAATGCGAGCATGGTGTCGATGTAGTTGCGAACGACGGTCGCCTCGGCCGAGACCGCCGGCATACGCTCCAGCCGGAGGATCTCTTTCATCAGCTTGTCGTTAACGGCTTCCGGCAGCCCTCGCTCGCGAACCCGCTCGCGCAGCGAGCTCGATCTCGTTGCCGCCCTCGCCGGCCAGCTCATCGTGAATCACCTTGAGCTGCTCGCGCAGGAAGTACTCGCGCTGGTTCTTGTCGATCTGCTCGCGCACCCGGTCCTTGATCTTCTGTTCCAGGGTCGCCATCTCGACTTCCGAGGTGAGCTGGACAGCCAGCGTCTCGAGCCGGCTGACCGGGCTGAAGTTCTCAAGGAAGGATTGCCGCAGCGCGGTGTCGTTCACGAGCTGGGTTGTAACCAGGTCGGAGAGATGGCTGGGATCACTGGTCTGGAGGATCATATCCAGTATCTCGGGCGTGATCTTGTTGTTCGTCTCGCTGTAGACCTGCATCATCTCGCCGACGTGCTTGACAAGCGCCTGGGCTTCAGCAGGATCGGTGTCGATCTCCTGCGCTTGCTCGCAACGCACCCAGTAGAAGGAGCGCGTGTTGTCGAACTGGGAGATCGCGACGCGCGACAGACCCTCTAGCACAACCTGGATGTTGCTGCCCTGCTGACGCTCGACGGACACGATCTCGACCAGCGTGCCGACCTCATAGAGATCGTCCGGCCGGGGATCGTCGGTCTCGATCGTACTGTGGGCAGTAACGACGATGCGGCGGTCGCGTGCCATCGCTTCTTCAACAGCCTGGATGGAGCGGGTACGCCCGACCAACAGGGTGACGACATTACGCGGAAAGATTACGACGTTCTTAAGCGGCAAAAGCGGATACCGGGCGGAATACATTTCGTACCGGCTCATGCTGGTCCTACCAACCTCACTGGCGCTGTATGGCAAAGCTGTCCCGGATCTTTCCTGGGCTCAGCGGCGGATCGATCAGTTGTAATGTTGTTGATTACACCGTTTGCACGCGTTGCCAAAACTGCTCTGTTCGACGCGTGCACAGGGGAGTCTAGCACACCACGGTGACGAAAGGTCACAGATTTTACGTGGATTTTCCGAATCCATCTAGCACATATGTACTCTGTCGTGTTGCGTACAAATGCGTCTAGGTGGGTCGTTTATCACGAGATAACCGCAAACGCACCACGTGCGCCTGCACCTTCCGGAAGTAGCCGTCAAAGCGTGGATAGCTCCACCAGATGATCGCGAAAGCAGCCAGCGAGCCAGTCCACAAGCGTGAAAACCAGGTGCTCGGAAGCATGCCGATCGTGCTGATAGTGATGTCGATCAGCATCGGCGCAACAAGGGCCAACGCCAGCCAGGTAGGCAGCGGTCGCCGCACCCGCGACCACATCACATACAGGATTCCGGCAACGGCAAAACCGAGATGCAGTGCGATATCGCGCTGCTCGAACCCCATGGCGTGGCCGCCGATGAAGAAGGTGTGCGATGGACGTTGCGGACAGATCAGGGAGTAGGCGCGATAGATCGGATCGGTGACAGCCGTGCCGAACCACATGCCCAGAAATGGTGTAACGACGGCCAGCAACCCGATGAACAGGTTGAGAACGGTCACGGTGATCAGCACGTGCGGCAACATTCGCATCGCCGCCGGCAGCCAGCCTGGCAGCGGCTTGCGCTCCTGCTGGCGCAAGGCGATCAGCCGCTTGATCTCCTCCATCTGTTCCGGAGATAGCGTCTTCTGGGATTCTGCCTCGCTCACCTACCGCAGTCCTTGACTCCGAGCCGAACGTTGTTCCATGACTCGCTAGTCTAGCGGTACGAGGGACACGATCGTATCCACCTGAAGTCCCGGGTTCGGAGAGCGGCGCTCACCCCTCCGGCGCGTCCCAATCGCCGGACTTACCGCCACTCTTGTGGACGAGGCGGACGGCGTCAATCGTCATGCCGCGGTCGATAGCTTTGACCATGTCGTAGATTGTGAGCGCCGCGACCGAGACGGCCGTGAGCGCCTCCATCTCGACACCGGTTTTGCCGCGGGTTTCGACTCGGGCCTCAATCTCGATCGAAGATCTGGTCTCGTCCGGCTCCAGGCGCACGTTGATCGCGGTCAGGCTGAGCGGGTGACACATCGGCACCAGGTCACTCGTCTTCTTGGCGCCCATAATGGCGGCCACCTGTGCGACACCCAATACATCGCCCTTCTTGGCGGTGCCTTCAATAATTGTGCGCAAGGTTGCAGCCTGCATCGTCACCCGGCCCGTGGCGATGGCGATGCGGTGGGTCTCGTCTTTGTCGCCGACATCGACCATCTGGGCCTTGCCGGATTCATCAAAATGGGTCAAGTCAGCGATAGCGAACCTCCGGATCGAATACGCAGCGAAACAGCGCGCATGGGGGTCAGGGTCTCTCGTCCTTCTCCATGAGCTCGCGGATCTTGCGTTGCTCCCATTCCGCGCCCATACGGCCCGAAAACACAAACACGCTCAAGCCATGAACGGCGAGGCCGATGCCCCACCCCAGTGTCCCCCAGTAGAACCACCAACCTCCACCTGTGAACAGATTCATCGTAAACAGCCCGAGATTCACGATGAGGTAGACGATGAGGTGAATGTAGAACCCTTTTATCTCATCGACGCGCGCCTTTGCCCGCGCATACCGTTGCTCTTCGTCCATGGGCAACTCCTACATCACGGATCAAGAATGTTGCTCGGTCAATGCCGCAAGTATAGGGAATGGACAGCCATATCAGGAAGCGGTGAAACTACTCTGTTGAAGAGGGTTCATGCGCAGGGGCAGGCGCAGCCCCAGTGCTGTGGAGGCTGGGTTCGATGTGGACGATACTGGGTCTTACTACGCGCTCGCCAATCGCCGAGACGCGAGCTGTGGGGCGAACTTCCGGTAACAAACGATGAGCAGCAGGAGGAACCAGGCTCCCCACAGGAAGCCGCCGAGAACATCCGACGGCCAGTGCGCGCCGGTGTACACCCGGCTGAAGCCGACCGCGAACATCTGCGCCACTGCCAGAGCCTGTACCAGAAGCCGGACTCGCCGGTGCCGGATGAGGTGGAACGACAGGTAGACGATGATTCCGCAGAACACGACGGTGCCCATGGTGTGCCCGCTTGGGAACGAGAGACCGCTGGCATGCTCCGTCACCTGAACCAGCCCCTCCTCGGGACGCGGCCGGCCTACCAGAAGCTTGAGCGCGGCGTTCGTGGCCTGGGAGAGCATGGTCGCGGCCAGGAGAACCATCTGAGCGTAGCGTCCAACGATTCCGAGCCCTAGCGCCAGCAGTGTCGTGATCACAATCAACGAGGGAGCGTCAAAGGTCGCGTTCATGAACCGCGCGAGCACGCCCGCTTCGCTGGCATCGACGGCCTGGATCGCGCCGGCAACCATGGTGTCGCCCGGCATCGTGCCACCCTCAGCGGCAACAACTGTCAAAAAAACGGTGATGCCAAAGCCAAGAGCCAGGACGAGATGGACGGTCGAGAGGCGCTGAAGATAGTTGTTCATCGTGTTGGCCTTGTTCAAAGTCATCCCAGCAGCTCGCTACTGATCACCATGCGCTATCTAAGGCTCCTCATAATACACGATTCCCTCCGTCAAAAGGCGGATATGACAGCTCCGTCAGAAGGCGGAGCACATTCAGCCAAGAAGTCCCAACACGCTCACGCCGTTCGCATGATGTGAGGCTCTTCTACGCGTTCTAGAGTGATTGAGTTCCGTAAGAAGGGACGGGATCAGGCGCGAGGTGAACGGCAACAGAGATGTTGTTCGCTCCAGATCCCAGGGGGACACGCAAACGGGCGGCGTTCACGAGATGTCTGGCCACTTCAACCGGCGATGACGCCGGTAACCGACCTACAGCGGCCACACATTTTTCGAGCGCAACGCGAGCCAAGGGCTAGGTACGCAGCCGCTGGTACTCGGGAAAAACGCCCAACCAGTATATGCACAGCGCTGGATGCGACAGTGACGTCGCCCGAGTGCGCCAACCATTGGGGGAGTTCACCGTGGTTTCAACGACGTTTTCCGGGACAACGACCGGCATCAGAACCACCGAGCGCGAGGAACGTGCTCACCGCGTCTCGTTCAAGACTCCAGCGTTGCTCGCGACAGTGCTGACCGGCGCGCTGGTTATCGACGCTTTGATCCAGCCAATCGCGCCATTCGATCTCTGGAGTCTCAATCAGATTCAACGGATCGACCTGCCCTATCTGGAGACCATTCTCCGGCCGGTCGACGCACTTACCAGCTCGACCGGAGCGATCGGGAGCTGGGCGCTGGTGCTGCTGGCGTTCATCATCGCTCGCAAGTGGCTCGTGGCGCTGGCAGTAATGGCACTGCCGGTTGGCGGGTTGATCAACAACTTCGTTGGCGAAGTGCTGGTGGGCCGCACGCGCCCGCACGGTTACGACGAGATCGTTCGCACGGTGACGGATGTCGAAGCGGCCTCGTTCCCGAGCGGTCACGTCATGGGCGCGGTGATGCTCTACGGCCTGCTCTTTTTCCTGGCCCGCGAGATCCGCAATCGTCCCCTGGCGCTGGTCGTTCAATCGTTCTCGATGGGCATCATCCTGGTCGTTGGCTTCGCTCGCGTCTGGTACGGCGCGCACTGGCCGTCGGACGTGCTGGGAGCCTACGCGCTTGGCGGGTTGATCCTGGTCGGCATTCTGGCCGCCTATCAACGGATTCAGATTGCGGTTGGCGAGATCCCATTCATCCGAGCCGCCTTCGTGCAGCATGATGAGCGCGAGCCGCACGCGCACGCACTGACGAGCCTGGTGATCTTCAACGGCGATACCGTCTCGAAGATCTACGCACCAGGATTTGTGCCGCGAGCGATCTACTGGCTGGCCTATCAGGCGGAGTTCCCGTACATCCGCAACCGGGTTGCCCTGCAGGCCGCTCTGGAGCGGCGCAACCTGGCGTCCCAGTTGAGCGAGTACTGGTTCGGCAGCAGCCGGGTGGCGCTGGCAACCAGCGTTGACACCGTGCATGGTCGCTACGCACTGAACAGCACGTTCGTTGACGGTCACGAGCCGACCGATCGTGCTGCGGCAAAGGCCTTCCTGGTCGAGGTGCGCGGGCGCTTCGAAGAGGCCGGCCTGCCGACCTGGCAGATCGATCCGCGCCAGCCGCGCGCGATCGACAACGTTCTGGAGACCGCTGCGGGCGACTACACGATCGTCGACCTGGAGTCCGGGCTGGTCTCGCCGCTGGCCTCGCTCAAGACCTGGGCGCGAGCCATCCGGCGCGGCATGGTGCCGATCTACGACGACGTCTACTTCGATGTCACGCGCGGCTATATCGAGCGTGAGGCTGAAGCGATGCGGGAGGTCAAGGGGACAGAGTGGCTGGCCCGACTGCGCGAGCAAGTTGAGCGAGCCGAGACCGAAACCCGCGCATGGCACGCCGGAGAGTTGCGCATCTGGAGCAAGCTCGTCGGCGGCATCTGGGACGGTTACGGCTTCCGCACCTGGCGCTCACGCGCCCAGGCACGGGTGGCAGGCGGGCAGGACAAGGCGCTGGGGTGGATGACCGCGTCGGTCGAGAACTGGTTGGACGAAGGCCGGATCACCGGCAAGCGAAGCCACAGAGCTGCGCGAGCAGATGGCGACACCAACCTTCCAGGCGGTTCTGCCGCATCTCGGAGCGCACCTGGCGATCACCGTCGTCCTGCGCTTCCCGTTCGGCAGCATCGCGCGCATGGCCTGGACCGGTTATCTGCTGACGGCGTCCACCGCAAAGCTGATGGCTCGCCGGATCGACCGACGCGCCTGGAAGCAGACCTGGGACATTCACTCGCCTCTGGTGGTGCTGCTCGCGGCGATTCCCGGCTTCGGAGCATTCGCTTACCTGGCGGCCAGGCCGGTGCGGTCGAACCGGCTGCTGATGCGGGTCACGCTGGACGCCGTCATGCACAAGGTACCGTGGCGCTTGTACGAGCGCAGCGGGATGCGCCGGATCATCGCCCGCCCCGCCGGAGCGGTTGTCGAGAACTGGGAGCCGGCCTGGATGACCGAGCCGTTCCGCGTCGAGCTACCGGTGGCATACGCAAACGGTCCGGTACCGTCCTATGCCTACTCAGGCGATCCGGCCTCCTGCGCGGCCGGAGGATGACCGGACGACACACAGACACGAAAAGCCGGAGGCTGCCACCAGCCTCCGGCTTTTCCCATTCACGATTCCGGGGATGGTTCTTCAGAATCGGGGGACGGATTGATGTGCTATCCACAAATCTACGTAGCGGCGCAATTCATTGCGCCCTCTCCGACGCCACGGCCAGCCAGGCAGGGCACAATGATGAGTTTGTCCTAATTGATCCGATAATGAGGAATGCGTAGCGGCGCAATTTATTGCGCCCTCTCCGGCGCCCGAGCGGACAGGCAAGGCGCAATGAATTGCGCCGCTACGCAGACAGGGACCCCCTCAAACGCCCTCTCGCAGGGATGGCTCCTCGTCTATGATCGGATCCACCGGGACAGCTCCTTACGTATGCCCGGTTCAACAACGCAGGAGGCAAGCCGGGCGTATGGAATATGCGCCATTCATTGGCACACTTACAGAAAGAATCGAGTGGAACATGACGGTATCGCTCTGGCAGGACACGGCCAGCTGGCCCGGTGAGGTTGAGCACCAACAGGTGACAACAGACATCTGTATTGTCGGTGGTGGCGTGGTTGGCACGCTGCTGGCGACATTCTTCGGCGAGGCCGGCAAGTCGGTCGTGGTCCTGGAATCCGGCCAGGTGGCGGGTGGTGCCTCGGGAAGAAACGCCGGACACTGCATCGGCGGACTCAGGAACAACTATCACGAGGCCATCGAGCGCTGGGGTCACAACCGGGCGAGGGAGTTCCGGCACTTCCTCATTGAAAGCCGCGACATGGTCTGGAACTACTGCCAGCAGCACGACGTGCCGTTCGAGCGCAACGGCTCACGCTACCTGGGAGCCGACGAGACCGAGGCAGCCGGACTGCGGGCCGCTGCGGCTGCATTGCAAGCCGACGGCGAGGATGTCGAGTACTGCGACGGCGACCCCTGGGACCGGGGATTCGTTGGCACGCTGTTTCAACCCGGTGATCTCGGCCTGCAACCCTACCTGCTCGTGACCCGGCTGATGACCGCCTCGGGCGCGCTTGTGATCGAGAACAGCGAAGTACGCGCCATCGAGCAGCGCGGCGACACGGTTATCCTGCGGTCGAAACGGGCCACGGTGGAGTGCAAACAGGCCGTGCTAGCAACCAACGCCTACTCCCGCATTCTGCACCCCTACTTCCGCGACAAGGTCTTCCCGACCCGGGCCCAGATGTACGCCACCGAGCCGAGCAGCGAACGGATCTTCGACACACCCACCGGCACGGAGGACGGTTTCGAGTATTTCCGCCAGCTCTCAGACGGCCGGTTCCTGATCGGGGGCTATCGCGACCGCTTTATCGATGAAGAAGTTGGCTACGCCGACGAAACCACACCGCATCTCCAGGCAGGGCTTGAGGATTGGGTGTCAGCGCGCTTCCCAGAAGTTGCCCGGCTGAAAATCACCCATCGCTGGGCCGGCATCATGGGCTTCACCGCGGACGGACTGCCCCTGGTTGGGACCCTGCCTGACATGCCGAACGTGTTCTTCGCCGTCGGCTTCAACGGTGGTGGCATGAGCATGGGTCCAGCCACCGCCCGCTTGACCGCCGAGTACGTTCTGTCCGGAACCAGGCCCGACCTGTTGCACGTCGATCGATTGGGTGCCTAGTGTGGAGCAGCGCCTGGTTTGAAGTCGTCAAGCGGATAGGCTCGGCGCTCAACCGTTGGGCCTACCGCCTGTCCAACGGCAGGATCACCGGCAGCTACCAGGGCGTGCCGATCCTGTTGTTGACGACGACCGGGCGCAAGAGCAACAAACCGCGCACTTGGCCGCTACTCTTCTTTCGCGACGAGGACCGCTACATCCTGATCGCTTCCAACGGCGGCGCGGATTACCACCCTGCCTGGTTACTCAATCTACGCGCGAATCCGCACGCCACCATCGAAATCGGCCGCAACCGGATGGAGGTCACTGCCGAAGAGGCAACTGGTGATGAACGTGATCGGCTATGGCGCGTCGCGTCGCAGGCGTATCCCAGTTATGAGCGTTACCAGTCGCGCACGAGCCGTGAGATTCCAGTGGTGGTGTTGAGGCTATAAGAATATTCTGGCACAAGGTAGAATGCGTACAACACTCTCAACGACGACTCCCCCAATTATGGAAAGCATCGATCATGGTCGAGCACAGTGCCGAGAATAATGAAGAATACGATGAGAGTCGGATCGTCTATCTGACTCGTGAAGAAGAGTTCGCCATCCTTGATAGAGCAGCTCGTCAGTATTTGAACATGAGTGGCGAAGAGTTCCTGCGTCGCTGGAAAGAACACGACTTTGAGGATCCCGATAGCTTCGAGGTCATCTACGTCGGCATGCGCGTTCCGCCAGCGATTGAAGAGTAGGCTCACTACTTGTCAGGAAGAAGCCGTGCCGAGTCTCTTCAAGCACATCAGAACCATCTTCAGCGAGCGGTAAGCTGTGTCACCGACGCGGTGCTGACCACCAGCGGTATATCCAATGTCAAGACCGTACGATCGGTGCGAGAACTGAATATCTCGCTCAATAGCGACAACCCGGTTCGTCTTATCGCGCACCGGCCGGTTGATTTGACAGTCTTCCAGAGGGTTCGGCTCGAACTTGGTGACACGTCAAGTCGCAGATCCTGGCGAATTGTCCTCACGGACTACAGTTACACCCTTCGAATTCCCGACGGTGAGGAGATTGTGGCTTACCAGTGGGCATCTACAGGTTCTAGCCGTGTAACACATCCCCACCTCCATATCGGTCGAGGAGCAACCGGAAACCTGACGACATTTGGTCCACGCGGACTGCATCGTATCCACTTCCCCACCCGACACATCACCATCGAGGATATTCTGCGGCTGGCCATCGTCGAGTTTGGCGTGGAGCCGCGCCGGCCGGATTGGGACCGCATTCTCAGTGAAGCGTAGATACCGGAAATAAACAGCTACCCAGCCGCGTTCTCTCGTCTATGGGGATCGGCGAGAGAAGGGTTCACGATGCAGGCATACCTCGGGAAGCGGTTCTACTATGGCTGGATTGTCGTCGCCGTCACCTTCGCAACGTTGTTAATCGCGTCCGGCATCCGCTCTGCCCCAGCGATCCTCATTAACCCGCTTGAAGATGACCTTGGCTGGAGCCGGACGGGGATCTCGTTCGGCATCTCAATTGGGCTCCTGCTGTATGGCTTGACCAGCCCGCTGACCGGCGCCCTGATGGACCGCGTCGGGCCACGTCGGATGATGCTGGTCGGTGTGTTGCTGGTCGGTATCAGTACGGCGATCAGCGCGGCGATGACCGCGCTCTGGCAGTTCACCCTGCTCTGGGGAGCGCTCAGCGGCATCGGCACGGGGATCACGGCGTTGGTCATCGGCGCGACCGTCGCCAACCGCTGGTTTGTCGCCCGGCGCGGGCTGGTGCTCGGCTTGCTTGGCGCGGCGGCATCTGCCGGCCAGCTCGTCTTCATTCCACTCATGATGTGGTTGATCGTCGCCATCGGATGGCGGGCCGGTATCCTCGTGCTGGCAATCGCATCTCTCACGCTTCTGACACCGATCTTCCTGCTGATGCGCGATGATCCCGCCAACCTCGGGCTCAAGCCGTACGGCGCGGATACCGCTCCACCCGCTCCCGAGCCACGCATGCACGGCACCCATCGGGTGATGCACCGCGCGCTGCGGCGGCGCGAGTTCTGGCTGTTGAGCGGTAGCTTCTTTATCTGTGGTGCGACCTCAAACGGCCTGATCGGCACGCACCTGATCCCACACTCGATCGACCACGGCATCCCGGAGGTCACAGCCGCCGGAGTGCTTGCGATCATGGGGGCCATGAACTTCGTCGGGACCGTCGCCTCAGGCTGGCTGACCGACCGCTATGACCCGCGCAAGCTGCTGGCCTGTTACTACACGTTGCGTGGGCTGTCGCTGTTTGTGCTGCCGTTCGTGACCGACTTCTCGGGCCTGGCAATCTTCGCCATCGTCTTTGGACTGGACTACATCGCCACCGTGCCACCGACGGTTGCGCTAGCGGCCGACATCTTTGGCCGGCGGAACGTCGGCACCGTCTTCGGCTGGATCTTCTTCTCCCACCAGGTTGGCGCGGCCACGGCTGCCTATCTCGGTGGCCTGACGCGCGATCTCATGGGCGACTACCAGTTCGCCTTCCTCACTGCCGGCGCGATCGCGATGCTGGGTGGCCTGATGGCCCTGGGGATCAAGCGTGTCTCGCTGCCACATCTCCAGACGGAGCCCGCCCCCGCTTCAGTCTGAGAGCGTCACCCTGCCTCAACTGAGGCGGGATGACAGCCGTTTCGGGACTCCCAAATACGACAAACTACGTAGGTCTTCTGCCCCTCGAATACGCCATCCAGCCGATGTACCACAGGCCAAAACCGGGCATCATAGTGATACGCCTACCGGGATCGGAGCAACGGCGCTCAGGGGGCCGGTAGACCGTCGATGATGACACCGTCGCCATATGCGGCGGACACCTCTGCAACGCAGCAGAGAGCGGAAAGGAAGATGCCCCATGCTTTGCCACAGGTGCTCGCGGGTGGGTATCAAGTCAGCGGATCTGGCACGTTGCACGTTCTGTTCGAAAGCAGCCTGTTCCAACAGCTTCGGAGAACTTGCACTGCGAGCCGCACAAATACCTCGACTCGCCTGCCGTCACGTACCAGGCGGCAGGGTGGGCCGCCGTTTCGGCCCGCCGACCTCCATCGCTACCCGGCCCGGTCACGTTCCGGCCGGCGCCGGCTAGCGATGGGGACCAGCGATCCACCACGCCATCTCACAGGCTCCGAAAACAAGGGGGACCATTCAAATGAACAAGATCATCACGATAACGGACTACAACCTCGACATCTTCGTCAAAGCCGAGTGCATGGCCTTGATCCTGGCGCGCAGCAACTCTAACCGTTGCATCCTTTACCAGGGCGAGGTGAGGCAGCTCCTGGAAGATGGGGCGTTGAGCGGAATCACGGTCGGCGTGCTCATGCTCGACCAGCCCGGCACGAGCCAGTTCAAGCGCGAGAACCTGTGGCTGATGAGCGTGGATTTCTTACCCTATACGATCCTCTACCACCGCGGCCAACGCATCGACGGATTCGCCGGACACCGGGGCCACGTTCTCCTCGATCGTGCCCGCCGCCTACCGGCGCCAGAACTGATGCTCGCCATGGCTACCTAACCCAGTATTCTCCCGGGCCTCATACCTCCAGGCCCGCTGTACTCCACGCCCAGAGACCGCAGCCACCCCAATCTCTTGCTGCGGTCTCTCTTTGTGTGTTCCCGTCCCCAAGCATTGACACGCTGCGTACGGGTGTCATGTGCAGAAGGTCATCCTGAGCGCGGCCAGAGCCTGCCCTGAGCAACGCCGAAGGGATGACCAAAGAAGGCTGATGTTCGTCCTGATACCCCCCTCACGTGGCGCACGTAGGTGAACACAGGCATCTCGTCAAGTTGAGCATCCCTCGATCCTCGTCTACAATGCTTTTTCTACGCAGTCTCGCTGTTAGGATCGATCAAGGCGTACTACTAGGGAGATCATGGTGATCGAACGACCGAGCGATGTTCTGGGGCAGCGCGTGAACCGCCGGCGACTTCTCAAGCTCGCCGGCGGCGGCGTGCTGGGTCTGCCTGTCGTGTGTGGGCTGTTCGCGGCTTGCGGGGGCAAGGAAGGCGGAAGCTCGGGGGCGTCCCCAGGCGGCGCGTCCCCAACTTCTCCGGAAGACGCGCGTCGTGGCGGAACGCTGCGGGTGGCCCTCACCGGGGAACCGCCGAACCTCGACATGTACCAGACCACCGACTCGATCGTCGTGCTGGTCGCCAGCCATATGTATGAGACGCTGTTTACCTGGGATGCTACGTACCGGCCGGTTCCACTGCTCGCCGCTGCGCATGAGGTGAGCGAGGACGGCCTGCTGAACACCGTTACCCTGCGGGAGGGTGTCCCGTTCCACAATGGCGCGGAGATGCAGGCCGCCGATGTGATCGCCTCGGTGAAGCGCTGGGGAGCGATTTCCGGGCTCGGTGAGAGTCTGATGGAAGCGACCGAGGAGATCGTGGAGATCGACCCGTACACGATCGAGTTCCGCATGAAGGAGCCGTTCGGGACCTTCGCGATGGCGCTTGCCAGGCAGCTTCAGGGTTGCGCGATCTACCCGAAGCCGGTCATCGACGCGTCCGACGAGACCGGTCTGGCGGAACACATCGGCACCGGCCCATACCGCTTTGTGGAGTGGAACCCCGATCAGCACATCCGCTTCGAGCGCTTCGATGAGTATGCGTCGCCGGAGGGTGAGCCGGACGGTTACGCCGGCGCGAAAGCCCAGTATCTCGACGCCATCGAGTTCGTGCCGGTCCGTAACGAGTCGTCGAGGATCGCCGGAATGCAGGCCGGTGACTACCACTTCGTCGAGACGGTCAGCCCGGACCAGTCGACAACGTTGGAGGGCAGCCCAGCCGTCGCGATCGAGACCTTGCCGTCGGACTCCTGGCTGAACATCGTCCTCAACCTGCGCTCGCCTGTCCTGCAGGACTTGCGGGTGCGCCGGGCTATCCAGACGGCTCTCGACCACGAGGCGATCATGCTGGCCGCGTTCGGCGAGGGCTTCTACGAGCTGACCCCCGAGCTCGTGCCGGGCGCACCGACCTGGTACAGCGAGGCCGGCGCGGAATATTTCAACCGCAACAACCCCGACGAGGCGCGCAACTTACTGGAAGAGGCCGGATACGACGGCACGCCGCTGCGAATCCTGACCACCCAGGAGGTGCAGCAGGAGTACAACGCGACGCTCACGATGAAGCAGCAGCTCGAAGATGTTGGGTTCGCCGTCGATCTCCAGGTCTTCGATGGCGCGACCCTCAGCGATCGCCGCAACGACGAGACCCTCTGGGAGATGTACACGGCCTGGGCAAGCTTCCGTCCGGACCCGGTCATGCGCAACCTCACCAGCTCGGCGACCGGCTGGTGGGAAGACGAGGAGAAGGATCAGCTGCTGGCCGATCTGCAGTCTGAGGCTGACTACGACAAACGCTTCGCGATCTGGGAACAGGTACAGCAGAAATTCTACGAAGACGTGCCCCGTCTGAAGATCGGGAACACCAACCGGCTCCTCGTGCGCTCGACAACGCTGCACGATATCGGGCCCGACCGAGCTTCAGCCTGAATTCTCGAACGCCTGGCTTGAGGAGTGATCCCCTACATCTTGCGGCGTCTGGTGCTGCTCGTCCCGGTGATGCTGATTGTCGGGACGGTGACCTTCACCCTCATCCACCTGACGCCAGGTGATCCGGCGGCAGTCATGCTGGGGCCGGATGCGACTCCGGAGCAGGTCTCAAGACTGAGAAACGATCTCGGGCTCGATGAATCGCTCTACCGCCAATATCCACGCTGGCTCTTCGATGTCATCAGGCTCGATCTGGGTGAGTCCATCTTTCTGGACAGGCCGGTGTCCGAAGCGCTGTTCGACCGGCTAACCCCGACGCTGCAGCTCACGCTGTATGCCGTCCTCGTGGCGACCGTCATCGGTGTACCGGCCGGCGTCGTTGCGGCGCTCAACCGCAACTCGCTGCTCGACCGGGCGCTGATGCTCTTCGCGATGAGCGGGACGGCCCTCGCCGGATTCTTCCTTGGCATGCTGCTCATTCTGCTCTTCGCGGTCACGCTCAGCTGGCTGCCGTCGGGTGGCTACGCGGCGTTCACCGTCGATCCGCTACGCCACTTCAAATCCATGCTCCTGCCGTCGCTCGCGCTGGGCCTCTCGATTGCCGGGCTTCCAGCGCGGCTCATCCGCTCGACGATGCTGGACATGCTGCATGAAGACTACATTCGTACCGCCGTCGCCAAGGGCCTGCCGCCCGGCGCGGTTGCCACTCGCCACGCCCTGCGTAACGCGCTCATCCCGGCGGTGACGGTCTTCGGCTACACCCTCGGAGATCTGCTCGGGGGTGCCGTCGTGGTCGAGACCGTCTTCAATCTCCCGGGCATGGGCCAGCTCGTCGTCAACAGCATCGCCCGGCGCGATTTTCCGGTGATCCAGGGCGTCGTGATGATTATCGCCATGTGCTACCTGTTATCGAACCTGCTGGTCGATGTGCTCTACGTGGTGCTCGATCCCAGGGTGCGCCATGGCGGTGAGTAGCGCCGGGGCCGCCGGCCAGGCAGGGATTCGCAAGCGTCCACAGGGTTGGAGGGCAAACTACCAGCCCGACCGTCGCCGCGCCTGGTACCGGTATCTCCTCAGCTCGCCGGCCGCGTTGATCGGCATCGGGTTCCTCGCCCTGGTCGCGCTGGCCGCGATCCTGGCGCCAGTCATCGCACCGCACGAGCCCACGTTCATCAACCCCACCGAACGGCTCCAGGCGCCCTCGGCCGCGTACTGGTTCGGGACGGACGACCTGGGGCGCGACGTCTTTAGCCGGTTGGTCTATGGCGCGCGTGTCTCGCTGCTGGTCAGCGCCAGTGTCACGATCCTGAGCGCGACGGCCGGGTCGATCCTCGGGCTGCTGGCGGGTTACTACCGCCGGCTCGATGGGCTGATCATGCGCGTCATGGACGGCTTGATGGCCTTCCCCGGTGTCCTGCTGGCCATCGCGGTCGTCGTGAGCCTCGGGGCGGAGTTCCGCAGCGTCGTCCTCGCCCTGGTGGTCGTGTACACGCCGGTCGTGGCCCGCCTCGTGCGCAGCACGACGCTCGTGATCCGCGAATTGCCATACGTGGAAGGCGCGCGCTGCGTCGGCCTGCCCGACCGCACCATCCTGCGGCGCTACGTCCTCGCCAACGCCGTCTCGCCCCTTGATCGTCCAGTGCACCTTCATCGCCGCCTACGCGATCCTCTCCGAAGCGGCGCTCTCCTTCCTCGGCGCCAGCATCAACCCCGAAACCCCCACCTGGGGCAACATGCTCCGCGACGGCCAGCGCCTCCTGAGCAGCGCCTGGTGGATGGCCGTCGCCCCGGGAGTCGCTCTGTTCCTCACGGTGCTGGCCTGCACATTATTTGGGGACGCCATGCGTGACGCGCTCGATCCGCGTTCGCAGGAGAGGCGTGATGAGGGAGTGGTGAGATAGGCAGTCAGCCTTGGTGAGGCTCGAAGTACTCTCCTCGCTATGGTCGCAGATACTGCCCCGGTTGGTCGCCTTCAATCGAGAGACCAAACAGGGCTCCTACTTCCACGAGGTCCGGGTCATCTGTTTCGATCGCTTCAGCATCTCGCGGCTGATGAACCATTCGGGTATCGAAGATGGCCCAGCATTCCCAATTCGGATTCAACCGAGATACATAGCGGATGCCTGCAAACACAGGTGCCCCACGCTCGTCGCGCCGCTCATAGACGTAGCGTGCACACAACTGAGTAAACAAGCGATGATAACCGGTCATCGTGCTGAGATCGACATCCTGGAATCCCAATGAAGACGCGGCCGGAGCGAGAACGGATCTCAGGTGGTTCATCGTTTGGGGAGAGGCAATGTCAACAAACCGGAGTGATTGATCGAGAAGTGCACTCCCGATCCGCCGACGGAGACGCCATGTGGCTGTGACGATACCTCGTGCGGGATCGTCTGGGTCGAAAAGGGTATGAGAAACAAACGGACAATGCTTGCTCTGGCTGACCTCCTGGAGTTTTGACAGTGCATCCAGCGTAAGTCGAAACCGGACAATCGTCTCGGCGAACGCGCCCGTCCGTTGGCTGGCACAGTAGATGATTCGAAAGCGCTGCGATTCGGCAATGCCGGTGAGTTTGCCGGGATCATCGAAGCGACCTCTGAAGGTTCCATCGTCAGGATCAGCAATGTCCCAGGGGGCGGGAACAAACAGATCCGTTCCGCGAGATATCCGATAGACAGGACCGGCTGGCGGAAGCACGACCTCCAGGCCGTTAGCCATGTGCGATAAATGCGCGCGCGGCGCCCATGGCGTCCTTCAATTGCCCGTCTCGAATGATCTCCGCCGGAGACATATCATCGAGTTCCGGATTCATCCCGATGAACCAAGCACGGATCGTGTCGGGAGCATCATAGCGCAGCAGCAATTGCGTGATTTCATAGGCGGCACGCAGCTTCTGCTCGGTTTCATAATCACGGATATCAGTAATTTCACCGCTAGCCCAGCGAGCCACGGTCTTCGTGCTTTTTACCCCCGCCAGGTAGGCAGTCAGCCGGCTCGAGAGAATCTCCTGCAACGTCCGAGCGACCTCAGTGAGGGGCGCTTCAGTTGCCTCCCTGTGGGCAACGGCAACGGGACTGTGTTCCAGGGAACTGGTTGGATGCTCTTCCATTTGCCATTCATTCTATGTCCACAGCAAGTCTGCACTATGTCCGTATCATGTCTCCAGTATACGCACGCGTCAACAGGCGTCAACCCAGCCGCGCCGTCACAGAGACGACTACCGAGACCAGCGATACGTTGACGCTTTGATGGCGGTGTAGCTAACGTCGAGAGCCGGGCCGAGTAGGAGCGAGCCTGATGACCATCGCACCCGGCACCATCCTGTTCTTTACCGTCCTGGTCTGTACGTTATTTGGGGACGCCATTCGTGACGCGCTCAATCCACGGTCGCAGGAACGACGTGATGAGGGGATGGTGAAGTATGGGCCATAGTTCCAGCGTGGTTTCCATCCTTGCGGCAGCGAATTACGCAGAACGTATGCAACGAAGGGTATTAAGAGAGCTCATCTAGCCTTACGTGGAGAACCTCACTTAGCGCGCCTCCCCGAACACTACGCTCCCCGCGTTGGTGCACGATCCTCGTAATGTTGTGGTGTATACCACCAAAAGTTGATGGGGATTTTCGGTCGCTGCGTACGTAATCCAGCATTGCTGTCTATACGTAAACCATGGTCCAGGCATAGGTTAGAAAAGCTATCGACTAAATAATCCCGTTCCACCGACGATCTGCTGGATGTCGATGTGGGTTCCAAGGTCCGCATTCGTGAGTAGATTGACATCCCAACAAGTATATCCGCAACCTGAATGATTGGTTGATCAGAGGATACACATGGAATTACACGCTCAAGTGTGAAGAGACGCTCAAAAGAAATGGTCCATCCAGAGTTAGGGGTACTAGACGTGTGCGACACAGTTCTGCCCTCTTTATGCTCTAGGAACACCGCAATGTCATCCCAATTGACTGATAGCTGTTCATCAGGGCAGAGTCGCCAAACCGCATTTGAAGGCCAACGTGTCCGCATGACATTATGCAAGAGATGGTAATACATTCGCTGGAGGTTATTGGTGTCGTCACGCCCTATTCGCTTATGTCGAGAGTCGCTGACATCCCATGTGAGAATATCGGCTCTTAATAAGCCTTTTCCCGCCAAGCTAACGACGTATTCAAGGACTTCACTGGCGGCTTCGCGGGTTCTTCGCGTCCGAAGCTTGCTCCACTTGAGTTCGCTGATCCCCAAGCGGCGCGTCATATCTTCAAGGACGCCATTCGCCACAACAGCTGCATGGCGTTCAAGTGTCACGAGGGCAACACCACGAACCCGTCCAATATTTTGATGACTTTCATCAGCATAACCGATATGGGTGTAGGGCAGCTGGGAATCCATGTTCACCTTCTGCAATGGACCAAGCCTAGGGGCACAAAGTCTGTGGCGACATCACGGTAGGCCGCTATGGAGCTGCCTGAATCCTGTATAAAGGAAGTCGATTGATCATCGCTGCATGAACCTTGGCCCTGAGGACCGATCCTAACTCTTGCCGTTGATCCAACAGTTGAACAACTTCGTCGAGGCCGATGAGAACTACAACCTTATGCTGAAGTGCGTCTCGGCAACACTCTATAGCTGGTTCGGTAAAACCAGCTGCCGAGATAATCAGCGCTCTCGCCTCTGCGCGGTACATAATGCGAGACAGATGGGAACTCAAATCCTCACGACCCATCGGAGACTTAGTCCACTTGGCCTCTACCAAATACACATGATTGTCGAACTCGATGACGCCATCAATCTGCTCGCCTACTTTGCCCGTAACAGGGCTCGCGAGAGTAAACGCATCCCGAACATGCATTCCGTGCGCGGCAAACAGCCGTGCCAGCACTGATTCGAGGGCCCTACCTCGCGCTTGGGGATTCATCTCCTGGAACAGCCTATACAGGTCGTACTTTATCTTGTCGATTTCCTCCCGTTGTTCTTGTATGCGTTCGAGCTCCTGTTGCCTTTCCAGCCTTTGATTGCTTCGTGACCTTTCGTGTTCTTGCTTGATCCGCGTAAACGTATCCCGAACGTTCACAAGTTTCTGGACATCGGCCACAAGTCCCTTGGCTTCTCGCTCATCACCAGGCCAGCACGATGAAAAATCAACTGTTTCTGTCACCCGCTTAATGATCTCTCGGCGATCACGGAGGGTAGCATCTCCCCCTTGATTCAGCCGGGTAAGAACAACTCGTGTGATTTCAAATTTACTGATCCTGTCCGGATTGGCCTGTACTCGTTGCTCCAGGTCTCCGAAATATCGTGGATGTACTCCAGCACTTTGGAAATACAGCACCACATCCCGCTTGGACTTACACAGCTTGGGAATGGTTTCGATGAGGAGGCTCAATAGATCTGATGAATAATGAAACGCTTCTGGCATGTTGCCTCGCTCGATTAGTGATTGGCTGATAAGGGATCTGTCCAATTGAGCGCGTCCGTACGTGGGGTATTCAGGTTAGGACTATTGTACATCTGAAACATATGTTTCGCAGAGAGTCGCCGCATCCACCACTCCCGCGGTATTACTCGAGACCCATCCAACCCCATCCAATTTCGGCAGACCATAGACCGGGTGGAGGTCTTGGCGTACAATCGGGGTTGCGCGTTCGGGGGGACGGCGGGATTGACGCTGCCTGCAGTGGCTCCTACAATCCGAGCGCTTGAACAATATTGTGTACCCGCGGGCCAAGGTCGTCCGCACAGTCATATTTTGCATGGCCCGAAAACTCGGGTTTTGTCGGTCAGACCTGACCTGTCGCCGATAGAAGGGGCGCGTTATGGCTTCATCTGCCACAGACATCGTAGAGACGATGCGCTCGATGGAAAAGGATGAACTCCTCGAGCTTTACCGCCAGATGTACCTGATCCGCAGGTTCGAGGAGCGCGCCGCCGAACAGTATGCCTATGGCAAAATCGGCGGTTTTTTGCACCTCTATATCGGTGAGGAGGCCGTCGCCGTTGGCGCCATCCATGCTCTCACCGAACGGGACCACCTGGTCACCCACTACCGCGACCACGGCTACGCGCTGGCGACCGGCGTCGAGCCGGGGCCGGCCATGGCCGAGCTGTTCGGTAAGGAGACCGGCACCACCCACGGCCGCGGCGGCTCGATGCACATGGTGAACCCGGAACGCAACTTCTGGGGCGGCTACGCCATCGTCGCCGGCCACATCCCATTGGCAACCGGCCTGGGACTGGCGATCAAGTACCAGAAGCAGGATGCCGTCTCCATGGCTATTTTCGGCGACGGCTCCACCAACGCCGGCGCGTTCCACGAGGCGCTGAATATGGCCGCTGTCTGGAAGCTGCCGGTCATTTTCCTGTGCGAGAACAACCTCTACGGCATGGGCACCGCTGTTGAATATGTGTCTGCCGTGCCGCAGATGGCAACCAAGGCGCAGGCGTACAACATCCCCGCCGAGATCGTGGACGGCCAGGATGTGCTGGCGATGTATGAGGTCACCAAACGAGCGGTGGAACACTGCAAGTCCGGCCAGGGTCCCTTCTTTATTGAAGCGATGACCTACCGCTTCCGCGGCCACTCGATGGCCGACCCGGAGTCGTACCGCGACCGCGAGGAGATCGAGCAGTACCGCTCGCGAGATCCGATCATCATCTTCCGCGAGAAGCTGATTGATGCCAAGATCGCCGAGCAGGCCGATTTCGACAAGATCGACGAAGTAATCGAGCAGCAGATGGAAGAGGCGGTCAAGTTCGCCGACGACAGCAACTTCCCGGATCCCTCTACCCTGCATGAGCACATCTACGCCTCGACCGACGAGGTGTACGACCCTGAGCTGGAGGCGCGACGTGGCTAGTACCGCTGAAGATCTCAAGTATATGGAGGAGCTCGCGCGCTCCGGACCACAGCGCAACGCTGAGGGGCTGCGCGAGATCACCTATCGCGACGCCCTGCGCGAGGCCATTGAAGAAGAGCTCGAGCGCGACCCGAACGTCCTGCTGATGGGCGAGGATATCGGGGCCTACGGCGGCTCCTACGTCGTGACTCGTGGCTTCCAGGAGAAATGGGGCCGCGAGCGGGTGATCGATACGCCGATTGCCGAGCTCGGCATCGTCGGCGCGGCGGTCGGCGCGGCCATGGGCGGCCTGCGGCCGGTGGTCGAGCTGATGACGATCAACTTCTCACTGCTCGCCATCGACCAGATCGTGAACCACGCCGCCAAGATCCATCACATGTTCGGCGGACAGTTCAAGGTGCCGATGGTCATCCGCACCGCTTCCGGCTGGGGCCAGCTCGGCGCGACCCACTCGCAGACGTTTGAGGGTTGGTACGCTCACATTCCCGGCCTGCGAGTCGTCATGCCGTCGACGCCGATGGACGCCAAGGGCTTCCTCAAAGCGGCCATCCGCGGCGATGACCCGGTGCATGTTCATCGAGCACTCGCTGATCTACCGCAACCGTGGTCCGGTGCCGGACGGCGACTACGTGCTTCCCCTGGAAGGCGCCGGTGTCCTGCGCGAGGGTACCGACATCACCATCGCTTCCTGGTCCCGCGGCGCCATCCTTGCCATGGGCGCAGCCGAGGAGCTTGAAAGAGAGGGGATCTCGGCGGAAGTAGTCGACATGCGAGTCATCCGTCCGCTGGACACCAACTTCGTCGCAGAGTCGGTCAAGAAGACCAACCGCCTGGTGATCGTCGAAGAGTCGTGGCGCACAATGGGCCTTGGCGCGGAGATTTCCGCCTCGGTCCAGGAGCGAGCCTTCGATTACCTGGACGCCCCAATTGGCCGGGTCGCCAGCCTCGAGGTTCCGATGCCCTACGCCAAGAACCTGGAGCGCATGATCGTCCCGGGTAAAGATGAAGTCATTGCCGCCGTAAAGAAGGCGCTAGCGTAAGATAGCGGTATGCCGTGGGACGGGCGGCCAACCCGGCCGCCCCTACGCCAGCAACCAATGGTCCGTAGGGACGAGGCGCTGCCTCGCCCGGCTCTCGCGCCGCAAACAAAATCGTAGCCAAGGAGGCTTGCTCATATGGCAAAAACCGTAGTCATGCCCCAGATGGGCTACGACATGGACGCCGGTACCCTGTTACGGTGGCTCAAGCAGGAGGGCGACCAGGTCGTGCGCGGCGAGCCTATCGCCGAAATCGAGACCGACAAAGTCAACATCGAGATCGAAGCGTTTGACAGCGGCGTGCTCCGCAAAACGCTGATCACCGAAGGCCAGACCGTGCCGGTGGGCGAAGCGATCGCCATCATCGGTGAGGAAGGCGAAGAGCTCGACGCCTCCGAGGGTGGCGACTCGAGGCGTCCACCGACGGCGCCGCTCCGCCACAGGCAACCCGAGATGAGATCGCGAGCGAGTCAATGGCTCCACCGGTGGCCGCAACCGCATCCCCGACGATCGAGCGTGAAGCGTCGCAGACCGCCGACTGCGCAGCCGCAAGTTGTCGACCGTGAGCCCGGCGAGCGCATCCGCGCCTCGCCGCTGGTGCGCCGCCTCTCCGAGGAGCACGGCATCGACCTGTCGCACGTCAACGGCACCGGCCCACACGGCCGCATCGTCAAGCGCGACATCGAGGGCATGATGACCGGCGCGGTCGCCAAGCCAGCTGCCCAGCCCGAGGAAGTCGCGGCAGCGGCCGAGCGGCGCCAGCTCCGAGCCCGGCACCAGAACCCGTCCCAACCCAGGGCGGCGAAACCGTCGAGCTCACGCGCATCCGCCAGACCATCGGCAAGCGCATGAGCCAGTCGTTCCGCGACGTGCCGCACTTCTACGTCAGCGTCCAGATCAACATGGACGCGGCGCTTGCGCTGCGTCAAGCAGGTCAACGTTTCACTGGACGACGAGAGCAAGATCTCGGTCAACGACCTGGTCGTCAAGGCAACCGCCATGGCGCTGCGCGAAGTTCCCGGTGCTCAACGCCAGCTATGTCGACGGCAAGATGGAGCTGCACGACAACATCGACATCAACATCGCCGTCGCCATCGAGGGCGGCTTGATCAGCCCGTTCATCCCAGAGCGCCGACAAGAAGTCACTTGGCGAGATCGCCCGCATGACCAAGGACCTTGGCCGCCGGGCGCAGGAGGGCAAGCTCAAGCCGGACGAGTACGCCGGTGGCACGTTCACCATCAGCAACCTCGGCATGTTCGGCGAGATCGACAGCTTCCTGGCCATCATCAACCCGCCCCAGGCCGGCATCCTGGCCATCGGCACCGCCATCAAGCAGCCGGTCTGGAACCCCGACACCGAGGAGTTCGAGCCCGTCTCCCGCATGTCCACCACCATGTCCGCCGACCACCGCCTCACCGACGGCGCGGAGGTCGCCCGCTACCTCGACGAGCTCAAGGGCTTGTTGGAGAACCCAATGCGGTTGCTGGTGGGGTAAGAGACGCGTTACAGTTCGGATCGTAAGCAGAGCCGGCGCGGTTGCGCCGGCTCTTTTCGTAGATTCAGTTTGACCAGAGATCACTACTGGCCGGCAACCTCGACCGTCCCTTGACCGTCTCTCTGCCTAGCTCGATTTGTGACCTCCGCGTAATCCCAGAGGCCCATCGCCGGAATCGTGACACCGAGCGTGGTCAGCATCGTGCAGATCTGGGAGCGGTGATCGCTGCCATGATGGATCACCTGCGCCAGCACCACGCCGGCTGGCACGTCACGGACGTTTCCATCTTCCCAATCGATCGCGAAGGTTCGTTCAGCGTCAAAGGGATCTTCGAGGAATCGATCCCACCGGGCGGCAAGATCGTCGTTTCGTCGCATGAGCTCAGCGATGTCCGGCGAATCGTCGGCGAGCCCAAGCCACTGCGGTTCGACGCCAGTGAGCCGCCGGTAGTATCCCGACTCAGACGATACGATGTGCCTGAACGTCGCGATGATGCTTCCATGGGTTCCAATTGCGGTTGTTTGTAACTGGGGGTCCGTAAGTTCCTGGCATATCTTGAGCAGCTCATGGCTTGCCCATGCGTTATGTCGAAAGCAGTCGATCAACCCATCGTTCATGTGTCATCCTCACAAATTTGAGCACTACCCGGCTGAAGTCGTTCGGGTAGGCAGGCGAACGGGCTCCAACGTCGGGAATGAGCAACGCGGAATGCGCCCGATCCTCAGTCGGAGCTGGACGTGATTGCGCTATGCAGTCCCGGTCTAGAGCTTCGGCGGTTGTATCGGATTGTTCAGATCCGCGCCCTTGTTAGCCACTCTACGTCCCCTGTCCTGGTCCGTTGCCTGCTTTGTGAGCCATGCTTCATAGAGAGGCCCGATTCTAGCAGTTGCCAAGCTCAATATCAGATTCGATCTTGGGCACGTGCTGCTCGGCTGAGGAATGCGGGTCAGCCTGCTCTACTGAGCCAGACCAATATTCAGGAAATGCGTTAGCCTTTGTCGAATTTTCATCACTTCGTTCGACTACTTGGTAGGAACGACGCAAACCGCGCCGCAAGCGTGCCCGGAAAGGAGGATTTTCGCTTCCGGCGTACAGATGAAACATCGGAATTGATCGACCGATTCAATAACAAGGAGACTTCCATGGCTCACGTCAGCACCTACCTCAATTTCGAGCGGAGCACCGAGGAGGCGTTCACCTTCTACAAGTCCGTCTTTGGCACCGAGTTCATCGGCGGCATCATGCGCCACGGCGATGTACCGGGGGCAGAGCTCCCTGATGAAGACAAGCAGCTGGTTATGAACGTGCAGCTGCCGATTCTGGGCGGCCACATCCTCATGGGGACGGACATCCCCAAATCCATGGGCATGGAGCTGAAACAGGGCAACAATATACAAATCACCCTGCACCCGGATACCCGAGCCGAGGCCGACGCGCTGCACGCCGCGCTGTCCGCTGGCGGCGAACCGGGTACCCCAATGCAGGAGATGTTCTGGGGCGACTATTATGGAGACCTGGTCGACAAGTTCGGCGTCCACTGGCTGATTAACTGCGATAACTCGTCGTAGAGCGCTGTCTCCTCTCTATTCCTGTCAACAGCTGCCGATGTGGCAGGGATAGACCTCGACACAAACCAGACTTCTCAAAGGAGCCGGGGCACTTGCCCCGGCTCCTTCTGGTGTTGGGCATTGGACGCATCCCGCCAGTCAACTTGCCCCAAATGGGGACGGCTGATGGCCGAGTCTGCATCGGGATGAGCAAGCGTTCGTGAAGGGCGCTGTTGCTATACTGCGCCGGATAGCGAATTGCTCAGTTGAACGTGCCGGATGACATGATTGGCGCATAGACTCATGAACGTTGCCATCCTGGATGACTACTTCAATACGTTGCCCACCTTGCCGAGTTTTCGGAAGCTCGACGGGTTTGATGTCACGGTCTGGAACGACCATGTGCAGGATACTGACATCCTGGCCGAGCGGCTGAAGGATGCCGAGGTCCTCGTTCTGTTTCGGGAACGAACCAGCATTACCGCTGAGTTACTGGACCAGCTGCCGAAGCTGAAACTCATCAGCCAGCGTAGCGTGTACCCGCACGTCGATGTCGAAGCCTGCACCCGTAATGGCGTGCTGCTCTGTTCCAACATGCATGCCGGGGCGCCGTCATACGGAGCGGCGGAACTTACCTGGGGGCTAATCCTCGCATCAATGCGGCAGATTCCCGCGCAGTTCGCCTCGCTCAAGGCAGGCAACTGGCAGATGGGTGTCGGCAAGACGTTGCGCGGCCGGACGCTCGGGATCTACGGGTATGGCCGGATCGGACAAGCGGTGGCCGGCTATGCCAATGCGTTTGGGATGGACGTGCATTGGTGGTCATCCGACGAAGGCCGCGAGCGGGCCAAGGCGAACGGGGAGATCGTGGCTGAGAGCCGCGAGGGATTCTTCTCGGAATCGGATGTAGTTAGCGTTCATGTGCGCTTGAACCCGGAGACCCGCGGCCTCATTACGCTGGACGACCTACTCAGCATGCGGACCGATGCACTCTTTGTGAACACGTCGCGGGCTGGACTCGTCGAATCCGGGGCGCTGGTCGAGGCGCTTGGGGCAGGCCGTCCCGGGTTTGCCGCCGTCGATGTCTTTGACAAGGAGCCGCTTACCGACCCGGCCGATCCATTCATCTCTCATCCAAACGTGATCGCCACCCCTCACATCGGCTACGTCACCGAGGACGAGCTGGAGCTGCAGTTCTCAGACATCTACGATCAGATTCTGGCCTTCGCCAGCGGCAAGCCAATACACATGATCAACCCGGAAGCAGCCCGCTAGCCCGGCGTATCCGAAGAGTTCGAACCCATCTCCCGCATGTCCGCCGACTACCGCCTCATCGCCGGCGCGGAGGTCACCCGCTACCTTGACGAGCTCTAGGGCGTGGTAGAGAACCCGATGCGGTTGCTGGTGAGGTAAGGACGCGAGTTTCACATTGGCTGACACTTCGGAGGGCCACGCGCTGTGTATGGCCCCTTATTCTGTGACTGAGTCTGGGGCAAGCATGTTGCGCTCCGTAAACGGCAGGATCTCCATCATCTCGCCCTATTAATCCTTGGCTCTGGTATTGTCAGTTTGGGAACAGTGGTTCTAGGCGGGAAGGTGTTACCCACATGGCGAGCCGTTACGAACGTGCAGTGCAACAAGCCGAGAACCATACGCATCTCAGCAAGGCTCTATCGGCAACTCTACGCTTGGCTGTCGAGGCAGGCGATGAGGAGCTTTCCGACTGGGTTCAATTGGAACTGCTGGATTACGTGCAGGGTACCCCTGGAATGACGAACCAGACTGTAGTTCCGGTGTATCGAACGGTGGTCGGCCAATGGTTCGATGAGTACGGGCGACCCTTGGTACTGACCCAGTCATAATTGGTCTTCATAAATGAGACTAGGCTTAGGCACGGAGTGGTGGAGCTTGAGAGCTTTGCAGGGGCAAACGGTCTTCTCGCGCTACGCCTGCCGGAGTTTTCGGAAATCATCAAGCAGAAACTAGAGGTGGATGTCTCAATATATAAATTTGGTACCGCCGCCATTCCCCCGATCCTTGCAAACATTCGGGCACAATTGCTCCACCGTTTGGTAGTCCATCGTGACAAACTTGAGCAGGCAACCATATCCCAAAGCAAATCTGGCGAAGAAGACATCCTAGAGCTTCGTCCAAACATCTATGGAGTAGGCATCAATGTGAGAGCACTCTTGAGGCGCTGGCGATCAGCGTCGAGGCAAGAGTAGTCACCCACGAGAAATGCCGTTGGTCCGAGAAAGTGGCCGGTTCACTGGGGACTAGGAGATGATCCGCTCGATCATATGTTCGGCTACGAAACGGAACTCCACTTCGATGTCCCGATGGCTCCCCACACGGACGGACCGTAGCATTCGCGGCGGCGAGGTCGTGACTTAGACGATGTCGGTGGAACCATGTGCGAAGTATGACGTTCGCAGAACAACAATTCAGTGACATGTACAATCAAACTGAACCCATAGCTGAACGCGTTGGGGAGCGAGTTGTTACGCGCTTTTCGAAATGGGCCGAGACTTGATCGACGTGGACAATATCAAGGCAGTGTGGCTTACGGTCTTTTATAGCCATCCTACGCATGAACTTTCGAATCCGTTCCATGCAACGTGGACTGTTCGGCTTCGCGGAGATCGAGCAGATCTCGTTCACTTGCCTGGGCGATTCTCGTCCGGCCCGATCCAGGTCGTCGAAGAGTCGGATCAATATTATCTTCACTCAAACGAACTAGAGGATGTTCAAGTCATCGGAGACGCTAGGGAACGAGTATGCAGGTTGGTCGACTCGATGAACGGGGCATTGGCTCTGCTCGTACCCGGTTACAAACCGATCGAAGCGTATTCGCTTGAAACCAAGACCGCTGACGGAAGTTTCGCCGTCTGCAATCGAGCTTCAGAGATGGTGACATTCCGGGAGCCCGTGCTCGACGCAGGTTTACTCCTAGATGATACTGCGCCTCGACTGGTATCACTGAGCGACGAGGACCCCGCAGTCGCCGACGTCCTTCGACTACTCGGTAAAGGGCGTCCCGACGCTGTCACCCTTTACAAACTCTACGAGATTATTAGTGATGATGTGGGCGGGGACAGCGTCATCACCAAGGTCCACCAATGGGTGAGCCGCACAGAGCTCGCTCGTTTCACAAATTCGCTCAACAATCGTAAGGTCCTAGGCGACGATGCTCGGCATGCGACGCAGAAGTTCTCCCCTCCTCGCAATCCCATGTCGCTAGATGACGCTCTTACATTTGTGCGTAAACTAATCATCAACTGGCTACATACAAAGGTCGCCTCCGGAATAAGAGACGGTTCCACAACTCAGATATGAAAAAAGGGGCGACGCATTGTGCGTCGCCCCTTCTCCATTACAGTGTCTGGGGACACGTAAATTGCACTGGAAAGCAAGACGGCGTCTTGGTATCAAAGCGTGATCATGGCACGCGGACGGACGGCGATCGGGTGGTCGGGGTGGGCCATCTGTCCCAGGGTGAGGTTGTGGTGCGCGATGATCTGTGCTGCCGAGAGGGTGGTGTTGTCTTCCGTCGTGTGGCCGTCCGCGACGAGGGTGACATCGAAGCCCTCGCTGATCGCGCGGCGGCAGGTCGCGTCCACGCAGTACTCGGTCTGCATGCCCGTGATGACGAGGTGCCGCACGCCACGCGCCGCCAGCTCTTGCCCGAGCGGTGTCCCGTAGAAGGCATCCGAGGCGCGCTTATGGATGACCAACTCCCCCTCCGCCGGGGTGAGCGCGGGGTGGAACTGCCAGTCTGGTGCCCCGTGCCGCATCGGGGGGTAATCCTCCTCCTCGTGCTGGATGAAGACGACGGGCGTCCCGTTGGTCCGCGCCTCCGCCACCAGGTCCGCGAGTCGCGCCACCACGTCGTGTTTCTGGTACGCGCCCTCTACCAGCCCGACCTGCATATCGATCACCAGCAGCACGGTGTCGCCCACCATACCCTTGCCCTCCTTGACACATGTCGTCGGCTCGTCCGTATGAGGCGCCCAGTTTAAGCTCCACCGATGATGTCGGGCAAGGGCTCCAGCAACCTGCGCCACCTTAACGTACACCCAACCATGCCTGTGTCAAGATGCCCCCGTTGAGAACAGGAACCTGACCTCTGACTCCGCCGCAACGGCTTCCTCCAGGTAAACAGGCCGCCGATGACCGTCTCCTCGACGAGATCAAATCTACGCTCGGAACGGCTGCATTTGACGAGGAGTGGTCCAACTACCGCCGGTGGATACGGGGTGACTGTCATAGTTACCAATGGTTCATTGCTGGTATTGTGGTTATGTGCTCAACTTCAGGCAACATGATTGAGCAGTCCTGAGTCCGGCCAGTACCTGGCCGCAGCATGATCGATGCGACAGACAATAATGGTGCAGCATCTTTACGGGTGGGATACAAAACCAGAAGTGCCGAGGGAATCCACAAGGCTGCGTGTGCGACTGCTCGGCGAATTTGAGGTCGCGGTTGGCGGGCGCGTCATCCCGGACGTCGCCTGGCGGACGCAGAAGGCGCGCAACCTGTTCAAGATCCTGTGCCTTTCCCCACGCCATCAGCTGCATCGTGAAGAGCTCATCGATCTCCTCTGGCCGGAGCTCGAGCCTGAGGCGGCGTCCGGCAACCTGCGCTCGACCCTCCATGTTGTCCGCCGCGCACTTGAACCGGAGCGCTCCGACGTATCCCGATCATATCTCCAACTCCGCCGGGACGTGCTCGCGCTGGACCCGGAGAGCGGGCTGGAGGTCGATGTCGACACCTTCAACATCGCAGCCGAGCAAGCCTTCAACCGTCACACGGCCTCCATCTACCGGGCAGCGATCGGTCTCTATACCGGTGATCTCTTACCGGAAGACCGCTACGAGGATTGGGCCGCCGCTCCACGTGAGTCGCTGAAAGAAACCTGGATCCGGCTGCTGATATCACTGGCCCAGCTGCATGAGTCACTCGGGGAGCACGTCCCGGGAATCACCGCACTGGAGCGCGTCATCGCCGTTGACGTTACTCACGAGGATGCATATGCGGGGCTGATGCGCATGTATGCGCTCTCCAGCCGTCCCGGCCAGGCGCTACGTCAGTATGAGCGGCTGAAGGAAGGCCTGGCACGAGAACTCGATGTGGAACCGTCCATGACGACACAGCGCCTGCATGCAGAGATCGCGGCTGGACGCTTCCCCGGCGCGAGCACCGCCACCCAGCCACCGGCTCCGCCTTCAGACCAGCAGGCAACCCGGCACCACAATCTCCCAGCGCCACTAACAAGGTTCATCGGACGGCGAGAAGAGCGCGATCAACTGGGCAAGCTCCTACACACATCGCGCTTGATAACCCTTACCGGCGTTGGTGGAACTGGAAAATCCCGGCTGGCGCTTGAGCTTGCCCGGGAGGTTGTCGATACCTACCCCGACGGCGCGTGGCTGGTGGAACTGGCTGCGCTGTCCGATCCGGCCCTGGTACCAGCGAGCGTAGCCTCTGCGGCCGGCGTTCGCGAGCATCCGGAACACTCGACGCTCGAGGCGGTCATCGAGACGCTACAGAACCGGGAACTGATGCTCGTGCTCGACAACTGCGAGCACCTGATCGAAGCCTGCGCCACTTTCGTTCAATCTGTGCTGGAAGCGTGTCCAGGGGTACGCATCATTGCCACCAGCCGCGAAGCGCTCCGCGTACCAGGCGAGGTCAACTGGCGTGTATCTCCGCTCTCTCTCCCGCCGCCTGCGCAGGAGACGCTGCCGGAGCAGGTGGTGGATTGGGGGCAACTACTGGAAAACGAAGCGGTTGCGATGTTCATAGATCGGGTGCGCTGGGTTCGGCCCGGATTTGTGCTCACAGACGGAAACGCTCCCTCCGTCGCACAGATCTGTCGCCGGCTGGATGGTTTACCACTGGCCCTGGAACTGGCCGCGGCACGAGCCTCGGTGCTTGCGCCGGAACAACTGGCTACACGGCTGGATGACGCGCTTGGCTTGCTCTCTGGCGGAAGTCGCACCGCATCGAGCCGGCAGCACACGCTGCGGTCCACCCTCGACTGGAGCTACGCCCTGCTCGGTCGGCTGGAGCAGGTGTTGTTCCGACGACTCGCGGTCTTTGCCGGAGGCTGGACGCTGGACGCGGTCGAAGCCGTGTGTGCGTCGCATGGCGACGAGCCGAGCATCGATGAAATCGAGGTGCTCCCGCTGCTGGCGCAGCTGGTTGATAAGTCCCTCGTGCAGGTCGAGGACACCGATCCTGGCGGCGCAGGAGCCGCCGGTGTTCGCTATCGGCTCCTGGAAACGGTGCGGCAGTACGCAACCGAGCAACTCGTCAACAGCGGAGAGATGGACCGGTTCAAGAGCCGGCACGCCGGCTTCTACACAGCGCTGGCCGAACAGTCTGATGCCGGATTGAAGGGCGCGCAGCAGGCTCAGTGGCTCGAACGCCTGAGTGCCGAACACGACAATGTGCGAGCGGCCCTTACCTGGGCGTTTGAACAGGACGCGGAGGTCGGAGCTCGCCTGGCGTCGGCCATGTGGAGGTTCTGGTATACGCGTGATCACCGCAGCGAGGGGCGAGAATGGCTGGCGCGAGCCCTCGCGCTGTCTGACTCACTCCCACTACATCTGCGAGCGGCGGCTCTACGGTCAGCAGGCGCGCTTGCGTGGTCGCAGGGTGATTACGACGATGCCCGGACCATGGCCGAAGAGTCGGTGGCTCTCTACCGTGAGCTGGGCAACACCCAGGGCCTTCTCCAGGCCCTCAGTGTGCTCGGCACGACCTTGAGCAATCAGGGTGAGTACGAACTGGCGAAGCAGTATCACGAGGAGAGCCTTGCGCTGGACCGTCAGGAAGGGAACGTATGGAATATCTCCCGGGCCCTGGGCCAACTTGCCGAGCTCGCCTTCTCCCTGGGTGACTACGACACGGCGCAGACATATTGGGAGGAGAGCCTTGCCCTCGATCGAGAGCTGGCAGACGAGCACAGCGTCGCGATCACGTCCAACAACATCGGCGAGGTGCTGCGCGCACGCGGTGATTTTGAGCGTGCGAAGGAGCAGTTCAGCGCGGGACTGGCCCTCTTCCAGGAACTGGACTTCAAGCTTGGAATAGCGGTAGGGCTTGCCAACATGGCGGACATCCAGCTGCGCCTGGGTGAGGACCAGTCCGCGGCGCAGCTGCTGCTGCGGGGCATTGCGGCGTCGCAGGAGCTCGAGCATCCGGCCATCACGGCCCAGGTCCTGGAGATTACCGCCGCGCTTGCCGCCAGGCAACAACAGGGCCAACAGGCGGTACAGTTCCTCGGCGCGGCCGATACCCTGCGTGCATCGGCAAGCATCCCACGCTCTCCAGCCGAGCAAGCTGCGATCGCCCCCTGGATGGAACTAACGCGCTCCCTGCTTTCTGACGCCGCGTGGGCGGTGGCATGGGAGGAGGGACAGGTAATGGCCTCCGGTCAGGCTTGCGAGCGGGCGATCGAAACGGCAAGGCTGCGCGCTGAGTCTGAAGAGGTGTCGCATCGCATGCATCCCAAACAGCGACCCAAAGCGTTGACCCCGCGAGAGCGAGAGATCGCCGTTCTGGTCGCGGGGGGCCACACCAACACCGAGATCGCGACGATGCTCGGTCTGGCCCGGCCCACGGCGGACAAACACGTCAGCAACATCCTGCGCAAGCTCAACGTCTCCTCCCGCGCCGAGGTCGCCGCAAGGCTAACGAACGGTAACGGCAGGCAGTAATCGGCAACCGTACGCTCGCCCGTTTTCGTGATGTCACTGCTTTGACAGGCACATTTCCAGACGGTCTCGGGGGTCCGGATGATACGCCCGCATCAGTGCTTGCACACTACGCAAGCACTGTGGTCCCACCCTTGCCGTTGCTGGTATTGTGTGTATGGGCTCAACGGTGAGCAGGATGGTCGCGCAGCCTGAGCCTGGCGAAGCTAATTGCCGGGGATCCTCAATGCGGCAGGTAGTCATGACGCAGCACGCTCACGGGACAGATTCACCGGAGGACACAATCGAACGTTCCTCACCACTGCATATCCAGCTGCTCGGCGGCTTCCAGGTGAGGGCTGGTGACCGACCCATTCCAGATGCGGCCTGGCGCACCCACAAAGCACGCGGCATGGTCAAGCTCCTGTGCCTGTCGCCACAGCACCAGCTCCACCGCGACCAGCTGGTCGATCTCCTCTGGCCGGAGCTCGAGCCTGAGGCAGCAGCCAGTAACCTGCGGGCTACCCTTTACGCTGCTCGTCGCGCGCTGGAACCTGAACGTGTCACCGGCGCCCAGTCATGCCTCTATCACCGCCGGGATGTGCTCGTTCTCGATCCGCCGAACGGCCTGTCAGTCGACGTCGAGACGTTCGAAACGGCTGCCGCGGAGGCGTTTCAGCGTCAGAGCCCAGAGGCTTTCCGGCGGGCGATTGATCTCTATGCCGGAGATCTCCTGCCGGAAGATCGCTACGAGGACTGGGCCGCCGCGCCGCGCGAGTCACTACGAGATACCTATCTTGGTCTGCTGCTGTCGCTGGCGTACCTCTATGAGTCACGCGGAGTGTACGCTCAGGCAATCTCAATGCTGGAGAGGGTAATTGCGGCTGACGTCACTCACGAGGACGCACACGCCGGTCTGATGCGCGTCTACGCCCTGTCCGGGCGTCCCGGTCAGGCGTTGCGCCAGTACGAGCGCCTCAAAGACGGACTGATGCGCGAGCTGGACGTCGAACCTTCGGTCACAAGCCAGCGTCTACACGCGAACATCGCCGCTGGGCGCTTCCCGGCGCCCGAATCAGTGTCTCAAGCGCCTGCCGGCACTGGTTCCCGAGACCCAGTCGATGAGTCAACCACGCAACACAATCTCCCGGCGCCCCTGACAAGCTTCATCGGGAGGCGACACGAGCTTGATGAGTTGCACAAGCTCCTATCCACGACGCGGCTCATCACCCTCTCGGGCCTGGGCGGTTCCGGCAAGTCCAGACTGGCTCTGGAGCTTTCCCGACAGCTGGCCGACGCTTACCCGGATGGAGTGTGGCTGGTAGAACTGGCTTCGCTGGCCGACCCAGCGCTGGTTCCCACAACAGTGGCCGCAACGTTCAGCGTTCACGAGCAAGCGGGCCAGTCACCGCTCCAGGCAATCGTCGATGCGCTGCGTCCCCGGTCGCTGGTACTCGTGCTGGACAACTGCGAGCATCTGATCGATGCCTGCGCCGGCCTGGTTGAAACCCTGCTGATGGCCTGCCCGGAGCTGCGCATCCTTGCCACAAGCCGTGAGGCATTGCGCGTGCCCGGCGAGGTCGTCTGGCGAGTACCGCCGCTGTCACTCCCACTGGAGCGGTCCGACGAGTCACTGTCGCCGGATCTGGATCAGCTGGTCGAGAATGGAGCAGTGGCACTGTTTGTCGACCGCGTCCGCTGGGTCAGGCCAGGTTTTGCGCTAACAACTAGCAACGCGATGGCCGTGGCACAGATCTGTCGCCGGTTGGACGGACTACCGCTTGCGCTTGAGCTGGCAGCCGCTCGCGCATCGGTGCTTGCTCCTGAACAGATGGCCGAACGGCTGGACGACGCCCTGCGTCTGCTTTCCGGAGGCAGCCGTACCGCATCGAGCCGGCAACACACGTTGCGAGCGACGCTCGATTGGAGCTACGCCCTGCTCGATAGCGGAGAGCAGACGTTACTTCGCCGGTTAGCGGTCTTTGCCGGCGGCTGGACGCTGGACGCGGTCGAAGCCGTGTGTGCGTGGCATAGCGACGAGCCTGACGATGGTTCCAGCATCGACGAAACCGAGGTGCTGACACTGTTGGCACACCTTGTTGATAAGTCCCTCGTGCAGGTCGAGGAAGCTGATCCCGTCGCTGCGGGAGCCACTGGCATTCGTTACCGGCTACTGGAAACCGTTCGGCAATATGCCGCGGAACAACTTGCGGAGAGCAGTGAAGAGCAACAAGCAGGTGATCGGCACGCCAACTATTACGTGTTACTGGCAGAGGAAGCCGAGCCGTTGTTGACCGGTCCAGAACAGAGCGCTTGGCTTGGCCGTTTGGAACGAGAGCACGACAACCTTCGAGCGGCGCGACACCGGCTGGCGGAGAACGGGGACATCGAGCGTGAAGCACGCCTATGCGTAGCTTTGCTGCGATTCTGGTCCAACCTTGGCTACCTTGTGGAGGGTGAAGGCTGGCTCGCTGATACCCTGGCCCGCAGTGAGGGCGATACGCCTGCGCTGCGGTTAAAGGCGAGGCTGTTGCAGTGCGCCGCGATGCTGGCCTGGAGGCGGGGCGACACGCTGCGCTCGGAAGAATTTTCACGCAAATCCCTGCCCCTGTTCCAGGCAGCTGGAGATCAATATCACCTTGCTGGTACGTTTCATAATCTAGGCGCTGTGGCTGAGCTGCAGAGTAACTACCTCGAGGCGTCACGCCATTACCGCGAAGCGCTGCGTCTACGGGAGGAAGTGGGCGACAAGCCAGGAGCCGCAAACACGCTGCACAATCTGGGCAACCTGGCACGCGAACAGGGTGACCTGGACGGTGCCACCGCGCTCTATGAGCGAGAACTGATGCTTCAGCGGGAGATCGGGACCAAGCTGGGAATCGCGCTGGCGCTCTCCGGTCTGGGAGTCGTTGCCCTTGATAAGGGCGATTACGCGTTGGCGGTGGCGATGTCTACCGAGAGTCATAACCTGTACCAGGAAGTGGGCGCCAAGTCGCTCAATGCCATGGTCCTCCAGAACCTGGGATTTGCCTTCACGTATCTGGGCGAGCATGCGCGGGCGCTAGCGTTCCAGAATCAATGTCTGCGCCTGACGGTGGACAACGGGGACAAACGTGGGATCGCCTGTGGGCTGGAAGGTGTGGCCTCAGCAATCGCGCTCTTCGATACCAGCCCGGAGAGCGCGGAGCGATCGGCTCGGCTCTTTGGCGCGGCGGAGGGTTTGCGTGACAGCCTGAATGTACCTTTGCCACCGGCCGACCTCGTGGGGATGGAGGGTTCGATTTCCACGGCCCGCAACACCCTCGGGGAAGAGGCATTCAATGCTGCTTGGGCTGCCGGGAGAGCACTTCCTCTGGAAGAAGTCGTGGCAGAAGCACTGGATGTTTCGGCCGTCGAACCCGATGGGCAGACAGCGAGTGAGCCAGCCCCGGCGCCTTCCCCGGCATCCCTGAGCCGGCGCGAGCTCGACGTCGCCAAGCTGGTGGCACAGGGACACACCAACACCCAGATCGCCTCGATCCTGGGCATGGCTCGCCCCACGGCTGATAAACACGTCAGCAACATTCTGCGTAAGCTCGCTGTTCCGTCCCGCGCTGAGGTACGAGCGTGGGCTATCGAGCATGGGCTCGTGTCGGACGACGCAACCTCCTCCTGACTCTCACTACAGACTTCCTACATATATGTAGTTCCTCCTGTAAACGCTCCGTTGACAGGCCCTGTTTAAGGTGGTGCTTGAGAACCAGTTACCGTACTCCAGCCAGGAGGGATGATCATCATGCGCCGTTTGCCGGCCTCACGATTCCAGAGGGGAACCACATTGGTCATCGTGGCGATACTCGCCGCGAGCTTTGTTCTGCCATACAGCACGTTCTCTGTGCCGAGCGCGGCGGCACAGACTGCGTCGCTTCCCCCCATTGATCTCACCGTGTCTCACGGCCTCACCAACCAGTCACAAGCCCATCCGAAGTGGGGGGATATCGGGATAGGCCCAGACGGCGACCAGGGTGTCATCATGGGAAAGTGCGGCTGCTATCTCTCAGCCTTATCCACGGTTATTACCCATCATCTAGGCGCCCCGCAAGCGGGCAGCTCTCTCCCCTGGTATCCGGTCGAGGTGTTCTCTCTGACGATCGATCCGGACGATACCTCGATCCCGCAAAACCGGTTGACCCGTCGCGGTCCACCTGAGCTGGAGCTCGCCTTCTCACCGGTCTACATCGATGCCTACCTCAGGCATGGACGGGGTGACGGGTCGGTTCCTCTGGATTGGGGGTACAAGTCAGACGGAAGCAGTGAGGTGGGCTGCGGCGTATCAATCCAGTTGTGGGCGCTCGAGTCACTCGCCAATCCTGCAGTGGTACGAGACGCAGACGGGAAGATCGTGTACCGCTCAGAAACCGGTGTCCGGGTGGAGACACACATGGGATTTGGCTCCGATGTCCGGCAACTGATCGACCGCAATCTACTGGCTGGCAATCCCACCATCATCGGTCTGCGCGAACCGGTTTCCGGCGCGGGACACATGAACGTCATCGTTGGCTGGGATCCTGTGAAGAGTCAGTACCTTGTCATTGATCCTGCGGGCCCTTCTTACCAGAGGGGTGGCGCGCCGTTCGGTGGCGACGAAACAAAGTACGCAGAGTGGGAGAAGAAGATCGAGCGCGTGCTCGACGTGCAGCCGGTGCTCCAGCCGGCCGGTTCGGTGCTCCTCGTCGAGGACGATCCGGCGCCGTTCGAGATCCTCGCGATCAACCCCGACGGCCGGCGCACCGGCTTTGATCCCGCAACCGGAACCTATGTCAAAGAGGATCCCGCGGCGTCCTACGATATCTCGCGTGGGGAGACTGATTTACTCGGGGAGCTCCCACCGATCAATCCGGAGAAGTTCATGGTTGTCCGTGACCCGATGGAGGGTGTCTATCGCTACCAGGTGACGGCAACTGGCAGTGGCCAGCTCAAGCTGAACTTCAAACTGGTAACCGGGGACACGATTACCGAGGTCGGCTCGGTTGACCGGCCGATCACAACCGGCGAGACCATCAAATACGAGGTGAATCACATTCCTGGCGGAAGCAGCACCCTCAGTGAGGTCACGCATTTCACTCCCGTGGCGCGCGCTGGCAACGATGTCGCCGGCGCCACCGGCGCGCCGATCGCGTTTGACGCTTCTCTCTCCGCCACGACGGATGGGTCCAGCCTGAGCTATGCCTGGGATTTTGGCGACAGCTCGACGGGCTCCGGCATCAATGCAGCTCACACCTACTCCTCGCCGGGTGTCTATCCGGTGACGCTGACCGTCTCAGACGATCTCGGCGGCAGCAGCACCGACACCCTGGTCGCGTATGTGAGCGGCGCTGGTGGCCCCGGCAGCGGCAAGGTCACAGAGCGCGTGAATCGTTCCGATGATGGCGAGCAGATTTCACAGGCATCGGATCCATCAATTAGCAGTGATGGGCGATTCGTGGCCTTCGATTCAGTATCAGGCTCCGTTGTCCCGAACGACTTCAACGGAACGACGGACGTTTTCGTGCGCAACCTCGTGGAAGGGACAACTGAGCTTATCAGCGTTGCCCTGGACGGAACGTCCGGCAACGAACAGAGTTCTGACGTTTCAATCAGCGCCAATGGGCGTTACGTTGCCTTCGTGTCGCACGCCACGAACCTGACGGCTGAGAGCACGCCGACACAAGCAGGTCAGGTCTTCGTGCGCGATCGCCAGACAGGCGTCACGCAGCTCGTCAGCCAATCCAGCAACGGTGATATGGGGGATGCCTTCTCGCGATATCCATCGATCAGTGCGGACGGGCGCTACGTGGCGTTCGACTCTCACGCTTCCAATCTGGTGGCCGACGATACCAACGGTGTGTCGGACATCTTTGTACGAGATCTTCAGCAGCAAACGACGGAGCGAGCAAGCGTCAATAGCTCCGGGCAACAGGGCACACGAGGTAGCTGCACGGCCTTCAGTTGCTCGGGAGGAGGTACTGACGGCAGCACAATTCCAAGCATCAGCGCCGACGGTCGCTTTGTGACGTTCCAGTCAGATTCCGCTGCTCTCATCCCTCAGACAAATACCTACGATCAGGTGTACGTCCGCGATCGCCAGGCAGGTACGACCGAGATCGTCAGCGTGCCCCGCTCGGGAGCCTTCGGCGATAACCACAGCATGCATGCGTCCATCAGCGCCGACGGCCGCTACGTCGCCTTCTGGTCCGGGTCACGTTTCATGGTTGCCGGAACGGACGCCAACGACTGGTTGTACGACATCTATGTCAGGGACCGGCAGCAAGGCGTAACCGAGCGCGTGGATGTCTCCAGCGCCGGGGTGCAGGCCAATTTCCATGCCACAGACCCAGCCATCAGCCCGAACGGCCGCTATGTCACCTTTTACTCCAGCGCCGAGAATCTGGTGGCAGACGATACAAACCGGGGCGTACGTCCGCACCCAGCTGGACGCGACATCTTCTTGCATGACCGGCAGGAACGCATTACCGAGCGCGTCAGCGTCTCGAGTAGTGGAGAACAGGCCTTGCCGGATGTTGGAACGGCGCCCCATGGCCCGAAACATCCCGCGCCGGTCCTGGATGATGGCACCGTGGTATTCCAGGCTGCCGCGACGAATCTTGTTCCCGATGACACGAACAACGCCGTCGATGTCTTTATCCGGTACGAGCCGCCAGTCGTGCAGCCAATCGCCAACCCTTCCGGCCCATACGTCGGGTGGGCTGATGGAACCGTGCGGTTTGACGCTAGTGGATCGTTCGATCCCGACGAAGCACCACTCACCTACACCTGGGACTTCGGCGACGGATCGGAGTCGATCACGACGAGCGATGCGAACCTCTCACATGCATACACCACGCCCGGCCGGTATACCGTCCAGCTCAGCGTGAACAACGGCCAGGACGACTCACACCCGATCACGACCGTCGTCGAGATCATGTCGCCGATGCCGGAGCGCGCGATCGCAGTAACTCCCGCCTGTGTCAATCCTGGGGAGTCGGTGACAACCAGCGGGATCGCTGGTCCAGATCTCCCGACGCTGCGAGACGGCGGCTGGAATTTTGCCTCCGGTCCGCTTCCCACAGGCACGGTCGACGTTGCCTTGCCCTGGTCCGGCACGTCGAGCATCACGACCACCATGCCGAACTATTCGTTCGACGCCGAGATCAGCGTGCCTCAAGACGCTCTGCCGGGGAGCTACGAGGCTGGCATCGTTGGTGGTCCAACGACTGACATCACCGTTCCCTGTCCGCCATCGGCGAATGAGGCTCCGGTCCCCGACGCAGGGGGTCCGCGCTATGCAAGCGATACAGCTACCGAGGTCGTCTTCGATGGCTCTCAATCGCACGACCCGGAAGACGCTGCGCTGACTTACACCTGGGACTTCGGCGACGGCAATATCGGGACAGGAATGAATCCGCATCATCGATTCGAGACGGCCGGTAGCTACCTGGTGACCCTTATCGTGAGTGATGGAGAGCTGTCATCGACGCCAACAGCCGGTACCCGCAGCTTCGCGCTGGTGTCGGTTACCGAGGCGGCCGCCGACAGCACGCCGCCCACCACCAGCGCCACGGCCCAGACGCTCGACGGGGAGGACTACCCCTTCGACACCTGGACCAATCAGGTCGTCACCCTGACGCTCACCGCCGTTGACGACGCGGGCGGCACCGGCGTCGAGACCACCTCCTACACCCTCAACCACGGCCAGCCCCAGCCCTACCCGGCCGAGGGCATCCTCCTTGACAGCGACGGCATGCATACCGTCACCTTTTGGAGCGTCGATGTGGCCGGCAACGTGGAACCGAGCCAGCAGGTCACGGTCAACCTCGACCGCACGGCACCGAGCTGTACCTGCCGCGTCACCCCGAACCAGCTCTGGCCGCCCAACCACCAGCTCGTCCCGGTGCGGGCCACCCTCACGCTGAGCGACGACGCCACCGGCTTCACGCTGGTCTCGGTGACGAGCAACGAGCCGGACAACGGGCCGGGCGACGGGAACACCACCAACGACATCCAGGGCTTCGCGCTCAACACGCCCGACACCGTGGGGCAGCTGCGCGCCGAGCGCTCCGGGGGCGGAGCGGGCCGGGTCTACACCCTGACCTACGCAACGGTGGACCAGGCTAGGAACCGCAGCACGTGCAGCGCAACGGTCACCGTTCCCCACCACCGGTAAGGGCCCGAGCCGCGCGTAACGAGGGGGCAGTCGAGCGACTGCCCCCTCTGCGTTGCGTATGCGGAACCCCCGTGAACGTCGGGATCACTCACAGCCGGTGAAGCGCGTCCCACCACCTCTCCGACGACCTCCTACATATATGTAGTTTCCGTTGCTAACGCTTCGGTGACACCCCTTGCCTATTCTCGCCACAGAAGGACATCAGCGATCGCTTGGCGCATGGACGCCACATCAAAGGAGTCGTCATCGTGCGGAAGCACAGCTCGTTTCTGCTGCGCTGCTGGGAGCTCGGTAACGACGAGCAGCGGATCGAGATCGAGCATATCCAGTCGGGCACAAAGGTGTTGGCGCGCTCCGTCGCGGACGCCGTCGAATGGATCTGCGAGCAGGGCGACGCGTCCACACAACACGGCCAGGCACCCGGCCAGGCCGGCGCGGAAATCAGCAACCAGCACAAGGGAGGAAGGAGTGGCTCATTCGAACGGCAGTAATCGGAATTCAGTTCAAGTAGCACTCGGTTTCAGAAGGAGTTTTCCGATGATCCATCAAGACGCCGGCGCGGTCGGGCACATCCTGACAGCACGGATTGCGGACGTTTCCAGTATCGAGTGACCGGATCTAAGGAACAAGGGAGAACGAACGTGACCTCACGACGATTTGTCGTACTGCTCGTCCTGATGGCGTTTATCGCCGGACTGAGCCCTGCGGCAACCTACGCGATTCCAATGGATCCTCTGGATCCTCCGCCAATTGAAGAGGTACCCGAAGATACCTTCACGCCACCGGCAGCCGGATTCACCTGGAGCACACCAAGCAGGTTTGGCCGGGATGCCGACGGAGACGGCATCATCGACTACCATTGGGATGCCGCAACGGCCACCTACAATCAGGCGTATGTCAACCCGAACGGGTTCCAGATCGACTTCGATGGCTGCCAGACCGAGGACGAAGCCAACGCCGCGCCAACCGTCAACACGTACCGGTGGGAGGTGTTTGGAACCGACGTGAGCGCCGAGGCTAACGCCTGTCGCTGGTCACACGTCTTCCCCGCTGAGGGTGAGTACGAAGTGAAGCTTACGATCACCACCCCGGACGGAGCGGCCGGGACATACCGGCAAGTGGTGGAGGTGGACGATCTGTTCATCGTCTCGATCGGTGACTCGTACGGCTCGGGCGAGGGTAACCCGGACGTGCCACAGACGTTCGATGACTTTGGCTTCGTGAAGACAGGCGCACGCTGGGTAGACAAGCGCTGCCATCGCTCGGCATTCGCCGGGTCGGCTCAGGCCGCGATGACCATCGAACGGGCTGATTACCAGACATCGGTGACCTTCATCTCGCTCGCCTGCTCGGGAGCGACGATCAACGCGCCTATCTATTCCGGAGAGCACTACGAGGGCTCCGGCATCCTGGCGCCGTACCGCGGGGCCGACCCGGCTAATCCGAACGACTACAATGAGGCGAATTTCCTCCGATCGCAGTTGCAGGTATTGTCCGAGGTCGCCAACGGCCGCGAGATCGACGCGCTAATCGTCAGCGGCGGCGGCAACGACGTGCACTTCGCCGACATCATCGCCGACTGCGTCTGGCACAACATGCCACGCGTCTTCGGGCTGGGTGGCCGATGCCACGAGCAACCAGCGGTTCTGCAACGGCTGGCGGACGACCTCGCGGCACTACCAGGACGGTACGACGCACTCGCTGAGGCGCTGCATGATAGCGACCCCGAGGGCCGGCCGGCGCTCAACATCAAGAACGTCTATCTCACCGAGTACCCCGACCCCACTCGCGATGACAACGGCGAGACGTGTGGTTCGATGCTGGGCGAAATCATCCCGACAACGCCGTTCGACTTCGCCAAAGTGCACATCGACCGCGACGAAGCCGAGTGGGCGCGCAACGAGGTCGTCCACAAGCTCAACGCTCAAATAGAGGCGGCGACCGAGCGTCACGCGGACAAGGGCTGGCACTTCGTGACCGGTATCTCCGAGCAATACACCAACCACGGCTACTGTGCCAACGACCACTGGGTGGTCCAGCCATACGAATCTGCCCGGCAGCAGGGCCCGGTCTGGGGCACGACCACGTCGTGGGGACCGATCTTCCTGCTGGAGCTGAAGGCCCAGAAGGGCACCATGCACCCGAATGGGGCCGGACATCGCGCCTACGCGCGGCAGATAGTCCAGGCGCTGCTTGCGGCCGAGGGACCGGGTCCGAGCTTCAGCACCGCCACATCATCCGGCTCGATAACGTCAACAATGGGAGCCAACGGCTGGTTGACCGGTAGCTGTGACGGCGGAGTCTGTTCATCGAACAAGGCGGTCTTCACGGTGGCAGCCGAGGATGGCGCCGGTATCCGGGCAGCGAGCATGACCGTGAACGGGTTACCTTGCGCTCAGGTACCCGGCATCACCTGCGTTGCCGGCCTTGATGACGCTAACACCTACCGTTGGACGTTCGAGATCAGCGTGGACGGTATCTACAAGCTGAACCTCGTGGCGAGCAACCAGAACGGACCGAGCTCGAGCTTCCTGCACGACGTCAAGGTAGACCTGCACGATCCGGGTACACCGGCGGCCAGCGTGGCGGCTGGTACCTCCGGCGCGAACGGCTGGTATCTCTCACCGGTGGATGTCGTCATGAACGGAACCGACACACCTGGCGGTTCGGGAGTGGCGCTAATCCAGTATCAGAGCTCACTGCTCGCCGGCAACGCCCTGTTCACTGCGGTTCCCGGGGCGACAGTCGCGATCGGCCAGGACATCACCCTTCAGGACGGCACAATTCAACCTGCCCCGGAAGGCGAATATGTCATCCAGTACCGCGCCGTCGATCAGGCCGGCCGCATGAGCCCCACACAATCGTTGACGGTGAAGATCGACCAGACACAACCTGACGTGACCTGCGACAGCGCGGATGGACTATGGCACGCAGCGGACGTCAGCGTTGCATGTACGAGTAGCGACAGCGTCTCCGGGCTCGCTGAGAGCGCCGACGCGACCTTCAACCTGACAACCAGCGTGCCCGCGGGAATCGAGACGGTGTCCGCCGAGACGAACAGCCACACCGTCTGTGATCTGGCCGGCAATTGCGTCGAGGCAGGGCCGGTTGGCGGCAACATGGTGGACAGGAAGGCTCCCGAGATCCGTCTCGTCACGCCTGGCGCTGAGACGTACACGCTCAATCAGGAAGTCGCGGCACACTACGAGTGCGTGGATGGCGGCTCCGGCGTGGTCTCGTGCCAGGGAACCGTTGAGAACGGCAGCGCCCTGGACACGTCCTCGACGGGCACGAAGAGTTTCAGCATCGATGCCGTGGATAACGTGGAAAATACCTCCAGCGCAGCCCTGACCTACGACGTCACCTACGCGATTCACGCTCTGTATGACCAGACGAAGGTTCACAAATCCGGGAGCACTGTTCCGGTCAAACTCCAGATTCATGATGCGAACGGCGCAAACATGTCGAGCGCAGATATCGTCCTCACCTCGGTGAAGATGAGCAAACTGGACGGCACCGAAACAGTCACCAATGTCGCGAGCAGCGCGAACCCGGACAGCGTCTTCAGGTACGACAAAGGACTCAAAGGTTACATGTATAACCTCAAGCTCAAGGGACTCTCGGCGGGCGCCTGGCTGCTGACATTCACCGTCAGTGGTGATCCGGTCGAGCACACTGTCGCGATCAACGTGAGGTAGCGCGTCCAGCGAGAAGAGTTCTCAGCTCAGACAGCTCAAATGGGGCGACGCGTTGCGCGTCGCCCTTTGTGCTTGATTGAGCCCGTATCAGTGGCGACACATCTCCATCTTGCGGCGCATAGGCAGGGTCTGCATTGGCGTACAATCGATAGAACGAGCCAACGAAATGACCTGGGCCCGAACACGAGCCCCGGACACCATACCGTCAACTCGCGAGGAGAAGGTTATGCAACTGGGTGGCTTACATCATGTAACAGCAGTGACAGGGAATGCGGCAGGGAACCTGGCTTTCTATACCCAGATCCTGGGCTTGCGCCTGGTCAAGAAGACAGTCAACCAGGACGACGTCTCCGCTTACCATCTCTTCTACGCCGATGGCGAGGGGAACGCAGGGACCGAGGTGACCTTCTTCGATTGGCCCAACGCTGGGCCGAACGTATCGGGTACCGGCAGTATCGCCGCGATCGGGCTGCGCGTCCCTGGCCCTGACGCGCTCAACTGGTGGCTGCAGCGCTTCGAGGAGCATCTTGTCCCCCACGAGGGGATCGTCGACGTGGGCGGGCAGGACATGCTGCCCTTCACCGATCCTGAGGGGCAACGGCTCGTGCTCGCGGCTGATGATGGCGAGGGTATGGCGCCGGGTGTCCCCTGGAAAGAGAGTCCGGTGCCGGTCGAGATGCAGATCCGAGGTCTGCATCATGTCAGGCTCATGGTTGAAGAGCTGGAGCCAACCGCGTTGACGCTCACCGAGGTCCTTGGCTTCCGGCAGGCAAGAGAATACACGTCGCCGGAAAACCCGGCGCACCGTACCGTCGTGTTCGAGACCGGCCCAGGCGGCGCCGGCACCGAGGTTCATGTTGACGAGCGGCCGGAGATCCGGCTCGGCCGCGTCGGCATCGGCGGGGTTCACCACGTTGCCTTCCGAACGCCGACTGACGAGGAGCACGCGCAGTGGCGCGACTGGATTGCCCGTGCTGGCATCGGGGTGACACAGGTGATTGACCGCTACTACTTCCGGTCAGTGTACTTTCGTGAGCCCGGTCATATCCTGTTCGAGATCGCAACCGACGGTCCCGGTTTCGCCGTCGATGAAGACCCCGAACACCTCGGGGAGAGTCTGGTTCTGCCGCCGTTCCTGGAGCCGCACCGGGCCCAGATCGAAGCCGGCCTTCGCCCGCTGAGCACCGTCCGCTGATCTTTACACCAGTGACTATCATGAGAGGACGTGATGGACAATGGCAGTGAAATTGAATCGACGGGGGTTTGACCACGCGAAAGAGCTCGTGCTCGAAGATCGGGTTGTATACGACGACCGGGATGCCTGGAGCGAGCACCAGCCGAATGCCCACGAGGAGAACGAGTTTATCAAGCAGCATGGGATAGGCGAGTACGCCAAGTGGCACCTGGGCATCGATGATGAAGAAGAAGAGGAAAGAAAGGGGAGGTACAAGTTCCCCTACGGTGATTTCAAGGATGTCCACCGCTGCGGGGTCCTCTCCGCCGAGAGCCGGGCCGGACAGTACAAGTATTACGACATCGAAAGCGCGGCGGCTCACATCCACGGCATGATCGAGGGCTGGCACGCTGGAAAACAACGGCGCGCTTCCTGAACGAGGTCGCCGGCATCCCTGGGATATTCCTATCCTGACATGCCCCCATTCGGTCGTTCGCGCGATCCAGCAGCCTTCTTTACGTCATCCCTGCCACTGCGCTCAGGATCTCCGGTCAAACGTCTCGGGAGTCGAGCACGAGATCCCATTCGACTTCGCTCAGGGCAGGCTCTTCGCTTCCGCTCAGGATGACTGACGAGCGCCGTTCACTCGACCACGATGATGGTGACACCCCCGGTCGGGGAGGAGCTCGTCTCCTCCCGCGTCGAGCGGACCGGGGGGTTCGGGAGGAGACGAGCTCCTCCCCTACGGCCAAATAGGAACCCCGGAGCTGCCCTGTGGTCCAGTACTGAGCTTGATAGTCATCCTGACGCAAGGAAGGATCTCTTGCTTGATTGCCGAGGCGTTTGACGCAGAGATCCTTCGCTTCCGCTCAGGATGACTCATAGGCGCAGGATGACGAACAAGGCGCTCAGGGTGACGAATAGGCGCAGGATGCTGTCACCCCCGAGCGACAGGTAGGAACCCCGGAGCTCCCCTGTGGTCCAGTACTCAGGATGACGAAAAAAACACCGTTCCCTCCTGACCGATGCACACGTCTGACGTCGTTGGAACAGGCGTGGGCTGCGTCACCCCGTTCCATTCCCTGCTGGCGGAACGACAGCGACATGGTCTCCCCAGAATGTGGAATGCCAGTTACACTGGTCCCACGTGATTGCAGCAAAGGGGAGAGAGCAGCACATGGGGCCGGAAACGATCTTCACCATGGACACGTCCAGCATCAAATATGGTCTGGGCGCTACCCGCGAAGTCGGGTTCGAGATGAAACGACTCGGGACAACGCGGGTCATGGTCGTGACCGATCCGAACCTGGCTGACAGCGATCCGGTCAGGATCGCGCTCGAATCGTTGCGGGCCGAGGGGCTGGACGCGGTACTGTTCGATCGCGCCCGCGTCGAGCCGACCGATGCCTCCTTCCACGAGGCGATCGAGTTCGCGACCGATGGCGCCTTCGACGGCTACGTGGCGGTCGGCGGTGGTTCCAGCATCGATACCGCCAAGGCCGCCAACCTGTATGCCACCTATCCCGCCGACCTCCTGACCTATGTCAATGCGCCGATCGGCGAGGCACGCCAGTGCCTGGCCCGCTGCAAGCCGCTGATCGCCATCCCGACCACAGCCGGCACCGGCAGCGAGACGACCGGCGTCGCGATCTTCGATTACGTCGAGATGCACGCCAAGACGGGCATCGCCCACCGCGCGCTGCGGCCGGTGATGGGCATCATCGATCCAGACAACACGCGCAGCATGCCCAAGATGGTGGCGGCGTGCTCCGGCTTCGATGTGTTGTGGCACGCGGTCGAGTCGTTGACCGCGCTGCCATACCATCAGCGACCGGCGCCGGAGCATGCAGGCATGCGCCCCGCCTATCAGGGCGCGAACCCGATCAGCGACATCTGGGCGGCCAGGGCCCTGGAGATGATGGCCAGGAACATCGTGCAGGCCGTCGAGGACCCGGACGACGATCAACGCGCGCGGCGAGATGCTGCTGGCCTCGGCCTATGCCGGGATCGGCTTTGGCAATGCCGGGGTGCATCTGCCGCACGGCATGTCCTATCCCGTCTCAGGGATGGTGCGCGACTTCCGTCCCGAGGGCTACCACGTCGACCACGCGATCATCCCGCACGGCATGTCGGTGATCCTGAACGCGCCGGCCGTGTTTCGCTGGACGGCCGAGGTCAACCCGGAGCGCCACCTCTGGGCCGCCCAGCTGATGGGCGTGGATACCAGGAACAGCGACCCGGCAGATGCCGGCGAGATCCTGGCCGGCGCGATGATCGACCTGATGCGTCGCACCGGCATGCCGAACGGCCTCGCGGCGGTTGGGTTTGAGTCAGACGATATCGATGCGCTGGTGGCTGGAACGATTCCCCAGCATCGCGTCACCAAGCTCTCGCCCCGGCCAGCGGGCGAGGACGATCTCCGCGCGCTCTTCACCGACGCCATGCGCTACTGGTGATGCACACACCTACTGTGAACGTCGCAGGAGCGGGGCAATGAGGGGTTTTAGGGCGTGATCTGCTCGTCACGATCTCCCGTAGGGGCGTAATTCATTGCGCCCTCTTCAACGCCACGGGCAGCCAGACAGGGCGTAATAATGGTACGCAACAACGTCATCCAGCGATGCGTAGCGGCGCAATTTATTGCGCCCTCTCCGGCGCCCGAGCGGTCAGGCAAGGCGCAATGAATTGCGCCGCTACGGAAAAACGGAGTGGCCCGCAACTAGTTGAAGGGGGCGCAATGCATTGCGCCGCTACGAACATGGGGGGCCACAATTATCGGATGAACCGGGACATCTTCATCATGACGCCCCGACGGGGATAGAACGGCCACTTCCAGCGTTGCGTCCTACCTCCTCGCCGGAAACTCTTCGGCTGCCTGACGCTCCATCTCGCTGAGCTGCCGCACCCGGCGCTGGAAGTGTTCCTCGGGGCTCATCTCGGCGGCGAGGTAGGTACGCAGAAGATCCAGGGCGAGCAGATCACCCACGATCTGCGCGCCGAGGCAGAGCACGTTGGCGTCGTCGTGTTCAACGCACTGGTGGGCCGAGTACATATCGTGGCATAAGGCGGCCCGGATGCCGGGGATCTTGTTCGCCGCCATGCAGGCTCCAATACCCGTGCCGCAGACCATGACGCCACGGTCGTACTCGCCCCCGCGCAAGCGGATCGCAGACGCGCCGGGCCACCTCGGGGAAGTCGATGGGCTCCGGCATATGGGTTCCGACGTCTTCAACGGTGTGTCCCCAATTCTGCAGGGCCTTAACGACGATTTCCTTGAGATGAAATCCCGCGTGGTCGGCGCCAACAATAATGCGCATGACGATCCCCTCTCCTTCTACGGCTCCCGGCGCGGCAATCATAGTAGCTGACCCGGCAGCGTCAGAGATGCTCGTGCGTTCCGTTCGAGATGGCAAGAACTCTGTCTACTTCCAGATTCAAGCGGCATCGCCTATTATCGTGCGACACAGGCCCAGACCAGCCAGACATTCCGCCGGACGAGAGGATCGACTATGGCACGCGAGAGTGGATACGACTACATCATCGTGGGGGCCGGCTCGTCCGGCGCGGTGCTTGCCGCACGGCTGTCAGAGGATCCGCGGACGACGGTGCTTCTGCTGGAAACCGGTGCGGACTACCGGGCGGCCGACGCGCCGGCAGAGATGCGCAGTCCGAACCCGTTGGGGATCACCAATCCCGAGCTCTTCGCTCCGTACCAGTGGCCGGCGCTCATGGTGCGCCGATCTCACGTCCAGGAGCCACGACTCTACGATCGCGGGCGTGGGCTGGGCGGCAGCTCCGCCATCAATTGGCAGGTCGCCCATCGAGGGATGCTGGAAGATTACGATGCCTGGGCCGAGCAGGGCTGCAGAGGCTGGTCGGGCGAGGAGCTTCTGCCGGCCATGAACAAGCTGGAGAATGATCTCGACTGCGGTGATGCCTTCTACCACGGCCGGTATGGTCCGGTCACGATCTCGCGCCCGCCTCTCTCGCGCTGGGGAAAGGTCGATCTCGCGTTGCTCCAAGCCGGGCTCGATCTGGGCTATCCCTGGCACCCGGACCTCAACGCGCCTGATTCGACCGGCATCTCGGCGATACCGGTCAACCGCACCGCGGAGAATCGAGTCTCGACCAACGATGCCTATCTGGAACCTGCCCGTGACCGGCACAACCTGACCATCCTCGGCGACGCGCACGTTGACCGGGTGCTCTTCGAGGGCAACCAGGCTATCGGGGTACGAGCCAATCGAGGCGGTAGCTGGATCGACCTGTTCGGCCAGGAGATCGTGCTGTCTGCCGGCTCGGTGTTCACCCCACCGATCCTGATTCGATCCGGCATCGGGCCGGCAGACGACCTCGCCGCGCTCGGCATCCCGGTACTCAAAGATCTGCCGGTTGGCCGGAACCTCACCGATCACTCGTCGGTGGGTATCCATCTGCACCTGAAACCCGAGGCGCGCGCGACGTCCTGGGACGACCGGCTGCTCACCTGCTATATCCGCTACAGCTCGGGACTCGCCGGTGCCGGCGCCAACGACATGGTCATCGCCAGCCGCAACCTGAACGGCTACAACGAGGCCGGGCTGCAGGCCGGGGCAATGTCGGTCATTACCTGGCAGAGCTTCTCGAAAGGTGTGCTGCGCGTCGTCGACCCGGATCCACTGGCGATGCCCGAGATCGATGAACAGCTGCTCTCCGACGAACGCGACCTCGTCCGCCTGCGCGACGGAGCCCGACGCCTGTTTGCCATCGGACGCCACCCGGCTGTCCAGGCCATTAGCGACGGCGTCTCCTTGTCCAGAGGCGTCACCCTCTCCATCGAGCTGACCATGGACGATGTCGAGGATGACCGGGCGCTCGACGAATGGATGCTGATGGCGGTGCGCGATACCTGGCACCTGGTGGGCACCTGCCGCATGGGCGCGGTCGACGACCCGCGCACCGTCGTCGACCCGGACTGCCGCGTCCTCGGCGTCGACAACCTGCGCGTGATCGACGGCTCGATCATGCCGGACGTCCCCCGCGCCAACACCAACCTCACCTGCATGGCAATCGCGGAACACATGGCGACCCGCTTGACCCGAACGCGAGGTCGCGCATGAAGGCCAGATCAAAGGAACGATCAAGGTGACGGTAGAAGTGGTCGGACGGTACGAGTTCTTCCAGGCCCAGCACCTCCACGGTCGCATCGCGCCGGGTGAAAGCATTGAAGACGTCGCGGGCGAGCGCGATGATCCGCCGCTACGCATTCCTGTTTAGCGGATCAAGTTGTCACGTTTGACACGTCGTCGCGCCGGAAGAGACCGATCAGCTCGCCGTCGTTGGTCGTCACGAGTACGCTCGGCACCTGCCGCTCGGTCAGGTACCTGGCCGTCTCCTCGGCCGGCCGGTTCGGGCGGTAGCTGGTCGGCCCCTCCTCCATAACCCGTTCCGCAGGGAGCGCCGGATCGGCGTCGAGCTCCTGTTGCTGCAATTGACCGAGGACGACGCGCTGGTCGTTCACCACGACGCAGATGTCAGTGGCGGCCGCCCGGACACGCGCTCGCACCTCGCCGATGGGCTCGTCGAGGCCGCAGGTGGGGACGTCTCGCCACGCGAGGTCGCCGATGCGCGGCACCTTCGCCTGTGCCCCCTCCGTCGGGAGCCCGTAGGCCGACCAATCGGCCTTCCCGGCCGTGTAGCGGTACACCTGCGTAAAGCCGAGACTCTCGAGCCGCCACGCGGCCCGCGCACTCAGGTCTCACTGGTAGTCGTAGCAGTAGGTGATGACCGCGTCGTCTCGCCCTAGTCGTTCAGTCGCCTGGTCAAGTGTCTTGATCGGGATGTTGATCGCCCCTGGCAGGTGCTCCTCCTCGTACTCCCGCGCCGGGAGCACCTCCACGAGCCGCGCCCCCTCTGTAACAAGTCGTCGCACATCGTTTCGATGAATCTGCGTTGGCATCGTGGTCGGCCTCCGTATCCTGCTTACATTGCTCATGTGCTTTCGAGCACCGCAAGCCGCGCGCGGTATTCTGCCTCGTCGATCTCACCCGCCGCAAAACGCTGACGGAGCGTCGCCAGGGCCGTATCCCGGTTAAGCTGACTCACGAGGCTACTGCCTGCCCGGCCGCGAAGCACCGCCCAAACGATGAGCGCAATCACCCCGCCGACGATCAGCAGCCACAGAAACCAGACCAGCCACAAGCCGGCCATCATTCCACCGTCACACCAGCCCATCATGCACACTTAGCCTTTCTTGCGTGATGCTGCAGCCAGAACTGGTCTGGGCCAATCATCGGCCCTACAGCAGGAGGTCGAAGAGACGGAAGGCCCGCTCCCAGTGCACCGTCTGGGGATTCTGCAGCTTGGGATCGATGATCTTGAAGCTGTGAGCGAGCGCCACGCTGATCCCGCCCACGAGATCGGGAAGCAGCGCCTCGGTCTCCAGACCGTAGGTCAGGTCGAGCGGGGGACGCGCTGCTATGTACTCCAAGATAGGCTGCAGCTCGATCTCCTCGTTGATCCTCTTGTAGTCGTGAATCCGCTCTTGCAGCCCTTTTGTGATCGGGAGATCGAATGGTTCGATGATGTCGCGAGCGTTTGCCTTGGCCGTGGCCTCTCCGCGAACGAGGAGATCGTAGGTCTCTCCGTTGACGAAATCGTTGTAGCGCTTGATGTCGCTCTTATCCACGTCCAGGCTTGCCACGACCCGGAAGAAGCGCTCGAACTTGGAGATGCCTGTCGGCTGCATCATGTGCGATCCTCCTCCTGGTGATGTTCAACAGCCAGCTGTTGGGGCATGCGCTCGTCCAGCGCCCGGCGCGTCTCGCCAGCACGCTGGAGTCCCTGGCCCACCTGCTCGAGCACCAGCCAGGAGAGGAGCAACCGGACCAGACAACGGGGATGCGGCGCACGTATACCTGAAGTGGCCCTCCGCCGCCGATCGACCGATCGTCTCAGTGTGGCGGATAGCAGCCTCTGCGCACATGGTGCAAATGGGCCAATCGCTCCAAACCGCTGCCGATCGCTGAGACCACGCTGTCGAGCAGTGCAATATCAACCCTACTCGACTGACGGCGACTCATGGAGCCCAGGAAGCAGCGAGAACAAGGCCCATAACGAGGAAGTACGCCACGCGGGCGCGCAGAGCATGAGCGCAGCAACGCAGCGGCGCGTTGAACTCGATTCGGGTCACGCTGCCGGCGCCAGGTGTTGCAGGAACCAGTCACGGGCGAGCCTCGCGGCCATCTCCAGCGTCCCGGGTTCTTCAAACAGATGTGTCGCGCCCGGGACAATCTCGAGCTTGGCCGGCGCTTTCAGCCGCGCGAGCGCCATGCGGTTGAGCTCGATGACCTCCCGATCCTCACCGCCAACGATCAGCAGGGTCGGCGCCTGAACGTGCTCGAGTGCGTCACCTGCCAGGTCGGGACGACCTCCGCGCGACACCACTGCCTTGACAACCTGGGGACGGCGGGCCGCGGCCACGAGAGCGGCCGCGGCCCCAGTACTTGCGCCAAAGTAGCCGATCGGCAACGAGCCAGTGTCAGGTTGTCCCAGCGCCCAGTCCGTTGCGATGACCAGGCGGCCCGCCAGGAGCTCGATGTCGAAACGGAGGTGTCGGGTGGTCATATCAATCTGCTCTTCCCGGCGTGTCAGCAGATCGAACAGGAACGTGGCCAGGGCGGCATCCTGTAGGACCTTCGCGACGTACTGGTTCCGTGGGCTGAACCGGCCGCTGCCACTACCGTGCGCGAACAGGACCAGGCCCTTCGCCTGGCTGGGTATCGAAAGGTTGCCTTCGAGTGATTCGCCATCGATCGGAAACTGGACGACGCGTTCGCTGAGAGGTTGGCGGCTTGGAACGGTCATCTCACTGCCCTCCCGTAATCCAGAATACAGAACGGTTGCACTGAGGCTCATCTGACGTTGGCCGGTTGAGGGTGATGCTGATGAGGCTGTCCGGGTTGAGCGAGCGCGAGTCGGTCCCGACCGTCACGAGGAACCCGGCGTATTCGGGCTAGTTCCAGCCTGCTTCGCCCTGGATACCAAGCGGTATCCCTGCCTCACGAGCATGTGCAATCAGGTCCTCGATCGTGTGGATGATCGCTTCGTGTCGCCCGTCAAATAAGTGTGCCAATTCAGCCGCGTCGCGATCGGTGTTTCCAGCCGAGGACCCCTCACCGGCCGGTACAGGAGGATTCGTTGGCTTCGACACCCACACCCTGGCCGAACACCAGCTCGCCGCCGAGCCACCCGCCGATGCCAAAGAGCAACGAACCCGTGACCGCCAGCACGATCACTGCCGCAGCGCGCCCGCCGGACACATCGGAAGGTCCGCCATGCGCGATGGCACTTCCCGCAAAGCAGGATACGGCCGTCAGCATGACGAGCATGTGGGACGTCGCCGTTCGAAACGCCGCACTGCTCCGGTCAATGCTGAGATAGTCGAGGAAGCCGGTGACGGCGGTCGGGATCGCCGCCACCAGACCAGCAATCAGTGTCCAGAATGCCGCCTTCCACCAGAAGTCTCCGCCCTGCCACAACGCAACCACGTCCCAGAGCAGCGCCAGAGGCAGCAGCGCGATCGGGTAATCCGTCAGCGCCGGGTGGAGCGGGTGGCCGCCAACGCGTATCCGACGGTTCATGGCCTCCCCCATATCAGCGTCAAATGATTGCAACGAGCAGCGTCAGAAACGCGACGACAGCGATGAGGCCATGACCGACGACGAGTGGGGTCGGGTGGCGCTTTCCAGCCAGGTGGAATGTGACCAGGTAGAATCCGCCGAGCGCAGCCACCACAAACAGGACCAGCGCGACGACGGCCGCACTTCCAAGGTCATTCGTCAGCACCGCAATGGCCAACAACACGAGCGCAGTCGCTGCGGCCGCGCCGTGGATCACTGCCACGGAGCCGGGTAACTTCTGTCCTTTAAGATGCCGGGCCGCAAGAAAGACGCCGCCAAGCGCCGCGGCCGCGAACAGGACCGCTGCCAGGATCTCCACGTCGTTCCCCTCTCGTTCTAGCCGCCGGGTTAGCACCGGCAGTCTCAACTCACTGTACTCAGACTAACAGATTGCAACAGTAAGTCAAGAGATTCATTGACTTTATTGACATGAAGATATGGGGCTGTGCCGAGTCGATGGAGCGGGACGACGTCCGGGCTGTTTGTTGTCGAACTGAACCCGTGGAGGTTCGCCTGCGTGCGGACGTAATTCATTGCGCCCTGCCTGGCAGCCGGGGCGCCTGAGCAGTCATCCTGAGCTTGATAGTCATCCTGACGTAAGGAAGGATCTCCGCTCAAACCCCTCGGGAGTCAGGCGAGAGATCCTTCGCTGGCGCTCAGTACTCGACTGCGATGATGAAGTCACCCTCGTAGGGGAGGAGCTCGTCTCCTCCCGAAACCCCCATCCGCTCGACGCGGGAGGAGACGAGCTCCTCCCCTACGGAACCCCGGAGCGTACCTCTCTGGTGATCATCCGGTGCCTGTTAGTCATCCTTCGCAAGGAAGGATCTCTGCGTCAAACGCCTCGGAATCAAGCAAGAGATCCTTCCTTGCGAAGGATGACGATCAAACGCAGGATGACTGATGAACGCTCAGGGCGACTGATGAGCGCCATTCACTCGATGGTCGCCACCGCTGCGCTCAGGAGAACCGGTTGGCCGCGCAGGCTGACGAGGGCCATGTGCGTAGCCATCGTTACGCCCTTACGACAATGATTTCGCTCACCGCAGTCGATAGAATGCGCCAAGAACACCCCCATAGACCACGTGCGCCAGAACCACCGAGGCAGGGGTCCGGCGGCCATAGTTAAGCGCCAGAAAGCCTGGCGGCTCGAGCTGCCTGGTCGGCGATGGGCCGTGTTGCTCGCTCGCCATGCGTGGGTGCATGGCCGGCAGGAGCGGCATGGCTGCGGCCAGTACAAAGAACGCGTGGACCAGGCCGATGGCGGCGCCCAGCCACCAGCTTGCCCGTCGCCAACTCTGGAAGGCGGCGGCATAGACGCAGGCGAAGAGCCAGCCGTTCACCATATGCACGCCGAAGCCCGCGAGCTTGGCGCGGTCCCGGTCGGAGGTGAACATCGTCCCGAGCATAAAGGGCAGGTTCATGCGGGTAAGACCCATACCCTGGCTCGCAGCCATCAAGCCCGTCAACACGACCGTCCCGACGAATCCCCACAGGGAGACGCTACGCCCATTCATCTCTCATGCTCCGTTTCGTCCTCCATGGACGTCGGCGCCCGTCAGCCTCGCTCGCAGCAAGCGTGAGCGCTGCATTGATGAGGCCGACGTGCGTGAACGCCTGCGGGAAGTTGCCCAAAGCCGCGCCCGTCTCCGGATCGATCTCCTCGGCAAACAGCCCCACATCGTTTCCGAATGGAAGGAGCTGCTCGAACGCGCGCGTGGCCGCCCGCGACATCGCCGCCTCGCGCCTGACACTCCACCGCCCAGAAGCTGCAGATGCCGAATGCACCCTCTCCGGCCGGCAGCCCGTCGTCCGTTTCCTGCGTATAGCGATAGACCAGGCTGTCGTGAGCGAGTCGCTCGTGGATGCGGGCGCACGTGGAACGCATGCGGGGGTGTGTCGCGTCGATATAGCTATAGAGGGGTAGCGTCAGCAGGCTGGCATCCAGATCATCTCCGTCGAACACGCGCGTGTAGCTCCCCAGCGCCTCGTTGTAGCCGTGCGTCTCGATCGCTGCGCGGATCTCATCACGATCATGACGAAAGAGCGCGATTGAGTCGTCCGATACAGCCAGTTCGCACGCCTCGTGCAGTGCGATGAGCCGATCGAGTGCGACCCAGCAGAGCACCTTCGAGTGCGTGTGATGAAAGCGGCCCCCGCGTCCCTCCCAGATCCCCTCATCCGGCTCGCGCCAGCGTTTGCAGACGGTGTGACCCAGACCGGTGAGCATCCGGCTGGTATCACGATCGAAGCGCCCGCCCCGGCTCGCGAACCGTGCGGCGGCGTCGATGATCTCGCCGTAGACATCCAGCTGGAGCTGCCCGTGCGCGTCGTTGCCAACGCGCACGGGGCGCGAGTTTCCGTAGCCTTCCAGGTGTCCGAGCTCACGCTCAGGGAGCCGCACCTCGCCGAAGACGTCGTAGAGGACCTGGAGCTCGGGCCATGTCAGGCGCGTGGCGTGCAGCAGCCAGTTGTTGAAAGCCTCCGCCTCATCCTCATAGCCGAGATCGAAGAGCGCGCGTAGCGTGAAAGACGCATCGCGCAGCCAGCAGTAGCGGTAGTCCCAGTTCCGCACGCCGCCAAGCTGCTCGGGAAGTGAGGTGGTCGGCGCGGCAATGATGGCACCGGATGGCGCGTAGGCCATGAGCTTGAGCGTCAAGGCGCTGCGGACGACGGCGTCGCGATACGGGCCGTCATACCTGCAGCGGCTGGCCCACCTACGCCACCAGACGGCGGATCGCTCGATCTTCTGCCGTGCGACCGCGCCGAGCATCGGGATGATAGCCGGACCGTCCACGCTGTATGCCAGAGAGAGGCACGCGCGCTCTCCAGCCCGAATCGTCGCGGCGCCTCGAAGGCTGTGCCCGTCGGGCGCCAGCGCCAGGGGCAGCTCGCTGCGCAGGTTCAGGGTTGCTCCGCCAATCGCGCACCAGAAGCCGAGAGCGCCGCGTTGTTCGATCGTCGGGTGAACCCGCCCGTAGTCGGGCCGCGGTTCGTAGAGGATTTCCAGTTCGATCTCGCCCAAGAGCCCTTCGACCTCGCGCAAGATCTCGTGTTCAGGCATCAGCGCCGTGCGCTTGTCCGCTTCGGAGGCGACCGGCATCAGATCGCGCAGAACAGCCGAGCCGGCCGGTCCGGTGAAGGTCGTCTCAAGAATATTGGTCTCAGGGAGGTAGCGGCGCTCAACCCGGAACTCCCCGACGGGCCGGATCCGGAAGCGGCCACCGTGCTCGGCGTCGAGCAGCGCAGCGAAGATCGACGGACTATCGAACCGCGGTAGGCACAGCCAATCAATCGAGCCGTCACGGGACACCAACGCGGCACTACGTCCATCACCGATGAGCGCGTAGTCGCCTATGGGTGGATAGGTTGTTGTCTCAGCGGCATGTCGGGCAGGCGCATCCGCCGTCATCACGTTCGGCACGGGCGGTCGGGGCATGGCGCACCTCGCTTCCGAGCACTAGCAGCTACCTTCCGGCCTCATTCCGGGAGAGGAGCGCCGCGCGCTTCTCACGGATCGCCGTATCGAGGCGCTCAAACGCCCCGGAAAACTGGCGGATGCCATCAGCCAGCAGCGTCTCAGTCACGCTCTGCATACTGATACCGTTCGCTTCCAACGCCGCGATGGCCGCGTAGGCACCGGGAACATCGGCATCGATCGTGCGTGCAACACGTCCATGATCCTGGAACGCATCGATGGTGTTTGGTGGCATGGTGTTCACTGTGTCCGGCCCGATAAGCTCTTCCACGTACACCACGTCGCGATAGGCGGGATTCTTCGTCCCGGTCGATGCCCACAGTGGCCGCTGGAGACGCGCGCCGTGGCGGCGCAGCCGCGCGAATCGCTCGCTCCGAAACGCGGTCTGGAAATGATCGTAGGCGATCCTGGCGTTTGCAATCGCCGCCGTGCCCAGGAGACTCTCCAGCTCTCGCCGCCGTTCCCCGTCGTGCTCCCCGGCGATCAGGTGGCCGAGGCGCGTATCGACTGCGGTATCCACGCGGCTGACGAAGAAGGAGGCGACCGAGGCCAGCTGGGTCACAGGTTTCCCCTGCCTCACCCGCTGCTCGAGGGCATCGAGATACGCGTCTATAACCCGGTCATAGATGTCGACTGAGAACATGAGCGTGATGTTGATATTGATACCCTCGGCGAGGAGCTGACGGATGGCGGGAATGCCGGCGTCCGTCGCGGGTACCTTCACGAAGATGTTGGGCCGGTCGACGGCCCGGTGCAGCCTCCGCGCCTCTTCGATCGTCCCCTGCGTGTCGCCCGAGAGGTGCGGACTGACCTCGATACTCACCCAGCCGTCAATGCCGTCCGATTGCTCGTACAACGGGCGGAACTCGTCGGCGGCCATGCGAATATCCTCGACGACCAGTGCCTCGTAGATCTGGGAGGAGGAAGCATCCTCGCGCACCAGATCGCGCAGCGCCGCATCGTACGCAGCCGAGCCAGTGATGGCCTTCTCAAAGATCGTGGGGTTAGCGGTGATCCCTCGGATGCCCCGAGCGATCGCGCGCTGCAGACCTCCGGACGTGATGAGGGGGCGGTGGATGTTGTCCAGCCAGGGGCTTTGCCCCTGCTCGGAATACAGTTGCTGTAATCGGGTCGTCATGGTCGTTTCGGGCACGTTACCCATGGCGTATCTCCATTGGTTCTCTACCGAACAGTACTGCCACGTGTTTGTGCGGGTGGGTTGGATCGAGCACCCGAACCAGCTCGCCATCATCAACTGGAGAGTGCGACCTCAAACTGACAGCGAGGACGCTCGCTACGGTCACACTGTTCGCAGACCGGCGCGCCAACGTACTCGGTCAGCAGCGCTTCGACCAGGCGGCATGCCTCAGGGTGGTCCGCGACGACCCCGGATAGCGGGCAACCGAAGCCACGGATGACGAGGCGATCGTCCTGTTCCTCCAGTTCCGCCAGACCGCCAAGCTCCCCCAGGAGGGTGACTGCCGTTTCCGCCCGCTCCCGGGTGTCCCCGTCTGCTGTGGGAGCGGCTGCAGCGAGGTGTTGCCCAGCGCGCCGGAGGAGAGATTCAGTGTCCTGACTGCCCAGTTCACCAACCAGCACGGTGAGCAGTTGGCGCAAGACCGGCTCGTAGGCGTTGGAGAAGAGCGTCTGGGCATCCTCGGTCAGGTCATAATCGTAGGCTGGTTTGCCAGCCCCGCGCCGGTACCCATGTTGCCGCACGATCCCGTCACGCTCGAGCACCGTCAGGTGCGAGCGGATCGCGTTGTCAGTCAGGTCCAATTGCTGTGCCAGCTCGTCAACAGTATGCCGGCGCCGCCGTAACAACGTGACCACACGCCCACGGGTGCTCTCAAAAAAGCGGCGGTCCCATCGAGATTGCTGCATCGTCGCTACCTCCATTCCTGACCAAATGGTAGCAGGTCACAGCGCTATGTCAAGAATGTCCAGAAAGTTCTCGACAAACTAATACAATGCGCCTACAGTGCAAACAGCACATCCGCTGGAGGTGTGACAACGAGTCGAACAGACTACGTGAAAGGACTCCCTGATGTTGAGGCGTCTTCGATTGTTACTCGGCGCCGGGATCGTCGCGCTGAGTGTTGTCTCACCGGTCGCGGCCGCAGACGGCGATACCCTTGAGGTGGCGTTCGGTGAGCAGAGTGACTCGGGAATCTCAGGATCAGCGACACTCCTGGAGCAGGCAGGCAAGACCACCGTGACCGTGTCACTCACTGGCGCGTCCAGCGAAGTAGAACAACCTTCACACATCCACGTTGGCACCTGTGAGACCCTGGACCCAGCGCCGACCTATCCGCTCGACAATGTCATCGACGGGCACTCGGAGACCGTGATTGACGCGTCAATCGCATCGTTGCTGGCCTCGCCGTTCGCCATCAACGTGCATAAGTCAGGCGAGGAGATCTCGGTCTACGTGGCCTGCGCCGATCTTGTCGCAAGCACCGGTGGCCAGGTAATGCCGAACACCGGCAGTCCAAGCGCTGGAACGTCGGCGCTCTTACCGCTTGCGGGAGCCGGCCTGATCGTCTTCGGAGCCGGTCTCTTCATGATGCGTCGCCGGCACGTGGCGTAGCCGCCGGCGGTTTTCTACGGAGGTAGCCGGGCGCCGTCCGGTTACCTCCACAGCATTTGCAGGCAGGCATGGGAGCAACGAACATGCACCGAGTGCAGCACTCCGATTTCGCGACATTCCTCCAGATTGTTAGCCGCGCCGCGTGCGTGTTGGTCGCGTCAATGTTCCTGATAGCGTGCGGTGGAGGATCGCAGGCGTCCGGGAATAGTGCGGCAGCGACGGTGACAGCGGGCAATGAGGCGACGAGCACCCCCGTTGTGGACATACCTGCGTCACCATCGGCAAGTCCTGTCACCGTGGAGACCAGCGCACCACATGAGCACATGGCGCCGGCCACCGCCACTCCAACGGCGACGACCGCACCGTCCGCGCATCACGTAGCAGCAGCGACGGCCACGGCGACAACGGAACATCCTGGCGCGGTCGAAGTCCAGATTCTTGACTTCACGTTCGATCCCCCGCTCCTGGAGGTCGAACCTGGCACGACGGTGACCTTCATCAACCAGGGGGTCGATCACACGGCTACCGCTCTTGACGACCCCGGCGTGTTCGACACCGGCATTCTGCACACTGGTGAATCATTCCCGGTCACCTTCGACACCTCCGGCACGTATGACTACTGGTGTCTACTGCACCCGAACATGGTCGGCACGATCGTTGTCAAGGAATAGTGCGGGAATCGGATGGGTGTACGTCACGACTCATCAGCCATGACGCGGGGCATCTCGCTGCTGTTCATCATGATTGGCATCAGCCTCATCGGGGCGTCGGGCACATCCCGCATGCCGGACACGCCGGAGATCGCCCAGCAGCGCGCACGCTTTCAGGAGATGGAAGCGGTCGCGCTGGTCCCGTCTCCCAGCGTGGTTGCAGACCATGCCGATGCGCTCTCCGGCGCAAGCGTGACGACGCCAGTGCCGAATCCGGCGCCAACGCATGCAGAACGCCGCTCCCTCAGTGGCGGACAGCTCGACCCAGGCGGCGTCTATCCGTCTGAGCCGCACGAAACGCCGGAGATCACCCTACCCGCGCCGGATCCCGATATGCCCGCGCCAACCCATATCTCAATCCCCGCCGTCGGCATCGACACCGACGTGGTTGCAGTTACGTCTCATGTGGAATTCGTCACTGGACAGCGCGTTCAGATGTGGCAGGTGGCCGACTGGGCCGCCGGTCACCACGAGACGAGTGCCGCCCCCGGCGAGGGCGGCAACATTGTCATCGCGGGACACGACGATGTTCGCGGCGAGGTCTTCCGTGGGCTCCACGCCATCGAGATGGGCGACGAGGTGCGGGTAGATTCGCCAGCCGGCTCGTTTTTCTACAGCGTGCAGGAGATCCACCTGCGGCGCGAGAAGGACGTCGCGCTTGACGAGCGGCTTGCCGTCGGGCAGTTCATGGCGCCGATGCCAGAAGAGCGGCTCACCCTCATCACCTGCTGGCCGTATGGCGTCGATGACCATCGCCTGATCGTCGTCGCCAAACCAGGCGCCAGCTTGCCACAATGATCCATGGATCTCAGCCGGCAGCGGCACGGTGATCTAGTCATCAAATGCCGGGGCTGGGGCGGAAGCAGCGCCGGCCTCGACCCGCAGATCGGGCAGCCAGTGCAGCCAGCGCGGCAGGTACCAGTTGCGGTCGCCGAGCAGCGCCATGCTGGCCGGGACGAGGATCGAGCGGACGATCGTCGCGTCGAGGAGGACCGCGACCGCCAGGCCGAAGCCCATCTGCTGGATGCATCACCAGATCGCCGGCGGCGAAGCCGCCGAAGACCGCGACCATGATCAGCGCCGCGCCGGTGATGATCTTGGCGGTCGACTGCAGGCCGACCGCCACCGACTCGCGGTTGTTGTGGGTCTGGTCGTAGTGCTCGCGGATCCGGCTGAGCAGGAAGACGTGGTAGTCCATGCTGAGGCCGAAGAGGACGCAGAAGAGGAAGAGCGGCATCCAGGCCTCGATCGTCGGCGTCTGCTGGAAGCCGAAGAACTCGCGCCGTAGCCCTTCTGGAAGACCAGCACCAGCAGCCCGTAGGCCGCGCCGACCGAGAGCAGGTTCATGACGATCGCCTTGAGCGGCACGACGATCGAGCGGAAGGCCAGCATCAGCAGCAGGAAGCTCAGGCCGAGCACGAAGGCGAAGACGATCGGCGTGTAGGTCGTCGATCAGTGTCGATGAAGTCGGCGTTGAAGGCCGTGCTCACCCGGCGACGTAGACCTGCGTCCCGCTGCCGCTGAAGGCGGCCGGGATCGACGTCGTCGCGCAGCCAGGCGATCGCGTCGTACGACGCGGACGAGTTCGTCGGCAATCGTCAGCGGAGTCGAGACGAGCGTCAGGTCGCCCGCAGCGATTCGACTCGACTGGTTCGCCGGGCCGAAAACTCCGTTCTGGCCGATCTCGGCCGACCAGGTTGTCGATACCCGTCATGACGGCCGGATCGTCGGCCGCTGCCGTCGACGACGATCTCGACCGGGGCGAGCATGCCGGCGGAGAAGTCCTCCTGCAGGATCGCGTAGCCGGTCTTGATGTCGCTGGGCGGCAGCGACTCGACACCTGACTGGCCGGTTTCGAGATCGAGGTACGGGAACGCGCCGCGCCGAGCAGCAGGGCCAGGGCGAGCACGACGGCGATGACCGGGTGGGCCATGACGAACTCGGTGATGCGGCCCCAGAAGCCGCCGTGGATCGATCTCGTGGTCCGTCACGTTCTGCTTGCGCGCCAGCTGCGGCGGTCGTCGTACTTGCGGCGGCGCGGCCAGTCGAGCTTGTCGCCGAGCAGGCTGAGCAGGGCCGGGATCAGCGTCAGCGTGGCGGCGACCGCGACGATGACGACCAGGATCGCGCCGAGCCCGAGGCTGCGGAAGATGGTGGTCGGGATCAGGAACATGCCGAGCAGCGCCAGGACGACGGTCATGCCGGAGAAGAGGACCGCCTTGCTGGCCGTGCCGCCGGCGATGCTCGATCGCGTCGATGCTTGGCAGCACCGCGCCGGCGCTCCTCGCGGTAGCGCTCGACGATGAAGAGCGCGTAGTCGATGCCGACCGCCAGGCCGATCATCGTGATCATGTTGGTGACGAAGAAGGAGAGCTCGATGACGCGGCCGAGCAGGGCGGTCAGGCCGAGCGCGACGACGATCGAGACGAGCGCCAGGACGATCGGCACACCAGCCGCGACCAGCGCGCCGAAGACGACGACCAGGATGACGAGCGCGATCGGCAGGCTGATGATCTCCGCCTTCTGCAGGTCGCTCTCGGCGATCGAGTAAAAGGCGTCGTTGACGGAGACGTCGCCGGCCGTATAGACCTCGTAGCCGTTCCCGTGCTCCAGCTTAACCGCGTTGAGGTATTCGTCGGTGTGCTTCTCGGCATCGGCGAGCGTGCCGACCAGCGATGACCTGGATCAGTGTTGCGTGCATGTCGGCTGAGACCAGACGGGGATTGCCGCTCAGATAGTAGTTGTTGGCCGACGGACACGACGCCCTGCAGGGCGAGCAAGTGCGCCGTCGTCCTCTCGACGACCGCCTGGAAGCGCGGGTCATCAACGGTCGTGTCCCGCGAGCGGACGATGACCGTCTCGGTTGTCAGCTCCTTGCCGCGCAAGCGCGCTTCCAGCAGCTCCGAGCCTTTGACCGACTCCGGCGTGTTCAGGAAGGTCGACTCTGTCGTGAGGACGCCGCCCAGGCCCATCACAGCCACGGCGGCGCAAGCGATCAGGATGCTCCACATGCCCATGATTCGCCATGGGTGGCGGGCGCTGGCCTTGGCCAGGCCGCCCGTGGAGAAAAGTGAGTGCATTGGACACCCCTTCCGCATCGATCCAGCTCGAAAGCGACACTTTGCGGTCAGGCGAACTTAATACTGGTGGTGTGGCGAACCGTGGCGATGGCGGTGATACGTGGCGAGCGGCGTGGGTGATATCTGAAGCTTACTTTTCATACTACACTACTATTTTCGGCATTGACAACAGATCGAGAGAGCAACCTGCACACCGGCAGGATGCATCTTTATTCAGTTTCAGCCGGGCTGTCTGGAGCCAGCGATAGCGCATCAGGGGTCGCGTGCGAGCCCGGCGGGGGAGGTGGCCGGGAAACGCCGTCGCGCCGGGTGTAGTATAGTCGCTGCCGCATCAGACAGAGTTGGGCATCCAGGGCCCGCCACGTGCCATGTCGGAGGGTTCATGTTTGCCATCCTGCGCAACCGTGATTTCGGCCTTCTCTGGCTGGCCGGACTCATCTCATACGCCGGAGACTACGCGCTGATCGTCGCGCTGCCGCTCCACATCTACAGCCTGACGGGATCCGCCACCGCCACCGCCGGAGGCTTCGCTGCCTACTTCCTGCCGGGCGTCCTGTTCGGGTCCATTGCCGGAGTGTTCGTTGACCGCTGGGACCGCAAGCGCACAATGGTTGTGACGCATCTGCTGCGGGCGCTCATCCTGTTGCCGCTGATGGTTTCCCCGGACAGCCTGGGGCTGCTGTATGTGGTTGCGGCTACTCAAGGGACAATCGGGATCTTCTTCCGACCGGCTGAGGGCGCGCTGCTGCCTACCCTGGTCGGCAAGGAGCATCTGGTAGCCGCAAACGCCATGAACGCTCTCAACGACAACGTTGGCCGGCTGCTCGGCCCGGCGCTGGGTGCGCTGCTCTACTCCACGTCCGGGATCGGCGGTGTCGCGCTGCTCGATACCGCGACCTATGTGGCCGGCGCGCTGCTCATCGGTCTGATCGCCGCCGATGCTCGCCCATCTCGTACGGGCGACGCTGCTGTTGGTGGATCACCACTGACGCGGATGGTGTCCGACTGGCGTTCAGGTCTGCGAGTGGTGCGAAGAGATCGCTCGCTGAGCGTCCTGTTCGCGGCATCCTCATTGAGCAACGTTGCGGAAGGCGTCTTTCTAACGCTGGGGCTGGCTCCGCTCGTGCTCGATGTACTGGGCGGAACGCCCACCCAGGTGGGTTGGCTCGGCACAGCGCAGGCCGTCGGCGGGTTGATTGCCGGCGTGCTGCTCGTCCGCATCGGCCAGCGGCTAACGATGCGCTGGCTGGTCGGAGGCGGTCTGGCCGGAGTTGGGGTGGCCGACTTCGCATCCTTCAACGCCCATCGTATCGCCGCCCAGGGAACACCCGCTGTCGGGGTGGCAATGGGCTGGATGGGTCTGGCGGGCTTCCCGGTCGTCGCCTACGGGGCGGGACGGCAGGCCCTGGTCCAGACACACGCGTCCGATGCCTACCGTGGACGAGTATTCGGGGCATTGGGCGCGGTCTCGGGCATCGCGATGCTGATCGGCCTTGGGATCGGCGGCGTGCTCGGGGACACCGTCGGACTCGTCCCGGTGCTCAGCGCCAGCGCCATGCTCCGCGTCCTCGCCGGCCTCGTCGCCCTGACATTCCTGCCGCGACGGGAAGACAGTCCGGCTAGCCAGGACGCCCCAGGTCCACATCTGAGGCCGGCAACCAGCGTCGGGGCGACTGACGCTGCCGAGAGCACCGGCTAGCCGGACCATGCCATCGTCTGGCTCCGCGTTGCCGTCTCGACACTCATTCGAGGCGAGCGGTTTGGACACGTTGATTCTGAGACGGGCTTAGATACGGGGAAGTTCAGGAAACGGCAGAGGATTCGAACGTCGAAGTCCGTGTCAAAGACGGAGCGTTTTTGAGATGACTCGGTCGAACGACTGGCAGTTAGACGTGCTCGAGACCGGACGTCATTTCGCTCGCGCACCAAGCACCTTGACGACTAGCGGCCATATTACAGCACCCGCGCCAGCTGTGTTGCGAGGAGTTGAACGACAAACGCAGATTCTTATCCTCCTCTAGGAGGGAGCTGAGTTGTCTGCGTCGTCTCGTCGATGAACACTAGTAGGTCGAAGGTTTCGATGAGGTCTATATAACGGGCATTCTCTACCAGCGGCGTGTACGAGCTCCCAATTGTCCACATTGCGCGACGCTCGCCGACCCACCAGCCGGCTGGCGTGGCCGGATCGATTGCCCGAAGATCGAGGAGAAACATCGGCACATTGAGCTGCTGGAACCGTGACGCATACGTCGTCGACGGTAATTGTTCTGTGGCAAACGTCGTCTTTGCCCCCTCCTTGCTTCGCGCCGTGAACGATCCTGAGGCAAAGTCAAACCCGACGACCCGATATCCATCACCATAGCGAACTCGCAGCCGCTCACCCAGTGTCATTACCTCTTGAAGCCCTACAACGGTTCCCAATCCGACGTGCCCATTATGTCCCCAAAGGACTACCTTTTCTCCGATACTGGATTGTTCAACGATGCGTGCGACGTTCTCCGCCATTGCCGACTCACGAAGCTCAAAGATCGTGAGGATCGATCCTGGGTTCATGCGCTCCTCGTTGAGCAACTGCTGATCGCTCACGATCATCTCCGCAAGATGCAACGCCTCTTCGAATTCAAAGACCGATGAGGTCGCTATCAACGCATCGCGCTCTGTCCTGAGCGTGTCCACCGCCATCTGGGCCGTCGAGAGTGCGTGTTCGCTCCCTGAGTGAGCTTCCACATCGGTATACATCGCCTGGAGCTGGTCAGACACTACGGGGGCAACGGTTGCGATGTAATCGAGAATCAATTCTGGTGCGAGCATCGTGTTGTGTTGAGGATCAATCCCGACGACATGGACCCTGGACGCCTGTTCAATTCCGGCGTTGTACGCGCGTAACCACTCAATGAGGTCCCAGACGCCAGTGTTCCGGATGGTGAAGTAGAACAGGCCGTCCTGTGCGGCTACTGGATCGTCCAGTTCGCCCTGGATGTATCGCTCGACGATCTCGATTCCAGCGACCGGCGCCTCGAATGCCACCACGCGCAAATCGTCGTGTTCCACAAGGTAGCGGATCATGCGGTGGCGCATGCTCATGAATTCCTTGGTGCCGTGGGTGGACTCGCCCAATCCGATGATGCGAGCGTCGCCCACAAAGGCACCGAATGGCGCGAGGTCATCCAAGGGGGCATGTGGGTCTATCGTCTTGAGTGGGACGATCAGGTTGCGCAGCGATGCAACCACGGCTGCGTCGTCAGGGGTCGGGGTCGGTGTTGGGGGCCTCGGCTTGGCGCTCGTGGTGGGCGTCGCCTGTAGCGGCAATGCGGGCATCGGCGTTGCGTTGATTGTCGGGATGGTGGAGGTCGGGACCGGCGAAGCATCTTGCTGCTGCTCCGTACGACATGCCGTGCACAAGAGACAGCCAATGAGCGTGAATCCGATCCATCGAGGAGGTCTCATTGTCCGCCATTCTTAAGTGCTGCACCGTACCCACCCACTATACATTACGTTGAGACAGAGTTTGGTGCTCCCGTGCCGATAACCAGTCACGATACGACGGCGCCAAAGGAGCATTTGCGCGTCCAAGCCTGTGACCGTCATTGAGAGTGCGACTTCTGGGAGTGGATCGATCGTCCGCTGCGAGATGTAAACAAGACGGTGAATTCGGCGAGCATAGGGCACTGAACCGGAAGGGAAGCTCGAGCCATTGTTTCAGGTAGACTAAACACAAATATTACGTAGGGTAATACACCTAACGCTGATGCAAGGATCGTTACAAGGTCGGCATCTGACCGGATCGATTGTCGCCAACACAACAGAGAGTTTTCATAACCCGCATGATCGCACAGGTATACGGAAAGTATGCAGCCAGGTCGATGGTCATCTTCGCTGTTGCGGTCTACCTTGCGCTCGCACTCCACCAGTACCGCTTGCCCGGCCTGTATTACGACGAGGCCAACGACGTCATTCCCGCCATGCAACTCATTCAGGGTGAGCCAGTGGCGCTGCAGCGCGAGACGGGTATCCACCTCTTTGGGCGTGATTTCCCGGTCATGATCGGCGACTACTGGGGTGTCACTAGCACCTACGCAGTGTTACCGCTCTTCCTGATCTTCGGCGTCGATGTGTTGCCCATTCGCCTCTTTCCGATTCTCGCCTGCGCATTGGCGGTGATGGGGAGTTATGCGCTCGGCCGGCGGTTGTTCGACCGCTGGGTGGGCGTTGCCATGGCCCTCCTGCTCTCCGTGTCGCCGACATTCGTGTTCTGGTCGCGAGTGGGCATTTACGTCATTGCGCATATCGTCGCGATCACGCTCGGCGTGATGCTGCTGTACCTGAGCTGGCGCGAACGGCCCCGCTGGTGGAAGCTCCTGGCTGGCTCATTTCTGGCCGGGCTCGGCCTGGCGACCAAGCTGCTCTTCGCCTGGTTCTTTATCGCCGCGCCGTTCGCCTACATGATGGTGCTCCTCCACGACTGGCTCACGGGTCGTCCGGGGAACCTGCGGTCCTTCGTAGCCGACCACCTGCGCCGCTACCTGCCCCTCCGGAGGTGGTCTGACCTGCTCGTGCTCGCGATTGGGTTCGGCATTGGTGCGTTCCCAGTGTTGTATTACAACCTCATCAGCCGCGGCAGCTATTACCTCTTGCGCTCGAACCTGGGCCAAACGGAGCGCGGCGTCGACAACTTGGCGTTCTATACCAACATCGCGACGCAACTCCGCGAGCTGCGGATCTTTCTCGACGGTGGCTACTTCTGGTTCCAGGGTGGGCGTCTTCACGAATCCGCTCGGCACACCGGTCGCTGCGATTGCCACCGTAGGCCTCGTGACGCTGACGTTTCTTCCGGAGTATCGCCACTTCCGCCGGACAACCGTGTTCTTCGTCAGCTACGCCCTCGCCATTTTCCTGTTGAGCTGCTTTAGCATCTCAATCCTGGCGGCAACGCATCTCTTTATCCTCCTGCCGCTCCCGCAGATGATGCTGGCGAGCTTCGTTGTCCTAGGCGCTCGGGCACTTGGCCGCCGCTGGGGTCCGCTGGTGGGTCGGGCAGGATTGGCGACCTCCACGCTGGTGGCTGTCCTGCTCGCTGGCTATATGGCGCTCGATCTGCGGGTTGACATGGACTACCATCGCGCGCTCGATGAGACGGGTGGGCTGACCACGTTCTCGGACGCAATCTATCCGCTGGCGGAGTATCTTGACAGCAATGGTCATGCGCACCCCTACGCGATCGATTGGGGCGTGCGGGCGAGTGTGGTAATCCTGACTGAGGGGCGGGTGCTCCCCCGAGAGATCTTCGAACAACGGCTCGAGCCGGGTGCAGCGTTCGACCATGCGGTCGCAGCCGCCCTGACGGAGGAGAATCCTATCTTCGTCAGCCAGACCGAACTGTCGGCAGCATTTCCGCGCATCGACCGATTGCGGGCTCTGGTCGAGGCGTCCGGCCGTGACCTGGTCCTTGATCGAGTATTCGCCAGCCGGAACGGCATGCCGGCGTACTACGTCTTCCGAGTGGAGGATACATCGGGGTAGTAGCTATGGAGATGTCAACGCGGACGACTTGAAAGTTCCGATTCCCGTCCCATTTGCTCAGTACAACAGCGCTGGATCCAGCTGCTCTCGCACGAGCTGCTCCAGGACAGAGAGTTCCTCCAGGATTTCCTCGCGGGTCATCTCGGGTCTGGTTTCCAGCACATCGAGTATCTCCAGCGCGAAGGCGTCGAGGCCAAACTCGCGGATATCTTTACTCAGCCGGCGGTCCAGCACGCCGGGCGAGCTCGTAGAGCGAGCAAACTCCAGCTTGTTACGCACACTGGCCAGATTCAGCGCGGAGCCGAGCAGGGCCTTGTTGGTGCGGGTGTTGACGATGCGGTACACGCCGGCCTCGGTATGGGTCTGCTTGTATTGGGCCACCAGTTCTTTGCGGCGCGCCTTGTCGCTCATGCTATTGCCTTCCTTTCGGCTGTGCATGGGTGGTCCGTCCTACCGCGCTGCATCCTCTGCCAACCAGTACACACCCGCTTCACGCTCCATCAAGCCGCCATCGATCATCTCGCGCCGGAACGTGGCGTAGTCGGGGTGGTGACGAGCGATGATCTCGTTGACCTGCTTCTCCGGGTAGCGCACCCCGGGCTCGAACTGGCGCGCGAGCCAGCTCGCCAGGACCATGCGCTTCTTGTAACCCCTGGGGATCGCGGTGATCCGGTCACCGTCCATAAAGGCGGTGAGCACTTTGCGCTCCCAGGCATCCTCGGTCGTTGACGCCGCGACTGACGCAACCGTCTCTTCCATAAGTATCTCTTTGCTCAGCAGACGCAGCGCGCCAACCTCCAGCCGGTAACGACGGCGGTTGCCTTCGGGTGTCATGCTGACCAGGCCGATCTCCTTGAGCTTCGCCAGATGGTGGGAGACCGTCGGTTCTTTCAGGTTGAGCATGGCGGCCAGCTCGTCGACGCTGCGCTCATCCTGCGCCAGGATGCCCACGATCTTCAGCCGGCTCTCGTCGCCCAGCACCTTGAAGAATCGCAGCAGTGATTGGAATTCGTTGTCGCTTATGATGGTCTCCATATTTCGATGCATATCTAATAAGATGATGATCTAATCATAGAAGCGGCCGGTTTGCAACTCCACGCCGGCGGGACGAGACGATGCAGTTTGAAGTGTCATCCCTTCGACTGCGCTCAGAGCCTGCCCTGAGCGCGTCGAAGGGATGACCTGATGTACATCGAGAAATGCCGGGAGCGCAGCTAATCTGGTGGTACACTGCCCCCCAGATCCTGCACGCGACTGATTGTCAATCGACACTGAGCAACGCGAGAGAATAGAGAACAATGGCAACCACAGAGAAGACGTTCCCGGTTGAGTTCCGTCCAGCGGCCGACTCGGTCGTCATGCTGGAAGCCGAGCTACGCGGCCGCATCGCCGGCGAAGTCCGGTTCGACCGCACCTCGCGCATGCTCTACTCAACCGACGCCAGCAACTACCAGATCGAACCGGTTGGAGTCGTCATCCCGCGGACGAACGACGACGTCCAGGCGGCGGTCGAGCTCGCCAGCAAACACGGCATCACGATCCTGCCGCGCGGCGGCGGTTCATCACTGGCCGGACAGGCCGTCGGACCGTCGCTGGTGATCGACTTCTCGAAGTACATGAACGCGGTTCTGGAGATCAATCCGGAAGAACGCACCGCCCGGGTGCAACCGGGGCTCAATCTGGCGCGCTTCAACGCCCAGATCCGGCAACATGGGTTGATGTTCGGTCCGGACCCATCGTCCGGCGATCGCGCCACCATCGGCGGCGTGGTGGGCAACAACTCCTCCGGCGCGCACTCGATCCTGTACGGCATGACCGGCGACCACGTTCAGAAGATCAACCTGCTGCTCCCGGACGGCAACCCGGTCACCCTTGAGCCGGGCACGCTGGATATCGCCAATATCAACACCGCCGGTGGACGCTTGATGACCAGGCTGCTCGATTTTCAGGAGAAGCACAGCGAGCTGATCAAGCGTGACTTCCCGCGCCACTGGCGGCGCGCGACCGGCTACTCACTCAACTACTTCCTGGATGAGCAGTTCAACCCGGCCAAGGTGGTTGTCTCGTCCGAAGGCACTCTGGCGACCACGCTGGACGTCACCGTCGGGCTGGTGCCAACACCCCGGATGACGGCCCTGGCGCTCTTGCAGTTCGACGACCTGGTCGAAGCGATGGCCGCCACAACGACGATTCTCGAAACGGAACCCTCGGCAATCGAGCTGATGGACCGGCTGTTGATCGAGCTCACCCGCCAGCAACCCGGCTTCGCGCGCCAGATCGCCTTCATTAAAGGCAGCCCGGAAGCGGTGCTGGCCGTTGAGTATTACGGCGACACCGACGGCGAGCTGCGTGCCCAGGTGGAGCGGTTGGAGAAACACCTCCACGATCGCGGCATCCGCGCAAGAGATCCTGAAAGTCTTCGATCCCATCCAGCAGGCGGACGTCTGGTCGGTGCGCAAGGCCGGCCTGGGTCTGCTGATGAGCATCCGCGGCGACGCCAAGCCGATCCCGGCCATCGAGGACGTCTCGGTGCCGGTCGAGCACCTGGCCGAGTACGTGGCCGAGATCAAGCGTCTCTGCGAGCAGCACGGCACGCGCGCCGCCTACTACGCCCACGCCAGCGCGGGTTGCCTGCACATTCGCCCGCTGATCAGCCTGAAAGAAGCCAGCGGCATCCAATCTATGGAAGAGATCACCCGCTCGGCGGCCGATCTCGCCTTCCGCTTCGGCGGCGTGATGAGCGGCGAGCACGGCGACGGCTTGCAGCGCTCCGAGCTCAACGAGCAGATCTTCGGTAAAGAGCTCTACGCCGCGATGCAGGAATTCAAGTCGCATCTTCGACCCCAACGACCTGATGAACCCCGGCAAGGTGGTCGACGCCCCGAAGATGACCGAGAGCCTGCGCTTCGGCACGGACTACAAGCCGGTCGAGATCAAGACCTACCTCGACTTCTCGCGCGAGGGCGGTTTTATGGCCGCCGTCGAGATGTGCAACGGCGCCGGAGTCTGCCGCAAGATCGGCGCCGGGACGATGTGCCCTTCCTACATGGCGACCCGCGACGAGAAGGACACAACCCGGGCGCGTGCCAACGCCCTGCGCAACGCCCTGGCCGGGCGCATGTTCCAGCCGGAGGAGATGACCAGCAAAGAGGTCTACGACGTGCTGGATCTCTGTCTCTCCTGCAAAGCCTGCAAGACCGAGTGCCCCTCCAGCGTCGACATGGCCAAGATCAAGACCGAGTTCCTGGCGCACTATCACGACGAGCACGGCGTCAGCCTGCGCACGCGCGCCATGGCCAGGATCCACACCGCCTCGAAGCTGGCCTCGATCGCCCCCAATTTCGCCAACATGGGGATGAACTCGATGCTCGGACGCAAGGTGATGGCCGGCATGGGCATCCACGAGAACCGCACCATGTCACCGTTTGCCACCGAGACGTTCGACCAGTGGTGGAAGAAGCACGCCGCCAAGCGCAACGCGGAGAACCCGCTGCCAAACCGCAAGAATCGCGGCGAGGTCGTCTACTTCCACGACACCTTCGCGACCTACAACTATCCGCGCGTCGGCCGTGCCTCTGTGCGGCTGCTCGAAGCGGCCGGTTATCGACGTCGTCGTCGTCACCCGCCGCGTCTGCTGCGGCCGGCCGGCCTACTCCAAGGGTCTGATCGAGGAAGCCCGTAAGCTTGCCCGGCAGAACGTCGACGCTGCTCGCGCCCTACGCCCGGCGCGGCGTGCCGATCGTCGGCTCCGAGCCCAGCTGCATCCTGACCCTGCGCGACGAATACGTCGACCTGATTCCCAACGACCACGACACTTCAGAGGTCGCCAGCCAGGCCTTCATGATCGACGAGTTCCTGGCGAAACACCTGGAGTCGGACGACCTCGGCATCGAGTGGCGCGACGACCAGCGCAGCGTCTTCTTCCACGGCCACTGCCACCAGAAGGCGCTCATCGGCAGTCGTCCCGTCGATGCGTCTGCTGCAACACGCCGGCCTCACGGCCCGCGAATCCGGCGCAGGCTGCTGCGGCATGGCCGGCTCCTTCGGCTATGAGGCCGAGCACTACGACGTCTCCCGCAAAGTCGGCGAAGAGCGCCTCTTCCCCGGCGTCGCGCTCCACCACCGAAGACACCACCATCACCGTCGCCGGCGTCTCCTGCCGCCAGCAGATCGAACACTTCACCGGCCGCCCGGTCAAACACATCGCCGAGGTCCTGGCCGAGCAGGTCAAGCCAGGTCACCGGTGGGTGCCGGCGGAGGAGCGGGATGGGGAGATGGTAGCGGATTAGATTACTGATCCGATTCCTCTGGAGGGGCGCAGTCCATTGCGCCCTTCTTGCCGTGCATTCGCGAACCCGTGTGCTACCATCTCTGCATCAGAACACGTTTTGGGTTTACGAGAGGACAGGCCGTGGCTGCGGTGCAACTGCCGCTGACGCAACCACACAACAATCAGCAACTCTTCTCCGACTACTTCCTGAACGAGACGCTTCCCAAGCAGATTGACTGGCAGGCTCTAACGTCTGAGGCGCGTTCGGTCATGGAGAAGATCACGGCTATCTGGCAGAAGTTCGAGCCTAGCGGCATCGAAGCGCAGACAGAACGCGACTTTGTGCAACCAGTACTTGATGTACTTGGGCACACGTATGAAGTCCAAGCATCCCTGAGAACCCCGGATGGAACGAAGACTCCGGACTACGTGTTCTACCGCGACCAGGCTAGTCAGACCCATAACAAGAACAAAGTGTTAACAGACGAACTGCTCCAGTCACGAGCATTCGCAGTGGGTGACGCCAAGCATTGGGACCGCAAGCTCGACACGACGATCAAGGGATCGACGACCGACCCGTTCACGAACAAGAACCCCTCGTACCAGATCTCCTTCTACATGCAGCATAGCGGTCTGGAATGGGGCATCCTCACCAATGGCCGGTTGTGGCGCCTCTATCACCGCGACAGCGCTCATAAGCTCGACCGATTCTACGAAGTCGATCTTCCTGCGCTGCTGGCACTCGGCGATGTCGAGAACTTCCTCTACTTCTACGTTTTCTTCCGCCGGGCGACGTTTGAGCCACATGCGCTAGGTGTGGGCAAGCTTCTGCGAGCCAGCATCGACTATGCGCAAGGAGTGAGCGATACGCTCAAAGTGCAGGTGTTCGATGCCTTGCGCCATCTCGCGCAGGGCTTCCTCGATGACACCCAGAACCGGTTGGAGACCGACCCAGAGACGCTAGCAGCGATCTACGACAACTCGCTTATTGTGCTCTACCGGATGCTGTTCATCCTCTACGCCGAGGCACGCGGTCTGCTTCCGGTACGTGAATCCGACACGTACCGTGAATCCTATAGCATGCAATCGATCACGCATCAGATAGGCCGCGACCTGAAAGCCAACCGGCTGCTGTTGAACACGAGCGTAACGCTCTGGCCGAGACTGACAGAGCTCTTCAACCTAATCGATGAAGGCAATCCACTGCTCAAGGTGGCGACATTCAATGGCGGTCTGTTCGATCCTGTCAAGCATCCCTTCCTCGAACAATACCGCGTTGGCGACGCTCATCTGCGCCATGCCATCGACATTCTGGCGCGTGTAAACGGTCAGTTCGTCGACTATCGCGATTTGGCGGAACAGCACCTCGGCACCATCTATGAAGGTTTGCTGGAATATCATCTGACGGGGATCAACCCGGAGGCCGGTTGGACTGTCGATATCGTCAACGACAAGGGTGAGCGTAAAGCAACCGGCTCGTACTACACGCCCAACTACATCGTGAAATACATTGTCGATCAGACCGTGGGCCCCCTGCTGCGCGATGCAGTAGATGGTAAAAAGACCGACGCCGAGAAGATCAGCGCGGTACTGAGCCTCAACATCGTCGATCCGGCCATGGGCAGTGGCTATTTTCTGGTTGAAGCGACTGAGTACATGGCCCGTTTCCTGGTCGATCTGGCCGTCGTGCCCGAAGGCAGCGGCGAAGACGAGCCGGATCTTGCCTACTGGAAGCGGCGGGTGGTGCAATCCTCTATCTATGGCGTCGATCTCAACCCGCTGGCGGTGGATCTCGCCAAGCTCTCACTCTGGCTCAGCACCGTCGCCAAAGATCATCCGCTCTCGTTTCTCGATCACCATCTTCGTACTGGAAACTCGCTGGTTGGAGGGTGGGTATCCGATCTCCAGCTACAGAGTAACAAGTCGACCAAGCGGCGGAGCGCCACCAAACGCGCGCAGCAGGCCGAAGCAGCCGGACAGCTCTCGATGCTTCAGGATGACACCTTTCGCCGCAGTATGAGCGTCGCGGTCGATACCATGTGGCTCATTGAAGGCACTCCCGGAGACACTATTGAGGACGTCAAGAAGAAGGAACAAGCCTACGCCGGCTTGCGCGAGAACCTCACCCGTAAGTACGGTCAATTGGCCGACCTCGTAACGGCTACCCACTTCGGCGTCGAGATCGATCCAACGCTCTGGGTACCGCTCGCCGACTATGCAACAGGACGAGCCATTACCGCGCCACCACAGCTCATCAGATGGATAGAAGAGGCTAGCGCAATTGCCGAACACCACCACTTCTTCCACTGGGAGCTGGAGTTCCCGGAAGTCTTCTTCGACCGCCGTGGCGAGCCTCTGAAAGACCAGGCCGGTTTCGATGCCGTAGTTGGCAATCCGCCATATATCCGGCAAGAACGTCTCGCGTCAAGCAAGCCATATTTTCAGGATACGTTCGACGCTTACCAGAGCACCGCCGATCTATATTTGTACTTCTATGAGCAAGGCGTGAAGATCCTGCGCGATGCCGGTCGCATGGGTTACATCACCTCCGGCACGTTTGCCCGTGGTAACTTCGCGACGGCGTTCCGACAGTTGCTGCCCACAATCGCCGAGATCGAGACCATCATCGACTTCGGAGAGAATCAGCCCTTCAAGGGCGCAGAGATGGTGCGTCCGTCGATCTTCATCATGACTAAGCGGGAACAGGAGCGGGAGTATCGTTATCTCCTCATTTCTGGAAAGATCCCGCCATCTTTAGATATCGCGATCGCAGATGACGGCATCGATTGCCGTGCAGAAACACTAGAATCACAGGGTTGGACGTTTCAATCGGTAAGGTTGACCGATCTCTTGAAAAAAGTGTTCGCAGCTGGACCAACACTGGAGAGCATGACTGATGGTCGGATCTATCGAGGATTAATCACCGGATTGAATGACGCCTTCATTCTCGATCCTCTATCTCGTGATCGTTTGGTGAAATCCGACGTTCGGTGTGGCTCATTGATAAAACCAATGGTAAGCGGCGAAAACCTACGGCCTTGGTATCAAGAGGATGAAGGTAAATGGGTGATCGTTATCCCGTCTGGCTGGACACGACAAACATTCGGAGAAGGCATTACTGAAGAGGCGGCATGGAACGAGTTTGCCAGACTCTACCCATCGTTAGCAGAGCACCTGTTACCGCATGCCGATGCAGCTCGAAAGCGCCAAGACAAGGGTGATTACTGGTGGGAACTACGTCCCTGTGAATACTACGCCGCCTTTGACGGACCGAAAATCATTTGGCCTGACATCGCTAAGCTACCCAGATACTCGATTGATGATGCCGGTAAGTACACAAACAACACAGCGTACTTTATACCGGATGCCGATCCGTATCTGTTAGGCGTCCTACAGAGTCGAGTTCTGTGGTTTGCGACTTCCCAGATCGCCCAACCACTTCGACTACGTGCGGGATTATGGCAATATCGTTTCTTTCGCCAGTTTCTCAATCAGTTACCAATACCGATTCCATCGACGGACGATCGGGCGACAGTGGGCACACTTGCGACGGAACTGAGCGCACAGGCATCCACACGCTACGAACTCGGACAATCGGTCCGACACCGCATCCAGAGTGACCTTGGGACGCCGGACAAGAAGCTCAATCAGAAGCTGACTGCCTGGTGGGAGCTGGATTTCACGTCCTTCCGCACCGAGATCAACAAGGTATTTAAGCGTGAGATTCCGGTCGCAGAGCGGGATGAGTGGGAAGTCTGGCTCGCAACGCAACAGGCGGAACACTACAGGCTCACCGCTGAGATCATCCGTTTAGAAACCGAGCTAAACGAGTGCGTCTACCGTCTGTTCGATCTGACTCCAGAAGAGATTCAGATCATTGAAGCAAGCACAAAATACGAATATGGGGAAGTGTAAGCGGCCCGACCCTACTGACGACGCTCCTCTACACCGTCGCAAACGCCCCCATAGACGACGAACTGGAAACATCAGAAGCAGCAGCCGTTGCGGAAACGACAGCAGCACTTGCGAGAGGTAAGTTCGTCACCCTGGATGAACTTTGGGGTCAGTTGCTCGGCGACTCGCCAAAGAACTCCCAATAGTGCCGAGCAGCAGCCCGTAGATTCTCATTTGGCTCGTCCGGATTGAGAAGCGCTTCGACGAACGTGATGCTGTCCTCGGGCGACAGCTTTATTACTGTGGGATTGCGAAGCGCTTCTTCTGCCGCAGTCTCTGCAGTGGAGACGATGAAATCAGGCAGGCTGCACTCCATCAAATCGGCAGCTCGCCGGAAGAGAAGCATCTGCTCAGACGTAACGACTACTTCTATTTTCTCGCCACGAGATGGCATCGTTGTCCTCCTGTCGGTTGCGGATGATGCTACTCCGTCGCTCGGCTGACCTCCGGTGTACCCCGCAGCAACACCACAACAATGGGCAGCAGCCCCAACGTCGCGATGCCGGCAGCCATGAACACCGCCTGGATGCCGATGGCGTCGAGGATGATGCCGGCGCCCATGGCACCTGCGATCATGCCGAAGGAGGCGGCGGAGTGGAAGCCGCCCATGAAGCGGCCCATCGAGCGGCGGCGGCCGGCTTCGACGGCGGCGGCGGAGAGTCCGGCTGTGACCGAGGATCCACCGAGCGCGAGGACGCAGACGATGCCCATGGAGTAGGTGAAGTTCTCGACCTGGGTGAGCACCAGCAGGGATGAGCCGGCCACCAGCCCGCCGAAGAGGACCAGCAAGAGCGGCGAGAAGCTGTCGGACATGCGGCCGAGCGGGATCTGGCTGAGGGAGGAGATCAGGTAGATGCCGCTGATGAGCAGCCCGCCTTCCAGGATCGAGAGCCCTCGCTCCCGCGCCAGCAATGGCAGGAACGAGACGAACAGGATGGTGTTGGCGTTTACGACGGCGTTATAGGTCAGGAGTCCGGCGGTGACGCGGTCGAGGGTGAGGCGCGGGCGGAATCGGCGCTTCGGTGGGGAGGAGATCCTTCGACTTCGCTCAGGATGACTGACAAGCTCAGGATGCCTGCTCGAAGAGCCGAGGTGCTTCCCCTCAGTGTTCGTAGGGGCGACCGGCTCGGTCGCCCGATCCTTACTGTCTGGCAGTTTGGGCAGAAAGAAGTAGAGCAGGGGCAGGTTCAGCGCCGCGAGGATGAGCAGCAGGTAGAACGGGCCTTTGAAGGCGATGTAGGTGACGATCAGACCGCCGACGAGGGGGCCGATCGCCATACCCAGGAAGTTGGCGAAGTTGAAATAGCTGGCGTAGCGTCCGGCTGTGCCGGTCTTCGACAGGTTACCGACGTAGGCCATCGCCATCGGCAGCATCATGGCCGAGGCAATGCCGTGGATCAGCCGCGTGCCCACCAGCGCCTGAACGTTGGGCGAAACGGCGTAGAGCACGGCCAGCAGCGGGTAGATGGCAGACGACACCAGGAGCACGTTGCGCTGGCCGACCCGGTCGGAGAATGCGCCGATGGGACGGCCCAGGACGAGCCGCACCCCGTAGAACCCGCCAAAGAGGATGCCGACCCAGAGGCCGGTTGCGCCCAGATCGCGAGCGTAGATCGAGAGCATCGGCGAGTAAGATGTCGTGCCGATCAGATTGATGACGACGGTGATGAGCAGAACGACGAGCGCTCGACGGGCTACCTCGGGCGAGAGGCCCTCTTCGGTGACCGGCTCGCTCGATTTCGCGGTGGAGGCTACCCTGCTCGTCATCGGTCTGGCGCCGACCTTCCCTCGCTTGTGTTATCCGCCTGAGGGTCCAGTCTACCCCGCTTCTGAACGGGGTTCCACAGCATTGTGAACAACGTGACGTATCGACAATTGTGCGGATTGCACAACAGATCAGGCCGAGGTAGCGGCCCGTCTCTTGAGAATCATGAGCGGCAGGAAGGCGATAGCCATGCCGACCAGGGCCACGGCGAGCAAGGCCGCGGCGCCCTCGAAGATGTCGAAGGTCAGCCGCAACAGCGGCACTGCGGCGGCAACCGCGCCGGCAACCATCCACGCCGTACGATTGAAGACCACGCCCACCACGAAGATACCAATCGCGATCAGCGCGACCAGCGCCGCGGCACCGTTGCCCTGGTCAAAGCTGGTAAACACGACCCCGACGGTCGCCAGCAACAGCCCGCCAGTCTGGAGCCACCAGGCTGATCCACGCGTGCCGTCGTTCACGCCCCAGACAAAGGTCGCGACCGCCGCGACAAGGGCGCCGAAGACTGCCTGGCCAATGCCAAACGCAGCCGTCTCGAACGGCTCGAAAAAGAGGAGCGTGCCGCCAAACCACAGCGCAATCGGCAGCCCTGCCCAGGCTTGCCGCAGCTTGAGGAGCGTTGTCGCCATGCCAGGCAAGATCGAGAGCAACAAGATGATCCCCGTTATGCGCTGCTCTTCGCGCTGCACCCGTTCAAAGTCGTTGAAATCCTGCTCCGGCCACCACCCGGCTGCGTGGGTACCAGCCATGAATGCCACCGGAATCAGGATCAACCCGCAGATCGCGCACAATCCAGCCGGAGCACCCCAACCGTTGCGCACCAGTACCCAGCCCGCGGCAACCATAATCACCGCACCAACCATGGCGGCCACGGCCAACTGCCCGTTCGACCAGTCGTCCGCGAGAATCGCGAACAGTCCGAACACCGCCAGAATCGCGACGGCCGCGCCAACCGTGCTGACCGCGTTCGCCAGCCGGCCGGGACCGCCCTGTCGGTCATTCTGAGCTCCCTGTACGTCCTGCTGAGCGGAGTCGAATGGATCTCGCGCTCGTTCGCGCTCGAACTCCAGGATGGCCGCGCGCTGATCCGCCGTGATCAACCCACGTTCAGACCAGAGGTCCAGGTCGTCGGTCCGCTTCGTCATCGGGTTGCCTATCGCGACTATCGGGTGCTACTGAGAAGTCTGCGTGTAGTGTCGCATAGCTCGGAGATGATCTCCAGCGGATGAACACAGGTCTTTCGGAGGATTCAGAGAGGCGAGCCGTCCCGGCAGGCGTCGAGCTCATCAGCCGTAACCCGTTGGAACACACCCAAACTTCCGTTGAGAATCGTGATGCAAGCCACCCGGACAACGACGCTTACTGCCATTAGCATGTCAGGATGAAGAGAGCGATGCGCGAAAACGGCGGCCCGGCGGCGCGATGCTGGCAGTGTCCAGCTTGATCCAAAATCGGAAACAGCCCTTACGCAGGCAGGGCGACTCTGCCCTCTCTGACGCCCGGGCGAGGCGCAATAAATTGCGCCGCTACGCAGAATTGGCTCGCGCTCAATGATCGGAAGACGTTGGACACTTCCTCTATTGCGCCACGGCGGAAGACGCTTGCCTGGCGTGTTGCGCTACGAGACCGAACGAACTTCCGCGTCAATCACGGCGTCCTGGTCCTCGACCGGCTCCACACCTTGGCGGCGTCGGAAGACGAACGATGACATACCGGTACCGCTGAGGACACCAACGGTGTAGGTCCCAACAAGGATCAGGAAGTAAATGTGTGGCCACGACCCAAACAGGGCCATCCACAGCACCGCGAGCCAGACAATGGTCAAACCCAGAAACAGGGCCACCGCCTGCCGGCTCATCTGCCGGGCAGAGCGTAACTCGTGCCCGCGCAGCAGACGCTCGCGGGTGCGTTGCCGGTGTGATGAAGGCTGAGCCATATCTCCAGCGGTCATGGGGAACCTCCTCGAAACGGTTGAACAAGGTATCGGTAAGACGAGGAGAGGGCGAGCTTTGTTCCCACGGATAGATCCAGGGATAGTGGGAAGGAAATGGATCGGCTGCTCTATCCGGTCGGTGTACGGTCGATGCTAGGTTGAATTGGCATCCCGAATACACAAGGCAACCACGACTTGCGTCCCGTTCTCGCCAATTCCTCTATCGTTCACTCTAATTGTAAGTGGGGTGGATGACGTACCCGGGCACAGATGGGCACATTTCAGGACCCATCTTTCTGCCAATTTTTTCACCAGGAGATGCGCAAAACGAGCAAAGGTGAGCCGCTGGCCATGCGCGCCCGATGACGTCGCGGTCCATGTCCGGCGCGGATAGATCACGAGCTCCTTGAGCGCACGAGATGTGGCGTGCGCCTGGCCGGGTGGGCAGATGGGATCCTGCTCGCCGTGAAGAAAGAGCGCCGGGTTTGGCCTTCCTCATCGACCATCCAGATTTCGGAGGTGCCTTGTGCCTGTTTGTGCTCGGATCACGGCGCTGCCGTCGAGATGGACCTGCGCCTCGGCCGGCACGCGAAGCGCTCGCGCGTCATGCCTGGCTCTAGCACGCTCTTTCGGGTTCATTGCCCGGCCGGATCCGAAGACACTGCTTGACCGTGTGCAGCCTCAGACCATAGATACAGGGCTCGCCGCCTGGTAGAAGCACGGGCAATCGACGCCCGCCTCCTGGTCGTGCGGGCAAGCCAAAACCGGGTCGAGGGCGGGGACCTTCACCTCTTCCGGGCCTCACACCGATCATTGAGAGGATCACGTCCCCCGCCCTCGACCCGGCATGGCCAACGCGGGGATCGATCTAGGCTTCCGGGCCCTCGGCCCGCACTTGCTCAACGTGGGTCATCGCCTCGCGCAGATCCTGTAGCCAGTCCGACTGGTGCTTGCCCACCAGCCGCACACACCAGGCCAGCGCCTCACTGCGGCTGCGCGCGACCCCGGCGTCGATCAGGGTGTCCAGTACCGCCCGCTCCGGCATCCGCAAGCGGGTCATCACCGGGACGCCCAGCGTGGTGAAGTGCTTGCGCACGTCTCCGCAGGCTGCCCCCCAGGACACCTTGCGCCCGAAGAGGTGCTCGGCCTCGTGGGCGATCCGCATGCGGGCCTCACGGGTTTCCTCGCGAAACCGGTCTATCCTGGCCGAGCAGGCGGCGCGACGGGTCTCTTCCGAAACGCCTTCATCCAGCTTCGGCTCCGGCAGGGTGCCAACAACCAGGATCTCTTCACGGTCGATGTCGATCTCTGGTGGTGATACGAACCAGTCGTCCGGCAGCTGGCCGGCGAACCAGCCTCGAATGTCATCTTCTGTGCGCGCCATGCGTCATCTCCTTGCCGCATTACGATTGCACGCGACTGTGCGTAAGAATGATTACACCATTACACATTAGTGTCAAGCCGTGCCCTCGCCTCCAAGATCGAAGGCCCGTCCGGCATCCATGTAGCCGGCGACACCATGGATCCACAACGAGATTTCGGCGTCGGTGCCCCGGTGACGACATGGCGGTGGTGCTGAACGAAGTGGCGCGCAGACGGGCGGACGCGGGGCGCATTCACCACACACGTTGGGAGGTGTAACGTTCACGCTGTCCGGCCGTAGAAGCTGGGACCGCTATGGCTGCCAGCTCACCATCGCGATCAAGGCGGGTACCTGGAAATCGTGGCGCCCTGCTCGATCTCGGAATCCAGGAGCGACTGGAGATGTCGGTCCTTCTCCGAGCCTTCCATCAACCAGAGCCTGCGGCGCGCGGAAGAGCGTAGCTCCTCTTCACTCCATTCCGGGTGGTTACGCGGAAAGAGACGGATCTCAGGAATCGTGCCACGGGCAAGCAGCAGGTGGACGAAGTCACGCACGGCGGGTAGTGCCTGACGCGGCTCGCCGTGGACCTGTTCCCAGAGGCGCTCGAAGCCACCGCTCGGCGCACGGTCCATGAGCAGGGCGATGCAGCGCTCGCTGGTGGCACGCTCCAGACCATCAATAAATGGGTTAATCTCCCGAATGTCGTACCCAACGTGCGCCGCTAGGCTACAATGAGATTTGATCTCGTCCGACCCCTCGGGCCAGCGCAGGTTGCGTTGCACGACATTGTCGATGCCGTACCGCTCCAGCTCGCCCCTGAGCACCTCCTGCATCCCACTGCTGGGGTCGACTGCGATCACACGTTTACTGGTACGTGCCAGTGGCAGAGCATAGCGGCCACCACCCGCGCCGACATCGAGCCAGACGGTTTCCGGTCCGGCAACGGCCCGTAAGGTATCCAGAATCGGATCGTTCGTCCGATAAGGATCGTCGGTGAACTGGCTCGCGATCGGCTGATAGTAGTCACTGTTCCGCCACTCGCGCAAGCGCTCAACCTGTTCGTACTCGGCCTCGACAATCTCGCGCCACTCCCGGCCAAGCACGCCGGGATCGGGCCGCAGGTAGGATGTTGTCACGGTGTGTCTCCTTTTAATATGGACGAACCACCCGCTATCCTACCCGATGACCTATTGTGCCGAGCGTAACGTTGTGGGACGCTGACCCGCGGCGGTCGAACGAGGGCGAGCAATGGAGACGTTGAGCAATCTAGTCGTTATCGGCATCCCGGCAGTCTGCGGATTGATCGGATGGGCTGCCCTGCGGCGACGCGACACCCAGCCACTGCTGGCGGGCTGCGTTGCCATGGCGGTCGCGTTGGCCGTCATGACCGGTCTTTTTCTTGGAATGTACACACTGCAGTAGAAACGAGCCACACCACCTATGACACGCGTGCTCCTGCTGGCCGATATGGAAGGCGTCTCCCAGATTGACGACTTCCGCGAGTGCTGGCCAATATATTCAGAGTACTGGCAGACAGGCCGCCAGAAGATGACGGCGGACGTTGCCGCCGCAGCCCAGGGGCTGCTCGATGGCGGCGCGAGTGAGGTGGGGATCGTCAACGGCCACGGCTTTGGCTACCCCAACATCATCGAGGAAGAGCTCGCCGGAAGGCGCGCGCTTGCTCGCCGACGAAGAGGTCAACCCAGCGCTGCGCGGCAGCCAGTATGACGCCATCTTCCAGATCGGCCGGCATGCCCGCTGCGGCACCAAGCACGGTTTTATGAGCCACACCCAGACCCCGAACTTGCGCATTTCGATCGACGGAGCACCGATCACCGAGAGCCACATCAACGCCTGGAGGGCCAACAAACCGCTGCTGGGCATCATCGGCGACGCGGCGCTCGAAACCGAGCTCGATTGCTCGCTCAAAGGCACGCCGTTCATGGCCGTCAAGCACGCCGACTCACGAGTCGATGTCTCCCCGATTCACGACTCCCCTGAGGCAGGTGCAGCGAGTATTCGCGCGTTTGCCGCCTGGTGTGTCGTCCACGGGGCGGAGCGCAAGTCTGCGCCACTACCGGACCGCTTCATCTTTGCCTGCTGCATGGACCCCGACCTGGCCGAATACGCGGTTGGGGAACATGGAATGATGCGCACGAGCCCATCGGTGCTGGTGAAATCAGCCACCGACTGGTGGCTGGAATCCGAGCCGGCGTTGCAGCTGGTCATGTCCGCGTCAATGCGGCCTTGGATCGCTGCGTGGAGCGGAATTGACTACAGCAGCGAAGCGGCGCTCGCCGAACAGGATCCGCAACGCCTCGCGCGTGCCCGGCGGTACATAGAGGAATGGCTACACCGGCAAGAGCCGGCCTGGATGCGGTAGAGGCTGCCCAGCAGTTACTCCGCTGCGAGACGCGGGGGTCGTACCCGAGTACCCGATCGGTTGGATTCAGCGGGATGCGAGCGATCTGAGAGCACATAACGCCCCTTGCCACTCGCTTTCGCGTCGTACATGGCCCGATCGGCGTAGCGCAGGAGCGCCCCAGGCTCATCCTCGGGTGACGAGCTGACCACGATTCCTACACTGGGCGTGATGGTCAGCTCATAGCCGGCGACCTTCAGGGGTGCAGCAAAGTCGCGCAATAAACGCTCCGCAACGCCGATCGCCTCATCGACGCCATCGAGAGCCGTCAGCAAAACGGTGTACTCGTCGCCACCAAGCCGTGAGACCGTATCCCCAGGGCGGATACAGTGCTGGATAATGCCGGCCGCCGCAATCAACACCTGGTCGCCAATGTCGTGCCCGTAGCTGTCATTCACCAGTTTGAAATCATCAAAGTCGATGAACAACACCGCGATCGAACGGCGAGCGCGTTTCAGACCATTCAACGCATGCCGGAGCCGGTCCATGAACAACGACCGGTTGGGTAAGTCTGTCAACGGGTCATGGAACGCCTGATGCCTGAGCTGGTCTTCGAGCGCTTTCCGGTCGCTGATGTCCTTGGCGATGCCATAGACGCCGACGATCTCGCCCCCCACGACGATTGGCAGGTTGGTCACATTGATGTCGAACCGCGAGCCGTCTCTGCGGATAACACCGCACTCGTAGTTCTCGGGGATTCCCGAGGCCGTCGAGTCAAAATGTTGCGCTACCCGTTCGAGATCCTCAGGCGGGATCAAGAATGAGTACGGTCTGCCAATGGCTTCATCGCGGCTGTATCCAGACATCCGTTCAAACGCTGGGTTGAGCGATAGGAGCACACCCTCCAGGTCAAACGAAAAGACCGCGTCTGGATTATGATCGAACAGCGAGCGATAGCGCTCCTCGCTCTCCGCCAGACGCTGCGCGGCCAGGACCTCGTCGGTCGTGTCCTGAATGATGCCCTGCCAGTAGCGCGGCGCGCCGTCCTCGTGAGTCACGAGCGTTGCCGTCGTCTCTACCCAGACAGTGCGCCCGTCAGCCGCGATCACTCGATATTCGACGTTGAATTCGTCGCCACTTGCGTCGGTGCGCTCGATCTCGGCCCGCCAGATCGGACGATCGTCGGGGTGGATGGACTGCGCCCACAACTCCGGATTCTCCCGGAAGTCTTCCAATGAATGGCCAAGCAGCGGCTCAATCTGCGGGCTGAGATAGCGTGGCGTGTCGCGCTCATCCAGCGGTTCGATGAACGTCACGACCGGTAATTGCTCTACCAGGGTGCGATAGCGCGTCTCAATCTCTTGCAGCGCCTCTTCAGCCTGCCGCTGCTCACTCAGGTCAACGGTGAACCCCAACCAGAACTGCGGGATACCATCATCGTCACGGATCAGGACGCCTTGATCCCTGAACCAGACTGGATACCCATCGCGGTGCATGAGCCGGTACTCCACCGTAAAGGCCGTGCCGGCCTGCATGGCGCGCCGGTCAGAGACCAGTACATGCTCGCGGTCGTCGGGATGCAGGCGGCTGTGCCAGAAGTACGGGTCGGCCAGCCACTCCTCCGGCGTAAAACCGAGAAGCCGGGCGACCTGTGGGCTGTTGAAGAGCACCGAACCGGGATCGTCCGGCGACGCGAGATAGGTCATCGCGGGAATGTGCTCAATGAGTGTTCGATAGAGCGCATCGGGAGTTGACAGTAATGTCGTCGCAAAATTCGCCAGTTGATCGAAGCCAGACGGCCTACCGCGACCGACTTCAGCCCTGCTCTCATTACGTGATCGTTGGCTGTCCTGGCTCTCGGGCGTCAATTGTCATCCCTTGTCCACTGCCCCACCTTACCAATGGTGGGCGGTGGATCGTTGCCTATATGTCAGACTGCACGAAAACACATTCGTCTTCGATTATTTTTTTGCTCACCGAACGAGTTCAACCTTATCAAGAGTTCGTCGCTGACGATAGCTCTCCACAGCTGAGAAACCACCCTGCGCTTCGAAACCTTCAGCTCCTGTGAAAATCCTGGCCGGAGATCTGCGTGCAAGAATCAGGGCAGCCATGAAGACGTTGCTGGACAGCGCGCACGCGCCGTGTTAGATTCGACCCCTTATCGTCAAGGACACCTGCACTGTACAAGGTTTCATACTTATACTGTTCATGTTCGACCCACTGTCAACAAGGGTACTTCAGTGCGAATTCGGTCCTTGATCCACGTTATGTCCGCGTAGTAGTTTATTGAAGAGACACGTCGGATGATTCGCCGATCGAGAGAGGCTCACATGGTCGTTGCAAGCTCGCTACGCCCGACGATGGAAGAAGTGTATGAGGGGCGCGAGCGGCTGAAAGGTGTCGCGGTTCGTACCCCGCTACTGCAGTTACACGGCACGGACGACATCTGGATCAAGCCCGAGGTGCTGCAGCCGGTCGGCAGCTTCAAGATGCGCGGGATCTACAACGCGGTCGCGGCACTCGCCCCTGAGGAGCGCGCCAAGGGCGTGAGCACCGTCTCTTCGGGTAACACCGCTCAGGCGCTGAGCTGGTCAGCCAGAAAGTTCGGCGTGCCGGCCCGGGCGATCATGCCCCGCACCGCCCCGCAAAACAAGATTGACGCAACCATCGCCTATGGCGGCGTGCCGGATCTGCGCGATCCCCAGGAAGCCTTTCAAAGCTTGCTCGACGGCAGCTACCACAACGAGCCTGACGCGTTTATCCACCCCGTCGCCAACCGCGACGTCCTGGCCGGCCACGGATCGATCGGGCTGGAGATTCACGAGGATCTACCGGACGTCCAGACGGTCTATGTCCCGGTGGGCGGCGGCGGGCTGAGCTGCGGCATCGCCAACGCCATCAAGAACCTGGTGCCGGGCGTGCGGGTGATCGGCGTGCAGCCGGCGGAGTGCACCCCGGTGATTCAGGGCGTCAGTGCCGGCAAGCCGGTCATGGTGAAATGCGTTACCTTCTGTGACGGCGTGGCGGTCTCATTCATGTTCCCGGAGATGTACCCATTACTGCGCGACCTGCTGGATGACATTGTCACGGTTGAAGAGGAGGCCGTCTTCGAGGCGTTACGTCATCTGGCGCTGCGCAACAAGATCGTCGCCGAGGGCGCCGGTGGACTGGCCGTCGCGGCCGCGCTGAACGCGAACCCAGACGAGCGCGGCAAGTCCGTCGCGATCATCAGCGGCGGCAGCATCGACCCCGACAAGCTGGCCCGGATCCTGGTGGGGGACACGCCGTAGCGAGCCGCTCATTGGCAGTCCCTACAGACCGTCGTCATCTCTGACGTCAACGAGCTCCAGCGCGCCGGTCTCTTCAGCCGGCTCCTCGTCGACCGGCTCATCGCTCTTGCCCTTGCCCCGCCAATCGATGGCCTTGATCTGCAGCGGTTCCGAGCGGTGGAGGGTACCGTCCTGATCCCAGGCGAGACCGATCAGATCAACCCGCGAGATCGAAATCGAGAGCAGGGCTTCAGAGAGATCCGGCAGCGAGACCATCGAGATCTCGGTCGAGCGCGCGGGCGCAAGCTGCCAGGCCAGCGTGAGCCGCATCGGCTTCTCCAGCCGCTCGCGATGCTCACCCTGCAGGCGTGGAGTATCGATCTCGACCGCAATATGGGTCACGCTCGCGGCTACCCGCCCAACGTTCTGGACAAAGAGCCGCAGCTCACCGTCTGGTTCAACAATCGACAGACCAACGTGCAAATCAATCTGCGATTGTCGCCGTTGCTCCTGGAGCACCGTCCGCGCCGTCAACGCGGCCCAAATCGCCGCGCCAGCCGCTATCAGGCTCGCAATGAGGCTCAGGATCAGCATGACATCATTCATTGGCTACGCCATCAACTCCAACACTCTGTCCCGTGGCAGCGAGCAGGCCGCCGCCCATATCCAGATCTCAATTCACGTGACCTGCTGCCATGATACCGCTCGGTGCCATGAACCTGGTAATGCGAAAACGTGCATGCAGTGATGCTTTACAGAACGGAACGCACACTCAAGACGAGCATCGCTCCGGGAAGACTATGCTGACGGGCGTCTGTCTCGCATGGCCTACACGCCCAGCAGACCTGGCAAGCCGGACAGATCGGGCAACTCCGCGTAGGGACCATATCGCTCGTCGCCAGGCTGGTTGCGCCGGTTGATCCAGACACGCTTCCAGCCCAGATCGTGGGCGGGCATAATGTCGTAGTTGAAGCCCTGGGCGACGTGCAGGATGTCTTCCTTGTCGCAGCCCAACGTCTCCAGCACATACTGAAACACGGCCGGCGAGGGTTTGTACGCCTGCGCCTGCTCAGCGGTGATCACACGATGAAACGGCACGCCAATCTGCTCGACATTGGCCGCGATCAGGTCATCGTCGGTGTTCGAGACGATGACGAGCTTGCAGTGCTGGCGGATGCGTTCGAGCGCCGGCGGGACATCAGGGAACGGGCCGAAGGCCGGCACCGCCGAGATAAGCGCATCACCGTCCGCCTCCCCGTACGGTACCCCTAACTGCCCGGCCGCTCGCTCCAGGCTGCGACGCAGGACCTCTCGATAAGGACGGTATACGCCCAACACCTCTTCAAAACGAATCTTCTCGAACTCGCGCAGGAACGCATCGGCAGCGACGTACTCCAGCCTTGAGCCGAGGATGTGGAGCGCTGCCGCGTCAAGATTGAAATCAATGAGCGTTCCATAACAATCAAAGGTGATGTACTCGGGCAAGGTCACGTGGCTGTCACTCTCAACATTCGCTAGCGCCGAAACGCAACCTCCCCACCCACGATGGTGAGATCGACCCGCACGCTGTCCAGCTCTAAAGGATCCACCTCAAAGAGGTCGGTGTTGAAGACGGCGACATCCCCGAACATTCCCGGCTTGAGGGTGCCCTTGCGCTGCTCCTCGTGCGAGGCGTAGGCGCCGTTGCGGGTGTAGGCGAGCAGCGTCTCTTGCAGATTGATCCGCTCTTCAGGCTGCATGACGTGGTCGCGGTCAAACTCGGAGCGGCTGTTGACGATGGCCCAGAAGTTGCGCGCCGGGTCGGGAGACTGCACCGGAGCGTCGCTCGACACCGGTACCGGAACGTTCCGCTCCAGCAGCGAGTTCCAGGGTTGATACCAGCGCACCCGCTCGGCGCCGAAGCGCTCCATCAGCACCGGGTAGTCGTTCGAGGCGAAGCGCCCTCCGGGGACGGGGATGACATTCTCGCGCGCGAATCGATCGATCAGGTCCGGCCGCAACAACGAAGCGTGCTCGATCCGGTGGCGGATATCCGGGCGCGACAGCCGCGCCTGGGCCTCGCAATAGGCGTCCAGGGTCAGCTCAATCGCGGCATCGCCAATGGCGTGCACCGCGCACTGCCAACCGGCCAGGTGGGCGCGGATGATCCGTTCCCGGAACTCATCCGTTGAGAACATCCACATGCCTGTGTTGCCGGCATCGTCCTGGTAGGGCTGCGAGACCTTGGCGGTGCGCTGTCCCTCAGTGCCGTCCAGGAAGAACTTCATCGGTCCAACCCGTAGCCACTCGCTACCGAAACCGGTCTCGACCCCAAGCGCCTCGATCGCTTCCAGCGCGTAGCGGTGCGCCAGCATCAGGTTGAAGCGCACGCGTGGGGTCGACGTGTCGCTCTGAATCTTCTGGTAGAGGCGCAGCGCGTCACCGTTGGTGAGGTGTGCCTCGCCAACCGAGGTGATACCGAACGAGAGAAACGACTCGATGGCCCGGCGCAGATCGGCCTCGGCTCGCTCGGGAGTAACGTCGGGGGTAGCGGCTTTGCCGAGATCGTGCATGGCGTTCTCGATCAGCACCCCGGTGAGCTCTCCCTGCTCATCGCGCTCAATCAGGCCGCCCTCGGGATCGGTTGAATCGCGGGTATAGCCTCCCAGTTTCAAGCCAAGGCTGTTGGTTGCCGCTTCATGACCGGAGCGCTGGGTGAGCGCGACCGGATGGTCGGGAGCGACACTGTCGAGCTCCCAGCGGTTGGGTGGGCGTCCCTCGCGGATGGTCTGCGTGTAATACCCCCAGCCGGCCAGCCACTGTCCTTTCGGAGTCCGGTCAGCCGCCTCTTTCACACGGTCGAGAATATCCTGCACCGATTCGACGCCGGTCTGGAGATCGATGTTCGCCAGCGATCCACCGTACGGGATTGGATGGCAGTGCGCGTCGATCAGGCCCGGCGTGGCGGTGCGGCCGGCGAGGTCGGTCACTTCAGCTCCCTGGCCGGCCGCTTGCTGGGCAGCCTTCGCATCGTTTCCGACATAGACGATGATCCCATTGCGAATCGCGACCGCGGTAGCGCTGGGCATGGCGTCGTCGGCAGTGAAGACCTTGCCGTTGATCAGCGCGTGGTGGCCTCGGGTCATGCAGCGTTCTCTCATTCGTTCAGCAGTCCAACTCTACTCAGACATTCTAGCCGCTCATGGCTACTCGCCTCCAGACACGAACACGACGATCGCCCCGACGCCTAACAGCATGCCCAGCAGCTGCCGCCCGGAGACCGGCTCGTCCAGGATGGTGTAGTTCAACACGGCGGAAAGTAGCGGGTACATGGCCGTGATCACCAGAATCGTGTGCACCCGGCCACCGGTGCCCACAGCTCCGTCGCCAATGCCAGACCGCAGGGCAGAGAAGACGAGGATGAGTCCGATGGTGTAGGTTATGCCCGTCAGCATGGCAAAGGTGACACCTTTCGGATTGGTTTCCAACCCGGTAACACGCAAGAGGACCAGCAGCACGAATACCGCAACGACTGCCGCTCCGACCACCTCCCAGAACATGGCGCTAAAACTGCGCAGGTACTGAGACGTCAGGTTGGCGAAGATACCCCACGCGCCCCAGGCCAGCAGTGCGGCGAGGCTCAACAGCAGCCATGGTTTCATGTTATTCCCGGGTCCTTTCGAGTCTCTGGATTCATTCCCTCGATCATCAATGTCGTTCTCGTTGCGTATCGGCGTGATGTATTCTGCACTGCGCAGGCGCCGATGCAAGCGATCGAGTTCATCCGAGAATGACGATTCAATCTATCTGCGTACGGGCGTAATTCATTACGCCCTGCCTGGTGCGCTCGGACGTTGGAGAGGGAACCATCGTTATCCTCGTACGGGCTACGCGCTGCGTCGCCCTCGGCGCGGAGCGCCGCCTGCTTGACACCACGGCCCGTTCGAGGGTTAAGAGGCGGGCCTGCCGGCGCCGAGGGCGACGCAGCGCGTAGCCCGTAGCTCGATTCAAGCAGGTCAATCGCATCACGTTAGTCATCCTGAGTCACCCCCATAGGGGAGGTGAGCTCGTCTCCTCCCGGGGACCACCGGTCCGCTCGACGCGGGACGGCACCTGCGACGAGCATCCTGCGCCCTACCGTCCGACGGAAGCAAGAGGAGCCGGGGCGTTGGACAGACTCCCCTTGCGTCAGATGACTATCAAGCTCACGACTGAGCGCACAGGGAAGGGTCAGCTCTGGGCTTACCGTCCCGGGGAGGAGCGCGTTCTGCGCTCAGAGATCTTTCGCTGGCGCTCCTCCCAGGGGATGACACGGTCATGCGACCGGGCGCCCAAGCAGGGCGCAATGAATGACGCCCCTACGCACTCATAGTTAGCGGTTCCATCGGGACACGTTCATGATCACGCCCATAGGAAATCCTTGAGAGACCGGGCACCCATTGACAAACCTCGCTACCTTCCCCATGCTACCCGGCAACGAACGATGTGCCTACCAAGCAGGAGGAACACCACCATGGCGGAATCAGCACACGACATCGAGCGTCAGATTCTGGGCGACGTCTGGACGTCCGGCGAGATCTATCGCAGCCTGCTCTACCTGTGCGACGATCTCGGCTCGCGCTTCGGGGGTACCGAGAGCGAGCACAAAGCGGCCGAGTTCCTACTCGCGAAGATGCAGGAGTACGGACTGCAGAACGTCCACCTGGAGGAGTTCCCGGTCTATGCCTGGGAGCGCGGCAGCTGCGAGCTGAGTCTCACCGCACCAGTCGAGCGTGACTTCTCAGCCATCGCGATGCCCTTCGCCGGCTCCGGCAAGTTCGAGGGCGAGGTGATCGACCTCGGCGAGGGCGAGGCTGAGGATTTCGCGCGTGCTGGCGATGCCGTGCGGGGCAAGATCGTTCTGAGCGCGGCCGAGACCAACAAGCCCGGCGAAGTGACGCTCCACCGCACCGACAAGTACCGGCTTGCGGTCGATGCCGGCGCGGTCGGCCACATCTTCGTCAACAAGAACCCCGGCCTGCTGCACATCACCGGGGCACTCTACGCCAAGAACCCGGGCGGCAAGGACGATGCCGACCACGAAGCGCCGATCCCAGGCATTGGCGTCACCCACGAAACCGGCAGCATGCTGCGCCGCCTGGCCGAGCGCGGCACGCTCCGGGCGCGCATCAATCTCCAGAACCGCACCTACCGCTCGCACTCCTACAACGTGGTGGGCGACATTCCCGGCCAGAATGCGGACGAGATCGTGCTGTTCGGCGGCCACTACGACGGACACGACATCGCCTACGGCGCCGGTGACGATGCAGCCGGCACGCTGGTCGGCCTTGAGGTTGGCCGGGCGCTTGCTCCATTTGCAGGACTGCTCAAGCGCACCGTCCGGATCATCTGCTTCGGGTACGAGGAGCTGGGCCTGGGCGGCAGCTTTAAACACGTCGAGCGCTACACGGCTCCAGGGGCAAGCGAAAAGCTCTGCTACGTGATGAACCTCGACGGTGCCGGGCGCGGCCAGGGTGGTCAGGAACGCATCAACACCACGGCTGACGCGACGATGCAACAGTATTTCGAGCGCTGGGCCGACGACAATCACTATCGCATCGACACCAACAACCGCATTAGCGCCCACTCCGACCACTTCCCGTTCTTCCTGGCTGGTTTTGCAAGCGCCACGCTCAACAGCTCAGACTCAACCGCGGGCATGATCGGCCGTGGCTACGGTCACACCGAGGGTGACACCGTCGACAAGGTGAGCCTGCGCGGACTGCAGATGGGCGCGGCACTGGCGGCTCGCATCGCTCTGGCGCTGGCCAACGAAGAGTCACTACCCTCCGGTCGCCGGACGGATGCCGAGGTCAAGACCGAGCTGGAAAACGCCGGCATGGCCAACTTCCTCACTCACCACTGGGGGCGCGACAACCGGGCGGTGTAACTGGCGCTGTGCCTCCTCAGAGATTGGTAGCATCGTTGTTATCACCATCTCAACGAGATCTCAATGAGGAGGCACCTGCCATGCAGCAACAGCGACCTGCGAGCGATCCCCTGACGCACACTGCCGAGATCAAAGCCATGCTGTCCGATGCCAAGCGCCGGGCACGGGAAGGAGTGAGCCAGGTCGATGACCCGAAGGCCAAGGCACTGTTCGAGACAACGGCCGAGGTGCTTCAGGGATTGATCACGGCCTTCGAGCACTATGAGAACAAGTCGGAGGAGGCCTGGAGGTAGGCAGAGCTACGCCAGCGACACGTCCAGAATCATCATCACCACGAATCCGACCATCGTTCCCAGGGTAGCGGGATCGGTATCGTCGTTGCCCTGGGACTCCGGGATGAGCTCCTCAACCACAACGTAGATCATCGCTCCCGCCGCGAACGCCAGCGCGTACGGCAAGACGGGACTGACGGCCAGGATGGCCACCGCTCCTATGACGGCGAAGGCGGGCTCGACGATCGCTGAGAGCTGGCCGAAGAAAAAGCTCTTTGCCCGCGACACGTTATCGCCACGCAGCGGCATCGCCACCGCGATCCCTTCCGGGAAGTTCTGCAAACCAATCCCGATCGCAAGCGCAACCGCTGAGCCGGTACTCGCAGCCGAATCGGCACCATTAATCACCTGTGCCGCCGCCCCGAAGGCAACACCCACTGCCAGGCCCTCCGGGATGTTGTGCATGGTGATTGCGATAACCAGCAGCGTTGAGCGGCGCCAGCTCGTCTCAACGCCTTCCGCGTCCTCGCGAGGCAAGCCAAGATGCAGGTGAGGCACGAAGTAGTCGCTCACACGCAAGAAGACCCCACCTAGCAGAAAGCCGACCGTCGCCGGAAACCAGGCTGGACGGCCCGAGCCCTCCGTCAGCTCAATGGCCGGGATGAGCAGTGACCAGACACTGGCAGCGATCATGACCCCTGCGGCGAAGCCCAGCATGACATCGAGAAAGGTGCGCGAGATCGACCGCGCAAAGAAGACCAGCGACGCGCCGATTGCCGTCAAGATCCACGTGAACAATCCGGCAAACAGCGCTTGAACCGGTGGATCAAGCTCTAAGAACCAGTCGCTCATTTCAGCTTTCCTCGCGGCAGGTCACGAAATGCTAGAGTGCCCTGAGGCATCACCATGACCCGGAAGAAAGGCCAGCACTCTCATGTTCTCACAACAGGAACAGGCACTCCTCGATCTGCCGGCGTTCGCCAGGCTGGCGACGCTCATGCCGGACGGTTCTCCACAATTGACCGTGATGTGGTATCGCCGCGATGACTCTTGCCTGCGCATGATCACCCCCGCGTACGCCCGCAAGGCGCACAACCTCTCACGCGACCCCAGAGTTGCGGTCGTCGTCGAGGAGCCAGGAAATCCCTACCATTTCGTCGAGATCCGCGGGACGGTTGAGGTGATCCAGGACGACGCGGCCGCCAGAGCCGAGCTCGAACGCATCGCGGCGCGCTACGTCGGCGAGCGTGCCGGTGACTACGTCGCCAACCTCTCGCTCGACCCACGGTTGCTGCTCGTGATCCACCCAGAGAAAACGGTCTATCACCCCGGCGGGGACTAGGATGCCCTTGCAGGCGTAGCGGCGCAATTACGGAGGTGTCCAACTTCATCCAAGAATTGGGCGTAATCCCATTCTGCGTACGGGCGTAATTTATTGCGCCCTGCCTGGTCGCCCAGGCGCCTAATCAGTCATCCTGAGTTTGATGGTCATCCTGAGCGCAGCGAAGGATCTCTGGCTTGACTCCCGAGGTGTTCGACGCAGAGATCCTTCGCTGCGCTCAGGATGACTATCAAGCTGAGGCTGACTATCAGACTCAGTACTGGACCACAGGGGAGTTGTCACGCTGCGGGGTTCCTACTTGTCCGTAGGGGAGGAGCTGGTCTCCTCCCGCCTCGAGCGGACCGGGGTTTCGGGAGGAGACGCAGCTCCTCCCCGACGGGGGTGACTTCATCATCGTGGTCGAGTACTCAGGATGACTTACGAGCCCAGAATGACGAATGATCGCCGTCCCCCGGTTGCTGTGGAATCTCAGGAAATCGGGACGGAGACGTGCCTCCTGCACCTACCATCGTGATCCCTGCGGGCGAGACGGCACAAGCATCGTGCACGCCACCCCGTAGCAGACTATAATCCGCCCCAACGATGTCATAGTGACCGACAGGCAATACATGCGATCCTTCATTCAACGGATTCGGCAGTACAGGCGAGACGTGAAGCTCTTCCTGCTGTTCACCCTGGCCGCCAATGTCGGTATCGGCATGTTCATGCTGATCTTCAACCTCTACCTGCTCGAGCTCGACCTGCGCGAAGACTACATCGGCGCGTTCAACGCCATTCATACGGTTGGCATCGCGGTCATGTCGCTCACGATGGGTACGCTCATCAACCGCATGGGCGTCTGGCGCTGCACGACGATGGGGTTCATGTTCTTTCTCGCCAGCTCAATCCTGCTCGTGACGATCACCCAACCCGTGATTCTGCTGTGCCTGGCCGTGCTCGGGGGCATCGGCACCGCCTTCCTGTTTGTGCCGACCATGCCGTTCATCGTTGACCTCACGCGCAGCTCGGAACGACACAGCGTCGCGGCCCTGACCTTCTCGCTCAACTCGCTGTCGACGACGGTCGCCAGCCTGGTCGGTGGATTTACTCCCCGAGCGCTGGCGGCCTTCACGTCGTTCGATGCGGCGAGCGCCCCAGCCTTTCGCTCGACCCTCTTCCTGGGGTTGGGCATCGCGTCGCTCGCGCTGATCCCGCTGTTCAGGATGTCCGAGCAGCGCAAGCGCTCCAGGCCTGAAGACGCTGCCCAGGACACCCAGACCGGTTTGCCACCGCTTGAGCCGGCCCGAGTGCGTCGTCACATGCTTGTGTTCATCGCGGTTGGTGGAATGATGAGCCTTGGCGCCGGCATGGTCTTTCCCTTTTACAACGTCTACCTGTCATCGCTCGGGGCCAGCGCCGGCCAGATTGGGTTGATCTTCTCCTTCGCCGGCGTCGCAGCCGCGCTCCTGGGACTGACGTCGCCGTATCTCGCCAGCCGCTTCGGGGCGCAGAAGGCGGTTGTGATGGTACGGCTCGCGCCGCTGCCACTCTTCGTGATGCTCATGTTCTTCCCGGCGCTCTGGATTGCGGTGATCGCCAACATGGTGCGCACCGCCTCGATCAACATGGGTTGGCCGATCGATAGCTCCTACATCGCCGGGGTCCTGCCGGCCAAAGCACGAACCGCCGTCTTCGGCTACCGGTCCGGCGCCTGGAACATCGGTTTCGCCCTGGCGGCCTTCGCCGGCGGCAACGTGATCGTGCGCTACGGCTATGGCGCGACCTTCGGCACCTATGCGTTCTTCATGACCGTCGCCATGCTGCTCTTCTACTTCTACTTCTCGCGCTTCCACGCGTCACACGTGGCTGCGGCCGCACAGGTTTCTGCCCAGCCCCTGATCGATCCCGTCCCGGATGTGCTCAGCAAGGACCCAGCGCAAGCCAGCACGGCGAAAACCGGTGCGTCCCACTAAACAACCCATGCTACACTGGCGCGACGAACACAGAGGTCATGCCCCCGGACAGGGGTGGAACAACGGTATGCAGAAGCCATCAACAACCGACGACACCACCGAAGAGCAAGCCAGAAAACCCGGCAGGCCGCGTAGCGTGCGTGCCAACCGGGCGATTCTGCAGGCCACGATCGAGCTGTTAGTTGAGATCGGTTATGGCTCGATGAGTGTCGAGGCGGTCGCCGCGCGTGCCCAGGTCGGGAAGGCGACGATCTACCGGCGCTGGCCCTCGAAAAAGGAGCTGGTCGCTGAAGCGCTGCGGCAGCTCAGCGAGGACGTGCGCTTGCCGGACACCGGCAACACGCACGATGACCTCATCACGCTGTTGCACGATTTTCGCCGCGCTACCAGCACATCGTTCATCGGTCCGATGATCGGCAGAATCATCAGCGCCGCGATCGGGAACCCGGAGTTCATGACCATCTACTGGGATAACGTGATCTTTCCGCGGCGGAAGGCGGTGACCGAGATTCTGCTGCGCGGTCAGGAGCGGGGCGATCTTCGCACTGATCTCGACATGGAACTCGTGCTGGACATGCTGCCCGGCACGCTCGTGTACCGCTCTCTGATCTCACGCCACGGTCTGGATGGCATTGGATCCATCGTCCCCGAGGCGCTCGTCGACACTCTCTGGGCCGGCATCGCCTCCGAGAACGCCCGGCCAATCCACAAGACGCCGCGCTGCTAGGAGGACAAGAGCTCGCGCTACGTGTTGGGCTGCTCCAGGAGCGACATAACGGCCCCGGCTGGGTCCCGGATCACGCAATAGCGGCTCGTCCCGGGATCGCCCTTCGGACCGGAGACGACGCTGCCACCGCGTTCTATGCACCGCCGGATGCTCTCATCGAGATTGTCAACGGTGATGTATACCAGCCACTGCGCTGGAAGCTCGGCGTTCTCACCCCGTGCATGACAAACACCCGCTGTTGGGTCCTCTTGACCTGGAGGCATCATGAAGTAGTCGTCATAGCCACCCATATCCAGTGGCTCTGCCTGCCAGCCGATCACGGCAGCGTAAAAATCACGCAACTCCTCGGCATTCTCGACCGTGAGATCGAGTCCGATAATCGATCCTGCCGGCTTGCGCTCGTCGTCGCTCACCGTTCGCTCCTCACATTGCGCAATCGCATATCGCGATTTCATACCTGTCTTAGGGTGCCACATCATACGACAGTTACGACGGTCTTACGGCCTCGGACTATTGTTGAAGAGAGAAATAGTGCTCGCCAAAGGTATCGAGGAACGGGGTCGAGTGCAGAATGAGCGCGTCAGCGTCCTCCTTCAGCACCGACCAGCAGAAATTCCCGGTCACCACCTCACCGGCCGGGATGTCCTCATACGAGAACGAGTCCGGCACCACGCCGCAGTAATCGTCGAACGTGGTGTATTCCCGGCCTGCGTCGTTCACGACACGAAACAGGACACCGCCGGGGAAGTATTCCGGCTCGTCGCTGGTATTTTCGACCGATGTCATGGCCATGAAGAATTGCCGGCCGTCGTCAGGAGGCTCGTTGAACTGGTTTTCCGCCAGGACCATCCCGGTAGCATCCGGAGTAACTCCAAGGACCGCGACCCGCCAGCCGGCGTTCAGCTCCACATAGGTCCCGATTGGAACCAGATCAACTTGCGTTCCGCTAGCGGGTTCGACTGTGTAAGATGGCTCAGCGGTGAAGACGACTTCGACAGATTCGTCGACGGTGGCTGCTTCTTCGTCGTCTCCGGCAACGAGGCCGATGACCATCAGCGCGGCGAGGCAGACAAACATCAATCCGACCGCGCCAGCGCAACCGAGAGCGAACGTTCTGCGCCACGAGCGCTTGCGTTCAACCGGTGGCGCGTGCGAGGGCCCAACAGGTGCGGGAGAAGACGGCCCGGGTGAAACCGGATGCGGTCCAACATGCTGGGGGCCGTTCTCTGGAGGGGATGGAACCGGGTCGGGAGATGGTTCGACGACCGGCTCTGGATCGCTCGGCTGCGGTCCAAACATCTCGTCGAGCGCCTGTTTAAAGCGCTCGTTGTGCTGATCTCGATCGTCGTTCATCCGTCTGTGTCGATCCATCCCTGTATAGCAGGCTATCTCAGGGATTGTAGACGACTGTCATAGCATGAAGGGAGCGCCCCATGGCGAGCATCTTTACGATGATCATCAACGGTGACATTCCTGGCCGCTTCGTCTGGAAAGACGAGCGCTGCGTCGCCTTCCTGACCATCAACCCGATCAAACCGGGACACACGCTGGTCGTGCCGCGTGAAGAAGTGGACCACTGGATCGACCTCGAACCGCAGCTGCTGCAACACCTCTCGGTGGTGTCACAGTCCATTGGCAAGGCGCTGCAACACGCCTTCTCCCCGCGCAAGGTCGGTTTGATCATTGCGGGGCTGGAAGTGCCGCATACCCACCTGCACCTCATCCCCATCCACAATGAAGTGAGCGACCTCAACTTCGCCAACGCCGACCCCAACCCGGACCCCGCCGAGTTAGACGAAGCAGCGGAAAGGATTCGCTCAGCCCTACGGGAGCTAGGATATGAGCAGGTGGCGGAGTAGCCTCTGCCACATTCCAGGAATTTTTCATCACGGGCCCGGCAGGAACCGTTCTGGCGCAGAGACAGTAGAAGGACTTTGACGTACATGCACGAAACAAACGATCGTCCCCTCCTTTTCACGCCGCTTCAGATTCGCGGCGTTACGTTGCCAAACCGGATTATGGTGTCGCCGATGTGCCAGTACTCAGCGGGCGAGGGCTTCGCGAACGACTGGCATCTGGTGCATCTCGGCGCACGGGCGATTGGTGGCGCAGGCATCGTGATGACCGAGACGTCAGCCGTAGAGCCCGAAGGCCGCATTAGCCCCTGGGATCTTGGCATCTGGGACGATGCCCACGTTGACATGCTGTCGCGCATTGCGGCGTTTTTGAGCGATCACGGAACGGTTCCAGCAATCCAGATCGGTCACGCCGGACGCAAGGCTAGCCAGCGCCGGCCATGGGATGGTGGCGGTCCACTCGACCCGGAGGATGCATTAGCATGGGCTACGGTCGCGCCCAGCTCAGTTCCGTTCGACGACAGCTGGCCAACGCCGGCGGCCATGTCCCGCGAGCACATGCAGCGTCTCGTTGAATCATTCCGGTCAGCAGCCCGGCGAGCCAGGGAAGCAGGGTTCGTCATCATCGAGCTCCACGGAGCGCATGGCTATCTGCTGAACGCCTTCCTGTCGGAACACAGCAATACCCGCAGCGACGAGTACGGCGGCTCGTTTGAGAACCGCCTCCGGTTCCCAAGTGAGGTTATTGCGGCGGTGCGAGAAGAGTGGCCGGACCATTACCCACTATCCGTGCGCATCTCTGCGACTGATTGGGCCAAGGGAGGTTGGGGCATTGAGGAGTCCATCGCCCTGGTGCGCGCCCTGCAAGAACTGGGGGTCGATATCATCGACGTTTCGTCAGGCGGAAACCGTGCCGGCGTAACCGTGCCCACCGATCCTGGCTATCAAGTGCCCTTCGCTGAGAAGATCCGCCACGCCACCGGCGCAACGACGGCGGCGGTCGGTCTCATCACCGAGCCTGAGCAAGCCGAGACGATTCTACAAAGCGGCCAAGCAGACATTGTCGCCCTGGGCAGGGAGTTTCTCAGGAACCCCCATTGGCCGCTCGACGCCGCCGCGGCGCTCGGGGTCGATCTCGACTGGCAGCCGCAGTACCGGCGGGCGAAGCCTGCGGGTCATTGAGGCTGAATCATTCCGTCTTCCGTCGGTAGGGGAGGACCTTGTGTCCTCCCATGTGCATCGAGTCAAAGGCTTCACCGGGCGGAAGAACGCTGACTGTGTTGTTAGACAGTCATCCTGAGGCAACGAAGGATCTCTAGGTTGCCCATTCGGTGGCCCGAAACAAGATCCTTCGTTGCCTCAGGATGACTGAAAGAGGCCGTTGTTCTCCCGAAACGATCGTACGTTGACGCGAATGGGAGGACACGAGGTCCTCCCCTACCGGTGGTCCGCATCGGCAAAGCGTCCGCGTTACTCCTCGAGCCACGTATTCCAGAGAATCGGACCGATCTGGGACTGTTCGGAGAGACCCTTCATGCTCGCCGATCGCACTTTCACCGTCAGGGCGTCGGCGACTTTGATAAACGGAATCTCCGTGTAGGCGTTGGACTGAATCTGCTCCCACAAAGCGTAGCGAGTATCGAAATCGGACTCCGAGCGTAGCTGCTCGACAAGATCAATCGTCTCCTCGCTACACCACCAACCGGCGATGTTACACACGTCCATGACGAACAGCAGGGCGGGGTCGGGCCGGAAGCTAATGCCGGTCACCGTCACATCCCACTTGTCCTTCTCGAATTGCTCGCTCAGCACCGTAGCCCAATCCTTCACGATCAGCTCAACGGTGAATCCCGCGGCTTCGAGCTGCTGTATCGCGACGACTGAGCGGTTGTAGTGGTCCTGATACTCCTCGGTAGTAGACCAGCGAATCGGGGTACCGTCGTAGCCGGATTCTTCGAGCAGCTGCCGGGCAAGCTCGGGGTCGTTCATGTTGTAGAACTCCTCGCCGGCGGTCGTGTACCAGACCGTCTCCTGGAACATCAATCCGGGATCGAGGCGGTAGAACCCCTCGCCGTAGCCCGCCTGAGCGATCGCCTCGTGATCGAGCGCGGCCTGGAACGCCTGCCGGATCTTGAGGTTGCTCATGATCGGCGATTCCCAGTTCAGGAAGAAGATGCCCCATCCCTGCGGCGGCAACACCTCCGCAGTGATGTTCGGGTCGTCTTCCAGAATCACATGCTGGTCCGGCGTGATGGTTTCAAGATAGTGGTAGTCACCCGCCTGGAGCCCCGCGATCCGGGCTGCCTCATCCGGGACCGGAACGAACTCCATCCGGTCGACGTAGGCGAGCTTGCTGCCGCCATAGCCATTCGGATTGCCCGGCAGCGCAGCGTACTCATCGAAGCGATCGATGCGGATGAAACGATCCGGCTGGTGCTCAACGAAGCGGTAGGGACCGGTACCAATATATTCGGTCAGACCGTCCTCGCCGCTGGCATCGATGACCGACTTGGGATAAATCGCGCAACCACCGTTGGCGAACGCGAGAGCCGACACGAAGATGCCGTAGGGTTTGTTCAAGTTGAATTCGATGGTGTAGTCGTCAACCGCAACGATCTCATCGGTGGCCGCCAACAAACCCTGACCGACGCCGGCGATCTTGCCCCAGCGCTCGACCGAGGCTATGACATCGGCGGCCTTCAGCTCTTCGCCATTGTGGAACGGCACGCCCTGTCGCAGGGTGATGGTGTGCTTCAGTTGGTCGTCACTGACCTCGTGTGATTCGGCCAGCATCGGTATGGTGTTGAACTCGGCGTCCCAGGTAAACAGCGGCTCGTAGATGTTCCAGGTCACCATCCCAACGATGGTACCGGTCGTCTGGTGGATATCGAGCGTCGGCGGCTCACCAATCATGGCAACGATGAGCGTTCCGCCAGGCTGGCCCTCACCCTCCGGCTCCGAGGCAGCTCCCGAGGTGGGCTCCGTCGTCGCTTCGGTCTCTGTTTCCGTGGTCGACTCGGCTTCCGTATCAGCGGTGGTCCCGGAGGCGGGTTCGGTGGTGGCTTCTCCTGCCGTCTCCGACGTTGGACTCGGGGCAGTGTCCTCGGCGGCGGGATCATCCTCATCGTCACTGCCACAGGCGGCGAGCAGAGCCGAGATCGACGACGCAGAGAGGCCCAGTGCCGCTCCACGCTTCAAAACCGATCTGCGGCTCAACCCTCCCTGAACGACCTGCTCATAGAGAGAGGCGAACTCTCGTTCCACAGTCATCGCAGAACCCTTCCTACTCGGCATTGCACGAGGAATGTATGTAAGCGGCGCGCATCATAGCATCATTCGATCGGTTGAATCAGCTCTACGACCTAACGTTAGAACAACAGACATGACCCTACTCCGGCGCACTATCCTGCGGGTCATAGCCCAGCAGCTCACGGGCGTGCGTGATGTCCCAGAACTGGCGTGGGTTGTTGGAGATGCCGTAGACGACCGCCCAATCGACATCCTCGACATCCAGACAGCGTGAGATCAGGTGGGTGCAGTCGCGCTGGCTCAGCCAGGTGGCGCGCATGCGCTTGAGACGCTGCTCGACGGTGAGGTCCATCATGTCCGGAGACGAGGCGGTGACCGACTCCGACGTCGGACTGTCCTCAGCCCGCACCGAGCCGATGCGTAAGCAGTACACCTTCAGCCCGAAGCGCTCCAGATAGTAGCGGCCCAGCGCCTCGCCATACACCTTCGACACGCCATAGAGCGAGTCCGGCCGCAGCTCGGCGGTGTGATCGTAGACGCGGGGATCGTCCAGCTCGTGGATCTCCGGCGCGCCCTCAATCTCATACATGCCGATGGTGTGATTCGACGAGGCGAACACCACCCGTTCGACACCGGCACGGTGGGCGGCCTCGTAGACGTTGCGGGTGCCGATCAGGTTGTTGTGCAGGATGTCCTCCCAGGGCGTCGAGACTGCCGCCGAGGCCGCCAGGTGAATGACGGCATCCACACCCTCGAATGCCGGCTGGATGGCCTCCAGATCGGCGATGTCAGCCACGTGGCTCGGAAACTCCACCGGCTCACGAGTGAGTGCGCTGAGCTCGTAACGGTCGCCAAGATACTTGCGCACCGCCGTGCCGATCGTCCCTTCCGCGCCAGTTACGAGCACCCGTTTTTTCTGTGCCGCCGTCATTGGCCGCCCTTCTTTCATTTTCAGTCTATAGTGTTGTCAGCTAGACTCTAGCAGAGATCCAGGGTGACCCATGCATCGGGGCGCAATGCGTGCGCCCGTTCTCAAACCCACGCCGGCGTGGGCCACCAGGCGCATTGCGTTGCGCTCCTCCAGAAGAGATTTACCAGGAAAGGATGCGGTTGATGAGCGAGACGCACACGTGGCAGTTCGAAGTACTGGGAGAGTTTCCGGTTCTTCTGGAGGGTCCCGCGTGGGATGGCAGTGGGCTGCTCTTCACTGAGATCGCCAACAATCGCATCCATCGCTACGATCCAGCGTCCGGCACATTCAAGGTCTACCGAGAATCAACGAACGAGGCCAACGGGCTGATGTTCGATGCGGACGGACGGCTCTACGCCTGTGAGGGTGGTGGGCGCCGCATCGTCGTTTACGAGCGCGAGCGGACGAAAGTGCTGGCGGCATCTTTCGAGAGACAACGCCTCAATAGCCCGAACGATCTGGCCATCGACGCGCAGGGCAGAATCTGGTTCACCGATCCGCGCTACGGCAATCGCGATGGACTTGAGCTCGATCACGAATCGGTCTACCGGCTCGACTCTGTCGAGCAAGGTAACTGGCCCATAACCCGTGTAACCTTCGACACCACCCGGCCCAACGGCATCCTGGTCTCCCCGGACGGACAGACACTCTATGTCGCGGAGAGCCCGCACGACGAGGGCGCCAGGCGCGAGCTGCGTGCCTACCCCATCAACGACGACGGCTCGCTCGGTGAATACAGGGTCCTGCACGACTTCTCTCCATATCGCGGGATCGACGGCATGTGCCTTGACACCGAGGGCAACATCATCGCGACCGCCGGCTCGGACGCAGGCGGCCCGGGCCCAATGATCTATGTCTTTAGCCCGGACGGAGAGGTGCTCGAGACACACCCACTTCCGGTGGACTACCCAACCAACTGCACCTTCGGCGACGAAGACCTCAAGACGCTCTACGTCACCACCGGCAGCGGCTACCTGCTGCGGGCCCGCACCGAGCGCCAGGGGCGGCTGTGGTATCCGGCTGTGCAGGGATAACGCGGCAGAGGCACTCGTTGTCCAAGGCTGGTGAGTCACCTTGAGCAAATATCAGACATCCCTGCGCGCAATTCAGGCATCCATAAGCGTTCATCAGTCATCCTGAGCGTAAGCGAAGGATCTCGTGCGTGACTGTCGAGGCGATTGACGCAGAGATCCTTCCTTGCGTCAGGATGACTAATGAGCGCAGGATGCTGTCACCCCCGACCGACAGGCGGAACCCCGGAGCGTGCCAACTCCCCTGTGGTCCAGTACTCAGGATGAGTGGTTAGGCGCTCAGCATCACTGATGAACGCTCAGAGATGACCGGACTGCCTTCAGGACGACGAACAAGCCCCGGACGACGCATGAAGGCCGATCATCTGGACGGGGGAGCGACGACGTCTACTCCTCGGGCGGGCCGAACCAGGTTGGGCGGCCATGAGTAGTGATGCTGATGTGGGTCATCGACTGGCCGGGAGCCGCGCCGTGCCAGTGCCGCTCGCCCGGGCCTTCGTAGACAACGTCGCCGGGCTTGACCCGCACTTCCTCTCCCCGCTGCGTCCCGACCCTGCCCTCGCCTTCGAGAATGTAGAGCACCTGCTCGCCCGGGTGCTCGTGCCAGTACGTGCGCGCTCCATCGTTGAAATGCACGACTGAGAGGCTGACTCCCCCCTCGGTCTGGGCTTCGAGCACCCGCTCCAGGGTCACCTCTCCGGTGAACGTGTCGCCCTGACGAGACTGGCGTTCGTCGCTGCGGATGACTTGCATAGGAACTCCTCCCTGGATGGGTTGAAACTTGACATCTCTTCCACGATATACGATCTTGCCCGATAGTGAACGCAAGGAAACAGCCGATGAGGAGAAGCGAACGTGACGGACCACGATATCGACGCGATCAAGGCACGCATCGCGAGCGAAGCCAGGGCGCTGCACCCGCGATTGATCAGCATGTCGCAGACCATTCACGAGAACCCGGAGACGCTGTTTGAAGAGCACAAGGCAGCCGAGCTGCTCACCAACGAGCTCGAAGAGCACGGGTTTGACGTGCAACGCGGCGTGGCGGGGCTCGACACGGCGTTCATCGCTACCTATGGCAGCGGCGAGCCGGTGGTGGGGATCCTGGCGGAGTACGACGCGCTGCCCAAGATCGGTCACGCGTGCGGTCACAACCTGATCGGTACCTGGGGAGTTGGCGCGGGGATCATCCTGCGGCGCGCCATGCCCGATCTCAAAGGCACGATCAAGGTCATTGGCACACCGGCCGAGGAAGGTGGCGGCGGCAAGGTCACGATGGCCGAGGCGGGCGTCTTCAATGGTCTCGACGCGGCCATGATGATGCACCCACGCGACCGCACCTATCTCGACCGCGGCTCGCTCGCGGTTACCCCCTACCAAATCGAGTTTTTCGGCAAGCCCGCCCACGCCTCGTCATCGCCGGAGACTGGAATCAACGCACTGGATGCCATGCTGCAGGTGTTCTTCAGCATCAACGCGTTGCGCCAGGCGTTCAAGCCCAACACGCGCATTCATGGCGTCATCACCCACGGCGGTGAGGCGGCCAACGTCATCCCGGACTACACGGCGGCGAGCATCCTCGTCCGGGCAGACGACCAGGCATATCTGGAAGAGTTGAACGCGAAGTTCCGCAACATCGTCGAAGCAGCGGCGCTGGCAACCGGCGCGGAGACGAAGATCACCGAAGGTATCAGCTACAAGCAACGTGTCTGCAATACCGCGCTGGTCGAGACGTTCGGAGCCAATCTGAACGCGCTTGGTATCGCGCACGAGATTCCCCCGGCAGGCGCCGGCGTCGGATCGAGCGACATCGGTGACGTGAGTCAGCTCGTTCCCACCATCCACCCCTATCTGCAGATCTGTGAGAACGGTATCGGCGGCCACACCCGCGAGTTCGCCGTCGCCGCCGCCAGCGAGCGCGCCGACGAGCTCACCGCCACCGGCGCCACCGCCCTGGCCTGGACCGCCGCCGATGTCCTGTTGCGTCCGGAGCTGCGCGAGCAGTTGAAGGCGTCATTCAGAGAGCAACTGGGGCGGGACCCGGCCTAAGGGGAGTCGACTCTAAAGCGACAGCGCAAACCAGCGCCGCGTCATGGACGTGTCCCGATTGATCCGCTATTCCCGTTTCGTACGGGCGCAATGCATTGCGCCCTCTCCGACACCACGAGCGGCCAGGCAGGGCGCAATGAATTGCGCCCGTACGCGGGCTCTCAATTTTCGGATTCACGCGGACACGTCCATCGTGAGGGTGCGTCACCCACACCTCTGACGCGCCGTAACCCGTACCCGCGACACCGCGTCCTGCCAGCCGGCGTAGAGACGGTCCCGCTCGCTGGCAGCGATGCGGGACTCATAACGCAGATCCGCCGTCCAGAGATCAGCAACCGACGCGAGATCGGGATAGATGCCGGCCCCGAGACCGGCTAGCAAGGCCGCGCCCAGGACGGTCGTCTCAATGTTGGCCGGGCGCTGGACCGGGCAGTGCACGATGTCTGCCAGGAACTGGCAGAGCCATTCGTTGAGCACCATCCCGCCGTCAACGCGCAGCTCGACCGGACTGGTCGCGCCGTCGGCCTGCATGGCAATCAGCAGGTCGCGAGTCTGGTAGCCGACAGATTCGAGCGCCGCGCGGGCGAAATGTGCCTGGCTTGTGTCGCGCGTGATGCCGAAGATCGCGGCACGGGCGTCCGGGTCCCAGTACGGCGCGCCGAGCCCGGTGAACGCTGGCACCAGATAAACGCCGTCATTGGCCCCGAGGCCACGAGCCAGCCCCTCCGAAGAACCGGAGTCTGGAAGCGTGCCCAGGCCGTCACGCAGCCACTGGATTGCCGATCCAGCCGAGAAAATGCTGCCTTCCAGCGCGTAGGTCGGCTGGCCGTCTATCCGGTAGGCCAGCGTAGTCAGCAAGCGATTGGTCGAGGCAACCGGCGTCGTGCCGGTATTGAGCAACAAGAACGCGCCGGTGCCGTAGGTGCTCTTCATCATGCCCGGCTCGAAACAGGCTTGCCCGACCATGGCGGCGTGCTGATCGCCGGCCATGCCGGTGATCGGGATGGCCGCACCGAAGAGCTCCGGCTTGATCTCACCAAAGTGAGCGTTGCTGTCACGGACATCTGGAAGCATCGCCCTGGGCACGCCCCAGATATCCAGCAGCTCGTCGTCCCACTCCTGGTTATGGATGTTGAACAGCATCGTGCGGGCGGCGTTGGTGGCGTCGGTCGCGTGGACCCTCCCGCCGGTCAACCGCCAGAGCAGGAACGAGTCGATCGTCCCGAACAGAATATCGCCCCGCCGAGCGGCTTCACGCACGCCGCCCACATGATCCAGCAGCCAGCGAATCTTACTGGCCGAGAAGTATGCATCGACGACCAGCCCGGTTTTGGCCTGGATCCTCCCCGCGTGGCCTGCCGCAACCACATCGGCGCATAACCCCGCCGTGCGCCGGTCTTGCCAGACAATGGCATTGTGGATCGGCTTGCCGCTCTCACGCTCCCAGAGTACCGTCGTCTCACGTTGGTTCGTGATGCCGAGCGCCGTGACGTTGCCGGCGTCAACGTTGGCCTGCGAGAGCACAGTCGAGATCACCTGCTGAGCCGCCGACCAGATCTCCTCCGGGTCATGCTCAACCCAGCCCGACTGAGGATAGATCTGTGCCAGCTCAACCTGAGCCGCCTGCACGACCCGCCCCTGCCGGTCAAACAGCACCGCCCGCGTGCTCGTCGTACCCTGGTCGAGCGCGAGGATGCGCACCTCGTCATCCATTAATTGAGCTCCACCACAAGTGTCAGGCTGGATACGAGCATCAATGCTATCGAAACTCTTACAAACGACATTACCATCGCTCCGGCTTATGTATGAGCCGGCCATCCCGACCGACGACCGGGTCTGGAAGTAAACAGTGCGCTAAATGTTGATGATCCAGGTATCCGAAAAATAAGACTGTGCCCGGATCACCGCTCGTAGCCGCGCGCATGAGATCCTTGCGGTAGCGGACCTTTCCCGAAGCTGGGTTAATCTCAGGGAAAGGACTAAGAATTCCTACCGGAAGTTTGAGGTTTTGGCGTACAGCACGAACCGGAGCGATCAGATCCGAATCGTCCGAGATCACGACCGCTGCTTCGTAGTCTCCGCGAAAGCCGTCCATTAACAACTCCGTAGCGAGGTTAACGTCTGACCCTTTTTCTTCTGTGACAGACGCTAAAACGTAGGTGCCAGCTAGTGGATCACTTTCAGAGACGACGACCATTTTCGTTCGGGATCGAAATGATCCGAGATGTACCGTCACTCCAGGAATGGTCCGTAGAGCAGCGAGATAGGTCTGTTGCCGAGCAGGCTGTTGCAGGTCGTTTGTTCGCGCCTTCACGTGAGCGGTGAAATACTTGATCCGATGAATCGAATCATTTGGAAAACAGCATTCACACAGACGACGAAGATCAAGCCATTTATATGGCGTGCCTCGCACGGCAGCGTAATAGAAATTGAATCCGTCGATGTAGACGTTGATTTTCATGAGGGGAAAAAGCGGGAACCGCCCCGAAGGGCGGCCCCTTCCATGCCACCGAAGCGACATGGGCGATATACATTAAGTATAAACAATGCTCGGGAGCTTGTATACCCAAACGGTCGCCCGAATGGCGCAGTCATGGTCGTCGTCCGTCCCTTTCATACATGTCGACGCTCATCCGAACGATATGTTTCGAACAGAGGATGGGCACATCGCAGTAATCATCTATCGACGCTCGATTCCTAAACGTGTACCGTGTACATAGCGCATAACGGCTTACCGAGCAACCCCACGGAGGGAACAACGTGACCACACATCAGGAGACCGATCTGCTGGTCATTGGCGGCGGGATCAACGGGGTTGGAATCGCCCGGGACGCGGTGGGACGCGGGCTGTCGGTGGTGCTCTGCGAGCAGGGCGACCTGGCGCAGGCGACGTCGTCGGCGTCCAGCAAGCTGCTCCACGGCGGGCTGCGTTATCTTGAGCAGCGCGAGTTCAAGCTGGTGAGCGAGTCACTCGCCGAGCGCGAAGTGCTGCTGCGCAACGCGCCGCACATCGTCAAGCCGCTGCGCTTCGTGTTACCGCACAATCCCAAAGTCCGGCCGGCCTGGATGCTGCATGCCGGGCTCTTTCTGTACGACAGTGTGGCCCGCGATAGCTCCCTGCCGCGCTCCGAGAGATTCAACCTGCGCTCACACCCCACCGGCCAGCCGCTAGTGGGCCGGTTGCGCACCGGCTTCGCCTACTCCGATTGCTGGGTGGACGACGCGCGGTTGGTACTGCTCACCGCGCTCGACGCCGCCCAGCGCGGCGCGACGATCCTGACTCGCACGCGCTGCGTGTCGGCAGAGCGCGGACCTGAAACCTGGCAGGTACAACTTCGTGATACGCAGACCGGCGAAGTACGCACGGTCTGCGCACGGATGATCGTCAATGCCGCCGGCCCGTGGGTAGGCGATGTTCTCACTGGCGCGCTCGGTGTCGATACGCCGGTTCGGGTGCGGTTGATCAAGGGGAGCCACATTGTCGTGCCGAAGCTCTACGACGGCGATCAAGCGTATGTCCTCCAGAGCGACGACCGGCGTATCGTCTTCGTGCTGCCGTTCGAAAAGGAGTTCAGCCTGATCGGAACGACCGATGTGCCGTTCACCGACGATCCCGGCAGCGTCGAGGCCACACCACGTGAGGTTGACTATCTCTGCTGGCTCGTGAACGGCTATTTCAAGCAGCACATTACTCGCGACGATGTTGTCTGGAGCTATTCCGGGGTGCGCTCGCTATACGACGACAACGCGGCCTCAGCCGCCTCGGTGTCCCGCGAATACCGGCTGGTGCTCAACGGCGGAGACGGGCGAGCGGCAGTGCTGACGGTCTTAGGCGGCAAGCTGACCGGGTACCGGCTGTTGTCCGAACATGTCATGAAACGTATACAGAGCTTCTTTCCCAAGCTGGGGTCAGACTGGACCGCGGACGCGCCTCTCCCCGGCGGCATGCTCCAGCCAGCCGAGTTCTCAATGTTTGTCCAGCACGTCCAGCTCACCTGGCCATGGCTGACGGAAGGCCTCGCGGAGAGCTACGCCCGTCGCTACGGAGCGCGGATTCATGAGCTTCTGGACGACGCGTCCTCGATGCGCGACCTTGGCGAAGAGCTCAGCCCTGGTCTCTATGCGCTGGAGGCACGGTTTCTGGTGCAATGCGAATGGGCCGCGACCGCCGATGACATCCTCTGGCGCCGCACCAAGCTCGGGCTCCACCAGCATCCTGATAGCCACGCTCGCCTCACCGAGTGGCTTGGGACCGAGATGGCGATACCTGCCACGAACGGACCGCCCGCAAGCTAAGCTCGGATAGATTGGCACAGTGGGCCGGTACGCGATCAACGGTGCTTCGAAACAAAAGAGCACAGGGAACCTTAACGCTCCCTGTGCTGAAAATTGCGCTGCGAAGATGCGTCGGTTCTACGCCGAGAGGCGCGCCTTCATAATGTCCGCGACCTGGACCGGGCGCTCGGCGACTTCGACGCCGGCGGCGTTCAGGGCGGCGATCTTCTCGGCCGCGGTGCCGGTGCCGCCGGAGATGATCGCGCCGGCATGCCCCATGCGCTTGCCGGGAGGCGCCGTCCGCCCGGCGATGAAGCTGACGACGGGCTTGGTGACGTGCTCTTTGATGAACGCCGCCGCCTGCTCCTCGTCGGTGCCGCCGATCTCGCCAAGCATGACGATGCCCTCGGTCTCCGGGTCAGCCTCGAACAGCTCCAGCACATCGATAAATGAGGTCCCGATAATCGGGTCGCCACCAATTCCGACGGCGGTGGTCTGTCCCAGGCCGGACTCCGTCAGCGCCCAGACCACCTCGTAGGTCAACGTGCCGGAGCGGGAGACCAAACCCACGCGGCCCGGCTTGTGAATATAGCCCGGCATGATGCCGATCTTGGACTGTCCGGGCGTGATCAACCCCGGGCAGTTGGGGCCGATCAGGCGCGCGCCGGCAGCCTTCACATGCGCGTAGGTTTTCACCATATCGTTCACCGGGATGTTCTCAGAGATGCAGATAATCAGGGGAATACCGCTGTCGGTCGCCTCCATGATCGCGTCTGGCGCAAACGGACCCGGCACGTAGATGATCGAGACGTTGGGCTGGGTTGCGGCAACCGCGTCGGCGACGGTGTTGTAGACCGGTACCCCATGGACGGCCTTGCCGGCGCGCCCCGGTGTGACACCAGCCACGACCTGCGTGCCGTACTCCAGCATGCCACCGGTGTGGAAGGTGCCTTCGCGGCCGGTAATGCCTTGCACCAGCACGCGAGAATTACGATCGACGAGAATGCTCACCTTGTCGGAGTCCCCTCTATCAGCCGGCGCGCGACACTGCGACGACGCCGCGGGCCGCTTCGGTCATGGTATCAACCGTGGTAATGCCGGCTTCGGACAGAATCTGCCGGCCCTCTTCCTGGTTTGTTCCGACCAGCCGGATCACCATCGGCACGTTCACCTCAACCCGCGTGCGCGCCTCAAGGATGCCTTTGGCCACCAGATCGCAGCGGGTGATGCCGCCGAAGATGTTGAAGAGAATCGCTTTCACAGACGGATCGGCCAGGACCAGCTCCAGCGCCAGCGCGACCTGATCGGCGCTCGCCCCACCGCCAACGTCGAGGAAGTTGGCCGGCTCGCCGCCCTCTTGCTTGACCGCGTCCATGGTCGCCATGGCCAGCCCGGCGCCGTTGACCACACAGCCAATATCACCATCCAGCTTCACAAACGAGATGCCGTTGGCGCGCGCCTTGGTCTCGGTCGGGTCTTCTTCGTTGGCGTCACGGAGCTCGTCAAACGCCGGGTGCCGGTAAAGCGCGTTGTCGTCGAGCGTCACCTTGGAATCGAGCGCCAGCCACCGGTCATCGCCGGTCAGAATGAGCGGGTTAATCTCGGCCAGCGAGGCGTCGGCTCCAACAAACGCGTCGTAGAGCGAGCGCAAGATGCTGAGAAAGCCCTTCATCAGCTGGGGCTCAATGCCCAACCCGAAGGCAACCATGCGCGCCTGAAAATCCTGAAGCCCAAGCAGTGGGTCGGCCGTGACGCGGACAATTTTCTCCGGCGTCTCGCGGGCGACCTCTTCGATGTCGACGCCGCCTTCTGCGCTGGCCATGATCGTGATGCCCCGCGCGGCACGGTCGAGAATGATGCCCAGGTAATACTCGCGGGCAATGTCGACCGCCGGCACGACGAACACCTTGTGCACGGTGTGACCGTTAATGTCCATACCCAGGATCGCGTTGGCCGCCTCGCGCGCTTCCTCGGGCGACCCTGCAAGCTTGATACCTCCGGCTTTGCCACGGCCGCCGGTATGCACCTGCGCCTTGATCGCGACTTTTCCGGATCCTCCACAGAGCTGTTGGGCGGCGAGTGCCGTCTCTTCAGCGGTCGTTGCTACTTTGCCAGAGTTAATCGGTATGCCATAGGTTTCCAGCAGCTCCGCCGCCTGGTATTCGTGAATGTTCATGGGCGTTCTTGTGCTCCCGCCTCGTCTCGCGTACCCCATATTCCCTGGGGGATCATAGCATACGAGTTCCGCATGCCTCTGCGGAGCATGGCCAAAACGACCTGTTACTATAGAGAAGTATGGGGGAACGGAAACAGCCGTTTCCAAGTGAGCGGAGGACCACCAATGTTACGACGTGAAGAAAGCCGCCATGACTTTGCCTTTATTGCAGGGGTCATTGTCGGCGCCGTCGCCGGAGCACTCGCTACCCTGGCGTTGACGCCGATGTCCGGTAACGAGACGCGCGAGATGATCCGCAGCCGGGTCGGCGACATGGATGAGATCAAAGAGCGCGCGGCCTCGGTGAAAGAGATTGCCGCCGAGCGCGCGAGCTCGGTCAAGGAGATGGCGGCGGAGCGGGCCAGCAGCGTGGCCGAGTCTGCCCAGCCCATGGTGGAAAAGGTCAAGACACAGGCCGCGAAGACCCCGCTGCCGGTTGGCGACAACGACAAGAACGGCAAGAACGACAAGACGAATGACATCGTCACCGAGTTGAGGCCATCGGGGCCTTCGACCACGTAACGCCCACCGTTCGATCGCAAGCTGAAAGGAGAGTGGGCGATGTTTAGTAGAACCCGCGTGGCGGCGAAGTACTTTACCTATGGCCTGATCATCGGGTTGCTCTTTGCGCCCGGCAATGGCGAGCAGAACCGGGAGCGGCTCAAGAACTGGATCACGGATATGCTCGATCAGATTCGCCCCTAGCACGGTCTGTCCGGCCCGGTAAGGGCCGGGACGCGGGGTTGACGATACGGTTCCAGCCACGCGTCCTGACAGTTGACCGTTAACCAGCGTTGTCCATACCGCCGTTGCGCAGGTCGTGAGAGAACATGAGGCCGGGATGCTCCCGACCAATCTCATTCCATACGCGGACGAAGATCGCCACCAGCGGCGGTATCACGTTGTTGTGCCCCTGTTGCTGCTCACGAACATCGCGGTATTTATCTACCAGATCACCCGGGGCCAGGAGGGAATGATCCGCTTCGTCTACGCGTATGGAGCCGTCCCCGTCGAGCTCACCACCCTCACGGATCTCCCGCCCACGATCAACTTCCCAGTCTGGATCACTGCCTTTACGTCGATGTTCATGCACGGCGGGTTGCTGCACCTCGCGTCGAACATGCTCTATCTCTGGATCTTCGGTGACAACATCGAAGACGTTTTGGGGCCGGTCCGCTTCACGATCTTCTACCTGTTGTGTGGTCTTGGTGCACTGGCGGCCCAGATCGCGATTAGCCCGGACTCGCAGACACCGATCGTCGGAGCGAGCGGGGCAATCGCCGGCATTCTCGGCGCGTACCTCGTGCTCTTTCCACATGGCCGCGTCGATGTGGTGGCGTTCATCGTCATCATCCCGCTCTTGTTGCGCTTGCCGGCACTCGTTGTGATCGGTTTCTGGATCGTTATCCAGTTCATCAGCGGCCTGGCAACGCTCGGCCCCAACGTCGAAGAAACAACGGGTGGAGTGGCCTACTTCGCCCACATCGGGGGGTTCGTTACCGGGGTAGTTCTGATCTGGCTCTTCAGGAAACGACGTTAGAAGCGCCGCTCGGCTGTCGCTAATCAAGATACGGAGCCACGAGATAGAAGAGCGTCCAGTGCAGCAGAATAACAGGTAGCAGACTACCCGACCGGTCGCGCAAGCAGAGCGAGACCGCCCCGGCCACGACGCCCAACAGGCCCCCGGCGAGCAGCGCCAGGACCGTGTTCTCGCCCCCACCGGCGGCAGTCACGGCAAACGCGAAGCTGCGTAGGCCGAAGAAGGCAGCAAACAGACCGAGCACGTACAGCAACGCTTGCCGGGGTTCGAAAAGCACCTCAAGGGCGCTCTTCATGTAGCCACTCAGCAGCGCCTGCACCGCGACAGTCTCCACCAACCCGTAGACGACCAGCTTCGTGGCCGGGCCGCTATCGGCCATCAGCAGTAGCACCGCGAGGAACAGGCTCACGCCGGCCAGAAACAGCGTGACCTGCGTCCAGAACATGCCCTTACCAAACAGCTCAACAACGGCCTGTGGGCTAGCGACACGCATGGGCGCAGGACTGAGTCGCCAGAGTAGGAACGTGACTCCGGCCCCCACCAGCACGACGCCGAGCCGCATGAGGAACCAGTCAGTCGGAGTATGCTCCACTGATCCAGACGGCGCGTCAAACACGAACACCAGCGCCGGCCAGCCAAACGCCAGCAGCAAGCTCAGGTTCAACCAGTTGAAGAGCGTCGAGCCAATGGCCGAGCGCAGAGTGCCGTAGTGCGCGATCATCAACCTCTGGTCGAGACTGGTACCCGAGCGGGGCGGCGTCACCTGCTGCGACACGTAATCCTTCTCATTTCATTCCGTAGGCTGAACCGGGACCAGAATACGATACCAGGGCCGATCGTGTCCTATGATGGGGCAGAAAAACAAGAACCGGGGCGCCTCATCGAGGGAGCGCGCCAGTTCAAACGATGCGATGAAAGCGGGATAGACCATGGCAGCACGAATACCCACAGTGAGCACCTTCTCGATCGTGGCGCGGGATGCGGCAACCGGGGATCTGGGCGTCGCCGTGCAATCGAAGTTCCTGGCGGTTGGGGCGGTTGTGCCGTGGGCACGGGCTGGCGTCGGGGCGGTCGCGACCCAGGCGCATGCGAACGTCGCCTACGGGCCTGACGGGTTAGCCTTGCTCTCAACCGGGCTCTCAGCTCAAGAAGCGCTCGATCGCCTGGTAAACGCCGACCCAGAGCCGGCAGCCCGCCAGGCCGGTATCGTCGACGCTCAAGGGCAAGCCGCCAGTTATACCGGTCCCGGGTGTAGCGACTGGGCGGGAGGCTACGTCGGCGAGGGCTTCTGCTGCCAGGGCAACATCCTGGCGGGAGCCGAGGTGGTTGCGGCCATGGCCGAGGGATACACGACCGCAACCGGGTCGTTCGCCCATCGACTGTTGACGTCGCTTGAAGCCGGCCAGGCCGCCGGTGGGGACAGCCGCGGTCAACAATCAGCCGCAATCCTGATCGTGCGGGAGGGCGGCGGCTACTCCGGCGGCAACGACCGCTGGATCGACCTGAGGGTTGACGACCACCCCGCGCCCATCGAGGAGCTGCGCCGGTTGGTGATGCTGCACCGGGTGTACTTCGACCTGGACGACGCGGACCTGGAGCCGCTTGACGAAGGCATGCTGGCGGTCGTTGCCGAACACCTGCGGACCGTCGGCTATCTCGAAGGCCCTGAGGCGGACGGGGCGGAGGTGAACGCGGCGCTCGCGCGCTGGGCGGGCCGGGAAAACCTCGAGGAGCGGGTGCGCGCCGACGGCCAGATAGACAGCGTGGTGCTCCAGATGCTGGTCGCGGCAGCGCGCCAACAGGCTTAGCGGTCGACCGCCTACAGCTCGATTGCGTCTTCGAGCTGTTCTTGTAAAAAACGTGTCGCGTCGCGTTCGACGGGGCTGAGGTCGGCGGTCGAGAGCCGGCGCAAGGTGCGCAGCATCTCCGACTGGATCATCGCGGCCCGCCCGTCGAACGCTGTCCCCTCGGCCGCCTGCCAGGCTGTTGCCAGACAGACCAGCATGGTTCGCGCCCGGCGGGGCTCCATCTCGCGCACCATCGTTGCCAGAATCGACTCGCTCGCCTGGTCAGCTTTGGCATGCGCGCTATAGAGCACCGCCAAGCCCAGCACCACCGGCACCCCGATATCGGCCGGGACGCGATTCACCAGCATGCGCAACAGATTGCCCTGGCTGCTCTCGACAAGCTCCCAGGAGAGCGGCGTATGGGCTTGAAAACGAGACTGGTAGGCCTCTCGCGACGCGTCACCGGGGAAGACCGCGGCCCAGCCGTCAGCCTGAGCAGACTCGGCTGGAGGCTGCTCTGCGTCCTGGTTCTCGTGTCGGCGTTGCCAGAATCTCACCGTGGCCGTGCCTTCCAGCAATTGACCCTGCGCTATGACCAGATTGAACGGATTGTCAGAAACACTGCCTGTACTCTACACGCTTGCCAGATCAGCTGAGCCCTTAATAGTGCAGACATCCCCTACTGCACTGGGCCCGGGACGTCCGCAATCATCACATAGACGGTTTGCTGGGGTGGCAAGCCCGCTCGCGGCAGCCATCATAGAAATTAACCCGATGAACGTTCTACTCCTTGGCAGGGAGAGCGAAACGCGCCAGTCCATCAACCACATGCTCACCGCTCGCGGTCATAACGTCATTATGACGGACAATCGCGACATCTTCTGGGCTGCGTTCATCCGGGATGTGTTCCCGATGATTTTCCTGGATCTGTCGATCTCCGGCTACCCCGACCTCGAGCTCTGCCGGCGCATTCGCTCGATGGCGAAGGGCAGCCAGAGCCTGATTGTCCAGTATGGCTTACGCGGCCAGGATGTGCATGCCGACGTCCTCATTGATGCCGGTGTTGATGAATACCTGCGTGTGACGAGCGGCCAACAGGAGGACCTCGACAACCGCATCATTCTGATTGAGCATCGTGCGCAGATGGAGACCATCCACCGCCAGGCTACCGCCGCCACCAAGACCGTCTATGAGCGGCTCTTCGCCCATATTGACGCGTCACCACTTGCCGTGCTCGAGTGGGATCAGGAGCTGCGCGCACAACACTGGTCGCAGGGAGCGGTGCGGCTCCTCGGCTGGAAAGCGAGCGACGTCGTTGGCAAGAGCGTGATGGATTGGCCGTTCGTTGACCCGCAGGATACCTCGGACATCTTTCACAGCCTGTCGGCGCTCATCGATGGTCCCAATATCCGGGCATCGAGCACCAGCCATAATCTGACGAGCACTGGCGAGACAATCGTCGTGGAGTGGCACACCTCCGTTTTGCGAAACGCGTCGGGACAGTATCTCTCGGCTGTGAGCTTTGGCGTCAATATCACCCAGCGCGAACAGGCTATCAAAGCGCTCCAGTTTGGCGAACACAGCTTCCGCTCGCTCGTTCAGAACGCTCCGGACATCCTTCTCACGCTCGACGCAGAGGGCATCATCGGGTACGTCTCCCCATCGATGGAGCGCACCTTTGGCCATACGACAGGGCTAATCCTCGGCCGCACAATCTTTGAGTTCATCCATGACGAGGACCGCAGCCGGATCCAGGAGCTACTGACAGAGCTTGCCGGATCTCCGGGTATGACCGCGCCTGGAACAGAGTTCCGCCTGTTGCACCACGACGGAAGCTGGCGGTACGTCGAAGCCAGTATCTCGAACCCGGAGGGTGACCCGGCACCTACCGAGATGATCGCGGTCGCACGCGATATCTCGGAGCGCAAACAGCTCGAGCGTCGGCTCACCCGGCAAGCCTTCTCTGATTCACTCACCGGACTTCCGAATCGGGCCCTCTTTCTGAATCGTCTGGGCCACGCCCTGGCCCGGATCGAGCGCAGCACCACATCCATCGCGGTGCTTTTTCTGGATCTGGACCGCTTCAAGTCGGTCAACGACAGCCTGGGCCACCATGTGGGAGATGCGCTGCTTGCCGCACTGGGACGCGTGCTCAGGGAGCATGTCCGCCCCGGAGACACCGTTGCCCGGCTGGCTGGAGATGAATTTACGATGTTGCTGGAAGACTTGGACTCGCCGCTAGAGGCGGCCCGGGTCGCTGAGCGCATCCTCTCCGTGCTCCGCCACCCGATCCCGTTGATCGGTCACGAGGTATTCGTGACTGCAAGTATTGGTATTGCCTTCGCTACGCCTGACACGCGCACGGTTGAGGAGCTGATGCGCAACGCCGACGCCGCTCTCTACCGTGCAAAGGCAACCGGCAAGGGTCGCTACGTGGTCTTTGATGAGAGTATGGCCGGCCAGGCGGTCGAGCGGCTGACGCTTGAGTCTGAGCTGCGACATGCGTTAACCGCTTCCGAGCTCGAGTTGCACTATCAGCCGGAAGTTGATCTGAACACCGGACATATCGCGGGCTTTGAGGCCCTGCTACGCTGGCGGCATCCGGATCGGGGGATCCTGTATCCGGATCAATTCCTCGGGGTAGCCGTTGAGAGCGGGTTGATCCTGCCGATCGGCCACTGGGTATTGAGCGAAGCGTGCCGCTTCGCGGCCACCTGGCGCGTAGCCGGCCTCGAAGGTCCACTTTCCAGCGTCGGGGTGAACCTGAGCGAACAGGAGTTCCAGCAGCCGGACCTTGTTCAGCTGGTGCGCTCTGTCCTCGCCCAAACCCGCCTTGAGCCGCAGCGTCTCAAGCTGGAGATCGCCGAGACCGTCATCGCGCAGGGAGACAGCCAGTCCCTGTTACAGCTCAGACGGTTGCGTGACCTTGGCGTACGAGTGGTCATCGATCACTTTGGCTCGGGCACGTCATCGTTGAGCATGCTGGCTCATGTGCGTGCTGAGACGATCAAGATTGACCTAACCTTCGTCAGCGGCCAGAACGGCCTGACCGATCACGAGGGCGTGCTGAGCGCCCTCGCCTCACTGGCGCACGCCCTCGGCATGGATGTCGTCGCTCAGGGCATCGAAACCGCGGACGAGCAGATCCTGGCGACCTCGGCCGGCTGCACCAGGGGCCAGGGGCACTACCTGTATCCTCCGATGCATGCCGACGAGGTCTACTTCCTGCTGGGCAGATCCGAGAACCTCCGATAACAGCCCGGCGGCGTACCTCCCGCACAGCGCTCACTCCTCGAAGCACGCGCACCTACCGGTTCCAACGCATGTGATCTGTCGTCGCCCGCCCCAATTGGCGGCGGGGCACGCGCGCGTTGAATCAGGCCACCCTACCCCGAACGTGGCGGGTGCTCTAGACTGCCTTGGCAAAGGCAAGACGATCGAGTCACCGGAGGAAGCGATTGATGACAGTTCCAGAACAACAAGCGGATGTGGTGGTCGTTGGCGGCGGCATCGCAGGGATCTCGGCGGCACTGGAGGCAGCCGAGAACGGGGCGCAAACGATTCTGCTGGAGAAGGCGCCCGAAGAGCAACGTGGCGGGAACACGCGTTTCTCGGACGCCCAGTTCAGAGTGCCCCACGACGCGGACGAATTCAGCCCGGTGAGCACCACCCACCAGGAGATGTTCGACGACTTCATGCAGGTCACCGGTGGCCGGGCCAACCGCGACCTCATCCACGTGCTCGTGGCCAGCGCTCCTGAGGCAGTTGACTGGTTATCCGAGCGCGGCGTGGGCTGGGAGAAAGGCTTCCCGCATACCGCCACCTACCGCCGGCGCCCGGTTGGCGGAGGTGCAGGCGTTCTGGAAGCACTCTATGCCGCTGCCGCCGAGCGGGGCGTGCAATTTCTGTACGGTACCGCTGCACGCAACCTCATTCAGGACGTGAGTGGCCGGGTAACCGGAGTGCGGGCGCTTGGACCGCAGGGCTACGTCGATGTGCTCGGGCGCGGCGGGGTCGTCCTGGCCTGTGGGGGCTTCCAGGCCAACGTTGAGATGCGCGCGCGTTATCTTGGCGGCTGGGCGGAGAACCTGATTGTCCGTGGCTCGCGCTACAACACCGGCGAAGGGCTACAGATGGCCATGGACATCGGCGCCCAGCCAGCTGGCCAGTGGGGCGATTATCACTCGGCCGTCCTCGACGCGAACTCACCAAGGATGGAGGGCGGCGTCACCGCCATCTATATCTACCAGCTCGGCGTCATCGTCAATCGCGACGGGCAGCGCTTCCTGGACGAGGGCGAAGACTTCCGCGACAATACCTATGTCAAGTTCTCCAAGATCATGACCCAACAACCTGGCGGGCTCTGCTACTGCATTCTTGACGATCAAGCCCGGCGCGACTCCGGCTGGGAGCGCGGCGTACGCACGATCACACCGCCCCACGAAGCCGACAGCATCGAGGAGCTGGCGCGCTTGATGGGGGTTCCCGAAGCAACGCTGGTCCAAACCATCGCGGACTACAACGCCGCCGTCGATCGCGGGACACCATTCGAGCCGGACCGCAAGGATGGCAAAGCCGCGCGTGGGATCGAGCCGCCCAAGTCCAACTGGGCGCTGCCGATCGAAGAGCCGCCCTACATGGCCTTCGCCGTCACTGGCGGGATCACCTTTACCTTTGGCGGTCTGCGCACCGACGCGCTGGCGCGCGTCATCGACACCCGTGACAAGATCATTCCGGGCCTCTATGCCGCGGGAGAAACCCAGGGAGAGTTCTTTTACAACAACTACCCCGGCGCAACCTCAGTCCTGCGCGGTTGTGTCTTCGGCCGGATTGCTGCCCGGGACGCCTACCGTATGGCCCACGAGAGCCCAGCAACCTTCAAATCGCGTCTGGAGGCATCCACATAACGCTGAAAGGTCAACACATAGCAGTGTTGTCAGTCACTCACATGAGGGTTCCCCTACAACGGTGCGTTACAATAACATTTATAAGTCGTAGTGGGAACCCAGGGAGTGGAAATAATGGCGAAGTTATCACAGGATCAGGTTACGCGTCTGGAACAAGAGCTCATTAGCATCTTTCAAAGCAATCCTGCAGAGCCGTACCAGAGCGCGCTGGAGATTATTTACCAGCGGCAACCTGATTTGCGGGACGCTGTGGCGTTAAGTGATTTGAATTACCGGGTTCCGAAGCTGCGACGCTCGGGTAAGCTACCCGCTTCACGGAGATTCGGCTCACGCGCGGAGGGCAGCCCGACTCAGTTCCAGCATCCGGTAGCCAGAGCGTACCAGGAGCTTGACGAGGCGAAACGATCCATGGAAGAAGCGCAGAAACGTTATGAGGATGCACAAACGAACCTGCGTTCGATTTTAAAGCAGAGCCTGCCACAGGACTTCCTTGAAACCCTTATGCAGGACCAACAGCAACCATAACTCGATCTCACAACACGGCACAAAGAAATGCACTCACTCGAAACGGATGAGTGCATTTCGCTGTGCTCGGAGAACGTTGGTGCACGGCTCGATAACTGCAACGCCACGGCGAGCCCAACAGGGATGGCGCTCAAACCGCAGTGAGTGCATTGAGCGACGTCGCGAGGTGGCTCCCCCTCGATTGCGGGCCGCTCTAGGCGCGCGTTCGCCGATCGTCTATGGTGTAGCCCAACAGAACAAATCTCGCTATCGAGAGGATGACGTACCTATGGCAGAAACCTTGATCGACCTGTCGAGCGATACCGCGACCCGGCCATCGGCCGAGATGCGGCGCTTTATGGCCGAAGCTCCAGTCGGTGACGAGCAGCGCCGCGAAGATCCGACGGTCAATCAGCTTCAGGATATGGTCGCCGAGCTGACCGGCAAGGAAGCGGCGCTCTTCCTGCCGTCGGGAACGATGTGCAACGCCATCGCGATCAAGATCCATACCCAGCCAGCGGACGAGATCATTCTCGACCGCTATGCCCACCCGTACTCGTCCGAAGGCGGCGGACCGGCTGCGCTGGCTGGCGTCAGCTTCGCGTTGCTCGATGGCGTGCGCGGCGTCTTTACCGCTCAACAGGTCGAAGCAGCGATTCGCGACACCGGGACCGCACTCCCCGCAATCCCGCCTGGTCTCGATTGAGAACACCACCAACCGCGGCTCCGGCAAGGTCTGGCCGCTTGAGGGCGTGCGCGAGAGTCGCCGCACTGGCGCACGCACGCGGGCTCAAGACGCCACATGGACGGCGCGCGGTTGATGAACGCCGTCGTCGCCAGCGGCATCCCGGCGAGCGCCTGGGCTGCGGAGATGGACACGGTCTGGATCGACCTCTCCAAGGGACTCGGCGCGCCGGTCGGCGGTGTGCTGGCCGGCACGCGGCGAGGATATGGAACGTGCCAGACGCTACAAGCACCTCTACGGCGGCGCCATGCGCCAGGCCGGCATCATCGCCGCCGCGGGCGTCTACGCCTTCCAGCACAACGTCAAGCGCCTGGCCGAAGACCACGCCAACGCGCGGCTGCTGGCGCAGGGGCTGGCTGAGATCCCCGGCATCCGGCTCAACGTGGACGACATCGAGACCAACATCGTCTACTTCGATGTCTCGGAAACCGGCCGCAAGGCCGAGGAGTTGAATCAGGCGATCACCGAGCGTGGTGTCCGCATGGGTGGCCGCGGCAACGCCATCCGCGCCGTCACCCACCTCGACGTCTCGCGCTCCGACATCGAGCAGGCCGTCGAGACAATGCGTGACGTCGTGGTGAACGGCTAAACAGGTGCTCACCCCCAGCCCTTCTCGCCGTGGGCGAGGGGCCGGGGGTGAAGACAGCCTACTTGAACGCCGCCTTGTCCATCTCCCCAAGACGGTTGAGCAGGGCGCAGTATCCCAGACGCGCCATACGGAACGACTTCAACTGGAATGACTCGTTCGGAGCGTGGGCGTGGCTGTCGGGCATGCCCCAGCTGTAGAAGACCATGTCGGCGCCAAGCTCGGACTGGTAGGTCTCGGCCACCGGAAGCGTCCCACCCAGCCGAATGACGTAGGGATCGCGGTCATAGAGATCGCCGAGCACCTGCTCCGCGGCCAGCAACCCGGGATGATCGCGACGGATTGAGAAGGGTTTGGCCGAGCCGGGCAGCGGCTCGACCGTGACCGTGGCGCCGGGAGGCCGATGCTTCTGGACGTGCTTCTCGATCAGGCTCACGATCTCGCCGGGATCCTGGTCGGCAACCAGCCGGCAGGTGATCTTGAAGTGCGCCTCGCTCGGCGTCACCGTCTTGACCCCCGGCCCCTGGAACCCGCCCCAGATGCCGTTCAGATCGAGTGTCGGGCGGCCCCCGTTGCGCTCAAGCGTTGTGTAGCCAGGCTCGCCCCACAACTCGTCGAGCCCGAGATCCGCCTTGTACTGCCCCTCATCAAAGGGAACAGCCGCGAACTGCTCGCGGTCCTGGTCAGTCAGGTCGCGTACCCGGTCATAGAACCCTTCGACCAGCACCCGTCCCTCTGCGTCGTGCAGGGTGGCGGCCAGCTGCACGGCTGCCTGCACCGCGTTGGGTACCGACGCGCCGAACATGCCGGAGTGGAGATCGCTGTTGGCGGTGCGGATATTCACCTGGCAACCGCCCAGGCCCTTGCTACTGACGGTCACCGAAGGCTCGTCCGGACCCCACTGCCCGCCATCGGCGCACAGCACCAGGTCCGCCGCCAGCAGCTCTTTGTGGGCGCGCACGAATTCCGGCAGGTTCGGCGAGCCGATCTCCTCCTCGCCCTCGAAGCTGAACTTCAGGTTGACCGGCGGTGCGCCCTGCGTCTTGACCAGCGCCTCAACTGCCTTGATCGGCATGAAGAGGTTGCCCTTGTCGTCACTCGCGCCACGAGCGTAGATGCGGTCGTTGCGGACATTCGGCTCGAAGGCCGGCGTCTCCCAGAGATCCAACGGATCGGGCGGCTGCACGTCATAGTGCCCGTAAATGAGTGCGGTCGGCTTCTCGGGATCGACGATCCACTCGCCATACACGACCGGGTTGCCGGAGGTCTGCATGATCTCCACCGTTGGCACGCCAACTATGCGCAACTGGTTCGCCACCCACTCGGCCGCCGTCTGAATATCGGCCTGGTGCTGCGGCAACGAGCTCACGCTCGGAATGCGCAGGAAATCCTTCAGCTCCTCAAGATGCCGGTCGTAATGGTCCGAGAGATACGCTTCATATGCTGGTCGCCCCATGCGGCTTGTGCCCTTTCTGTGTCGGCCATGCTCTTTGGGAGCGATCATAACCCGCTCGGGACCGTCATGGCACAACCGTCCCGGATTCTCTCAGCGTCCGATCAGGATGTGGACTTTCTTCTCTTTTGCACATCGAAGCTGCGCTGATAGGCTCCAAGGAAGCATGGATGTTTTCTCCCAATCGAGCTCATCGGTTGGCACAGGGACGCAGTTGAGGTGGAGTTTGTCGGCGCTTCGAATCGTACGTGACCGGAATAGCACCACTATGTTCGAACGTGATGAGGAGGAGCGATCCAAACATCACCAGGTCGAGGTGAACCCGCTCGCCGAGACCTACACGGAGCTGGCCAGGTCACTCTGGGCTGCCGAACAGCACGCGACACCGATCGACAGGATCAACGTCGTCATTCCCGGTCTCAGCGTTGCTGATGGCTATGCGATACGCCGCGAAGTGGACCTGCTCAGGATGATTGATGGTGCGGTGCCGGTCGGCCGCAAGGTCGGCCTGGCGACGCGGTCGGCGCTGGTCAGGAACGGTCTCGACGAGCCCTTCTGGTCCTATATCTTTTCCAGCGGCGAGCATCCCGAGGGCGGGCTCATGGACCTGCGGCGTTATGTTCACCCCAGAATCCAGGCCGAGGTCGCCTTTGTGCTGGCGCAGGATCTCGACGACCCCGAGCTGACCCCGGAAGCCGCGTTCGCCGCTGTGGATGCGCTACGGCCCGCCATCGAAATCGTCGACGTGCGTACGGGTGAGTGGGGAGCAAGCGCGGCGGAGGCGATCGCAGACAGCGGTGTCAATGCCGGTTTCATCCTCGGCGAGAGTGTTCGGAATGCAGGGCAGATCGATCCGCACGCCATCACCGCCCGGATTCGAACCGACCGTCAGGGCGAGACCGGCCCGATCGGCCGCACATCGGACCTGATCGGCGGACCCGTCGGCATCCTCACCTGGCTGGCGCGCAGGCTGGTCGTGAGTGGCGAACCGCTCCGTGCCGGGGAGATTGTCCTTACCGGCGCCTTGACACCCTCGGTCGGACTCGAGCCGGGGCACTGTTATACCGCCGAGTTCGCCGGTTTTGGTGAGGCGCTGGGAATTGTGCGTGTGACAACGCGCTAGAACGATGTCCTGGCGTTCCCGGCATGAACCCACCGATCGTCTTCCATCGCAACCTCAGCACACGCTCAGCCAGCCACGCAACATGCGTATCTGCAGCAGCCCTGTACCTCCCCTTGGCACAATTGGACGAGGGACTAGACTCGCCTCATCCACACCAGGGGAGCCATCGTGGCCACAACACACGCGAGCAGGACACGCAAATCTGTAACCCTCACCCGGAGGGAGTTCTTCGAGGATCTGACTGACGCAGTGCGTACAAGGCTCAGCGGGGAGATGCAGGCGTTCCACGCACGGAACACGATGAACCTGCTCAAGATCCACTATGGCGCGAACTATCGCATCCATTACGAAGTCTGGATCAACACCGAGACCGGCTTTGTCGAGCTCGGGCTGCATTTCGAGGATGGCCCGGAAAGCACCCGACGGCTTCTGGAGCATTTCGATCGCCACATCGTCGAGATCAAGCACCTGCTTGGAGCGCACTGCGAGCTGGAGCGCTGGACCAAGTCATGGGGACACTTCTACGAAACACACCCGATCGAACCGTTGACCCATGGGTTTGCCCAGACGCTCGCCCAACGGCTGGTCCACATGATCGACGTCCTGCAGCCCATTCTGGACGAGGCGTACACTGCCGGGCTGGCCCCAACCACGCCACGGCCGAGTACCTTCCACCAGCGCTTCCGCGGGCGCCGATAATCCTGGAGAAACGCTACCTACGACGTTCCTCGGATTGCGTGCCCTCCTCAAGTGGTCTATTCTAGGAGGGTGACGCTCCGGGATTGGCTCGCCAAGCGACCTCGGCGGCCGCTGGAACGGATGACGTCCTTCGATTTTCATTACACGGGAGGGTACTGCTACATGGCACACCAACTACCTGATCTTCCATATCCGCATAATGCGCTTGAGCCGTATATCGACGAGCGCACAATGCAGGTCCACCATGGAGGACACCATCAGGCTTATGTCAATAATCTGAATGCCGCGCTCGAAGCGTACCCGGAGCTTCAGAACAAGAGCGTTGAGGAGCTCCTGCGCAATCTCGATGCCATACCAGAGAAGATCCGCACCGCTGTGAGAAACAACGGCGGCGGCCACTACAACCACACGTTGTTCTGGCAGATCATGAGCCCGAACGGTGGCGGCGAGCCGACCGGAGAGTTGGCCGACGCGATCAACAAGACGTTCGGCAGCTTTGACGAGTTCAAGGCCCAGTTCAAGGCGGCGGCCCTTGGCGTGTTCGGCAGTGGCTGGGCGTGGCTAGACGTCAACGAAAATGGCGATATCCATATTCACTCGACGCCAAACCAGGATAGCCCGATCTCGGTGGGCCACACGCCGATCATGGGTATCGATGTCTGGGAGCACGCCTACTACCTCAAGTACCTGAATCTCCGCCCGAACTACATTGACGCCTGGTGGAACGTGGCTTATTGGGACAAGATCGCGGAGAACTACCAGAAGGCCCGTTCGTAGCGGGGCGCTGAACCGACCCCATCGCGTGCCGGGCGCACAGCAGTGTGCCCCTGCGCAGATCTGACACACGAAGAACGGGAGGGGCCATGTGGCCCCTCCCGTTCTTCGTGTGCAGGCTCATTGATGTGTACCTGGTGTGTTTATCCTACGGGCGTTGCAGCAGCCTGCTGGCCCGGTTCCGCAGTTGCCGGGGTGTCAGCCGTCGCTGGAGCCGCCGTGTCCAGGTAATACACCTCGACGTGGTTATTCTTGTCCAGGCCCAGAGCCTGGAACAACGGCCAGTTCATCTCAACCGCCCACTTGGCTCGCCAGCCGGCCTGATGCGGCACGGCCACACGGTCGCCAATGGTGCAGTCGAGCACAACCCCGTTGGCAACCAGCCGCAGCCGCTCGCCGACCAGGTAGTCCGGGTGGACGCAGTAGTAGCCGTTCGGGTCGACTTTCCAGTTCGGGATGGCGTTGCCCCAGCCTGCGTGCTTGGGCATGGTCTTCTCCCACCAGGCACGGTCATAGCTGGCCGAGTAGTACGCAGCCTTGCCCGCGCCAATCGCGTCGCCATCCACGCGTGGCGGGCCCAGAGCGAACTCGCGCACGTCGGCGTCGTACTCGACGATGATCCCCTCGTAGGTGGCCATGACAGCATCGATCCACGATTGCATCGCGGCATCGTCCCAGTTCGGGTTGCCGTTGCTGTAGTAGTTCGCCAGGATCGAAGGCCAGTCAAAGGACTGCACCATCCAGTCGGCGAAGATCTGCGCGCCGTAGTGTGCATTCTGGCTCGGATCATTTAGATCAACTGACGCATCACCGACCGCACTCTCCTGCACCGCCAGCAGCCCCCGGCCACCGTTCTCCTGGGTCGCAAACGGATCGCCGCCGGAGGAGACGCGCATGACGGCCGTCAACATGTACGGATCGATGTAGCGATCCAGCGCGGCCGTCACGAGCTCTTCACCGAATGGCTCCTGGTGGGCCAACGGCACAAACTTCGCGTCGGTTCGCTCGTCAACCGGCAGGCCGCGCCAGATGCGGTAGTGCAGCCCCATGTTGCCGGATTCAACCTCCCAGCCGGCCGCGTTGCCCGGCGTGTAGGTGAGTACGCGGCGCTCGAAGACTTGCACCAGCACCTGCTTGGACTCGCCGGCGACCTGGGCATTCACCCAGTACGGCTCAGTGATCGGCAGGCCGAGCAAGTATGACCACGGCAGCGGATAGTTGGCGGCCCACTCCAGGAACGGCCCGGCGATGTTGTGGCCGGTGGTGTCGTCGTAATCAGCGACGCTCACACCAAGATCGGGCGCGCCACCACCAACGACTGAGCCGTCGGGATTCACGAGATCGCTGACCGGCTCGCCCACGCGCGCATCGAAGCGCGGCGCGGCGTATTCGCCCTCGGCGACGGTCGGGTCGCTCCAGACCGAAGAGAGTTTCGAGAGCGAAGCGTAGGTCACAGGGTTCGGTTGCTCGTAATCGCCAACGATGGCGATGTCGGCCGGTGCGCGGCGCACGAACTCCTGCTCGCCGAGCTGAACCTCACCGGAGAGCATCTCGCTGGAGAGCAGCGCGCCCGAGACGTACCAGAGATCTTCCGGGGACATGTTCGGGTCGAGAATGTCCAGCCGGCCCTTGTCGAAGTACGTGGTGTGGCGCAGCCCGGTCGGGCTCTCGCGATAGTACTCGGTCGTCGAGACGATTGGCGCGGGACCCCAGATCCAGGTTCGCGCGACCTCACCGGCGGCCACCGGGCCGTCGGTTTGGTTCCAGACTGATTGCACTGCGGGATTGCTTGTCGGCGATGTGGTGGCGGCGGCCTGTTCTGAGCTGGGAGCTTGCGCCAGCGCTGTCCAGGTCACGCTCATGACGATCGCGAGCACCATGCTGAAAGCCAGCACCGCGCTTGCGGGCGTATTCATACGCTTCAACGAGTTGTCCTCCCCATTCCCCCTGGAGTTATTCGTCTGCGTTCGCCGGACGCTTCAGAACGTCCCCGTCGGGATGGTATCTGCGATAAGTTGGCCGCTCATTGACTGCCCCACCAGTGCAATGAGTCCGTACGTTCGCACCTAAAGTAGCCTGTGAACCTGAGAGAAACGGTTCATGATAACGATACGCTACTTCCAAATAGTACGATAGCGTCGGATGGTACCAACCGTTTAGTCCAAACGCAAGACGAAGGTCACGGTTCGGGGCAGAATTAGCAGGAGTAGCAGCAGCGTTCTATTGCGCATTTTCGATCTACGAGGAGACCATTTGTGAGCCAGTTTGTCACCGTTGCCAGGGCGGATGAGGTCGAGCCCGGCACCGCCAAGCAAGTGTGGGTGCGTGACACGCCACTCGCGATCTGTAATCTCGATGGCGAGTTTCACGCGATCAGCGACGTCTGCACCCACGAGGAATTCTTCCTCTCAGGGGGCGTCATCGAGGGCTGCGAGATCGAGTGCCCGATGCACCGTGGCGTCTTCAACATCAAAACCGGCGAGGCCGAAGTCTACCCGGCCGAGGACCCGCTCCCGACCTACCCGTGCCGGGTCGTGAACGGCGAAGTGCAGGTGAGTATGTCCCGGTAGTAGCGGCTTGTCTCCGCTTAGGTTGATGCGGATGGGGATGAGTATTCAAACGATCAGCCCGAGGCACGAGCGTTCAGCGTAACGCCGTAACCGTTCCCGGAACACAAGCCTGATGGATTGGCTGTCTCGCGACGGATCATCATCGGGTCTTGCCGGCGAGTCAGGCAACCGGCCCTAGTACGCTTACAGTTCCTGACCTGCCCGGCAAGACGACGTCTTGCTGGGCAACGATGAACCTGCACGCGAAGCGTGAGGCAAAAACACTATCGACGAGAGCAATGCACCCTTGAATCTCAATCCCTCGCCGGTGGAGAACCCGCCAACCAAGCCGCGCGCCGCGGTGACGCTGATCTTCTTCATAAACGGCGTCGTGGTCAGCAGCTGGGTTGCCCGCATCCCGGAGCTGCAGCGCAAGCTAGGCATCAGCGAGGGGGAGCTTGGCCTCGCCTTGCTGGGGCTGGGGCTGGGCGCACTCGTGGCACTCGTGATGAGCGGCTGGCTGGTTGGCAGAATGGGCAGCCGCCCGGTCACGACGCTCTCGGTAGTCGCCGTCTGCGCGCTACTGCCGGGGCCGGCGCTTGCCCCGAGCACCGCAACCCTGACACTGGCGCTGTTCATCTTTGGTGCAGCCAACGGCGCGCTGGATGTAGCGATGAACGCCCAGGGCGTGCTGATTCAACGGCATTACGGCAGACCCATTCTCTCGTCGATGCACGCGGCGTTCAGTTTCGGCGCCTTCACCGGAGCGGCGGTTGGAGGGTTGGCTGCAGCAGCCGGCATTACCCCCACGGAACATCTGCTCGGGGCGGCACTCGTGCTTGGCGTGGCCGCGTTTCTGGCGGCGCGCTGGCTGCTCCCCGCGCATGAAGACGTCTCCCGTGGGGGTCCGAGCTTCGTGAAGCCGTCGCGAAGATTGGCTGCGCTCGGGACCGTCGCGTTCTGTGGGCTGCTGATTGAAGGAGCGGTGGCAGACTGGAGCGCCGTGTACCTGAACAACGTGCTCGAAACCGGGCCCGCCCTCGCGGCCGCCGGCTTCGCTGCCTTCTCGCTGACGATGGCAGCCGGCCGGCTGATCGGTGACCGGCTCGTGTTTCTCACGCACCCGATCACCATCGCGAGATATGGCGGCACGATCGCGCTGATCGGGTTGATGATTGCCCTGTTGGCGCCACATCCGCTGCTGGCGATCGGTGGCTTCGCACTCGTCGGCGCGGGGCTGTCCAACATCGTCCCGATCGTCTTCACCGCAGCGGGGAGAATTTCAAAACTGGCGCCCGGTCCAGCGATCGCGGCGGTGGCGACAACGGGCTACTTCGGCTTCCTGACCGGGCCGCCGGTTATCGGGCTGGTGGCGGAGCTGCTGACGCTACGAGTCGCGCTCCTGATCCTCGTCATCCTGGCCGCCGTCATGACGGTCCTGTCCGGGACCCTCAAGCACTAGGCACGCTTACTCCCGCACCACAACCCGTGTGCCGATATCCGCCCATTTCCAGAGAATCTCAGCAATATGGTTGGGCGGGATAACACAGCCCTGACCGTCCCGGACGCCGTAGGTCGTGCGCCACGTCGAGCCATGGATGGCGTAATCCTCATAGAAGTACATCGGCCAGGGTACGTTGGGTTCATAATACGGCTTGCCGTCCCAGCCAATGCCGCTCATCGACTGAATCTCGTATTTTAGCCAGATCTCGAAGGTGCCGGTCACGGTTGGCGCTTCCGGCGGCCCGGTCACGATGGTTGAGGACAAGAATGGAAGATCGCCGACATAGGCGGTCAGCCGGAACTCGCTCAGGTCGATCTCAATCCAGCGCTCGGTTGAGAAGGCGTCGGTCGTCAGCAAGCCGTCCGTGGACGGGTAGTCGACCGCGTTCTGGGGACGGGCTTGTGGCACGCTGAGCTGGTTGTTCAGCGCCGCGTCGAGCGTACCGAGCGGCACGAAGGCCGTGCCAGCCTCGGCCGTCCAGGAGAGCGCCCCATACTGGAAAAACTGGTAGGTGGTATTGCCGGTGCTGAACTCCTGGGAGATCGGGGAACCCAGCCGATCGGCGACGCCCGGCTCATCAAAGAGCGCCAGGAAACCACCGACGACGCTGTGCCCGGTCTCCGGGAAGAACCGCGCGCCATCGCCGGCGTCGTCCACGGGCTTGAAGGCTGGGTGCCAGTTGGTATAGCCAACCCGGTCGGCATATACCTGTCCGAGCTTGGCGAGCTGCGTGTTGTTGCCAGCCATGGTTCCGGTGACATGGTTGATCTCAAGGCGCGCGTACTCAAACCACTGGGTCCAGCGGTCGTCGTGCTTCACGGCCGGGCTAATGGGCAGCCCGGTGCTATCCGCACTCTGCTGGGTCAACCAGTACGCCAGAAACGGCCCGTTCACCGTCTGGCCGGTCTCCGTGAAATAGAGCTGCTTTCTGGCCGCAACCCCTTGCGCCTGCGCGCTCACGGCGCCGGCCGAGGAAATGGCCATTACAGCCATCAACAGCATAGTCAGCAGCAGCCGTGACAACCGCCCGAGTTGTGGTCGTGTACTTTCCATGATGTCCTGTGTCAGTTTATGTACAACCAGAATGAGGCACCCACTGTGCCTGACAGATCATTGATCGCACAGTTAGCAACCGCGATGGGATCTTCGTCCTAATCCTTCTCTTCCGGACGCACCATCATCAGCGGGGCGGACGAATCGCGCAAAATGCGCTCGGCGACGGAGCCCATAACGAGGCGACGAAAACCGGTTCGCCCGTGGGTAGCAATGACAACCAGGTCAACATTCTGCTCGTCGGCCGCCGCTACAATCTCATCGGCGATCACGCCCTCGCGCACCTCCCAGGTGACGGTATACCCGCGGCCTTCCAGGCGGCCGGCCACCTCAGCCAGGTAGGCCGCAGCGTCTGCGCGGGTCGCCTCCATGTAGGTATCGATCATCTGATAGTTGGCGGCCCCACCAACGTCGGCTGCTGTCTGCCAGCTCATCGTCTCGGGAATGCGTACGAAATGGAACTGGAGCTGCTTTGATTCCAACGAGGCGAGCGCCCCCTCGAGCGCCTGCTCTGCAAAGCCGGAGCCATCCAGCGGCACCAGCACCTTCTCGATCGAGTGTACCTCCGGCATGGGTTCGCCCGAGTCTGACGCGCGGACAACGACCACCGGGCAGGGTGCGCCGCCTACAATCCGGTTGGCGACGCTACCAACCATGAGCCGGTTGAACCCGGAACGGCCATGGCTGCTCATCACCACCAGAGGATTGGGGACTTCATCGAGCAAACTCAGGATCTCAACCTCCGGCCGGCCGGCACGGACCACAGTCTCGACGTCCGCGTTCCCAAAGCGGGCAGCTACCGCGTCGAGATACTCCTGAGCTCGCCGCTGCTCGTGCTGCAAATCTTGGGTGTCGGTGCTGTCCTGCATCCAGGCCGCAAATTCGGTCGAGACATCGACCACGGACACCAGGAGCACTGTTGCCCCCGAATCGACCGCAAACGTCTTTGCTACCGGCAAGGCGGTCTCAGACGTCTCCGACATATCAAGAGGCACAACAATTGTCGCCGGCACGTGATCAATCCCTTTCACCAACCCTAATCCCACCCCACCAGTATAGAGCGGTTATCACAGCAATAGGCGTGTGGACGCGCTGGGCCTGGACATTCGGCGCCACACCGTACGCGGCGGGACCGCGACCGCCCGAGTAGTCGGCCGCCACGCATGGGTCAGCTCAGCATGACTGAAAAGGAGCGAGAGTGGTCGAGAGAGCAGTTCGGGTCGTGTTATCCTCGATTGCCGTTGCGGCTGATCGACGACGGTGAGTGGAGCGTGTAGGTGACCATTTGCGAACAGTGTGGGACCCGCAACCCGGAGTCCTCCGAAACCTGCTACTCGTGTGGTGCGCCTTTGAACGCACGTGACGAGAGCCGGCCAACCATCATTGATATCACCGGCGATCAATCGGAGATCGTCACCGAGCCAGAGCGCGAGCGCTTCGGTCCGTTCGGGCACGTGCAAGCTGGGCCGGCAAGAATCTATCAGGTGCGTGGTGGCAACCGCAGCTGCCTGATCATCGTGGTGGCGGCGCTGCTGCTGGTCTGCTGCGTCTGCGTTGGCTGGTGGACCGTTGCCGACAACATCTTCGTTTAGATAGAAGGCGGTCTCCTGGATCAGAGCAGAGGCGTTTTGGGAGACGAGGCCGGCAGCGTCAGCGATACTGCTTCCGGCTGGCAAACATGTCCATGATGACCAGCACGAATCCGAAAGCCGACACCGCCAACCAGAGCAACCCGCCCCAGGCGAACCACTCTCCCCCGCCAGCCTGCAACACAACTTGTCCGCCCAGCAACAAGAACCAGCCCACTGCGCCGAGCCAACGCCGCTGCCGGCCATAGAAGTAGGCGATCAGCGGAATGATGACGACCACAAAGAGAATGGCCGGCACGACTCGAGAGTAGTCCATTGTGCGTCTCTTTCATGTCCCTCTACGTCTACCAGGCATGCAGTGATGATACCGGCTGGGGAAGATCCCCAAACCACTGGTGTCATACACATGGGAAGCGCGCTGGACATGTAGATGCCCCGAGAATCGGAGGAGGTCTCCGTCTGCGTACGGGCGGCAATTCATTGCGCCCTCTCCGACGACGGGAGACCAGCCAAGGCGTAATAATGAGGTTGTCCTGATTGATCCGGTAAATAGGAACGCGTAGCGGCGCAATTTATTGCGCCTTGCCTGTCCGCTCGGGCGCCGGAGAGGGCGCAATAAATTGCGCCGCTACGCAGACGATGCCCTCGCAATTATCGGATAAACCAGGACATCTTCATTATTGCGCCCTGTCCAGCGCCACGAACAGCCAGGCAGGGCGCAATGAATTGCGCCCGTACGCATTACTGCAAGGGATGATCGGGCGGGGTGGAACATATGGAGTCATCCTGAGCTGGTGAGTCCAGCACGACTTCTTAGCACAGGAGGGACTCAAGAGCGCTGGATGACTGGTTGGAAAATGCGCATAAAAAAAGGGCCCCGACGAGACAGTCAGGTCTCGACACTTTCCCTAAACCTCCGTTTTGATGTGCAAACAAGAGACTCGTTCGTCATCATCCGGTTGATTCAGATCCGGCACTATCTGGTTGCCCAATAGCACCAGCCTTCAGCCTGCCTTGCGCCGTTATCACGCACCACATAAGACCGAAATCTTACGTATACGGTGTCATAACCCGGTTCGCCGCTTTCACTGTCGGCACAGAAACCAACGACCGAAGTAGTTGACTCTGTTGCATCGATCCGTCGTAACTCCTCGGGACCTTACAGACACAATAGCACAACTTGACTGGTTGTCAAGGGGGTTGATTGCGTTCAATAGTTTCTCAAGGCTGAACGGTCCACAGTGACGGCCGCCGCTTATGCGTCGGAGCCGCGCTGGTCCTTCGTGTAGGGGTCGAGGACGTCGCGCAGCCCGTCACCCAGCAGGTTCAACGAGAGAACCGTGAGCATCACCGCGACACCTGGGAGAATCGAAAGTAAGGGCACGACCCGCATATACTGGCTCGCCTCGCTCAGCATGTTCCCCCAGCTGGCCACCTCTGGGGAGCTGCCCACCCCGAGAAAACTCAACGAGGCCTCGGCGATGACGGCATAGGCAAAAATAAAGGTCCCCTGAACGAGAATCGGTCCCATCGCATTCGGCAGGATGTGCCGGAAGAGAATACGGGGGTCTCCCATTCCGAGCGCCCGGCCGGCCAGTACGTAATCCATCTCACGGATCACCAGCACGCTACTGCGTACAAGCCGCGCCATGCGGGGCGTGTAGACGATCGAGAGCGCGATCATCGTGTTAATCACCGCCGGACCGAGCACTGCCATAATGCCGAGTGCGAGGAGTATGCCCGGGAAGGCCATGAACGCATCCATAACACGCATCAACACGTTGTCGACGCGCGAGTAGTAGCCGGCAACAACGCCAATGACGACGCCAACAACGACACAGATTGAAACCGTCACTGCGCCAACACCTAATGAAATCCTGGCTCCATAAATGAGACGGCTCAACACGTCCCGTCCAAGATAGTCGGTGCCTAACCAGTACGTACCTCCCGGACCTTGCAGCCGGTCAACCGGGTTGATGTGGGTCGGATCGTAGGGTGCCAGCAGTGGCGCAAGGAGCGCGACGACGGTCGCGAGACTGAGAAAGACCAGGCCAGTGAAGGCAAAGCGATGGCGTATGAGCCGGTGCATCCAATCCCACTGCGACGTCGGCCGCTCTTGCGCAAGGTCGTATGTTCGGTCGGCAGTCGCTGGTCTAACAGCCATGTCTTCCTCACCCTGTTATTGGGATACCAAGCACAAACCTTAGGTGTACTTCACACGCGGATCGATATAGACGTACAGAACGTCAACCAGGAGATTGATCAGCACATAGAGGAGAGCAACGATCAAGATAGCGCCTTGCACGACAGGGTAGTCGCGCCGCAACACGGAGTTGACGACAAGCCGCCCGGCGCCCGGCAGGGTGAAGACGGTCTCCGTGACAACCGCACCGCCAATCAACACCGCCACCACGACTCCAATGACGGTGACGGTTGGAAGCAGGGCATTCTTCAATGCGTGCCGAACATAGACGACGCGATTCCCAAGGCCCTTTGCCCTGGCGGTGCGCACATAATCGTTCCGCAAGACTTCGAGCATGCTCGATCGTGTGATCCGGGCCACCAGCGCGGCCTGGCTAAAGCCCAACGCGAACGCCGGCAGAATGAGCGACTCTATCGCCCCGAACAGGCTCTCGCCTATTGGCGTGTAGCCACCGACCGGGAACCAGCCGAGGTAGACGCTGAAAAGCAGGATGAGATTGAGACCCAGCCAGAAGTTCGGCATCGAAACGCCAAGCAGCGCCACGACCATCAAGGACTGATCGACGGCGGTGTTCTGCTTGATCGCCGCGAATACCCCCGCCGGCAGGCCGATCGCGAGTGTAAAGATCAGCGCCATCAGGGTTAAGAGCAGGGTTGGCTCCGCTCGGGCGAAGATCATGGTCGTCACGGGCTCGTCGGCGAACAAACTCTGCCCAAGATCGCCCTGAACCGCATGGATGAGCCAGTTGAAGTACTGCTCGTGGAGGGGCCGGTTGAGTCCGAGCCGCTCACGAACCGCCTCGATCTCGTCAACCGTTGCATCATCGCCGAGCAGCGAGGCAACAGGGTCGCCAGGCGTGAGGTGGACCAGCATGAACGTCATGAGGCTGACGAGGAGCAGCACCGGAATGAGGGTCAACAGCCGTCTCAGAATATAGGTTCCCATGGATCTCTTCTCAGCTACACGCTCGACAAGCGAACGCTACAGCGAATGGCCGGTCACGCGCCTGGCACAACGTTTGACCCCGTTGAGGGAGGAGCGACGGCGCCCGGAGGGCACCTGGTCACATGGGCGAGGCAGCGCCGCGTCCGTCCCTGCAATGGTTTGCGCATCGCTGTAGCGCTCGCTGCCACCGTCGTCCTGTGCGGAGTCAGATGCGCATGTTGATCTGGAACTTACTCTTCCAACCATTGGTTCCAAAAGATGGGGAACGATGACACCGGCAGGTTCTCGCCCTGCAGCGCTTTGCGTTTGATCGACAGGCCGAAGAACTCTCCCGTTTTGACGATCGGCACTTGCTCGTAGACCAGTGCCTGAAACTCTTCCCAGAGCACTTTGCGCGCTTCGGGATCGGTTTCTTCCATCAATGGAGCCAGCGCTGTGTCCTTCTCCTCGCTCACCCACCAGCCCGGCCAGTCGTCGGGGATGAATGAGAGGGTCGTCGGCTCCGGGGTAAAGCTGAAGCCGGTGTTGAATATCTCGTACTCTGCCGGCTCGGTACGGCGCTCAACCAACGTGCCCCAGTCCATCGACACCGCTTCGACATTGAGCCCGATCTCCTGAAGCTGCTGCGTCCCGGTGAGGGCGACACCAAAGTAGTCTTCACGGTCTGAGGGCGCCATCCAGCGAATCAGCTCCCCGTTGTACCCGCTCTCCTCCACCAGCTGTCGCGCCATGTCGAGGTCGCCGGTGTTGTACTTTTCGACGCCAGCCTCGCTGAACCACATGGTCTCCGGGGGCATCAACGAGACGTCCACGCGCCAGAACTCCTGCGGACCAAAGCCGGCTGTCATAATCGCTTCACAGTCCAGGGCGTACAACGCCGCCTGGCGCAGCTGCACGTTGCTCATGGGGCCGGCTTGTTTGTTGAACACGATGTTCATCGAACGCAGCGGCTTGATAAGCAGGGCATCAATGTCTGGGTGATCTTGCAAACGCGCGTACTCATCGCGAGTGACTTCCTCGGCCCAGTGATAGTCACCCGTCTCGACCCCGGCGATACGAGCCGCCGCGTCAGGCACGGGAATGAACTCCAGTTCATCAAAATACGCAGTCCGCCGGCCTGCGAACCCGTCGGCCGGCTCGTCGCGCGCGATGTACTCTTCGAAGCGCTCCAGTTTCACGTGCCGGTCGGGGATGTGCTCGACAAATTTGTACGGGCCGGTGCCAACATACTCTTCAAGCCGCTCGACCCCGGCCGCTTCGGCCAATGCGGCCGGGATGATGATCGCGCCCGCGCCGGCTGGTCCAGCAAGGTAGCTGATCAATGGGGCAAAAGGCGAGCTCATCGTAATGGTCACCGTCGCGGGATCGGTTGCGGCTATCTCCTCGACGCGCTCAAAGGTGGAGACGCCCTCACCAGAGAGCTCTCCCCAGCGCTGGAGTGACGCCACCACGTCATCCGCCGTCACTTCCGCGCCGTCGTGGAACGTGACGCCTTCCCGCAGGGCGATGGTGTAGCTCAGCCCGTCGTCGCTCACTTCGAAGCTATCGGCCAGCATCGGCTGGACCTCGAACTGGCTGTCGTAGGCAAAGAGGTATTCAAAGATGTGCTGGGCCGGGACAACGACGATGATCGCCGTGGTCCAGGTGGTGTCGAGCGTTGGCGGCTCCGAATACAGAGCAATCCGCCCGGTGCCTCCGAAACGCGCTTCGTCAGGCTGATCCTCGCCGGCCGGCTCCTCCGTCGAATCGCTCTCCTCCGTCGCGTCGCTCTCATCGGGCGCTTCTGTCGCGGCGGATGATGCTCCGCTGCCATCTGTCCCCGGCTCGTCTGCGTCCTCATCCTCCCCGCCGCAGGCCGCCAACAGGCCACTGGCGAGCGTCAGCGAACCCGTTGCCGCGGCTAGCCTCAGCACGGTGCGACGGGAGATCGGTGACGTCATGAATGAAGGTTGAACGAGATCCGCCATGACACTTCCTTTCATTTGTAGCGGTGGCACAGCATCGCGACCAAATTTGGATATGAAAGCTTGGCACAAGCGCTGCGGAAGCCGCTGATTTGGTACCAGCACTCCCTTCGATGGCGTTCAGTGCCGGTGTGTTTGTTTGCGTGGCACGACTGTAGCCCTGTCTTCGTATTCCTGTCAACCCCGGCGTGGGCGAGGTGGGAAACGCATTCTCGTCGCGATCTCACCAGCCCCCGGTCGTTCCGTACCCCCCATCTCGTCCGCGTACCGGTCCTGGTGCTAGACTAATGGGCGATGGACGTCGCAGCCTGGCGCATCAACAATTGAGAGCGGTAACCATAGCGTTGCCGAGGGGTGAAAAGGAATGTTTCGAATGATTGCTCAGATGCGTGACCGGCTGAAGGCACGTGTGGGGATTTACGGTACCGGATGGAATCCCGAATCGATCATGGGGCTGGTTTTCCCGTTCTTGCTGGTAGCCTTGCTCGTGTTCATCGGCTGGTTGCTGATGAGCACACTCAGTTAGCTGACAGAGCATGGGCGCTGTGATGCTGAACCAGCGGCCGTTTCAAGCACAACAATCCGACGGAGATGAAGAAGAGCGGGCCCGTATTCAGGCCCGCCTTGACGCGTTCAAGCGCGACCTGGAGGAGCATTCCACGCAAACCTTCATTCTGCCTTTCCTCGATGAGGGCGCCGGCAATGAGGGCTCCTCACACCTCGACCAACCCGGGGCAGCAACGGGCGGTGAGACGCGCGCCTATTTCATGACGAGCGACGGTGGCGTGCTGACTGAAATCCCCTGTAATGAGCAGGCCGGCATTATGACGATTGGCCGCAGTAAGACCGCCGAGATCCGGATCAACGACCCCTACGTTCACCGTCTCCAGGCCGAGATTCGCTGGGACGAAAGCGCCAGGGCGCACGTTCTTGCCCACGGCGGCGGTGAAAACGGCACCTATGTCAACCGCCAGCGCGTGCAACAGCCGTACCGTCTCCAGGGCGGTGAGCGCATACGCTTCGGCAAGACCGAGTTGATCTATCGGATACGCCGGTAGGAACGCAGCAATCTCCCACCCATTCCAACAACATCAACCGAGTACACCGATGGGACCAGCAACGCGGCCGTCGATGTCGTCCGTCCAGCCCCGCTCCAGGCAGATGCCGCGGTACGAAGGGTCGCCATTCCCACGGTGCCACGGTTTCGCTGCACAGTTCATCAGTCACCCTGAGAGCCTAGTCACCCTGAACGCCTAATCAGTCACTCTGAGTGCTCAACCAATCATCCTGAGCCTGTCAGTCACCCTGAGCGTTCATCAGTCGCCCCGGGCGTTCATCAGTCACCCGAGCGTTTATTACTCACCCCGAGCGTTTATCAGCCACCCTAAGCGTTCATCAGTCACCCTGAGCATTTATCAGTCATCCTGAGTACTCGACCACGATGATGGTGTCACCCCCCGTAGGGGAGGAGCTCGTCTCCTCCCGAAACCCCGGTCCGCTTGAGGCGGGAGGAGACGAGCTCCTCCCCTACCGACAGGTAGGAACCCCGAGTCGTGACAACTCCCCTGTGGTCCAGTACTGAGCGCAAGCGAAGGATCTCTGCGTCAAACGTCTCCGGTGTCAAGCCAGAGATCCTTCGCTTGCCCTCAGTGGTCCGTCCACAGCGATATGTCCTACGATGGTTCGCGCAAGCTCGTCGTGAACCAGAAAGGTCCCCATGATGCCCGGCAAGCAACACATCGTGCGCCTCCCGCGTGATGACCGTCGCACCCTCAACCGTCTGGTCCGCGCCGGACGCCAATCGGCGTGGACCCTGCAACGCGCCCGCATCCTGCTGCACGCCGATAGTGGCGCCGACGGCCCGGCCTGGTCGGATGCCGCGGTGGCTGAGGCGGTCGGGGTAGCCAGCCGCACCGTGGCCCGGACGCGGGCCGCATGGTGTGCCCGCGGGCTCGCGTGTCTGACGCGCCAACCCCAGGCACGGCCGTCCGTGCCACCGAAGCTCTCCAGCGCCCAGACGCTGGAGCTCGCCGCGCTGGCCTGCACCGACCCACCGCCCGGCGCCGCCCGCTGGTCGCTGCGCTTGCTGGCCGCACGCATCGTCGAACTGGAGATTGTCGAGTCGATCTCCCCCGAAACGGTCCGCAAGGCGCTCAAAAAAGGGGGGTCCAGCCCTGGCGCACCACTCGCTTTCTGATCCCGCCACAGCGGGATGCCGGCTTTGTCGCCGCGATGGAAACCGTGCTCGACACCTCTGCCGCCCCGCCCGACCCCGCCGTACCGCTGGTCTGTTTCGACGAGGCGGGCAAGGAGTTGCGGGCCGACGTCACCGGGCCGCTGCCGGCCCGGCCCGGTGTGCCGAGCCGAGAGGACCCGGAGTATCAGCGGCACGGCAGCGCCAACCTCTTCATGCTGTATGCGCCCCATCTGGGCTGGCGGGAGGTGCTGGTGAGCACCCAGCGCACCGCCGTCGACTGGGCGCTGGCCATGCGTGCGCTGCTCGATGAGCACTTCCCGGATGCCGAGCGCATCATCGTGGTGCTTGACCAGCTCAACACGCACCGGCTGGCCTCGTTGTATGCGAGCTTTCCACCCGCCGAGGCGCACCGCATTGCCCGCCGGCTCGAGTTGCGCTTCACGCCCAAGCATGGCAGTTGGCTCAACATGGCCGAACTGGAGCTGAGCGTGCTGGCTCGGCAATGCCTGGACCGGCGCATCCCCGACCGGGCCACCCTGGAGCGTGAGGTCGCGGCCTGGGTGGCCGCCCGCAACGCCGTTGCGGCCCCCGCCCATTGGACGTTCACCACCGAGGACGCGCGCACGCGCCTGACGCATCTCTACCCCATCCCCCTATGCGACATGACGGCCTGGACGGACCACTCAGGATGACTGTCAGGCGCTCAGGGGGCCCGATTAGGTGCTTCGGGGGCCAGATCAGGCGCGCAAGGTGACTATCAGGCGCTCAGGATGACGAACCGGCTATTGCTGCGCTCAGGATGCTCTCTGCGTTGAGGATGAGACGAACCACTCTCAAGCCGCAGTCCAGGAGGGGTAACGCCGCGCTTACGGAGAGGGTTCACCGACCCCACGCATCACCAGCGCGATGATCTCGTCGAGGTACTGCCAGCGGGTGGGATCCACGCCGTTCTCGAGGGGGCGTCCGGCCACTGAAGCGATCGACTCGCTGGTGAGCACGTGGTCAACGAGTGCGCCGGAAAACATCTTGGCGATCGTTCTCGCGCTGGCGGGCGACGACTCCGGCAACAACTTCTCAATCGCGGCTTCGAGCGCCTTCACGCCCTGATCGTGGATCTCAGACAGGTAGCGCTCGGCGCGGTGGGGATCGTGTGCGGATTCGGTGAGCATGAGGTGAATCAGCTCGCGTTTACCCGGTAGCGCCATCGCGTTGAGGAACCCTGTGCCAACGATACGCAGCACCTCTTCCAGACCAGTCTCGGGCGGGAAGGAGTAGCCACGCATCTGACCGGCCGAGACGCGGGTCATGATCGCGTCCATGATGTCTTCTTTGGAGCGGAAGTAGTGGTAGATCGTGGCCTCGCTGATCCCGACTTCGGCAGCGATCGCCCGGATACCGGTGGACCCGAAACCATCACGCGCAAAGCGAGCCTGGGCGACGTCCAGGATCAGATCGCGTCGGCTGCGTAGACCTGGAGGTTTTGGGCTGGCTTCAACCATGCTTATCGTCACATCCCTGAGCGTCGCAAAGGTATTTCCCCTACGAATGGTTAGCAATTCACTATTTCGTATTTAATCATTACTGGCTGGAACTCTTTGGTGTATTTCCGGGTTTGGCTGCCGAAATGTACGCGGTGGTCCCACTTGCATCGCCTCGGCACCATCACAACGGACGGTACCATACGGACGTGAGTTGATCGTCTCCCGGGCGCGATAGCTGTTACAGTAGCCCCGATCAAGCGTGAATCACCCCGTAAGCGAACGATCGTTTGGTACCTAAATGTAAACGATCGTTCGGTACGCTACCAGAGGCTTTTGAGAGGGTAGTCTTCGTTCGAGCGGACCGGGTCCATCGTTATTCTGACTATGACCGACGGGGCGTGGAACAGATCCATTCGGCTGCGCTCAGTACTCGACCACGATGATGGTGAGACCCCCGTAGGGGAGGAGCTCGTCTCCTCCCAAAACCCCGGTCCGCTCGAGGCGGGAGGAGACGAGCTCCTCCCCTACCAACAGGCGCAACCCCGGCGCGTGACAACTCCCCTGTGGTCCAGTACTCAGGATGACCCAGTTGAGGCTGCGTTGCCGAACACAGCGAACGGTCCGCAGATTCTGTTCGAGGAACAGAAATGCGGACCGTTCGCGATCTGGCCATAGAGGGAGGCTGCCGTAACCTGGACGAGCACCTAGGGTAAGGAGGAAGACCCCTTACTCGTAGCGCAAGGCCTCAGCAATCGGCACTGATGATGCATTGCGCGCCGGAATGATCGTCATCACGGCCGCAGACACGAGCGACAGCACCGTAAAGAAGATCACCTCGCCCCAGGGAACGGCAAACCCGCTGATCTCACCGGTATCCGAGAACGCCTCGGAGTTAATCAGGTTGTAGGAGAGGATCAGGGCGAGAACCACCCCGGTCAGCACTCCTAGTCCCGCGATCACCAGTGATTCGATGAGGAACGACGCCGCCACCATATTGCGTTTGAAGCCAATTGCCCGCAACATTCCGATCTGCTGCCGGCGCTCAACCACCGCACGGAACGAGATCACCCCCAGCGCGGCGATGCCGACCAGCAAGCCGAGTCCCATGAAGCCCTGAATCAGCTGCAGGAAGCCCTGGTTGGCGCTCGCCAGCTCCTCCAGCTGTGCCTGGGTCGACTCGGCCACGACACCGCGGTCGAACAGCGCCTGCTCAATCGACTTGGCAATCTCCTCGCTGTTGTCCTTCTGCTCCGGGGCGACCTTCACGAAGAGCGTCTCCTCATCCGCCGCGTGGAAGATATCGACCAGGGATTGTTGGTTCAGGTAGACGCCGAAGGCCATACTGACTTTGCTATCGATGACGCCGATCACCGTCACCGTGCGTGTCTCACCGGTGCCCGGATCACGGACCTCGATATCGATGGGCGTCATCGGCACAGACGACACCTCTGGAACCCCCAGGAAGAACTGGTTCGGATCGTTACCAAACCCGCCCGGACCGGCGGTGAACTGGTCGACCACGGCCAGGTTCGGATCCGATGCCAGTGCCTGCCAGACCTCTTCCGTGCTGTCGTAGCCCACTGCGACATTGACGAGGGGCATCTCGGTATTGGTTGCGAATTCCTGATCGACGCCGTTCACGAACATGCGCTTCCACTCGGCGTCGGGAGCGTCTGTTCTCCGGATCTGTGTATTGCCGAACGTGATAGCCTGCACCCGGCCGACGGCCGTCACATCGCTGAGATCCGTCTCACTTCCAACCTCTTCGCGCAGATCCGCAATTGGATTGGCCGGGCTGGTCTCCACCGCAATATCCCAGCCACCGGTCGCTTCCTCGCTCGTGAAGAGATTCGCAAAGTTGGCGTTGATCGTGCCCATCACAACGAGAGAGAAGATGATGAGCGCAAACATCGCCAGCGTCATCCCGGTCTTGGCTTTTGAAGCCAGCGGGTAGGCCACCGCCATTTTGACCGCCGGCACCCAGCGGGAGAATGCCTTGCCGAAGAGCGAGGAGATCCAGACGATGACATCGGCGTTCCACATGATCAACAGGGTTGCGTAGGTGACCATCATGATGCCTGAGACGAAGAACATCTCAAAGTCACCCGTAATCTCATCCGGATAGAGCCAATCGAATGTCCCCTCGGGCGCGAGCCAGTAGAAGAGCACGATGGCCGAGATGATGGTAAAGAGCGGGCGCTTTGGAAGCCAGCGCTGCAGCAGCAACATTAGGCCGAAGCCGAGCAACGAGATGCCCATTGAGAAGAAAAAGAGACTCCAGCGCCCGCCCTGCGCACCTTGCAGCATCATGAGCAAACCGACTGGCGTGAGCAACGGTCCCCAGAGACGGTAGTAGCCGATCAGACCAAAGACGTATTTCCAGAAAGCGATCGGCCTCAAGTTACGCCAGCGCCAGCGTGGCCGCTTCCGGCCGCTGTCGCCATGATCCGGCAGGTCGCGGATGGCCTCCACGATGTTGAGCCGTGCCGCTCGCACTGAGGCAAAGATAATCGTGACAAAGGTGACCGCCACGCCCAGCGAATAGGCAACGGCCATCGAGCGAAACGTGAACGTCGGCTTGATATCGAAACCTTCTCCGAGCAGGTCGCCCATGAAGATCACCATAATGGACGCAACGCCCACGCCGAGCACCGCGCCGATCAGCGCCGCGCCGAGGTCGTACGCCGTCCCTTCCGCCAGGAACTGCTGCACCAGGTGGCGCTGCTTCATGCCCACGGCACGCGCCATACCCATTTCTGCGCGTCGCTCAGCGGCCAGCATCATAAAGATCAGGAAGATCAAGAGAATACCGGCAGCCACCGAGAACATGCCCAGCACAATGAACAGACTCATCAGCAGACTCGCCAGAAAGCCCGCGTCCGCGATAGCACGCTGCTTGATGTCAGCAACACCGAGTTGCTGGCCTTCGAGCGCACTCTCAAGCGTTGCCACCACGGCGTCGGACCGCTCGACACCGCTCTGAACGTCACCAACGTTGCTCACGGCGATGAACCGTGCCTGGCCCTCGAGCCCGGTCAGGTTCTGAACCCACTCGATGGGCATCGCCAGACCGTTGCTCTCGGGCGGGCCGTTGGTAACGAAGTTGGTGCCGGTCAAAAGACCATTCTGGGAGATCGCGCCGACCGTGAGGTCATGCGGTTCATTCTGATAGAAGATCGTGATCTGGCTGCCAACATCGGCGTTGATCCGCTCTGCAAGGGATTCTGAGATGATCGCCGTGTCTCCGCTGAGAGGATCGTCAATCACGTCTCCGCCCGGGTCCCGGAGTCCACCAAAGCCCTCTAGCCGGCTGGTGTCAATGCCGGACAGAATGACCGACGGCTGGTTCAGTCGCTCGGCGGTATTGACCACCGGTACCTCAACCGTGAGTATGGGCATGAACCCTTGAATATCCGGATCATTTTGCAGCTGGGTCTCAAGGTCATCCACGATGCTGACCGGGATCGGCTCGTTGTTGACCGAGGTTGTGCCTCGATCGTCGGATTGACCGACAAACGAGATGACCTCATCGACTTCACCGAGCGACTCATAGCTTGACGTCGTGATGAAGCTGTCGATCGTGTCGCCCGTGGTGAGCGCCGCAGAGATAATCAGGGTTGCCAGCATGAGGCCAACCATGATCAGGATCGACTGGGTCTTGCGACGAGGAATGTTCCGCAGCGCCATCTTGAATACGACCCGGTTGCGCCAGGCGATATAACCGACTGAGAGCAAACACAGGCCAACAATCACAAGCAACACGTAGAGGATGCTCATGATCGAGATCCCAAAGATGTTATCCATCGCTCGGGGTTACTCCTTTTAATGGATCGCGAGTGGGCAAAGCATCAGCATCGCGTGTCATTTGCCCCCGGCCACCGACGAGAATGGCGCCTGGCTTAGTGCGCCGGGTCGTTACTCGTCTTCTCGTCTGACACAATGACGCCATCCTTCATACGGATGATTCGACTGGTCATCGCGGCAATCCTCGGGTCGTGGGTCACAATGACGAACGACTGCTGGTTACGGCGGTTGAGATCGACCATCAGGCCCATGACTTCGTCGGCGGTCTCTGAGTCCAGGTCACCGGTAGGTTCGTCGGCCCAGACGATGGCAGGCTCGTTGACGAGCGCCCGCGCGATCGTGACCCGCTGGCGCTGTCCACCGGACAGCTCAGCCGGCTTGTGGGTGGACCAATCGCTCAAGCCGACCTGCTCCAGGCCCTTCAACGCCTGCTGACGCGCCTGCTTCGGGTTGACGCCGCTCACGACCAGGGGCAGCTCGACGTTCTCGACGGCCGAGAGCACCGGCAGCAGGTTATAGAACTGGAAGATAAACCCCATGTTCTTCGCACGATACTCGGTGCGGTCATTGTCTGAGAGGGAGGCGAGATCGTTGCCCCCGATTTTGATGATGCCGCTGGCAATCGTGTCCAGGCCGGACAGGCAGTTGAGCAGGGTTGTCTTTCCACAGCCCGACGGCCCCATGATGGCGACCATTTCACCGCGCCCAACGTGCAGGCTGACGCCGCGCAGGGCGTTGACACGGATTTTTCCAGTGTCATAGGTCTTGACAACGTCAATCGCTTCGATTGCTGATTGGGTCAATTGGTCGCGCTTGGCCGTTGCTTGAGAAACGGACACGGACATCGTGAAACCACCTTCTTCTATGCGTCGATCGTCACTGACCGGGCGTTTATCCCCGACAGTCTTCCCTGACTGGTCGGCGGCACGAGACAGGTCCCCAGCTTGCTATCTTCCTGCCTGAAACCGGATGCGATTGGTAAGTAAATCATAGAAGTCGAACGGTTGTTTGGTTAGTAGATGACGATTTATTAACCCCATACAAGGCGGTGTTTCACGTGAAACACAGAGGCGCGCCGGGGTGACCACCGGAGATCGTTCCGGAGGTCACGGAGACCGGTGAAGATGCGCTTGGGCTATCTGTCGCACCGGTGCAGCGGCGTCACTCCTGCCTCAGGATGACGTCCAGGTATTCTCTCTCGCGCTACTCGCCCCGCGTGTCGATGCGTGGATTGGCGTGTGGCTGATGCGGATCGTCGTCAAACTGTTCCGGGCGCATCGAGTGGGTTTCTCCCGGCCGTTCCGTGAGCGGATCACGCACAGCCGGCGGTTTGGTCCAGTGATAGGGGAGGTTCCAGTAGCCGGCCAGCGCCGTCTCGTACTCCTCGCTGAACGGCACCGACGGATCGTGTTCAGGGGCGTCGTGCAGTTCCTCTTTAGCAGCATCCACGACAATGGGGTTGTTGGTTACCTGATCCCAGCGCAGCGGCGCGACCAGATACGTGCGACCCAGGCCAAGGAACCCGTCTGTTTCGAGTTCCAGGAAGCAATTCTGGGTGTGAAACTGGTCGATCAACAGATCAACGATGTGACCGAGCTTCTCGCCATCGCGGTCAACGACCTCGCGCCCTTGTAGACCCTCAATCTCCCGCGGTAGCGCAGTCTGCGCCTGGCTCGCTCGAATGTACTGCATGCTTCCCCCTTCGGACAGGTGCACTGGTACAGCAGGGTTTATTCCACTATACGCCAACCGAGGGAAGCTACTACTATTCGATCGCTTCTTCGCGCTGAATCTCGCGCCAGGAGAGACTCTCGCGCCACCAGAAGAAGAACCCCAGCATCGTTACCGGGAAGTAGAGCGCGGCGTGCGTGACCACGGCGTAGGAGAGCGCCGTCTCGCGCTGGATATCAAGTGCGCCGGCCAGCACCAGTACGACACCAGCCTCGAAGGGTCCGACATAGCCCGGTGAGGAGGGGATGAGCGTCGCCAGGTTCGCGACCGCCGTGACCATGAGAATGGCAGAGGGCGACAGGTTCAGGTCGAACCCCTCGGCGATCAGGTAATACGTCGACGCTTCGAGCGACCAGGCCAGTACCGATGCAGCCGCCACGATGGCCAGGTCCTGACGCCGGCGCAAGATCCCGAGCCCCTCAATAAATGAGTGCGCCATGTGTTCCACCCGCGAACCAACGCGATCAGGCAGGAACCCGACTGCCAGCGACAGCAGGCGGACCCGGATATCAGCTGCAAATACCATGAAGAAGAGCACGAGCGAACCCACCACAAACAGCCCGGTCGCGACGAGGAAGAGGTTGCGCAGATCGGTTGTGAGGGCGATCGAGAGCGAGGCGATCAGCATAAACAGCACCATCGTCAGGCCGTCGAACACGCGCTCGACGGCGATGGTCGCCAATGAACCCGTCTTGCGCACGTTGAATCGGGCCGAGAGCGCGTAGGAGCGCACGACCTCCCCGGCGCGCAGCGGCAGGACGTTGTTGGCCATGTAACCAATGACAACCACCGGGAACAGCTTCTTCGGCGGAATCGTCTGGATTGGCCGTAGGAGATAGGCCCAGCGCACCGCCCGCACGCCGACGCCGGCAAAATAGGCCGCCAGAGCCGGTAGAAGCCAACGATAGTTCGCGCTGCGCAGCGATTCAGCGATGAGGTTGAAATCCTGACCTCGCACGGCGAAGTAGATGAAGATCAGGCTGATGCCAAAGCCGATCCACACCCGCCACGACGACCGCATGGTCACGATTACCCCCAGACGTCTGCGGAGTCTCTGGCTCTGGTCTACGGTCAAGATCCTCACCAACCCGACACTACCCTGTTACCTGGCACACAGCGCGAAAGGATACCACCAGCCTTTCGCCCCCAACCCGGCCGGCAACCTCTTTCGTCAACCGGCGGCTAGTGGTACTCTGCTCGGTAGCTGTACAAGAGAATCGATGCGACACACAAGGAGCAAACATGGTTTACCGCGCGATGATGGGCGCCCCGGTGCGGCGCAAAGAGGACCCGCGTCTCATCACCGGCTCGTCGATGTACGTCGGCGATCTGAAACTGCCCGGCATGCTGCATGCCATCTTCCTGCGTTCCCCGTTCGCCCACGCGCGCATCAACGGCATCCACACCGAGGCCGCGATAGTCCGCACCGGGCGTTGTCGCCGTCTACACCAACGAAGAGCTGCGTCAATTCTGCGGCCCGATGCCGGGCGGCAGCGGCGGCGAGGGCGAGGCCGAGTCGGACGACATCGTCACCCCGACGCAGGAGCCGCTCGCGTCTGACAAAGTACGCTGGGCCGGCCAGGCGGTTGCCGTTGTCCTGGCCGAAAACGAGCAGCTTGGCCGCGACGCCGCAGACCTGATCGAGGTGGACTGGGAAGAGCTGCCGGCCGTCGTTGACCCACTGCAGGCCATGCAAGACGGTGCCCCGCTGATCTGGGAGCAGGTCAAGAACAACATCGGACTGGAGCACAGCCGCACGAGCGGCGATGTCGAGGGTGCGTTCGCGAGCGCCGACGTCACCATCTCCGAGCGCATCATCTCCCAGCGACTGGTGCCGCTGGCGATGGAGGGGCGCGCCGTCGCGGCATCGCCGGACCCGCTCACCGGTGGGCTGACCGTCTGGGTCTCGACCCAGGGTCCCCACGGCTGGCGCAACGCCGCCGCGCCGCAACTTGGATTGAAGCAGTCGCAGCTGCGGGTGATCGCGCCGGAGGTCGGCGGCGGATTCGGCAGCAAGTTCGGCGTCTACCACGAGGAATTGATCGTCGCGGCCATCGCGAAGCATCTGAAGCGCCCGGTGCGATGGGTCGAGACGCGCTCCGAGAACTTCCTGGCGACCAACCACGGCCGCGACCAGATCGCCGACATCGAGCTGGCCGCGACAAAGGACGGCAAGATCACCGGCTTGCGACTGCAGGTCATTCAGGACGGCGGAGCCTATCCGAAAGGCGCTGGGGCTGCCGTATCTGCACCGCGACCATGGCCGTCGGCTGCTACGACATCCCGGCCGTTGATCTCGGCATCAAGGCCGTCTACACCAACACGATGGCGAACGGCGCCTACCGTGGCGCCGGCCGGCCGGAAGCCGCCTATTACATCGAGCGCGCGATCGACATGCTGGCCAACAAGCTGGGCAATGGACCCGGCAGAGCTCCGCAGGCTCAACTTCATCGAGCCCGAGGCGTTCCCCGTTACAACCGCCACCGGCGAGAAATACGACACCGGCGAGTACGCGAAGGCGCTTGACAAGGCGCTCGAAGTCTCCGGCTACGCAGCAGCTGCGCAAGGAGCAGGAGGAAGCCCGCAAGGCAGGGCAAGCTCTACGGGTATCGGCATGGCTCCTACGTCGAGATCTGCGGCTTCGGCCCGTGGGAGAGCAGCACCGTCAAGAGTCGAGCCGGGCGGCGCGGTCAGCGTCTACACCGGCATCTCGCCGCACGGCCAGGGCCAGGAGACGACCTTCGCCCAGATCGTGGCCGACAAGATCGGCGCGGACTTCGACGACATCGTCGTCCACCACGGCGACACCGACAACACCGCGCAGGGCAACGGCACCGGCGGCAGCCGCGGGCTGGTCGTCGGCGGCGGCGCGCTGCTCCTCTCCCTTGCCAAGATCCGCGAGAAGGCCGACAACATCGCCGCGCACCTGCTGGAAGTCGCCCCGGAAGACATCGAGCTGGCCGGCCAGAAGTATCCAGGTGAAGGGTACGCCTGACCGCTCGGTGACGCTGGCAGAGATCGCCGGCGCGGCCTATGGCGGCGGGCTGCCAGACGGACATCGAAGCCGGCCTGGACACGACCGAATACTTCAGCCCGGCCGACGAGACCTTCCCGTTCGGCACCCACATCGCGGTGGTGGAGATCGACCCGGAGAGCGGCACGGTCAAGCTCACCGAACTACTTCTCGATCGACGACTGCGGCAACGTCGTCAGCCCGCTGCTGCTCGCCGGCCAGGTCCACGGCGGGCTGGCGCAGGGCATCGCCCAGGCGCTCTGGGAAGAGGCCGTCTACGACGAATCCGGCCAGTTGATCACCGCGACGCTGATGGACTACGCCATGCCAAAGGCCGAGTTCTTCCCGCCGTTCGAGCTGGACCGCACGGTCACCACGTCGCCACTCAACCCGCTCGGCGCCAAGGGCATCGGCGAGGCCGCGACGATCGGCTCGACCCCGGCCGTCGCCAACGCGGTGGTCGACGCGCTGCTCCCCGCTGGGCATCACCCACATCGACATCCCGGCCACGGCGCCGAAGGTGTGGAGCGCGATTATGCAGGCCAAGATGGACGGATAACGCCCACCACAATCAAACGACGCACACCAACAGGGCCGGCACTCATGCCGGCCCTGTTTCACGTGAAACAATCTCGCTCACCTTTCGGCGAAGTGGTGGTACTCTGGAACGTAGATAGCCAGCATCTGCAATAGCGCCGAAGGAGGGACCATGGTTCGCAGTGCGATGATGGGCGCGCGAGTGCGCCGCAAGGAAGATCCCCGGCTCATCACCGGCTCATCCATCTATGTCGACGACCTGCAGCTACGAGGCATGACTCACGCGGCCTTCTATCGGTCCCCCTTCGCGCATGCCACGATCACCAACATCGATACCTCCGCTGCCCGCGCTGCTCCCGGCGTCATCGCCGTCTATACCAACGAGGAGCTGCGCGAGTTTTGCGGCACGATGATTGACAAGGTTGGCAGCGAGGGCGTGCCTCCTGAAGAAGACCCTCCGATCCCAACACCGGAAGTGCAACCCATGGCCCAGGGGAAAGTACGCTGGGTTGGCGAGCCGGTCGTCGTTGTGCTCGCCGAGAGTGCGGCTCAAGCTCGGGATGCCGTCGAGCTCATCTCGATCGATTTTGAGGAACTGCCGGCCGCTATCAATTGCGAAGCCGCCATGGCTGACGGCGCACCGCAAATCTGGGAAGAAGTCAAGAACAACATCGGGGTACACAAGATCCACACCACGGGCGATGTTGACGCAGCGTTCCGTGACGCAGACGTCACCATCTCGCAACGGATCATCTCACAACGGGTGATTCCGCTGGCGATGGAGGGGCGGGCAACCACCGTCGCACCAGACCCGCTCACGGGCGGCCTCACCGCCTGGACTTCCACGCAGGCTCCGCACTGGTGGCGGAATGAGATCGCCGGCCGGATTGGACTGAGCCAGTCCAAGTTTCGGGTGATTGCCCCGGAGGTGGGCGGCGGGTTCGGCAGCAAGATCAGCTCGTACCAGGACGATCTGGTGGTCTCGGCGCTGGCCAACAAGCACAAACGCACCGTGAAGTGGATCGAAGACCGCACCGAGAACATGGTGGGCACCCACCATGGGCGCGCCCAGATCGCGGACATCGAGCTGGCCGCCACCAACGACGGGAAGATCACCGGGATGCGGCTGCACGTCATCCAGGACGCGGGCGGATACCAGCGCGGGCTCGATCTGGTCGAATTCACCGCGACGATGGCGTGCGGCTGCTACGCCATTCCAGCACTCATGACGGACGTCAAGGCGGTCTACACCAATACCATGGCGGTGGGCGCGTATCGTGGCGCCGGCCGGCCGGAAGCCGCCTACTACATCGAACGCGGCATCGACATCCTGGCCGCAGAAGCTCGGCAAAGATCCCGCCGAGGTACGCAAGATCAACTTCATCGCCCCCGATCAGTTCCCCTTCACCACCGCGACCGGCGAGAAATATGACACGTGGGGAGTACGCTCGAGCGCTGGATAAAGCCCTGGACGTTTCGAACTACGCGCAGCTGCGCCAGGAGCAAGCAGAAGCACGCGAACAGGGGCGGCTCTACGGCATCGGTCATGGCCTCCTACGTCGAGATCTGTGGCTTCGGACCGTTCGAGAGCAACGCCGTCAAGGTGGAGCCGAGCGGTGCGGTGAGCGTCTATACCGGCATCTCGCCACATGGCCAGGGCCAGGAAACGACGTTTGCGCAGATCGTGGCCGATCAGCATCGGCGCCAATTTCGATGAGGTGGTGGTTCACCACGGCGACACCGACAACACCGCGCAGGGCAACGGCACCATGGGTAGCCGCGGTCTGGTCGTTGGCGGCGGCGCATTGATGCTCTCGCTCGACAAGATCCGGGAGAAAATCAACAGGATCGCCGCCCACATGCTGGAGGTCGCAGTCGAAGACATCGAGCTCGTCAACGACAGGTACCAGGTGAAAGGTACGCCGGATCGCTCGGTCGACGCTGGCGCAGGTTGCCGAGGAAGCCTACGGCGGCAACATCCCGAAGGGAATGGAGCCGGGACTTAACACGACCGACTACTTCGAGCCGCCCGACGAGACCTTCCCGTTCGGCACGCACGTCGTTGCCTGCGAGATCGATCGCGACACTGGCAACGTGACGCTCCTCAAATACTTCTCGATCGACGACTGTGGCACTGTCGTCAGTCCTCTGCTGGTAGCGGGTCAGATCCACGGCGGTCTCGCCCAGGGTATTGCGCAAGCACTCTGGGAAGAGGCGGTCTACGACGAGACCGGCCAGCTCGTCACGGCGACGCTGATGGACTACGCCATGCCGAAAGCCGATTTCTTCCCGCAGTTCGTTTTGGACAGTACCGTCACCACGTCGCCGCTGAATCCGCTCGGCGCCAAGGGAATCGGTGAAGCGGCGACGATCGGCTCGACGCCGGCCGTCGCCAACGCCGTGCTGGATGCCCTCTCGCCACTGGGCATCACCCACCTGGATATCCCGTTAATTGCGCCGAAGGTCTGGGCAGCGATCAACACATCACCGCAATAACCCCTCATGAGGGCGGACTAGATATAAGTTTTGGCAACCGAACTTTGTCGGCCAAAGTTCGGTTGCCAAAATCTGTCGTCGGGCGTATTCTTAGCGTATCGATCCTGAGTTGCCCGCTCTTCTGGCCCATAGACAGGATTAGCCACCATGGTCATGATCGACATTACACCGCGTCAAGCTCTTGAGCAGCTTGAGTATGATCTCGCGCTAACGCCAGCTGACCTAGCTAATGCATTAGGCGTTTCCCGACGCACGCTTGAGAGGTGGCGATCCGGCGAGGCATATCCTCAGCGCGAGTCACGAGAGAAGCTGGCTGAGCTTATTGAGCTTGATGAGCATCTACGTGAGGCGTTCAAAGCAATCGAGGACGTCCGAGAATGGATGCATACTGAAGCTCGCTACCTCGGATGGGCTACTCCGGCAGACATGGTCCGTCTCGGAAGAACGGATCGTGCAAGGGCCACGATCGAAGTTCTTGAATCCGGCATCTTCATTTAACGACCTATCTACGTGAACGCCGCCGACGCGCCGCACCCCGAAGACTTGCTTCGCAGATGCCCTATCGTCGACTGGCGCGGCACCGCTTGGCGTGCACACGGTCGAATGTACCCTGGGTTAGATCCTGGAGGGGCACGAAAGAATTCAGGTCGCTTTCATCGTGCACCCGACTGTTTTCCAGAGCACGCTACATGGACTGCACTCTATCTCGGCCTTGCCCCCGAAATCTGCCTTGGCGAGATCCTGCGACATACACCACCGAGAATGATGTCACGTCTCAATATCTATCGGATCAGCGAAATAGATGTCGAGCTTAATGCGGTCATCGACTGCCGCGAGATCGCGGCGCTAGGAATCTGCCTCGACGCTCTCCTGAACGACCTTGACTACACTGTTCCACAACGCATTGCCGCGGCAGCACTCGCTACAGGTGCAGAAGGCCTGCTCGTGCCATCCGCTACCCGGCTGGGGGACAACCTCGTCGTCTTCCCCGACCAGCTTCATCCTGATTCACGTCTCGAAATCGTTGGCAGCCGCGATCCGGTGCTCTATGTTGAGCGCTCGTAGAGATGAAGCTGCTGATCGGCACCCAGAACCCGGCAAAGTTTGCGCGTTACAGGACCATCCTCAACGAGATTCCAGGGCTGGAAGTCGTCTCACCGGCAGACATCGGCGTGATACTCTCAATTGCCGAAGATGGCGCGACCGCCGAAGCCAACGCGCGGATCAAGGCACGCGCTTATGTGCAGGCGACCGGACTCCCCACGCTTAGCATCGATGAAGCACTCTATGTCGACGCATTCCCACCCGGCGACCAACCAGGGACGCATGTGCGCCGCCTTTTGGGACGCACTGCATCGGATGAGGAGCTGCTGGCCGCTTTTCTGGAGCGTACGAAACACCTCTCACCTGGCGAGCGTGGTGTGACCTGGATCTATGCTATCTGCCTGGCGCTGCCAGACGGTCCTGAGCTCCACGACCAGGTGGAAATTCCCGCGGTGCTTGTCGATCGTGCTGTGCTGCCGATTCTGCCGGGCTATCCACTCAGCTCGATCCTACTCAACCCCGAGTTTGGCAAGGTCCACCGCGAGCTCTCACCATGCGAAGAGCGGCAGCGGCTTAGGGTACTCTACGAAAAGGTCCACTCCCTAGCGTCGCAGATGCTCTAACTATTAAGCAGCCTGAGATCCCGCATGATCGATTCCACAGCGTGATGATCGTGGAAACTGCGCTCAGGGAACCTGACGATCGTGCGTGCCAGCCAGCGAACGCCAATCAGCAGGCTTGAGAAGCTGATGCGCCGCTTGTGGTCCGGTGGGAGCGGCGTCACTTGCCCGTAGCCCTCCAGCAGATAGGGCAGCACCATGTCCGGCAGTGTCTCGCCATCGTGGAGCCTGAAGTGTCCGAGGTCATAGAACAGATCGCCACCACGGATCTCTCCGAAGTCGATGATGCCGGTGTAGCGACCGTCCTGCTGGAAGATAGGAGTCACATCGAAATCGCCGTGAGCAAGCCACGCCCGATCGACATCGAGCCAGCTATCATAACGCTCTATCGTCTCGTGGATGGCGGTGATTTCTCCGCCCCTGAAGAGACTCCCCATAGCTGAGAGACGCGCGTCGAAGTCTTCGAGAGCGAAGGCTCTGAAGCTGCCCTGGTCCGCCTCCAGGTCGACAGCCTCTGCGCGTTCGCGCTTGATCCAGCCAAAACCGTTTACCTGAACACTGTTGATTATCGCCAGATCGCGGCCGGCTTCGATGAGAACGTTTCTTGTGTCACGATCCACAGTCCGCCGGCCGACGTGCTCACCGGCAATCTCAGTCGTCACCATGACCGAGTGCCCTACAATCTCATTGAAGTGGTCAACGTAGACGACCTCGGGAACCTTGACTCCGCGCTCACGCAACAACTCATGCACGCGCGCTTCTGGCACGAAGCTGGCACCTTCCTCGGGCAGGATGCGCAGATAGAAAACCTCGTTCTCCCCGACGATCCGGTAGACATACGTGGAGACGCCTTCTTCGACCCGCTTTACGGAGTAGGCGAATGCGCCAGGGAAGATCCGCTTGACAAGCGTTCTGACTTCCTCGGAGACGGGGGCGCCTAATACGTCCGTCATCGGTTTAGTCAGCAACCTCAATCAGCCGAGACTCGGCGTTACTCGGCAGGAAGGTCAGTCGAAGTGGTTGGCTCTGGATTGGGAATGCCAAACACTGCCATCGCTTCAAGGTGGACCTCGACCGCTTCATGCATATTGGCAATGGCCTCATCGACCGTCTCGCCAGTCGTAATGCACCCTGGCAAATCCGGTATGTATGCGGAATAGTTGTTGTGGGCCTTCTCAACGATGACAGCAAAGCGCTTCATTCTGTGCCTTCGTCTTTCCAACCCGCCTGCTTCTGAATACTGTTCCAAGAGGCCCGGCCGGCTACTAAGTAGCCGGCCGGATTCATCCACAGGCTACGCGCTAACCGGAGTGACCTTGGCCTCTGCGATCTTCTCGTTCAGGGCCGAAAGGTCGGTGTTTAGCAACTCGTCGAGCTCAGCAAGGGCGGTATCAACCCGGCCGGAGAGGTCCTCGAAGAGCTCCTGCGACTGCCGGTTGGGCTTGCCTTCGGCGCTGGCGACAACACCCGCCAGGCTGGCCAGCTTGGAGTTCAGCATGACCGGGAACTTCAGGCGGTCCTTGGGTCCCTTGGCGCGGGTCTGCACGATCTGGCCCTCAACTCCGGACAGCTTCTCCTTGAAGTCCCTGGCTGCGCTCTTGAACGACTCATCGTCGATGCGCTCTTCCCAGGCTTCGATCTGTTTGGTGATGGCGCGGATCTTGCCGACGCCCTCGTGGGCGGCCGAGATCTTGTCACGGATCTGCTTCTGCAGCGCGAACTGGGCATCGAAGTCGGCCTGGGTCGATCCCACCCGCGGGTCCCCGAGGATCTGGAACGACTCGGTCAGGGTCTTGTCGCCGACTTTCAGCTGCACCTGGTACTCGCCGGGAGCGACCTTCGGGCCACCGACAAACGTCTTACTGACCTCGTCGCCCTCAATCAGGGTTGCGTCGGCAATGCGCATGTTCCAGACGAAGCGATTCGTCCCGGCCTCGGTCTTGACCCGCTTTTCCTTCTTCTTCTCGTCCTTCTGCGAGGAGAATGACTTGATCTCGTTGCCCTCCTTGTCGAGGAAGGTCAGAGTGACCTCGCCGCCCGGCTGCTCCTTGAAGGAGTAGTGCACGATCACGCCGTCCGGTGGGTTGTTCCCGGCATCGAGAAAGAAGATCTCCGTCTCACCATCCGGGTTGGTCGTCTGTTTGTACGTCACGTTCAGACCATTCGCGGCCTTCAGGTTCTTACCCTGAATCGCCTGGTGTCCGAAGCCCTCTTTTCCTGCGAATCGCGTCGTGTCTCTGGGCTTGAAGAGGTGCACGTCCTTGCAGAGCACCTCGTCTACCATCTGCCGCAGCGGCGAGATGTCGTCCAGGATCCAGAACGAGCGCCCGTGGGTTGCCACGACGAGATCGCTGCCGTGGATAACGAAGTCATGGATCGGCACGAGCGGCATGTTGAGCTGCAACCGTTGCCAGTTCTCGCCGTCATCGAACGAGACATAAATCCCAGTCTCGGTACCGGCGAACAGGAGTCCGCGCCGCTGGGGATCTTCCCGAATCACCCGGGTGAAATCATCCTCGGGGATGCCGTTGACGATCGTGGTCCAGGTCTTGCCGTAGTCGCTGGTCTTGAACAGGTACGGCTTGTTGTCGTGGCTCTTGTAGCGTGTGGCGGCCACGTAGGCCGTTGCAGCGTCATGCGGCGAGGCTTCGATGATGCTGATGAGCGCCCAGTCCGGCAGCTCTGGTGGATTCACGTTTTCCCAGTTCTCACCGCCGTCGCGGGTGAGGTGGAGCAGACCATCATCCGAGCCGGCCCAGATGACGCCGCCCTCAACCGGGGACTCCGCCACCGCGAAGATCGTGCCGTAGAACTCGGCCCCGGTCATGTCCTTTGTCACGGGACCACCCGACGGACCCATCGTCTCAGGATCGGCACGCGTCAGGTCGGGACTGATCGGGTCCCAGCTCTGGCCATCGTCGTTCGAGCGAAAGAGCAGGTTGCCGGCTGTATAGAGCACACCCGGCTTGTGCGGTGAGAGCAGGGTGGGCGAGGTCCACTGGAAGCGGTATCTGGTCTCGCTCGCGGCATGCCCGGAAACATTCTCCGGCCAGACGGTGATGTTCTTCTGCAACCCGGTGGACCGATCGTAGCGGGTGAGCAAGCCCTGGTAGCTGCCGGCGAACACAATATCGGGGTTGTCGGGCCGCACCGCGATGTAGCCGCTCTCACCCCCGCCGATCTCGTCCCACTCGGTGAAATTGATCGCCACCGCGTTCGACCGGCTGGGCAGGCTCAACGTCGTGTTGTCCTGCTGGGCACCGTACACCCGGTAGGGCGTCTGGTTGTCGGTGATGACGTGATAGAACTCGGCCGTCGGCTGGTTATAAAGCGTCGACCAGGTCTCACCGCCGTTGTAGCTGACACAGGCGCCGCCGTCGTTGCCCATCATCATGCGCTCGGGATCCGCCGGGTCAAACCAGAGATCGTGGTTGTCAACGTGCGGTGTCGAGACGACCTGGTACGTAGTGCCACCATCAACTGATTTCCAGAGCTCGAAGTTCGGCACCCAGACCGTGTCGGGGTCCTGTGGGTCGGCGGCGATGTGCATCCAGTACCAGGGGCGCTGGATCAGGTTGGCGTCGCCGGTCAGTTTCTTCCAGGTCTCGCCATAGTCTTCAGAGCGATAGACGCCAGATTCCTCGACGTGATCCACAATTGCCCAAACGCGGCCGGCCTTCGGGGCAGCGGCAAGCCCGATCTTGCCCAGCAGTCCTTCCTTGGGAAGTCCCGGGTTGCGGGTAATCTCGGTCCAGCTGTCGCCGCCGTCCTCGGTCTTGTAGATGCTGCTGTCTGGACCACCACTCTCCAGGCTGTAGGGTGTGCGATGCGCCTCCCAGAACGCGACATAAAGGATACGCGGGTTGGTCGGGTCCATCGTGATGTCGCAGACACCGGCCTTGTTGCTGCGAAACAGCACCTTCTCCCAGCTCTGGCCGCCGTCCTGAGTGCGGTAGACGCCGCGCTCCTCGTTCCGCCCCCAGACATGCCCGAAACCACCGACGTAGGCGATGTCCGGGTTCGTGGGGTGAATCTCGATCTCGGAGATGTTCTGGGTGTCTTCCAGCCCGCAGTGCCGCCAGCTCTTGCCGGCGTCGCTGGATTTGTAGACGCCATCACCAAGCGAGACATTGCCGCGGATGGTCGTCTCGCCCATGCCGGCGTAGATCACGTTCGGATCAGAGGGTGAAACAGCCAGCGCTCCTACTGAAGCGCGCTTGAAGTAACCATCCGAGACGTTCTCCCAGATCACACCCCCGTCGGTCGTCTTCCACACTCCACCACCGGTCGAGCCAAAATAGAAGACCCTGCGGTCTGAGGGATCGCCGGCAACAGCCACGACGCGGCCGCCACGATGCGGTCCGAGGAGGCGGTACTGCATTGATTTCAGCAGATCAGGGTTTACGCTCAACGTGTTTCTCCTTCATCTGGATATCATCCCGGTCCACTTGTCATCCCAACCGGGTACCCGCCTCGGAATGACGAGCGGCCTTTCGCGGTGCACTCCTGCTATCCCACCGGCGCCACACCCAGGGACGCGATCTTCGTGTTGAACTTGGCCACATCGGTGTCAATCACATGCTGCAGGGCATCGCGCTGGGCGTCAACCCGCGTCGCCAGCTGTGCAAACACCTCCAGCGATCCCTGGGTTGGGCGGGCATCGGCCTCGTCGACCATGAAGGCCAGGCTGGCCAGCTTCTCCTTGAGGCGGTTCGGGAAGCTGCGTGGATCCGAAAGCTGCACCTGAATCAGCTCGTCCTCGATCATCTTGAGCTTGGCCTTCAGCGCGATGGCCATCTCATGAATCTCAGCGTGCCGCTCGTGAGAGGCTGTCTTCTGTTCCCATTCGTCAATCTGTTTGACGATCGCCCGCAGGCGGTTGAGCGTGTCATGCAGCTCGGAGACCTTGTCTCGAATCTGTACCTTGAGGTCGAACTGCGCCTGAAGATCCTCCAGGCTTACCGACAAGCGCGGGTCAGGAGCGATCTCGAATGGCTGGGTCAACGTCTGGTTGCCAACCGTCAATTGCACACGGTACTGTCCCGGCAACGCTCGCGGGGCCAGCGCCGGACCGATGAATGCCGAGAAGAGATCGCCCTCGGTCTCCTCCTTCAGCTTGGTTGCCGTGGGGTAGCGTAGATCCCAGACAAAGCGGTTCGCGCCAGCTTCCGCCGTGGGTTTCAGCTCGCCCTTCTCTTCGGTCAGGCTGGAGTACGAGATAATCGGGTTGCCGTGATAGTCGAGGATGTTGATCTTCAGCTCGCCCTCGGGCTTGTCTTTCAGATAGTAATGCACGAGCACACCGTTGGGTGGATTCACACCGGCATCGAGGTTCGTTTGCTTACTATCCTTCTGCTTGTAGGCGTAGACCAACGGGCCGGTCATCTTGTAATTGACGAAGTCCTGCGTCGGAGTGTTGCCGTAGCCCTCGTAGATCCGGAACCGGAACGCAGGCTTGGGAGCGAACAAGTGCGCCGATTTACCCGCCAGGTCAGCCTGCATCTGCCGCAATGGGGCCAGGTCGTCCAGGGCCCAGAACGAGCGGCCATGGGTAGCGGCCACGAGCTCGTGGTCTTCCATCACCAGGTCATGGATTGGCGCGACAGGTAACCCGCCACCTTCAAGACGCTGCCAATTGCCCCCGTCATCAAACGAGACATAGACGCCGGTCTCGGTGCCGGCGAACAGCAGGCCCGGACGATCGGGGTTCTCCCGGATAACCCGGGTGAAGTCATCCTCTGGAATCCCAGCAGTGATCTCGATCCAGGTCTGCCCGTAGTCGTTGGTCTTATACAGATAGGGCCTCGTGTCATCGTGCTTGTAGCGGGTCGCGGCGACGTAGACAGTGGCCGGGTCGTGCGGCGAGACCTCGATCACGCTGATTAAGGCCCATTCCGGCAGATCCGGTGGCGTGACATTCGTCCAGCTCTTCCCGTCGTCGCGCGAAATGTGGACCAGCCCGTCATCGGTGCCAACCCAGAACACGCCCCGTTCGTGCGGGGACTCTTTGAAGGCGAAGATCGTGCAGTAGGCTTCAGCGCCGGTATTGTCGCGAGTGATCGGACCACCCGAGGCCCCCAGCTTGCTTGGATCGTTACGAGTAAGGTCCGGACTGATCTCTTCCCAGGTCGTACCATCGTCGGTTGACCGATGGACATGGTTGGAGGCCACGTAGAGCACATTGGGGTCGTGCGGAGAGAACTCGATCGGGAAGGTCCACTGGAAGCGGTAGCGATGTGCGCCGGCACCCTCACCCATACCGTGCAGTTCCGGCCAGACGGTGACATTACGCTTCTGGCCGGTCTTGGGGTCATAGGCGATGAGGCGTCCGTGCCCTAACCCGCTGCCAATTGCGCCGGCGAAGATCGTGTGGGGGGCAGTGGGTTTGATCGCGATGTAGCCACTCTCACCCCCGCCCGGCTCGAACCAGTTGCGCGGCGTGATCGCACCCTCGAACGACATGCTGGCCACCGCCAGGGCAGTGTTGTCCTGCTGCGAACCGTAGACGTTATACGGCACCTTACCGTCGGTGGTCACATGATAGAACTGCGCCGTTGGCTGGTTATAGAGTGTCGACCACGTAATGCCCCCATTGAACGAGACACAGGCCCCGCCGTCGTTGCCCTCGATGATGCGGTTGCTGTCCTGCGGGTCGATCCAGAGACCGTGGTTGTCACCGTGCGGCGTCGGAACCTCGAAGAAAGTCTTGCCGCCGTCAATCGACTTCTTGCAGGGCATGTTCAGGACCCAGACCGTGTCTGCATCCTGCGGATCGGCGAAGATGTGCATGTAGTACCAGGCGCGGGTGCGCAGATCGCGGTCCTCGCTGAGCCGCTGCCAGGTGTCGCCGCCGTCATCCGAGCGGAAGAGCGCGCCGTCGTCGGCTTCGACCAACGCCCAGACGCGGTCCCGCTGCGCAGGAGAGACCGCCACACCGATTTTGCCGAGCACCCCCTCGGGTAGCCCCGGGTTGCGAGTGATCTCGGTCCAGGTGTCGCCGCCGTCGGTCGTCTTCCAGAGACCGGAGTCCTCGCCGCCGCTCACCAGTTGGTGCGGATAACGCTGCGCCTGCCAGATCGAGGCGTAGATGATCCTCGGGTTGTTGGGGTCCATCGAGATGTCGTGGCTGCCAGCCTTGTCGCTCTTGTAGAGCACCTTCTCCCAGGTTTGGCCGCCGTCCTTCGAGCGATAGACACCACGCTCCTTGTTCGGACCCCAGGCGTGGCCGAGCGCCGCGACGTAGACCAGGTCCGGGTTCCTGGGATGGATGGCGATATCGCCGATGTGACGCGTGTCCTTGAGTCCAACGTTCTTCCATGTGCGACCGCCGTCGGTTGACTTGTAGACGCCATCGCCGTGCGAGACATTGCCCCGGATCGCCGTCTCACCAGTGCCGACATAGATCACGTTCGGGTCCGACTCCGACACGGCGATTGCCCCGACGGCTGATGTGTTAAAGAAACCGTCCGAGATGTTCTCCCAGTAGTCGCCACCGTCAATCGTCTTCCATACGCCACCGGCGCAGGCCCCGAAATAGAAGGTAGCCTTCTCCGTCGGATGGCCGGCGACCGCCACTACTCGTCCACCCCGATGCGGGCCAATCAGCCGCCATTCAAGTGACTGCAGGAGGCTCGATTCAACCATTCTGTCCCCTATCCGTTCTTGACTTCTCCATAAGCTTTACAAGCGCCTAACGCCGGATGAAGCGCCATCAGGTAGGTGAGAGACACCATCTGCTTCGCTCCCGTACAACCTTTCAATGAGCTCAATTTCGCATACATTAGCGCGACTACGGAATGTAGGCAATCGTGGGAGCGGGCGCGATTGAACCGCACCCCTAACCCCTAAGGAAGATGACCCGGCTACGACACGATTCGCGAGGATCGCCACATTGCGTACGGGCGTAATTCATTGCGCCCTGCCTGGCCGCCCCGGCGTCGAAGAGGGCGCAATAAATTACGCCCGTACGCAGATGAGGGAGCTGTCAATTACCGGATAGACTCAGACACTCCCATAACAGGTATAGGAACACACGCCGGAATTTCTGTACCCAAGATGGGTCTTTTGTGCCCCTCGTGGGCTTCGGGGGTTGGCTATTCTGAACAGAGAGGCTGACGATGGGGTCGCTGGTACCCGAACAAGAAAGAGGCGCCATGTATTTGCGTATGGACCGCATACCGATAGAGCTTCCAGAGCCAAAAGGCCCATCTCCAAACTCCGCTTCCGCGGTTCAGGAGCTGCTTGGCGGGAAATGTGGCGAGATGTCGACGCTGATGAACTACACGATGCAGTCCTTCAACTTCCGGGGCCGCAAAGAATATCGTCCCTTCTACGACCTGATCGCCAACATCGCCACGGAAGAGCTCAGCCATATCGAGCTCGTCTCCTACACGATCAATCTGCTGCTCAACGGCGCAACCGAGCGCAACCCCGATCCGGTGGCAGCCCCACTCAAAAACGCGGTCGACGCTCGCAACCACTACCATTTCCTCGCCAGTGGTCAGCAAGCTCTGCCGGTCGATTCGATGGGCAATCCCTGGAATGGCACCTACGTCTTCTCAAGTGGCGATCTCAAGCTCGACCTGTTACATAACTTCTTTCTCGAGTGCGGCGCCAGAGCCAACAAGATCCGTGTCTACGAGATGGTCGACGATCCCGCGGCACGTGAGATGGTTGGTTATCTGCTAGTGCGTGGTGGTACCCATATCATCGCCTACGCCCGCGCGCTGGAGAAGCTGACCGGCGCGGACCTCGGTAAGCTCCTCCCCATCCCGGATATCAGCAACGCACGGTTTCCGGAGGCCCGCAAGTTTGAGGAGCGCGGACTCTACAACACGATGTTCCGCTTCAGCCCGGACGATTACCGGGAGATCAGCAAAATCTGGAATGGTCCCCACCCTGAAAACGGCGCCGAGCTGACCGTCTCAGACGACATTCCGGAAGGATTCGCTCCACCAGACTTGCCGGCTGAACCGCAGCTGACTGCCCCGAGCGGCCTCGATCCACAAATGATCCAGGAGGTAGCCAAACGGCTCTCCGTCTAATCGCATGGACCACCAACGAGTGAGCCCGCCCCACAAGGCGGGCTCTATCGTGGGCCCTTCACCAGGGTAAAGAGGCGTCGTCCGTTGTCCCTGGGGATGACGTGTTTCACGCTAAAGGACCAGCGGGCCAGAAGAGAAGGGGTTAGATCTGCTCGTCAGCCTGGCCGGCGAGCTTGGTGTCAGGAGGTCTGACCTAATCGGTTTGCAAGTATTGAATCTCAGCTAGATACGCTCCAAAGTCTACCGGCGGCGGTTGGTTCATTAAATGGGCGTCTTCATAACCAATCACCATTCGATTAAACCCGGATCTCTCCCAGTCCAGGTTTCTCCCTGCCATCTCGGCCGCTGGTTGGATCAAGTACTCCCAGTAGACCTCGGGGCCGGAGCCCGGTAGAAGCGGATCAATACCATACTCCAGCATTCGAATCTGAATACCGATTTCGGAATCCGGCTCGTAGATTGCGACATACACTTGTTCACTGGCTAGCTTAGCCATCGCGTCCCACTCTGCTTGCGAGCCAATCTGGTTGCGCAGATCGATGATCTGCTTGATCCAGGTCGCGAACTCAGTTGTGTCCGCATTGAAATGACCCAGGACTGCCGTTACCAGGTGGTATCCCTTAGTCATCGCAAGAGTGGAATTGTATATGCGTTGCACGATGGGATTAGCGGCAGTTGGATCGATACCAAGTTCCCGCATAGCGACGCGAACAGCGGCACTGGGATTCAGATATGCCAGGGACAGTGGAGGTACGGGAACAACGGTCGGAGAAGGGAAGCAAAAACCATACCAGTTCGCGGAGAGTTCCAAATTCGTCTCCGGGGGTCGATTGGCTAGGGCGCAGTACCCGGGATCCGAGGTGTCAGAGTTATGAACATACCTGGTAGCCTCAGGAGCAGTGGGTATCGAAGTCGAACTAGCCGTACCTGTCACATTGGTTGGGGTTGAAGCCAATGCTGAAGTAGGACTAGCCGCGTGCTCCGTGTTCGTTGCGATTGAAGCCGGAAGCGCGGTGCCAGTTGTTACAGGTACCAGATCGCCGGGAGTACTCGATGGTATCGAGGTGTGGCTCAGCGTGGGTGTCGAATCACCTGAGCTTATAGCTTCTTCGATCCTAATACCGGTCGTCGGGTCTTGTGTCGAGTCTTGTACGGATGATTTTGAGTCCATATTGCTTGGTCCGCTACAAGCAACGAGCATAAGTCCCAATAGAGCCACGATCATGATCGTTAACCTGGCCAAAGACTTATCGCCATCCGCTCCACAGAAAGTGTGGAGGGCGAGGCATTGTGCCCCGCCCCCTCAACATCGTTTACGCAACCACCGGGGCGACCTTCTGCTCCTTGAGCTTGGCGTTGAAGGCCGCGACATCGGACTTCAGAAGCTCCTGGTAGCAATTGATCTGCTCGTCAACCTGGCCGGAGAGCTTGTCGTAGACCTCGTACGACTGCTTCGTCGGGCGCATGTCGGCGTTGGCGATCAGGCCGGTCAGGGCGCCCAGCCGGTCATTGAGGCCGGAAGGGAACTGGCGTGGGCTGGCGGCTTCAGGGTTGACGAGCTCGCACTCGACGACCTTGAGCTTCTCGTCCAGCGACTTGGCCGCTTCCTTGACCGACTCGTCATCCACACGCTCGGCCCAGCTCGCGACCTGCTTGCGCACGTTGCGGATGTCACGCGTGGTCTGATGCAGCTCGCTGAGCTTGTCACGAACCTTCAGCAGCAGGTCAAACTGCGCCTGCAGGTCGGCATGCGAAGCGTCGACCCGCGTGTCCTTCTCGATCTTGAACGTCTCCGTTAGCGTTGCGCCGTTCACCGTGAGCTGTGCCTTGTACGTGCCGGGAACTGCAACCGGCCCCACCAGGTTATCCTGCGCTCGTGGTCCGGAAGGTGCATCCTCTAGCCCCTGGGCATCCGGGTAGCGCATGTCCCAGACAAAGCGGTTCGAGCCGGCCTTCCTGGTGAGCTTGCGGCCGTTCTTGGTGCTACTGGAGAAGGTCTTGATCTCGTTGCCGCCCTCGTCCAGGATCGTCAACGTCACGTCCCCTTCGGGAGCGTCCTTCAGGTAGTAGTGGATGACGACGCCGGACGGCGGATTCTTGCCGGCGTCCAGGAAATCAATACGGTTCTCGCCGGTCTCATCCTGCTTCTGGTAGCTGGTCACCAGCATGCCGCTTACCCGGCCGTAGATCTTCTGGCCGTTCGAGCCCTGGTTGAAGCGCCCGAGGTTGCGGAAGCGGTATGCCTCGCCGGGTGTGAAGAGGTGGGCCGGCTTCTCGGCGACCTCGTCGCTGATCTGATACAGCGGCGTAAGGTCGTCCAGGATCCAGAACGCCCGGCCGTGGGTGGCGGCGATGAGATCCTTGTTCTTGATGTGCAGATCGTGGATCGGCGTGAGCGGCAGGTTCAACTGGAATTTCTGCCAGTTGCAGCCGTCGTCGAGCGAGACGTAGACGCCGGTCTCGGTACCCGCATAGAGGAGCCCACGCTTGTTGGGATCTTCGCGGATGGTCCGGGTAAAGTCATCCTCCGGCAACCCGTTGACGATTTCCGTCCAGCTCTTGCCGTAGTCGTTGGTTTTGTAGAGGTAGGGCTTGTTGTCATCGTGCTTGTAGCGGGTCGCGGCGACGTAGACCGTGGCCGGGTCGTGCGGCGAGACCTCAATCACGCTGATGAGCGCCCACTCCGGCAGGGCTGCGGGCGTGACGTTGTCCCAGTTCTTGCCGCCATCGCGGCTGATGTGGATCAAACCGTCGTCGCTGCCGGCCCAGAAGACACCCTGCTCGTGCGGAGACTCGTGGAAGGCGAAGATCGTGCAGTAGGCCTCTGCGCCGGTGTTGTCGTTGGTGATCGGGCCGCCCGAGGGACCCAGCTTACTCGGGTCGTTGCGGGTGAGATCGGGGCTGATGACCTCCCAGCTCATCCCCTCGTCGGTCGACTTGTGGACGTGGTTCGAGGTTACGTAGAGCGTGTTTGGATCGAAGGGGGAGAGCTCGATCGGGAAGGTCCACTGGAAGCGGTACTTCAACGCCTCGGCGCCGCGCCCCATGCCGGTCACTTCCGGCCACACATTGATCGCGCGCTCTTCAAAGGTCTCGTGGTCGTAGCGCAGGAGGCGTCCATTGCCGGCGCCGCTGCCGATCGCGCCACCGTACACAATATTGGGGTTGTCCGGGCGGATCGCGATGTAGCCACTCTCGCCGCCGCCGGGCTGGTACCACTCCTGGGTCGTGATCGCGCCATTGGCCGAGCGGCTAGGCAGGGCCAGCGCGGTGTTGTCTTGCTGCGAGCCATAGACACGGTACGGGTGCCGGTTGTCGGCAATGGCGTGATAGAACTGCGCGGTCGGCTGGTTGTAGATGCTCGACCAGGTTTCGGCGCCGTTCAAGGTGACGTTCGCGCCGCCGTCGTTGCCCTCGATCATGCGGTTGCTGTCCTGCGGGTCGATCCAGAGATCCTGGTTGTCACCGTGCGGCGTCGGGATGGCGGAGAACGTCTTGCCGCCGTCGATCGACTTCCAGCACTGCAAGTTCAGCACCCAGACGGTGTCGGCGTCGGATGGATCGGCGTAGATGTGCATGTAGTACCAGGCGCGCCGGCGGAGGTCGCCGTTGTCCGAGACCATCTGCCAGGTGTCGCCACCATCGTCTGAGCGGAAGAGCGCCCCGTCCTCAGCCTCGACCAGCGCCCAGATACGGCCAGACTTGGCCGGCGAGATGGCAACGCCAATCTTGCCGAGCACACCCTTGGGGAGTCCCGGGTTGCGGGTAATGTCCTCCCAGGTGTCGCCGCCGTCGGTCGAGCGCCAGATGCTGGAATCGTCACCACCGCTCCGCAGCGCGTGCGGGTAGCGCTGGGCATCCCACAGCGCCGCGACGAGAATGCGTGGGTTGTTGGGATCCATGGTGAGGTCGATCGCACCGGCCTTGTCGCTCTTGTAGAGGACCTTCTCCCAGCTCTGGCCGCCGTCGGTCGTACGGAAAACGCCGCGCTCTTCGTTCGTGCCCCAGATATGGCCGAGCGCCGAGACGTAGACGAGGTCCGGGTTGTTGGGGTGAATCCGTACCCGGCTAATGTGGCGGGTGTCCTTCAGACCGACGTTTTTCCAGGTCTTGCCGCCGTCGGTGGACTTGTAGACGCCGTCACCGTGTGAGACATTTCCGCGGATACTCGTCTCACCCATGCCGGCGTAAATAACATTTGGATCCGACTCGGAAACAGCCAGAGCGCCGACTGCCGACGTGTTGAAATAGCCGTCGGAAATGTTCTCCCAGTAGACGCCGGCATCGGTGGTTTTCCAGACACCGCCACCAACCGCACCGAAGTAGAAGGTGGCCTTCGCGGTCGGATGCCCTGCGACTGCGACGACTCTACCACCACGAAATGGACCGATCAGACGCCATTCAAGTGACTGAAATAGCCCGGGATTTATGGTCCCGTTCGACATATTGCCCCTCCTCTGGATGCCTCCGTTGTCCGTCATACGCGAGGGCTAATGTCGCATAGATCAACGAAGGGCACAAGAGAGGGAGCGGGTAGGGGACCGGGCTAGCGCACAGTCTCAGCAGGGATAGATGCGACAAACGCCGCGAGATCGGCCGCGAAGTCCTCCATCTGGTAGCCGGTCTCGGGGTGGTTGGAATCACCGTGACCGCGCTGTGTCAGGGCGAATGCATGGATAGACGCGGGCAAGTGGGGGAGCACTTCTGAATAGGACTGGAGAGAATCCACGTAGCCATGTAGCAGCAGGACCGGGACGCCTTCTGGATCGCCCTGTTCAATGTACTGGAGCGTCACGCCGTTAGGTAGCGTCGCGGATTGCGGAGCGGATGTGGTCTCACCTACCATCGCTGTAGCTCCTTTCGGAGAGTATGGAGAGTCACCATTGCAGTGAACCGCGGAGTACGTCGCATTGTACGAGCCGTGAGATGACAACTACCCACCCTCTGGCAGGAACTTGATGATGAGTTGCTCATCATCGTGAACAGCCGCCGTCGCATACCGCGGATACACCGAGGATCGAGGCGGCAAGACGCGTGCGCTCCGGATCGTCAACCGGAGCCAGGTAGAAGCCCCCCGCACGCATGGGATGGAGCTTGCCGACCAGTTGAAACCCGGCTCTGAGAATCCCACGCCCCGAGGCAACGTTCGAGAAATCGTGGCCGACCCAGAAACGGACGACGTCGCGTTCAGCCCCGATGATGGCCTGCAAGAGCTGTGGATAGATGCCGCGCCCGCGCCACTCCGGAAGGGTGACGAAATCCCAGACATAGCGGTTGCCGGGCGGCACGACAATGTTCAGCCCCAGCTCACCGATCGACGCGGTTGAGGTTGCCGACCAGCCCCAGCCAACAACGTCGTCAGCGACGCGAGCGAGGTACAGACGATGCCCCTGACTGACCCGTGCCCGGATCTCGTGCGCGGCCAGCGCAATGCCCGCGCTGGCCGCCCGATCGCCCTCCACAGGCTCGATCGAGAGCCCGGGCAAAATGGGAAGCTCGGGCAGAGGATCGCCTCGCCACCACGTATAGAAGAGCCCAAAGGGATCCGGGTGAGCCGAAGAGGACGACTCGCGGTCGCCCTCCCGTTGATCTGGAGCATGGTCCATAAAACGAATCGTCGCTAGTCTACTGAGGCAGGCTGCAGCTGCTCGATTGCCGCGTTCAGGTGCCTCTCGTCAATGTTGTAGTCACCCCGCTCAAGACGTAGCTTGTGGGCTTTGGCGAGAATCTCAGCGTGGGTGTGCCCTGGAGGTGGCGCGAATGTATAGGTAGCGAGCTCAAGGCGCAACCCGTTGGGGTCACGGAAGTAGAGCGAGTCCATAAACCCGCGGTCGACACGCCCGGTGTTGGGATAGCCTGCCGCCTGCAACCCTTGCTCCGCACGGTCGAACGTCTCGCGCGACACCGCGTAGGCAATGTGGTGCACGCTCCCAATAGCCTCGGGAACCGGGGTGGGGTCCGTCGTCCGGCTCTCGCGAATGAAGAACGTAATCAGACAACCGTCTCCGGGGTCGAAGTAGATGTGCACATCGTCCGGCACGTCCAGATTGGGTTGCTCGAAGACAAACGGCATCCCGAGGATACCCTCGTAGAAATCGATCGTGTCTTTCCGGTTGGATCCGATGAGGGTGATGTGATGCATACCAGTCGTTGGGATCTGCATAGGTCCTCCGTTCGCATGCGCGGGAGATCAGTCAGGGAAGCGCGTCGTTGCTGTGCAACTGAGCGGACCTTCCTTTGTATAAGACGATACTACTATGCTGCCTATTCCCTGCCCGCGGGCAGCTCATGCAGAACGCGGCAGCACGAGACGCGCCAGGCCGGCTTCAGCTCGCCACAAGGTGTCCTTCAAGAGAGTACACCCGGGTATCTGTCAGGGTGTTACTCCCATCTCATCGCGCTCCGGCGGGAGCGTCGCCTTGAGAACAAAGTAGGCCGTCACGCCGGCCACAACCGACCCGATCAGAATTCCGATCCGCGCAGAGTCAGCGACCGGGCTGTCCCCGAAGGCGAGCTCCAGGATGAAGAGGGACATCGTGAAGCCGATGCCACCCAGACATGCCACACTGAAAACATGCTTCCAGGCTATGGCGGCGGGCAGCAAGGCGATGCCGCTACGCACCGCCAGCGATGCGAACAGCGTGATTCCCAGCGGTTTGCCGATCACCAGACCAGCCACCACGCCCCAGGTCACCGAGCTGGTGAGCGCGTCACCGATCCCGCTCGTGAGCGGGATGCCGGCGTTGGCGAACGCGAAGATCGGTAGCACCCCATAAGCGACCCAGAGGTTGAGCTGGTGCTGAAAATGCGTCATCGGGGTTTCCACCTCTTCGGTGAGTCGCTCCAGCGCCTGCGTCGCCTGCTGCTGGGGTTCGTTGCTGAGAATCGTATCCGTGAAATAACAGGCGCGTTCAAAATCGTCCATGAGCTCCCGGCCGCGCACGAGAAACTCGCTGGGGTTGATCCAGGACCGGGCAGGCACCGTCATTGCTACCAACACTCCCGCGAGCGTCCCGTGCACCCCGGATTCGAAGACCGCAAGCCAGAGGGCCAGTCCCAGGATGGCATATACCGGCCAGCGGTGGAAGCCCGCGCGATTCGCGACGACGAGGGCCGCCAGCAGGGCGACTCCAACGCCGAGAGCGGGCCAGGAGATCGTATCGGTATAGAACACCGCGATCACCAGTACCGCCAGGATGTCGTCAACGATTGCGAACGCGGTGAGGAAGACGAGGAGCAGGGGCCGGACTCTGCTACCCAACAGGCTCATGATCCCGAGCGAGAACGCGGTGTCCGTGCCGATCGGGATTCCCCAGCCATGCACTTCCTCCCCGCCCAGGTTGAACGTCGTGTAGATCAACGCCGGCACGAGAGCGCCCCCTAGCGCGGCGGCGATGGGAAGCGCCGCCTGGCGCGGGTAACGCAGCTCACCTACAAGCACCTCGCGTTTGATTTCAAGACCAACGATAAAGAAGAACAGCGCCATCAGCCCGTCGTTGACCCAGTGCCGGAGCGACTCGGTAATGCCGAAGCTTCCAACCCCAACGGTCAGCTCAGTCTCCCAGAAGCGCTCGTAGGCGCCCGAGAGCGGGGAGTTCGCCAGCACGATCGCCAGAATGGTGCCCGCCAGCAGGAGACCGATGCCCGAGACGCTGGCCTGCACGAAACCTTGCAGGGGCGTCAGGGCCAGATAGAGGGGCTGCTCGCGCGCGGTGCCGGTAATGTTTGCGGCACGAGGCGGCTCTTCGGAGAGTTCTTCTCCTCGCGCAGACCAGATTTGCCGCTCCTCCGACTCCCGCCAGAGCCTGAGATTGCTCTCGCGGTCGAAGCGCAACACGACCCTGTATTGTCTACCCCCTCGCGCTGGACGAATGACCCGGGAGTTGACGTAACCAGGGAAGCTGGACGCTGCGTCGATAATGCCCCGGAGGACCTCCTCGAACTCCTGCTCTCGACCAGGGCGGACGAAGAGGGTAATGCCGATCGTTACCGCAGGATCGTCCCGTTCTTCGGCATCCGTCGACGGGTTCATCTGCCGTACCTCTCCGACCATCGCGACTAGCGAACCGTCTTCCCGGCTTCGGTAGCGTTTCCTGAGGGGCGAGCGCTTGGTACTCTGGCCTGTTTCTCGCTAGCGCCCCGGCCGCATCGAGACCTCATCCAAGTAGCACCACATCCAGTCCTCCCCTCGTTCCAACGACTGGATAATGGGATGGCTGGTATCGTGGAAATGCCTGGTGGCGTGTTTGTTTTTCGAAGCGTCGCAGCAGCCGACATGGCCGCAGATCAGGCAGAGTCGCAGGTGGACCCAGGTGTCGCCAATCTTCAAGCAATCTTCACAGCCCTGCGCGCTGGGGGTGACATCGCGAATCTGATCCAGATGGGTGCACTGCTGTCGCTGAGCCATGCTTCGTGTCCTTTCCGTAGGCCCATGAACCTGCTGGCGGATAGATTGCGGGGCGTGAACGGCTCCATCCGGCACAATTTGCCGCGATGGCAGCGAAGACATCATCAACATCGAACATGCGCTTGAGCTCAGGCTCGGCACGATCTCGATGAACGCTCAGTAGTTACGAAGTGCAACCTTAAGCTGCAAGAACTGGCTCGACGATCGTCTCAGGCCAAACCTCGGACGCGACGAAGGACATACTCCGGCATCTCCCGTTCATGGGAGCTCTTTGAGCTTACCGGGTGGTCGAAGCAGAGATCCTTCGCTGCGTTCAGGATGACTGTTAGAGCGCACGCGCCGCCCAATGATTCCTGAACGTGATGCGTATGGGGCGTGCTCCGGCATCCATGTCGTAGTCCCTACACGCAGGTAGACGGGTTGATCCTGCTCAACAACCCCCGCGGCTCCACGCCGTAACGTTCGACGGTGGCAAGGTACGGCATGAATCCGAGTCGCGCCGGTTTACGATCGTATGCGTTGCCCAGACGTTCGCCAGCCTGTTTCAACCGCCCTATTCGACATTATCATCGGTGGCCAGTTTCCAGCCGCGCTTGCGCTGGACGTAGTTCTGGATCTGGGGACTAAAGAGTGAAAGGAGCGCCAGGACCCAGAGCACGTTGATCAGCGCGCCGGTGAAGAAAATAGACGCATCTCCATTACTCAGGGACATTGCGCGCCGGAAGTTCAGCTCCATGCCCGGGCCGAGCACCATGGCCAGGATCACCGGCGCGGCCGGGATCTCGTAGCGGCGCATGAAGTAGCCCAGCACGCCGAACCCGAGCAGCATCAGCACATCGATCGTCGAACGGTTGACGCCGTAGACACCGATGATTGAGAAGACCAGCACCAGAGGGAAGAGAATCGTCGGTCGGATGTCGATGAGCCTGGCGAAGAGCCCGACCAGGGGCAGGTTCAGCACCAGCAACATCACGTTTCCGACGTACATGCTGGCGATCAGCGCCCAGGCAAAATCAGCATGCTGCTCGAAGAGCAACGGGCCCGGCTGGAGACCGAAGGTCAGGAACGCCGCCATCAGGACGGCCGTCGTCCCGGAACCTGGAATGCCAAGCGTCATCATCGGGATCATGGCGCCACCGACCGAGGCGTTGTTGGCGGCCTCGGGGCCGGCGACCCCTTCGATGGCGCCCTTGCCAAACTCCTCAGGGTGCTTCGAAATCCGTTTCTCCATGCCGTACGAGAGGAAGGAAGCGACGGTCGCCCCGGCACCGGGCAGGATCCCGACAAGAAATCCGAGGAACGAGCCACGGAACCAGGGACCCCGGCTACGCCGCATGTCCTCTCGGCTGAGCCACGCACGGCCTTTGAACTCGCCGCGTTGGATCTGGTCCCGCTTCATCGTCGCGACCGTCCAGAACACTTCGCCGACCGCGAACAACCCGATGGCGACGATCAGGAAATCGATGCCGTCATAGAGCTCGATGCGGTCGAAGGTGAAGCGCGGCCAGCCGCCGGAGTCGAGACCAATCGTCGCGAGCCCCAGACCGAAGAGCATTGCCATCAACGACTTCGGCACCGAGCTGCTTGTCAGGCTGCTTACCGTCGTCAGCCCGAGAACCATAATGACGAAGTATTGCGCCGGCCCGAAGCGGAGCGCGAAGGTCGCGAGCAACGGAGCAAACAGCATGAGCCCGGCGGTGCTGATGGTGCCGGCGATGAACGAGCCAATGGCAGCCGTTGCCAGGGCGGGCGCGGCTCTCCCCTGGCGTGTCATCTGATAGCCATCCAGCGTTGTGACGACCGCAGACGACTCGCCCGGAGTGTTCACGAGGATGGAGGCCGTCGAGCCACCGTACATCGCGCCGTAGTAGACGCCACCCATCATAATAATCCCCGGCGTCGGATCCATGCCGAACGTGATCGGGATGAGCAGAGCCACGGTCGCGACGGAGCCGATGCCCGGCAGCACGCCGATCAACGTCCCGATCACACAACCGAGCAAAGCGAAAAAGAGGTTCTCCGGCGTCAGCGCAGTCCCGAAGCCGGATGCGATATTCGAAAAGACGTCCATCCAAACCCCTTTTGTATGCCTGTTGCGGGCGGCGGGCGCGATCTAGATGATGAATCCCGAAGGAAGCGTGATCCCCAGGAGCTCGTCGAACAGGAAAAAGACGCCAAAACTCGTGGCCACGGCAACGACAATCGTGCGCAGCCAGTGCTTGTGGCCTGTTTCGAGGGCGGCGATCGTAAAGACGAGGAAGACGACGGTCGTGGTGAAGTACCCGAGCCTGTCGAGCAGCAGACCGTAGCCAAGCAAGCCAGCAAACACGGCGCCCATTGACCAGTAATCAGGGTCGCGCGGCTCGAGCTCTCGGTCGGGCTCACGGGATCGGGTCGCCTCGACGAACAGCCAGACGGCACACACCATCAGACCAAGGGCAATGCCGATGGGGAACACCTCCGGACCGACCGATTGGCGCATGATCGGCGGCTTGAGATTCAGGGCCATCACGCAGTAGACCGCACCGAGGACGAACACACTGACGGCGATTATGTGATCACGCTTCATTCCCGCGACTTCCTCGTCATCTCAACGATTACAGGAGGCGGCACGCAGTGAAGGAGGGACGATGGACGAAGAAACCAGCAGGAGACAACGATTCTGCTGCTGGTTTCTTGCTGTGCACCACGGGGGCTACAGCGCCCCTGCTTCTTCGAGTATGGTGCGGATCTCCTCCTGCCGCTCACCCAGGAACTCTTCGAAACCGTCGATCATGAAGGATTCACCCCAGATGAAGCGATCGAGCATCTCCTGCCAGGTCTCGGTCTCAACCATCTCGGCAAAGGTGTCTTGCCACCACTGCACGGTCTCCTCGGGCATGTCCGGCGGAGCGACGAAGCCACGCCAGTTCTCCCAGACGGCATCGACGCCCTGTTCCTTGACCGTTGGAATGTCCGGCAAGCGATCGAGACGCTCGGGCGAGGTGATCGCCAGCGCGCGCATCTCACCGGCCTCGATCTGCGCCAGGAACTCACCGATGCCGGAGATGCCGACGTCGGCATGCCCGCCGAGCACCGCCGTGGCGATTTCCGCGCCGCCACTAAAACCTGCGTAGGTCAGGTTGTTGAAATCGATCTCGGCTTTGCGGAAGACTGCCGCAGCAGCCACCCAGTCATCCGATCCGGGATCGGAACCGGCGATGCGCACCGACTTGGGGTCCGCTTGCAAGCGGCTGATGAAGTCTTCAAAATCGACGATGTCCGACTGCGCATCCACCGCGAAGATGTAATAGTCAGCGATCAGGCGGGCGACGGGGATCGTGTCACCGAACCCAAGCTGGGAGACGCCGGTGAGCTCGTTCGAGAGAATCGGTGTCGAGGTCACCTGGAGAATGTAGGGGTTGTCCGCTTCCTGGTTCACCAACCGGTTGAGCGCCTCGGTGCCGCTCCCGCCGGGGATGTTCTCAACTACCGGTGCGGCCTCCAAAAATTCTTCCTGGGCCAGGGTCTCGGCAACCGCGCGAGCAGTCTGATCCCATCCACTACCGGGATTCGAACCCGCAAAGAATGTGATCGCCTCACCGGAGGGATAGTTTTCGGCGCTGCCACCGTCACCCTCATCATCGCCGCAGGCGGCAAGCAGCCCTGATACGAGCAGCAGGCAGAGGAGCAGGGATATCGACTTCCGCATCTTGAACATATCGACTCTCTCCTTTACGCGAGTTTCCGCTGCGCGGTGACCTGTTCTTGAATCAGGTCACTACTCTTACCGGCCCGCAAGATGTTGCTGTCGAGTTCATGATTGACGATTTCTTTGAGCCGGCGGGCAACGACAAGCAGCGCGTCGAGATCCACACCGGTCTCGATCCCCATCTCGTGCAGCATGTGCACCATGTCCTCAGTTGCGATGTTGCCGGTTGCTCCCGGCGCGTACGGGCAACCTCCCAGCCCCCCGACCGTGCCGTCGAACTCGGTTACTCCAGCCTGAAGCCCGGCGATGATGTTCGGCATCGCCATCCGGCGGGTATCGTGGAGGTGCAGGCTGAACTCGACATCAGGAAACCGATCTCTCAGCCTGCTCAGCCGGTCATAGGTCAGTACCGGGTTGGCCATCCCAACGGTGTCCGCGATTGAAATCTTGCGGACGCCCCAGCTATAAAATCGCTCGATTGCCCAGACGACGCGCTCAACCGGAGGGAACCCCTCGAATGGACAGCCCAGGGAGCAGGCAGTACCTCCGGTAACGGGAATACCCTTTGACGCAGCCAGTTTTGCGACGGGCTCCAGGTTGTCCAGGGCTTCTGCCGTGGTGCGGTTGGCATTGCTCAGGCTGTGTGAGTCGGTCACCGAGAGCAGCATGTTCAGCTCGTCAGCGCCGGCTTCGATCGCGCGCTCGGCGCCCTTCAAATTCGGTACCAGGGCGCGGTACTTCACGCCGGGAACCCGGTCGATCCCTTGCATCACCTCCGAGGCATCCTTGAGCTGCGGCACCGCCGCAGGGTGAACGAAGGCGGTCACCTGGATCTCCGGGATACCGGTGCGTGACAACATGTTGACGATCTCGATCTTCTCTTCGGTCGGGATGAAATAGCCAAATTCCATCTGGAACCCGTCACGAGGCGTCATGTCAACAATCTTGACGGACTTGGGTAAATCTGTGAGCATGCTGAATCTCCGATTCAATGCACATGATTTCTGCCGGGGAGGTTTGGATTCCCTTTTATATGGTTCCCTCCTTTTGCAAACGGCTCACCTCTTCTGGACTGAGACCCAGGAGACCGGACAAGACCTCTTCGTTGTGCTCCCCGAGCACCGGGCCAGCAAACTGGACCTCGCCGGGCGTGCGGGAGAACCTCGGCACGATGCCCGGCATCTTCAGATGTCCGAGCGTGGGGTGCTGGACTTCGATGATGTTCTGGCGAGACTGGTAGTGGGGATCCTCAAAGATATCTTGAATTGAATAGACGAGACTCACCGGGCAACCGGCGGCGTCCAGACTCGCCTGGGCGTCGCAACGGGATCGGCTGCCGAACCACTCCGTCAGAATCTCCATGAGCACGTCGTTGTTTTTAAGCCGGTCGGCGTTGGTCTTGAAGCGGGGGTCGTCAAGCAGCTCGGGCCGGCCGATCGCCGCCGGCAACCGCTGCCAGGTGCGCTCGGTGCTGGTGACTAACACGAGCCATTTACCATCCTGTGTCTGAAAGGTACCAGCAGGGCTGGCGCCGCCAGACAATCCGGGAGTGCGCTCGCGCACGACACCGAGCTTGTCGTACTCGGCGACCAGAAACTCCAGCATGCGGAAGAGCGGCTCATACAGCGAGACATCCACCTCCTGGCCCTCTTCATCACGGTGCACGTCCCGGTGGTAGAGCGCCATGATGCCCGCGAGCGCCGCCATCATGCCGGCGACATAATCAGCCAGCGAGAAGGGTGGGCTCATCGGCGGTAACTCGGGATCGCCCATCAGATAGGTGACGCCGCTGAACGCCGTGGCCGGGGTCCCAAATCCGGCCATCTCCCGGTTGGGGCCGGTCTGGCCGTAGCCGGAAATGTGGACCAGGATAATGCCGGGGTTCGCCGCCTTCAACGTCTCGTAATCGAGCCCCCAGCGGTCAAGCGTGCCCGGCCGAAAGTTCTCCATGACAATGTCGGACTTGGCGACGAGCTTGAGGAAGACGTCACGCCCGGCTTCTGACTTGAGGTCGAGGGTAATGCAGCGCTTGTTGCGGCTGAGGCTCGCCCAGCGGACCGAGACACCGTCTAGCTGTGGCATCAGGTTCCGGCTGCTATCGCCGCTGCCGGGCAGCTCGACTTTGATAACGTCCGCGCCAAAATCGGCCAGGAGGGACGCGCCGTAGGGCACGGCGATCATCGTGCCAATGTCGAGAATGCGCACCCCCTGAAGTGGCCCAAAGCCCGATCCTGCTTCTGTCATTCTCCCTCATCCTGCCTTTTCTCACAGCGAGATCCCGTGAGCCTGCCTGCATCTATCCGAGCGTTACCAGACGTTGAGGAAACGGTCGATCATGCTCAGCCACTCGGGCAAAACGTACCGGTTGCGCAGCGTGCTGGTGGCTAAGCTGCTCGGAAAGTTGGTCTGGTCCTCGTAAGTGAATACGCTAGCATACCGTCCAGAGATGCGCCAGATATTTCCATGATAATTACTCACCCTATAGCAAGAGACAGCGCGGAGGCGATGCTAGTAGGATTCAGCCAACATGGACGGCTATCTGCTGACGGAATAAGGGAGAACACGTGATGGCGACGACACCACTGCATTTCGCCGAGCGCATGTCCAGACTCGGCACCGAGAGCGCCTTCGACGTCATGGTGCGGGCCCGGGCGCTTGAGGCGCAGGGTCGCGACATCATCCATCTCCAGCTCGGCGAGCCCGATTTCGACACACCGGCCCACATTATTGAGGCGGGGATCACGGCGCTGCGTCAGGGCGAGACGCACTACACCCCGCCGGCCGGCATTCCCCAGTTACGCGAGGCGATAGCGCACGAAGTCAGCCAGACGCGCGGAGTGACGATCGAGCCGGATCAGGTGGTTGTTACTCCAGGCGGCAAGCCGATCATGTTCTTCCTGATCCTTGCCCTGGCCGGTCCCGGCGACGAAGTGATCTACCCCGACACCGGGTTTCCGATCTATGGCTCGGTCGTCAACTTTGCCGGAGCCACGCCGGTGCCGCTGCCGCTGCGTGAGGAGAACGATTTCCGCTTCGACCTCGACGAGCTGCGCGGCCTGATTTCGGACCGCACCCGGCTGGTGATCATCAACTCGCCGGCCAACCCGACCGGCGGAGTCCTGACCGACGAGGAACTCAGCGAGCTGGCCCGGTTGGCCGTCAAGCACGACTTCGTCGTGATGTCCGACGAGATCTACCGCAAGATCATCTACGGTGATTTCGAGCAGCCGAGCATCATCAGCTACCCCGGCATGCAGGAGCGCACCGTGATCCTGGATGGTTTCTCCAAGACCTACGCGATGACCGGCTGGCGGCTCGGTTTCGGTGTCATGCCGCGCGATCTGGCGCTTCAGGTCACCCGGCTGGCGATCAACTGCAACTCCTGCACCTCCGGATTTACCCAGCTAGCCGGAGTTGCGGCGCTGACCGGTCCCCAGGAACCCGTTGAGCAGATGGTGGCCGAGTTCCAACGCCGGCGTGACGTCATTGTGGCGGGCTTGAACGACATTCCCGGCGTCACCTGCAACCTCCCTCTGGGTGCGTTCTACGTCTTCCCTAACGTCTCGCACTACGGCGACAACATCGCGGACTACCTCCTCAACGAGGCCGGCGTCGCCATGGTCGACGGCACCAGCTTCGGTGACCAGGGCAAGGGCTACCTGCGTATCTCCTACGCCAATTCGCTTGAGAACATCGAGAACGCGTTGGAGCGCATGCGTGAGGCGCTGTTGAAGATGGGGTAGGGTGCGGAAGAATCCTGCTAACCCGGACAGGAACCCGGTATGTCTATTGCCACGGTGCTCACCGAGATCATCGACCGAATCGTCCGGGAATTCCAGCCAGAAAAGATCATCCGCTTTGGTCCCCAGGCGCGCGGCAATGCGTTCCCGTACAGCGATGTCGAGCTGCTGGTCGTCATGCCGGAGGGCACGGACCGGCACGCGACGGCGGTCGCTATTCTCAAGCTCCTGGGTGACCTCCCGGTAGCGAAAACCGTGATCGTGACGACGCCCGACGAGATCAGTCGCCGGGGCCAGATCGTGGGCAGTGCGCTCCGGCCTGCACTCCGCGAGGGCAGAGTGCTGTATGACCGAGAGAGTGAGGCGACGCACGAGCTCTGGGACTGGTTGCGTTTCGCGCGGGAGGATCTGCACGCGGCGACGCTCGTCGTGCAGCGTTCTGATGTTGCTCCACGCCAGGCTTGCTGGTTGGCGCAACAGTCGGCCGAAAAGGCGATCAAGTCAATTTTCGTCTTCTTGCAGCTCGATTTTCCGCACGTCCACGATCTCACCCTGCTGCTCACCCTGGTTCCGGACGATTGGCAACTCAAGCACGATCCTCCCGACCTCTCGCAGCTAGCCAACTGGGCGGTGAATACGCGCTACCCCGCGCCAAATGAACCAACCACCGAGGACGCCATCGTCGCCGTGCAAACCGCCAGCACCGTCTTCGAGACGGTCACCGCAGACCTGCTTCAACGGGGCTACTCCCTTGATGAGAATGAGGATATTTAGGCATAAACGAGTTCTTGTATCTCGTGAGAGTCAACGTGAGGAAACTCGTCCCACGTGCGGCCCTCGAGTAGGCGCCCGGATTTCTTTTTGTTCTGCCCACCCCACTGTTTGAAGAAGAACGGTACTTTCGACTCCAGGCACTGGTCACGGATATCAGTGACCCATTCGGGGTCGATTGGCCGCGCCTTTGGACCAGACTCACCTCCAACGATGACCCAGTGAATACCCCTAAGGTCAAGATTGGGGAGGGGTCCAAGGAGGGGTTCTAGTGACAGGAATCGCGTCGCTGCATCCGCCAACCGGAGATGGTCAATTCGACTTACAACTCGCAGATCCTCGACGCTCGTACCCATCCAGATATTCTCCGGCCAAGAAAGCGCATCACTCATCTGTGCAACACGTTCTGGCCGCTTCGTGAGGACCTGAAATTGGTGTTGTGGGCAGCGAACCATCACATCGAACACTCGATGGATGAACTCGTCCGGAACTTCAGGATGAAACAGATCACTCATTGAGTTGACGAAGACCTTGCGAGGTTTCTTCCACTTGAACGGCACCTCTAGCATGTGCTCGTGGAGCGTGATCTTAAAGCCATTCCGGTAGTTCGGGCTACCCATCGCTTGCAGCCGCTTCGCCATTCGATCGGCGTAGCAATACTTGCAACCGGCACTCAATTTTGTGCAGCCGGTCAGTGGATTCCATGTGGCTTCAGTCCATTCTATGCCTGAATTATTGGCCATTTTCCTAATCTCCCTATTATGGAAATGACACCATTACTGGGTCACCAAAGGTCGGACTCCCATTACGCTTCTTTCGGCGTTGGGCGGGCGGGTTTGCAACGATCCGATGCTCCATCTCTAGTTGAGATAGAGCTTCCTTGTAATTCCGCTCGATATAGTTTGTTCCAACGTTATGCGAGTCGTATATCTCTCGCATTGACAACGTTTGTCCTCGAAATACTTTCAAGAGCTCCACCTTGAGCTCATCAAGAGGCCGCTCAAGCTCCAGTCTTGACTGCCGCGCTCGTGACGGATCGAATTCAAAACTGGGGACGCCTTGTGGAGAACTCGAGCTAAACTCACTCATGATGTCCTTCATTATGGCGTATCCGCGCACGTGCTTAGTGACCAAGATCAAATGATGGCTCGTCCGACTACCGCCGTCTGCTTTGAAGCAGAACGGCAATACATATCGACCACCGACCTCTTGGAGAGCCGCAGGCAACTCGTTAAGTATCTCCTGCTCCCGTTGTGCTTGTTTCAGTGCTGAAACTCGACTGCGTAAATCAGCGGCCCGTTGGCTGCCAAATATTTCGTTCATCCTAGCTACGACGCTGGGATTTGAGAGGCCCGGGTTTATCCGATTGTAATTGAAAAAGAAGATGCAATCGCATCCCCAATCACGAATTGCGGCTCCCAACAACTCAAGAGACAGGCCTCTATAGCCCCATGGATCGATGAAAAATAACGTTGGTGCGAACCGTGTCTCCTGAAGAAAAGCCACCACTTCAGTACTTACATCATATGAAGTAAATTGAGGCTCATACTTGAGGGTATCGATCCCTTCAATGGCTAACACCGCTTCGCGGAGTTGCTTGATATACCGTGGATTACCGTCGTTGAACCATGTCACGAGTTGTTCAGCAAGCGGCGGTGAAGAGATCGCATGCCTAAGTATCCAAAGAGGGGTAGACTCCGCACCATCGTCATAGGATCCCTGGCCCGAAAACAAATCAATATAGGAGACCTGTCTGTCGGACCCCATGGCGCGAGGTAACATAATCTTCGACCAAGCACTGAAGTATTTGGCGACGATCCTTGTCTTTACGAGTGATGATTCCCGCTGCTCCTGAAAAAACCTCTCACCTCTAGGTATCGACAATGGCGCCTCCTCAGATCGATCATAACAGAACATATGTTCGTATCAATAACCTCAAACACCGTCGGTAGTCAAGGCAACCTAGTCTGAGTGGCCAGGTGACAATATCGAGAGCTAAAGAGCTACGAATGGCCAGACGTGAAACTCTCGGTCGCTCTACTCAAACGTCACCGACCACTCGCCAACCGCCGTGACCTCGACCAGCGAGGTGTCGGACGGGATGATGACGCGGCCATCGTAGGGGTCGGTGGTGTTGACGGCCAGGTTGGAGCGACTACCGTAGGTGACGACGGCGAAGTGACGGCTGTCGGCGTTGCCGGTGATCACGGCTGTATCCATCTCGCCACGAACAAGGAAAACTTCGTCACCTGAGCCAGTGACCGCACCGGGCGCATCAGCAACACGAGCTGAGAGCAATGGCCGAACCTCGATGTACCACTCGCCCTTCGACGTTACTTCCAAGCGTGTCGTTGTTTCACCTTCCCGAAAATCGAGCGCGACGATTCCTTCATAAACATCGGTGGTGTTCACCAACAAACCAGTTGACTCACCGGCGTCGTCATAGGCAGTAACAGCAAAGTGGCGTGCCTCTGCGTTACCACGCACATAGACCAAGACAGCATCGTCGGCTGCACCAGGCTTTTGTATTGACACAACATCATCGCCGAATCCCGAATAGGCTACCGGCACTGGTGCAGGTGTCGGAGTCGGTGGAACCGGCGTAGCCGTGGGCTCCGGTGTTGGGCTGGGAGTAGCGGTGGGCTCTGGCGTGGCTGTTGGCTCGGGAGTAGCTGTCGGTTCAGGTGTCGACGTTGGTTCGGGAGTCGCAGTTGGTTCTTGCGTAGCCGGCGGCTGCGGAGTGTTCGTGGGCGCAGTCGTGGCATCCGTCTCGGACGTAGTCGCAACGGTCGGGTTCGAGCCTTCGGCGGCTGTGTTCTCGTCATCTGTTTCGGCCCCACAGGCCACAAGCATCAGTGCCAGTACGGTCATGACGAGTAACACGCCATAGCGCGCAGCGCCCGTACCAGAAGTGAGCCATTGCAGCTTCCACATCAGTGATTCCTCCATTGATGAGACCATGCTCCTATATCGTCAGGTGCATCGTAAACCACATATTTGTTCAAGGACACAGGACTAATCGCCCACTTGTTACTCAAACGTCAGCGATCACTCACCAACCGCATCAGTGATTCCTTCATCGTGACACCATGCTTCGTCCCCCGGCAAGGGCAGACGAAACGAACAGCGTCTCCCCCTTGTACCGGAGGGGAAGACGCTGCTTCTCTTTTACTGGGTGGTGACTGGTCTAGCTCGCGCGTCCTGCTTCCCGGATCGTCATGCCGCCGCTGATTGTCGCGACACGCAGGTGGAGCTTCACCCTGGACGCGTCCCAGGCGTCATTGACGTAACCTCGGGCACCTCCGCGCGAGGATTCTCCGGTTTGCAGGTCGAGCCGGCCAGAGATAGTTGCGGTTTGCACCGCTACGCCGACATTTGTGGGGATCGTCACGATCACGCCACCGGATACGGAGTCGATCTTCGCGTTCAGGTCGCGCAGCCAGTGGCCGCCAAGATCGACCTCCAGCGCGCCACTGGCACTCTTCGTTTCCAGACTGGCGAGCGAGCGGTAACGGCCGTTCAAGCGCAGGATGACGTCTCCACTGGCGGAATTGACGGTGACACGGCTGGCATAGGGCTGGTCTCCGCCGAGTCCGGCGGAGACGTCACCGCTGGCGGAGTCCAGATCCAGTGACGCGACGGTGACGCTATCCAGTGCAAGGGTGGCGTTCGCACTGGCAACGTTCACCTGAAGATCGAGGGGGATACGGTCATTCAGGCGGATGGTCCACGCATTTTCGGTCGCGTGGACGTTGTTGGTGGATGCCTGCTTGATGCTGAGCGCGCCTAGACGACCGGAAGCGTCATGTTCCACCAGGGGTTCAAGCTCTTCGTCGTAAATGAAATCAGCGTCCATCAGGCCAGTTGCGCCACCAGAGATGTGCAGCTCTCCGACCGCCATGCTGATTTCCACCCGGGCGGCTGCGATCCCGTCAGCCGGAACCGTCTCAGAGCGTTGCATCGTGTCGGGGTCCTTCCCTGCCATCGAGGATCGGCGCAAGCTCCTCGGTCATTGCGAACAGCACCGCTGTACCCCCAGTATGCAGGAAGACAACGGATTCGTCTGGCGAGTATGTCCCGCTCCGGATCTCGGCCAGCATCCCGGCGAATGCTTTTGCACTATAGATCGGCTCCAGCAGGATCGCCTCGGTGCGCGCCAGCAGGCGGATCGCGTCCAGCCCCTCGCTTGTGGGAACGGCGTAGGCCTCACCGACGAAACCGTCGACGCAGATGATGTCTTCCTGCGTGAGCGGGCAATCTATCCCCAGACGAGCGGCGGTCTGCTGAACGATCTTCCAGCTGCGCTCGGCTCCGATGGCGGCGTTGTCCTCGATCATGATGCCGCGCACCTGGTACTCGGATCCATAGATAGCCGCGCCGAGCGCAACCCCGGCATGGGTTCCTCCGCCGCCATTCGGCAAGTAGAAGGCGCTGGGACTGATACCCTGTTCCCAGAGCTGGTAGTTCAGCTCCAGCATGGCCGCGACGTAGCCGAGTGCACCAACCTCGTTGGAGCCGCCGCCCGGGATAATGTAGGGCACACAGCCGCTCGCCTTCAACGCAGACGCAATCTCCGCCATCTTCGCCGGCCGGTCACGCTCTTCGGGCACGCGATGGTACGCAATGCCAAAGATGTGATCCAGCAGGAAATTACCCTGAATCGGTGGGTTCGGATCGGTGGTATTGCTGACGATAACGGTTTCAAGGCCCATGAGCCGGGCGGCGGCAAGGGTCTGCCGGACGTGATTCGATTGGGGACCACCCTCGGTGATGAGGTGGGTCGCGCCCTGCTCCAGGGCGTCGGCGAGCAGGTATTCCAGCATGCGGGTTTTGTTCCCGCCCAGGGCGAGCCCGGTGAGGTCGTCTCGTTTAATGTAAATCCGAGGGCCACCGAGCTGCGCGGAGAGACGCTCGGCGAAATGCAGCGGCGTCGGAAAGGTTCCCAGTCGGATCCGAGGTTGTGCGGTTAATCCCATCGCGGCTCTCTACCCCTTAACCGTTGCTCGAGCGCGGCGGATCTGGTCAGCGTGCTCGTGGGCGTGTGCCGCGTAGATCCCTAGCCAACCTTCAACGCTATAGCGGCCGCTCTCGCTGTGCGTTCCAGCTCGCGCCCACTCGGCAGCAGTCATACGGTCAAGGAGTTGGGCGGTCGATTCCCGGGCAAATCGAAAGGCCTGGAGCGATGGCTCGATCGGCCGGTCGTAATACAGAATCCGGGCATACGCTTCCTGATCGTAACCGATGATTTCGGGGTTTTCCTCCGCCAGCAACCGGCGCAATCGAAGCGCCGAAGCCATCTCGCTGTCCGCAAGGTGGTGAATGACCTCGCGCGGTGACCACTCGTTCGGCCCCTCGCGCGCGTCCATCTCGGCGTCGCTGATGCCCTCAAGCGACTCCGTAATAACTCGATAGCCGTCCTTATACTGCTCGATCATCTCGTTCCGGCTGCTGTCCACGCGTGGCCTCCCGCCCTGTCGCAACACTATCCACAGCGGATCATAGAGGATCGCGCAGGGTTCGTCAGCGTGCTCTCAGGGGAGTGGTAGACGCCGTCCTCAGCAGGTGTTACTCTCAATCCCTATTATTTTCATCATGATGCTTCAGACCACACATTTTCAGTCCAGAGGAACAAAGAGGCCATGATGCAGATGCGGTCGATTCTCAGGGGAAGAGGCGAATGATAGCCACTATTGCGTCGCCGATTCACTCCACTATCGAGAGGGTTGCATCCCGATTCCAGCATCTAGGTGCGACATCGGGAGAACTACCTGATGGCTGGCAGCTCTGCTCGGACATCGTGGCTGATCGGGTCGCGGTGAATGGTCTGATCGACACGGCTTGCGAGATCTACACGATGGACGACCGCCAGGTAGCCGCAAGCTTCCTGGTGCTGGGGTATTTCTGGCATCCCATGGTGACCGCCGTTGCCTGTTACCTGCTGGAACGCAGAGTGCCGGATCTGTCTCCGAGCAGCGTTGGCGTGCACCTACGAGATGGCGTTGCGTTCACAACGCCTCACTGCTGGAGCCTCCCTGATGACCCTGACGCCGGACACCCCGATGTGACCGTTGTTGAAGATCTTCATGCACTGCGTGTCCAGATTGTCGAGCAACTGGAAGACCACGCCGGACCGCTGTTCGCAACCCTGCGCTCCGTCGCGCCGTATGGAATGCCCGCCATGCGAGCGAACTACACCGATCGCCTCGCCAGCGCTGTGCTCTGGCTGGCGGAGCAGATGAGAGCCCCTGACATTGCTCGCCGCGAAGTTCCTGCCTTCGTCTCACTTGCGAGCCAGAAGTCGCGTAGCGGAGTCATCGAGATCGAGCACGAGGGACGTTCGGGGGTCTTCCTGCGACGCGGAGGTTGTTGCCTGAACTATCGCTTGCCTGAGCGGGAGAAGTGCGACACCTGTTCTCTGATTCCGCTGGACCAACGGCTTATACAGTTGCGCCGGCATCTTGAGTGATGTCCTCATTGCGAACGGGACAACGACACGGCCAGCAACAACAACGCACTATAGACTGGAGCCAGGTAGATCTACGGAACCGTTGCCTCGGTTCCTTTGGAGCTACGTTCTATCGATCCTCCAGCCGCGTTCCAGGCCTCGTAGCCGCCCACCAGGCTCGCAATCGGGGCAAAGCCATGCGCGTCGAGAATGCTGGTGGCGACTGACGAGCGGAATCCGCTGAGACAGTGGACGACGAGCGGCTTATCGTCCGGGATCTCGTCCAACCGCTCTTCCAGGTAGCCAAGCGGGATATGCACCGCCCCCGGAACGTGGCCTTCCTTATATTCAGATGAGCCCCGAACGTCCAGAATGGTGATCTCGCCCCTGTCCCAACGCTCTTTTGCGCTCGCGGCCATGATCTGCTCAATCTTCGAGAGACCCTGATCCCAGCTGTTGACGACATCCGGGGTCCAGTAGCCCTTGATCTCGTCAAGGCCGATCAGACGCAGGTCGAGCATTACCCGATCAAGGTTGGGCTCATCAACAATCAGGGCAAATGGCGCGTCATAGGGCAACAACCAGCCGGCCCAGGTGATGAACGCTTTGCCGAGCGGAATGTTGATCGTGCCAGGGATGTGGCCGGCAGCATACGCGTCGGCCGGGCGCGTATCGACAATCCTGAGTCCCGACTGTAGTTCCTGCTCGATGATCGTCGACGCCAACCGCGCCGGTTCTGCTGCCTCGCTGAGCCGCGGCACACCTTCTTTGTTCATGCGCTTCATCGCTTTGAAATACCTGGGCGGCTCCGGTTGGTCAGCCGTCACCTGTTTGACGAACTCTGCTTCGTTCGGGACATTGAGCGCCCAGTTGAAGAGCTTTTCGTAGCCGACCGTGCTCTGAGGAACCGCGCCGAGCGCCTTGCCGCACGCGCTGCCCGCTCCGTGGCCCGGCCAGACTTGCAGGTGGTCCGGCAGTTCTTTGAACCGCTCAAGCGACTGGTAGAGCTGCCTGGCGCCGCGCTCCATCATGCCTTTCATACCGGCGGCTGTCTCTAACAGGTCGGGTCTTCCGACATCGCCGACGAAAACGAAGTCACCCGTAAAGACGCCCATCGCCGTCTCAGCATTGGCGGCGTCGGTCAAGATGAACGAGAGGTGCTCCGGAGTGTGGCCGGGCGTGTGCATGACCTGGAGTGTGATCTTGCCAACATTGAACGTGTCACCGTCGTGCACGAATGTCGCGCCGGATTGGTCAGCAAACTCATATTTCCATTCGTCGTCACCCTCGCCGGAGAGGTAGAGCTGCGCGCCGGTGCGCTCCGCCAGCTCACCTGCTCCGGAGGCGAAATCGGCATGGATATGTGTTTCCGTAATCGCGGTGATCTGGAACCCTTCAGCAGCAATCAGGGCAAGGTACTGATCGAAATTGCGATTGGGATCGATGATCAGAGCATCGCCGGTCGCCTGGCAAGCCACCACGTAACTGGCCTGGGCCAGCTTTTCGTCGTACAACATACGGAGAAACACAGCTACCTCCCAGGTCAGTGAAGCAAACGCTGGCGTGTTGGCCGGAAAAGAGCGGTCATTGCTGAGTTTTGATCATGTCGTTTGTCATGTATTGTAAGCCATCTTTTGCAGAATGATACTGAGAGGGTCGCAGATGCCTGTGCGACGGATAGCGTTAATGCTGGTAATCATGCTCCTGGCCGCCAACCCGGTAGCCGGCCTGGCGGATGATGACGTGTTTCAGCGCACCTGGGCCCGCACCGACAAACCGGTCACCGACGGTCAGGTCTCCCGCACCTGGATGTGGGGGACTGAGAGTTTCACGGGCACGATAAGCGAGCAGTACCTCGAGTCGCCCGGCGGAACACGTGACGTTCAGTATTTTGACAAGGCGCGCATGGAGATCAGCGACCCGAGCGCGGCCGACGATGGGCTCTGGTACGTGACCAACGGACTGCTGGTGGTCGAGCTTATCAGCGGCAAGATGCAGATCGGTCACGATCGCTTTGAACCGCGTTTCCCGGCGGTAATCCCCGTCGCCGGTGACCGCGACGACCCGCATGGCCCTACCTATGCCACGTTCGCGGCGTTGCTTGATGCCAAGCCGGCCGCGTTTCGGGAATCGATCACCGAGCGTCTGGATAGAAACGGTCAGGTCACCCACGACCGGGCGCTTGGCGCGCTCGGAATTACCACCGTTCATACGGACGACGTCACGAACCACGCGATTGCCGAGCCCTTCTGGGCGTTCATGAACTCGACCGGCCTCGTGTGGCAAGACGGCGAGCTTGTGGAGGCAGCGCTGTTCGAGGATCCGATTTTTGCAACTGGCCGGCCCATCACTGAACCCTACTGGGCGACAGTCAAAGTGGCGAACACCATTCAGGATGTGTTGGTGCAGTGCTTCGAGCGACGCTGTCTAACCTACACGCCGGACAACCCCGAGGGCTGGCAGGTCGAGGCCGGCAACGTCGGCCGCCACTACCACGATTGGCGCCACCAGCAGACGACGCCGGGGCCAGGTCTCGTCTCTGTCTCCTCGGTTCGGGGCGAAGAGACGTCGGCCGGCAGTATCGACGGCGACACGCGCTATGGAGCGACCTTCGTCGGATCGGCGATAGGTGACGTTCCGGGCACGTTCAGGGCGACCCTCAACTACACACCCCCGTATCCGGGTGCGGGCGTGGCCAACACGATTGTGGGCGGTACCTGGTCAATTACCCATGCGACAGGAGCCGTCACCGGTATCTTCCAGGGCGGCGTCGTGCAGTGGGATGAAGCTAACGAATCTGCAACCATCAATGCAATCATGAAAGTGATGGCGCGTTCTGGCGCCTTCGACAATCTGCCGCGAGAGGCCCGATTGACCGGCGCTCTCAGCTATACCGCCGCCGGGATGCAGATCACGGCAACGTTAGCCATTTATCCGTAGGGGGTATACGAGGTACTTCTTCACGGTCATGTTGCGCGGCCCGGTCATCCTGAGTACTAGACCACAGGGGAGTTGTCACGCTCCCCGGTTCCGTCGGTCGGTCGGGGAGGAGCTCGTCTCCTCCCGCGTCGAGCGGACCGGGTTCGGGAGGAGATGAGCTCCTCCCCGACCGGGGTGACACCACACATCGCCGTTCAAGCAGGACCATGGCATTCCTTGCGTCAGGATGACTAACCAGCGCAGGATGACGATCAAGCTCAGGACTGGCCCACCGGGCAGCTGGCACGTTTCGGGGTTCCTCCCCGACCGGGGTGACACCATCATCGTGGTCGAGTACTGAGCGGAAGCGAAGGATCTCTTGCCTGATTGCCGAGGCGTTTGACGAGAGATCCTTCCTTGCGTCAGGATGACGATCAAACGCAGGATGACGAACAAGCTCAGGACTGGCCCACCGGGGAGTTGGCACGCTCCCGGGTTCCGCCCGTCGGGGGTGTCCCCATCATCGTGGTCGAGTGAACGGCGCTCGTCAGTCATCCTGAGCGTCAGCGAAGGATCTCTGCGTCAACCGCCTCGGGAGTCAAGCCAGAGATCCTTCCTTACGGGAAGGATGACTGATGAACGCTCAGGATGACTATCAAGCCAAGGATGGCTCTCTCTGCGCTCGGGATGACCGGAGAAGGCGGCTGTTGGCCCTGCTGCCGCTTACGTTGATACCAATTGGGAACAAAAAACAGCGCCCCATCCGATGTGGATGGGGCGCTGCTGGATCTACCTGAGCTAGACAGGCGTGAGCGTTACTCTACGACGCGCACGACCTGACTCATCTCCGGCACGACGCCGAAGTTGACGATGTACATCGTATCGTCAGCATCGATTGCCAGGCCGGTCGCGAAGAAGATACCCTCGTCGAGGTAGGTCTCCTGCGTGCCGTCCTGGGCAACCTTGATGACCGCACTCGCCGCTGCATCCGGGTTTTCCGGGCCAGCCATTTCGGCCTCAAGCAGGCCGCCGGAGGCGATCTCCAGCACGTAGAGGTTGCCCTCGCTGTCAAAGTCTATCGCGCCAATAGCGCTGAAGCCGTCCGCGTAGAGTTCCGCCTCTTCGCCCGGCATTACGCGCCAGACGCGCGCCATGTCCACGACGAACGGGAAACCGGTCAGCTCGCCCACGTAGTAGGCGCCATCCGGTCCCTTGGTCACCGTTGTCGGAACCGCCTCCATCGGGATCTCGGTGCCTTCCGGCAGCTCCATGAACGCCGGGGCTTCGACCATCTGTGGGCTAAAGGTAGCCAGAACGGTGATCTCACCGGCAGGCGTGACCTGCAGCAGGCTGTTGCCGCCGGCATCAGCCACGATGAAGTTCTCGCCGTCCATGATCACCGCGTAAGGGTTCGAGTCGATCGCGGCCGTCTCGGGGTTATTCGCACCTTCGAAAGCCGCGAGGTCGGCGATCACCGTCCAGGAGCCGTCGTCCTCGAGCTTCGCCAGCGTACCGAGCGCAGCGACTCCCTCAGCCTCGAACAGGCCGCGGCCTTCCGGAGGACCACCCAGGCCGAAGAGCACGTAGGTCTCGCCCTCGGCAGTGACGATCACGTCGTGCGGGCCGGAACCATTACCCGACGGCAGGCCCGAAGCGATCTGCGCCGACACGCCGTCAGCGATCTGGGTCACTCCACCGGTCAGCCCGAAGCAGACTTCGAACTCTTCTTCGCCTTCGGTAACGGTGACGCACTCATCGCCATCCATGCCGGCTTCGGCAACGTAGAGGGCGCCATCGCCACCAACGCTGATGTGACGCGGCTGAACCAGTCCCTCGGCAACGACCTCAACGGCCGGGCCGGGAGCCGGCTCACCGGCAGCAGTCTCGTCGAGCAGGACGACCTGGCCCATGCCAGGGAAGACCGTCTGGTTCGTCGCGTAGATCGAACCATCCGCAGCGATCGCCAGACCTGTCGAGAAGAGCAGGCCGTTGGTCGCCAGGGTCGTCTGGGTGCCATCCGTGGCAATCTTGGTCACCGCGCTTGCCACCGTCGCCGGGTCGGTCGGATCAGCCGAGAGCAGTCCGCCGGCGATCATCTCCAGGACGTAGAGGCTGCCCGCGCCGTCGAAGGCGATGTCACTGATGTTGGTAAAGCCCTCTGCGAAGACTTCGGGGTCTCCACCCGGCATCACACGCCAGACACTGGCGCCGTCGACCGGGAACGGGAAGCCGGTCAACTGACCAACGTAGTAGGCGCCGTCAGGGCCCTTCTCAACCGACGTCGGCACGGCATCCATCGGGATCTCGGTGCCTTCGGGCAGCTCAAGGAACGCCGGAGCGGGCACCATCGTCGATGGGAAGATGGCCAGGGTCGTGATTTCGCCCTCTGGCGTCACCTGCAGCAAGGTATTCCCGCCGGCGTCAACCACGATGAAGTTCTCACCGTCGATGATCAGCGAGTAGGGGTTGCTGTCGAGTAATGCCGGCTCGGGGTTGTTAGCGACCTCATAGCCAGCGATATCAGCAACTTCAGTCCAGCTGCCATCCGCTTCGATCTTGATCAGCAGACCGAAACCCAGGGCGGTTCCGCCAATCTCCTCGCGCACAGCCGGATCGATCTCAAGGCCGAGTCCGGTGACAGCATAGATCTCACCGTCCTCAGTCACCGCGACGTCATGCACACCAACGCCTTCTTCACCGGCGAGGAAGGATGGCAGGCCCGTTGCGACTTCTGTGGCCTGACCGTCGGCGATGCGGAGGATAGAACCGCTGGTGCCGATGCAGATCTCGAAATCTTCACCGGTTTCTGGATCCGTGCCAACCACGACACACTCGTCGCCGCCGTTCCCGGCAACCGCAACGTACATGGCGCCGTCAGCACCGTAACTGACGTGGCGCGGCTGCTCCAGGCCATCAGCAACCACCGTGAAGTCTGGTTCTGGCTGTGGCTCTTCGGTGTCGAGCACCTCAACACCAAGCAGGCCGAGGAGTATCTGCTGGCCTTCCGGGTTGTCCGGGTGGAACTCGAAGCGCGCGCGCTCGAACCACTGGGTGACGACGGTATGACCATTGCCGTTGGTCTCCACCTCAGCCTGCGAGATCGGGTAGCCAAAGAGCGCCAACGACTCGCGGAACGAGTAGCCCTCCTCATCGAAGTTCAGGCCGTGGTTCGACCAGTAGTCGATGAACTCGGGGGCAATGGCGAAGCCGGTCACGTCGACATAGTTCGGCTCACTCGGGTCACTCTTCGGGAAGGATTGCCAGTCGCGGCCCTGCATCAGCAGCACTTCGTTCCCGAGGCGGCCGAGGAGAACCTCGTAGACGGTGCCGGCGTTCTCCGGGTGCAGCTCGAAGCGCTCGCGCTCGAAGTACTGCACGGTGTACGTTTCACCGGTGTCCAGGTTTACTTCCTGGTACTCCTCGGTAATCGGGTAGCCAAAGACCGGCAGACCGCCGTTCGACTCCCAGTACTTAAGGAACGTGCCACACAGATTGTGACCGGTTTCTTCATAATAGTTACAGCCGTCGAGCGGCTCGACGGGGGTCTGGGACGGTATCGTCTGGGCCGCAGCCGCGCCGACACTGAACATCAACATTGCCAGCGTTACCAGCAATGCCATGAGTTTTCTCATGGAGAGTATCTCCTTCTTACATTTTCCCAACGTACGGCTTGAACGGTTTCACGCTCCCTCCCACAGAGCACGGCCCTGGTCCGTCGTCGCGATGCTTTCCCAGTACCCTGTGGCACGCCATCGATCGTGCCCCTGGGCCCGGCACCATCCACTGGTTATGCACAGTGAACATGTCCGGGAACCTCTCGCTCCCCATTCTCGGGCTGCGAATATGTACACAATTTTACCGAAACACACAGTGACACTATGATCAAATGACAGGCCACTTTCGGGGCCATGTTCGCCATAGCGCATCAGGCCGGCAGCAACCGGAGGAGCCACAATGTCTTCATTTCGGCACGGGCACGTCTACGCCCAGATAGACGCCGGGTTGACGCAGCGCGATCGATTCGGACACATAAAAATACGGGCAAGCGTCGCCCACCCTACTCACAATAATCGCATTCCACATGCCTGTCAACTAAAATTGTGGGTAATAGCACCTATCATGAAGGTTAGCCCCACACTCGATTCGCCGTCTCAACGATGGTCGAGAGTTTGCGCCGCTGGTCTGCGGCTGAGAGGTTGTTGCCACCGATCGATGTCGCGAAGCCACACTGCGGACTGAGGGCCAGCCGGTCGAGCGGAACGTAGCGGCTCGCCTCCGCAATGCGACTGGCGAGCTCGGCGGCCGTCTCCGCCCGGCCGGACTTGGTCGTCACCAGCCCCAGCACCACGATCTTGTCCTCCGGTACAGCAGCCAGGGGCTCGAAGGTGCCGGAACGGGCATCGTCATACTCCAGAAGCAAGCGTTGCGCGGTGATGTTCTCGAAGATCGGCCTGGCAATGAGGTCATAGCCCCCCTCAACCAGCCAGCGGCTACCCTGGTTGCCGCGGCAGAGGTGGAAGCCGAACGTCACCTGGGGGAAGCCATCCATCAGGGCATTGTCGAGCTCAATCCCGCGCGCAAGCCAGCGGCCGAGGTCCCAACCCTGACGCTCGTAGAAGGCGCGGGTCTGCGGGTCGATCAGCAGGGGGTAGTGCGGCGCGTCGATCTGGATGTACTCGCAGCCGAGCCGGACGAGCTCGGTTACCTCATCGCGCAAAATGTCGACAACGTCGGCCAGGAAGCTGTCGAGCGTCGGGTAGGCTCCACGTGAATGTTCTTCCGACCAGAAGTTGGCCCACAAGCTCGGGCTGGGCAACGTCACCTTGGGGATACGGGTGGTGCGCGAGCGCATGTACGTAAACTCCTCGGAAGAGAGATGGCGCTTGCGGGTCAGCTTGTCGACCACGCCAAGATTTGCCGGCCGGCTGGTGTTGCGGTCGCCAACCTGCTCGTCTCCGTGCCAGTCACCCCAGAGGAAGGCGTCGATGTCGTAATCCCCGAAGCCGGACACAGCCTCGGTCATCTGGCTCTGGAACGACAGCCGGCGCATCTCACCATCGGTGACAACATCGAGCCCGGCTTCCTCCTGGAGCTTGATCGCGCCGTCAACGGCCCGGTCTTCTATCCGTTTGAACTCAGCCTGGCTGATCCGCTTGTCCGCAACATCCCGCTGGGCTTGCAGCAGCTCCGCCGGCCGTAACAGGCTGCCAACGACATCGGTTCGTGCGGTAATCATGAAGGTCTCATTCCTACTCCGGTACGGCAATTTCACGAACGAACGCTCGACTCTGTCCAGTATAGGCCCGCTATCTCCGGTAAATCCTCTTGTGTGTCTCGCATTGCGTACGTACAATCGTCTGTGACAGAGTGACAACTACAGCTCTGGGTGGGGGAGCGGCGAAAGGGCAGCTGAATGGCGTATGACACACTCGTCGAGTGGGGTGTTCCACTCCTGGCTGCGTTCGTGGGCGTTATTCTCGGCGGCCTGCTCACCTTCTGGTTTTCGAAACGAACGCTCAGCAAGTTTGCCGAAGCCAGGCAGCCACTACCCACAGGTAGCCCGCTGAATGTCTCTGAAGAAGAACGTGCGTCGCTGCGTTCCGTGGTCGGCGAGATGCGGTTGAACGCCCTGATGGTGGAGGAGACCTCCGTTATCTGGTCGTGGGCCCCGTTTGAGCGCCGGGCCATCGACAACGCCATCTGGCTGATCCCCAATATGCCGCCCGTCGTTGCCGAGGCCGTCGCCAGAGCGAACCGCAAAGTCACCGAGTACAACTCCGTTGCCGACTTCGCGAACCGCCAGGATCAGTACGTTCAGGAAGTCGCCCAGGACGCCCGCACCGCGCTCATTATCGCGGCCCAGCGACTGGAGGAGTACCTGACCGAATTCCAGCTCGACCAGGGCCGGCGTGGACTCCGCATTCCCCATCCGCGGCGCCGTAATGACCAGCATGAACATGCTGGCGATTGGATACCCTCCTAGGTTCCATTCGGCAGCGCTCAGGAATCCACCACCGCGCACATCTGCCGTGGACCACGGCCAGGTGCCCTCGCGGCCCACGTTCAGTCTATGATGCCCGGCGACAACACGTCGCGCAGGACTGAACAGGAGTCACGATGTTGAACGCTACCGACCACTGGAGCACTGAGCCGGGCCGCTGGGACGCGGAGTTGGCGCCCGAGGCGTACGCGACCATCCCGAGAATCAGCGTCCCGCGCCTCTCTCCTGACCGTAAGCTGATCGCTTTTATCCGCAGCTACGACGGGCGCGCCGATGTCTGGGTCACGTCGCTCGACGGACCGGCCCTCCAGCTAACCGACCGCGTAACTCCACAGGGTGCTGACCCCGGCCAGCGCCAGGCATTCCCGCTCGCCTGGACGCCAGACAGCCAGACAGTTGTCTACGCTTCGACACAGGAGGGAAAGCTCTGGAGCGTCCCGGCGGCCGGAGGAGCGTCACAACCCATCGACGAGGGCCCCGGCAATCATCACTCGCCTGCTGTCTCGCCGGACGGGCAATCCGTTGCCTATGTTGCCGAGCGCGGTGAGACGATCGACATCTTCATCTCGTCACTCGACGGTACAAAAACGCGTCAGATCAGTGATCCGGCCGACGACGGCTATGTCAGCAACCCGCGCTGGTCACCGGACGGCGCGTCGCTGCTCTACGTGCGCTGGCCGCACTACGACATGCCCTGGGACGAGATCGCCATCATCGTTGCCGACGTCAAGACTGGTGAGCGGCAGACCATCGCCGGCGGCAACCGCGTCGCAAACAACTGGCCAGACTGGTCGCCGGACGGAACGTCGATCGTCTTCCTCTCGGATCGCGACGGTGAGCACCCCAACCTGTGGCGCACGCGGCCCGACGGTTGTAATGCTGAGTGCCTGGTGAACGAACCTTCCGACCACCGCTCGCCGGCCTGGTCACCGGATGGATCGAAGATCGCCTATACTCGCAGCGCCAGTTGCGAGAGTCAGATCTGGGTCTGGGAAAATGGCGAGACACGCCAGATCACGCACGAGCCCGGTGTCTACGGCGACCTGGCCTGGGTTGACGACGAGCACCTCCTGTGTACCTTCGAGTCGCCGCTCGTGCCGCCCGATCTCTACGTCGTCGGTCTGGACGGGGCACGCCGGCAGCTCACCTTCAGTGCCACCGGCGGTGTCATTGGCGGGAACCTGACGTTGCCTGAGATCATTTGCTGGACCTCGCGCGACGGGCTGACGATCGAGGGCATGCTCTTCACTCCCGAAGAAGAGCGAGCCGGTCGCCATCCACTGATTGTCCACATTCACGGCGGTCCGGTCGGTCAGGCAATGACCAACTGGACGCCCTGGATCCAATACCTTGTCCAGCGCGGCTACGTCGTTCTGGTGCCAAACTACCGCGGGTCGAAGGGCTATGGCCGCAGCTTCATGGAGGCGCTCTATGGAGACTGGGGCGGGGGCGATCTGGATGACTACATTACCGGAGCCGAGGCAGTCATCGCGCGTGGTCTGGTTGACGCCGGCAGAGTGGTGGCGACCGGTGGTTCCGCCGGCGGCTACAGCACACTGATCTGCATGACGAAGGCGCCGGAGTTCTTCAAGGCCGGCATTGCCCGCTACGGGATTGCCGACCTGTCCACCTTCCACGAGCGCACCTGGGTCTTCGAGCGTCACTACATCGCCAAGCTGATGGGTGGCACAGGTGGACAGCTGGCTGAGCTCTACCGCGACCGCTCGCCGATCAACTTCGTTGACAACGTCAAGAACCCGGTCCTGATCCTTCAAGGGGAATCAGACATCGTCTGCCACCCGTCCGAGATGAACAAGATGACGGCTGCCCTCGAGAAGGCCGGCAAGCACGTCGAATACCACACCTATCCCGGCGAGGGTCACGGCTGGAAGAAGGTCTCCACCATCCTCGACGATGCCTACAAGAGCGACGATTTCCTGCTGCGGATGGTCTTGAACCGATAGAGGCGACTCGACGCGGACCGGAAGGAGAACCGCGATGGCCGTGAAGGCGGACTTGATCCAATATGATGATGACCGGTTCGTTCACCTGGATTGGTATGTGGATCAGCCGCGCGTTCGCGCAACGGATGACTATCCATCTCCAGGTTACGTTTCAGATGCCCGGATCTTCTTCTATTGGGACGATGAGAAGATTGAGGACCTCGGCGAGCATGAGCTCCTGGGTGTTGAGATCGTCGACATCGGTATGTTGAGCGACAGGGATATCAGCGCAATCGAGAATCTGAACCCGCCGAGAATCGACCTTCCCGAAGAAGGCCTCTTCGATGCGCCGGTGGCTGACGCTCTACGGAAGGCGCGTGCAAAGCGGTTGGCGCACGCTAGTCACGTGCCCGCGTAGCGACGAGACCAACTGCTGAGGATTTCTAAGAGACGGCTCAGAGCCGTCTCCCTTTCTGTTCGGAGAAAACCCATCGTTTCGTCTATCCCCATGGGTCCGGTTATCCCCGTATATATTCTTTTTAAGTAAAAGAAATAGCAGTACGTAGTAGGCACTGTGGATTGTGCGGATAACCCTTGCCTCAGGCTTGCAGATGCCGAAAACAGGGCGCACAAGAGGTGGGATGACTTCTCCACATCTCCACCGGAGGGAATGTTGACAAATTTGTCACAGCTGCATTGTCCGGAATCCATCAACATTGGCAGGCCGCGTTCGCCTGCGCTTATCCAGATCGAGATGGGTGTACGTACACATGCCTGTCCCCATTACCCTCATGTTATCCACATTCCCTGGCGTAGTTATCCACAATAAGGACGAATACGTGTCGAGGGTGCCCTATCTGTGACGCGCTGTCACCGCTCGCCTAGCCCGTGACGGGCAGCGCTTCCGGCTCTGCCTGTGGTGAGAGCTGGGCTCTGAGGAGGTACACGATCAAGGGGAGCGAGAGCGCGACCGCGACCACCAGCGGCAGGGCGGGCCAGATGTCGTAGAGCAATCCGGCAATGATCGGGGCAAGGGTGAAGCCCGCCACAATCAGAATCTCACTCATCGTAAAGACGTGGTGATGGTTGCGGTCCGGCGTCACGTCGCCGAGCGCGGCTGAGAACAGAGAGAGCGACGAGAAGAGGCCACCGCGCAGGATGAACCCCACGATAATGACGGGAAGCACGGTTGGTTGCAGGAAGAGCAGATAGCCAATACTCACCCCCGCTACCGCGATACCGGCTCCACGCAGCGGCGCGCTGGCGAAGCGCTGGCTGCGCACGACCAGCAAGCCAAACAAGATCGAGCCCACTGCCGAAAAGGACGTCAGCAGCGCGATCAGGTCGTCAGGGTGACCCCCAACCTGCCGTAGGTAGTTCGGAATGAACTGTGCCCCGAGACCGATGGCGAAGACCGTCAGGAATTTGAGCAAGAGCACCGAGCGCACCTGCGGAACGGCCAGCGCGGTCCGATAACTCTCTCCGGCCATCCCCTCGCGGCCCTCTTCAACCGGGAGGTTCTCGGGTTTGATACGCGAGAAGATCAGGATGGAGATGAACGAAAACACCGCCGAGACGACGAACGGCGAGCGCAGACCGAACAGCGCGATGACCCCGCTGGAGATGAGCGGGGCGATCAGGAACGCCAGTGAGGGCCCAATCGTTACCACAAGGGCGAAGGCTCGCGCTCGCTCTTTACCGGCGTTCGTGGCGACGTGGGAAAGCACGATCGGGAACGCCATCGAGCCAGCCGCGATGCCAACCATTGCCGGCAGCAGCCATGGCCAGCTCGGGGCGAAGGCCGCCGTCCCGATTCCGACCAGGGCGATCGCGCGCGAAAGGATGAGCAGCGTTTTCGCGCCGAATTTCTTGGCAAGTGCTGCTGTGGGTAAGAGCACGAAGAACCGGATGACACCGCTGAAGCCCAGCAGCACACCGATCAACGTGATCGGCGCGCCGAGCTCCTCCATGAACAACGTCCAGATTGGCATGTACGCGGCAAACGAGCCTTCGAGGAAGACCATGCCCCAGAAGGCCAGACCGTTCTCGCGCCCCAAGCCAAAGTACCACCGTGGACCTTCGTACACCCGGATTCCTCACAGCCATAGCAGCCTGTAGACGCGCGATGGCCCACGCTGTTGCTTCAACGTGGGCTCGAAAATCTATTCTATGCTAGATCGGGCTAGGCATTACGACTATTTCAAAGATTCTCGTTGCGTTGTCACGCGACGTGGTTCTCAGACATCCAGTGGGTTGTCGCTCACCCCTCGATCGCCGAACGGTTCCCGGCCGAGGAGCACGAGCCAGCCACTTCCGGATAGAATCAAGGAGATTGGACGATCTTCTGGGCACGGAGGGGTGAGCATGGCTGAGACAGGGGTAGTCGTTTTCTATGATGAGCGGAACAACTATGGCTTTATCGCGCCAGACGATGACTCTGGCGATTTGATCTTTTCCCTCGTTCCGGGCGAGGGGCAGGTGACGGTTGGTGACAACGTGACATTTGACCGCCTGCCGACGCCTGCTGTCACACCCGTTGGCCCAACCGCCTATCACGTCCGCCGCGCGGGGTTTACTCCCATGCAACCCCAGGTCGAGCCTGAGCCAGTGGCTGAGAAGAGCGTCGTCCAGGGCTCCTGAACCCCAGTCTTTCCCGTCTATGTTCGGGCGGCTCCCTGAGCTGCCCCATTCCCCAACATAAGCGGCATCAGGGCCAACCGCGGCCCGCTGCGGTCACTCTGCGCCCGACCAGTCATCTTTACGTAAGGAAGGGCTTGCCTTGAGCGCCTTGACGGTCATCCGGCGCTCGTGAGTCACCCTAAGCGCCTGATAGTCATCCTGACCGCCAATCAGTCACCCAGAGCGTTCATCGTCATCCAGAGCGTTCATCAGTCATCCAGAGCGTTCATCAGTCATCCTGAGCGTTTATCAGTCATCCTGAGTAGTGGACCACAGTGGAGTTGTCAGGCCCCGGGATTCCGTCGGTCGGTCGGGGAGGACACCATCAGCGTGGTCGCGTACCGACACTCATTAGCGAAGACATGGGTTGAGCGGTGCATGACTGCCTGGAGCGGCGCCTCTCCAATAACCCAGAGGAGCTACCCAGTCATCCTGAGCGCAGGCGAAGGATCTCGTGCCTGACACCCGAGGCGTTGGACCAGAGATCCTTCCTTGCGTCAGGATGACTAACCAGCGCAGGACTGGCCCACCAGGCAGTTGTCACGATTCGGGGTTTCTACCGAGTGTGACACCAGCATCGTGGTCGAGTACGGAGCGGAAGCGAAGGATCTCTGGCTTGACACCGGAGACGTTTGACGCAGAGATCCTTCGCTTGCGCTCAGGATGACTATCAAGCGCTCAGGGTCACTATCAAGGCGCTCAGGGCGACTGAGTTGGGCGCTCAGGGCGACTGAGTTGGACGCTCAGGACGACTGGTTGGGCGCTCAGGATGACTGAGTTGGCGCTCGGAATGGCCCGTTTTGCGCAGGGTGGGCGTTTCGTCCCTCTCGATGAGATGGCCACCTGAGCGGTCCATGTTGCCCAATGCTTCCTGACGTTGATGCTCAGGGGACGGCTTAGGGATCCGTTGCAACCCTTTCCAAACGGGAGTGAAGTGTGCCCCCGCCGGGCTCCGGGAGAGGCTGCGTCCAGCAGTAACTGGCAGCCTTGCTATCAATTTTGCAATCAACTTGCGCTCAGGCGCGCGTCAGTTATAATGCCGCTACTAATTCATCCGAACCAGAACAGTTGACGCTGACCCCGGGGCAGGGACGGCCCTCTAAACAGCCCGGGAGCCGTGAAAAATAAAAGAAGGGCTAGCGCCCAGGATGGTTCTCCACCTGATCATTAGGAGACTCTTCTTTCTGGTATTCGTCGTCGTTGCCCTGTCAGTCGTGACGTTTATTCTCATGCACATCGTGCCGAGCGACCCTGCCCGGAATATTGCTGGACCGCGAGCGAGTCCCGCTGCCGTCCAGCAGATCCGGGACGACTACGGGCTCGATGACCCTGTCGTGGAGCGCTATGTCTCCTACATGACCGGAATTCTCCAGTTGGATTTCGGCGACTCACTCAGCTCTCGCCGTCCGGTTACCGAGGACCTCAAACGTTATATCCCGGCAACGCTGGAGCTGGCGCTGGTCGCGATGGCGTTTTCGATTGTCGTTGGGGTTCCCCTGGGGGTTGTCTCGGCGGTGAGAAAGAATTCAGGTATTGATGCCTTCGGGCGGATTATCTCGGTTATCGGGCTATCGATGCCGTCATTCTGGCTGGCGATCGTCTTACAGTTCGTCTTCTTTGCCCAGCTTGGCTTGCTGCCGGACGGCCAGCGCTTACCGATCGGTGTCGAAGCGCCACGGACAATCACGACTCTCTACAGTGTTGACGCCCTGCTCACGCTCAACTTTGATGTCTTCTTCACCACCCTGAAGCACCTGGCCATGCCGGCCTTCGTGCTCGGCTTCATCTCGCTCGCGCCTGTGACCCGCATGATCCGTTCCGCCATGCTCGAAGTGCTGAACCAGGATTACGTCCGCACCGCCCGTGCCAAAGGGTTGAAGAACAACATTGTGATCTACCGGCATGCATTGAAGAATGCGCTCTTGCCGGCCATCACCGTCACCGGTCTGCAACTGGGCTTGCTGCTCAGCGGCACCGTTCTGGTGGAGATTGTGTTCTCGTGGCCTGGTATCGGCCGCTACGCCTTCCAGTCTATCCAGAATCAGGATCCCAATTCGTTGATTTCGGTGACGCTCGTGATCGGGTTTTTCTACGTGCTGGCAAACATGATTGTGGATATCGCCTATATCTTCCTTGACCCAAGGATTCGTGTCACATGAGCACACAAGAAACGGTCAGCAGCACCCCTCCAGCAGCAGGACAGCTACAGGCGCAGGTCAAAGCACCGTCGAGGCGGACTGGGTTCCGCTACTTCATCAAGCGCTTTTCCAGAGAGAGTCCGCTGAACGTCGTTGCTCTCGGGCTCATAGTCGTCTTCTTCTTTATCTGTATCTTCGGAACGATGCTCGCTCCATACGATCCACTCAGGCCGGCGATTCAGGACAAGCTCGTTGGGCCGTCCTCGGCGCACCTGCTCGGGACAGATGAACTCGGCCGCGATGTGCTGAGCCGGGTGATGGCGGGCGCGCGGATTTCGCTCGGCATCGCGACGCTGATTCTGATCATCGCTATCCCGGTGGGCACGCTCGTGGGCGTGTTCGCGGGCTATTATGGCGGGCTGCTTGATGAAATGTTGATGCGGGTGACCGATATTTTTCTGGCCTTCCCTGCCATCATCCTGGCTATGGCGATTGCCGCCGCACTGGGTCCTAATTTGCGCAATACGGTCATCGCGCTGACGCTCGTGTATTGGCCCTGGTATGCCCGGTTGATTCGCGGCCAGGTACTACAGATTAAAGAGCGTGACTACGTTGATGCCGGTAGAGCGATCGGTGTTGGCACTCCGAGGCTCATCATGCGCCACATCTTGCCGAACGCCGTTGCCCCGATCATCATCCAGGCCACGATCGACGTTGGGTTCGCGGTGCTGGCGACTGCCGGACTTTCCTTTATTGGGCTTGGTGCCCAGCCCCCCTCGCCCGAGTGGGGCGCCATGATTTCGAATTCGCGTACCTATTTTCGAGAAGCCTGGTGGTACTTCACCTTCCCGGGCGTCGCTCTGACGTTAACGGTCATTGGGTTCAACCTGCTTGGTGATGGTCTGCGCGATTACTTTGATCCGCGCACACGAGGTAGCTAAGCAGCCTGGACATCAACGCGAACCACTGGCAAAGGAGGTATGGCGCGACAGGCCGTGTTTCACAACAGGGGAGTGGGTGTGGACACACCAGCCGACCGACGCTTGCTGACGTTATTTTTAAAGAAGGAGCCCCAGAATGCCTCAGGAAGAAAACCGGGAGTTTCTGAACCTCATCATGGGCGTGCGCGCCGGTGCGCTTACCCGTCGGCAAGTACTCAAACGAGGTCTGGCCCTCGGCTTGTCGACGCCGGTCATCATGTCGTTGCTGGCCGCCTGTGGCGGTGAGGAGAGTGGTGACGGCGGTGGTGAAACGCCTCAGTCCGCACCTGCCGGCCCAACGAACACCCGCGTGCCGGTTGTTTCCGCCACCAGTACCCCGGGTACGGGTGCCAGCGCCGGCGAGCCAAGCCCCACGACTGGCGAGCGAGGGGCTGTTTCGGACGACCGCGAGTTCGTCATGCTCTTCACTGGTGGCGTCCCAGACCTCGACCCACAATCCGCATACGACAACCAGGCAAGTAGTCTCTTTCTAGCCGCCTACGAGATGTTGCTGCGCTTCGACGGCGAGAGCACCTTTGAGTTCCAGCCGATGCTTGCGAACTCCTGGGAGTCCAACGACGACCTGACCGAGTTCACCTTCACCATCGACGAAGGCATCAAGTTCCATGACGGCTCGGATTGTGATGCCCAGGCCGTTGTCGATTCGCTCACGCGCTTCATCGAGATGGGGCGTGGCCCGGTTGACGTGCTCAAGCGCTTCGTCCCTGATCCCAGCAACATGGAAGCAGTCGACGCCACGACGATCAAGTTCACCATGACCAAGCCGGAGCCGCTCTTCCTGTCCGCGATGGCCTCCGAATACGGCCCGCTCATCGTCTCGCCGGCTGCCATGGAGGCCAACAAGACCGACGCCGATCCATACGCCCACGAGTGGTTTGCCCTCAACATGGTTGGCACCGGACCCTACATGGTCACCGAAGCTGAGGCACAAGAACGCTTCGTGCTGGACCGTTTCGAGGATTTCCATGGTCCGGAGCACTTCTTTGACCGCGTCGTCGCGCGCGTCGTGCCGGAGGATGTCACCCGCCGGCAGCTGATCGAATCCGGTGATGCCGATGGTGTCGCCGTGTTGCCGGCCGAGGATCTAATTGCACTCCGTTCGAATCCAGCGGTGCAGGTTGTCGAATATGAGACCACTCAGTGCGACTGGATTCGATTGAACTATGCCCGCCTTACGCCGGAGGCTCGCCAGGGACTCTGTTACGCTTTCCCCTATGACGATGTGATTGACCAAGTGTTGCGAGGGTTCGCCAAGAAGCAGGGTCCCATCGCGGATACCGTGATTGGCTTCGACCCAAGCATCGAACTGTACAGCACTGATCTCGAACGTGCCCGCGAGCTGCTGACCGCAGGTGGCATTACCGAGAGCGACGAGATTGAGTACATGCTGGCGAGTGGTGATGCCGATGATAGCGCCATTGCCGAGCTCTACCAGGCAAGTCTGGCTGAAATTGGCTTCAATCTGGTGCTCACCCAGGTTGACCGCTCGCAGCTTGTGGACATGGCCTATGGCGATTCACCGCCGGAGGAGCGGCCGCACATGACGTCCAGTGGCTGGTGGCCTGACTATAACGACTCCTACAACCAGCTGTTCCCGAACTTCCACCCGGATTCTGCTGGTAGCGCTGGATCGAACTCGATGTTCTATGGCAACGAAGAAGTCGGCCAGTTGCTCGACCAGGCACGTGACGCCGAAACCGAAGAGGAACTGATAGATCTCACCGGTCAGATCCTCCAGATCATGATCCAGGATGACCCGGCCGCGGTCTTCTACGCACAGATCACCCGCGCGCAAGTTCTCAGTGCTGACATCCGCGGCTTCAGACCGAACGGCATCTACATCGCGTCGTATAACTTCCACGAGATGTGGCGCGAGGCGACGTAAGGTAGCGACTGCTGCAGCGTGCCCCGGCGCGGAGAACCATTCCGCGCCGGGCTGTCCCAATATTCTCGGATGCCCATCCCCTGTACTGATGAGGAGCGGTATCCCTCTCTTGATGGAGACAGTTCCAATGGAAGAAGATATCAAGAGACGCACGCTCGAACTCATGCTAGGCGTTCGTGGCGGACGGCTGACCCGCCGCCAGGTGCTCGCGCGCGGTCTCGCGCTCGGCCTGTCGTCACCGGTGATTATGGCGTTGCTTGCTGCCTGCGGCAGTGATGATACCGACGGTGACGAGGGCAGCAGTGCTGGCGCCGAGGCCAGCCCGGCGGCAACGAGAGTGCCGGTCGTGGTCGCCACAAATCCACCGAGTAGCGAAACGAGCGAGCCGACGGTCGCCAGCGGCGCTGCTCCCAGCAATACCTCAGAGAATCGCGAGTTCACCATCCTCTTTGCCGGCGGCGTCCCGGATCTCGACCCGCAATCCGCCTATGACAGCCTCTCCAGCAGTCTGTTTCTGGGTACCTATGAAATGTTGATCCGGCTCAGAGGCGAGAGCACCTTCGAGTATCAGCCGATGCTTGCCACGGCCTGGGAAGTCAACGACGACCAGACCGAATTCACCTTCACGATTGCCGAGGGCGCGACGTTCCACGACGGAACCGGGTGCGATGCGCAGGCGGTCGTTGCCTCGTTCACCCGCTTCCTGGAGATGGGTCTCGGGCCGGTGAACGTCATCAGCCGCTTCATCGACGACGCATCTCAGATGGAGGCGGTAGACGCGGCCACGGTGCGCTTCACGACATCCAAGCCGGAGCCCCTCTTTCTGGCTGCCATGGCCTCGGAATACGGGCCTCTGGTCGTCTCTCCCGCCGCGATGGAAGAGCACAAGACCGACAGCGATCCCTACGCTCACGAGTGGTTCGCCCAGAACATGGTTGGCACCGGTCCCTACCAAGCGACCGAAACGTTGTCGCAGGAGCGTTTCGTGCTGGATCGCTTTGAGGAGTATCATGGCGAGCCGCCCTTCTTTGACCGCATCGTCGCCCGCGTCGTTCCCGAGGACGCGACCCGCCGGCAGCTCATTGAATCGGGCGAAGCCCACGGCGTCACCAATCTGCCGCCGGAGGACATCATCGCCATGAGATCGAATCCTGCCCTCCAGGTCATTGAGTACGATTCCACCGCCTGCAACTGGATCAATCTCAACTACGCCAAGCTCAACCGTGACGTCCGGGAAGGGCTCTGCTGGGCGTTCCCCTACGACGAGGTCAACAACGGCGTGTTGCGCGGCTTCTCAAAGATTCAAGGGCCGATCGCCGATACGGTTATCGGCTTCGATCCGGAGTTTGAGCTGTACACCACCGATCTGGAGCGCGCTGCGGAGCTCTTGACCCAGGGCGGGCTGACTGCCAACGACGAGCTTGAATACATCCTCGGCTGGGGCGGTCATGCAGAGGTGTCGATTGGTGAGCTCTTGAACGCCAATCTGACCCAGATTGGCTTCAACCTCAAGCTCACCACCGTTGACCGCTCGACGCTGGTGGACCTGGCTTATGGCGACGCTCCGGCCGAGGAGCGACCGCATTTGATGTCCAATGGCTGGTGGCCGGACTACAACGACTCCTGGAACCAGCTCTACCCCAACTTCCACAGTGACTCGGTCGGCAGCGCCGGCGCCAACGTCATGTGGTACCAGAACGACGAGACCGACGCGCTGATGGATGAGCTGGAGCTGGCGCAGACTGAGGACGAGATCAAGGATCTCACGACGCAAGTGCTTCAGGTTCTGCTCTGGGATGACCCGGCCGCGATCTTCTACAACCAGGAAATCGCGCACACCGTCCTCGGCGCCGACATTCGCGGCTTCAAGGCCAACGGCATCTACCTCGGCTCCTACAACTTCACGGACATGTGGCGCGAGGCAACCTAGTACCTACCGTTTCGGGGAATGGGGAGCAACACGGCGGACCTTTTCGAAGTCCGCCGTGTTGGCGTCTGCGCGATCTCAGGGCGGCGCATGTCTAGTGATTGGGAAACGGGTGCATTCGGTAGGGGAGGAGCTCGTCCTCTCGGACCCAGCGGCGCTGGGAGGGATCGATGGCCTCCCTGACCGGTGGAAGCTGTGTGGTCGCCGGCTGCTCGTTACGCCTGTTGTGGCGGGAAGCGGCCGGACTCTTCAAGCCGGGCGAGCAGACCGGCCTCGTCCAGCTGCGTGCGAACCTCGTTCACCGACCGCCGCTTGGCCGGGAAGCTGTCATCCTGGGCCATCTTGAGCATCAAGCGGGCCACCAGGATGGCCGACATCTGCAAGCCGCGCGGGTGGATCTTGTCAAAGGTATCCGCCTCGGTGTGTCCCCAACCGCGTCCGATCATGCCGGCGGTGGAGTCCCGCGCATTCAGCGTGCCGTTCGGGATGCCGCGCACCGCAAACGGGAAGTGGTCGGAATGCGAGTTGAGCTGGTTGCGCACGGCGAAGTCATAGTGGTGCTCACAGGCGAATCCTTCAAAGTACGGCACGAGCTCGTTCCAGCCGGAGAGCACCAGTTGCTCCTGTCCGCCCTGGCCCCGTCCGGCGCCGTCCAGGTTCATGACGAAGACGTAGCTGTCCGGGTCAGTCGTTGCCGCGTGGTGCCAGGCGCCGATCAACCCCAGCTCTTCAGAGCCGAAGCAGATCACCCGGACGGTACGCTTGAGCTTGCCCTTGAACGCAGCCAGCGCTCGCGCTGCCTCCATGCCGGTGACCGCGCCGGCGCCATCGTCGCCCGCACCCTGGGCAATGTCGTGGCCGTCGAAGTGACCGCCCATGAGCACCACTTCGTTGGGCTTCTCTGTGCCGACGATCTCGCCGATGACGTTGAAGCTCTTGCTGTCGTAGGTCCGGTTGCTTGTCTTGAGCTCGATCTTGCCTGCGCCGCGCTCCAGCAGCCGCAGGATCATCGAGCCAGACTCCCACGAGACGCCGACCGCCGGGATCGGCGCTTCCCTGGACTCGGCTCCCTTTCCATGCGGATCTCGCCCTGGTATGGAGCCGGTGATGTGCAGCAGGCCGGGGTTCTGGTTGATATAGATGTAGCCGATCGCACCGTGCTCGACCGCCCAGTTGTACTTGTCGATGCGATGGCTGCCGCGCTCGCCCGGCTTGTTCGTCTCAGACGCTGAGATCACGATCTTGCCCGGTACCTGGTTCGCCAGCCGCTCGAAGTCCGCCAGCTCGCCGTCACCTACGTGCAGCAGCTCGGCGTTCAGATCGGCCGACGGGCAGTAGGGCAGCGCCACACAGGAGAAATCGCGCTCAACCGGCGCGGTCAGTTTCAACGACGCCTCGCCACGCTCCCAGCTGGACATCGGGAACTCCTCGACCCGGACGTTTTCCAGGCCATAGGACTCCAGCTTCGCCCTGATGAACTCCGCACCCTTGTGCTCTGACTTCGATCCGCCGAAGCGGTGTCCAATGTCGTCGCACATCTCACGCAGGGTGTCGTAGGCCTCGTTTGAGGTCCAGATATCGCCGATGATCGTTCGTTCCATCTCGCGGAACTCGTTGTGCGCCAAGCCTTCACTCCTCGCTTGTGTCGACGGTTTTCCGATAACCGGGGCATCATAGCGCACCCGGCGGACTGACTGGGGTGTGTGACGGCCTGGCACAGTCTGGTCCCGCGCTTCTTATAGGCGTCACAGGCAAAGGCAGAGCTGGCTGGCTATACTCGCCAACTTACGCGAGTCGAACACGTTGCGGCGCGTGACTATCTGGAACATTTCGTCTGCCCGGGAAGGGAATCCATAGATGCTTACTCCTACAAAGCGCCTCTCGACGCTCCTGCTGCTGTTGGTGATTACGCTGCTGAGCGTCAGCATGCTGCCGCAGGCCGCCAGTGCTCGAACGCAAGATCGCCAGCCGAGCCACGGCCATGGGGACGCCCAGCGTATCGTCATCCGACGATCACCGGCGACAACACCAACCCAGACGCCGAGCACCCCGACCGCGACCACGTCGCAGGAGGGAGCGGACACGCTTGAAGCCGTGGAAGTCGAGGTATTGAACCTGATCAATGCCCACCGCGAGCAGAATGGCCTGCCGGCGCTCAAGAACCAAAGCGCACTCAACGTGTCGTCGCATAACCACAGCCTGGACATGGCGACGCATGGTTACTTCAGCCACACCAGTCTGGACGGCAAATCGCCATTCGACCGCATGCGCGAGGCTGGTTATTCCTGCGGGACGATGGGCGAGAACATTGCCGCCGGCCAGCGTTCGGCCCAGCAGGCCTTCGATGGCTGGAAGAACTCACCCGGCCACAACGCCAACATGCTGAACGAACGTTACGCATCCGTTGGTATCGGCGTCGTCTATCTGCCGGGCAGCCAGTATGGCTACTACTGGACAACGAACTTTGGCGGCTGCTAGTTCGCAACACGTTGGCCGGGTGTGCCGCTCTTGAGGTTGCCGAGCGCGTGCACACCGACAGAGGGAGGGGTGAACAGCCCCTCCCTCTGCATTCTGTCTCTTCAGTTGCCGGTACGTTGCTTGCGATCTAGCCGGCCGGGATGCTGGTCGCCAGGCCGCCGGACGAAGCTACAGCCAGTTCTTCGGCCAGGCTCCCCAGATACTTGAAGTTCGGCCAAACCTGTCCACAGGCGTCCTCAGCCTGGCCGTCGATCCAACCCTGAACGCGATCCCAGAGCGGCGCGACTTCGAAATACTCGATCGCAAGCTCCGGATTCAACGCCCCATACTTCACCAGCGTCCCCACTGAGTGGTAGAAATCGCAGACCGTTGCCAGGTAGAACGAGGCCTTTCCTCCGCGAGTGTGCTTCTCTCGATAGAGCGCGTAATCCGTGTCGTAGTCCGCGCTCATGATCCAGTTGATCGCTTCAGTCAGACCCATCGCGGCGCCGACCTTGCTGAGTTCGATGAGCAGGCCGACTTCCTCTTGCGCAGCATGTTGTAGCATGAGTTCCCCACCACATTGACGCTCAGAGACACGTGGTCGCCCTGGCGTTGGCTACACCTCTTTGCCGGCAAGGTATACCAGAACAGCTCGTACCATGCTTATTTCGACACGGCAGGCAAGGACCGGACGCGCCGCGAGCGGCTACTCGGCATGTGCTGTGGTGGGGTTGTGCTCGCTTTGCCAGGCCGCGAGCGTGTCACTCGCAACTGCATCTGCGGCCTGCATCGCTATGGCGCTGTCGGAGAAGGTCGCGCCGGTCGGTGTCAATGTAGAGAAGATCCGAACATACAAGTCTGACACCCACGGGTTCGCCGCGAGCGCCCGCATTCGGCCACTTTTCAAGAATCGCTCGGCAGCCTGACTGGTATCGAACACATGGAATCCTCCGACGGTTGCCCCGTCACGCATCCATGTGTTCGTCAGGGTACCGTTCGCTGCGGTTAAGGTGTCGGCAAACCCGTCGAACGTCTTGGTAAGCTCGGCGTGGCTGCCGGAAAAATCGAAGGTCATTAATACTGCGCGCATGACTCGCCCCCAATGTACCCCATCGCAGTAGAACCGCAGGTTACCGTGTCGCTTTTGAAGTGGTGTCAGTATACGCCGGCGAGGTGGGACTGAAAGGCACACATCAGGTACAAATCTGGATATAGAATGGCTTTATCCTGGAAATCGGGGCGCTGGATTCACCTTGCGTGCGCTGTCGTAACGTCGATGAACGGCGCTCAACAGAGGAGATGCACATGGCCCGAGACGCTGGCAACAACGACAGGATCACAGAGCTCGAGCGCCGGGCAAGCGGCCACGACCGCGATCTCGTCATCCTGGCGGACACGATCAAAGAACTGGCCGACCATGTGCAGCAGCTCGCTCAGGCGCAGATGCAGATTATTGAGAGCCACGACGAGCTTCTCGCAAAAATTTCCCAGGTAGATGAAACCGTGAAACAGATGCTTCGCGAGCGCTAGTCGCTGGCTCGCGCGGTGCCAGAACACGGTGCTGTCTACCCGTCACCTGCGCCACATCTGGAACGATGCCTACCGTTGAAGAATCCAACCTTTGTCTCATGGCAAAACCGGTGTACGATGGACTACGCTGCTCGTCGCAGTTGATCTGTCGCGTTACACCCGACCGGGGTGGATGTCTATCTGCCGGTTGAAGGGGTCCCCACATATGTCTCGTTCGATCTCCAGGCTATGGATCGGCGTTGTTCTGCTGGTCTTCGCCGCATCTATGGTGTTTCAAACGGCAGTTCACGTCGCCGGTGTGCAGGCTGCCGATCATCCCTCCGGTGAAGTCCACCGTCTCGCCCCCCTGCCAGACAACTGGGAATCCAGGCTGGCGGGCAATCGCGATCTACAACTTGTCATTGGCACGGACGAGCGGGTTCAGATCAGCCCGACGAACGTGCGGCCGTACCAGTCAATCGCCTATCTCGAAGCCGGGTCCGAAACCGAAGACATGGCCTTCTCCTGCACAGCCACCTTTATCGGTACCAGGACTCTGCTCACCGCGGCGCACTGTCTCTGGATCGACGAGTTCGGTGGCTGGCCGGAATACGTCGTGATTGCGCCTGGTAAAGACGGGGAGAACGATCCATTCGGAGTTGCGCCTGCCGAGGCTATCTGGGTGCCAGATGGCTGGAAGAACCGCACTGGTAACAGCAGCCAGCGTTTCAAATGGGATTTCGCCCTGGTGACGCTTGCCTCAGACACGCTGGGCGAAACCGTTGGTGCGCTGGAGATCGGTGTCTTCGGAGATGCCACACTCCAATCCGATGACTTCAACCCGACCACCAGCGGGTACCCCGGCGACAAAGAGTGGGGCACGCAGTGGACCAGCAGTCAACCGGCCTTCGACAAGGTTACCGCCACCCATCTTCAGAACTCGATTGATGCCTTCCAGGGCCAGAGTGGCTCCCCGGTGTGGAACGGGCAGGACGGCCGTATCGCGGGCATCGTCTCGTACGAGACGCGGTCGAGGAACTACGCCCTGCGCATAGATGAGCGCGTGCTCGACGGCCTGCTGAGCGCCTGTAACGAGTTGGGGTGTGCGTTCAACTACAGCATCGAGGGCGCTGAACCTGACCCCACGCCAGAGCCGGAACCAACGCCACCGCCCACTCCAACACCAGAGCCGCCACCAGCAGTCACGCCCGACCCCACTCCTGCCCCGGACGTCATCGACAGCACCCCGTTTGCCGCGACCTGGGAGCGAACCGATCGCCCGGTTGCTGAAGGCGCGGCTGATCGCACCTGGATCTGGGGGCCGGAAGCGTCAACGGCAGCGTTCCGGGAAGCATATGCCGAAACGCCGGGCGGGCAACGCGTCGTGCAGTACTTTGACAAGTCACGCATGGAGATCACGAACCCTGGCGGCGACCCAGGTTCGTTCTGGTACATCACGAACGGCCTGCTGGTGGTGGAGATGGTTACCGGCGAGCTTCAGACGGGCATGTCGATCTTTGAGAGCCACCTGCCGGCGAACGTCAACGTGGCTGGTGACGTCGGTGACCTCAATGGCCCGACCTACGCCACCTTCGCGGGGTTGCTCGACGCGCCGGCTCTGGCCGAAGGTGCGGCCATCACCTGGCGCCTCGACCGCTCGGGAACGGTGAGCGACGATCCTTCGCTGGCCGGCCAGGGCGTGACCGCCTCCCGCTACGTGCCGGAGAAGGGTCACACCGTCGCGTCCGTCTTTTGGGATTTCATGAACGCTGAAGGCGTCGTCTTTGAGAACGGTGGTTTTATCAACGGGTCACTCTTCCAGAACCCGTTCTACGCCACCGGCCTCCCGATCACCGAGGCCTACTGGACAACGGTCAATGTAGGCGGCGTGCCGCACAACGTCCTCATCCAGGCCTTCGAGCGCCGGGTGCTGACCTATACACCCGGAAATGGTCCTGGCTGGGATGTCGAAGCGGGCAACGTGGGCCAGCACTACTACCAGTGGCGCTACGAGCAGATCCCGAACGAGTAGCAGAGCCGTTGAGGGTGGGCGCTTGAACAAGTCCACCCTCTACGGTCTGCGCCTCTTTTGCCTCTAGTGGGGATTTTTCGAAACCCTCTTTCCTTTTGTACGCATCCAGTCTATGATGCGGGCATCGCAGAGATGTCAGCCCAAGTTTTGCCCTATCCTCACGGGCCCATCGACGCCTGATCTGGGAGCCGGGGACGTTCTTGTCATCGGCTGGGTGTGAAGTGGGGGAGTCCATATGCGTGCCCGGTTGCTCGTGGTTGTGCTCATGTTGTTTGCCGTGTCGGCTGGGAACATTCAAGCACTTGCACAGGTGGATAATCAGGACGACACAAGGTTGTCATTCGAAAGTCTCGAAGATTTTCATGCTGCCATGCGGAATCTTAGCATCAGTAGCGAAGAAGACAGGCATTTCGTCTCGTTCGAACCAGAACCGATTGACCAGCAGGTCCTACACGAAGCATGGATCGATGCTCAAAACGACATAAGTCGCGAACCTCAGTGGATCTTTCCTCCTGATGAGCGAATACGATTGAGCCCTGCCATCGAAACGGTCGCGTTCGTGTTTATGATCTTTAACGACGGTTCTCTCGGAACATGCACCGCAACGTTTATTGGACCTCGTGTGCTGGCGACCGCTGCACACTGCTTGTATAACCACGCTAGTGGGGGCTGGGCTCCGGCAGTACTTGTAAGTCCGGGAAGGGATGGTCAGTTTGAGCCAAGAGGATCCCAAACTACGTCCCAACTATTTGTGCCAAACGGATACATTAACAGTTCATCGAGCTCAGCCGGGAGGCAGATTCTTGACTATGGTGTGATTGTGCTGGATTCTGCGTTTCCAGAATTTATTCCTCCCGCTCCGCTGGCGGCAATGACGACAAACACGCTTCTGGCCCCAGATTTGTCACCTATGTCAATTGGATATTCTGATGACAAAGCATACGGAACACAGTGGCTGACGACAAAAACAAGTCTCCTGTCAGTAACTGATGATTTTCTCTTGCATGATCTCGACCAAACTTATGGCCAGAGCGGAGCGTCAATTATTCCTGCTGCGGGTTGGATCGGAGAGCCTGTAACCGTGGGGATATCGAGTAAAGAGGTTGCGATCGACGGCGTCTATTTCAATCTTGCTGTACGAGTAACAACAGATATGCTGGCAACATTCATCGATGTGTGTGATCAATCCGGGTGCTCATTCGATTATTTCGTAGAAAGCACACCGCCGCCACCCCCAGTCCCGACTCCCACACCCTCTCCATCACCGACGCCTGAACCAACCCCTCCACCGGCGCCAGAACCGCCATCTCCGACACCTACGCCTTCACCACCGGCACCTCCGCCGCCAAGCGGACCGACATTTGTAGAGTCGTTTCAGCGCACCTGGGCACGTACCGATCAGCCTGTCGCCCAAGGCCAGGCAAACCGGACCTGGATGTGGGGACCAACATCATCTAGTCCGGCAATCTATGAACGATACATCGAGACGCCTGGTGGTCAGCGTACCGTGCAGTACTTCGACAAGTCACGTATGGAAGTCACGAATCCGGCTGGTGACCCGAACTCGATCTGGTACGTCACGAACGGCTTGCTGGTCAACGAGTTGATGACCGGGAAGCTCCAGCTGGGAGACAACACCTTTGAGCAGCACCAACCGGCGCAGGTCAATGTGGCTGGCGATTCGGACGATTCTACCGGGCCGACCTATGCCACCTTTGCAGGGTTACGGGGGACAGCGCCGCTGGCTGAAGGCTCGCTCATCACGCAACGGGTTGACCGGGCCGGCACGGTGAACTTCGATCCAGGCTTTGCAGCAGAGAATGTCACGGCGGCGCGCTATGTGCCGGAGACGAACCATACTGTTGCGTCAGTGTTCTGGAACTTCATGAACTCTGAGGGGATGGTGTTCGAGGGCGGCAGTAACGTCTGGGCGCCGCTGTTTGTGAACCCGTTCTACGCCACGGGCTATCCGGTTACGGAGGCATACTGGGCCAGCGTCAAGGTGGGCGGAGTCTACCGCAACGTGCTGATTCAGGTGTTCGAGCGGCGGGTGCTGACCTATACACCCGGAAATGGACCGGGCTGGGATGTTGAAGCCGGCAACGTGGGTCAGCACTACTACCAGTGGAGGTATGAGCAGATCCCGAGCGAGTAGCCGGCACAGACATTTGAGCGACACAGTAAGAACCCCGGCGGGCATTGTGCCCGCCGGGGTTCTTGGGGGTGAGAAGGAGGAGATTTTGGAAGGGCTTCAGTTGACGGAGATCGTCTCGCTGAGCTCGGGAGTGCTTGACGAGCTGCGATCGCCGATTGAGATTCTGTATGGCTTGGCTTCAGCAGCTTTGGGGAGAGTCAGCCGCAAGATGCCGTCCTCTAGCCGGGCCTGAGCCTGCTCGAAGTCGACCTTGAACGGGAGCGACAGGCTGCGCTGGAAATTGCCGCCGCGGAGCTCGCGGGAGTACCATGTCCAGTTGCCGGCTTCTTCACGATCGTAGAGCTGAGGGAAGCTGCCGGAGATCGTCAGAACGCCGTCTTCAACCTGGATATTAACGTGCTCGGCCTGGACGCCGGGAACGTATGCCTGAACGACGATCTCTTCGCCACGATCAAAGACATCAACCGGTAGCGTGGCGACCGTGGACGCGTTCGTCCGGGTGAGCATCTCCTGGGCGATGCGGTCCATCTGGTCGTGGAGGTACGCAAAATCAGCAAATGGGCTCGTCCACATAAGGCGCTTGCTCATGATGGGTACTCCTTCCTGAATCGGTCACTTGTGTCGAAGCCGAGCTTGCTTCGACAACTCACTTATCGATGGACACAGTATATGAGATGATACGAGTCGTGTCAAGTACCTTTCAGTGAACACATGAGAAGATGCCACGCTGCTCATGGTAGCTAGCGCTGGAGACGAGGGTGTTATCGACCGCCGCTTCTGCGCGCCTCAATGAGAAACGACGGCGGAGGTAAGCGGTGCGACAACCGCTTGGCCCAGGTGGTGCCGAGGGTGACGAGCTCTTCCGGCGCGAGGAAGCGCGCGACGGTCATGGTGAAGCCGTGCCGTACCAGCGCGGGACCGAGCACAGTTTCGGCGTAGTCGACCGTCACTTCGGGAAGGCCCTGGACATCGAGCGGCACCGGGTCGTCGAAGACGCGCGTGTTGAGAATGATCCGGAGGTTGGCGCCGGGGGCTGCCAGGTAGGCCAGGTTGCCGAGGATGCTGTCGTTGGCTTCGACGATGCCGCGCATCAGACTGCCCCAGGGCAGGTTGACGAAGATCTCGTTGGCACGGCCTTCAAGCTCCGGTGGGGGCTGTTCGATGCTGGCGACGGCGTAGAGCAGGTTCTGGAGCCCGCCGCGACCGGGCTTGCGCCGCGCCCTCGCGGAGAACTCCCGCATGGCTTCGCGGACTGGGTCCAGGCCGACAACGAGTGTGTCAGGGTGCTCGGCCGCGTAGTTATAGGCAAAGCGGCCGTCGCCAGTCCCGAGATCGATTGCGACATCCGCATGGCGAGATGCCAGCTGTTCTATGTCGTCAACGCCTAGCTCTACCGTGTCTTTACCCTGTACGACGATCATCGGTCTTCCTTCATGTCAGTTGGCCGTTGGTCCCATTCTGTTCTACGATAGCCCGAAGGTTCGGCACGAACCTAGCGATCAGGTAGAGGAAGGCGTAGTAGGACATATGGCCCAGAAGCGTGTCGCCGTAGGCATGATTTCGCATGAAACCAATACATTCTCACCAATCCCCACACCGATAGAGGCATTCTCCGAGGAGCGGATCGGCATCCTCGAAGGCGCTGAGATCACAAACCGCCTTCAGGGTACCAAGACCGGCATCGGCGGGTTTCTGGATATCGCAGCCACGCAAGGCTGGGATATCGTGGGTACCGTGGCGGCCGGTGCCATGCCCTCGGCGAACATCCCGGCCGAGGTGCATGACGACCTGAAAGGCCGGATGATTCGCCATCTGCAAGCCGCCGGCGAGGTTGACGGCGTGCTGCTCCACCTGCATGGGGCGATGCTCTCCGAGAATGCGAACGACGCCGAGGGCGACATCTGTCGCGCGGTGCGGGAAGTCATCGGTCCCGACGTCCCCCTGCTGGTCGAGCTCGATCTGCATGGCAACATCACGGCTGATTTCTGCAGTGTGGTCGATGGCGTCTTTGCCTACGATACCAACCCGCATATCGATGCCTACGAGCGGGGTATCGACGCCGCCAGCTGCCTGGCCGATATCTTCAACGGCGACATCACGCGCCCGAGCGTCTTCCTCTCAAAGCCTCCGATGCTGCCGGCGACCATCAACATGCGCACGGCCGAAGGTCCGATGCAGAAACTGATGGAACGCGCCCGTGAGTGGGAAGCGGGCCCGGACATCGTCAAGGTGGGCGTCTTCGGCGGCTTTCCGTTCGCGGACTTCGACCAGGCCGGCACGGCGATGCTGGTGACGGCGACCGACCCCGCGAGTGGCCGCAAGTGCGCTGAGGACATGGGCCGCTTTGCCTGGAGCATCCGCGAAGAATTCCTCAAGAGGATCCCGACGGTTGAAGAGGCCGTCGATCAAGCCCTGAAGCTCCTGGAGCGGCCGGGCGAGGGACCGGTCTCCCTAGCGGATGTGGCCGACAACCCGGGCGGCGGCGGCTCGGGCGACACGACCGAGCTCCTGCGCGAGCTCATCCGGCGCGGCGCAAAGGGCGCGGCCGCCTGTGTCTGGGATCCCGAAACGGTGCAGCAGGCGATGCAGCTTGGCGTCGGCGGGCAAGGGACGTTCCGGATCGGTGGCAAGGCTGACCCGGCATACGGCGAGCCGCTCGAGGTCGAGGGCCGGGTTGCGTTGCTGAGCGACGGTACGTTCGTCGGGCACGGCCCGGTCATGCGCGGCCAAACGGCCAACTGTGGACCGACCGCGTTGATTGACGTGAACGGCCTCAAGCTCGTGGTCGTCTCGATTCGCCAGGCGGCCAACGATCGCGGATTCTTCCGTGTGGCCGGCGTGCAGCCGGAACATGAGCCGCTGCTCGTCATCAAGTCTCGCGGTCACTTCCGTGCTGACTTCGAGCCGATCTCCCGCACCATCATCGAGGTCGACGCGCCGGGAGCCGCCAACCCCAATCTGGACCGCTTCACCTTCCAGCACGTCCGCCGGCCAATCTGGCCGCTGGATCGCGATGCGGAGTGGAGCGAGTAGAGAGGTCGGGAGGTGTACCGGGCCATCACCCGTAGACGATCGAACGCGAGTACAACGTCGCGGCTCTGAATGGACGAGGGCGGGTCACGGCCGGATTGATGCCGTGATCCATCCTCACCACCGCGAGATCGAAGTGGACCTTTTCGTCTGGGCGAGAGCCTTTCGCCGATCGCCTCGTCAATGTCATAGGTCATCGTAAAGTCGAGCCGGGGGAGGACAACACGTCCTCCCCCGGCTCGATAAATCCGTCACACAGGGACACATGGGATCGGGAACCTAGTAGAGGGCGGCTTCCTGTCCCCGCATCGCCCTCTAGGAATCCAGCTTTGGTTTCGTACTCATGGATTCGCGGGCTTCCGGCCTTATTTGTAGAAATAGGGATCGAGGATCGAAACCCGGGTGATCTTGTCCAGCGGTAGGGAGTTGCAGCCAGCGGCTTTGCGGATGGATTCGGGGTCTGGTCCATCGTAGATGCAGAACGTCTTGCTTTTGTCCTCACTGACGTAGGAGTGCACCCAGGTCACGCCGAAGTCGGCATTCTGGTTTACGACACCGAGCATGGCGCCCGCGCCCTCTTCGTTCATCGGAACGTGCAGTCCGTCGGGGAACGTTCGCTCGACCATGTAACGGGGCATTGAGGTCCTCCTCTTCTTGAAAACTGACGATACGCCTGCATTCATTCTGAGGATGGCGGGATGCGATCGCGACGGGAGGATTCCCTAGTTTGGTGTTCTGGTCTCCCCATTTTGGAGAATGAGGCCAAGCCGGACCGCCTCACGCGCCGCCTCGGCCCGGCTATGAACGTCGAGTTTGGCGAGCACCGACGAGACGTGGTGGCCGACCGTCTTGGGTGAAAGGAAGAGCCGCTCGGCAATCTCGGCGTTACGCAATCCCTCGGCAAGGAGATGTAGGACCTCGACCTCACGAGGGGTGAGGCCGGCCAGGTTGGCGAGGGTAGCGGGCCGTGGTCCCCGCGGTATTCCGCGCGCCCCCAGTTCGCGCAGGCGTCGGGTGGCGACCGCGACCATCGGAGCAGCCCCAAGCCGCTCGAACTCCCGTAGGGCTTGCTTGAGCGTGGCCTCGTCATCGCCATCGGCCAGTGCGCGGGCCGCCTCATAGGGGCAGTTCAATTGCTTCCACGCCTGTGCCGCCTCCGCCCAGTGTCCCGAGATCTGAAGGGCAAACGGCTCGGCTGCCCCTTCCGGCGCAGCGTCAAGCGCACCGGCACGCCACAGCCAGAGGGAGAGCTCGCCAACGTGCCAGATGTGTTTGTGATGCAGTGCGAGTTCGTAGCACGCGCGCGCCTCTTCGACGACGCGTTCGTGGTCTCCCATCAGCCAGGCCGCTTCAGCCCGGGCAGCGTGTACGGGACCAAGTCTCTGAAGCGTGGCTGTCTCACGTGACAATTCGAGCGCCTCGTCAAGCGCAGCCCAAACGTCGGGATCCCCCCGGCGGGCCCGCACCCGCCCCAATGCGATCAGTGCCATGATCCGGCTAATGGTGGCAACGACCGGTCGGCGTACCACTGCTGACGCGTCCTCAGTCGCCTCGCTCCAGCGACCCTGATAGAGGTGACACAGCGCCTGCCAGGAGACCATGTACCACTGTTCGAAGTCGAGATCATGCTCGGTAGCGAAGGCGATGCCTTCGGTCAGATAACGGGTGGCAAGCGAAAACTGATACATCTCACCGCTAGCAGACCCCAGATTCCCATATGCGCTTGCCACGCCACTGTCATGAGCGATATCGCGAGACAGCTCGAGACTACGTTCCAGATACCGGCGTCCCTGGTCGATGCCGGACAGCATCATTGCCGAGCCGACCGAGTTACATGCCGCGGCAATGGTTTGCGTATGCCCATGTCGTTCCGCGAGATCAATCGCCTTCTCGCCCCAGGAGATTGCCTCCGCGTTGTCACGGTTGAGCATGCGCAGGCGAGCCTGGAACATGTACGCACGGGCGAGCTCAAGTCCGGCAGGCAACTCTTCGAGCAGATCAAGAGCCGCACGGCCCGCAGCCTCACCGTCGCCGTTGCGCCCTGTGAGGATGAACAGATGGCCCAACCGGCCTAGATTCTCAGCCTCTCTTGATGGCTGCCCGGCGCGATGCCAGATCTCCGTTGCCTCCTGACGGGCAACGATCGCTCGTTCAAGGTCATCGACCACCTGACACTCTGTCGCGTAATCTTCGAGCAGCGTCGCGCGTTCGATCTCATCCATGGTACCGGCAAAGCGTAGCGCCCGTGCGTACTGCGCCGCGGCTTCCCGGTGTGCTCGAAGTTCCGCAGCGCGCCGTGCTGACGCCGGGGCGTATTGCAGTACCCGCTCTCTATCTCCTGCCGCCTCGGCATGGTGAGCCAGGCGAGCCAGCATGTCCGGCCGCGCTTCCGAAGCTTCCAACGCCGCCAGTACCATCTGGTGCAGTGTGATCAGTCGCTGCGGGGAGATAGTATCGAGAATGGTCTCGCGGGCGATCTCGTGACGGAAGGCGAACCCGTTTTCCTGGGCGCGTAGCACACCCGCAGTGGCACACTCTTCTATCGCCTCCATCTCCGGTCCGGCAACGGCCATCAGCACCCGCGTCTCAATGTTGGACCCGATCACCGCAGCGGCATCGAGCGCAGAGCGTGCAGGCGGCGAGAGACGCGCCGCCCGCGCCAGCACAGCGTCACGCACGGTCGCGGGGATACCAGCTTGCCCCGATGCGAGCGCCTCTGTGACAAAGAAGGGATTTCCGCCGGTCTGTTGGTAGAGATTCGCCGCGTCGATGGCGCGGCCTTCCGCCAGCTGCCGCACCGCCGGTTCCGTGAGCCGCGGGATGGTGAGGCGGCGCACAGCCGCCGAGGTCGCGAGGTCGCCAAGCACAATTCTCAAGGGATGCCGTGGGCCGACCTCGTCATCGCGGTAGGTCGCGATCAGCAGTGCGGGAACGGTGTCGATTCGCCGTCCGATGAAGCGCAGCAGATCGAGGGTCGCCTCGTCCGCCCAGTGAACATCTTCAAACACGACAACCGCTGGATCCGGACGGTGTGCCAGCAGACCAAGAAACGCGCTGAAGACCTTGTACCGCTGACCGGCTTCCTGGAGAAGCCGGTCGAGCTCTCCGCCCACCTGTCCGGCGATGTCGATCAGCGGCCCGAGCGGGCGGGGCGTCGAGAGCGGATCGCAGGTGCCGCGTAGCACGCGCACCCTTGGCCGCGCAGCCCTGCAGAACTCCTTGACGAGGACCGTTTTGCCGACGCCGGCCTCACCGGCAACGAAGACGAGGCGGCCATGGCCGTCGGCTGCTACGCTGAGAAGGTCATTCAGCTCTAAGAGAAATGAATCGCGCTCAAGCAATTGCATGATGAGCGCATTATACCCATGCGCAATCCATTCAGCGCCCCAGTTTGGCGCATCAGGCCAAGTGGTCGAATGTAAGCTAGCCCTCAGTGATCTGACCGCCGGCTCTCCCATCGCGGCAGCTCCGGTGTGTGACAACTGATGACAGGTGGTCTTACGTCGTACCATTGTGCGTATGATTGCGAGTTGGCGCCCACACCAGAGACCCCATGAAAGGAGGCTTGCAATGAGCGGAAGCTCCAAGGTAACCACCGACCATGAGACCATTCGCCGGTGGGCAGAGGAACGCGGCGGGCGGCCGGCAAGGGTCAAAGGGACAGGTGGCCAAGAAGGTGGCGACGACGTTGGCCTCTTGCGCTTTGATTTTGGCGAACCGGACGAGTCGCTGGAACCCATCTCCTGGGAGGAGTTCTTCAGGGAGTTTGAGAATGAGAAGCTGGCCATGGTCTACCAGGACACGACCAGAGAAGGCCAGGAGAGCCGCTTCTTCAAGTTCGTGAGGCGTGACGACGCATGACCTCAGCCTCGTCAGGCGGAGAAGAACCCTCTCGCCGGCGTGGAAGCAACCGGTGCACCCGCGTTACACGAATCGCTCGCCATGGGTCACAGTTGTCGTAGCGTGCATCTGTCGCAACAACTCACAACGGCGCCGGAGGTGCGACGTGGCGCCCGCTCTACCGGTTCACCTCGGCCCGCAGGTCCCGGTTCGCTGTGTTCGCCTCGCCGATCGTGGTCCGCACGCCCTCGAGGCGGGAGCGCTCGCTGGTCACGAAGCGTGTGTAGGGTGAGATCGCGTCGCGGATGCGGCGCACCGAGCGGCCAAGCTCGGCCTCGAAACCATCCCGCAGCACGTCGGTAAGCTGGCGCTCCAGCTCGGCCGATTTGCGGCGCAGCTCCGTCCGGGCCGTGCGTCGACGCGCCGGCAGGATAAACAAGCCCAACCCGGCAATCGTGACGGCCGCCAGGATGCCGGTGACATCCACCGCCGCGGTCGTGGCTGTCGCGACGACAATCGCCCCCAGGGAGACCGCGCCGGCCTGGGCAAGGGCCGTCTGGGCCACTGCCGAGCGCACGTTGGTGGCCAGCAGCGCCGCCTCTGCCCGCTGGTCGTAGCGGCTCACTACGCCCTCAGCCTCACGGGCGACCTGGGTGATGAGCGTCTGCCGGTCGATGGCGAAGCGCGAGCCAACCTGACCGATCATGTCGTCACGGTAGCGCTCCAGCGCCCGGCGGTCGAGGGTATCGGTCACGGTCTGCCAGACGCGCAGGTCCTGCGCGACCATCCAGTCGATCAGCTCGTTGATCGTGTCGTCGATCTGCCGCTCGGTGTCCCGCCACGACATCGCGTTCAAAGGCCTCGCGGGTATTCTCTGAACGCATCAGGTCGAAGACCCTGCCGAGCCGGATGTACTCGTCGAAGAAACGGTCTGCGCGCTCGTTCAGCCGGTGGACGATGTTCTCAACACGGGTGATGTAGGTGGCGAACTCGCGCTGCATCTCCTTCTCATAGTCGCTGATGTGCGCTTCGATCTGGGCGATCGTCGCGGCGTCCTGCTCCAGCAGTGACAGCCGTTCATCGACCGTCGTCGTGTAACGCGCCAGCAAACGGTCGGCCACACCGAGGGGGTTGAGCAGCTTGAGCCGGATCCTCTCTTCCTGGTCCAGCGTGTTCATGATATACGAGCGCAGCGCGTCAAAGCGGCCGGCCGGATCGCCGCGCTCGGCCAGCTTGGCCGAGATCGGGAAGATCAGCGGCTCGATCCCCAACAAGCGGCTGGCGTTGCCGGAGATAAAGGTCGTCACCTCGTTAGCTGGGCGTCGTTCTCCAGCAGATCGATCTTGTTGAGCACGACCACGATCTTCTTGCCCCAGTTGCGGATCTCCTCAAGAAATGCGCGTTCCGACTCGCTGAAGGGCCGGTCGGCCGAGGTGACGAAGAGCACCAGGTCAGAGCGCGGCACGAAGCGCTGCGAGATGGCCTCGTGCTCGCGCAGAATTGCATTGGTGCCGGGCGTATCGACGACGTTGATCTCGCGCAGGAACGGCGCCGGATGGTGATGGATGATCACGCCGTCGTTGGTGGTCTCGTCCGGGCCAGGCTCGCCGTAGACCAACAGGTGGATCATGCTGGTCGTGGGCGTCACACCCTCGGGCATGATCGGCTCGCCGACCAGCGCGTTGATGAAGGCCGACTTTCCTGAGTTGAACTCGCCGACGATCACCAGCAGGAAGAGCGTCTCCAGCTGCTGCCGCGCCTGCCGCAACAGTCGCAGATCTTCATCGACGTTATCCGCCCCAGGGAACGCCCGCGCAATCGCCTCCACCTGGGTCAGCAGCCCAACCGCCCGATCCCGAAGCTCCTCTTCGCGGGTCGAGAGCACTGCCCCAGTGACGGCTCGTTTATTCTCGGCCATGTCCATCGCCTTTCGCGTATCTTGGACCTGTTGATATTTCCATAAACCTACAATAGCGACAATCTCTCAGGCGGTCGCTGCTGATGACGAACTATTTCCATGCCATAGAGGATGCAGGTTGGCATTCTCTCGGCAATGGAAGCCCGGTTACAGCCGAACGAGTCCTGAGAGTAGAGCATCGATGCGCACGTTTCACGACAAGGAAGTTGAGTACCTGCGCGAGCAGCTCTTGGGCCGGATCGCGACGGTCAACCCAGACGGACAACCGCATGTCGTCCCGGTCGGATATCGCTACAACGCTGAGACCGGCACGATCGACATTGCCGGCCACAATCCGGAACGGACAAGAGAGTTTCGTGATACCAGCGCTCATCCCCAGGTGGCGTTCGTGGTCGACGATCTTCTCAAAACCAACCCCTGGCGGCCGCGCGGCCTCGAAATCCGTGGCACAGCCCGCGTGCTCACCGAAGGAGGCGAACGCATCGGTCCAGGCTTTAGAGGCCCCTGGTTCCGCATCACCCCCCAGCATGTCATCTCCGGGGGTCTTGATACCGATTCCCATCCTACCGCCGGATAGCTTGGAAGCATGCCGCCCCGCGAAAGAGACATGCGAGACGTGAATGAAGCCTCTAGCTGCCCCTGATGAATTCGTTGTGGCCTCGGATCGCTTCAAGGCTCAAACCGAACAACTGGAGTACTTGGAGAAGGTCGGGATCTTTGGGGTCGATCCTGGTGTCATGAAACTCATTAAAGGATGGGTCGAAGACCATTCGATCCTCGAATACTGCCCAGCAGGTCCAGTCTAGGTTGTGTCGAGATGGGTAGCGGATCCCAGCGAAGCACGGCTGTCCTACCTCGTCCATCTGCTCATATATGTACCGCGCACAGTGTTGGGTCATAGGTCGATCAGTGCTAAAAACCGTGCTAAGGTCAAAATCATCTAATCCAAATTGCACGGCAATTGGTGCAAGTGCACCCCGCAGATGGCTAATGCTATCCGGTGCCACAATGTCGACAAACTGGAGCGATGGAGCTAACCGCGCCACACCGATTTGGCGCTTAAACCGCCAATCGATCGGTACAACGCCCCGTTCAACGTCTGAAGGATCTAGCAATCCATCGAGAGCATCCTGGAACGACTCCTCATCATCGTCAACGTCCTGCATAAGGGCCAGTAACGGCATTGAGCGACGAAACCGTGCAAGCGTTTCCCCGAATGCTCCGGCACGCTCGGACGCACAGTAAATCGCCCGGAATCGAGAGGAGTCTGGGTCGTCGAACCGGTTGTTTCCAGCCAAACGCCATGGGGCTGGCTCAAATGGGCCAGCCCCTAACAACGAAACACGATAGACCGGCGTGCTTGGGGCAGGAACGGTGACAAGCTGCCTTTGTGCCTTGACGACAGCCACTTAGCCGCCCACCACAAAGGCGCGAGCAGCTGAGAGCGCTTCTTTGAGGTGATTGTCACGGATTGCCTCAGCTGGTGACGTATCGCCTAGTTGTGGGTTCAGTCCAATGAACCATGCTTTCGCAACCTGTGGCGAGTCCGAGGATTGCAGCAAGAGGTAAAGGATATGGTAAGCCGTTCGGAGTCGTCTTTCCGTATCTGCGCCCCGGATTCCTGATACCTCTCCATTTGCCCACCGGGCGACTGTCTTCCCGTCTTTTACACCTGCCATAACAGCCGTTAATCTCCGCGACAATACCTCCTGCAAATCTCTTGCTATCTCATCGAGCGGTTTCGTCGTCGCGATACGGTGTGCCTGCTCCATTTCCACGGCAACTTGCTCAGCAGCCATGATTTCCATTCTCCCTAGTTGTATTATGCCGACCCTATCTCCTCTGAAAGAGTAACTTTATGCCCTCTGAATATCCTTACTATATACCACTTGTCAACACCCTGAACACCTATTTGCCCGCCAGACTCGTTGATTTAGGACCAGAATCCCGCAACTCCTTGACTGGTAAGCACCTTTGAGATCCTTCGGTGCAATATGCGACGCAGCCGGTCGAGCAATCTGCGGGTGTTTCTCATGCATGTACGGAAACTGGGTGTTTATTGCATGTCGGTAGGCCATTCATGACGAGCGCAAGAGGCGATGTATCTGGAGAGCATCTACTGCCACGAACAGGCGCGCCTAACCCTTCTCAACCACCTCGGCGAGGCGGTCGGGGTCGAGGATGATGATCTCCTGGCCGCGGAACTCGATGATGCCCTGGTCGGACAGCGTGTTGAGCGAGCGGTTGACCATCTCGCGAGCCGTGCCGACCATGGTGGCCATCTGGGACTGAGAGAAGTTGGCTCCGCCCTCATAGCGCTGCAACAGGTGGGCTACCCGGCTCATCACCCTCCGCAGCGAGAGGTCTTCCACCAGCCCGGTCATGTGCCGCAGCCGGCCTGCCATGGTGCCCAACGCGCCCATCGCGATCTCAGGATGCTCGCGCATCAGCGCCAGTAACGCCTGACGCGGAATGGTCAGGACGGTCGATGGCTCCAGTGCCGAGGCATTGGCTGGATATGGCCCGCCATCGAAGGCGGCCACGTCGGCAAAGGAATCCCCGGCGCGCATCAGGCGCAGCACCTGCTCCCGGCCTTCCAGTGACATCTTGAAGATACGGACGGCGCCTGTCTCAACGATGTGCAGCGTCGCGTTTCCGGGGTCGTCACCTTCAAAGAAGATCGCTTCGCCTGCTGCATAGGTCTGTACATTCACGACATCCAACAGCTTTTCGAGCAGGTCACCAGGCAACGGGGCGAAATACGGACAGGTTCGCAACAGCTCCAGGTGACGCTCCTGGCTCATCTTGGCCGGCTCCCTTCAGCGATAGCGAAACCCTTGCGAGATTGGTTGTTGGGCTGAGACATAAGTCACAGCGTAACCGACGGATCGATCCTACTCTAAAGCCATAAGAGCTGGCGGGTTGCCAAAGGTCAGCAATGGGGCTGACCAACCGCTAGATGAAGGGGGATCGACATGATCGCACAGAAGCGCTCGCCTCTGACGGAATCCAGCATGAACCGCCGCTCGCTGCTGAAGCGTGCGGGAATTCTAGGTCTCAGCCTGCCGGCTGCCGGCATGGTGCTGAACGCCTGCGGATCTGATAATGAGAAATCCGCGAAAGCCGTAGCGGCGTTCCCGTCGGTCGCCTCGGACACCGACACGGCCAAGCAGGCAGGCACGATCACCGAAGTCACTGTTGTAGGAAAAGACATCGCCTTCGACCCGACCGAGATTACCGTCCCAGCCGGCGTGCCGGTACGCCTCACGTTTATCAACGAAGGCACCATCGTGCATGACTGGGAAGCGCCAGACGTGCAAGCATCCAACGTCAAGCACATCTCCGAATCGGCGACGTTCAAGGGGCGCCCGGATTACAAGCCCGTGGAGTCCAGCGGGACGGGTGTGCTCCATGCCGTTGCCGGCGCAGGCGAGACGATGGTAATCGAGTTTACGCCCGAAGTGGCCGGCGCGTATCCAATGCAGTGCACCGTGCCTGGCCATCGACAGGCCGGGATGGTTGGCACATTCATCGTTTCGGGCGAGGGCGCGGCACAGGCGGAGACCGGGCACGAAGCCGATCCACATGTGGTGGCGTCTCCGGCCACGGCATCCGGTACACCGTACGACGCTGCCCGGCTGCCAAACCCGGAAGTTGCCGCGCCGGTCGGGAAGCGCGAGCCGCAGCTCATCAAGCAAGAAATCGAGATCCAGGAAGTTGTCGGCTACGTTGACGAAGGTGTCGCCTTCCAGTTCTGGACATTTGGCGGAACCATTCCCGGACCGATGCTGCGGGTGCGGGTCGGCGACACCGTCGAGCTGACGCTGAAGAACCCGGCCGAAAGCGAGACATCGCACAACATCGATCTGCACGCCGTGACCGGCCCGGGTGGTGGCGCGTCCGCGACATTGATCGACCCAGGCGAATCCGCGACATTCCGGTTCAAAGCCCTGAACCCGGGTGTGTATGTCTATCACTGCGCCACGGCGCCGATTCCGCATCACATCTCCGCCGGCATGTACGGCCTGATCGTCGTGGAGCCGGAAGAGGGCCTTCCGCCGGTCGACCGCGAGTTCTACGTGATGCAGGGCGACCTCTACCTGGAAGGCGCTCGCGGCGAGAAAGGTCTGCGACCATTCTCAATGGACAAAATGCTCGACGAGCGGCCGGACTATGTGGTCTTCAACGGCGCGGTTGGAGCGCTGGCCGAGGACCGCGCCTTCAAGGCCAACGTTGGGGAGACGATCCGCATCTTCTTCGGAGTTGGCGGGCCGAACCTGGTTTCCAGCTTCCACGTCATCGGTGAGATCTTTGACCGGGTGATGGTTGAGGGCGCGGCCGAATGGTCGACAAACATCCAGACGACGCTGGTTCCGGCCGGTGGAGCGACGGTCGTCGAGTTCAAAGCCGAAGTGCCGGGCACGCTGATGATGGTTGATCACAGTCTCGGCCGGCTCCACAAAGGAGCCGTGGGCATGATCGTGATCGAAGGCGACGAGAACCACGACGTCTTCGAGATCGTGAGCCCCGCGATTTGATGACACCGCGCGGCCCAGGCGAGGTGGCAGCCCTCGCCGGCCGCTAACCCCCTTCACGTGGCGGATATGGAGCTCTCAGGTTCCGTACCCGCCGCGTTGGGGTGTCCGGATAGTCGGGCGGGCCCTCGAGAGGCCGATCATCCGATCCTTGACGATGAGCGGCGCCCACATGCACGCCCCGACGAAGTCCATCAAGGTGTCCGCATCAGCTAGTGGCCGGTGGTTCCGAGCGCTTTGGCCAGTGCCTCCAGCCGGTGGACCGTCGGGTTACCGCTCAGCCTCAGCTCCATAGGTCCCCGTGTTCAGGCCGTGAAACTCCGAGGGCGCATCCAGCAGATCCAGCGTATTGACAGAACGTACCGTAGTAGTCTCAGTATTGTACGTTTGCCGAAAAATGTATAACAACGATGCTGCCCTCGCGTTCGGCTTCAGGCAGTCTGGTCAGAGAAGCCTCTACGGTTGGAGTATCTTGAGCATGTCGACGAAGACCTTCCCCAACGGAGATGACGTTCCCACGCAACCAATGTTCTTTGCAACGCCAGACCAGTTTCGGGCCTGGTTAGAGGAACACCATGAGACCGCACCGGAGCTATTGGTCGGGTTCTACAAAACGAAGTCGGGCAAGCCGAGCATGACCTGGAAGGAAGCAGTAGGCGAGGCGCTCTGTTTCGGGTGGATTGATGGCCGCGGTAAAAGTCTCGATGATGTCAGCTATACCATTCGCTTCACGCCTCGCAAGGCGGGTAGCACCTGGAGTGTGGTGAATATCAAGCGCGTTGAGGAGCTCACGGAGCTGGGTCGCATGCACCCTGCCGGACTCAGGGCGTTCGAGAAACGCACGGAAGCAAAATCGGGCACGTACTCGCACGAACAAGAGGGTGCTGTTGAGCTTGGCAGCGAGTTTGAGCAGCAATTTCGGGCCAATGCCAGGGCATGGGAGTTCTTCCAGGCGCAGCCTGCCTCGTATCGCAAGGCGGCCATCTGGTTGATCATCAGCGCCAAGAAGGAAGAGACCAGACGCAGGCGATTGCCACACTGATCGAAGACTCAGCGCAAGGCCGGCGCATCAAGTCGTTGTCTCGCTCGAAGCCCGAGAAAGTCGACCGTTAACGGCGTCAATCGTCACCACCAGGTATTTCGATAGGGCGTGCCGGTTCTTCACTGCTGGCCACGATGGGCTGCCCCGTGCGTAGCGGGATCTCTTTCAGGAAGAACGAAGCAATGAGCGCGATGACGACGAACGGCAACGCGATCATGAACACATCCTGGAGTGCCTCTGTGTATGCCGTTAACACGGCTGTCTTCTGCGGCTCCGCGAGATTCTGAATCGCCTGGATGTTGTTGGTGTTAACCTGCATCCCCGTCGCCCCCACACTGCCGCCGAGCCGTTCTGCAAGGTAGTGCTGCAGTCGATTCGTGAGCACGGCGCCAAACACAGCAGCCCCGATGGCTCCGCCCAGTTGCCGGGTGAAGGTGACCGAGCCCGTCGCCGCGCCCATGTCACGAAACTCCACCGCGTTCTGAACGGCTGTCACGATGGTCTGCATCGTGAAGCCGAGGCCAGCGCCAAAGATGAAGATGTAGATCGCAACCTGCCAGTATGGCGTCGTGACTTCGATGGTACTCAGCAGCAGGAGCGAGACGATCAGTAAGACGGCCCCAATAATCGGAAAGATCTTGTACCGGCCGGTACGGGTGATCATCTGACCTGAGAAGATCGACATGGTGAAGATCCCGAACACCGCCGGTAGCAGCGCCAGGCCGGAGCGCGTTGCCGACATCCCCATGACTGCCTGGAAGTAGAGCGGGAGATAGATGATCGTGCCGAACATTGCCACGCCAGCCATGAAACCGTAGAGATTGCTGATGCTGAAGATGGGGTTATGGAATAGCCGCAGGGGAATAATGGGCTCTTCCGTCCGGCGCTCGACCTGAATGAAGGCGACGGTGAGCACGATCGAGCCAGCCAATAGCGCCAGGGGACCGGGCGCGCCCCAGCCGTACTCCTCGCCCGCCCAGTTGAGGTACAGCAGCAGCATGGATACCGAGCCCACGATCAGGGCGGCGCCAGGATAATCGATTTTGTGCTCGCGGCGGATGACCGGCATCTTCAACGCTATTGATGTAATGACCAGTGCGACGATACCGATCGGAAGATTGATATAGAAGATCCAGCGCCAGTTGACGACGTCAGTGAGCCAGCCTCCGATCAAGGGGCCCGCGACGCTGGAGAGGCCAAACACCGCGCCGAAGTAGCCCTGGTACCGACCGCGCTCTCGTGGCGGAATGACGTCACCGATGATCGCAAACGCGATCGCCATCAACCCGCCGCCGCCGATGCCCTGGAGCGCGCGGAAGATGATCAGCTGCAGCATGTTCTGGCTGAGACCGCACAACGCCGATCCAACAAGGAAGATAATGATCGCAATCTGGAAGATCAGCCGCCGGCCGTACAGGTCTGAGATCTTGCCCCAGAGCGGGGTCGCGGCGGTGGAGGTCAACAAGTACGCGGTGACCACCCACGACAGTTGCTCGAGCCCGCCCAGGTCACTGACGATCCTCGGTAATGCCGTGCCAACGATGCTCTGGTCCAGAGCCGCAAGAAAGATCCCGGCCATCAAGCCGGCCATGACGACCATGATCTGCTGGTGGGTAAGGTACTGAGAGGTTTCCGGATCGCTACCGGTTCCCGGGGTTCCGTCTGCTGGTGGTGGTTTGCTCGCCGCCGACGCTGACACGCGCTACGCTCCAATGTTCCATTGGACTGTCGCTTAGCGGTTGCGGCTGTCCATATACTCGCTCCCGATGCTCGCCTCAATCTCCAAACCGATCGGGCGTTCGGACATGAGGAGGGGACTATACGGATTGAAACGAGGACTGTCAATCGAAATGGCCCGGTTTGCAGTACACGCGGCAGATTGACCAACGTTGCTGCGCCGAAGGTAAACATCAAGAGCGTGAGATGCGCATGTCTGCCACTCTCAACAATCGTGCCGCGCACCTCGATGATTCGCTGGTTTGACCGGGTAAGGTTGGCAGCGCGTCCCGTCATGCAGGGTGTATTGACGTAACGTGGTCCACCCACACAAACGCCATGGGTGCGCTATCCTGACAAATCACCGGCCTGGAGATACCAGCGAAGGACCGACACTCATGGCGAACCACCCGGCGAACCTGGCGTTCAGATTCCTGCTTGAATTGTTCGGGCTGGCTGCGTTTGCTTACTGGGGCTGGCAATGGGGCGATCCGTGGCGTTGGCCGCTGGCGGTTGGCTTGCCAGTGCTGGCGATGATCGTCTGGGCAACCTTCAGAACGCCCGGCGACGCGAGCGCGAAACAACACGCGCCGGTGCCGGTCCACGGCATCGCGCGCCTGATACTGGAGCTACTCTTCTTCGGGCTGGCGACCGCCGCCCTGGCCACCGCTGGTGCGACGGCCCTGGCCCTCATCCTGGCCGGCCTGGTTGTCCTGCACTACATCCTCTCCTGGGACCGCGTCCTCTGGCTGCTCCTGACGCGCGCGGGGTCGCCAAACCCCGAGGAAGAGTTGCCGGATCCTCCCATGTAGGGGACGAGATTCATACCGGCGGCGATGATGTAACTTCCCGCAGCCGGCCGCAGAAGAACTGCCACCCCTCCAGGTGGCCCTCGCGCTCCTGCTGGTCAATCTCGGAGTCGCGGTAAGGCCCGTGGCTGATCGTCAACTTCGTGCCGTCACTGGAAGGCTCCAGCGCGACATGCACATGACGCACCGGCGTATCCGGCTCGTGGTCCCATTTCCAGGTAAACGCCAGCCGCTGGCCGGGCTCGAAGGTCGAATACGTCCCCCGCAACCGCCATTCCATCTTCGGCCACGACAGGACGAACGCGCCGCCTTCGCGGGGATCGATCTCCGCTTCCTCGGGCCACCACTGCTTAAGTAGCGTTGGCTCGGTCCAGTAACGGAACAACGTTGCCGGCGTCACGTTCGGATACTCGCCCTCGACCACCAGCACGTCGTTTCCGCTCAAAACCTCAGCCAGCATCAACCCATCTCTCTATCTGTTTCGCCGCGTCCGGACCAAGACCGGCGCAGCGATCCGGATGAAACAGCCGCGCCAGCAGCTCAACGCCATCAATCACACGCGGCCCAGGGCGATTGAAGTAGCCCGACCCGTCAACCGCGTACACCTGCCCGGCTTTGACGGCGGCAAGCTCTCGCCAGGCAGGAATCTCGTCAAGCTCACCGGCGAGATGCACGGTGGTCTCCAGATCGTAGCCACAGGGCATCAGCACCACCAGCTCGGGATCGCACGCGGCAATCTCGTCCCAGGTCACCCGTACCGACGGCTCGCCCTCCGCACCGAGGACGTCTCGCCCGCCCGCCAGCCGCACCATCTCCGGCACCCAGTGTCCGCCAATCATCGGCGGATCCAGCCACTCCAGACAGAGCACTCGTCGCGGCTCGACACCCTCCAGCCGGCCGGCGAGACCGTCCAGCCGCGCCTGTAACGCCGTCACCAGATCACGCCCAACCTCGGGACGCGCCGCCAGCCAGGAGATATCGTGGATGGATTGAAAGATCAGCTCAATCGAATCCGGCTCGAACGACGCCACCCGCGGAGCCTTCCGCAACGCTCCGGCCGCCGCCACGACATCGTCATACGACACCGCGCAGACGTCACACAGCTCCTGCGTCAAGATCAGATCCGGCTCGATCTCCGCGAGCAGCGTGCGATCCAGGTCATAGATCGACTGCCCGTTCAGCACCCGCTCCCGCACCAGCCGGTCAATATCGACGCTACTGTGCTCGCCGTCGGGCAGGACGTTCCTCGTAATATGCGGCTTGCCCTGCGCCGCCTCGGGAAAATCACACTCATGCGTCACCGCCCTGAGCTCGTCCCCCAGCCCCAGGGCGTAGACAATCTCGGTGGTGCTCGGCAGGAGAGAGATGATGTTCATGGGTGCTACCTCGCTAGCGTCCATTCGGCCCGGTTCATTCCGTATGGGCGGGGGCTTGTCTCCGCCCGCAGTGCCCGGTAGCCCCGATTCATGCACTGCCAAGTATGTCATCCTCATAGTAGCAACGGACGTCGCCCTGTGACGTTGAACGCGGATCACGCGCTCGGCCATTCTCCGTAAACATCGATCACGATTTCATCTTGAAAACAGAGAAGAGGACCCGATGGCAGACATCCCTCGTGAGAGAACCCCTGATAGTACGTTGCTACTCGCCCTGGACGGCTACGAGTTCATCTCCAAACGATGCCGCCGCTACCATTCGGACATCTTCCAAACACGCTTGCTGCTCCAGCAGACCATCTGCATGCTCGGCCCAGAGGCGGCCAGGGTGTTTTATGACACCGAGCGCTTCCAGCGGCGAGATGCCATACCAAAGCGAGTACAGAAAACGCTGTTTGGAGAAGGTGGTGTGCAGGTTCTGGACGACGACGTCCATCGCAACCGCAAGCAGATGTTCATGTCGCTCATGACTCCCGAGCACAGGCAGCAGCTCACGGATCTTTCAGCGGACCAGTGGCGCACTCCATCGCCAAGTGGGAAACCATGGATCAGGTCGTGCTCCTGGATGAAGTGCGGGAGATGCTGGCCCGTGCGGTGTGCAGCTGGTCCGGGGTTCCGTACAACGAGTCGCGAATCCCACAGCTCACTCGTGACCTCTGGGCGTTGATTGACTCCCCGGCAGCGGTCGGTCCCCGGCACTGGCGGGGCAGGCTGGCGCGCAGGCGGCTGGAGAAGTGGCTTGGGGCCGTCATCGAAGCTGAGCGCGCCGGTAAGCTGCAGGCTCCCGAGGACAGCGCCCTGCACGCCGTGAGCCGGCATCGCGAGCTCAATGGAGAACTGCTGGACACCCACGTGGCGGCGGTGGAACTCCTCAACGTCCTGCGTCCCACCGTCGCCGTTGCCCTCTGGGTCGTCTTCGCCGCCCTGGCGTTGCACGACCACCCAGAGTACCGCCAGAAACTCCAGCAAACGACGACGACATGCTTGAGCTCTTTGTTCAGGAGGTACGCCGGTTCTACCCGTTCTTCCCCTTCGTTGGGGCCCGCGTTCGCAACGACTTCGAATGGAGGGGCTACCGTTTCCGCCAGGGAACGCTGGCGCTCCTGGACCTCTATGGCACCGACCACGATGCCCGCACATGGGAGCATCCGGAAGTGTTTCGTCCGGAGCGTTTCCGCCAGTGGGACCAGAGCCCCTTCAACTTCATCCCCCAGGGCGGCGGGGATTACTACACGAACCACCGTTGCGCCGGCGAATGGCTCACGATCGACCTTACCAAGGTCGCGGTGCGCTTCCTCACGCAGTCGATGGCCTATGACGTGCCGGACCAGGACCTCACGATCAGCATGTCCCGCATGCCGGCCATCCCCCAGAGCCGTTTCGTCATCAGCAACGTCCGGCGCACCGGTTAGCCCGTTCTCTGTCGTATGTCCGCCCCCGTTTTCGTATCAGGACGAAGGTAGGTTGCCCTGACGTCAAAACCTGTGCGATGATCGCCTATCCGAGTGTGGGATCAGCGACCGGGGGAGATGGTGGGGAATGGCGACGATTCAGGACGATGTGTATAAGGCGCTTAGGAATCTATCGAGCCTGGAGGATGCCAGACATCTTCTGTCAACGACTCTAAACTACACCTACGAATCTGCCCCAGCCAGAGTAGAAGGTCTGCCGGAGGCCACACAGGCTGCGATGGCGGGCGATCCATACATCATCGCACAACACGGTGATTTCAAGGTGATCCACACCCGGTTCCATGGAAGCCACCTGCCGTTGCCCACGAGCGCGAGATCATCAACCGGCTGCTGCACAATTACCGCCATTCGCTCTTCCTCTTCTCCGACGATGACGATTCTGACTGGCACTTCGTGAACGTCAAGCACGAGGGCGAGAAGGCGACCCGCGTCTTTCGCCGGCTCAGCGTCGGGCCGGACGAGAAGGTCGCCGAGCGGCTGCGCACCCCGGCGGCGCAGCTTGCCAGCATCGCCCTGTCTGACGCCGAACTGGACGGTCTTGAAACCCGACCGCTTGAGATCCAGCAACGCCACGACAAAGCCTTCGATGTCGAGGTTGTCACAAAACGCTTCTACGATAGTACGTAATGTCTTCTATAAGGTCGAGGCGATGATCGGCGGTATCGAGGACGCCGACCGGAGACGTCTCTTTACCCAACGGCTCTTCAACCGGCTGATGTTCGTCGCCTTCGTCCAGAAGAAAGAGTGGCTCAGGCTCAACGGCCAGACCGACTACCTGAACGAGCTCTGGAAGAGCTACCAGCAGACCCCGACCGCAACGGCTTCTACAACGGCCGGCTCAAGAATCTCTTCTTCGTCGCGCTCGATAACCCGGCCGGTCAGCGACTACATGAGGGCCAACGGCGCATCGCTGCTGTCCGGCATCCTCGGCGATGTGCGCTATCTCAACGGCGGCCTGTTCGAGCAAGAACGAGGACGACCGGAACGATCGAGATCGTGGTGCCGGACGAGGCCATCGAGACGATCCTGCAAGGACCTCTTCAACCGCTTCAACTTCACCGTCACCGAGAGCACGCCGCTCGACATGGAGGTCGCGGTCGATCCGGAGATGCTCGGCAAGGTCTTCGAAGAGCTCGTCACCGGCCGGCACGAGACCGGCAGCTACTACACGCCCAAGCCGATCGTCTCCTTCATGTGCCGCGAGGCGCTCAAAGCCTACCTGCGCTCGGGTCTGCCGGACGAAGCGGCCGGACGCCATCGAGCGCTTCGTCGACGAGCACGAGCCGGACGGGCTGCGCGATCCCGAAGCCATTCTCGACAGCGCTGCGCGCGTCACGGCCTGCGACCCTGCTTGTGGCTCAGGGGCGCTATTTGCTGGGCCTGCTGCACGAACTGGTCGAGCTGCGGCGTTGCCTCTTCAGTCAGCCGTCAGGTTGACCCGGTGAGCGACTACCGGCGCAAGCTGGAGATTATCCAGAACAATGTCTATGGCGTCGATATCGACCCGTTCGCAATCAACATCGCCCGGCTGCGGCTCTGGCTCTCGCTGGCGATTGAGTACGAGGGCGACAGACCCGAACCACTGCCGAATCTGGATTTCAAGATCGAGGTTGGCGATAGCTTGACCGCCCGTCACTTCGGTGCGGATGGGCAGCTTGCCTTGCGCCAGAAACCGGTCGAAGACTTCCAGCAACTCAAGGCAACCTTCCTGACCGCGCACGGAGACGACAAGCGCCGCCTCTACGCCGATATCCAGGTGGCCAAGAAGAAGCTTGCGGATCTTACCCACGGTGGGGCGACGGTGCACGGCTTCGACTGGCCGGTCGAGTTCGCCGAGGTCTTTGCTGACGGCGGTTTCGACGTCGTGCTGGCCAACCCGCCTTATGTGCGGCAGGAGCTGATCAAGGACATCAAGCCCCGGCTTCAAGGAAGTCTACGGCCCGCTATACAGCGGTACAGCTGACCTGTACGTCTACTTCTACTACCGCGCGCTCCAGATGCTCAAAGCTTGGTGGCGCGCTGGCCTTCATCAGCAGCAACAAGTGGTTTCGTGCCGCCTACGGCGCGAAGCTGCGCGCGCACGTTGCCGAAACCACTGACGTGCTGAGCATCACGGATTTCGGAGACTTGCCGGTCTTCGAGTCGGCCAGCGCATACCCGATGATCTTCACTGCCCAGAAGGGTGTGCCTGCCACGGTGGCCCGGTATACCGAGGTCAAGTCGTTGGAACCGCCCTACCCGGACGTCAAGACCATGATCGAGCAGACCGGCGCGCTGCTGCCGCCATCTGCCTTTGACGGCGAGCGCTGGATGCTCACCGACGCCAAGACCGTCAATCTGATCCGGACGATGGAGACAGACACGATTCCACTCGGCGAGTACGTTAACGGTCAGATCTACTATGGCGTCAAGACCGGTTTCAACACCGCCTTCGTTATTGACGGTGACAAACGCGCTGAGCTCATCGCCGCCGATCCCAAGAGCGCCGAGATCATCAAGCCGCTTGTCGTGGGTCGCGATATCCGGCGTTGGACGGTTGACTACAAAGATCGTTGGTTGATCGTAACGAAGATAGGTGTGGATATTGGGCGATACCCGGCCATCTTTGAGCATCTGTCAAAATGGGAACCTGAGCTGAGGAAACGCCAGGACCAAGGACAACAATGGTGGGAGCTAAGAGCCTGTGCCTATTACGACGCCTTCGAGAAGCCCAAGATCATCTACCCTGAGTTTGCGCTTCAATCCAGGTTCACATTCGACGGCGATATCACGTTCACAAACAATAAAGCCTTCATTTTGCCTACCAAGGACCTTTCTCTGCTGGCTGTTCTGAATTCGCGCGTTGTCTGGGACTTTCTGAGGTCAACCAGCTCAGTGATCCGCGGTGGATACCTAGAACTTCGTTCCATCTACATCGAACGTATCCCAATATCCCCAATTCCGTTTGCGGATCGAGCCGTAATTGAGTCATTAACCCAGCAATGTATAGACATAACGGGGGGGGGGTAGCGGCGACCTCGTCGAAGTCGAGGCAGAGATCAATGCCCGCGTCGCCCGCCTCTATGGGCTGCCAGAGCCACGGATGGAGATCTAAGCAATGGCTGACAACAATGCGACCGGTGTCTCTGCTGCCTTCGAGATCCTGCTCGAAGAGATGGAGACAGAGGTTGAGATGGCCAATCAGGTGGGGTCACGGGCATTCGAACGGAGTGACTATGCCCGCGCCCGTGAGGTGGCCAACCGCGCTGAATGGCTACAGGGGTTACAGGATCGTCTCTCTACACTACACAATGAGTGGCGAGGGCAAGCGATTGAGTACACCTCTAAAGAAGAAGAGGAAGCAGGCGAGGTTAGCGAGCGCCGCAATTTCGGACGGCTGGCATCCGGATTGCGAACGCCTACTAACGTTTTTCACTTGCCCATGTTGAAGATCATCCAAGAACTTGGCGGGGTCGCAAAAGCGCAGGACGTCGCTGATCACATTGAGCCAATGATGCGAGATGTCCTCACAGAAGCGGACTATTCAACCCTGCCTTCTAATCCCGAACTAGAGCGATGGCGACACTCCACCTACTGGGCACGCTGGAGGCTGGTTAAAGATGGTCTGCTCAAGGATGGCTCGCCACGTGGCGTCTGGGAGATAAGTGACAAAGGCCGGCAATTCCTGGCCGAGCAGGGCGGATAGATGCCCACCCACAACATCATCGACAACCGGCACGAGAAGCTGGTTGACCACATCCAGACGATTCTGCCCAATACGAAGAGTGCGAAGTTCGCGGTGGGGTATTTCTTCCTGTCGGGACTGGAGGCGCTGGGTACGAGCCTCGACACCATCAGCGAGCTACGGCTGCTGATCGGGAACACGAGCAACCGCGAGACGATCGAGCAGCTGTCGGAGGCCTACAAGCGGCTGGATGAAGTCAGCAAGAAGGCAGACGAGCAGCGCTTCGCCCGGCGGGCGGACCTGAACCGGCAGGCCGGCGAGACGGCCGAGAATTTACGCGACGCCGTCGGGCTGATGGACCAGACCGACGAGGCCGAGGAGCTGGTGCACTCGCTGGTGAGGATGGTCGAGGAGGGCCGGCTGAAGGTGCGGGTCTATACCAAGGGCCGCCTGCACGCCAAGGCCTACATCTTCGATTACACCAACGCCAACCCCACCAGCAACGGCGTCGCCATCGTCGGCTCGTCCAACCTCACCCTCTCCGGCATTCAGGACAACACCGAGCTCAACGTGCTGGTGCATGACAACGCCCCGACATTCGATCCCACAAGCGGCAACCACGGCAAGCTGACCGCCTGGTTCGGCGAGCTCTGGGACGAGTCGCAGGATTTCGACGAGCTGCTGATGACCGAGCTGAAGGCGTCCTGGGCCGCCCAACTGGCCACGCCCTACGAGGTCTACATGAAGACGCTCTACACCCTGGTGCGCGACAGGCTGGAGGGCGAGCAGGCCGGGCCGGTGCTGCTGAGCGACGACGAGATCACCCGCAGCCTGGCCGATTTTCAGCGGGTGGCCGTCCAGCAGGCGGTGCGGATGATCCAGGAGTTCGGCGGCTGCTTCGTGGCGGATGTCGTCGGGCTGGGCAAGAGCTTCATCGGCGCGGCCATCGTCAAGCATTTCGAGCGCGCGCACGGCAAGCGTCCGCTCATCATCTGCCCCAAGTCGCTGGAGGAGATGTGGATCACCTACAACGAGCAGTACCACCTCAACGCCCAGGTGCTGCCGATGAGCATGCTCCAGGACGGCGAACGCAGTGCCGGCCTGCTGGACAACGTGCGCTACCCGAAGCGTGACTTCATCCTGATCGACGAGAGCCACAACTTCCGCCACAGCGACACCCAGCGCTACAAGGCGCTGCAGAACTTCTTGCTGAATGACCCCGACCGCCAGATCTGTCTCTTGACCGCCACGCCAAGGAACAGCCGCGCCTGGGACGTGTTCAACCAGATCAAGCTGTTCCACCCGGACGACCGCACCGACACCCTGCCAATTGACCCGCCCGACCTGCGGCAGTATTTCAAGAAGATCGAGAAGGACCGTTCAAGTGTCTCCGGCGGCGAGCTGGCGCAGCTGCAGGACGTCCTGCGGCATGTCCTGATCCGCCGCACCCGACGCCACATCCTGCGCTGGTATGGCCACGCCGGTGACAGCCACAAGCCGCTGCGCGAGATGAGTGATTTCGAGGCGGCGCGCTATCTGGACGGCGGCTCGCGCGCCTACGTCAACGTCGGCGACAGGCAGCAGTACTTCCCGATACGCGAGCTTGAGACCCTGCGCTACAGCATCGAGGACACCTACGCCGGGCTCTACCAGGAGATTCGCGGCTATGTCGGCAAGCCGCGCGGCAGCCGTGCCAAGCCGAAGCCCGGCGAAGAGCTGACCTACGCCCGCTACGGGCTGTTCAACTACGTCCTCAAGCACCGGCAGGCCGATTACACCGATCTGCGCAAGGCCGGGGTCAACCTGCGCGGCCTGATCCGCACCATGCTCTTCAAGCGCTTCGAGTCCAGCGTTGAGGCCTTCCGCCAGACGCTGGGGAGGATGATCGCCACACAGTCCGGCTTCCTGTTGGCCTTGAACGCCGGGATTGTGCCGGCCGGGGAGAAGGCCGAGAACCTGCTCAGTCACTCGGATACGCTGGAGGAAGACGATCTGCTGGACGCGCTGGCCGAGATGACCGGCCGCTACAGCGTGGCTGATTTCGACCTGGAGCGGCTGCGGTCGCACATCGAGGCGGACATCCACTTGCTGCGGACAATGCTGGCGCTGGTCGAGCCGATCACGTCGGAGCGGGACGACAAGTTCCAGACGTTACTGAAAACGCTGGAGCGTCCGCCGATCAATGGCCGGAAGAAGGTGCTCATCTTCACCCAGTATGCCGACACCGCGAAGTATCTCTACGAGAACCTCAATCCCGGTGGAGCGCGTGACGACATCGACGTGATCTACGGCACGGAGAAGAGCAAGGCGCGGGTGGTCGCCCGCTTCGCGCCGAAAGCCAACCCCGGTCACCGCTGGACGCTGGGCGACAGCGAGATCAATCTGCTGGTGGCAACCGACGTGCTGGCCGAGGGCCTCAACATGCAGGATTGCGACATCGTGATCAACTACGACTTGCACTGGAACCCGGTGCGGCTGATCCAGCGCTTCGGCCGGATCGACCGCATCGGCTCCGAGCACGACCGCATCTGGGGCATGAACTTTCTCCCGGAGATTGGTATCGAGAAAAACCTCGGACTCAAGAAAGTGCTCGATGCGCGCATTCAGGAGATCCACGACACGATTGGCGAGGACGCTGCCATTCTGGACAGAGGCGAACGGCTCAACCCGGACGCGATGTACTCGATCTACGACGCGAAGTCGGTTGCCCAGCTCTCGCTGTTCGAGGAAGATAACCCCGAGCAGTATGTCGATCTGAACGAGGCCGAGGAGATCCTGCGTAGCCTGCGCCAAGAAGACCCCGATGAGTTCCAGAGGATTGCCGATCTGCGTGACGGCATCCGCTCGGTCACAACATCCCGCGCCGGCGATCTGTTCGTCTTCTGTCAGGCAGGAGGGTTCCAGCAGCTCTTCCTGGTGAACAGGGACGGCGAAATCGTCTCGCGCGACATGGCGCGTGTCCTCGGCGCGATCAAAGCCGAGCGCAACACACCCGTAGCCGGGGACTTGCCGAAGGATTACAACCAGCACGTGATGAGCGTCAAACGGCGTTTCGCCGATGATGTCAAAAACCGCATTTCCCAACGCGACCACGTGCGCAAGCTCAGCCCGAACCAGAGCTATGTCCGCAAGGCGCTACAGATCTATTACCGGGAGACTGAGAGCGAGGAGACGCGGGATCAGATCAACGTTCTTGAGCGCGCCTTCGTCGGCATGGCGCCAACCGAGGCCCTCAACAAGGAGCTGCGGTTCCTGCGTCTCAACAAGGTGACCGGACAGCCGCTCGTCAGCGCCCTGATCGACCTCTACAACCGTCATCGCTTGAACGACCGCATGAACGACCAGTCCCGTGCCCATCGAGACGCCGAGATCCCGCGCATCGTGTGCAGCTCGGCGCTGACGTAGAGACGCTCCCTGGAGCCGCTATGCACCTCACTGGAGCCATTCTTCGCACAAAACAGAGACGTCCCAGCGGGACGTCTCTGTTTTGTCGCTGGCGATCGAGCGAATCTTCGCAGTGGGCTCGTTGTACGATACCGGGGGCGACGGTTTTGAAAGGAGAGCGGTATGGAGAAGTTCATCTGCGTTACCTGCGGCACACGCTATCCTGCTAGCCGGAGCGTGCCAGGGCGGTGCCCGATCTGTGAGGATGACCGGCAGTATGTGGGGCGCTCCGGGCAGCAGTGGACGACGCTGGAGCAGTTGCGCGCCGGCCATCACAACACGTTCCGCGAGCTTGCGCCCGGTATTACGGCGATCGTGACCGAGCCTGGCTTTGCCATTGGACAGCAAGCGCACCTGATTCAGACCGCGGCCGGCAACGTGCTCTGGGACTGCATCGCGCTGCTCGACGACGCCACGGTTGGGCGTATCCAGGAGCTCGGTGGGCTGCAGGCCATCGCGCTCTCGCACCCACACTACTACACGACGATCAACGAGTGGAGCCAGGCTTTTGGCGGCGTGCCGATCTTCATTCACAGGGACGACCAGGAGTGGGTGATGGAGCCGGGTGACGCGATCACCTTCTGGGATGGCGAGACGCTGGACATGCTGCCGGGCTCGGGGCTGACGCTGATCCGCTGTGGCGGTCACTTCCCGGGAGCCGCCGTCTTGCACTGGTCCGCGGCGCTGGATGGCGCGGGCGCCCTGTTCAGCGGCGACACGATCCAGGTCGCGCCGGATTCGCGGTGGGTCAGCTTCATGTATAGCTATCCAAACATGATCCCGCTCAACGCCGGCCAGGTTCAGCGTGCGGTTGAAGCCGTCCAGCCCTTCCGGTTCGAGCGCGTCTATGGCGCGTTCGGCGGCGTCGTCCAGTCCGACGGCAGCGGCGCCGTGCAACGGTCGGCCGAGCGTTACATCCGGGCTATTGGTGGATGATCCAGGTCACACGCAGACGTGCGGCCCCAGGACAATGACTCCCGGCCAGCCGCCCAAGAAGACGGTGTCGGCGTGCTCCCTAGCGGCTGGCTCTGAAGAGGCCAACCCCCAGCGTCAGCAGCCCCGCGATCAAGATGACGGCTCCCAGGTAAGCCACGTAGATCAAATCGTTCGGCTCGTCCGCGTCTTCCGGCAGAATTGACAGAAAGAACGCCACCGGCAGCAGGATGGCCGCAACCGGCGCGGAGAGGCGCGTGAGGTGTTTGGTGCGGGGCGCAAGCTGCGCTTCATCGACATAGCGCAGGATCAAGAGTGAGAGCACCAGCAACACGCCCGCGTGGGCATGACCTGCGCGCCACAGATCCTGACGCAGGGGATTATCTGTGTATCCATCCGCGTTACGAATCAGCATGGTCAGGATGCTTATTCCTCCAAAGATGACGGTTGGGAACACGATGAGGAGTATGGCGGCCAGGCGGCGCGATTCACGAGACATTGCGGGTCTCCTCTCAGATTCGCTTGCTGAACGGTGTTCGGTTGCCTGAGCGATGTTCGGGCGAGGCCCAGGGTGGCGGTTGTCAATCTGCACACTATGTTGACCAGTCACGTCGTTGACTGCTACAGTTCGGCGCTATGGCTTTCCGGGCTGACATCGGCTGGAACGTCCTTACTATAACCCGGAGCATGAACAATGGCAGCCACGACTCCTGCGCACTCGAACCCGGGAGCCCCGATAGATCAGCGTGAGATCCGCCGGTCAGTCCTGGATCTTGCCTGGCCATCCATTCTCGAAAATCTGCTCCAGAGCGGGCTCGGTCTGGTTACTATCCTGATGGTCGCGCAGCTCGGTTCGACCGCGGTCGCCGGTGTGGGCGCGTCGATGCAGCTTCAGATCCTCTTTATCTCAGCCTTTTTCGCCCTCTCAATGGGCACAACGGTCATCACGGCGCACGCTTTTGGTGCGGGGCGGCTTGATTCGACCAGCACGATCGCCAAGCAGTCGGTCGGCGCCGGCCTGGTGCTCTCGGTGATCTTTACGATCGTCGTGGGGGTGTTCGCCCATCCCATGCTGGCGCTCATGGGCGCCGATGCCGATGTGGTGGCTGATGGATCGCGCTTCCTGCGGTTTAGCGCCATCAGCTATGTGTTCATGGCGGTGATGTTCATCCTGGGCGGGGTGCTGCGGGGCGTCGGTGACACGCGCACGCCGATGCTGGTGACGGCCGGAATCAACGTTCTGAACGTGGCGGTCTCCTATCCGCTGATCTTCGGGGTTGGGGTTTTCCCCCGGCTGGAGCTCGATGGCGCGGCGCTCGGCATGGTGCTCTCGCGGCTGGCCGGGTGCGCGGCGATGGTCTGGCTGCTCTATCGCGGCCGGCACGGGGTCTCGATCGCGGGCACGGCTGACTGGCGGCCGGACGCAGGTCATCTACGCCGGCTGGCGAATATTGGCCTGCCATCGATGGCGGAGTCGATGCTGCGCTCGGGCGGCCAGCTCTTGTTTGTGATTATCGTGTTTATGCTTGGCACGGCAGTTGCGGCCAGCCACCAGCTGGCTCAGAACGCCGTCTTCCTCTCGATGTTCCCCGGCTTTGGGTTCGCAATGGCGTCCACGGCGCTGGTCGGCCAGTCGCTCGGGGCGGGCAACGTCGCGCGTGCCAAGGCAGCTTCGGCCACGGCCACCAGGGCCTGCGTGGTCTGGATGTCGGTCATGGGCATTGTGTTCTTCGTCTTCGCCGAGCCGATTATGCGGATGGGCGCGAGTGGTGAGGACCGCCAGCAGATCATTGACGCCGGCGTCTCGGCACTGCGGGTGATTGCGTTCGCCCAGCCAATTCAGGCAATCGGCTTTGTGTTGGCCGGCAGTCTGCGCGGCGCCGGCGACACGCGCTGGCCGATGATCTCGACGGCGGTCTCGATGTGGATCTTCCGCCTGCCGCTCGCATATCTTCTTGCCATCCCGCTAGGGTTGGGCCTTGCCGGCGTCTACCTGGCAATGGCCGGTGATAACCTGATTCTGATGTTGATGAATCTGTGGCGCTACCGGAAGGGTGATTGGGTGAATCGCAAGGTGTTGCTACCGGGGCCGCGTCCGGCGCCTCATACACCGGCAAAGGTTGGAGACGCTGAACGAGAGACTGTTGTTGCCCGTGGCTAATTTTCATCTGTTGCGCGAAGATCCGCTCCAGTTCCTGCAGAAGTTCATGATGCTCATGGCCGGGCTGGTGATCTTCTCGCTGGCGATGGTGCTCTCGTTGAAATGCAATCTGGGTGCGAGCTCGTGGGCCGTCTTTCACGACGGCATCTCCAAACAGACACCGCTCACCTTCGGTCAGGCGACGATTCTGATCGGCGTCGCGATGGTCTTCATCTCCTGGGCATTCCGGATCAAGCCCGGTTTCGGTACCGTGGCAAACATGCTGCTGGTTGGCCTGTGGACGGATGTCATCCTCTGGCTCGACGTGATTCCCGAGGCGGAATCCTATCCAGCGCGGATCGCGATGCTGCTGGTGGCGGTCCTGACGCTGGGGTTTGCTTCAGCGTTGTACATCAAGCCTGGTTTTGGCGCCGGCCCGCGTGACTCCTTCATGCTGGCCATGACTCGCCTGACGAACCTGCGGGTGAGTGTGGTGCGCTGGACGATGGAGATCACCGTCATTGTCATCGGGATCGCCATGGGCGGGGATTTCGGGGTGGGAACGATCATCTTCTCGATGTTGATCGGTCCGGCAGTTGGAATCTTCTTCGGACTGTTTAACATCCAGACCCGCAGGACGCTCCCGACACCCGTGCGCGCCAGCGGGGACTGACCGGCTGGTATTGTCGTGGCTGAGTTGCCATACTAATCCGTAGCAACAGTGTCTATCGGGTCCAAGATGCATTGAGAGAAGACCACAGCACATGGAATCAAGCACCGACACGCCGCAGACGACAGCCCTGAGCCCGGCTGAGCTCATCACCGAGCTTGAACGCATCCGGGAACGGGTACTGCCGATCCTCGAAGCTACCAGAGGCGCCTATGTTGGCCGGGTGCGCAACGGCTACCCGACGATCATTGACAACGTGCAGCGAGGGGGGGTCTTCGGGCTGAATCTCGATCCAGGCTTCGGGGTTTATTTTATGACCGACGGTCAGACACTCTTTGCCGAGATCCACCGGGTGTCACTGCGCACCGATACGCTCGCCGCAGCCAACCGTGAGAAGTTCGCCGGCACGCCGGTCCAGGATCGTCGTGAGGTCGATGTGAGCTGGAGCAACTTCCAGTTCCGCGACCTGATCTCGGAACTGCTCTCGCGCTGGAACACCCAGCAGACGGTTATCTACCGGGTGGATTCGTAAGCGAGCCTCCGAGAGACGCCCGCATCCCCCGGCCCACGCCCTACGGGAGAGCGGGCGTCGTTATTGATGTCTTCCGGACCCAGCAGATATCCGTCCAGCGCAAGTTCCCCTCTCCTGGTGGGAGAGGGGTGCCGGGGTGAGGGTTTACTCCTCGATGATCCAGGCGTCCAGAGAACGGGTATAGGAGATGAGCCCGTCCTTTCCGAAGAAGAGCTCGACTTCCCTCACGCCATTCTCGACTGAATCCGAGGCATGCACCAGGTTGCGGCCGATGGTGATCCCGAGGTCTCCGCGAATGGTGCCAGGGGCAGCGGTGGCCGGGTTGGTCGCGCCGACAGTGGTACGGACGGCGTCGATAGCGGACGGCCCCTCAAGCACGCTCACAACAACCGGCCCAGAGGTAATGTACTCTACCAGCCCCTCATAGAACGGCTTGCCCTGGTGAACGGCGTAGTGCTGCTCGGCCAGTGAGCGGTCGATCTGCATGAGCTTGAGGGCGACGAGCTTCAACCCGCGCTGCTCAAAGCGACCCAGAATCTCACTGACGAGACCCCGCTGCACGCCGTCTGGCTTGACAATGATGAGCGTCCGCTCCATACACCCAGTTCCTTCCCTGTTCCTGAAATCCGCTCGTAGAGGCGCAAAATAACAGAACGCGCCGGTCAAGATGACCAGCGCGAAGGGTATCACAGGGTATTGCTGCCCTCACCCCGTGGGAGAGGGCTGTCTGCCGGGAGGAGGGGGCTTGCTACACCCTGATCGCTTCCTCGATTGACTGCAGCGTGCCGGTCATGAGGTCACGCATGCTGTCAGGGTCGGTGCCGGGTTCAGAGAGGACGACCAGACGTAGCTCCTGGCCCCGGGCGACGTGGAGGACGCCATACTCGGAGGATGTTACCGAATAGGAGCGGTCGCTATCCCCCCGCTCTTCGTCACCAACCGTGGAGGCGGCGATCAGCTCCGCGTCCTCGATCTGGATTGCGACCGAGGCGACGAGCAACCCGTCGATTGAGGTTGTGAGTGCGCCCAGCACACTGCGATATTCAACGAGCTCAAGCAGCCTGTTTTCCACAGCGATTCCTCTCGGCCTGTTAGCCACGTAGCCGGCGACGGACGGCCATAGCGGTTGCGGCGTGACTGCTGGCAAGCGATACCGCGCCCCGGCGGCGATAGAGATCCGCCAGCAACCGATGACCCACTTCCGCGTGCTGTTCCTGCTCCACGCAGACGTTGAGTGCGCCGATCACGTCGTCCGCACGATGCCCAGCGTTTCTAATGAGCCAGCGATACTCGCCGTAGGCGGCGTCGATGTCGCCACTCTCACGCAGTGCCTCGGACAGCCACCAGTGCAGCTCGTCATCATCCGGCGCTGCCTGGAGAGAAGCCCGCAGGGTGTTGATGTCGCGCGTCGCTCCGGTGGCGACAACGAAGTCTTCCCCGGCCGGCGTGTCTTCGAACCAGCTCACCGGTTGCGGCTCGTCTGCAACCACTGGTTCCGGCTGCGACGCATCTTCAACCAGGGGCCGCTCTCCAGAAATCGCGCCCTGGGCGATCAAGTCTGCCTTGGCGGCACGCGCTCGATCGAAGAGGCCGTGGTCGGCCACCAGCTTCTCGGGATCGACCTTGCGAAAGAGCCCGGTGGTTGGCGCGTGTGCAACAGGGAGGTGCGCCTGGCCGGGTGCCGGGAGCGGTTCGGCTGCCATATCCTCGTCGAGCTCCACCTGCTCGTGACCAATCTGGCGCGTCACGTCCAGTGAGGTATTCCACTCATCAGTTTGTCCCCAGCCAGGCGGTACGTCGAAGGCGGCCGGCGCCGGCTCTGGCTTCTCTGGAACGTCGGTCCGGAACGCAGCCGTCCAATCGATCGGCTCGGCGGATTGGGGCGCCGCAGTATCGGCTGCTGAAGTGTCCTCGGACGAGAGAAGTGCCTCGAAATCTTCGTCGCTCGGCACGGCCGGCCCACTGGTGTTGGATTCCCAGGGGAGTGACGCGAACGAGAACGGCTTGTCGTCGTCGGTGTCGTCCTCGAACTCTGCGATCGAGAATGGTTGCAGGTTGTCGGGCAGATCGTCGTCCGCTGTCGCCGCAAGGCCGGTGTCGGTTTCAGGCTCGGGTTTGACCTCGGTTGCGGCTGCCTCCAGGTCGATTTCCATGCTGATCTCGCTGTCGTCTTCACCAAACGGGCGATACGCTGGGAGGCGGGCGGTATCGTCCTCAAGCTCGAAATCAAATGGCGCGATGCCCAGGTCGTCGGCGGCACGGAGCCGGTCGGTGTGGCCGGTGGTCGTCGGCACGGCGCGCGCGATCTCGTCGTCGATGCTGTCCCAGTCCTCGGTCAGCCGTGCCAGATCGTCGACGTCTGGCGCACGCTCGCCAGCTTGTGCGGCCACGTCATGATCTTCCGCGGCCTGCTCGCTGACGTGTTGCCGGCCCATCGGGTCGAACGGAGTCAGACCTTCGTCGCCAAGCTCACGCAGCACGGTTGTATAACCCGTGCCGCTTGCTGAATCAGCATCAGGGGGGAGCTGCTCATCTTCCGGCTCCGTGACGGCCTGCTCGCCGACCCGGTCAAGGAGCCCTGCAACATCGTCCTCCAGAACGGACGTCAGGTTGTGCAGGTGGTCGGCTGCCGTGCCTTCTGTTGGGAACGGTGACATGAGATCGCCGAACAGATCGCCGGCGTCCGAGAGGAGGTGGTTCTCAACCTCGGCCAGCCGGTCAATGTCTTCTGGCTCCGCACCGAACTCCTCGATCGCCATTGGCTCAACGTCACCAAGCTCGGCGCTCAGGGCGGCGAACGCATCGTCATCCTGGCCGGCCAGCGTTGTCTCGCTGGCTGCCGGCTCGTGCTGGAGACCGAACACGGCGTCGTCAATTTCTGTGCGGTAAATCGACGGTGCGTCGTCGATGAAGGTTTCGTCCGGCGCTGCTGTTACCAGCTCAGCGGTGTCTAGCTGCTCCAGCGTCATCTCTGACGAGTCTTCAACGGCAGCCTCAAACTCAGTGGCCTCGGAGCCAAACTCCTCGGCGCTGATTGGCTCGAGGTCTTCAATATCCTGGAACGGTTGATCGGCCCGCGATGGCTGGTAGCCAAAGTCGGGCGCCGGGGCGATGTGGGGCCGCTCAGTAACGACCTGGGCAGTGACCTCGTTGAAAACCGGTATCGCGTCGGCCGGGAGGACCAGCGCGTCGCTGTCCGCGTGCGCGTTGCGCGAAAGCATGCTGGCGGCGATCGCGCCGTCTGGATCGATGGCGCGCACGCGGTCGCGCAGCGTTGCCGCTTCGGCGCCGTTACCGGCACGTCCCTCGACGTCGGCCAGGATCACCAGCGCCTGGATCGCAACCGGGTTCTCTTGCAGCACGTCGCGGCAGAGCTCGGCGGCGTCAGCATCTCTACGCAGGAGCCACAACGTTTCGGCCAGCCCGAGCTTGAGGTCAATCCGGTCGGGTAGCTCGGTCAGCGCCCCTTGAAATTCCGCTGCGGCACGCTGCAGCCGGGCGGTGTTGGCATAAATCTGTGCCAGCGCCGCGCCGGTCAGCTGCGCCTGCCCGTCGGCCCCGAAGCGCCGGGTCGCGATGCGGATCACTGGATCGCGCAATTGGGGGTAGTTCGGCGCCAGTTCCCAGGCCACCTGGCAGAAGGCGAGCGCGTTGTCGAGCACGTTCTGTTCTTCGGCGATCAATCCAAGACCATGGTAGGCCCAGGGTTGGCGCGGGTCACGCAGCAGCGATTGCGAGAAGGCCTGCTCGGCGTCGGCGGTCTGCCCCTGCTCAAGGTAGGCCTCGCCCAGCAGCCGGTAGGCCGCGGCGTAATCGGGAAACTGATTGACGAGCTGGTTGCAGGTTTGAATCGCGGAACGGTAGTCGCCGCCCTCGATAGCCTGCTGCGCCTGCTGGATTGCATCGGAAATGGCGATACTCATGCTGCTCTGTTCCTTGTGTATCTCGTCAATCAGCGTCTGCAACCCCCTGCCACGCGGCCTGGGGCAAGCTCTTGTGTGGCTAGCTCATTATAGGAAGTGTCAATTCAGACTCAACCGGGAAATCGGTCCCTAATCGTACGTGTTTATGTGCAATGTAGCGAATGCCACTTCTATCCTGATTTGGAGCATTCAAAAGAGGGTGCGTCGCGTTAGGTGCTCCGCGTTATCGATCGACCACCTGGCCGGTCAATGGTGGTCGAGGAACGCGGTGCCAGCCGATACCGTTCCGTACCCTCAATGACCGTGTACGACCAGCGGCTCCAGACGTTGTTCGAGCTTTGGAATGGAGAGCTCGTGGAGGACGCGCATGCGCGCCAACCCCGGCGCTCAGGTCCCCGTCTTGTCGGTGACGTCCTGGTCGTCTTCGGGGGGCTTGGTCCGGTAATAGGGTTTCGGGCCACGACCACGTTTCTCGACAGTCCAGAGTGTCAGCCAGATGGACGCGATGAGCGGGATGACGATGATGCCGATGATAATGAGTATCTCCCAGAAAGTCATCTCTTCTAACCCTTTAGCTTGTCGGTATCAATCTGCCAGACGTAGGCTCGCTGAGAAAATCGCCCTCTTGAGTATGCCGTGCCAGGTGCAAAACGACGAAAACCGGGTGGTGGCGGGGGCGATCCTGGCACATTCAGTGACGAATTTCGAGCGATTCGTGTGATTTCGAGGCACGCAATGTTCTTCGAAATGTGTGCCTCTATCATTATAAAAGCGTACCCAGCGCTGTTCTATCGGGGAGTGTCCGTACGCAGGAGATGCCAAAAGCGTCAACAGGTGCATAAACACCCCCACGTGCGTAGGACTATTGTCATACTTCAGAGGTAATTTCCGAGTACGAAGGTATTGCATTTACGATGACTTTAGGCTATATTGATCTCGGAGACTCCACAGAACGGCAATGCGACAGGCCCAATCTGGGCAAATGAGGAGGAATGGCTACTGTGAAGCGACTTAAGGGACGAACTCTCACCACTGCGCTCTGGCTGTGCGGCATCATGTCGCTGGTACTGCTGTCGGGCGCGCCGAACCGCCTTACCTAAACCAGACGCATCTACAACATGAACGTCGCCCAGGGAACTCGACGGTCGTTCTATCCCGCGTAAGTTGGGACTAATGAGTGATCTAGTGCCGTTCGATTCTGGCCACGACGGTTGTAGAATCCAGATAGCGATGATCAATAGAGAGTGCTATTGAACCATAGCACTCTCTATTTTTGCTAAGTATGGGGCGGCTCCTTCGACCCACCTAGGGTGAACATGATCGACCGTGGCCGAGCAAGAATAGCGATGCGCCATGTTTACATCATGGCTGTTGCGCTGGCAGCAATTGCCTTCGTCAGCGTGGCGAGTTTCGTCGTTTCTCCTGAGATCACCCGCAGCGTCATCATCACTGCCGTCCTGCTGAGTGTTGTCAGCCTGGCATTAGAGATCGGGATCGCTTTTCCGCTTCTCATTAGCGGCGCAACCAGTTTTGCCACTGTCACCTACATGGCCATGATCTTCATGTTGCCTTTCCCGGTACCTGCCATCGCCGGGGCTGCGGTCGTCCTTCTGCACGATCTCTTTCATCGCAAACCATGGACACATGTCGTTTTCAATGCGGCGAACTATGCACTCACTTTTGGAGTGAGCAGCCTGCTCTGGCATGTGCTCAGCAATGGAAACTCATTACTCACTCTGCCCCTCCATGTGATGTCGATTGTTTCGGTTATTCTCGTCATTGGCGCCTTCTATTTATCCAACGTCTTCCTTATGAATGGCTATCTGGCGATCGCGAACCATCGCTCGCTCTCGTATATCTGGTTCAGCCAGGATCTCGGGTTCTTGTTACCCTATGCCAGTCTTGAAGTCGTTGGTGTGCTCTTCGCGTTGGTCTGGGAGGCGTCTCCAATCGTCAGCCCACTGCTCTTTGTGCCCGCCGTGACCACCTATCTGGCGTTTGAGACAATTCAGCGTTTGCAGAGTCAGACCCGGCAAGCCATGATCGCCATGGCGGACGCCATCGATGCCCGCGACGCGTACACCGCCGAGCACTCGCACCGGGTGGCGACTCTTGCGAAGCGGATCGCCGAGGTTCATCGTTTAAAAGATCATGAGATCGAACGAGTTGAGATTGCTGCGCGCGTGCACGATATCGGCAAGATCGGTATCGCTAACGAAAGCCTGCACAAGGGTGGACCGCTCAGCGACGAAGAGTGGAAAATTATGCAGCAGCACCCGGCGATCGGGGAACAACTGCTCAGCCCATACCGGCAGTTCCGCCACGAAGCCGCCATCGTGCGCTCGCACCACGAGCGTTGGGATGGCAAAGGCTATCCAGACCGTATCCGGGCACACCAGATTCCGATTGGCGCGCGCATTATCGCCGTGGCCGACACCTTTGACGCAATGACGTCTTCCCGACCCTACCGGCCGGCGCTCAGCCGCGAGTTCGCAATTGAGGAAATCCGCAAGAACGCGATTACCCAGTTCGATCCGCAAATTGTCGCGACGTTCCTGGAGGTCATGGAAGAAGCCCACAAGGTGCGCCCGATCAAGCGAGAGCAGACCGTAACGCTCTCTGAAGACGAGGAGCGGCCTTGGTACTCTTCTTTGCCGTAGCAGCCGGACTTCTCCTCGGATTTCTGCTCGGCGGGTCAGTGGCTGGGTTCGGTCTGGCGCGCTTTCGCTACCTGCCGTTACTCATGGTTGCGTTGGCCGTGCAGGTGCTCATCTTCACCCCGTTGATGGGCCAGATGGCGATCATCCACAGCACCGGTCCGTACCTCTATATGATCACCACATTGATGACGCTCTTTGTGCTGTACAAGAATCGACGTATCCCGGGGCTTAGCCTTATCCTGATCGGCGGGCTGCTGAACGCGGTTGTCATTTTTGCGAACGGCGGCTTTATGCCCACCCGCGCCGATTTGCTGGAAGAGGCCGGCCGGCTGGAGAACGTCCAGCAGAGTGAGGAAGATGCCGCGTCCGGCAAGCGGCTGACCCATACCAACAGCGTCATCGCCGACGATGACACCCGGCTCTACTTCCTGGGCGACACCATCGCCATCCCGGACGGTTTTCCACTGTCAAACGTCATTTCGATCGGGGATATCTTTATTGCCATTGGTGCGGCGGTGACGACTGCGCGGGTGATGCGGCTCAAACCGGAAGAAGATGAACGCCGGGCAGAGCTCGGTGACCGGCAGCGTGTCTCCAGCTAACCTAACGGTGGAGACACCGGCGGCGCCAGGCTGTCCGCCTCGTCGCGCGGTTCCTGGATCATGATGAGATACCCATCCGGGTCACGGAGCAACAGCGAGCGTCCACCCCAGGGGGATTGGGTAAGCGGCTGCACGATGTCCGCCGCGGCACGCTGCAAGGCTTCGGCTCGGGCTTCGATGCGCACTTCGGAGAGCCCAATCACCGGGCCGGCTTTGGGCAGCTGGTAACGAGCCTGGCCCTCGGTCGGCTGTTCCAGCAGGAACAGATGGAACGCGCCCAGCTGCAGCACCGATGTGCGGTGTCCCGCCCAATCGCTGGCATTGACGATCTGAAAGTCGAGCGTGTCCGTGTAGAACCGGACGGAACGCTCCAGGTCGGCAACATCCAGCACGAGACGGTCAAAGATCAACACCACACTACCACCCTTCGCCGCGGCGATTGCCCACCCACCATCGCAATGGTCACACCCCGTTGTTATCTCCCCTGATGTGCAGATCTTTACACATCCCCCACTAGTATAGTGGGCAGTGCTAACGAAGTACCCGCAGGGTCGGGTCTCGTCGCTCCGATCACGGCCCCGTTGCCACCGTCAAACGTTGTGTCCCAGAGCATTCCCCAGCGGGATGTTGTTCGTCGTTTCCGCTGTGCGTCGCAACAATGTGCACGAGCGTCCAGTTGATTCCGGGAGCGCATATACCATCGGCGTGCCTGTTCCATTATCCCGGCCCTTCGACCATGTCGACCAGAGCAGCTGGCACGGTGCCGGGGAAGGAGATACCGCGCGAGAGCAGCCGGTCCCGCAGGCGACGGCGCAGGGTGCGCTCGACGGTCCACTGCTCCGCCGGCAGGGTCTTGACCATGACCCGGTAGGTGAGCTGGTTGGTGCTGACCGTCGTGAGACCGAGGATTGTGGGTTCCTCGACGATCTTCGCGCCGATCTCGGGATCGAGCTGAATGTCATCGAAGACCTCGTGCAGCACGGCCATGACCTGATCGTCATCCGCTTCGGGAGAGACGTTCATGTCGATGATCGCCCTCGACCAGCCCTTGGATAGGTTTTCAACAACTCTCACGTCGCCGTTTGGGATCACGACTGCCGCGCCGTCAACCGAGCGCAGCACCGTGCGGCGTAGATTGAGCTCTTCGACGGTTCCGCTCACAGGATTGATCCGCACGAAATCACCGACCGCGTACTGGTTCTCGAACAGGATGAGGAAGCCGTTGATCATGTCCTTGATCAGGCTCTGCGCCCCGAGCCCGATCGCGAGCCCTGCGACGCCGGCGCTGGCGATGAGTGGTGCGATCTGAATACCCAGATTGGTCAGGACCAACATGCTGGCCATGAGCAGAATGAACAGTCTGCCGGTTGACTCGATCACGCTCGCCAGCGTCTGCGCCTTCTGGGTCAGGTCGCGTGGCGGCTCGTCGCGCCGTTCGAGAACTCTACGGACAAGCTTCTGCACCATTGAGCGCAGCAGCCGCAACACCAGGAAGGTGATGACGACGATGACCACGATGGACACGACCCTGGGAAGGGCCGCCTGCACAAAATCCAGCGCGTAATCTGCCATGCCATCAACGCCAATCGCTGCCATCTGATCGATGACACCTCCCGGGTCCGTGAGCATCGTGGCGAACACTTTAGAGGGACTGAACGTCACGCGGCCTGCCTCACGGCCATCCCGGGTTTAGAATGCAATGCCATCATACGTTGAATAACCTCTTCTCGCGCGTACTTGCTTCCGTCGATACACTCCCCTGGTGGCTACAATCCCCCGATCGAGAGGAGGACATGGATGTTTGTCGTAACTGGACGTCGCTGTGCGACACAGAGCGCCCGATACCGGGATCAGCTCCCGGTTGTGTCCGAGTCCAAACGGGCTGCGCGTGTAGATGTGTGCACGGATAGACGCGTGGTCTGGCGGCACATCTTCTGATTCTATCGAGGAAACCTGATTTCTTCTTGAGGAAGGCCGGCGCATGGAGGGCGGTACCCCTGATGGAGCACGGCTGGGTGACATTGAAGACGCTTCGCCAGGTGGATCTCGGACTGGAGACGGTGCAGCCGGTGATGTTGACGTGACGCGCTTCCCTGGTCTCATTCAAGAACGCATGGCGCAGGTCTGAGAGGAACATGAGCGCGACCGCGTGCTTCGGTCTGCTTGCTGCCGGCGGAGATCCTGACGTCGGCCGTTTCGTGCTGCTGCAGTGTGCTCGCGCTCGAACTCACCGCGCCGACTCGCGGAATCAAGTGAGTCCTACGGATCGACAGCTCTATGTTTTCCTGTGAACATGTCTAACGAGCGTCGTGGTGGCTTTGGTCAAGCTCACCCCCACGAGCGTATTCATCACTGCCAAGAGTATTGATCCGACAATACGAAGCTCGTCATTCACTGCAATGATATCGGTACTGATCAGCACTACAATCCATCCGCAACCAACCAGGGCGGTACCGAAGATCCACCAGGGTTTGGGGAGCAAACCCACGAGGAGTCCGGCAAGAATCGCACTTGGAATCACGTGGGGATCCTTTCGATGGCTGCAGATGCGTTGCCCGCCCACGCGTTCCCATACATCCGGTACGTCGTCACAATACCGTCGTTTAGGCAACGGAGGCCCGAGGCGTCACCATATCATTTCCTGGTCGGTCCCTATGGCTTGTTGACCTCAATTACTCGATACAATGTCGCCCGTGAGACCCCAAGGCCAGCCGGTCGTGGAGCGCGTCGGGGTCGTTCAAGGGCGGACGGCGCAGGTCTGAGAGGATCATGAGCAGGAAAATCGTGGCCTACCTCCAGTTGACGCATCCGTGGGCGATCACGATCGTAATGATCGCGACCGCGCTCTTCGGCCTGCTTGCTGCCGGCGGAGATCCTGACGTCGGCCGTTTCGTGCTGCTGTTCACCAGTATGCTCGGGGGCCAGGTCGCCATCGGTGCGTCGAACGAGTGGTGCGACCGGGAGGCCGACGCGATCGACAAGCCGTACCGGCCGATCCCGGCAGGTCTGGTTCCTCCGGCAGGGGCACTCGTCATGGCCGCGCTGGGTCTTGTGGTTATGACCCTGGCCGGTCTGTTGCTCGGCATCTGGGGGTTCGTGTTGCTGGTCGTCATGATCGGCGCCGGGCTGATCTACAACTTCAAGCTCAAGCGCACACCCCTGTCGTGGTTGCCCTATCTGGTGGCGTTGCCCCTGCTTCCGACCTGGGCCTGGGTGGTGATGGACACGTTTGAGCCCCAGCTACTCTGGCTCTACCCGATCGGCGCGCTGTTCGTGATGGCGATTCACCTCTCGCAGACCTTACCGGATATCGGAGCCGACCGCAGCCGGGGTGAGCAGGGCATCAGTGTGCTCCTTGGCCGGCGCTGGGCGGAAGCGGCCATCTGGGCGGCCGCGTTTGGGTCGACCCTGTCCGTCGCCGCAGGAGGCTGGCTGGTAGGTTCGCGTCCGCTGACGACAACCGTCGCCGCCGGTGTGGCCGCGGTGCTGCTGGGTGTGGCGTTTATCGCCACCCGCGTGGCCGGGGCTCGCGTCCAGCCACACCTCTTCAAGGTCCTCACCAGCAGTGCCGTCATCCTGGCTGCCGGCTGGGTACTCTCGGTGACGGATTAGCGAGCCGGTCATCAACAAGAGGAAAGGCGGCCCGGTGGAGCGGTACCGCCTTCATGAAGGGATTGGGGAGGAGTAGGGGGAAAGCCTACGGCTTGTACCGGGACTGACGGCGACGTCAACGTCGCGAACCGTCTCACGCCCCAGGTCAGGTGGCCTCTCGCCGGTGTTGGGGGGACACCTCCGGAAACCGTGATCCTGACTCTCAGAGAATACCCTCGGGACGCTGCACGGGGTGTATCCGGCTTAACACGTTGCTTGTTGTCTCCGACACAGCTGCTCGTAGGGGCCCTGGACCGTGGCGTGATCGCGTGCCGCCAGAGGGATCAGGCTAGAGCGTCAGGTACGCAATCGCGGCAAACACGACAACAGCAATCGCCGAGCCGAGCAAGACGGGATCAAAGGGCGGGTGGGGAGCTTCCTCGCCGGCCGGGGTTGCCTGCATCCTGACGAACATCAGCACCATCGTGACAACCGCCAGAAGAGAGCTGACGGCGATAAGGCCCAGCAGAACAGGCTCAGGCAGCGTTGTCTTCAACAGGGGTAGCATGTGCAGGCTTCCATCTCCACGGCTGAGTAACCCACCAACTCGTTCGACTCACGATCCTACACTATCGCTCGCGCGGCATCAGGACAGACAGCGGCCTCTTCTGGTCTTCCCTTCGGCGAGTGTTGATGCGCATGGGAGGGGGGGGCCAGCCTTGTGGATTGTGGTGAAGGGGTTGGGAACCCGGCTTAGATCACCGCCATCGCGTGGTCTTTGAGATACCCGTCGAGGTCCTCACCTTCAGGCGGTCCAGATGGCCGGTGCTGGTCCACAGGAAGTGGCTCTCCTGCAGGGCGAAGGGGGAGCGCGATGTTGCTGACCGACATGTCGAAGATGCCGTCGTCGTTGACGTCGCCGAAGTCGATGCTCATGCCCTTGAACGAGTCGTGCCCGAGGACCATCGACTCGGGAACGGAAGAAGCCCGTCTCGCCGTGGAGCTCCACGAGCTCGCACCGCGCCCGGCCGCGAGCGGTTCCACAGCAGCTGGTCGGGCCCGAAGTCGTTGGCGATGTAGAGCTCGGAGAGCCCGTCGCGGTCGAGGTCGGCCGGCGCCGACCGCCAGCGTCCAGCCGCGCTCGCCGTCGCCCGGGAAGACGTCGCCGGCATCGCGGTAGAGCGCGCCGGCGCCTCGCCCGACTGCGCCGCCGGACGTGGAGGAAGATCCGGCTCGTCCCGCCGTTGCGCGCCCGCGAGAAGTCGTCGTTCATCTCGAACGGCCGGTTCGAGTTGGCGTCGGTGATCTCGGAGCCGTCGGCGTAGTAGTTGCCGACGACGATGTCCTGGTGGCCGTCGCCGTCGACGTCCGCGAACGTCGCGGTGGCGGTCCACCAGCGCTGGCGCGAGGTCCGGGACGAGCTCGCGCGACCGCAAGGAGGCCATCGAGAGCGGCGCGCGCGGGCTGGAGATCCGGCCGGCGCGCGGCGCAGCAGCAGCAGCGGCGGGCGGCCCTAGAAGGCGACGAAGAGGTCGGCGAGGCCGTCCTCGTTCATGTCGGCGATGCGGCAGACGGTCGGGTACTCCGTCATGCCGGTCGAAGCGGTCCCCGAAGTCGAGCGCGAACGGCGCGTAGCGGTTGCCGGTGCCCGGCACCGGGCTCACCGTCAGCTCTTGCGCGCGGAGTCGGTGAGGCACAGGTCGTTGGGCAGCCCGTCGCCGTCGAGGTCGCCGAGCGCGGCGGAGCCGCCGATCTGGTAGAAGTAGAACTGCATGTGCGGCGGCCGTCTTGTTGACCGGAGGACGACCCCGCCCGCCGGCATGGGAGCCGGCGGGAGCGACTGCCAGGCGAACCGGAAGCGGGCTGCGAGGCGCGCCACCTCGCCGGGCGGCGGGTCGGGGATGCCGGGCGAGGGCCGCGAGCGCGCCGACGACGCCGAGCACGGCGAGCAGGACCCAGGGATTTTGCCGTCGAACCGCAGGTTTTTCCATACGACGATTTGAGTGGACACTGATTGAGCGTACGCAGCGGCTCTCAGGAGCCCGCCCCGGGATGCGCTCAGCGGAGTTGCCTGAAACCCTGCTCTAAGTAAGCCGTCAAAAGACGCGGGATTCACGCAGGCTTTTTTCGCGAAGCCCGAGGCGGGCTTGAACGGCGGGGCAGGCGGCGGATCTCTTGCGTCAGATCCGCCCGAGGCTCTGCAGGGCCCGCTGCAATGTGGGATCGAACCGGTTCTGGCTCAGGGCCTTCCGGAGGATGGAGAGGGCCTCGCTTCGGCGGCCGGCTCGATGCAGCGCCATGGCGTAGACCGCCACCACCTGACTGTCCTCGGGGAGCTGCCGGTACGCCGCCATACAGTCGGGGACCGCCGCCTGGGCATCTCCCTGGGCCAGGTGGGCTGCACACCGTTGGCGGTACAGGAGGGGGTGCTCCGGCAGGGTCTCCAGGGCCCGGGTGGCGAGCGCGACGACATCGCCGGGTCGGCCGAGCTGCCCCAGGATCGCCAGGTACTCCACCAGGTAGTTGGCCGGGAAGTCGTTCAAAAAAGCCCTCTGCAAGGCCGGCAGAGGAGGGACGAAGCCGGCGGGGGGGACGAATGGGGCCCGCCGCTCCCCGGACTCCGGGAGCTCGAGCCGGAACACCGGCGGGGCGGAGAAGCCGCTCTTGACCAGGATGACGGCGAGAGGATCGACGTAGGCGATCCGCCAGCGCGGGTCCTGGAGGAGGGTCATGCCCAGCGGGGACCGCAGCGTCCGGGAGAAGTTCCCCAGAACCACGGTCTGGAAGCCGTAGCGGCTCTCCGCCTGCCTCCAGCTCTCCGGCGAGCCCACGATCCGCGTGTACTGGACGACGACCGCGGGATCGAGCACCCGGCTGTCGATGAAGAGGCGGTGCCTGGGCCAGAGGCGATAGCTCAGATAGGCGCCCATCTGGAAGTCGTTGAAGATGGGACCCGGCAGGTCGTTGTCGAGAATGAAGTCGGCCGCCCGGGGGCAGGCGATGGAGGGCCGGACGGTGAAGAAGCTGCCGGACTGCCCCCCCTCGAATCCTGGACGGGCGACGCGCAGGGCGACGGCGGCGCCCAGCAGCGTGACGGCCATGAGCCCGCAGGCGGTCGCATAGATCCAGCGTCGCGGGATGCCGTGCCTCTCCCGGCGGCGTCTCCCGGGCCGTGGCTCGCGCTCCCGGTCCTGGAGATTGCCGAGAATCACCAGGGCGGCGGCGAGAGCCAGCCCGGGAAGGTGGCGGATGGCCGTGGCCCCGAGCACCGCCATCCCCAGGAAGAAGAGGAGGCGCGGCAGCGGCCACCGCCGGGCGGCGACAAAGCTGGCGAGCCCGGCGCCGGTGGCCAGCAGATGGAGCCATGGCAGCCAGGGCTCGGCCGGGCCCGCGCGGAACGGGCTGCGCCACTCCAGGATGAGGTTGGTCCCGGACTCCCCGATCGGCTGGTACTCCTGAGAGCCCGTCACGAAGGCGAAAGGCGCGAGGCGCTCGTTGAAGTGCCAGGGGTCGGCGACAGCCAGCAGGAAAAGCAGCGCCGGGAGCCAGAGCGGCGGATGTCCGGAAGAGACCGCCGTCTTCGCGCCTCTCCGCGCCTCGAGCCAGCCGCCGACGCTGTAGCAGAGCGCCACGAAGATGCCGAGCGGATAGCCGCCGTGGAGGTTGGCCCACAGCATCTGCAGCGCGCCGAGGACCGCGACGCGCTTCCAGGTAAACGCCCCTCCACGCTCCAGGAGACGGTAGAAGAGGGCGAGCATCAGCCAGGAGGCGACCTCGGCCTTGCCACAGAGGCGCCCGCCGATCGTCACCAGGAAGAGGATCAGGGCGAGAACGTTCAGCCAGACCGAAGCGGTCGATCCGCCCGGCGGTGTAGACGAGGACGCTCAGGGTGACGGCGAGGAGCGCGTGGAAGATCACCACCCCTGCGAGCCCTCCCAAGCGCTCCAGAACCGCGACGATGACCGTCCAGAGCCAGGAGTGATAAACCCAGCCGATCCCCTTGTCCGATGTGTAAAGGAACGGGTCCTGGCTGGGAGGCCTCCCTGCTCCACGACCTGGCGGCCGGAGGTGAGATACCACCAGAAGTCCTCGTTCCAGAGGTAGCTCAGGGTGAGCGACGCCACTACGGCGAGGGCCGGGACAAGAAGGAGGAGCCACGCCCCGCGGACGCCGCTCGCCGCGTCCGGCTCATCCGGGCTGCGCTGCCGGGGATCTCTGTCTTCTGGAAGCCTCGGCCGCCCCGCCTCTCGACGTCTCTTGTCGCGCTTACCGATGCCGAATCCCTCCTCGCGTCTCCTGCTGGTCAGGAGCTCTCAGGATATCCTATCCGACCATCCCTTTTTTTCATCCAGCCCTCCAGAAAGCTCTCCGCGAAGGCCCGGTCGCTCGGCGCGAGAGAGTTGAGGAGCAGCTCGTCGGGACTCACCCAGGCGAGGGCGTCGTGCTCCAACGCAGCCGGCTCGCCGCGATGTCCACGGCGTAGAGCTCGATGACGAACGGGGAGCCGGGGTCGGGCACGGCACCGAGGAGAGCACCCAGGGAGACCACCTCGACGCCGAGCTCCTCGGAGAGCTCCCGCTGCGCCGCCTCCAGAGGGGTCTCTCCGGGTAGAAATTTCCCTCCGGGGAATTCCCACAGCCCCGCATGGCGCTTTCCGGACGGCCGCCGGGCGAGGAGCAGCCGCCCGTCCCGCTCCACGACGGCCGCGAGAACCCTTGTCTTTTCAGAGGTTTCCTGGGAATCCACCATCTTCATGGAGCGCCGGGGGACACTGGCATCACCTTCGCAAAGTGGAGCCAATCCCAGGAGAAGTGTATCTTTCGTGTCAAGGATTGCCATGGAAGTCCAGGATCGATGCTCGTGGGCTGAGCCAGCGGAGAGATCGAAGAAATGAGATCCAGAATCGCAGTCGCCGCCCTACTCGCCGTCTGTGCCGTCTCCCCGGTCCGGGCGCAGGAGACCGTCGTCGCCGCCCAGGATCTGAAGGGCCTCAGCATCGAGGAGCTGATGGAGATCGACGTCACCTCGGTGTCGCGGCGCGCCGAGCGCCTCTTCGAGGCCGCCGCGGCCATCATCGGTGATCACCGGCGAGGAGATCCGGCGCTCGGGCGTCACCAGCCTCCCCGAGGCGCTGCGCCTGGTCAACTCGCTCCACGTGGCCCGCCAGAGCCAGCGCACCTGGGCGATCAGCGCCCGCGGCTTCAACTCGGCGACCGCCAACAAGATGCTGGTGCTGATCGACGGCCGCAGCGTCTACACGCCGCTCTTCTCGGGCGTGTTCTGGGACGTGCAGGACGTGCTGCTGGAGGACGTGGAGCGCATCGAGGTCATCCGCGGCCCCGGCGCCACGCTCTGGGGCGCCAACGCGGTCAACGGCGTCATCAACGTCATCACCAAGCCGGCCGCCGACACCCAGGGCGGCCTGGTCGACGGCGGGCGCCGGCAACGAGGAGCGCGGGCTTCGGCGGCCGCGCGCTACGGCGGCACGCTGGGGGAGCGCGGCCACTACCGGGTCTACGGCAAGTACGTCGACCGCGACGCCCTCGGGCTTCGCGGACGGCGGCGATGCGCGCGACGACATGTGGCTGGGCCAGGGCGGCTTCCGCGCCGACTGGAGGACCGCGGACGGCGACGCGTTGACCGTCCAGGGCGACGCCTACACGGGCCGGATCGGCGAGCCCCTGCGTCGGACGACTCCGACGTCGACGGCGGCAACCTGCTCGGCCGCTGGTCGCGGCCGCTGGCCGAGCGGCTCGGGCCTCGAGCTGCAGGTCTACTAGGACCGCACCCACCGCGACATCCCCGACGCTCTTCGAGGAGCACCGCGACACCTGGACCTGGACTTCCAGCACGACTTCCAGCTCGGCGAAGCGGCACGACCTGATCTGGGGCCTCGGCTACCGGCACACCCGCGACCGGGTGCGCAACAGCAGCCGGTCGAGCTTCCTGCCGGCCCGCCTGGACCCAGGACCTGTTCAGCGCCTTCGCCCAGGACGAGATCTCGCTCCTCGACGACCGGCTGCGCGCTGACCGCTCGGCACCAAGCTGGAGCACAACGACTCGACCGGGCTCGAGGTGCAGCCCAGCGTCCGCGCTTCGCCTGGCGCTCGGCGAGCGACCGGCGCACCTCTGGGGCGCGGTCTCGCGGGCGGTGCGCACGCCGACCCGGATCGACGAGGACTGATCCTCGTCTTCCGGCGCTCCCCGGCTCGTGGTGTTCGTCCAGGGGAGCCGCGACTTCGAGTCCGAGGAGCTGCTCGCCTACGAGCTCGGCTACCGCATGCAGCTCGGACCCGACGTGCTCGCTCGACATCGCGGCCTTCTACAACGTCTACGACGACCTGCGCAGCCAGGAGCCGCCCGCCGGACGGCCGGTTCCCGATCACCTTCGGCAACTAGCTGAACGCCGAGACCTGGGGGCTCGAGCTGCGGGTCAACTGGCAGCCGCGTCGCCTGGCTGGCGCTGGCACGGCGGCCTACGCCTGGCTGGACGAGGCACCTCCGCCTCGATCCGGGCAGCCGCGACCCGACGGCGGCGGGCGAGGGCAACGACCCCGAGCACCGCGTCCAGCTGCGCTCCTGCTCGACCTGCCGGGCGGCGTCGAGCTCGACGCCTGGCTGCGCTACGTCGAGCGCGCTGCCCGCGCCGGCGGTGCCGAGACTACACCGAGCTGGACCTGCGTCTGGGCTGGCGCGCCGCGCGACGCGCTGGAGCTGGCGCTGGTCGGCCAGAACCTGCTGCACGACGTCGCACGAGGAGTTCGGGCCGGCCGGTCCGCGCCGCGAGGAGGTCGAGCGCAGCGTCTACGGGAAGGTGACATGGTCGCTTCTGAGGCAGGCGTCCTCGCTCTGCTGCTGCTCGCTCCTCGCCGCGGCCCGGCCGCGTCGCGGACGCCAGGAGCGTCTCGGAGTACGAGGTCAAGGCGGCCTTCCTCTTCAACTTCGCCAAGTTCGTGGAGTGGCCGGCCGACGCCTTCGCCGGGGACCGCAGCGCCCGGTGGCGATCTGCGTCTACGGGAAGACCCGTTCGGCGCGAGCCTCGACGCGTGGTCCAGGGCGAGCGCGTGGGCGGCCGGCAGCTGCTCGTGCGTCGGACGCGCCGGACGCCTCGACGAGCTCGGCGACTGCCACATCCTCTTCGTCGGCCGCTCGGAGCGGAGCCGCCTCGGCGAGGTGCTCTCCGCCGGTCGAGGGGCGAGCCGGTCCTGACCGTCGGCGACACGGACGGCTTCCTGCGCGCCGGCGGCGATCATCGCTTCGTCCTGGAGGGAACAGGGTCCGCTTCCTGATCAACCTGGACGCGGCGGAGCGCAGCGGGCTGCGGATCAGCTCCAAGCTGCTGCGCCTGGCCCGCTCGGTCACCGCCGCGGGGCCGGCGAGCTGAGCTTGCCCGACCGGCTGCTGCGCGACACTGCCGATCCGCCGCAAGCTGGTGCTGATCATCATGCTCGACCACCGGCGGCGCCCTGCTCCTGGCCGGCGTGGTCCTGCTCGCGCTCGACTTCTGCGCGCTTCCGCCGCGAGATGGTCACCGACCTGGAGACCCTGGCGGAGATCGTGGCCCAGAACAGCACCGCGGCCGCTCAGCTTCGACGATCCGGACGCGGCCGAGGAGACCCTGGCGGCGCTGCGAGGCCAAGCGCCCCGGTCCTCGCGCGCGGCGGTCTACGACGAGAACGGAGAGCTCCTCGCCATCTACCGGCGCGGCGAGGAGGGCGGCAGCCCGGACTCCCGCCGCGCCCGGGGCCGGACGGCGACGAGTTCCGGCGACGGACTCCCTCGAGCTCTGTCCGAGCCCGTCGTCCTCGACGGACGAGCGGATCGGCACCGTCTACCTGGAGAGCAGCCTGAGCGAGCTCTCGGACCGCCTCCGGTTCCGGGCCCTGACCGTGGCCGGCGGTGTTCCTGGCTGGCGGCGCTGGCCGCCCTGGCGCTCTCCTCGGGGCTCCAGCGGCTGATCTCCCGGCCGATCCTGCGCCTGGCCGAGACCGCGCGCGCGGTCTCCGAGCACAACGACTACTCGTCTGCGCGCCGAGCAAGCAGAGCGCCGACGAGCTCGGGCCAGCTGGTCGACGCCTTCAACCAGATGCTCGAGCCAGATCCAGGAGCGCGACTACCGAGCTGCTCCGGCCAAGGAGGCTGGAGCACCGGGTCGAGGAGCGCACCGACGCCCTGCGCCAGGAGCTCGCCGAGCGGCGCGCGCCGAGCGGAGCTGGCGGAGCGCAACGCCGAGCTGCAGCGAGCAACCAGCGAGCTCGACGACTTCGCCTACATCGCCTCCCACGACCTGAAGGAGCCGCTGCGCGGCATCCACAACTACTCCATCTTCCTGCTCGAGGACTACGGCGACAAGCTCGACGCGGACGGGCAGGTCCAAGCTGGAGACCCTGATGCGCCTCACCCGGCGCATGGAGGTCCTGATCGACTCCCTGCTCCAGTACTCCCGGCTCGGCCGGGTCGACCTGGCGATCGACGAGGTGGACCTGAACGAGGTCGTGGCCGAGGTGCGTGGACTCGCTCGGCATCAGCCTCGACGAGCGAGCAGGTCGAGGTGCGCGTCCCGCGGCCGCTGCCCAGCGGTGCGCTGCGACCGGGTGCGGGTCGGCGAGATGTTCCACAACCTGATCGTCAACGGCGATGAAGTACAACGACAAGCCGCGAGAAGTGGATCGAGATCGGCTGGACGAGGACGGCGGCCGCAGGCGCCAGACCCGTCCGGCCTTCTACGTCCGCGACAACGGCATCGGCATCCCGGAGAAGCACTACGACGCGATCTTCCGCATCTTCAAGCGGCTGCACGGCCGGGACAAGTTCGGCGGCGGCACCGGCGCCGGGCTGACCATCGTCAAGAAGATCGTCGAGCGCCACAGCGGCCGGATCTGGGTGGAGTCGGCGCTCCGGCGAAGGGCACGACGTTCTACTTCACCCTGGCCAAAGGAGACATGACCTTGCCGCACACCCGAACCAACCGATCCTGCTGGTCGAGGACAGCCCCGAGGACTTCGAGGCCACCGTGCGGGCCTTCCAGCAAGGCGGGCCTCAAGAACCCCATCGTCCGCTGCGAGGACGGCGACGAGGCCCTGGACTACCTCTTCCGCCGCGGCCGCTACGCCGACCCGGCGAGCTCGCCGCGGCCCGGCGTCGATCCTGCTCGACCTGAACCTCCCGGGCACCGACGGCCGCGAGGTCCTCGCCGAGATCAAGAGCGACGAGCAGCCTGCGGCACATCCCGGTGGTGGTCCTCACCACCTCGACCGACGAGCGCGACATCGACGCCTGCTACCGGGCGGGCGCCAACAGCTACATCCAGAAGCCGGTGGACATCGACGGGTTCATGCAAGGCCATCGAGCGCCTCAACGGCTACTGGTTCGAGGTCGTGATCCTCCCCAAGGGGGAGTGAGCGATGGCGCCGCAGCCGCTGCGGATCCTGATCGTCGACGACAGCCCCGAGGACCGGGAGCTCTACCGGCGGCTGCTCGTCGCAGGATCCGGAGCAGGAGTACGAGTTCCTGGAGGCCGAGCTGGGCGAGGAGGGGCTGGAGCTGGCGCGCGGCGAGCGGCCCGGACTGCCTGCTCCTCGACTACCGGCTGCCCGACGTGGACGGCCTCGAGTTCCTCGACCCGGCTGCGCGAGCGACGGCCGGTGCCGGTGATCGTCCTCACCGGCCAGGGCAACGAGGCGGTGGCCGTGAGGCCATGAAGGGCGGCGCCCAGGACTACCTGCTCAAGGGCGCGATCACGCGCCAGGAGCTGCAGCGCGCGGTGCGCAACGCCGTCGAGAAGGTCGCGCTGCAGCCGCGAGGTGGAGGAGCGCACGGCCGAGCTGGCCCGCGCCAACGAGGCCCTGCAGAAGATGTACGGCGAGCAGGAGACGCTGGTGCGCCAGCGCACGGCCGAGCTGTCGCACGCCACGAGGAGCCAGTGGAGCGCGATCCGCCAGGAGGCGCGCCGGCAGGCCGAGGAGGCCAACCGCATCAAGGACGAGTTCCTCGCCACCCTCTCCCACGAGCTGCGCACGCCGCTCAACGCCATCCTCGGCTGGGCCCAGGTGCTGCGCATCGGGCAAGGTGGACGAGCGCGACCACGGCCCGCGCCCTGGAGACCATCGAGCGCAACGCCCGCGCCCAGGCGCAGCTCATCGCCGACCTGCTCGACGTGTCGCGCATCATCACCGGCAAGCTCCGCCTGGAGCTGCAGCCGGTCGAGCTGCCGCGCATCATCGACGCGGCCCTCGACAGCGTGCGGCCGGCCGCCGACGCCAAGGGGATCCGCATCCGCGACGTCTCGCCCGGACCGGCTGCCGGCCCGCTGCTGGGCGACCCGGACCGCCTGCAGCAGGTGGTCTGGAACCTGCTCTCGAACGCCATCAAGTTCACGCCCGCAGGGCGGGACGGTGGAGGTCCGCCTGCGGCAGAGCGGAGGGCCAGCGCCGAGATCGCGGTCGCAGGACACCGGCGCGGGCATCCGGCCCGACTTCCTGCCCTACGTCTTCGACCGCTTCCGCCAGGCCGAGAGCTCGACCACGCGCCGCACGGCGGCCTCGGGCTGGGCCTCGCGATCGTGCGCCACCTGGTCGAGCTGCACGGCGGCACGGTGGCGGTGGAGAGCGCGGGCGAGGGCCAGGGGGCGACCTTCACGGTGCGCCTGCCCATCCGCGCTGGGCGTCGAGCGGCCGGGATCGCGCGACCGAGCGGCGGCGAGCGCGCCCGCCGAGGACGTGCCGGACGTGATGGGCTCCGAAGCTCCTCGCGGGCCTGCGCGTGCTGGTGGTGGACGACGAGGCCGACACCCGCGACCTGCTCGTCACCGCGCTGGAGCAGTGCGGCGCCGCAGGTCACGGCGGTGCCGACCGTGCCGGACGCCCTGGCGGCCCTCGACCGCGGCGCTGCCCGACGTCCTGGTCTCCGACATCGGCGTGCCGGGCGAGGACGGCTACTCGCTGATCCGCAAGGTGCGGGCGCGGAGCGCCGAGCACGGCGGCAACGTGCCGGCCGCGGCCCTGACCGCCTACGCCCGCACGCGAAGACCGCGTCCGCGCCCTCGCCGCCGGCTTCCAGACCCACCTCGCCAAGCCGATCGACCCCGCCGAGCTGGTCGCCGCCATCGCCGCCCTGGCCGGCCGCGGCGTAAGCGCCACCTCCCCAGTGCTCGCCATCGTCGGCGCCACGGCCACGGGCAAGAGCGAGCTCGCCATGGCGCTCGCCGAGAGCTGCTCGGGGGCGAGATCGTCAACGCCGACGCCCTGCAGGTCTACCGCGGCTTCGACATCGGCACGGCCAAGCCGGGCGCCGGAGGAGCGCGCCCGGGTGCCGCACCACCTGATCGACATCCTGGAGCCGCACGAGCGCTAGTCGGCCGGCGAGTTCGCCCGCCGGGCGCGGGAGGCGATCGCCGAGATCCAGGAGCGCGGCAGGCTGCCGATCGTGGTCGGGGGGAGCGGGCTCTACCTGCGCGCCCTGTTCGAAGGGATCAGCCCGATCCCGCCGGGCGACCCGGAAGTCCGGCAGCGAGCTGCGCGAGCGGCTGGAGGCGAGAGGGGCTGCCGGCGCTCGCGGCCGAGCTGGCGCGGGTCGATCCGGAGACCGCGGCGCGGCTCGGCGCCGGGCGATACGCAGCGCATCCTGCGGGCGCTGGAGGTGGCGCTGCGTGAGCGGCCGGCCGCTCTCCGCCTGGATCTCGCGAGCAACCCTTTGGGACTCAGCGCATTGCAGCGGTCCGGGTCGGATTGACGCTCCCGCGGGCCGTCCTATACGATCGAATCGCGGGCCGCGTGGCCCGGATGGTGGAGGAGGGCTGGGTCGAGGAGGTCGCCCGGCTGCTGGCCCGGGGGCTCGATCCCGGCCTGCCCGCCTTCCAGGCCATCGGATACCGGCAGCTCGTCCGTCACCTGGAAGGGGAATGGTCTCTCGATCGAGCGATCGCCGAGACGGTCAAGGCGACGCGCCGGTTCGCCAAGCGGCAGGAGACCTGGTTCCGGAGAGAGCCCGATGTGACCTGGTTCTCGGCCCAGGATTTGAATCGACGAATTTCTCATGAGTCCTTGAACATGTCAAGCGCAGCGGTCTCGGGAGGGCGTATGGCTAAGCACAACATCAACATTCAAGACGGTTATCTCTTCCAGAGCCTCAAGGAAGGGCAGACGATGTACCTGGAGCTGGTGACCGGCCGGCATCTGCTCGGGCGTCTGAAGCGGTTCGACCGCTTCGCCGTGGTGATCGAGAGCGAAGGCAAGGAGATCCTCATCTACAAGCATGCCATCGCGACGATTGCCGCAGCGCCTCATCCTGCGGCCTGACGCCGGGGCCGGCGCCGGCTGCGCCGGCCGCTGCTGGTCCTGCCGGCGCTCTGCGGCTGGGCGCCTGCGGCTCCGGCGCCGGCCCGCGCCTGCGCGGGAGCCCGCAGCCGTCCGCGAGCCCGAGCCGCTCGCGCCGCAGGAGCGAGCGCCTACCTCGTCGATCCCCTGGACGGGCTATCCCCAGGAGGTCGATCCCGAGCCCGGCCAGGACCGCATCCGGGCGCGCCCATCGGGCCCTGCTGGAGGCGAGCGACCGTGGCGGGCGCCCGGGAGACCGCGGCCGAGCTGCTGGAGGAGGACCCCGGCTTCGCCCCGGCCCAGGTGCTGGCCGCGCAGGTCGACTTCGCCGACGGGCGCTCCGCCGAGGTCGGTCGAGCGGCTGCTGCCGGTCGGCGACCAGATGCCGCGGCTACGTGGCGAGCCAGCTCCTGCTCGGCCGCGCCGCCGAGCAGGCCGGGGACATCCCGCTCGCCTACGCGGCCTACCGGGCGATCGCGCCGCGCAACCAGCTCGCCTTCCAGCGGCTGGGCGAGCTGCACCCGCGGGCCCTCGAGATCGTCTCCAACCGGCTGCGGGAGGCGCTGCGCCAGGGCAGCCTGGACGAGGCCGAGAAGCACCTCGCCCTGCTGCGGAGCTGGGCGCCCTCCGAGGTCGGCGACGCTGGAAGGGGCGCGCGCCGTGGCCGTGGCGCGCGGCGACCGCGCCGCCGAGCTGGCCGCGGTCAAGGAGCTCGCCGCGCGGCGGCCGGGCGACCGCGCGCTGCTCGAGCGCCGGGCCGAGCTGGAGCTGGCGGTGGGCGACCCGAGCGCCGGCCTGCAGATCATCCAGGACCTCGCGGCGCAGCAACCCGAACGATCCGGCGCTGGCCGAGAAGCTGGACGCGGCCAAGTTCCGCTGGCGCCTGTCGCTGCTGCCGCAGGCCGTGCAGGACGTGGCCGCCAAGCCCGAGCTGACAGGGCCGACTTCGCCGTGCTGCTCTACTGGCTGGTCCCCAACGTGCGCTACGCGCCGGCCCGACGGCGGGGCGCATCGCCACCGACGTGCTCGACCATCCGCACCAGGAGGAGATCGTGCGGGTGGTCAACCTCGGCCTGATGGACGTGGACTCGACCCTGCACCGCTTCTCGCCGCGGCTCCCCTGCGGCGGGGACGCCGCCCTGCGCGGCCTGGTCCGCATGCTGTCGACGCTTCGGCCAGGGGCTGACCTGCCTCGGCGGGCAGCCCAGGGCAGCGCCAGAGCGCGGTCTGCGCCGGCGGCGGCGGGCTGCGGCCTGCTCCCGGAAGGGGAGGAGTGCCGTGCCGCGGCGGCCCCTGTCCGGCGGCGAGGCGGTGGAGCTGATCCGCCGGACCTTGAAGCTCCTGGGCGGCTCGTGAAATTCACCATCCCCAACCTCCTCTCGCTGCTGCGCATGGGGCTGGTGCCCCTGTTCATCATCGCGGTCCTCGACGGCGAGTCGCGCAGGGCCCTGCTCATCTTCGCGTCGCCGGGCTGACCGACGCCCTGGACGGCTTCATCGCCCGCTTCTGCGAACCAGCAGTCGCTGCTCGGCGCCTACCTCGACCCGATCGCGGACAAGATCCTGCTGACCTCCGCCTACATCGCCCTGTCGATCCCCAGCCTCAACCACGGCGTCCAGATCCCGCTCTGGGTCACCGTCCTGGTGATCGCCCGCGACGTGCTGATGGTGGTCGTGGCGCTGATCCTCTACCTGGCGGCGGGGATCCGGAAGTTCCCGCCGACGGTGCTCAGCAAGATCAACACGTCTCCAGGTGGCCGCCGTGCTGCTGGTCCTGCTCTCGGCGCTCGCTGCCGCACCTGGAGCCGGTCGCGACGAGCTGCTCTACCTGGTGGCCGTCCTGACCGTCGTCCTCGGGGCTCGACTACGTCTATCCGCTGAGCCGCCTGCGCAGCCGGGTCAGCCGGCGTCTGAGTGACAGCCGTCTCCGCTTCTGGTAACATGCCTCCGAGGATGTCCGACTTCGTCCATCTCCATCTGCACAGCCAGTTCAGCCTGCTCGACGGGGCCAACCGCCTCGACGACGTGATCGACACCGCCAAGGAAGCCGGGCATGCCGGCCGTGGCGCTGACCGACCATGGCAACATGTTCGGCGCCATCGAGTTCTACAACACCGCGCAGGGCCGCGGGCATCAAGCCGATCGTCGGCATGGAAGCCTACGTGGCCCAGGGAGACCTGCGCGACCGCACGCCCGGCAAGGGGAGCAGCAACCATCTCGTGCTCCTCGCGAAGAACGAGACCGGCTACCGGAACCTCCTGAAGCTCACCTCGACCGCCTACCTCGAGGGGTTCTACTACAAGCCGCGGATCGACAAGGAGCTGCTGCGCAAGCACAGCGAAGGGCTCATCTGCCTCTCCGCCTGCCTCAAGGGCGAGATCAACGAGAAGATCGTCGCACAACCGCGAGACGCGAGGCCGAGGCCGCCGCGCGCGAGTTCCTGGAGATCTTCGGCGAGGGCAACTTCTACCTCGAGATGCAGGACCACGGAATTCCCGAGCAGCGGCTGGCCAACGACGTCGTCCGCCGCATCTCCCGCAGCACCGGCATCCCGCTCGTGGTCTCCAACGACTGCCACTACCTCACGCAAGGACGACGCCTTCGCCCACGACATCCTGCTCTGCATCGGCACCCAGAAGAACCTCTCCGACCCCGACCGGCTGCGCTACTACTCCGACAACTTCTACATGAAGTCGCGCGGACGAGATGCACGCGCTCTTCCCCGACGACCACCAGGCGCATCGAGAACACGCTCGCCATCGCCGAGCGGTGCGACCTGGTCATCCCCACGGGCACGTTCCACCTGCCCGAGTTCCCGGTGCCCGAGGGGTACACGCTCCAGTCCTACTTCGAGAAGGTGGTCCGCGAAGGGCTGGAGGAGCGGCTCGCCGAGCTGCGGCGCCGGCGCGCGCAGGGCCTGGTCCAGCCCGCGAGGAGGTCTACCGCGCAGCGCCTGGAGTACGAGATCCAGGTCATCGAGAAGATGGGCTTCCCCGGCTACTTCCTGGTGGTCTGGGACTTCATCCGCTACGCCCGGGAGAACGACGTCCCGGTCGGCCCGGGCCGCGGCTCGGCCGCCGGCTCGCTGGTCGCCTACTCGCTGCGGATCACCGACATCGATCCGCTGCAGTACGACCTGCTGTTCGAGCGCTTCCTGAACCCCGACCGCATCAGCATGCCCGACATCGACATCGACTTCTGCATGCGCGCGGCGGGGCGAGGTCATCCACTACGTCGGCGAGAAGTACGGCCGCGACCGGGTGGCCCAGATCATCACCTTCGGAACGCTCGCCGCCAAGGCGGTCATCCGCGACGTCGGCCGCGTCCTGGGGCTGCCCTACACCAAGGTGGACCGCGTCGCCAAGCTGATCCCCGACATGACCAAGTCGCTCGAGGACGCGGTCAAGGACAACGACGCCCTCGCCGCCGAGATGAAGGACCCCGAGGTCAAGCAGGTCATCGAGGTCGGCCAGCGGCTCGAAGGGCTGACCCGCCACGCCTCGGTCCACGCCGCCGGCGTCGTCATCACGCCGCGCCGCGCTCGACGAGCTGGTCCCGCTCTACAAGGTCACCAAGGGCGACGAAGAGCAGGTCATGACCCAGTGGGACATGAACATCATCGAGAGCCTCGGCCTCCTCAAGATGGACTTCCTGGGCCTGCGCACCCTGACCGTCATCGACGACGCGGTCAAGATCGTGCGCCAGCAGGGGATCGACCTCGACCTGGACGACGTGCCGCTGGACGACCCCGAGACGTTCAAGGTGTTCTGCGACGGGCGCACGAGCGGCATCTTCCAGTTTGAGTCGCGCGGCATGACCGACCTGCTGCGGCGGGTCAAGCCGTCGCGCTTCGACGAGCTCGCGGCCTTGAACGCCCTCTACCGGCCGGGCGCCCTATCGGTCGGCATGGTCGAGGAGTACATCCAGCGCAAGCAGGGCAGGAAGTTCGCCTATCTCACTCCCGAGACGCAGCCGATCCTGGAGGAGACCTACGGCGTCATCGTCTACCAGGAGCAGGTGATGCTGATCGCCGTGGCGGTGGCCGGCTTCACCATGGCCGAGGCGGACACGCTGCGCAAGGCCATGGGCAAGAAGAAGGCCGACGTCATGGCCAAGATGAAGGCGCAAGTTCGTCGACGGCGCCGCGGAGCGCGGCATGCCGCGGGAGAAGGCCGTCGGACGCTCTGGGACTACATCGAGCCCTTCGCCGGCTACGGCTTCAACAAGAGCCACAGCGTCGCCTACGCCATGCTGGCCTACAAGACCGCCTACCTGAAGGCCCACTACCCGGTGGCCTTCATGGCGGCCATGCTCAACTCCGAGCTCTCGTCCTCCGACGCGATCGCCAAGTACATCGGCGAGTGCCAGGAACATGGGGATCGCCCTCCTGCCGCCGGACATCAACGAGAGCAGCTACTTCTTCACCGTGGTGGACGACCAGATCCGCTTCGGCCTCGGCGCGGTGAAGGGGGTGGGGGAGGGCGCGATCGAGTCGATCCTCGACGCGCGCCGCCGCGCTGGGCCGGTTCCGCAGCCTCGCCCAGGTCGCCACCGAGGTGGACCTGCGGCTGGCCAACCGCAAGGTCTTCGAATGCCTGATCAAGGCCGGAGCCTTCGACAGCTTCGGCGTCCACCGGGCGGCGCTCTGCGCCTCGCTCGACGCGGTGCTCGATTACGGCCAGAGGCGGCGCAAGGAGCGCGACGAGGGGCAGGGGAGCCTCTTCGCGCTCCTCGGCGGCGGCGGCGGCGCCGGCGCGACTGCCATGGAGCCGCGCGCCCGACCGCGTCGACGCCCCCCTGGCCGGAGCGCGAGCGGCTGCGCTACGAGAAGGAGGCGCTCGGCTTCTATCTCACCGGCAATCCGCTCGCCGAGCACCAGGCCGAGCTCGAGCGGCTGATCACCCACACCACCGCCGACCTCAAGGAGGGAGCCGAGGGCACGGTCACCCTGGGCGGCATCGTCAGCGGCTTCAACCGGGTGAAGATCAAGAGCGGCGCCAACGCCGGCCGCTTCATGGGCCGCTTCGTGCTGGAGGACCTGAACGGCAGCATCCCCGTCACCCTCTTCGCCAACCAGCTCCAGCAGTTCGGCCATCTGATCGCCGACGACGCGGTGGTCCTGGTCAAGGGGCAGGTGCGCGAGCGGGGCGGCGACGATCGAGATGACGGTCGAGGAGATCGTCCCGCTCGACAAGCTCGGCGTGCGCCCGCTCGCCGGGATCGACGTGCTCCTCAAGGCCTCCGCGATCTCGACGAACAGCATGCTGCGGCTCCGCGACCTGCTGGTCGAGCATCCCGGCGACGTGCCGGTCACGCTCGCAGGTCCAGCTCCCGGACCGGGTGGTCCACATCGCCCCCCAGGAGACCTACAAGATCGAGCACGGCCCCGAGCTGGCCTCCTCGATCGAGCAGATGTTCGGCCAGGGAACGGTGCGCGAGCGGTATCAGGCGGTGCCGGCGTGAGGATGGCGGTGTGAGCCGGCTGCCCCGGATCTCCGGACAGGAATGCGCGACGGCCTTCCGCTGACCGCCGGAGGATCTCCCGGCGTCCGCCATGAGCCCCGCTCTGAGGCCGCGCGGGCCGCGGCGGAGTACGCTGCCCTACGCGAGACCAGCCTGACGGCGGTGGAGACGGCGCAGCGGTTGGTTTAGCTCAAGCACCGTAGCACTTGGCCTCGTCGACGAAAACGTGGCCACCGGCATTCCCAGGGGGGCAACGTACCTCGGGGTCTGTTCGCGTCCCGCGCCTCGCGCGAAAGCAAGAATGGGTGCCATGGCGGCCTCTGGTGCGGTGACGGTTGGGTCGATGAGCTCGAACTCGAAGATCTGCATGGTCCATCCTCCGGTACAGAACAGAACGTCAGTGTGAGGGCATGGTACGGTTTGCTCCGCAGCGGAGGACCACCCCGGGGGGTGGGGCGGAAAGCCCGTGGGGTAGGGTGCGCCTGTCCGGATCGAGCCAGAAGAAGCGGTTAGCGGCTCACTCCAATACCTTTCAGTTAGCCATCCCTGGTCGGTCTTGCGCCCGCTGGGAGCGCCGGCATCCTTGCCGGCCCATGCTTTCCGCGGCCAGGGCGGCCGGCCATGGGCGCCACAACCTCGGACTCCGCCCCTCTCCCAGGGCTCCGTCAAAGTCGTGCGGAGTCGGAGTCTTCCCCCGCCCAAAGACCCTCACCCCTGGCCCCTCTCCCACCCGCACTCACACCCGCCCGGGAGAGGGGAACCGGAATGGATGTCTTTGCAAGCTCTCCCCCTCTCCCGGGGGACAGGGAGTGCGGTTGGGAGAGGGGGCCGGGGGGTGAGGGTGGGCGGGGGAAGGCTCCAGTCGCCACGAGACTTTGACGGGACCTCCTCCCTGGCCCCTCTCCGCCTTCCTTTCCCAGGAGGTCGGGCCTTCGGCCCATTTTCTTGATGGGCCGGCAAGGATGCCGGCGCTCCCAGCGGGCGCAAAATCGGCCAGTGATGGCTAACTGAACGGTATTGCGGCTCACTCGGGCCGTCACGCCGCCACGATGCCTGCCGGAGCTTCCGTGGCGATGCGCTGGCCCGGCTCGCGCAGCGCCTCGACCAGACGCCGCCTCGTAGTCCGCCGACGCCGGGTTTTCGACGTCCATGCCGGAGAGCAGCATCTCGGCTCCGATGCGCAGGAATCTCTCGATGTACTCCGCGCGACAGGCCCTGGCCCATCAGGTAGCCGATGGTCCACAGGTCGAAGCAGTAGAGCGGCACCGGGATGGAGCCGGTGATCCGGTGATAGCCGGAGGCCACGATCTCCGATGCCCGGCGCCAATCCATCGTGTCGTGCTTCCAGGCATAGCTCGACCCGGTGAGACCGAACTCCTCGGCGCGCAAGGCGATCGGGACCTTCTTGTCGTGGAAGTAGCTCTCCAGACAATAGAACGTGGGCTGGGCCTCGTCGATGAAGCGCAAGGTGTTTTCCGCCGACTCCTCGGTCTCGCCGGGAAAGCCGACGATGAACGAGGCGTAGGAGAAGATCCCATACTCCCGGAGCTTGGTCAGACCGTATTTGTACTTCTCGATGGTGGCGGTCTTGTACATCTCCTTGAGCATGCGGTTGTCGCCCGACTCGATGCCCAGGAAGACCCCGGTGCAGCCGGAGCGGGCGGCCAGATCGAACACCTCGTCATCCGCGTTGGCGCACCGGAAGTAGGAGTACCACTTGAAGTCGAACTTCCGGTTGATCATCATCCGGCAGAGATCCTTGAAGCGGTTCTTCGGGATGTTGAAGGTGTCGTCGATGAACAGGAGATGGGTGACGCCGATCTCCTTGAGGTACGTCAGCTCCCGCTCGACGACGTCCAGGCTCGTCAGGTTGAGATCGCCGGCGAGGATCGGGTACCGGCAGAAGGCGCACTTGTACGCGCAGCTGCGCGCGGTCCGGAGCTGGACGGAGGGCACCAGCAGGTCGGTGGAGAAGTGGCTCCAGTCGATCGAGCTCTCATCCATGTCATTGTTCTCGATCTCTCGCGGCGTGCGCTGGAAGGTGTGGTGGTCGCTCGTATAGATCAGGTTCGGCACGGCGCTCAAATCCTGCGCCCGGCTCCCGGAGCGCCGCGCAGATCCGGCTCAACGTCAGCTCGCCCTGCGAGTCGAAGACGTAGATGTCCGCTCCCATTTCCGCGAACATCTGATTCTGGATGGCTTCCGGAAAATCGCTGCAGACGTGGTAGATGTGCGGGCCGCCGACGATGACCTTGGTGTCCGGGCTGTGCTCGCGAATGAAGTTGACGAGGTACCGGATCGGCGAGCTTTCGAAATAGAACGTCGTGGTGAGCGCGACGGCCCTGGGCGCGCTCGCCAGGAGCTGCCGGAACGCCTCGCGGTCGTGATTGAAGAAATTGACCAGGGCGGCGTCGAACGACCTCTTCCGGAGGAAGCTGGTGAGGTAGCAGGCACCCAGGTTCGGCAGCCGACCGACGTGGTAGTCGCAGGACTTGCCGGTCGCTTCCCGCAAGGCGAAGTTGAGCAGCTCGGGATAGCGCACCCGCTTGCCCCGGAACGGCACGGTGTTGGCGAGGAGGTGCCGGTAG
>CAVSNU010000003.1:0-1413738 GCA_963729445.1 uncultured Chloroflexia bacterium
ATCGATGGTGAGCACGTGATCGCCGCAGTGCGCGGGACGGTTGTTGAGCTTGAAGAGACGGCGGTTGTCGTCGATCTGCATGGTTTCATGGTGCGGGTCTATTCCTCCGGGCACACCCTCACAGCGCTCACCGTCGGGGACACGGTCAAGCTTCTCACGCATCTGGTGGTGCGGGAGGACGCCATGACGCTCTACGGTTTCACCAACGATGCAGAGCTACAGCTCTTTCAATTGTTGCTGGGTGTGAGCGGCGTCGGGCCCAGAGTGGCGCTAAACCTGCTCTCGTTCGATCAACCTGCCGCTCTCTACCAGGCGATCGCAAACGAGGACACGGCGTTGCTGTCGCGCGTGCCCGGCGTCGGCAAAGTCACGGCTGGGCGGATCGTTTTCGATCTGAAGCGCAAACTGCCGGACACGATTCCGGTTGCGCTCTCAACCGGGGATAACCGCGACCGTGACGCCATCGATGCTCTCGAAGCGCTTGGTTACTCCGTCACCGAGGCACGTAGTGGACTGGCCGCAGTCGAAGGGCGAGCGGGCTTGACCGTCGAAGAGCGCGTCTACGCCGCTCTGCAACGGTTATCGCGAAGCTAGTCAGGCTTCAGGCGTTCCAGCCGGCGCTCGACGGCTGCGGCGTGGGCGGTCAGGCCCTTCGGCGCGGGCAACGGTCGCCGCCGCGGGGCCAACACTGCGCAAGCCCTCTTCATTCAGCCCGATAACCGAGATGATCTTGACGAAGTCGCTGACGTTTACCGGCGACGAGAACCGCGCGGTGCGCCCGGTCGGCATCACGTGGCTTGGACCGGCGGTGTAGTCGCCGATCACTTCGGGGGAGCTCTCTCCGATGAAGATGCCACCCGCGTGCTTGACGGAGGCGATCCAGTCCCAGGGATGCTCGATGAGCAGACACAGGTGTTCAGGGGCGTAGGCATTGGCAAGGTCGAACGCTTCGGCGAGATTGTCGACGACGACAATGGCGCCGTTTTGCTCGAGCGATTCGCGCGCGATGCTCTCTCGGCTTAAACGCTGTACCTGCTCATCCAGCTCTGCCGAGACACGCTGCGCTAGTTGCTGTGACGTTGTTACGAGAATGGCGCTCGCCATCTGGTCGTGCTCGGCTTGCGCCAGCATGTCGGCGGCGCACAGACCTGGGTCGGCGGAATCATCGGCGATCAGGAGTGTTTCGGTTGGGCCCGGCAACGCATCAATCGCCACCTCCCCATAGACCTGCCGCTTGGCTAGCACGACGAAGATGTTACCCGGACCAAGGATCTTGTCGACCTTCGGCACGCTCTCGGTCCCGAACGCCATCGCGCCGATCGCCTGGGCGCCGCCGATTTTGAAGACATGGCTGGCGCCTGCGATGTGCGCGGCAACAGCCGTGATCGGTGCGATGCGGCCGTTCGGCTCGGGCGGGGCGCAGACGACGATCTCGTTGACGCCGGCCACTGCCGCAGGGATGGCTGTCATCAGAAGCGAGGATGGGTAGGGGGCCGTTCCGCCAGGCGCATAGAGGCCCACCCGCTCCAGCGGGCGGACCAGCTGGCCAAGCGCGCCTTCTGGGCTGAAGTCGATCCAGGAATCGATGTGCTGCTTCTCGTGGAAGGAGCGGATTCGCTCGGCCGCGAATCTGAGGGCATCCTGAACCTCCTGGGGAACCGTCGCCAGGGCGTCCTGTATCTCATCTTCCGATACCCGGAGGTCATCCAGGTCCGCACGGTCGATCTGCAGCGTGTAGTGACGTACGGCACGATCGCCCCGTTCGCGCACGTCGTTCAGAATGCGTGTGACGACCTCTTCGGCGGTGAGATCCTCACCGAAGACCTTGCGCACGCCCTCGCGCATTCGCGGTGACAGCTCTGCGGCACGCATGTCGCGGCTGGACAGCACAAAATCGCGCCCGCTCTGGGCATCGTTGAATATTCTCACGGTCACTTTCGACGAGCCTCCTGAGCGGTCGTTGCCACCGCAGCACACAGCCTTGCGAACGCCTCGGATTGATTCGCGAACATGTAATCCGGGCTACTCACGGTGATGCCGGTTGAGCCTGCCTGCCGCAGATGATCGACGGCGGCCAGCATGCGGTCCTCGTGAACGATGACGCTCACCGAGTACCAGTTTCCGGCTCGCGGGTCCTTCGGGAACACGGGAGATACCGTCGGGCCCCGCTCGCCGGCCACGTCGAGATTGCTGATGATGTGGTCGGCGACTCGAGTCGGCGGAATCGCGCCGGATGACATTGGCGGTTACGACCCGATATTTCCTGGCCGCGAGCTTCGCTTCACACAGCTCGATAATCTTCCGCGCTTGCTCCAGACGGATTGGGGACTCGGCGATCGTTGCCACGTTCCCGATCAGGCAGGCCTGAGCCTTCAAGACAACGCCGCCGTCAATGACCCGCAGGTGGTTATCGCGCAGCGTCACGCCAGTTTCCGAGAGATCGGCGATCACGTCTGCGTAGCCCAGTGATGGTGCTGCTTCCAGTGCTCCATGGGCCGCGATCAGCTCGAAGTAATTCACCCCGTGCCGGTAGAGATAATCGCTAACGAGATTCGTGAACTTGGTCGCGACACGCAGCGTGCGGCCGTGGCGCTTGAACTTGATCGAGAGGTCGGCCAGGTCGTTGATTCCGGCGATGTCGAGCCAGGCGTCCGGTACCGCCAGCACCAGCTCACAGCGCCGAAAACCCAGATCCGGGATGACGACGTGGATGTCGGGCGCGTCGACGGAGTGCTCGGCAACGAGATCGTAACCGGTGATTCCGAGATCCAGACTGCCGTCGGCGACCTTGTGGACGATGTCCTCAGGCCGTTGAAAGAGGACCTCAGCACCTTCGACCGACGAGATTCGGCCGACGTATTGACGTGGGTTGGGGCGCCAGACGCCAAGGCCCGCGCCGTTCAGGAACCGGCTGGTCGCCTCTTCGTAACCGCCCTTGCTGGCCAGTCCGACTCGCAGATTCGTTGAACGACTCACGACAGCACCAGTTCCGGCGAAGGGGTGCTGGCAAACGTATGTCGCCTGCCCGTCGCTGAGCCGAATGAGCTCGATGCCTTCCATCTCCTGCTGCACGAATGCGTCGTAGCCCTGCCGGTGGGCCGCGCGGCGGGAAGCTGAAGCGGAGCGCGCGCGCGGATCGACGGCTGCCGTCCACCCCTGGTTGCGAAGGTCCTGGGCGACTCGGATCGCGGCTGCATAGTCGTCACCGGGCCATATCAGGACGCGCGGTTTAACAGCTCCGGTTTCCGCCGCTTCTCCTGCGGAGAGGATGCGTTCGAGGCCCAGCGAGAATCCACACGCCTCGACAGGCTTACGCGCGCCAAGGACCTGGGCGAGGTCATCATACCGGCCGCCTCCGCACAACTGCGGGCCACCGGCTGCGGCGTAGATCTCGAACAACATACCGGTGTAATACCGCAAGCCCCGGCCCATACCGAGATCGATGGTGATAGTTACCCGCTCGTGGTCGACCGCCTCCAGGAGCTCAATCACGCGTTCCAGCTCATCGAGTGGCGCAGGGTCGATGTGCCGGGATGCCACGAGTTGCCGTAGAGGTCCCAGCACCTCGTCCGGCGGTCCAGCCAACCGGGTTAACTGTGTGACGAACTCGATGGCGCCCTGCATGAGCTCTGGATCGTAGCGACGCTGGCGCTGTTCGAAGAGCCCGCTGACGATCTCCTCGGGAGTACGTGACGCGCCTTCGAACTGCACGCCTGACTGCCGCAGGAGGGCAATCACCGCCGCAGGATCCAGGTGATCCAGCCGTTCGACGGGGACTGGGCCCTCCGGGGACGTGACTAAATATTCCGGCAGCTCGATCTCCGCGGAATGGTTGTCGCGCAGTCGCTCCATTGTCCAGATGAGCCAATCCTGGGCGCGCTGGTCGATGTTGAGGTCGGCCAGAAAACCGGCGACAACGCCGATGTGGCCCAGGACGATATGCGGAGTCTCGATGCCCGCTTCGCGTAGTGTGTGCAGTGCGAGCCTGATGATCTCAGTGTCGGCCAGCAGGCCGCCTGCACCGATCAGCTCGCAACCGAACTCGGTGAACTGCCGGGAGCGCCCCGCTTGCGGCTTCTCGTATCGGAATACCGGGCCACTGTAGGCCAGCCGAACCGGCAAAGGCTCTGCCTGCAAGTTCTCGACAAATGTCCGGACAATCGAGGCAGTATGCTCCGGTCGAAGCGCCAGATCACGCCCTCGATGGTTGAAAGCGTAGATCTGGGCTAACCGGTCTCCGCCTGATTTGCGCATGAATAGCTCGGTATGCTCGACGACCGGCGTCTCGATGAATTCGTAATCGTGGGCGCGGACGGCCTCAGACAGGGCGTTCCGTAGTCCCTCGATGGCGCGCTGCTCGCTGCCCAGGCGGTCATAGACACCACGCACCCGGTCGACAGGTCGTGCCGCATAGATGGATGGACGGTCATTGCTCGACAAGGTTTTTCCCAACAGGTCCGGGCGTTCAACCCGCGTGCCACTTCTCTTGAGTGTGCTACGACCGCAGCAATCCGCCAACCCGCTTCTTGACATTTTGCTCAATCTTGCCTGCGAATACGGTCAATCTCGTGCTCGGCGAGCTGCCGGTCGGGGGCGGAGAGCGTTACCCGATAGGCGAGACTCTTCTTGTCCGCGTCGATTCCAGGTCCACGATAGACGTCGAATAGCTCGACTGCGGCTGGCCAGTGGGCCTGCACCCGAGCGCAGTGCTGCCTCAACGTCCGCTGCCGCGACCGACTCATCGACGACGATGGCAAAGTCCTGTCGAATCGGCTGGTAGCGCGACACAGCCGTTGCCGACCATGATTCGTTCAAGGTCTCTGCGAAGATGCGCAGGTCGATTTCCGCGATTGCGACCCGGTTCTCAACCCCGAAGCTCTGCGCGACTCTGGGATGGAGCTCGCCGACGACGCCGATCTGCTGGCCGCGATACGTGATCGCCGCGCCGCGTCCGGGGTGAAGGGAAGGGTGCACGATACGCGAGAACGTCGCATCAGCAGCCCCAAGGCGCTCCAGGAGCAACTCAACGACGCCCTTAACGTCGAAGAAATCATACTCGTCGGTCGCCTCTCGATAGAGGCCGAACGGCTCACGAGGACCCGCCATGGCAATCGCCACGGCCCGGCGTTCGTCCGGTAGCTCGTTGCGTCCGTTGAGGTTGGTAGGTACGGGCAGTCTCGAAGATCGCGACCTGTTCAGTGAACTTGAGGTTTTCCGCAACGATCTTGAGCAGCGAAGGGATGAGCGTTGGCCGCATGAGCTCCCAGTCGGCCCGAAGCGGGTTGACTGCTCGAACGTAGTCGCTCTCCGGGCGAGGATAGCCCCCCAGAACGTCGGGAATCGAAGCCCGGTCAGGTGAGAGCGCGATCAGGTCGTCGTCGGAGATCATCGTGTACGTCTGGACCTGCTGCAGGCCGGCCTGTACCAGGGCGTCCTGCGCGATGCGCTCTACGAGCCGGGCCGGCTCGCGCCGCACCGGTGACGTCGTCCCGGTTGGCAGTCTCTCCGGCAACGACTCGTAACCGTAGATGCGCGCGACCTCTTCGACGAGATCCGCCGCCAAGGTGACATCGCTGCGGTACGTTGGAACTGAGACCGTGATCACCGGACCGCTCTCGGACTCGATAACTGCGGGTTCGAAATCCAGTCTGGTGAGAATCGCCATCGCCGTATCGATGGGAATCTCCATGCCGAGCAACCGTTCGATCTCGCTGAATGGCATGGAGAGAGCACTTCGCTCTGGCGGGAGATGGATACGCGTCTGCGACCGCGGTAACCCTCACACCCGGGTCGATCTCGGCTAACAGCTGAGTGATGCGCTGGATCGCGGTCCAGGCAAGTTCCGGGTCCACGCCCCGCTCGAACCGGCCGGAGGCGTCACTCCGCAGCTTCAGCTTCCGGGACGTGCGCCGGATGGATTTCGGGTTGAACGAAGCCGATTCCAGGAGGACACGGGTCGTCGCCTCGGTCACCTCGGTGTTGACGCCGCCCATGACTCCGGCGATTGCCACGGCTCGTTCGGCGTCGGCAATGACCAGCATCTCCGGGCTCAGCTCGCGCTCGACGTGGTCGATCGTCTCGAGCCTCTCGCCCGGGCGGCCAGGCCGGACGACGATACGTCCTTCTGCCAGCGTGTCGGCATCGAACGGGTGCGTCGGTTGACCGATCTCGGCCATGACGTAGTTGGACACATCGACCACGTTGTTGACCGGCCGCATCCCGGCAAGCTCCAGACGGCGTTGCAGCCACGAGGGCGATGGCTGGACGGTTACGTTCTCGATGATCGCGAGGGCATATCGCGGACAGAGCGTTTCATCCTCGATGGTGACCAGCGCATCGTTTCTGCTCACGGCGGAGAGGTCGGCGAGCTGTACCTCGGGCTTCGGAGCCTCGATGATTGCCGCGAGCTCGCGCGCAATGCCCAGGACCGAAAACGCGTGGACCAGGTTCGGCGTGATCTCGAACTCGATGACGTCGTCGCCCAGATACTCGCGCAGGGTAGCACCCACGGGTGCGTCACCGTCGAGCACCATGATGCCCTCGTGCTCGTCGGAGAGACCGAGTTCCTTCTCGGAGCAGACCATACCTTCGGAACGAACTCCTCGAATCGAGGATGGTTTGAGGGTAATGTATTTGAGCTCTTCGGAGTATCCGTCAATCAGCCGTGCGCCGGCCAGAGCGAGCGCGACGTTCTGACCTTCGGCGATGTTGGGCGCACCTGTGACCACGGTCAGGTGGTGCTCGCCGGCGGCGACCGTGGCGAGCACGAGCCGGTCGGCGTCGGGATGCCGTTCGACCTTCTCGACAAGTCCGACATACACGTTGTCCCAATCGACGCCGATGCGGCTGATGTTCTCAGCTTCCAACCCGGCCATCGTCAGTCGGTGGGCGATTTCTTCAGTTGTGAGCTCGGTATGGACGAATTCTTTGAGCCAGCGAACCGGTACCAGCATGATGCCTCCGCCTAAATGCGACCGCGATTGAACTGCGCCAGGAAGCGCAGATCGTTGCTATAGAAACTACGGATGTCCTGAACGCCGTACTTGAGCATGGTTAAGCGCTCGACGCCCATACCGAACGCGAAGCCGCTGTACACTGCCGGGTCATAACCCACACCGGCGAGAACATTCGGGTGCACCATGCCGGCGCCCAGGATCTCGATCCAGCCGGAGTGCTTGCAGATGCGGCAGCCTTTGCCGTTGCAAAACGGGCAGTCGATCGACATGTCCACGCCCGGCTCAACGAACGGGAAGAAGTCGCAGCGGAAGCGTACCTTGCGCTCGGCGCCGAAGATCTGGCGGGCGAACTCTGCGAGTGTGCCGCGTAGATCCGCCATCGTGATGTTCTTGTCGACGGCCAGACCTTCAATTTGCTGGAAGTGCCACTCATGCGTGGCGTCCTGCGCCTCGTAGCGGTAGGTGCGCCCGGGCACGATCACTCGTACCGGCGGCTCCTGTTCAAGCATGACCCGGACCTGCATTGGCGAGGTATGTGGCCGCAGGGTGATCTCAACATCGTCCGTGTCGATGAAGATCGTGTCCCACACATCACGAGCAGGGTGATCCTGGGGAATGTTGAGCATGTCGAAGCTGTATTTGGCGAGCTCGACCTCAGGACCTTCCACTGTCTGGAAGCCGAGATGAGCGAAGACCTCGCACACTTCGCGGACCATCGCTGCCAGCGGATGAAGCCCGCCAACCTGGGCAGGACGACCCGGCTCGGTGACATCCACGCTCTCTGCGGCAAGCTGGGCGGAGAGTGCCGCGTCTTGAATCTCTGTCTGACGTGCTTCGAAGGCGGCTTCAAGCTCGATCTTCAAGGCGTTGAGATTTTGCCCGGCAGATTTGCGCTCCTCTATTGGTAGTGCCCCCAGACCGCGCAGTGCCATGCTGAGCGAACCCTGCCGCCCGAGAACCGAGCGGTACCACTCTCCCAGTGCGTCCTGGCTGTCAGCGCGTTCAAGGCTCTCGAGTGCTTCAGTGCGCAAGGTGTGTTGGCTATCGATTGCCATCGTGTTCCTCCCGAACAAATTGGAATACAAAAGTCGCTCCTCGCACAGGGGCGAGGAGCGACCACGCGGTACCACCCTGCTTCGGCCACAACCATGGACCGATCTCAGTCACCGGTGTAACGGTTTCACCGGCGGGCTCAGGTAATGGTGAGCATCCAGGAGACGACTAATGACCGCGTGGTGTTCACCGTCCGGCTCCGGAGTGAACGTCGCGGCGAGTCTCCGTGCGAGCTTCCAGTCGTGGCTCTGCTTCCCTGGCGGAGTTTCATCCGCAACTCGTCTCCATCGACGCCGTTGCTGTATCGTGTGCAGTATAAACAATCGCTGAGAAGCTGGGGAAGGTATGCAGAATGTTGGGGTATGAGCTTGGCGCTGGAATAGATGTCATCCGCGCTAGGGAGATCCTCGATTCTCGTGGTAACCCGACTGTAGAGGTCGATGTGCGCCTTGACGATGGCTCGACCGGCCGGGCAGCGGTGCCATCAGGCGCGTCAACCGGTGCCTACGAAGCCGTCGAGCTCAGGGACGGTGACAAGAAGCGCTATGGTGGCAAGGGTGTCCTGAAAGCGGTAGAGAACGTCAACACGACGATCGCCCGGGATCTGCTCGGCGCGAACGCCTTCGATCAAAGGGCGATCGACCAGCGCATGATCGAGCTCGACGGCACGAAGAACAAGGGCAAGCTCGGCGCGAACGCCATTCTCGGCGTCTCACTGGCCGTCGCGCGAGCCGCGGCGAACTCGGTCGGGTTGCCGCTCTACAAGTATCTCGGTGGTCCGTCCGCTTCGACACTCCCGGTGCCGATGGTCAACATCCTCAACGGCGGCAAGCACGCCGAGGGCTCCAGCGTCGATATGCAGGAGTTCATGGTGATGCCGGTTGGCGCGCCGAGCTTCCGCGAGGGGTTGCGCTGGTCGGCCGAGATCTTTCACGCGCTCAAGAAAGTTCTGGCTGACAAGGGCTACCCAACCATGGTTGGTGACGAGGGCGGATACGGACCGAGCCTGAAGTCGAATGCCGAAGCGCTGGAGCTCATCGCTGAAGCGATCAAGCGGGCCGGCTACGACCTCGGCTCCGACATCTATCTGGCGATGGACCCCGCATCAACGGAGTTCTACGAGAACGGCAAGTACGTGCTTGCCGGCGAGGGCAAGACACTCTCTTCCGAGGAGATGATCGACTGGTACGCCAACGCTGCCGACAAGTACCCCATCATCTCGATTGAGGACGGCCTCGCAGAGGATGACTGGGAGGGCTGGAGGGCCCTGACAGCGCGGCTTGGCGACCGGATGCAGCTCGTCGGTGATGACCTCTTCGTGACGAACACCGAGCGGCTCGATCGAGGCATCCGGGAGTCGGCCGGCAACTCGATTCTGGTAAAGCTCAATCAGATTGGAACGTTGACCGAGACGCTGGACGCCGTCGACATGGCCCACAAGGCCGGCTTCACTGCGGTTATCTCGCACCGCTCTGGCGAAACGGCCGACTCGTTTATCGCCGACCTGGTCGTCGCAACCGGTGCAGGCCAGATCAAGACTGGCGCGACGTCTCGTATGGATCGCGTCGAGAAATACAACCAGCTCCTGCGGATTGAAGAAGAGCTTGGCGACGTCGCTCACTACGCGGGCAAGGCGGCGTTTGGGCGCCGCCTAGTCTAGGTCTGACTTCAGCAGCGACCGGCCGGTCATCACGTCCGGCTGGTCGATTCCCATGAGATCGAGCACTGTCGGCGCGACATCGGCCAGACGTCCACCTCGCCGGAGCGGAGTGGTGCGGTGCCGGGACTCTTCCGGACTGACGAGGACAAACGGGACCGGATTCGTCGTGTGCGCGGTCATAGGCTGGTTCGTGCCGGGCACAATCAGCTCTTCGGCGTTGCCGTGGTCCGCGGTGACTAGCGCAATGCCCCCAGCCTCCAGCGTCGCGTGCAAGATTCTGCCGAGCTCCAGGTCCACGGCCTCCGTCGCTCTGATGGCCGCCAGTAGAATTCCGGTATGCCCGACCATGTCGCAGTTGGCGAAGTTCACCACGATGAACTCGTATTGGCCGGATGTGATCGCGTCCCTGACAGCCTTTGCAACGCCGGGGGCGCTCATCTCCGGTTGCAAATCGTAGGTCGGTACTTTAGGCGAGGGGATCAGCGCGCGATCCTCACCTTCGAAGGGCAGCTCACGGCCGCCGTTGAAGAAGTAGGTAACGTGAGCGTACTTCTCAGTTTCGGCGCTATGAAACTGTCGCAGCCCCGCCTCAGAGATGATCCGGGCAAGCGGATGTTCGATTGGCTCCGGGAGGAACGCGACCTCGGCCGGCAACCTGGGATCGTACTCGGTCATGGTCGCAACGTGGAGATTGATCGGAGGTGGAAGGATCTCGGACCCCGCAGGAGGACTGCCCGTCAGTGCCGCGGTGAGTTGACGCCCACGATCGGATCGGAAGTTGAAGAAGATGACGACGTCGTCAGCGCTAATACGAGGCGCCGCTCCGCTGCGGTCATTGGTCACGACGATGGGCGGCATGAACTCATCGGTGATCTCGCGCGCGTAGTGATCGTGGACTGCTGCCACAGGGTCAGTTGTCGATGCACCCTTTGCCGAGACCAATAGATCGACGGCATGACGGGTGCGCTCCCAACGCTTGTCGCGGTCCATGGCGTAGTAGCGTCCAATGACCGAGGCGATTCGACCAACTCCGATGGACGACATGAACTGTCGCAGCTCAGAGAGGTATTGGGCGCCGCCTGTCGGCGCGGTATCACGTCCATCAAGAAAGGCGTGCACGGCAACGTTCCGCGCGTCGTAGCGGGCACTCATGTCGAGCAGGGCTTTGAGATGGTTGATGTGAGAGTGCACGCCGCCGTCCGACAGCAACCCCATCAGATGGAGCGTCGAGCCGCGCTCGACAGCCTGCGTTATGGCGTGAACCAGAGCCGGATTCTCGAAGAAGGTACCGTCTTCAATCGCGAGATCGATGCGCGTGAGCGTCTGGTTGACGACAAAGCCCGCGCCGAGGTTGAGGTGGCCGACCTCGGAATTCCCCATCTGTCCGTCGGACAGCCCGACATCATGGCCACTCGTCTTGAGCGTGGTGGACGGATAATCGTGCCAGATGCGGTCGAACGTGGGTGTGTCGGCCAACGTGATGGCGTTGCCGTCGGAGGGACGCCCCAGCCCCCAACCATCCAGGATGACCAACACGACTGGCCGCGTCCCATTCTGTGTCACAGTTGCTCCACTTCATCGTCATGACTCATCCGCCTGGCACCTGCGCGGCGGAGTTTTGTTTCAAGTCTCAGAACGCGGCGGTCGAACGCCGCTGCCATGGCATGATCCCCGACGAGCCGGGCACCATCTGCTGCTCGACGAGCGAGTGCAAGAGCTCGATCGTGGTCGCCGGTACGGTGCTCCAGGTGTTTTGCAAGTTCTTCGGCAGCGAACGACCGGACGGCGCGACTTGGGTCTTTCAGTCCGCGTTCCCAGAGCTCCAGGGCCTCGTGAAACCGCCGGCGACGTTTGAGGACGGTTGACAACTCACGCATGGCCTTGAATCGCAGCTGCGACGGGATCAACACCGATCCCAGTTCGCTGACGATGACAGGCAGCGCGCGCTCAACGTCTCCGAAGCGTAGCTGCATGAGCGCAACACACAGCCGGTCTATCGGATGTACGGGCTGTTCGATACCGGTCTGGTAGCTGTGCACGAGGGCTGCGATGCGGGCGAGCGAGACGATGTCCTGCCGGTTGTGGTTGAAGACGTTAGAGAGTGTTTCAACCCGGCGAGTTTGCAAGTACTCGAAATAGATCTGAGGGATCATCCAGCCAGGCGCATCGTCTACGCGAATGACGCCCAGAATATCGCGTTCGACCGAGCCGAGCGAACAGCTTGGCAGCCGGTGCTTCCAGACCGCGCGAGCCGAATGCAGGAGATCGAGGTGGTGACTGGGAATCTCGCAGTCGTGGTGGTGCATTCGGAAACGTGTTTGAAGCATGGGGATATCGAAGCTGCGGCCGTTGTACGTCACCAGGCAGGATGAATTGCCAAACTCCATCTCGATTGCCGCCAGCAGTGCCCGCTCTTCGCCCGGGTGACGCAGGAAAAACTGCCGCACCTGAAAGCCGTCATCGACGAATCTCCCCAGGCCTACCATGAAGACATGGGTACCGGTGCCACCTGCTAATCCTGTCGTCTCAGTATCGACGAACAGCGTGGTCCGGATATCCGTCGTGATATTAGCGGCGGTCAGCTGCTCCCGGGCCGACCTGATGTCTGCGCCTTTGAAGAGGGTGTCGCAAACGACCGTGTGGCCAAAGGATGTGGAGAGCAGCAGGCCGCCATCTGGTACGGGCCAGTCAGCGGCAGGGGGGTGTTGGGCACGACCGGCCGGGCGCTGAAGCGCACCATAACGGTCTCGAAAGCTGCGTATACTCATGCCCGGTACTCCATGGCACCATTGTACGGACCTCGCTCACAATTGACATCCGTTTTGCGAGGGACCTAGAATCGCCCTGTACTAGGGAGTGGCTCGCGAAGGGAAATGACGTTGGCATACCAGGTAACACTAATTCCGGGTGACGGTATTGGCTCGGAAGTATCGGCGGCAACGCAACGCGTGCTCGAGGCCACCGGCATCAAGTTCGAGTGGGACGTACAGCTCGCCGGCGTCACGGCGTTGGAGAAGCTCGGGGATGTATTGCCGGCTCCTGTGCTGGAGTCAATTCGAAAGAACAATCTGGCGCTGAAGGGGCCGCTCACGACGCCGCTCGGAACCGGCTTCCGCAGCGTGAATGTTGCACTCCGACATGCGCTGGAGTTGTTCGTGAACTTGCGCCCTGCCCAGTCGATGGAGGGCGTGCGCTCGGTCTTCTCCGACGTTGACCTTATCGTTGTGCGCGAGAACATGGAAGACCTCTATGCCGGCGTCGAGTTTGACACCGGATCCGAGGACGCGAAGTACGTGATTGGCGCGATCAACGAGCGCAGCGAGCGTAAGGTACCTGTGAGCGCTGCGATTTCCATCAAGTCGATCACGCCGGAGAACTCGGAACGCATCGTCCGGTTCGCGTTCGACTACGCGGTCAAGAACGACCGCAAGATGGTGACGTCGGTCCACAAGGCGAACATCATGAAGTTCAGCGACGGCCTGTTCCTCAAGGTCTCGCAGGAGGTCGCCAAAGAGTATCCGCAGATCGAGTTCAACGACCGTATCGTGGATAACATGTGCATGCAGCTGATGCAGCGTGCCTCCGATTATGATGTGCTGGTGATGCCGAACCTCTATGGCGACGTGCTGAGCGACTTGACTGCCGGCATGATCGGTGGCCTTGGCGTAGCACCGAGCGCCAATATCGGCGAGAAGGCGGCCATTTTCGAGCCCATTCATGGGAGCGCGCCGACGCACGCAGGCAAGAACGTCGCTAACCCATCGGCGATGATCCTGAGCGGCGCATTAATGCTGCGGCACCTTGGCGAGCAGCCGGCCGCAGTCGCGGTGGAAAACGCCGTGCGCGCGGTGATCGCTGAGGGCGAATGCGTTACGTACGATCTGCGGCCCGACCGCGACCAGTCGAAGGCAACGGGCACCTCGGGCATGGCAGACGCGATCATAGCGAGGTTGTAGCCGCTCAATGATCTGACGCTGCATCCAGACATTCGGTGTAGACGTAAACAGGAGTGAGGCACTGCCTCACTCCTGTTCTTTCTTCAGTGGATCGTCATCGTTCTTAAACGCACGGCAGATGCTTGACGAAATCCCCCGTCACCCATATGGTGTGTGTAACTACACACAGTTGCACATGCCAACATAACCAGAGAGTTCGGGTTCCGACGTGAAGCAGTGGGGAGTTCACACTGGCTGCCGTCTGATGTGGAGGTAGACGTATGCTATCCCGCGTAACCTGGATGGTCAGGGTCTTCGTCATCTTGACGCTCTTGCTGGTCGCTTGTGGTGGGGAAGAAGAACCTGCACCGACGGAGGCTGTAGGCGGCGGGGCGACGACTGAGTCAACGCCTACCGAGACAGTGAGCGAGGACACCCCGGATGCCGCCGCGCCTACTGAGGCGGATGAGGCGGGCGAGACTCCAAGTGACGAGGCGACCGCAACCGAAGCGATCAACTCCGGAGGGGCAACCGGTGCCATCCCCGACGACCCAATTGGCGTTCTCGAAGTCGCTGAGGGCGACCCGATAACGCTCGCGTACGCACTGGTGGTGACTGGTGCCGACGAATCGCTGGGAGTCGATTCCCAACGTGGTATCGAGCTCGCACTCGCGGATAGAGGCGAGGTTCTTGGACACTCAGTAGAGTTGATCGGCGAGGATACCGGCTGTACTCCAGAAGGCGGGCAGGCTGCTGCGAGTCGCATCGCGGCTAACGATCAGATTGTCGCTGTTGTTGGAACGTCGTGCTCCTCCGAGGCCCGCGTGCTGGTTCCAGTCGTCACCGATGCGGGTATGACCGTCATCTCGTCGTCGAACACCGCGCCAGACTTGACTGACCCGGCCACGCGCTCAGAGGGTTACTTCCGCACTGCTCACAACGATTTGATTCAGGGTGCCGTTGCGGCCCAGTTTGCGATGGAAGAGCTTGGTGTCACACGGGTTGCGACGATGCATGACGGGAGCCTGTACGCCGAACAGCTAGCCAATGTCTTCGCCGAGGAGGTGGAGGCGATGGGCGGCGAGGTTGTCGCGCGCGAGGCGGTGAGCCCGACCGACACCGACATGCGTCCGGTGCTGACCAGAATTGCAGCCCAAATGCCCGAGCTTGTCTACTATCCAATATTCACGTCTGCCGGTGGGTTTACCACGCGTCAGGCACGCGAGGTGAGCGGCCTGGAAGAGGCGTACCTCATGGGCGCAGACGGTCTTTTCTCGGCCGACTTCATTCAGGCGGCCGGAGAGGGAGTCGTGGGCATGTACCTGAGCAGCCCGGACTTCAGCGCCTTTGCCGGTGGTTACCCGGACTTCCTCGACAAGTATCAGACGGCGTACGGCGAGCCGCCCATCGCGGCGTTCCATGCCCATGCCTACGACGCGACCATGATGATTCTTGACGCCATCGAGGCCGTTGCCGTCGAAGGTGAGGACGGAACGCTCTACATCCCACGTCAGGGGCTCCGCGACGCCGTGGCGAGCACGAGCGGGTACCAGGGACTGACCGGTAACCTGACGTGTAACGAAAACGGCGACTGTGCCGATCCGAAGATTGCCGTCTATGAGGTCATCAGCACTGACGTGTCAGGATGGCCTGATTCCGTCGTCGAGAAGATCTATCCGTAAGTCCCGTACGTTCGGATATCTGTACGCATGTCCGCCCGGAAACGCCATTGAGCGCTTCCGGGCGGCAGGTATCTTGAAAGGTCAACCAGTTGGCGATAGGACGATTGGCGATTGGCGGTCGCCGCAAGGTCGATGCATCGCAGATCATTGCCTGGCTTGTCGGTGCTGCACTGACGATCCTGATCGTGGTGGGATCCTACAAGACGCTGAGCGCCGGACAGTACACGTCGCGCCAGTGGCTCGACTTCGTTATTTTTGGATTGGCCCAGGGGTCGATCTACGCCCTGATCGCACTCGGCTACACGATGGTGTACGGCGTGCTGCGCATGATCAACTTCGCCCACGGTGAGGTGTTCATGAGCGGCGCGTTCAGCGCCTTCTTTCTGGCTGACGCCCTCACTCGCAACGGGTTCCTGGTACGACATCCAATCCTTGGGTTGGCGTTCGTGACACTCTTCGCCTCCTTTATATCCATGGCCGTTGCGATTACGGTCGAACGCATCGCCTACCGGCCCCTTCGAGGCGCGCCCCGTCTGATTCCGCTGATCACCGCTATCGGGGCGTCGTTTTTTCTGCAATATACCTTTCGCGGATTCTTTGGCAGCGGGGTCAAGGTCTACCCAGACGTGGGATGGTTGAGCGGAACGTTCTTCGGTATCCAGACCATCCTGTTCGTCGTTATCGCTGTGACCGCATTGACGCTAGCGATTCTCTATGTCTTCCTGCAGTTCAGTCGTACTGGCCTGGCGATCAGAGCCGTCGCCGAGGATCCGGAGGCGGCGGTGCTGATGGGCGTTGACGTCGACAGGACGATTGTGAGCACCTTCGCCGCCGGCGGGGCGATGGCTGGCGTCGCCGGGGTTCTCTATGCACTGGTGTTCCACCAGGTGCATTTCTTCATGGGATTCATTCCGGGCATCAAGGCGTTTACCGCCGCCGTGCTCGGCGGCATCGGTAACCTGCCAGGGGCGGCATTAGGCGGCATTGTGATCGGTCTCATGGAGTCGGTTGGGCCCAGCCTGTTCCTCGACGGCCTCGGGATACCCGCCGCCCATCAGCTCAAGGACGTCATCGCCTTTGCAATTCTCGTGCTCATCTTGATCTTTCGGCCGACGGGCATCCTCGGGGAGCGATTGGGGCATCGAAGCTAGGAGCAACCCCGATGGGGGAAGGGATTCGGCGAAGTCTCATTCTGGGTGTGATGGCCGGACTTGGCGTCTGGCACATCAGTCTGGTTGGAATGCTCCTGGTCTTTGCCGACCGCCGGTTGATCGGAGCGACGGTCACCTTCAGCTACGTCCTGTTGCTCAGCATCCCAGCCATCACGGGATGGGTTGCCGCTCGTCGCTCCGGTCAGTCAGGCTGGAGGATGATCGCGCAAGGCGGCGTTGCCGGTCTGGCTTCTGGTGCCATGGTGGCCACGTTGGTCGTGATTATGGATGGGTTCGATCTGCGGCGTGTTCTTGTCAACGCGACACCGCAACTTGTCGAGCATCTCACGTTTTCACGAGGTGCAACTGCCGAAGGCGTGCTGCTGGGGTCGCTGGCCGTTGCAGCTGCTGGCCTTGCCGGCGGGTTCGTCGCATGGGTACCAAGTGGGCCGCGCCGGGTGTTTACGACGGCGCTGGCGGTGACGCTCACGGTAGGGTTACTTGCCGACGTGCTTCGGGTAGCCGTGCCAGACGCAGTCGCTGAGAGGCTCTTCCAGTCGCGGGCGCTGTCGGTAAGCGGGGCGATCCTCGTGTTCGTGGCCTCCGCGCTGTTGATGACGCTCCACATTGCGATTCGCAACCCCATTGCGGCCCGCGTCACGAGTATCAACTCGGCCAGGCTTCTAGCGGGGGAGCGACGGTTTCTCCAGTTTATCGGCGTGGCGTTCATCCTGACGTTTCCGCTGTGGGCTGAAATCTTTCTCAGCAACACCGCCGACTTTGTCGGCCTCTATATCCTGATGGCGTTGGGGCTCAACCTGGTCGTAGGATTTGCCGGACTGCTCGATCTCGGTTTCGTCGCGTTCTTTGCCATTGGCGCATATACCATGGCGGTGCTGACATCCCCGGAGATGGGCGCTACCACCATGAGTTTCTGGGCGGCCTTGCCGATTGCGGTAGGCGCGGCTCTGCTCGCCGGTATTCTGCTTGGACTCCCGGTACTACGTATGCGCGGGGATTACCTCGCGATCGCAACCCTCGGGTTCGGCGAGATCGTTCGGCTGATTGTGCTGTCCGACTGGCTGAAGCCGCATCTCGGCGGCGCGCAGGGCGTGACGCAGATCGCAACACCGTCTCTCGGTTCGTTTTCTGTTGACCAGCCGGAGGAGTTCTACTATCTCATCCTGGTCGGCTGCGCCGTCGCCTGGTTTCTCTCAATCCGCTTGAAGGAGTCCCGCATCGGGCGGTCGTGGATGGCGATCCGGGAGGATGAAGAGGTAGCCCAGGCGATGGGGATCAACCGGGTAACATCGAAGCTGATGGCGTTCGCCATCGGCGCCTCGCTGGGCGGCTTGAGCGGTGCATTGTTTGCCTCGTTGGTCAGCTCGGTGGTCCCCGCGAGCTTCTCCCTCCTGGTATCTATCAACGTCCTGGCCGTGATCATCGTCGGTGGGATGGGAAGCTTGCCGGGGGTTCTGGTCGGTGCGCTTGTACTTGTGGCTCTTCCGGAGCTCTTGAGAGAGTTTCAGGAGTTCAGGTTACTTGTGTATGGAGCGGTGCTTGTGGCGATGATGCTCTTCCGCCCGGCTGGACTGTGGCCGGAAGCGACCCGCGAGCGCGAGGTCGAAGAGGCAACCGACCTCGAGGCTCCGCTGGCGCGCCACCCGGCGGATGTTGGACAGGTGGTGACGGACTGATGTTGCTCGAAGCACGCGACGTCACAAAGCGCTTTGGCGGGCTCGTCGCAGTCAACGGTCTCGACCTGGTTGTACAGGACCGTGCCATCCACAGCCTGATCGGACCAAATGGCGCCGGCAAGACCACCTTCTTCAATTGTTTGACGGGCTTTCAGAGGGCTGACGAGGGACAGATCACCTTCGCAGGAACAGCCATTGAGGGCATGCGTCCAGACCAGATCGCACGTGAACGCATCGCCCGCACATATCAGAACATCAGACTCTTCCCGTTTCTCACGGTGCTGGATAATGTGTTGATCGGTATGCACGGTCATGTTCGCTACGGTCTCTTCGATTCGATCGTCCGCACGCGCAGATACTTTCGGGAGGAAAGGCGTGCCGACGGCGAAGCGCGGGAGCTCCTTGCGTTTGTCGGGATGACTGGCAAGGAGGGCGCCGTCTCGAAGAACCTGTCCTATGGCGACCAACGCCGGCTTGAAATTGCGCGAGCGTTGGCCATCAAGCCGCGTCTCTTGTTGCTCGACGAACCCACTGCCGGAATGAACCCGAACGAAACGGACTCGATGATTGCGCTGATTCAGCGTCTGCGTGACGAGCAAGGCATCACGATTCTACTGATCGAGCACGACATGAACGTGGTGATGAACATCTCCGACCTCGTGACGGTGCTCGACTTCGGGCAGAAGATCGCCGAGGGCGATCCCGCGGCGATTCAGGCCAATCCGAAAGTGATCGAGGCATATCTGGGTCGGGGGTCCAGCGCGAGCACAGCGACCTTGGAAGAGAGCACACCTGATGCCGGTTCTTGAGCTCGACTCCATCGAGGCGCACTATGGCCCGATCCGGGCGTTGAAGGGCATATCGCTCACGGTCGATGAAGGTGAGATCGTCACGCTCCTTGGTGCGAATGGCGCCGGTAAAACGACAATTCTGCGCGCCGTTTCGGGCTTGGTGACGCTGAGCGCAGGCAGGGTACACTTACACGGCAAGGACATCACCGGTCAGAAAGCGCACAAGGTGGTGCAGCTCGGAGTCGGGCACGTTCCAGAAGGGCGGCGCATTTTCCCGAGGCTCTCGGTCCAGGACAATCTTGATCTGGGCGCCTTTGCCGTCCGGGACCGTTCCGAGGTACAGCGCAGGCGCGAGGGTGTGTTCACGCTCTTCCCGCGGCTTGCCGAACGTCGCACCCAGGCCGGGGGAACCCTTTCCGGCGGCGAGCAGCAAATGCTTGCGATCGGTCGGGCGCTGATGATGCAGCCCCGGATTATGCTTCTGGATGAACCATCTATGGGTCTGGCGCCGGTGCTGGTCGAATCGATCTTCGAGGTCATTCGTCGTCTCAACCGGGAGGGAACAACGATTCTTCTGGTGGAGCAGAATGCCCGCATGGCGCTCGAAGTAGCGCATCGGGGCTACGTCCTGGAGACCGGCAGGGTCGTCTTGCAGGGGAGCGCCCGCGAGCTCGCACAAGATGCGAAGGTGCAGGCTGCCTACCTGGGCGCGCGGCGATAGCAACCGTTGCGCACCATGAGCCGTGATTTCAAGCCACCGGATCGTTTGAAAATCCCGCAAAAAAACGGTATCATTAGCGTTGACATCGGGGGCGGGCCGCCCTATACTCAACGGCGGTCTGTTGACTGTGCCGACGTAGCTCAATTGGCAGAGCAGCTGTTTTGTAAACAGCAGGTTGCGGGTTCGAGTCCCACCGTCGGCTCCGGTGCCAAGGGGGAGATACCCAAGTGGACAACGGGGTCTGGCTGTAAACCAGATGCGCAAGCTTCGTCGGTTCGAATCCGGCTCTCCCCACCAGGCCCAGCCCAGCAAGGATGGGCTTTTTTTTGCGGAAATGTGACGCGGAAGGCTGCCTCACATCTGAGCACCCGCGGTCGTGTTCGTCAGACCTCCCGCTGGTCGAATCGGGGCAGGTTGTTTTCAGGAAGGAACATCGGTGGCGAAGCAGAAATTTGAGCGGACGAAGCCGCATGTGAACGTGGGGACGATCGGGCACGTCGACCACGGCAAGACGACCCTGACGGCGGCGATCACCAAGACGCTGGCGCTGCAGGGGCGAGGCCGCAGTTCCGCGCCTTCGACTCGATCGACAACGCGCCGGAGGAGCGGGAGCGCGGCATCACGATCGCCATCGCCCACGTCGAGTACGAGACCGACAAGCGGCACTACGCCCACGTCGACTGCCCGGGGCACGCCGACTACATCAAGAACATGATCACCGGCGCGGCGCAGATGGACGGGGCGATCCTGGTGGTCTCGCGCGCCGGACGGCCCGATGCCGCAGACGCGGGAGCACATCCTGCTGGCGCGCCAGGTGGAAGTGCCGGCCATGGTGGTCTTCCTGAACAAGGTCGACATGATGGACGACGAGGAGCTGCTGGAGCTGGTGGAGCTGGAGGTGCGCGAGCTGCTCAGCCAGCTACGAGTTCCCCGGCGACGAGATCCCGATCATGCGCGGGTCGGCGCTGGCGGCGCTGGAGAGCGACGCAGCACGGACCCGAGCGGCGCCGGAGTACGCGCCGATCTGGAGCTGATGCAGGCGGTGGACGACTACATCCCGACGCCGGAGCGGGCGATCGACCAGCCGTTCCTGATGCCGATCGAGGACGTGTTCGGGATCAAGGGGCGGGGCACGGTGGTGACCGGGCGGGTCGAGCGCGGGCGTGGTCAAGACCGGGCGAGGAGATCGAGATCGTCGGGCATGGGCGAGCGGCGCAAGGTGGTCGTGACCGGGGTGGAGATGTTCCAGAAGACGCTGGACGAGGGGCGAGGCCGGGGACAACGTCGGGCTGCCTGCTGCGCGGGGTGGAGCGCGACGGACGTGCGAGCGCGGGCAGGTGCTGGCCAAGCCGGGCTCGATCAACCCGCACACCAAGTTCCAGGCCGAGGTGTACGTGCTGGGCAAGGAAGAGGGGGGGCGGCACACGCCGTTCTTCCCGGGCTACCGGCCGCAGTTCTACATCCGCACGACGGACGTGACCGGCGCGATCACGCTGCCGGAGGGGGTGGAGATGGTGATGCCGGGGGACAACGTCCAGATGGGGGTGGAGCTGATCACGCCGGTGGCGATCGAGGAGGGGTTGCGCTTCGCGATCCGCGAAGGTGGCCGCACCGTCGGCGCCGGCGTCGTCACCTCGATTATCGAGTAGGAACGACCTGCGTATCGGCGTCGTTCGCCAGTGCGGCCGCCGGAGCGTTTATCGACGCGATACTTGCGAGCGGCCTAGGCTGCGGCCACTCGCATCGAGGAAGCGGATACGTACAATGGCAAGAAGGGCAAGGCTGACCGCCTCGTGATCACGCTCGAGTGCACTGAGTGCCGCGAGCGGAATTACACGACCGAGAAGAACCGCCGCAACGATCCGGCCGGCTGGAGTTGAAGAAGTTCTGTCCGCGCTGCCGGACGCATCAGCTTCATCGAGAGACGCGGTAGCGTAAGCGATACGCTTCGTGCCACAACATAGGGTCGTAGCTCAATTGGTAGAGCAGCGGTCTCCAAAACCGCAGGTTGCGGGTTCGATTCCTGCCGGCCCTGCCCGCTCCTTTCGTCGTTGCGTCGAGGGGGCAGACAACGAGTGTTGTTGGCGCGGGGAAAGCGTCGGGCAATGGTGCTCAACCTTCGTTTTTGCGTTGATGGCGACGAAGTGACATTGACAACAGCGGATCTCAGTACGCAGTGATTGTCATTGGCGCATCGCCGAGCTATTCGGAGGCGAAGGCCGCATGGCAACCGAGGACAACGAGTCGCAGGCGGTCCGAGAAAGCGAACGCCGGATCGAGCTGGTATTCAGGCCCTCATGCGCGACACGGTCGTCCGAGATTCAACAAGGTCACCTGGCCGGATCAGCGAGACGACCCGGAATCTGACGATCGTCGTCATCGCCATGGCCGTCAGTGCTGGGTGCTGCTTGGCGGCATCGACTGGAATCTGATGCGCGTCTCGTTCGAGCGTCTGGCGAAGTTAGTCCCGTCTTTGCTAGCATCACGGATAGGAGCACTCTGACATGGCACGCTCAATCCGCGAACGACTCCTGCGAGCGCAAGCGAGCGCTGGCGACGAAACTGGGGAAGCAGCCGAGTCGATCAGGCGCAGTGGTATGTCCTCCATACCTATTCCGGGTACGAGAACAAGGTCAAGAACTTGATGCACCGGGTCGAGACGCTGGATCTGCCGACCGGATCTTCGAGATCGTGGTTCCGACGCAGGAAGAGATCGAGATCAAGCGGCCAGCGCCAGACGGTGCAGCGCAAGGTCTTCCCCGGCTATGTGCTGGTGCGCATGGAGATGGACGACGATACCTGGTACGTCGTGCGCAATACGCCGGGCGTGACCGGTTTCGTCGGCATGGGCAACAAGCCCGTCGCCACTCGACGGATACGAAGTGCAGGCGATCATCAAGGGCATGACCGCCGAGGCCCGAAGGTGAAGATGTCGCTCTCGGTGGGCGACACCGTGCGCATCATGGACGGTCCGTTCGCCGACTTCCGCGGCGAGATCGACGAGATCAACCAGGAAAAGGGCAAGATCAAGGTGCTGGTTTCGTTCTTCGGACGCGAAACGCCGGTCGAGCTCGACTTCCTGCAGGCCGAGCGCGAAGTCTAACGGCGCACTGAAAACGCGCCGGCTGGCGTGATGCCGGCGCTTGCATGCCCGTGCAATTCTGGGGTGAAGGGAGCCAGGTTCAGGTTGGCAAAGAAGATTCGAGCCTACGTCAAGCTGCAGATTCCGGCCGGCAAGGCAACGCCGGCGCCGCCGATTGGTCCCGCGCTCGGTCAGCACGGTGTCGCGATCATGAACTTCTGCAAGGAGTACAACGAGCGCACCGCAGGCCAGGCCGGTCAGATCATCCCGGTCGTGATCACGGTCTATGAGGACCGCTCGTTCACCTTCGTCACCAAGACCCCGCCGGCGGCGGACCTGCTGCGCCGGGCGGCCGGTGTCGACAAGGGCGCGAGCCAACGTCAAGGCCGAGGTCGTGGCAAGGTTACTCGAGACCAGGTGCGCGAGATCGCCGAGCTCAAGATGCAGGACCTCAACGCGGTCGATCATTGACGGCGCGATCAAGCAGGTCGAAGGCACCGCGCGTCGATGGGTATCGACGATCGACTAGTTTGTATCGTTCGTATTGAGTGGGAGGGGCGCTGCCCCGCTAGAACCACAGGAGGTATACCAATGGCCAAAGCACGGCAAGAAGTATGACGCAGGCACTCAAGCTGCTCGACGACGATCAAGCTCTACACCCCAGCGAGGCAGTAGCGCTCCTCAAGAAGATCGCCTACGCCAATTTCGACGAGACCGTCGAGGTCCACTGCCGCCTCGGCATCGATCCGCGCCAGGCCGATCAGACCGTGCGCTCGACCGTCGTCGCTGCCGCACGGCACCGGCAAGGTCGTGCGTGTCCTCGTGTTCGCCGCTGGTGACGCTGCGCGCGTCGCGCAGGAGGCCGGCGCCGACTATGTCGGCGGCGACGACCTGGTGCAGCAGATCAACGGAGGCTGGCTGGAGTTCGACGCCACGATCGCCATGGCCGACCAGATGGGCAAGGTCGGTGGCCTTGGCCGTATCCTTGGTCGCCGTGGCCTGATGCCGAACCCGCGCTCCGGCACGGTGGTGCGTGACGCTGCGGACCTGCCGGGCGTGATCGCGGAGCTCAAGGGCGGTCGCGTCGAGTTCCGCAACGACCGCACCGGAATGGTGCACGTCGCCATCGGCAAGAAGTCGTTTCAACGAGAAGCAGATCCTCGAGAACCTGTACGCGCTCACTGATGCGATTCAGCGCAACAAGCCGAGCGGCGGCCAAGGGCGTCTATTGCCGATCGATCACGCTGACCAGTACAATGGCTCCAGGCATCCCGCTGGATGTGCAGCGAAACGATCGCTGCAGCCAGTGCAGGCCGCCTAACAATTCAGCTGACAGATAATCACGCGCCGAAGACAGCCGGGGCTCCGCAGGACGCTTAATCATCCGGCCGAGGTCGCGGGAGAACGATTCTAAATCGTTTCTGGTGTGCATTTCACGCCCCCGTCGCCCTCATGGCGCGGGGGCGTTTTTTGTTCCGATTCGAAATGGTGTACGAGGAAGGAGGTGAAAAGTCATGCCAACACCAAGAAAAGAAGCCGTCGTTCGAGGAACTGACCGAGGCGCTCAGCCGTTCGAGCTTCACGATCGTCACTGACTACCGTGGACTGAAGGTGTCCGACCTGCAGACGCTGCGGGCACAGCTTCGGCCACATGATGCCGAGTGTCAAGGTAGCCAAGAACACGCTGGCCAAGCTGGCGGCGAGCGCGAACGAGCATCGACGGTCTCGAACCATCGCTCGTCGGCCCGACAGCACTGGTGCTCGCCTACGGCGATGTGGCCCAGCCTGCGAAGATCGTTAGCGACTTCGTCCGGACATCGCGCATTCTTCAGGTGCGCGCGGGTATGCTGGAAGGTCAGATGGTCGATGCCAGCACGTTGAGGAGATTGCGAGCCTGCCGAGCCGCGAAGTCCTGGTCGGCAAGGTCGTCGGTGGCTTCGCATCGCCGCTGTACAGCATCGTCGGCGTGTTTCAGCACCGCCACGATCGCTGCTGTACGTCCTGCAGGCACGCGTCGAGCCAGCTGGAAGCTGCTGGACCTGCAGAACAAGCCGCTTAGATTCTTGACGGTCGGGGTTCGATCATTGACCCTGGTCCCTTATTACGAAAGGTACTCAACATCATGGCACTTAGCCAGGAGCGAATGGAAGAACTGATTTCGACGATCGAGGAGATGACGGTTCTCGAACTTCGACAGCTCGTCAAGGCGCTCGAGGAGCGCTGGGCGTCACTGCTGCCGCGCCGATGGCCGTTGCCGCTGCCGGCGGCTGGCGGTGGCGCTGCTGCCGCTGCCGAAGAAGAGCAGACCGAGTTCGACGTCATCCTGACCGAGGTCGGCGCCAACAAGATCCAGGTCATCAAGGCTGTGCGCGAGCTGACCAGCCTCGGCCTCAAGGAGGCCAAGGATGTCGTCGACGCGGCGCCGAAGGCGGTCAAGGAAGGCGTTACCAAGGACGAGGCTGAAGCTGCCAAGGCCAAGCTGGAAGAGGCCGGCGCCAAGGCCGAAGTCAAGTAGTCATCGGGCTATCCGCGTGAGGCTGGGACCGTCTTGGGACCAGCCCCACGGCCCTCTCGGGCGTTACAGTCGCCCGGAATGCCCTGTGGTATACTCTAGCCTACGGGGCGTGGCGCAGTCCGGTAGCGCACCGGTATGGGGTACCGGTGGTCGGAGGTTCGAATCCTCTCGCCCCGACTCTTTCCTTCTTGATGATCCTAACGTTGAGGTAACCAGGACTGGTTCGGCAACAGATCGGCCCTGATTCAGGGTGCTTCGCGTTAGAATCACGATATTAGCCGTTCGCATGTAGGACGAGGCCGTCAATGACAGACAGACCAGGGCGATGACGCCCATGATCGCGACACGCATCCTCATCGCCGACGATGAGTCGATCATTCGAATGAATCTCCGCGAAATGCTCACCCAACACGGATATGAGGTGGTCGCCGAGGCGTCGAATGGCGTGACGGCGGTAGAGCTTGCCCACAAGCTACGCCCAGACCTGGTGATTATGGACATCAAAATGCCTGGGATCGATGGCGTTGCCGCAGCTCGTGATCTCATTAAAGAGCGCATTGCGCCGGTTGTCCTGCTGACCGCGTATTCCGAGCGCAGCTTGATCGGCCAGGCCAAGGAGGCCGGTGTGTCCGGCTATCTGGTGAAGCCGGTGCGCGACACCGAGCTAACGCCGGTTATCGAGCTTGCTCTGGCCCGCTATGCCCAGTTCCAGAACCTCGAACAGCAGGTGAACGACCTGCAGGATGCGCTGGAAACCCGCAAGCTGGTGGAGAAAGCCAAAGGCGTGCTGATGGAAGTCCACGGGCTCAGCGAATCTGACGCCTTTAACCGGATGCGCAAGACCAGCATGGACCATCGCAAATCGCTCCGCGATGTTGCCGAGGCCATTCTGCTCACCCACGACGTGGAGTCCGGCACGAAGTAGCGTCTTCAAACGAAGCGTTCTGCGGAACTCGATAACAGCCGGTTGGTCTATGAAGACCTTAGCTAGCACCTCAGGTTCACGTAACCTGGTCTAACTGAGGTTTGTTTCGTTCTGCTCTCTCCTATGCGCTCACTAAAGGACGCTTGAGGAGGCGCACACGTAGATTCTGACTACACCCAGATTGTTATCCCGAGGCGGGTGCCCTCTCGACGCGAGATCCACAACTCGCCTTCCTCAAAGAAGATGTCCTGGTTCATCTGATAATGCATGGAGTCGACCGTCTGCGTACGGGACGTAATGATGAAGATGTTCTCGTTCATCCGACACGTGAGATCGGTGCTTTTCTTCGTACGGGCGCAATTCATTGCGCCCTGCCTGACCGCCCCGGCACGGGAGAGGGCGCAATGAATTGCGCCCGTACGACGTGGGATGCTCCTCGCGAATAGCGGATCAAGCAAGACCCTTCCATCATCGCGCCCCCTCCAACGTCCCGTGAGATCAGGCAGGATCAGGACAGCTATAGTGTCTCTCTCTGCCCAATAATTCCCTGGCCCACCTCCTCAAATACCCCTGGATGTTTTTGGTGTTGGTCCGGCGTGTTTCAAAACTGTACGCCACTGACAATTGGACACATCTCGTATCAGAACATATGTTCTGATACGATGAAGCTGTCTACATGTTGATAGCGGTACACAGAGCGCAGGTGGTTCTGTATGGCAGTGGCGTGTTTGTTTATGCCGCGGTTTGCCCTAGGTTGTGAGTTAGCCCAACATCCGGAGCTGAATACAAAAGCGAGCACCGTTGCGGTGGTCGATAACAGAGTCGTGCAGGAAGTTTCACCGGCTGCCGGTCGCTACGGGGTCCGGCCTGGACAGCGGCTCCAGGAGGCGTTTTCGTTCTGTCCGTATCTGGTGACGTTTGAAGCGCGCCCCTCTTTCTATGAGGGTCAGTTTGCGACCATCCTCAGAGCGTTAGAGCAAATCTCTCCAGCTGTTGAGGCGGGACCGCTCGGGACGGTATTTATCGACCTGCGTGGTCTGGAGCGGCACTATCCCGATCCTGGTTCGCTCAAGAAGGCGTTGCTCTCCTGCGCGCCGGCACACATGCGTGTCCGACTTGGGATTGGACCGGGTAAGTTCTCCGCACTGGTGGCCGCACAGCAGTCCCAGCGGGGTGAGGCACGCGAGGTACTTTCCTCAGACGTTGTGGCGTTCCTTTCTTCTACCTCGATTGATAGTCTGCCAGTTTCTTATGACATCAAACGCCGGCTACGTCTACTTGGCCTGGAAACGCTGGGCGCGCTGGCGGCATTACCGCGCTCGTCGGTCGCCATGCAGTTTGGCCGTGAGGGCAGCTTGGCCTGGGACCTTGCCAACGGCCACGATCCAGAGCCGGTTCGTTACGCGCTCAACGTCGAGACGATCAATGTTCAGCAATCCTTCGATCCCCCGCTCGTGAGCCGTGAGGTCATCCTGGCTGTGCTGGAGCGTTTGTCCGGCAGAGCGTCGAGCGACCTGGAACAGCAGCATCAGGCGGCACGGCAGGTGTCGCTCTACGCTCAAACCGAGCGTGACCTGAGCTGGCAGCACCACATCACCTTTAAAGAACCTCGCAGCGAGCAGTCAAGCTTCTGGGCGGCGATCAAACCTCTTGTAGAGGGGGCGGACTTTCCCGGTCCTGTGGTCGAGCTTGGACTGGAGCTCACTGGACTGACACCGCTGGGTGGATTTCAGTCTGGCCTCTGGGTTGATACCGGCAAGCGACAGCAGCGACGTTTGCACGCGGCGCTGCGCCAGCTTAAAACCCGCTACGGGTATTGCCCGGTCGGTCATGTCGTAAAGGTGGAGCCATGGTCCCGGATCCCCGAGCGGCGAGCAGCCATCATCGCCTTCGACCCCTGAATGAGCCGCATCCACTCCCGGTTGAAGTGGACGCTGACGGCCACCCGGCAGTGGTGATTGTGCGCGAGCGTCGCATGGTAGTTCAGCAGATCCTGGACTACTGGAGGATCGACGATGAGTGGTGGCGAGAACGTCCGCTGAGCCGCTTCTACTGGCAGGTCGTACTGGAGGATGGCCGCTCGCTAACGGTCTTCCAGGATTTGCTCGAACGCCAGTGGTGGCAACAAAGGTATTGAGATCATGAGTGGGTACGTTGAGCTGCACTGTCACAGTAACTTCTCGTTCCTCGACGGGGCTTCACATATCGAGGAGCTGGTACTGAAGGCACGCGAGCTGGGCTATCCCGCGTTGGCGTTGACCGATCACAATGGTCTCTATGGAGCTATGGAGTTTGCCCAGAGCGCTCGTGCCTGGGGCCTCAAACCGATCACCGGCGCGGAGATTACCCTGGAGTCCGGTCACCATCTCACACTGCTGGCTGAGACAGGACAGGGCTACGCGAACCTCTGCCGGCTGCTCTCACGCGCTCATCTGGACAACGAGCGCGGCGCACCGGCTCTCAAGCGGGAAACGCTGGCGCAGCACACCAGCGGGCTGATCGCTCTCTCCGGCTGCCGGAAGGGGGAAGTCCCGCTGCTGGTGGCCGAAGGGCACTTCGCAGAGGCGGAGGCCGCCGCGGATTGGTATGCCCAGGCATTCGGCCGTCAGAGCTTCTTTATCGAGCTGCAACAGAACCTGACACATGGTGACACACCACGTAACAGGCATCTGCTGGCCCTGGCGAAGCGGCTGGATGTCGACGTTGTCGCCACGAACAACGTTCACTACCATGTCCGTGAGCGACACCGGCTCCAGGATGTTCTGGTTGCGATCAAGAATCGCTCTACCCTCGAAGAGTCACACGCGCTGCGTCGTGCCAACAGCGAGTTCTACCTGAAGTCCCCCGAGGAGATGGTTCGTCTCTTTAGAGGCTGCCCAGAAGCTCTGGCGAACACGATGCGAATTGCCGAGCGCTGTCAGTTTGACCTGACGCAGGATCTCAACTATCGCTTTCCTGACTATCCCGCGCCTCCGGGTCAGACTCCTGACGACGTGCTTCGCACGCACTGCCAGAACGCCTTGCAGGCGCGCTATGGCTCAGACATGCGCTCGCAAGCTGAGGCCCGGTTAGACCAGGAGCTCCGGCTGATCGCCAAACACCGGTTGGCAGGTTTCTTTCTCATCTACATCGACATTCTGGACCTGGCGAAAGAGATCGCCCGCGAGGTCTACGGTCCCCAGCATGGTGACCGGCCGCCGGGGCGAGGACGTGGGAGCAGCGTCGGGTCCATCGTCTGCTACCTTATCGGGTTGAGTCCGATCGATCCGGTCGCTAACAACCTCTTTGTGGGGCGCTTTCTCAACGAGGAGCTTGGGTCGGTGCCAGACATCGATCTGGACTTCAGCAGAGAGGTGCGCGAGCAGCTGATCCTGAAGATGTATGAACGCTACGGCGCCGAGCACGTCGCGCTTGTGTGTACCTTCCCAACCTACAGATTGCGCTCAGCTACCCGAGAAGTCGGCAAAACCCTGGGCTTGCCGGAGGCGGAGCTCGACCGCTTCGCCAAGCTGGCCGGCCATGCCTCCGCCGATCAGATCGAAGAGGAGATGTCGCGCTATCCCGAGTTCAAGGGACGCCTGGACGTCCCAATCTGGCGCGATCTGGTCGATCTCGCCAAGCAAATCAAAGGTTTTCCGCGTCATATCAGCCAGCATGTCGGTGGCATGATCATCTCGTCAACGCCACTGGTCGAGACTGTCCCGATGGAGAGGTCTCGCATGCCGGGGCGCGTCCTCTGTCAATGGGATAAAGACAGTGTGGACGATGCACGCATGATTAAGGTGGATTTCCTCGCCCTGGGAATGCTTTCGCTGGTGGACTACTGCCTGGACGAGATCGACACTACCCACCCGGATGACCGTGTTGATTTGAGCCGTATTGATTTCAATGACCCGGCTGTCTACGACATGATCTGCGAGGGCGACACGATCGGTGTGTTTCAGGTGGAGTCGCGTGCCCAGGCGCAGACGCTGCCACGAACGAACCCGAGAAACCTGGAGGATCTGACGGTCCAGGTGGCGATCATCCGGCCAGGACCCATCGTGGGCGGAGCGGTCAACCCCTACATCTTGCGCCGGCAGGGGAGGGAGAAGGTGACATACGACCTCGCGGAGCTTGAGCCTGTGTTGAAAGAGACGATGGGCGTGATTCTCTACCAGGAGCAGGTGCTGCAGGTGGCGATGATCGTGGCAAATTTCTCTGCCGGTCAGGCGGACCAGCTGCGCCGGGCGATGTCGCGTAAGCGGTCGGCTGAGGCCATGGGTGAGATGTGGGACCTCTTTCACCGAAACGCCGTCGCACGCGGCATCGATGCGGCGGTAGCGAAGACCGTCTTTGAAAAGCTACTGGCCTTCGCTGAGTTTGGCTTTCCGAAGAGCCATTCCGCGGCCTTTGCCCTGCTGGCCTACCATTCGGCCTGGCTGCGTAAATACTATCCGGTTGAGTTCACCTGTTCGTTACTCAACGCCCAGCCGATGGGGTTCTATTCACCAGAGGTCATCATCGGCGATGCCCGGCGGCATGGCGTTCAGTTCCTTCCTGTTGACGTAAACCAGAGTCATTGGCGTTGCTCGGTTGAGAACGGGGCAGTACGGATAGGGTTCTCCTACGTAAAGGGCATTGGTCAGGCGAGTGGTGAGACGGTCCAGAATGTGAGGGCTTGCCATGGCATGTTCCGCTCGTTGCGCGAGTTCTGCTGGCTCACCGGCCTGCGGCGCGAGGTGATTGAGAATCTCATCCGGTCGGGCGCGTTTGACAGCTTCGGCCTGAACCGGCGAGAACTCTTGTGGCAACTTGGACTCGTCTGGCGACGGGCCACCGCGCAGATGCTGTTGCCTCTACCAACAAAGCAGGATGAGATCTCGTTGCCGGACTTTGGCCGCTGGGATCGCCTGGTGGCTGATTATGCCGTTACAGGGATATCTACCAACGACCACCCCATGGCGATGGTGCGCCCGGCACTCGATCGGGGCACTGCCTCAACGGTCGACCTTTTGACAATGGAAGATGGCGCGCAGGTGCAAGTGGCGGGAATGGTCGTCTGCCGGCAGCGTCCGATGACCGCGCATGGATTCCTTTTTCTGGTGTTGGAGGACGAGCATGGACTACTCAATGTGATTGTCCGCCCGCCGGTCTATGAACGCTTCCGAGCACCCCTCAAGACCGCGCCGTTTTTGACCATTCGTGGGCCGCTTCAGTGTCGCGACGGCATTATCAATCTGCTGGCAGTCACGATTGTGCCGCTGAACGTATCCCACGAACTACTCGCGCCTCAAGCGCACAACTTTCGCTAATTGTCGGCGGTGCTCATTGTTGGCCGGGCATCGCTGGTACGCATGGCGAAGGAAGAGGACGCCGCTCCATCACCGTTCGGCTGGACCGCCGGTGCCGATGTTGGCGCCGGTGACGGCGCGCGCTCAATTGTGACTTGAATTTGAGCAGGTTGGAGGTTCACGACCCGGACACCTGGAGGAAGGACAATACGTGGCGAGAGCGTATAGGTGCCCACGTCATACCCTGTGAGATCGATGATTGCTGTTGGTGGAGTGTCACCCATCCTTGCAAGCGCTTCAACAGTACCTTCTATCTGGAACGAAACCGATGGGGAAGATACGTTGGCTACCGTGTTCGCCGGCGCGTTGATGATCTGAATCTCCTGCTGAAGGACTTCCTGAATGGACGGTTCAATCTGAACGTATACATTTACCGCCGGACGCTCGATCGTGACCCCGTCGGGAAGATCGGAAACATCCAGTTCCACGGCACCGTCCACAAAGTCAGACACTTGCAGGTCTTCAACATTCACCGGCATGGTCCGAATAACATTGATGTCTGCCAGAACCGGTTGCGGGCCTTCGATTCGAACGGTCGGGGGGATCGCGGTGGCGTTCTGGAGATCCCGAATCTCTACCCCTCCACCCTCGGTAGGACACGCACATTGGACGATAACTGGAATCGAGCGGCTGCCCACCTCAAACTCGACCGAGACTTGAACCGATTCTGGCACGACTTCCACCGTGTCATCATCGATATCGGTACCGTTTATATCGACGGGTATGACTGGAGCGGTGTAGCTGAAGCTCTCGGTGCGTCCGCTCAGCAGGACCCTCACCTCAACACGTTCGACACGCTCGACATTCCGCTGAACGCCAACCAGTGTGACGGTTGGTGTTGAGAGACCGATTGAGGTTAGCGTAACGGGGGAGTCGGTGGGCTCGACGACCGTGATGTCAAACGTCTTCGAGACTTCAGAATCGACCCGCACGACGACTGTGCTGGGTTCGACGTCGATGTCACGCAGACCCTCTGGCGCCTCAACCTTGACTGGACGCTCGTAGGTATCCGGCGCATCGACGTCCGACATGTCGATCGTCGCCTTGATGTCGTCTGCGGTTACTCCTTGAACGATGCTTCGCGGGCCCTTGATCGTCACGTCTACCGTTGGCAGTGGGTCGACAATCTTGAGGTCTTCTCGAAGCCCGACAACCTCGATCTCAACATCTTGAATCACCCGGGTCTGGTCAGGATCACGCTCGTTGACGACGAACGCCCAGATGCCAAACGCGATGAGCAGGGACAAAATAAACCGCGCGATGTTCGCGGCCGTGATTCGGATTGGAAATTGTAGTCGCAACTGGAGCGCGCCTTCCGGCCGTGATCGTTCCTAAATTGATTCAGGTTCCTTGCGAGTGAGACGGTTACGAATACGTTGAGTCGCGCTCTGCCGGCCCGTGGTGGGTTGTGACCCATCAGTACGACGATCGAGCTTCAACAGCGAGCGCAGCGCCCGGCGCAATCGTTCCTGATCCAGATTCTCGACGATCCGCCCATTGTGCGCCACCGAGATGCGTCCGGTTTCCTCGGACACAACCACCGCCAGGGCATCTGACTCTTCGGTAATGCCGATCGCGGCGCGATGCCGGGTGCCCAGGCGCCCGCCGTCACCAACGCTCTCACTTAATGGAAGCACCACAGCGGCCGCAAGGATACGGGTTAAACGCACGATAACGGCACCGTCGTGCAGTGGAGAGCCAGGGTAGAAGATGTTAATGAGCAGTTGGCGGGTCACGGTCGCATCCAGCGCGACGCCTCGGTCTGCATAGTCCTGCAAACCGGTTTCACGCTCGATGATGATCAACGCTCCATATTGCCGCCGGCTGAGTTGTGCGGCCGCCCGGCTCACCTCATCGACGGTGCGCTCCAGGGCCGCATCAGCGCCGGCTACAAACGGGGTTCGAAGCCACTGTCCGGTATGACCGATCTGCTCGAGAACCCGGCGCAGCTCCGGTTGGAAAATAACCGGAATCGCCAGGAGAAGGACAGGCCAGGTACGGCTCAACAACCAGCTAAGGGCGGCGAGGTCTAGGATGTTCGAAGCGGCCCACACGACGACGGTAACGATCGTGAGCCCACGGATCAGCAACGCTGCTCTCGTGCCTTGTGCGACGCCCAGTAGCCAGTAAAAGATAATGGCAACGAACACGATGTCGATCAGCGCTCGAAGATCGAGTCGTGTCAGAATCCAGAAGAAATCAGGCATTTGCCACCCAGCTGCTGGTACGGAACATCTCCGATGTTTCATTGTATACCAGCACTGCGGGAATGGGCGTAGAGAGCATCATTTTGTCGCGGCGAGTACCGCCAGGGCGGATTGTTTGGCTTCCAGTACCCGATCATACGGTGAGAATGAGGCGAGTCTGCGATAGACGCGCTCAGCCTGAGTGTATTCGCCGAGCGAGGTCAGCACCTCGCCGAGTTTGTGGTATGCCTCTGGGTCCTGTGGAGCAAGGGCGATAATCTGGTGCAGTGCTGCGACGGCTTCGTCCCGGTCATCAGCGACCAGGGCGATGCGCACGACTTCGCGCAATTGTTCCGTCGCCTGAAGAATCGACCCAGTCTGGAGATAGAACGCGACTGCCGCATGACGCACCGGCACATCGTCCGGGGCAGCTTCGACGGCTTGTTGAAACAACTCGTTGCCGCGTGACACCGCTCCAGTAGCGGAAGCGATCTCAGCACCGCGTGTGAAGGCGGCGACGGCATCGGCTGCTCTGTTGCGCTCGCGATAGAGAGCTCCAAGGAGGCCCAGTTCTTCCACTGCTTCGTCGAGTACGCCGCGCCGAATATACCCTTCGATCAACTTGGCTTTCATCTCAACGTTGTTTGGAACAGCTTTCGAAATGTGGCGCATGGCCTGAACCATGGCGTTCAGGTTGCCCGATTTCTCGTACTCCTGGGCCACATAGCGCAGCTCGCGGACGGCTTCATGGGCGTTTCCCGAAGCCAGGTACATCTCTGCAAGCGCACTACGTACCTCTAGGCGTTCAGGGTTGGCATCGCGGAGCGCAAGGATGGCAGCCACAGACTCGCCACTACCGCGCCCGGTGGCGGCGCGCAAGAGCTCGGTTGGGGAAGCGCTGGTGCCAAACATGTTGGTCGAGGCGGCGAACGCTTCAACATCGTTCCGGTATGCGACCTGCAGCGCGTCGAGCAGCGCCTGGGATGCCAACGGGTCGTTGAGGGCATCGAGCGTCAATGCCAGCGTACAGCGGCTTACGAACTCCTCGACCGCGTAAGGATGAAGGTCATGCGACGCGCGGCGCAGGCTATCGGCACTCTCATGCAACTGTCCGGCCGCGAACGCGACAACGCCGTTCATCAGTTTGAACCGCTCGACGGGAACCAGCCTCTGTGCTTGCTGAATTCGCGCATGCACGGCCGCGTGTGCCGCAGGATCTGCCCTGAGCCCAACTGCGACGAGCTCGAGCCAGGCCAGCCACTCTTCGGATTCAACAGTGGACTCTGCGATAGCCCGGGCGACGAGCAGATCAAGAGCAGACGCCGGCTGAACGATCTGGCGGGCGACCTCGATGACATCCTCCGGGTCGCCGATTGACAGCACAACCTGAAGGTGGAGTCGCTGAGCGTCAACGTTGTCTGCGCGGAGCTGCAGATAGCGTTCCGAGAGACTACGCGCTGCGTCTGAGTTCGATTCTAATGCGCGGGATATCGCCGCCGGGACGAATGGCTCAAGCGCTGCTGGGTCGTTGTCGTCAACAAGGGTTGTTGCGTGCTCGATGAGCGCGGCGGTGTTGTCGGGATCGAGCGAGACGCTCAGGGAGCGCACGAGCCGATCTGGTGATTCGTCATGAACCTGGTACCAGCGCGACAGGGTATCTCGCAGGTCCATGGCCGGTCCGGACTTACCCAGCGCGAGCTGGATCTCCGCCAGGCGCACGAAGCCCGGCAGAAACGATGGTGATTCTGCGCAGGCGACATAGGTAGAGTCCAGCGCGGAGTACATCCGCTGGGCAGCATAATGGCCCTCACCGTCGCGCAGCAGGCGTTGGACAACGGGTGGTTGACTCTCGACGCCCGGTAAAGGACTCGTGAAATTCATGAGAATGTCTGGTTTTGCTGCGCCCCGTTCGATTCGAGCAACTGAGGCGCTTGTCGGTCTGCCACGAGCATGGTCGAGCCGGCGAGCGAAGGCTTTGACTTCTGGATGCTCGGCTCCGGCCTCAAGCGCTTCGTGCAACAGATCTTCCGCATCATCGATCTGGCCAGTATCCAGGTAGGCAGAGGCGACGCTCAGGATATGGTTGAGCTCGTAATCATGGTCATGATCCATCAGCAAGGTGTCGGTCTGATGATGGTTGGTGTGATTCATCCCGTTCCTCCCGAGCACAGCGCCGGTTGACCAAGGTGCATTCCACCCAGGGCGCCTTCATCAGTATAGGAACGGGTATGCCTGAGCCAAATAGTACTTAGGGCCGGAATAGGTTGCTCAGAGTTGTTATGCACTCGGCACCGTCCGCAGTACGCTTGGGGCCTGGAGAGTGAATGGACACGTCGCACCTACCCCAGCGACGTCAGCGACGAGGACGCCTCGCGGCGCGTCTATTCGCTGCGCGAGCTGTACCATGCCGAGGGCTGGGGCATTCGCTTGGAGGTGGGCAAGCTGCCCACGACCAAGGGCGGGTTTGTGCTGTTGCCGCGCCGCTGGGTGGTCGAGCGCACGACAGCGTTTGCTAGTATCACGAACACTTGTTCGACGAATGCGGAGGAGGTGACCGCGATGTCCGAGAGCCTGGTCGAGATGTTCAGACACAACGCCTGGGCAAACCAGCGCCTGTTCGAAGCCTGCGAGGGGCTGAGCGACGCGCAGTTGGACGCGACTGTCGTTGGCACGTTCGGCAGCATTCGTAACACCCTCGTGCACATCGTCGGCGCGCAGGAGCGCTATGTCTCGGCACTGGCCGAGTCGGGGCCGGTCAGCGTGAGCCGCGAGCGTGACCCGTTCCCTGGCCTCGCCGAGCTGCGCGACGGCGCGCGCACGAGCGGCGAAGCGCTGGTCGAGCTGGCCGCTCAAGCCCAATCTGGGGCAACCGTGACGACGACGTATCGCGGCGAGGGATACACGCTGCCGGTCTGGCTGCTCCTCGTCCAGGCCATCAACCATGCCACCGAGCACCGCGCGCAGGTCGCCGCGATCCTCACCCAACAGGGCATCGAGCCGCCCAGCATGGACGGCTGGACCTATCACGAAGCTCGCTTCAACGCGGATTGGAGCCGGTTATGGAGTTGGTAGGCCTGTGGAATGGAAACGCGACCACTTGGTCAGGAATGCGGTCGTGCGTGTCGGCCGAGCTGCAGCGGCGTCCGTGATGCGGAGGGCGAGATCGGGACCGAATCGTCCGGCATACCGTTGCCACGGAGCGGGACTGGGCCAAGTAACTCGGCGTGTTCACGCTTCAGGATGCGATGCCGACCGACGAGCGACGCAATTCAGGCGTTGCATGCCCAGGGCAAAGTGGCCCGTACGTGGCCGCTCCGGTACCTGATTCGGCACAACGCGTTGCATACGATGGATCACGTCTGGAAACTGGAAGACAAGGACCTGACCGCCTAACGCCCGTGAGGTCGGGTGCCACGATCGCCCGCTCCCCAGCGGACACGTCGGTCGGGGAGGGGTTGCGAGGTGATACCTCCCCTCCATGCGCTGGCTGGTACGCCACCGCACCGGCAAAGTGCATACCAGCCTCTAGAGGTGCTAGCGCCGGTTACCACGGCCTGTTCTGGGGCTGCGTACACGGGCGTTGCGCATGCGATAGTCATCGGCGTCCATGTAGACGAGCTCTGAGAGCTGCGTATCACAGAGCCGGGACCGGATACGGCCATCGAGTTTGTCCAGGTCGACGTTGGTTGTGAAGACCGTTGGCAGGCGCTCCATGTAGCGGTGGTTCACGATCTGGAACAACTTCTCACGAGCCCACGGCGTGGTGTTTTCGGTACCCAGATCATCAAGGATGAGCAGATCGGCGGTGCGAACGGCATGGAAGCGCTTATCGTATGAGGATGTGGAATCCGGCGCGAAGGTGGCGCGTAAATAGTCCAGAAGATCGGGGACAACGGCAAAGATCGGCCGCATATGCTGGGTCTGGAGCGCATAATTCGCGATGGCGGCGGCCAGATGCGTCTTACCGCAGCCAAATGGTCCGACGAGCACCATCCAGCCATTCGGATTCTGCCCGAACCGAAAAGCAGCCTCGTACGCGTCAGACGTCCCCTTGATGTTTGCGTCGAAGTCGTCGAACGTCCATGAGTTGACGACATCCATGTTGCTGAACTCGCGCAGGTCTCGATGGATGCTGTCCCAGTGATCGACCACCTTGCAGACACACGGTATCAGCCGGCTGAAGTTTGGCGTTCCCACCGGTGCGTCCAGCCGAACGAATCCGGCGCCGCGGCAGATCGGGCAGTTATCGTTTTCGGAAGAGCGCGGCGTACTTTCCTCGGAGGTACTTTTCGGAATCGAGATGTTTCTCATGATCTCGCCGATTGGTTTCATCTGCCCGGCCCTCCGTGCTCCAGTTTTCAAGAATGCGCTGTATGTACCGCCAATTACGCCGGTTGTAGGCGACCGACTCCGCGATCGCGTCGCGAATCCACTCTTCCGGGTAGGTGTCAAGCGCCTCGGTCAGCCGGTCAGCCAGTATCGGCGTGACGACCCCGATATTTTGCTCGTAAAGGCCGAAGATGTCCGGGCGTTCAACGGTGAGCCGGGTTACTTCCGTCGCATGGCCGTCGACCATCTCAAACTGTCCAGCGCGCGCGATCTGTTGCGTCTGGCTGGTTGCAACGACGTACCAGAAGCGCCCGTCTTCGTCCCTGAGTGCGATGAGTATTCCATGGGCCACGGAAGCGTGCAGGGCCTCGCTCAAGCGCTCCGAGACATCCCGGTTTGAACCGTCTCCCCGAGCGCCGCGCCGGAGGGCAGGGTGTTGGAGGATATCTTCTTCAACGACGGGCTCATCGACGCCGCCAATAGCAGCGACGGTCAGGATGACCTTCGATTCTAACGGGTCCCATACATCAGCGATGAGCCGCTCAATAATGGACGGCGGGAGTTGACTCGACTGGCGCTTGCGAGCGTCTGACACGGAGTGTGGTCCTCTTGCGTTATGCGGGCGACTTACAAATCAGGCTCGCGATAGAGCTCGAGGTCCGCGAAACGCGCGGTGCGGTCGAAGAATCGCAGATGCACGGTGCCCACCGGCCCATTGCGGTGCTTGGCCACAATCAGGTCGGCGATGCCCTTCTTCTCTGTCTCCGCGTCGTAGACATCCTCGCGATAGATGAACATCACGATATCTGCGTCCTGCTCGATAGACCCCGATTCGCGAAGGTCCGAGAGCATTGGCACGTGGGATTGGCGGCTCTCCACTGCGCGCGAGAGCTGCGCGAGTGCGACGACAGGGATGTCCAGCTCGCGAGCGAGACCCTTCAGTGCTCGGGAAATTTCCGAGATCTCCTGCACGCGGTTATCGGTGCGACGGCTGGAGGTCATCAGCTGCAAATAGTCGATGATGAGGAGGTCCAGGCCGTTTTCAGCGTGCAGGCGGCGCGCCTTCGAGCGCACCTCCATGATGTTCGCGCTGGCGCTGTCATCCAGATAGATCGGGGCCTCTGACAGGCGCCCGAAGGCGCGCACGACGCTGTTCCACTCGCTGTCGTCAATGTAACCGAGCCGTAATCGGTGAGAGTCGACCCCGGTTTCCATGGAGAGGAGGCGCTGAACGATCTGCTCTCCAGACATCTCGAGCACGAAGAGCCCGACGGTATGCCCGGTCCGAACCGCCGCGTTGTAGGCGAGCCCAAGACCCAGCGATGATTTACCGACGGCGGGACGAGCAGCGATGATGATCAGGTCGGATTTCTGAAGCCCGCCGGTGAGCTTGTCGAGGTCGGCGAACCCGGTCGGCACACCAACGAGTGATCCCTTGTTCTGATGCAAGGAATCGAGGCGATCGAAATAGGTTTCGAGAATTTCGCCGATGGACTTGAAGTCGCGCGTTGTGCGGTGTTGCGAGACATCGAAAATGGCGCGCTCGGCTCTGTCCAGCGCGTCTTCCACGTCAGAAGAGTGATCGTATCCAATTCTGACAATCTCTGTGCCAGCCTCGATCAGCCTGCGGAGGGTGGACGTCCGTTCAACAATGCGCCCATAGTATTCAACATGGACGGAGGTTGGAACGGCGGCTATCAGCTCTGCCAGATAGGCTTCGCCGCCAGCGTCTTCGAGCTTGCCGTGCCGGGCGAGATCGTCAACAAGGGTGACCAGGTCCGTCGGCTCCCGCCGATTGTAGAGAGCGACGATACTCTGATAGATCACCCCATGCGCCGCGCGATAGAAGTCGCCCGGCTTGACATAGGATGCGATGCGAATGACGGCGTCGCGGTCGATCAGCAGGGAACCCAGGACAGACTGTTCGGCCTCTAGATTATGCGGGGGTAGATGATCGACCGCTTGCACCATTACTCTTACTCAGTTTCGTCAGTGTCGACGTCGGCCGACGCCTCAACCTCTCCAGTTTCGACCTCATCGGTCTCAGTCTGGGCTTCGTCATCCGCAGCTTCGGTCTGCGCCTCGGTCAGCAACGCCGGCGCATCCGGGTCGAAGACGCGTACTTTCACGGTCGGGGCGAGCTTGCCGACCAGCCGGACGGCCACGTCATACTCGCCAATGTTCCGGATCGGCTCGTCAAGATCGATCTTGCGGCGATCGACTTCTTCGCCAACCGCAGCGCTCAGGCGCTCTGCGATATCGGCGGTCGTGACTGAGCCGAACAAGCGGCCCTGCTCGCCGACGCGGGCTTCAATCTCGAGCACGGTGCCCTGGATGCGATCCGCGAGCTCGCGCATCTCTTCTTCAAGCTTCTCGATACGCTTGTTCTCAGCTGCCTGACGCTCCTCAACCTGCTTGACAACGCCGGGAGTGGCGATGGCTGCAAGGCCCTTCGGAATCAGGTAGTTACGAGCGTAGCCGTCTTTTACTTCCTGGATGGTTCCGGACTCACCGAGCTTCGGTACGTCCTGTGTCAAAACAACCCTCATGGTGCTTCTCTGCCTCACGCTTCTTAGGAGTGATGGAACAATGGATGGTCGCATCAACTCATACAACGATATCATGGATGTACGTACACACACCCCGCCGATTGAAGAAGTATACAAGTTAGTGCCATTAGCGCGCCGCGTCCAGGGAATCCCTCTTGATCTCGTACAACGCAATCGAACCGGCAACGGCTGCGTTGAGCGACTCGACCTGGCCAAACATCGGCAGGGACACGACGAGGTCACACTGCTCGCGCACCAGGCGACGCATCCCACGCCCCTCTGATCCTACGATCAGGATGACTGGCGCTGCTACATCAGTGTCGAAGAGTGGTTCGGACCCCTCTCCGGTTGCCATACCTACCGCCCAGAGTCCGGCCTCGCGCGCGCTCGCCAGCCAGCGCGAGAGGTTCGTTTCCCGCTGCACGCGCATATGCTCGACCGCGCCCGAGGAGGCGTTGACGACGGCTGGGGTAATACCCACCGCGCGGTCTGAAGGCACAACCACCAAGCCAACACCGGTCGCCTCAGCGGTGCGCAGCAGCGTTCCGGCGTTGCGCGGATCTTCGACGCCGTCCAGCGCCAGGACGATCGTTCGCTCGGAGGCGAGCTGCCCGAGATCCGTGTGGGTCACGTAGGGATATGGCGACGACTCCAGCATAACGCCCTGGTGTCCGAACCCCACCTCGGATTCGATACGGTCGCGTGGCGCTCGCTCGATACGCACGCCCCGCTCACTCGCCAGCGTTTCGATCTCGGTCATGCGCGCATCGCGGGTGACGCCTTCGGCGACGATCAACCGGATGTGACGCCGCCGCCCGGCCCGCAACGATTCCCGCACCGCGTTTCTGCCATACAGAAACTCGCGTTGCCCGCTACCTTGCTCGCGCCTTGGATGCCGCCTATCGTCGCCACCGCCAGGTGGACCCGTCCGCCGTGTCCTCAATCGCTACCCCCATTGCTACAAGCCGATCCCGCACCGAGTCTGCCAGCTCCCACTGGCGGTGGGCTCGCAATTGCTCGCGAAGCTCGATGAGAAGATCGATGAACGGGCCAGCCTCACTGGCACGTTCGTCAGTTTCATCGGTGTCAAGGTGCAAGCCCAGAATGCCGGCAAGCTCAAGCAGCGCGTTCTGCACAGCCGCGCGGTCCGAGTCCTGCAACTGGTTCGCCAGGCGCGCGAGATCAAACAGCACTGAGACGGCGACCGGTGTGTTGAAGTCGTCGTCCATCGCCACTTCGAACTGTCCTCTGGCGCGTCGAAATTGCGCTGGCGACACTCTCGGATGGCTCGCTGGTGAGTGCCGGCCGAGCACGGAGCGCGCTTTGCAGGCGTTCGAGCCCGCGTTTCGCCGCCTGCACACCCTCATCCGAATAGGTGAGCGGGTGGCGATAATGCGTCTGCAGTACATACAGACGGAACGCCATGGCATTGCCGGCATCCAACAGCTCGCGAATGGTCACGAGGTTGCCGATCGACTTGCTCATCTTCTCTCCGCCAAGCTGGAGCAGCCCGTTGTGCACCCAGTAACGAGCGAAGGGACGCGCGTCTGGGAACGCTTCCGACTGGGCGATCTCGTTTTCATGATGCGGGAAGATCAGGTCGGCCCCACCCCCGTGAATGTCGATCCGGCTGCCCAGATAACGGCGCGCCATCACCGAGCACTCGATGTGCCAGCCCGGCCGACCCGGACCCCAGGGCGAATCCCATGCCGGCTCGCCCGGCTTGGCGGCCTTCCAGAGCGCGAAATCCATCGGGTTGGCCTTGCGCTCATCTACCTCGATGCGGGCGCCTGCCAGGAGGTCCTCGATCTGCCGGTGGCTGAGCTTGCCGTACTCATCGAAGCTGGTGACGGCGTAGTTCACGTCGCCGCCCTCGACTTCGTAGGCGTGCCCGAGCTCGATCAGACCCTCGAATCATCGCGATCATGTGGCCTACTTCCTCGGTTGCCCGCGGGTAGTAGGTGGCCGGGAGATTATTGAGCGCCCCGATCTCCTCTTTGAAGCGGTCGATCAGCGCATTGGCGAGGTCGAGCGGCTCGATGCCCTCCTGGCGCCGCACGGGCGATGATCTTGTCATCGATGTCGGTGAAGTTCTGTGCGTGGTAGACGGTGTAGCCCTTCCACTCGAGGTACCGTCGAATGACGTCGAACACGATCGCAGAGAGCCCGTGACCCACGTGCGCGTCGGAGTATGGTGTGACACCGCAGACGTACATGCGAACAACGCCGGGTTCGAGCGTCGCGAAGGGTTCTTTCTGGCGGGTCATCGTGTTGTACACGGTTAGTGTCATCGTTCGGTCTCCGGTTCGTGTATGGCCTGTAAGGGCCGATCGTGGAATCAATGGAACACACAAAAGACGGGGGTCGGCATATCGTAGCCTATCCCCGTCTTACATCGCAGTCTATAGACCTTCACCGGCGAGCTGGTGAAGGGGTGATATCAGGTGTCTGCCGAAGTTGTGGATTCAACCTTTGGCTTCGCCGGCTCTTTCGTGGTTTTGCTCGAGTCATCCCCGTCACGCGCCGCGCCGCTCTCAGGCTTGCGACTGTCGGTGATGTACCACCCAGAACCCTTGAAGATAACCCCTGCCGGATGTAAGACGCGTCGGATAAGGCCCGTACACTCCGGACAGACGGTGAGAGGCTCATCAGACCAGCCCTGGCGTATATCGAAGCGGTGGCCGCACTGCTTACATGCGTATTCATAGGTCGGCATCTTGGGTTGCTCCTCAGCGTGGCTGAATACCCAGCAATTCAACGCTCAAGTATACATCAGGCGCGATCGTGTCATCTCGTTCAAGATCTGGCGAGTGGCGTCATCTCGTCCCAGTTGGGACCGCTGGACACGTCGACGCCGAGCGGCACCGAGAGCTCAGCAGCCTCAGTCATTACCCTGCTCACCAGCTCGGCAAGCGCTTCGACCTCTGAAATCGGCGTCTCGAAGATCAATTCGTCGTGGACCTGGAGCAGCATCCGGCCACGGAGCCCGGATTTCGCAAGTTCGGAATCCACGTTAATCATGGCGATCTTCATGATATCCGCAGCCGTCCCCTGGAGCGGCATGTTGATTGCGGCTCGTTCAGCTCCCTGGCGGCGTGGCCCGCTCGTGGCGATGTCCGGAAGATAGCGTCGTCGACCATAGAAGCTCGAGACGTAGCCATCACGAATCGTCTGTTCGAGGGTGCCGTCCAGATACCGGCGCACGCCCTGGAAACGGTCCATATAGCGTTCGATGAATTGTTGGGCATCCGCCCTGCTCATACCGGTGTCGCGGGAGACTCCGTACGCCTGCATCCCGTACATGATGCCGAAGTTGACCGCTTTGGCCGCAGAGCGCTGCGCGGGCGTGACCTCGTCCATCGGAATGCCAAATACCTCGGCCGCCGTCGTTGCGTGGATGTCCTGGTTCTCCTGAAATGCCTGGACGAGGGCTGGATCCTGACTGTAGTGCGCCATCAGACGCAGCTCCATCTGGGAGTAGTCAGCGCCGAGGAGCACAGTCTCTTCGTCGAAGGGCCGTCTCCCTTCACGGTTGTCGGCGACAAACGCCTGGCGCACTCTGCGGCCGATGGCGGTGCGAACCGGAATATTCTGAAGGTTGGGATCGGTTGACGACAGGCGCCCTGTCGCCGCAATAGTCTGGTTATAGGTCGTGTGGATTCGGCCCGTCTCCGGGTTAATCTGACCCGGCAGCGCGTCGACGTAGGTTGACTTGAGCTTCCTGAGCGCCCGGTACTCAAGCACCGCGTCGACCGCGTCGTGCGCACCTCGGAGATTCTCCAGCACGTCCTGGCTGACCGAGTAACCGGTCTTTGTCTTGCGGCCGGACGGCAAGCCGATCTCCTCGAACAGCACGGTTGCGAGCTGGGTGGGCGAATTGATGTTGAACTCGTGGCCTACTGATTCGAAGATATCGCGTTTGAGCGCGCTGATTTGCTCCTCAAGCTCCTTGCCGAGGTCGTTGAGCAGGCTTTCATCCACCGCAACACCGGCGCGCTCCATCTTCACGAGAACGGGGATCAACCGTAGCTCTATATCGCGCAGCAGGGCTTCCTGCTCGCGGGCCGCAAGCTCCTCGCGGAATGCAGGTGCGAGTCGGAGCGTCGCCTCGACATCAGCGGCGGCGTATTCGGCGGCTTTCTCGACCTCGACCTGGTCCATGGTGATCTGCGCCTTGCCCTTACCGATCAGGTCGGTGATCGGGGTCATCTGCCAGCCCAGTCTCTGGAAGGCCAGATCCTTGAGGCTGTAGGTCGTCTCCCCGAGCAAATACGCCGCCAGCATGGTGTCGAACTCGATGGTGATGCCTTCATAACCGTGGCGGTTCAACACGGCGAGGTCAAACTTGCCGTGGTGGGTAACAACACCCTCGTGCTCTCTCAGCGCCGTACCGATGAGTTCGCGCGCTAGCTCTGGGTCCGCGTTCGGTCCACCTTGGTGCCCAAGCGGGATATAAAATGCGTCCTTCTCGGCGGTCGCTACGGAGATGCCGACCAGGTTGCACATGACCGGGTGCGTGCCGTCTGTCTCCACATCGAGCGCAACCTGCGGTGCGTTGCGGATCGCTTCCGCGAGCGCGCGTAGCTCTGCTTCGGTTGAAGCGATCCTCCACTTGGCCTGCTGCCCGGCGGATTCGTTGGAGTTCCCGTTGGGATCGGTGATCCGGGAAGACTCCGGTAGCCGGTTGGCGAGCGTCCTGAACTCCAGCTCCCGGAACAGGGTCAGGGTCTCCTCGCGGTCGTAATCGCCGACGGCGCAGCGCTCTATCTCAAGCTCAACAGGGACATCACGAACGATGGTCGCGAGCTCGAGGCTCTGTAGCGCCGACTCGCGGTTGTTCTCAATCGCCTGGCGGGCGCGTGTAGGCGTGATTGACTCTGTTTGAGCGAGCAAGTCCTCAATTGACGCAAACTGGTGAATTAGCGCCTTGGCGGTTTTGTCACCGATCCCTGGAACGCCCGGTATGTTGTCCGACTTGTCGCCAACGAGCGCCTTGTACTCAGCCACGCGCTCCGGGCCGAAGCCGTAGCGTGTCAGAACCGCCTCACGATCGAACATGCGGTATTCGCCGAAGCGTTGTGCCCCGGGCATCACCACCGACACATGCTCGTCTACGAGTTGCAGCATGTCACTGTCGCCGGTGACGACATAGGCCTCATAGCCTTGTTCACTCGCCTGTCGAGCCAGCGTTCCGATGACGTCGTCCGCCTCAAAGCCGTCAGCCTCGTAGACCGGGATATTGAGTGCGCTGAGCACCTGTTTGATGCGGTCAACCTGGGGTTTCAGCTCGTCAGGCATTGGAGCGCGGTGCGCCTTGTAATCCGCGAAATTGTCGTGGCGGAACGTCCTGCCAACGTCGAACGTCACGAGAACGTACTCCGGACGATGCGATCTGAGGACGTCGAGCAGCATCGACGTGAACCCGAATGTAGCGTTGGTGAGCTCTCCGGAAGCGGTTGCAAGGCTCGGCGGTAGAGCGAAGAAGGCGCGGAACGCCAACCCGTGTCCATCGACCAGAACAAGCCGCTTGCGTTGGTCGTTTGGTTTCATAGTCAGTGTCATTGAGTCCTGGCTCACGTTGCGCTCCTTCTCGTTGTATCCGTTCATTATATGCCGGGGTTGCCACTTTCGGGGGCAAAGATCCGGCGTCGGGGATGTGACGTAGTGCTTAGGAGTGTCAAGCCACTGGGAATCGGCTACAGGTTGCTATAATCTAGCTTTGTATCTCGATTCAGATTTGATCGGTCGGCATGGCGAGATTGGATTCGAAGTTCCGCCAGGTCGCGTCTTAGGGACTGCCGGGTTTTCGAAGCGGTTCCGAGCGAAATGTCCAGAGTCCTCGTTCATCCAACACGCAGGGACATTGCGGCAGCCTCTCATGCCGCAGTAAGGGAGCAGAATGGAATCGGTTCAACAACTCGCAGATCAGGTTTCCGCTAACGTCGGCAAGGTCATTGTTGGAAAGAATCGCGAAGTCCGTCTGGTACTGATTGCGTTGCTCTGCCGGGGGCATGTACTCATTGAAGACGTACCCGGAGTCGGCAAGACGGTGCTGGCGAAGTCGATCGCCCGCAGCGTTGGCTGCGTCTTCAAGCGTATTCAGTTCACTCCTGACCTGTTGCCGAGCGATGTCACAGGCGTGAGCATCTACAACCAGCAGACCATGAGCTTCGAATACCGCCCCGGCCCAATTGTCGCGCAGATTGTCCTGGCCGATGAGATCAATCGCGCCACGCCGAAAACCCAGTCTGCTCTGCTCGAGGCGATGGAAGAGGCCCAGATCACCGTCGACGGGATGACGCACCCTCTCCCCACGCCGTTCGTGGTCCTGGCTACCGAAAACCCCATTGAGTACGAGGGTACTTTCCCGTTGCCCGAGGCGCAGCTCGACCGCTTCCTGGTCCGGCTCTCCCTTGGTTATCCGGGCAGGGCGAACGAGCTCCAGATCCTCGAGAACCAGAAGGAGTCCCACCCGCTGGACTCTATCGGTCAGGTCATCACCAACGACGATCTCCTCGCCGCGCAAAGCGAGGTGAAGCAGGTGCATGTTGACCAACGCCTCAAGGAATACATCGTCGATCTCGTGGAATCCACGCGCCAACACGAGCAGGTGTATCTGGGCGCGAGTCCACGCGGGTCACTCGCCCTGTTTGAGACGTCGCGAGCCTGGGCAGCGATGCAGGGGCGTGATTTCGTCACCCCGGACGACATCAAGGATCTTGCAGAGCCGGCGCTCGCGCACCGGATCATCGTCAGCCCGGCCGCTCGTATGCGCAACATCGATGCCCGGGGCGTCGTGCGCGAGATCCTGTCCACCATCGCCGTTCCGGGAGCGCAGCAGGCGGCGGTGCCAGCTGACGTTGGCCGCAGCTGGCGGTCGCGCCGAGGCGACTGATGAACGCCATCAAACTCGTTGTCGTCGCCGGCGTCATTCTGATTCTGTCGCAGCTAAACGAGTGGGAGATTCTGGACAAGGTCTTCTTCACGGTTATCGGCATTATCCTGGTTGCCTGGCTCTGGAGCTGGTTCAGCCTGCGGGATGTGACGGTTATCCGCGAGACCAAGGCAGACCGTGCCCAGGTCGGCCAGACGTTCATGGAACGCATCCGTGTGATGAATACGGGCCGGTTCTCGAAGCTATGGGTCGAGATTATTGACCAGTCTGACATGCCGGGACACAAGGTGTCGAAAGTCGTTCACCTCGGGCCGAACGACTCGCAGCGCTGGCGCGCCGAGACGACTTGCGCCCGTCGTGGACGCTTCCGCATCGGGCCGCTGGTGCTGCGTAGTGGAGACCCGTTCGGTCTGTTTCCGAGATTCCAGGTCATTCCGGACACCGACGATCTACTCGTGTATCCGGCGACGGTGGACATGAGCGCGTTCGCCTTGCCCGTCGGCAGTCTGCCGGGCGGCTCGGCTATCCAGAAACGCACCCCATTTGTCACGCCCAATGCCGCGAGCGTTCGTGACTATTTCCCCGGCGACGCCTTTAACCGCATAGCGTGGCGAGCATCGGCCCGGACAAACAAGCTGATGGTCAAGGAGTTTGAGCTTGACCCGACGGCGGACATCTGGATCGTCGTCGATATGCAGGCATCCGTTCAGGCCGGTGCGACTGGATCGGCGGCAATGCCAAACTTTCGAGGTGACGACGTACCCCTGTCCTTCTGGCTCGATTCGACTGAAGAGTACGGCGTGACGATTGCCGCTTCGCTGGCGCGCCATTTCTTGCAGCAGAATCGAAACGTCGGGCTGATCAGCAACTCCGCCCACACGATCGTGATGGCGGCGGACCGCGGTGGGCGACAGATGTTCAAGATTCTGGAACAGCTCGCCGTTGTGCGTGCAGACGGCACGACACCATTTGGCGAGCTGCTGATGGCGGAGAGTGGACTCTTTAATCGCAATAGCACGCTGATCACGATCACGTCGTCTACCAACGAAGAATGGGCACACAGCTTGATCGAGATCGTGAGCCGAGGCGTGCAGTCGGTGGCAGTCATCGTCGAGCCGAGCACGTTCGGCTCTGGTGATTCGGCGTTGTTCGTCGTTAGTGACCTGGCGTCGATGGGTATTCCGACGTATCTGGTGAAATATGGCGATGACATCAGCCGAGCGTTGGCGAGCTATTCGGCGTCATCCCCGGGGGCACCGCGGTCGTGAAACGCGCGCTGATCTGGATCGTTCTCACCCTGCTCACCCTCACGGGCGTGGGCGGCGTCATAGGCTACGTTGTCGCGCTGTTCTACGAGTCGGATACGGATCGACTCGTCACCGACTATGGCGCGCTAGCCGCCTTCTCGGCTGTCGCCGCGATCGCCGGGGGGTTGTCGTTACTCGCCATAATGGGGCGGCTCCCACGGACAGTGCGGTTGCCCAACGAATGGCTCTCGCTGAGCCTCTTCGTCCTGGTCATCGGTGCGGGGTTTGCAAGTGTCTACTATGATCGCTACCTGGCTCTTGCGCCGTTGCTCGCGATTATCGCCGCTGTGGCGCTGTTCGGGTTCATGGCGACGCGTGATCTTGCGCTGGACTCCCGACAGTAGGGTTGACGGCCGCGGGTTCATTCTGCCGGCCGTCTGGGGGATGGTCGGGGCACCCTTGACCGCGGTGGTCGCCCAGATGGGGACGCTCGTCATGCTGGTGTCCGCTGGCGTTGCCGGCCTCTACCTGGCGGACCCAAGCGCCATCGACAACGTCGACGAGTGGCTTGCGGAGGCGTCTGAGCTGACCGACCTGAGCATTATTCAGACACCGACGATCGCGTTTGGCGCGCTGTCGATGCTCGGAGTAGCAGCTCCGCTGACGGAGGAGCTGGCGAAGTTCCTCGGCGTCTATCTCGTTTTCCGGAACAGAGCCGCGACAAAGTTGGGGCTGTTCGCGGCTGGGGCCGCAGCGGGCCTCGGCTTCGCGGTCGTCGAGACATTGGGCTACGCGCTTATGGCGCTCGACCAGTGGCCGCAGGTGATGCTTCTCCGGGCGCCGGTCGCGTTTATCCACGTGGCAGCCACGACAATGGTGGCACTTGGTTGGTACAAACAACGGGAGTCGGGAGGATACTGGCTGGCCGGTTTCTTCGTCTTATCCGTGCTCCTTCACGGCGCCTGGAACTCCTTGTTCGTGTCGTTGCTGATTCTGGCGGGCGGTATCGAGACGCCGGACGCAATCGAACCGTGGACGGCCCTCATGACGCTGGTGGTGGTGAGTGCGATGGGCGGGGTCTTCGTGGCCGCCGTCATGTGGATCGTGAGTAACGCGCGCCGGTTGGGCCGCGAGGCTGCGGCAGCACGACAGCCGGGCGCCGGCGCACCGGTGCCGGTTGGCGTCGCGCGGGCGTCGTCTTACTGACCGCAGCGGGACGCGAACAACGCTTTCGGAACAGAACCTCATGGAGGATTACACGATGTCACGGTTTATGATCCGAGAAGGCTGGTCCACGGTCCTGCTGACGGCCATGGTGGTGTGGTTGTCAGTCTGGTCAATCCAACAGGCCGACTGGGCCGATAACCTCGGCGTTCTCAACTGGATCATGTTCGCCGGCCTCGTCTCCGGGTTCGTCGTGTCCAAGTGGCGTCAGGTTCCGTCAGCGGTACTGCACCTGACAGGCATGACGGTAGGTGTTCTCGCCGTCACGTTGGGTGTCACGAGTTATCTCAACGACTCCATAGGTAGCAGGCGCGAGAAACTTTCGTGGTTATTGGACCGCGCCGGGGGCTGGTTGAACCAGGTGGTGAGCGGCGAGGCTGCCGACGATCTCTATATTTTCGTTGTCTTCATCTGCGCGATGACGTTTCTACTGGCCTATGCCTCGATGTGGTTCGTCTTGCGGGCGCGCTGGATCTGGGCGGCGCTCGTGTTTCCCGGGCTCGTTCTTCTGATCAACCTGGGCTACAGCCAACGGGTACCCGATAGCCTCGTCGTGCTCTATCTGTTCGTGTCCATTGTCTTGCTGGCGCGCTTCTACTTGCTCCAGCGTGAGACCAACTGGCGGCGTGGCCGTGTGGAGTTTCCCACGACGCTGCCCTGGCGCGGGATGTGGGTCGGTAGTTACCTCGCCCTCTTCGTCCTTATCTTCGGCTGGGCCGTGCCGGTCAGCGCCAAAAGCGAGACGCTCAATACCGTCTGGCGCGACGTCGACGGTCCCTGGCGGTCGGTTGAAAACCAGTTCAACGACTGGTTCACCGGCTTGCGCGGCCCGGGCGGAAGAGGTATTGGTGGCTTCGCGAGCTTTGCTGATAGCTTCGACCTCGGTGGGCCGTTGCAGTTAAGCGAATCACCGGTCGTGCTCGTTGACGGTCCGGGTGGTGCGCCGTACCTGGTAGCGCATCGGTATAACGACTATACCGGCCGTGGTTGGGAATCCGACGTCAACAAGATCCACCCCGACAGCGATGGCTCAGCGACGTTCATCGCCCCCCAGATCGAGCTGAACCCTGGCGAGTCAGTCCCGGTGTCCGGGCGCTTCTCGGAGGAGCGCGATCGCACAGAGTACACAATGGAGCTCCAGCGAACCCGCGGTGGCCTCATGTTTGCTCCCGAGCTGTTCGTCGGCTCTGACCTGCGCACGAACCTTGTGCTGTCCTGGAACCAGGTAGAGGAGACCGTCGAGGTTCATCAGATTACGCCTGACGATGTTCCAACAGAGCTGGCAACCATCGTCTCGATGTTGCAGGAAGTTGATTTTACGCCGCCACCTCCACCCGAGCCGACGCCTGATCCCAACGCTACAACGACTCCCGAGGGTGAGGCAACGGAGGTGACGCCGACTCCGTCTCCAACTCCTGAAGTCGCTCAGTATGCTCTTCCAGAGCCTCGCGAGATCCAGGCTGAACGCGCTCGCCTGAGCGAACGACAAATCGTCGTGAGCTACGCGATCGATCCTTCTACGTACCGCGTCTCGACCATGACGTACAGCGGAGCCTTCCCTGCGTATGACGATGTTGAAGCCGTGTACGCCCGTGACGGGTTAGAAAAGGGCAGTAGCTACGACGTTGAAACGCTGACTACCAACGTCACGAACGAGCAACTTCGTCTAGCGGGTCAGCGCTATCCAGCGTCGGTCACGTCGCGGTACCTCCATCTGCCGGACACCGTCACGCAGCGCACGCGAGACCTGGCACGCGAGATCACGTCTAATACGACCAATGCCTATGACGCCGCCAAGGGGATCGAGACATATCTGCGCACGACGATCGCGTATAGCGAGAACATTCCCTTCCCGCCTCCTGAGGTTGACGTCGTCGACCATGTCCTCTTCACCGACCAGCGAGGCTACTGCGAGTACTACGCTTCCGCATTTATCGTGATGATGCGTTCTATCGGTATTCCGGCTCGCATGGCTGTGGGATTCTTCCCGACGGACGAGGAAGAGGACGGCGGCTACTTGTATCGCGAGCTCAACGCGCACGCCTGGCCCGAGGTCTACTTCGAGGGCTACGGCTGGATCGGCTTCGAGCCGACGGCCGCGCGTGCCGAAGTGTCTCGCGTGCCGGTGGAGTCGCAAGGCGGAACCCCGGGCCGTCGCGGAGAAGCACTGCCGCCCGGGGAAGGCAGACTGAGCGATGCCTCGTTTGAGGACCTGCAATTCCTTGAGCAGAATGAAGGATTACCCACGGGGACCGGCGCCTTCGGTGATGCAGATCAGGGTATCTCCACCCGCCAGATCGTCTCTCGTGCGGTCATTGGCGGACTCATGTTGCTCACCGTCGTCGTCTTGTTCCTGTGGCTGCGTGGTATGCGCGGGCTCACTCCAACTCATCAGTTCTACGCCAAGCTTTCGCGGGGCGCGGGTTGGGGAGGCGTGAGGCGCCATCCTTCAATGACTCCCCACGAATACGCCGGTACGGTTAGTAAGGCCGTTCCCGGCAGCCGTGGACCGGCGCTGTTTCTGACAGATCTCTACGTGCAGGAAACGTACGGGCGGCGTAAGCTGGCTCAGTCTGAGATATTGCGAGCCCGGCAGGCATGGTTGAGACTGCGCGGCGTGCTGTTCAAGCACTTCTTTGTCCGTTTGCGGCCGTGGGGCCGCCGTTCACCGGCAGGCAGCGACGAGAACGACTGGTAGGCACGGATGGGACGCATCATCGCGATCGGGATGTCAAATACCGACCTGGTATGTCGCACGTCGCGTTTACCCAGACCGGGAGAGACGGTCGCTGGCGAGTCGCTGGAGACCTTCGCGGGCGGCAAGGGTGCGAATCAGGCCGTAGCCGCTTCGCGCGCAGGCGCCTGCGTCTTGTTTGCCGGTGCCGTGGGCGACGATGCCTTTAGCGCTGCACGACTCGTCGATCTACAGGCGGCCGGCGTCGATGTGTCGTTGACCCAGACCATCAGCGAGGCGTCCTCGGGCATCGCGATCATCGTGGTGGATGACCGTGGAGAAAACCAGATTGTCACCGCTGCCGGAGCGAACGATCTCGTCGACAGTGACGAGCTGATCGCCAACCTCGGCGGTCACACCTACGACGTCGCGCTGATGACCTGGGAACTGCTGGTTGAGACCAGCCGGGCCATCCTCAACGCCCTCGACCCAGCGTGCCCCATTGTGCTGAACGTGGCGCCGTTCGATAGCTCCATACACGACCTCTTTCCGAACGATCGTCTGATCGTCGTCTGCAACGCGATCGAAGCAGCCGAGTTGGTGGGGCGGGAGGTGTCGCGCGATGACGCGATCAATGCCGCTCGCGAGATTCAGGCGCTCGGTTGCCGGGCGGTCGTGCTGACGCTTGGGGCATCAGGCGCAGTAGGTGTGGACGCGGACGAGAATTGGGCGGTACGTGCGCCCGTTGTTCCGGTTGTCGACACAACGGGCGCAGGCGACGCCTTTTGCGGAGCGTTCGCTGCCTGGGTGGCAGAGGGAGCTACCCTCGAAGAGGCTACCAGAGCCGGAGTAGCTGCCGGGTCCTGTGCCGTCAGCCGTGCAGGCGCGCAACCCTCTTTGCCAGGGCGCGAGGACATCCTTAACGGGATGAAGCAGATCGACACCATCTAGCGGAAGGCGGACTACGCGCGGTGGATGGTTCGCATTCCGTTGAGCCTCTCCTCAGAGAAGTCGACGGCACTGCTCGGCGCGTTTTCGTACACGTCGGCAGAAGGTATGTAGTAATCCTGCGACGGTGACACGCGATACTGTCGATCTACGGCCAACCGCAAGAACGAATCAGTCCACCAGAAGACGTCGGATCGCTCCACCGTGCGCCGCAGCTGGCGCATGCGTGAGCGTCGCTCCGTGCCTGTCATGACGTAGGCGCGGTACATGGCATCCGCTGTCCCGATGACATCGTGGGGGTTGACCAGCAACGCACCGCGCCGCAGCTGGGCCGCGCTGCCGGCAAACTCACTCAGCAAGAGCACACCGTTCTCATCGACATTCGAGGCGCAGAACTCCTTCGCGATGAGGTTCATGCCATCCTTGAGTGGGGTGACCAGGCTGATATCGGAGGCCCGATAATAGGCGACTAGCTCGGTCTCCGAGAGGGACCGGAAGAGGTAGTGGACAGGCACCCAGCCCGGACGGGTGAACTCCCCGTTGATCTCGCTCACGAGGCGCTCGACGCTCTCCTTCATCGACTTGTATTCTGGAACATCTTCCCGGCTGGGAATCACAATCTGAATGAGCGAAACGTTCCCAATCAATTCCGGGTAGCGTTCCAGCGCATTCTGAAAGGCGTAGAGCCGCTCCGGGATACCCTTGGTGTAGTCGAGCCGGTCAATGCCCAGGATGAGCTGGCTTCCGGGCATCTTGTCCCGCAGCATGTGGGTAACGCGCTCCGCCTCTTCGACACGCGCGCGGGAATCGAATCCGCGATAGTCGATACCGATCGGAAACGAGCCGACGGCGACCTCGCGACCCATGACATCGATTACATAACTGTCTTCGCGGCGTGTAATGCGTGTGCCCTTGAGCATATGCCGCACGCAACTGATGAAATTACGCGTGTCGCGGATCGTTTGGAAACCGAGCGTGTCATAGTGCAACAGCGCCCGCAGGATCTGGAATCGCCACGGCAGTTTCACGAAGATATCGACCGGAGGGAAGGGGATGTGCAAAAAGTAGCCAAGGTTACGACGATCGCCAGTCGCTCGCAAATACTCAGCGACGAGCATCAGGTGGTAATCCTGTACCCAAACGAAGCTTCCCGGGTCCGAGCGTTCCTTGATAGCCTCGGCGAAACGCTGGTTTACGTCCTGGTAAGCCTTCCAGTAGCTCGGGTCAAAGTTGCAACGCGACACCATGTCGTGAAAGAGTGGCCAGATAATCTCATTCGAGAAGCCGAAATAGTATTTCTCCACCTCTCGCGCCGTAAGCGGCACGGACTCCAGCAGGTAGCCGGCACCGTCAGACGCGGACTCCAGCGCAGGAGCGACACCCGCCAGGTTTCCGCTCGCGCCGAGCCAGCCTATCCACTTGCCCTGGCGCTCCCGAAGGACATGCTCAAGCGAAGTGACAAGACCGCCGGAACCAGGCTTGATGTCCCATTGCCCACCGGGCTGGCGCGAGATGACGATTGGAAGCCGGTTTGATACGACGACCAACTCACCGGTGTCAGTTGCGTTCTCTTCGATCGTTTTCACGAGTTCCCACGTTCCTGTATCCACGTCTGGAGAAATCGAAGCACGTCAGCGCACGATGGCAAGGAACCGCGCGCGGCGGTTGTTGTACTCTGTTCGCCAACTCGGATACCGTATCCTCCTCCGTCCCGTAGGACTTTGAAGGCGTCTTCGTCAGTATCGTCGTCACCAATATAGACGGCCAGCGTGTCATCGGGGCAGTTTGAGAGAAACTCAGCGACCGCAACGCCCTTGTGCCGCCCCAGAGCTCGCATCTCTAACCCGCCATTGAACTGACGAACTTCAACCTTCGACGTATCTGCGTAGCTCAACCACTGCTGTGTGAGAGCACTCTCATGCTGCCGCGCATCAAGCCGGTCTAAACCCCGGAAATGCGCCGCGACGGTCGCGATCTTGCGCTCCGCTCGCTGCGGACCAACGATCCTCCGCGCATCCAGCTCGGCACGGTCGAGGAGGGCGAGCTGAGCGTCGTCGACCAGCATCGCCTGGATGCCTTCACCTGCGGGTCGAATCTCGAATCCGTGGGTTCCAATGATCGTCACTCCGGGTTCAGGCATCAGAGAGAGGATCTCGGAGATGGGCCGTCCTGAAACCAACGCCACAAAGGTGTCGGTCTGGAGTCTGATGTCCTGAAGGGCTTCAACAATGCCTTCGACAGGCACCGCCTTGAGTCGGTCCTCATGGAATGGTGCGAGCGTGCCGTCATAATCGAGCAGCAACGCGACGTGTGGGGCATCATGGACCGTTTGCCAGAATCCCGGGATACCGACATCAAGAGATGAGGTTGTCGTTTCTATGTTCGCTTCAGCCACTGCAGGCGCCTCCAACGGATTAAGGCGAACTCGCGCTGCATGAATTGTGCTGGTTGCTGATGGTCGAAACGTTATCAGCAGGTTAGAGCATCCTTGTCGCGGATTGAGTGCTCGCTACCCTGGCACAACATTCACCAGGCGCTGGATCGACAGGCCGGCCCGTGAACTCAGGCTACGCCGATTCAGTAGCTCAGAGCGACCGCTGGCGCGCTCGAGCTCCACGTGGGCCTGTGCGTCATAACACGCTAAGTGTACGACGCCGGAGAGAATATGCCTCGAACAGTGGGGTGCAGGGGGCGGAAGGGGTGGGATTCGAACCCACGAGGCGAGGGTTCCCGCCTACGCGATTTCCAGTCGCGCGCACTAGGCCAAACTATGCGACCCTTCCAGGCTGGCGAGGTCGCCTGGCGGAGAGGGCGGGATTCGAACCCGCGGTGGCTTTGACACCTCACTGCTTTTCGAGAGCAGCACCTTAAACCACTCGGACACCTCTCCACCGTCAATTATACCGTCCGGACGGCCTCCGGCACAAACGATAAAGCCGAGCAAGCGACAAGGTCCGTGGCGTCACATTGTACGCCCGGCAGGATTCGTTTGCGCGACGTTTTGGTCCACGGCCACACACTCTAACTCCTGAGCCAGGGCGGTCATTGCGGCGAGCGTATGTGGTCTCCTGTGTGTTCCCGGCATTCGTCGTCAAGACGGCTCCAGAGGCGCGGTCTTACCCCTTACAAGCAAGGTGCATTGAACGCAGCAGACGCATTCGCGCCACCCGATTGAGTGGGTTAGCGAGTGCTGACATCCGTGCACGTGAAAACCACGGGGGACATGCTGAGATATCCGGCCATGTTGTCTGTGGTTGTCTACAGTGTGCTAACGTGGTTTTGAGTTGTGTCGCATTGTCGTGCCAGGCGCGGGCCGGATGGAAAGCCAGCCGCCACGAGGAACAGTGTTCGAGTCGCAGAGAGGTAGACCGATGGAGGATAGACCCACGACTAGAGAGAGTGGCGGGGCAGACGAGAGAGAGCTTCGGCGTGAAATTGATGACTTGAGACGTGAGTTGGAAGTCCAGGGCGCGACACTCGCCGGGGTGGACGCGACGCTTGCAGCGACACAGGCCGGCCAGGCAGCGACAACGGCAGCTGTGCAACTCGGGATCATATCGACGATCGTCGTTGGATTTGTTGCGTTCGTCCTCGGCGTCTTCCTGGGTCTCGCTATCGGCGAGGACGATGATGATGACGACTAGTGATCTGACAAGGGATAGCGAATTCCTGGGTACGTAACAACAGAACAACTCTTCTATTTGGAGTCCAGTAACGCCCCGTCACTCGCCGTGCGCTGCACAAACAATCAGGTCATCAGCAAGCCTTTAGCCCCTGGCAGGGTATCCTGCCACGGGCTAAAGGTTTGCTTCTAATGTGGTCTCGCGTCACGCCTACACACTGTTATAGTACGCCCGGCAGGAATCGAACCTGCGACCTTTTGGTCTGCAATCAAGCGCTCAGTCTCGTCCCTATTGACTAATTGAAATTACACCTATACCAACACAGTTCCTCTACGCGCTGGTCCAATCGAAGCGACTCAGCATGTCATATTTGCCTTATCGACGGTTTTTGCAGATAATGGAGAAGACTGTCAAAGGAGATGTACGTCTTTGAATAGGTCAGTTCGCGACGAAATCGGATTCGTTTTCAGAAGGGTGGAGTGCTTGTGGCCAAGTTTCTAATCGGCACGTTACCGGTCGTTGGGCATGTCACTCCGTTCTTTCCAATTGCTCGTACATTAGTCGAGCGAGGAAATGAAGTCCGGTGGTATACAGGCAGTAAGTTCCGCGAGAAGGTCGAGGCCACCGGTGCGACATATATTCCGATGCAGGCCGGTCACGACTTCGATGATAGTGACCTAGACGTTGTATTCCCAGAGCGTAAACCGCTCAATGGAAAGAAGGCTCTAGAGTTTGACATCATGCATGTGTTCGGCGACTCGGCCCTTGGGCACGTCCAGGACTTACGCGCAGTTGTCAATGCCTATCCTGCTGACGTGTTGTTCGCCGATAGCGCATTCATCGCCGCTCGTTGGTTGCACGCACTTGGGGACGGTCCACCATGGGCGGTCTTGAATACGTTGGCAGTCACGTTGAGCAGTCGGGATACGGCTCCGTTCGGGATGGGATTGCCGCCGGCTTCCTCCTCCTTTGGTCGCCTCCGCGTTCGTGCACTTCATACGTTAGCTACCGGGGTGCTGTTCCGCAAAACCATTGCGCACTTTGACACGTTGCGAGAAAGCCTTGGCCTACCTCCTACCCGAGAGTTCATCATGGATGCCGTGTTGTCGCCATACCTGTACCTTCAAGGTACGGTTGCCGGTTTCGAGTATCCACGTTCCGACCTTGCTCCACAGGTCCACTTTATCGGTCCGGTGCTTTCCCCGCCATCAGATGACTTCAATCCGCCGGCATGGTGGAATGAGCTTGAGGCTGACCGGCCCGTCGTGCATGTGACGCAAGGAACGCTGGCGACAGAGGCAGAACAGCTTCTAATCCCGACAATTAAAGCGTTGGCGAATGAGAATGTGCTTGTAGTCGCAACCACTGGTGGGAAGCCAGTTGAGACCCTGGGCTTGACTCCAATTCCGGACAACACACGGGTGGAACGCTTCATACCGCACGCTCACCTCTTGCCACATGTTGATGTGATGGTTACCAACGGCGGATACAACGGTGTGCAGATGGCATTGGCTCACGGAGTCCCGCTGGTGGCAGCAGGGACGAGTGAGGACAAGCCGGAGGTATGCGCGCGCATCGCGTGGGCTGGAGTTGGCATAAACCTGAAGACGGCCGCTCCGGGCGAAGAGAAGATTCGCCAGGCAGTCACCCACGTGTTAGCCGACCCTGGCTATCGAAGCCGAGCGAATGCCCTTTCCTTGGAGTTTCAACAGCATCATGCACCGCTCGAAGCGGCGGTGCTGCTAGAACAGCTTGCTGCAACGCGAGCGCCCGTGTTGAGAGATTCTGTGGACATAGCGGGCCAGATGACGGCTACGACACCGACGGTGTGAATCAGCGCCGGCAAACGCGCGACCATGCTGATTAGGGCCGTGGTGTACGTCGATTAGGAAGAGCTCTACATCGAGGTACCGTTATACCCGGCGTCACGCATGCTCTGTCTGCACCTCGGACGGGGCACTGAACCATACGACCAGAAAGCGCAGCAGTCGCCGACCTCCGGAGTAAGCTGCTCCCCATAGTGGGGACATGCATACCGGGCCTTCCAGCCGTCAGCGGGCATCGTCACCAGCGTCGCGAATCCGCAGTGTGGGCATGTGAACGTTGAGCTACGTCGGCGTGAGCCGTGGTGAACTCAGTATGGCGAATTGAGCCGGGCCAGTAAACGCGCAAGGAGGCGGCTTGGCTTCACGAATGAAGTAGCCCCGCCAGATGAAGATGTGGCTACATGGACTCGTACGTTACGGCGTCAGAGCACTTACGAGGGACTCTTCAAGCAACTAGGACGAACGCATACGACAAAGCCCTTTCGAAGTTCCCGCCGAAGCGGTCTCTCAAAGGGGCTCAACCAAATGCTTACTTTGCCTGTGCTTCTCTGCGAACTACCACGTGTATCAGCGTACGTTCGCTACATTGTACGCCCGGCAGGAATCGAACCTGCGACCTTTTGGTCCGCAACCAAACGCTCTATCCCCTGAGCTACGGGCGCGTGGACCGGCAGCGCCGATCGTCCGCAACTAGAGAATGATAACAAAGTTCTGCCGTGCGTTCAATGAAAATGGAGAGATTATCCGGTCAGGTTAGGAACATTCGTACGAGGAAAGGCCTCGTTCAGGTTGACACGCGTCGAGATGGTGGTATTATCCGCTCAGATTAGTTCGTGGATGATGAGGGACTGGCGTGTCTCGAGCTCAGAACACAAAGAGCAATGTGCAGGTTGCCGTGTATGATGACTCGGCGTTGCGTGCTGTCCTGAATCTCGGCCTCCTCCTTATTGTAGTACTCCTTATTACCGTGGCGACATAACGGGGGACTGACGAACGCATCGGACGCAGCAAGCAGAATCGTTAGCCCCCCGGGAATCCGGGGGGCTCATTACATTTGTGGCGTAATTGGCCTGGGGGCGGCCGGAGAGGTAAGGACAACAGATGGTGGTGGCGAGCACGCCAAACATGGAACAGCAGGCTGATGTGCCTGCTCAATCACCGAAGCCGGGGACTGGTGCACGTGTCTTGTGTCAGGCGTTGGAGCGCGAAGGTGTCGAGATCATCTTTGGTTACCCGGGTGGTGTCCTGATCCCACTCTATGACGTTCTGCCAGAGTTTGGCTTGCGCCATATACTCGTGAGGCATGAGCAAGGCGCGGGCCACGCGGCGGATGGCTACGCTCGGGTGACCGGAAAAGTGGGTGTCTGCATGGCCACGTCTGGGCCGGGCGCAACCAATCTTGTGACACCGATCGCCACCGCCATGCTGGACTCGGTCCCTCTGGTCGCCATCACCGGGCAAGTGGGACAGCCTGTCATTGGCACTGACGCCTTTCAGGAAATCGACATCACCGGTATCACCCTTCCAATCACGAAGCACAACTTCCTGGTGCGGAGCGTGGCCGACATCGGTCCGACGATTCAGAAGGCATTTCATCTCGCCAGCACCGGACGACCGGGGCCGGTTCTGGTTGACATCCCGAAGGACGTTCTGCTTGCGGCAGGGGCGCTCACACCAAGTGCCAAGCTCGACATGCCTGGATATCGTCCTACCACCACGCCGCATCGCCGTCAGATTCGTCTGGCTGCCGACGAGATTCGCAAGAGCAGCAAGCCCCTGATTCTGGCCGGCCACGGAATTCTGATTTCGGGAGCATCTGAGGAGCTCACGACGCTGGTTGACAAGGCTGAGATTCCGGTTGGGCTGACCCTGCTTGGGATCGGTGGCTTCCCTCAGTCTCACCGCCTATGTCTCGGAATGGTGGGGATGCACGGGTTCGCGCATGCCAACCGGGCCATTCATGAGGCCGATCTGGTGATTGGCGTGGGGATGCGCTTCGACGACAGGGTGACCGGTAAGTTATCAGAGTTCGCCCCGAACGCGCGCTTCATTCATATCGACATCGACCCGGCCGAGATTGGAAAGAATGTCGTTCCCGACGTTCCGGTCGTGGGTGACGCCCGGCAGGCGCTGAAGATGCTGGCCGATGAGCTAGAGCCTCTTACCCACGAGGCGTGGCTGGACGAGATCGACGAGTGGCGCAGAGTTCCTGCCTACCGTAGTCGACCCAGCCGCGAACTGGTGCCGCAGTACGTGATGGAGCGGCTGCATCACCTGACCAATGGTGAGGCCGTCGTGACGACTGACGTGGGGCAGCACCAGATGTGGGCCGCACAATTCTACAAGTGCGATCATCCGAATAACTGGGTGTCGTCCGGCGGTCTCGGCACAATGGGGTTCGGCGTACCGTCGGCGCTAGGCGCGGCTCTCGGCCGGCCAGAGGCTGAAGTGTGGTCGATCGTCGGTGACGGCGGCGTGCAGATGACGCTGTTCGAGTTCGCGACGCTGGTTCAGGAGAATGCCAACGTAAAGATTGGCATCATCAATAACGGCTATCTGGGCATGGTGCGTCAGTGGCAGCAACTGTTCCACGATCGAAACTATTCTGAGACGTTGATCAGCGGGCCGGACTTTGTCGCGCTCGGCGCAGCTTATCGGATCCCGTCGCGCAGGGTAGAGCGTCGCGAGGAGGTTGATGAGGCGATCCGCTGGGCAAGCGGGATCGATGGCCCTGTCCTGATTGAGTTCGTGGTTGGCCATGAAGAGAATGTCTATCCGATGATCCCCTCAGGCGCCTCCTTCCAGGACCTGATTGAAGAAGGGGATTAACTCGATGACAGCTACAATGCACACGATCGTGGTCATGGTCGAGAATCACCCGGGCGTTCTCAATCGCGTGATGAGCCTGTTCAGGCAGCGCAGCTTCAACATAGAGTCGGTCTCGGTCGGTCACACTGAAACGGCAGGGATCTCGCGGATGACCTTCGTCCTTGAGGGTGACGACCGCATTACCGAGCAGGTCATCAAGCAGCTCTACAAGTTGCTTGAGGTCCTCAAAGTGACTGATGTAACGGATCAGAACCTGATTCAACGAGAGCTGGCGCTGATCAAGGTGGCCGCTACTGACAGGACGCGCGCGGACATCATGCGTATAGCAAGTGACATCTATCGCGCGCGCGTCGTAGATGCTTCGCCCGACACGATGATCATTGAGGCGACCGGTCCGGCAGCGAAAATCGACGCATTGCTGACGATGATCCGCCCATATGGTATTAAGGAAGTCGCCCGAACCGGGGCAGTTGCGATGGTCCGTGGCAGTGACGCGAGCGGGATCTCTCTCGTTCGTCAGGAGTCGGCGGCGTAGGAATTGTCCACCGCCGCAGTGAGGGAAGTAGGGGTTAACCACCTTTGGCAAACATCTATTACGAGGATTCAGTTACACCGGGCGTTCTTGACGGAAAGACGATTGCCGTCCTCGGTTATGGCAGCCAGGGCCACGCGCACGCGTTGAATCTGCACGAGTCGGGTCACAACGTGATTGTGGGACTCTACGAAGGCAGCAAGTCGTGGGCCAAAGCCGAAGAGCAGGGACTCACCGTCAAGACGAGTGACGACGCGGTCAAAGAGGCCGACGTCATTATGGTGTTGGTCCCGGACCACATTCAAAAGCGCCTGTACAACGAGTCGATTGCCCCGAACCTCAGTGAGGGCAAGACACTGATGTTCGCGCACGGGTTCAACATTCATTTCAAGCACATCAATCCGCCGGAAAATGTCGATGTGTCGATGATTGCGCCCAAGGGGCCCGGTCACATTCTGCGCGATACCTACGTCTCGGGCGTGGGAATCCCTGCGTTGCTTGCCGTTCATCAGGACGTGAGTGGAAACGCTAAGGAGCTGGCCCTGGGCTACGCGCAGGCCATTGGGTCGGCACGCGCCGGCGTACTGGAGACCACCTTCAAGGAGGAGACCGAAACCGATCTCTTCGGCGAGCAGGCGGTGCTCTGCGGTGGTGTGTCCGCCCTGATCCAGGCTGGATTTGAGACCCTGGTCGAGGCGGGCTACCAGCCAGAAGTTGCCTACTTCGAGGTGCTGCACGAGATGAAGCTCATCGTTGACCTGATGTACGAGGGCGGAATCAAGTACATGCGCTACTCGGTCAGTGACACTGCGGAGTATGGAGACTACACCTCCGGCCCGCGAGTCATTGATGACCGCGTGCGGGCGACGATGCGCCAGATCCTGGGTGACATCCAGTCGGGCGAGTTTGCCCACGAGTGGATCGCGGAAAACGAGAACGGCCGGGGCAACTTCATGAATATGCGCCAGCAAGCCAACGACCACCAGATCGAGCAGGTGGGCGAGGAGCTGCGCGGCATGATGAGCTGGCTGCAGAAGCGCGAGATTCCTAGCTAGGAATTAGCTGTTCAGGGCGAGTGCCGTGAGCGAAACAAGACGTACAGGTGAATGGGCCGTGTGCCTGTACCTGGGTGTGGCGGGGAGCATTGCGCGGACAAGGGAAATGATTGATTTCCAGCATATCGCCAACTGGCGATAATCGTGCTGCTTTGTTATGCTTCATGAGTTACTATCGTGCGTTATTGACCGTAACTGTTGTCGTAAGGGAGGCCCGGGGCGGATGGCGCTTCAGAAGGTACAAAAGGATGACATCATCCAATCCTATAAGACCCATGAGTCTGATACAGGGTCACCTGAGGTTCAGATCGCGATCTTGACTGAGCGGATTAACTTGCTGATCGAGCACCTGCGCGAGCACCAGCATGACCACCACTCAAGGCGTGGCCTGTTGAAGCTGGTCGGACGGCGACGCCGTTTGCTGGCATATCTGAGCAAGAATGACATTGATCGTTACCGTTCCACGATCGAACGTTTGGGGCTACGCCGGTAATTTGGTACCAGCGGAGCTTCGACATTGCAACCCAGCGTTCCTGCTTCGAGTAGAATGATTTGCGAACCCAGGGTGTATCCCTGGGTTTTCGCTTTTTACAGCGGCTGCTGAAGTAAGGAGGATAACGGCCAGCAAGACCGCTACGATGTAACAGCAGACCGTCGTTTGGTGCGAGTCGGGAATTGGAGTGTGGCGGGGGTGGGCCACCGCCACACTCCAGTCCCTGGCCCGCAGAACGACACAGTGTTTGCGAACGAATGATGCTCATGCGGGTATCAAAGAGTCATTGCAGATAGGGACTAAGAATGAACGACTCAATTGCAGGTAGGACAAATCAGGATAATAGGCCCGAGGTTATCGAGGAACGGGTCGAAGTCGGTGGGCGAGATCTCATCTTCGAAGTTGGCCGGCTAGCCGGTCTCGCTGACGGCGCCGTGACGGTGCGCTATGGCGATACTGTTGTACTGTCGACTGCCCAGTCTTCGGCTGAGCCACGCGAGGGAATCGACTTCTTCCCATTGACTGTGGATTACGAAGAGCGCATGTTTGCAGCAGGCAAGATCCCCGGGGGGTTCATCAAGCGTGAAGGCCGCCCGTCGGAGCATGCTGTTCTCTCGGCTCGTCTGACTGACCGGCCGATCCGGCCGCTCTTCCCCAAAGGCTTTCGCAACGAAGTCCAGCTGATCACCACTGTGTTCTCGACGGACCAGCAGAATGATCCGGACATCCTCTCAATTAACGGCGCGTCAGCCGCACTGACGATCTCGACCATTCCGTTTCTCGGTCCTGTAGCCGGTGTGCGCATGGGCTACGTTGACGGACAGCTCGTCGTCAACCCGACCCAGGCCCAGCTCGCTGAGAGCCAGATGGAGATCATCGTTGCCGGTACCGCCGACGCCATCATGATGGTTGAAGGTGAGAGCGCGCAGATCTCCGAGGAGATTCTGGTCGACGCGATCGCCATGGCACACGAGGAAATCAAGAGGCTCGTCGCGGCTCAGCAGCGTCTCCAGGAGCGCATCGGCAAGCCGAAGAAGGAGGTCGTTCCTCCGGTCAAAGACGAAGCAACCCAGAACGCTCTGCGTGAGTACATCGGCGACCGGCTGGAGGGCGCGCTGTACCATGCCGACAAGTCTGCCCGTACCGACGCAACCGCTGAGCTGAAGCGCGAAGCGGTTCAGCACTTCGCTCAACTGGCGGAGGAAGCTGGCGAAGACGTTGGCGCGGCCAAGAAGGCGTACAGCAACGCATTCGAGGATCTCGTTAAAGAGCGTGTGCGCAGCGCCATTCTAAAAGAGGGTTACCGTCCGGATGGCCGCACACCGACAGAGATCCGGCCGATCTGGTCGCGAAGTCGGCGTTCTGCCGCGCACCCATGGCTCGGCTATCTTCACCCGCGGCCAGACTCAGGTGGTGACAGTCGCGACCCTTGGCTCGACCAAGGAAGACCAGATGCTCGACGGTCTTGGACTTGAGACGTCGAAGCGCTACATGCACCACTACAACTTCCCGCCGTACAGCGTCGGTGAGACTCGCTTCATGCGCGGCCCGTCGCGCCGCGACATCGGTCACGGTGCGCTGGCCGAGCGGGCTCTGGTTCCAGTGCTTCCGAAGCAGGAGGAGTTCCCGTACGTCGTCCGCCTCGTTTCGGAAGTCGTTTCATCCAACGGTTCGACCTCGATGGCCAGTGTCTGCGGAAGCACGCTTGCGCTGCTGGATGCCGGTGTGCCGATCAGCGCAACGGTTGCTGGCGTCGCGATGGGGCTCGTCACCGATGGCGAAGGCGACTACACCGTCCTGACCGACATTCAGGGCATGGAAGACTTCCTGGGCGACATGGACTTCAAGGTAGCCGGTACCCGCGAGGGCGTCACCGCTATCCAGATGGACATCAAGGTCCGCGGCATCACGACCGAGATCATGCGCGAGGCGCTCGCTCAGGCTCACACGGGCCGGATGCACATCCTGAACCGCATGGAGGAGACGATCACGGCTCCCCGTGAGGCGCGGTCGGAATACGCTCCAAGCATCGAAGTCGTGAAGATCAAGCCGGATCAGATCGGCGCGGTCATTGGCCCGGGCGGCAAGAATATCCGCGCGATCCAGGAGCTGTCCGGCGCCAAGATCGACATCGAGGAAGACGGCACGGTCTACGTGTCCGCTGTTGGCCAGGAGGCCACCTCGCTGGCGATCGAAGAGATTCGACGCATTACCTACGTGCCTTCTGTGGGCGACAAGCTGCACGGTAAGGTGAAGACCATCATCCCGGTCGGCGCGTTCGTCGAAATCGCACCGGGCAAGGACGGCTTCGTCCACATCTCGCAGCTGACCCACCAGCGGTTGGAGCGGGTTGAGGATGCCGTTTCGGTCGGCGATGAAGTTGACGTCGTCGTGACAGAGATTCGCCCTGACGGCAAGATTAACCTGTCGCGGCGAGCGCTACTGCCGCAAGAGGCGCCGGTTGCTGGCCAGAGCGACGAGCGAAGCGCAAGCCCGCAACGCTCGGACCGTCGCGACGGCGGCCGCGATCGAGGCCGGCGTCCACAACAGTCTGGCGGCGGACGCCGGCCCGGCTACGCTGACGATCGCACACGACCTGAAGGTGGCAGCGAAAGCGGGCAGAGCCTGGAGGACGGACGCCCGAGCGATTCGCGCCGGCCCCGGTCGTCTGACAGCTAAACTGGGCGTAAAAACGTAAAGATTCAGGACTGAAAAGAGCCCTCCCTGGCAGCGGCCGGGGAGGGCTCTTTGTATATCGATCCTACGGCAATACATCACCCCATGCGGGTAGCCGCGTGATGATGGAAGTTGACAGCGTGATCCGAGAACGGGACGCAGCACCGTCTTGCGTAGCGGCGCAAATCATGACTGTGCTCTGGCTAAAGCGGTCTTCGCAAGCATCATGAGACCTCGTACGGGCGCAATTCATTGCGCCCTGCCTAGGCCGCTTGTGGTGTTGGAGAGGGCTCAATGCATTGCGCCCCATACGCATCAAGCTAAGGATTCACAGGGCGCAGAACGCTACTATGGTGGCCATCTTGAGACAACGAAGAGCCTGCCATGAGCGAAGCCGAATGGGATCTCTTAGTGGGCTTTCGAATGGGCAAACCAGAGATTCTTCGTTGCCTCAGGATAACTGGGAAAGGCCGTTGTTCTCCCTAAACAATCCTAAGTTGATGCGCATGGGGCGCAGTGAATCACGCCCGTATGCACCATTGTGCACGGCGGATCACACTGAACGCTTCCATCTTTGCGTCGCGAAGCAGAACGGGCTAGCTCACAACGTTCGGGTATGAACCAGGACATCTTCGTCAAAGCGCCCCGACGAAGGCCAATGGTTCTGCAGATCGCTCTAAAAACCTGCCAATCGAGCGGCAGAACGGATCTCTTCCTGAAACGCGGTGTCGACGCTTGCCACGGTCAGGAGGCCGAGTGGCAGGAGGCAGCAACAGACGAGCACAATCCCCGCGACGATCGCCAGAATGATCCAGAGCGTGCGGTTGCCAGCCTCCGCAGGCACGGCTGAGACTGGAGGTTGATATGACGGCGCTGGGGGTGGTCCCTCGCTCGGCTCTGCTCGCGCAACGTCGTCGATTCGAAACTGTCTCGTCTCTTCCGTGCTGGGGTGTGGGGGCGGAGATTCTGGGGGGATGACGAATGGCTCGCCCTCGGTTGGCTCGCCGGTGTCAGCGCCATGTTCGACTGCCACTGGTTCTTGCCCTGATCTGACCGGTTCGGCTGTTGAGGTGCCGCAATTTGGGCAGTACCGATTCTCTGGTTGTAGAGGTGTGCCGCACACCCTGCATACTCTTGGACTGGGCGACTCTCGATACACGCTGTTACCTCCCAATGCACTGGCGGTAGATCAGCCTATGCTACGCGCTCCCGTGCGGCTTGCGCTTCCGCCGGGATGTCGTCCGTCGCGGTCCAGCGCGAGACGACGGCCAACGCCAATACCCCTAGCAGCACGCCGAACCATAACGTCGCGAAACGCATTAATAGTGTAGCCGCTCCGGCGACGGAGCCCGTCAAAACTGGATCGTCTATTGTCAGTAACAGCAGGGCGGCCGCAGATGCCTCCGCTACTCCTAGACCCCCTGGCAGTAACGACAGGGCTCCGAACCACGCCGCCGCGCCAAAGACGAAGGTCGCGGCAAGCAACAAGTGCCAGGAGGGGTCGATACCCAGACCGGTAAGGATCAGGAAGAACGCGACGCACTCTCCGAACCACGACACCGCTCCCAAGCTGACCGCGATGAGTAGCGGTTTTGGAGCGAGCAGAAAGCGCGTGCTGACGTACAGCTGTTCAAGCGCTTGCACACGCCTCTGGAGGCGTGTGGCCTCAAGGCGACGCAGAATTCTGGCGATCAGCGATTCTCGCTGCAGCACCCCCAGGAGGATCGCGGCAGCGACCAGTCCACCGACAAACAACGGCCACCCGAATGGGAACACGATGACGCCAACCCCGACCAGCAGGAGCGTGGCGAGTCCGTCGGTCAACCTCTCGACGAGAACGACCGGAATGGTGCTCGATAACGGCGTTCCAGACCGCGTTCTGATGAGGTAGGCCTTGAGCAGCTCGCCGAGCTTGCCAGGGGTCATGACCATCGTGAAGCCACTGACGAAGATCATGGCTGAATCTCGCCGTGAGAGTCCCTCTGCTCCCACAAGCCGTAAGTAGTACTGCCATTTCACAAAGCGCAAGGTGTAATTGAGCAGGATGAGTGCGATGACGAGCGGCGCGAGCTGCCATTCGAATGCACGGAAAGCATCAGCCAGTGCTGATGCGTCCGAGAGGAAGATCACAACGCTGACGACGACCACGCCTAACAGAACACCCAGTATCAATCTGCGTCGGAGTTGTTCGATCAACGTCTGTGACTCTTGGAATACATTACCTGAACCCTAACCGTGAAGGTGGTTGCAGTACGAATGGCTCCCCCTGACACCGGGAAGCCATTCAGGTCAGGTTCTATTGTATGAAATGAGCGCTAGGCGGGTGATGGTTGAAGCTCCTCGGCAGGGCGAGGGCCAGCGTCGCTCAGGTCCGTCTCGCTCAACCGGTTGATAACCCGCACCGTGAGATCATTCTTGCATGTGATCTGACAGGAGAGGCGAACGTTTGGGTCCAGCTGCTCTTCCCGCGCCAGGCGGGTCCGCTCCGCCAGGGTCATTTCTCCCGCATCGCCCTCAATGAGCTCGACGCGGCAGGTCGTGCACTTCGCCAATCCTCCACAGCGGTGCAGGATGTCTATACCGGCATCCTCGATGGCAAGGACCAGACGCTTACCTTCCGGTGCCTCAATCGTCTTGAGTCCTTGTAATTCAATCTGGGGCATTCATCCTCCAACGTATCAAAACGGCCTACGTTCACGTAGCGTATATGCCCGCAGCCAGCCTGTCAAAATCGTCATCCGTTCAGGCAACGACCTCGCGCTGGGCGCTGACGTTTCGGAACTCTCCACTCTCAATGATCTCGCGTAAGTGCTGGGTCGTTTGCCAGACGTCGAGAAATGACGTGTACAGGGGAACCGGCGCGAGACGCACAACGTTCGGTGGACGGAAGTCCGGAACAACGCCACGTAACTTGAGCGAGCGGGCGATCGCTGCGGCATACGCGTGCTCCACCGCGATATGTCCTCCACGCCGGTTGTGAGCTCTGGGGGTACCAATCGCGTATCCGTACTGGTTGCCGGTCAGGCCGGACTCCTCAAGGAGCATGACGAGATAATCGGTGAGCGCGAGTGACTTCTCCCGCAGCCGATCGATGCCGGCCTCCTCCATAATCTGCAATGAGCCAATGAGTGGCGCGGCGCTGAGAACGGTAATGGTGCTGATTTGCCAGGCTCCGGCGGCTGGTGCACGCTCGAACTCATGGAGCATGTCAAACTGGCGCTCCTTCTGGTGACCCCACCAGCCCGGAAGCGCGGGCCGTCTACCGAAGTGCCGTTCGTTGACGTACAGCGACGCTATGCCGCCGGGACCGGCGTTGAGGTACTTGTAGTTGCACCAGAAGGCGAAGTCGACACCCCAATCGTCGAAGGAGTGGGGGATGACACCAGCCGAATGACAACAGTCCCACCCGATCGGTATCCCTCGGTCGCGGGCGGCTGCGGTGACTCTCTGCATGTCCAGGAGCTGCCCGCTGCGATAGAGAACGCTTGGAAGCAGCACGAGTGCGACTGAATCATCGAAGGTGGCTATGATGTCGTCCTCATCGATGACGCGTCCGTCCCTGCTCGGAACTTTGACCAGATCACGCTCAGGATCACCTCGGTGCAACAGGATCTGCGACTGCAGCGCGTAGATGTCAGAGGGAAAATCAAGCTCCCCGGCGACGATTTTGCGACGGGACGTGGTGGGTTCGTAGAAGGTAGAGACCAGCGCGTGGAGATTCACGGTCGTCGTGCCTGCGACGACGACTTCCTCAGGCTTTGCTCCAACGAGTGGGGCCGACCGCTTGCCGAGCTCTTCTCCCAGGTAGAACCAGGGAGGATCGGCTTTGAGCCATCCATCGATGCCGAGCGTCTTCCACTGCTCGAGCGTCCTCAACAGCGTTGCCTCGGCATCACGTGACAAGAGCCCCAGAGAATTACCATCCATATAGATGGTGTCTTCAGCAACGTAAAAACGGCTCTTGAAGGAAGCCAGGGGATCGTTGCGGTCCAGCGCCTGGGCATACTCGCGCGTCAGCACATGGTTCATGCGTGCTCTCCTCGTCTTATCAACTGACAAGTGAGCATAGCACTAGTCTTCTGGTGTTCGAAGCCGCGCGATCAGGTAACCGTCCGCGAGCTCGATGGCGCGAGCGCCGTGCGCAGTGCTGATTGCGCGTGAGGCGTAGCCGAGCGCCTCTGCAACGATCATCGTGTCGCCCAGGTACTCGACCGCTATCGGGACGCCACGTCGCTCGATCCCTCGGACGAAGTTGAATGCTGCTCGAGCGCTCATGTTCTGTTGAATGAGAAAGTCCCGCCTCTCAGGCCAGCGAGCGTAGGTAGTGCCCGCCTCATCCTGGCGCTGACGCTGAACCACTCCAGTGGCGAGCGGGGCGAGGAGTTCAAGCGTCATCTGAATAGCGAGGTGAGCCAGTGCCGCCTCGAGTTCCTCTTCACTTGTTCCATCTGCGTACGTGTAGGGCCGCTGGGACAAAATGGGGCCCGCGTCAAAGCGGGAGGACAGATCATGGATCGTCACTCCTGAGCGTCCTGTGCCCTCGCGCAGCGTCCAGAACAGCGGGTCAGGTCCGCGCTTATCGGGCAGGAGTGACGGGTGAACGTTGACCGCCCTACCCGGAAACAGGCCGGTGATGGCGCGAGGGATGATCGTCGGATAACAGGCGCACACCAAAATGTCCGCGTTGAACGACGTCACCGCGTCAATGGCCTTTGGAGAGCGAAGGTCGCCGAGGCGGAACGCGGGAACGCGGTGGCTTTGGAGTGTGGCGATAACGCTTGAGCCTCTTGGCTGCATAGGTGCTAACGCTAGAGACGTCGTGACGGCCGGAACTGGCATAGGCTGATCGACGCCCGGAGGTCCCGGCAGCACCATGCCTCCAACATTCGCACCGCTGTCGAGCAGGCCTTGAAGGATGAAGTGTGTGAAACGGCAGTCGATACCGTACAGGAGAATGCGTGGACTTTCCGGCTTGAATGGTAGAGTTAGCATCATGAATCCAACGTGACGTGATTCAATCCGTACACCGCAAGAATGCTGGAGGATCTGATGCCTCGAATGGTGCAATGTGTGAAGCTCGGCCGCGAGGCGCCCGGCCTTGAAGCACCCCCGTTCCCTGGAGATCTAGGCCAACGCATATTCGAGAACGTCTCCGCCGAAGGGTACGCGTTGTGGTCTCAGCACGCCACGATCATGATCAACCACTACGGCCTGCACCCTTCCGATCCAGAAACACGCAAAATGCTGCGCAAGGAGATGGAAGAGTTCTTCTTCGGTGCGGAGGCTGCACTCCCGGAAGAGTGGGTTGCTCCAGGAGAAAAGGGTGGAGCACCTTCAGCCAAAGGTGGCGCCCCGGCCCGGAAGAAGTAGGCAGTTCTATGGCCTAGCCGGCACATTGCTTTGAACGCCCATCAACGGAATTAACGGGTCGATCTGAAACGTCAGTTTGTTATGCGCAGTGCGAATGGATGATTCGACCTCTTGCGGTGTTGAGCCCTGCGCGAAGATGAACCCGAGATAGCTTGAACCCTCAGGCAGCGGCACGATCGGGTAATTCATCTTGGCGGTTATCTCGATACCGTTAATCCCGGGCACCGTTAGCGCTTCTTCCACGCCACCGCAGCTACGCAGTCTCCCGGCCTTTGGGATTGGAATCATCATCACTCCGACCGCCGATCCACTGCGCTGGAGCGTCGGGATATCGATTCCAACAGCGTGACGCAGGATAATCTCTTCCAACCCTACACCTGAGCCAAACTCAAGGATGGTCGAGCAGAGGCCGCCGATAGATCTGCCCGCCATCTCGATGATCCACGGCCCGCGATCGTTGATCCTCAGCTCAGCGTGGATTGGACCGTGCTGGAGCCCGAGTGCCTTGGCGCCCTGAGCTGTGGCATCAGCGATCGCTTGCTGGACATCTTCCGGAAGTCGAGACGGTGTGACATAAATCGTCTCTTCGAAGAAGGGTCCGTCGAGCGGGTCCGGCTTGTCGAAGAGCGTCAATACCTGGAGCGAGCCGTCTGTCAACAGGCCTTCAAGAGCGACTTCGACTCCAGGTAGATACTCCTCAACCAGCAGAGACGTCTTGGCCAGGTCATAGCCATCGGAGAGGAGCATACGCTTGACGCGATTGAAAGCTGTGACGAATTCTGCCGGGTCGTTCGCGCGGATGACTCCACGGCTGCCGGACAAGCGCCGTGGCTTGATGACACACGGGTAGGTGATGGACGAGGCGATGTCGGCCGGGTCGATATCCGCCGGGTAGAGCTCGAAGAATGGGCAGGGTGCTCCACCCGCCTTCAGCATCGAGCGCATGACGTGCTTGTCCCTGGCAGCCGTCGCTGAGTCAGGAGAGTTGTTCGGTAGTCCCAGCCGCGCATTCGCCAGTGCGGCTAACTCCGTCGCGGTGTCATCCACCGAGAGAATGGCATCCACCGGCGTCTCGCGCGCCAGCTCAGCGATCTTCTCGACAGAGGCATCTGGGTTGCTGAAGTCGACGGTAAGCCGCGCCTCGTAGTGCTCAGCCAGCTCCCGCGGCAGGTCGATGACGGACACGAAGTCGAGCTCAAGCCGCCTCGCGGCCTGTATGAATGCGTTGGCCCGGTAGGTGGCCGGTGACAAGAGGAGCATCACCCTCTTGTGGATTGTATTGTTGTTGGCCGGCATCTCTAGGTCACTCCTCGATGTCGTATCTGAGGTCTCATACTTAAGAATGCCAGATGGCACCAGCATATTCCTCTAGCCACGGCCTCCTGCCAGCTTTCTGGCAGCCGGTGAGGCGCGCAAGATCGCCATCGCGAGGATTCCGAGCGCCGGACCGACGGCGAGAAATGAGAATGCCCACTCCCAGCCTACCCAGCGCTCGAGGACGGGGATCAGACGTATTGATACGAGCGTCAACAGAAACCCCATGCTCGTTTGCAGGGTCAGGGCGGTTCCTATGTATTGCGGCTCACATAGCTCGCTCACGCAGGCCGAGAACTGCGCCGAGTCGGCTACCACGGCTATGCCCCAGACCAAACACAGAATGACGAGCAATACCGGGTTCGCACCGAAGAGAAATCCGACGATAAGCGCGCACGCGCCGCTCGTGGCCAGGGAGGCAATGGTGATTGTGGTGCGGCCGATACGGTCGGCCATCAGTCCGGCGGCGACGCTGCCAAGGCCGCCAGACGCGATGACGGCAAACGCTGCGACGCTTGCCCAGCGCGCATCAGTCCCGGAGAGCTCAAAGCTCGCTAACAAGAAGACCGGAATCCAGGCCCAGACCGCGTAGAGTTCCCACATGTGCCCCAGATAGCCGAAGTTGGCAAGCATGGTGTCACGTTCCCGGAAGATGGTGCCCGCGTAGCGCGCATTGAACGTCGCAGTGGCGCCGCGGTAGGGGCCCTCCTCCACGAAGAGCGCCGCAATAATCGCCCCGATCGTCGCCAGTCCAGCGGCCAGCGCCAGGACCAGTTTCCAGTCGCCGATCCCGCCGAGAGGGTTGAGCAGATGCGGCATCGCCGAGCCAACGGTGAGCGCCCCGACGAGCAGGCCAATTCCGAGGCCGCGATCCGCCTTCGTCCAGGTGGTCATAATCTTCATGCCGACCGGGTACACGCCCGCCAGAAACATACCAGTCAGGATCCGTAGCGGAATCGCGGCTGTCAGGTTGGACGCCGCCAGCGGGATCAGGATCGTCGCTAGAGCGGCGAGCAGCGCGGAAGTTGCGACCAGCTTGCGCGCGGAAAAGCGGTCGGGCAAGTTGAGGATCGCTGAGCCCAAAGCGCCGATGACGAAACCGATCTGGACCGACATCGTCAGCCATGCTTGGCCGGATCCGCTGAGATTCCATTCATCGGTCAGAATCGGGACCACGGCAGAGGCCGAGAACCAGACGGACATGCCCAGGAGCTCTGCAATGGAGAGCAGCAACAGGATGCGCCATTTTCCGGCTAACTCTCCAGCGGGAGCCGGGCTTCGTCTTTGATCGGCGACGACCATCTGTTGCTCTCCCAGTACGGTCGGACTGGTGTCGTGGGCGGAAAGGCTTGGCACGCCTGTTGATCCCGCCCGTGACCCATGTTATCCTACGCCCGCTACGATTCAGTGTCACCATGCGGTGATGCCCGGCCGTTCAATCTCTTGTGGGAGAGTGACGTGATACAAACGAGCCGCAACGGCGTCATGTTTCACAAGATGGAAGACGGTCCGCTGTCCTGTGAATGCGTGAGGGACAGCGGGAGGTAGCGCCAGATCGGCCCCCTCCCGATAACGATCGGGAGACACCCTTTTCGTGGCAAGAATCAGGTTCACACGTCGCCGCCCGCGGGCGGTATTAGACGCCTCTACAGATGCTGCCGGCTTAGACCGGCGCAGCCTGATCTATCATCGAGAATTTCGAAACCTCTGGGCGGCTGAAACTGTTTCACAGTTCGGCACCCAGATATCCGCAGTTGCGCTGCCATTGATGGCAGCACTACTTCTCGATGCGTCAGCATTTGAGATGGGCCTGCTCGCGGCGGCGGGCACGACGCCGTATCTCCTCTTCGGGTTGATTATCGGCGTGTGGGTGGACCGCCTACGCAGACGTCCACTACTCACAGCAGCCGATGTCTTGCGAGCCGGCTTGCTTCTGATCATTCCGATCGCCTGGGCATTCGATCGTCTGTCGATCGAGTTACTCTACGGTGTCGCGTTTCTTGTCGGTACCGGTACGGCCGTTTTCAATCTCGCGTACGTGTCGTTTTTGCCCTCGGTTGTACGACGCGATCAACTGGTCGAGGGTAACGGCAAGCTCGAAATGAGTGCGTCGACAGCGCAGGTTGTCGGACCTGCTGCTGGTGGAGCGTTGGTAGGGTTCTTGACGGGCCCGATCGCCATCCTTGTCGACGCCTTGTCCTATCTTGTATCAGCCTGGTTCTTGATACGCATGCGTGTATCGGAAACCCTGAGCAAGCCCGATGCACCTCGCGAGCGGATTCATCGTGAGATCTCCGCCGGCATCAGAATCGTCACCAAGAACGCAACACTGAGAGCCATCGCCGCGGCCGGAGCGACGGTGAGCTTTTTCGGCAATATGTTCATGGCGGTCTACATCTTGTACATGACCGGACCACTAGGGTTAGGCGCTACTGCGGTTGGGCTGGTGTTCTCTGTCGGTGGAGTGGGGGCGCTCCTGGGTGCAGTTATGGCCCAACGGCTCTCCGATCGATTCGGCATGGGACCGACAATCATCGTGTCCTATTTGCTGTTCGGTGTGGGTGGTCTGGCGGTTCCGGTGGCTACGAGTGTCCCAGGAATCGCAATACCCCTGGTGGTATTCGCCGAGTTTTTCCAATGGATGGTGCTTGTCATTGCGGTCGTCAATGGTCTCAGCTTGCGGCAGTCGATAACGCCGGACCGGATGCTTGGCCGTGTCTCTGCTACTACGCGTTTCCTCAGCGCGGGTTCGATGCCAGTCGGCTCACTGCTGGGTGGATTTCTGGGCGGAGCGGTTGGAATCAGGGAAACGCTGGTCCTGTCGTGCTTCGGCATGTTACTGGCGGCGGCCTGGTTCATCGGGTCACCGGTCTGGGCGATACGCAGTGAATCCGACATGATGCCGCTGGACATCCCCGATGCCGTTGCCGCGTTTGATTGAGTGACCGAGTCCATTCAATTCAGTTCGGTTCGGCGTCTCCTGTCGACCCTGAGGTACCCCAAGTGGACCACTCCGACTTCACGCGAACCTTCGGGGACCATGCGACACAACTCGGGGAGGCCATACGGGAGACCGTGCGATGGTACCGCGAGCACCGCTAGCGGGGGAAATGAATCTCGCCCGCCCATCCCATGGGTCGATGGACCAACGATCATGGTGAGCACTCGCATGCTGATCGAACTTGTCGCGCGGATACATCCACTAACCCCGATCGATGCAACGCTAGTCGTGCCGGCCCGCGTTGAGGTTCTCTATGGCTTCATGCGCGGCGTTGTGGCCGGGAGCGCCCATAACGCAGCCACCTGGCCATGCGCCACTGCCACACAGGTAGAGTCCACGTATTGGACCCTCGTATGTCCTTGAGCCCGGGACCGGCCGGAGGTCGAAGGCTTGCTCGGGCACCAGCTCACCCTGGAAAATGTGACCTCCAGTGAGCCCGAATCTCGCCTCCAGATCGGGCGGGCCCAATACCTGCATCTCGATTACAGCGTCCATGACATTCGGCGCGTACTCGGCGAAGCGCTTCAGCGTGTGCGTCGCGATCTCATCGCGGCGCTCGTCCCAGGTACCTTCTGCAAGCTCGTATGGGAAGTATTGGGTAAAGATCGACAAGGTGTGTTTGCCCGGGGGAGCCACCGTGGAATCGACAGCCGATTGGGAGTGGATATTCATAAACGGATAGTCGGAGGGCCGGCCGTTGCGAGCGTCCTCGAAGGCGCGCTGCAGATAATCGATACTCGGGCCGATCATGAGCCCTCCCGTGTTGCCCCAGGCTGTGTCGGAACCGTCACTCTGAAGTGCGGTAAAGCGGGGCAACTCCTCCATCGCAAGGTTGATCTTCATCACCGGCGAGTCAATCTGGATCGCGTTGATGTCGCGGACGAAATCGGCCGGCAACTGGCTGCACTCGACCAGCTTCAGATATGTCCGCTTCGGGTCGGCATTCGAGAGCACCGTCTTTGCCCTGATCTCCTCGCCATCCGTGGTCACGACACCGGTCGCTCGTCCATTCGCTATCGAGATGTGATCCACCTCGGCGTTGGTGCGTATCTCGACGCCTTGTACCCGGGCAGCGGCCGCGAATGCGCCTGAAACCCGGCCCATCGCTCCTCGGACATAGGCCCAACGGCCGCGCTCGCCAGTTGACATACCCATCGAATGGTAGAGCTTGACATAGCCAGTGCCGGCGTCGCGCGGGCCGCGGAACGTGCCGATGAGCCCGGAGACTGCGACCGTCGCTTGAATCTCTTCGCTCTCGAAGTAGTATTCGGCGATGTCCGCGGACGAACCCAGGAAGAACATCTTGAAGATCTGGGCGTCGCCTGGCTGGTTGAATTCGGCCGCGAACTCGGACCAGGAGGGCGGGCGGCGCAGGATGTACTTGTCCATGATCTGCGAGGCGCGTTCGACAGCGCGATCGTAGTGGTCGTAGTTCTCCGCGTCTTTCCTGGAGAACTTCGCGATCTCGGCCAGGTATCGCTCGTGATCGTTCCACGAAACCAGAAAACGACCGTCGGGGAAGGGCATAAACGAACGCGGATCGCGATCCACTAGCTCGAGCCCGTGTTCCCATACATCGAGATCGTTGAGGATCTTCTGTGGAGCGAGGGAGAGGACATACGACCCGGTTGACGCGATGAACCCGGGCGCGATTTCCTCAGAGATCGCCGCGCCGCCGACGGCGTGGTAGCGCTCAAGCACGCACACCTTGTAGCCGGCTCTGGCAAGATAATTGGCTGCTACCAGGCCGTTGTGTCCAGCCCCGACAATGACCGCGTCGTATTGCTCCGCCACGTGCTCCCCCTTTGCATGGACGAGTCGTCTCTTATGGTGTCCATGTACATAGCACCGTTGGCGTACTCTGTCTACATGTGTATGACCTGGGAGGTATGCGCTAAACGAGTGGTGGAACACAAGAACAGAGATGAAATCACCCACGCGTCGTGCTCGCCGCGTGAGATGCGGCAGCGTTACGATCCAGTAGCGAACGCATGTGACGCACGGAGGAGCGCCACGACGATTGCCAGCTCGTCTTCGTCGCGTGGTCCATACACCATGACGATGTTGGCCGGCAGACCAAACTGCCCGGCAAGCGGGTGACGCTCCGCCCAACCGTTGTCGATGACGTCGTCGACGATTTCCGGAGGTAGTGTCATGTGCAGACTACCGTCGCTCGGGGGATGAATGTGGGCGAACTCCCGCTGGATCATGAACGCCTCACGGTTGGTCTGCTGGCTTGCCGGCAAGTTGAACGCACGTGCCCCGGGCACCGATATCGCGCTTGGCGACACTTCTACATCAGAGAGGGACTGTGCGATTGCAAAAACCTCTTCCTGGAGATGAGGCGGTGCGTTTTGGTCGAGTTGGGTGTGGGGGTTGGTCGGAGTCGTAGTCGGACGCGACCCCGCTCGTCGTGTCATGAGGTAGTTGTCCATTGTCATGTACCCTTCCGCGGTCCCCTAAGCCAATGCACAGGATGATACATCCGTGAGACCGGTCGACGTCATCCCAAATGGCCGCTTCTTATCCCAATAACGGGCCGAGCCACCGACCGAGATCCCACCCCGAGAACGTCACTACTTAGCGTGGTGGGCGTTGTGAGAAGCGCTCGTCGAACACGCCTTCGGCGATGCGGTTGAGCAGTTGCTCGATCGAACCGCCGGCGATCATCCAGCCTCTCGTTCGACGGACCAGGTAATTGACGGCGGCCTCGTGGTCGTAACCATATCCGCCAAAGATCTGCAGGGCATCGTTGGCGACCTCGAAACCCGCCCGGTTGCAGGCAAGTTTGGCGAGGGCTGTCTCGGTGGCCGAGGGCAGACCGGCGTCGGCGTTGGACGCAGCGCGATAGAGCAGCAACCGTGCGCCATCCAGCTTCAGTTTCATCTCGGCAAAGCGCCACTGGAGACCCTGGAACTCCGCCAGCCGGCGGCCAAACTGCTTGCGCTCCTTTGCGTAGTTCACCGCGAGGTCGAACGCCGCCTGACCGAGCGCAAGTGAGCGGGCCGAGTTGCCCAGTCGCTCGACGTTGAAAACGGCCAGCATCTTCCGAAAACCGTTCTCGTCGACCAGGATATTCTCCGATGGAACCCGGGCTTCGTGGAAATAGAGCATCCCGTACCTGTCGCCGGACATGAAGTGGTGGCTGGAATCAATCGTGAACCCCGGCGTGTCACGCTCCACCAGCACGGCACCAGCGGTCCGCGAGCTGTCGCCGAAGTTAACCCAGACGACGAAACAGTCGGCGTACTCGGCGTTCGTCGTGAAGAGCTTCTGTCCGGTCACGACAACCGAGTTACCCTCGACACGGGCACGGCTGCGGAGATCTGTCACCGCCGAGCCGGCGTCCGGTTCCGACATCGCGATCGTGACCACCTTTTCACCGTTCAGGCAGGGAGTCAGGTAGCGCTCTTTTATCGAGGGAGAGCCCAGGTTGGCGAGTTGCTGGATCGCGCCGAAGTTAAGCGCCTGAACGCAGTCGCCGGCGATTGGAGATTCGCGCGCCATCGCCTCGATTACCAGCACCGCGTCCAGCAGCTTGCCGCCCTGTCCGCCATCAGCCTCCGGGATCGACATGCCTGCGAAGCCGTGACCCGCGAGGACCTGCAAGAATTCGCGTGGCAGGGTGGAGCGCTCGACGCCTCGCGTGTCGATCGCGGCCCCCTCGGGGAAGTGGTCCCGCGCGAGCCGGCTGGCCACCGAGACGAGATCCTTGTGAAAGGCAGAGAGTTGGAAGTCCATCAGTCAATTTCTTTCGCGATACGTTACACCCCGGCAACGTCGATCATGGCACGCAGCGCCTTCACCACCCGGTCCGGCATTGGAACAAGGGGAATTCCGGCCTCGCGGTAGCGAGCAATCGACGCCGGGGCAAGAAACTCGGCGCCAACCCGCGCTACCAGTACCGGCTTGTCTGAGCCATGCGCCGCCCGGATGACGCCCTCGGCCACGCTCAGGGCGGGAGGATCAGCGTTGGTGGTCATCAGTATCACCAGCGCGTCTATCTCGTCTCCCGCGAGCAGGACCTCGGCGGCCTGGCCGATCATTTCCGGGTTGCGGTTGATTTCAATCGTCACGTCAATCGGATTCTGGCTCGCCCCGAACGGTGGAATGATCTCGCGGATTCGCTCAACCGTCTCCGGTCGCAACAGCGGCAGATCTAGCCCGTGGCGAGCGCATTCGTCGGCGATCACACTACACGCACCGCCAGAGGCGGAAATCACCCCGACCCGGCGGCCCTTTGGAAGGGGCTGTCGGGAGAGTGCCACGGCGGCATCGACCAGCGCCTGGAGGTTATCCACCCGCGCCACGCCGGTCGCCCGGAACGCCGCGTCATACACGCGATCGTCCCCGGCCAGTGACCCGGTATGCGACTGCACCGCCCGCTGTCCGACCTCGGAAGCCCCTGTCTTGTAGACGACGATTCGTTTCCCGAGCAAGCGGGCGCGATTTGCCGCCTCGATGAAGCTCGCCGGATCATGCAGCGTCTCCATGAAAATGGCGATCACTTTGGCGGCCGGCTGGTCCACGAGGTATGAAAAATAGTCGCTCAGTGTCAGGTCCGCCTCGTTGCCTGATGAGACCCAGTGGCTGAATCCGATTCCGTCTGTCCAGGCACGGCTGAGAAGCGATCCACCGAGCGCACCGGACTGGGTGATGAAGGCGATGTCGCCTCTCGGCATCTGCTCAACCTCGAAAGCCATGCCAAAGGCGGCGCACATCGACAACGCCTCGCCCGCATTCACGACACCGACGGTGTTGGGACCGCATAATCTGATGCCAGTGGAGCGCGCGGCATCGACCATCTCGCCCTGGAGGCGCAGCCCGGCTTCGCCAGCCTCACCGAATCCGGAGGCAAAGACGATGGCTGAGGGCACACCCTTGTGACCACACTCGGCGACGATGCCGGGGATGGTCACCGACGGAGTCACGATACACGCCAGGTCCGGTGTTTCCGGGAGGTCGGCCACCGATGGGTAGCTGCGGCGTCCCATGATCTCGTCTGCGCGCGGGTTCACCGGGTAGAGCCGACCGGTATAACCGTGCTTGAGCAGGTAATGGAACAGCCGTCCACCAGGCTTGGCACGATCCTCCGACGCTCCAATGATCGCGATACTTCCCGGCGCGAGCAGGCGATCCACGCCGGTTGAGGAATCAGCCTCCCGGCGTTCAGGTTGCTTAAGTGGCCGATCGGCAATCATGATCCTGGCGTCGACCGCGAACAGGCCGTCTTCGCCGGCAATTACCGGGTTCAGGTCAAGCTCGACCAGATCGTCTCGCTCGCAGGCGAGCCGGCCAACACGAACGAGCAGGTCGGCCAACGCTTCTCGATCTACCGGGGGCTGACCCCGGAAGCCCGCCAGAATCGCTGCTCCCTTCAATTCCGAGAGCATCGTCCGCGCCTCATCGTGCGAAACCGGCGCGAGTCGCAGCGAGACGTCCCGTAGCGCCTCCACCCAGATACCGCCTAGCCCGACCAGCACGACCGGACCGAACGCAGGGTCACGACGGCAGCCAACGATCAGCTCCGTGCCCGGGATCGCCTGCTCCTGCACGAGAAATCCCGTCAGCTCGGGGATGCGGTCGAGCATGTCAACGACCGCCTGTTCGAGGTCGTCCGCGTCGCGGAGGCCGACCCGCACGCCCCCAACGTCGCTCTTGTGCACGAGCGACGGGCCAATGGCTTTGAGAACCATAGGCCAGGTGAAATCGGTGGCGGCGAGTGCGACCGCACGTGGATCGCGTGACTCGACCGCTCGTTGGGGTGGAGTCGGGATATTGTATTGATCCAGAAGCGCCAGCGCCTGTTCGGGGCCAAGCAGCGTCGATGCCGGTGTGGCGTCTGTCTCACCGGTCAAGCTGGCATCTCCTGTTCCTGAGGCAATATTGTTCACTCAAGGAATCTTCACAGACAGTTTTCAGCCTGTCAACAGCACGAATGGGCCAGCGCCGACGGGTGGCGAATTGCGTTCAGGACAGATGAGACGGGCCGGTCTACCCACCCGAAGACGGCCTCGATGATGGGCTCGGCAGCATCCGGCTTTCCAGCGAAGGCGAAACAATCCCTCACCTTGTCACAGAGCTGGGCGTCCGTCAGCGGCAACTCAACGCCGCCTCGCAGCTGGTCTACACGCTTGTGCAGGGCGCGTCCGTCAAGCAGGTTGAGCTCGATCGACGCCCAGCGCGGCATGGCCGGCCCGTTCGCCTCAACCGCGTGCACCTTGGGAAAGAACGCCTGGAGACGTGGCCGCAAAACCTTGGCATCCTCGAAACTGGAGAGCACAACCTCGCCGTCCTCGATGGCGGCTGCCACGGCGTACTCCATGCTGAACTTGGCTTCGAGGCCGGTCTGCGGCCGGTGGTGCAGCAGTGGTTTCAGACCGTGGTAATTCGTCTCGATCGCGGCACCGGAAACGTCCGCAAGCGAGAAGCCATGCTCGGCACGCAGATCCAGAAGCCCGTCGATAACCCTATGTGTCGCGTAGCACAGAGGGTACTTCTTGACGTCGGCGCCACACACTTCAAGTTCGAACGGCTCCGTGCCCAACTGGTCGATACTGGCCCGAGTATCCTCGTTTTGCGCATAGAGTTTCAGATATCCGGATGTACCATCGATTGCGGATGGCGACGCCGTGAATCCCAGCCGCGCCAGGGCAAGTGCCCGTGCCGACACCGCACCACAATGCCCGGCCTGGAACGACTTGGTCATCGTGCCGAAGTTCTCGCGAGTGCCGGATGCCTGAGCAACTGCCAGCCCTAGCGCGTTGACCGTCTGTTCAGCGCTCAGGCCAAGCAGATGCGCGCCGGCGGCAGTCGCCCCGAGCACTCCGACCGACGAGGTTGAGTGCCAGCCCTTCGCGTAGTGCTCACTCACCATTGGTAATGCCAGCTTGCAGGCCACTTCGAAACCCACCACATAGGCTGCGCTGAGCTGACGGCCGGTCGCGCCGGTCACCTCGGCCAGCGCGACGAGCAGCGGTAACAACGCAACGCTCATGTGTGCCCGTAATGGAGACGTCAGGTCGTCGTAGTCGAGCACGTGGCCCATCGTGCCGTTGACCAGCGCGGCGCTCTCGATCGGCAACCGCTCGCCAGTCGCCCAGACGGAGCCCGCCCACTCTCCCGCCTGGCCTTGCTGCCGGGCGTAGTCAAGAACAAGCTGTGACGCCGGCTCTCTCTGGCCGGCGATCGCAACAGCATACGTGTCCAGAAATGCACGCGCGACCGCGTGTATCCGCTCGTCCGAGAGGGAATCTCCATCGAATCCCGATACAAATTCCGCGATCCGCTGGCTCGCTGTCTGGTTACTCACTCCGGGACTCCTCGTTGATTGCATCGCTGTAGCGAAGGGCATTTCCCCTTGAAACGAGCGACGTGCTGCGACGCCCGTACAAGGATTTCCGCCGTTACCCCGTGCAACGGCGACGAATCATCAGCGTCATCGAGCCGGTCTGGACCACCTCGTCGCGCTGGTTGAGAACCTCATAGCTTCGAACGAGGATGCCCCGGTCGGCCTTCGACGTTTTACGCTTGTCCGCGATGACCATCCGAACGTGGATCGTGTCGCCAACGAAGACCGGCGCCACGAAACGCCACTCGTCAATACCAAGCATTGCGATGATGGTTCCATCGAAAATCCCCAGTCGCGCCGTCAGCCCGGTGACGATTGACAGAATCAGCAGCCCGTAGACAACAGGCTGGCCGTATGGACTGTCCGCCGCATATACGTGGTCGGTATGTATCGGGTTGAAGTCTCCAGACATCCCGGCGAACTGCACGAGATCCGTCTCGGTAATCGTCCGTCGAGGCGTGACAAATGCGTCGCCGATCTCGAACTCTTCAAAGTACTTGCCAGGTCCCACTCAATGCTCCCGACCGTAGCGCGTTATGAATCGAGCCTCGCTCCGTGATCCCGAGACTATAGAAATCTACCGTCGACAACGCAACCCCTGACCATGTTCATCTACGCTGTCAGTGTCACCAAACCAGTATTTCAATCAGCCTCGTCGTGCGACGATGAACCCAGCTCAGTCAATTCAAACTGTGACCACGTCGCGCCGCTATCCGCGCTGATGGTTGAGTGCCTGGAGCTCCAATTAGTCGTGTAGCTCTCATGCCTGGACAAGGGCAATGACAATCACTATTATCGTTAGGCGAGATGGAAATGGAGCCTGAATTGCCGGTGCTGGCAGCGTTGCGAGCAGGGCCGGAGGGGGCCGCGATGAGCATGTGGGCGATTGGGTCCGCGTATGAGCCGTACGTCGGCCGTTGGAGCCGACTCGTTGCTCGCGAATTCCTGTCGTGGTTGGATGTGCCGTCGGAGAGCCGCTGGCTGGATGTGGGGTGCGGCACGGGGGCGTTGATCTCCACCATCCTCGCCGTTGCCCGGCCAACGAGCGCAACCGGGATCGACGCATCGGTAGGGTACGCGGCATACGCCCGGGAGCAGATCCGCGACGTCCGCGCCGAGTTTTGCCATGGTGATGCACAGGCACTTCCCTTTCGGGATGGGAGCTTTGACGCGACCGTTTCGGGGCTGATGCTGAACTTTCTATCGCAGCCGAGTCGTGGGCTGGCCGAGATGGCCAGGGTGACGCGGCCTGGCGGCGTCGTGGCCTTGTACGTCTGGGACTACGCCGGCGAGATGCAGCTGATGAACCATTTCTGGGACGCCGCCGCGGCGCTCGATCCTGTCGCCGGAGAGTTGGACGAGGGCCGGCGGTTCCCAATCTGCCGGCCGGAAGCACTGGTACGGCTATTCACCGAAGCAGGAATGACGGACGTGAAGGTGCGGGCTATTGACGTCCCGACCATCTTCCGCGACTTCGACGATTATTGGTCGCCGTTCCTCGGCGGGCAAGGGTCCGCGCCCAGTTACGCGATGTCGCTGAGTGAGGAGCATCGCGCCGACCTCCGAGAGCACATCCGGGCGAGGCTGCCGAGCTCTGAGGACGACTCGATCCGGCTCATCGCCCGCGCCTGGACAGCGCGTGGCCGCGCCGCCTAGCGCTGAACAGGATCCTCCAGGCTTCAACCCCTGAAGACGGTTCACCGGCAAGCGTCCATCAGGCGAGCGAGCCGCCTGCGCTGCCCCCTCTGTTACCTTGCCGCATTTGATTTTCCGCCCTTCGCCGCAACCGGAAGCGCATCGTTTGCTGGCGATAGGTGGCGCGCGCGTTTCCGGTACTCACTCTTTAGCTCGTCCAACTCGTCATCGGTAGCCTCTTCGATGTCGATCAACGTGTCGTTCGCATCCCGCATGGCCCGGATCAGTTCGTCGAGCTTGAGTTGCACCGCCTTCGAGTCACGGTTCTGGGTGTTCTGGATGAGGAAGACCATCAAGAACGTCAGCACGGTGGTGCCGGTGTTGATGACGAGTTGCCAGGTATCCGAGAAGCCGAAGAAGGGGCCGGACACGGCCCAGACGATGCAGGCGAGCGTCGCGAGGATGAACGCCCAGTAATGGCCCATCCAGTAAGCGCTTTTGGACGCGATGCGAGAAAACAGCACTCTCATGTGTTTGCCTGGCCCCCATTCGCTTCATACAGCTCTGAGGCCATCTTACGCGAACAGGCGGTTTTGTGACCATACTAGGCGCAAAATAGCAGCCACACGCAGTTTTCGCTACGCGTGCAAAATTTATTTGATCGGACATGGTATCCAGCCATGTTCAGCATGGAAGCAAACGACGTACCCCACCAGCTTGTTGCTTATGGTGGGCAAGCGCTCAATCAGAGACGAGAGGGGTCTCGAGGCAGGCGCTCGCCTGAGTGGCCGCTTTCCTCGGGGACGTGTCGTCAGCGTGGCCGCTGGCCAATCAACCCGAACGGCATGATCTGGCGCGACTGCTGTTTGCAGAGATCGCCATAAATGACAATCGGGTTGAGACGGTTACGCCTCAACCCGAGTTCGCGCCCTTCTTTGTTCTTGACTGTCAAGAACGGGCGTATATGTCTAAGGAGCGGAAGCGACGGGATTCGAACCCGCGATCTCAGCCTTGACAGGGCTGCATGTTAGGCCACTACACCACGCCTCCAACGTCGACAAAGATACCATGTATTCATGTCGGTCGTCAACCTGGAACCGACTCTCCGCGGGTCCTCAATCGGCGGATGAGCTCCTTCTCTTCGCTCCCCAGAACCCCGGTCAGCAGTGCTAAAAGCACAAAAACGACAGAGGAAATACCTAGTGCTACAAGTGGTTGGTCTTGAAGAAGGAGGGCTACGACGGTCGCAACTATCCCGGCTACCGTGGGACGCCAGAGTCTGGATAGCGTCCTCGGCACATTGATGCCCATTGTCGATCGTTTGGCCATCAGCAGGAGGATACCGAGAATGACACATTCTGTTGCGACGGTGATCAGCGCGGAAGCGCGTGTGCCGTAGAAAGGGACGAGCATCAGATTTCCCGCTAGATTGAAGATCACCGCTGCGAGGAAAGCGGGCACCAGACGGCGCTGTTCACCCGCGGCCACCAGCACGTACTGGAATACTCCGTTGACGAACGAGATGGGGGCGAACCAGATGAGCATGCGCAGGAGTACGGCTGCTTCCGGGAGGTAGTCGTCTCCCGCGAGCACTTGAATTGATATGTCAGACAGCGCCGTTATCGAGAACACGAATACCCAGGCGACAATGACCAGGCTGTAGGTGGTGACCCGTTGAGCCCGTGCGAGTGCGAGCGGATCGCTGGCTCGCTGGGCCATGATCGGGAATACGGCCAGTATCGCGTAGGCCGGCACGATGGTGATCAGGTTGATGAGTTTGTAGGCTGCGTCGTAAATGCCCAGAGCGGCATCGCCCCGAACTGCGGCGATGATGAAGACGTCGACGCGGAAGAACAAGCTCACCAGCAGACCGTTCACGAGTAGTGGCCAGCTCTCCCGGGCGTAGAACATCCAGCGCGAGCGATCGATACGCCAGTCAGGTCGAAGCGACACGAGGGCGCGTAGCGCGCGGTGAAACGCCAGGGCGGAGAACGTTGAGGTTATGACCGCCGCGAGCGCGACCCCGGGTACCCCCAGTGCCGATGCTCCCAGGGCCACCGCGAGCGGCGCGCGCATGAGGCTGACCCCAACGTTGATCAGCGCGGCGATTTCCATGCGCTCAAGGCCGTTGAGCGCTGAGTTGGCTGCCTCGGCGTAGCTTGCCGGGACAATCGAGAGGTAGAGCAAGGCGATTGCCAGAACGCTCTCGATTGACATCGCGTTGGCACTCAGAGTCGCTCCCACGTAGATCCCGACCGGTATGGCTGTGATGAGCAACACACCCCAGCGGAAGAGCGTCGTCTCGCCGACGATTGTGTTCAATGTCGAACGGTCGCGGGCGATCTCCCTCGTGGCAAGCAAACTCAGGCCGAAATCCGAGATCGTCTTGACATACAGCCAGACGACCACCGCCACCGCGTACTGTCCGTTGCCTACGGGACCGAGCAGCCGCAGCAACGCGATCGCCACGATAAGGTCGACGACGCGCACCATGATCTGCGAGGCGATGGGGATCATGCTGTTGCGAAAGACCCGGCGAACGATGTCGTCCTGGCTACTTCCGGCGTCCACGCTCAGCCGCGTCGAGAACCAGAACATGACGAGCCCGGTGAAAATCGTCCACGCGACGATCGCACCGATCCCGAGGGGGGATGCGATCCAATCGGCTAGCAACTCAGCCACGAAGCAAGAGCACTCCGACGATCGCACACATCCCGAACAACAGACCGTACGCTATGAACGCGATAATGATGATCTGTAACTTTGGGTACTTCTTGAAGAGCCCCTGTTCGGTGTCTTGAGGATCGGGCGATTGCTGGGAGTCAGTCATTGCATCTTTCCGTCAGCTGCCGCCTGATAGGCGTTGCGGGTGCGTCGTGCGGTTTCGGTCCAGGTATGCCGGGCGGCCTGGAGGCGGCCGGCTTCGACGAGCTTCCCTCGCAGCGCTGATTCTTCAAGTAACTGGACGATTGCGTGCCCCAGCTCCTCAGGGTCAAAAGGGCGAACCAGCGAAGCTGCTGCGCCTGCGGTTTCTCGGAGAGCAGGGATATCGCTTGCGATCACTGGGACGTCCCGGCTCATGGCTTCGAGGAGTGGCAATCCAAAGCCCTCGTAGGCAGAAGGGTAAACAAAAAGCGTCGCGTCCTCATAGAGCTTGTCAAGCTCGGCATCGGACGGTGCTTCGATAAAGGTGACGCGGGACGTTTCGCAGGCGGCGCGCAGCCTGGCCATGATCACGTCCGATCGCCAACCGATTCGGCCGGCAACGACAAGCCGGGCGTCTGGGTCACTCATCCAAACGTAGTGCATGGCGTCAAGCAACGTGGTCAGATTCTTGCGAGGTTCGATCGTACCGACGGTCAGGATCGTCGGCGGTCCATCAGCGGAACGCTTCTCCTCCGCTGGTTGGCGTGGCCGCACGCCGTTCGGAATTGCTCGAACACGGCCCTCGACGAACGGATACGCCTCGACAAGCTCTGCCGCGACGCTGGCGGAGACGGTAATGATCTGGCTGGCACGCTGGAGCGAACGTGGTACTGCCGCCCTCAGATACTCAACCAGTGAAGGTTCTGCGTACTGAGGCGCAACGATGTATGAGAGGTCGTGGATGGTAACGACGCGCGGGCGGCGTGACGGCGGCACGACAAAGTCCGGACCGTGGAAGACGTCGAAGTCGCCACTAAAGCGCTCGACAGGTAGAGGCAGGCGCAAGCGGTGCCACGCGGCGGTCATCACACGTTCCGACACCGGCAACCGGCGCAACTCCCTCCAGTCCCCGGGAGGGAGAGCTCTCAGGAGCTGCTCTGCCTGTTCGCTGCTACTCGCTGCCAGCAGCATATAGCGATCGTCACAACCCTGCGCGAGCAGCGCTCGGAGTAACTCCCGGGCGTAGCGCCCGACTCCCGCCGATTGGACGGCTGCGGCTGTGGCGTCAATTGCTACTCGCACGACACGCAGATCACTTTCGTTTTGTCACGACGTACAACACGGCGCCCACAAGGATGACACTCCAGTACGCGATGATGCGGTCGACGATCGCGATCGATCCAGCGTCCAGCGCGCCGATATTGAGCAGTTTGAGAGCGAGGATCGTTCCACCCTCGACAACGCCAAGTCCAGCCGGCGTGAGCGGCATGATCGTGAGCAAGCTGGCGAGTAGCGCAACGAGCAGACTCGACGCGGGCGAGAGCTCCACACCGAACGCGGTGGCAACCAGGAAGAGCCGTACCCCCTCCAGAATCCAGACGACGGACGTCAGCGTCGCGACTCCAATCATGCCCTGACGGGAGAAGGAGGTTGTTATTCCGTGCTCGATACGTTCATACGCGGGTCGCACGCGGGCAGGAACGAGCCCTCTAAGGTGCGCACCGAACAGGAAAAGCGCGGCAAGGCCGATGATTCCAACCAGGACCAGTGCCAGTCCGGCGAAGACCGGCAGACGTATCGACGAAGGGAGGGTTCCACGGAAAACGACCAGGCTTGCGACCAGAAGCAGTGCCACAAGCGCGAAGACGTCCATCACTCGTTCGGCAAAGATCGTGCCGAGCGTGCGACCAAAGGACGTATTCGCGTGCTTCTTCAGGAGATAGCCTCGATAGGCGTCCCCGAGCTTGGCAGGCACGACGCAGTTTGCGAACCACGAGAGTACGTAGATTTCGGAGAGCCCCCCGAGGCCCGGAACGTTAAAGCCTGCCTTCCGGGTGATGCCTGCGTTGTTCAGCAACCGTCGCCAGCGCATCGCCCGGAGTGGAAATGAGCCGTAATACACAACGAACCCGAGGCCCAGGTAGATCGGGTTGGAGCCGCGGATGTTCGCCCAGATAGCCGTGAAATTTAGATCCATATTACGAAAGATAAAGAGGATTAGTGCGAAAGCGATCAGGAAAGAGATGATCGTCTGGGGCGATTTCAGCCGTTGCCCAATGGAGATCGTCGTCGTTTCATCGTTCGCGGTCAGCTCATCCTCGAGGAGTTCATTTCCCTCGAGGACGGTCTTGCTGCCAGTCGTGTACGGACCTCTCACGAATATATCCCCCTGGCCGGCTCGTCCTCGGTTTGACGCTGGTGGGCTCGCCACCTCCGGTGCGCCGCCATGACCAAAACCCAGACAAGCCCTAGCTGGATACTCAGATTGAGCACGTGAAGATTCTCAAAGATGTTATGCACCCCTGTGCTCACGATTGTGCCAAACCCGCCGAGCGCAAGCATGCGCTCGAATCCATGCGGCGCCCCACGCAGCACGATCAACGCAATGGCCGCGAACGATCCAATCAACCCCAGATAGGCAGCTAGACCGGGTAAACCCGTTTCGGCGAGAACGTGAATATAGTAGTTGTGGGCGTGTCCCCTCGAAAAACGAAATTCCTCGCGCACGTAGTATTCCGGATACTGCTCGGTGAAATTACCCGCGCCGACGCCGGTTAGCGGTTGATCGGTAAACATTTTCCAACCCGCCTGCCAGTGGGCCATGCGTTCGGTGGCGGCGAAGTTCTCATCAGTAATCGTTTCGGTCGATGCGTCGAAGGGACGCACGTCGTCAAAGCCAGAAGTGATTCGCTCTGAAACCGACGTGGGCACGATCGACGTGAAGCCACCCAGAAGCACGAGTAGCCCGACCGGTGTCAGAAGCGCCAGCGCGATTCGAGCGCGCCGGTGGAACAGCAGGAGGGTAACAAGTCCACCGGCGGCCACTCCCAACCAGGCTCCCCGCGAGTAGCTTGCCAGGATGCCACCCAGGATGATGACCGCCGATCCGCAGAAGAGTCCCGCAGTCAGTGAGTGGACGACCAGCTCGATCCGCTGTGCTCGTGATCTCGCAAGCCCCTCAAGTCGCGCCGCTCGATATCGCCGGTAGTGTTGTGGAAGCCTCAAGACCAGGAAGATCCCCAACCACGCCACCGGGAAGACGACCATCTCAAGATACCCGGCATACGAGTTGGGTTGTCCAAAGGTTCCAAAGGCCCGGCTTCCAGCAGCACCAACCCGAAAGCTCTCAGGGCCGAGTGCCAGAAAGCTCTGCGTGACTCCGAACGTCGCTTCGAAGACGCCGCCGAACGCCAGGACTCCAACGAAGAGGATGATCCTGCGCTCCGACGCGTGCAGGAGGAAATGGGACAGGATTACGAAACTTACGAGCGCGGTGAGCCAACGGCCGAGCTCTGCCCCGGCGGCTCCCATTGATCCGGCCCAGACAAGCGAGGCTGCAATCACTCCAACAAAGGCGCCGTACCACAGGAGGGTGCGGCTGCCAGCCAGACGCTCGCGTTTCACGATGAGTGAGATCAGGTAGCCCGCGACAGCCAGCGGAAACATCGCTCGCGTCAGGGTTAAGGTCTGGCCACCAGCGTGCAGCGCTCCGAACTCCTGGGCAGGTACGCTCGCCACCAGGAGGAGAACGCCCAGCCATGGAGCTCGAAGCAGCGCGAGCAGCAGCACCACCCCGCCGATTGCAGCCACGACTGCAAATGGCCCCAGTACATAGAAACACCACGTCAATACGACGACGAGGACTGATGTCACGAGCCATGCGACGCGTCGTGGTGCAGGCATGACGCGGTTATTCGCTATGCCCTTGTACAGGTCAACCATCTGTCACCACACGTTCACCGGGTTGCTTCTCGGGTTCAAAGGCGAGCCACGCCAGTAACCAGGCGCTCAGCGCGAGATCATGCGCAAAATAGGCGTTGTCTATAAGTCCGTGCACCAGCGTCGCTCCAAGCGCGATCGTCGCGGCTCTACTCTGTGTTGAGCGCTCGAATCGCGTACCTCGGTCTTCGAGAATGCGCTTGCCAACGGCCACCAGCGCTATGACCGCGGCCACTGCACCAAGCATGCCAAGGCGAATCCACGAGTCGGCGAGCAGATTATGAGCGTGTGACGTGAAGCGCTCGTCCCAGGCCGTGGGCTGGATGTAGCGTGGCGCATACGCGTACAGGAACTGGTCTGGACCGTACCCCAACACCGGACGATCCCGGATCATCGCGATGGCTGAGCTCCAGATGTCCAGGCGCAACGACACGCTGCCGCCTTCTAACAGATTACCCATCCGCTCCCTGGCAATCAGAAAGATCAGGGCGAGAGATCCCGCCGCCAACGACCCGACAGCGAGCTTTGCGCGCCGAGGGGCGTCCAGTGCCAGCAGGACGGCTGCCGCGCCGAGCGCGATCATCGCTCCGCGAGAGAAGGTCCCCAATAGAGCGGCGCCGGTCAGGAGCGATGGGAAAACCAGAGCTCGACGCCAGCGGGGCTCAAGAGCCACAAGAGCAGCGGCGAGAACAACGGGTCTTAGCATGAACAGGGCGAGCGCGTTGGGGTGCGGAAACGGGCCGCTCAGGCGTCGAACGTTGTCCGCCGCCACGCCGCCGCCTCCTGCAACGTCCAGGACGCCGTGCGCGGCGGCGATGACTCCAGCGGCGATCAAGCCGCCGGCCAGGAGAACGCGAGAAGGACCGTATCTCGTGGAGATGGTGAGCAGGCCCAGGAAGACGAACGGTTCGAAGAGGCTCCAACGCCACTCGCGAAGACTGGCGCCTCGCGCGGACGCGTCGTACACAAACAGCAGGGCTCCGGCCCCGGCGAGCGTGAGCACTCCCAGGAAGAGCATCAGCCGGGATTGTACGAGAGTACCGGCGACGGCGCGAATCGCTCGTACCGGGCTTCCGGTTCGAAGGACGTCGAGTATCAGGCGTAACGACGTGCCTGCTAGCGCGGCGCCGAGCAGCACCTCAGACACCGCAAACTCCAGGGTGCCAATACCGATCGGGTGGTAGAAGTAAGGGAGTGTGACGGTAAGAGCCGCAAGAATGCCCACCGGAGAAAGGGTCGCGAGGCCGATCAGCACGAGCACGAATGCCGCGGCAACGGTGATGGAGATCGGCGACAGCACACCCAGGATGGCGGACGTCACGAGGCCGGCGATCGCCACGAGGATGTGTAGCTGGTATCTAGAGCTCACGTCGGAATATGCGCGGATGCTCCGCCTCCTGGTCATCGGTGCGGTCTAGTCCCATCCGCAGGCGAAGGTCGTCGACAGCGACCGAGATGACAACCGCCATCCCGGCCATCGCGGTGGCAATGATGCCCAGTGCCCCCAGTCCGCCATGCCAGCCGGCTTCTGGGCGTCCCGTGACGAATAATCCTGCGAGCGTAACCTCTCCCTCGGACGCAACGATGGTTATCCGGTGCGCCGCCGCAGGCAGGTTGTCGATGAGCAGCACCGAAGTATTAATGGCCTGATCGTCGGCGAGGTCGATGATCTGGTCCGGATCTCGATTCGTGACAGGCTCATCTGCATCAATCCATATTCCAATTCTGCCCGCGCCTGGCGACACGAGACCGACGGCCCATATCTCAGTTCCGACAAAGTCCGCGCTCAGTGCGGCGCCTGTCTGACTGGTACGCTGGTACAGGACCGGGCCCACCTGCGTGGGCGTCCATTCTCCTTGAAACCTCATCGCAGGTGTCGTGATGTCGTTGTATCCCTCCGCGAGCTCGGAAGGAGCGACGTTATCCAGGCGTGTTGTTGCCGCGAAGTCCTGAGGGGGCACGTTGGACGGTGGACGAGCGAGGACGAGCGCGATGTGGGCGCGCTGGCGCAGTACCTTACCCACTTCATCGCGCAGCGATTCTGACAGCGGAAGGTCAGCGTTGATGTCCACCGCGACGTAGGATGCATCAGCGAGCGTGTCAACGTATTCCCCGGTAAGCTCCTCCGGGTCGATTGCGTCTTGCAGCCGGATCGGGGCGCCGACTGACACCGGTGCCATCAAGCGTTCGTCAGCACCTCCTGTGGGTTCCGTTCCCAGAATCTCGAGTACATTCGACTCCCACGTGTCTGATGTTTCACCGGCACAGGTCGACAGGTATGCGACTGAATCCGTGTAGTCCTCGACGATGACCGTGAGGATCGCCTCGGCAAGAACCGGCTCTTCCACCGCGCTTACCGGCTTACGCAGGCAGAGCGTTAGGGGCGTGTCTCCGCTGGCGGCGACCAGGCTGTCAATCGCGGATCGGGCTGCACCTAACGTTTCCGGGTCATTAAATGCAGCCACGATGTCGCCGTCTACCGGCAACACCAGCATCGGTGTGCCCTCGACGGATCCCTGTTCTAGCCATTCAAGAGCAGCGAGTGACGACATCCCGGAGAGATCGATGCCGATTCCGGAATGGTTGCTGAATGGAATCGGCTCTTCCGGGACCTCTCGAAGTCCCGCACCGACGCCACCCTGTTCGGCGACGGCGACGAAGAGATAACTGGCAAGGGCGAGCACGAACACGAGCCAGCCACTGCGGTAGAGGCGGCTACGGGCTGTGGCGGTTCGAGCACCGGAAATCACGTCGGGCGTACCGCTTGCCGGCGCAATCCGACGCTCCCGATGAGGGCGGCGGCAGCCAGGGCTGCGCTCACTGCCACATTGCGGTAGGAGCGCTCGTAATGCACGCTGATACCGTCCAACGCGAGCTGGGATCCCTCTTCGACGGTAATCACCGCCGTGTGCGTACCCGACGCTGCAAGGCTCGGATGCTCAATCGTTGTGGAAGTGATTCTCAAATGATCCTCTACGGAATCGAGCGGTAGTACCTGTGCACGCGAACTCGCGCCATCAATCTGTGTACCAGCGTGAACTGCCACGCTGATGGAACCGTGTGACTCGCCGCCGACCACATTCAGGTCCAGTGCAGACCCCTCGAAGTGTACGGTCAACGAGTCTCCATCCTGACCAACGATGTAGTGGCCATCGTCCGTCGTGGACGCGTCGCGGACGACCGACCAGCTGCCGTACGGTTTGATCGGTGGTTCCAGCTCGCCATACTCTCCAACACCAGCCACTCGCAAGTCCGACGCCGATTCCTGCACCAACCGATAGACATCGCGCGGCGTGAACTCAAGGTCTACCATCCTGAAATAGTAATCCGATTGGTCAGGGGAGATGTTCCCGACCTGCCGAAAATACCAGATGCTCGCTACTCCAAACCAATCCCAGCTCGCATCGGCGTAGTCGATACCGTCTGCCGTCCACTGGGCTTGCTTGTCCTCGTCCACACGTGCCCAGATCAGCTCGTCGGCGGAAAAGTCTTCCGGCGAGGCGTTCCAACCGAATTCGTTGAACCAGATTGCCTTGTGACCGTCCCCGTTTCTCACAGCCAGATCGCGTAAGAGCTCGACTCTACGGACATTCAGGACTGCGGGATCCGGCTCGGCAGCGAAGTGGTCATCGAGACCGTAGGCGTTGGCGCTGATGATGTCGAACGATGCGGACACGCCGTGGTCGTACAGCGCCTGCCAGTAGCTGAACTCGTCCATGGCTCGTCCGGAGTTTTCAGTGGTCATCGCCATAGGCGCGCTGAGAATGACAATGTGAGGATTCGCCTCCCTCGCGCGCTGTGCCGCGATGCTGAGTAGCCGTGCGTATCCTTCTGGATCGATCTCTCCGCCCCACTCACGCGCAAGATTCGGTTCGTTCCAGATCTGAACGAAGTCGATTCTGCCGCGATAGCGGCTCACAAACTCGTAGACGAAGTCGCCGAAATCCTCGGGATCGCTTGGCGGAGCGCCGTAATCACTGCCGGCACGGCGCGCCCAGGAGGGTGTGTGGTCCAGACGAGCAATGATGCGTACGCCATACCGTTCCGCAAGCGCCACGATTTCATCGAACTTTGCCCAGGCGTCCTGTTGATACTTGGCGTCCCAATAGACGTCGTCCTCAGGTTCGATCTCACTCCAGGCGAAGCCTTGCCGGATCCAACCCACACCAGCTTCCGACACCATCGCCATCGTGCGATCACGTTTCCACGGTTCGACCTCGCCGGAAAGAAATGTATTCACCCCAAACGGGTTTACGTTGCTCCACTGCACTGTGGACGGTGCTGGCGCTCCACGCCTTGCAGTAGCGTTCCAGGGGCTCAGCTGGAGCAGCGACCACCCGCCAAAGACGAGGGCGGCGACAAGCACTACATTCAAAATGGAGATGATCGATCCGTGACCGCCGGCCGAGGTTCGACGCTGATCCTGATGTACGGGCTGAGCCGTGTCCTGATGTACGGGTGGAGTGGACAAAGGGCCGTCATTCCCATCTACATCGTCATGGCCGCGGCGGGATTATAGCAACCATCGGCTCTGGAACGCCTCTCGGTTAGACTTACCCCGAAGCAAGGAGAGCATCGATGGAACCACAAGCGAGTCTTGGCATTATAGGAGGTAGCGGGCTGTACCAACTTTCCGGCTTGGAGAATGTTTGTACACACGATATCGAGACCCCGTTTGGACGACCCTCAGCGCCGGTGCGGACAGGCTCGCTACATGGCCGGCACATCGCCTTCCTGAGCCGACACGCTGACGGCCATGTCTTGTCGCCTTCAGAGATTCCCTACGCGGCGAATATCTGTGCGCTGAAGATGCTCGGCGTACAGCAGGTCGTCTCCATCAGTGCGGTTGGAAGCCTTCGGGAAGAGCTCGCACCACGCAGCTTCGTGGTGCCGGACAACATCATCGACCGTACCGTGAGCCGTCAACGCTCGTTCTTTGAGGGCGGCATCGTCGCTCACGTGTCTATGGCCGATCCGTTCTGTCCAACCCTGTCGTCCATGTTGGCGTCCGCGGCCCGGGCGGGGAGCTTGCCGGTGGCTGTGGGCGGCACATATGTCTGTATCGAAGGCCCACAATTTTCGACCAGAGCAGAGTCGCATCTGTACCGTTCGTGGGACGCCAGCGTTATAGGTATGACGGCGATGCCGGAGGCGCGCCTGGCGAGGGAAGCAGAGCTCTGCTATGCCTGCCTGGCGATGGTTACGGACTACGATGTGTGGCACGAATCAAACGATGATGTGAGCGTTGGCGCAGTTCTAGAAAATCTCTTTGCCATGACCGGCGCAGTTGAACAGATTGTTCCCGAACTCGCACTGATGGATTCTGATGACTGCACGGCTGGTTGTCGCTCCGCTCTGGAGTCGGCGATTATCACGCGGCCGGAGTCTATTTCAGATGCTGCCCGACGCCGCATTGAACCGATCGCAGGGCGCTATTTGGCCTCGTCAGGGTTGTTAACGTGATTCGACGATTTCGGTTCACAGAGTTTCAGCTGCTTATCGTTCCGTCGGTGATGACGGTCGTAGGGCTGCTCACCATCTTCCTGACGTCGACTCGCGATCTCAACTGGGATTGGCGCGACATCTGGATCTCGCTCGCGTTCATGGCGGCGGTCTTCAGCATGTCCATCTGGTTCAGCATCACCGGATTCCGGGGTGACCAGGTCCTGTTCCCGGTCGTCGTGGCGCTGAGCGGGCTGGGGCTGCTGCTTATCCAGCGATTGGGGCCGGATCTCGCGGAACAGGATCCGGGCTACGCCGGGTTAGCGGAGCGTCAATTGATCTATCTCGCGATCGGGCTCGCGTTGCTGCTGGGCATGATCACGTTCGTCAAGCGCCTCAACTGGCTGCGACGATACAAATACACCTGGGCCCTCGGCGGCTTAGCGCTGATGGTTGTGACGATGGTCATCGGCACCGAAGTTGGTGGCGCGCGGTTATGGCTGACGATCGGGCCCTTCACGATCCAGTCTTCCGAGATCGTCAAGGTGATTTTCGTAGTGTTCCTGGCTGGCTATCTGGCAGAGAATCATGAGCTGCTGGTGTCCTCCTATCGGATTGGTCCCCTCTCGCTGCCTCCGATCCCATATTTGATGCCCCTTGTGATCATGTGGGGCATCGCGATGCTCATCGTGGTGGCGCAAAACGATCTCGGGACCGCGTTACTCTTCTTCGGAATCTTTCTCTCGATGCTCTATCTCGCGAGCGGCAAGCTGATCTATGTCACCACCGGTTTATCCGCATTCGTCGCCGGAGCCTACGTGGCGTTCACCAGATTCCCCCATTTTCAGGGTAGAGTCACCAACTGGCTTGATCCCTGGTCCGACCCGTACGATCTGGGCTATCAACCCGCACAGTCCGAGTACGCGCTGGCTGCGGGTGAAGTGTTTGGTAGTGGTCTCGCGCAAGGGAATCCGACTCTGATCCCGGCAGTGCACACGGATTACGTCTTTTCCGCCATCGGTGAGGAGCTAGGCCTCCTGGGTACATTCGTGGTGCTGCTATTGTTTCTGTTGATGGTGTATCGAGGCTTCTATATCGCGCTGACTGCCCGGGATCTGTTCGGGCGTTATCTTGCGGCGGGCCTCACCTCGGTACTGGCGATCCAGACGCTGATTATCATTGGCGGTACCTTACGGTTGATTCCGTTGACCGGCATCACCCTCCCGTTTATCAGCGCCGGGGGAAGCTCGCTGTTAACAAACTTCGTCATTGTAGGACTGCTCATGCGTATTTCAGATCCAAAGTTGGCCGGCTGATGTTGATCGCGATACGTCGTTTCCTCGCTACCGTTGCGGCGGTGACGTTGATCGTCTACGGCATGGCGTCGACCAATGAGAATGCCAACAAGTTCTGGCTGTTCTGCCTGGCAGGTGCTGGTGTAGCGCTGCTCCTGGCCTGGTGGCCGAGCGGCACGCGAACGCTACCGATCTTCAACCGCACAATGTTGCGCTGGGGCACGATCGTGGTGGTTGCATTCTTCCTGATGACCGTGCAGCTGGTGAAAGTTCAGGTTGTCGAGAGCGATCAGACCTACAACCGGATCGTTCTGACCGAATCTGGCGACGTCTTTCAGAATCCGCGAGTGAACATGGAGACCTCGCGGCAGAGACGTGGAAGCGTGCTCGACCGCGACGGAAGTGTCCTGGCGGAGTCGGTTCGTCGAGAAGACGAAACCTTCGAACGTGTCTATCCAGAACCAGCCGCCGCGCCACTGATCGGCTATTACTCGCCTCCACTCTTTGGTTCGAGCCAGCTGGAGGCTTCGTTCAACAGCTACCTCGCCGGGGTGGAGGGCGGAAACCCGGTCATTGAGTGGTTTGACTCGCTGCTACATCGCGAGCGCAGTGGCTACGATCTAAAACTGACGCTCGATCTCGATCTCCAGAAGCGAGCGGCCGAGCTATTGGGCGAGCGTCCCGGCGCGGTGGTCCTGATGGACGCGAATACCGGCGAGGTTCTGGCGATGGTGGGCTATCCCACCTACGATCCAGGGCGGCTCTATGCGAACGCCGGCCAGCAGACGGGTGAGGAGCTCGCCGCGATTAACGCGTACTGGGCAGAGCTCCTGAACGACCCTGGCGGCCCGCTGGTCTTCCGGCCAACCCAGGGGTTATACACGCCTGGCTCGACGTTCAAGACTGTGACGGCATCAGCCGCGATCGCCGAACGCGTCGCTGACCTGGCTACCGTCTATCGGGATGAAGGCTCTCTCGACGTCGACGGACGGATCATCATTGAGTTGAACCGGCCCGATGAGAACAAGGTCGACTGGACGCTCGAAGAAGCGTACAGCTACTCGCTGAACGTGGTCTTCGCGCAGGTGGGTCTGCAGCTGGGCGCAGAGGAGCTGTGGGAGTACGGCACGCGTTTCGGTCTTGATGAGGAAATACCATTCGACATTCTGACCGAAGGCGGGCAGATCGCGTCGTCCAAAGAGGAATTGACGGCATCACGGGCGCTCGTTGCCGACACAGCCTTTGGCCAGGGACAGATTCTCACGACGCCGCTCGAAATGGCGATGGTCGTCGCGGCAATCGCCAACGATGGCGTTATGATGGAGCCGTTCCTCGTCCAGGAGGTGATAGACGAGGAGGGTAGCGTTCTGGAGCGGTTCCGGCCGGAGGAGTGGCGCGACGTCGTATCCAAGGATGTTGCTGCCGCCGTTCGTGAAATGATGCTCGCGTCAGTGGACTACGGTTTCGCTTCAGGCGCTAAGATCGACGGCGTGACGGTTGGTGGGAAGACTGGAACCGCCGAGACCGGCGGCGAGGAGTCGCATGCCTGGTTCACAGGATTTGCCGAGGACGGGGAGAGAAAGCTGGTGGTATCGGTGATCGTTGAGAATGGTGGTTCGGGTGGCGAGGTGGCGCTCCCGATAGGGCGGGACCTTCTCGCTCAGGCCGTGAACCCGGTACCGGCCGGTGAATGATGCCGGCATCCCTGATGTCAACCTTCTGAACTGGATCCTGGCCTTTTCCCCGATTGGGGTGCTCCTGGTTCTCATGGTCGGCTTCAACTGGGGCGGCGCCAAGGCTGGTCCCGTGGCCTGGTTGACGGCTTTCGCGGTCTCGATCCTGGCCTTCGGCAGTGGAACCTCGCTGCTGGCGTACTCGCAGGTGAAATCAGCGCTGCTGTCGGTCTGGGTGCTCTACATCATCTGGGCCGCCCTGTTGCTCTTCCACATCGTAGACGAAGCGGGCAGCATCAAAACGATCGGTCAGGGCATCGCCCGGGTCACCGGCAATCGTGTCATGCAGCTCATTCTGCTGTCGTGGGTGTTCACGACATTCTTGCAGGGTATCGCCGGGTATGGCGTGCCGGTGGCAGTGGTTGCGCCCCTGATGGTCGGCATGGGCTTCTCCCCGGTGGTGGCCGTGGTCGCTACGTCGATTGGTCACTCCTGGTCGGTCACCTTTGGATCGCTGGCTGCCTCGTTCTTCGCGCTGAGCGGTGTCGCCGAGATGCCAGGCGCCGAACTGGCCGTTGAGAGCGCCGCCTTGCTGGGGCTCGCGTGCTTTCTGTGCGGTTTCGGGGCAGTGTGGGCGTTTGGGGGCTGGTGCGCCCTGCGTCAGGGAATTATCCCTCTGGTACTCGTAGGCACGATCATGGCCTCGGTTCAGTTTGGGATGGTGAGACTGGGGACGTACTCATTGGCAGCGTTCACCGCGGGCTGCATCGGGCTGCTTGCGATAACGGGACTGGCACGTATTCCGCTGTTCCGAAAGAACGGGCCGGAGAGCGATCCCAATGGGCAGACGACGGCGTCCACCTCAGTGGACACAGGGGTAGTGCCACTCAAAGAGATACTGCTCGCCTTCTCTGCGTACATGATACTCGTGGCGATCGTGATGAGTGCGAGTTTCATCTCCCCCCTCGAAGACGCTCTGTCAACCGGGGCGATCCGCCTTAACCTGCCTGAGACGATGACGGACTTCGGGTGGACGAACGAGGCGACAGAATCCTACCGGACCATCGAGCCATTCGGTGACGCCGGCGCGTTGCTGCTCTACGCATGTGCGCTGGGCTACCTCGTCTACCGCCGTGCAGGGAAGCTACCGGCTGGTGCCTGGAAGCGAATTGGAGCGCGTACGATTGGCGGAGCGTTAACTTCCAGCATCGGTATCGTCACCATGGTTGGGATGGCGCTCATCATGCTGGACAGCGGCATGACGTTCATGCTCGCAAAGGGGAGTGTTGATGTAGCTGGACCTATCTTTCCTCTTATTTCTCCACTTGTCGGTGTTCTGGGCACGTTCATGACGGGCAGTAACACGAACTCCAACATTCTCTTTGGTGCCTTACAGCGCGACAGCGCGGTGCTTCTCGGGCTGCCGCCGGCGCTCCTGCTGGCCGCGCAGACTGCCGGCGGTGCACTCGGCAGCATGGTTGCTCCGGCGAAGATTATCGTGGGCTGCAGCACCGTTGGTCTCTCCGGGAAGGAGGGCCCGGTCGTGCGCCAGGGAGCCCGGTACGGTCTGGTGATCACAGGCATTGTCGGAGTGACGGTACTGGTCTGGAGCTGGTTCGTATGAGATCTTCCCGTCTGCGCTTAATGCGAATCGCCGTATTACTGGCGTTGTTCCTCGTCTCCTTCAGTCTCTATGTCGCGGCTGAGAGCGGGGTGCAAGGTGTAGAGATCGCCCTCCTCGGAGCTCTCGCACTTCTCATGCTCGCAGCCGTTTGGGCCGGTTGAATGGCCGCCCGCTATCGGCGGGTTCTCGCACCTCTTCTCTTGGCAAAAATCGCGTACGAATGGGAAAACTGGTATAATTGATCAGTCTGAGCAGGGGTGTATCGAGCGCATGAGATTGACAGAATCTGAGTTCGAAGAGCTGGTCGTTGAGGTCCTCGATTCACTACCCGAGAATCTGCTCAACGTGATCGACAATATGGACGTTGTAATCGAGCCCCGGCCGACTCGCGAGCAACTGAAGCGCATGGGCATTCGCCGTGGCACGCTGTTTGGTCTGTACGAGGGAATACCCCTGACGATGCGTGATAGCGGGTATTCGATCGTGGCGCCGGACAAGATCACGATCTTTCAGCGGACGATCGAAGCGGTCTGTTCGACGCCCGAAGAGGTTGAGGATCAGGTGCGTACCACGGTGATTCACGAAGTCGCCCATCACTTCGGTATCGGTGAAGAGACGCTCGAAGAGTTGGGGTGGTCCTAACGTAGGGATGGGTCGATGTGGAATCGCCAGCCTGACGAGTTCAACCGGGACGACGAGCCAGCGCGGCTTCCGGGAGTGATCGACACGATCGGGCTAGGGTACGACACATTGATTGCCCGTCCACAGTTGATACTTCCGCCGGTGTTGTTGGATTTGTATCTCTGGTTAGGTGTAAACATCACATCGCGCCCATTGCTTGCTAAAGTTGGCGATTGGCTGCGCGACGAGCAGGTGTCCGCTGACCAACTCGCGTCGACAATCGAGAATCGCGGCCTGATGAACGTTCAGGAGCTGGCAGTCCTCTGGTTGCCGACGATACAAGTGCCATCTTTCGTGTCGGCGTTGTCCAACGAGACTCCCTATCGATTGGAGAGCTGGCGGCCGGCGGTGGTTCTGCCCTGGTGGGGCGTTGCGCTTGCCGCAGTAGTCTTGCTGTTAGCAGCACTGATTGTTGGCTCGGAGTATCTGATGGCGCTGGCAGCGACGGCAGCCGGCCGCGAGCCTTCGCCGCTCAAGCGTTCACCCAGTGAGACGCTGCGGGGATCGGCTCGGTTAGTCGGATGGACTGCCTGGACCGCCATCATCGCCCTGTTGGTCGCCTGGCCGATCCTGGCGGCGGCAGCCATCATGTCGCTCGCAGGTGCCGGAGTCTCAGGCTGGTTGTACGTTATTATGTTGCTTCCAGTGTCCTGGGGATTCGTGTTCTTTTTCTTTTCGATTCAGGCGATGTTCGTGGATGGCGTCGGACCGCTTGCCGCACTTCGCTCTAGTTATCGCGTGGTGCGGAGTGATACCTGGTCGGCGCTCGGTTTAATCGTCGCATATTTTCTCGTTATCTGGGGTTTTCCGCAAGTGTGGCGCCTGCTGATCTCTCAGCCAATTGGTGTCATCATCGCGATTGTTGGACACGCAGTAATTGGAACCGGAATGATCGCCGCCACAATGGTTTTTTATCGTGACCGCGCTCGTCAGCTAACTATCGCGGGTCGATTCTAAGAGGGGTAACGTGCATCGTGGCACAAGTTAAGAACCAACCGTCTACATACGATGCGAGCAGTATTGAAATCCTTGAGGGGCTGGAGGCTGTTCGTCGCCGCCCAGGCATGTATATCGGCAGCACCGACCTTCGCGGCCTCCATCACCTGATCTATGAAGTGGTGGACAATTCGATTGACGAAGCAATCGGTGGCTACGCGACCGAGATTTCAATCACCATCCATAAGGATGGCTCGGTGACGGTGATGGACGACGGACGCGGCATTCCAACCGGCCAGCATCCGAAGATGAAAAAGTCGGCGATGGAGGTCGTGATGACCGTCCTGCACGCCGGCGGTAAGTTCGGTGGCGCAGGCTACAAGATGTCCAGCGGTCTGCACGGCGTTGGCATCTCGGTTGTGAACGCGCTCTCGGAATGGTGCATCACCGAGGTCCGGCAGAACGGCGGTCTCTACCGTCAGGAGTACCGCAAGGGGATTCCGACCGGGTCGGTCAAGCGCGTGAAATCAATTGACAAGTCCGAGCACGGCACGACACAGCACTGGATGCCGGACACGACGATCTTCGACAGCCTTGACTACGTGTTCGCGACGCTGGCACAGCGTTTTCGTGAGATGGCCTACCTTACGGCCGGTCTGCGCATCGTCTTTGTCGATGAGCGTAACGACCAGGAATCAACGTTCTACTTTGAGGGTGGCATCACGTCCTACGTGCGGCACCTCAACAAGTCCCGTATTCCACTGCACCCACGCCCGTTCTACATGAATCGCCAGGTGGGCGACTACATCGTCGAGGTCGCGCTGCAATACAACGACACCTACGGAGAATCCACCCACACGTTTGCGAACAACGTGAATACCATCGATGGTGGCACGCATCTGAGTGGCTTCAAGTCAGGTCTGACACGCACAATCAATGACTATGCCCGCAAGAACGGCATCATCAAGGAGAACGAAGTTAACCTGAGCGGCGAGGATGTCCGTGAGGGGCTGACAGCGATTGTTAGCGTGAAGTTGCCCGACCCTCAGTTCGAAGGCCAGACCAAGGGTAAGCTTGGCAACGCCGACATCGCAGGCGCGGTGCAGTCCGTTGTTAACGAGCTCCTGGCGCAGCAGCTTGAGGAGAACCCCCAGGCTGCCAAGAAGATCGTTGAGAAGTGTCTGACAGCTGCCAGAGCGCGCGAGGCCGCGCGAAAGGCGCGTGAGCTGGTCCAGCGTAAGGGCGGTCTCGATACGTTCGCTCTACCTGGCAAACTGGCTGACTGCACCGAGAAGGATCCCGCGCGATCTGAGCTCTACATCGTCGAGGGTGACTCGGCAGGCGGCACCGTGAAGCAGGGACGCGACCGGCGTTTCCAGGCTGTGCTACCGCTCCGAGGAAAGATCCTCAACGTTGAGAAGGCGCGTCTGGACAAGATGCTCCAGAACGCCGAGATCCGCACGCTTATCACAGCGATGGGCACGTCGATCGGCGACCAGTTTGACCTGTCGAAGCTGCGCTACCACCGGATCATCGTCATGACGGACGCTGATGTTGACGGTGCGCACATCCGCACCCTGCTGCTCACGTTCTTCTTCCGGCACATGGAGAGCCTGATTGCGAACGGCTACCTCTATATCGCGCAACCTCCGCTGTACCGCATTCAGCAGGGTAGCAACATCCACTGGGTCTACAACGACGAGCAGCGCGATGAGCTGCTCAAGGAGTACAAAGGACAGAAGGTCGAGATTCAGCGCTACAAGGGTCTCGGTGAGATGAACGCCGACCAGTTGTGGGAGACCACAATGGACAACTCAGCCCGGACGTTGCTCCAGGTGACGCTTGAGGACGCCATCGCGGCTGACGAGACATTTGACATGCTGATGGGTCACAGCGTGCCGCCTCGCAAGCGATTTATCCAGACCCACGCGCGTGAGGTTGAGAACCTGGACGTCTAAGGGGAAGTCGCCACACATCGGGCTTCCTGATCCACGCTCGACACACGGACATAGCGAAACGCCGCCGGATCACTCCGGCGGCGTTTTCTTTTGCAAGATCAGGAGCGGGTTGGCTACTGCGGTGAGCAAAAACATTCCACCGCCACGAAGGGCAATCTTTCCGCAAGCCGCTCTAGTCGGCAGCCTCGCCGCTGACCGCGCGCTTCAACTGTGTGCCTGGTCGGAAGGATGGACTCTTGCCGGCCGGGATCACGATGCGCTCGCGCGTTTGCGGATTCCGGCCCTCACGGGCCGCGCGCTCGGTGATACGGAATGAGCCGAAGCCCGTGAGGGTGACCTCGTCGCCCGTGGCCAGGCTATCGCGGATTGAGTCGAAGGTGGCGTTGACCACTGCGCCAACAACGCTTTCCGGCTGCTTCACGCGCTGCGCGACATCCTTGATCAAATCCTGCTTACGCATAGAGCGTCTCCTTTTCCTTCCAAACCACGTTTTTGCGCCTCTCTTGGGCAAAACCAGGTACGTGCACCCGCGGCACTATAACACACTGTAACAGGTCTTGACACCGAAAAACCGCGTTCGTACGGGAAACTTAGTCGACGCGGCGGCTGCGTTGGCTTCTCATCTCAAAGAGGAGGATAGCCGTGGCCGCTGATACGTTCAGTGATTCGACCCCGTCAGCCATCGGAATCCTGACCCGCTGTCCCGTGGCAAGACTCGTGTGCTCACCTAACCCGGCTGCCTCGTTCCCGACGACGACAACGACCGGCTTTTCCCAGTGTACATCACGATAATCAACCGTTCCGGAAGCGTCGGCCGCAACGACGGCAACGTCCTCTGGCGCCTCGAAGCACGCTTCAACGACAGCTTCGAGCGTCGGGTAGGCCCGGATCGGCATGGCAGTCACCAGCCCGGCTGACGCGCGCACCACTTTCGGGTTGAATGGATCGACGCTGCCGGGTAACAAGGCGATCCCGTCAACTCCCGCAGCGGCTGCCGTTCGCACGATCGTGCCCAGGTTGCCCGGATCGCGGAGAGCGTCAAGGCAGACGATACTGGTGGAGTCTTCGGGTAATGATATGTCCGGCATGCCGGCAATCGCCGCCAGCGGCTGGGGATGCTCGGTGTCTGTGAAGGAGAGGAAGAGCGCGGCCGGCATCGTGACCGTTCGATCGGCCGCTTCCATGAACGCAGCGAGGAGCTCCGGGTTGATATCTTCCCGGCGCTCCTCGTCAACGATCAGGGTCTGGATGCGGGTGCCATGCTCGATAGCGGTCGCAATTGGACGTTCGCCCTCGAGGAGGAACTGGCGCTCGCGATAGCGCGCTCGTCTTCGCGTTGCCAACTGGCGGGCAAGCTTGATCAGTGGGTTCGCGGCGCTCGTAATGTGCCGCACGTCATCGTCTGAGCCGCTCACCTGGTTACTCGCAATTACAACGACGCCTTGGCGATATTCACATACTCGGTGAACGCTCGCGGATCGCGGACGGCAAGATCGGCCAGGATCTTGCGGTCAACGGCCACACCAGCCTTGGTCAGCCCCTCGATAAATCGACCGTAGGGCAGTCCATTCTCCCTGGATGCCGCGTTGATGCGGGTGATCCAGAGTCTGCGCATCTGGCGCTTGCGCTGCCGGCGGTCACGATAGGCATATTGCCCGGCTCGCATAACCGCTTCATGAGCGCGCTTGAAGAGGCGGCTACGTGTTCCGCGATACCCTTCCGCGCGTTGGAGTACTGCCTTGTGGCGACGACGGCTCGTCACGCCACGCTTAATCCTAGCCATGTCTTGTCATACCCTTCGTCAGGCGTTGAAGTATCGGGAGTCTCTTACGGTGTGCCATATGGCAACAACTGCTTGATCCGCTTTGCGTCTTGCGGCGCGACAACAAGCATCTTGTCGAACAACCGGCGGGTGCGCTTGCTCTTCTTTCGCCGCAGGTGAGACTTCCCGCCTTTGGTGCGCATGACCTTACCGGTGCCGGTGATCTTGAAGCGGCGCGCCGCCTGTTTGTTGGTTTTCATCTTCGGCATGATGATCTTCTTCCCTCTGAATCCACGCGGCTCGACGGCGCCGTATGGCGGCGCCGTCTGTCTCGTTCGTCATAATTTGGTTCATCGTCCGAAACAGGAGCTGAAAATGTGCCTGCGCGCCGTGTATTTCTTACGACTCGTCTGATGCGTCCGGTTCGTTCGATGTCTCGTCCTGATTGTCGTCGACCAGGTTGTCGTCATCCTGGCTGTCGTCGTCCATTAGATCTTCTTTCGAAATCTTCGGGCTCAACAGGATTGACATATCCTGACCCTCAGATCGAGGTTGCTGGTCGATAATGGCGACATCTTCTAATTGGTCAATCATCTTCAACAGGAGACCGCGCCCGATCTCCGGGTGAAGGTTTTCGCGCCCTCGGAATCTTACCGAAACCTTTACTCGATCGCCGGCCATCAGGAAACGGCGGGCGTTGCGCGCCTTGGTTTCCACATCATGCTCGCCGATCTTCGGCTTCATCCGGATCTCTTTGAGGGCAACGGTCTTCGCCTTTTTGCGGCTTTCGCGTTCCTTACGGCTCTCTTCATACCGGAATCGCCCGTAGTCCATGAGCCGGCATACCGGCGGGACTGCGTTCGGCTGGACTTCCACGAGGTCTAAACCTCGCTGACGGGCAGTCTCTAGTGCGTCCCGCGTAGCGATGACGCCGATCTGCTTCCCCTCTTCATCAATCAACCGGACTTCGCGGATGCGTATCCGTTCATTTACTCGGACTGGTCTAGAACTTATGGAGATCCTCCCTCACAGATGAATCGAACCCGTAATGCTTTTCACGCACGGCGGAACGTCGCGTCAAATGCCGCAACGTCAAGGATAACAGAGATGAAGCGTATCCTACAATCCCCTGAACGCGCGTATTATGGTGTGCTACGACCAAGGATAACAACATCCCCGCTGCGAAACACGGGTCGCCAGCCGTCCTCACCGAGTGTCGAAACCGACGCTTCCACATTCTGGGGTATGAGCGACTGGCAATTCTCAGATCCCATGGCCTCGATCATACCGAGAACGACATAATCTGGGGCGGGCACGTTCGGAACGCTGACCCGTTCGCCTGACAACCACCGGTTGGCGATGGTCTGTCGATACTCGACTCGCGGTCCAATGAGCTCGCGTTCTCCGCGCCGCCACTGGTGCTCGTGAGCGGCCCATCCAATGATGGTTGGAACGCCACTAAACGCTGAAACACGGTTCATCGGTACCCCGGCAACCGTTCCATACGAGCATCCGGGTCCCTCTACGACCACGGTACTCGCAGTAGCATGCCGATCAATCCAGTCAGTCGCAGCGGCTTCGTCCGGCGCGAGACTGACAATGTATTCAGCGCCATCGAGCCCGCGCCGCTCGGTGAAGCCGGCGGTCCAGTCGCGGGCTGAGAGCGGGGTGTACGGCGCGACGGCGATGAGTGTCAGGACGATCACAAACACCGAGGCGGTGACGAACCGTCTGGGAACGGCTGCGAGAGCGATTGCGAAGGCGGCGGCTGACGCGATGCTCAAGAGCAGCCACGCTTGAAAGTAGAGCTTGAATACGGTGTTCATCCGGTCGGCGAACACGTCCTGGATGTACACGAACTCCGGTACCAGCGTCAGGAAGAAACCGGTCGCGAACAGTCCCGCTACCACGCGGATTGCTGCTCGCGTGTCCGAGGCGACGATCGCCAGAGCGAGACCAAACGGTATACCCAGCAGGAGGACGGCTGGCGCCCAGAGCACTCCCACCACCAGCGCCAGGAGCAGGATGACGACGAGCAGGTCAAATCTGGCGCGCAGCCTGTCACGAACTCTCGACGTGCTCGATAGCGTGAGCGCCGCGAAGAGCCCAAACGCAATGATCCAGTGACCGTGAACGATCAACAGCTCGGCCGCACTCGACGGTCTCCAGGTGACGATGCCCACGGTGCGGGCGAAGGTGCTGAGTATCGGAATGGCGTTCACCGGTCCCGGTAGCTCACTCGCGTCGACGCCCACAGGAGCCGTGAAGTGCGTCAAGAAGGGCAGTGCGGCGATGAGAGCCGCCAGGCCGGCCACTCCAATGCCATACCAGGTCTGCCGTTTCCGCCAACCGAAGGTAATCAGAAGAGCACCGGCAAGCAGCAGGAGGCCAACTGGCGCGTCCCAGCTATTTGACACATACAGCAAGCCAATGAGCGATCCGACCCCTGCGAGCCGGCCCAGAGTGGCCGTGACGGGTTTGCAGATCATGCCGATTAGCAGCGCGCTGATGACGAGGAGAAGCGGGTAGGTAAGGACATGCGGGTGCAGATCCCCAAGCACGAACGAGAATGCCGGGAACTCGTTGATCGTCTGCTGGGGCGCCGGATCGCCATGGACCCCATGATCGACGATGATGCGGCTCGCTTCCCAGCCGGCGTCGTCGTACCACCAGCCTGTGGCAAGCGTCTCGCCCGGATTTCGAACGAGTCTGAGCACCGTTTCGAGATTGCCGGCGAACAATAGCAGGAACGTCGTCAATGCCCCCGAGAGGACGGCAATCCAGCGTCTCACGCCGAATGCGGCTGCCAGGTGGAAACCGGTCGCAGCCGCAGCAGTGCCTAGCGAGGCAAACAACGTCGCCAGCGCGAGATTGAAGGCGATCGAAGGCGGTACTCCCGAGAGCTTCACGAGTGTGCCGATCGCCTGATAACCGAAGTAGTAGTAGTTGATTGCCTCGCCGGCAAACCATGGATCGGGAGCGGGGACCTCTGCTGAGCGACTAACCGAGGACAGGAGGGCGATCTCCATGGGTTTTTCGGTGTTGGCGATGTCGGGGTTGTACGACCGGAAGAGTGCGTACCCGAGAAAGAGGGCGAGCCAGAGCAGCTCGTAGAAGGCGAGTGCTCGCCAGTCGATCTCACGCGATCCCCGCCACCAGAGCAGCCAACCCGCTGCCCCCAGCAGGACGGTCGTCAGTATGAGCGCGAGACGCACGAACGGTATCCCAATGAGAGCCGCGGGCCACCAGAGCGCAGCCGTAACCAGGATGAGTCCCAGCGGACGCGCGAGCGCGAAGCGGGCGCCTTGCAGCCCGTCGCCCAGCCACCAGGTGAGCGGTGCCACCCACAGTGAAAGCAGGCTGAGCACGCCCATCCAGCGCAGGATCGCTTCAGTATCACTCATTGTTGAAATGCCGCCGTCAGGCGTGGGAAATCATCCACCTGATAGATCGTCGTCCCCCCGGATTCGAACACGCGCGTCAAGCCCCGGCCGACCAATTCCTCGAATGCCTGCAGTCCGGCCTCTGTAGCGTATGGCGTAGTGTCCTCCGTTGTGTTCCAGTAGCGCTCGACGTCACCAACGATCACATAGCCAACGCGATATCTACGGAGCTCTTCCATTTTCTGTTCAAGATCTGTCGAGTTATACATGGCCTGAATCCGCTGCATTCGATCTGCGATGCCTGACTCGTACCGCTGCTGACGCTGGTGTCGATCCCAGCCAAGCACGGTGGGCAGACCGGTCGCGCTCGAAATGCGCGATCCGTTGCCTCGATAGGGCCCGATGGCGGCTTCGAGAAGGACGGGTGTGCCGTGCGTGTTGTCGTTCAACCACTCGATGGCCGCGAGATCACCGCTGAACGAGATCACCTCTCCGCTCGCGTTGAGGATCGATCCGCCCTCCATCCATGCGTATCCATTCAGGGTGAGCGAGGTAGGGGAGGATTCCATGTCCTGGCTCAACCGCGCAGGAGTCCCAAACATTGGATAGATCATGCCGGCGACGAACACGAATCCAAGGACAATTAACGTCAGGAATCCGGCCAGTCGAGACCGCGGGTTCGTTGCGTTATTCACGCGGATCGTGCGGCTCAGCAGCGTCGCGGTTCCAATTCCGAACAGGATCCAGGCCTGGAGGTAGAACTTGAACACGGTATTCATGCGTTCCCACGGGCTGTCCCTGAGGTCGTCGGACACATACACCAGGTCGACGGCGGCGATCGTCACGCAGGCGACCGCGACGAGCGCCCAGGGGACGAACCACTGTGGCTGCCGCCAGCGCCTCAACGCGAACATCACTGCAAACGTGGCTATGGCCGCGGCGAAAGATGCGGCGGGCCTTATGGGGGCAAGAATGCCCGCCAGGCCCGCTAACGCGAGCGTCAGCGCGAGCAACCAGGGATTGAATCGGTCAGCCTCAGTGATGCGCGCGCCGAGACCGACGAGCAGCGTTGCTCCGACGAGCGTGAGCACGAACGACAGGACTGGAGGCGGCGAACCCTGGATCGCGAGTATGAGGGCGGTCAGGCCACCACCTGCCAGACATACGGCGCAGCCAAGCATCATAGGGTTGTCACCGAGATGCGACTGGCGTTTGCGCAGTGCAGCCGAAACCATAACCGCCACGGCGATCAGCATGAAGATGCCCCAATGCGTCACGAACTGACCCGTCGATGATCCCTTGGTCGCCGCAGCGACGCCGTCGACGACACTGTAAAAACGGCTGTAAAACGGCGCGAAGAGAGCGAATCCTCCCGCCGCTACCAGGATGCCCGTCCCTAGACCTGTCGCGACGTACCAGCCCCCTCGCAGCGCTCCAGCGTATAAAAAGGCTCCGGCCGTGAGTCCAACAGCAAGCGGCGCGTCCCACGAGTTCGTCACGCTGATCGTCCCCAGGACCAATGCGATCGTGAACAGCTGCGCGGGCCTGAGGAAGCTGGAGTCGTCACCGCGCACGCGCGACTGGCGGGTGTCCACGACAAGATGTGCGAGAAGGGTGATGAGCAAGAGGTAGATGGGCAGGTTGATGACGTGTGGGTGTACATCGGCCCAGATCTGCGAAAAATACGGGAACTCGTTGATCGTGTTGTCGATGACCCGAGTGCTGCGCCAGAAATCGAAGCGGTCTGCCACTTGCGTGCCATGCTCTAGGAGCTGCCGCAACCCGTCCAGATTACCGGAGAACAACACGAGGAACAGGGTGAGGAAACCGGCGACGGCTACGCCACCACCCAGCCACGCGCGGCGGTCACCCCGGACCAGGAGTCCGGTCAGGGCAAAACATTGCAGACCTGCCAATGCCGCCAGCGTAGCCGCGGCGAGCTGAAAACCGGTCGACACGCCGACGCCGGACAGTTTCATGATCGATGCGATCAGGTGCCAGCCATAGTAGTAATAGTTCACGAAACCGTCGGCGTACCACGGATCGTATGGCGGGAACTCGGCCGAGTTCGCCACCGCGCGAAGATAGGCGAGCTCGAACGGCTTTTCTCCACCATAGTAGGTCTGCCAGAAGTCAGGATAGATTGCCCTGAAGAGGATGAAGAGGACGAAGAGCCCTCCGAAGATGGTCGCGCCCGCAATGTAGCTGGCCCCTGTCGGCAACACAAACCGGCCCGATCTTCGTCGCGTGTGCCACCAGTAACCCCAGCTGACGGCAGCCAGGAAGCCGACGGTGAGCGCTACCGACCAGGCTGACGCTGACCAGAACCCCAGGCTCGCGCCAATCCAGACGATCCAGCCTGTGATCACCACTCCAACCAAACGCGCGGATAATGCACCCCGGTCCGGCGCTCTGCGCAGCACCGTCGCTGCGACGGGCAGGATGCTCAAGCCAATGATCTCGATTGCGACAAGCCAGCTGAGCGCTGCGACGAGTCCACTCTCAACGGCGATCCCATTCCAGTCACTATCCCGGTTTGTTGATATCTCGCCAACCGGCTCGTCCAGCATGAGCCACTTTTCGGCGGGATAACGCTGCGGCTCCCAAGGTTGATTTATCCCCCAGAGAAGGCGCGCGCGAAACTCGTCCTGCGTGAGATTCTCAACCTTCTGAAAGATGCGGACGTGTGGGTGGTCGTAGACCGTGAAGCTCTCATCAGCCGCCCGGTCGTCGTACGCATACCCGAAGAGCTCAGGCTGAACGAGGCCCTCATACACGAGTTGATAGCCAAGCTGCCCTTCGGTCAACCGGCGGTAATACTCATTCTGAACCGCGTAGCGCCAGGGCAGGTTGTCGACAGAGTCGATGAGTCGATTGCTCGATAACACGACATAATCTACGTCTTGCAAGGCCTCATAAAAGTAATCAGCCTTCTCTTCAGGCGGCTCGTCCCCATAAATATCCAGCGACTGGATCTCAAACGAGTGGGAAGGGGAGTCCGGATAGCGGGTGGGCAGGGGGTCGTCCCATGATTCCGCGCTCAACACGCTGCCTGGCGGCACGTGTTCGTGGATCCATTTCGATGCCGCTATGCGTGGGTGTTCGTTCGAGTAGATCGTCATGAATCCTGCCGCCCAGATGGCGGTGATGCCCAGGACCAGGACCGTGGCGACCTGGCCGACGGTGCGATAACGCGGCTGCGCGATCATCCAGACCAGCAGACCTGACGCGAGCACTGCCAGTACCGGTAATAGCGGCAGTGAGTAACGCAAGAATCGCGCCTCGGTCGTGAGCAACACCGGTATGTAGCTCAAGACCCAGAGGACTGGCACCGCCAGGGCCGCGTCACGCAAGGCGATGGAACGGCGTATAGCGAAGAGGAGTCCGGCAAGTGATCCGAGTACAAACCCGGGACCAATGCTGTACGCGAAGAGATTTCGCAACTCGTAGATCCCCGGCGTGAGACCGACGAACTGGCGGGTATATGGGATGTCGGTCATGCCACGCACGATGCGAGCCTGGGTACGGATGTCGTGGATGAAGGGGCCGCTGCGAACCAGCGCGTAGGGTTCGAACACCGTGAAGACCGCCACTGACAGCAGAGCGCCTGAGGCTGCTGCGATCAGGGTATCCGACCTGCGGGGACACTTCCAGAAGACGTAGCCGTAGCCGAGCAGGACAGGTACGAGCAGCGACGGAACGCTTGCCTTGGTTGCGAAGGCCAGCCCGAGCAGCGCGCCAACGGCGAGCGACCTTCCCAGCGTTGGCCGATCCATGAAGCGCACCAGGAGATAGAGCGAGGCCGTGACAAAGAGCGTCAACCAGGTGTCGACGGCGAAGAAGTGACTGAGTTGAAGGGCAAGTACCGAGAGGGCGTACAGTCCCGCCGCTATCAATCCGGCCGCGCTCCCGAAGAACCTGCGGCCAAAGAGATAGACGACGAGCACCGTCAGCGTGTCGATGACAGCAGTTAACGTGCGTCCTACCCTGTATAACTCTGCGTAAGAGCCCCAGTCGCGTTCACTCAAGAGATTGAGGGTTGCGCTCACCGTTCCCTGCACGTAGAGCGGGAGGGTCCCGTATGCAAACGAGAGCGCACCGCCATCCTCGCTGTCGCGGCGTGGGTTGATAGGGCTCGTGTCTGGTGAAAAGACCTCTCCAATGTTGGAGATCCCGGGCATCGTGATGCGGTCGGACGACACCATTGCGATGAAGCGCTCATCCGGATGCTGATAGGTACCTTGATCCCAGTCCTGACCGTAGAGGCGAAGCGCCAGGGCGACTGCAAGGATGATGAGGAGTAAGAGTAGGTGTCCGTGCCGGCGCAGAGAGGATCTAGTCATGAACGGCTATGACGCTGGTCCCGATTATTCGCCTCCAATTGACCACGTATCGTGCCTCTCCTATACTCGCCGTACTATCCCGTGCCTAGCACAATCGCACATAGGAAATAACCGAACAGATGGGGCAAAGTTATGATGCGAACGCTCAAGGTGATTGTCGGCGGCGAAGGCAACGTTGGCAAGACGTCGCTCATTCGACAATATGCCAAGGCGAAGTTTAGCGAAGCGCGGAACATCACGCTTGGTATTGACGTAACGACCCAGGAATTCGACATCGACGACCAGCATGTGAAGCTGGCGATCTGGGACATCGAAGGGCAGGCCGGCAACCGGCCCAATTTCTACCTCGGCGCCCAGGCGGCGATGCTGGTATATGACGTGTCCGTAGAGAGTTCCCTGCAAGCCTTAACCGAGTGGTACGCGCGCTGCAAACGCTATTGCCCTGATGCTCCGATCATTGTCGTTGGCAACAAGTCCGATCTTGGCCTGCGGTTCCCGTCGGCCTGGCCGAAGACGTTCGCGTACTACGCCCAGGCGCAACACGGCTTCCTCTCCGCCAAGACCGGTGAAAACGTTCATCGGGGATTTGAGATCCTGGCGCTCACGGCGATGCGCCATGCGGGAGTGAGCAGCGCCGATTGAGCCAGCGGGTTGTGTTCCTCGGATCGCCGGAGTTCGCCGTCCCGTCGCTTCAGGCGCTCGCGGCGGACGATCGCTTTGACCTGGTGCTCGTCGTTAGCCAGCCGGATCGCCCTTCCGGTCGTGGCCGGCGCCTGACACCACCACCCGTCGCGGCCTTCGCCGCAGAGTCCGGATTGCCACTGTTTCAACCCGAGTCGCTACGCGATGAGGATGCGTTCCTTCGACTTGGGTCCGTTCGTCCCGACCTGCTGGTCGTCGTGGCCTACGGCGAGATTCTCCGCAGAAACGTGCTGCAGCTCGCGCCCGGTGGGGCGTTGAACGTTCATCCGTCGCTTCTTCCAAAGTATCGTGGCGCGGCTCCAATTCCTGAGGCGATTCGACGTGGCGACCTCCAAACCGGAGTGTCGATCATGAAGCTCGTTCGCAGACTTGACGCCGGCCCGGTGCTCGCGCAATCGATACTCGACATAGATCCCCAGGACACAACTGCAACGCTCGGGCGACGGCTCTCGATGCGAGCCGCCGAGATGTTGCCGGATGTAGCTCACGCCTGGCTTGGCGGAACTGTGCCGGCGATCGAACAGGATGAATCGCTGGCGACCTATACCCATGAGTGGACGAAATCAGACGCCGAGATCGACTGGACGCAGCCAGCTGACGCGATCGAACGTCTCATTCGCGCGGCGCTCCCATGGCCGGTCGCCTGGACGACGTTCAAGGGTCAGCGCCTTCAGGTTCGCGCCGCGACGGCATCTGCTGGAGCCAGCGGATCTCCAGGCGAGATCAGCGGCAGTGCCAACCATGTCACGGTCGCGACCGGATCGGGCGCTCTCGAGCTCGTCACCGTCCAACCGGCAGGTCGCCGCGAGATGCCCGCCGCCGGATGGTGGACCGGCCTACAAACGAAACCGGCTCGCCTTGGAGATGAGTCCCAATAATCCTGTGGCAATCTCTTTGCGCACAAGAATGGTTATCCGCAAAATACGTCAGGTTAGTCTAGATCGTCGCCCAGGCCAGGCGCTGGTTGGCTCGGAACTCCCCTTACCCGGTCCAACGACGCGATATGCCGGTCGATCTCGTCGCTGGACAGGTGTGCTCATGAGTACAGCCATGGGCGGGCGTTGGTCTAGAGGCGCGATGCCTGAGAAGGCGGCCGCTCAAGCAAACGGCTTCAACACGACCTTGATGCAGTCGTCTTGCTTGTCATTGAAGATCTTGTACCCGTTGGCCGCTTCGTCCAGCGGCATCTGGTGCGTGATGATGAAGGATGGGTCGATCTCACCCTTCTGGACTCGCTCCAGCAGCGGTCTCATATAGCGTTGGACGGGTGTTTGTCCGGACTTGATTGTGAGCCCACGGTTCATCAACGCTCCCACCGGGATCTTGTCAGCGAATCCAGCGTAGGTTCCGATAACCGCGACGATCCCGCCGTTGCGGCATGCCTTGAGCGCTTCTCGCAGAGCAAACGGCCGATCCGTCTCCAGCCTCATCGCCTGCTTCACCCGGTCGTAGGCGTAAGGAAGACCGGGGTGATGCGACTCCAGCCCCACGGCGTCGATGCACGCGTCGGGACCGCGCCCGGCGGTGATCTCCTTGAGCGCATCCAGCACATCGACATCCTCATAGTTGATGGTTTCAGCCCGGCCCTCGTCGCGCGCCTTGCGCAACCGGTACGGGAACCGATCGATCGCAATCACGCGTTCAGCTCCTAGCAGGTAGGCGCTCTTGATCGCGAACTGCCCTACGGGCCCGGCTCCCCAGACAGCGATGATGTCGCCCGGTTTGATCTCGCACATCTCGGCGCCCATATAGCCGGTCGGGAAGACGTCGGAGAGAAAGAGGACCTGTTCGTCGGTCAGGTCGTTGGGGACCTTCAGCGGTCCCACATCGGCGAAGGGAACCCGAGCGTACTCTGCCTGTCCTCCGGCATAGCCGCCCATCATATGGGAATACCCGAAGATTCCACCCGGCGAGTGCCCCAACAACTTCTCAGCCATCCACGCGTTCGGGTTGGAGTTCTCGCAGGCCGAATACTTCTGAGCTTCGCAGGCCAGGCAGTTGCCGCACGCGATCGGAAATGGAACCACCACTCGATCGCCCACGTTGAGGTTGTTCACCTCACTCCCTACCTCGACCACCTCACCCATGAACTCGTGACCCAGAACGTCACCTTTCTGCATCGTGGGAATGAAGCCGTTGTACATATGCAAGTCTGAGCCACAGATCGCCGATGAGGTGATGCGCACGATAGCATCGCGCTGGTTGAGGATCTTGGGATCCGGGACATCTTCCACTCGGACGGTGTTCTTGTCGATCCAGAGATTCGCCTTCATGGTATGTCTCCCTTGTCGCTGACACGTCGAAGCGGGCCCGCACTCAGCCAGTCATCTACTGAGCTACTTTGTCGTCTATCGACCGGGCAAGCTCTCTGGTGGCTGCGCCGGGTGCTGCCTGATGCGGCCGCCAGCCACGGTGGCCTCGGACCACACGATCTCACCGGTCTCCATCACCTGCTTGAAGGCGCGGAGATTGTCCTGGAGCTGTCGTTCTGGGTTTTCCGGTAGGAGCTTCGCGAGCTTGGCGACGACCGCACCACCGGGAGGAGAGTAATCCAACTCCACCCATACCTCGGTGCCGCGCCCGCCCGGAGCCGGCGTGAATCGCACAGTCGCGGCGACGTCGATGTCTGATCCCGGGAGTGAGCGCCAGGCGATCAGCTGGTTCGGCCTCTCTTCGACAATCTGGGTGTCCCACTCGATCTTCCTGTCGAGCGGTCCCTTTGCTACCCAGTGCCAGCGCCCGTCGCCAACCGGTTTCACCTCTTCCAGCTGCGTCATGAAGCGCGGCAGATTCTGGAAGTCGCGCCAGAACGCGTAGACCTCGTCGACAGGTCGATTGACGGTGATGGACTTGTGTACCTTTAGCGCTTGTTCCGGCCCGGCGCCCCCTGTGCGTCCCATCGCCCGAAACCGTTCCTCGCCCCGCGCCGTCGAGCCGAACCTGCGGCTGCTCTTGATGCTCGTAAGCAGGTCGAGGACGAAGATCCCTGCTACCGACATCATTGTTGCCGCGACTTTGTCCCGCTGCGCCCGCCTCGATCTGAGGCTCGCGCACAGGAGTGTGAGATCCATCACGTCGCCCCCGACTCGTGACCATAGCCATGGAGCGGGGTTGGCACTCGTGAGAATTCCGAGGCCACTGGCGATCTCACGTCCCCCCACCACCCGCATCAGCAAGCGGCTGGTATCATTTTTGGGAACTCCGGTCATCTCTATAATGCGGTCGGGCGCAACGATTTGGGACACTCCCAGACCGAGGCTGAACCACCCCAACCCACCCGTGAGCGTGCCGAGTAAGCCATTATTGGTTCTGCTCCGCTGCCTTCCGATCGTCATGCTCGTATACCTCCGTGTGGGCGAACCAGCTCGGTAGTATGTGCATGCCGGCTCGCTAGTAAGCCGCGAGTGATCGATGCGAGCGAGCGTCTCAAGTCGGTCGCTGGGCGGTACGGTTATCTATCCCCAGGAGAGTTGCCGGCACCTTCAATGGATCGAATGGAAACGACGATGGCGCCTCCTGTCACTCATCTGGGCGAATCAACCAGCCCATGCTTTTCCGGCCGGTGTCGAGGCGAACTGTGAGTAGTATCAGTGGGACCATGGGCGAGACTGGTCGAAATCGTGAGCGCCAGGTGAGATGTCTCCAACGCGTGCTTTTATGCTGACTAGAACTACAATACTACACAGTACACCACACCGTCTTTTGGTTATGCCTCGCCTCTTCATTATGGATCGGTGAGGAGGACAACATATTCAGTTGGGCGTGGACGTCGGACATCGCGAGGCATCTTCCGCGACCTGGCTCTATAATGACCGGCATGAGAGTCGCGGATATCGTGCAGCAACGGTTACTCACCCAGCGCGTCGCCGGCGTCCCCTTCGAGCGGCCCGAGGACATGGTGCAGTGGCTGGTCGGAGTCCAATCTCAAGACTATGCCGGCGCAAGATGGTCGGTCGGACAGCGTACTCTAAACTGCACCGACGCCGATGTGCGGCAGGCGTTTGACGCCGGCAAGATTCTGCGTACACATGTCCTGCGGCCCACCTGGCACTTTGTGACGCCCGCCGATATCCGCTGGATGCTCCAGCTCACAGCGCCGCGCGTGCATGCGCTGAACGCGTACCAGTACCGCACGTTAGAGCTCAACGAAGCAGTAGTGACGCACAGCCAGACCCTCATTGCCGATGCGTTACAGGGTGGCAAACAGCTCACTCGCGCGGAGCTCGCGGCAATCTTCGCGTGCGCTGGGATTGTCGCGGACGGGCAACGGCTGTCCTACATCGTGATGCGGGCAGAGCTAGACGGGCTCATCTGCAGCGGTGCGTTACGCGGGAAACAACATACCTACGCGCTACTCGAAGAGAGAGCGCCAGAAGCAAGGACGCTGGCGCACGACGAGGCCCTGGCCGAGCTCACCTTGCGGTTCTTTGCGAGCCACGGACCGGTGACGTTGAAGGACTATGCACGCTGGTCGGGGTTGACGGTCACTCAGGCAAAGCAGGGTCTTGAGATGGTGGAGCACGATCTCGCCCATGAGGTCGTGGAGGGGCAGACCTACTGGTTCGGCACGCGCGTGCCGCCCGGGAAACCAAGTTCTATGACCGCATACCTCCTACCCGAGTTTGACGAGTGCGTGCTTACCTATAAGGATGTCACCTTCCCCGATATGCCCTGGACGCTCGATATTGACTCCTGGAACGATTCCTTCTATCGCCCGATCATTATCGACGGAATGCGAGCAGGGACCTGGAGACGCACGCTGACAAGGGGCGCGGTCGTCATGGAGGCGCGCCTGTTCACCTCGCTTGACGCAGCCCAGACGCAAGCCCTCGAAGCAGCCACCGAGCGCTACGGTCAGTTCATGAACATGCCAAGCACGCTCACCTACATCTAGAGATACTCGAGAACAGATTGGGCAGCCAGAGATTGTCCGAACCCGTTTGACGGGCGCAACGTGCTGCATACCAGCCTCGATGTTTCGCGTGTTTCGATGCGGAGGGCCGCACACGTGAGGCGGAGGCAATGTAGGTTATGCGAAACTTTCCTTGCATCCACACACAGATGCAACCGAGATCGCAGCACTGTCGCTATACTTAGCCACCATGTTGACCGTTGAGCGGTCGTCGCATCCGGGTTGTGAGGGAGAGATAGCAAGTATGGTCGTTGGTGAGTCAGCCAAGATACGCGGCGGAGACGCGGTACTTCGGGTCCTCGAGACGAACGGCGTCGATACCATTTTCGGCATCCCTGGAGTGCATACGCTCGATATCTACGATGCGTTGATCGACGCCGGTCACATCAATCACATCCTGGCCCGGCACGAGCAGGGAGCCGGGTACATGGCGGACGGCTACGCCCGGGCGACCGGCAAGCCGGGCGTTGCGTTGATCGTTACTGGACCAGGCATCACGAACGTGTCTACTCCGATTGGTCAGGCGTATGCCGACTCGTCGCCGATCCTGCTGATCGCAACGAATCAGGAGCGGAAGTATCTCGACAAGCTTGAGGGCAACCTCCACGAAATGACCGATCAGATGGGTTTTATGAAACCCATCACCAAGTGGAACAAGCGGGTCATGGAGGTCGGAGATCTTCCGGCAGCGGTGACGCTCGCATTTGAGACCCTGGCTCAGGGCCGCCCACGGCCTGTGCATGTTGAGATCCCGATCGACCTTCTGGCTGAAGAGTTTGCGATGCCCGCGGTTGCAAAAGCTAACATCGTGACGGCCAAGCCGGACGACGACGATATTCAGCGGGCGGCCGAGTTGATCAAGAGCGCCAGGCGTGTCGTGATCTTTACCGGCGGTGGCGCGAATACCGAGGAGTGCGCCCCGTTTATTGCCGGACTCGCCGAGGAGCTCGGCGCGCCTGTCGTGACATCCCTGATGGGCAAGGGATCGATACCCGAGGATCACCCGTATGCAGTCGGAGCCTTTGGATACCGTTGGTCGAACGATAATCCCGCAGTAGAAGCGATGACCGGGAGTGACCTCGCGCTCGTTATCGGTACCGGGCTCGGCGTCCGCACCACCGGTGACGGCTCGATGCCGCTGCCGAAGCGAATCATCCACATTGACATCGACCCATCGGAAATCGGCGCGCGCTACGACGTCGAGCTTGGCATCGTTGCCGATGCTGCGGAGACGTGCAAGGCCTTGCTGGACGCCGTGCACTGTGGCGCTCGCTCCCAGGAGCGTTGGGCGAGCTCAGAGGTGAAGGCCATCCGCGAACAGATCGTGGCCCCGGCCGACGAGCGCACAGCCGGCTACATTCCCTATTTGAATGCCCTGCGGGCAGGGATGGACCGGGACGCGATCCTGGTAAACGACATGACGATGATGGCCTACGAGGGTGTGCGCTACTTCCCGATCTACGAGCCGCGTACCTTCCTGTTCCCCCGCGGGTTCGGAACTCTCGGATCGGCAATGCCGACGGCGCTTGGAGCCAAGGTTGGCCGCCCCGACCGTCAGGTGGTTTCAGTCAGTGGCGACGGGGGCTTTCAGTTCACGCTCGAGGAGCTCGGCGCCGCGGTACATCACCAGATTCCGGTTGCGATCGTTATCTTCAACGACGGCACGCATACCGCCGTGAAGGCTGCCCAGAAGCGCACCTACCCCGGCCGCTACATCGCCGTCGATCTGGTGAATCCTGATTATGTGAAGATTGCGGACGCGTACGGTATTGAGGGTATCCGTGCCGAATCGCCGGAGGCACTGACCGAAGCTTTGCTGCACGCCAAGACGAAGAACGGCCCCACGGTTATCGACGTTCCGATCAGTCTAGAGAACTACTAAGGAAACAGACAAGCGTGGCAATCGATCAAACTTCGCCGGCCGGGGTTGCCCCGGCCGGCCAGCGCGCAGGTCGTCTGGATCGTACCTGGCTCTTGAGCCCGCATGGCTTCCTGCTTGCGGTCATCGTGTTTGTCGGCGGTATTACCAGTATCGCTATCCAGACCAGTGCATCACGATTGATCGGGCCATACTTCGGTTCCTCAACCTTCATCTGGGCCAACCTGATCGGGTTGACCCTGCTCTACCTGACAGTGGGCTACTTCATCGGCGGGCGGCTGGCAGACCGCTGGCCGTCCCCGAAGCTGCTGTATGTCGTCACGGGTATTGCCGGTCTGAGCACCGCGGTGATTCCGTTCCTTGCCGGACCGATCCTCGGAGTCTCCCAGTCTGCATTTGACAACGTTGATGTCGGTCAGTTCTACGGATCGCTGCTAGGCACCCTGCTGCTCTTTTCTGTGCCGGTTACTGCGCTCGGCTGTGTCTCCCCGTTTGCCGTGCGGCTTCGAACGCTCAACGTACAGTCAGCGGGCAACACCGCCGGGTCGCTGTACGCGCTCTCAACCATCGGATCTATCCTAGGGAGCGTGCTGCCGACGTTTCTCCTGGTGCCGGTCTTTGGCACGCGGACGACATTCATGATTCTCGCGTTCGCGCTGCTCGTCCCGTCATTGACGGTTCTGCTGCTGTCCAAGGCCGGCCGCGAGGCTACCCTGGTAGGAGGGCTGGCGCTCTGCGCGGCGTTCTTGCCGGTTATGTCTGATGGTGGCCTGATACGTCCCCCGCAGACTGGCGTCGTCATTCACGAGGCTGAGACACGCTACAACTACGTTCAGGTACTACAACGGGGCGACGAGACGCTGCTCGCCTTGAACGAGGGCCATGCGATCCACTCGATCTACAACCCGAACAATTTGCTCACCAAGGGCCCGTGGGACTACTTCATGATTGGTCCCTACTTCAACCAGGACACGCAGCCTGAGGACGTGGACAGCATGCTGATGATCGGTCTGGCCGCAGGCACGGTGTCCAAGCAGTTCACAAATGCCTATGGAGACGTTCCGATTGATGGGGTCGAGATCGACGGCGAGATCGCCGAGATCGGTCGCGAGTATTTTGACATGAACGAGCCGAACCTGAATGTTGTTGTGGCCGACGGGCGTTACTATCTCGCCCAGACTGACAAGACCTACGATGTCATCGGCATCGATGCGTATCGCCAGCCATATATTCCGTTTCATTTAACGACTCGTGAATTCTTCCAGGAGGCGGAAGAGCAACTAACGGATGACGGTGTCGTCGTCGTCAACGCGGGTAGGACGCGGGATGATTTCCGGCTGGTTGAAGTGATGGCAGCCACAATGGCAGACGTGTTTCCGCATGTCTACATCGTCGATGTTGAGCGGTACAACAACAGCATGGTGATCGCCACCAACCAGGACTCATCGAGTATTGAGAACTTCATCAAGAACATCGACGCTGTCCCTGAAGAGTCGATTATCCGGTCCGTGGGTGACGCTTCGATAGAACACGGCAACATCCGCCGCTATAATGGGGATGCTCAAGTCTTCACCGACGACCTGGCTCCGGTCGAGCTCGTCGTCGACCAGATTATTCTTGATGAAGCGATTCAGTAAGCACGCAGAATGAGGGTAGAGAACGTGACATTGGTTGAGCACGAGCTGTTGCAGTTCCAGTTCAGCCAATTCCGCAACCAACCCTTCGTACATGGCATGAGCGGTCACAACCTGACAGCTCCGGCTGAAGGTGACATCGCCTACAGCGCACTCTCGGACCCGGCAGATACACGCTTGAACCGTGAGGCGTTCTTCTCCGAACTGGGACTCGATCTCTCGTCGTTGACGCTGGGTCGTCAAGTGCATGGCAACAACGTTCAATCCGTGGTGGCCAGCGATCGGGGTCGAGGGCAGCCGCCGGCGTTTGACGGCTTTCCGGACACTGACGGTCTGATCACTGCTGTACCCGGTATCACGCTGGGCGTGATCGTCGGCGACTGCGTTCCGATCGTCCTCTACGATCCACGCAAACACGTCGTCGCCGTGCTTCACGCTGGCTGGCGCGGCACGGTGTCGTTGATCGCGAAGCGGGCCGTCGAGGCCATGCAGGCGGGCTACCAATGCCGGCCGAGAACGATTCTGGCCGGCATCGGGCCATCTATTTGTCCGTTATGTTATGAGGTTGGCGACGAAGTCATCCAGCAGTGGAACGATGCCGGGATCCCCGACGCACGACACGCCGTGATGGAGCGCGATGGCCGCCGGTACTTCGACCTCTGGACGGCGAATCGTTACGCTCTGATGGCGGCAGGTGTACAGCGCCGCAACATCGAGGATAGTGCCATCTGCACGCGATGCGAGCATGCCCGCTTCTTTTCGCGCCGCGCCGCTGTTGCCGGACAGTCTCGTAGAGGAAGCCAGATGATGGTGGTACAACTGGGAGACCGCAGCTAACGTTCAACCGCGCTGGAGGTTTCAGGATGCAACACGTGACCGAGGAACAGACCGAGCGAGCCTTCGAAGCCCGCATCGCAGCGGTCAGGGCGACGATCGAGAAGGCAGCTCGCGTGGCGGGAAAGTCGGCGGACGACGTGCTGCTCGTTGCCGTGTGCAAGACTGTGGACCGCGCCGCCGTCGATCTCGCCTACCAGCTCGGCCTGCGCGATTTTGGCGAGAACCGGGTGCAGGATGCACTTGAGAAGTTTGAGCATAACGTCCCTGACGACCTGCGCCTGCACATGATCGGCTCCCTCCAGACGAACAAGGCGAATCAGGTCGTGGGACGATTTGGATTGATTCATTCATTAGACAGGCTTTCGCTGGCCAAGGCGCTGAACAAGCGCGCTACCCAGATTGGCGTCGTCCAGCCGGTGTTGCTCCAGGTCAACGTCTCCCGGGAAGATCAGAAGCACGGTTGTGCCGTGGAAGACGTTGCTCAGCTGCTCGAAGACGTTGCGGCCCTTCCAGGGCTGCGGGTCGAAGGCTTCATGACGATGGCGTCACTCGTCGCGACTCCTGAACAGGCCAGGCCGGTCTTTGTTGAGATGCGCCAGATTGCTGAGGCCATGCGCGAACGCTTCCCTGAGCTGCCACTGCGGCACTTATCCATGGGCATGACCAACGATTATGCGGTTGCCGTTGAAGAGGGCGCGACGATTGTTCGCGTTGGGCGGGCGCTGTTCCAGGAACCGGCTGCCTCGTGAAGTTGATGTCTCTTGGATCGGGTAGTAGCGGCAACGCGTTCCTTCTCGAGACGGACGAGCAGACGATTCTGCTCGACTGCGGTGTTGGAGCACGTTCGATTCAGAAAGCGCTCGTTGGTCGTCGCGCGCCAGACACCGTTGTGCTGAGCCACGAGCACAGCGACCATGTGAAATCGCTGAAGAGCGTGTTGCGCCGTCACTCCTGTGAGGTTGTCGCGACACATGGGACCCTGGCTGCGATTGGTCACGAGGCTGGTTGGCGCACGACGAGAGCAGGGCAACGGCTGGAGTTCGGATCTGTCTCTATCTCGTTCGTCGGTGTGTCACACGATGCGGCTGAGCCGTGCGGCTTCTTCATCGAATCCACGGATCTCAAGGTAGTAGTCGTCACCGACCTCGGCGTCATGAACACGGACGTGCTCGACGCGATCGGCGTGGCCGATGTGGTGGTGCTGGAGTCCAATTACGACGAGGACATGCTCCGTCGCGGCCATTACCCTGCGCACCTCAAGCGGCGCATCCGTAGCGAAGTTGGACACCTGAGCAACGACGATTGTGCCGCTGCGCTCGTCCACTCGGCAACATCGCGCACGTCGGCCATCTGGCTGTCACACCTGTCACACAACAACAATAGCCCGGCTGCGGCTGTGGCGACGGTGACTGAGGCCCTAAGGTCCGCCCGGAAAGACATCCCGGTTGCGGCACTGGCACGCTTTGAAACCTCGCAGATCCTCCCCTATCATGGCCCATCACGACAGGTTGCGCTGTTCGACCTCTAGTCCGCGGCTGCGATCGTGTCTTGCCGGAATTGCATCGTGTAGAGGTCAAAGTAGGCGCCACGTTTGGCCAGCAGCTCGTCGTGCGACCCGGTTTCGACGATCTGACCCTCGTCGAGCACGACGACCTTACTCGCCTCTTTTACCGTGGAGAGGCGATGGGCGATCATGAACGCGGTCCTGCCGTCAAGCAGTCGCCGCAGCGCAGTCTGGATCAGCAGCTCGGTTTCTGTGTCGACGCTCGACGTTGCCTCGTCCAGGATGATGATTCTGGGGTCGGCCAGGAGCGCGCGAGCAAATGAGAGCAGTTGCCGTTGCCCGATGGAGAGTGTCTGCCCGCGCTCGTCGACATCTGAGTCATAGCCATTCGGAAGCGCAAGGATAAAGTCGTGGGCTCCCACCGCTCTCGCAGCGGCGATCATCTCGTCGTCGGTCGCCTCGGGCCGGCCATAACGGATGTTGTCGGCGACCGTGCCGGCGAACAGGAACGTGTCCTGGAGCACAACGCCGACTTGCGACCGCAGCGATTCCTGGGTCACGTCGCGTACATCATGGCCGTCGATGCGGATCGCGCCAGAAGTAACGTCGTAGAAGCGCACAATGAGGTTGATCATGGATGATTTGCCGGCGCCGGTTTCGCCGACGAAGGCGATAGACTCGCCCGGCTGGACGTCCAGATTGACGCCGTGCAGGACTTCCGTCTCTCCATACCCGAAGCGCACGTTGTCGAACTCCACGCGCCCGTCGATGCGCGGCAATACTGACGCGCCCGGCTTGTCTTTGATCTCTTCGTCTACATCGAGCAGCTCATAGATGCGTTCCCCAGCCGCCATCGCTCGCTGGAGCATGTTGTAGCGCTGGGCGAGGTCGCGGATCGGCTCGTAGAAACGGTGAATGTACGCGACGAAAATGAACAGCTCACCAACGGTGAACGCGGCACCTCCGAGAATCAGGCGTCCCCCGTAGAAGAGCACAGCCGCGGTCGCGATGGCCTCGATGAACATGACTGCCGGGAAGAGGAACGCCGATAGCTTCGCGGCTCGAATGTTGGCGTCGAGATTCTGATCGTTGACATCACGGAAGGAAGCGATGCTGCGCGGCTCATGGGCGAACGCCTGGGTCACCCGCACGCCGGAGATACTCTCAGCCAGGTTGGCGTTAACGCGCGAGATTGTCATCTGCGCTTCGCGATAGGTGTCGATGGCGTACTTGCGCCAGAGCTTCATCAAAATGAACATCACCGGCATGATGGCGAATGCCACCAGCGCGAGCTGTGCGTTGGTGATGAGCATCAGGACGACGATACCCAACAGCAGGACCAGGTCGGACACGACGCGGATCAGGCCCTCACTAAACAGCATGTCGATCACCGACACGTCGTTTTGAAGCCGCGACATGATCCGGCCAACACCGCGCTCATCGATGTGGCGGATTCCGACCTTTTGAATATGCCGGAACATCTGATCGCGCATATCGAAGACAATGCGCTGTCCAAGCCAGGAGGTGTAATACAGTTGGCGGCTATACGCAATGAAGCGGCGAAGGCGATGACAAGAAAGGTGATCAGAGCCAGTTGATGGCGGAGATGCCGGATTGGACCCGAGGAACGTCTGGTGCCGTCACCTGAAACGACGTCAATCGCGATGCCAAACAGGTAGGGCATAGCTGAGGTCGGCCAACGCGGTTAGATACCATGAGCGCGGCAGTGAGCATCGTTTGCTTGCTGTACGGGCGTATCTGCCCGACAAGCCGGCTGGCTACTCGTGCGTCATATGCTTTTCCCAGGAGATCGTCGGGATTATGTCCTACTTCATGATGGCCTGCTGTCGCTACTAATCCGCGACATGCAGAAACTCCTCCTGGTCTTTGAGCTGCAAGATCGTAGATCCTGCTGTAGAGCCCGCCACGCCGCACAGCTCGTCATGCCGCCCCCGCTCAGCGATCCGGCCTTTGTCTATCACCAGAATCTCGTCCGCTTCTTTCACCGCAGATAGCCGCTGGGCAATGACGAAGGTTGTCCGGCCCGCCATCGCGGCCTTCAGTTCCGTTGGATCTCGAATTCCGTCTCAGTATCGACGCTTGAAGTCGCGTCGTCAAGGATCAGCACCTTTGGGTCGCTACATAGTGCGCGGGCAATCGCCAGCCGCTGCTTCTGCCCACCGCTCAGGCTCAAACCTCGTTCGCCGAGAATCGAACGATAACCATCGGGCATCTCGGTGATGAAATCGTGAGCCTTGGCGATTCTGGCGGCCGCAACGACCTCTTCATCGGTGGCGTCCGGGCGACCGTAGGCAATGTTGTCGCGAATCGACGACGAGAACAGAAACGTTTCCTGCATGACGAGCGAGACGTGCCGGCGCAACGAGAGCAGCGTGTAGTCACGCACATCCCGGCCATCGAGCAGAACACGCCCCGCGGTCGCGTCATAGAAGCGCGGTATCAGCGAGGTAATCGTGCTCTTGCCGGAGCCAGTCGAGCCGATGATCGCGATGACCTGGTTCGGACTGGCTGTAAGGTTGATGTCGTGCAGCACCATCTCATGTGTGCCGGGATACTGAAACGATACGTTCTCAAACGTGACTTCGCCCCGTGCATTCGTGAGATCAACGGCGTTCTCCCGGTCATAGATGGCCGGGCGTGTGTCGATAACTTCGAAGATTCGGTCTCCCGACGCGATCGCTCGCATCATGGAGTTCACGATAAAGCCGAGGGACTGCACCGGCATGGCAAGCATCGCCAGATAGAGGTTGAACTCGATGAGCGTGCCAACTGAGAGATCACCGGAGAGCACCTGCCGGCCACCGTACCAGAGAATCACGGCCAGCCCGATGTGTGAGAGCAATGTCATGGTCGGGAAGTAGAGTGCCCAGGTAGAGATGGCCTTCATCTGGCGGTCGAAGAGCTCGGTTATCGAACGATCGAACTTCTGGACCTCATGATCCTCTTGCGCAAAGACCCGCACGACGCGCGCGCCCGCCAGATTCTCCTGGAGCACTGTGCTCATGTCGCCGAACTGCTGTTGAACGCGGTTGAACATCGGGCGGATCGTCCGCCCCAGATGGATCGCGGTGTAGATCAGCGGCGGCATGACTGCCAGTGAGAGGGCAGCCAGCTTGGCGTGCTGCGCAAAGAGGATGATCGTGATGACGACGAGCATCATCATGCTGTAGACACCCATGCGCAGCGAGAACATCATGAAACGACGGATCGAGTTCACGTCCTCCGCGCCGCGGGACATCAACTGTCCAGATTGTGCTTTGTCATAGTAGGAGAATGGGAGGGTCTGAAGGTGCTCGTAGTATTCGGCGCGCATGTCGGTCCCGACACGTTCGGCTAACGCCTGAAACAGGTACGTCCTGATATAGGTGAAGATGCCCTGGGCGAGCGCGGCCGCAAGGATGTAGAGGGCTCCGAGAACCACGACCCGGTTGTCACTTGCGCTGATACCGTCGTCGATGACGTATTTAACAAGGCGTGGGACAAGCAGCATTGACCCAAGCCCGATGAACATCGAGACATAGGCTACGAACACGAGCCACTTGTATCGGCCCAAGATAGCCGAGGATGCGCCAAAGAACGCGCACTCAGTACTCCCTGTTTACATCGAGCAAATCCAGTCAATTACGCACAGCGTTTGAGTATAACACTACACCTCATGATCTCAGGGCACATGGGACAATTTTCGTACTTTTACTGCCATATGTACGTTCATTCATCTTTGTGACCGGACGCCATGTACGAAAATACCTATTTCTTGTCAAATGAGTTGACGATATATACGGAACAAGGCTACAATGCGCTATACGTACAGGGGGTTTGCCGAACGCCGGTGGAAGGAGCGGGCGTGGAAGTCGAACGCATAGATTTCCAGACCACGGTTGATGAGGCCCTCAAGATTGTCTATAGCCATCACCATCGGTTGGTGACGCGCCTCTTTCCTGAGGCCGAGCGCCCACTCAACATTGAGGCGCTGCGGGCCGGCCCGCTGGGTCGTGACCTGGGTCGTCTGGCGGCCCTGGCGCGTGGGGAGATTCGAGAAGCGCGCGATACGGTGCTTGAGCGCATCGACTCCGTGTTGCAGCTCTTGTTCTGGCCACCGATGGCGGATGACTACACAGTGCCACGGTCGTTCTGGGAGACTGACCTTGGCCGGATGATCTCGATGGCAAAGTTCAGAGCCTACGAACCATCGGAGCTCGTGTCGATTGGACATGCCGCCCAGAAATTGGGTGTCACCCGACCCACGATCTACCGCTGGATGGATGAGAAGCATCTCGGCTATGTCCGTGATGAGATGTCCGGTCGCACCTTCGTGGTGCAACAGGATGTTGAGACATTACTGCGCGAGGCTGGCGACAGCTTGATGTAGTGGTGCCTGGATGGTCCGATGGAAAACGCGAGGCGCATGCGCCTCGCGTTTTACTCTATATGCCTTCTGATTCCCCGAGGATCGGGTCATCCCATCCTATGGGCTCTCCTCCGCGATAGTACAGCCTTGGAACTCGGGCCGCTAAGCGGGCCGCGATTTCATAGTTGATGGTATTGTCGAGCGCAGCCACATCATCAATCGTCATTGCCGCGTCGTCTCCGCCAATGATGTGTACGTCGTCGCCCTCCTGGGCGGTAGGAGTCAGGCCAACGACAGTCTGATCCATGCAGACCCTGCCCCGGATCGGGCTGCGCTGTCCGTTCACAATGAACCATCCACGGTTTGACAGCGTACGTGGAAGGCCGTCCGCGTAGCCAATTGGCACGGTACCGCTCGGTTCATCGTCTTCCGAACGATATGTCAAGCCGTATGAGACGCCCTCTCCTGCCGGTAGCGAGAACGCGCGTGTCAGCCTGCTATGGATGCTGAGAACCGGCTTGATCCCCGCCGGAAGGACGATGTCCGGGGATGGCGCTAGTCCGTACGTCGCCGTACCCGCTCGCGCAAGATTGGAACCGCCGAGCTGGCCGGTGATGGTCGCCGCACTATTCGGCAAGTGGATGTATTTGAACCTGATACCCGCATCTTCGAGCTGGCTGATGAGCCGGGCGCTGCGGGCGATCTGCTGTTCAGTCGGCCCGGTGTCGGGCTCATCGGCCGACGAGAAATGGCCGTACATCCCCTCAAGCACGAGACGGTCATCTTCGAAACACCGCCTCGCGATCTCCAACGCAAGATCTGGTAGTGCTCCATACCGATGGAGGCCGGAGTCGATCTTGAGGTGTACGATCGGCTGCTTCGAGGTCCGCTGGGCCGCAGCTTGTATGGCCGCCAGCGCAGCTTCCGTTCCAATGGTGAGGGTCAACCGGTGCTGGAGAGCCCTATCAACTTCAGCCGGATTTGGACCTCCCAGGATGAGTATCGGAGTGTCGATACCGGCTCGACGGAGCTGGATTCCCTCCGAGACCCTCGCGACCGCCAGGTAATCAGCGCCCGCACGCACCGCCGCGCGACCACAGGCAACAGCACCGTGACCGTATGCGTTGGCCTTCAGGACCGCCATGAATGCCCGGTCGGCTCCCGCGAGACCCCTCAGAATCCGAATATTCTTCTCATAGCGATCCAGGTCAATCCGGGCGTGAGTCGCCGATTGAATGGTTGTCACTCGATCTTGTGTGTCGATCATGGCTATGACGCGCCGAGCGGTGCATCGACTTCGGCCAGCAGCCGGACGATGTCCGAGCGGCTAACGATGCCGACCACCTGACCCAGATGGTTGAGTACGGGAACGGGGTTTACTCTACGCTCAAACATCAGCGTTGCGACCTCACGCACGGTGGCGTCCACCGTCACGCTGTACACGGGCGAGGTCATCAGTTCACCGGCACTGGTAGCGAGTACGCGACGTAGGTCGTCTTCGCTCGTGTCGCCCGGCATCCGGATGATCCAGTCCAGGAATGGCACGAACGTCGGCGTGTCAATCTGAATCTCGTGCGACACGATGTCGGTTTCGGTGATGATGCCCACTAGGTTGTTGTTCGCGTCGACGACGGGCAATCCGCTGATGCCGTTGTCGCTCATGATGCGCGCGACCTGTCCTATTGGCGTCTCTGGTGCAATCGCGAGCACGTCGCCGGTCATAATCTGGGTTACTGACTGTTCGGCTGCCAAGGAACCTCCTCTGGAACGTTACGTTATCGGCCCCATATCCTTGATCCCTCGAGATGACCAAGAACAGGGGGAAGCGAGTCAATGAGGTCGCGAGCGATCACCCCTCTGGTAGAGCTGCTGTAGCGCAGCATCCGGCCAGCCTCCGCGCCGATGAAGACCGCGGCGCAGGCGGCGTCAAAGGGGTCGAAACCCTGAGCGAGAAAGCCGCCGATCATTCCGGCGAGCACGTCGCCGGTTCCGGGTGTCGCGAGTTCCGGACTCGCCCGATGAGCGACGGCTACGCGTCCGTCCGGCGCAGCCACGGCTGTGTGACCACCCTTGAGAACGACGACCTGATTCCAGGCTTGCGCGGCGTCACGCGCAACCTTGCGTGGCTCGCGCGTAACCTCGGCCGTGTCCACGCCGAGAAGACGCGCCATCTCGCCCGGGTGCGGTGTCAGCACGGCGGCGACGTTTCGCAGCAAATCTGGCCAGTTCTCCTCGCCCGCCAACCAGTTGAGGGCGTCGGCATCAATCACCACCGGAACCGAGGTCAGTAGAGCGGTATCGTGTGTCGGGATGTCGGAATCCGCGGACAATGCGCCGAAGCCGATGGGGAAAGCCGCTTTGGGGCTATCCTGCCCGAACAGCCGCGATAATAACGCCGTCGCAGGCTCGTCCTGCCCCAGGCCAGGCCCGAGCACGGCGGCAGTATAGCGCGCATGATCGCCGGTCACTGCTTCGTTCAGATCATCTACCGAGCGTCGTGGATCGCTGTCACTCAGCGGGACGAAGACGACTTCCGGCAGCTGAGACGCGATCGACGAGATCAGCATTCTAGGGACGGCAGCGCCGACAAGTCCGGTGCCAACGCGGAGCGCGGCCTCCGCTGCTAATCGTGGCGCGCCGAAATACACAGGAGATCCGCCGACGACGAGCAGGCCGCCGTAGGCGTGCTTGCCGGAGGAAGCGCGTCGTCTCGGGAAGAGTGGCGCGATCATCTCTTCAGTGATGAGGCCGATCGCGTCGGCGCTTTCCGGAGGTTGCAGACCGAGGTCGATCACGACAATGTCCCCTGCCAGCGTCAGCGCCGGCTCGTTGAGACAGCCAGATTTCATGAACCCCAGCGTGAGCGTCACGTCAGCTTCGACCGTGCCGGCAGCCGCTTCCCCAGTTTCGGAATCGATACCGGAGGGAACGTCAATTGCGATGAGTGGAATATCGTGTGCCTGGCTCGTCGCACTCGCTTCCGACAGTGCCGTGACTGCCGAGGATGGGAGGTCACCTCGGCCGCCGAGTCCGAAGATGCCGTCCAGGATGACGCTGGCAGAGCTCATCGAGGAGAAGTCACTGACAACCGCCACACGCTCAAGCACCGTCTGCTCGACCGGGAGCTCCCCGGCTTCGGGTCGATCGACAAAGAAGGCTTGGGAGGTCCAACCTAGCTCGGTGAGACGGGCGAGCGCGACGAGCGTATCGCCGCCATTCTTCCCTGGGCCAACCAGGCCGAACGCGACGCGTTCGTCGCCGTAACCCTGGATTTCACGGTCGATCCACTCTGCGATGCCGGTTGCTGCTTCCCGCATCAACTCAGCCTCATCCCTGCCGGAGTCGAACGCCTTCTGCTCGGCAGCGCGCATCTGTTCTGGAGTTATGACGTATGTCATTCGGTATCTCTCCGTGCCCTGGAGGCGACAACGATCGCCATGGCGTCCCCTCTGGAATGCGACAACGACACACTCCAGTGCGTTAACCCTAACAACTCCGCTCGTCGGGCAGCTGTGTTGTGGAGCACCAGAATCGGCTTGCCACGACGGTTTGGCAGCGTTTCGATGTCGCGCCACCTGACACCGCGAATGCCCGTCCCGAGCGCCTTCATCGTGGCTTCCTTGGCCGCAAAGCGCGCTGCCAGCTCCGACACGCGGCCGGCGTAACGCTCACGTTCCTTTGGCGTGTAGATACGCTCAAGAAACCGGTCGCCAAACTTCGCGAGAACCTGACCGATACGCTCGATCTCGATGACGTCAATTCCAACCTCGACCGGTCCCGCTGCCTCTGGATCCCAAATGGGATCGTACTTAGCGCCCAATGCCGACATAGGTGAATCCGAGTGAGTGCATCTCTTCAGGGTCATACAGGTTACGGCCGTCTAGCACCAGGGGCTGGCGCATCAACTCAGCGACGCGAGACATGTTGGCCTGTTTGAACTCGTTCCAGGGGGTCACCACGCACAGGGCGTGTGCGCCGCTTACGGCGTCATAGGGCGTTGGGCAGATCCGGGTTTGTGGAAGCGCCCTCTGTGCGTTCTCCATCGCGGCTGGATCGTAGGCACGCACCGTCCCGCCACGCTGCTGGATCATGCCGATAATGTCCAGTGCCGGGGACTCGCGGATATCGTCGGTATCCTGCTTGAATGCCAGGCCCCAGACCGCTATCTCCTTGCCGTGGACGTCGCCGATATGGTCCTGGAGCTTGCGCACGAAGCGCCGGCGCTGATCGACGTTGATCTCCATGACAGCGTGCAGGAGCTGGGGATGACAATCGGCCTCGTGTGCCATGTGGGCGAGCGCCTTCACATCTTTCGGGAAGCACGAGCCACCGTAGCCGATGCCGGCCTGGAGGAAGAGCGACCCGATGCGCTGGTCGTAACCCATGCCCTTCGCGACGGTTGTGACATCCGCCCCAACCCGTTCGCAGATCTGAGCGATTTCGTTGATGAATGAGATCTTTGTCGCCAGGAATGAGTTTGAGGCGTACTTGATCATCTCCGCGGACCGCCGGTCGGTGATGACTGTTGGAGCGTCCAGGACGCTGTAGAGCTCGCAAACCTTCTCGGCTGCTGCCTGGTCGTCAGAGCCCAGTACGATGCGATCTGGGTTAAGGACGTCATAGACGGCGCTTCCCTCGCGCAGGAACTCAGGATTGGAAACGACGGCGAAGCCGGTGCCTGAATCGACGTGCTCACGGATGATCTGCGTGACGAGATCGCCCGAGCCGATGGGCATCGTGCTCTTGTTCACAACGACCGCGCCATCCTTCAGATGCTCCGCGATCATCTCTGCCGCTCGCCTCACGGCGCGCATGTCGGCTTCACCTGACTGAGATGATGGCGTGTCGACGCAGATGAACACGAAATCTGAGCCGGGTACCGCTATGCTGTAGTCCGTTGTGAAATGCAACCGCTTCGACGTGATGTTGCGTGCCATGAGCTCAGGCAGCCCCGGCTCGAAGATTGGACACTCGCCTTCCTGGAGTCTCTGAACCTTGTTCTCATCGATGTCCACACAGTAGACATCGTTCCCAAGGTCAGCGAACGCGGCTCCGGAAACAAGTCCAACGTAGCCGCTGCCAATGATGCTAATCTGAGCCATGTGACGCCGTCTCCTTCTTGCCGCGAAAGACTTTCGTGCACACGCCATTATGGCAGTGTGGTGGCAATGTGTTACGAGGCCGATTGTCCCAGCTCGCTGCTTGTGAGCGAGAGGTTGGTCACCATCGTCTGGTAACTTTGTCCCGAAGCGTACACCACGATCGACGTGATCTGTCTCGGTAACGGGGATAAATTACGCAGGTCAAAGATGACCTGTTCCCAAGTATTCAGAGCGAGCCGGGATCCGACATCGTTCGGAATTGGTACAGCGGACTCCTCCAGCGCGTAGAAGCGTCGCGACCATTGCCGCTCCTCACCGAGAATATCAACGTAATTGAGCTCGACGACGAGAGGAAACTGGTCGAGCTCGGGGCCGCCGCCGGGCGGTTTCTGTGCTGCAATCTTGATGTGAAACGCCAGTTGCACCGAAGAAAACACCCGCAGCGTCTGGCCGATTCTTTGACGGATACCAGTACGCGCAGGGCTCCCGCCGTTCGCTCCGCGCAGAAGCTCAACGGCCACGACAGATTCGCCATGCATCCACTCGTTGACCAGCTCGACCGACCCGGCCCGCGTGGGCGCGGGAGCTCCGCTGCTGGCGTCGTGGAACTCTACCCAGTTGGACAGGCCGTACTCGAACGAGCCATCGACGATGAGCTCGCGTACGGCTGGCGTCACGGGGCCAATCGTACCCGTGGGATCGACCCGGACTTGCTGGTTGTCCACCAGTCGTTGGGACGCGTGCTCTGTCTGCAGCGTCGCGGCTCCACGGAGCACGGCGGCGCGCAGCCAGTGATGGGTGGCAGGGCTTTGCTCGCGGGCCGTCAAGTTCTGTACTTCTACGAGGAAAGAACCAACCTCCGCCCGCCCCTCCTCGTCGGCCATGCTTACGCGTGCGTCCTTGGCTGCAACTGTCAGCTCGCTATAGGAGTATTCTCCGTGCGGGGCCATCGCTACGTAGATTGTGCCGCGCTCGGGCCGCAACACGATGTGTTTGGTTGACTGCAGGTATCGAGAAGAACGCATCCGGGCCACCTCCAGGACCGTGTCCTCGGAGACTTCAACCGTGGAACCGTCAAAGAGCGTGATCCATACGACGGTCCCGAGGGTTGTCGAGATCTCGTCGCCTTCGGACACGGTGGTCGTTTCGGTGATGTAGCGCCAGTCAGCGTCGTTCGGTGAACGGATCAGCGCGTTGCTGCCGCTGATGATCGTGACGGTCGCGGTCTCGGCCTGGGTGGCGTGGCGGAAATAGAACGTTCCCAGAAAGGCTACAAGTACCACAACGCCGGCGAAGACGAGCAGGCCGGCCCCCATGGCCAGCCACGCGCGCCGCGTCTGTCGTCGGATCATCGGCTCGGAATGTTGATCCAGGCTCGTTTCCACGGTGCGTTGCGTCCTGTCAGCTACGGGCGAGTCTGACGTTGACGATACCGTGCTCTTTGCTCGGCGGCAACGGCCTGGTTCGCAACCTGGTAGCGCGCCAGGAATGCCCGGTGCTCGGCCGCGAATGTACCGCTGTGAATAGCAGCCCGTATCGCCGCCATCTCGCGCATCAGGAAGCGCAGGTTATGGATCGATGCCAGGCGATACGCCAGCAGCTCCTTCGTGCGAAAGAGGTGATGGAGATACGCGGCGCTAAAGGTACGGCAGGTGTAGCAATCGCAATCCGGGTCAACAGCCTCGTCGAGGTCCCTGAAGCGCTGCGATGTCACGATTACCCGTCCGTCGGGAGTGTACAGTGCTCCCCTCCTGGCAACGCGGGTTGGCAGCACGCAGTCAAACATGTCAACGCCGGCGGCGACGGCGTTCCAGAGATCTTCCGGCGAGCCGACACCCATGAGATACCTTGGCCTTGCCGGGTCGAGCTCGGAGATCGAGCTGGCGAGCATTTCGGCCATGACGTCTTTGGGCTCGCCGACGCTCAGTCCGCCGATGGCGAGACCATCGACCACTGAGTCGGAAACGACTCGCGCTGAGTGCGCCCGCCTGGCGATGTCGAAACCGCCCTGGCAGATACCGAAGAGAAGCGGTCGAACGGGTGCAGTTATGTCGATATGCTCGTTGAAGGCAGCGAGATTGCGCGGCAACCAGAGATGCGTGAGCTCCATGGCTTCCTGTTGCGCGGCTGTATCCGCGTCGTATCCAACGCAGACGTCAAGCGCCATGATGATGTCCGAGCCGAACTGCGCTTGCAATTGCACCGCGCGCTCCGGGCTGAGGTCGTGGTAGCTTCCATCTATGTGCGATCGAAAGGTTACGCCCGCTTTGCTCAGCTTCCGATGCTGGGCCAGACTGAACACCTGAAACCCGCCCGAGTCGGTCAGGACCGGTTTCTCCCAGCGCATGAAATGGCTGACGCCGCCCATCTTCTCGATCAGGTCAGCGCCGGGACGCAGCATAAGATGGTAGGTATTTGCAAGTACGATCTCTGCGCCAAGTTCTGTCAGATCGGTGGGGTCGAGCGACTTGACGCTCGCCTGAGTTCCAACCGGCATGAATACAGGTGTTGTAACCTCGCCGCGCGGGAGCGTCAGGCGGCCTGTCCGCGCGGCTCCATCCTGGGTGACAATACGAAACGGTGACGACACGTTGATACTGACCTTGCTAGGGTAATCCCGCATGCGGAGCAGGATGTCAATTCGATCTAGAGTTCTCAATAAGCTGTTCGGGCTACTCTATGGCCCACTCGTATTCTTGCACGAGCCCGCTGGAGCGTGTTTGTTTGGCCCATCCTGGGCGGGCAGACGATCCAGCGTAGGACACACTATCCCGGACAAAGGACTCGTGCTCGACCTTGGCTGTGGCGGCGGTCTGCTCCTGTCCGAGCTGCCACACCGGTGCGGGCTTAGCGTGGGAATCGAACCCTCACCCATGATGGCGCAGCGAGCTCGAGCGCGAGGATGCCTGCTCGTTCGCGCCAACGCGGAGCGGTTACCGATACCAGACGCTGCGGTTTCCGCTATTGTCTGTACCTATCCCGGTCCATGGATTCGTGCTTCGCGCGTGTGGGACGAATTGGCGAGAGTTACCGGACCTGATGCAGCGGTGACGATCCTGTTAGGGGGCAGCGTTACGCGCGGCAGGTTCTCAACGGTGCGATCGCGGCTGATTCAAGTGATCTATGGCGGCGATTTGCAGCACCCGGACAATGCCGAGCTCGTCGGATTCGGCCATGCGCAGATCTCCGGACGAGCAGCGCTCGTGGACGATGCGTGGGGGCAGGCGATCGTTTGGACAGGCGTACGCGAACGAGACTAGCCCTCGTCAAACCCGCCAAGGTCGGCCAACGGGTCCTTTTTCGTCGGTAGCACGCGCGCGGCCGGCTTCGCCTGAGCTTGGGGACCCTTCTTGATCGGCTGAGCTCCAGACGTCTGAGCGGTCGTCGGGTTCGCCGCCGTTCTCACCGATGGACGCTGAGCCGTGGCGGTGTTCGATGGCTTGGAGGACAGTGGCGACGTTGCGGCCTCGGCGGCCTGTGTCGTTTCATTGCTGATTGCCGTTGCCCCGGACCGGACTTCTTCGGCAGCCGAATCGGTAATCTCGGTCACGGAAGTCGCGAGGTCGCGAGTCTCACGCTGGACATCGTATACCGTGCTCTTCATCTCGTCCATCGCGCCACGAACGTCTGAGATGGACTCCTCGAATTCACCGGTCATCTCGCGGGTCATCTTACGCAGGTCGCGCAGTGCCTTACCGGCCTGCGCGCCCATTTCAGGGAGTTTGTCGGGTCCAAAAATGATGAGTGCGACGATCATGATCACCAGGATCTCCATCGCGCCCATGCCGAGAAAATTCATGACAATGTACTCCGGAATAGAATCCGACGTTTACGTTGAAACACCGTGCGGTCGCCGGATTCAACGGCAATAGTATACCATCGGGTCTTGTTGGGCCAGTCCCGTTTGGCCCGGCTAGCTTGGAGCAACGTGCTTACTCGACTCTTTCGTCCAGACCGGTCTCAGAACAACCCACGACCCGATCGCGCGGTGACGATGATCGTGGGATTGGGCAACCCGGGCGCCAAATATGCGGCTACTCGTCACAACGCGGGATTCATGGTTGTCGATCAACTGGCCGCGACCCAGCAAGTGAAGCCGCGCGAGCGTTTTCAGGCTTCTATCCTCGAAACACAGTATGACGATGAATCGTTAGTTCTTGTCAAGCCGCTAACCTTCATGAACAGGAGCGGACTCGCCGTCGCGCAGGCTGCGCGCTGGTACAAGGTCCGTCCAGACCGAATCCTCATTATCTGTGACGATTTGGACCTGCCATTTGGATCTATCCGGTTGCGAGCGCAGGGTTCCGCCGGCGGTCAGAAAGGCCTTGCGTCGATCATCGAGCATCTGGGGACCAACGCCATCCCGCGCTTGCGAGTAGGCATCGGCCGCCCGACGTCTGGCTCTGCTGAGCACCATGTTCTCAGCCGGTTCTCGTCAACAGAGCGAACCAGGCTTCCCGAGGTTATTGATCTGGCTGCTGAGGCCGCGATGTCCTGGCTGCGAGACGGGATTGAGCCAGCGATGAACGTCTACAATCGTCGCGATCACGATGGCTCAGATGCTACGTGAGCTCCCTCCTGAGCTGATGGACGACTTCTGGTCCGGTAACGCTAGTTCCTGCAGCTTCCTCGTACCATTCGTGGGGACGCCCTTTCTGTCGAACTGCTCGCGCGGGCGCGTAGCTTTCTAAGCTGCTACGAGCGCTGTTGGTCTGTTGGTCGTGCTTGTGTCCACGAGGAGCTCAGACCTGTGCAAGAAGTACGTGGACGCTAGAACACCTATAATCGTCTGAAATGGTCGGGTTACATGCCTGAACAGAGAGTACGAACGCGAGGGGCGGGGCCCAACACGGGGCCCTTGAGGGGATAGACATGGATATCACACGCGTAGCGGTCATTGGTGCTGGGACGATGGGGAGTGGAATTACCCAGGTCCTTGCCCAGGCCAGCATCGTGGTCACGATGATCGACCAGACCGAAGAGCAGCTCTCGACTGGTCTCGCTACTATCGAACGCAACCTCAACCGGGCCGTTGATCGCGGGAGGATGAGCCAGGATGACAAAGGACTGACGCTCAGCTTGATCGAAACAGCAACGCAATATGACGCCGTTCGTGCCGCGGACCTGGTTATTGAAGCCGTAAGCGAAGTTGCCGAACTGAAGCGCGAGGTATTCCAGCGCATGGATGAGCTCGCACCTGACCACGCGATATTGGCCTCAAACACATCCTCGATCTCGATCACCATGCTGGGCGCGGCCACGAGACGTCCCGAGCGTGTGGTAGGAATGCATTTCTTCAATCCCGTTCCCCAGATGCAGCTCGTCGAGGTCGTCCGCGGCGAGAGCACGAGTGACGAGGTGGTGGCAGCGGTTAGCCGTCTGACGGAGCGCATCGGTAAGCGCTCTGTGGAAGTCAACGACTATCCCGGATTCGTTTCGAACAGGGTGTTGCTGCCGATGATCAATGAGGCAGTGTTCTGTCTCATGGAGGGCGTCGCGACACGCGAGAATATCGACGACGTGATGAAACTCGGCATGAATCACCCCATGGGTCCACTCGCGCTGGCAGACCTCATCGGCCTCGACGTGTGCCTCGATATTCTCCAGGTACTGCACCGCGATCTGGGTGACCCGAAGTATCGGCCGGCACCACTCTTGCGAAAGATGGTCCACGCGGGGCATCTGGGGCGCAAATCGGGTAAGGGCTTCTTCGACTACTCCTAGCCTGCGCGAACGACGGACGAGGACTGGTAGATGTTCCAGCTCACTCCAGAACAGCTGATGCTCCGGGATACGGTTCGCGAGTACGCTCGCGCCGAGATATTGCCCCGGGTGTCTGAGCGTGATCGTGGTAGGACATTTCCCGACGACGAGTTGCGCGCCGCGGCGGAGACCGGGCTCATGGGGCTTGCGGTTCCTGAGGAGCATGGCGGTTTCGAGATTGACTCGCTGTCGACCGCGCTCGTTTACGAGGAGATCAGCCGCGCCTCTGCCTCAGTATCGGTCATCCTGTCTGTTCACAACTCACTGGTGGCCGGGGGCATCAATCGCTTCGGCTCCGAATCGACTCGACGGCAGTACTTACCTCGCCTGGCCTCGGGAGAGCTACTGGGCGCCTACTGCCTGACGGAATCCGACGCTGGTTCGGACGCCGGAAGCATCGCGACTCGGGCTGTTCTGGACGGAGGGTGCTACCGGCTAACTGGCAGGAAGCTCTTCGTCACGTCGGGGGCGCATGCCGGCGTCTACATCGTCTTCGCTGTGACGGACCCGAACGCGAGTAAGTCGCGCCGCATCAGCGCATTCGTTGTGGACCGCGACAGCGAAGGTCTCAGCGTTTCCCCGAAAGAAGAGAAGCTCGGACTCCTGGCGTCAGAGATCAACGAGGTGGTCTTCGACAACTGCGTGGTTCCTGCAGAGAGTCTGCTAGGGGAAGCAGGCGGTGGGTTTGGAATCGCACTTACGCTGCTTAACACAGGACGGATCGGGATCGCGGCACAGGCGGTGGGCATTGCCCAGGCAGCGTTGGACGCGAGTCTTCGTTACGCCGTGACGCGCGAGCAGTTTGGTCAACCAATTTCGGAGTTCCAGGCCATTCAGTGGAAGCTCGCGGACATGGCCACGCAGATCGAGGCGGCCCGGCTGTTGGTCCGCCAGGCCGCCGCTCTCAAGGACGCAGGGTCCGAGTTCGGTCGACAGGCAGCGCAAGCGAAGCTGTTCGCCAGTGAGGTGTGCACGCGCTCCGCGAGTGAGGCGATTCAGATTCACGGAGGCTATGGCTACATTCGCGACTACGGCGTCGAGCGCCTGTATCGCGACGCCAAGGCGACCGAGTTATACGAGGGCACCTCCGAGATTCAACGCATGGTCATCGCTCGCTCGCTCCTCGCGGAGGTCCAGAGGTAGCGGTTTCGTGCAACAATCACCCTGATACTGGCACGTGTGACACGGAGGCGAGGCCACCATGGTTGGGACTGAAAGCCGCACAACTCCAATACGCGTCTTGATCGCAAAACCTGGTCTCGACGGCCACGATCGCGGTGCGAAGGTCATCGCCCACTCGCTGCGTGACGCCGGCATGGAGGTGATCTACACCGGACTCTTCCAGACACCCGAGATGATCGTGCGAGCCGCGATCGACGAAGACGTGGACGTCATTGGACTGTCGATCCTGTCCGGCGCGCATCTTGCGCTTTTCCCCAAGATTCTTCAAAGTTTACGCGAGGCGGGACTCGATGATGTGCTCGTTGTCGCCGGGGGAACGATTCCCGCCGAAGACGTTGTGACCCTGACCGAGATGGGCGTGCATCAGGTATTCGGGCCAGGGACGCCGCTCGATACCGCCGCGCGCTACATTCGCGAGCACGCGCCCGACCGGGGCCGGTAGCGTTTTGACAGAGTTTGAATCACTGCTTGCCCGGTTTCAGGACGGCCAACGCGGGGCCCTGGCTCGCATTCTGACCTATGTTGAAAACGACAACCCCATCGCGGACGAGATCCTCGATGCTATCTTCCAGTCCACCGGGGGCTCGCGCATTATCGGTATCACCGGACCACCGGGCGCAGGTAAGAGCACTCTCACAAACGCGTTGATTCAAGCCTTTCGCCGGCGCGGCAAAACCGTGGGCGTGATCGCGATCGATCCCTCAAGCGCGCTTACCGGTGGCGCCACCCTGGGGGATCGTATACGCATGCTCGAAACCTACGCAGACGAGGGCGTGTACATTCGCTCGATGGCGACGCGGGGCGAGTCGGGCGGACTCACGGCCGCCGCGGGACGGGCTACGCTCGTTCTTGATGCATTTGGCTTTGATGTGATCCTTATTGAGACAGTTGGCGTGGGTCAGGACGAGATCGATATCACGGCGGCGGCGGACACAACACTGCTCATCCAGGTCCCAGGTCTTGGAGACAGCGTTCAGACAATCAAAGCGGGCATCCTCGAGATCGCCGACGTATTCGTTGTGAACAAGGCAGACTCACCAGATGCTCGCCAGCTCGTGCGCGATCTGCGGGCGATGCTCCGCTTTCGGGACCACCCGGCTTGGCTGCCCCCGGTATTGGAAACCATCGCTACCACTGGTGCCGGTATCGACGAGCTGGTGAAGCAGATCGATCGCCACGCAGCGTATCTGGAAGCGTCAGGCGAGTCCAAGCGTCGTTTCGAGCGCAGAGCTCTGGCTGAGGTGCGACGCATGGTGCGTCGGGACCTCGACCGCAAACTCGATTCCGTTTTGCACGGCGAGGCCGGCGCGTCGTTGGTCGATGAGGTTGTCGCGCGCCGGACCAGCCCGAGGAGCGCGGCAGAGCAGATTTCTGCCAGCATGCGATGCGGTGAGGGCGACAAGTCACCCGCCGAAGACCGCCTCTAGAGATTCTCGCGTATCCACACTCTGTGCATCCTTCTGGAAATGTCCCAGGAACTCGATATTCCCGGCCGGCCCGACGACTGGCGAGCGTGCCAGGCCGCGCAGCCCGAGCGCATGACTCTCGGCGAGCTCGATAATACGGCTGACAACATCGCGGCGTACTCGTTCGTCCTTGACGACGCCGCGGCGATCGACGGCACCTTTCCCGGCCTCGAACTGAGGTTTGATAAGCGCGACGACGTCACCGCCGCTCCGCAGCACTCGGCTCGCCACCGGAAGCATGTGCTCCAACGAGATAAAGGACACGTCGATCGTGACGATGTCGATGGGCTCAGGAAGAGATTCCACGTAACGTGCGTTCACGCGCTCCATGACAACGACTCGCGGGTCCTGCCGCATGCGGTAATCGAGCTGACCGTACCCCACGTCGATGGCATACACCTTTGCGGCACCGTGCTTGAGCAAACAATCGGTGAACCCTCCCGTGGAGGCGCCGAAGTCGGCAGCCACGACATCGTCTACATTTATGGAGAAGGAATCCAGGGCGTGTTCAAGTTTGAAGCCGCCCCGGCTCACATAGCGCGGTGGTTGGGCGATCGCGAAGGACGTGTCATCGGGGAGCGGCTCGGCAGGTCGATTGATGACGCGATCACCGATGCGTACATCGCCGGCCAGGATCATGGCCTTCGCTTTCGATCGAGACTCGGCGAGGCCGAGCTGCACCAGTAACTCATCTGCCCGGATCTTCTTGCTCGATTGGGACATCATCTCCTACTGCCTGCTAGCGATACGGCTGAGGCGGCTGCTGTAGACATGGCAGATAGCCACCGCCAGCGCGTCAGCGGCATCGTCTGGACTCGGAATCGTCCCAAGGCCGAGGATCATCTGCACCATCGACTGCACCTGTTGCTTGCCAGCGGCTCCATGACCGGCGACGGCGAGCTTCACTTCGCTCGGCTTGTACTCGAAAATCGGAATGCCATGCTGGGCTCCGGCCAGGAGCACAACGCCGCGCGCCTGCCCCACCGCGAGGGCGTTGGTGACGTTCCGGGCGAAGAAGAGCTGCTCAACGGCCATCACGTCTGGGCGTCGTGACTCGATTACCTCAGTCAGCCCGTCAAACAACTGCAGGAGGCGATCAGGCATACACTCTGACGAGTGCGTTTTGATGACCCCGTGGTCAATGAGCTCAGGGTCGCTCTCGCCCCGCACCACACCATAGCCCATAATCGCGGTCCCGGGATCGACTCCAAGTGTAATCACTCACCCTCCAGAGAGCCGCTGAAAATGCGCTTGCCTTGAGTTTCGATACTGATCCGTCCGATCTATTGAAATATGGGTAAATCTACCCTATACTAGCTGAAATATAGAACACACGCGACGGGCTCTACGGGCTAGTCAAGATTCGTTTTGCGGTCGAGTGCTGGGGCTCAGGCTGCTCGACACGGAATCTGTGTGCCCAAAGTCTACCCTGCGCGCTGTGTCATTATGTCGCCTTCGGGAGGGAGAGAGACGCCAGTGGTCACCAGCCTTATTGATAAAGGCAAGTCACAGGGTTTCCTATTGTCCGACGACATCATCGCTGCCTACCCCGACATGGAGAATGATATTTCTTCGGTCGATGAGCTATGGCAGTCACTACTCGATAACAACATCAATGTTGTCGACCAAGCTCCCTCGTCACAGTCTAGTACATCATCCCGCTCACACTTCTCGCACTTTCGCTCTCTAACCCCCAAGAATGGTTCCAGCAACGGAAATCACACCGAAGAGGCGCAGGTTGACACCTATCTCATCAATCGTAGCGAGATGGTTGACAACGCCGTTGGCGGAGTTGCCGATTCAGTGCGTTTGTATCTTCAGGAGATCGGTGAAACTGATCTGCTGACCATGCAAGAGGAAGTGTGGCTGGCCAAGCGCATGGGGCGTGGACTCTCCGCCGCGGCGCGCCTCGCCGAGGGCGATTTCGAAGACGACACCATTAAGGCCGAGTTGACGGCAGACAAACAAGATGGTGAGCTGGCACGCCAGCACCTTATACAGGCCAACCTGCGACTGGTTGTCAGCGTCGCCAAGAAGTACATGGGGCGTGGCCTCTCCTTTCTGGACTTGATCCAGGAGGGCAATATCGGTCTCATGAAAGCGACCGATAAGTTCGATTACACACGAGGTTTCAAGTTCTCGACATACGCCACGTGGTGGATCCGCCAGGCAATAACACGCGCGATCTCAGATCAAAGTCGCACGATTCGCTTGCCGGTGCACGTTGGCGAGACGATTAACCGCATCAAGAAGACCGGGCATCGTTTGCAACAGATCTTCGAGCGCGAGCCTAGCTACCTCGAGATCGCACGAGCCATGGATGTGCCGGAAGAGAAGATCCGACAGGTGCTCGACGCCGCCCGCCACCCAGTCTCACTTGAGGCACCGGTGGGAATGGACGGCGACGCCTTCCTTGGCGATTTCATCGAAGATGAGACGATTCTTCCTCCGATCGAGCAGGCGGCGCAAGAGCTTCTGAAGTGCCAGATTGGCGATGCGTTGGATAAGCTTACCGAGAGAGAGCGCAAGATCGTGACTTTGCGCTTTGGACTCCACGACGGACGCTATCGCACTCTCGAAGAGGTCGGCCGTGAGTTTGGTATCACTCGCGAGCGAATCCGTCAGATTGAGGCAAAGGCGCTGCGCAAGCTCCGCCATCCCAGTTACAGTCGAACCCTGAAGGGGTACCTCGACTAAACCACACGCATCATAGAATCAACGTAGGAGGGCTGAATGCCCTCCTTTTTTCTTGCTGCCTGAGCGACCATCAGTCGCCTCGTTACTCGATGATGTGTTGCGAGAAGATGAGTACCGCGTTGTGACCGCCAAACCCGAACGAGTTACTCATCACGTGCTTGACCACTCCCGGCCGTGCCTTATTAGGTACGCAGTCGATGTCACAGTCCGGATCAGGCGTCTCATAATTAATCGTCGGCGGCAACGTCTGCGATTGAAGAGTCATAACTGAGAATGCACTCTCGATGGCTGGCGCGGCTCCAAGCAGGTGTCCCGTTGCTCCTTTGGTAGACGACACTGGCGGTAATTCGTCGCAGTACACCGATTTCATCGCCTCGGTCTCGAACTTGTCGTTCATTTTCGTCGACGTGCCGTGGGCGTTGATGTACGAGATGTCTCCTGGCGCCAGGCAGGCTCGCTGGAGTGCCAGGGTCATCGCCCGCGCAGCCCCCTCCCCCTGCGGAGCGGGCTGTACGATGTGCGATGCGTCTGCCGTCGTCGCATAGCCGCTGACGACGGCCAGGATCTCGGCACCACGCGCAGTGGCGTGGGCAAGGCTCTCCAGAAGCAGGACTGCGCCACCTTCGCCGATCACAAACCCGTTGCGGTTCAGGTCGAACGGCCGGCTTGCGCGCTCCGGGTCGTCGTTACGCGTCGAGAGTGCGCCAGCCGCCGCGAAACCAGCCAATGCCGAGGGCACGATCGGTGCCTCCGCCCCTCCGGCCAGCATGACATCGGCGTCGCCGCGGCGAATCGTCGCGGCTGCCTCTCCGATGGCGTGGGCGGCGCTGGCACACGCGCTGAGGGTCGCGAAGTTCGGACCGCGCGCGCCAATCTGAATCGATACGAATCCTGCCGCCATGTCCGCCAAGAGCATGGGAACAAAGAACGGGCTCACCCGATCTGGGCCACGCTCCTTGAGCGTCGTAAAGCCTTCTTCAAAGGTTTCGAGCCCGCCCATGGCTGTCCCGATAATGACACCGACACGGTCGGACGTGGCTGGATCGATCGTGTACCGGGCGTGCTCGAGCGCCTCGCGGGATGCAGCCATGGCAAATTGGATATAGCGATCGGTCCGCCGGGCGTCCTTGCGGTCCATATAGTTTTCGGGGTGAAAGTCGGGCACCTGAGCGGCAATCCTTGATGGATACCCCTCGGTGTCGAAGCGGTCGATAGGGCGCACGCCGCCCTGTGCGTCGACGAGCCTCTTCCAGCTGGCGTCGCGCCCGACGGCCAGCGGAGACACGCAACCGACGCCTGTAACGACCACCGTCGTGCAGGGATCAGCCATGGTTGAGAACCTCTGGATTGAGGCAGTGTGGCGGGGTTGTGCCTTGTAATACGGCCAGAACGTTGTCCACCGACAGCCGAGCCATGTTGCGCCGGGTGGTGTGCGTAGCGCTGGCGATATGCGGGGCGATGGTGACACGGTCGAAGGAGTAAAGCGGATGGTCCGCGGGAAGAGGTTCCGGGTCCGTTACGTCGAGCCCCACACCCGCCAGATGACCGCTCTGAAGCGACTCAACCAGCGCTGCAGTGTCAATGATCGGTCCGCGCGCCGTATTGATCAGAATCGCATCCGGTTTCATTTGCGCGAGCGTCTCCCGGTCAACGAGACCACGTGTTTCGTTCGTTAAAGGCACGTGTAGAGAGATAATGTCGGATTGGGACCAGAGCTCTGCCAGCTCAACCTTCTCAAATCTCTCGTCCTCATGCCGGGGATCGTAAAAGGTAACGCGCATGCCGATCGCCTTGGCCATCGTCGCAAGATGTGAGCCGATCCTCCCTAACCCTACGATGCCGAGCGTAGCGCCGGCCAGGTCCCTCCCCAGGAAGCGCAGTGGGTACCAGGTTTCCCAGTCGCCTTCACGAGCGGCTCGCTCGCCCGGAACGATCTGGCGGGCGACGCTAAAGATGAGCGCCATGGCAAATTCCGCAGTTGTCTCGGTCAGGACATTGGGCGTTGTACAGACAGCGACCCCACGCTCGGTGCAGGCTGGGACATCGATGTTGTCGAAGCCAACCGCGAAATTGCTGACAACCTTGATGCCGGGCGAGGTATCCAGTAGTTGCCCACTGATCTTGTCAGTTAAGAGAGACAGGACACCATCGACCCCGGAGATGAGCGCCTTCAGCTCGGACGGAGACGGTGGCAAATCAGAGTCCCAGAGCCGGACATCAGATACTGAGCCAAGCCGGTCGAGCTCCTCCTGGTGTATGCGGCGCGTAACGGCAACTTGCATAGTGATCTCCCCTTTCCCTTCCCGACGATTGTAGACCCATCAACAAGTGGCGCGCTATGCGCTTGGTATAATTGATATCTTGCGAGTTGACGTGGTGCGCTGTGTGGCGATTTAGCGTGTCGAGCCTACATCATTAAGCTTTCGGGAGTTCTTCGGTGCCCTCGCGGGTACTCGTCGTAGCGCCCACCTGCGTGAGCAGGCTCGAAGCTAGTTGCATGGCAGCCACGTCTCTCGCATTATCCTCTTTCGACGGTCTCATACGAACAGGCGATAGCCGGTGGTCTACATTCTTCATGGGCAGAACGCGGTGAATCTGGATGACCGTGTCAGTCAGTTGAAGCGTGAGCTTGATCCATCCGGCCTCGGTGCTACAGCTATTGATGTTTCATCCTCATCAATTGACCAGATTGCTTCCGCGTGTCACTCTGCACCATTCTTTGGAGCGGGCAGAATGGTGATCCTGACGAACGCGAACGCGGCCTCAGGGCGCGGAAGTAAGCGTCGTGCCGAGTCGTCTGTTGGCTGGAAGGACCTTGTGGCCGTCCTCGAAGCCACGCCACCGACGACCACCGTGGTTGTCAGGGCGGACGAAACGCTGGCGTCCTCCTCGGTCATTATCAAGGCCGCAGTGAGTCACAAGTGGACGGTTGAGGCGTTCCCGGTTCCTCGCGGGGAGGGGCTGGTGCGCTGGGTTCTTGAGCGAGGCACAAACGCCGGAGTCTCGGTATCGTTACAGGCAGCAATTCAACTTTTGACGCGGCTCTATCCGACGAGCTGGCAACAGGAATCACGCTTTGATAACACCGTCATTGATACCCGGTTGATTGCGACCGAGGTGGACAAGCTCGCGTGCGCCGCGGTTGACGGGGTTGTCGACGAGGATGTTGTGCGCGAGCTCGTTGCGGATCGCAGCGGGTACACCGCTTTCAAGCTCAACGATCTTGTCTATACCGGTCAATCAGGCCCGGCGCTTCAGGAGCTAGAACGCGTACTCTCCTCCGGTGACGAGCCGGAGAGAATACTGGCGCAGTTTGCGAGTGAGGCAGCTGGTCTGGAGGCCGCGCGCAACCTGGGCGAGTACGATCCGCCGGCGGTGGCCCGGGCGTCCGGGGTCAGTGAGGGACGTCTGAGAATGTTGCGTCAGAAACCTGCGGCCCGCGATCGAGAAACGCTGGCGCAGGGAATTGAACGCCTGCGTAGAGCTGAGTGGCTCGTGAAGACTGGCCGCTCGTCGCGCACCGAGTCGGTTATCGTGGCGACGACAGCGAGCGTAGCGGAAACGTTTCGTCGTTCCCGCTCGTAATTCGCAACATCGGTATGTAGTGATGAGACGCTTGTTGGAGAGGAGCGTAAAGGCGAAAGCCTCTACGCGCCCATCTTGTTGTACTTTGCCATCAAGCGCGACTTGCGGCGAGCGGCGTTGTTGGGATGAATGATGCCCTTGCCCGCAGTGCGATCGAGCATGCTCACAGCGGTGCCGACTGCGGTTGCAGCAGCATCGGCGTCACCGGTTGCGATGATCGACTCGGCGCGGCGAACCACGGTGCGAGCTGCTGAGCGGAAGGTCCGGTTCCGGATACGACGGCGCTCGGCTACCCTCACGCGCTTCAAGGCAGACTTGGAATTTGCCACTAACGCTTCCTCCTGGCTGGGATGTTTATGCACACTAAAACAGGGCCGGACGCACCGGCACATCAGAACGTATATCCTACCAATCCTAGGTAGAAACTGCCAACTCGCGTAGAATCATGCCGTGAAGCCTTCCAACCGCCGCCAACACCCAGATCACGACTGGATTGATCCAGCAAGATACGGCGTCACCGAGACGCTGCCCGTCGTCGACACTGGGACGGCCAGCCTACCGGGTGTCGCAGATGACCCGGTCTCGCGCGGCTCCTCGGTCGCCCGCAACGCGATCATCGTCGGCATTGCCTTCATCCTGAGCCGGATACTCGGTCTCGTCCGCGAAGTGGTCGTTGCGGCACAGTTCGGCACCGGCGCTGATTATGACGCCTACGTCGCTGCATTCAGGATCCCGGACCTTCTGTTTCTCGTTGTCATGAGCGGAGCGTTTGGCAGTGCGTTCATTCCGGTGTTTGGTGGGATGATCGCACGGCAGGATTCGGCGAGCGCCTGGAGGCTGGCCAGCTCGATCCTGACATACACGCTCGTTGTTCTCGGTGTGGTGGCGTTCGTCACGCTGATTTTCGCCGAGCAGCTTATCAACTGGTTCATTGCGCCGGGCCTGGCCCCGGAACAGGCCGAGCTTGCCGCGCGACTGACGCGCATTCTGCTGTTGTCTCCCCTTCTGCTTGGCCTGGGAGCCGCGTTCAAAGGCATGCTGGAGGCGCAAGATCAGTTCGCGCTCTCGGCCTATGCACCAGTGCTCTACAACGTCGGCATCGTTATGGGTGCGCTTGCCCTGGCGCCGAAGTACGGCGTGTACGGTCTGGCCGCGGGAGTCATCGCCGGAGCCGTGTTGCACGCCGGTATACAGGCGGTAGGTCTGTGGCGCGGCGGCATGCGACTGCGATTTTCGCTCGACCGGCAGGTGCCCGGCTTAGCGACGGTGCTGCGGCTGATGGGTCCGAGAATCCTGGGGCAGGCGGCGTTCCAGGTGAACTTCATCGTGATGACGAACTTTGCGTCGCGTATTGGGGAAAACAGCGTCTCAGCGCTGAACTATGCATTTCAGCTCTTCATGCTTCCATATGGCGTGCTAGCGTTGAGTCTCTCGACGGTCATCTTCCCCTTAATGGCGCGACAGTACGAAACCGGCTCAGTCGCTGAGATGAAGGAGACACTTGGCGACGCGCTGGCCCCGCTGGTGTTCCTGACGCTGCCGGCGGCGGTTGGACTCTACTGTTTCCGGGTGAGCATCGTGCAGATGCTCTTTGAGGTTGGATCGTTCGACCAGGAATCAACCAGGCTTGTGTCCGAAGCGCTGGGGTACTTCGCCATCGGTCTGGGTGGCACGGCGGTGATTGAGGCCATTACCCGCGCCTATTACGCCATGCAGGATACCCGCACACCGGTGACGATCGCAGTGCTGGCAGTAGGAGTGAACGTCGCGCTGAGCGCGCTTCTCGTCGGACCGATGGGCCACGGTGGGCTGGCGCTGGCCATCTCAATCACCGCCACGCTGGAGATGCTGCTGTTGGCCGTCATCTTACGGCAGCGCATCGGATCATTGGGCAGGAAACTGGCGACCTCGGTGGTCAGGGCCGGAGTCGCCGCGCTGCTGTTCCTTCCCCTCGCCTACTGGATGGGTGACATCATGGCGCGGGCAACTGACCCGGCGGCCGGCCGAAGCGTTGCAGCGTATCTGTTGTTCGGCTATGGGCTCGCGACTGCCATGGCCGCGTTCTTCGCGATCGCGTTCGCCCTGGGCGCGCCAGAGGTGCCAGCCATCGTCCGGCGCGTCCCGGTCATTGGCCCCAGGTTGATGCCGATCATCGAGCCGCGTTACGGCCGTTAGACCGTAGGGCTCAGCCGCATCTCCGGTATACTTCACTTTTTGCTTAGCGTCCGAACGGGGCATGACCCCGGCACACACGATTGAACCAAATGACCGAACAAAAACATATTCGAAACTTTAGCATCATAGCCCATATCGATCATGGAAAATCAACCCTTGCCGACCGTCTCCTGGAGGCAACCGGCACACTCACCAAGCGCGAAATGATGGAGCAGGTCCTGGATTCGATGGACCTTGAGCGCGAAAAAGGCATCACCATCAAGATGCGCGCGGTGCGGATGGACTTTACCGCCGCAGACGGTCAACTGTATGAGTTGAATCTCATCGATACCCCTGGCCATGTGGATTTTTCCTACGAGGTCAGCCGTTCGCTAGCTGCCTGTGAGGGCGCGGTTCTCGTCGTTGACGCCGCTCAGGGGGTTGAGGCGCAGACGGTCGCTAACGTCTACCTTGCGCTGGACAACGACCTCTCACTGATCGCCGTAATCAACAAGATCGATTTGCCGAATGCGATGCCGGAACGAGTTTCAGCAGAGGTGAGCGATCTCATCGGGTTGATGCCGGACGAGATCATTCCTGCCTCGGCCAAATCCGGCCTCGGCGTCGAGCAGATTCTCCAGGCCATTGTGGACAAAATTCCACCCCCATCCGGGGACCCAGATGCTCCATTGCGGGCGTTGATCTTCGACTCCCACTACGACGCGTACAAAGGTGTTATTGCGTATGTCAAGGTGGTCGACGGCACGCTGGAACCAGGTTCGCGCGTGCGGATGATGGGCACCGGGACAGAAGCCGAGATCCTCGAGATCGGCGTATTCAAGCCTGTGATGACCCCGGTGAAGAGCCTGACCGCCGGCGAAGTAGGCTACATCGCAACCGGTCTCAAGGTCGTGCGCGAGTGCCAGGTGGGTGACACGGTCACCATGGCCAGGCGTCCCGCGCAGGAGGCGCTACCGGGCTACCGTCCAGCGAAGCCGATGGTGTTCGCTGGCCTCTACCCGGTTGACAGTGAAGACTATCTCCTGCTCAGGGATGCTCTCGAGCGTCTACAGCTCAATGACGCCGCGCTGGTCTATGAGCCCGAGTCTTCCGACGCCCTTGGGTTCGGCTTCCGCTGTGGATTCCTTGGCCTGCTGCACATGGAGATCATTCAGGAGCGCCTGGAGCGAGAGTTCGAGATTGATCTACTGGCGACCGCGCCGAGCGTGGAATACGAGGTGGTGAAGACCGGGGGTGAAGTGGTCCTGGTCGATAACCCCTCCGCGTTGCCGGATCCGGGGGAGATTGACGAGATTCGCGAGCCCTGGATGGAGATCACTGTTATCGCGCCCGCGCGCTACATCGGCACCGTTATCGATCTGGTCACAACGCGGCGCGGAGTGTACGAGCACCTCGAGTACCTTGACGAAGACCGCGTGATGATCAAGTTCGGGATGCCGCTCGGGGAGTTGATCGTTGATTTCTACGACCAGCTCAAGTCGCGCACACAGGGCTACGCCTCGCTCGATTACAGCTTCCGGGCCATGGAGGCATCGAATCTCGTGAAGCTCGATGTCCTGGTAAACGCTACCCCGGTTGACGCACTCTCGATGATCACGCACCGTGACGAGGCCTACGTCCGTGGCCGTGCGCTGGTCTCACAGCTGCGTACGCTCATCCCAAGACAGATGTTTGATGTGCCGATTCAAGCGTCCATCGGGAGCAGAATTATCGCGCGTGAGACGGTCAAGGCGATGCGCAAGAACGTGCTGTCGAAGTGCTACGGCGGTGACGTCACGCGGAAGCGCAAGCTCCTGGAGCGTCAGAAAGAGGGTAAGGCGCGCATGAAGATGGTCGGAAATGTGGAGATCCCTCAGGCTGCATTTATGGCCGTCCTGAGCCTTGGCTCTGACACGGTTACCTCAGGTCGTGGATCGTGATTACCGTCATTGGCGCCAACGTCCTGAACGAGTTCGAGGTTGAGGGACCAATCGTCGCGCGAACGAGTCGTGCGCTCGATTCGTCCGATCTGAGCGCTGCGGGTATCCGTCTCGATCACGCATACGATGCCGTCTTCAATGGGCCGGTGGACCGCGTACTGGGTGAGATCGTCGATGACCTGCTTGAACGCTCACAGCGGAGCGATCTCCTGTACGTGCTTCCGGACGCCGGCGTCCCCGGTGACCTTACGGTTGAGGCGCTGTCGTCACACGTGGCGGTGACCATCATCCCGGGAGCTCTGTATCCCGGCGTCTCAGGGTTGGGCCGTTCTGATATTGTCGATGCGCTGGAGCTCGCCCTTGCGGAGAACCACGGGGTCTTTGGCGCCGGCCTCTGCCCGATCGACCCGACGGCACCGTTGATCGTGACGAACTGGTACGGGTCGAGCGTCGTTGAGCTGGCTTCTCGGCGGCTGAAGCGTGTCTATGGGGCGAGCGATACCGAGGTACGCGAATGGGAGTCGGACGGAAGATTGATTATTCCGCCGGCCGATCCACTCGACGGCACCTCGTCGATCTCGGCTCTGGAGCACATCGTCGCGCGACTGCGCCGGCCGGACGGCTGCCCCTGGGACAGGGAGCAGACCAGAGAGTCGTTGCTGCCACAGTTCGTCGAAGAGCTCGCTGAGTACCGCGCCGCGCTTGAGTCCGGTGACGTCGCCAACCAGCGCGAAGAGCTCGGAGACGTCCTCTTCCACGTGATCGCCCAGTCTCAGCTAGCCACTGAAGCTGGCGACTTTACGTTTGAAGACGTGCTGCGAGGTATTACAGCCAAACTGGTCCGACGTCACCCACACGTGTTTGGTGACGTCCAGGTTGAATCAGTTGAAGACGTGCTTGCGACCTGGAATCGGGTCAAAGCCGAAGAACGGGCCGCAGCCGGCACGTCTGAAGAACAATCGAACGACGACGGTATGAAGGAGATCAGAATTGATGAGTAGCCAGCGTGGCTATGCGACCAGTGGCGAGTTACGAGCCTCTGACAGTGGCAGGAGCGTTGTTTTAAAGGGTTGGGTGAATCGCCGGCGAGATCACGGTGGGTTGATCTTTCTCGATCTCCGCGATCGGTACGGCGTGACCCAGGTGGTCTGCAACCCGGAGGATTCGCCTGAGGCGCATGCAGTGGCCGAGGGGATCCGTTCGGAGTACGTCATCGAAGTTCACGGGACCGTGCGTGAACGTCCGGATGGAACCAAGAACCCTCGTATGCTGACCGGGGATATCGAGGTTGATGCCTCTGAGGTGAGGATCCTCAACGTGGCAAAAACACCTCCCTTCGAAATCAGCGAGGACACCGATGTCGACGAGTCCATCCGTCTCCAGTATCGCTACCTGGACCTGCGCCGGCCTCGCATGCAACAGAATCTCATACTGCGTCACCAGGTCATCAGGACGATTCGACAGTTTCTGGACGCCCGCGACTTCCTTGAAGTCGAGACCCCGGTCCTGATCAAGAGCACGCCGGAGGGTGCCCGCGACTACCTGGTGCCGAGCAGGCTCTATCCGGGCGAGTTCTACGCGCTGCCTCAGTCTCCTCAGCAGCTCAAGCAACTGCTCATGGTCAGCGGTATGGACCGGTACTACCAGATCGCCCGTTGCTTCCGTGATGAGGATCAGCGCTCCGATCGCCAGGCGGAGTTCACCCAGCTCGACCTCGAGATGTCGTTCGTTGACATGGAAGACATTCTTCAGCTCACCGAGGAGCTCTTTCACGAGTTGATCGCCGTGGCGGGACTAACGGTCCAGACCAGCCCATTCCCGCGCATGACCTACGAAGAGGCGATACGCCGTTTTGGCAGCGACAAGCCGGACCTGCGTTTTGGTCTGGAGATCGCTGACGTCTCGGATCTCGTCAAGAGCTCTGAGTTTGGCGTGTTCCGTTCGGCGGTTGAGGGCGGTGGCGTTGTCCGGGCGATCGGCGTGCCCGGCAAGGGCGACATCACCCGTAGCGGTGTGGAGGAGCTGACCGCGTTCGCCCGTCAATTCGGCGCGAAGGGCCTGGCGTGGCTTGCCCTGACTGAAGAGGAGGGCAGGCTCGGCGCTCGCTCTCCGATTGCCAAGTTCCTGTCCGAGGACGAGCTGACCGGAATCGCGGCGGCCACTGAGTCTGGCCCTGGCGACCTGATTCTCCTGGTTGCCGACCAGGCTCCAGTGGCGGCGAATGTGCTTGGACGCCTGCGAGAGCGGTTCGGTGACGAGTTGAACCTTGCTGATCCAACTGTCGCTGCGCCGGCCTGGATCGTTGCGCCACCGATGTTCGAGTGGAGCGAGGATCAAGGTCGATGGGATGCCATGCATCACCCGTTCACCGCGCCGATGGACGAGGATATCCCCTTGCTCGACACTGATCCTGGCGCTGTGCGGGCCAAGGCTTACGACATCATTATGGACGGCTATGAGCTCGGGAGCGGGTCAATCCGCATTCACCAGCGTGAGCTCCAGAGCAGGATCTTTAGTCTCATGGGATACAGCGATGAGGAGATCGAGAGCCGTTTCGGTCACCTCCTGAAGGCGTTTGAGTACGGCGCTCCGCCGCACGGCGGCATCGCGCCCGGCATCGACCGCACCGTGATGCTGCTGGCTCGGGAGCCGAATATTCGCGAGGTTATCGCCTTCCCGAAAACCCAGATGGCGCGCGACCTGATGTTCGACGCACCCAGCCGGGTCGATGAGCGTCAGCTCGAGGATCTGCATATCCGCATTGAAGAGAAGGCTCCGGCAGCCAAGAGCGAAGCGTAGAAGTCGTGAGTCATTGGGTCGGGAACGTCCTGCCCCGATGGACCACCACTTCTTCCGCAACACGCTTTAGCGACACCCGAAAGGGCATCAAAGAGCAACAGCCAGCGCATAATGCGCTGGCTGTTTTTCGTTGTCGTCTTCTGGGATTATCGCTGGATCCAGGACATACCCGATGCTGTGTCTATATTCGTAGCAGTGAAGAGTTCCTTTGGCTCGGATGCGGTCAATTGACCATTCTCCCCGGCTGAGAGCTCAACGTACCACGCTTCAAAACTGCCCTGATTCTCGCGGAAAAAGGCCAGGTACCTGCCATCCGGAGACCAGACGGGCGAAACCGTCGTGCCGATATTGGTGATCTGGTACGGCGCCTCGCCATTCAATGGCGCGATCCAGATGTCGTTTGTTTGACCCGTACGCTGGACAAAGGCCATGTTGTTCCCGTCCGGGGACCAATCAGGGTCGTACGCACCAGCCTCGGTCACGACGAACGGCTCGTAGGTTGCCGAGCCCAGATCAATGATCCAGATCTCAGGTACGCGCGCGCCATTCCCTGAATCGCTGCGCACGACGAACGCGACTCGCTCACCCTCCGGTGAAAAGACGGGATCCTCCTGGGTCGCGCTGATCTCGGCCGCAGCGTTCAGAAGGTATGGCCCAACTTCGAACGTCTCGGAAAACCACAGGTAGAGCGGGCGGGAGAACTCATCGTACAGGCCCTTATCGCTCACATAGATCAACTGCTCGCCGGCAGGTGACCAGTCAACGTCCCAGGCCCAGGCAGCCGCCATCACGTACTCTTGAGTAAAAGGCTCTGCTGCCGGTTGGTGGTCCTCAGTGACCTGCACGAGTGGGCTACCGTCACTGCGGGCGACGATGATGTCGGAAAACGCTTCACCGACGCGGACGTAGGCAAACCGGTCGCCGGCCGATGCCCATGACGGCGACGCCGCATGTTCGCCCTCGGTCACTTGTTCCACGTCGCCATCCCAGCGCATCACGTTGTGCTCAGCGACGAAGAGAATCTCCCCTTCCGGCGCGTTGGACGGCTGGCCCTGGGCTCCCTCAGTGAGCGCGGGGTCAGGCTCGCCGCATGCCGCCAGCATGGTGAACACCATGAGCATGACGAGCAGTGACACGCTTCGACGCAGTACAGCGGAGTTCAAGCTTCGGTTCCTTCGTGCTTCGCGGGGCCGTACCCCAACTCTTGTAGTACCTGACGAGCGACCTGAGATTCATCCCAGGGGCGATGGTCCGACCCGTAGATCATGCTGCGCTCGTGGCCCTTGCCGGCCAGAATGACGATGTCGCCCGCCCGGGCACGGCGCAGGAGCTCGCTCACCGCTTCCCGGCGGTCTTCAATGCAGTCAAAGTCTACACCGCGCACCGCGCCACGCTCCGTAGCACCGGCGGCAATCTCATTGATGATCTGCTCGGGATCCTCGAAGCGCGGATCCTCGCTGGTGAAGATCGCATAGTCCGCCAATCGCGCCGCCACCGCGCCCTGGACGGGCCGCTTTTCGACGTCACGTTCGCCGGCCGAGCCAAAGGTGACCAGCACACGGCCCGATGTGATTCTCCGCGCCTCTTCAAGCACGGATCGAATCGACTCGGGGGTGTGCGCGTAATCCACCACAACGGTGAACGGCTGACCCAGATCAATGCTCTCCATGCGCCCCGGTACCGGGCGAAGGTTCTCTATACAGTTAGCAATGGTGGCTACGTCGCATCCCAGGAGATATGCTGCACCGGAGGCTGCCAGTGCGTTCGCGACATTCCATGCGCCGGGAAGAGGCAGTCGAACCGGGAATCGACGGCCATCAATGACCAGGGTGAATGTGTTTGAGTCCTGAAGCGCCACGATGTTTTCTGCGCGGACGCCTGCCTCGGAGTGTTCCTGGGTGGAGTACCAGAGAATGTCGGCTCCCTCGGCATCCGACGAGATGGCGACACACCCGGGATCATCAGCGTTCAGCACGACCGCGCCGCGCTTGCCGCTGTCGCGCGCCCGGGCCACTCTCCGGAGCAGACCCGCCTTCGCCTTCCGATAATTCTCGATGCTGCCGTGGAAATCGAGATGTTCGCTGGTGATGTTGGTCACGACCCCGACGTCGAAATGGCAATTGTCGACGCGATGGGTTTCGAGCGCGTGCGATGTCGTCTCAACCACCGCCACTCGCGCCCCTGCATCAACCATCTGACGCAGCGTTCGTTGGACATCGAGTGATTCAGGCGTTGTCTGGCGGGCGGAGGAGCGGTCAGGCTGGCCAGGCACACGGACGGCAACCGTGGAGATCAGGCCCGTGGCCAATCCCGCGCGTTCGAGCATCTGGTGGAGATAGAAACTTGTGGTGGTCTTTCCGTCGGTGCCGGTAATGCCGATGACAGCCAGGGACAGGCTTGGGTGGCCGTACAGAGCCGCGGAGAGGTGCGCCAGCGCGCCGCGGGTATTCCTGACCCGGATGACGCCTTTGTAGCCTGCAACGTTGTCTTCAGGAGTGTCCGGCTCCACGAGTGCAGCGACGGCTCCCGCGCGGAGTGCCGCTTGCAGGTAGTCGTGGCCATCCGCATAACCGCCACGCAGCGCCACGAAGAGCGTACCCGGCACGACGTTGCGGCTGTCGAATGCGATCGATGTAACTGGGGTGCGAACGTCCCCGGTGATGCAAGCATCGAAGAGGTCATCGATCAGGTCAGCTACGTTGACGGCTGTTTTATCAGTCACGCAGCTAGTCACAACGTCGTTCAGGAACGAGGTTCATGATGGCGGAATCTCCCCCGACAGTAACAAGGCGACGGTCCGGCGCAAACCGTACAATCCTCCGGTCCGCTAACTCGTCACGTTTCTTGCTGCCACAGAGAGCTCGGTGGACGGGCCGGGTTGTCGAGCAACATCGCCTCGTCGAGCGCGGCGCTTGCGGCATCTGCGATCGCGACGGAATCCGATTGCTCTAGGTTGCGCAACGCTCTCAAGGCGTCCGGGCCGCCGATCATCCCCAGCGAGGCAATCGCCGCCATTTGTACTTCAACGTCCTCATCGTCAACCAGGTCGAGAATGCGCGGCACTACTCTCTGGCTTCCAAGTGTGCCAATCGCCCGTGCGGCTTCGAAGCGTATCTCCGGCTCATCACTTTGAAACTGGGCCATCACCAGATCCGACCAACGTGGATCGGATTGCCTGCCCATGGCGCGAAGGGCGCTCACTTGCGCTTCATGGTGCCCTGATTCCCAGAGATCTTCGATAGCGTCGATCACCTCCGGGTCCCCGGCGAGGAACGCCGCCGACTCGACGGCGCGGAGCCGAACGGTTGCGGTCTCGTCATCCTCCGCGAGGGAGAGCAGGACGTTGCGCAACCGGTCGACGGTCGACTCGTCCAGCTTATTCAACTCTGCCTGGAGCGCGAATTGCCCCATCACTTCAACTCCGGACGCTCGGACAGCGGCGTCGGGTTCGTCTGGCAGTTGTTCAAGAAGATAATCGAGAAGGCTCGGCAAGGTTGTGTCAGTGAGCCCCTCAAACGCCGCCAGCTTCACGTCGCTGATGTCGTCTCCCAGCGCAACGACGAGCGCGCGATCGAAGTGGTGCTCGATCTCGGACTCCCGCATGGACACCATGAGCTGCACGAGCTCCAGTCGAAGAGGAAGCGGAATCTCCGACCAGCGCTCGGCCAACCGCTCCGCGGCAGGCCGGCTCAGGTCAGACAGACCCTCGTAGTCTTCACTGGTGAGATCGTCAGGCGTTTTGGTTGCGAGCGCGTCGAGGACCGCGTCAATGCTGGCGCGGTCCTCGGTCGCTCGACTACGGCTGGTAGAAAAACGTGTCTTCTTCGTCGCCATCAGCGGAGAACTCCGGATACGTTCCGCCGGTGAGGATGTCACGCAGCAACTCGGCGGAAATAGGCCGTTCGACGTTGGCCGCGGCGAGGATATCGCTAAACATTGCCAGGTAGCGGGGCTCTTCCGAAGTGCCTACATTCTCGCCCACGCGCTCAAATGTCTTGGCCACGACCTGATCTGGCCGGCGTCGGGTGCGCTCGTCAAGCGGGGTTGCGTCTGCCATCCGCGGGAAGCGGTTCTCGTCGACCAGCATGTCATCTTGCAAGCCGCTATAGAACGTCGTTGGGCGGAAGACGTAGCGGTTCTTGCGCTCGTCATAGTGGAGCAACCGGCGATCCTGGCCGGAGATTTGAAAGTACTCCAGAATGAAGTGGCTCGGGTCATCGGTTGCCTCGAGGGTTAACAGGGCGCCCGGAACGAGGTTGGCTTCAAAGAACTGCTCGAGGCCCACGAGGTATCCGCCGCGATTCCCGGTCGGGAATCGTAGCTCCACCACGACCGTCTCGCCGGTCTGCGGGGACTCCATGGTTAGCCGCGCTGCGCGCTGGTCGGCAAACGCCGGCTTCGGCATGATCGTCGCCATGTCCGCATCGAGCGGCAAAACCCCGAGCTGATACTCGTAGAAGGTGAGGACGTGTTCGAGAATGCCTTCTTCGAGGTCCTCAGAGGGAGTGCGGTAGTCGAGCAAGAATCGGTAATCCTGGCCGATCTCGCTGGCCTTGCGCTTCTCTGTACCAATCGCCGGCATGTTGACCGTGGCCCACAGACCTGCAGTGCTTGTACCAAGGTACTCAAAATCGCGAACTTCGCGCGACAGCCGATAGTTCACCGTAAAGCGCTCGTGCGGGAAATCCGGAGAAGCCGGGTTTACGCCGCGAAGGTCCTGGACGAGCTCAATGTCACTCAGCGGCTCCCCATGCTCATCGATGTATTCCTGAGCGCGGCGCAGGTCACCGCGAGAGAGCTTCGCGACCTTACTCTCGTGCATCCAGAGGTCACCCCAACGCGCAACTTCAGGTTCGTGGCTCAGGCTGTTTCGAACGGCATCGGCGAGCTCGTCATCGGATGCTTCCGAGAGATCGACCGCCTCGTATGTTGGCTCAATCTCAGGCTCTGCGACATCAGCGTACTCAAGTTGGTCCGCTTCGTCTTGCTCGGCCAGCGCTTCGAGAGCCGCCTCCAAATCCTGGTCGACCTTGGCTGGGCCGGTGTCCGGCCGTGTGCCGCGGGCCTGGGCTTCTCTGAGAGCTGCGGCAACTGCTGCCTGCCAGGAGTCGGGCGCGAACTGTTGCTCTTCAGCGTCTTCGGTCACATCATCGCCGGGCGATGCGCCACGGAGAGCAGATCGGCGTGGCTTGGGTGGCTCACGTCGTGGCTCAGGCGTCGCAAATCGCGATCGCAGCGTGTTCTGGTCAGGCCCTGGCTCGACGACCGTAACTAGTGGGCGACCCACTCTGGTCGTAATGAACAGGATATCCTCACCCCGCTCTTCGCGCGCGAAGATACCCGCGTTCGCGCTAAGCGCCGCGTCGATCTTCCTGGTCCAGTCCTGACCGGGTTCGGTCGCTGCGAGAAAATCGGCAAGCTGTGCTAACGTGAGCTGGATCGGTTGGTGGTCCGGGAAAAAGGCGCCGCGAGCGATAAACACCGGAAACAGCCGCTGCGCCAGCTCCTGTTCTGCTTTGCTGCCTGAGAAGGTTGGCGCCACGCCAGTTTTCTGGGTATCCATGAAGCCCACTGTCCTCCAATTGATGAGATACGGTAACGACATACAAGGCACGGGAGACGTGAATCCACGCCCGAAACGGCGCTAGAGCTACCGGTTACTTCTTGAGCGCGTTCACAAGTTCGACGGTTGTCATCGGCGTGCTAGATTCCTCAAGCAGCCGCATAAGCTTCTTGATCTGATCCTGAGTCAGGCTGAGAGCCATGTGTGCAAACTCCATCCATACTGCAACATGTAAGTTTACACTAGACTGCGCGGAAATATCAGGAAGTTGCCGATCGAGACTCAAATGCGAGCGAGATGGCACCGATCACCGCCGCATCGGCCGCTAAATCGCTGCGGGCGACGTTCACCCTTCTGGCCGCAGCCTCGAAGGCATACTGACGAATCTTAGCGCGGACACCCGCGACAAACGGCGCACCTATCTCCAGCGCATAGCCTCCTAGCACGACCGTGTCCGAGTTGAGCGCGGTGATCAGGTTGGCGAGCGCGAGCCCAACCACCTGGACGACCTCGTCAATCACCGCCGTTGCGTCATCGTCATCACCATACGCCGCAAAGATACGCCGCAATGTGATGCCGGGACTGGCAAGCCAACGCGCGGTCGATGGCGGAGATGTCGTGATGAGCCGTTCGCGCATCCGTCCGATGATTGCCGTTTCTGAGGCGTAGGCTTCGAGATGACCCGGCTTGCCGCACGAGCAGCGCGGACCGTTGGTGGACACCGCCATATGCCCGAGCTCCCCGGCGGTCATCGTGCTGCCGTGAACCATGCGGCCATCGACGATGACCGCGCCACCAATGCCTATGCCTAGCTGGAGGTAGATCATGCTGCGCGACCCGCGGCCCGCCCCGTAACGAGATTCGCCGATCGCCGCAGCGCGTGCGTCGTTCTCGACGATTACCGGGATGCCGAAGCGTTCCTCGATCAGGCCCGCAAGTGGAAAATTGTCAAAGCCAGGAGTACGGTGGGAGCGAATGATGAGGCCGCGATGCGTGTCGACCGGTCCGCCAAACGCGATCCCTATTCCCGCGATGCGGTCTATCGTCTCATTTCTGCGGGCGAGCAACTGATCGATGAGGTGGCAGACGCTGTCAACCGTGGAGAAAGCGTTGTCGGTCTGGTCGATGGCGTGGATCGAATCGATAATCTGGCCCTGATCGTTGCCGATGACAGCGCGCAAGCCTCGGCTGCCAATCTCGGCCCCAACAGCCAGGGTCGGCCTTGGAAGATCAGGGGTATTGCCGGTGCTTGTTGTCATGTACGTCCTTGCGTGCGATCCCGCGGTGGGATAATGCTGGACGGATCTGCTTTCGATACATAGAGCATCGAGCAGGGATCGCGATTGTAGCAGTTTTCACAAATGCCCGCGTCGAACATTGCCCCGATCTGTTCCCCATGTTAAACTATCTATCGGTGAGATTCTGTGCATTCCCCGATAGCTCAATTGGTAGAGCGCCGGACTGTTAATCCGTAGGTTCCTGGTTCGAGTCCAGGTCGGGGAGCCATCTGGCTCATCATGAAGATTCACAGCCCCCCAGAGATAGGCTCCCACGCAGCGGGAGCTTTTTTTATGCCCAACGCTCGGTCCCGGGTAGGCGTCGGTCGCGAAGCAGCAAGGACAACCGCACCTCCCAGCGACGGCTGCTTGCCGGGGCCAGGCGAGGTGACGCTGCGCAACAACGTTGCCGTCCGTGACCGCGTGCTACACTCGCCTCCTGTTGAACAGTAACTGGAGGGGTTCGAGACTATGAGGATCGTTGGTGCCACCGATCTCAAGGCGCTTGTGCCGATGGCGGACGCCGTCGAGCTGATGAAGCGAGTGTTTGCCCAGTACAGTCAGGGAGACACGATCAGTCCCATTCGGACACCCGTCCAGCTACCGGACGGCTCGGGCGTCTCCCTCTATATGCCGGCCTATGTCGGCGCGTCCGAGGGCATGAGCGCGTCGCTGGGCGCCAAAATCGTCTCGGTTTTCCCGGGTAACAAGGATCGTGGTCTGCCCACGATTAATGCCGTCGTTATCGCGCTCAACCCAAGCACCGGCGAACCGGTCGGGTTGATTGAGGGAGCGGCCGTCACCGCGCTGCGCACTGGTGCCGTCTCCGGCGCGGCGACTGATCTGATGGCGCGGCCAGACTCGTCCATCCTCACGGTGTTTGGAGCGGGCGCGCAAGGCGTGACGCAAGCGGCCGCCGTCTGTAGCGTGCGCAACATTACCGAGGTTCGCGTTGTTGACCCATCACCGCAAGCGCGGGCATCATTTGCCGCCCGGCTGAGCGCCTGGATCGACAACCCTCCGATCATCATCAACGGCTACGAATCCGCCGAGGAGGCGGTCGACGGCACCGACATCATTTGTACGGCAACGACTTCGATGACACCTGTTTTCGACGATAGCTGGGTCCAGCCCGGCACGCACATCAATGGCGTGGGCGCCTTCACTCCCGAGATGCAGGAGATTCCCGACGCAACGGTGGCACGTGCCCGGATCGTCGTGGACGCTGTCGAGGCGATCCTGCACGAAGCCGGAGACATCATTCAGCCACTGCAGCGCGGTGTGATTACTGAGGATCGGATCCAGACGGAACTCGGGCATCTCATACTTGGTTCGGCCGTTGGACGGGAGAGCGCCGACCAGGTGACTTTCTTCAAGTCAGTCGGCAACGCGATTCAAGACATGATTGTCACGTCTGCGGCGCTTGAGGCCGCTGAATCGAGAGGCGTTGGCCAGACCGTCAGCCTCGCTTAACCTCGACGTCCCAGAGCATGGGATAGAGCATGAACCTGCCATTCCCAGCCCGCCCTACGGGCTGGCGACTCTGGCAGTGTTGCTCGCCGCGGCGTTATGGAGCTGTATTGGAGTGGCATATCGCCTGATTCTCGACGGTTACGACGTATCGCCACTCACGATCATTGCGATTCGCACGACGACCGCGGCCGCCGCCGTGATGGGATTTGTCCTGGTCCGACCTGAACTGAGGTCCCAGCTTGCGCGAGTGCGTTCGCGCCGTGTTGCGGGACCACTCTTGTTCGCGGGAGCGGTCAGTATCGCCGCCTTCAATATCGCGTTGATCTATACGTTTGAGTTGGCGGGTGTCGCCGTCGGGACGGTGCTACTCTACTTTGCACCATCGATCGTGGCGCTAGGCTCCTGGATAGCGTTCAAGCATCACATCTCAAGGCTCCAGCGGCTGTCACTCCTGGTGTCGTTATGTGGAGTTATTGGGGTTTCGGGAATCATTTCTGGTGGCGAGAGAGTCCAGGCAGCGGGAGTCGTTCTGGGCATTCTATCCGCTGCCGGATACGCGTCATACAGCCTGATCGGCCAAGTCCTGCTGGCACGGCTCGATGCCCTGGTCGTCGTTGGGCTGAGCCAGTCTCTGGGCGCGTTGGTTGCCTGGATCGTCACGATCGCTGTCGAGGGGCTTACGTTTCCGGGCTTGCAACCTGTCTTGTGGATCGTCGGGGTCACAGGCATTCTGACGACCCTCCTGCCGTCAGTCCTCTACACGTGGGGGTTGTCGAAACTTGGACCACCACGCGCCAGCCTGCTCACCACGATAGAACCGGTCTTGGCGATCGCTCTGGCGTTCAGCGTGCTCCACGAAACCCTTACTGTGTATCAGCTGGCCGGTGGAGCACTCGTCATCGGGAGCGTTGCCCTGGCGGCGACAGAGCGGGTACGAACCTAATCGCCGCCGGCGTGAACGAGGGCGGGTCCGGGCCTGGACGCCGCAGTCTCCGGCATCATGCGAGCTTCGAAGTCCGCACGGAAGTGTTCGATCATGCCCAGCAGCGGAACCGGAGCAACCTGTCCAAGTCCACACAGTGATAAACCGATAACATGGTTCGCGGTTCGCTCGATGAGGGCGAGGTCGGACATCTTCCCACTCCCGTTAAGGATCCGGTCGACGATCTCAACCAGTGCCGGATTGCCGAGACGACAGGGAGTGCACTTGCTGCAAGACTCGTAGCGGTTGAACGCCATGAGATACCGCGCGAATTCAACTGCGTCCACGGTCTCGTCAAACACCACGAAACCGCCCGACCCGAGCATCGCGTTGTAGGGTTTCATCGAATCGAAATCGAGAGCGACGTCTAGCTGGCTTTCAACCAGCGGGCCGGCAGAAACGCCGCCAGTTTGCACGCCCTTAAATGTCATACCCTCGGCCATACCGCCGTACATGTCGAAGATGACTTCTCGTAGCGACGTGCCCATTTCGATCTCGACCAGCCCAAGCCGGGCGAGTGGGCCCTGCATCGTCACGAGCTTGGTGCCGGTGCTCTTCTCGGTTCCGATACTCGCGTACCATTCACCGCCGTTGCGGATAATCGAAGGGATCGATGCCATGGTTTCGGTGTTGTTCAGTACCGTCGGCCGGCGCCAGAGCCCTTCTTCGACGCTGCGGGGCGGCTTGGTACGCGGCTGACCGCGCTCACCCATGACGGAGTACATCATGGCCGAGCCCTCACCACAGATGTAAGCGCCACCGCCTACGCGGGTACGAATCTCAAAATTCAGACCGGTTCCGAGCACGTTTTCGCCAATGAGTCCGTACTCGTAGGCCTGCGCGACGGCATGCTTGAAGCGCTCTACCGCCAGAATATGCTCGCCGCCTACATAGTTGTAGCCACGTTCAGCGCCAACGCCATAGCAGCCGAGCAAGATGCCTTCGAGGATCATGTGCGGGTTACTCTCGATGATTCGCCGGTCCTTGTAGACGTTGGGCTCACCCTCGTGAGAGTTGCAGGCGACATACTTCGGCCAGGACTGGGTGCGGCGACCGCTCTCCCACTTGATGCCGGCCGGGAAACCTGCCCCGCCCCGTCCACGGACGTTCGAGGTCTTGACCTCTTCGATCACATCTTCAGGCGTCATGTCGAAGAGCGCTTTTGTCCAGGCGGAGTAACCGCCGTTAGCGATGTATTCCTCGATCGAATAGGGGTCGATGAAGCCGCACTCGCGCAGCAGGATTCGACGCTGCTTACCAAAATAGGGATCGTCGAAGATTGAGGGGATGTTTCCGAAGGCCGCGTCGGAGATGACTCCGATCGCCGAGGCGTGGTGCGGCTGACCCTGCTGAATGCCGGCGATGAGCGCGGGTACATCGTCGGATGTAACGTTGGCGTACAGAATTGGCGGATGCGCTGGGCCTGACACCGTGAGGAACGGCTCAGCCCAGCACCAACCGCCACAGCCAACCTGACGCAGGGTGATATCCAGCTTGCTGGTTGTAATAGCCAGGCTCAACGCCTGGAATGTGTCTTTCGCACCCTTGGCGAATGAGCACTCGCTCATGCCGACGCTAATGACCCATTTGCTGCCGTCCATGAGTTGACCGAAATCCTGGGTTGCTTTGGCAGCGAGCTGGTCAAACTCGGATCTGTTAGTGAGTTTCATTATGATTCTCCACTGGCCCGCGTAGGATCACTTCGGCAATTGCTTCATTAAATTTCTTTACGTCCAGCTTGCCATAGTAGTCGTGATGGTCGAACTGGACGACCGGCGCGAGGTCACACACGCCCAGACAGCCATTGACAACCTGTACGGTAAGCTCGCCATCTGAAGTGGTCTCGCCTCCGGTGATTCCGTAGGTGGCCTGGAGCTCGTTGATGAGTCGCTGGCTGCCTCCCACGAAACACGCAGTGCCGTGACAGAGCAGCATGAAATGGTTGCCCGGCTGCTCGGTTCGAAAATCGGCATAGAACGTCAACAAACCATAGATGCGGTTCTCGCTGACCCCGAAGTGTTCCGCGACGATTCGCGTCGCCCAGAGTGGAACCCACCCCAGGATATGCTGAATATCCTGGAGAGAGCCAAGGATCATTTCCTGGGCCTCTTCATGATCGCGTGGCTGGTAATTTTCGCGTAATAAGGCTCGTACCCGATCGGCGTCAGCCTCGTTGACGGCTACATCTACATCCTGCGCCAAGTGTGGTTTTCCCTCCGCTCGGGTGACTCAGTAGGTCGTGATTCCGCCGGCAACCGGTCTGTGCAAGGAGTCACATTCATCTTCCCCCGAGTATAACAAGGGATTTTGGCCTCCACAATACTCGATTGAGAGCACGTGCCGTGTTTTCGATTAGGCCCAATAGTGGGGCGGACGTCACGCACCGCGAGGTGACTCTGCGCACATCTTGCGGACGCGCTCGACAAGAGCGGCTGGAACCGCAACTTCGCGGCACGCCTGGTTGACCCGCGTCAGGATGCCCTCTTCAAACTTGAAGTAGTCGTGACAAGGGGGACATCGCTCCAGGTGTTGCCGTACCTCGGCAGCTTCTTCCTCGGTGAGTTGCCGGTCGAGATACTCATAGAGCTTCTTGGCGGCTTCGTCGCAGTTAATCATTCTCAGCGCGTTCCTTGATGTAGCCAGATTGCAGGGCAAAGTCGTAGAGCGCTCCCTGGAGACGCCGTCTTGCGCGATACAGTCGCGACATCACCGTACCCACCGGTATCTCCAGAATCTCGGCGATCTCTCGATAGGTAAATCCTTCGACGTCAGCTAACAGCACGACGTGCCGGAAGTCATCAGAGAGGGAATCGAGTGCCTGGAGCACGTCCTCAGCCGTCAGTCGATTCAGGACGACATCTTCAGGCCGTTCGGAAGCAGGTTGTACGCCGGAGTCAATCAGGTGATCGTAGAGATAGAACTCTTCAATGTCATCAAGTGACGAGTTTACCGGACGGCGGCTGCGCTTGCGGTAGTCGTTGATGTACGCGTTCGTCATGATCCGGAACAACCACGCTCGAAGGTTTGTGCCGTCACGATACTGATCCAGCGCTCGGATCGCCCGTAGATATGCTTCCTGTACAAGGTCTTCGGCATCGCTCTGATTTCGCGTCATGCGTAACGCAGTTCGATAGAGTGCGTCGATGTGGGAGAGCGCTTCCGCTTCGAGCCGCTCCCTGACGGCGGGAGCATGAGACCTGCGCTCAGCCTGGTCCAGTGGCTCTATGCTCGTAGAACAATACGTCATGAACTGGTATTCCCTATCGTAGTACCGGTCGCTCGGGCTCACGCGCAAACGACCGCGTGGATCGTTAGGTATCTCGATACCGCGCGAAGATGATCGTTGGCCAGGCCGGGCTGCTGGTCGGGTCTGAGTGTGTGACGAGCGTTATCCGGAGCGCGGTTTCCCGAAGTCATCAAGATCAAGCGAGTCGATGAAGTCGCGGAAGGCAGATAGTTGCTCTTCGTCGACCGGCTGACCGAGCTCGTTGGTCAGTTGTGGCCGACCCTCAGCCTCTTCCTCTTCGTCGCCAAGGCGAATGCCGGCGCGATCCATGACACTCTCGTCCACAAGAATTGGGATCTTCGCTCGCACTGCCAACGCGATTGCGTCTGATGGTCGTGAATCGATGAGTACCTCAGAACCGGCGTGATCGAGCATGATGCGTGCGTAAAAGACATCCTGGTTGAGATCGTTAACAACGATGCTTGTCACGGTAGCACCCAGTTCGGACACCACGGAAGTCAACAGATCATAAGGTAACGGCCGGGCCGAACCGACGCCCTGGAGAACCATCGCGATGGCTTCCGCCTCAAATGGACCGATCCATATCGGCAGGTGCCGATCGCCGTCTACTTCCCGGAGAATCACGACACGATGCTGCGTTACGAGGCTCACTCGTATGCTCTCGACGACCGTCTCAATCATCTAAAGCTACCTTCCCGTGGCCGTTTAGCGTCGCAAACGCGTGCGGTCCATATCGTCGACAGCAAGGGCTGACGACTCGATTGTACCGGTTCGCGCGACACGAATACAGCCACAGTCCACGATTATTCTCCATAATCCGGAGTCCCCAGAATACCCGCGAGGCGCGTCGGCCAGTAGGAAATCCATGCCTTGCCGATCAACGCGTCGTTGGCAATCACCCCGAAGCTCCGGGAGTCGGTCGAGTTATTGCGGTTGTCGCCTAACACGAACAGGTGATCCTCGGGCACAACGACTTCCCGGCTGGGATCTCCGTTTGGCCAGGACGTTGATGTGCCCTCCAGGTACGGTTCGGTCAGCCGCTCGCCGTTGACGTATACGCCGCCGTCATGGATGGTGATGGATTCACCGGGAAGCCCGATAACGCGCTTGATGTACGGCTTCGACACTCGTCCGATAGGAGGATCGAAGACGACAATGTCCCCCCGTTGCGGTGGATGGAGCGGATAGACGACGTTCTCACCGTCCTTGTCCACGAAGGGCAGAAGGTTGAGGACGTCGTTCGCGTCAAAATTGAAGTACACCTGACGATTCACCAGCAGCATCTGTCCGGAATCAAGGCTGGGTTCCATTGAGAGGCCGTCGACCCGGAAATTCAGCACGACCGAGCGCACGGCGACAAAGATCAGGAGCGCCAGCACCAGTGTCTCGGTGATCTCCCATATCAGGCTGGGGCGTTCCTTGGCTGGTTCACGCCCAGCGTCTTCGCTGTCAACGGCACCGAACGCGAACGGGTCCGTATGGTCCGGAAGGATAGGCTGAATGCGCGGGAGTCCCTTGGAGTCCGCGTTTGTGGAAGCACCCGTGGTAGGGTGCACGTCGGGATCGACGCGTTCTTGTCTGGACATTAGTGCTCCACTAAGAGTGAGACCGGCACGCTGCCGACCAACGATGAGTATACAATCCGCCAGGGAACCAATTGGTACTTTGTCGGGATAGGGGCTCAAGGAGCCGGGCGTTATCCTTGATCGCATGAAGAGACGATCGTCAGTCTGTCGAATCCAGCGATGCCGCGCCTGGTCACGGGATAGAGGGACATGAAACCGACTCCCAGAGCCGAGGAGCGCGATCGTAAAGGCACGCCGCAAGGGCGGCGGGGCGTGGTCTCCGCGTGTCCTCCCGCCGGGTACCATCCTGGAAAACCGCTACGAGATTCAGCGCGTCGCTGGCCGCGGCGGCATGAGCATCGTCTATGCGGCGCGCGATCTGCGGTTCGGGCAGGTTGAACGCATGTGTGCCGTCAAAGAGATGGGTGACAATGAGCAGGACCTCGGCACACGCGCACTGAGCCTGGTCAACTTTGAGCGTGAGTCGGAGCTTCTGGCCACGATCGCCCACCCCGCGGTGCCAAAGATCTACGACTATTTTTCGCACGACTCCATGATCTATCTCGTGCTGGAGTTCATCGACGGTCATGATCTGGAGCGCGCGCTCTTCGCACGCAAGGCGCCCTTCCCCGAGGAAGACCTCATCCGCTGGGCCATCGAAATCTGTGATGTGCTCGAGATGTTGCATCGTTTTGAGCCGTCACCGATCATCTTTCGCGACCTGAAGCCCTCAAATATCATGCTGCGCTCCACGGGAAGAGTAGCGCTGATCGATTTCGGTATCGCCAGAACGTTCCATGGGTCGCAGCGCGGCACGATGATTGGCACCGAGGGCTACGCCCCGCCCGAACAGTATCGCGGTCTGGCTGACCCTCGCGGAGATATCTACGCGCTGGGCGCGACGCTCCATCACCTGTCCACAAACTCGGACCCACGGCAGCAGACGCCGTTTACCTTCCATGAGCGGCCAATCCGAAATCTCAACCCGTCCATCAGTGCCGGCTTTGCAGATATCGTCATGCGAATGCTCGCGTATCACCCCGATCAGCGTTATCAGAGTGTCGCTGAGGTGCGCGTCGCGCTGGAGAGATTGACGGCCGCCAATAGGGACCAGGGAGGCACCCTCGGTGCTCGGATAGCCACCGTCCATGCCACGGAGAGGTCGCAAGCAGTGTCGAGCGAGGCAACTATTCGCCCGCTCGACCGTCGCAGACCCTCACGGAAACGGTCCGTGCGGCGGAGGAGCGACGACGTTGAGATCTCGGAACGCCTGCTCTGGTCTACGACGACGGACGACGAGGTGCGCGGCACCGGTCGATTTAACGGAGAGAGCGTTTTTATTGGCTCGTACGACCGCCACCTGTACTGTCTGGCGCCGGAGGATGGTACGGTACGCTGGAAGTATCTAACCGGCCGAGGCGTGGTCGCGCGCCCTGTTGCGCAGAATGACATGGTCGTCTTTGGATCTGAGGATAGTGCCGTCTATTGTCTCGACGCGCGTTCCGGGAGCCTCATCTGGCAGTATCGGACGAGCATGCCGGTGCGGTCGTCACCCGTCGCGCAGGCAGGCAGGGTCGTCGTCGGTTCAGACGATGCCACGGTCTATTGCTTCGATCTCGCCAGCGGGCAGGTGCTGTGGCGCCAGCGCACCTGGGGACCGGTGCGTTCGTCTCCCGTCATCCAGAATGGATACGTCATCGTTGGCAGTGATGACGGCTATCTCTATGCCCTGAGTCTGGAGGGTGGTGAAATTGTCTGGCGACGCCCGAGCGATGGCCCGGTTCAGTCTGAACCCTGCCCATCCGGGGATCTTGTGCTCGCCTCTTCCAGGGGAGGAAGTGTTGTCGCGTTTGACTGCGACTCCGGTAATAGAGTCTGGGCGCATCGCGCAACCGCTCCGGTGATTTCTTCACCGCGCGTCGAGGGGAACGTCGTGGTGTTCGGCGTGGCCGACGGGGGGCTGGTCGGTCTCGACCGGGAGGACGGCTCGGTGCGATGGGTTCAGCGCCATGCGAATCAGATTACCTCGACTCCACTGTTGGGCGAGACGACTGGATACATCGGCACGATTGATGGCGCATGTTTGGGTTTTCTGATCGATACAGGTGAGCTGGTCTGGAAGCACGAGCTTGGCGGCAGCGCCGTGTCATCGCCGGTCTATGCCGGGTCGGCACTGGTGATCGGCTCGACCGACGGACACGTCCATGGTCTCACGCTGTCGACATGGGAACATTCGGAGCTGGGTAGGGAGTTTTCAACCGTATGAGCATTCGAGCACTGGTACACATCATGAACGACGACCCGATCATGTGTGAGCTTGCCAAGCTGCCTGATCCCACCGACCTGTATGTGACGATTCGTAACCCGCGTCGCCGGGACGGAAAACTCATGGAATTGCTGGCGGATGGAGCTACGAGCTTCCTGTACCCCTGGACGCGGATCACGTTCATTGAACTGTTCGAGGACGAGGGTCAGAAAGAGAGCATTGTTGGTCTCTTCCGGGAGTCCGGCTCAGGGAGAGGCCACTCGTAGGTCAAAGCAGCCTGTGTTCTGGATCTGGATGCAGAGAACCCCGAGGGCGTTGCCCTCGGGGTTTGAGATGCGACGTTGGGGCCTTAGAGTTCTTCCTTGGCGGTCCCGCTGCGGAGCGCCTCAGGATGGTTCGGCTCAGACGTCGCGCGGTACGTGGTCTTTGAATTGCGGTCGTTTGACTCGTCGACCTCGTCCGTAGTCGCGCTCGTCTTGAACTCCCGAATACCTTTACCAAGCGCACCGCCGATTTCCGGCAGCTTACCGACACCGAAGATGATGATAATGATCAGCAGAATGATCGCCAATTCCCATGGTCCCAGCGGCATTCTTACTTCTCCTCGTCGTCTTTCACAACAACAACGCGATCGTTCTCAACAGTGCCAACGCGATCCCGTGGCCGTTCGACCTCGGTAACCCGAACGCGCTCTTGCTCGGCGCGCTCTTTCTCAGTCTCTGGACCGGATGCGCCGGTGCGGAACTCACGAATCCCCTGACCCAGCGCGCCGCCGATCTGCGGCAACTTGCCAACCCCGAAGATGATAATGACAATCAGTAAGATGATTCCTAGTTCCCAGGGTCCTAGCGGCAATACAGTTCTCCCGTCCCGGTTGGATATCCACGCATGCCCGGGAGTATACCCCAGCGACTGAGTGGCCTACCAATATGCTTTCGGCCCTTAAAGGATTACGGTTGACGCGATTGACAGGACCAGAAATGCCACTGCTGCGCCAATCGTAAAGTTAAACAGCGTCTTCTCGATGCCGCGCCGTGTGCGGTTGATCGTTGACGAATCTCCGCCGAACGCGCTGCCCAGCCCGCCGGAACGATTCTGAGTGAGCACGATGAGCACGAGCACGACTGACGTGATGATCTGCGCGATGTACAGCGCGGTTTCCACGAAGGCTCCTTATACAAACGGACCACTAAAGATTGGTTCGCGTACGTCTATTCGATGCTCTCGCTCGCATCGATGATGGCATGAAAGGATTGCACATCCAGACTCGCTCCGCCAACGAGACCGCCGTCAATGTCTGCCTGACTGAACAACTCGCGAGCATTGTCCGCCGTTACGCTTCCACCATACAAGACTGGCCTGTCCACGCCCTCGTCTCCAAACAGGCTGTTGAGTACTCCCCGCGCGTACTCGCACATGGTTTGAGCGTCAGCCGGCGTTGCCGCCACTCCGGTCCCAATCGCCCACACAGGCTCATAAGCGATGACGACATGGTTCATCTCTCCGGGTCCGAGGTGTCTCAGTCCGGTCTGCAGTTGACGCTCAACAACGTCTTGGGCATCGCCTCGCTCGCGTTCTTCAAGCGTTTCTCCCACACAGAGAACCGCCCGGAGGCCCGTATCAAGTATGGCCCGTACCTTGGCGCCGATGAGCTCGTCACTTTCACCAAAGATGTGCCGGCGTTCGCTATGGCCGGCCATGACGTCGGTACAGATCTCAGCCAGCATGGGCGCCGAGACTTCACCAGTAAACGCCCCTTTGGGCGCGCTATAGCAGTTCTGTCCACCTACACGAATGGTGGATCCCTGAATTGCGCATGCGACCGGGTCAAGCCAGACGAGCGCCGGAAAGATCAGCACCTCGGTACGAGCGACATGCCGTCCTATGTCAGATACGCTTTTGGCCAGGCCGATGGATGCCTCGCGACCGAGATTCATCTTCCAGTTTCCGGCAACGATCCGCGTTCGGCTCATCGTCCGTCCTCCAGTGCGGCTATTCCGGGTAACTTTTTACCTTCCAGAAACTCAAGTGACGCGCCCCCTCCAGTAGAGACGTGGTCTATCTGGTCGGCAAGCCCGAGCTTCTGCAGCGCCGCGATGGAATCCCCGCCACCTACGACCGAAAAACCCTCGGCGATGGCCACAGCGGCAGCGATGCCCCGGGTGCCTGCATCGAACGGGGGCGTCTCGAAGACGCCCATCGGACCGTTCCACACGATCGTCCCTGCGCGTCCGATCCAGGAATCAAAGAGCTTGACCGTCTCCGGACCGATATCGAGAATCATCTGATCTTCGATGGATTCAGTGATCGGTATCGTACGAAGCGCCTCAGGCTCGTCGAGTGACGGGGCGATCGCGACATCCACCGGGAGGAGGAGCGCGACTCCTGAGCTCACGGCCTGCTCAATGAGCGACCGCGCCTCACCGACCTTGTCCGTCTCCACCAACGAGCGCCCAATCTCGACATCCTGGGCAGCGAGGAAGGTGTTCGCCATGCCGCCACCGATGAGAACCGCGTCGGCCTTCTCGATAAACGACGTGATGACGCCGATCTTGTCCGAGACCTTCGCGCCGCCCAGGATGAGAACCAGCGGGTTGTCAGGACTGTCGAGGACCTTGCTCAGCACCTCGACTTCTCTCGCCATAAGGAGCCCCGCCGCGCTGGGTAGCAGCTCGGCGATCGCTGCCGTTGAGGCATGCGCCCGGTGCGCGGCGCCGAACGCGTCATTCACATACACATCCGCGAGGCTTGCCAACCGCTCAGCGAAGGCGCGGTCGTTCTGCTCTTCACCTGGTTCGAAACGCAGGTTCTCCAGCAGCGCGACATCGCCCGGCTGGAGCTTGCCGGTTACTTCCTGCGCCGATGCTCCGACGACGTCTGTGGCAAAGTGCACCGGTTTGCCTATCAGCGTCGCCAGGTACCCGGCGACGGGCTTCAGCGAGTATTTGGGGTTCACCTGCCCTTTAGGGCGGCCCAGGTGCGAAACGAGCACGACCGCCGCTCCGTGGTCCAGCAGATACTGGATGGTAGGTAGCGCGGCCTGGATGCGGCTGTCGTCGGCCACCTCGCCGTCGCTGAGCGGCACGTTGAAGTCAACGCGCACCAGCGCCCGCTTACCCGCGACATCCAGTGTGTCGAGAGTTCTCAAAGCCACGTATGTCCTCCTGCCAGTCGTCGTAGCTCGCTACACTCCGGCAGATGCCATGACGAGCGTCAGGTCCGCAACGCGGCAGGAGTAGCCCCATTCGTTGTCGTACCAGGCGATGACTTTCCCCATCCGGTCGCCGACGACGATGGTCGACAAACCGTCGACGATAGCGGAATGCGGATCGGCCTTGAAGTCGACCGACACCAACGGTTCGTCCGTGTAATCGAGGATACCTTCGAGTGCACCGGCGGCCTCCGACTGGAGCGCGCTGTTGATGCTTTCCACGGTGACGTCGGATTCGAAATTCACCGAAAGATCCACGAGAGAGACCGTCGGCGTCGGCACACGCAACGCGAAGCCATCGAACTTGCCCGAGAGCTCGGGAAGCACGAGCGCAACCGCCTGGGCCGCACCGGTCGTCGTCGGGATGACATTGAGCGCCGCACTGCGCGCACGCCGGAGGTCCTTATGGTAGCCATCGAGGAGATTCTGGTCGCTCGTATAGGCATGGACGGTCGTCATGATCGCGTGGCCGATACCGAAGTGCTGGTGGAGAACCTTGGCGACTGGCGCGAGACAGTTCGTCGTGCAGGAGGCATTGGAGACGATGTGGTGGCTGGAGGGGTCGTAACTGTCGTCATTCACTCCGAGCACAAACGTCGCGTCGACGTTCGTACCGGGGGCGGAGATGATGACCTTCTTCGCGCCGGCAGCGATATGCCCCTTGGCCTTCGCTCCGTCGGTAAACAACCCGGTGGATTCAATGACAATGTCGACGCCGAGATCGCCCCAGGGGAGCTTTGACGGGTCGCGCTCGCTGAATACTTTCACGGCTTTCGGACCAACGTGGATTGCGTCGTCGTCAGCCTCGACTTCAGCGTCCCAGATGCCGTAGGTCGAGTCATACCGCAGAAGGTGGGCCGCCGTCTTGTTGTCCATTAAATCGTTAACCGCAACGATGTCGAGCTCGCGGTCGTGGTTGTCGAAGATTGCCTTGAACACCTGCCGGCCAATTCGGCCGAAGCCATTAATCCCGATTCGCGTTGCCATCGAGAGGTTTCCTTCCCGTTCTTCCTTCATCTGCCGCCGGCCGATTCCCGGCGGCAGGCACGTTAACCGTGGCGGTCATAGATGCATCCGCCGCCCGGCTGGAGCTGCGCCGGATCAGCCGCTCTTCGCCGCTCTCTGCGCGCCCTACCTGCGCTCCGCCAATGTCCAGTAACACGGAGGCAAGTTTCTCGGGATCGTGGCGCAAAGGAAATTCAGGGTTTACGACGTCGCGTTCTTCGATCACGACTTCACCATCGTAATCCCCAAGTCCATTGTAACGGACCGCAGCTACTCCCCATTCCGGCTTGATCCCGGTGACGGAGGGCGCCAGGTTCGAGTTGACCAGCACACGATCAACCGGCAACCCGCCACAATGTTGGTCCAGCGCTTTCAGGTGATCGAAGACGGTAAAGCCATCCGTCTCACCGGGTTGTGTCGCGACGTTGCAGACATACACGCGCTCGCCCGGAGCAAACCGTAATGCATGGGCAATGCCTTCGACCAGGAGGTTGGGAATAACTGATGTATACAGACTGCCCGGTCCGAGGACGACGAGGTCGGCTGAGAGAATCGCCTCGATGGCTGGGTCGTACGCTTCGGCGGAGCGTGGCTCCAGGAAGACCCTCTCGATGCGTGCCTGCTCGCGGACGATCGTCGTTTCACCGTACAGCGTCCGTCCATCGGCCATCTCTGCCGCGACGATGATATTTTCCAGGGAGGACGGTACGACCGTACCGCGAATATTCAATACCCGTGATGACTCAATGATCGCCTGTTCGAAGCTACCGCTAACCTTCGCCAACGCGGTAATGAAAAGGTTGCCGAACGAGTGCCCGTTCAGTCCGGAGTCCTCTGAGTCGAAACGGTACTGGAAGAGCTCTGAGAGCAGCGTCTCGGAGTCCGCGAGCGCAACGAGGCAGTTCCGAATGTCACCCGGCGCAGGCACGTTGAACTCTGTCCGGAGACGGCCGGACGATCCTCCATCGTCACCGACGGTCACAATCGCGGTGATCTCCACATTGTGGACCTTGAGGCCGCGCAGCAACGTAGACAGTCCCGTGCCGCCGCCTATCGTGACGATGCGCAGCTCCGGCTCGATCTCACCAAAGCGATGCGTGGCAATGATGTCGGCAAGCCCCGGGCTGCCGGCCCTCTGGTCCATGAATGGGCTCAAGAGCGATCTGGATAGCTGGTAGAGGCCGACGAGAATAAAGGTCGCGCCGGGGACGAGGACCACCATCTCTCGATAGGGGTGGGGGATGAATTGCAGGGTGATCAATTGAACGAAATAGGTGGTTGACGACGGAAACTCGTAGTTACGGTAGATCCACGCGAGGCCCATCGCGATGGAGAGGCTCGTGGTCACGATCCCGGCTGAAAGCATAATGATCCAGCGTTTGATCATCATGCCTCGACGAAGCCATGTTCTGTACTTCATGACCCGGAATTCCACCTCCCGATTGACCGTAGCCGGCGGCGCCAGTATAGCACGGCGCCTTCCTTGGCCCGGCGGCAACACCGCCATTGGGTTGGCGTGGCCCGGCCGGCAGCGTGCGCGGGTTTCCTTTACAATTTCAGTGTCTGCGGCACGCAACAGTGGATGATCGTTGGAGGAAATGCGGCGATTTTGTTATCATTATGGACTGGAACTGATGCGCCCGGTTACGAAGTGGGCACCGCCCACTTCGTTTTTTGTCCCGGCCCCGGTCTTCGAAGCTGCGGACGACGCACCATAACCGTAACCGTACTCAAAATAGTACGCGATCCCGACCCGGCGTTACCGGAGATGTTCCTCCGATCACGTAACAATTAAAGACAAGAGAGGTATCCGGGGTATGAAGAGCGATCTATACACCGCTATTGCTCAAATCTCAGCAGAGCGCGGTATCCCCCGAGAAGCCGTTCTAGAAGCCGTCGAGCAGGCGCTGCGGACTGTGTATAAGAAGATGTCCGGCAGCGAAGACTATGTCGAAGTCGAGCTTGAGGGCACGTCTGGGACGATCAACATCACAGGCGTAAAGAGGGTTGTGGAGGAGGTCGAAGACTCCACCGCCGAGGTTTCGCTTGCGAACGCTCGCGAGATCGACCCAGACGCCTATATTGGCAAAGAGTACCGCTATCCCCTTCCAACACCTGAAAATTTCGGTCGCATCGCCGCGCAGACGGCCAAGCAGGTCATTCTGCAGCGGATCCGCGATTTTGAGCGTGAGACCGTCTATGAGGAGTTCGCCGACCGTGTCGGCGAGGTGATGAACGGCATCATCCAGCGCGCTGATGCGCGGGCCGTCATCGTGGATCTCGGGAAGGCCGAGGCGGTCATGCCTGCTCGCGAGCAGGTACCCAACGAACGCTATCGGCAGGGCCAACGCCTCAAGGTCTATCTCCTCGATGTAAACAAAGATCCGCGCGGCCCCCAATTGATCGTGAGCCGGACCCACGGGGCGCTGATCAAGCGCTTGTTTGAACTGGAAGTGCCGGAGATCTTCTCTGGTGCTGTCGAGATCATGGCGATCGCTCGTGAGCCAGGGCTTCGCAGCAAAGTAGCGGTTGCCGCTCGGCAGGAAAATGTCGATCCAGTCGGGTCGTGCGTCGGAATTCGAGGCGTGCGCATCCAGAACATCGTGAACGAGCTGTACGGTGAAAAGATTGATGTCATCGAATACTCACCGGACACGAGCACATTCATTGCAAACGCGCTCTCACCGGCCAAACCGATCAGCGTGACGCTCAACGAAGAGGACAAGGTTGCTCGCGTGATTGTTCCCAGCGACCAGATGTCGCTGGCGATCGGGAAAGACGGACAGAATGCCCGGCTGGCTTACAAACTGACCGGCTGGCGGATTGACGTGAAGGATCCGGAATCGCTCCGCGACCAGGATGATGAGATCCTGCGCCAGGCGCGTGCCGCTCTGGCCGACGTTCCCGATGCCCTCATGGTGCAGGGGCGCCAGCCGCGTTTGGTGCGCCCTGACGGACTGGTCTCAATGCGCGACAAGGAGTTCGGACCTCTTCCCGATGAGCTCATCGGCATGAGTGTCGACGTTGAGCTCGTCGGTAACGTGTTGTCCGTTTATTACGACCGCGATATCCGGGCTCGCTTCGACTTCGCTACGGGCGACGAGCTGCCGCTGTATGAGGACGTCACGTCAAGCAACGATTAACACGAGGTTCTGATTCGAAAGCGACAACGATAGGCAGCGTGCTTATGACACCAGACACACCGCCGGCACGCGCGCAGAAGAAGAGAGGCGGGCCGCGGCCAAAGCATGTGCCGCAGCGAATGTGTGTCGCGTGCCGGCAGAAGGATGCCAAGCGCGCGTATGTGCGCGTGGTCCGCACGCCTGGAGGGCATGTCGAGGTTGACCTGACGGGCAAAGCGAATGGACGCGGTGCCTACTTGTGCCAGCGCCGGCAATGCTGGCAGAGGGCGCTGGAAACGGGCGCCCTGGGGCGAGCGTTGAACGTGGAGATTGACTCCGAGACGCAACAGGTGCTCGCAGAGTACGCCCGGTCGCATTTTCCGCCCGACGAAGAATAGACACGACCTTTCCCGGCGGGTAGTAGCCGGACATTTTTGAAGCTAAGGAGGCTAACAATGAGCGCAAGATACAGAGGCTCAGGCGGTGGTGGCGGAGGCGCGCGCGGACGCCGCAAGGGCGGCAAACGCGGCGACGACCGATCGCGCAACGGAGGAGTAGCCACACAGACTGCGACCCCGAAGCGTCCAGATGGAACGGTAACGCTCGGCTCCGTCATGTCGGTAGGCGAGCTGGCAGAGGCACTGCAGACCTCGCCGGTTGAGGTCATCAGAGAGTTGATGGGCCTTGGCATCATGGCGTCTATCAACCAGCAGGTTGACTATGACACGGCCAAGAACGTCGCAAACGCACTTGAGATCGAGACCGAGCAGCACGTACCTGAGTTCGTTCAGGCAGCCTCGGAGGAGATTGAGAGCCGGCGCGACGAGGGGGCAAGCGACCCCGAGGCAGTCGCCCGGCCACCGATCGTCACCATCATGGGTCATGTCGACCACGGTAAGACCAAGCTGCTCGACGCCATTCGTCAGACGCGTGTGGCCGAGGGCGAGGCTGGCGGTATCACCCAGCAGATCGGTGCCTACCAGGTAGAGGTTCAGAAGCGAAAGATTACATTCCTTGACACTCCCGGCCACGAGGCCTTCACAGCCATGCGTGCCCGTGGGGCCAAGGCAACAGACATCGCCGTCCTGGTCGTGGCCGCCGACGACGGCGTCATGCCTCAGACTCGCGAGGCCGTTGCCCACGCTAAATCCGCCCAGGTTCCAATTATCGTCGCGATCAACAAGATCGACCTTGAAGGGGCTAACCCTGATCGTGTGAAGCAGCAGTTGAGCGAAATTGAGCTTATCCCCGAGGACTACGGTGGCGACACGCCGGTGGTTGAGCTCTCCGCCAAGGAGAACCTCGGTATCGATGACTTGCTCGAGGTTATTCTGCTGGTCGCGGATATTGAAGAATTGAAAGCCAACCCGCACAAGCCGGCTGTGGGAGTGGTCATTGAAGCGCAGATGGATCGCAATCGCGGCATCTCCGCGTCGGTGCTCATTCAATCCGGAACACTCAAGGTGCGTGAAATGGCTGTCGCTGGCGCGACGTACGGGCGCATCAAGGCAATGTACGACGACCAGGGACGCAGGTTGCGGCGCGCGGAGCCTTCCACTCCGGTAGAGGTGTACGGGCTCTTCGAGCTCCCGCAGGCCGGTGATATCTTCCAGGTAGTGGAAGATGAAAAGATCGCTCGCGATATCGCCGAGCAGCGTGCCCGCCAGCAACAGGCCGAGTCCCTCATGCCAACCTCAAGATTCAACCTCGACGACATCTATTCGCAGATGCAAGAGGGTGGAACGAAGGAGCTCCCGATCGTTCTCAAGGCAGACACACAGGGCTCACTGGGCGCAGTTCAGGGCAGCCTCGCCAAGGTGAGCGAGCGCACGGACGCCGCGACGATTACGATCGTCCACACTGGCACGGGCGCAATCAACGAGTCAGATGTTCACCTGGCGGTGGCATCACGCGGCATCATTATTGGATTCAATGTACGACCTGACCCGGCAGCCAAGCGAGCCGCCGATGCAGATAACATCGACATCCGGTTCTATAACGTTATCTATCATCTGACGGACGATATCGAGGCAGCCATGAAGGGTCTCCTCGATCCCGAGAAGCGCGAAGTCACCGACGGATACGCCGAAGTACGCGAGATCTTTCGCCTCCCGAACCGTATCGTGGTGGCAGGGCTCTATGTCCTGGACGGCAAGGTTACGCGGAACTCGAGGGTCAGAGTGTTGCGGAACGGCGCGGTGATGAATGACACCACGGTGTCCTCCATGAAGCGCTTTAAAGATGATGTTCGTGAAGTTGCAGCAGGCTATGAGTGTGGAGTATCACTCGTAGGCTACAACGAGCTCGAAGAAGGCGATCAACTCGAGTTCTACCGCATCGAAGAGGTTGCTCGAACCTAGGACCGTCGGCACGGCCCTCTGTTGGTTGAGTACTGAGTGAGGCGGCTATCCCATGACTGGGCGCAGAAAACGGCAGGTCGGCGATCTTCTACGGGATGAAGTCAGCTTCCTGATCCAGCGAGGGTTGAAAGACCCTCGTATTGGATTTACGAGCGTCACCCGGGTTGAGGTGAGTCCCGACCTGCGCTATGCCACGATCTTCGTCAGTGTCCTGGGTACCGAAGAGGAGCAGAGCGAAACGCTGGTTGCCCTCAACAGTGCGTCTGGATTCATCCGGCACGAGCTCGGCCCCAAGTTGACGATGCGTAACATCCCAATGGTCTCCTTTCGTCTTGACCGTTCAATGCAACATGCCGAGAATGTCGCGCGGTTGCTCAGGGAGATCGACCTCCCACCGGAATCGGAAACGAGCACGCCGACTGATTCTGACGGAAAGGCATAGCCGGCGTGACAGCTGGAACAACTGACGGAGTTTCAACCCCACAGCATGAGACAGTCGCCGACATTCCGGCACGCGCGCTCGAGTTGCGGGACATGATCCTGCAGCACGAACGACCGGCGATCATCACCCACGCCAACCCTGACGCCGACGCGGTCGCCTCGGTGCTCGCGATGCGCGCGCTTTGCGAGTTCCTCGATCGACCGCCGGTGGTCACGGTTGCCGGGGACGGCCAGATTCCCGCCAACCTGATGTTTCTGCACAATGTGCTCACGCTCACCCTGCGCGCCGATGAAGCCATTCAGACCGCCGATCTGTTGATTTATGTCGACTGCGCCGACATGGCGCGAGTCGGACCGCTGTACGACGACGCCCCGGAGTATTTCGAGAACCATCCTGCCACCGTGAACATCGATCACCACGTAACCAACCAGCGGTTCGGTACTCTCAACTGTGTCGTCCCGACGGCGGCGGCAACGTCTGAGATTCTTGAGATTATCCGCGAAGTGCTTGAGGTGCCCATCGAGGTGCCCCTCGCGACGGCAATGTTGGCCGGGATCTATGGTGACACGCTGGGTCTTCGGACTCCCAGCACGACTCCGACAACGATGCGCGTCGCGGCCGAGCTACTCGAAGTCGGCGCTGAGCTGGATCTCGTCGTTGACTGGTTGTTCCGGGTGAAGTCCTACGCCGCCGTGAAGCTCTGGGCCGAAGCACTCAGTCGCGCTACGTGGTCCGGTCCGTTGATATGGACCCATGTCGACCGCGAGATGCTTGACCGAACGCAATCGGTACCGTCAGAAGTTGAAGGTCTTGTGAACTTCCTGGCCGGAACCATCGGAGCGCGAGCGGCTGCGCTCGCATACGAAGAGTCAAATGGTTGGCGACTTAGCCTGCGCTCGGTCCACGACGATGTTGATGTCGCGGAGCTCGCCAAATCCTACGGAGGCGGAGGGCATCCGCGGGCCGCCGGACTGCGTCTGCCTGGCGACGTCGCCGCGCTGAAGGAGTTTGCCGATACGCTCGGTCGAGCGGTCGCAGTTCCGGGCAATCAATCGGAATCTCCGTGTACTGATGACAACGAGAGCTAAGGAGTCCGATCTCCACGGTCTCCTGGTGATTGATAAACCACCCCACATCACATCGCATGACGTGGTTGCCCGGGTACGCCGTCTGACCGGTATACGCCGAGTTGGCCACGCAGGCACGCTGGACCCGTTCGCGACAGGCGTCGTGGTGGTTGCGGTGGGCCGGGCGACTCGCATCTTGCAGTACGTCCAGGATGCCGACAAAACCTACCTCGCACATGTCGTGCTTGGCGCTGAGACTGACAGCGCTGACGTTGAGGGGCTCGTCACTGCACGCGATCTGCCTGATGCATGGCCCGACCGTAAAGCAGTCGAGCATGTGCTCGGGCAATTCGTCGGTGAGACAGAACAGATTCCGCCGATCTACTCAGCCATCAAGGTTGGCGGGCAACCGCTGTACCGCCAGGCACGCGCGGGCAAGGACGTCACCGCCCCGCCGCGTCGCGTGCAGATTCACTCGATTGAGCTTGTCGAGTATGACCCCCCGGACCTGATCATCAGGGTACATTGCGGCAAGGGCACGTATATCCGTTCGCTGGCCCGGGACATCGGTATGAACCTCGGTACGAGAGCGTACTGTCACGGATTGCAGCGCACCGCCGTCGGACCATTCTGCCTTGCACAGTCCTGGACGCTGGACGCGTTAGCTGACATCAATCCACGCGAGCACTGGCATGAGATCGCTCTCCACCCTGATTCGGGAATCATCGGCATGCCTGCGGTCATCCTTTCGGAACCCCAACAAACCGCGTGGTATCATGGCCAGTCGTTTACTGTGTCCAGCAACTGGAGTGGCGACGATAGACTGGTGCGAGTGTACGGCACGAGTGGCGACTTCCTGGGGGTTGGGCTCGAGCGCAGCGGCGGCCTGCTGAAGTCCGCGTTCGTGTTTGACGTCTGGAGTGAGGGTGAGCAAACTTGACCGGTGTGCCTCGTCATACAATCGAAGCGCTGTCCCTCGTGCGCCCTGGCCGGCACGTTGTCACGATCGGCAATTTTGACGGTGTTCACCTCGGGCACCAGCATCTCTTGTCCCTGGTAATGGCTCACGCCGCCCAGGTTGGGGCGTCATCGCTGGTAATCACCTTCGAACCGCATCCGATAGCGGTGCTGCGTCCCGAGCAGGCGCCGCCACGTATTGCGACTCCGGACGAAAAGGTACGACGCCTGACTGATGCCGGGATCGAACAGGTGGTAGCCATTCCGTTCGACCTTGATTTCGCTTCGCTGTTGCCGGAAGAATTCTTGAGCATCATCGTCGATGCAGCCTGCCCTACCGATGTATTCGTCGGAGAAGGGTTCCGTTTCGGAAAGATGCGTGCCGGGGATGTAGGGACGCTCACACGCTTCGGACACGAGCATGACTTCATCTGTCACACGGTTCCACCCCTGTCCGATGACCATGGAGTGATCAGTAGCTCGCGGGTGCGGTCGGCCCTCCTGAGTGGCGAGGTGGATGTGGCAACCCGCTTGCTTGGGAAGCGCTATCGGCTCGTCGGTAACGTCGAGCACGGTATGGCCCGTGGCCGTGACCTTGGGTATCCGACAGCGAATCTGGATGTGCCGTCCGACCTGTGTGTGCCGCGCGACGGTATCTACGCCGGTTATGCTCGTTTCGATGACCCCGATAGTAGACCGCACGAAGCGCTGATCTATATAGGTTCCAGTCCCACGTTTGGAGACCGTGACCGACTTGTCGAAGTCAATATCCTGGACTACCGTGGAGATCTATACGGGCACCAGCTTGAGATCGAGTTTGTCTCGTTTATCCGGGGTGACCAGGTGTTCGATACGACCGAGGCGCTGATGGCGCAAATGCAGGACGATGAGAGCACGTCACGCCAGGTGTTGAGCGAGACTGCTCCTGAATCACACTTGAGAGGCAACTGACCAGAGGTGAGTACGACAGAGCGTATGGATGAAAAGGTACGGCGGCTGCTCGAAGAGAACGTCGCGACCGTCGACGTCAGGGAGAACCTGGAACGCAAGTTGCTCTCCGGGCGTCCGCTGCGGGTGAAGATGGGCTTTGACCCGAGCGCGCCTGATATTCACCTCGGGCACTACGTGGGCCTGAAGAAAATGCGCCAGTTCCAGGATCTGGGGCACACGATTGTCGTCATTATCGGAGACTGGACAGCTCAGATCGGAGACCCATCTGGCAGGTCTGCCCAGCGCAAGATGCTTGGACCAGACGAAGTCAAGGCGAACGCGCAGACGTATCTCAACCAGTTTTTCAAGGTTGTCGATAAGGAGCGCGCCGAGGTTCGCTGGCAGTCAAGTTGGTTTGGTTCGTTCGACCTCGCTGATGTGCTGCGACTCACGAGCAAGTTCACCGTCGCTCAAATGCTCCAGCGGGATGATTTCGAGAAGCGCTACGCGGGCGGGTCGCCCATTGGGATAGTAGAGTTTCTCTACCCGCTGCTTCAGGCCTACGACTCCGTCGCTGTGCAGGCTGATGTCGAAATGGGCGGTACCGACCAGACATTCAATCTCATGGTCGGCCGGGACATTCAGCGGGAGATGGGGCAGGCCCCGCAAGATATCCTGACTGTTCCGATCCTGGTGGGACTTGACGGCGAGATGAAGATGTCGAAGAGTCTGGGCAACTACGTTGGAATCGCCGAAGCTCCAAATCAGATGTACGGCAAGCTCATGTCGATTCCTGATACCGTCATCGAGACATACCTGCGGCTAGTGTCTGACATTCCGTCTGACCGGGTCGACGAAATGGTGCGCGGCATGGCCGCCGGCTCGGAGCATCCACGCGATGTGAAGGACGCTCTTGCAGCTGACGTCGTGCGCATCTTCCACGGGGAAGAGGCGGCTCAGGGCGCCCGCGAGGAGTTCGCGCGTATATTTCGAGAGCACCAGGCGCCGAGTGACATGCCCGACGTTCAGGTAGACGTGCCTGCAACGATTGTGTCTCTGATAATGCAGGCGGGGCTGGCCGCTAGTGGCAACGAGGCACGCAGGCTGGTTCAGCAAGGCGGTGTCCGGCTTGATGGCGAGAAAGTAGCCAGCATTGAGGGTGATATCTCGCTGAACGCACCTGCGGTCTTACAGGTTGGCCGTCGCCGGTTCGTTCGTCTGGTCCCAGGTTCGTAGCCTCTCGAAGAGGTTGTTCAGGTGGTTTAGAAACGCTCAACAGCGTATACTTAGCTGTTGACATCGGGGTGTGGCGCAGTTGGTAGCGCGCGGCGTTTGGGACGCTGAGGTCGGAGGTTCGAGTCCTCTCACCCCGACCACATAGCTTGCGGGAGTAACTCAGTTGGTAGAGTGCCTGCCTTCCAAGCAGGTTGTCGCGAGTTCGAGTCTCGTCTCCCGCTCCCTGACTGCCCGGTTTCCACGCGGAAATCGGGCTTTTTTATGCCCATTCAACCGAATACCGACGTTGCATCTTCGGGCTAGTCAACCTGAGCGGCGACGCCTGCTCCAATCGTCAATCTGCGGTGCAAGAAACCTCCCCGCGAACTGTGCTATTCCGTCTTGCCAAGGTGTCACATCGCGCTATACTGGGGATAAGCGTGAACCAGGACGAGTAATTCTCACCCAACCGATCGGAGGTCGTATGGCTCGTTTGATCATTGCGAATCGCCACGGCCATCAGCTGCTCGAATGGGACCCTGCGCTCGACACCGACGAAACTCACGCCGCGATCGCTGAAGCTGAACGCATCATCGCCGATGCGCGCTCCCGAGGCTGCGCGGTCTCACGCAAAGTCGGTGACCAGCACGTACTTGACAACGCCCCATTCGATCCGCAGGTCGAGGAGTACCAGATCATTGCCCCAATCGCGGGTGGTTGATGCGGTCACGGCGGGCAACCGGCTATCACGGGGCCGGTTGCCCACCGGCTGCACTTCGGGATCGAGATATGTTCAATCGCCTGAATTGGCGCTTTCGACGCCACGGTTCCGCACCGCTAGAGGAGCCCCAGAAACGGCCGCTTGAGTTGCCCTGGAGGCAGCGCTGGCGGTATTTGCCCAAGCACAGCGCGGGCGCGGACTTCCAGGCCGGAGACTACCGGCAAGCCAGGGAGAAAGCCCGACATGTCGCCTGCGCCACGCTCGGCGACGAGCTCTGGACGCGTGTTCTCCAGCGCGGTTACCTGGACCTGCCGTCCAAGGCATTTCCAGGCGTCACCTACCGCCTGCGCATCGGGAGGCGGATCGAGGTGCGCACGACGCGCGGTGTCGATCCACCCTGGCCCGTGCCGTACCTGTGCATCAATCCTACGTACCCTCTCCCTGAGGAAGAGTTCTTCGCGCACCTCTACCTCTACGTGCGTGACCACGAGGACGAGGTCATCCGCGTCGCCGCGCCACAGCCGTGGGACCAGCGTTTAGGGCGCACCTTCTGAGAGAATCAGGCCACCGATATTCTTCTCAATCACGAGCTCGCCGCGAAAAATCTGCGCGCGAACCGCGACCGCACTTCCCTGGCTCTACGATAGAGTCGTGGGAAATAGGCCCTGAGGGTTATGAGCAGCATCGGTATTCGCCTGGGGCTATCCGGAATGCAAGCACCTAAGAAACAAATCCTGGCATGGCCGCGTGCCCGTTTATAGTCATCCGCCTCACACAACAGCCGAGCCGCATGGTAATGAAACTTCACGACATTCTTGTGGAATCGTCGCCGGCGTCCCCGGTCGACGTACCTGTTTATAGTCTCGTAAGCCTCGATGATTTGCTCCAACTCCTGGATCGTTCGGTAAAATCTCAAGTTGTTGGACCAATAACCGCCAGAGTGAATCCTGTACGTCGCGAGCGTCTCATCGAGATAGCCGATGTCTCCGTGCTCTGCATTCAGCACATGGAGCGGCCAGTCACCAAATGCCAAATCCTTGTACCAGACCGGTACATCACTAAACAGGCCGGCCCGAAACATCACCGAGCACGTCGGGATGAAGTTCTCAGCAGCGATATCGCTCAGCGTTGATATGGGCTTCGGCATGGGTTTGGCGACCGGCACTCTGGGTTCGCCCATAAAAAATGGGTGTTGCGCGGTCGGATCGCTGTCATACACGACGTTCACGTTGTGAAAGCAGATGCTGCACTCACGATGGAGATCGAGAAAATCCACCTGCTTCTGCAGCTTGTGGGGAGACGTCCAATAGTCGTCACCGTCGAATAGAGCGATGTAGCGCCCTCGCGCGATCCTGAGCCCGCGAGCCAGCACCTCATTGTTGTTTTGATTCCTCTCGGACAATACCAACCGAATCTGGCCCGGGAAACGTCTGGCAAAGTCCTGGACAATTTCCCGTGTGCTGTCGGTGGAACAGTCTTCGCTGATGACAATCTCATACTCGAAGTCTGTCTCCTGGGCCAGGACACTTTCGATGGCTTCGGCGATAAAGCGCTCATGGTTATAGGTAATGATGAGCACTGTCGTCGTTACGCAAGGACCTGATGCGCATGGCTGGTTCATGTGGGTGTGTCCGTCAAGTCTGAGCGATGATGGGTGCGTCACTCCAGGATAACCGGGCAGCTATCTCCTCCCCATTCATCACAGCAAACTTTACGAGGTCAGAGACCCTTCGTATTTCCTCGGTGCCAATGGCGGTACCGGTAGGAAGAGCCAGCACTTGCGAAGAGAGACGTTCGGTCCACGGCAATAGCAGGCCGGCATGCGGGAAGAAAGAGCGATAAGGCTCCATTCTATGGCAGCCCGGGTAGAAGTAACGTCGTGCAAGAACCTCCTCGGCCCACAGTACCTGCTGCAATTGATCGCGGGTGATGGTAGTTAAGTTCTCGTCAATGACCAGAATAATGTACTGGTAGCTGCTTTCTTCGTGCTCGTCATATGTTACGAATGAAATGCCGGGCACATCTCCAAGTTCTCTTTGATACTCCCTGTAGTTCTGGTAGTTGACGTCGATGAAATCGTTCATGCTATCTAACGAGGTCACTGCCATCGCGGCCGAAACCTCGTTCATTTTTCCATTCGTACCCACGTATACGACGTCGTCGTAGCCCGCGAAGCCGAAGTTCTGCATCAACCTGATCCTGTCGGCCAGCTCGTCGTCGTTCGTCACGACGGCACCCCCCTCAAGGGAGTTGAGGAACTTCGTGGCATGGAAACTGAATACCTCGGCGTCGCCAAAATTGCCGATCATGCGCCCCTGATACGAACCGCCAAATGCGTGCGCCGCGTCGAACAGGAGCTTTAGATTATGTCGCTGTGCAATATCGCTAAGCGCGTCAATGTCGCAGGCGCGTCCCCAGACATGGACACCGATGATGCCCGTAGTGCGCGGAGTAATCATCCGCTCTATTTTCATGGGATCGATATTGTGTGTACCGTAGTCGACATCGCAGAAGACCGGTGTGATTTCCTGCCATTGGAGCGCATGCGCTGTCGCAACAAACGTAAAGGAGGGGACAATAACTTCGCCGCTGAGTCCGAGGGCGCGAATCGCGATCTCAAGCGCGACGGTTCCATTACACATTGCGATGCAGTGCTTCACACCGACCATGTCAGCGATGCGCCGCTCGAGGTCTTCGACGTAGGGACCGTAGTTTGATAACCAGCGTCGATCCAGGATGTCGTTGATTCGACGTAGAAGGTCCTCTCGATCCCCGATATTAGGGCGGCCAACGTGCAGTTTCGAGTCAAAGCTGGGCCGTCCACCGAACACCGCGAGGTCATCTACCCGTATCTTGCCGGCTGTCATCCGCTCCGCTCCGATCCAATTATGGTGAGCACGTACATCGGCGACTTAGCGAGGAACGGCCTCCTTTACGTTCAATGACGTCGCCGTTCAGGAGAGGTTCATGACGCCCGGCATTGCAGTTTGCGGTCTTCGATAAGCGGGGAAGTAACCGCTCATGTCGGTGTAATCGGCTCCCGCCTCACTGCATAGCAATCGGTATACGTCCGGCCTATAAATCTGCTTAAGACAACCAAACCGACGGTGTTGCGCTCCAAAACGTCGCTTGTACTCGGCCACCCCGTCTCCCTCACGGATCCCTCCGCCAAGATTTAGTACAGGCACGCCCATCGCCTGAAGCTGTAGCACGCTGTACCACAGTAAAGAGGTCGTAAAGCGCTTCCCTTCGCCAACGGAAACGTTGATCCAATAATCCGCGGCATATGAGGTATATGAAAACATTGAAACAGCTTCAACTTGTCCCATTGGACCGGCACCAACGATGAAAATGTTGTCAAGTTGAGCTAGAAACTTTAGCGTGTCAGGTGTCACATTATATGACCCAGACGCCTGTTTTCGATCGTAGAAGCTCTTGTAGTGCCGGAGAAGGAATTCTAACGTTACTCGCTCATCCAAAATAATCGATTGAGAGTTGTGCGGCCAGTTTCTCAACTCCCTCTTCCGGTTGGACGACATGGCGTTAAATAGATCGCTCTCACTACGTGTTAAATCCAGCCAATAGACGCTATTGTGTTCGAATCGTTCGCGCTCCGAGATATACGCGGCCTGCTCGAACAATGGGTTGAGGTTGATGTACCCGCAGACGTACGACTGCCTCTCTGCGAAGGCACGCCATCTCTCTGCAACCGCGTCGCAGTGCGCGTTTCCAACAAACCCGGAAAATCCGTAAGGAGTAACCACATCGACGTACTGTCCAAACGGCCGTTCGGCGATCGGGCAGACGATTCGTGTTCGCCTACTTTCAAGACAATAGAGGTACGTCTTGTAGCCCGTTGTGAGGTGCACGGAGTAGCAGTTCCCCCAGGTGTGAGCGAACGCATGGGGAATACCTTCTAATGCACGCTCCCACTCGGCCCGATTATCGAGCGAGATACAACGTTCGTCCATTATTCGGCCATCGGTTTCATTCCCACATACACACCGCGCCCGAACAGTCCGGAGCGGTAAAATTCCACGTCCAAGCCCGCATCGCAGAACGCGCTCATGTACTCCTGGCACGTATAGAGGCCGAATTCATGGCGTTCGGTGAAGTAGTCGACCCCTTCAGGAGTGCCAACAAGGTAATGGATGTCCAGGACCGAGACCTGGTCCTGGAGCTTGCTTACATACATCCAACTGATCTTCAAGTCGGGCTGGTCTACGAAGTTCGCGACGAGATGGTCCACCCAATAGGTTTCCGGTGAGAACCAGGGCTCTACGATGACCGCCCCGCCGGGGCGAACGTGCGCGGCGAAACGTGCGACTGCCCGCCGCATGTCAGCAAGATCGGTCACATAACCGAGTGAGCTGAACAGGCACGTCACGACATCGAAGGTTTTGCCAAGATCGAAATCCACCATGTTTGCCTGATGAAACGTGAGGTCAGGACAACGCTGTTGTGCGACCGTCAGGAGATCGTCATTGAGGTCGAGCCCCTCTGCCGCGAACCAGGATCGCAGGTATTCAAGGTGTTTCCCCGTGCCGCATCCAACGTCAAGGAGCGTCGTTGCGGAGGGCGAGCGGTCCAGAACGAGGCGATGAATCTCGGTTGCCGCCTTGCCATAGTCCATGAAATGGTATAGGGCATCGTAAAAGTGCGCCGACTTCGTGAACATCACCGGATCCCCTTCAGCAATATGTCTTCGACCCCAGTCACAGACTCGATCGGATCAGAATGATCGTGAACGAACGGATCAGCGAGATCCGCCATTCGGTAGAAGTGCGAGATCCAATGGTCGGACATCAGGCGGCGGTGCGCGGCGCGCCCTAAACAAGGAGTTATCGAGATTGCACGCCTGTTGCCCATCACGCAAGCGGTATCCCTTGGCTTCCGTCCAGCTACTCATCAACCAAACTCACCGGATCGGTACGCTGGAAAGTAGCTACTCTGCGTTGTTCCGGTGACGTGTACAGTCTCTCGATAGAGAGTTTCGTTGAGAACGCGGCCACAGAAATAGACGTGGCGAGTTCCGGTTGCCCACCCGCTTTTGAACCTCACCAGGCCATCGTTACCGCGATGCTGGAGCCCTGCACCCGCTCCAAGATCGATCCAGCATCGACCGCTGTCGGTGAAAAACTCAATCGCTCTCCAGAAGAGGGCGAACGATGCCCGGAGACGATAACCAAGGTCGGTGGAAGCGCCAAGGTGATAGTAAACAACGTCGCCCTGCACGATCCATAGTGTGATTCCAACGACGCAACCATCGTGCATCGCGCGAAATGCGACGAGTTCTGGAAGGCTCAATTGTCGAGTGAGCGCCTGGCCGGAGAATGCCTGGATTCCCTGTAGTCTGTGTCGCTGAGCGAGCTCTGCATAGAGGAGGGGCCATTCCTCCCGAAGCTGCCGGGGATCTCGGCACAGCTCGACCGACACCTGGTTCAACGCCTTGCGGGCATTGCGCCGGTGATGACTGGACACATAGGTGAACATCGCCTGCTGGAGGTCAATGATGAGGTGTTCTTTAAAGGGCATGACGTGATCCGGAAAGCAACTGCGCAGCAAACGCTCATCGTAGTCGCCAAATGGATCGGCCACGATCGCCAACGACACCAGCTCGTCGCCAAGCGCGTCGATATCCGCCTCTAATTGAGACCAGTCGCCGCAGGCGAAAAGTGGATAACAGCCCATTGCGTCGTCGTAGGGAGAGTCGGGAATCGACCGCTTCAGAATCCACCCGCCGCTGCGAGGTAATGCTTGTGGGGAGCCGAATTCTGACAGCGAATCAGCATAGAGTGGGTGCGCATAGCCTGTCACGGTCGCACCCGCGTTGCTTCGTCATAATGGCTCGTCGTGTGGGGCTCCACAAATGCCGTGTTCCACTCGAGGATTGGGCGAACGGATCCAACCCACTTGCCGTGCCAGCCGTCACGGAAATCCGCCGTGTCGCGTACATCGAAGACCAGTACATCATCGTCCTGGAAGAGGATGATCGCCTGGTTCTCAACGATAAGTAGCTCCACCCGGTACATGCCATCATTGAGGAGATCGCCGGGTACGAAGCACGTATCCCGGAAGAGCCCACACGGAAATGGGCGTCCTTGCCATACTCGCTCCGTTGTCGGACTCGCATTGAAGACGATGATGCCCTGTTCGTTGTAGAGGTGAAGGCTGAGATTCAGACGCGCGTTGGGCTTGAGGTTCCAGTACTCAAACTCCAGCACAAACGGTGTGCGTACGGTGATGGGATCGGTCGACACGCCGTCCGCCGGTCGTACACACGCGTAGCGGAGCCGAACGCTGTCGTTCCCTGGAGCCGTCGCGATGTCCTCCCATACCTGTTCAGTAAGCGAGGAAAATGACGTCTGTAAATAGGAGGAAATCACATTTGCTGACGGTCCATCCGCCTTTATTTCTCCGGAATCCAGCCAGATCACACGGCTGCAGAGTCCTTGCATAGCCACCATGTTGTGGCTCACGAAGAGTACGGTTCGACCGTGACTGGAGACTTCACCCATCTTTCCAAGACACTTCTTCTGGAACTCCGCATCGCCGACAGCCAGCACCTCATCTACAAGGAGAATCTCCGGCTCCAGGTGTGCTGCAACCGCGAAGGCCAGCCGCATATACATACCGCTCGAGTAGCGCTTAACTGGAGTGTCGATGAACTTGTCGATGTCGGCAAATGCGACGATCTCGTCGAACTTGCGTCGGATCTCGCCCCTCCGCATCCCCATGATGGCGCCGTTGAGAAATACATTCTCACGCCCCGTCATCTCTGGATGGAAACCAGTACCAACCTCCAGGAGCGATCCGAGGCGGCCGTGAATTTCAACGCAACCTCCGGACGGCTCCGTAATCTGGGAAAGGATCTTCAATAATGTGCTCTTGCCTGCACCGTTGCGCCCGATAATGCCGACTATCTCGCCGTGCTCAACATCGAACGACACGCCTTTTAGCGCCCAAAAATAGTCGTTATCGACTGGATCTGAATCGCCGCTCGATCGGGCGGCTGCTGGAGAGGAGATCTGGCGACGAGAGCGAGATGCCAACTTGGCGCCAAGACCGTCACGGAGTGTCTTATATGGCATACGCTCCCCGATACGGTAGCGTTTTCCGAGGTCTTTCACCTGAATTGCAGCGTTACGCATCAGTTACACCACATCCGCAAAAGTTCGTTCCATCCGTGAAAAAAAGAAGAGACCTCCGGCAAGCACCACGAGAACCGTGAGCATCGAGACAACCAGTAGCGGACCGGGGGCCTGCACATCGCCGAGAAGAGACCAGCGGAAACCCTCGACCACACCGGCCATCGGGTTCAGTCCATACAGTGCCCGCCAGCGATCGGGCACGAGGCTGCTCGGATACGCCACCGGAGTCGCAAAGAGCCAGAATTGGATCAAGAAGGTCGTCGTGTAGCGCACATCGCGAAACGTGACATTCAATGCTGATAGCCACAAAGACACCGCGAGAGCAGTGGCCGACGCAAGCAGGATGAATACAGGTAAAGCGAGTATCGCAATCGATGGCATGATCCCATAGAACAGCAGCATCGCCAGCAGTACGCTAAAGGCGATCGCGGCGTCCACCAACCCCACACCCATAGACGACATGGGCAAGATCACGCGAGGGAAATACACCTTGGTGATCATGCGTTCGTTCTGCACTAAACTGTTGCTCGCCTGGGTGACGGCATTTGCGAAGTAGGTCCATGGCACGAGCGCGGCATACGCGAACACCGGATAAGGCACTCCGTCAGAAGGAATCCCGGCAAGCCGACCAAAGACGATGCTGAACACGACCATTGTAAAAACCGGTTGAATAATGGCCCACGATGCGCCGAGAACCGTCTGCTTATAGCGAACCTTCACATCGCGCCAGACCAGAAAATAGAGTAACTCGCGGTACGCCCATATCTTAGAGAGATTGACCGGCACCCAACCGTGAGATGCCCGCAGCACCGTTACGGGCATTTGGGTCATCGGTGGACCGGGTCTACCAGAAGAGCTGGTTGTAACACCTGAAGCTGCGCGAGGATCTATCGTCATTGAGCGAAGCCCTCTTAATACCGTCGTCGCGCAATCGATCAAAGAATACTGTCGAATCATTTAGACAGGCGAGTGCCCATGAGGTTATCGTTGGGTCTGGAAGTTCTGTCACACTTGAACACCGTCGCCTGTAAGAGATTGAACGCACGGACCGTCCCATTTGCCTCCATAGAGAAGGTAATGCTACGACGACGATAGACGTCAATGGAGATGGTGCGCCCAGATTTCCCAATCCAAAACCTGAGAATCGTGTCATCTTCCATACATGAAGCTGGGAATTGTCAAGCTGAACAGCTCTCAATTACGACAACCCAGGTGAGCAAGCGATTTATGGGAAGGATCTCTGTTGTCGTTCCCGGGGCGTTTGATCAGAGATCCGTCGCCGAGTTCAGGATGACGATCAAGCCGGCAGGATGATTATCTACGATGGTGAGTGCAAACATAGACATGCCGGCGCAGTGTTGAAGCTTGACTACCTCAGCGGATCTCCACCTAACTCATAGCGTCGCAATTGCGTGCGCTATCTCCGGCGTCTGATCGACCAGGTAAGGCGCAGTACATGAGGCCGCTACGGAGAACAGGCTGCCTTGCCATTAGCGGGTCATCCAGACACATCCATCATTGCACCACTGCGACGGTCAATGTTTAAGACAACCGATCCAGGAATGTGGCTGCCTGATAGCGCTTAATCCATGCTCTGTTGTGGGCCAGCGCGCATCGTTATTATGTTGTTCGTTGCGGTCGTCAGCACACACGATGTAGTTGTGCATACATCCATGGCACCTGTTTGGGTACAGAGAGCGAGTGTCTTACAACGAACCACCGTCCACGAATGTTGTGAAGACTCTCCCGTACTGATCACATTGTCATGCATTCCAGCGACAGGCAACGAACAGATATCACCGTTGAGTTGTGTATCTTCGTGATTACCACATGCGAAGACAGAGTGTGGCAGGATTCTGGGACTTCATCTCGGAACAGGGACGACAACAGGCAGTGTCGATGCATGGGTTGTAATCTGGGCACCTCGCCCGTGCGGAGCAAGTGGTGCAACCGGCCGATTACCGAATCGTGCCGGTTTCTTTCTGGCTGTTTCAGGCAACGACAATTGATCATTCGGGGACAGGGCGATGTAGAGATCTGAGAGAGGACGAACTTCGTGAAAGCTCCGCGAGCCGCTGCGACTGTGCCGGAGTAAGCGTGGTGATCTCCGTTGCGGTCATTAGCTATAACGCTCGCCATCATCTTGAGGCATGCTTGGCCAGTATTCAAGCTGAAAATGCGATGGACGTTATTGTTGTCGACAACGGATCAACTGACGGCAGCATTGAGATGGTTCAAACGCGATTTCCTCAGTTCAGACTACACGTGTGTGATACGAATGTTGGGTACGGAGCCGCGGCGAACACAGCGGTGGCGTCAAGCCAGGCAGAATACGTTCTGCTCTTGAACAGCGACACGTTGCTGCAATCCGGAGCGCTGGATGATCTCTGCTGCTATCTCGATCGGCACCCGAGGTGCGGTATTGTTGGACCACGTATGCTCAACCCCGACGGATCCCTGCAGCCATCGTGCTATTCGTTTCCCACACCGTTCAATTTGCTGGTGCGCTACACCTCCCTCGGCATTTTGTTCTGGCGACTGCCGTATCTGAAACGTCGCCATCTCCATGGCTGGGACCACTCTTGCTCAATGGTCGTCCCTTGGGTATTAGGTGCGGCGATTGTCGTGAGGCGCGAAGCCTTTGTGGCCATCAATGGGTTTGATGACTCCTTCTTCATGTATTCAGAGGACGTCGATCTCTGTTACCGAATGCACCGTGCAAATTGGGAAGTTCGCTATTGCCCGCGTGCTGAGGTCGTACATGTAAGAGAAGGCAGCACTGCACAGTATCGCGAGGCAATGCAAGCCCAGCTATATGCGAGCAGAGATCGCTACTATCGCATGCACTATTCGGGAGTGCAGCTGCTGTGTATCCGGATGATCGTCTACTACTGCAGGAGGAGAGACCGCGTCCTGGAAAGGTTCCTGCACTATTTCAATCGTGGGAGATATGGCGTGAGACGAAGTTCTCCATGACAAACGTGATACAGGTCCTGGTGCAATGGAGGTATGAACTCTGATCTCTGTCGAGAGTTCCCGCAGTGCGGCTCAGTCCCTCGCCCGGCGTGCTGACTGGCGCTTTCTGCTGCCGGCGTCACCGAAAGGGAAATTCGAGCTGCTGCTGCTGTGCGGTGGACCGGCGCCTCTTGGACAGTGGCTTGTGGACGCTGGATTTGCTGGCGCATACACATGTGACCTGACAGAAGAGACCAGCGCTGATGTCATTGTCGTCCTTGATGGGGCGGACGTCGATCTTCAGCGCGTGATGAAGTGTCTCAAGCCTCGCGGCGTCCTGTATTACGAGTGGAGCCGCCTGCAGAAAGCGACGATCAGAGTCACACCCAGCCACATGCGGTCGTCGCTGGAGCGGGCCGGTTATACGGTGCACGGCATATACGCCGTCAGCCCCACGTTTAAGACTGCGGCACTCTATTTGCCGCTTGATGCCCCGCATGCGCTTGAATGGTATGTTCGGTCGTCGTATGCAGGGTCAGGTATCAAGCAGCGATTGTATGAAGGATTGCTGGCAGGGGCTACTGGCCTGCGAAGCGACCGCTTTGCGCATTTCGCGCCTCTCATTGCGGTTGTCGCAACATCTCAATCCTCTGAACCCGCCGGCCCAGCTGTCCTCCAGTGCCCTGAAATTACTTCGCTTCTAGGGAACACAAGCGACTCCGCGATAGTCCCGATATTGTTGTCTCACGGTGACGACCGTGTCATCGTGTTAACGCTTCCTCGCCTGGCAGGTGAGCCCAGTCTTGTTATAAAAGTCCCCAGGCTCGATGCGTTTAGTGGCCGAAACATTCAGGAGCAAGAAGTTCTCAGCAAGGTCCACACTCTGGTGAATTCTTCGCAGAGAGGTTCGATTCCACACCCACTTGGAGTAACAGAATTCGGCGGCACACGTGCCAGCATTGAGAATTTCATACCAGGAGAGTCGATGCTGCGTTCCACGAACAGGTGGGGCGTCCCTCTCCGGCACAAACTCGCTGACCTTGAAGGTGCAACAGACTGGATTTGCCGGTTTCATAAGCAAACAACGGATGACGTTGTTATCTGGGGCAGGCTTGCGGAGGCGCAATTCATCGAACCGCTGGTGAGCAGGTTCCATCAATCTTTCAATATCACCGCCCAGGAGCAGTATCTCTTTACAGCGCTATGCGAGCAGTCGAATCTACTATCAGACCGTCGCATTCCGATTGTGTGGCAACATCGCGATTTCAATCTCTGGAATGTCCTTCGCAAGGGCCAAACGGTTGCAGTGATTGACTGGGAAGGTGGTCAGCGCGGGCTGCCGCTGTGTGACCTCCTGCACTTTGTCACTTCCTGGACAGCTGCCGTTCATCGAGCTGGGACATTGGACGAACGCACCAGGAGTTTCAAACGGCTCTTCCTCGAGCCAGATTCCAGCACCGACGGTGCCTCGCGTGCGGCACGATCGATGATCCGACAGTACTGCGGTCGCCTCGGCGTCGATCGGGAGTTCATTCCAATCCTCCTCGTTTACACCTGGCTGGAACTTGTCCTGCGACGCGGAGATCAACTGGAGGATATGGCAGTGAAGACCGCAGGCTGCCGGAAGAACAACCGCTATCTCGATCGGCTTGCGCTGCTCGCCGAACATGCCGATTTGATATTTGGCCGCGACACGTTCGGTTAGGGAGAAATAGCCGTGCGCGTACTCTTTCTAGCTCCATTTCCACCACGTCTTGATTCGGTTCATGGCGGCGGACGGGTGATGGGACAATTGATTCACCATCTCGGAGAGCGGCACTGTGTCGGTGTGTTATATCTCCGCAGCAAGGGCGAGCCGGGTATCGACCCAGCCATCGAGGCGCGATGCGACGCGGTATGGGAGATTGCACGTCCCGACATACCTGACGCCCGAGAATACCCTTGGGCGTTTCGATGGCGATTCGTAAAGCGTCACCTACAGGGACTTCCAGCATGGGTGTTGGATTGGCGCAGCAAGGAGTATTCGGACCAACTAGACGCAGTAATCGACGCCTGGAGTCCAGACGTAATCCAATCCGAATTCTCGGTCATGGGGCAGTACCTTCCAACTGTGCGTGACAAGCGGATCCCACGTGTTTTAACGGTCTATGAGCCAACCGCACACGCCGCGCGGGAGCGACCGCTTCGGCCTCGACGACGGGCCTGGGAGCTCTTTCTCGAAAGCGCAGCGTGGCGCAGGTACGAGCGCAGGGTGATCGCTTCGTCGTCGGCCGTCGTCGTATTTACCGAACGCGACCAGGCATTAATCCGCGGTATGTCCCCGCAAGCGCGCGTTGAGTACATTCCACCGGGGGTCGAACTTCCTCAAGAACCGCTTGATCCCCTCGGTTGTTCTCCACCAAGCATCGTTTTCATCGGTAACTTCGATCATCCGCCAAACGCCGATGCTGCCGAACGGTTGGCTTCCTCAATCTTTCCCAAGGTTCGGGAGACGATTCCCGATCTGACTCTCTTTATTGTTGGCGATCGTGCTCCGGATCATCTGCGCGAGATGGCGAACGAGTCAATGGTCGTGACGGGGTGGGTGCCGTCGGTTGTCCCCTATCTGAACCGCGCAAATCTCGTCGTTGCTCCGTTGCGAACCGGGGGTGGTATACGCATCAAGATTCTGGAAGCCCTTGCTGCGGGAAAGGCGATAGTTGCCTCGCCTCGCGCTGTCGAGGGTATACCGATCCAACCTGACGTTCATTTCGTCCTCGCCGACGATGACCAGCGGTTCGCCGCGGCGATTACGTTGTTGCTAGAGCATGACCGGTGTCGCAACGAGTTGGCGACGAACGCGCGCGCCTGGGCGGTCGCCAACCTCGGTTGGGACCTCCGCATAACGTGTTACGAACAGCTCTACACATCGTTAACGGAGGATGCCAGGCGGAACAAATGATTGCAGCCCTGGACGTATGAATGCGTTAATCCAGGAATGAGCAGGGGAGACAACATCATGTACGCACCCGCACCCGGACAGCCGTCAAGTACGATACAGCAGCGCTCTCGCCCGGCATTGCACATCCCTGATACCTCATTGATTATCTGTTCTCGCAATCGACGGGACTTTTTGCACGCGACGATCGACTCGATTTCGGATGGCCATCGGTTGCCCTCCGAGATCATCGTTATCGACCAGAGCGATGCTCCCGATCCAGCGCTTGAGCGGCGGGCATCGGAGCAACCGGACGGTTTGCGGTATGTATGGACGGCGTTGCGTGGTCTGAGCCGGGGCAACAATCTGGGTGTTTCCCTCGCTCAATACGAGTGGCTGATATTTACCCATGACGATGTGCTCGTAGAGCGAGACTGGTTTGAAACACTGGTTGGAGCTCTCCAGACGGCAGGCAAGGGTACTGTCGTTACTGGCCGGGTTCTTACAACTGCCCCAGAGGTACCAGGAGGATTCGCGACGACGTTGCGGACCGACACGACTCCCGTCGTGTATTCCGGTCGGGTAGGGACCGATGTCATCAAGCCGTTCAACATGGCAATGCACCGTACGGCGCTGGATCGAGCCGGGGGCTTCGACGAAGAGCTCGGACCCGGGACTCGGTTTCCGGGTGCTGAGGACAGCGACCTTGGGTTCCGTTTGCTGGAGTCGGGCCTCCAGGTGGCGTACGTTCCCGAAGCGCTTGTTTATCATCGGGCTTGGCGACCAGCAAATGGGTATTTGCCGCTGCGCTGGGGATATGGCGTCGCTCAAGGCGCGTTCTTTGCCAAGCACACTAGCCGCCGCGACCGATACATGCTGCGGCGCTTTCTCAAGGACGCCCGGCGCCGCGCGTTCCTCTTTCCGAGGCGGCTTCTCGGTGATCCGGTACGCGCCCTTGAGGAGCCCTTGTTTATCATCGGTAACGTTGTGGGCGCGGTGAGATGGGTGGTAATGCACAGGCGGCGTTAGAGGGCCCGGCTGGAGCGACGTTGCGGTTGTAACACTTGTCGCACGCGCCCCAATATGCGCACGATCTTGCTTCCTCCATTGACAGCGTGTCGTATCAACTCCATGGCAATCCCAATCCGATCAACAAACTTGTCATCGGTCTGAAGACGCTTGCCGCCAGAGGCTTGCCAGAACGCCGACCACACATAGAACTTGAATCCCACGAGAATCCCGGCACGCAGCATTCCGGGGACTCCGTCACGCCATGCCTGACTCACAATGAAGTGTTTGTATACCGTGGACACCATCATTCGGGTCATCGCTTGCGCCGAGAAGACCTGACCGCGGTCCACCATGGACTGTGCCTCGATTGGTGCATAACGAAACGCGCGATCGAGTGCCTCCGGAATATTTCGGTTCCTGTCATGTACCATCACGAGCTCATCTCGTTCTGGAATGCGGTGGAGGCGTTCTTCTGGAACTTTCGGGAGTGCGTTTGGAATGATCGGCCACTCTACCCGTGACCGACGATACATTCGCAGTTGCGGCTCATAGCGCTGCCTTCGGTGCGAAGGCGGGTACCCAAGATCGAAGTTCATCCTCGGAGTGATGACAGCGTCGATCTCGTCCCGGCACGCAACTTGTTGTAACTCGCACGCCAATCCTGCAGTCACACGCTCATCCGGATCGAGGGCCAGAATCCAATCGTTCGAGGCTTCCGCTGCCACCGCATTGCGAACGAATTCCACAACCGGAACAGCTTCATGACGAACGACACGAGCCCCATATTCGCATGCCAGCGCGGCCGAGCCGTCGGTGCTTGACAGGTCCATGACGATCACTTCATCGGCCCATGCGACTGACTCCAGGCAGGGTCCAAGCCGGTCCGCTTCATTGCGGCAGACGATACATACTGAGATATTTGTTGCTTCTTGCCTGGTGGCGCTGTTGGTCATCAATTTCTCCCAGTTCAACGGAACCTTGCGCAGGGTCGCGGGATTCATCCCCCTAATTGGCGCGCGACAAGCTACTTCCACCTGTTGAGAAGCGATGTCCTGACCACTCTGATGAGTCCGTGCAGGGCGAGATGTGCTGCACGGACCGACACATTGAGGTTGGGGCTCGTTCGGACAGCTTCACGAATCTGGGCAAGCATCCCTTGGCGATCGCCCCTGTCCATCATTCTTCGGGCGCGCCTGAGCGAGGCGAGCGCGTGGTTTTCGTGCGCCTGTTTCGAGAGCGTCGCGGCTTTCTCGGGGGGTAAATACGCATGAGTAATCTCAACAGCCGTACGAAGATCTTTCATGTTCTCTCCCGTGCGCAAGGACCGCCGGGAGATGGATGTGGAGCTGATGCGGTACAGGGCGAGGGGGCTCACTTCGTACCAGACAGGATAAGCTGCGGCGATACGCACCCACATTTCCCAGTCTTCACCGTAGGAATGAATACGACTGTCGAATCCACCAAGTCGCTCATAGACGTCTCGCCGCACCACCATGGATGGTGGTTGGAGGCGTTGTCCAACGGCGATGCATTCGAGCCAGCCACGTAGCACCCCACTCTGGTGGTGCTGAAGGGGGGCGATCGACTGCCAGTGGCTGGCCTCGTCAAAGTAGATGTTGCGGCAGAAAGCGGCGCCGATCTCGGGATGGTCTTTGAACGGACGCTGCATCGTGCAGTAGAAGCCATCTCGAACGGCGTCGTCGCCGTGCAGGAGATGGATCAACTTTCCGCGCGAACGGGCCAGACAGGTGTTGAAGTTCTGAACGTGACCGACGTTCTTTGGCTGGCGATAGAAGCTGACACGTCCCTTGCCGACTTCGGCCACGACCGCCTCGGGATCGTCGCCGGTTGAGTGGTCATCCACGACTTCGATCTGCATCACAGAGGGACCGGGATCTTGCGCGAGCACGCTCTGCAACGTCTCGCGCAGATACGCGGCGCAGTTGTAGGTAGGGATCATCACCGACCATAGAGGACGCTGGGTGTCGTCAGGCATGGGACGAATGGTCAACTGATATGGTCGCTCGCTAATCGACGCTGTCACGTTTGAAACACTTTCATGACATTACTCCCGGCGATGATCGGCGGTTGTGCAGTATCGCGACCGCCTGTGGCGTACGGTCAGTTGGCGACGATGAACGTCGCGCTCAGCGACTCGGTCACCCCGCCCGGCAGCACAATCTCCGCGGTGATCGTGTGCGTGCCGTTCGGAATGGAGCGCGTGTCGAATGCCTTGGCGAGTTGAACAGTTCCGCCGGCAAAGTCATACGGTGCGTTGTTCTCAACCAACCGTGGCGTGCCGAGCAGCCCCGGGTCATCGAGGAAGAAGCGAACGCGCACGATATCCGGCGTGTCGGGCGTCGTGAACACGTAAATGTTCCCGCTGACCGTCTGATCGTTGAGACCGAGCGGGCCGCTTCGATTGGACGTTTTGCTGTAGACCAGCTCGTAGGAGCCGGCCAGGGGACGCTCAGCCTGGGCCGTTGCCGGGGAGGACTCGTTGCCGCTGGTATCGACAGCGGTCACCCGGTAGAAGGATGTAACACCAGATGGAGCGCCGGTGTCGTTGAATGCTGACGTCGTGATTTGGCCCGTGTTTAGCCGGGTAAACGTGCCGGACGCACTATCACTTCGATAGACGTTATAGCCAGCAAGGTCGTTTTCACCGTTGGCATCCCAGACAAGGTTGATGCCTGTTGTTGATCCTGACGCGACCAGTGCTGATGGCATAGACGGTGGTGTCGTGTCGCCGGTGCTGTTTGAAACCGTGAACGTCCCCTGTGCGGTGGTCGATGTCGCGTTGTCTAGCTGGATCTGGGCCGTGATAGTGTGCGTACCGTCCGCGATCTTTCGCGTATCGAACGCTGCTGCAACCGTGACTGACCCACCGTTGAAGTCGTATGGTGCCGAGTTCTCCGTGCGCCACGGTGATCCGGTCATCGCCGGGTCGTCGAGCCAGAAGCGCACCCGGGCGATGTCCGCTGTGTCCGGCGCCGTGAACACAAACACATTGCCGGTAACGACTGCTGCGTCAAGGGAGATCGGGTTCGAGCGGTTTGCAGTTGTGCTGACCTGAAGTGAATAGGTCAGTCCTCGAGTGGCGCTCACCACATTCGACGGAGATGACTCGTGACCTGCCGTGTCGACGGCTGTGACGTAGTAGTAGGCGGTAACCCCTTCTGGCGCCGCCGTGTCATCGTAGGCAGACGATGTCAGCGGTACGGTGTTGAGCTTGGTAAACGGTCCACTGGCGTTGTCCGCAACATAGACGTTGTAGCCAGCGAGGTCGCTCTCGCCGTTGTCAGCCCAGTCCAGAACGACACTGTCCGTGGTGTCAGTAGCAACGACTGAGCTCGGAGGAAGCGGTGGTACATCCTCACCGGAGCAGCTTCCTGTGGTGTAGCGGAAGCTATCGAGACTGATGGGGGGCGTGCCGTCGCCTGCGAGACCCAGGATCTCAATCTCGAGTGTGCCGGCGCCTGTAACCGTGCCATGCAGGAAGTGATGCATGGTGTTGTCGCGTACGGCCGTCCAGGGTGGTGGCGGGTCGCTCGCCCATGGTGAGAAGCCGCCACTGATGTTCGAGAGCTTCCCTCCCGGACTGACCTTCAGCCAGGTCACGCCGTCAGCCAGCGTGTAGCAGTCGAGGCCTGTCGAGGTCGGCATGTTGGTACTCGGGACACCGATGAGGGGGAATGTCCGCTCGTAGCTCTGGTCATGTGACGCGATGGCGACCTTTACGCCGAGCTCCTCAAACAGCGGTCCAAGCTGCCGGCGCAGCGCGAGGTTCGTTGGGTGGTTCGTGCCGTCTGAGAACGGGGATACGTGGAAATAAGGAATGATCCAGCGTTGCCCGCGCGCCTGAGCGGCTTGAACATCCTGCCGGATCCAGGCAACTGTCGCGTCAGGTAGAGGAAAACCGTTGAAAACCGCGTAGATCGAGACGAAGTGGACGTCACCAATGTCGAACGAGTAGTTGCGCCGCTCATCAAACCCGGGCGGCGTAGCGAATCGGGCCGACCAATCATAGAAGTTCTCGTGAAGCGAGTCCTCATGATTACCATAGGTCGGCATAATCGGGGAACGGCTCAGGATCGGTTGCATCTGGTTGAACCAGACATCGGTCGTGTTGTTTAGCGTTCCAAAGCGTTTGTCCGTATTGAAATAGGAGTAGTCACCGCCTCCAAGCACGAGGAGTGGATCGATAGAGGCAATCTCGTCAATGACCTGCTGTGTGCCTGTGGCGAGACCATCGGACCTACCGACCAGGCCCGTGTCAGCAACGTAGACAAAGTCGAAGTCCGCTGGCCCGGGGGCAGGCGCAGTCCGCGTCGTCTCGATGCCGCTCCATTCTGAGGCTGACTCTCGGACCCGGTATTCATAAGCCGTGTTCGGCGTCAGCGAAGTAAATGTCACCTCGTGCAATGTTCCAGCCGTACCGGAAGGCCGTTCGGCACCGGTAATAGTCGTCCAGTCGGCGTTGCCCACCAGACGGTATTGGGCTTCTGAAGGCACGTTTATGTCCTGTGTGCGCCAGATCACCGTCATTGTAGTCGCCGGGTCATCCACCCAGGACAGGTGCACCTGATCGACACCAGCGTCAGGGATGAACAGGACGACCGACAGTTCGCCGGATGTGTAGCCTGTTGCACTACCTGTCACCGTCGCGTTGTATGACCCCGCGACCAGCGATTCTGGGTCGATAGTCAGATTCACTGTTGCGGGAGTGGCGCCGAAGTTCGGTTTGACGGACAACCACGAGACGTTGTCCGTCACGGTGAAGGTAGCAGCTGACCCGTCAGCTGTCGTCAGCGTGACGGGCTCTTCGATCGGTTGACCGTTGAGGGGCGCGACCACATGGATCGGATCTGGGCTAAAGGTAAGTTGAGCGCCGGTACCCGTGGACTGGTTCTGGACAATGAACGTTGCAGTGATCACCTCGGTAACGCCGCCGCTGAGGTCCACCGCGGCTGTTATGCTGTGCGACCCGTCAGGCAACGCCCGTGTATCGAATGCGGAAGCGACCGTTACAGTGCCGCCGTTAAAGTCGTACGGTGCGGAGTTCTCTGTACGTGATGGAGACCCGCTCATCGCTGGATTGTCGAGCCAGAACCGCACCCGAGCGATGTCCGTTGTATCCGGTGCTGTGAAGACATAGATGTTGCCGGCGACCGTTCTCCCTTCGAGTAGTGCGGAGTTCGACCGGTTGGACGAGATACTGATCCTCAGATCATACGGACCGACGGCGCGGATCTCCTGTAGATCTGAGAAGTTAGCGACTGATGCGAGCATCAACGCAATGACGAGCACTATTCGTGAAGTCCGGCTTCGGCGCTGACCTGCGTTTGTCATTTCGCCTCCTGTGGATGCCTCAAACGAAACCGGTGCTAGCATGAATGAGCCATTGGCCGGCCGGAGCACCAGCAACTCAAGTCACTGGTGCCCCTGCGCCAAGCCGTGGTGCGCTTGAGGCGCGTCAGTATTCCGCTGGTCGTTATGGACCAGCGGACGCGATCGTCACGTAGTTCAGGTTCAAGGTGGAAGTCTCTATCACGATCCGCAGAGTATGGTTACCCGCGTCGAGCGATATCGGATCAGTCGTGACGCTCGCCCATACTTGATACCCACCGGTATTGGGCAAGTTGATCGATCCCGTTACGTTGACACCGTCGAGTTCGATATGGAGCTTTCGTCCGTTGCTGGGCGTAGCGTACCGGACGCTGAACGTGTACTGCCCGCTCGTCGCGACGTTGACGTCATAGGCCAGCCACTCGCCCTGGGCTATCCAGCCCACGTTGTAGCAGGTCTTCCCGCTCGGGGTCGTCGGGTCGGTGCACTGCTGGATATCAACATCGTCGGTGCGATACTTTCCTCCCGAGTTGCCAGCCGTCGTGTCGAAGTACCCGACATCTTGCCCACCCGGGTTGTAGTCCTCGACCTGGATCGTGCCGGGGAGCTCAAAACGTTCGCTGATCGCCTCCGTCGCGGTGAGCTCGTTAAGGTTGAAGCCAGAGGTATCGGCCACGACCTTCAGCGTGTGAGTGCCGGCGTCCAGCGAGATGGGATCGGTCGTCACACTGCGCCACGTCTGCCAGCCACCGGTCCGTAGTAGGTTGATCTGACCGCTGATGTTCGCGCCGCCCAACTCGATGTGCATCAGCCGGCCGGTATTGGGCGTAGCGTAGCGGATGGTGAAGGTATAGGTACCGGGCGTGTCCACCTGCACGTCATAGGCCAGCCATTCGCCCTGGTCCACCCAGCCTACGTTGTAGCAGGTCTGCCCGCTCGGGGTGGTCGGGTCGGTGCACTGCTGGATGTCGACATCGTCCGTGCGATACTGCCCGCCAATATTGCCCGTTGTCAGATCGTGGTATCCGGCGCCTTCACCACCCTGGCGGTAGTCTTCCGCCTGGATCGTTGCGGGCAGCGGAATACTTGTGGGCGCCTGCGGTCGTGTCGCGCTCGTTGTCGCCGGGGATGATTCCCCGGCCGTGTTGGCCGCCGTCACCTGATAGAACGACTCCACCCCGGCCGGCGCGGCTGTGTCGGCATAGGATGACGTTGTCAACAGGCTCGTGTTGAGCTTGGTGAACGGGCCGCTGGCATTGTCTGAGCGATAGACGTTGTAGCCGGTGAGGTCGCTCTCACCATTATCGGCCCAATCGAGGTTGACTCCTGCCTCCGACGCGGTTGCCACCAGACCCGTGGGAGCTGCGGGTATCTCCGCAGACGGTTCAGGTCGTGTTGCGCTTGTCGTGGCCGGGGCTGATTCTCCGGCGGAGTTGACGGCGGTCACCTGGTAGAACGATTCCACCCCGGCTGGTGCCGCAGTGTCGTCATAGGCTGACGCGGTCAAAGGTGTGGTGTTGAGCTTCGTGAAGCTTCCGCTGGCACTGTCTGATCGGTAAACATTGTAACCGTCGAGACTGGACTCCGTGTTGTTGTCCCAATCCAGGCTGATGCCCGCCTCTGTTGCGGTTGGCACCAGACCAGTCGGTGCCGCCGGCAGCTGCGGTGGATTCGGATCCTCAACCATGGTGAACGATTCATTGACATCGGTAAAGGAGGTGCCGCCGATAGGCCCGCCCATTGCGACGTAGATGACGCCGTCGATTGTGCCGGCTGCAGCCCCGTGGCGAGGCGTCAGCATCGGAGTCAGCGTCCGCCAGGTATTGTTCACAGGATCGTACTCTTCGTTCTCAGCAAAGGTACTACCGTCGTTCTTCCGCTCGCCCCCGATGACTTGCACCTTCCCGTTCAGCGTTCCGACAACCGGCACGCGGCGGCCGGTAGGCATTGGCTCTCGGCTCGTCCACGTTTGAGTGGCGGGATCGAACATCTCGACCGTTTGAAGCGTGCCGGGACCAGAGCCGTCTGCCTCGCGGGTTCGTCCACCAAAGACATAGAGTTGCCCGTTGAGTACGGCTGAGCCGGCATTATCACGGCGCGTCTGCATCGATGGTCCATTGCTCCATGAGTTCTGGGCCGGATCATAGATCTCGACACTGTTCAGTGACACGCCGTTGGTGTCCATGCCGCCGACGACATAGATCAGATTACCGATTGCCTGAGCTGTCGCACCGCCACGCCCGATACTCATTGAGGTGAGCATCGTCCACGAGTTGCCAGCCGGGTCATAGACGGCGGAGCTCGTGACGGCCCCAGAGAAAGCGTCGCTCGACCCAGCGAAGACGTACAGCTTACCGTCGTACGCCACGACCGCCGGGTTCTCGACCGCTGGATATTCCGCCGGCAGATCTGGTCCGGCCGACCATGAGTCCGCGACAGGATCGTAAATGTACATCGTGCGAACGGGGCCGCTGCCCGTCTTACCTCCAACGACGTAGAGCTTGCCGTCGAGCGCGGCGCCGCCAACATCGAGGATTGCGGCCGGCGCTGACTGCTCCGCGGCCCAGGTGCCGGTATTGGGTCGGGTAACGCTCGCAGCCGTTGACGGGGCCGATTCATTTCCGACCAGATCGACAGCGGTGACGTGATAGTAGGAAGTGGCGCCTACCGGCGCAGTCGGGTCAGAGTAGGCCGATGTTTTCAGTAGCGATGCCGTGAGCTGGGTGAATGGCCCGGCTGGGTCGCTGCTGCGGTATACGTGATATCCATCGAAGTCGGAGTCCGTATTGTCTGCCCAATCGAGGCTAACCCCGGCCGGGGATGCAGTTGCGGCTAGTCCCTGGGGAACGGCCGGCGGGTCGGTATCAATCTCTCCTCCTGCAACCGGAATCAGCGCCGTGACTTTCCCTCCGCCGAACTCGCCGACGTAGATGGTTCCGTCCGGCCCTTCTGCCAGGGCGAGGGGGTCGTTGAACCCGGTTGCGAGCTGACGCTTCTCAAGCACTGCTCGTCCGTCTGGCGCGAGCTTGATCCGAGTGATGTCGTCTCCAGCGGAGTAATTGACGATCAGGATCTGCCCACGGAGCTCCCCGTCAAACGCGTTACCGCGATACTCGATTGTGCCGTTCGATGACGTATGGCTTCCAAGAGTAAATATTGGAGTCTGATAGTTCGGCGGCGCGGAGACCTTTTGATAAGAGCCGTTTCTGTACACGCATTCGTTTCGCGACGGGTTGGGATGTCCGTAATAGAAGCCTTGCTCGATCTTCAACAGAATGTCTGGCTGCGGTCCGGGATTATGGCCGCCCTCGTTGTAAGGCACCGTACTGCCGAACCCCGTGCAGGGCGAAGCCGGTTGCGGCGGATAGCTCCCCGCAACCCCAAGGCCGTTGTCCGGGCCATAGATGAACCCGTTCGTATGGAACGTGAAATCGTACATATTGCGCAGGCCGGTCGCAAATGGCTGAACATCGCATGGCGCCGGCGCGAAGGCACCTTCGGGCGTTGCGCAACTGCCGTTGAAGGCAACATCGTGAACGTCGGCTACCAGAAATGCCGCCGACAGAGGTTGTTCGGCGCGGGTTCCGAACTCGGTATTGTCTGTATTCGCGGAACCGCCTCCAGTGTTCCCACCCTGGGCGATGTAGAGCCTGCCATCGGGGCCGAAGTGGATCGAGTTGGTGGCGTGGTTCGCGATTGCACGAGGCAGGCCGGTAATTACGTCTTCACGGTTAGTAAACCCAGACCCCGAGAGGCGACTGATGATCCCAGAGTTGAGCTCACCAGAAAAGAGGGCAGCGCTTGAGTGAGACACCCAGAGGATGACGTCACTGGGCGTCGACAGCGGGTCGACTGTGATCCCGAGCGCCATGCGAGAGCCCAATGTCTCTATCAATTCGACGTTGAGGACCGACTTGGTGGTTGGGTCAAGTGTGACGGCTCGAATTCGGCCCGACAACTCGAGGATGTATAGCCTATCGTCAGGTCCCCAGACCATTGAGGTTGGGAATGCGGCGGCAAAGACCGCTCTTGTGAACTCGGTATCGAGCGGTGGCGGCGGCGTGGTTTCCGCTGTTACGGAGAACGAATCAAAGGAATAGACGACAGGAGCCGGCGCACCGCGATGAGTCGCGTAGACGCCCCCAAAGCTGCGGGTACCGATCTCGGGATTAATTCCGGCGGCGTCGAAGCTGAAGAATTCGGGCGCGGCGACAAACTGGCCCAGCGTAACCTGACTTCTACCATCGACGCTGTAGTACGCGGTGATCGTCATATCGGCAGGGTCTGCGCGCAGACGCAAGTCGAGGTTTTCGATCGGCAAAGGCAGGGCGAGAGAGTAAATTTTGCCGATCTCAACGCCACCCTCCTCGATGAGGAACTGCACGCGGTTAACCAGCTTGGTACCAGCGTTCATTGAGATGATGCCGAGCTTCACGTAGTTGTCATCGTCGGTGCCGAACCAGAGCCCGGCCTGCTCGAACTTCTTCTCCCCTGGTGGCGGATTGAGCAGCGTGGTCTCGATGATCGACACCTGGTTCGGGGCAGCGATGCCTACTCCGATGGCGTTGTCTTGCGCGTTACTCTGCTGGTAGGCGATTCCGGCCGTTGTCGTGATGTTGAGCGTGCCCGGTGCAGTGGTGTCCATCGCTAGATTGGACGGGATGTACCCGGTCGATTTCTTGGGCTGATCGACCCAGGTGAAACCCGTCCCAACTCCGGCACCGTCGAGGAGGTTCCCATGATCCTCGGTGAAGTCGAGCTCAAACGGCAGATCGACTTTAACTTCGGAGCATGGCACCGGCGAACAGGTCGAGTCTTCGACGGTCATACTCACGAGCAGCGTGTCTGAGCCAACTTCAGAAGACGTTGCTGCAACGCCGCGCGAATCTGAGCCACGTTTCGAAGAAGTTGCTGAGACGCGCGTTGTGTACGTGCCTGGCGAGAGGCCGGTTGTGTCAAACTCCAGCACCTGATCATCAGGCGCGGAGACTGTGCCTGGGTCCTCTGAGACGAGCGGCTCCTGGATCTCTAGCCAGCTTGCACTCTCCTCGACCTTGACCTTGGACGGAGTGCTATCGCTGGTCCAGAGACTGACCGCCTCCCAAGCCTTTGAATCCTGAGGAAGGGTGATATCCAACGTGTCCTTGGAGAACAGCAGTCGAGCCTTGCCGTGATGCACGACCATGTCAGATGTGAGAACTTCCAGTCTGCCGTCGGAGAGCTCCAGAAGGGCTGCAATCTTATGAATCTGATTGGACATTCTCTGCGCGCTGAATGGTTTTGCGCTTCCCGACGCCTCGGTACCGCCAAGGTCGAAAGGCGGGGTCGAGTCAACGCTGTATGGTGTTGCATCCATCAGTCCCGCTTCGAGGTCTGACTCAGATGGATCGACGAAGAAGCTCACCTTCGCAATATCTTGTGGTGGATCGACGAACACGTAGATATCCCCTTTGACAGGGTTGCTCTGCGAAAGCGGTACTGCGTCGATGCGATTGGGTGAGCCGCTTATCGCGAGGGTGCGTGTAGATGGAGACGGTGCCTTTGCTGCGACCTCTATCTCCTGCGAGGATTCCTGCGCTCCTGCTGGTGCCGCGGTCGCGAGCAGGAGCCATCCGATGAGCGCGAGGGTAGTCCATCGCCGCGGGGCATTTAGCGATTTAGTCGGAGTGCGCGAGTTCTTCGTGCTGGACATGAAACTGTCGATCCCTCTCATTACCGCACCGCTGCCTTTCGATCACCTGGACGCATCGATCCCGCATCGCAGGTGCAAGCAATATGTACGCGCCGCCTCACGTGTGTGATTTGCGTCGCGAGTCGCTGATTCTCGTGTGCCTGTGCACCCCTGAAGATCCCGCTTTTGCGAATGCACGAATCTAGTGTGCGTGCTGAGAATGACAGTTAGCGTATGTATTGAGGGGAGATATGCCTACGAACCTGTCAGATCGCTTGGTCGTCTGATGTACATCTTCAGTGATGGCGTTTCCGTCCAATGCTCACACCATCGCATCCTTAGATAACGCCAACCTTCGGAATCACCAAGCGAGCAACACCATCAGCCAGCCCAAACGGGTGGCAGGGTGATGCATGTGCGGTGAGAGATCTCTTGGCTGGGCGATTTGAGGTGTATTAGCCGGTCACGTCCGCGACGTAGGCTACAACGATAATGGCGAACAGAGCGGTTAGCGGAATGAGGCTGACGCTGAGAGCTCTCCCAACCCAGATGAGGGCTGGATTGTCGTCCTGGACGGCTCCGGAGATAATCTCCCTGCCCGCGATTATGGCGACAAGTGCCAACAGGACAATCGCGCTGGCCGTGTCAAGCAAAAGCGTCGAGGAGGTCGTGGTCACGATCGTTTCGGTGATGATGGATGTCATTGGCGCGATCCGTTCGTTGTCGGACTCATGGGCCCGCCGAGTAACGCTGCCGTGCTAGGAGAAATACTGCGGGAGGATGATCAGCGAGGTCACACTTGCCGCGCTGTGTGCAACAACGCTACCGCTTATCGATCGGGTCCATTGGACAAGCAGACCGAAGAACAAGCCAACGCCGATCATGAACAGCACATTGGCTGCAGAGCCCTGACCGATGTGCAGAGCCCCGAAGATCAGGCTCCCGAGCAGGATGCCCGACCAACGACCGAGCGCCTGCTGGCAGACGTGTTGCAGAACCCCGCGGTACAGCACCTCTTCAAGTACCCCGGTTACCACTATGAGCCCAACGATTGAGACGACGATGCCCCCGGAGATCAACTCGTCCGAGAGTTGGAATGGACGTACCAGCTCATAATGCAGCAGGCCTATGCCGATTCCCGACAGGCCAGTAGCAACCGTGAGAGGGATGTGCCCCCGGTTGGGCAGGCGAAGACCCATAGTCCGCGCGGGGAGTGGAATCGCGCTCAGGATGCCGATCAGCATGCCCCAGAGAGGGATACTCGCGACGAGTATCCACCAGGCGCCGTTTGTTTGATTCATTGGAACAGTCAGAGAGACAATCCGGACGACCGGTGCGATCATGAGCGCGATACCCAGCGTTGTCACCCCAGCGTTCTCGCCGCGTGCGCAAGCGATTACGATGCAACCGAGAATGCCTAGGTGGACAAGGATGCCCCAGGTGGGGTCTGCGCGTGAGCTTGCAATCTCCGCCAGTACGACTGCGATCAGGTAGAGTCCTGTCCAGCGGCGCAGGCGCAGGATTGCATCTGGGTCGGTCCAGATACCCGTCGAGACAGATGGTTGCGCGACCGCCCTCGCGATCATTGATGAAACCGTCGCCATCTGTTCGGCCTGCCGCTCAGATCCCCGCGCCAACGAATCACTCATACACCTGTCCATTCCAGATCCCGGATCGAATCGGACTAACGCGGTCGCGTGACCGGGGAGCCAATTCTCAACCGGCGGTCATAACCTCATGAGTATCGACGACTTCGTTACGATGTGAATGATTTGATTGACGCCCTACATGACATTAACGTCAGAAAACGTTTACCCGTATCTATAGCGCTCGTACCGCTCCTGAATGCATGACTCTAGCCAAGTCTCTCTGGAAATCACACGGCCTAAGCCGGCCGGAATCGGCGCACTATCCCGAGCCGACGCGCTTTCTCTCATCGTTGACTCTTCCATCGAGCGATGTTCCCGGCATCGGGGATCTATGCGTCTTGTGGCTGCACGATAAGCTACAGGTTTTCATCGTTTACAAATGACGATCATCACAAAATGAAGACTTCTCCTACATACTCGTTATGACCGGGCACCCAAGAGTTGGTAGAAGGTTCACCGCTGGTGCGGGGACTCAGGGTGGTCCGCAGGATGGATAAGAGCCGAGGTAAAGCCAGACTGAAAAGGGGAACCATGCTTGATGAGCGGCAGGTGGATGTCCTGGTTGTGGGAGGCGGACCGGCAGGCGCAGCGGTGGCGCGTGATATTGCGCTCGCGGGCTGGTCAGTTCTGATCGCCGAACGCGATGTGGCGATTGGGAAGCCAGTGCAGTGCTCAGGGCTGGTAACCCACCGCACGCTCGTGACGGCAGGGCTGAGCCCGTCGATGACAAACAACGCGCTAACCGGGGCCGCTGTGTATTCCCCACGTCGTCAACGCTATGAGATCGGCGGTGACCGCGTTCATGCCTACATCCTTGATCGCACAAAATTCGATGAAGGCATGATGGAACAGGCGCTCGCCGCGGGCGTGGAGCTGTTCAACAGCACGAGGGTTGTCTCTCTCAGTCGAGATGATCGCTGGCTGCGCATCCAGACCGAGCGTGGTGGGCGGACCCAGAGCGTCCGTGCACGCCTGGTGATTGGCGCGGACGGGCCACGCTCGCTTGTCGCAAGCTTCCTCGGACTACCGCCTCCATCAGAGTTTCTGCGAGCGCGCGGCGCGGACGTGCGCCTTCCACGGCGGCCGGCAACGGATCAGGTGCAGATTTTCGCTGGCGAGCGCTACGCGCCCGGCTTCTTCGCCTGGGCAATCCCGTTTGGGGATGACCGGTATCGTATCGGCTGGGGAATCGGTCGAGCGTCGGCTGAGACACAGCACCTTGAGAATCTAATCGCGGACTTTCCGGAGATTTTCCACGGCATTGAGGTGCTCACCCAGACAGGCGGCCTCATCCCGCTTGGCCCGCGGCCTCGGACCTTTGGCGACGGCGGGATGGTCGTTGGCGATGCCGCCGGTCAAGCGAAGGCGACTAGTGGCGGTGGACTCTACACCTCACTAACGTGTGCAACCCATTGCGCAAGGGTCGCGATAGAGGCGCTGGCCAGCGATGACACCTCCGCAGCACGTCTGTCCGCGTACGATCGGGCCTGGAGGGCTGACATCGGGCAGGAACTGGATCGAGCCACGATCCTGCGCGAGGCCTACCGCACGCTGAGTGACGATGACCTTGAGTGGGGCTTGCGGATGCTGCGTCTACCGCGTATGCGCCATATCGTCGATCGCTATGGCGATATTGACTATCCATCCCGCCTCTCCACAGTTGTGCTTCGGACCGCCCCTACGCTGCTGCGCTTCCTCAGCAGAAGAGGCAGCGCCATCGACACTCAAGCAGTCGATGATCCGGTTCCAGCGTGGGCACCCAATCCGTAGAGACACCCGAGCCCACGACGTGGCTCGTTTATTCCTGGACCTGAACGACCGCGACCGCCCTAATCGGCCGCGGTCGTTCTATGTGTTCGCGCAAGTGCCTGGAATATTGTCACAGGTTTCTTTCAGGATCGTCAGTTCTTGTGTTTCTGTGGCTGCGGAAAAGTCATAAGTCTCTCCGATACTGATCTTCATGGGAACAATTGGGACGCATCAGGGTGCTACCACAAGTGCCAGATTCGCACTGCGCGTCCGAAGTATGGGGAGAACAAGTATGCCCGATGGAGCAGTTGCGTGCCGTGTTGTGGTGGCAATTCCAGCGTTTAATGAATCTTCATCCATCTGTAATGTTATTGCCGTGGCACGCCGGCATGTCTCAGAGGTTATTGTCGTCGACGACGGGAGCAGCGACAACACCGCGGCCCTCGCCGCATCGGCTGGAGCTTCCGTCATCCGCCACAAACGCAACCAGGGAAAGGCCGCGGGGATCATGACCGCATTCCGCATGGCCGCCCAGCGCGACGCGGATGTGCTCATCCTGCTCGATGGTGATGGACAGCACGACCCTGGCGAGATCCCCGACCTGATGGCGCCAATCCTGGACGGACGAGCCGATGTTGTTGTTGGCTCGCGTTTTCTGGAGACCCGGAACCCTACACCGTTCTACCGGACAATTGGCCAACGTGCGCTGAACCTGGCGACCCACCTCGGAAGCGGTGTGCCCTGCTCGGACTCCCAGTGCGGCTACCGGGCATTTGGCCGCCGCGCGTTTACGTCGATCGAGCTTAGCGAGTCATTTCTCCACGGACTCTCTGCGGAGAGCGAGATGCAGTTCGAGATCGGAGCACATGGACTGAGGCTCGAGGAAGTCCCGATCTATGTCCGCTACCACGAAAAGGCGCGGCGTAGCCCGATCAAGCATGGGTTTGGCGTGCTCTACCGCGTCGGTGCAATGACCGCCCAGCGCCGCAAGTGGGCGACTGTCGGTGTCGTCGCTACCATGACCTGTGCCGCCATTGCTGTGCTGTCAATCGCCTTGATGGTGTAAGGAGCACAGCTATGGGTACGACCTTCCCATCGGCGACCGTTATCGTCGTTGGCTTCAACAGTCGTGACTACCTCGAAACGTGTTTTAGCGCATTGATTCGGCAGGACTACGAAGCGAACGTGGAGTTGCTGTTCGTCGACAACGAATCCAGCGACGGTAGCATCGAGCACGTGCGAGCAGCATTCCCGCAAGTGCGAGTCATCGAGAGCGGTGGCAACCTCGGCTACGCCGGCGGGAACAACCACGGCGCACGCTACGCGGCTGGGGACGTGCTGGCCTTCATCAATCCGGATACGTGCGCGGACCCGACCTGGCTGAGGGAGCTTGTCCGCCCGTTGATCGAGGACCGAAGTGTCGGTCTCACAACATCGAAGATCGTCCATATGGACCGGCCAGACATCATCAACACGTGCGGAAACGAGATCTCGCTGATAGGTATCACCGTCTGTCGCAAGGCCGGCCAGTTTGCCCGCGAGGTCGAGACCAACGAGGAAGTGCCCGCCGTGTCTGGTGCGGCTTTCGCCACCTGGGCGATTCTGTTCAAAAATCTCGGCGGGTTTGACGAGCGGTTCTGGATGTACCTGGAGGATACAGACCTCTCCTGGAGAGCGCGCCGGGCCGGATACCGGTGCATTCTGGCGGCGAGGTCTGTGGTGAAGCACGAGTACTCGTTTTCTCTTTCGCCAGCGAAGACGCGGCAGATCGAGTGCAATCGCTACCTCATGCTCGCCAAAAACCTGAGCGTACGTAGCCTGTGTGCCATGGTGATGCTCCTGATGCTCGGTGAGCTGCTGACCTGGGGCTGGGCTGGGCTGCGGGGTCCGAAGCACCTGTGGGCGAAGCTACTTGCCTGCGGCTGGGCGCTCGCGCACATCGACGACCTCTGGAAGGCGAACCAGCGCGAAGCCAGGATGCGCCGGATACCTGAGGGAGACGTGCTGCGCCTCCATTCTCCGATGCCTCCGATAACGTCGATCGTGAGCGGCAGTGTTGGACGAGTGGCAGCGGCTAGCCTGCAACCAGCGACATTCTTGCTTGGGGCTGCTGCGCTGTTCATTATCAATATCGATTTCGGGCTACCACAGCCTTCAGGTAGCGGCAACTTAACTGACAACGAGCTGCTCCCTGCACCATTGGATGGTGATTGATGCGGATCGCTCATGTCAGCGCGACCTTCCCACCGTACTACGGGGGCACAGGGAATGTGTGCTTCCACAACGCCCGGATTCTGGTCGAGCGCGGCCATGAAGTCCATGTTGTTACGGCCACGTGGCCCGGGGAGCGTATCGATCCAAAAGGGGTAACGGTTCATCGCGTGCGGCCGCTCGTGCGGGCTGGAAACGCCCCCCTCCTGCCTCGCCTTGCGCACTTGAAAGGGTTCGACATCATCCACGTGCACTGTCCATTCATCAGTGGGGCAGAGCTTGTTGCGCTGGGATCGGTAGCGCGGCGTACCCCGCTCGTCCTGACATATCACAATGACCTGGTCGCGCCCGGCGTTCGTGGACGCATCTTCTCACTCTACGAGCGCTCGATGACACGTTTTGTCCTGAAGGCTGCGTCGCGCATCTGTGTTGTTTCAACCGGCCACGCACGGGGATCGCGCGGTCTCCGCGAGGTGCTACTGCATCGCCCCGAAATTGTGACGGAAGTGCCGAATGGTGTCGATCCGCTCGCCTTTGCAGAGTTGGGATCCGATCCGGAATTGAGGTCACGAATCGGGATCCCGGTAGATGCGACGATTGTCGCCTTCGTAGCAGTTCTGGACGTGGCTCACCAGTTCAAGCGCCTCGATCTCCTCCTTCGGGCGGTCGCGGCGCTCGACGACCGATCGGTCCATGTATTGATCGTCGGCGACGGCGGCTTGCGTCCCAGCTACGTTCGGCTCGCGGAGTCGCTCGGCATTCGATCGCGAACTCATTGGGTGGGAGCAGTGCCACATCAGGATCTGCCTCCGCTGCTGGCGGAGAGCGATCTCCTCGTCCTGCCATCCGACTCGGTCGAATCGTTTGGCCTGGTGCTCATTGAGGCGATGGCGAGCGCGAAGCCGGTTATCGCCACTGGCCTGCCGGGAGTCCGCGAGATCGTCACGGATGGCGTCGATGGTCTTCTGGCTGCGCCCGGTGATCTGGCGGACCTTTCGGCCAAGCTAGCTTCGCTCGTTGGGGACTCAGGGCGACGCAGGCAGATGGGGCGTCTCGGCCGCGAGAAGGTATTGCGGCTCTATTCGTGGAATACAATTGGTGAGCGGCTTGAGCGCGTATATGAGGATGTCCTCTCAGGTACGACTGTCGGAGCACCCGTCCAGTTTGGGCAAGTGAGCCGATGAAGATTCTCTGGGTCGCTCATGCCGGCTGGCATATTCCACAGCGCGAGCACCTCTTTTGCCGGGCGCTCTCTGAGAGACATGAAGTGCACGTCACCGACTGGGTGGCGGACTTCAGCGCTCCACGAGACTACTTGTCCAGACGCTACGCGCGTGCGCTCATTCCAGGGAAGTATCAGGATGGGCCGGTCACGGTCCATCGTATCCCACGTCTATCACCGGCACTGCCGTTCCGGACTTTACGCCGGTTGAACACTTCGATCTTCCTCCGATCGGTACAGGCGATCATCCGCCGCCATCAGATCGATGTCGTCGTCGGGACATGCGTGGTTCCTCCTCCAGTTGCACCGCGCCTCATCTTCGATCTGTTTGACGACAACGTTGCATTTTGGCGCGATGGTAAACGGATGCGCGCATACGCCGACGAAATCGAAAAGGTGGAACAGCGCTACCTGCACGAGGCGGACGCAGTCGTTGCCGCGAGCTCGGTTCTTGCGGAAATGGCGCGAGCCGCCGGTACGACACGACCCATCTATCACGTCCCAAATGGCATTGACGTGGCCTCCTTTGAAGGGATCGATCGCGAAGATGCCAGGATGCTCTTTGGTTTCTCGGGGACGGTCGTAGGCTCGGTCGGCAATCATGACAGCACCGTGGAGGTCGACAAGATGCTTGACGCCGCGCAATCGCTCTCCGGTGATGGTATCCAGTTCGTCATTGCCGGAAGAGGGTCTGCAATCCCGTACGCGTCTGCGCGAGTGGACCGCGACGGTATCAAGAACGTCTCCGTTCGCGGGTATCTCGCGCCAGACGAAGCGCGCAGGATGGTAGTAGCGCTCGACGTGGGTCTCTGCCCCTATTCAAAGTCCGCGATGGACGATGCCCGGAGCCCTATGCGCTTGCTCATGTATGCAGCCGGCGGCCTGCCGACAGTCTGCACCGACCTGGAGGAGGTGCGTCGAACGTGCCTTTCCAACGTGGTTCTCGTTGAAGACAATGCGTCTGCATTCGCGTCTGGAATCAGGGCAGCGCTCGCGATACCTCGTGGCTGTCCGCCTGAGATCGACAACTTTGAGTTGTCCCTCCTGGTCGGTATCTACGAGCGTGTCCTCATGAACGACTTCCCGGAGGAGCCATGATGACCATGTCATATCGCTGGGCTATTCCAATACTGATGGGAACCCATTGCGCAGTTACCTGGTGGAGCGCGGTGCGCCGAGGCGCACTAGCGCGGCAGGCAATTCGTGCCACGCCAACACCTCCGGAGGCCATCGCCGAACCGTTCGTGTCCGTTCTGATTCCCGCCTGGAATGAGGCGGGTACGATCGAATCCTGTCTCTCCTCACTGGAACAGGTGAGCTACAGAAATCTGGAGGTTGTTGTCATAGCGGGTGGTGACGACGGGACATTTGAGGCCGTGCGTGGCTGGTCGTCCTCGCGTCATCCATCGACTGTCGTTCGACAGCCCCCTGGCGGTAAGAATGCCGCCCTCACTCTTGGCCTATCAGTCGCCAAGGGTGACGTGATCGTCATCCTCGATGCCGATTCGATCGTCGAGCCCTATTGGCTCCGACGATTGATCCTTCCGATCACGGAAGGAGGACACGCTGTCTGCGGAGACTTTCACCCGAAGCGCTGGACATGGGTCTCAGCGTACGAGCAAATGCAAAAGATTGCCGCGAACCATGTCCAGGCAGCCTCGGCACTCCAGGGCAGCGGCTCAATAGCGGTAACTCGCGATGCGCTGGACGTTGTCGGTGGTTTTCCACCGTCCGTCAAGGTGGGAGTGGACTGGGACCTCGGTATTCGTTTGCAGCGGGCAGGATTGCGACTGAGTTTCGCTCCGGGCGCTGATCTGCTTACCGACCGGCCGGCGACAATCGCTGAGCATTGGAAGAATGAGGTTCGCTGGCGTCGCGCACACCTCGCCTCGCTCTGGGAACATCGCCGGTGGTTCTTCCACGATATGGCGACCGCAATTCAGTCCTCAGCGTTCGCCATCATGACGATGATTACGATCTGTGTGGTTACAGCTCCGGTAGTTGTCGTGCTGCGATCCCCCTCTGCCGCGCGCCAGCTCCTTCTATTCGCAGTCATGTTCCTCGGATGGCTCGCCGTGCGACGGGCAGCGCTGGCCGGAACGATCGCGGCGTTCACGGGAGAACGCCACTGGCTGGGGTTGATGTGGGCGGCTCCGGTGTTGACTTTCGTCAGCATGCTGGCGAACGCCAGGGCAGCGACCACGATCTGGCGGCGTGTGGAGCACTTCAAGGGTCCGCGGCACGTCGTTCCGGCCGAAGGGTCGCGACCGGATACTCGTGTCTTGGCATCCTCCGAATCCGTGGACGAAGTGGGGAGGCGGTAGCGTGCAGATGGCTGCATTCGATCCATATTCCGTTGAAGGGCATTACGGTCTCGATCTCGCTTGCAGGTTGCTGCACGCCCGGCGTCCATCGGCGGTTGCCATCTATTCTGACGACCTCAACGTTACCCTCGCCGCGGTCCGGCGTCTGGGCTGGGTACCTGGGGACATCTTTGTCGAGTCCACACAAATCGCCGATGCGCTGCGCGCGTCGCTCGGAGTGGAGGCCAGAGTCATCACGTCGGGGATACATGCTGACGTCGCGCTAGTGCCATTCGCCTGGTCACGTTTGACCTCACCCCCGGATGCGGCGTGCGTCGTGCTCCTGTCCCACAATGCGTGGTCATACAAGAGTCTTATCGCGCCAGGAACAGTCGGCGCGACGGGCAGGTCTGCGCGCCGCTGGCTGGAGCAGACGCACGCTGTCCGTGATGCCGTTGGCCTGTTTACGCCCTCGTTCATTGCCCAATGGACGGTATCCCTCGCCAGCGGAACCAGGTGGCCGAACTGGCATTTCCGGCTCGGACAGCGGGCGATGGACCGGCTGTACTCCGGTGGCGTGCTCCACCGCCTTGGTTATCTCCTTGTCCTCAGCGGCGACCGGCGGGAGACAGAGTGACGTACACGCCAGACATCAACCAGACACTTGCTCGAATCGACAGTTGGCTGGAGACAATGCGCTCAGACGGTGGCTACTGCGGGCCGATTGCCCATTGGTGGCAGTCATGCCTGCAATTCAGCGGCCCGATGCTCGACTGGCGTTATGAGGGGATCATCTGCGGCTACCTGAACCTCTATCGCGCGACGGACGACCCTGCCTGGCTCTCGCGAGCAATGCGTGCCGGAGATGATCTGCGGAACGGCCAGCTCCCGAACGGGATGTATCGCAATTCGAGTTTTGAGATCGGCCCGATTGAAGGTGGCACTCCGCACGAGGCTGCCGCGGATATTGGACTTCTTGAGCTTGCGATGGTGCTGCGTGCCCAGAACGACGCTCGATGGGAGCGGTACTACGAGTGTGCCGAAGTGAATCTTCGCGACTATCATCTGCCCCGGCTTTGGGCTGGTGACGCGTTCCTCGATCAGACGTGGAACCAGACGCGCGTTGCCAACAAGAACGCAACGACGATGGATGCCCTGCTCCTCTACGAAGGTCTCAGCGGCGAGTCGATGGAGCAGTATGTCCGGGGCTCCGCAGAGCTCATACTCTCTTCGCAGATTTTGAGGGATGCTCCATACCACGGAGGAACTATCCATCTCGGCACCGGGCCACATCGCCTCACCATCGGGATCTACACGGCCCGCTGCGCGGCAGCCCTGCTCCGCATGTATGTGCGCTACCCCGACGAGCGCTATCTCCGGGCGGCTCGCGGAATGGGAACGTTCTTGCTGCGCTCGATCCGCGCCAATGGCACTATTTTCGGATTCTATCCAGACGGACGGGAAATCCTCAGTCCAATCTGGGTCAGTCCATCCGGAGACGTTTTACGCGCACTCCTTATGCTTCGGCCGTTCATGTGTGTTCCCGAGCACGAGATCGCCCACCTTACCTCGGTGTTGATGTGTCAGCAGCAGCCATCCGGCGGAATTCCGACGGCATACGGCCTCGGACGCAAGGGCAGCATCCGTGCTCCGAGCGGCCTGCCAGACTTTCGGGACGTGCTGCCTGTGGCGGGCTGGGTCGATAAAGCGTTCCGCGCACTTTCGCTTCTCCTCGAGGATCACAACCAGGTTCCGCTTCTCTCGGAAGAACAACCGCTAACGAGTGTTTCTTGCCTGTGGAAAGGGAAACGCTGCGAGTATCGAGAGTCATCGTCCGAAATCCGGCTTGACAATGCTCGCACTGAACTTCCCCTCTACGTGTGGCGAAAAGGGGAACACTACCCAATCGTCTACGAGTTGTGATGGGCACGGTTTCGGTTCGATGGCGACGAGCGTCGAGTAACACCAGCACCTAGATACCGGACAGAGTGATGCCAGATTTGAGGATGAAGTTCACGTGCAAAGTATCAGAGATGTGTGACGTGCTGGTGCCAAATGATGACCGCGTCCAGATTCAAGGGTTTTGCTAGCTGCTCTTAGATAGGTGCGTCTCCCGAATGTCGGATCTTCACGGCAGAACATTGAGCGGTATCAGCTGGCTTACATTCGGCCAAATGACAAAGCATGCCCTGCAGTTCGTTCTTGGCATCATCCTGGCGCGCCTGTTGACGCCGCACGAGTTCGGGCTGGTCGGGTTGGTTATGGTCTTCATCGGCTTCGCCGGTCTGTTCAGCGAGCTGGGATTCGGTGCCGCGTTGATTCAGCGTAAGGAAATCGACGAACGCCATTGGTCGTCGGTGTTTTGGGTGAATATAGCAGCCGGCTTCGCGTTGACAGGTCTGTTCATGGCTATTGCCCCGCTCGTGGGCCAGTTCTACGATGAGCCGATCCTGGCACCGCTAACAACGTTGTTCGCCGTCAGCTTCGCTGTTGGTTCCCTGAGCATGGTGCCCATTGCGAAGTTAACTCGCGACATGGACTTTCGCGCGTTGGCCTTGATTGAGACGACCGCCGCTGTTCTCTCCGGAATACTCGCAGTTGTACTGGCCTTGGTCGGTTTCGGTGTCTGGAGTCTGGTCTGGCGGACCATTGCTGTTACCACGCTGACGGCCGTGGGGATGTGGTGGGTAACGCGCTGGAGACCGAGGTGGATGTTCGATCCGCGCGCGGTGCGCGAGTTGCTTGGGTTCAGCAGCAACCTGCTTGGCTACCGAGCGATCAACTACTGGGTGCAGAACGGGAACGACCTGATCATCGGACGCTTCCTTGGGACTAGCGCTCTCGGAATCTATTCGCGCGCCTATCTGGTGCTTCTCCTACCGTTGAACGAGGTTGTCCGCATCCTCGGAAGGGTCATGTTCCCGGCACTGTCGCGACTCCAACACGATGTGACTCGTGTTCGGGAGTCTTACCTGCATGCGGTGGCCATGCTGTCTGTGTTCCTGTTCCCAGCAATGCTGGGACTGAGCGCTGTATCGGGCGATTTCGTCCTGGCACTCTATGGTCCACGCTGGGAAGAGGTTATCCCGATCCTCGGCATCCTCAGTGTCCTCGCAGTACCCCAATCTCTGGTGGCGACGGCGGGCTGGATCTTTCAATCACAGGGCCGGACAGACTGGATCTTCCGTTGGGGTATTGTCTCGGCTGGCGCCACAATGTTGTCGATCGGTATCGGTATCTCGATCGGCAACCTGCTCGCGGTCGTTACCTGCTACGCCGTGACCAGCGGCCTGCTCCTGCTCTATCCAGCGATCTCGATTCCCGGTCGGCTCATCGATATGCGGTTCCGTGATGTTGTAAGCGCCGTGTCCGGCTCTCTGGTCTGCTCAGTTGTAATGGCGATCGCCGTTTGGCTGTTGGCACATATCCTGCCCGATTCCTGGCCCCACTGGCTGCGTCTGCTGTCCTGCGTCTCGGCGGGGGCGGTCCTCTACCTTGTGTTGATACATCTCGCTCAGGTGAAGGCATATCGTGATAGCCGGCTGATTGCACTGGGAGTGATGCGCCAATTCATGCGTCCTCCCACTGCTCCTGAGATCGCTCCGTCGTAACAGCTCGTCCGTCCCGGTCCGCAGGAAGGAAGGTGTACTAATGTCGTCTCACAGCTATCCACTGGTATCGATCATTATTCCCGTATACAACGATGCGGATCGTCTTCAGCGTTGCCTCGCGGCGTTGGAAGACCAGTCCTGGCCGCACGATCGCTACGAGGTCATCGTGATCGATAACGGGTCTGACCAGCCGTTGGAAACGGTCGTCGCGCCTTTCGGCCATGTGGCGTTACTGGAAGAGCGCCGACCTGGCTCCTACGAAGCGCGCAACAGCGGGCTGGCAGTTGCGCAAGGTGAGGTCATCGCATTCACTGATGCGGACTGTGTGCCGACGCGCGATTGGATCAAGCACGGCGTTGACGCGCTACTGAGAACGCCGAACACCGGGTTGGTTGGCGGACGCGTCGAGCTGATGGTAGCCGATCCCGAGCGGCCTACGGCCGTCGAGCTGTACGAGCGTGCGCTTGCGTTCCAGCAGCACACGAACATTCAACGCAATCGATACTCGGTGACCGCAAACGCGTTCACGTTCCGGCATGTGTTCGATCGTGTGGGTTCGTTCAACGCGCGACTCAAGTCTGGCGGAGACGTGGAGTGGGGCAGGCGCGTCGATGCCGCTGGCTATGCGCTCGTTTACTCGGACGAGACCGTGGTGGCGCACCCTGCGCGGCGTCACTGGACGGAGGTCCACGCGCAAGCGCGACGGATGGCCGGCGGTCTCCACGACCGGAGGCGAGAAAAGCCACGCAGCGTGTACCGATGGCTACAGAACGCTACCCTGTTGCTCTTCACGATTCCAACAACCGGCTTCCGCATCTTGCGGGATCGCAACCTTACGCGCATCGACGAGCGGGTGAAGGCAATGCTCGTCATGGCGGGGGTCCATTTGGTGTTGATCTGGGAACAGATACGACTCCAGTTCGGTTTCAGCACTCCACATCGTTAGCAAGGACAGGCGAGGCAAACATTGATGACGTTCGTTGCCGACAAGAGAGATAGCATTGTGCAACGTCTAGTAACAAAGCAGACACGCGTTCTTGTGATAGCGTTCCTGGCTCCTGTCTTCCTGCTATTGGTTGCCACGTCGCCGCCACAGGTGCGCGCCGCTGAGAGCGTGGGAATAATCGCTTGTGATGAAGATGCGGTGGATAGCACCCTGTACCCAAACGCCACAGTACTGCGGCTGGAATGTGATCTGACGGGTTCAGGGTCTTTTTCGGACGCACTCACCATCGTGGATCGCACCGAACGGTCGGACACTGAGATGGCGTGGTCCGATCCGGAACGACTGGATGACAGTACCTGGATTCTTGATACCGGCGCTGACAACTCGGCGGAGTTCGTCCTCGATATACAACCGCAACAGGGCCAGCTCGTCGCTCGCCTCTACGACACAGCCGAGGTCCCGACAATACGCTACACGCTCGAAGACGGCGATTTCAGCATGAGTTCTCCATCGTTACCGGCAGTAACCGTGACCGCCCGTGACGGCTGGTGGGTCGATGGTAAGCGCATCAACTTCAACATCGATATCGCTGTCGACGGGCAGGTTCGTGCGGGCTTCACTCCGCCCGAAGACACTCGCTCTACTGACGCAGAGATCGATTACACGATTCAAGTGCGTGACTTCGATAACGATGGCATGCCAGATCAGGATTGGAGGACCGTACATCACCCGAACGAAGATGAGTCATCGACGGCCTTCCGGTCGTACCTGATGGTCAACGTGGCCGACAACGAACCTCCGCTGGTGCCAGTGTTTCCCTGGCCATATCTCGGGCCGCTGACATACGGGTACCTTACAAATGCCGCGCATAGCACGAGTCAGCCGCCCATTCAAATGGACTGGACTGAAGGCGCCATCGTCGCAGTCGGAGAGATGGTGTCATCACGAGGGAATGATGCGCAGTGGTTCCTGTATACGTCTGAAGCGCTCCAATCAGGAAGCATCAATCAACCAAATTTCGAGGCGCCGTTTGCCTGGTACGATCTCGCGCGGGATGGTGACGGACAGGCGGAGTTAGCAGTCCGCTTCGGTTACTACCCAGCCGCTGATCCGGACTTCATGAGCGGACGCGTCAATAGCCCGGCAAATTTCATACGCTACTCGTGGGATCAGGACAACAACGGTCACTGGGATTACAAGCTTGGTTTCCTTGGCAACCACAGCGTGGAGTCAGTCGTCGCTGCTGGCGATCTGAATCTCACGATGCTGCCGTATGACGACATCCCCGGTTGGGTGGTGGACCGTGAGTGGGCGGTTGTCACGTTCGCCGCCGCGGAGGAGGTCAATGCGACGGGCGAGGGGATCTATGACTGGGATCCTTCCTCGGAGATGGAAGACGCATACTTTCGTGGCCAGAGCAGTGACATCGTTGATGAAAGTATGCGCATCGGCCATAACTTCGGTGAGCTCCATCCGGGATTTCGCGGGGAGTATCAGTTCCAGCATCGCGATGTGGCCAGACTCTACGTTAGCCCGGTCGACCGTCAGCTGCATCTGTACCACGCGGCGATGGGAGTGTGGAACAAGCTTTCAGGCGGCAAGGTGAACTATGCCGATCGCGACGGGGACGGGTATTTCGACGAATGGAGACAGGTACACGGTGACGGCTCGGTGGAGCAACTCTCCCTTGTAGCCGGCCATCTCTTGTACTCGGGAAGCGCGAAGGTTATTCTGCGTGGACTTCCGGAAGCCGCTCCACTGCTGGAAACAGCTCCACCACAGACACACGACGAGTGGATGGCGCTCGGTGATCAGATCGCGTCAATCGACGAGGAGTCGTCACCCAACAGTATCCGACAAATGATCGATCAGTTTGAAGGCGACCGTTGGGTCATCATTGGCGCGTCCGCCAGCGGGATGCGGGAGACAGCAGCTGGCTATCGCTTCGTTCTTGATCTCCAACCCAAATTTCACATGGGCCGAACGGTGATCGATGGGGTCAGCGGTCCCGGCCGTTATGTAGTGGATTTTGACTCCACTACGTTGCGATTCTCCGCCCGACCGTCGTCTCCCCCTGCGCCGAAGGTGGCTTCGATCCTCGTTGCGTCCACGCAGGCGGCATTGCTGCCGGGTGATGTCCAGGTTGTTGTCATGAATGAGGGGCTCGAAGACATCAGTACTGTCCCCTTGCGTCTATTTGCGGTGTCATCGGATGGGCGCGAGCAGACGATCGGCGAGGAGAACATCGACCTTCCGGCCGAAGAGGAAGTACGAGTGTCATTCACCTGGTCTCCTCCGGCATCTGGTGATTGGAAGATTGTCGCCCAGTTACCTTCCTGGACGGGCGCAGATATATCAGCGCAGGCTACCGTGGCCTCGATCGCTGACCCACCGTCCCCTGCCTGGTACTCAGTCATCCGTGGCGGATGGCCGTTGGCAAGCTCGGCTAGCTATCTCGTTCTCCTGCTTGGAGTCGTCGGGCTTGTTGCTTCCGCGAGCGTCCTTGTTGTCGGGAGGAGAGCAGTATGAGCGCCTATTCTGTGCCGTCCGGTGAGCGTCAGTGGCCGGCCCTGCTGCCGATGACCATCGCTGCGGCACTGACCGCGTACACGGCGATCCGGTATGGATATCGCTGGGCGGAAACCGATACCGCGGCATTCGTCCGCGCGATCCGCGCCATCCAGGATGCTAGAACGCTGACACCAGAGGGAGCCTATCCGAATGGCTTTGGCTACCAGTCAATCGTCATCACCGTGATGGAATTAACGGGGCTGAGTATGGCGACGCTACAACTCGCGATACTCCCCTTCCTCTCCGTTATCGTGGCGTTGTGCGCGTTCCTCGCGATGCGTGCGCTCACAGGGAACGCGATCATTGGTGGGCTGGCTTCTCTGCTCCTTTTCATCCAGCCGGAGTTTTTGTTCGTCATTCAGCGCGGAAACCACGAGAAGGTCACTCACATCTTCCTGCTGAGCATCGTCTACCTGTTGGTAACGAGCGTGATTCGCGAGCACCGGCTGGCGAACATGGCGGCGCTCGTCGTGGCTTACTACGTGACGGTCTGGGCACTCATTGTGACCAACTCGTTCTTCGCGTCGTCGTTTCTTGTTGGCCTGGGATTGGCGGTGTTCGGTGGAGTCATCGCCCTCCGGTTATTCCGTACTGCCGCATCGGAACATCATCCGGCATGGCGTCTACGGTACACCGCACTAGCAACCTTCATTCTCTTGTTTGTGTTCATCAACTACGTCTATACCCCTGCGCAACACGGTGTCGCGCTCTATCAGGTTATGTTCGAACAGGTTTCAGAGTTCCTGTTCGGCGAGGAGCCCTCCGGAGGCTCGCCGTATACGACAATCGAGGCGTCGTGGGTAGCACGGTGGGTGTATCCGATCCTGACGTCGTTCAGCCTCGCGATCGTAGCAAGCGCGGGGCTCACCTGGATTTGGCTTGCTCGACGGTTTCGCCGCCACTCCATACCGTCCCAGGACCGACATCTGTTGATTCTCTGGCTCCTCACTGCGGCGTTCGCGCTCCAGGTCCTGATATCCATTCTTGTGGACTACTCCGGCTTTCTGGAGGCCAACCTGCAGATTCGTTTCTTGCCGGTCTTCATGCTCTTCGGTATTCCACTGGCTGTCATCGGCGCCGTGATGGCATTCCAATCCTCGGGCGCGAAGGTCCAGAGACTTGCGGTGGTGCTCGCTCCATCGGTCGTCGCGTTCTTCGCTATTGTCGGCGTGCTGAAAGCGACAAATGATCCGCTCGTAAGTAACAAGTGGCTGTTCTTTTCAGAGAGCGAGAAGCAAGCGCTCATCTGGGTTGACAGCAGTGTACGCGGGCGCGAGGTCTGGACCGACATCGATGAGCGCTTGAGAACGATGCAGGACATCCATCAACCGGCCGATCCTGACCAGGGAAACGTCTTCCTGACCGGCGACGACCAGGTCGCACCCTACGCTCTGTCAACGGACCTGACGCGAGGCCGGATGCTGCGGATGGGTATCCCGCTCCCAGACTCTCGCCAAGACGATCGGATTTATGACAACGGAGGTGCTCAGGTGTACCACCGCGTACCCGAGACCCCGTATCAGCCATGACGCAAGGAGTGACATCTCCCCCAGGCTTGCATGGACTCGCGCGTCCAGGCATCGGCTACGTCACGTATGGGCTCGACCGCCCTTTATCCGGCATCGGTCGCTACGCGGTAGAGCTTGCCAGGGCACTCCACCGGAGTTCTGACCGTCAGGCATTGACGTTGCTGAGTCCATTTCGAGAGTCCTCGGGCGCATTGCGTGGAATATTCCCGCAAGCGCGAATTCACGGTCGCCTCTTGCCATCCTTCATGGCGATCGGCCCAATGCAGATCGCTCGGATCGCGCGCCAGCATCGCCTCTCCGTCGTCCACGATCCGACCGGTGTGTCCCCGTTTCTAGCGCCGGGCTGGCCCAGAACTGTCAAACGGCTCGTGACGATTCATGACATGATCCCGTTCGTCCATCCAGAAACGCACACATCGCTGACAAACCTGTTGTTTCATCACTACATTCGACGATCACTGGCATACGTGGACGGCATCATCACCGTCTCCGAAGCGTCAAAGCGTGACATCCTGCGCTTCTATCAGATACCGGATGACCGCGTTCACGTCATCTACAACGGCGTAGCGCCGGAGTTCTCGCCCCGGCCGCGATGCGAGGTCGAGTCGGCCATGCGCCGTTACCGAATCAGCGGTCCCTACATCCTCTCCGTCGGCGCACTCCAGGAGCGGAAGAATCTCGCGACGCTGTTTCGCGCCTATCGTCAGCTGCTTGAGAACGGTGTGCGCCATCAGTTAGTGATTGTCGGGAAGGAAGCGTGGAGGACAGAAGGGACGTTCCGCGCACTGCGTGAGCTTGGTCTCGAAGAGCAAGTGGTCCTTACCGGCTTCGTCGACGACGCCGATCTCCCCGCAATCTACAGCGGCGCAGACGTGTTCGTGTTTCCCTCTCTCTACGAAGGGTTTGGACTCCCCCCACTGGAAGCGATGGCATGCGGCACCCCGGTCATCACTGCCAATACCTCGTCGCTTCCTGAAATAGTTGGTGACGCGGGAGTGCTTGTTGACGCGACCGACGTTCAGGGGTTCATGGCTGGGATACAGACCATCCTCGACGATACGAGCCGGCGCCATCAGCTGGCGCAATCGGGCCTGGAGAGAGCGTCGGTGTTCTCATGGGAGCGCACTGCATTGCAGCACAGCGAGTTGTATCGCACGATGAGTGGATGCGAGCCTTCACAGTCTGTATAGGCTGTGAAGGTGTCAGGTGCTCGTCCTCATGAGACGAAGCCAGCGATACGGGATCTCATCCTCGGCTGAAGGATCTCGGTACAGCTCAAAGACGACCGGGAGCAGTTCATCACTGACTGGAGGCGTGAACTCCACCTGCTCGTTCCACGAGTTTCCGTCCTCAACAATGAACACGGGAGTCTCACCGATAACCTGATCCTGGACGACGACCCGAATAGCGTACTGTTGCTGTTTCCCCTCACGGTTCGTAACCTTGAGTGTCACAGTTGCGCTCTCGCCCGGTCTCGTGTAGCGCTCGTAGAATTCGGGCTCGCCTGCGCTGTTCAGGAGGGCGAACTCTGTAGTCGGATCCTTCTCCACATATGATCCTACGAGTGTTAAGGCGCTACCAAACACAAGCACGGCGCATATCATGGCTATAACGGACGCGGTCCGCGCTGGTCTCGACCACGTGCGTGGCGACCGCATCGAGATGGCCGGCAACGATGGAACCGAACGATCAATTGGCGGCGTCTTGAGGCGTCGCACGGTCGCAACCATGATGAATATGAGCGTCATCGCGGTGAGAGTGCCGACAACAGATGTACCTGTAAATGGCCCGGACGATGACCGGGTTGCGAGCGCGGCGAGCGGAATGATAGCGAGCGACAGTGTGAAACTGAGGGCAATGCGCGCGAGACCGTCAAGAGACGACCGCCGTGGAAATAGCACGCAGATGGCCGAATAACCAGGAATAAAGAGTCCGGCCGGGAGGCCAATGAGGGCACGAGCAACAATTGGAACATCCAGGTTGGACAACGTGGTTGCTGCTGCGGCAACGGATACGAGGAGGACCAGCAGCAGGTCGCCGATAATGCCGATCGTGGATCCGACATGAACACACTCGATCGCTGGTCGCGAGATCTCTTCTCTTACCTGGGTGATCTTACCTTCTCGTCTCGGCATCATAGCTGCTGTCTCAACCCAGTCGCCTCATCTCTCTTTGGACAAGTGATCCAACAAACCTTGCGCTGTAGCTTCGACAGCAAGTTCGTCTTGCCGATCATCGCTCACCAGAAAAACGGAGTGGTCATGCTCCCTGTACTCGGGACCGAAGAGCTGGCGGGCGAGATCAGTCATCCACCCGCTCATTCCTAAACGTTGTCCCTGCGCATTTTATTGAGATGAGAAGACCATTTGGCGTATGCAAAAGAGATTCAACATGACAGAACGGTCATGAAACGTTCCAACGGTTCCATCTCGGGCAACCCGGCGAAACGGAAGACTCACCGGACGCAAGCAAGGGGCCCGATAAGGGGCCCCTTGCTCGTCATGCCATTCGAACCAATCTGCCAGTGAGCCCCAGGCTCAAGTGGTGCGATGAGCTCCAGCCGCGCTGATGCGCGACATCGTCAACGATAGGCCTCGGGACACGTTCAACCGAACCAGAATCGCCGCTACAACGGACAGACTAGTTCGCGCCGTGAAACTGGTTCAGGGGCAAGAGAGGATCCGCCCCCTGGTACTTACCATTATCAACTGCCGCACCCATCGGGCCGTTCTCTCCGTTGAAATACCACATGCCATTTCGTTTCGCACCATCACGATCATGACGTGCAACACGTAAATCAGTGGAAAAACCCGGGTTAATGTACTGATGCACTGCGCCCGCACTGTCGCAGGACTGCGTTTTCGTTCCACTGCCATCTGTGCAGAAGTTGCCGCTATTCGTCGTTTTGACAACCTGATTGATACTCACACCGTTACCCAGGACCTGAAACCGTCGTCGTGAGCCGGTGTTGTCCTCGTTAACGTGCAACTCCGCGCAGGTGGTGTTCTCACAGCCTGTACGTCCGTCAGTCGTCAGGAAGTTCGCGTTCATGCGCAAACCTAAGGCTGCGAACGAGCCGTTGAGGATATATGGGGTATATCCGTCTTCGTCTCCCGGGCGGGATTCAGGAATCCGGCGTAGCCCTTGCGATTTAATCTGACCCTGATTTGCGCATTCGGGCGGCTTCATATAGTTGTTGGTGTCGGCGAAACGGCTCGTGCCGAAGTCGCCCATGAGCGACAGGTCTGCCATCTTAACGCCGTCGCGATACGCAACCACATTGACCGCGTGGTGACGACCACAGAGCGCATTGCGTGTCGTTGTTCCCTGGTGGTGGCTGATAATCCACTCGATGTTCTGTGACCCATCGCTGAAGGCGTAGGTCTTGAAGCCGTGATGTGATTCGTCCATTCCGTGATGGTGATTCACATGGCCATAGAGTGGCTGAAATCCCGGAGCGACCGACGCTGGATCGTTGCCGTGCTCATGTCCGAAGTAACAGCCCGTCGCCTTGTCCACCTTTGGGTGCCACGTCGGATACTGTCGTCCATCCGGTCCCGTAGCAGTGTAGCTGTTATGCGTGGCCTCTGAGCACAGCTTGCCAGCCTGATCACCGCTCGTCGGAGGTGCGGGCGTTGGCGTCGGCGTTGGCGAAGGAGCACTCGTGGAGTTGGCTACGGTAAACGTCGCCTGAACATCTGTCTTTGACCCGTCATTTCGTGTGACCGTCGCACGGATGGTATGTGTCCCGTCAGACACCCGCTTGGTATCCCAGGGATTCGCTTTGCTGGGGCTTCCGCCCGCGAAGTCATACGGGGCGTTGTTCTCCGTCTGGACGACGACACCGTCCAATCGGAACACTACCTGCTGCACGTTGGTCGCGGGTGCAAGGAACGGATAGATTGTTCCGCTCACTTTCCCACCGTGAAGCTGAATCGGATTGCTCCAGTTCGGTTGGCTGGAATAGACGATCGAATATGCGTCAGCTGCTTCGACCGTGGATTCGCTCATCTGGCCGGATCCGATCAGAGTCGTAATCAACAGGGTCACAGCCAGTACGATGGACATCCCTCTTGGCATAACGCGGTTATCCCTTCGATGAGTACGCGCACAACTTCGCGTGCGTACATCCATTTTTGCTGCCCCGCCTCGGCAAGCATGTAACCCATTCGGTGGAGTTGGGGACTCGATACGTGGCATATAAGTCCTATACCTGATCAGTGAGCCCTGAGATGCACATCAGTCCCAGGGTTCGTGGATAGCACGCATTGAGGTAGCCATCAACGAACAACAGACACGACCGACTTCTCGTGACGCGTATGAGCGATGATGGGACCCCTCGGCAGACGGAACGGCTCATGCTGGTATCAAGAGCGTCGGGGTGACTGCGATCCGTGCCTTGCTGTCTGGAATTGCTGGCGCGAGAGGGATGAGTTTTCCAGGATCATCCGACGACAGATGGCCTTGGGTTGACTCGTTGCCTCCAGGGTACTGAGCTGGGTATTTCTACTTGTTGCCACGACGGTAGGTGGCGGAAGTGCGGTCCCAAGCGGACCGTATCCGCCCTGCGTGCTACATGGCCTTCTCTTCCCACACGAGCGACATCAGGGTCCACCGTACCCCCAGCTCCGAATCTCGTCGTGCTCTGTGCCACGCCGTGCGCGGCAATTTCGTTCTAGGAGGAGCCAGAACCCCTTCGAAACACCTTCAGCCATATGGCCAGGGAACGCCATATCCCCTAGCTGGTCCATGGTCTGATTGGCGCGACTGCTTGCCCCACCACTGGCAAACCGTACTCTCGAGAGCGTGGATCTCCTCTGCGGAATTTACGATATCACGGCCTCTTGCTCGCTGTCATGAAATTTGAGTAAAGGAAACTCTCAGGATCCACGCATACCAGCGTTTCGGAACACCATCTTTATCTTCTTGACAACTATGTGCGTCGTATTGTGGCCTGCTTATTGTCATCCTAACAACTCACAGCCTCCTGTTTGGTCGAACGGCTCATTGGAGCGCCCGGAATGATCGCCATCTTCTACGGCTGTGCCGACATGCTCTCGTGGAACGGTGACTCCACACCTGCGATGACCGCCGCGCGTATGATGTCGTCATTGCATTGAAACTGAAAGTGACGTGCTTGATCGGGTCGCACGGCATATGGACACCGGCCCGGAGGGCATACACCAAGCCGGCGGTTGACGTGGTTCCGGTTCTCGGCCCGGCCCATCGATCAGATTGCATGTCGCCGCCTGCGGACGGACTGCCCTCGGTACAACGTAACCAGGTAGTAGTTCTACCCCCGGATCCGCCACACCTAAGGTCGTGCTTGGCATCGTTTGGGCTATGAGTCGGGGGTGCTGATCCCGTACATGGTGTGAACCTCCATAAACTGGATGCTGGGGAGGGGCACCTCCGGCGGCATGTTGGGCAAGACCTTCTCGCGGACGAAACGCTCCTGCGCCTCGCGCGATTCCCATACCTCAATCACTCGCCAGCCAGTCTCCGTCGCGCCTGAGATGTGCAGTAGTCCGCCAGCGTGACGTATCTCTTCCGGTTTGACGATGGAGGCAACCTTGTCGTATTGCTCCCGCGTCATTCCCGGGATATCAGCGATCGCGACAACGGCCATGATGCTCCTCCAGTGCTGGACGAGACGCGGCTCAGAACGCTAAAGCGGGTGCTTGACGGCTTGCGTACCTTTCCTCGTGTCGTGTCTGAGATGAACTCACCATACGCTCTGAGATAGCTATGTCAATGACAAAAAGGTCACAAACGAACGAGGTCCGTGCATCCGGTTATCGACAGGCATCACACTCTGGTGATCGACTACTTGATTGGCACCACGCCGAACGGCATGTCATCGAGCTCGGAGGTGTCGAGGGTCTCGGGCACGGCGTGGCCGTTGGGATGGAGGTGTCTTGCCGCCAGGATTGCCTGATCCGCACTCCAGAAGAATCTATCCCGGCCAATAGCGTCCGTAAGCCCGCTACGGTCGAGGACGCGTTGCACCTGTGGCTGCAGTCCGGCGATCAGCATCTGGCCGCCCATCTTACGTTGCAGCTCCCAGAGATGTTCCAGGGCATGGACACTTGAAACATCGGCGACTGGAACGCCACGCATTGAAAGTATGAGTGTTGGTGAAAATGGCAGCTGCTCGATAGCTTCGGTAAACTGATTCACTGCCCCGAAAAACAGCGTCCCGCTTACATAGACCACTGTAACGCCGGTATGCTCGTTAGTGACCTCGAAGCCAGCTTTTCGCAGACGATCCCAGTCCACGTCCGTCGGCACGATGGTGAGTCGGGAAACCTGGCCGATGAATGCCAGCAGGCTGACCGCGATGCCGATCAGAATCGCCTGCGTGAGATCGAGCGCCATCGTCGCGCCCATCGTAATGAGCATCACCAGAATGGGGCTTATCAACCGACGCCGAAAGTAAAAGCGGATAACGTGCCACTCGTTCATCCTCCAGGCAGTCACCATGAGGACTCCTGCCAGAGCTGCCAATGGAACGCGCGCGATCACGCCGGAAAGTACCAGCGCACAGGCGAGGAGCGCGCCTGAGTGGACGAAGCTGACCATGCGGGTCATCCCGCCGGCCTTAACGCCCACGCTGATGCGGGCAATTGCCGCTGTCGCCGGCACACCGCCGAAGAACGGCAAGATGATGTTGCCTATACCCTGGCCGACGAGCTCCTGGTTTACTTCCAGGCGCGTTCCAGTCATACGGCCAGCGACGACCCCGGCAAGCAGACTCTCGATCGAGCCCAACGCAGCGACCGCCGCGGCTGGTCCAAGCAAGGAGCTGGCAAGCGAGAGATCGGACGAGCTGAGTGTCAACCGCTCGTCGAGCACGATAGAGCGCGGAATTGAGCCGATCGTCCCGACGTCCCAGGATAATCCCCACGCTATCGCGGTCACAATGGCCACGCCAATGAGGGCCGCGGGAATGCGCGCAACGCCTGGGAATCGCGGAAAGAGAATCATGATGGCGCCAACCAGCAGGGTGCAAAGAATTGCCTGCTGGTCGATTGACGTGATCGGTTCGCGCACGTAGTTGAGCAGTTTTACCGCAGAGTTTTCTGCGCTTTCCGTTTGAATGCCGAGTGCGTTGTCGATTTGTCCGATAAAGATGACGAGGGCGATGCCGCTGGTGAAGCCGGTGATGACGGGTACCGGAATGAAGTTGACTACCCTGCCCAGCTTGAAGATCCCCAGCGCGAGGACCATCACACCAGCCATTAACCCTGCCATCCAGATGCCCCGGAGGCCGTGCTCCTGTCCTACCAGGATGAGTACCGCCGACATCGCGCCCGTGGGTCCGCTGATCTGATACGGTGCACCGCCCAGCGCTCCGATGACGACGCCGGCAATGATCGCAGTCACCAGACCCGCAGCCGCAGTCGCTCCACTAGCGACGCCGAAGGCCAGCGCGAGCGGGAGTGCCACAGCCGCAACCGTCAAGCCGGCGATCATATCTTGCTGCAAGTGCCCCCGTGAATAGGACCCGAACTCCTCTTTCCACAACCGGAATAGCACCGGCTCGCGCAATCTCATAACGAGGTTCGAGCTGTGTAAAGATAAGGTAATCGCGGCACGTTTGACTCCCTTGGACTCCAGACGCGTAATGTCGGCGCACATCATAGCCGAGAAACGCGCGTTTGCGTCAAGTCGATTCCACCGCAGCTGGAGACGACGTCTTCTGACATCCGCGATCAATCGACGGTTAGATGATGCATTCGCGAACGAAAAAGCCGGCCAGATCCCGAGGAGGGAACTGGCCGGCTACATGTGCCGCGATTCTAGGACTGGGCGCGTGATGCGGCGTGCTTGCGAGCGCGATTGCGCTCGTCGTGGGTAAGAAGCCGTTTGCGCAGGCGCAGGTTCTGAGGAGTGACTTCGAGGAGCTCATCATCGGCCAGAAAGTCGAGTGCCTGCTCCAGACTGAGAACGACTGGCGGGGTGAGCTTCTCCGCGGTATCCGCCGACGAGGCCCGCATGTTTGTCAGCTTCTTGGCGCGACAAATATTAATCGGTAGGTCTTCCTGTCGCGGCTGCTGGCCGACGATCATGCCCTCATAGACTTCAGTACCGGGAGAGACAAACGTCATGCCACGAATCTGCGCGTTGGAGATTCCGTGAGTCAACGCGACGCCGGACTCAGACGCAACCAGGGCACCAGTCCGGGTCGAGATGATCTCGCCCTGCCACGGCTCATAACCGATCAGCCGCGATGCCATCGACCCGTTTCCCTTGGTGCCAGTCAGGAAGGCATTTCTCAGGCCGATCAACCCACGGGTTGGAATCGAGAACTCCAGCCGGACGTGTCCCCGGCCGTCATTCACCATGTCGAGCATGCGCGCCCGACGGTTGCCGACGAGTTCAGTCACGGCGCCAACGAACTCCTCGATCGTGTCGATCACGAGGTGTTCGACCGGCTCCAGAGTCTGGCCGTCGATTACCTTGGTGATGACTTCCGGGCGCGATACCTGGAACTCATACCCTTCGCGGCGCATCGTTTCGATGAGAATCGAGAGGTGCAGCTCACCGCGGCCGGAGACGGAGAAGACGTCCGCTTGATCGGTCGGGTCGACGCGCAGGGAGAAGTTCGTTTCCAACTCGCGAAACAGGCGCTCGCGCAGCTGACGTGAAGTCGAAAACTCCCCCTCTCGACCCGCGAGAGGCGACGTGTTGACACCAAACGTGAGCTTCAGCGTCGGCTCCTGAATGGCGATGGCCGGCAGCGCCTCGGGGTGGTTGGGGTCGGTCAGGGTGGCGCCGATCTTCGCGTCCGGGAAACCCGTGAAGGCGACGATGTCACCCGCTGCCGCGCTCTCGACACTCTTCCGGGAGAGTCCTTCATAGGTATGGAGTGACGACACCTTCTGTGTGACGATCGTGCCATCCGCCTCAACGTGGGAGAGCATGTCGCCAACGCTGAGGAATGCCGCGCTTGATCCGGCCGATCGCGATTCGTCCACGGTGAGCATCGAACTCAAGTGACGCGATCTGCACTTGGAACGGGCCGTCCGGGTCGACGTCGGGCTTGGGCACAACGCTGAGGATGGTGTCCAGCAAAGGTCTGAGGTCGCCGGCCAGGTTATCGGGAGAGAGACCTGCCTTACCTTCACGTGCAATGGCGTAGACAACCGGGAAATCGAGCTGGTCGGGGTCGGTGGCGAGATCGAGGAAGAGATCCTGTGTTCGCGAGACAACTTCGGCAGGCTGGGCAATCGGCCGGTCGACTTTGTTGACGACCACGATTGGCTTGAGGCCGAGGGCAAGTGCCTGGGCGAGCACGGTGCGCGTTTGCGGCATCGGCCCCTCAACGGCGTCAACCAGCAGGAGACAGCCGTCGGCCATGTTGAGCACGCGCTCAACTTCTCCGCCGAAATCGGCGTGTCCTGGGGTGTCGATAATGTTGATCTTGACGCCGGCATAGACGATCGCCGCGTTCTTCGAAAGGATGGTGATCCCGCGCTCGCGCTCAAGGTCATTCGCGTCCATAATCAGCTCGCCGGCAGCATCCGGGTCGCGAAAAATGTTGGCTTGCTTAAGAAGCCCATCAACCAGCGTCGTCTTGCCGTGGTCGACGTGCGCGATAATCGCAATGTTCCGCAGTTCGGCCTGTTGGACCGGGGTGGGCCTGGTACTCACTGTAATGGGGATGCTCCGTTCGCAACTGACATGCCGTGCTGCTCATGCGGCAGACAACATTCGGCCCGTCCATCATGGACGGGCCATAAAGACAACACTACATTATACCCTATTCAGGCCTGTTTGCCGAATATCATAAGGTTTTCAGCGACAGTACGTTATTCTTGACTGATGACGCTTCGCAACAGTGGCCAGCACTTGGAACAACGCGGATTGTGAACATGAACAGCGACGAAAAAACACTCCAACGACTCAAATGGATTGCCGTCCTGGTGCCTCTGGCGTTCCTTATCGCCGTCGAGCTGGTCCGTGCGATCGCATCCCCGACCCTGTTTGACGCCTGGCCAGGTTACATCCTGGTCGCGGCGGTGGTCCTTCTCGGGACACTGCTCTTTGCGGAAACCCTGTTCGGCATCATCGGGAAGATGCAGCTGCGGCTCACGCGCCAGAATCTCGAGCTACTTGCGCTCCATGAGGCTGGAATCGCAATCACCGGGGAGCTCGAGCTGGATCGCGTCTTGCAACAGGTTGTCGAGCAGGCGCGGGAGCTGGGTGTCGCGCGTTACGGTGCGCTCTCGCTCCTCAAGGAGGACGGCACGATTGAGTCGTTCCTCACGTCTGGAATCACCCCAGAGGAACGGAGCGCCATTGGTCCACTGCCTGTAGGACACGGGCTGCTCGGGGCAGTTATCGACGCCGGCACGACCATGAGGGTTCCCGACCTGACGCAGGATCCACGATCCGCCGGCTTTCCAGCCAACCATCCGCCAATGTATTCCCTGCTTGCGGTACCCGTTCGATTGCACGGCCGCATTCTCGGCAGTCTGTACCTTACGGAGAAAGAGGACGGCGAGCAATTTGGTACGGACGATCAGCGACGCCTGGAGCGGTTCGCCACCCAGGCGGCGATCGCCATCGATAACGCCCATTTGCACGATCAGGTGCGGACGCTCGCCGTTACGCAGGAGCGTGAGCGAATCGCGCGCGAGATGCACGACAGTATTGCTCAGGTGCTTGGGTACGTGAACACGAAAGCGCAGGCGGCACAGGAGCTGCTGCGGGCTGGGAAGCCCGAGAAGGCCGAGGCGCAGCTATCACAGCTCGCTGAATCTGCGCGTGACGCCTACGCTGATGTGCGCGAGAGCATCATGGGGTTGCGGACTTCGCTCTCTGCCGAACGCGGCTTCATCGATACCGTGAAGGATTATGCAGAGAACTGGGAAGAGCAGAGCCAGATACCGCTAACGCTGGAGACGGTTCCAACGGATGGGTTCGAGCCGCGCATGACCTCGCTGGCCGAGCTACAGCTGCTACGCATAATTCAGGAAGCGCTCGCCAATGTGCGCAAGCACTCGGAGGCGACCCGGGCTACGGTTGTATTGCGGCACTGCCCGGCGCAGATAGAGGTGACCATTACCGATAATGGCTCAGGTTTCAATGTGACCGACATTGGGCCGCGCCGATTTCCGCGTTTCGGTCTCGCCACCATGCGCGAGCGCGCAGAAAGTGCGAACGGGACGTTCGAGCTTGACTCGAAGCCGGGCATCGGCACGACGCTACGTGTCACCATTCCCTATGATGCTGGAACGAGTGGAGCAACTGGAGGTGAACGTGCGGGTGCTCATCGCTGACGATCACCAGCTATTCAGAGACGGACTGAAGAGTCTGTTGGAAGCATACGGCGTCGACGTCGTGGCTGAGGCGCGGAACGGGCGAGAAGCAGTGGAGCTCGCGCGTACTCATTTGCCTGACATTGTCCTCATGGATCTGAAGATGCCTGAGATGGGTGGCCTTGACGCCATTCGTCTGCTCGGCGCGGAGATGCCGGATATCAAGACCGTTGTATTGACCGCGTCGGAAGATGATGCAGATCTCTTCGAAGCGGTGAAATCCGGAGCCCAGGGCTACCTGTCCAAAAATTTGCATGCGTCAGAGCTGTCAGAGCTTCTCGATGGAGTCATGCTTGGTGAACCGGCCTTGACTCCTGGGATCGCCCGCAAGGTATTGAGAGAGTTCGCCCGGCCGGCAACACCTGCTGTTGAGCGGGGGCCGGACGAGCTGACGGATCGCGAGCGAGACGTGCTCGAGCTCCTGGTGACCGGGGTCACGTCAAACCGGGAGCTTGCGGCCCGCCTGTCGATAAGTGAAAATACCGTCAAGTACCATCTTCGAAACATCCTCGATAAGCTCCACCTGCACAACCGTGCCCAGGTTATCGCCTATGCCGTTCGCGAGGGGCTGATCGAGCGTCGTGGGGATTGACACCTGGCACGTCTCCCACCCGTTGGGGTAGCACCCGAACTATCCTTCCGCGACCCCGGAAACTACCCTTCAAGACGTGGGTAAACCAACCCCCGCTCCCTACCCTTCAAACGGACGCAGGGCACTTCCAGGTAACGACTGGAAGCCGGCGACCGGTTATTGAAGGCGCATAGGGACAGGGGCATGCAATGACAGTTTCTCAAAAGCGGGTACCGCGTCGTGGTTTCGTTGGTATCTTGGGTGCGGCGGGGTTGTCTCTCGCCGCGACTCGCGTGCTGGACATCCCGGAGGGTCCGCCACGAACACTTCCGGCGGCTTCAGTCGAGGCACCGCCCGCGGCAGACGAGCCGAAGGCGCAAGTCGCCCCACAAGCGACGCCAACCCCGGAAGCCGGTGAGCCCGCGACAGATCATGATGCATCCCATGCCTCGGAGGCCACTGATGCTGACGAGATGGATCGGCTCCATGAGGCGGGTGTGTCCTCCTTCCCTGCTGCAACAGAAGGACTTGGCGGCCAACCGCTCGAGTACGAGCTGGATGGAGACGTAAAGGTTTTCAATCTCACCTGCTCGGTGGTCGATTGGGAAGTAGAACCTGGCAAGCGCGTCGAAGCGTGGGCATACAACGGTGTCGTTCCCGGTCCTGAGATCAGGGTCACCGAGGGTGACAAGGTGCGTATCATCGTCACCAACGAGCTCAACGAGAGCACCGGCGTCCACTGGCATGGGCTCATGGTCCCCAACAGCATGGATGGAGTGCCCTTCCTGACGCAGCCCCCGATCAAACCGGGTGCGTCCTTTACCTACGAGTTCGAGGCGAAGCCAGCCGGAACCCACATGTACCACTCGCACCATAACGCGGCGACTCAGGTGAGTAAGGGTCTACTGGGTGCGTTTATCATCGAGCCCCAGGATCCTGCCAGCCGTCCCGCATTCGATCGTGAGTTCACGATTGTGCTCAACGATGGTCCACATGGCTTCACGATCAACGGCAAAGGATTCCCAGCCACCCAGCCGCTGACTTGCAAGAGAGGCGAGAAGGTACTCATCCGCTACATGAACGAGGGAATGATGATTCACCCCATGCATCTGCACGGTATGCCGATGCTCGTGGTGGCCAAGGACGGTTACCTGCAACCGCAACCCTGGATGTGCGACACGCTGAACATTGCCCCCGGAGAGCGGTGGGAAGTTATCGTCGATGCTACTGAACTCGGAGCGTGGGCATTCCATTGCCACATCCTGACGCACGCGGAATCCGCTCACGGCATGTTCGGGATGGTCACCGTCTTTATCGTCGAGGAATAACCGCTTCTCTCAGGAAGTACAAACATTATGACTGGCAGATTCAGGTTCACACATCTCGTGCTGGTATCTGCGATCGTTGGAGTCTTCGCTCTGCGCTACGTGACACAACTCGATCTCCCATCCTGGTTGTACGTCGGGCTGAGTGCAGTGGTGGTTGGCGGGGCAGCCGGGACATACCTGGGCGAATACCGCCAGACGAACGCGAGACCACTCGTGGGTGAAGCCCCAACGGTTCGCGATCCTCAGTTCGTGCGCTTCCTGTTCAACGATGTGCGTTCTGCGCCGTTATGGTTGGTCGTGCGCCTCTATCTTGGTCTGCAGTGGTTGGACGCTGGATGGCACAAAGCGACCGACGATGCGTGGATGCGTGGTGGAACGGCTCTACGCGCCTTCTGGGAGCGTGTGGTCGCGGTGTCGGAGCCACCGGGCCGGGCCGCGATTACCTACGACTGGTACCGCGATTTCATCCAGTTCATGCTCGATCAAGGGTGGTACGTATGGTTTGCCAGGGTCGTCTCAATCAGCGAGGTGTTGATTGGTATCGCACTCATTGTCGGAGCCTTCGTTGGGTTCGCGGCAGCAGCCGGGCTCATGATGAACACCGCGTTCATGCTCGCCGGAACAGCTTCTACAAACCCGGTTCTGGGCGGGTGTGCGATCCTGATCGTTCTCGGCTGGAAAGTGGCTGGACACTGGGGACTTGACCGGTACCTGTTGCCCACGCTCGGAGCTCCGTGGGCCCGCCTGCATCCGACGGCTCGCTCGTCCAATGCTCAAGAAAGAGCGGCGTCCGCTCACTAGCCCAGGACGGTCAATCCCGACGGACACGCGCGACAGACCCCGCTCTTGCGGGGTCTGTGTATTCATCCGTAGGCAACCAGAAACCTAGCGGCGCGAGCCTGAATCGATGCTATAATTCAAGGTGCCCATTTACAGATTGGCGTGCTTCAGGAGTCCGTCGGATGAGCCTGTTTTGTGTTACCCGGCCAGCCGATCGTAAGTAGGAATGCACCGTCTTGTACGGCGCGCACCGCGTGCCGGCGTTTCGCTTCGATCGACACGAGGCTGCCTGCCGGGAGATCAGTATCCCGATCGTCGACGTTCACGCTAAAGCGACCCTTGAGCGCATGAATGGTGATGGGGCCCGGGGCATCGTGTTCGGCAAGTTCAGCGTCTTGTTTCATCGTTACCAGAATGACTCGCAGGTTATCCGTTTTGATAAGCGTTTCGGCGCGGCGTCCACTCGCCGTCTCCGCCGGATCGAACTTTCTCATCTCATCGTCGAACGAAAACACTCCCAGAATACTGCTCTCTGCCATGACACCCTCCTCGACGCTTGCGAAGCCGTCCCGCGATTGAACTGGTGGATTACGAGTTGGATCCCTTCACCCGGTTCCAGACGCTCTGGACATCTTGTTCTGCGTCGGTGATGGGATCGCTCTTCGACCAGGGGCCGCTGAGGCTGGAAGCGTTCGGTATGCGCAATGTGTTCATCGCGCGCTCGACAACATGACGATCCTCGGAGGACAAGCGCTCGGAGAGCAACTCGTCGCCCTTTGCTTGTAGCTCGGCGATCTTCCTGCTGCGCATCCCGGGCAGCAGCAGAGACGGATGACTGAGCGCACGGAACACCGCCGTCAGCACAACATAGCCGATCAAGACCAGACCGAGCGTGCTGACAACCAAAACGAAGGCGGAATCCCAGCTCATCTCTTCATCCTTTTGCGCAGCTCACCTCGTTGCATGCGGCGTTAAGGCTGCATCTTCTGCTAAACTTACCTGTCTCACTGATGAACGGTCAATCCAGAATGAGACGCTTGCAGTACGATTCGTCAGGGGCCTGTAGCTCAGTGGTAGAGCAGGGGGCTCATAACCTCTAGGTCGCAGGTTCGATCCCTGCCAGGCCCACACTGTTTCGACATCTTGAATATTGACTTTATAGTGTACGTACACTTAAGTATACTATGTACGTACACATGCAGGAGGATGATGACTGACCCGGTAGAGATCGCCCGCACAGTGGCAGAGGTCGCGTCGGATCGGCTGGCGTCGGACATTACTGTTCTCGACATTAGCAAACTGTCAACCATCGCCGATGTGTTCGTTGTTTGTACGGCGGACAATGTCCGGCAACTGAACGCGTTGAGCGCGGAAGTGACGACGCAGCTCCGAGAGCGCGACGTTAACCCCCGGAGAGTCGAAGGTGTTGCGGAAGCGGGCTGGATCCTAATGGACTACGGTGATGTCATTGTGCACCTGTTCACCACGGATCAGCGCGACTTCTATCGCCTGGATGATCTCTGGGCGGAGGCTCCGACGCTCTTGAAGATTCAGTAGCCTGGCACTTCGCCGGCTCGTTCCTTGAAAGGGTGAGCGCGAATGCTTCGAGCTGCTTTGGTTTCTACGGTTCTGTCGGCAGGTATTGCCGGCGGCTGGTTAGCGTACGTGCGTATCGCTGAACGGCGCTCCACTGTTTGTTCGGTTGCCGCGGGCGGACCTCGCTTCGAGCTCCTGCTCCAGTAGCCAGACCGCTACGCCGGTTCGTCGAGCTTGTTTCTCGACGACTGGCGTCGCGCCAACACCGCAACCAGCGCCAGGACGACAAGCCCCATCCCGACCATCGCTAACAGTTTCGTTTCTCGCGTCGGCAGGGCCAGGGCAAACGTGCCAAATATGGCGGTCAACAGTGCGAACACGCCGACGATCTGGGTCTGAGAGAGTCCCGCATCGAGCAGCCGGTGGTGGAGGTGTCCACGATCGGCATAGAGCGGCGAGCGGCCGTTGATGACCCTGTAGACAATGACCCAGGCCATGTCGAGGATCGGCACACCCAGCGCGAGGAGCGCCGTCGCAATTTTCGCTCCGCCAACAATGCTGATCGTCGCGAGCGCAAACCCCAGAAACATCGCACCAGTATCGCCCATGATGATGCGTGCGGGATGCCAGTTCCACGGCAAAAACCCGATGATCGCTCCTGCTAGCGCGAGCGCGAGGAGGGAGATGGTGAACTGTGGATCGCCGGGCGGTCGGAAATACGTATGCAGAAACAGGATAAGCGCCGCGATGAGAGTGACGCTACCCGCGAGGCCGTCAAGCCCGTCGGCCCAGTTGACAGCGTTCATCATCCCCACGATCCAGAAAAGCGTAAAGACAATGGCAACGACCAACGGCAGGTGGACGGTCTCAATGAATGGCACATTGAACTGTTCAATGATGATGCCGGCCTGCTCGTCGCGCAAGCGGGGTAAGACCACGATCCCGGCTGCCATGATCTGGAACAGCAGCTTGGGAAGTGGAGGCACACCGAAGACGTCGTCGTAGAACATGACCGCGACGACGATTGTCGCCGCGATGATCATCAGGAGAATACGCTCAATCTCTTCCGCAAACCGTAGTACCGGCAGCATGAACGAGACGGCTATGGCAACGATGAACCCACAGTAGATGGCGAGCCCTCCGATCCGGGGGATCGGTGAGGTATGCACCCGCCGTGCTTCAGGCATATCAAAGAGCTTGAATCGTTCCGCGAACGCCATGATCGGCCGCATCGTCGCGGCGGAAACCGCGACGGCGACGGCGAACACGATAAAAGCGATCAGGGCATAAGGCATGAACGATCCGCTTACGTTTGAAGTTCGTGGCTAGTCATGGTTCGTCACGCCGGGTAGCGGGAACCGCAAGCTCATCTCCTCAGCTTGCTCGCGAATCTGCTGGATCTGTTGCTCGTCGTCAGGTGCTTGCACGATTTGCGCGATCCAGCGCCCGATAGTCCGCATCTCCTCGACTCCGAACCCACGGGTCGTAACTGCCGGGGTGCCGAACCGCATACCGCTGGTCTGGAAGGGCGAGCGCGGATCGTTGGGGATCGAGTTGCGGTTGGCGGTGATGCCGGCCTCTTCGAGCAGCCGCTGTACCTTGCGCCCCGAGATGTCGTTGGGTCGCAGGTCCACCAGCATCAGATGATTGTCGGTTCCTCCAGAGATGACCCGCAAGCCATGCTCCTGGAGCGATTCGGCCAGGGTACGGGCATTGATCAGTACGCGCTGGATGTAATCCTTGAACGACGGCTGAAGCGCCTCACCAAACCCGACCGCTTTGGCGGCGATGACGTGCATGAGCGGCCCGCCCTGCAGCCCCGGGAACACCGTCTTGTTGACAGCGTCTGCGTACTCGGGCTGAGCCATGATCATGCCGCCGCGCGGACCTCGCAGTGTCTTGTGCGTGGTGGTGGTCGTGATCTGCGCCTGCCCGATCGGACTTGGATGCAGCCCCACCGCGACGATGCCGGCAACGTGGGCGATATCCGCCATGAGAATGGCGCCGACTTCGTCGGCGATCTCTCGGAAGCGCGCAAAGTCGATGGCTCGTGAATAGGCGCTAGACCCAGCGACGATCACCTTCGGACGTACTTCCTTGGCAACCCGCAGCACCTCATCATAATCGATGCGCTCGGTCTCCGTATTGATTCCATAAGAGTGGGCATCAAAGACCTGTCCGGAAAATGTGACCGGAGAACCGTGAGTAAGGTGACCGCCGTGGGCGAGGTTCATGCCAAGAATAGTGTCGCCGGGCTTGAGCACCGACAGGTAGCCGGCCATATTGGCAATCGCGCCTGAATATGGCTGCACATTCGCGTGGTCCGCGCCAAAGAGCTGCTGTGCACGTTCAATCGCCAGGCTCTCCACCTGATCGACGAATTCGCAACCTCCGTAATAACGCTTGCCGGGCAATCCCTCCGCGTACTTGTTCGTGAGCACCGATCCGGTAGCTTCCATGACCGCGGCGCTGGTGAAGTTCTCGGACGCGATCAACTCGATGGTGCTGAGCTGCCGGCGTTTTTCGCGCTTGATGATTTCGGCAACAGCAGGGTCAGCCTTGGCCAGGATCGACATGCACACTCTCCACTCACACACGGCACAGGAGCGGTCCAGTCGACCGCTGGCCAATGATAACGTAACCGCCGCCGGTTATTCCTCGCGGCGGCGGCTGCGGAAGTGCATGACGATCGGGCTGCCGTCGAATCCCCAGCGGCTTCGGATGGTGTTTTCCAGATAACGCTGGTACGAAAAATGCACGTTTCTGGGATCGTTGCAGAAGAAGACGAAGCGCGGCGGCGCGACGTCAGACTGCGTTGCGTAATAAAACTTCAGCCAGTTGCTCGGCCGGGATGGCGGTGGATGCTGCGCCACAGCTTCACGCAGCATACGGTTAATTTCGCCGGTCGGAATGCGCTTCTGACGCTCGCCGTACACATGCAAGGCGACCTCGACGATCTGGTCGACTCTCTGGCGTGTCAGAGCCGAGGTGAACACCATTGGGGCGTACGGCACGAACGAGAAGGTTTCGGCCGCGGCATCCTGGAACTCTTTCATCGTCTTGGAATCTTTAACGACGAGGTCCCACTTGTTGACCACCAGGATCAAGCCCTTTTGTGCCTCGGCAACGTAGCCCGCGATGTGCGTGTCCTGGGCGGTGAAGCCTTCCTCAGCGTCCAGCACGAGTAGAGCGACGTCGGCGCGGTCAATGGCGCGCATGGACCGCAACACGGAGTGCTTCTCCACTCCTGGCTCGACCTTGCCTCTGCGGCGGATTCCGGCCGTGTCGATGAGCGTCACGGTGTTGCCTGCCCAGTCGATGGTCGTGTCGATCGAGTCACGTGTCGTGCCCGGGGTGTCCGAGACAATCGTGCGCTCCTCGCCTATGAGGGCGTTGAGGAGCGCGGACTTACCAACGTTAGGACGGCCGACAATCGCGAACGCTGGATACTCGGGCTCTGCTTCCTCTTCTTCTGCTCGCGGGAGGAACGGGACCAGCGCGTCGAGCAGGTCCCCCGTTCCGATGCCGTGCAAGCTACTGAACGCGATCGGCTCACCGATGCCGAGCTCATAGAACTCGATTGCATTGATGCGGCGGCTTTCGCTCTCGGTCTTGTTCACGCCGAGGATGACAGGCTTTTCCGAGCGCCGGACGATCTCAGCGACGTCATGGTCGGCGGCCGTTATTCCTGATGCGCCATCCACGAGAAACAAGATGACGTCGGCTTCTTCGATCGCAAAACGAGCCTGATTCTGGGTGAGGGCGGATATCTCGCGCGGTGCGAGCCTGTCGAATTCGTCTTCGTCCTGGAGACCGCCGGTATCGATGATCGTAAAGTCAACACCTTGCCACTCGGTGTCGCCGTAGAGGCGGTCTCGAGTGGTGCCGGGCAGGTCTTCGACGATCGCGCGGCGCTCGCCTACGAGTCGATTAAATAGCGTTGACTTGCCGACATTCGGCCGGCCAACAATGGCAACAACGGGTTTCATGGCTCGCTCATTACTGTTCGCATGACGGGTAAAGTGTCCAACACGAAAGCGTACCATGCTGCGGAGAGGCAAAGAGGGGTTCCGGAGCCCTGACAAGAGCTCCGGAAGATGTTCGTGTTAGCTGGACGTACTGGCGACCGCGACGAACCGGTCGATAGCGTCCTTGCCAGTCATCTCGGTCGCACAGAGAAGCATCCGGCCCTCGAGCTCGGCAGACACTTTCGAGAGGTCATAGCCGCCGATGATCCCGGCTGCCTGCAAGCGCTTGTTCAGCTCAGCAGGCGCTTCATCGCATTTGACGGTGAACTCGTTGAAGAAGTGACCCTTGTTCTCCACCGTGAACTTGCCGGTCGCCTCAAGTTCTCTGGCCAGGTAGTGCGCGTTCTGGTAGCAGATCTCTGCAACCTGTCGCAGACCGCTTGGACCGAGGGTGGCCATGTACACCGTTGCGGCGAGTGCCATCAGTCCCTGATTGGTGCAGATGTTGCTGGTGGCCTTCTCGCGGCGGATATGCTGCTCACGCGTCTGAAGCGCAAGCACAAAGCCGCGCTTGCCCTCGGTGTCAGTCGTCATACCGATCAGCCGTCCGGGAATCTGGCGTACGTTTTCCTGCTTTGTTGCAAGCAGCCCAACGACTGGACCGCCGAAGGACTGGCTCACGCCGAGTGACTGTCCTTCACCGGTGACCACGTCGGCTCCCAGCTCTCCTGGAGGCTTGAGCATGCCGAGGGCGATCGGATAGGCTGAAACGAGAAGCTTGGCGCCGGCCGAGTGCGCCTTCTCGCCGACGGCAGCGATGTCCTCGATTGTGCCGTAGAAGTTCGGGTAACTGACAACGAGGCAGGCCAGCTCGTCGTTCAGATACTCGTCAAACGCGGCTGGATCGGTCTTGAAACCATCCTTCGGAAGGGGCAACTCAACGATCTCGACACCCACACCCTCGGTGTAGGTTCGTAGAACCTTGATGTAGTTCGGGTGCACGGTGCCAGCGACGACTACCCGCTTGCGGCCGGTTCGCAGCGAGACCGTGAGCAGCGCACCCTCCGCCAACGCGGTAGCGCCGTCATAGAGCGATGCGTTGGCCACCTCCATGCCGGTCAGGGCACTGACCATCGATTGATACTCGTAGATGGCCTGGAGTGTACCCTGCGCGACCTCAGGCTGGTACGGAGTGTAGGCGGTATAGAACTCGCCCCGGAATGTGATCTGCTGGACAGCCGCCGGAACATAGTGGGTGTAGCTGCCCGCGCCCAGGAAGCTCGGGTTCGCGATCCCGTCCATGTTCTGGCTAGCGAGCGACGTCAGCCGGCGGAACGCCTCTTGTTCTGACAGACGACGAGGCAGATCCAGCGTCGGAAAACGCACGTCACTCGGTATGGCCTCGAAGAGATCCTCGATACTGGCCCGCTTCGTCGCGGCCAGCATCGCCTTGCGGTCTTCGTCGGTATGGGGATTAAACGTCATCTCGTCCTCTAGTGATTAGTGACCGCTGGACTCTTCCAGCAGCTTCTCGTACGCGTCGGCGTCTAGCAGATTATCGATCTGGCTGCGGTCGGTAACCTTGAGCCTCACGAGCCAGGCCGCCTCGAATGGTGATGCGTTGACCATCTCGGGGGCCGCGACGATCTCGACGTTCTCTTCGACCACTTCGCCGCTGATCGGAGAGTAAATGTCCGATGCCGCTTTCACCGACTCAATGACACCAAGAGAATCGGACTGACTCAAGCTTGCGCCAACCGCCGGCAGCTCAATGTAGGTAATGTCACCGAGCTCATTCTGCGCGAACTCGGTAATGCCGATAGTGGCGATGTCGCCGTCTACCTTCACCCATTCGTGGGTCTTGGTGTACTTGTAGTCCTTTGGCACTGCCATGCTCGATCCTCCCTGTATCAATCCATTATCGATAACTTGTGACGAAAGTTCTACCGATCGCGCTTATAGAAGGGCATTTTGATCTGTTCGGCTCGGACCGGTTTCCCTCGAATGATGATATCCAGCGGCTTGCCCACTCCGGCAGCCGAGCGCTCGATGAGTGCGAGCCCGATATTCTCGCCCAACGTGGGCGATGATGTGCCGCTCGTGACGTGACCCACTTCCCGGCCTTCTACCTGGACCGGGTAGTGCGTGCGCGGGACTCCGCCCCGCTCAACCATCTTGAAGCCAACCGTGCGCCGGTTTATTCCTGCTTCTTTGGCGGCGGCAAGTGCGTCACGGCCAACAAAATCATCCTTGTCGAGCTTGACGGCCCAACTCAAGCCCGCCTCTAGTGGGTTGATCTCCGACGAAAGCTCCTGACCGTAGAGCGGCATGCGTGCTTCGAGACGCAATGTGTCACGGGCGCCCAGGCCAATCGGCTTGAGACCGTGCTCTGCCCCCGCCTCCATCAAAGCGTCCCAGACGTCGCCTACTTTGTCGACGTCGCAGTAGAACTCCCAGCCGTCCTCACCGGTATAACCGGTACGGCCGGCGCGACACTCGACGCCGGCGATCGTGGTTTCCCTCATTGAGAAGTATGGCTGTTCTGTCAAGTCCGTTGAGGAGAGCCCTGCCACGATGTCCGCCGCCTTTGGCCCCTGAATCGCTATCATGCCGGTCTTGTCAGAGATGTTCTCAACGTCGACATCCAGATCCTGCCGGCTCTTTCGCTGCGTCTGCAACCACTCAACATCCTTGGGCGTGTTGGCGGCGTTGATGACGACAAAATAGCCAACGCCCGAGAGGGGCCGGTAAATGATGATGTCGTCGATTACTCCGCCGTCCGGATAGAGCAGCAGCGAGTAATGCGCTTCCCCCGGTGCAAGGACCGACGTGTCATTACTGCCGACATAGTTCAGAAACGCCAGCGCGTCCGGGCCGGTCACGTTTACCTGCCCCATATGCCCCAGATCAAACAGCCCGGCAGCACTACGGACCGCGCGGTGCTCCGCCATGACGCCCTCGTACTGCACCGGCATGTACCAACCGGCAAAATCCACCATGCGTGCGCCCAACGCGACGTGCCGGTCTGCCAGTGGTGTCTTCAACAGGTTATCGCTCAAAGAATCCGCTCCCCTCGCCAGAGTCGTGGCAGCCTCGTTCAACATGTGGCTGCCAGCCACATTGTAATCCGGTTTGTGCCGGATGGGTCAAGCGCGTCGCGCCGGAACCTTGGGAATAATCAGGTCTGCAACCGCGAGTGCGTTCTTACCAGCTGTTGTGTCGGCCGCCACTGGATACCGTCCCGACAAACAACCGGTGCAAAACCCCTTATCCTCCACGCCGGTGGCGCGAATCAACGCGTCAAGAGAAAGATAGCCCAAAGAGTCCACGCCTATGTAGTCGGCGATCTCCTGGATCGACATGTTGGCGGCGATCAACTCGTCTCTGGTCGCCATATCGACCCCCAGGTAGCAAGGCCACATGATTGGGGGCGAATGCACACGCATGTGAACCTCCTTCGCTCCGGCCTCGCGCACCAGGTTGACGATCGGGCGGCTGGTGGTTCCACGCACGATCGAGTCGTCAATCAACACCACCCGCTTCCCTTCGATCACTTCGGGTAGCGCGTTGAACTTGAGGCTCACACCCATTTCACGCATGCGTTGATCTGGCTGAATGAAGGTGCGCCCGATATAGCGGTTCTTGATGAGACCCTCCGAGTAGGGAATCCCCGACTCTCGGGCGTACCCAATGGCCGCTGGGACGGCGGAATCGGGTAATGGCACGACGACATCAGCATCCACCGGTGATTCACGCGCCAGCTCGACACCCATGCGCTGACGCGCCAGGTGCAGGCGCTGCCCCAGGATCTTGCTGTCTGGGCGGGCAAAATAAATGAACTCGAAGAGACACATCGCGGGATTGGACGCTGGTTCAATCTGTTCGGAATGAACCCCGGCCGCGTCGATCGTCACGACTTCGCCCGGCTCAATCTCGCGCACAAACGTTGCGCCAACGGTCGCGAGGGCACAGGTCTCTGACGCGACAACCCAACCGCCATCAGTCTTTCCAAGGCAGAGAGGACGAATACCGTTCGGATCTCGCAAGGCGACGATGGAGTCGGAGGTCAGGATACACAGGCTATATGCGCCCCTCAGGCGACCGAGAGAGGCGCGAAGCTTGTCGATGATCGTGAGTCCCGGCGTCCCGGCGATCAGACGCGTCAGAACTTCACTGTCACTCGTGGTTTGGAAGCGGACACCGTCTGCGACGAGCTCCTGATGCAGCTCTGGTGCATTCACCACGTTGCCGTTGTGAGCAACGACAATGGTGCCCAGGGAACTCTCCGCGGCCATCGGCCCCGCGTTCTCCGGGAGCGTCGCGCCCGTCGTTGAATACCGGGTGTGCCCAACCGCCATCTGACCCTTGAGGTGCCGCAAGTCGGATTCTGAGAACGCTTGAGACACGAGCCCCAGACGTTTGCGCAGGAAAATCTCGCCGTTGTTGGCGACGGCGATACCGGCGCTCTCCTGACCGCGATGTTGCAGAGCGTACAAGGCGAAAAATGTCAGCCTGGCGACATCAATCCCGGGTGCGAATACACCGAACACCCCGCACTCTTCGTGCGGTGAATCGTCGTACTCGAAGCTTCGATACATGTCGCCCCTCTTCCTGTTTGGAAGACGCTGGCTGGCGGAACTGTCCGTACAAAGTGTACGTTACCGTCACAAGCGTAAACCAGTTGCCCAGGATTCATACAGATCCTGGATCTGTATTGATGTCTCGCCGTCAATACGAACGAGGCCGCTTGTATCTACACTACCAACATTCACCGCTGCAACATTGGCGGATGCTGCTAATGTCTCCAAGGGCTCGATGTGCTCGGGTGCTACCGCGAGGATGATTCTCGACGCCGCTTCACCAAAGTACAGCCGGTCCAGCCGGCCGCCATTCACACCGGCGAGCGTGGACAGGTCAAGTGAAACCCCCAGGGAGGTGCCCATGAGCATCTCAACGAGAGCAACGAGCAACCCGCCCTCAGAGGTATCGTGGGCTGCTCGTACCCATCCCTGAGATATCGCATTTTGAACGAAGTTCTGAACCCTGACCTCAAGATCGAGGTCAAGCGCAGGAGGCGCGCCGGCTGTCAGCCCATGCCGGACTTGAAGATATTCCGTTCCGCCGATTGTCGCGGAGTGCTCACCGACGACAAAGAGAGCCGATCCCGCGCTCGCGATCATGCCCCTGGCGCTCGACACATCCTCGATCAACCCGACAACGCCCACCGTCGGCGTTGGGAATACCGCTTCGTTACCGGACTCGTTGTAGAGGCTCACGTTGCCGCTGACGACTGGTGTTTCGAGCGCAGTGGCTGCCGAAGCCATGCCGGACACCGCACGCTCGAGCTGGTAGTAGCCCTCAGGCTTCTCCGGAGAGCCGAAGTTGAGGCAGTTCGTCAGGGCGAGTGGCTTCGCTCCTGTACAGGAGACATTCCGAGCGGCTTCGGCAACGGCGTGCATGCCACCAAGGTACGGATCGAGATAGACGTAGCGCGGGTTACAGTCGGTTTTGACGGCGATCGCTTTGTCTGTGCCCTTGATCCTCACCACCGCCGCGTCACCCGCGAGCGGGGGCACGACCGTGTTGCTCATGATTGTGTGATCGTAGGTGCGCACCACCGGCTCGCGGGAGCAGATGTTGGGCGATGCTAACAATGCCAGGAGCGTGGCTCCTACGTCTTCTGGAGCGAGGTCTGCAAGGCTGTCAACGTCGAACGCTCGCGCTGCGGCGATCGTGGATGACTCGATTCCCTCGCGAATGTAAGTCGGGCATTCATCGACGAAGTACCGTCCGGGCACGTCGACCTCGACCGTGTCGCCATCCATGATGCGCACGTTGCCGTCGTCCGTCACCCGGCCGATCACATCTGAGTGCAGGTCCCAACGATCGAAGATCGCCCGGACGTCGTCGAGACCCTCTTCGCGGACGACAACCAGCATGCGCTCCTGGCTCTCGCTGAGCATGACCTCGTAGGCGTTCATGCCTCTCTCTCGTCGGGATACCTTCTGCACGTCGATCTCGATGCCGACGTCGCCCTTGCTGGCGCACTCGACGACCGAGGACGTCAAGCCGGCCGCGCCGAGGTCCTGCATGGCGACGACGTGCTCGGTCTGAAGCACTTCCAGACAGGCTTCGAGCAGGAGCTTCTCCAGGAAAGGATTACCGACCTGGATCACGCCACGGTGCGAGGCTTCCGGATCCTCAACGGATGCGAATGTGGCCCCATGAATACCATCGCGACCCGTGTCTGCGCCGACCAGCACGACGAGGTTGCCGACGCCGCTGGCTTTCGCGAGCGTGATCTCGTCATTGTTGACGACGCCGACACACATGGCATTGACCAGCGGATTGCCGGTGTAGGAATCGTCGAAGAAGATGTCACCTGCGACGGTCGGAATGCCGAGGCAGTTCCCGTAGCCACCGATTCCACCGACGACGCCGTGGAAGATGTAACGTGTTCGCGCTGAGTCGAGCGAGCCAAAACGCAGAGAATTCAAGAGCGCGATCGGCCGCGCGCCCATTGTGAAGATATCGCGCACGATGCCGCCAACCCCGGTCGCGGCGCCCTGATAGGGCTCCACCGCAGACGGATGGTTATGAGACTCGATCTTGAAGGCGATTCCAATTCCGTCGCCGATGTCGACAACGCCGGCGTTCTCGCCCGGTCCCTGAACGACCCGCGGGCCGGTCGTTGGGAACTTCTTGAGGAGCGGACGGGAGTTCTTGTAACCGCAATGCTCGCTCCACATCGCGCCGAACATACCCAGCTCCACCGGCCGTGGCGCGCGACCGAGCAGCGCGACGATCTGATCGTACTCGTCCCGGCTGAGTGCAACTTCTCGTAATGCTTCCGCGCTGATCGTCACCCTCCAACCGCCACTTCTACTCCAGCCTGCAGGACAGCGCTCAACACATGCAATCCACCGTCGCCACCCAGCAGCGGGTCATAGGCCCGCTCAGGATGCGGCATCAACGCCACGACATTCCCTCGCTCATTACAGACTCCGGCGATACTGTCGGTTGACCCGTTCGGGTTGGAGAGTGGATCGTCGTTGCCATTCTCGTCGCAGTACCGGAAGACAATCTGGTTGCGCTCTTCCATGCGTGCCAGCTCGGAGGGCGTCACGAAGTAGCGTCCCTCCCCGTGAGCGATGGGCAAGCGCAGAACGGTTCCACGCTGCAGGCCACGGCTGAACGCCGTACGATCCGTTTCCACACGGGTATGGACCCAGCGGCATGAGAATGACAGATTGGCGTTGCGCAGCAGCGCCCCTGGTACGAGTCCCGCTTCGGCTAACACCTGGAAGCCATTGCAGATGCCGAGAATCGGCCCGCCCTGTGTTGCAAAATCGGTAACGGCGTCCATTATTGGGGAGAAGCGAGCGATTGCGCCCGCCCGCAGATAATCACCATACGAGAATCCGCCCGGCACGATCAAGACGTCGAAGCCATCGACCGACCGGTCTTTGTGCCAGACCGGGGCGACCTCCTGCTTGAGCCCGATCTCGATTGCTGAGAGGGCATCGTGGTCCCCATTGGAGCCTGGAAATGTAACTACACCAAAGCGCACGCTGCCCAGTCTCCTCACCTAGCTTGTAGCTCGTTCAGCGACAGTGATTCTGTATTCCTCGATCACGGTGTTTGCCAGGAGCTTGTCACACATCTCCGCCGTGCGCTGCTCGGCCTCTTCAGCACTCTCTGCGTTGACTGTCACCTGTAGATACTTCCCTGCGCGGACGCCATTGACCTCGGAAAAACCGAGATTATGTAGGCCGTCGCGAATCGCCAATCCTTGCGGGTCGTTGACGACTTCCTTCAATGAGATAAAGACTTCGACCAGATACTCTTTAGTCACGGGCGCTCGTAAACTCCATTTCTGTCAGCCGTTCAAAGGCGGTTCGATAGCGATCTGCAGTGGCGCTTACGACACTCGCCGGCAAGGACGGCGCCGGAGGGTTGCGATCCCAGCCGGAAGCGACAAGCCAGTCGCGTAGTGGCTGCTTGTCGAAGCTATCCTGTGCCCTCCCTGGCGCGTAGAGGCTCACGTCCCAGAAGCGCGACGAGTCGGGCGTTAGCATCTCGTCGATGACGGTGAGTGTGCCATCGACAAACCCAAACTCGAACTTCGTATCAGCGATGATGATGCCGCGTTCGCGTGCGTAGCGCTCGGCGAACCCGTACAGCGCCAACGATGCATTTCGCAATTGATCGGTGAGCTGCTTGCCAACCAGCGTTTCCATGTGAGCGACCGAGATATTTTCGTCGTGGCCGGAGTCGTTCTTGGCGGCCGGCGTGAAGATGGGCTTATCCAGACGGCTGCTCTCGATTAAACCCGGCGCCAATGGCTCCCCGCAGACGGTGCCGCTCTGCTGATACTCAGCCCAGCCTGAGCCGGCCAGATACCCGCGCACGACACACTCAATATCGATCCGTTCCGCCTTTCGCACGATCATGAATCGACCGTCGAGCGCGTCGCCGTACGGTTTAGCGGCATCAGGGAGTTCGTCTGGATCGGTCGATACCGCATGATTTGGCGCCAGCTCGCGCGTCAGGTCAAACCAGAAGCTCGACATGCGGGTGAGCACAGCGCCTTTGCCCGGGACGGGCTGGGGAAGGACCACATCAAAGGCTGAGACCCGATCGGTTGCGACCATCAGCAAATTCTCACCAAGGTCGTAGGTATCTCTCACTTTGCCGCGCCGAAACAGCGGCAAGCCCTCAATGAGGAACTCCCGAAGATGGGTGGCCATCGCTAGCTGACACCTTCCGTGAGTGCGGGCGACGGAACGTCCAGTCCCAGACGCTGGAACGCGGCGTCGATGTGGCGGAGGTGGTAACTGTAGTCAAAGAGCTCGTCGATCTGTTCTGGCGTAAGGTGAGCCGTGACCTCGGGCTCCTCTTTGAGATAGTCCCGTAGATGTCCACCCTCGTCCCACGCCTTCATCGCGTTACGCTGGATGATCTTGTACGCCACTTGACGGTCCAGACCGGCTTCGATGAGTGCCAGCATCGCGCGCTGAGAGAAGATCGCGCCGCCGGTGCTCTCCAGGTTGCGTAACATGCGCGTTTCATCGACGACCCAGGTATCGACGATCTCCGTGAACAGGTGCAGCATGTAGTCGATCAGAATAGTGGCGTCGGGAAAGATGACGCGCTCAGCGGAAGAGTGCGAGATGTCGCGCTCATGCCAGAGAACGACGTTCTCAAGCGCCGGGAGAGTATAGCCGCGCACTAACCGCGCCAACCCGCTGATGCGCTCGCTCTCGTGTGGATTGCGCTTATGCGGCATGGCTGACGAGCCCTGATTGCCTGGATCGAAGTACTCCTCGAGCTCGCGCACCTCCGTGCGGGCCAGGTGCCGGATCTCCACCGCGAACTTGTCCAGTGATGACGCCAAGAGCGCTAACGCGCCGATGAACTCTGCGTGTCGATCGCGCTGTACGATCTGGGTGGAAACGGAGGCAACACCCAATCCAAGTCGCGCGCACACCTCTTCCTCAAGATCCGGCGGAACATTCGCGTGCGTACCAACTGCCCCCGAGATCTTCCCGACCGCGATCGAGGCCCGTGCCGCTTCGACGCGAGTCCTGGCGCGACGCAGCTCGTCGTACCAGACAGCCAGTTTGAAACCAAACGTTATTGGCTCCGCATGAACGCCATGCGTTCGGCCGATCATCAGCGTCTCACGATGCTTTACGGCCTGCCTTCCCACGGCTTCAATCGCTACGTCCAGCCGTCTCAGAATGAGGTCTGCTGCATCGACCGTCTGTAGCGCGAGAGCGGTATCGGTGACATCCGAGCTGGTCAGGCCAAGGTGAATGAAGCGAGCGGCCTCGCCGACACTTTCGCCAGTTGCCCGCAGGAAGGCGATAGTGTCGTGGTCGGTCTCGCGCTCAATTTCGTGCATCCGTTCGAGGTCACACGTCGCCTGCCGAATAGCCTCCATCGCGTCAGGCGGAATCACTCCGCGGGCGGCCCAGGCTTCGCAGACCGCCTTTTCGACATCCAGCATACGATTGATTTTGTTGCGCTCACTCCAGACAGCGCCCATCTCAGGCAGGGTATAACGGGGAATCATGATCGCACCTCGGCAAACACAAACCAGGCCAGCCGGCTCCCGACTCGCTCTGGGGCTTCAATTTGGTAGCGGGGTTGTTGGGTGTAGCGGTAGTTCCACGAGACCGTTCTCGCGGAAGCGAAGGGGATAGCTTGACGACGTCGTACCTGTAGCATACGGCCTTCGCACTCACACGCTTACCAGCCAGGAGTATACACCAGGAGGCGGGCGTCGCTGCGGAGCCGGATGCTCTCTCACAGTTGCCCCTGTGTCACGTCGCGGGTTATAGTCAGAGGGAGAATCAGAGAGGTCTGCAAGCAGCGTCTCCCTTTCGTTTTGTAGCGCCTGGACTCGTTGTGAGGAACGAGTTGACGAGGAGAAGGCCGATCGAAATCTTCGGCGGATGGCCTTCCGGCTGGCACGGTCGAAGGAAGCCCACAAAGTAGCGAAGCGATTTGCTATACAAAACGGCTTCTAGTGTAGGTTCCAAGGTCTGCCTCGAAAACCTCTCCCTCTCCGGTCAATGCGTCACGAGCGTGTCGCGGACCGTTATCTGCATGCGCTCTCGAGAGGGGCTACATTTAAAATGTGTGGAATCTTTGGCTACGTTGGTCAGCCCGTAGACGCCGGTGACATGGTGCTCGACGCCCTACGCAGGCTCGAGTATCGAGGCTACGATTCCTGGGGTGTCGCGGTTGGCATCAACGGGCATATCGCAGTCGAGAAGCAGATCGGAAAAATCGGTTCCTCAACCGTCGACTTTCCTCTAACGACGATTGGTTTCGGACACACCCGCTGGGCAACGCACGGCGGTGTGACACAGGCAAACGCCCATCCCCACATCGATCCCACGGGTAGACTGGGCTTAATTCACAACGGCATCCTCGAAAATTTTCGTGTTCTGAAGCACGAGCTTGCCGCGAAGGGTTACCAATTCCTCAGCGAGACCGACACCGAGGTGATCCTTCACCTGATTACCGATGAGCTCGGCGATGCAGAGAGTCGAGAGGATGTACGGCTGGCCATTTCGCGTGCATTTGCGCGCATGGAGGGCCTCAACGCCATCATCGTTCTCGACCGGCTCAATGGTGTGCTGTTCTCGATAAAGTCCGTCTCGCCGCTCATCATCGGCAGGAGCGACGGAGCAACCTACATCGCCTCTGACTCACTCGTTCTCGAGGGCAAGTCGAGCGAGGTCCTCTATCTGGTCGACGGGCAGCTCGCCCAGCTCTCGTCGGAGGGGGTTGAGTTGTTCAACGCCAGCACGATGGAGCGCGTCGATCCAGTATGGGAGCCGTTAGAGGCGCGGGTTGGCGACGCCGGCCTGAACGGTTACCCCAACTTCATGCTCAAAGAGGTCCACGAACAGCCGGCGGTGATTGAGAACGTTTCCACGTCTCTCCTGGATGGAGCTCGCCAGCTGGCCGATGAGATTCGCCGCTCATACGGCACATTCCTGGTTGGATGTGGCACCGCCAGCTACGCGGCGCTGACTGGAAACTATCTCTTCTCACGCATCGCCAAGCGCCACGTGAACTTTGTAGTCGGAAGTGAATTCGGATACCAGGAGCATTTCCTGACGGATCGCTCGCTGGTGGTCGCCCTATCTCAGAGTGGTGAAACCGCCGACATTATTCAGTCAGTGCTCGGAGCGAAGGAGCGCGGAGCTCGGATCGCTGCGCTCGTGAACGTAAAGGGTTCTACGCTCGACCGGATCGCTGACTTTCGTGTGCACCTCGAAGCGGGACCCGAACAATGCGTGTTGTCGACCAAGGCGTACACCGCCAAGGTCGCTCTACTCTTGCTCACGGCTCACATCCTCAACGGAACCGAAGAGATCGGGCACGAGTTATTGCACCGGGCGGCCCTGGGCGTGCAGCATGCGCTCTCCGAGCCGACGATGGAGCGAGTCATCGACGCAGCCCGCCGGATACAGGCCAGCAAGAGCATGTTCGTCATTGGACGCGGTCTGAGCTACCCGACCGCGCTTGAAGCGGCACTGAAGATCAAAGAGGTTTCCTATATACACGCGGAGGGATTCGCGGGCGGAGAGCTCAAGCACGGTGTGATTGCGCTCATCGAAGAAGGTACACCCTGCCTGGTCTTCGCCCCCAACGACGAGACACGCCAGGACATACTGTCAGGCGCAATGGAACTGAAAGCGCGCGGCGGTCTTATTATCGGCGTCTCACCAGAGTGGGACGAGGTCTTCGATCTGCATATTCCGGTCATGGCCTCCGGCGACGCCAGCCCGCTGGTCGACGTCGTGCCGGCGCAGATGCTCGGCTACCACCTGGCCCTGAGCCGCGGACTTGATCCGGATAAGCCACGCAATCTCGCCAAGAGTGTTACGGTGAAATGAAACCCATTGTCGATACCCACTGTCACCTGGATCTAGACGCGTTTGACGACGATCGGAGCGAAGTCATCGCTCGCGCTCGAGCGGCCGGGGTTCACGCGATGGTGCTGATCGGCTATAACCCTGAGAGATGGCGAACAACTGATGAACTGTGTTCCCGTTTTGGGTTCCTGAGACGCACGCTAGGCGTGCATCCCAACGATGCCGGCATCTGGAGCGACGAGATGGCTGAGCAGCTTCGATCTCAGATTGAACTCGCTCGACCAGTCGCGATTGGCGAAATCGGGCTGGATTACTATCGCTCCGCTGAAAATGCGGAACAACAACGCCGGGCATTCGTGGCGCAGTTAGAGGTGGCGGCAGAGTTCGACCTGCCGATCGTCATCCATCAGCGAGCGGCGGAGGATGAGGTGCTCGACATTCTCGGCGAGTTTCAGCCTCGTGCGGGAGTCATGCACTGTTTCACCGGGGACCTGACGTATGCGGAGCGCTGCCTCGGTCTTGGGTTGCACCTTGGTATCGGCGGCGTGCTCACCTTTCCGCGTTCGAACGGCATCCGGGCAGCGATAAAGGAAACTCCGGTCGACCGTCTCGTGCTTGAGACGGACGCGCCGTTCCTCGCGCCTCAACCACAGCGGGGCAAACGTAATGAACCCGCCTTGCTTCCGGCGGTTGTGCGCGAATTAGCAACCATACTGGATATATCAGAGGCAGAGGTCGCCGAGCGTACCACCAGGAACGCCGTCGACCTCTTCGGCGAAGATCTCAAGAAAGCCCTTGGCGCAGGAATGGAGCCCGAATGAAGATCGTTGTGGCGACGTCGAATCGTGGGAAGTTATCAGAGCTACGGTCACTTCTGCCGGAAGATGCCGAACTTGTCACCACTGCTGAGCTTGGTTTGACCTTACCGGACGAGACCGGATCTGATTTCGTAGAGAATGCACTGATCAAGGCTCGTGCAGTGACCGGGACCAACATGGTGGGAGTTGCGGATGACTCGGGACTGATCGTGGACGCACTCGGAGGTGCGCCAGGGATATTCTCTGCACGGTTCGCCGGAGATCACGCGACGGATGAGCAAAATAACTGCAAATTGACGGAATTACTAGCCGGCCTGGAGGCGGGTCAGAGAACCGCGCGTTTCTGCTCGGCCGTGGCTATGGTTACTCCGGACGGACGTGAATTCGTCGCGACAGGCAGGGTTGAAGGCTCGATAGTGGATGAGCCCAGGGGAACGAACGGATTTGGATACGATCCGCACTTTGAAATCGATGACGCCGATGCCGCTGAATTCACCGGGCTGACGATGGCAGAAATCAGCCTGGAACAAAAGAACCGGATTTCGCATCGTGCGCGTGCGTATCGCAATCTCTTTAAACAGCTGGAACGCAGTGGGCTCGTTGACAGCACCGGTGCGTTCGCCGAGATAGGCGGAGAGAATGGCGCAGATGTCGTCAGTCGGAGATAAGCCTCGCGAAGCCTTCGCGCTGTTGCGTCCGAACAAGACCGTGTTGCCCTTGATCGCAGTTGCGGGATCACGTGGGAAATCGACGGTTTCATGGATGCTTGAGGCGATAATCCGCGACTCCGGCGGGTCGGTTGCAAGCTGGCTAACCTCCGGGGTTTATGTCGACGGCGAACGCATGGAGGGCGAGCTCCGGCCGTGGTCACGGGTTCTCCTCGCCGCAAAATATGGTGAGCTCAACGCTGTGATCCAGGAGATGGAAGCGGCCATGGTGGTGGGAGCCGGTCTGCCCACCAAGACCTATCCGAGCGCTATTCTCACCACGATTTGCGGCAACGATGAGAGTTGCCGTCTCTCCATGTCAACAGAACTTGAAGAGCGTTCTCTCAAGACCGTCGTTGATGCCGTCCGCGACGACGGGATCATTGTGGCCAACGCGGATGACCTGAGTGTGGTGACCGCCGCGCAGACGTCGTCCGCGCGTGCGGTGCTTTTCGCTCTCCATCCGGAGAACCCAGTGTTGCAACGCCATCTCAGCGAAGGCAACTCCGCTGTGTGGGTCGACCGTGGGCTGATCGTTTATGGCGACACGGACGGTCAGCAGACGCTTGTGCCCGTCTCGGCTGTACCATCGACACTCGACGGCACGTTCATCTTCCAGATCCAGAACGCCATGGCGGCCGCGGCAATGGCGTTAGAGATAGGCGTTGACCCGTTGGTCGTGTCCCGCTGCCTGCGGCGATTTCGCCCCGAACCCTCGACTCAACCAGGCGCCTGTAACATCCTGGAGGCGAAGGGTGCCCGTATCGTTATTGATGCACCCACTCAGACCTGGTCGCTGAAGATGCTCGCCCGCGGAATCAAGCATCAGCCCCACCGGCGCACCATCGTGGTCAGTGGATCTTTCCCCAGCCTCTCTGCCCAGGACGCTCGCGAGGTGGGTCGTATTCTAGGCGGTCTGGGCGGTGTCGTGATTTTGCACGACGAAGGTGCGACTGGCAACAAAATCGATTCCATGAAGGCAGGCGTGGCCGCGAACTCAGTTCCACCGCTCATGCTTGTTCGCGAATCCGAAGTAGCAGCCGTCGATCAACTGCTCCAAACGATCGGCGCTGGCGATACTGCTCTTATTCTGGCGGACCATCCAAGCAGCGTCCTCGAACAGATCATGACTTTTAGTACGAGCTAACTCCCATGCCGTTTAAGACGTCTTGCTAATGAGATCTTATCTGGGATATGTAGCCCCGCGTGAGTTCTGGATGCTGAGGCGCCCCTCATAATTAATCAGCCACCAATTGAGCCGCCTCGTCTGCTCGCTCCTCGGACAGCACGCCAACGCGACCTTCACCCACGATGTCAGCCATCGCCCGCTGGAGATCCCTGCACCAATCCACCTGGAAACCTGACCGCAGTACACGCTGGCGGTCGCCGAGATTCAATCGAATGTAGAGATGATCGTCGCCTGGAAACTCGCGGCATAGAGACGCAAGCCGGTTCATGGCGCTGACGTCGTCGTTGAGGTTTGCGTTGCGGTAGATTGTCACCATGACCTGGGTCGGAGGTGTGACAATCGTTGCTTCTTCAACCTCAAACGCATGTATCTCATCCACGATAAGCTGCAGGCTGTCGTTACGCTCGTCCACTTTTGCCTGGATCGTCACCGCAGCGTCTTCGTGAAGCTGAGAGACACAACGGTCATAAGCTTCCGGGAAGAGTACGGCCTCCATAACGCCCGTAAGGTCCTCGATCTCGACAATCGCCATGGTCCTGTTTTTGCGCGTGACGATACGGCGGATCGAGCGGATCATCGCGAGCAACTGCACGCTCTCTCCGACCAGATCACTCTCAATGCCGACGAGAGGTTGAAACACCTTGCCGGATGCGCGCGCAGCCGCGTACAGATCCGTCAACGGATTCTCGGTGAGGTACACACCCAGGTATTCCTTCTCCCAGGCGAGTAACGTCTTTTTCGGGATAGGATCGCCGGTCACCAGGTTCGTTGCTGCCGCGAGCGGTGCGATCTCCTGCCCACCGAACAGATCCATCTGGCCGCGCTGCGCGGCCTTTTGTTGACTCTGCGCCGCTGAATAGACACTCTCCAGACTTGCCAACAGGTCTGCCCTCGACCCGAAGTCTTCCATCGCGCCGCATTTGATCAGACTCTCCAGCAGTCGCTTGTTCACGCTGCGCGAGTCGACCGCCTTGCACAGGTCAAAGAGTGTGGCGAAGCGCCCGTCGGGATGGTCCGCTCGAGCTTCGACGATCGAGCCCACAGCGGCCTCGCCCACGTTCTTAACGATTGCGAGCCCGAAACGAACCGCCGGGCAGCCGTCATCAAGAAACTCGACGTCGAACTGAACACCGCTGCGATTAATGTCGGGTTTGAGCACCGGGATCTCTTGCTTCTGGCACTCGGAAACAGCTGCGGCGACGCGGGCAGCCGGTCCGGACGGGTGACTTGCCGCGAGCCGCAGAACAGCCGCCATGTACTCCGCAGGGTAATTCGCCTTCAGGTACGCGGTTTGATACGAGATGGTGCCGTAGCAGACGGCGTGTGCCTTGTTAAAGGCGTAACCGGCGAATGGCTCAATGAGATCGAATATCTTCTCCCCGTCGGCCTTCGTGTAACCCTTCTCTTGCGCGCCTTTGAGGAACCGCTCACGCTCGGCGCGCATTTTTTCCGGGATCTTCTTACCCATCGCCTTACGCATGATGTCGGCTTCACCGAGCGTATAGCCGGCGAAACGCTGCGCGATCAGCAACACCTGGTCCTGATACACGATGACCCCATAGGTTTCATCGAGAATGTCTGCCAGGTCCGGATGCGGATGCTGAATCGCCTCGGCACCATGTTTGGCGCGGCAGAAGCGCGGGATGTGCTGCATCGGGCCCGGACGATAGAGCGCGACCATAGCGGACAGCTCTGAAATCGAGTTTGGGCGAAGCTCCTGGATGTAACGGCGCATACCGGCGCTCTCAAGCTGGAAGACACCGAACGTCTCTCCTGCAGCGAGCATGGCATACGTCTTCTGATCTCCGTCTGGAAAATTCTTCGGGTCAATCGAGATGCCACGAGTCTGGCGTACGATCTCTACCGCTTCTCCAAGGATTGTCAGGTTTGACAATCCCAGGAAGTCCATCTTGAGCAGGCCAATCTCGGCGACCGTTTCCATCGGGAACTGGGTCGTCGGCAAGCTGTCTTCATCACCACCGCGTGCGGCTCGCTGCAGCGGCAGATGATCGACGAGGGGGTCACGGCTGATAACGATTCCAGCCGCATGGGTGCCAGCGTGACGGGCGATGCCTTCCAGACGCTGAGCACGGTCCACCAGATCATGTACCTGCGGGTCATCAGCGTACAATTTGCGCATCTCCCCGCTCTCAGCGAGCGCTCGCTCCAGCGTCATGTTGAGAGATTGCGGAATGAGGCGCGCGACCCGATCCACGTCCGCGTGCATCCAGCCCAAAGCTCGCCCGGTGTCGCGTAGCGACGCTTTCGCTCCCATCGTCCCAAACGTCACGATCTGAGCTACGCGGTCTCGTCCGTACTTCTGGGCAACGTACTCGATCACCTCGGCGCGCTGATTATCGGCAAAGTCCATGTCGATGTCCGGCATTTCGCGGCGTTCGAGATTCAGGAAGCGCTCAAAGACGAGCCGGTTCTCGATCGGATCGATGTCGGTTATGCCGAGGGTGTAGAGCACGATACTCGCGGCAGCGGAGCCACGCACGCCAAACGGAATTCCTCGGTCGCGCGCGAACATGGCGAAGTCTCGAACGATCAACAGGTAGCTTGGAAAGCCGGTTTGCTCGATAACATAGAGCTCGTACTCGAGCCGCTCGCGAATCTCTTCGGTCGGCTCCCCGTAACGCCCAGGAAGACCTTCCCAACAGAGCTGGGCCAGGTACTCCTGCGCTGACAGCCCTTCTGGAATATCGGGCTCCGGGAGATGTAAACGTCCAAAATCGAGATCAAACGCGCAACGCTCGGCAACCCTGACCGTGTTCGACAGGGCACCGGGAATATCGCCGAATAGCGCTTCCATTTCCTCACCGGATTTGAAGTAGAGCTGGTCGGTGCTCATCTTCATCCGGTTGGGGTCGTCCACGGTCCGGTTCATTTGGATACAGACCAGCAGATCCTGGATGGCTGCATCCTCCTGGTTGAGATAGTGGACGTCATTGGCAGCCACGATCGGGATATCATGTCTGCGCGCATAGTCCACGAGCTGCGGTAACACCTGCTTCTGTTCGGGGATACCGTGGTCTTGAAGCTCTATATAGAAATGATCCGGTCCAAAAATCTCCCGCAGCTGCTTGCCTACGCGCTCTGCTTCATCCGTGTTTCCGGCGCGGAAGTTCGCGGCGAGCGGCCCCTGCAGACAGGCAGACGTGCAGATCAGGCCCTCACGGTGCTCGTTGAGCATGTCCAGGTCAATCCGCGGGCGATAGTAGAAGCCTTCAAGGCTCGCCCTGCTGGAGAGCTTCAAAAGGTTGCGATACCCGCGCTCATTCTCGGCCAGCAGGACCATGTGATACGGGGATCGATCGCTGCGATCATCGATGGTCTTCCGCGCGACGTAAGCCTCAACCCCGATCACCGGGTTCAGGTCGTGGGCCCGGGCGGCCTTGTACCATTCCAGCACACCATACATGACGCCGTGGTCGGTAATGGCTACGTGCTCCATCCCGAACTCTTTCGCCCGGACCATGTAGTCATTAATCCTGCCAAGGCCGTCGAGCAATGAATACTCGGTATGCAGGTGCAGGTGTGCGAACTCCGGCATGAATTCCTCCGCGATTTTCGGTCATGGGGCGGGCGCTACGTTACGTCGCCGCGGGCGCAACCAAACGGTTGCCGTCCAGGGCCGGCGATTCATACGCACGTGAAAACCCGTTCGTACGCCCTAGTTTAACCTGCAAGACCGTCACTGGCGATGTGTCGTGATCGGACAGGGCCGCGTCTAGTCAGCGGCGACGATCGACTCGTGGGCGCGCGCACCTTTGTCCCAGCTGGACGAGGAAGCACGATGCGCTTGCCGGATGAGGAGCGAGATCGCGGCTCGAAGGTCCTCCCGCACGTCGTCTGGCACAGACCCGTTCTGAAGAATGCCGAGCATTTCGCCAACGACCGGCTCAGCAGCCAGCAGGTTCTCTATCCGCGCCGGCATGAACCCGGCAGAGGCCAGCAGCGCGTCCGCCTTGATACCGTCAAGCGCGAGTGCCTCGCCCAACTTGACGACAGCGTCGCGCGTGGGGGTTCGCGTGCCGCTCTCCAGCCGGCTCACATACGAGTGGTCAAACCCTGCCGCCGCGGCCAGCCGGCTCTGCGACAGCCCCTTCAGCTCGCGGCACTGGCGCAATGCGACCGAAAAGACTCCAGACGTAGCTTGCTGTCGATCTTCCATGGATTCGTACCTCCGCAACGCTCTCAACCTGCCGTGCTCCGTCTCGCCCCAGAGCTGTTGCCTGCGAACGAACGCATCGTTCGCCTGTGTGACACAGCCTAACATAGAGGTGACAGGGGGTCAAGCGTTCAGGACGAATTGTCCACAGTTGGGCCATTGGCGACAGCATCATGACAGTTACACGACAGTCGTGACCTTCCAGTTATCGTCGTGGCGGGATCCAATGGCGCACATTGGATGGCCTATGCCCTGCCAGGCAGGGTCTTAACCTCAGAGGGGCCGGCTCATGGGACCACGACGCCCACTGCGTGAGCGCGAGGACGTGAAAAAGTCGATGCTATACTCGGCTCAAATGCGTAGATCCTGGAGATTCAGTAGGTGGAGGTAAGATTTTGGCGCTAGATCAGCGCGATCTCCCGCTATCGCTCGAAACAATCGAGTCATTCAATACGAAGGTGGCCGACCCTTCCTTCTTTTGTGGAGGGGGCAGCGTCGCCGCGATCACCGGCTCAAATGCCGCCGCGTTGACCTTGCTGGTCATGCGCCTCAACGCGGACCGGAAAGCGAATCGCGAACGAAAGGTCGACATTGAACAGAGTATCGGTGAGGTCGAAGAACTGCAGCGGAGCCTCTACAGGGCCGCTGATCGCGACCTGGCTGTCCTCGACGCCCTGTTGCAAGCGCAACGCCAGATGAAGCAAACCGGCGAGCGGCAGGGCTACCAGGCCTCGCTGGTCGCGGCGGCGAAGACGCCGTACGAAATCTGCCAGCATTGCCATCGCTTGTTGGAAATTATCGAGAAACAGCTGCCAATCGCCTCGCGCTTCACGGTCAGCGACCTGGGAGCGGCCGCAGAGCTTGCGATGGGCGCGATAAGAGGAGCAATCTTGACGACCGACGTCAACATCGCGTTACTACGCGAAGAACCCGGGTGCGACCCAGGAGAGATCGATGCGCTGGAGAGCGCTGCAGTCGAGATCGTACGCGCGTCCAGCGACATCGCCAGGCGCGTTGCAACAGAATCGAGCGACTCCATATTTCGGGCGTCGAAGGGGCAGCCGTCGTGACTCATGCCGTGCTTGACGGGAGGCGGGTTGCGCGTGACCTAAAAGCGCGCGCGCTTGACGAATTACAAGAGCTCCGCGAACAAGGCGAGCCGACGCCATCGCTATCGATCCTGAGGGTCGGGGACGACCGAAGCTCGGGCGCCTATGAGAAGGCAATCTTTAGAGCGGGCCATGGAGTTGGGATCGGTGTCGAGTCCGTCCATCTACCGGAGACCGTCAGCCAGGAGGAGCTGAATAGAACCATCGATCTCTTGAATAGGGATCAGTCCGTGCACGGCATCATCGTGCTGCAACCCTTACCTCCACATCTCGATCGAGTCGAGGTCTCGGACCGGCTGGATCCGTTAAAAGACGTAGACGGAATCACGACGTTTAACGCAGGTCGGCTCTTCCACGACGACCGGGATGTCCTGGCGCCATCAACACCGGCCGGAGGAATGGCACTCCTGAAGTACTACGACATCGACATCGAAGGCCGGCATGCCGTGGTTGTTGGGCGAAGCCCGGTGGTAGGCAAGCCCATGGCTCTCATGTTGTTAGCCGCGAACGCGACTGTCTCCATTTGCCATTCCAGAACCCCCAATCTGGCGGCGATGACCAGGCAAGCAGACATCCTCGTTACTGCGGCCGGCCGGCCGCGGACGATCACCGCGGACATGGTCAAGCCTGGCGCCGTGGTTGTCGATTTCGGGGTGAACTTTATCGATGGTGCGATGACCGGTGATGTGGACTACGATGCGGTGAGCCGGATCGCAGGGGGTATTACCCCTGTGCCCGGTGGAACCGGACGTGTTACGACCATGGTGCTGGTTCGCAACACGATCAAGGCGATGCGCTTGCAACGGAAGCGAGCCGCAAACACACGGCCTGTTCTTGAAATTGTTCACCGCAGGGAAGGTTCTTCATGAAGTCGGATATCGAAATTGCCTCGGGCGCGGTCCTCAAACCGATTCAGCAAGTCGCATCCACACTGGGCCTCATCGAGGACGATCTTGAGCCCTATGGACGCTACAAGGCCAAAATCAACCTATCGACGCTAGATCGAGTTGGCGATCGGCCACAGGGCAAATACGTCGTCGTCACCGCCATCACGCCAACTCCGCTTGGAGAAGGAAAGACGACGACGACGGTGGGGCTGGGTCAGGCACTGGCGGCTATCGGCGAACGATCGATCATCGCTATTCGACAGCCATCTCTGGGACCGGTGTTCGGTATCAAAGGGGGAGCGGCCGGTGGCGGATATTCCCAGGTCATCCCGATGGAGGATTTCAACCTTCATCTCACCGGCGACAGCCACGCGGTGACGACCGCTCACAACCTGTGTGCGGCGTTCCTGGACAACGCGCTTTTCCACCGTAACGAACTGGACATCGACCCGAGCTCGATCAGCTGGAGGCGTGTGCTGGACGTCAATGATCGCGCGCTCCGAGAAATCGTGATCGGCCTTGGCGAGGGTAACGGGGTTACTCGGCAATCGGGTTTCGACATCACCGCTTCATCGGAAGTCATGGCCATCCTGGCGCTCTCGACGAGCCTTCAAGATCTGCGCCAGCGGCTGGGCAAGATCGTCCTGGGGCAGACCCGGGATCGGCGACCCGTGACTGCGGAGGATATTGGGGTAGCTGGAGCTATGGCCGTTGTGATGCGCGACGCGATCAAGCCCAACCTGCTGCAGACGCTCGAGAACACACCCGCACTGGTGCACGCCGGTCCATTCGGCAACATTGCGCACGGCAACTCGTCGATTGTGGCCGACCAGATTGGCCTGAAGCTCGCCGACATCCTCGTCACCGAGGCGGGCTTCGGCGCGGATCTGGGCGGAGAGAAATTCTTTAACATCAAATGCCGGGTTAGTGGACTGCGGCCGGACGCCGCGGTCCTGGTCGCAACGGTGCGTGCCCTCAAATCGCATAGCGGTCGGTTCAAGATCGTTGCCGGCAAGCCGCTCGATCCAGGACTCACCGAAGAGAACCTTGATGCATTGAGAGCGGGTCTCGGCAACCTGGTGAAACAGATTGAAATCGTCAAACGACACGGCGTCCCTGTGGTCGTAGCAATTAATCACTTCCCAACTGACAGCGAAGCCGAGATCGAGCTCATCCGCTGCGCGAGCCTCGAAGCCGGCGCATGTGCTGCGCCCGTCAGCAAAGTCTTTGCGGAGGGCGGAGCCGGTGGGCGTGAGCTGGCCGAGGAGACGGTTCGCGCAGCCCGGGCTGGGTCGGCGTTTGAGCACCTGTACCCTCTCGACATTCCGATCAAGTCCAAGATCGAGACCATCGCGCGGGAGATCTACGGTGCGGATACCGTGTCCTACTCTCGTGCTGCTGAGCGGCAGATCCGTAGCCACACCCGCTTGGGATATGACACCTTGCCCATCTGTATGGCCAAGACACACCTCTCATTGAGTGGCGATCCAAATCTGGTTGGCCGGCCGGAAGGGTTCGACCTGCACATTCGCGAGGTACGAGCCTCGGTGGGCGCAGGGTTCGTTTATCCCATTGTTGGGGAAATGCGCACCATGCCTGGGTTAGGCGCGTCTCCAGGAGGCACTAGAGTCGATCTGGATGCAGACGGTAACGTTAAAGGTTTATTCTAAGCGATTGAGGGTTGCTCTCGTTTATAGTTAGGGTACAGACGCTCACATAGGTCCGGACTCGTAGATTGTGTCATGCCATGACCGACGATGATATGGCCGTCTTATGGACATTCGTTGGATCTCTGGTCGCAGTTAAGCTGATAACGTCCCTACTGATTCTGTACCATTTTCCGTCCTGGCACTCAGTCATGCTGGTAGTAATGCTCAGTGTGATCTGGTTCGTGCCGCCGCTGTACTACCTCGTGCGGAACCCTCGCGCACGATACCGTCTGCTGCGTGCCCGAGCGCGCCGGCACAAGTTGCTCCGGCAGGAGTGGGAAGTCGAAGAACCGCAGCATCGTCACCGCGTGAAGTAGGACCCGCACAGTTCCGCATCACACCCCATACGATCGCTCACGAAACTCTGATCTATCTCCAACCGTCGCCAGTCACGATCTGGCGATGGTTGGAGGTAGTTGCATAAACGCCGCACATCGTCCTTGCTCGAACCCGATCAATTGCACCTGATCCTCCATCCGCCCGCTGCCTGGGCCGTAAGAGAGCGCAGATTCGAGCGAATGACCAACTAATGTCGCGCACATGCAAAGAACCGGCAGGATCACCTGCCGGTTCTGACTTCTCGCTTGTGATTTCCCTGGGCTGGGGTGCAGGGACTCGAACCCCAACTGGCTGATCCAGAATCAGCTGTCCTACCATTAGACGACACCCCAGTATTGCTGCCTCGTCGGGCAACACAGAGAATTATATCGTTCCTGTACGCGAACGGCAAACCTTATCGGAGTTTTTCTTGCCCCGGGGCCGTGAGCTCCACCAGTCTCAGGTCCCGGAGCTCGTCGACTTCGAGCAACGACCGTTCTGTTGCGGTCACGAGGAGCTGGCTTCCGTTGTTTCGGACGGTCTCGATCAGACTCGTGCGGTGATCGGGATCCAGCTCTGACAAGACGTCGTCGAGCATGAACACCGGACGCAGCCCAGTCACTGCGGCCATGAAATCCGCTTCGGCTAGCTTCAGCGCCACGACGGCGAGCCGCTGTTGACCGCGCGAGCCGAAGCGGGTCAACGGACGTTCTCCCAGCGTAAACACGACATCGTCGCGGTGCGGTCCAATCTGGGTCACGCCCCGCATGAGGTCGGACGCTAGCGATTCCTTCATCTGCGACTCATAGACGGCGCCCAAGCGCTGGACGACATCGTCGGCGGCAGGTTGCCCGGACACTAACGACTCCCACCAGGCTGCCGATTGATTCAATGTCGATTGATAGGAGAGTCCCAATGGCGCAACGTCTGGGGCGAGGGAGCTGAACCGCTCGTTCACGCTCGTCGCGATTCGATCGACTGCCAGAGCCCTGGCGGTGATGATATAGGAGCCTAACGCAACCAGCTGCTCGTCCCAATATGCGAACTCCGACGCAGTGGGTGCTCCACCGCTGCCCTGCTTGAGCAGGCCATTGCGCTGGCTAAGGATCTTTCCGTACCGCGAAAGGAAGCGGAGGTACTTGCGGTCGGTCTGAGACAGGACAACATCCAACCATCGCCGGCGAATGGGTGGCGAGCCGAGCACGAGATCGAGGTCTTCAGGGGAGAAGGCCACCGTCGGTAGCAGCCCGATCACATCCAGTGCGCGACGTGGACGGTCCGCGACCTTCAGAACCTTGCGGATCGAGGAGCGGTCCGCCGGATTCTCCAACGTCACGTCGAGCTTGACAGTCACCCCGCCACGATCGATGTCCCCCACGACGCGCGCGTAAGGGGCTACACCGAGCTCCAGCCCACTCTCATGACGAATCAGGTCACCGTCCAGAATACCGCGGCGAGACCGTGTGGTGGACAGCAACAGGAGGGCCTCGATCAGCGTCGATTTGCCGCTCCCATTGGGCCCGATGATCCGTAACCCGCTCGGCGGGATCGTGAGATCGAGCGAGGCGTAGGAACGGAATTGCTCTAGTTCAATGTGTTGTACCCGAACCGGGGATTGTTGCGTCACTAGCTCGCGATCACAGCCTAGCTCGCCCCGATGACCATGGGCATGATGACGTGCACAAAATCGTCCGAACCCTCAGACTTGATAACCCCGGCAGCGTTGGCCCCCTGAAGCTCAAACGCAACCGACGAGCCGCGCATCACCGAGAGGACATCCGTCAGATAGCGGCCATTAAACGCGATCTGAGTCGGTTCGCCTTCCACCTGCGCGTCGATGTCATCACGATTGTCACCCGTATCCGCCGCGTTCGCGGTGATCGTTACCTGACCCATCTCAAGAGAATCAGAGGGTGGCTGGATCTCGAACTTCACGACATCATTCGCCGAACGAGCGAAGATCGCCGCTCTGCGTGCCGCATCGAGGACAGTGTCGCGCAGCACGACGCTACGCGTGTTCCAGGTGGTGGGAATAATCTGTTTCAAATCGGGAAAGGTTCCATCGATGAGCCGTGTCACAAACACCATGTCGGGTAACGAGAGGTAGAGCTGTGTCTGATTTGGCGTAATGCTGATCCTGGCCGGCTCACTCGCGTCAGACAATACTCGCGACATCTCGCCCATAGCCCGGGCTGGGATGATAATTGAAACCTCATCAGCTAGCGGATGATCGAGTGTCACGGTACGAACCGACATCCGGAAACCGTCGGCCGCGGCCAGTTGCAGCTTGTCCCCTTTAACCTCGAGCTGGACACCGGCCAGTACCGGACGGCTATCGTCCGACGCAGCCGCGAAGACAACATGCTCGATCGCTTCCCGCAGGATCGCAGGATCGACCTCGAAACGCGTGCCTTCGTCTGCATGCTCGGTAAGCGGAGGGAAATCGTCCGGATCGATCCCACGAACGTGCGCCTGCGTGTTGCCCTGTTTCACAAGCACCGTCAGTGGACCCTGATCGTTCAGGAGCTCCATCTCACCCGAGGAGAGGCTTGCCACGAAGTCATTGAGTACACGGGCCTGGAGAGTGACGCGGCCTTCTTCCTGTACCTTGGCCGGGATCGTATAGCGTATACCCATTTCGAGGTTTGTCGCTGTGATAACGAGCTGATCCTGGGAGGCATTGAGAAGGAAATTTCCGAGGATCGGCAAGGTGCTCTTCGTCGCAACGGCGCGCCCGGCTGTCCCAAGTGCCCTATGAAGATTCTCTTGTAAACACGTCACGCGCACGAGGGCAACTCCTTAGTGTCCGTACACCTAAAAACATCCAGAATTATAGCATAGGCGCCCCATGCCGTTGCTGATAACTGCCTTGCCTTACAGGCACATTTGCCACTTGACGCTCAGGAATAGCCTGTTAGAATGATACCAGAACAAACGTTCTGTATTCGCGAATTCTGAGCAGTACAGGGAAGGCGAAGAGTGTGGTTGCGACTTACGAAGTAGAAGCCGGAGCGGAAGCTATCAACATCGCGCCTGAGGCCCAGCTCCTCGAAATTGAAGCGAGACTCGCACGCGGCTATCGGATCATTGAGGAACGCCAGGCAGCCGGCATGTCAGTCATCCGACTCGAAGAGCACTGGTTGAATCTGCTGACCAGCTATGAGTCCCTGTTCAAGAGTCTGCGCTAACCTCCTCAGTACCCATTGACGCCGTCCCGCCGTATTGCTAGCTTCCCTGAAGCACGACAAGCGTTGAGCAATGCGGTGAGGTACAGCCCTATGATCACGACCTATAACCTGGACGGTGTCCGCGCCGAGCTGCCCCTCCTGAAAGAATGGACCTACCTGAATACCGGAACCGTCGGCATCATGGCCGAGCCGGTGCTTCAGGCGCATCTTAGATACCTGTCTCATTATGAGAGAGGCGGACACACCGCACAGTCAGCTGCGATTGACGCGTATGATCGCTCCAAGCGGACGCTCGCGCAATTGCTTGGAGTCAACGCGGCAGATATCGCGTTCAACCGCAACGCCACAGACGGGATCAACACGGTTGCCGCTGGATTTCCTCTTCGCCCCAGCGATGAAGTCATTACGTCTACTGAAGAACATCCCGCCATGATCATCCCCTGGCTTGCGGCCTGCGACCGCAATGGCGCGCGCTTACGTTACATGGACGTATCGGCCGACCCAGACCAATTTGTCAGTAATCTCCGTAAGCAGCTAACCCGGCACACACGCATCATCGCCATCAGCCAGGTCTCCTGCGAGACAGGCGTCCGCCTACCGGTCAACCTCATCCGAAGCGTCGTCGGGCCAGAGGTGGCCATACTCGTCGACGCCTCGCAATCGGTTGGCCAGTTTGAGGTAAAGATTCCAGAGCTGAACGCGGACTTTGTGATCGGAAACGGCCACAAGTGGCTCGCCGGCCCCAAAGGCACCGGCTTTGTATGGCTCAAGCCAGAATCGATCCATCTCGCTCCACCCGTCTATTTCCATAGCGAGACTGTCGACCCCAGATGGAGCCGCGACTACTATCAGGCGGAACCGTCACCAGCGATCAAGATCAGTGACAAGGCTGTGCGCTTTGAGTTCGGTACGCGGTCATGGCACCTTTTCGGCGCCCTCGCCGACGCGATCGACTACCAGGCAGGATTGGGCTGGAGCGCCATCGAGTCCCACATGTGCGCGATGTCCAACCACGCGAAGGAAACGCTGGCCGAGATTCCCGGGGTACGCGTGCTATCACCTGAGAAATGGGAAGACTCGTCAGGACTGGTCACGTTCTCTATAGAGGGTTTCATGGGCGAAGTAGCGAGTCAGCGTCTATGGGAAGAGCACAGGATCGCACAGCGGCGTGTCGAATCTCCCAGCTCTGTCAGAGTTGCATGCGCCTATTTCACCTCGCGGGATGACGTCCAACGACTCGTCGAGGCCGTGGATTCACTCGCTCGGAACGGCTGAGCCACGCGGTTCGCGGTCCCACGTGACGAGGTTGTGATATTCGAGCCGCGTCAGACCATCTTCACGAATGAGTCTCGTCAACGAGCAGTTGTCAAAAGCGAATGCGTGTCGTTTACGAGTCGGCAACTCTAGAAGTACCGTCATCATGACGCGCAAGAATCCACCGTGCGTCACGACCAGCACCCGATGGTGTTCTTCAGGCGGGTGTTCCGCGTCGAGCCGTGCGACGAAGCGGGTCACGCGGTTACGCAGGCGACGAATGCTCTCTCCGCCGGGCGGCGCCAGACCTTTCTCGCTGAATGCGCCATTGCCCCATTCGCCGGCCACTCCGTACGGGGCCAGCACCGTAGCAAAGTCCGCAATCGCAACACCTTGCAACACGCCGTAATGCATCTCGCGCAGATCACGGTCAAACACGATGTCCGCGCCGCCCTGCGCAGAAGCTATGGCCCGGGCAGTGTTCGCTGCCCGGGCAAGATCACTGGAGTAAATGGTGTCAAAGTTGGTGTCTATGAGCCATTCGCCAACGCACTCGGCTTGCTCGACTCCACGATCGGTCAGGTGATTATCCATGTGTCCCTGAAACACCCGCTCCAGGTTGGACTGTGTCTCACCGTGCCGTACAAGATAGATGTCTAGCGCCAACGTGCGTCTCTCCCCCTGCGCGTCTGTGTCGACGGCGCGATCTACTGCGTGCTAATCTCGACAGATTCCAGGGTTACCGGCTCATTCGGTACCGAGCGTTCGCCACGAGCGCTTGCGGACACCGGCACACTCGCGATCGCATCGACGACGTCCATGCCCTCGACCACCGCACCGAAGATGGTGTAGTCCTTCTGGAGTCCCACGTCTGCGTGGGTGATGAAGAATTGTGAGCCGTTCGTGTTCGGGCCGGCGTTGGCCATAGCCAGCGTGCCTTTCACATAGTCGCGCTGGACCGGCTCGTCCTCAAACCGATAGCCGGGACCACCGGCGCCCGTGCCAGTCGGATCACCAGTTTGAATCATGAAGCCGCTGATGATGCGATGAAACGGAACGTTCGTGTAATAGCCATTCTGGGCGAGGAACACAAAGTTGTTGACCGTGATGGGCGTCTCGGTCTCGAAGAGATCGACAACGATGTCGCCCTTATTGGTACGAAGCGTCGCGCGGTAGTCCTTACCCTCCTCCAGCTGCATCTCCGGTGGTGAGCTCCACTGCATGGATTGAGTTCCTTCCTGTATTGTCCCGGTCGGTTCTGCTACGGCGCCGGCCGGGGCTGTTTCGGTTGCCGCTACATTAGTTGGTGTGGGATCTTCGATACTCGCTTCCTCGCCGCAGGCCACGAGCGCGAAGGACAGCAAGAGTGCGAGCACGAAGCCCTTCAGGCCGTTCATTGATGCCATGCTACGCTCCGGCACCTCCCGCAACGGCTGCGGAGCTTGTCAGCCCAAGCGCCGGGGCGATTGGCCGCAACCCTGCCACCACATTCATGATGTGCTCGTCGAAATCGACGCCGAGCTCAGCCGCTGCGTGGAGCATCCCCTCCCGATCGACCGCTCTGGCAAACGCTTTGTCCTTCATTTTCTTCCGGACTGACTTCGGCGCCACGTCGTCCAGTGATTTGGTGGGTCGCACCAGCGCGACGGCAACGACGAAACTACTCAGCTCGTCGACAGCGGCAAGTGTCTTCTTGAGCTGTGTATCGCGAGGTTCATCGAGATGGTCGGCGTGGCTCAGCACCATCGAGATGATCTCATCTGGAACGCCGCGGTCACGCAGGATGGGTGCACCGTCCTGTGGATGCTGATCCAGGGTGGGGTGAATCTCGAAATCAAAATCGTGGATCAAACCCACGAAGCCCCAGAGCTCTTCGTCTTCGCCATAGATGCGAGCGTATTCCCGCATACAGGCCTCGACCGAGAGACAGTGCCGGATCAGGGTATCCCCTTTAACAAACTCCGTCAGGAGCTCCCAGCCGTTCTCCCGGGTGATCTCCATCGTCATCAGACCATGTTCTCCAATCCTGTCGCGTCAACCCGGATACGCAACACCATTTCCCATCCTACACGATGAGCATTGCATCGCCGAAGGAATAGAACCGGTACCGCTGGCGAATCGCGTGCTGGTACGCCAGTTTCATCGTGGTCTCCCCCGCCAACGCACTAACCAGTAACAGGAGCGTTGTGCGCGGCAAATGGAAGTTGGTGACCATGCCATCCAGAGCCTGGAACGCATAAGGCGGTGTTACGTAAAGAGAAGTTGTGCCGGACTGGTCCGCATCGCCTGCGCTGTTCAGGTCTATGGTTTCCAGTGTGCGGGCTGCTGTCGTGCCGACGGCAAAGATCCGGCGTCCTGCGGCCTTCGCGGTGGCTAATGCGTCCAAGGTAGACCTGCGCACGTAGTACCACTCAGAATGAATGTGGTGCGCAAGCGCATCTTCTACCTTGACGGGCTGGAATGTATCGAGACCGACGTGGAGCGTCACGTACTGAATCTCGATGCCGCGCTCCCGACAGCGTTCCAGCAGCGCAGGCGTGAAGTGCAACCCCGCCGTCGGCGCAGCTGCCGAGCCCTCCTGCTCGGCGAATACCGTCTGGTAGCGCTCCGGATCTGCCAGGCGCTCGCCGATGTAGGGAGGTAACGGCATCTGGCCGAAGCGATGAATCGTGTGCTCCGAATCATCGAGTCGCAGCACAACCTCACCACCCGCCTCGCGGCCAACTACTTCGATGCCTGCGTCAGTCGATGCCCCTGCAAGGTCGAGCATCTCAAGCCGGTCGCCTGCCCCTAAACGTCTCGCTGGTCTGGCGATAGCGCGCCAAATATCGCCCTCGATTCGAGCGAGCAAGAGGATCTCAACCCTGCCGCCGGTTTCCCGCCGGGCAAACAGGCGGGCCGGTATCACCCGCGTGTCGTTGAGCACCAGCACATCGCCTGGTCGCAGAATCTCAGGGAGCTCGCTGAACACTCGATCCTGAAAATCCGTGCCCCCTCTGGGCACGATCAACAACCTCGATGCGTCACGAGGCTCAACCGGATGCTGGGCGATCAGCTCCTGTGGGAGGTCATAGTCGAAACGAGAAATCGGAAGACGAATTTCCGGCTGATCGGTCAAACCGAATCATCCTCAAACAGAGATCGCTGTGGGTTGGGCGTCACTTCGAACGGCACATCGGCTCCGAGATGCTCGTAGGCTCTCCTGGTCGCGATGCGGCCGCGTGGCGTCCGCTGCAGGAACCCGAGCTGGATGAGATACGGCTCATACACGTCCATGATCGTGTCGGATTCCTCGCTGGTTGATGCCGCCAGGGTATCTACACCTACGGGGCCGCCATCGAACTTCTCGACAATGGCTGACAGGATGCGCCGGTCGACATCGTCGAGCCCGAGCTCATCGACATCGAGCATCGCCATCGAATTGAGCGCCACGTCTGCGTCAATCACACCGGACGCTCGCACTTGCGCGTAGTCTCGAGACCGCCGGAGCAGACGATTGGCCACTCGGGGCGTACCGCGAGATCGGCGAGCTAGCTCACGCGCGCCTTCAGCATCAATTTCGACATTGAGAATACGCGCGGATCGGCTGATGATCTGTCGAATCGCGTCGTCATCATAGAATTCGAGCCGGAACACGGCACCAAAACGGTCTCTCAAAGGCGAGCTCAACAGCGCCAGACGCGTGGTCGCACCGACCAGTGTGAATCGCGGCAGGTTCAGGCGCATCGAGCGCGCGGCGGGACCCTTGCCGAGAATAATGTCGATCGCGTAGTCTTCGAGCGCGGGGTATAACACCTCTTCGACTACCCGATTGAGGCGGTGAATCTCGTCAATAAATAGCACATCGCCCGGTTTGAGATTGGTGAGGATCGACACGAGGTCGCCCGGGCGCTCGATGGCCGGCCCAGAGGTGACTCTCACCCCCACGCCCATCTCGGCGCCAATGATATTTGCCAGCGTTGTTTTTCCAAGCCCAGGCGGACCATACAGAAGCATGTGATCGAGGGCCTCCCCTCGAGCGCGTGCCGCCTCAAGAAAGACTGAGAGTGTCTCTTTTACCCGGTCCTGGCCGATGTACTCCGCAAGCCTGCGTGGTCGCAGACTCGTCTCCATCGCGGAATCTTCTTCAAGGTGTTTGCCGGTGATTACGCGGTCTGACATCAGGACCTCTTGCTCGTGGATCATGGTTACAGCGTCGTCTGAAAGTATACAAGAGATACGAACGAACGTTCTATTTCAGCGAGTCTTCCACCAGCATGATTGGGATGCCGTCCTCGATCTGGTATCTCCGGCCGCAGGCGTCGCACACGAGCTCGTTCTCGTCCAGACGCACCGAGGTTTTACATACCGGACAGGCCAGCACGGCCAGTAGCTCAGGGTCGATCGTGTGTTCGTTGTCGCCTGACATGCCGAGGTTCCTTTCCCGATGACCCAGACCGAGCGCACCAAGCGCTTTGGACACCGCCTCGATAGTACCATCATGGTTCACCAGACCCAGACTTTTCAACGCCTCCACGGCGGCGTCCTCTCCGGGTGTTAGTCCGACCGGCGGATTGGCTGGAGGCGGCGGGGATGACAACACAGGCTCGTCTTCAACGATCGATTCAAGCGGCAGCCCTGGCAGCTCGAAACCATACGCCGACTTAATCGCCAGGCGGTATCCATCTACGGCAGCGCCCATCGAGTGCCGACACGCAACAAACTGTCGTGCCGCACTACCGAGATCTTGCCGCGCAGAGCTATCGTTGGCGAGCCAGACCAGCATCTCTGTCAGCGTCTCCTCCTCGAAACGGTCGACGGGGATTCGTAGGGCTACGTCTTCAGGCAGCTCTAATGAAGGACCGTGCGCCGTGACGATCACCGGACGCGCTGCCCCTAGCAAGCGCAGCAGGCTAGCCGAAGTCTCGCCCGCGCTCGGATAGCGCAGGTTGACTGAGACATCGCCGGCTCGTGCCAGAATCCTTGAGTCGTCGTCGGTGAGGTAGCCCACTATCCGCACGTAGCGCTCAAGACCCAATAGCGACACCTGCCGCTCGAGATTCATGCCTGGCGCGACCGACCCGGCGATCACCAACAGCGCCTCCGGCACCCGTTCAACGACTCTCCGCATGGCCCTCAACACGACGTGCATCCGCTTCATCGGATTCACGTGCGTGATCGAGGTAATGATGAACGCGCTCTCGGGCAATCCCAGATGGCATCGGGCTGCATTGCTATCTACAAGACTCGGGAGAGGCACGCCCATCGGAACAACCGCGACTCGCGAGTGAGGCGACAAGTTGAGAGCCCGCTCCCGCGCGTGCTCGCTGTGCACCACGGTGAGTAGGGCTGCCTCGAGATAATCCTCCGAAAGTGGATATTCGCTGAGGTCGATCGTGGCGCCACGCAGAATTTCACGCGCGGCATGCTCGCCCTCGAGGCCATAGCGTTCGCTCATCAACCGCAGGTAGTCCCGCCCCTTACCCCGTTGGACAAAACCGGCGAGCCGCGCATGATGGAGCACGACATCGTGGAGAACGAGCACGCCTGGGTAATCTAGCGCAAGTTTGAAGGCGTGTGGGTGGTGGCCACTATTTCCAACGTTATAGATCAGTCGCTGGCCGACCCCGAGCGGATATCGCGGGGATGGTATGGATCGTTCTCCAAGCGTGCTCCCTTGCGCCCGGTTCAGCGAGGACGGACAAGGGCCATATACCGTCAACACTGTCGAGAAGATCCCGGCTGTATTGGGAGATACCGGATTCGACCGGGGGCAACGGGGAAACCCATACCAGCGGGTCTAAGGGCTCAGGCATCTCAGCAGCCCAGGAGTGAGTCGACGACGCGGTCCCAGGTCAGGTCGGACGTTCTCTCAGGTCCGTTAGAACCTAGCGATCGAGCGAAGGATTCGTCGGAGAGGCGGTCAATCGCCGCGGCGAGCTCGTGAGCCTCTAGCGAAACCACCAGACCACTCTGCTCGTCTGAGACAAACTCCAGCACGCCACCACTGTCGGCCGCAGTGACGACCGGTTTCGCGGCAGCTAGTGCCTCGACGGCTGCGTACCCATAGTCTTCGTCAACCGGCGCGTAATACACGCCTCGACAACGATTGAAGAGATCGAGCAACCGATCGTCTCCGACGCGCCCCAGAATCTCCACCCTGGACTCCAGTTGGAGCCCTTGCACGCGGGCTCGGAGTTTCGCGAGATCGGGTCCATCGCCCGCGATCACGAGCTTCAAGTCAGAGCGCACGTGTTGCCACGCCTCGACAAGGCGATCAACCCTCTTTGCGCTATCAACTCGGGAGACGCTCAGAATGAACGGGTCATATGACTGCGGCCGCAGACCTGTGCGCGGCACGGGAGGATAGAGCGCCTGTGCATCTAAGCCCGAGAAGCGTCTCAGTCTCATGCTTACGTTCTCGCTGATCGCAAACCTTCGGTGGCACTCCGCGATACCACGCCGGTCGATCTCCTGGACCCGCTCGCGCACGTCTCGCGAGGACTTCTCTGGCGTGAACTCACTCAATGGCGTCCCGTATAGATCGTAGGCCTGGCGATGTTGATGAATCGAGCCACAGCGCCTTGTTCGGGTGCTGCACGGCCCAGGTGGGGTACTTGGTACAGATAACGCAATCGACTTCTTTGCCGTTAAACGACGACAGGTCCAACATCCGCCAGCTGAGCGCCGTTGTCAGCAGTCCTTCAGTCGGATTCCACGACAGAGGCAAGGACACGACGTCTACCTCATGGCCGCGCGTGCGGACCGCATCCACGAGCCCTTCTACCAGCACCTCCGCGCCACCACGCACGAACGGGACTTGAGAGTGAAGAACCAAGACGTTCATTCGGCGCCCTCGTCGGTATCCCTGGTGGAAACGAGCGCCCTCAGACGGTCGTTCTCGGCCTGCAGCTCATACAAGCTCCGCACGACAGCGTCGTTGAAGGCATTTTGCTGTTCGACGATCGGGTTGATGTACCAGCGCAAGGCTATCCGCGACGCCCTCTTCGCGATGACTATGAATCTCCCCAGAACGGGAACTTCGGAGACGATGCCCCAGTGCGCCGTCACCGTCGAGAGCCCGGCTGCATCTTCTATGGCGCTACGTGTGCGGTTCGCCGGAACATCTGTGTGAGACGAGAATCCGTGCCGGCTCAGGATCGCCTCTCGTAGTCGCCGGGCTTGCTCACTCACCGAGGGTTTCGCGTCAGGCATGTGCGTTGATCTCCGGTACTTCAAAGCCAAGTGCGCATGAGTAAGCGTCGCGCACCCTCTCCAGAACGAGAGGCCAGGTAAAGCGCTCCAGGGTGAGATCATACCCCGCATTCCCCATTCGACTGGCCCCCTCGGGATCGGAGAGGAAGCGAAGAATTCCCTCGCTGAGCTCAGTCACGTCTCCGAACTCCACGAGCACCCCGTTCTCGCCGTCCCTCACCAGCTCGGGCACGGCGCCGGCTCGCGCGGCAATCACCGGCTTTCGATTTGCCCAGCCTTCAAGATAGGCGATGCCGAACGACTCTGTTCGGGACGGCATCGCCAGCACGTCGAGGGCAGCAAGCATGTCTCGTTTCTCAGAGGAATCAATGAAGCCCAACAGGTGTATTCCCGATTTCGAATCATTGTCGAGTGTTGCGAACCAATTGTCGAACTGCTGCAATCGGGGTCCTGCAAGGGCTAGCTCAACGGCGTGTCCACGCTTCCTGAGATCCGCTACCGCGAGGACCAGGTCTCGTGACCCCTTCTCGAAAGCAACCGCACCAGCGGTGCCAATCAGGGCGCCACTGATGCCGTGTTCGCACCTGAAGCGATCCCCGTTACCGCCGCACACCTCTATGGGGTTGATCCCAACGCCCGAAATAGTGACGCGATCCGGATCCACCTTCTGAGATATAGCAAAATTTGCTTCAATTTGCGTCATAACAATGACATGTGCTGCTCGCTGGAGCAGCTTCTTCTGGTGTGGCATCGATACATAGCGTCTAGCGACGTTGTCGTCAGGACCACCCAAATGCAGGAATGGGGTCAACACGAACGGCACTCGAAGCGAATCCGCCTGCCGCGCGGCTGCTACTGCCAGTCCTTCAAGTCCCAGGTTAGCTGCGTGAACGAGGTCAACCGGCGCCAGACGATTGATAGCAGCGCCAAGAGACGGCATCCAAGGCAAGCGCGAGGATACGATATCGAAAGGGCGGGCCGGAAGCGGCAGCCGCGACGCTTCCCCCATGAGCCGCCGGCTCCCCTGAAAGACCAACGGACTGAGTGGGAAGTGCCGGACCTGCACTCGATGGACGCTGACGTTGTCGACGTACTCATGCTCCGGCGCTTCAATCTTGCGGCGTCCGGCGTCCCAGAAATACTCCAGGTCCGAAGCATTGCTCGTCACGACCGAAACATCGTGCCCTACGCCGGCGAAGTACGACGATACCTCTTGCATGTAGCGCTCGGACCCGCCGACGTATGGGAAGTAGCGGTGATTAACGTGGACGAAGCGCATCGCTCGCCTTTATCAAGGTGTGGGTGTCCCCTCGGGCGCGTCAAGCGCAGTCAAACGCTCCTGCGCCTGATCAGCCACCAGCGATTCCGGTGCCACTTCGACAGCCCGCTCGTACCATTCCCTGGCCTGCTCGACATCGGGATTCGATCCGCGCTCGGAGATCTGGCCCAGGTAAAACGGAGGGGTCGCCGAGTCGGGTAAGAGCTCAGCCGCCCGCCTCAGCTGCACGGTGGCGTCAAAATCATTCCCTAGTTGAAAGAGCGCCAACCCGAATGCGACCCGTAGATCGCCGTCTTCGGGAGCGGCCTCTACTGCGCGCTCGTACCAGATTATGGCTTTGTCCAGCTCTCCGCTGTTCGCGAGAATATTGGCAAGCACGGCCATCGATTCGGTGTCACCCGGGTCTTCCGCGACCGCGGTTTCCAGACGCGAGACTTCCTCACCGGGCCTGGTATCGGGTTCAAGATTGCTCTCAGATTGATCGTCGCCAAAGAGCGCCGCGCCGGCGATAAGCGCGACTGAGCCCAACACCAACATTCCAACCATGACCGATACAAAGATGATGTAGACGCGCGATGGACCGCCACTGGTGGCGGTAGAGCGCCGGTGATCCCGGCTCATCGGTTCTCTCGGTTCTTTTGCAGTTGGCGCACGATGGCTTGCCGCACGCGCCGTGCCGTCTGCCGATCTATCTGTCCCTCGGCCACCGGCTCGCCCTGGTAGAGAAGCACCGGGATACGGAACACATACTGGCTCTCTAGCTCGGGGTATTCCAGAATGTTTATCGCCTCGACATTCTCTGGCCCGAACTCATGCCTCAGCGCCACCTCCGCTTCGTCGCAGAGATGACATCCGGGACGCGTGAGTAACTGAACGGGTACGTCCGAACGCCTGCGAAACAAGCGCCGGTAAAGGTTCTGTGTTAAGGACATCTACGCGCAATCACCACCAAACTCAGGGTGTCAAACTCGTTGCCTTGGCAAGTGTACCGTGCTATACTAGGTACTGCTCAATTGAGCCACGCCGAAGTGGCGGAACGGCAGACGCGCTACGTTCAGGGCGTAGTGGGCGTAAGCGCGTGGGAGTTCAAATCTCCCCTTCGGCACCATCGACCACAGCCGCCTAACCGCGGCTGTGTCCTTAACAATTGGGAGATTTCGGAAGGACGATCGCTGGCGTAAGCCAGAGGAAAGTCCGAGCTGCACAGAGCGAGGGTGCCCGGTGAAAGCCGGGGCAGCAGTGTCGAGGCAGTCGACAGTCCAGATCGGCGCGGTAGATGACATGTTCAGCTACGTGAGAGCAACAGAGACCAATGCGCCATCATCACGTATGGTGGCGAGTGAAAAGGGCAATCCTCCCCGCAGCAATCTCCGACTGGGCCGTTAGCAGGTTGCTCGCCGAGGCCGAAAGTCGAGAGCAGGCGTTCGCGTGCCCAGCTCGCAAGACTGAGAGAGATGACGTCAGGAACAGAACTCGGCTTACTCTCCCAAATCGATCCCTTTATGGTGCCTCTAGCTCAATCGGCAGAGCGCTGGTCTGTGGAACCAGAGGTTACGGGTTCGAGCCCCGTAGGGCACCCCATTCGATTAACGGCTCCTCGCATTGAGGAGCCGCTTTTCGTTAGTTGGGGTCCTGTCACACTCGAAGGAGCGCCGCACGGCGATGATCCGTTCGCATCCCAGTTTCACCATACAGCTGGATTTCCGCTCGTAGCGGCCAAGCCAGGCGCAACACATTGCGTCGCCACACATCTTGAGTCCCCGACTCATCACGACAATTTCCTCCGCGCCGAGCTATCGTGACATTTCGGGGCTCACCCGGTAAAATTCAATATGAGTTTGCCCTCGTAGCTCAATGGATAGAGTACTTGTCTTCGGAACAAGGGGTTGGGGGTTCGAATCCCTCCGAGGGTACAGATTGCAAGGCGGGCCTAATGGGCCCGCCTTTTTGTTTGCGCGCGGCGTAATGCGTGAGATACTGCGGGGAACGCAAGCGTTGTCGCTGGTAAAGGGATGAGCGCATGAAAGCCACACTTATGTCGATTGGTTCGGAGCTGTTGCAAGGGTTCCTGACTGATACGAATGTGACCTTTCTGGCCCAGGAGTTGGGCGCGCTCGGTATCGAGGTGGTCGGTGTCTTTCAGGTCGGCGACGACCTTGATCGTCTCTCGCTTGCGCTGGAGCGGGCTCTGTACGACGCGGACATCGTGGTCACTACTGGCGGCATCGGCCCGACAGCAGACGATCTCACGCGCGAGGCGATCGCACGTATCTGCAATGAAGAGCCGGAAGTCGACCCTGTCGCGCTTGAAATGGTTCGGGAATTTTTTCGGCGGCGTGGTTCCGACATGCCGGAGCGCAACGCCAAACAGGCATGGACGATCCCATCAGCCGAGATTCTTCCCAACCCCAACGGGACAGCGCCCGGATGGCTAGTTCGTACCTGTGGAAAAGTCATCGTTTCGATGCCCGGCGTTCCGCGAGAAATGATGCCGATGTGGCGCGACGAGGCGGTGCCACGCTTGATGGATCTCATCCCTGAACAATCGATAGTCACCCAAACGCTGAAAACGATCGGCATCGGTGAGTCAGCGGCCGAGCAGGAGATCGATGAGATCGTCCAGCGCGGATATCCAGTAGTATCGACGTACGCGAAGAATGATGGTGTCCATATCCGGATCGTCGCCTCCGCGGCCCGATTAGAGGATGCCCAATCTGCCGTGGAGCAGGCTGAGGACGAGATTCGCTCGGCCCTGGGCCGTCACGTCTATGGTTACCTCGAAGAATCGTTGCCGCACGCAGTGCTCTCCCCCATCGCCGCCCGTGGACAGACACTCGCGACGTGGGAGATTGGTACAGGTGGCCTGGTCGCCAGCCTCTTTATGTCAGATGATTCGGTTTCGCACGCGGTGCGAGATGCGAGAGTGACAGCGCTGGATTCAACGGGTGAGCAGTCCATTCGTGAAAGCGTCATCGACATCGCGCGTCGCCATGCCCAAGACGTTGCCAGGCAAACGAGCGCAGATTATTCCCTGGGGATTGTGTCGGACCTGGGACCACCAGACAACGTCGGAAGGCATGATGCCCGCGTCGGGATAGCTGTCGTGACGCAAAACAGCATCGCGAGCGTTGAACACAAGCTCGCGGCCGCTCCGGCAGAGGTTCGCCGTCGTGCTACGCTTCTGGCCGCCGAGTTTCTCCGGCTGTCGATTCTGGATGCCACAGAGTCCCATCCGGCCTGATCCGGCCCCAGCTTGTCGCAGGTCCTAACTTTCCGCAACGCCTCCACCTCCAGAAGAGCCCAACCGGATATCCCACCATCTTCGCGACATCGCCGACAAGACGGTGGATTGGGATCAGCGTCAGCTCTTGAAAGGTGTCCTTGAGCGGGACTCCCGCAGCGCGATCACGGCGAGCCAGCCGTACTACTGGTTTGTATATATACGCGCAGCTCAGTAGCCCTGCAGCGGACACTTCCACTCTCCTGCCGCGAGCCAGGACGATCGCCCCGGCGAAGTAGCTGAGATACCGAAGGGCATGCCGTTTCGCGAACAGGCCGGCCTTACCGTCACCACGAGCGTAGAGGTAATACTGTCGCCAGAAAGACGGCCAGTTTGGGCGCACGGAGAACTCAACAGTCGCCTCCGACGTGAACGTGAAACATGCACCACCGCGCTTCAACTGCAGGTCCCAAACGAGATCCTCGCAGTAGTCCAACCATTCCGGGTACTCGAAGCCTCGCCGCACCCAGGCAGATCGAACGGCGACGCTTCGGCTCGACGGCAGGAATGCACCCGGGTGGATATCCTCGACATCCGGGAGCGTCGCAGCTGCCAGACTACGCTGCCATTTGTCATTCAGGGCGGGACGGAAAAATCCCGAGGAGATGTCCACCGTTGGATCCTCAAATGGTCGCAGGAGCTCCAGAAGCCAGTTCTCGTCGGCCACCGTCCCAGCATCAGTAATGGCGATCACATCGCATCTCGCCCTGCTCATCGCGATGTTGCGCCCTGCGGAGATGGACGCGCCAGGTACGCGCAGCAGCGTGACAGTGAAGGGAGCGACCCATTGGGAGAGCCGCTCCCAGGTTCCATCGGTTGAACCCCCGTCTACGACGACCATCTCGTCCGGAGGTCGGCTTTGCCGCTCAAGCCCGCGCAGCCAAACGTCGATACTCGCGCCTTCATTTTTTACGGTTGCAACTAACGAGACGCTGTTTCGATCGCTCAAACCGAATCGGGCCGTCCACGCTCGAATGACGCCATCAGATCATCCTGTACGCGCAGCATCTCTTCGCGTTCTTCAGGGGTGTCATCACGAAACCCAAGCAGGTGTAACATGCCATGCAGCGCCAGATAGGTTAGCTCACGGGTCAACGAGTGACCCTGTTGTTCTGCCTGCTCGGCGGCAACGTCGATGGAGATCGCAATATCTCCGAGGTAGCCACCTTCATCGAACTGATCGTCTCCCGAAGGGAATGACATCACATCGGTATCAGTCGCCTCGCTGAAATACTGTTCATGTAAGGCTGTGATTTGCGCGCTTTCAGTCAAGAGAACCGTCACGATCCAATCCCCTCGGGGATGCTGATCTACACGTTCGAATGTCGCCACCATCGCTTCCGCGATTCTGGGCTGGTGCTCCACTCCTCGTGGATCGTCCGCGGCGAAGTCCACAATCAACATCTATGGGTTACCCGACAACTGGAGTCGCGAGCGGCTCGACTGGCGTCGACTTGGGAGCCGCGGGATACTCGATGCGTGGATGGTATATGCCTTCAAGAATCTGGACAAACGCCGTCCGAATCTGGTCAACATCTCGCAGCGTGAGATCACAATCGCTGAGCTGCCCATCAATCACCCGCTCGTCGATGATACTCTGGACGAATTCCTGCAGCCGTTCGGATTCACTGCGCCTGTCCCCCGGCTCGGCTGTATCAAACAGTCGTCCGCTCTGGGCCATCGAGCGCACCGCCGCCTCCACTGAATCGGCGAGCATGACGATCGCTGCTTCTTTGGTCTGCGGCTTTGGCCCAGGGTAGCGGAATTCGTCCTCGTCCACACTCAGACCATTACCGAGCGCCTTCGTGTAGAAGTATTGGACAAGCGTGGTGCCATGGTGTTGCTGAATGATGTCAACGATCGGCTTAGGCAGGCGAGCCTTCTTTGCCAGCACCACCCCGTCAGACACATGGTCGAAGATCACCCGGGCGCTCACCCGTGGATCGAGCTGGTCATGCACATTCCCAAGGTTAGCCTGATTCTCGATAAAGAAGGTGGGGTGTTCGAGTTTACCGATGTCATGGTAGAGCACCGCTACCCGCGCCAGCAGCGCGTCGCCACCGACGATCGTCACGGCGCTCTCAGCGAGATTGCTCACGATAATTGAGTGGTGGTACGTACCGGGTACTTCCCGTGCCAGGCGGTTGAGCAGCGGTTGATTGGGGCGCAACAAGTCGAGCAGCTGGAGGTGCGTCGTGATCCCAAACAACGACCCCAGGACACTGAACGACAGGAACGTAACCGATGCCCCCAGAGCGCCCGCGATACCCGTCTGACCCAGCAAAGCTGCGGTTTCGCCCGAGCTTACCGGACCAGACAGAAACCGGAAACAGATTGCCACGACAAAGGTGGACATCATGACCGCCACGCCGGCCCAGATGAACGTGATCGTTCGCTCAGCCTTGTAGATGACGAACGCGCCGGCGACGGCTCCAATGAAATAGACCGCGGAGAGCTCAAAGGAGAGATCGGTCACAATGCCAAGGTAGAAGGCCAGCACGATCGATACCACCACTGCCAGCTGAAAGTTCAGCAAGATCGCTATCAACATCGCCGACATCGCCGCCGGGAACATGTACTGGACATCGTTATGAGGCAGGATGAATCGTGCACCAAGAACGGGCGCGAGCAGCACGATTGCCAGCAACACGAGCTGCCGGCCCTCCCACACTTGCCGGCTAAACGCGTAGAGGTAGCCGACGAGAAAGAGAGTCAGTACCGCCATCAATCCCGACTTACCAAGCCGCATCCAGCCATCGTTCGAGCTCGCAAAAACCCCAAGCTCCTGGAGGGCTTCGACATCGGTTGCTGAGACAATATCGCCGTCTCGCACAATCGCCTGGCCGGCCTGAATGGTGACAACCACGGGTTCGATCTCGTTCGCAGCCTCGCGACGAGTGTCCTCGGTTGCGCGGTCGTCGATAAAGACGTTCGGCCGGATAAAGAGACCCGCAAGACGGATCGCCGCCGCCTGTTCGTTTGCGGACAGCATCGCAGACACCCGCATGGGGAGTTCGTCGCGTACCGCCGCCACCTCGTCAGTACGAATCTGCTCATTCAGCACAACGTTGAGAACCCGGGACACGTCGGACGCCACACGGCCCCAGGCGGCACTGTCGAGTCGCACGATCAGGGTCGCTTCGTCACGGCTAATGTTCTCAACCAGCTCGAAGACCTGGGTGATCTTATCCGCCTCGGGCGCAGGACCGTCGCGGATCTCGCCAATAGTCTGAAGAAGCTTCTCCGCCTCCGCAACTTGTTTGCCGCGGATCGATTCATCATGAGTTTGTACGATGTTGCCAACGCTGTTGTGCGCCTCCTGGCGCAAGTCTTCAGTGCGAATGGCGCTGACGTATGATGTCGTGAACGGGGCCTTGTAGGTCTCGCGAGCGATGTCGCCTGGAGCCAGCGGATCGGGACGCTGGGTCCAGCTGACGGCCACCATGGAGACGGTCACGAGAAGTGTGACCATGCCAAAGAGCCCGAGTTTGGCTATGTTCGGGAACTGCTTCTCTCCCAGGGAGCGCCGCAGCGCTGCGGCGCGCGAGGGTCCATTTCGCGGGAGGTTCATTTGCTGTGTTGGCTGGTCGGAATCGAGATCTGTCATAGCCCACGCTTCCGGCGCCCGAAGACGAGTCGCTGCTCCCGAATGATGCTCTAGCCTCTTGAGTCCGTGTTGTCGTTCGCGCGGCGGCCCAGCTCTTCACGCGCAAGCCGGCTCAATGTCCTGCCGTCAGCACGACCCTGGACCTTCTCAATGAGGCGCGGCATCAGCTTCCCCATATCGGCCGGACCGCTCACCCCGAGTTCCGCGGCCGATTCGCTGACGATTTGAGCCAGGTCTTGCTCAGACAACTGCTCAGGCAAATAGTCACTCAGAATCGCGACTTGTCGTTCCTCCAGAACCGCCAGATCTTCTCGGTTCGCCTGGCGAAACAACTCCTTCGCGTCATCGCGCTGTTTGATCTGCGTTTGAATGAGGCCCACCACCTCGTCATCGGACAGTGGCCTCCGCAGCTCGATCTCTCTGTTGGCCAGCACCGAGCGCAGATAGCGGATGACGTCGCGCCTTTCGGTGTCACCGCTGCGTATCGCCTGCTTCATGTCGGAAAAGATGCGGTCAGATAGTGATTCAATCAATCAAACATTATCCAAGTGCTCACCGACCGTGAAAACGGTCCGTCAAACGATACGTCTTCTAACGTTACCGGCACTTCAGTATAAACTGCAAGAATCGTGGGGTCAATTGATGCGTATGTCGCGTATATTTGACCGTGCAGAGCTGCCGGAGCAGGGCCATCACGTTACGTGGTCCGCTTCTCGGATCCTTGAAAGGAAATGATCAATGGCAAACCACCTCCGCGCGGCAGTAATTCAAATGAATACTCAGCACGACAAGGAAGCGAACGTCGCGCGCTCGGAACAGCTGATCGATCAAGCCGCAGAGCGCGGCGCACAACTGGCTGCGTTGCCAGAATATGTCGCCTTCCTGGGTCCGAACGAGGATCACGCGACGGTGGCCGAATCCATTCCAGGACCGACGACTGAGCGCTACGCAACCAAAGCGCGTCAACATGGAATGTATATTCTGGGTGGCTCGATCCACGAGAAATCAGATGACCCGACGAAGTTTTACAACACCTCGGTGCTGTTCGGACCGTCCGGAGACATCCTCGCGCGCTACCGCAAGATTCACCTGTTTGATATTGACATCACCGATAACGTCAGCGCGAACGAGTCCGCGACCATCCTACCCGGCAACGACGTGGTTACAGCAGAGGTTGCCGGGCATGTGGCGGGGTTGAGTATTTGCTACGACTTGCGGTTCCCTGAGCTCTACCGTCTGTTGGCGCTTGCGGGCGCTGAGATACTGTTTGTGCCGGCTGCCTTCACCATGTTCACCGGTAAAGATCACTGGCTGGTGCTGCTGCGTGCCCGTGCCATCGAGAACCAGGCATACGTCATCGCGCCAGGGCAGGTAGGGACGCACCAGCCGAACAATTCCCAGTGCTACGGCCACTCGGCCATTATTGATCCCTGGGGAACAGTGATCGCCCAGGCATCGGACACTGAGGGCGTGATCGTGGCGGATCTCGATTTCGACTACCTCACGAGACTACGACGCCAGCTCCCATCGCTCGCGAATCGTCGCCCGGCTGCCTATCGCGAACGCGCGACGGTCGCGGACTAACCTCCTGAAGGACAACCCGTGCCCGAGCTTCCTGAAGTAGAAACGGTTTGCAGAACCCTCGAACCGCTCTTGACCGGCAAGAGGTTTGTCGCCTTCGAGCTGCTCTGGCCGAGAACACTCTCGCATCCTGATCCCGGTGAGTTCCTGCGCACAATCTCCGGTCAGACGATTCGCCGGGTGCGCAGGCGGGCCAAGTTCATTGTGATCGAACTCTCATCGGGGGCCGCGATCACGGTACACCTGCGAATGACCGGAGAGCTGCTCTATCGTTCCTCCGGACTCCCGCTGCCCGAAGATCGGCGTGATGCCTATCTGCGCGCGGCGTGCCTGTTCGATGACGGCTCGGAGCTGCTGTTTTACGACATCCGGAAGTTTGGGCGCATCACCTATCTCACGCCCGATCAGCTCGTGGAGTTTGAACGGGGGCTGGGCATCGAGCCATTGGGCACACTCTTCACCCCGGAATGGTTAACCCGGCAACTCGGACTCAGGAAGCGGCAGATGAAGCCGTTGTTACTGGATCAGACATTTATCGCCGGCCTGGGGAACATCTACGTTGACGAGTCACTCTTTTTGGCCGGCGTTCATCCACTCACGAGCAGCGACGCCGTCACTGCGGAGCGGGCCCGCAATCTTCATACGGCTATCGTCGAAACGCTGTCCGGCGCTGTAGAGCGCAAGGGGACCACGTTACGCGATTATCGATCGGGAATGGGCGAACCTGGAGAGAATCGTTCGCGGCTCGTCGTGTATGGCTCGAAACCCGGAGCGCCGTGCCCACGCTGTGGCACGGCGCTTGAGCGATTGGTGGTCGGCCAGCGCGGGTCGATCTTCTGCCCGCGGTGTCAACCGTTCGTTAGCCAGCCCGAAACGCCCGGTCGATAATCGCCCCCAGGTTCGGGTCGTTTGGATCCAGCACGGGGTACCCCTCGCTGACGAGGTCGGTGTGCAGCAAACCGGAACCGGTGCCAAACACCACCACGCGGTCGGACTCCGACAAGAAGCCTTCTTCGCGTAAGCGAGAGGCTGCAGCGAACGCTGCGCCTACCTCAGGGGAGACGTGCAATCCTTCAGTGGCCGATACTCGATGTGTCATCGCCAGAAGATCCGCGTCAGAAATCGCGACGGCAGTGCCCTCGCTCTGCCGCACCGCGTCAATAATCAGGTAATCACCGATGGCGATAGGCACACGCATACCTGGTGCGATTGTCTGCGCGTTCTCCCACAATGGTGCGTGACGCTCACCCGCCTCAAACGCCTTCACGATCGGCGCGCAGTTCTCCGCCTGGACCACGATCATCTGGGGGCGCTCCGGCCCAATGAACCCCATCTTCTCCAGCTCGTTGAACGCCTTCCACATGCCGACGATCCCGGTTCCTCCGCCGGTAGGATAGATGATCGCGTCTGGAACGCTCCAGCCCAGCTGCTCGACGAGTTCCAGCCCCATCGTCTTCTTGCCCTCCGCCCGGTACGGCTCCTTTAACGTCGACACGTCGAACCAACCCCGGGCGGCGCTGTTCTCGCGCACGATCTTGCCGGCATCGTTAATCAGACCTTGCACCAGGAAGACCTCAGCGCCCAGCGCTCTGCACTCAGCTTTGAAGATGTCAGGCGCGTCTTCCGGCATAAACACCACCGCCCGCATGCCACCGCGGGCGAGATAGGCGCTCGCGGCCGCGGCTGCATTCCCTGCTGAAGGGAGAGCAACCGCCTCGACTCCAAGCTCCTTGGCCCGGGAGACAGCCGCGCCCAGACCACGGGCTTTGAAGGACCCCGTCGGGTTCCGTCCCTCATCTTTCACCAACAGGTTTGGAAGGCCCATCTCCGCGCCGAGGCGGTTCGTTGACAATAGCGGGGTACCGCCCTCTCCAAGAGTCAAGCGGTTCTCGGGATTGCGTACGGGCATGATCTCGGCATAGCGCCACAGATCCCAGGCGCGGCTCGCCAGGGACTCCTTGGTCAAGGTCTTCGCGGCGCGTTCAAGATCGTAGTCAACCAGCAATACTTTCCCGTCCGCAGGGTCCGTAGTCAACAGCTGGTCGGGATCATAGTGGATGCCACTTTCAGGTCCATAGACCGTTGTCATCGCGCTTTCGATTCGGTCTGCCACTGTCGTCTCTCCCTCTAAGAGCTGTGAGCGTCTTTCGTTCCAATCGCCAGCGATTGTAGACGACAAGTTCCGGTGATGGACGATCGACCTGAACAGAGGCTGCAATTGTGCGTCGAGGCATGAGGTGATCTACTATGGAACAAAGACGTGGCGCCTATGATTGGTCAGTATCATGTGGTATCCGACAGGGCGATGAGGTGGTAAAGAATTGTGCATATTAACGTGCTGTCCGTTGTCTGCCGGCTAGATGCGTTCGACGAAGCGTCGCGAATGTATCGCCGCACGATCGCTACTTTTGCACAGAATGAGCCGGGTTTCCGGGGAATGATGGGCATGGTGAATCGCGAGACCGGTCAGGTCATGTCCATCGCGCTCAAGGATACAGAAGCAGGTCTGATGGCCGCACGGGAGAGTGAGGTGAACCAGAGAGAGATCGCTCGCTACAAGCATCTCTTTCTGTCGGACATCGAGAGAGAAACCTACAAGGTTGAGGTTCGCTACATGCCGATGAACCGCCCCTTTCCTGGAGGGGACGTATGTTTCGCGCGCGTGACCACAGGTTGGGTTCGCCCCAGGGATGTCAACAAGATCGTCAAACTCAGCCGCGATTCCGTTGTGTTCGCGGCGATCTACGAGAAGGGTTGTTGCGGATTCTTCTTGTGCGCTAACCACACGACCGGCAAGATCATGGGGTTCAGCATGTGGGACACCATGGAGAATCTCGAGAGCAGCGAGAGCACCCGTGGCTACTACCATCGCGAGATGGCCAAACACGACCACCTCCGCATCTCCCCCTACGAGCGCGAAATCTATGAAGTCTTTGCGCGCGCAGACCACAAGGGATCACCGTTGGGCAGTTGATCATGGGCGACGTTGGTCCGACGTTTCGTTGATACTGTCGTACGGTCGAACTCAGTAACATGTCCTCGATACCTGTTGCCCCAACCCTCGCCCGGTACGCTAGGGCGTAGCCCCTGGCGTGTCCGTCGTTCCCCGTGGTTTAGAGGGCTCATACGGTGCTCACTGCCTTTAACGTCGCCGGATACGTATAGCCACAAGCCCTAACCTTTATTACCAGCAACTCCTTGCACGCGAGAAACAGACCACGCAGAATGTCCAAGCGCCTCTCTGCGTTCGTTTTCGGCATGTAATGGCCGGACCTCCACACCCGCTGCCTACGAAGCAGAATGTGTAGACCTACCCTACCTGGGATTTTGCTTGGGTAGGAGAAGCTTGCAGTTGCTCTTGGAATTTTTTCGCCTCTGACGACTCTTTGCCTTTACCCGTGGCGAGCGTGTACTCCTCTCGGTGGAAAGGGGACGTACTGGGCCCACAAGCCCGGTATACCACCTCCAGCGTGGCGTTGATACAATTCTTGCCGTGCGTACAAGTCCGTTGCGGAATAGGAGTTACCCGACTAATGGTTCTATCCTCGGAGCATGTTCTGAAGCAAATAGATTCAATACTTAGGAATGATTTCGCAACGTTAGAGGCCAAGACTCAGTTCGTTACGCGAGCATTGGCTTGCTTAGAAAGGATTGGCGGGTTGCATAGTGTTTATGCTCAAGAGGCGCACCGGATTCGCGGTGATAACCTACCAATTACGCGGATAGCCGAAATGTTGAGGGGGGTGCTTCAGGGGCTACAGAAGGACGTCGAAGCGGGGTACCTGGAATCCTTGACGCAGAGAATTCATGCAAACGTGTTTTCCGACCTCCTGGAGTCGGCAGAGCACTTGGCACTCGAAGACAACAACGGTTACAAAGACGCGGCAGCGGTGCTAGCTGGCGGTGTGCTTGAGCAGCACATTCGGAAACTCTGCGAACACCATAACATTCCGACGGAGCATACAAATAACAGAGGAGAGCTGGTCCCCACAAAGATTGATAGCCTGAATGCACAACTAGTGAAAGTCGGTGCATATAACAAGACCGACCAAGGCGCTGTGACCAACTGGTATCGGATACGCACCGACGCAGCTCACGCTCGATATGACCAGTACACCACAGAGCAAGTTAGAATTCTTATTGACGGCCTGCGGAGCTTCATTGCTCGAAATCCGGCGTGATTGTTACCCTGCCGAGCTCTCCTCCAGAGATTTCGGAACAGCTCAATAAAAAGCTTGCTCTCAAGGTATCGGCTGGGTTAGGCGTTCCTCGGCGCTAATAATAATTGGGGTAAGCTTGTCGATAGCCTTCTCATATGCCTCGCACAACTCGGTTGCAATATAGTAAACAAAGTCACCCTGCGTAGCGACGATTTCCTCGTCTCGAAGCATTCGTTCAAATTGCGTTGTTTGAGCATAGGTGAACAATATTGACGCACGAAGGTCCGAGTTCGCCTTGTACACGTTCACTCTCGCCTCCGCGAAATGCGTATGCTGTAGGACTGGTCCTCTAACCGGAAGAGAACCACTCGAAGCGCATTTAGACGTCCAGAGCTCAAGTGCACTAAGGTTCAAGACCAATTCGGAGTGAAGTCTTGTAAATGAGTCGAGGGTGTCAGCCTCCGCCTGTTGTTCCCGCCCGATTCGCTCGGTTCGCCACTCCTCTCGCCACTCCTCGTCGCTCCGTTCCCTATCAAGTACGAACTGCTTATCTCTGGCTCGGTTCGCAATGAATTGACCGAGAACCATTCCAGCGGCTATCAAGACGGTTGCGCCAATGGCCAAAACGGTGAGTGCCCATATAGGCACGCTTTGAATCTCCTGTGCCATAAATGCTCCCTCGGCAGACATTCACACGAAGTCTCGTGAGTACTATAGGGGTTGGACTCATGCTGAGCAATTCTCGTGGCTACGTGCGACTCCTGTTGCTCGGTGAGCCTAGTTCGCGCCATGTGACCAGCTATCCGGTTGTGGTGTTCTTGAAATGACCGGGCAACGGTGCTAAAGTATATCTGCGTCGTGGGTTTAAGAGTGTCTGCGTCGTTTCGTTGAAAAGATTCTGTGCAGACAAGTAAAGTGCGTACGTACGCGGTAATTCGCGGGTGTAACTCAGTTGGCAGAGTGTCTGCTTCCCAAGCAGGATGTCGTGGGTTCGAATCCCATCACCCGCTCCGAAGAACCCCGACCGTAGAGCGTGTTTACCCGCGCACTTCCCCTCCGGGAGGTGCCGTTCGTTGTGTTGCGTCACTTTGCGCTTTTCACCTGTGCGCGTGCACCTGACATCGTGGCCTCAACGCGATTGTGGATCGTCACGACGATCCATCGATGGGCAGCCGAGGCAGGTGGCGGGCAATGCGCCGACTGGTCATACATGTGCCTCGGATGAGGTAGTGGGATTGTGGCCTTGCTCCTCTCTGCTCGACAGCGACGTTTTGCACTCCTCGATTGAGACGATCAGCGAAGCGAGATCCGCTGCAGTGTGAGTCAGGAACCCCTCTCCGCTTTTACACAGCGGTCTACATCGGGTAACTTTTGCAGATCACGTCGCCGAGTGTGCTCCCACCTTTCGTTGGTTCCAGATACCTATTATCTGTCATCTGCATATATTGTTTACTCTCAACCATGCAAATTTCGTCATGTATCAGGCGGGGATTACGCACGATTCTGATATCGCGATGCGTTTAAATGGACGTCTACTAGATGCCAGAGGAGAGGTCCATGTTGCTGGGGAGATACAGCCTTGTTGTCGTCTTCGTCGCGTTGATGTTGATCATGGCAGCGCAGGTCCCGACCGTTGCTGCACCGTCCAGATTTGACTCGTTTGACCACACATGGGAGCGAGCGGATCAGCCCGTCGCTGAGAGACAAACCAGTCGAAGCTGGATGTGGGGCTCGCATCCGTTCACCCCTCCGATCCAGGAGCCGTATATCGAGAGCCCCGATGGACGTCGCACCGTCCAGTACTTCGACAAATCCCGAATGGAGCTCACGAACCCGGAAGTGGGCAACGGGTCACCCTGGTACGTTACGAACGGACTGTTGGTCACTGAGCTCATCACTGGCCGGGTGCAACTCGGTCGCCGAGCGTTCGAACAACGCCACCCGGCACAAGTGAATATCGCGGGCGATGCAGACGATCCAACCGGCCCAACCTACGCGAGCCTTGAGAAACTGCTCGATACGCCGCCGAAATCGACTGGCGGAGTGCTGATCGAGCGTGTCGATCGCAACGGACAGACGGTCGACGATGGCCGTCTGGGGGTCTACAACATCACGGCAAGCCAGATAGATCCTGAAACCAACCACGCCATCGCCGATCCGTTCTGGGCGTTCATGACGATGGCCGGTCCGGTCTCGGTGGACGGAAGGACCGAAGTTGCTCCCCTGGTGGAGAATGTCTATTACGCCACCGGCCGGCCGATCACCGAGGCGTACTGGGCAAGTGTGCAGGTGGCGGGCGAAGTGCAGGACGTGCTGCTGCAATGCTTCGAGCGGCGCTGCTTGACCTATACGCCGGGCAACGACCCTGCCTGGCAAGTTGAAGCGGGGAACGTGGGGCGGCATTATCACGCCTGGAGATACGGCAACGGTCCAACCACAGGCCAGCTGACTGTGCACTACATCAACGTCGGCGAGGCGGACGCGACGCTCCTTCAGGCACCCAACATGACAATCCTCATAGATGCCGGCGACTACGAGCACGACAATGTGGTTCGTGACGTGGTTCCATATTTGCGTTCCGTTGGTATTACCAGGATCGACCTGCTTATCGGAACTCATCCCCATCTAGCACACATCGGCCAGTTCCCCCGAATTTTGGACGTCTTTGACGTTGCCGAGGTCTGGATGAGCGGAGACCGACATTCATCTGGCGCATTCAGCGAATCGATGAAGGCCCTCAATGCTTCGGACGCGAATTACTACGAGCCGCGCGCTGGCGACACCTTTACCTACGGCCCACTAGAGATTGAGGTGATTAACCCCGCAGAGCTAACCGGCGATCTCCACGAGGGCTCGATTAGTCTTCGTGCCAGCTACGGCAATGTCCAGTTCATGTTCACCGGAGATGCACCAGGAGAGACCGAGCTCGCAACGATCGATCGCGGCCACAATCTGAACGCGCAGATCCTGAAGGTCGGTAATCACGGCTCGACCGTATCAAGCGAAGCTGAGTTCCTCGACGTCGTCCGCCCCGAGGTAGCGATCTACTCGTCCGGCGAAGGTAACAGGTATGGCCATCCAGATCCCGAGGTCATCAAAGAGTTCGAAGAGCGCGGTATCGCCGTATATGGCACAGACATCGATGGAACGGTTCGCGTCGTTACCGACGGCGAGACCTACACCGTTCACTTCGAAGGTGAGGGTACGGCGTCGAACCTGGTGATGCCGGTTCTTCATCGACGGGACATGGAACAGGTACTCACGCGGTAGTTTGGGCTGCCGTTGAGCTGACGCGTTCGTGAGCACCTCCGACGCCGGTTCTATGCGGCGAGTTCTTCATTGAAGGACCTATCCCCATCTGATCCGACAAATGAGCAGCAGGCCTGCGCGCGTAGCGGCACAATGATGGACGTGTCCTGCTTGGTCCTCGTAGCGCTTCGCCCGTACGCGGACACCAGCCAGGGGGTAAGGAAATATGCCAGTGCGCAGACAGCGCGGCTTTGCACTCTTCTAGAATCGAGTGGGGAAATCGCCCTGCTTTGAGACACAAACATCCCCAGGCGGGCATCCATGCTTCCAACGGCGTGGGATGGTAAAATATTCGCTGGCAAAGACGCCACAGCGGCGCGCATTGCTTGGGGGCGTAGCTCAGCTGGGAGAGCGCTACAATCGCACTGTAGAGGTCGGGGGTTCGAGTCCCCCCGCCTCCACCCCAGAGACACGAAGAAACGGCCCGGCCAATTACGGTCGCGTGCCGTTGTCTTTATCGTTCGTCTTCGAGTGGCTATCCAGAGTGCTGGCTGGCGGACCGCAGGTTCGCGAGTGGCGTCCGGACTGCTCATCGCCCTGGTCCGTCCTGCTGCGCGCAGGCTCGCTGACTGATGCCTGACGCTCGTACGTCGTCGGTGGCCGGCTCAGAGTCGGCTTCGGTCGCGGCGAGTCGAAGAGCGCCTCGAGCTCTTCGCCTTCGATCGTCTCCTCTCCGATCAGCAACATCGCGATCGCTTCCAGCTTGTCCTGATGCTTCGTCAGCACCTCGCTTGGCCCGCTCGTACGCCGCGTCGATCAGCGCGCGGATCTCCTGGTCGATCTGGAACGCGACCTCGTCGCTGTAGTTGCGCTGCTCGCTGATCTCGCGGCCCAGGAAGACCAGCTCGTCCTTCTTGCCGAACGCGAGCGGTCCGAGCGTCCGGCTCATGCCGAACTCGGTCACCATCCGCCGGGCCAGGCCGGTCGCGCGCTCGATGTCGTTCGCGGCGCCGGTGCGACTGCTCGTCGAAGACCATGCTCCTCGGCGACATGTCCGGCCATGAAGAACGCCAGCTTGTCCTCGAACTGCGCCTTCGTCTTGAAGAGGCGGTCCTCGTCCGGCACGACCCGGGTGTAACCACCCATCATGCCGCGCGCGACGATCGACACCTTGCGCACCGGGTCGGCGTTCGGCAGCATCCGCGCCACCAGCGCGTGACCGGCCTCGTGATAGGCGGTCATCAGCTTCTCGCGCTCGGAGATGACCCGGCTCTTGCGCTGCGGTCCGGCGATACGACGCGGTCGATCGCTTCGGTCAGCTCATGCGCGGCCGATCGTCTTGCTTGTTGCGGCGCGCGGCCAGAATCGCCGCCTCGTTGACCAGGTTCTCCAGGTCGGCGCCCGAGAAACCCGGCGTCTGCCGCGCAAGTTGTTCGAGGTCGACGTCTCTCTTCGAGCGGCTTGCCCGCGCGAGTGCACCTCGAGAATCGCCAGCCGGCCCTGGATGTCGGGCCGGTCGAGAATCACCTGCCGGTCGAAGCGGCCGGGACGCAGCAGTGCAGGATCGAGCACGTCAGGCCGGTTCGTCGCGGCGATGACGATCACGTTCGTTGCTGCTGTCGAATCCGTCCATCTCGACCAGGATCTGATTCAGCGTCTGCTCGCGCTCGTCGTGGCTGCCGCCAAGACCGGCGCCGCGCTGGCGACCGACCGCGTCGATTTCGTCGACGAAGACGATGCACGGCGCGTTGCGCTTGGCCTGATCGAAGAGGTCGCGTACACGCGGCTGGCGCCGACGCCGACGAACATCTCGACGAATTCGGAACCGGAGATGCTGAAGAACGGCACGCCCGCTTCGCCCGCCACCGCGCGGGAAAGCAGCGTCTTGCCGGTACCCGGAGGGCCGACCAGCAGCACACCGCGCGGGATGCGCGCGCCGAGCGCCGGCGAACTTTTCCGGGTACTTCAGGAACTCGACGACTTCGACCAGCTCCTCCTTCGGCCTCATCCACCCCAGCGACATCACGCGAAGGTCACGGTCGGCTTGTTGGCAGTGAACAGGCGCGCCCGGCTCTTGCCGAACGACATCGCCTGATTGTTGCTCCCTTGCGCCTGCCGCATCATGAAGATGAAGATACCGACGACCAGCAAGATGGGGACGAAGAGCGTCAGGGCCCCGAGCCAGTTCCCCCACGAGCTTGATGCGCCGATGTCGATCTCGACATCACTCGGCTGAACTCCATAGAGCTGGAGCGCCTCGTAGATGCTGATATTTTCATCCAGGCGAGTCTTCTGCGTGTCGTCACGGCCGAGATAGTGCACCGTCACGTCGTTCGAGCCCTCGGTCAATTCGAGGCGCTCAACCTGTCCGGCTTTGATCTCCTGAGCGACCTGATTCACCCCGATGTTCGGATCGTCATCACCGCCGCTAATGAACGTAATCCAGAGTGCGACCACGGCGATGATTAAGATGATCCACACGAAGCCGCTTCGTAACCAGCGATTCTCGGTCATTGAGTGTCCTTTATGTCAAGAGTTTGTATCCAGCGTCTGGTGAGAGTTGGCTGACGGTGGCCGACGAGCGCCGGCGCGCACCGCTGGCAAAGTATATCAGTTGAACATCGTTATGTTCCCCGCGAGGGCAGTGTGTCTACTTAAGAAGTCTTGACTTTGCCCACGTAACGCAAGTTCCTATATTTTCCACCCATGTCTAGACCGTATCCGACGACAAATTCATCTGGAATTTCGAATCCTACATAATCCACGTCAATTTCATGCGCACCGGTCTTCGCCTTGCGCAGCAGCGCGACAACCCTGATATCGGCCGGCTTGCGCTCTTCCAGCATGCGGCGCAGGTAGCGCACGGTTAAGCCCGAGTCAATGATATCTTCGACGATGAGTACCTCCCGGCCGGTGATATCGGTCGATAGGTCCTTCAAAATGCGTACCACTCCACTCGTCTCCGTCGCCAAACCGTAACTCGAAACCGCCATGAACTCGAAATCCACCGCGACGGCCATCTCTCTCACGAGATCGGCCATGAAGATCACCGCACCGTTTAACACGCCCACCAACAACGGTTTGCGGTCGCCGTAGTGGTCCGACAGTTCGCGTCCCAGCTCCTGGACTCGTCGCTGCACCACTGCCTCTGACAGAAGCTCGCATACCACCCCGTCTGCAAGCTTGCTCCAACCGTCAGTCAACAGCCTCACCTTTCGTAACATTCAAGACGGTAATAGCGTCACGCTCGATCTGCACTCGAATCCCATACGGAAGCTCGATCAGCGCCCCGGTTCTGCCATGCACCGCCGCGAGCACCGCTTCGACTCGTTCATGCGTCAGCTCGCGGCTCTCGCCCTCTATGAGATCTAACGCAGCCAGGCGAATGACCCTGGACGCGATCACGGGATCCAGGCCGCGAATCAGCTTGCGGTCGAGACGAATCCCGCCACGGATGATCTCACGCGCGCCGGCATAGACGCCAACAGCCTGCTCATCGCAATACCGGGCAGCGGCGTCGGCTAGCTCGGCCGACCTCAGCAGCGCGCTCTCGAAGCCCGGGAAGACGTCTGCCAACACCGGTACCAGTTTGTGGCGCACCGCGTTGCGGCGGTACGCCGTATCCACATTTGATGGATCGATCAAGGGTGTAAGGCCGGCCACCTGAAGCACCTCGTCGAGGTCGCTCCGCGCCACCCCAAGGAGTGGCCGCAAAATCGTCAACTCCCCAGAGTCCACGTTTGCAGGCGTTTCGCGGCTCATCCCTCGTAGACGTGATCCTGAGAAGAGCCGCATCAGGACCGTCTCAACCTGGTCGTCTCGCGTGTGCGCTGTGACCACCCTATCCAGCCCAAGGGCAGAGGCGGCACGCGCCAGCGCGTCGTAGCGTCGCTCGCGCCATACATCCTCGCTTGAGCGCCCCGCGATTAACCCTGATTCCGAGACGGTCAGCGCCACGAAAGGGATGTTATGATTAGCACACAGCATCCGGACAACGTTCGACTCGCTAGACGATTCCGGTCGTGTGCGATGGTCCACGTGCGCCACCACAAACGGCGCAACCTTGCCACGACGCAACGCCTCACAGGCCAAAGCCAGCAGCGCTGTCGAGTCGACTCCGCCTGAACAGGCGAGCATGACTGGGCTTGACCACGCCCCGCTGATTGCCCTGTACGCAGCAAGGCGCACGAGCGCGTGGTCTGGAGTGAGATCGCCGGACGGGCTCTGCTTTGGCACGTCAACTCTCACTCGTCTTGAAATCCGCGCGAATCGAGCGTTTCTTTGGGCTGAATTGAGATCGTTGGAATGGGTGCCGGTGGGTGGAATTGAACCACCGACCAAGGGCTTATGAGTCCCCTACTCTACCACTGAGCTACACCGGCAAGTGAACTCTTTCGCGCAAAGAATTATACCAACGAATCGCGCTCGCGCCAACGTGGCCGGACGCTGTGCAATCGTGCCGGCAGGCTGGAGTACAATACGAAACCACATTCCGGACGACGTGGATAATGGCACGCCGACCGTAGCCGCCCGGGGAGGACATGGCAGAGATCGCACGTACTGAAGAACTATCGACCCTGCTGTCAGGGTTAAATATAGAACAGGCTCAGGCCGTTGTAACGACTGACGGACCTGTACTCATCATCGCTGGCCCGGGCAGCGGGAAGACCCGTGTGCTCACGACGCGCATCGCTCATCTCATTCAGGAGCACAAGGTCGCGCCATGGAACATTCTGGCGCTCACCTTCACCAACAAGGCTGCCCGCGAGATGCGCGAGCGGGTTGAGCGCCTCGTCGGCGAGGGGGCCGGCTGGATAACGATGGGAACGTTCCACTCGTTCGCGGCACGCATTCTACGCACGTACGGGGGCGAGATCGGCATCGACCCGCGCTTCGTCATTTATGACGACGGCGACCAGTTGAGCGTCGTCAAACAGGCCATGAACCAGCTCGACATCAACAGCAAGCAGTTCTCGCCGCGGGCGGTTCTCAGCGGCATCTCAGGCGCCAAGAGCCAGAACCTGAGTCCGCAGGCGTACAGCCGATCGGTCGAAACCTACTGGGAAGAGATCATCGCTCGCGTGTATCCCGTGTATCAGGACACCCTCGATCGCCGGAACGCGCTCGATTTCGATGACCTATTGTACGCCGCGCTGCGACTCCTACGCGAATCAGATCATGCCCGCACGAAGCTGCGTGACCGGCACCGCTACGTGCTTGTTGACGAGTACCAGGACACGAACCATATTCAGTATCTGTTGGTCAACGCGCTGAGTGAGGAGCACCGCAATCTGTGCGTCGTCGGTGATCCTGACCAGTCGATCTACGGCTGGCGAGCGGCGGACATTCGCAACATCCTGACGTTCAAGGACGATTACCCTGAAGCGATCGAGATCCATCTCGAGGAGAACTATCGCTCGACGCCGCAGATCCTGACGGCGGCGGACACGGTCATCCGGGCCAATACGCAGCGCATCGATCGTACGCTGCGCACGTCGAGGCCGTCTGGTGAGCAGCTGATCGTCCGCGAGTGCAGCGACGAGACGATCGAGGCGCAGTTCATCGTCCAGGAGATTAATCGCCTCCAGCGACAGCACAATTACTCGGCCAACGACTTCGCCGTCCTCTACCGTACCAACGCGCAAAGCCGTCCCATTGAGGAAGCGTTTATTCGCGGCGGGGTGCCCTACCAACTGATCGGTGGAACACGGTTCTACGAGCGGCGCGAGATCAAAGAAGTCGTCGCTCTCCTGCGCCTCATCTCGAACCCGAACGACTCCGGCGCATTCCAGCGCGTGATGGACGCGTTCCCGATTGGGCAGGGTATCGGCTCGCGGTCGATCTCAGGGCTTGAGGAATGGGCAGCGCGACGAGGCACAGGTCTCGAAGCGGCGCTGGCTGCTCTCGATGCGCCCGACGGGCCTCAGATCGCAGGTCGCAACAAGACGCTGCTTTCATCTGCTGCCAAGGTGCTGCAGGAGCTGCGCGATGCCGCCGAGGAGATCGCGCTTTCAGAGCTCTTCGACCGTGCCCTGCGCGATACCGGCTTCCTGACACTCTTCGAATCGGGCGATCCTGAGATGATGGATCGCTGGGATAACGTGCTCCAGCTCCGTTCAACCATCGAGCAGTACGACTCCTTGCCACACGAGGAGGCCCTGCCGACGTTCCTTGAAGAGGTCGCGCTTGTCTCTGACGCCGATACGCTTGAGGAGGATCAGGAGAAGGTGACGCTGATCACCCTGCACGCGGTGAAGGGACTGGAGTTTCCTGTCGTCTTCATCACCGGCGTTGAGGAGGGTCTGATCCCCCACCAACGCTCAATTACAGAGAATCCGGAGAGTCTTGAGGAAGAGCGGCGCCTGTTTTATGTCGGCTTGACCCGCGCCGAACAACGTTTGTACCTGACGCATACCTTCCGGCGGACGCGCTTCGGCACGAGCGAAATGGCCATCCCGTCATCGTTCTTGATGTCGATACCCGACTCGGTCATCGGCGACCTGCCGACCCGATCACCATCGCGTCGGACCCCAAGCTCGACGGCCCGTCAATCACTCCTCGAGCCTGTCACTGCCGAACCGGCGTTCCAGCCACTCAGCGCGGGGGACAGGGTCTTCCACGCGCGGTTCGGTGATGGGGTGGTCGACAATGTCGTTGAAAAGGGAGACGATCAGGAAGTCTCCGTGACTTTCAAGCGCCACGGACAGAAACGGCTCATGGCAAGCCTGGCGAATCTCACCATCGGGTAATCTGGAGAAGGGATACAAGGGTGGAAAAGTGGGTCTACGCCTTCAATGAAGGCAGTGCGGACGATCGCAATCTTCTTGGAGGTAAGGGCGCTAACCTGGCAGAGATGACCAACATCGGCCTGCCAGTTCCACCCGGCTTCACGATCACTACCGAGGCGTGTAACGCCTTCCTCAACGACGGGCGAGGGTTTCCCGACGGTCTCTGGGAGCAGACGCTGCAGGCACTGAAGTCTGTCGAACAGGACATCGGTCGCACCTTTGGCAGCGCTGAGAAGCCCTTGTTGCTCTCGGTACGCTCGGGGGCGCGCGATTCGATGCCCGGCATGATGGACACGATCCTGAACCTGGGCCTGAACGAGGCCACGGTCGAAGGCCTTGCCGCCAACGCGGACGCACGCTTCGCCTATGACTGCTACCGGCGGCTTGTGCAGATGTACTCCGATGTCGTGCTGGGTGTCTCGGGCGAGCTATTCGAAGATGCCCTCGACGAAGCGAAACGCAACGCAGGTGTCCGGGACGACAACGAGCTCTCGGCCGAGGCGTTACGTGAACTCGCCCGTGAGTTCAAGCAGATCGTAAAGAATGAGACCGGCAACGAGTTCCCGGATGATCCGCTCGAGCAGCTGCGGCTCGCCATCATCGCCGTGTTCGACTCGTGGAACACCCGCCGTGCGAAGAACTATCGTGCCCAACACCACATCCCGGACAATCTCGGAACCGCGGTGAGCGTCCAGTCGATGGTGTTCGGCAACATGGGGGCTGATTGCGCCACCGGCGTCGCCTTCACGCGCGACCCCTCGACCGGCCAGAAAGGCATCTTTGGCGAATATCTCGTTAACGCCCAGGGCGAGGACGTCGTTTCCGGCGTGCGAACCCCTCAGCCGATCGTGCAGATGGCCGACAACCCTCTTATCGCGCAGGCGTACAACCAGCTCCTGGAGATCTCAGGTATGCTCGAGTCTCACTATCGCGACATGCAGGACCTCGAGTTCACCGTCCAGAATGGCGAGCTCTTCATGCTCCAGACGCGCTCGGGCAAGCGCACCGGGCGGGCCGCTATCAATATCGCGATGGATCTGGTCGACGAGGGCGTCATCGACAAACACGAGGCCTTGTTGAGGGTTCAGCCACAGCAGCTCGATCAGCTCTTGCACCCGATGATCGATCCAGATTTCAAGCCGGATGTCCTGGCAACGGGTCTGCCCGCAAGCCCGGGAGCCGCGACCGGCAAGATCGTTTTCGACGCCGACGTCGCCAAGGCGATGGGTGATGAAGGCCAGGCAGTCGTGCTTGTCCGGATCGAGACCTCTCCCGAGGATTTCCACGGCATGGTCGGCGCGCAGGGAATTCTAACGGCACGCGGCGGAATGACGTCGCACGCAGCCGTTGTCGCACGAGGCATGGGCAAACCATGCGTTGCGGGTTGTGGTGCGCTGCAAATCGATTACGCCGCCGGCACGCTGACGGTTGATGGACGCACCCTAACGCAAGAGGACGACATCACGATCGACGGTGCAACTGGCCGCGTCATGGCTGGCAAGGTCCCGACGATAGATCCCGACCTTGGAGGCAACCTCGCGATCCTGCTGGAGTGGGCCGACAGTGCGCGCACGCTCGGCGTACGCGCGAATGCCGATACTCCCAACGACGCGAGAGTCGCGCGCGAGTTTGGCGCTGAGGGTATCGGGTTGTGCCGCACGGAGCACATGTTCTTTGAGGGAAACCGCCTTCAGCACATGCGTGAGATGATTCTGTCGACCACGTCATCCGAGCGGCGCCGAGCGCTCGACAGTCTCCTTGAAATGCAGCGCGAGGATTTCGAGGGCATATTTGAGGCTATGGATGGTTTCCCGGTTACTATCAGAACCCTCGACCCGCCGCTGCACGAATTCCTGCCGCACGATGACGCCGAGATCGAACAGTTGGCCAAACACACCGGTCTGACCACCGAGCAGGTCAGGAACAAAGTCGCCTCGCTCCACGAGGCGAATCCCATGCTCGGACACCGTGGTTGCCGGCTGGGTATCTCGTTCCCTGAGATTACGGAGATGCAGGCAAGGGCCATCATTCAGGCTGCGCTTACCTGCACGAAGAAGGGTGTAACCGTCTTTCCGGAAATCATGATCCCGCTTGTCGCGGACGTGAACGAGCTGGCCCGGCAGCGTGAGGTGGTAGATCGGGTCGCCAACGAAGAGTTCGAACGCGCGGGCATGAGGGTCGAGTACTCAGTCGGGACGATGATCGAGTTACCGCGAGCTGCGTTGACCGCCGATGAGATCGCCGAGCAGGCGGACTTCTTCTCGTTCGGCACGAACGACCTGACCCAGACAGCGTTCGGACTGAGCCGGGACGACGCGGGACGTTTCCTGCCCTTCTACGTCAGCTCGGGCATCTTCGAGCGCGATCCATTCGTGACGATCGACCGTAAGGGCGTCGGCGCGCTGATTGAAATCGCGGCCGCACGCGGCAAAGCAACCCGCCCGGACCTGAAGCTCGGCATCTGCGGTGAGCACGGCGGCGACCCGAACAGCGTCGAGTTCTGCCACCAGGCAGGGCTGAACTACGTGTCCTGCTCGCCATTTCGCGTTCCGGTCGCCCGTCTAGCAGCCGCTCAGGCCGCCGATTGGTGACCGTGGAGGGTGTCGAGGCGAGTAGACAATCCACGTTAGTGTACGTACACTAGGGTTTCGTTAGGCTCTACTCCTGACTTGTGTGAACGGCCTGCCGAAATGTCGATCCGAGAACGTTTGGAAGTACGCGAGGACCAGTGGCTGGCACCCGCAGCCGCACGCGCTCGGGATGCGCGTCGTGTCGTGCGTGAGGAGCCGTCCTCTCTGCGGACGGAGTTCCAGCGTGACCGCGACCGTATCATCCACTCGAAGGCATTTCGGCGGCTCAAGTTCAAGACGCAGGTGTTCCTGTCACCGGACGGAGATCATTACCGCAGCCGCATGACACACACTCTTGAGGTCACCCAGATCGCCCGCACGATCGCACGCGCGCTCAACCTCAATGAGGATCTGACCGAAGCGATCGGGCTGGGACACGACCTGGGTCACACCCCTTTTGGCCACGTTGGCGAGCGCTCGCTGGCGTCGGTCTATCCCGGCTTCCGGCATAACGAGCAGAGTCTGCGCGTTGTCGAGTTCCTCGAGAAGGACGGTCAAGGTCTGAATCTCACCGACCTGACCCGCGACGGGATTCTGCGTCACTCCAAGCCGGAGCACGCCATCGCAGGCGAAATGGCCGGAACCCCGGCAACGGCGGAGGCACAGGTCGTCAAGATTGCCGATGGAATCGCATACATCAATCACGATTTCGATGACGCACTGCGGAGCGGAATCCTGACGGTCGATGATGTTCCGGACATTGTTCTGCGGCGTCTCGGACGTAGCCATAGCGAACGCATCAACACCCTGGTGCTCGACGTCGTCCACGCATCCCAGGCGAGTGTCGCCCAGAAGTTCGAGGGAAACCAGGTCATTCACATGTCGGACCCGATTCTTGAGGCGGCCAATGCGTTCCGGTCAATGCTGTTTGAGAAGGTCTACATGCCTGTGAATGACCTGCCCCCGACGAGGGCAGCCGGGCAAATCGTCGCAGATCTCTTCTGTTACTTTGTCGAGCACCGTTCGGCATTGCCGGCGACCGTCGTTCCGGCGCTGTCAGATGAACCCCTGGAGCGTCGTGCTGCGGACGCAGTGGCTGGCATGACAGACCGATTCGCGATCCGATCGCACGCGCAGTTCTACCCAGAAGGCGAAAGGGCTACACCCCATGGCCGGTGATACCGTCTCCCAGATAAAAGAGCGCCTCGATGTCGTGGAGGTAGTCGGCTCCAAGGTGCAGCTTCGTCAGGCCGGGCGCAACTTCAAAGGCTTGTGCCCATTTCATAATGAGAAAACCCCCTCCTTCGTGGTCTTCCCGGATTCTCAGTCGTACCACTGCTTCGGATGCGGCAAGAGCGGCGATATCTTCTCGTTCATGATGGACACCGAGAGTCTGGATTTCGCCGACACGCTCAAACAGCTCGCCCAACGCGCGAACGTAGAGATCAAATCTATCGTCGCGCGCGATCCTGATAAGGATGCCCACCGCGATCGCTTGATCGAGCTCAACGAACGCGCCGCCGCGTTCTTCGCGAACGCTCTCTGGTCGTCGTCTCACGGTGAGCCTGCTCGAGCGCTCCTGGAGCGGCGTGGAGTGGACCGGCCGACCGCCGAGCGGTTTGGGCTTGGGTTCGCGCCGGATTCCTTCAATGCGCTACGCAATCATCTCCTCCGACGCGGCGATGTCAACGAGGAGATCTTGCTAGAGGCTGGGCTCCAATCGAAGAGTGAAAACGACCGCGTCTACGATCGATTCCGTAACCGTCTCATGTTCCCTATTCGCGATCGAGGGGGGCGCACCATTGGATTCGGTGCTCGCGCGCTTGGCGACGAGATGCCGAAGTACCTGAACTCGCCGCAGACTGCGATCTTTAACAAGAGTGACACGCTGTATGCGATCGACCGGGCGGAAGAAGCCATTCGACGCGAGCACACGCTGGTGGTCGTTGAAGGCTATATGGATGCCATCGCGGCACACCAGTTCGGCTTCACCAACGTCGTCGCGTCGATGGGAACGGCACTAACCTCACAGCAGGTGGGCTCGATCAGACGTTACGTCGACCGGGTCTTCCTGGCGCTCGACGCCGACACTGCCGGGCAAATGGCGACGCTGCGCGCGATCGATGCGGTTCGCGAGAGCTTTAGCGACGACGTTGCGCCCACGGTCGGTGCGGATAACCTCATAAGATTCGAGCGCAACCTCGACGCAGAGGTTCGCATCGTGCTGCTTGCCGGTGGCAAGGATCCAGACGAGATGATCCGCGCGGATCCCGAGAGCTGGACACGAGCGCTCGACGATGCGATACCGCTGGTTGAGTATGTTCTGAACGTCAAGCTCAGCAACGTCGAGCGTACCCCTGCGGCGCGCGCCAGTGCCCTCAGGGAAGACGCCGTACCGGTCCTGCGAGAGATAAAGGATGGCGCGATCCTGGCCCATTACGTCGGCGTTGTGGCACGGCTCCTGGAGTACAAAGACACCGACGTGCGCGCGGCGCTGCGGCCCGTCCGCGGCCACGCTACCCGTCTGGTCCAGGCGCAAGAGCGTCCCGTCGCAGGCGACCCTGAGCGGCATCTCGTGCGCTTGTTGTTGCAGCATCCGTTGACAGCGACGGCGCAGGAAGAGGCGGCCCAAGCCATCAGCCTCGACGACGTCCTCGACGCGCGCAACCGAGAAATTATCCGGGCCATTCTCTCGGCTGACTCCGTTCAGCACGCATTGGAAGGACTGCCGGAGGAGATCATCCAGCACGCCCAGATCGTGCGAGATGAGGTTCCGGGACGACAGGACGCCACGCCCGGACTCGTGCATCGCGAGCTCATCCAGGCAATGCAGACACTCTCCAGAATCCGCTATGAGTTTCGCGTCAAACAGGTACAGCGGGAATTGGCGCTAGCCAAAGCCGCGGGGGACACCGAGGCGGTACTCGTACTCGTGCGTCAAATGGCAGAGCTGGCGATCAAGAAGTCAAAGTACGACCCGGAGAAGAGCCCGTACTTCACCGACTCCCGGACCGCCACGGTTTAGGTGAGCGCCGCGCGCACGGCGTCGACAACGAGCTGATCCTCGTCCTGCAGCACTGTCCGGGCATCGATAGCGATCTTGCCGTCAACAATGCGCGGCACGACCCCGGGAGATCCGGTGCGCAACACCCGAGCAAGCCGATCGGTGTCGACAGCGTTCGTCTCGATGCTCAGCGCCCAGGACGGCAACGTGCGACCTGGGAGGGAGCCACCGCCCACCACCGACTCCGTCCGGATCGCTGACAGACCCGACAAGCCGAGCGCGCGCTTCCAGCCATGCACGCGTGTTTCGAGCCAGTCCGCATCCCGCGAGATGGCCCACCACACGGGTATGTGCTCGGTCGCCTCGCCGCGGATGTAATGCCGCAGCGTCGCTGCAAGCCCGGCTAAACAGGTCTTATCGGCCCTCAGTGCACGCGCGAGCGGGTGCCTGGCGATCCGGTTAACCGCCGCGGCCCTGCCGATAATCAGGCCGGCCTGGGGCCCTCCGAGCAGTTTGTCTCCCGACGCACAGACCACGTCCGCGCCGGCAGCGATGCTCTCCGCAAGCGTCGGCTCGTGTTCCAATCCAAAGTCAGCAGTCGGGAGCAGACAACCGCTCCCCACGTCCTCGATGAGGAGCACCTCGCGGCTCCTCGCGAGAGGAGCGAGATCCGCCACCGTCGCCGTCGCCGTAAAACCCAGCACGGCGAAGTTGCTGGCGTGGACCTTGAGGTAGGCAGACGTCTGCTCGTTGGTCGCGGCTTCATAGTCGGATAGATAGGTCCGGTTCGTCGTGCCGACTTCGACCAGTTGCGCTCCACTGCGCAGCAGGACGTCGGGCACCCGGAATCCACCGCCGATTTCAACGGCTTCGCCGCGCGAGACGATGACCTCGCGGCCGGCGCTGGTCGCAGCCAGAGTTAGCAGCACTGCCGCGGCATTGTTGTTCACCACAAGGGTACGCTCTGCGCCCGTCAAGGCCGTCATCAGGCGTTCAACCTCCCGCCCGCGTCCGCCACGCTCGCCGGTCTCCATATCAACCTCGAGCGCCTGGTAGCGGGCGGCGTGCTCCGCCATGGCCCTGGAGGTAGCCTGCGACACCGGTGAGCGACCCAGGTTTGTATGGATGACGACCCCGGTGCCATTCACGACGATCGATGTCGCTTCTCCCGCCAACCCTCGCAGGTCGTTGACGATCGTATCGAGTAGTTGCTCGGGAGCTGTGCAATCCCCATTGAGAATCGCCTGGCGACAGCGGTCCTGGTGGTGACGAACGACATCCACGACGATTGTAGGAAGAAGCGTCGTTGTCCATGGAGCGAGTTGAGGGTTGGAAATAATGTCACTCACTGAGGGGAGCGAGCGCAAGGCGTGTCGTGCCGATTCGTCCATCTGCCACATTCTTTCGATACGGCGGATAGCAAAAAAGAGCGGCAGAACCGCTCTCTCATCCAGATACTGGTCGGGGAGAGAGGATTTGAACCTCCGACCTCCGCGTCCCGAACGCGGCGCGCTGCCGGGCTGCGCCACTCCCCGTTTGACTGATGAAGTATAGCATTGAAACGGTAACGTCACAATGACAGACCATGAGTTGTTCAACGCACCGCCCGTCCTCGAATACGACAATTTGTTACGGTGGTCACTAGGACGTTGTCGCTGACGAGAATCATCCGGCTCAAACTCGTCCATCGACAGTACAAGGCGGTGCGTCGTCCACGCCGCGAGCCACACGGTGAAGACTTCGTCGTATGTTAGTCGGAAGAACGAGAACCAGGGGAAGGGTAGGCGGAGGAGGGAATGCGGCAGGTGAGACGATCGAGATGGTTGGCCGTCACATGGGTTCTGTCCCTCCTCCTGGGCGCTTTCAGTGGAGTGGATGGGCAGCACAACGATGGCGATATCGACGACATCCTGCCCCTGGGAGAAACAATGATGGTCGAAGATGGAACTTCGAGGCCCTACCGTGGATTGTCTCCACTCGGGAACAACACGGGGGAACGGCGACTCATGGTTCAAGCGCCGCAGATGGTATCGCAGCTCACAGGTGCTGACTCGCCGGCCCGGACCGACGCGCGCTGGAACATCACGGGCACGGATCTCGGATTAAGTTTTGAGCACAACGGCAAGACCTATCTCGTCTTTGGCGACACCTGGGGTAGGGGCGGTGGCGAAGGTCCTGACTGGCGCAGCAACACGATGGCGATCATCGAACCCGATCCGAACCACGGATACATCCTGACCGACGTGATCAGCGACGAGAACGGCGAGGCGAAGGAATTGCTCTCATCGCTGAAGAGCTCAAAGAGGGAATACACCGTTATCCCAACCGCTGGCGTCGCGGTCGGAGAGCGGATGTACTTGCACTACCTCTCAGTGAATGACTGGAAGAAGAAATGGTGGGGCTACAAAGAGCCCGTTCCGAATGGTTCCGGTCTGGCCTATTCGGACGACCAGGGACAGACCTGGATAAAGGACGAGAAGGCCACATGGACGGGCAACAGCCCGTTCACGCAGGCAGCGATGGTTGCGCATGGCGATTACGTCTACATGTTCGGTACGCCTACCGGCCGGTTCGGAGCAGCAAAACTCATGCGCGTACCATCCAATGTCCTCCTTGAACCTGAGCACTACGAGTACTGGTCGGACGGGGCATGGAGCCCTGAACTGGACCATGCTACCAACGTCGTCCCCGCCCCGGTCGGTGAGCTCTCGGTGCGCTGGAACCCGTATCATCAGCGCTGGCTCATGATGTACAAAAACGAGGTCACACATGATATAGTTGTACGTACTGCCAAACAGTTGACGGGACCATGGGATGACGAACGGGTGGTTGTGACATCCGACGAGTATCCAACGCTCTACGCCCCTTTCATGCTACCAATCACCGGACCAGACGTGTACTTCACCATGTCGCTTTTCAGCCCCAAATACCAGGTTTTCCTGATGCGCATGACGCTCAGCGTGGAGCGATCAAACGACACCACAACGTACGCTCCATGAGCCGGCACGACCAGTTGGCTGGCTACCGGGGTCCGGGTAGAAGCACCAGCCCACATAGGCTAGAATCAATCTCAGGCGCTCGCCCGCGTAGCTCAGGGGATAGAGCAGGGGCGTCCTAAGCCCTGTGTCGGGGGTTCGAATCCCTCCGCGGGCGCCTACGGGTCGAGTTTGAGCTCCGGCGGATACCCACCGCTGAGCTCAACCACCGGAATGGGAGACCATCCATGGACGTGCAGATTAACACGAAGAACGTGCGGCTCACGGACCACCTTCAAGACTACATCGAGAGTCGGGTTGGGAAACTGGACCGCGTGACCGAGCGCACAACGGATGTAAAATTCGAGCTGCGCTCGGAGCGTCCACGCAGCGGTGGAGAACAATTTATCGCCCAGTTCACTATCGCAACTCGTGGGAATCTGCTACGCACCGAGGTGCGCAACCACGACCAGCACGCCGCCATCGACCAGGCAGTCGATAAAATGAAGCGGCAGATCCGGCGCTATCACGATCGCAAGATAGACCTGTCGCGCCGCAACGCTGTCAGCCTGGGTGAGCTCGCCGCTGAGCAGCTGGATGTGCCAGCGGACGCCGGCATTGAGGCAGCCGACGGGGCAGTCGTGCGCACCAAGCGCTTCATGATCCAGCCAATGGAGCCGGCTGAAGCAGTTGAGCAGATGGAGCTCCTGGAACACGACTTCTACGTCTTCTACAACCCGAATACCAGCCAGATGAACGTTCTGTACCGTCGCAAAGATGGCGATTATGGAGTGATTGAGCCGGAGATTGCCTAGCGACGCCGATTCGGGAATAGATCTGCCGTGCAACCGCGTTGTAGCCACTGTGGCCGGGTTGTCGAATAGTCCCCGGTCAGCACGAACGAAAGCTTCGCCTGATGTTTTTGAGGGTGATGCGCCTGAAAGGCTACGACGCTTGGTTGCGGTCGAAACCCACACCCCTGCCCCGTCGCTTACTCGAGTCTCCCGTGTACAGCGGGTGGCCATGATCAGCGTCCACACATCGCCACTCGCGATCCTCGGTGGGAAAGACGCGGGCGGCCTGAATGTGTACGTCCGCGAGCTGGCCCGCCAGCTCGAATCGTCGCGCGTCATGGTAGACATCTTTACACGACGCTATGACGAAACTACTCCCGAGATCGTTCAGATGAGCGCTGGTATCCGCGTCATCACCGTCGACGCGGGAGCGCCTGAGATCGTGTCGAAGGACGAGCTTTTCTGTCTCTTGCCCGAGTTTGCGAGCGAGGTGGCGCTCTTCTCCCTTCGCGAGGGCCTTCGATACGATGTCGTGCACAGTCACTACTGGCTCTCGGGTTGGGTGGCAAATCTCCTCAAACGCTATTGGAACGCGCCGACCGTGCACATGTTCCATACCCTCGCCCATCTCAAAAACCAGGTTTCAGACGACAAGCACCATGAATCCACACTCCGGGTACAGATTGAGCGCCGGTTGCTCGAGGTGCTCGACAATATCGTTGCGCCGAATCCGGACGAGCGAGCCGAGCTGATCTGGACGCTGGGTGCAAACAACGCCCGTATCTGTACCATCCCACCTGGAATCGACCTGAACCGGTTCCAGCCGCGAGACGTCGACGAAGCACGGCGCAAGCTGGACTTGCCTGACAACCCACTCGTGCTCTTCATCGGCCGCATCGACCCCATCAAGGGCATCGATACCCTGCTCAAGGCATTCCGCGACCTGCAGCGTCGCGCATGGGACGGCCTTCCGCCCAAGCTCGTGTTCATCGGCGGCACCATGCTCGAATCGCCGGACGGTACGGAGGTTCCAGGAGATGATCTCAAGCCGGTCATCGACAGAGCACGTGAGCTGGGCATCGTAGACCACATCATCTTCCGCGGAGCGCAACCTCAGGATCTCCTGCCGGATTACTACGCGGCGGCGACCGTCTGCGCGGTGACGTCCCTCTACGAATCGTTCGGCCTGGTTGCAGTCGAAGCCATGGCCTGCGGGCTTCCCGTCGTCGCAACCCGGGTAGGCGGGATGAAATTCACGGTAGAAGAGGACATCAGCGGTCTCCTCGTCCCGAGCGGCGATCATCAGAGCATCGCCGGCGCCCTCGCGAGGGTCATCACCGACCGCCCATTCCGGTCAACGCTGCAGGTGGGAGCCCGTCAGGCAGCCATCCGGTTTTCATGGCACACCGTGGGCTCAGCCGTCCTTAATCTGTATGAGAGACTTGCTGAAGGCGAGCGTGACAATCTCTGCTGCTACGGAGAGATCTACGCTTCATAAAGACGCCACCGCGTGGAGGTTCCTGTCGCATGCCAGCTGCCCGTGAACCCGGCGTTCCCGCTGAACTGGCCAAGATCTTCAGCGTTTCAACTGACGTCTTTGAACGATTTCCCGATTACATCGTCGGTTGGGTCATTGCTCGCAATGTACGGAACGTGCGCGCAGTCGACGCCATCGTCACTCACCTAAGCGAGGCAGAGGATCGAGCACGGCTGCTGCATGCCGGCAAGGACCTGAAAGAGGACCTGGGGATCGCAGTGTGGCGTTCCGCTTTTTCAACGCTCGGATGGTCCGCGAGCAAATATCCCGCGTCCGTGGAATCGATCCTGAAGCGGGTATCCCGGGGCGAATCACTCCCGCGCATCAACCCGGCGGTCGATGTCGCCAATGCTGCGGCACTCCTCTACCTTGTGCCGGTAGGATGTCACGACCTGGACACCGCTGGGAACCTGCAAGTCAGGCTCACCCTCCCCGGAGATTGCTACCTGCCCATGGGAGACGCTGCTCCGGAGCCGCCGCAGCCGGGAGAAATTGTCTACGCCTCGGGAACACGCGTCCGCACACGCCGTTGGGTTTGGAGGCAGTCGCGGGACGCGCTCGTCGGTTCAGACGCGACCACGTTGTTGTTTCCAGTTGATGGATTCTCGAACGTCACCGGTTCGCGCGTAGAAGCCGCGACGGAGTTCCTGGCCGGGATGTGTCGCGCGCACCTGAGCGATGAGGTGGCGATGGGATACATCTCGCGCGACAGTCCGGCAACGTCTTAGAGGTTCACCAACAGGGCGGCAATCAAGGCTGCTCGCTCATCGATCTTGTCGACCTCGATATGCTCGTCATCGGCATGCCCGCCATGACCATTGCAACCGAGTCCGTCCAGCGTGGGCACGCCGAGCGCCGCCGTGAAATTGCCGTCGGATCCACCGCCCGTGGAGGCTTCACGCAGGTCAAGCCCGAGCGTGCTACCGATCTCTCTGGCGCGTTGGAAGTTGGCGGCAATCGCTTCCGTCCGCTCCATCGGAGGCCGGTTCAACTCGCCCTCGACCGTGACCGATGTTCCGGCAATCCGAGGCTGCGCGTTCAGGATCAGCGGCACGAGGCGGTCTGCCTCGGCCATCGAGGTTACGCGCAGGTCAATCTGGGCTACTGCCTGGGCGGCGACGACATTCCGTTTCGTGCCGCCTGCGATTACTCCAACGTTCACCGTTGTGCCGCTCTCGTAGTGAGTCAGGCTGTGCAGCCACTGAATCTGACGCGCGAGCTCCTCGACCGCACTGATGCCTTCCTGGTGATCGGCTCCGGCGTGCGCGGCGCGGCCTTCGATCGTCATCGTAAACATCCCGACGCCCTTGCGCTCGGTCTTCAACGCGCCGTCTGGTGGTACCGGCGGCTCGAGACAGAGGACAAGCTCAGATTCTCTGGCAAGCTCTTCCAGGATAGGACGCGAGACAGGTGAGCCCACTTCTTCGTCGGTATTGACGATCCAGGTGATGGGTCGCGTGTCGAGACCCAGATCGTTGATGACATCCAGTGCCGTCAGCATCATCGCAGCCGAGGCCTTCATGTCGTAGATTCCGGGGCCAAAGGCGTGGTTGCCTTCAATACGCCACGGTAGACGCTCGATCGTCCCAACCGGCCATACCGTATCGACGTGGGTCATCACGAACAAAGGCTTCTGGTCGCCTGAGCCAAAGCGAGCTACGAGCACGTCACCGAACTCAGACTGCTTGCGCCGGTCGACCGTTCCTCCGCGCGATTCGATCTCGCATTGAAGAAAGTCGATCAGCCGGTCAACAGCGGCCTTGTCGCTCGACGGAGACTCTAGCTCCACCAACCGCTGTAGAGTGTCCAGCGTCCGCTGGTGTTTCTGCTGGGCGCTCTGCAAAATCTTGGCTCCGGCCACAGTGATCCCTCCCTACGTGTTGCCACCAGGCATTCAACCCAAAAGCAAAAGCGCGGTTACATTAACCGCGCTTTGCCTGCTCTTTTGCTTTCTGATCCTTGTAGTACTTCTTGCTCTTCGGGAGCGGTTTGGCTTCTTCAGCCTCTACCTCTGCCCGGCGTCGAGACGACGCGACGTCCAGCTCTTCTTCAAGCCGCACCAGATCGTTGTAAACATCGACGTTCTGATTGGCAACTGGAGTTCGCGTGAGCATGCGCACCAACTGGGACATCGACGCCTGCGCCCTTTCGGCACCAGGCACGGACGCCCGTTTGATCATCATGTCAACCAGGTCGAGTGTCTCGGTTCGAGCATCGTATTCGTACAAACGTTCCCGAATACGTTCCAGTCCTTCGCGCGCATTCATTGATGTTACTCCTCCCGCGCTCGTTGCGAGTATAACACCGTGAATGTCCTAGTTTTCAGTCATTTCAGCGTCAGACGGATCCCAGAAATGGAGTGGCATATTGACGCGAAAGTCGTCAACGAACTCCACGCCTTCCTCTTCGAGCAGCGCACGCATGATCGCGGGATGCCCCCACGACCAACCTCCGGAGAGCTCACCAAAACGGTTCACCACGCGGTGGGCTACCTCGGAAACATCCGCCGGGCACTGGCTCATAGCCCATCCGACCATCCGGGCAGAACGGGGTGCGTTTAGCGCACGTGCAATAGCACCATACGTCGTGACCCGGCCCTCGGGGACGCGCCGCACGACCTCGTAGACTTGCGAGCGGAACGATGGCTGGCACACAGTCTTCTTACTCTATATACATGTAGCGCCCACGGGCGCACCCGTCACAAAGTGAAGGTATTAGGACGCTATAGTAAACTAGTTCGGATGTATGGTGGATCCATATTCATGTATCGCCTGCCACACTGACAGGCAGATTCCCCGTGACAATCCGCTTGCTTTCTTGATTTCACGCAACTACCAGACCGGAGCACATTGTAGATGAGAAAACTCCTCACGAAGGTCCTCGGCGATCCAAACACCAAGGCGCTCAGGGCTCTGCAGCCAGTGGTCGACCAGGTCAATGAGCTCGCCGACGAGTACGCCAGAAAATCGGACGAAGAGCTGCGCAACATGGCTGGCGAGTTCCGCCAGGATCTCGCGGAGGGCGCTGAGCTCGACGATATTCTCCCAGACGCCTTCGCGGCTGTTCGTGAAGTTGCGTCACGTACCCTCGAAATGCGCCCTTACGACGTACAAATCATGGGTGGCATCGTCCTCCACCAGGGTAAAGTCGCTGAGATGCGCACTGGTGAGGGCAAGACGCTCACTGCGACGCTTGCGATGTTCCTCAACGCTCTCGAGGGCCGGGGAGCCCACCTGATTACCACCAATGACTACCTTGCCCGCCGCGATACCCAGTGGATGGGTCAGGTGTACTACAACCTGGGTCTCACCATCGGTTGTATCCAGCATGACCAGGCATTCACGTTCGACCCTGAGTACGAACCGGACGACGAACGTCTTCGGTTTCTCAAACCGTGTAGCCGTGCCGAAGCATATGGCTGCGACATCACCTACGGCACGAACAACGAGTTTGGCTTCGACTACCTGCGCGACAACATGGCACCCGACGTGAGCATGACCGTGCAGCGGGAGCTGAACTACGCCATCGTCGACGAGGTAGACAACATTCTTATCGACGAGGCTCGTACGCCGCTCATAATTTCTGGACAGGCGGATGAGGCCGTCGACCGCTACGCCCAGTTCGCCCAGGTAGCGCGCCAGTTGCGCGCGAATACGCACTACGAGGTGGACCTCAAGCGTCGCAGCGCAACCCTTACTGATGAGGGTATCGATCGTGTCGAGGCGATCCTGGGTATTGCCGAGCCCGAGAGCCTGTACGACGAGCGCTATGAGGAGTACACCCATTTCCTCGAGAACGCGGTCAAGGCGCAGGCTCTCTTCAAGCTCGACAAGGATTACATCGTCAGCGATGGTGAGGTCATCATCATTGATGAGTTCACCGGCCGCCAGATGATCGGCCGGCGGTTCTCGGAAGGCCTCCACCAGGCGATCGAGGCCAAGGAGAACGTCCGGGTTCAACGCGATACCGTCACCGAGGCGACCATTACGTTCCAGAACTACTTCCGGCTCTACAACAAGCTGGCAGGCATGACTGGTACCGCTGAGACCGAGTCCGAAGAGTTCCACATGATCTACGGGCTGGACGTCGTCGTCATTCCTACCAACATGGAAATGATCCGTGATGATTACGCGGACCAGATCTACAAGACGGAACTCGGCAAATTCAATGCGGTTGTCCAGGAGATCGAGGAAATGATCCGCGCCGGGCGGCCAGTGCTTGTTGGCACGACATCCATCGAGAAATCGGAGCTGCTCTCCTCGCTTCTCCAACGGAAAGGCATCAAGCATTCGGTCCTGAATGCCAAGTTCCACGAACGCGAAGCAGAGATCATCAAGGACGCGGGCCAGGCGGGGGCAGTGACGATTGCAACCAACATGGCTGGCCGCGGAACCGACATCAAGCTCGGCGACGGCGTAGCGCGTGCCGGTGGGCTTCACATTATCGGCACCGAGCGGCACGAGTCGCGACGCATCGATAACCAGCTGCGCGGACGTGCCGGCCGCCAGGGAGATCCGGGCAGCAGCCGCTTCTACCTCTCGCTCGAAGATGACCTCATGCGCAGGTTCGCGTCCGAGCGCATCGCCAACCTGATGGGCCGCCTCGGCATCGATGATGACATGCCGATTGAACACGGAATCATCTCGAAGACGATTGAAAACGCCCAAACCAAGGTAGAAGGCCATAACTTCGACATTCGCAAGCACGTCGTCGAGTATGACGACGTCATGAACCGTCAGCGCGAGGTCATCTACGCCAATCGCCGCCGAGCGCTGACTGGAGAGAACCTGCGTGAGCGCATGCAGGACATGATCGCGCGTCAGGTGAGCGTACTGGTTGCCGCGAATTGGCCCGAGGGCACCCGCGAGGAGCCTGACTACTCTGAGATCATGCGCTCGTACAAGGCAATCGTGGCGAACACTCCGCTCAGCGAAGCAGAGCTGGCAGGCAAGTCCCAGGAGGAGGTCGAAGACATCTTGCTGGCGGACGCGGAAGCCGCGTACGTCAAGAAGGAGCAGAACGTCGGCGAAGAATGGATGCGCAAGATCGAGCGCGCCGTCATCCTGAGCGTCACCGATCGCCTGTGGCGACAACACCTGACCCAGATGGATGACATGCGCCAGGGAGTTGGCCTCCAGGCGTACGCCCAGCGCGATCCGCTGGTCGCCTACAAGACCAACGGGTTCGAGATGTTCGAGGTCTTGCTCAGGAACATCGAGTACGACATCGTCCACCAGATCTACGGGGTGACGATCGAGAGGGCGCCCGCCGTCGCCCCACGACGCAATCTTGTGACAAATCAGCCAGCGGAAGACGGCAGCCAGCGGCCTCAAAAACTCCAGAGTACCAAGCAAACGGGAAGAAACGCTCCCTGCCCTTGTGGGAGTGGCAAGAAGTACAAGCACTGCCACGGTCGATCCGAGTTCGCAAAGACCGGCTAATCGTCGCCAGATTCAGCGCGGAAGAGAGGGGCAGCCATTCGCGGCTGCCCCCTCTCCTGTTCAGTCCGGGTAGATGTCGGCAATACTAGAATTCAGTCTCGTAGCCCTTGAAGTCACCGATTAACAGCCGGATCTGTTCGATGGCATCGAAAACAGCCGACTTCACTTGCTCACGCCGCTCAGGCGAGAGCAACACGAGATAGATAAGCGCGCTGGCAATCGAGAGCCAGAGTAACGACGAGACCGTGTCCTTCGCCACATTCGTAGATGTCTGCACGGCCTGCTGTGCCGAGTCCCGGCCAGACGCCACTACCTTGGCCCCAGGAAACCGGCCGTTACGCTTGCGAGCGTCCTCGGTCCTGTCGCGCACCTGTTCGTACACATCTCCCGCGCGCTCGGAAACGTCCTTGGCAACGGGCTTCATCGCTGGCAGCACGCTGTCCTGCATGGCCGTCGAAACGGTCGCTCCTGCTTGACGCAGCCACTCTGCAGCGTCATCCGCAAGGTGCTTCGAGCTATCGCGAAGTTCGTCAGTATCAATGGTCCTTGCCTGCTCGGTGACGTTCTTACGCAGCCTCCCCGCACCGTCCACGATCGAGGGGATCAGCGTCTCCTGAAGCTGTGCCGAAAGTGCCTTGCCCTGGCCCCGCGCGGCCACCGCGGATCGACCTAGCCTCTCCGCGGCAAAATCGCGAGCATCTGGGTAGCGTTTCGCCGCCTCACGAGCCTTGCCACGGCCACGCCGCGCCTGTTTCAGCAGCTCCTTCCGGCTCGGAAGTGACTCAACGGCTGGTAGCGGCGACCGTGAAGCATTTGCCTGAGTTCTTCCGAGCGCGATGACGATTCCGCCAATCGCCGCTGCTGCTGCCGCGGATATGACAGCGACCTCCGCAGCACTAAATGCTGATTCGTTGCCATTGTTGGTTGCCATGGGGGCCTCCCTTCCATCAAATACGTCCTATTGTATAGGTTCAAGCCCACTCATCCCGGTGTTGCGACAGACTGGACACGATCCATATACTTAATAGGTTATGAAGAATGCCATTAACGCAACAATCCAGCAGTCATATGACGTCATTGTGATCGGCGCGGGCCATGCAGGATGCGAGGCCGCGCTCGCAGCCGCGCGCGTTGGTGCCAGCGTACTTGTCCTGACCCCTAACCTCGACAGAATCGGGTTCATGCCCTGCAATCCCTCTATCGGGGGGCCTGCAAAAGGTCATATCGTCAGCGAGGTTGATGCGCTTGGCGGCGAGATGGCACGGGCCATCGATCGAACCGCTCTGCAGATCCGGCTGCTGAATGCGTCCAAGGGACCTGCGGTGCAGGCGCTGAGAGCACAGGCAGACAAGACGCTGTACAGCATGGCGATGAAGGAAGCTCTCGAGACACAGCCGGGCATCGAGCTTCGCCAGGAAGCAGCAACGCTCGTCGAGATCGAAACGCATGGATCCTCACGACGCGTGAGCTCCGTGACAACGGACTACGGCAATCGCTACGCCTGTGGCGCCGCTGTGATTACGGCCGGAACATTCCTGCGCGGTAGCATGATCGCCGGCGAATGGAAATCGGCCGGCGGCAGAGCCGGCGACACCAGCTCGGCGGGACTTGCCGTGTCCATCGGTGACGTTGGCATACGTCTACGGCGCTTGAAGACCGGAACACCGCCGCGTGTCGACGCTCGCTCGATTGATTTCTCCCAGACAGAGGTTCAAGACGGTTCCGATACGCCTCTCTGGTTCTCGCTTGATGGTCGAAATGGGCGTCTTGAGCGGCTGGAGCTACCGCCGCTCAATGTGTACCTCAACCGCACCGGCGGTTGGCGCGACCAGCTCTCCTGCTATCTGGTCCACACCAACGAAACGGCGCATCGCTTCATTGTCGACAATGTCGACCGTTCTCCGATGTACAACGGCAACATCCAGGGGACCGGGACACGCTACTGCCCGTCGATTGAAGACAAGGTCATGCGATTTCCGCACAAGACGAGCCACGGGCTGTTCCTTGAGCCAGAGGGCTGGCGCACGACCGAAGTCTATGTCCAGGGCGCCAACACGAGTCTCCCGCCCGATGTCCAGCTGAGCGTGCTGCGCTCCATTCCAGCGCTCCGCAATGCGCGCATCACGCGGCACGGCTACGCTGTCGAGTACGACGCGATCGAGCCGACGGAACTGACTCCCTGGTTCGCTTCCAAGCGGGTTGACGGATTGTTTCTTGCCGGTCAGGTAAACGGGACGTCGGGTTACGAAGAAGCCGCCGGTCAGGGGTTGCTCGCCGGAGTGAATGCTGCGCGCTACGTGGGCCGCCAGGACCCTATCGTGCTGCGCCGGGACCAGGCGTACACAGGGGTGATGGCGGACGATCTCTCAAGCCAGGATTTCATCGAGCCCTACCGAATGCTCACTTCTCGTGCCGAGCACCGGCTCATTTTGAGGGCTGACAACGCTGACGACAGGCTCGGCGAGCTCGCCTACGATGCTGGGCTCATCGGCCGGGATCGCCTTGACGCGGTTTCGCGACAGCGCGCGACCGTGAGCAACTTGATTGCCGCACTCGAGAGCGTGCATGTGTCACCCAACTCAGCGACGAACACGGCCTTGACCGCCGCTGGACTGCCTGAGACGAACCGCAGCCTCACCGCAGCGGACTATCTCCGTCGCCCCAACGTGTCGCTGGCGGCACTCCTGCCAGTGATGCAGGAGATGAATCCGGCGCGTTTCAGCAACATTGCCATCGACGAACGAGGTCTGATGTGCACGGAGATCGAAGTGAAGTATGCTGCCTACGTTGAAAAAGAGATACAGCAGATCGATCGTATCCGCCAGATGGAGCACACCGCGATCCCGGTGACTATTGACTACGACTCTTTTGAAGGCTTGCGCAACGAGGCGCGGGAGAAGCTACGCGACGTGAGACCCTCAACCGTTGGGCAGGCCAGCAGACTTCCGGGCGTCACACCCGGTGATCTCGCTGTGCTCGTCGTTCAATTGAAACGCTCGGGGGCAGCTCGCGGCCCAGGACATGCGCTGGTCACGACCGAAGAAGCGGCTGTCGCCTCCGGTGACTAAGCTAAAACAGGGTGGTCGATGACCGTACTGATCGTGTCTGACATTCACGCAAACCAGGTCGCCCTCGAAGCGGTGCTCGAAGCGGCTGGAGATGTGTCAACCGTCTGGAATCTTGGCGACGTCGTCGGCTACGGCCCGAAGCCTGGCGAGTGCATCGACCGCATAACCCAACTTCACCCGGTCGTGTCACTCATTGGAAATCACGACTGGGCGGCCATTGGACGGCTACAGCTCGACGAGTTCAACCCGGTCGCGCGCTTCGCGACGTACTGGACGACCGCCCAGCTCAGTGCAGCCCATATGAAATACCTCGAGGAGCTTCCAAATCGTGTGATCGAAGACGACTGGATGCTCGTGCACGCCAGCCCAAGGCATCCCATCTGGGAGTATGTCTATACCGCCAAGGTGGCTCATGAGAACTTCGAGCTGTTCGACTCCCCAGTCTGCTTCCTCGGGCATTCACATGTGCAGCTCTTCATCTCGGAAACAATGGCCCGGACCGGGGAACCCCCGATCCAACCCGTAGATGGGGACACGCTCTTCATCGATAGTGAGCGTTTTATCGTCAATCCCGGATCGGTTGGGCAGCCGCGCGATAATAATCCCGACGCCGCGTTCGCGTTGTACGACACGGATACGAGGATGGTGACCTTCCGTCGTACCCCTTACGACATTGAAAAGACACAGAAACAAATGGAAGCCGCAGGGCTTCCTCGGCCACTCATCACGCGCTTGGCATTGGGCGTATGATTAGCCCGAGTTGGAACCGGAATACAGTGTTGTTGTTAGCGCAATGGAGAGTGTTGTGCCTTACAGGCGTATCGTGGTCCCCGTTCATGGTACGGATGCAGACCAGCGGGCCATTGAACTGGCGACCCAAATCGGTGCCGGGAAGAATGCCGAAATGGTGTTGGTCTATGTGGTGGAAGTAGCGCAGTCGTTACCCCTTGAAGCGGACATGCCGGGCGAGGTTGACGCCGGCGAACGTGTGCTGCAGGGTGCGGAGCGTGTAGCACGGCAAGCTGCCGACGGGCGTATCGGCCGAATTCACCCGGAGTTGCTCCAGGCACGCTCCGCCGGCGCGGCGATCGTCGACGAGGCGATCGAACGCGGCGCCGATGTCATCGTGATGGCCCTCTGCAACCATATGCGTCACGGCCAGCCAACTCCTGGCGAAACCGTTCCGTATGTCATGGCAAACGCTCCATGCGAGGTTGTCGTAGCCCGGATACGCGCTGACTGCGACCGTTAAACGCGTCGTTCAAAGGTGGTAGGAACTCAAATGAAAGTTGTCATTGTTGGCTGTGGCCGGGTCGGAGCCCGTATCGCGACGAGTCTAGACCGGCAGGGTCACGATGTCTCCATCGTGGATCTACAAACGTCCGCGTTTCGACGCCTCGCACCCGATTTCTCGGGCAGGGCGATTACCGGCACCGGTATAGACGAGGATGTCTTGCGCTCAGCGGGCATCTCCGAAGCGGACGCGTTCATCGCCGTCACAAACGGGGACAACCGAAACTTGATGGCCGCTCAGGTCGCAAAGGTAATCTTCGGAGTCGATAAGGTATCGGCACGAGTCTACGACCCTGTGCGCGCCGAAACATTCCGCGCGATGGGAATCGACACCATCTGTTCGACAACCACAATGTCTGAAATCTTTCTCAACTCGGTCGTCGGCGCCGCCAGCGCCAGATCATAAGGGAGCAACCGCGTGTATATGATCGTGGTCGGTGGCGGCAAAGTTGGCTACTACCTCACCAAGACCCTGATATTCGAAGGCTATGAGGTCCTGCTCGTCGAGAAGAACCCGAGTAAAGTCGAAACGTATCGCCAGCGATTCGGCGCGGTCGTAGTTCAGGGCGATGGTGCGGAAGCGTCTACACTTGAAGCGGCCGGCGCTGGCCGAGCAGATGTCGTTATCGCCGTAACCGGAGACGACGAAGACAACCTCATCATCAGCCAGGTGGCCAAGCAGAGATTCAACGTTGGCAGAACCATCGCGCGGGTGAACAATCCGAAGAACGAGGAAGTCTTCAAGCGCCTGGGCGTTGACGTCACGGTTAGCCAGACCAACGTGATCTTGAGCCTGATCGAGCAGCAGATTCCAGAGCGCCACTTCCTGCATCTGCTCAGCCTCAAGCATGCTCAGCTCACGATCGTCGAAGCCAGCGTCTCCGAGAACTCGCCCATCGCGGGCATGCAGCTCGCGGACATCAAGCTGCCGGCAGACAGTGTGCTCAGCGCGATCAGCCGGGGCGCGGAGGTGATCGTTCCAACCGGACACACGCGCATCCTGCCCGGAGACGAAGTCATCGCGGTAACGCGTGCGAGCAGTGAGCAGGCGCTGCGCGATCTACTCGTCCGTTAAGCGTTTGACACCCGCTCAAAAGGAGCCCCGATTCCCTCACGACGGGCGGGGCTCTTTTCGTGAGGAGTCTCTTCGAATCTATGGATAGATGCCGCGTATACGGGTAAAGTCGGCCACTCGCTGGATCGCAAGGCAGAGCGCCGCCGTGCGCATATGGACGTCGAAGCGCTGCGACGTGTCGTAGACGGAGTGGAACGCCTTCTGCATGATGGCTCGCAGGCGCTCGTTGACCTCTTTCTCGGTCCACGGGAATGCCTGGAGCGCCTGAACCCACTCGAAGTAGGAGACCGTCACCCCACCGGCGTTCGCGAAGATGTCTGGCAGCACGAACACTCCACGGTCACGCAGAATGCGGTCGGCTTCGGGAGTGGTGGGACCGTTCGCTGCCTCGGCGATGAGCGTTGCCTGAATCTGGTTGGCATTACGAGCGGTGATCTGCTCCTCCATCGCGGCAGGTACCAGGATGTCACAGGGAAGAACGAGCAGTTCCTCATTCGTCACCGTTTCAGCGTCGATGAAGCCGACGACCGAGCCAGTACGAGCCTTGTGCGCCTTGACTGCGTCAATGTTCAAACCGGATGGGTTGTAGATGCCACCCGATGAATCACTGACACCAGTCACCCGCATACCATCGTCGTAGAAGAGCTTCGCGGCAACCGAGCCAGCGTTACCAAAACCCTGGACGATGACCGACGAGGAGGCGAGATCCATGCCGATTGCGGGGGCAGCATCGTAGATAGCGAAGACGCAGCCGCGGCCAGTTGCCTCATTGCGGCCTTCGGAGCCGCCAAGAATCAGCGGTTTTCCGGTCACGACACCGGGGATGGAGTACCCATGATGCATCGAGTAGGTGTCCATGATCCAGGCCATGACTTGCGGGTTGGTGTTGACGTCTGGGGCCGGTATATCACGATTGGGGCCGATCAAGACTGAAATCTCGCTGGTGTAGCGTCGGGTCAGATTCTGGAGCTCATTTTGCGACATGAGTTTCGGGTTGCAGGTCACGCCGCCCTTGGCGCCACCGTACGGTAGCCCGACAACCGCGCACTTCCAGGTCATCCACATGGCGAGCGCCTTGACCTCTTCGACCGTTACATCAGGATGGTAGCGGATACCACCCTTGGTTGGACCGGGCCCTGAGTTATGGTGCACGCGGTGGCCCTCGAAAACCTCCACCGATCCGTCGTCCATCTCAACGGGAAAGTTGACAGTGAGCTGACGTTCGCATCGGCTGAGAACACGGCGCATGTCGTCATCGAGACCGATGACGTCAGCCGCAATATTGAACTGCTCGATCGCTACATCGAACAGGCTCGCCTCACGCGTGGTGACCGCTGAAGTGTCTACTACCATGGTGTCGACCACCGTCCTTTCTTCACCACCCACGATCCCGCTCCGTGGATGACATTCTATCCGAGCCAGCCCGTCCCTCGGGCTGAATCGTTACCGGCACGAAAAAGGGGGCATTCTGTATGTGCCCCCTTGATCTCTACTCGGTTACCGCCTCATTGAGCGCCCTCATCAACGTCTGCCTGACGACGTCAGGATTACCGCGTCCATCCATCAGTTTCATCACCTGGCCGATCAGGAACCCAACCGCGGCTTTCTTGCCACTGCGGTAATCTTCGACTGCCTTGGGATTCGCAGCAATAACCTGACGGACCACGTCCTCGACAATCGACTCGTCGCTGACCTGCGCCAACCCCTGGTCAGCCACAATCTGGCGAGGCGGTATTCCTGATGTCGCAGTATCAAGGAGAACACTCTTACCGGTGAAAGCATTGATCTCGCCCGCCTGAACCATGACGACGATCTCAGACAGGTGCTCCGGCGCAACGTTGATGTGCTCGAAGCCACCCCGGTTACGAGCCAGGGCAAAGAGCTCTCCGCTCACCCAGGCTGCGACCTCTCGATAGTGACCACCCGAGGCCGCGACTGCTTTCTCGTAGTAATCGGCCACAGAAACGTCGTCCGTGAGAACATCTGCGTCGCTGGTCGTTAAGCCAAAATCGGCCACGAACCGCTCGCGTCTGACCGCTGGCAACTCAGCCATGTTGTTCGCGATTGACGTGACCCAGCTCTCATCGAGCTCGACGGGCGGCAGATCTGGCTCTGGAAAATAGCGGTAGTCGTCCGCGTATTCCTTGGTCCGCTGACTCACGGTAATGCCTTGCGATTCGACCCAGCCCCGGGTCTCCTGGACCAGGGTCTCGCCCCGGCGAAGCGCGTTCCGCTGGCGTTCGATCTCGAACTCCAGGGCGCGTTCGACCGCGCGAAACGAGTTCATATTCTTGATCTCAACCTTGGGGCCGATGATTGAGCCATCTACGCTCCGCTGCGAGATATTCGCGTCGCAGCGCAGCGCGCCCTCTTCCATGTTACCGCTCGACGCGCCGATGTAGCGCAGGATCCGCCGTAGGGCCACGAGATACAGGCGTGCTTGCTGTGGGGTCGTGATATCAGGATCGCTGACGATCTCCATCAACGGAACCCCGGCACGGTTGACGTCGACCAGGCTATAGTCGCCTTCTGGACCGCTGCGGTGAACGAGCCGCGCGGTATCTTCTTCTAAATGCACGCGAGTAATACCCACGCGCGTCGTTTCTCCGTCGACATCAACATCCAGATGGCCTCCCACGGCCATAGGCAGCTCATACTGCGTGATCTGATAGCCCTTCATCAGATCTGGGTACATATAGTTCTTGCGATCGAAACGATTAAAGCGCGGGATCGTGCAAGAGAGGGCGAGACCAGTCATGACCGTCTTCTCAACGGCGGCTCGGTTGGCGGTCGGCAAGACGCCGGGCAAGCCGAGGCATACCTGACAAACATGCGTGTTCGGCTCGTCCGAGGCCTCTGCAGAACAGCCACAAAACATCTTTGACTTGGTGAGCACTTGCGTGTGGACTTCGAGTCCAATGACGGTGATAAATTCCACCCGTAACCTTCCAGCCTAGGCCAGCGGCTCCACAGCCGCGCGAGTATAACATGGAGTGTACGGCAACTCTCATGACAACCTGTGCCGAGTTCGCTCTCAATTCGTTCACGTCAAGATGTGCCGGCAGGCGAACTGGCAAAGATTGTGAAGTAACAGGCAAAGCGTGTAAAATTGCCACGGTTTTGTGTGCGTGATACCGCACGCTGTATATCAGGTGTGCAAACTGAGGCGGCTTCATCGATTTCGTTCGTACCTGACCGTTCTGACATTCGAACCCGATTCCGGCAATAGCCAAGGATCTCGCTTGACCCCGCTCGCGGCGGACGTAGCCCTAAGAAAGTGGTGCAATCCACAATGGTTGCCAAGTCAGAGACGAAACTTGTCACGCTGTCTATCGACGGTAAAGAGGTTACGGTTCCGGCCGGCACCTACATCTTACAGGCAGCCGAGGCGGCCGGCATCGAGGTTCCAAACCTCTGCTACCAGCCTTTGCTTCGTCCGTGGGGCTCATGCCGGTTATGCACGGTAGAGATTCTCGGTTCACGTGGCGGTCTCATTGAATCCTGCGCGACACCGGTTCGTGACGGCATGGAAGTGCTCACCCTCTCGGAACCCGTGGTTGAAGCGCGGCAGTTCATCCTTCAGATGTATCTGATCGACCACGCCCTGGATTGTCCCACCTGCGACAAGTCCGGTGAGTGTTATCTCCAGGACAACACCTATCTTCACAACATCAACACCAATCCGTTCCGCCGGCCGAAGCTCGCCCAGCCATACAAGCACCTGAGCTCCTTCATAGATTACAAATGGGACCGCTGCATCATCTGCGCGCGCTGCACGCGCGTCTGCGACGAGATGATTGGCGTCACCGCCATCGAAGTGGTGGGTCGCGGACTCGAAGCCGAGATCAGCCCGGCCTACGGCGTTGATCTGGCGGATACGACCTGCACCAACTGCGGAATGTGCATCGCGGTCTGCCCGGTGGGAGCATTGACCGATCGCCACTTTGGGCATCACCCCTGGGAGCTCGATTCAACCGAAACCATCTGCGGGCTGTGCGACGTCGGATGCACGCTGAACATCGAGCACACCCGCGGGTTTGTACGCCGCACGACGCATCTGTGGGAACGCGGCGTCAACCTTGGCTACACCTGTGAGCGCGGACGATGGGGTCACGAGAAAGTCCAGGACCCGATGCGGCTGCGTTACCCAATGGTGCGCGAAGGCGACGAATACGTTGAAGTTGACATGGACGAGGCTCTCGACGTCGTGGCCGACAAGCTGCGCCACTACCAGGGCAGCCAGTTCGCCGCACTCGCCTCGCCGGATAACACCAACGAAGACAACTACGTACTCCAGCAGTTCACGCGGGCCGTCATGAGCTCCAACAACATTGACCGTCTCATGACGCCGAGTCAGGCGGCGGTCGATCGCGGGATGGCTCGCTCGTTCGGCGTGTCTGCCAGCAGCGCTGGTATGCAAGAGATGATGAGCTCGGCCAACGCCGTGCTCGTCGTTGGTCCGAGCGTGGGCAAGACCGAGCCGGTCGCGTCCTACTGGCTCTACTGGGCACAGCGCTACCGCGAAGCGGCTATGCTCGTCGTCTCAAGCGAGCGCCAACCTCTTGGCGAGCGCTCCAATCACTGGTTGCCGGCAAAGCAGGGAACTGAGGGCGCTGTCCTCCGCGCCATGATGCGGGTCATCGTTGAGGAAGGCCTGGCTGCACCGGGCATCACGGCCGCCGATCTGGATCGTCTCGGCGGGAATGTCGATGTCGACACGGTAGCCCTGATGGCTGGCGTTGACCCGGCTGAGCTACGCGCCTGCGCAATCCTCTACGCCACCGGAGGCAAGGGGAAGAGCGCGGAACCCGGCACTGAGTACCCGGCCAGCGCAATCTGGCACACCGTCGCAGCAAGCACCGTTGGCGACAGCGAGGACACCGTCGTCGCCGCGAACAACCTCGCCATCATCTGTGGCAACATCGGCCGGCCCGGCGGTGGCGTCATGGCGCTCCGGCTGAACGCGAATTTCCAGGGATCTACCGATGTCGGCTGTCATCCAGCATGGCTCCCGGGCGGTGCTCCAGTCCTTGACGTCAGCGCTCGCAGCGATTTCTCCAAGGTATGGTCGACGCACTGGAACGAGAGCGCGGTCTCCCAGAACGGATTCAAGACCGTACGCGAGCTTCCAGACACGCCCGGTGTCTCGGTCGTGGACCTGGCAGACGCGATCGTCCGCGGCGATATCAAGGCGATGTACATCTCAGCGCAATCTCACTATTGGACGGGCTCCGTGGAACCGCGTCTTCTCGAAGCGCTCGCGACACTCGAGTTCCTCGTGGTTGAGGACGCGTTCGAGAGCGACCTCACCCGGCTTGCCCACGTCGTGCTACCAGCCGCGATGTTCCTCGAGAAGGACGGCACGTTCACCAACATGGATCGCACCGTTCAACGGGTACGACTCGCCGTCAGTGCTCCCGGAGAAGCGAAGTCGTCCTACTGGTTCATCGGAGAGATTGCCAACCGCCTGGGTTACCGAATCAACACTGAGAATGTCTCGGCAATCTTTGATGAGATCAGTGCATGCATTCCTGGCTACGCGGGCATTTCGTTCCCGCGGCTCGAGCGCGGCGGTATCCAGTGGCCTGTGAAGAACTTCGGCTCCGACCCGTCGGTCTATCTCTCCATCGGTAACGGGATAGCGCCAGAACAAGTCCAGATAATTGCCGATTGACGACACCTCCAGAAAGGTGACTGGATAACCGATGCTGAACGAATTCAAGGGTTTCGCCGTTACGCTGAAGCGTCTGGTGCGCAAGCCTGAAACGCTGGAGTATCCGGACGTCAAGCGCGAGATGGCTGGACGATTCCGAGGTCTTCCCTCGCTGCGCGCAGACCCCGAAACCGGGGAGGCGCTGTGCGTTGCCTGTGGACTCTGTGCCCGTATCTGCCCAACCTCCTGTCTTGAGATGCACGTCGTTCCCTCTGAAGAAGGCGACCGCGAGCTGGGCGAGTTCATCCTGCGCTCCGGCCGGTGTCTCTTCTGTGGCATGTGCGCACAGGTGTGCCCGGTCGATGCCATTACCATGAGCAAGCAGTACGAGCTCTCGACTATGGAACGTGATGGACTGATCTACACCAAGACGGAACTTGCTCGCCTGGGCGAGCAGGATCCCCATTGGTGGGAGGCGATGTAACCTCCCACGCTTTATCAAGAATCACGCATCGAAAGGCGTCCGGCTTTGACCGGACGCCTTTCGTCGTGTATGTTCCAGAACACCTGTGATCCGCTACTCGGAGCGTTTTGTCCTACGAGGAGGAGTGACACCAGTGTCAAAGGATTACCCCATCTATTGCGGCGGCGAGTGGCGCACGAGCGGTGAACGGCTCAAGATCAAGAACCCGTTTAACGATGAGGTCGTGGGCACTACCTACTTCGCGTCCGATCAGGATCTCGAAGATGCGATCGATCGCGCACAAGACGCATTTCGCCAGCACAGCCAGATGCCAAGCTTCGAGCGCGCCGGCTACCTGACCTGTATTGCCGATCAGATGCAGAAACGGCGCGATGAACTGGCGGAACTTATCACCGCTGAAGCCGGCAAACCCCTGCGCGACTCGCGAGTCGAAGTTGATCGTGGTGTCTTTACGATGCGTTTGGCCGCAGAGGAAGCCCAGAGAATCACTGGCGAGCAGATCCCGCTCGACCTGATGCCGGCGTCCAAGGGACGGTTCGGCGTCACCCGAAAAGTACCAATTGGCCCGATCGCCGGTATCTCACCCTTTAACTTCCCGCTCAACCTCGCCCTGCACAAGCTTGGGCCGGCGCTCGCATCCGGTAACCCGCTCGTCCTCAAACCGCCCACACGCGATCCACTGACGATGCTCGCGGTCGCTGAGATGGTGCACGAGGCCGGAGTGCCGGCCGGTATGGTCTCAATCATGCCCATGGACCGCCAGGTCGGCGACAGACTTGTCACGGACGAGCGCTTCAAGCTCCTGACGTTCACCGGCTCACCCGATGTGGGGTGGGACATGAAGCGCCGCTCCGGCAAGAAGAAGGTCGTTCTGGAGCTTGGAGGGAACGCCGGCGTCATCGTTGACAGAGACGCCAACCTCGATTTCGCCGTCGGACGCATCCTGACCGGCTCGTTCGCCTACGCCGGCCAGGTGTGCATCTCGGTGCAGCGTGCGTACATCCATCGTGATGTCTTCGACAGCGTTGTGGAACGGCTCGTGGCAGCGGCTGGAAACGTAAAGATGGGTGACCCGGCCGACGCTGCTACCGAACTGGGTCCAATGATCGACGAGAAGGCCGTGGCGCGCATCCACGATTGGGTTGAGACTGCCGTCTCCGAAGGAGCAACCGTCCACAGCGGAGGACAGCCCGATGGCCGCTTCTATCCACCGACCATTCTGTCCGGTGTCAGTCGCGACTCCTTTGTCTGCTCTCGAGAGGCCTTCGCGCCGATCGTCGTGCTCTTCCCGTTCGATGATTGGACCGAGGGACTTGGGCAGATCAACGACTCCGTCTTCGGACTCCAGGCCGGTGTGTTCACCGACAGACTGGAACACGCGATGATGGCCTTTGACAAGCTCGATGTCGGGGGCGTCATTCTGAACGACATCCCGACCTACCGCATCGACCACATGCCCTATGGCGGCGTCAAGGACTCCGGGTTGAGTCGTGAAGGATTGCGTTACGCCATCGAGGACATGACCGAGACTCGTCTGCTCGTCGTGAATCGGCCCTAACCAACCAGCGACCGTAACAACACCAGCGCTGCCCGATCCTCGGCGAGATCCTCGCCCTTGTCGGTCTCGAGCAGCGCCGGCTTCCCGTGGAAACGGACGTCGCTCATCAAGCTTCGAAAGCCCTCGGGGCCAATGTTGCCCTGCCCGATCAAATGGTGTCGATCTTTCTTCGACCCCAGTTCTTCCTTCGCATCATTAAGGTGGAAGGCTTCAATCTGATCCAACCCGATCAGACGGTCGAACTCATCCATCGTCGCCTGGTATGTCTCAGGTGTCCGGATATCGTAACCAGCGACGAAGATGTGACAAGTATCGAAGCAAACCCCCAGCCGCTCTGGTGCGGAAGACTTCTCAAGCAGGTACGCCAGATCCTCGAAGGTCGAACCGAGGTTGGTTCCCTGGCCAGCGGTCGTCTCCAGCAGCGTGCGGACTTGGTACCCAGGTAGGTCGGCATGGACGCGCTCCAGCGCGGCGACGATTCGATCCAGACCGACCTCCCTGCCGGACCCGACGTGCGATCCAGGATGCGTCACGAGAAACGGAATTCCCAACAGCTCGCAGCGCTCCAGCTCGTCTCGGAACGCGGCGATCGACTTCTCCCAGAGATCGTCCTTGGGAGACGCCAGATTAATCAGATACGAGTCATGCGCCACGACGCCTCGGAGGCCGGACTCCGTATACCGCGTCCGAAACAGCGCCGCTTCATCATCCGCTATCGGCTTGGCAATCCATTGCCGTTGATTCTTCGTAAACACCTGCACAGCGTCCGATTCGACGCTCACTGCGTGGGCGATCGCCTTCTCAAGCCCACCTGCGATGGACATGTGTGCACCTAGCCAGAGCATCTCGAGATCTCCTTCTTACCCTTGGAACGCCTGAGCAAACGCTTCTAAATCTGCCCTCTTCGAGCCAACCACATAGACGCCCTCGCCAACGACAATTGGCCGGCGCAACAGTGTCGGTTCCGCCACCATTTCGTGCACGAGCTCTTCATCGGTCAAACCGTCTATCTCATCTCGACGCGACTGGTACGCGCGTGAACGCGTTGAAAGAACGTCGCGAGGAGACATGCCAATAGACGCCAGCACCGCCCGTAACTCGTCGGCGCTCAGGCGCTCTTTGAAGAAGTCGCGGCGCTCGAAATCAACGCCAGCCTCTCTGAGGAACTCCTCAGTCTTCCTGCAACTCGTTCAGGTGGGATGGACGTAAGCCGTTACCATGCTCATGCGTGCCTTTCACCGAGGAACCAATGTGTGTACGTACACTATTCGGGGCAGTGTATCATCCAGTAGGTGATCGATAGTAACAGGTATCGGCAACGGGAAGACAGCATGGGACAGCGACGCGTACTTATCACGGGAGCGGGTGGTCAGCTTGGACGGGCTCTCCAACGCCTGAACAGGCCTGACTGGAACGTTGCCCCCCTGACACACAGCGATCTCGACGTTCGAGACTGGCAAGCCGTGTGTGAACGGTTCCACACCCTCTCTCCGGACCTCGTCATACACGCCGCAGCCGCCACCAACGTCGACCAGTGCGAGCGCGAGCCAGACGCGGCGTTCGAATCGAATGCCGTCGCGACACGCAACGTCGCCCAGGCCAGCGCGCTCGTCGGCGCCGATGTCGTCTATGTCTCGACAAACTACGTCTTCGACGGCAGAAAACCGACCCCGTATCACGAGTTCGATCGACCGAACCCGATCAGCGTCTACGGCGCGTCGAAGCTGGCCGGAGAGCTGGAAGCCCTGCGAGCTACTCCGCGCTGCTACGTTGTGCGTACATCAAGCGTGTACGCCGAACAGGGCCGCAACTTTGTAAGGACGATGATTGGGCTCATGGACCAGCACGACCGTATCACGGTCGTCAATGATCAGCAGAGCAATCCAACCTATGCATCCGATCTCGCAGCAGCCATCGCCCAGATCACAGAGCGAGCACCATTTGGTATCTACCATGCAACGAACGAGGGCATTGCATCGTGGCATGACTGGGCGGTCGAGATCGCGAAACGAACCGGCGCGACGACGGAGGTCGCACGGATACCGGCCGCAGAATTCAGACGCGACGCGGAGCCTCCCGCGAACGGCGCCCTGGTGTCGCTGTCGCTGTTGAAGCTAGGTATTGAGCTCCCAAACTGGCGCGATGGGTTGGAACGGTGTCTTAACCAATGGCCCGCGTAGACGTCATCGTTCCGACATACAACGGGACAGCATACTTTCTCGCCTGCCTTAAGACCCTCGCTCTGTCCACGTTCGTGGACTTCAATCTCATTGTCTTCGACGACGGGTCTGACACGCCGGTCGAGCGCGACGTTCGGGCCATCTTCCCTGACGCCTCCATCCTCAGAGTAGAACAAAACGCCGGACTCACTCGAGCGTTCAACCGCGCAATCGGTTTCTCTAGCGCCGAGTACATCGTGCTCCTGAACAACGACACTGAGGTGGAGCCCGACTGGCTCCACCAGCTGGTCGCCTGCGCGGACCGGCATCCCTGCTCTGGGAGCGTTGCCAGCAAACTGCGGCTCGCCTCAGACCGTAAGGTGCTGCACTCGGCCGGCGATACGTACTCTGTGCGAGGCATGCCCGGAAACCGCGGCGTTTGGCTGGAAGACTACGGCCAGTACGATACAGAGGGAGAGATCTTTTCGGCTTGCGCGGGGGCAGCCCTGTACCGTCGTGAAGCCCTGGAAGCCGTGCGCTTACCGAGTGGCGATATCTTTGACACGCGCCTGTTTATGTACTGTGAAGATGTCGATCTTGGCTGGCGGCTGCAACGTGCCGGCCATACGTGCGTGTTCGCGCCGCGGGCCGTCGTCTACCATCATCTGTCAGCCACCGGAGGCGGGAAACTCGCCAGTCGCTACGTCTCCCGGAATCTCTGGCTCGTTCTGGCGCGCAGCGTTCCCCCAGAGATTCGCCGACGGTATTGGAAGCGTATTGTTGCGCATCATCTCGGACGCTTCACTTCCACCCTGCTCGCCGTGCGTGAGCCTGCTGCGCGACGCTCGCTTGCTGGAACGTTCGAAGGGCTCGCTGTGTTTATCGCCGAACGAGATGCCGCGCCCCGCCTCTCGCATGACCAGCACGAACGCATTCTCGGACTGCTGGAGCATCGATAAGCGACCCTGCCCGCCGCCCTAGTACACTTTGGGGCAAACAACATTGCGGACAGAAGTTCCGCGCATACGACCGCAGCCGGTGAGGTAGTCGAACTCGAGTGAACGATCAATCGTGCCCGTTCTTATCCGTTGTGATCCCCGCATACAACGAAGAACGCCGCCTCGCCTCCACCCTCCGTGCCGTCGACGACTTCCTGGCAGACAAGCCCTACTCAAGCGAAGTAATCGTCGCTGACGATGGCAGTACCGACCGGACTGCTGAGGTCGCCGGCTCCTATACCATGGCGACAGCCGGCTATCGGGTGCTTGCACTGCCGCATCGTGGCAAAGCGAACGCGGTAACAGAAGGAGTCCTCGCTTCCAGGGGATGCGTCGTTATGTTCACTGACGCCGATCTCTCGACACCCATGGCCTACCTGGATCAGCTATTGGCCGCCCTCTCGGGTCGAGCCGAGGTTGCAATCGGTTCACGCGAAGGCAAGGGGTCGAAACGCGTTGGCGAACCGATGTACCGCCACATCATGGGCAGGGTGTTTAACGCGCTGGTGCGGTTCGTCGCTGTCCCGGGCATCAACGACACGCAATGCGGTTTCAAGGCGTTCGATGGCCAGGCGGCCAGAGAGCTATTCTCGGCTGCCCGGCTGCACACCGGTGCGCGCAACGTGACAGGACCACGGGTCACCGGATTTGACGTCGAGATCCTCTTCCTCGCCAGGAAACGCGGCTACGATATTGCAGAGATCCCAGTGGAATGGACCCATGTGGCGGGCAGCAAAGTCGCCCCGCTGAGTGACTCCGTCAGAATGTTCGCTGACGTGCTCCGCGTGCGCTACAACGCGCTGCGCGGACACTACGACGTTGCGCCGTGATCGGGGCTCAGGACAATGCAGGGCAACCTCTCCGAATTTACGCTGGCTGAGCTTTTGCAGCTCTTCGCGCTTGCGGAGCGCACCGGCACCATCGCCATTCAAGGACCACTCAGCTCTGCGCGCATGTTCCTAGAATCAGGCAAGGTTGTCGGCATCGGGGATGAGAGCTTCGATGTTCACCGGGAGATCATGGCCTGCGAGCTTCTGCCTGCGCGAAGTGGAGCCGCACTCGATGCGGTCGTTCCAACGCCGTCGACGCCGGGCCTCTCTTTCATCGTACGGAATCTCGTTGAGCCCGAACGGTGGGACCTGTTCGTCCAACGCTGTCTCGAACAGAGTATCTACCCGCTCCTTACGCTTGAGCGCGGCTCGTTTGACGTGAAGATCGAGCGCATACCACCTTGCCCGCTCAGACTCTCAGTCCCAGTACAGCAACTCGTCCTGGACGGTTCACGCTGGGAAGCGGAGATGGCTGAGCATCGCCTGGATGGTTTCGGCATGGAGACGATCTGGTCACGCGGAGAGAGTCCCGGCCAGAGCTTCGAAATGTCTGCGGTTGAGTGGCTCACGTGGTCGCTGCTGAACCAACCGTCAAACTTGAGCGATGTCGCCCGACGAGTATGCGTTCCTGACCTCGCGACGGCCGACGCAGTGCGCCGGTTACACGCCAACGGCATCCTGACGCGATTGGGCTAACGACGGCAGCATAGACGCCAAAACCGCGCCCACCATGGCGTTCGCCACGACAACAGGAATGGGAGCGGCCGCCTGCGCTTCTGCCTGCATCGCACGTGTATAGCCCATGCAATCCAGAACGATCAGCTCAGCGCCGGCAGCGAGCAGCGCCGTGGCCGCGCTCTCAAACGAACCGCTTCCATCATACGGGGACACGACCGACAGCTCGACCGCTCGATCGGGCCGGCTCCACTTGTGGAGCATCGTATCGCGTTGTCCCGCGTGCGGCATAACGACGCCCAGTGTTCCAGCGGGCAAGATCGCATCCACAACACCGGCCAACACCCTGTCGGGATAAACAATGCGGCGTCGCGATGTCAGACCGGAAAATTCGCCGGTACACAGGACGCAGATGATCGTTGCGCCTTCTGCTTCGAGTTTCTGGATGGCACCCCTCATCAGCGGTGTCACCCGTTCCTTCGCAATCACCACCTCGGTACCATCGACCAGGCGTGTGACAAGCGGGTGCTCACCACTCTGTGGTGAGAGCGCCGCGATCTCGGTCGCGCTGAGCGCATCGAGTGCGCCGGCCTGGAGCAGGACCGGCTCGGCCAAGGGCTCGAACATCGACTGAACGACGTCATTGCGTGGCGATTGGCCGATTGTGGCAAGACCAAGCATTGGTAACCTCACGTTCTTGCGAGGATGTAAATTTGCGATTTAGGCTCTGTTATACTCACACTTGTAAGCATGACGTGAATATTAACATTCCGCAAGCTCGAATGGTCCGGTCGTATAAAGGCTCGCAACGTAGTGCAGGCCAACCCGCATCATCGCCTGGGGAGATGTGTGAGCGCAGCAAAAATCAACAGCCTCGAAGCACTGGTGAAGGGCGCACTCACTGCTATCCGTGGCCTGGAAGCCGAGATTGCGGCGTTTGGTGAGGCCGCCGGCCACCTGACCGCCGAGCTAAGCCAGGAACGCACCAAAGTCCAGCAGGAGCGTGAAGAGAAGGACATTTTCTACTCCCTTGAGACTGGCACCCCCTACGTCGTCGCGGCCCCAGACACCGCTGAGCTGAGAGCGAAAGAAAAGGAACTCATCGAGGGCACCATCCGTGCCTCAACGCTCGAACGCCGGCTCCTGGATTTTATTTCCGTGCTCGCCATATCTCGCCGGCACCTCGAGGCGGACGGAGAGCTACCCGATAACGAGTCCGCGAACGACATCGCCCTGCGCACGACACGCATTCAAGCCCAGGAAGACGAGCGGCGTCGATTCGCACGCGAGATTCACGACGGTCCCGCACAAGCGTTTGCGAACGCCATTATCGGATTGGAGTTTGTCGAGCGCGCGGTAAAGGCGAGTGACTCCGACAAGCCGATTCCCGCTCTGGACGAGATCGAGCGCATCAAAGGCAGCCTACGTGAAGGGCTCACCGAGATCAGGCGCTTCATATTCGACCTGCGTCCCACGATGCTTCAGGATCGCGGTCTCGTCCCGACCATCGAACATTACATCGCCACATACAAGTCGATCCTCCCCATGCATGTCGCCCTCCAGACGACCGGGGATCTGCCGTGGCTCACCCAGGATCAGGAGCTCACTGCATTTCGCGTGATTCAGGAGTCGCTACACAACTCCACCAAATACGCCCGTGCGTCGCACGTTGAGGTCGATATCGCCATCGGCGACGAAGCGAGTGTCGCGATTCATATCCGTGACGACGGCCGCGGGTTTGACCCCGACCAGGTGACTGCACACACCATGGGCGGGAGCGGTATCAAAGGCATGCGCGAGCGAGCTGAGCTCGTAGGAGGAGCGTTGACCGTCAAGAGTGCGCCGGGGCAGGGCACACACGTTGAGCTCGTGCTGCCCATCGTACAGTCCTGATCCGGACCCGTGTAGAATCTCAACAATCCGCTGAGAGCCTGTCTAATCTGAAGGGTAATTCTGTGCATCCAATGCAGCGTATCCAGGTACTGGTTGTGGACGACCATCCGCTCTTTCGCCGAGGTATCCGCTGGAGCCTTGAAAACGAGCAGGATCTCGTTGTCCTGGGTGAAGCGGCCGATGGCCACGAGGCGCTCCAGAAGGCGGACGACCTCTCCCCGGATGTTGTGCTGCTGGATATCAATTTGCCCGGCATCAGTGGGATTGAGGTTGCCCGCATTCTTAAGCGGCGGCACCCCCGAATGGGTATCGTGATCGTCACAATGCACGAGGACGACGAGCAACTCTTCAACGCGATTCGCGTTGGCGCTGCCGCCTACTGCACGAAGGACGTGGACCCATCGCACATCGTCCACCTTGTGCGCAGGGTGGCGCGGGGCGAGTACCTGATCAACGAGAATGTGCTCTCGCATCCATTCGTCGCCTCCAGAGTGCTGGATCAATTCCGGGAGCTCGCCAGGATTGACAAGACCTCAGACTCCGTCTTCTCGCCGCTCACTCCGCGCGAAGTTGAGATCCTCGACTGCGTCGCCCGGGGAAACAGCAACAAGGAGATCGCTGAGATTCTGGGCATCAGCGATCAGACGGTGAAGAACCACATCACGTCAATCTTGCGCAAGCTACAGGTAAATGACCGCACCCAAGCGGTGATCTACGCACTGCGCCATGGCTGGATACGGCTGGGAGAAGAGGGGCAAACGTCGCCTGAGATTCCGGGGTTTGCGGACGCGCTCGACGCCAACGATACAAAGAACAAGGTCAGGAAGCGTGACAAGACCGAGCTGGACTAGCGCCGGGAGAACTGGCGCTCCAGCTCCTCCGACGTCATCCTGATCATCGTCGGCCGGCCATGCCCGCAGGCCTGGGGTGACGAGCAGCGCTCAAGCTGCATGACCAGCTCCCGCATCTCCAACAACGACAGGGCCTGACCAGCGCGAATCGAGGTGTGACACGCGGCGCTGATCGCGAGCGATTCCAGCCGTGTCGTGCCGCGCCCTCCTTCTGTGAGCTCGGTGAGCACCAGACGCAGGGTCGCTGCCGCGTCACGCACCTTTAACTTGGACGGCACCGAGCGAATCAGTACGCTGTTTGCACCGAAGTCCTCGATGTCGAAACCGAAGCCAAGCAGCTCGTCACGGCACTGGAGATACATCTCGTAGAGATCGCTATCCAGCTCCAGCGTCGCCGGGTTCAACAACATCTGCGCGTCCGGCGAACGGGATTCGTACTCGCCCATCAGCTGCTCGAACATGATCCGCTCGTGTGCAGCATGCTGATCGATCAGGTACATGCCGTCAGGTCCCTCAGCGATCACGTAGGTGCTAGCGACCTGTCCGAGTACCCTCAAGACCGGCAACCCGCGGCCTCCAGCGTCGCGGACGGCCTGTGACGGAGGCTCAAACGCGGGTCGCAGGGGAGCCGCGGTTCGTTCTGGGTGGGCGAGCGTTAACCTTCTCTGGACGGAGCTCGAAGGCGGCTGCTCGGCGAGCGGGCTGGAGATGACTGTGGGAATGGATTGCGACGACGTGTGGGCAAGGAGCGTGTTCCTGGTTGCCCGTTGAACCATCGAGAACACCAGGCGCTCCTGCTCGAAACGTACTTCGCTCTTCGTCGGATGCACGTTTACGTCTACTTGCTCGGGGGGGACAGTGACGAGCAGACAACCAATCGGATGCCTGCCGACCATCAACAACGTGCTGTAGGCCTGCTCAAACGCGGTTGAGAGTGCCCTGCTATTAACGAGCCGGCCCTGGACGAAAACGTGCTGTTGCTGGCGGTTAGACCGATCAAGCGTCGGCAACGAGATGACGCCCGAAATGGAGAATCCATCCTGAAGCTCGACCGGAGATTCCAGCTCGACAATTGAAGCCGCGCTCTCCGCGCCCCACACGGCGACAGCAGCGTTGAGGCGGTCGCCACCACCGTCGGTGCCAAACAGGCGTTTGCCGTCGATGGTGAGCGAGATCGCAACATCCGGATAGGCTAGCGCGTACGCTGTGACCATGCGCGTGACATAGCCGCTCTCGGTAGAAGGTTGTCGCAGGAATTTGCGCCGCGCCGGCACATTCTCGAACAAGTCTCGAGCGACGACGGCGGTTCCGCCACCCCAGGCTATGGGTTCAGTGGCCCTGATCGTCCCGAAACGCGCGTCCAGCAAGCCGCCGGTCGAAGCATCGGCCGCAATCGAGCGGATCTGCAGATGACTGACCGCGGCGAGCGACGACAGCGCCTCGCCGCGGAATCCGAGCGTTCGCAGCGAACGAAGATCGAGCGCGGATGTAATCTTGGATGTTGCATGGCGCTCGACGGCCATGGGAAGGTCATCAAACGCGATCCCCGCACCGTCGTCGCGGACACTAATCTCGGACCCGCCGCCGTCAACCAGCGTGACATCAATACGACGCGCGCCGGCGTCAAGTGCGTTCTCCACCAACTCTTTGACCGCCGCGGATGGGCGCTCAATGACCTCGCCGGCGGAGATCTTCCCAATCGTGTCTTCTGTCAGGCGTTGAATGGTCATGCTGCAGCGAGCCCGTCAATCCAGTTTTGCGTTGAATCTCCAGAGTGTGTCGACGCCCCGAGTAATGCCTACTCGAGGTGTAGCATCGATGGTCATCGTCTGCCGATCTGTGCTGATCTGAAAACGTGGTCCGCAGCACAGTTGGCCGCTGTCCGCCACCGTGATGCCCAGGCGACGCCCCACCCGGCCGGGACCTAACGTGGGCCGCTCGTCGGAGGTCACCCAGACACCGCGTATCAGTACCGCTCCAGGTTCACCGGTCGGTGCCGTGACGATATTCAAGCAAGGATACATGCCGTAGGCGGCGTAGACGTAGATCGTGCCTGGTTGTTCCCACATCAGCCGTGCACCGCCGTTCGGCTTGAAGGCGGCGTGGGAGGCTGGATCTTCGGCACCTCCATAGGCTTCGGTCTCAACAATCAGCGCGTCGAGGTAGCCGCCATCCTGGGTCACTCGTAGCGTGCGCCCCACGAGGTCGAGTGCGACTTCTTCGACCGAGCCGGCGAAGTAGTCGCATCCGACAAACTCACGATCCCTATCCAATGTCAGCGAGCCTGGACTGCAGCAGCGCAAGCCGCTCCTGGGACTCAGCAAGGCGCCTGCGTTGCACCTCAACCACCTTCTCGGGAGCACGACTGATGAAGTTCTCGTTCGAGAGCATCACGCTGGCGCGCTCAATCTCGGCTTGCGTCTCACCCATCTCCTTCGTGAGGCGGTCACGTTCGGCTTCGAAATCGATGAGCCCCGACAAAGGCAGGAATATTGACGCGCCACCCGTCACGATTGAGACACTTCCGGAAGGTGCAGCCGGAGCACCCTCGCGAAGCTCAACAGCTCCAGGTTCGGTTCTGGCGAGCCAATGAAACTCCTGGATACTCTCTTCGAACGCACTCTGAAGCGCGCCCGGATAGATCACGGCAGGAATCCGTCTGGCGGGCTCGACCTGTTGCTCCGCTCGGACGTTGCGCACGAGCCGGATCGCTTCTCGAACCTCGTCAAATCTGGCAGCGTCTTCGGGGTAGCCTTCCAGCCCGGCCGGCCACTCGGCAACGATCAACGCGTCGCCTGCGTGCGGAAGTTGCTGCCAGAGCTCTTCCGTAACAAACGGCATGAAGGGATGCAGCAAGCGCAAGCCACGTTCCAGCACGTAGGCCAGTGTCTGCTGTGCCGTTCGATCGACCTCGCCCTCTCGCAAGCGCACCTTGGCAGCTTCGATATACCAGTCACAGAACTCGGACCACAGGAACTCGTAGAGCTGCCGCCCGGCTTCATGCAGCTGGTACTGTTCGATCAGGCGCGTCACATCCGCGGTCGTCGCTTCCAGACGGGTAACGATCCATTTGTCGGCGAGAGCCATTGACTCCGCATCGGGAGCGGCCGGCGCGCCGCTGGAGTCCACCGCGATGTCCGCCCCAGCGATAGCGTTCAACACGAACCGGGTGGCGTTGAACAGCTTGTTGGCGAAGTTACGGTTCGATTCCACCCTCTCGATAGAGAGCTTGAGATCGGTGCCCGGACCAGACGCAGTAACCAGCGCAAAACGCAATGCGTCGGTGCCATACTGCTCGGTCACTTCCAATGGATCGAGCACGTTGCCCTTGGTCTTACTCATGCGCTCACCGTAGGCGTCGCGCACCGTGCCGTGGATATAGACGGTGTGGAACGGAGCCTCACCTCTGAACTTCAGACCAAAGAAGATCATGCGCGCCACCCAGAAGAAGATGATCTCGGCGCCGGTTTCCAGCACGCTACCTGGGTAGTAGCGCCGGAGATCCTCAGTCTCCTCGGGCCAGCCCAGCATGGAGAACGGCCACAGCCCGGAAGAGAACCAGGTATCGAGCACATCTTCGTCCTGGACGATGTCCGGCGAGCCACATACTGCGCAGACCGCCTGGGTCTCTTCCGCACTCGCCCACTGCTCGCCGCACGCCTGGCAGTACCAGACGGGGATGCGATGGCCCCACCAGAGCTGGCGCGAGATGCACCAGTCGTGGATGTTCTCCATCCAGTTCAGGTACACGCCCGGTATAACGTTCGGGAACGAACTTCACCGTGCCGTCACGCACCGCTTCGATGGCGGGCTCGGCCAACGGTTGCATGTTGACGAACCACTGCTCGCGAGATCAACGGCTCAACCACCGTCTCGCAGCGTTCGCATGTCCAACGGCGTGGCGGTGCGCCTCGATACGCACCAGAGCGCCATCCGCTTCGAGACGCTCCACAACGGTTGCGCCGTGCCTCAGCTATCGTCTGTCCGGCGAACGGTCCCGCTGCTGCATTCATCGTGCCGTCCTGGTTCATCACCGTGATGAACGGCAGGCCATGTCGACGCGCCATCTCGAAGTCGTTCGGGTCGTGCGCCGGGGTGACCTTGACCGCGCCACTGCCGAATTCTCGATCCACCGCGGCATCAGCGATGATCGGGATGCGCCGGTCCATGATCGGAAGGATCGACCTCCTTGCCAATCATCCCGGCGTAACGTTCATCCTCGGGGTGCACGGCCACCGCAGTGTCACCGAGCATCGTTTCCGGACGTGTCGTCGCGACTTCGATCGCTCCAGAGCCATCGGCGAGCGGATAGCGCAGATGCCAGAGATGCGAATCGACATCCTTGTGCACCACCTCGAGGTCCGAGAGCGCCGTCATACACCGTGGACACCAGGAGATAAGCCGCTCGCCGCGGTAGATCAGTCCCTCATCATAGAGTTGCTTGAATGCTGTCCGAACGGCCTGGGCAGGCCCCGGGTCCATCGTAAAGCGATAGCGCGACCAGTCGGTAGAGGCGCCAAGCGCCCGCAGCTGGTCCTGAATCCGGCCTTGGTAACGCTCCATCCAATCCCAGACACGTGCGACGAATTGCTCGCGGCCCAGATCGTGCCGCGTCAGTCCCTCACGCGCCAGTTCTCGCTCCACGACCCATTGCCCCGCGATGCCGGCATGGTCGGCCCCGGGCAGCCAGAGTGCAGGATAGCCTTGCATACGCTTGTAGCGAATCAGGATGTCCTCGACGGTCGCGAACAGCGCGTGACCCATGTGGAGCTCGCCAGTCACGTTCGGCGGCGGCATGACGATGACAAACGGCTCTTTGTCGCTGTCTTCACGTGGCTTGAAGTAGCCCCTGGACTGCCAGTACTGATACCACTTCTGTTCGACAGCCTGTGGCTCATAGGCCTTGCCAAGATTGATTTGTTGTTTGTCGAGTGATGAAGACATTGTTACCTTGCCTCGCCTATCGTCTATCGGTCGCGTTGTCAGCCGCCAGATACAAGAAACCCGTCCGGTCTGGACGGGTAGCTACGCGAATCCAGGCGCCACAAAAGGGCAGACGACCAGTTACTGATCTTGGATCTCGCGCACCTGAACAATCGCTACACTACGCGCGCATCGAAGGCCGGCGTTCTGAGTTCGCTTCCTTCGTACGAGCACGCGCCCACCTCCGAAAAATCGTCGAATAACGGTCCAATTCAATAAGGATTGCATAGCTGGAGCGCGCAGTACGTCAATCGAAGATTACCATCGCCCGCAAGCCCACGCCAATCGCACAGAATGAATGTGTACGTACCCTGGCAGCACCTGTTAGAATTAGGAAGGCGAATGTTTGTTCTAGACCGTTGATGCATATATTATACAGTACATGTGGCCCTGGGGTGCAGGGAGATGGGGCGTAATGTCGACCGATACAATCGTTGTCCGCGGCGCGCGGGAACACAATCTGAAGAACATCGACATCGAGATTCCGCGTGACAAGCTTGTAGTCATTACAGGTCTCTCGGGCTCCGGAAAATCCTCTTTGGCTTTCGACACAATTTACGCGGAGGGACAGCGCCGCTACGTCGAGTCACTGTCAGCCTACGCCCGGCAATTTCTTGGGCAGCTCGAAAAGCCTGACGTCGATCAAATCGAGGGTCTCTCACCGGCTATCGCCATCGATCAGAAGGGCTCCAGCCGCAACCCGCGCTCGACCGTTGGCACCGTTACGGAAATCTACGACCATATGCGCTTGCTCTGGTCACGCGTCGGGCATCCGCACTGTCCGAACTGCGGTCGCGAGATCAGCCGCCAATCACCCCAGCAGATCGCCGACCAGATTCTTGGCCTGGAAGATGGCGCGCGCGTCCTGATTCTGGGACCGGTCATCCGCGATCGCAAGGGCGAGCACAAGGGAGTCTTCGACCAGATTCGCAGAGAGGGTTTTGTTCGTGTCCGGGTGAACGGCGAGATCAGCGACCTTGAAGAAGAGATCACCCTTAGCAAGTACAAGCGCCACACTATTGAAGTGGTCGTCGATCGACTCGTCATTCGCAACGAGTCGGAAGACGATGCCCACGCGCTGCGGATCCGCCTCATCGACTCGCTTGAGACCGCGCTGAAGATGGGCAAGGGCTTCGTCACGGTTTCCGTCGTGGACGGGGAAGAGCTGAACTTCTCAGAGTTCTTCGCTTGCCCGGTGTGCAACATCTCGATTCCCGAGATGGAGCCTCGCTCGTTCTCCTTCAACAGCCCGCACGGCGCTTGCCCTACATGCCACGGCCTCGGGGTCTCGATGGAGTTCGACGAAGATCTGGTGGTTCCCGACCGGAGCTTGAGCATGGCACAGGGAGCGATAGCGCCATGGTCGAGGTCTGGGCGAGAGACGACACGCTGGTATGACGCGATTCTCGAAGCGGTCGCCGAACGGCATGACATTTCGATGACCACGCCGTGGTCCGAGCTTGACGAAGAGCAACGCAACATCGTCCTGCACGGTGTCAAAGATGCTCCGGTGACGGTGAGGTACATCTCTAAGAAGGGTCGCAAGCGGCAGTACAACGTCCGGTATGAGGGCGTGGTCCCATCACTTGCGCGCAGGATGCGCGAAACGTCGTCGGATTACATTCGCGAAGAGCTGAGCCAGTTCATGGCGGCGCGGCCATGCCCGGACTGTAAAGGACAGCGCCTGCGGCCGGAAGTGCTCGCCGTCACAGTGAACGGCCGGTCGATCATCGACATCACGCGCATGAGTATCGCCGAAACGCTTTCGTTCTTCAGCATGCTGAATGAGGCAGTGCTGAGTGAACGCGAGCGGCTGATCGCCAGACAGATCCTGAAGGAGATCACCGAGCGACTGGGATTCTTGAACGACGTGGGGCTTGACTACCTCACCCTCGACCGCTCGGCCACCACACTTTCTGGTGGCGAAGCTCAACGCATCCGGCTGGCCACCCAGATCGGTAGCCGGCTCATGGGCGTGCTCTATGTTCTGGACGAACCGTCGATCGGGCTCCACCACCGCGACAACGCACGTCTGATCCAGACGCTCGAGCGTTTGCGCGACCTCGGGAATACCGTTCTTGTCGTTGAGCACGATGAGGAGACCATGCGTGCGGCTGACTGGGTGATCGATATTGGTCCAGGAGCGGGCGAGCACGGAGGCGAGGTGGTAGCAGAGGGCAGGTTCGACGATATCCTGCGCAACGACGCCTCGATCACGGGGCAATATCTGAGCGGTGCGCGCAAGATCCCGATCCCGACGACACGTCGGGAAGGCTCCGGAGAGTCACTCGTGCTGAAGGGAGCCTGCGGGAATAACCTTCAGGATCTTGATGTCGAGTTCCCGTTGGGCACGTTCATCTGCGTAACGGGCGTCTCCGGCTCAGGTAAGAGCACGCTCATTACCGACACGCTCTACCGGCGCATGGCGCAGGCGCTCTACCGTGCCAAAGACAAACCTGAGCCGCATGATGCGCTGCTGGGGATCGAACACATCGACAAGGTCATTGAGATCGACCAGAGCCCCATCGGTCGCACTCCTCGTTCGAACCCCGCTACCTACACTGGGGCATTCACGTACATTCGGGAGCTGTTTGCGTCGATGCCCGAAGCCAAGGCACGTGGCTACAAGCCAGGCAGATTCTCCTTCAATGTGAAGGGCGGACGCTGCGAAGCTTGCAGCGGTGACGGCATCATCAAGATCGAGATGCAGTTCCTTCCGGACGTCTACGTCCCGTGTGAGGTCTGCGAAGGCAAGCGCTACAACGATGAAGCGCTTGAGGTGAAGTTTCGCGGCAAGTCGATTGCGGATGTCCTCGACATGACTGTTGAGGAAGCCCTCGAAGTCTTCGAGAACATCCCCCGGATTCAGCGTAAATTTGAGACGCTGAACGACGTTGGACTGGGTTACATCAAGCTGGGTCAGCCTGCCACACAGCTTTCCGGAGGTGAGGCCCAACGGGTGAAGCTGTCGACCGAGCTCAGCCGTAGGGCAACTGGGACGACGCTCTATATCCTGGATGAGCCGACGACCGGCCTACATTTCGCAGACATCGAGAAACTGCTCGGGGTCCTTCAGCGCCTGACCGATTCCGGCAATACGATCCTGGTCATCGAGCACAACCTCGATGTCATCAAGTCTGCCGACTGGGTTATCGACCTCGGTCCGGAAGGTGGTCCCCGGGGAGGACGCGTGGTCGCGGCAGGTACGCCCGAACAGGTGTCAGAAATAGGTGAGTCCTATACTGGACAAGCGCTGAAGTCGCTTGAACGAGAGCTACAGATGGTCGCCGACTAAACGCCTGGGGCTGTGACCTCAGGCGGGGCCGGGTTTGCCCCTTAACCGCAGACGCTGCTATCATTCAAGCGGCGGAGCGTACAAGACAGAATTCGATCATTGATTGCTTAGCTATTCTTCTCACTGGTGACGAGCATGTTGGCACAAACGGAGCCTTCTCAACGTAGACATACCCAAAGCCCGGTTCTAGTGCTGAATCAGAACTATGAGCCGATAAACGTCTGCACTATTCGTCGCGCTCTTGTCCTCGTACTCTGCGACAAAGCCGAGATCATCGAAGCCTATGGCTCACCGGTCTACTCGACGTGTTATGCATTCGAGGCACCATCAGTGATCCGGCTGTATCAGCTCGTCCGGCGTCCGCGGCCCCGCGTCAAGCTGACACGCCGCGAGATCTTTGTCCGCGACCGCTATACCTGTCAGTATTGCGGGGTCGCCCATGGCGACCTCACGCTGGATCACGTGATTCCTCGCTCAAAGGGTGGAGCGCACACCTGGGAGAACCTCGTGACGGCGTGCAGGAGCTGTAACCATCGCAAGGGCGGCAAGACCCTCCAGGAAGCGCGCATGAAGCTCAAGGACCCTCCCAGCGAGCCCCGGGCCGGGGTCTACTACTCCATCGAGCGGCGGCTTCAATCAGCCGCGATGGATGATTGGCTAAAATTCCTGCCCGGTCTTGAGTCCGCGTCCTATCTCGCGCTCGGTATCTCGAGTGATTAGCGGCCAGGAGGCGCGTCATCGCGCCCCTCGCCGCTTGCGCCTCCTTCCACGAGGCGCTTTTTCTTTGTACGTTCCGTGGGGTGACAAGGGGAGAATGACATGCTTGATCTAAACTTGATCCGCGAAAAGACTGACTTCGTGAAGGCCGAGATTGCCAAGCTGAACGAAACCGCACCGATCGACGAGATCATCGAGCTCGACCGCCGGCGCAGATTGTTGTTGAGCGAGGTTGAGACATTGAAGGCAGAGCGCAATGTCGGCTCAAAGGAAACCGGGAAGAAGGAGGCTGGTGCTGAGCGCGACGCACACATCGCGAAGATGCGCGAGCTTGGCGATCGTATCTCAGCCCTCGACGCGGAAATCGCCGAAGTCGACCACGAGCTGCGCCACAACTTGCTGCTCGTGCCCAACCTGCCCGAACCGGGTGTTCCAGTGGGTAAGGACGACTCTGAGAACATCGTCACCGAGATGTGGGGCACGCCGCGCGAGTTCGACTTCCAGCCAAAGCCGCATTGGGAGCTCGGCGAGGCGCTCGGCATTATCGATTTCGAGCGCGGAATCAAGGTCTCCGGTTCACGCTTCTACATGCTGCGAGGCGCGGGCGCCAGGCTCCAACGTGCCTTGATCTCCTGGATGCTCGACGTGCACACCGAAAAGCAAGGGTACAGCGAGGTATATCCGCCATACCTGGTCCGTGACGAGGCGCTGATCGGCACCGGTAACTTGCCCAAGTTCGCAGAGAACCAATACCGGGATGAGGAGTCCGGCCTCTGGCTTATCCCTACCGCGGAAGTTCCTGTCACTAACATGTACTCAGACGAGATTCTGGATATCGACCAGCTCCCGATTAACCACGTTGCCTATTCAGCGTGTTTCCGCAGAGAGCAGCTCAGCGGCGGGCGCGACGTACGCGGCATCAAGCGCGGCCACCAGTTCGACAAAGTCGAGATGGTGAAGTTCGTCACACCTGAAACATCAGCCGCAGAGCACCAGAAGCTCCTCCAGGACGCAGCCGACATTCTGGAGCTACTGAACCTCCCATATCGCAAGGTCCAGATGTGTACCGGCGACCTCTCGTTCGTGTCTGCGAACAAGATCGACCTCGAGACCTGGGCTCCCGGTGCGGAGGAATGGCTGGAAGTGTCATCCTGCGCCAACTTCCATGATTTTCAGGCCCGTCGGGCAAACATCCGCTACCGGCCTGCTGAAGGCGAACGCCTGCGATTCGTGCACACGCTCAATGCATCAGGGCTGGCGCTGCCGAGAACCATGATTGCGATCATGGAGAATTACCAGCTAGAGGATGGCTCAATCGAGGTCCCCGAGCCGCTGCGGCCATATATGGGGGGCATGGAACGCATCACCGGCAGATAACGGCGTTGACTGCGCACCCGTTTTTAACGTAAAATTACATGATGTTCACGCCACTTGGAGAGGTGGCCGAGTGGTTGAAGGCGGCTGTCTTGAAAACAGTTGAGGTGTCACAGCCTCCGGGGGTTCGAATCCCTCCCTCTCCGCCGGGTGTGAACATGCGATACGTTGGGAAGGTGCCAGAGAGGCCGAATGGGGCCGCCTGCTAAGCGGTTAAGGGCTGTTAAGGTCCTTCGAGGGTTCGAATCCCTCCCTTCCCGCCCACACAGATAACCGCCAGGCCGGATCGGCATGGCGGTTTTGTCTTGACGGTTAGTGAGAGCTTGTCAGCTGTAGACCCGCCAGCCCGATCAGCACGACGATCAATGAGACAATCTTCAAGACCTCCCGCGACTCGCCGAGCCAGATCATGCCAACGATTGCTGTACCGGCCGCTCCAATCCCGGTCCAGACGGCATAGGTGACGCCGATCGGGAGGGACTTCAGTGCCTGAGATAGCAGAAACAGGCTCCCGACGGCGGTAACCGTAAACAGCACAACCCAACCAGGACGTGTAAATCCCTCGCTGTTCTTCAGGCTCAGGGCAAACACTATCTCAAGCAGGCCGGCGATCAACACATATACCCAGGCCATTATGTCATCCCTGTGCTTTCATTCACGGCAGAGTCAGTGATCTGCTGTAGCAACGTATCGAGCAGCCTGGCCCGTAATGCCTCGCTGGGCGGGTAAGCGTCAAACAGATCCGAGAACCACAATCCGTCAGACGCCAATCTCACAGTCGTCGCCACGATCGGGTCGATACCATCGGATACCGCCCTCTCCTGCCAGCGTGCAAAGTACGCCCCAACAGGCGCCAGCAACTTGGGGTTCACCGCCGCAGCCGCCATCAGGCCGGCGGACAAGTCGTGCTCGGGCTCAGCGGCAAAGGTCATCTTCACGAACGCCCGCAGCCAGCGACCGGCCCCTGGCGGCTCTGACGAAGCTGCGCACTCGACATCCTCCTCGAAACGTGCCAGAACATCCGCCACCATGGACTCGATCAACCTGTCCTTGGTCGGAAAGTGATACAGCAGCCCGCCTTTACTCACACCCGCCGCTTCAGCGGCGGCCTCAAGCGTCAGCGCGCCAGCGCCTCGCGCTCGAACGACGTGGGCGGCTGCCTGGAGGATGATGTGGCGCGTGTCAGATCGCCCCTTCTGGGGTGTCATCGTGCTACTCTCCGAATCATGGATCTCTTCGCGCGTCCAAACGCGAAGCACTATACCGTCTGGACGGTGTAGTCGCAAGGACAGTTGGTGAGAGGATCACGAATTGGAAATGTCGGAACGCATACAGGAAGCCGTCAACAGCCGGGTATGGGCAGTCGTCGGGGCATCGAACGACCGCAAGAAGTTCGGGAACCGCATTTATCGGGACCTGCTGGCCGCGGGTTATACCGTTTATCCGGTGAACCCAAACGAGGCGCACGTCGAGGGGGCACCTGCCTACGCGACGCTCGCTGATCTGCCTGAACAACCTCAGGTCGTTGACGTGGTCGTGCCATCGTGGGTCGGTCAAAAGATTGCGCAGCAAACGGCTGAAGCCGGCATACGGTTGTTCTGGCTACAGCCAGGAGCCGAGTCGGACGAGCTGATCCTACGGGCGGAGGCCCTTGGGCTTGACGTGATCCACCACGCCTGCGCGATGGTTGAGAAGCGTCGTTGGACCTAGAAAAAGAACGCGTCGCAGAAGGCTCCACTCCGCGACGCGTCTCTTGCTAGCGCGAGATCGTCTAGATCTCGTCGATCTGGGCCTTTTGCAAGCGACCGCTGTAGTCGACGTAGATCGATTGCCATTCAGTAACGACGTCTAGCGCCGCCTGACCTGCCTCGCGGTGACCGTTTCCGGTTCCCTTGGTGCCACCAAATGGCAGCTGGATCTCGGCACCGATCGTGCCGGCGTTGACGTACAGGATGCCGGTGTACACGTCCTGCATCGCCCGGAATGCCTTGTTGACGTCGCGTGTGTAGATGGAGGCCGAGAGGCCATACTGCACGCCGTTGACCACATCGATCGCCTCTTCAAGCGATCCAACCGGGATCATCGACGTCATCGGGCCAAAAATCTCTTCCTGAGCGACCCGCATGTCTGGCCGTACATTGGCGAAGATCGTTGGCTCGTGGAAGTGACCTCTTGAGAGATCGCCGCTATTCACGATGTTGCCACCAACGGCGATTTCCGCGCCTTCCTGCTCGCCCACGGCGACATAGGAGTGTACGCGCGCAAGCTGTTTCGCACTAACGAGGGGTCCGACGTCGGTAGCGTCATCCAGTCCATAGCCGAGCTTCATTCCGCCTGCCCGTTTGACAAGCTGGTGAACGATATCGTCGGCCACGCTCTTGTGTGCCACGACGCGACTGGCAGCGGTACATCGCTGGCCGGAAGTGCCGAACGCACTCCACAGGATGCCTTCGACCGCAAGATCAACATCGGCATCATCCAGCACCATGATCGCGTTTTTGCCACCCATCTCGAGCGACACCCGCTTGCCGAGCCTGGCACACTCCACGGCGGTCTGAGTTCCGGTCTCGTTCGAGCCGGTGAACGAGATGAGCGCGACGTCGGGGTGCTGGACGAGCGCAGCGCCAACATCGTCGCCACCACCAAGCACCAGGTTCACCACACCTGCCGGCACGCCGGCCTCTTCAAGGATCTCAAGCAGCATGACCGCCATGCGCGGTGTCAGGCTCGACGGTTTCCATACGACGGTATTACCGGCAATCAGCGCCGGCATCATCTTCCATGTAGGAATAGCGAGCGGGAAGTTCCACGGAGTGATCATGCCCACGACGCCCAGCGGTTTGCGCACCGACATGTTCCACTTGTTCGGCAGCTCGGATGGCGTCGTCTGTCCCCAGAGTCTCCGCCCCTCGCCCGCCATATAGAACGACATGTCGATGCCCTCCTGGACGTCGCCCCGGGCCTCCACCAGTACCTTACCCATCTCTTCGGTCATGGCACGGGCGAGTTGTTCTTTACGCTCCATGAGCAGCTGTCCGATGCGGTACAGAATCTCACCGCGCCTAGGAGCGGGAAACAGACGCCACGTCTTGAAGGCCTCTGCGGCAGCGTCTACCGCCGCCGTAACGTCGGCCACACCGCTCTTGGCAAACGTGCCGATCAGCGCACCGGTCGCCGGATTGTGGCGCTCGAATTCGGCGCCACCCATTGCCTCGACCCACTGACCGTTGATGTAGTTCCTGTACTGTGTACTACCGTTAGCCAAAGTAATACCTCTTCCCATTCCATACTCACCCGGTGCCGTCCCACGTTCGGGGCACGGTTGTCACTGGCCCGGAGGACTCCGGTAATTCCCAGAATCTCAATCATCTCACGCTTGTCTGCGATTGTCGCGTGCGCCAATCCGGCGCTGGACGGTTGCCTAAGGCGCGGGTCATGGCCACCGTTTCGGGTGTCAAACTCAGCGGTGAGACGACGAGGAACTCGTCCCGTTCCTCACGAAAGCGCGTGACTTCGGCTTCCATAGCGCACGTCCCGCCGCCTCGTGGCACGTCACGCCGGAGAGCATCGTCCGGAACCGTGCGTGGGAAGTCGGAGTATGAGGATGGTCGGCTGCTGGCGGTCCCCACCGCGCCGCAATGAGGGCTGATGAACCGGCCGCGCAGGATGGACGTGTCGTCATCAGCCACCCTGGGATACGCTATTGAGAGTATGTCAAGCTGTGCTATGATCTTGACCAATCAGAGCTGACACAACACATTGCGGAGAATCTCGCCCGAGGGGCCCGTGCGATGCCGCACCCGGGCACCGCAACAGCAGGTACCATGTGAGGAGGGATGCGTTGAGTCTCGATACGCAGATTCGGTATCTCCAATCGACTCGATTGAATCGCCGCCGTTTCCTCATCAGCACCACGTTGGCCACGACGAGCGCGGCCCTGGTCGCTTGCGGCGGCTCGGAGTCCGCCGCGACCGAGCCAGCGAGCGGTGCCCAGCCAACCGTCACCGAGTCAACCGGAAGTGAGCAGCCAACCGCGACCGAAGCAACCGGGGAAGCGCAGCCAACCAGCGCTGAGGCCGCTACCACCCCAGGCGACACCGCCACGAACACGTTGACAATCGGGATACCCGCGGACATCACGACACTCAATCCGCAGCTCAGTACGTTTAACAACGACATTCAGTACAGCTTCAACCTGTTCGACAACCTGATCGCCCGGCGCCCGGACGGCCAGCTGTACCCGATGCTGGCCACCGAATGGGAGATGCTCGACGACAACACCTGGGAGTTCAAGCTCCGCGACGACGTCACGTTCCACAACGGCGATCCTCTCACCTCGGCAGACGTCAAATTCACCATCGAGCGCACCTACGACCCCGAGGCTCAGACTCGGGTCGCGACCGTCTTTAGCGGCGTCGGCCAGATCGAAACCCCGGACGACTACACGGTGCGCTTCATCACGAAAGAGCCCGACCCCTTGCTCGCTGCCCGCCTGGCGTTCTACGGCGGCCAGATCATGCCGAAGAGCTACTTTGAAGAGGTCGGCCCGGACGAGTTCAACGCCAGCCCGATCGGGAGCGGGCCGGTCAAGTTCGTGGAACACGTCAGAGACGATCATCTGACCCTGGAGGCCAACCAAGACTATTGGGATGGCCCGATCGCTTTCGGCACGGTTGTGTTCAGACCCATCCCCGAGCTGTCCTCGCGCGTCGCCTCGCTCTTGGCCGGGGAAAGCGACATCGTGACGAATCTGACGCCGGACTCGGTCGAGCAGGTGAACGAGAGTGAGAATGCCCAGGTCGTGAGCGTCCCCTACGCCGGCATGACCGCACTGAACGTGAACTCAAAGGTCGCGCCGCTCGACAACCCCCTGATCAAGCAGGCGTTGAGCCTGGCGATCGACCGTGAGGCGATCGTGCAAGAGTTATGGCGCGGACTGGGCAGCGTGCCCAACAGCCCCATCGCCAGGGGCGACTTCGCCTACGACCCGGACAAGCCGCCCTACGCGTACGACCCGGACGCGGCGCGGGACCTCCTGCAGCAGGCCAACTACGACAACGCGCCGATCTATTTTCAAACGACTGATGGAGTGACGACCAACGACAAGCCGATGGCGGACGCGATCGTCGCCATGTGGCGAGACGTCGGTATCAACGCGGTCGAGGAGGTCATTACGCTGGCGGTGCGGGCTCAGCTCAGCGGAGAAAAGAGCTTCAAGGGGTTGTCGTGGATAGAGCCCACGTCGACGACCGGCGACCCTGACGGGATGATGTGGCGGCTGCTCGGTCCTGGCGCTGCTTATGACTACTGGCGAGAACCGGAGTTCGACGCGCTGGGTGCCGAGGCGCACAACAGCCTGGACCAGGAGCGGCGCGCGGAGATCTACCGCCGCATGGTCGAGATCTTTGACGAATATCTCCCGTTGATTCCGGTCATCCAGGCCGAGCTGCTATACGGCGTCCAGAACTTCATCGAGTGGCAACCGAACGGGACTTTTCAGTTCGACCTGCGCGCCTACAACCTCAAGCTGAAGGCCACCTAGCCCCGAGAGGCGTGGTGCTGGAGCGCCCAGTGTATGGGTGAGAGGAGAGTGCCGAGACGATGGTCGCCTTCTTGCTCAGCCACGCACGCTGAACGCGCTGTTGGATCTGAAGCAGAGCCCGAGTGTGCGGGCGAGCGCATCTCAACGGTGGAGCGGTCATCACAGCGCCCTGAGACCTGAGGGTCGGTGCGGCCAGCACAGAACGCGTCTGCTGAGAGGAGAACACCATGGCAGAAACGACCGCAGGCTACGCCTGGATGAACGGGGAGATCATCCCCTGGGAGAACGCCAAGGTTCATGTCCGAACCGAAGGCTTCATGCGGGGAGCGAATGTGTTCGAGGGGATCAGGGCCTACGCCAGCCCCGACAAGCAGCAGCTGTACGTCTTCAAGAACCCGGACCACATGGACCGGCTCTTCAACAACTCGATGAAAGTACTGCGCATGCAGATCCAGTGGACCGCGGACGACATCACGAACGGCATGCTGGAGATGCTGCGCTGCAACAACATGCATGAGGACGTCCACATCCGGCCAACCGTCTACTTTGGAGCTGGCGAGAGCTTCGGCTTCGACCCCGAGACCATCGAGATGGGGGCCGTGATCACCGCCGAAGAGCGACCAGCTAAACCCTCTCTACTGGAAGGGATCTCGGCAAAGGTAAGCTCCTGGCGCCGGATCGCGGACGATATCATGCCGCCGAGGGTCAAGGCCGGCGCCAACTATCTGAACAGCCGCTACGCGAAGATGGAGGCCAAGGTCGACGGGTACGACGAGGCGATCCTCTTGAACCCGCGAGGCAAAGTGGCCGAAGCAACCGGGGCCTGCCTGATGATGGTGAGGCAGGGCAAAGTGGTTACCCCACCCGTGACCGCGGGGATCCTGGAGAGCATCACCCGCCGCACGCTCCTGGGCCTCTTCCAACAGGAGCTGGGGATGGAGGTCGTCGAGCGCGAGATCGACCGCACCGAGCTGTACGTCGCCGACGAGGTGTTCTTCTGCGGCACAGGCGCGGAAGTGCAGCCCGTCACCTCGGTGGACCGGTACCCCGTGGGCTCGGGCAAGACGGGACCTGCGGTGAAACAGATGCAGGACCTGTACTTCGGCATCGCCCGCGGACAGAACCCCCGATACGACGAGTGGCTGTTGCCGGTGTACTGACCTCCTAGTCTCGGGCACCGCGACGCTTCCTCATGACTCTGCGGGAGTTGTGTCGCAGACCTCTCATGTGGCGAACATGGAATACTAGGCGTGTCGACTGTTCCGCAAATGACCGTCGCTACTGAAACGCTGGGGAGTCAGGCGAGATTGCACGCATGAACGAGACAGGGTACGTGTCTGAACCCGACCCACCAGGTGAAATGCCCGACTGGCTCTCGGCCGTCGCAATCGCGTTTGCCATTGTGATTCTGCTGGTCGTCTTTGTGTGGATCCTGGTTCGTCTCGAGCCTGCTCTGAGCGATTTCGTCGCGTCCAATACACCGATCGTCACCGCAACGCCAGCCGAGTAGCCGAGAGCCTCCGATCCTCAAGCGTCAGTGTCGAATCCCGGTGCCGGCCCGTCCAAACGGCTCACTTTGCTATACTCCGTCGGTATTACGGTCAACATGCAGCGCACCTAGACGCCCTTCAAAGGAGAATCAATGCAGCAGGTCACAATCGTCGGACTCGGCCTCATCGGCGCGTCCATCGGACTTGGCCTCCGTCGCTGGGCCACGAATGACGGCAAGCGAGCAGCCGTGCTCTCGGTCACCGGGTTTGACACGAACCTGGAGCACCAGAACTATGCCAAGAAGATCCAGGCGGTCGACCGCACCGAGTGGGATCTCCCGCGCGCAACCCGCGAGGCAGACCTGGTTATCATCGCAGTGCCGCCGTTGGCCGTGCGCAGCGTGCTGGAAGCTCTGGCGGAGACGCTCAAGCCAGGTGCGGTGGTAACAGACGTCACCTCAACGAAAGCCGACATCATGAAGTGGGCAGACGAAATTCTGCCAAACCACGTGCACTTCATCGGTGGGCACCCGATGGCGGGCAAATCGCAGAGCATCGAAGGTGCGGATGCTGATCTGTTCAACGCGGCCACCTGGTGCGTCGTGCCATCCGTGGCCGCGGATGAGAACGCCGTTCAGACCGTCCTGGGCATGGTAAGCGCGCTAGGTGCTGAGCCCGCGTTCGTGGATGCGCATGAGCACGACGGTTTCGTGGGAGCCGTAAGTCATCTGCCGTTCATGCTCTCGATCGCGCTCATGCATTCCGTGAGCCGCGACCCGGCCTGGCGCGACATGAAGCAGCTCTCTTCGACCGGTTTTCAGGATGTTTCGCGGCTCGCTGGCGGGAGCGCCGAGATGCACCGCGACATCTGCGTCACGAACCGCGAAGCGGTGGTCCGCTGGATGGGCGAGGCGATCGAGGATCTCCAGCATATGCGGTCGCTCATCGCGGCCGGTACTGAAGAGGCAGACGAAACGCTCTTGAGCATCTTCGAAGAGACGCGCGACGCGCGGGCGGGTTGGGCGACGACCGAGCGGCGCGGCGGCGAGCTTGTACAGGACACCGATAAAGAACTCTCAAACGTCAGCATGACCGGTCAGTTTAACCAGATGCTATTCGGATCGATGTTCCGGCGCAAGCCCCGTCTTGGGTCCACTACAGAGCGCGAGAAGCGCGACGGGAAACGAGACAATTCGCGTCATTAGAGCGGTTGTCGGAACCATCGACCTCGCGTAGAGGCGCCATTTGTTGCGCCACGTAACCACAAGGCTGCGTTCGAAATCAAAAGGGGAGGGCACAGCTGTCCCCCCCTTTTCATTTCTCGCTGTCTGCGTGCTCGCTTACGGAACCAGCGCCCACTCTCGCGGAAGACGGTAGTGGTAGAGCGCGCGCGTCGGCCGGCCCGACTCCCGGATCCGACCGCGATCGTTGCGCTGGATCTCCGAGTAGCTATTCTGAACCTGCACGATCCGCCGCGCCGTAAGGTTGAAGATAATTAAACCGGCCTGCACCGGTTGCGAGCTCGCGGCCCTCGCAGTCTCGCCGTAGACCCGAAAGGGTGGCAAGTCGTCGCCGTCCGTCCGCGAGATTAAGCGATCTATCGCCTGGGTATTCCCGGCGACGTTATGCTCGTCAAATACGGCCAACCCATGCATCACGTTATCGACGAACTCGGCATCATAACGCCGGACGTGTTCCAGCATCTCACGCAACGATTTCGGCCCTTTGGCGCAGGCCGCGACCAACATTTTCAGCACGTGGCCTGGCCCGATAAAACTCGCCGTGCCGGCGTCATCGGTGACGGTGTATCGAATACGGGACACGATCGAAGGCTCCTCTTTAGCGGTTAGTACGTACGAAGTATCGGTGAAGATTGGACTTGCACCCGGTGCGGGAAATGCCGACCGGGCAGGACCGGAAACTCTACCATAAAGCTCATACACGAAAAACTTGAGAGCGCATTCAAGCCATGCAATTGACGCAGCATGTCGTACACTATGGGTGGGTACAGCTTGGAGTTCTTGCACACATTCAGCACGTCTGAAGCGTGCCGATTATGCCGGCCAGTCGGGTATTGGCCCGGACGGTTATACAGGATCGCCTCACTCACTCTTACCGCGCCCGGAGGGTGGACATCATGTCAGACAAGCGTTACAGCAAAGTCGAGGAAGAGATCATCCAGATTCTCGATCAGATGGATCAGAAGCCACCTGCCGCACCACCGGCCAACCTCGTTCCATTCCGGCCCAGGTCGAAATCATCGCAACGGCGATTCGATACGAACCGAATCAAGGCAACCGTAACAGACCCTCTGACAAAAGTACGGCGCTACTCGGCGGGGTCGTGGGTAGGGGTCGGTATCGTCGTTGCTATCCTCGCCTGGCAGTTGTCACGGTTTTCGGGAACATTGGCGATGGTAGCAATGGTGTTGAGTGTGCTCGCTTTCCTGGCAGCCCTCTACACGCGAAAAAGTGGCGCAATCGCCGGTGGTCCGCCCACAGCGTCGACGTCCAAGCGCTGGAGGGGCCGCGACATCGATTTCGATCATTCACGGCGCTCCTCGGTTGCTGATCGGACCCGGAATTGGGGCAGGAAACGAAGAGGTCCGCGAGGCTAGCCGCCCCGCACACGCCTGACCTTTCATCTGACAGACCGCAGAGGAGCAGTACGGGGCCGTATGCCGAAGATCGTTAGCGATATTGTTGATATGTATCTATTTCGTACAGTGAACGCCCGCGTGCAGTTTCTGGTCGTTCGCCGCCGCCCCGATGTCGCGATGGGCGATACGTGGCAATCCATACATGGCAAGATCGCTCGGGACGAGACCGCGGTCGAAGCCGCGAGACGCGAGATCGAGGAACACACCGGCATCGTCCCCACACAGATGTACTCCGCCGATTACATTAGCCAGTTTTACGACCATGTTACCGACACGATCGTGCTCGCGCCCACGTTCGCGGCCAGAGTTCCGGCCCGCTCAAAGCCCAGGCTCTCCGCCGAATTCAGTGATTACGCCTGGTGTGATCTCGAAGAGACGACCGGCCGTCTGATGTGGTCTGCCCAGCGCTGGGCCGTGCGCCACATTTACGACGTGATTGCGATGGGCGGCGATGACGCGGAGCTCTACACGCTCTGAACGAGGCACTTTTTCGGTATACTTACGGTTGTGAAATCGACCCCAAACTGCCTCAGTCATCGAGTGGAGTGACCGTCTTTGCCACCGTTCAAAATTGTCTCCGACTTGCAGCCCACCGGCGATCAACCTCAGGCCATCGCAGAACTCGTCTCCGGCATTGAAGCAGGCGCAGCTCCGGCAAACGTTGTTGGGCGTTACTGGCTCTGGCAAGACGTTCACCATGGCAAACGTCATCGAGCGTACCCAGCGCCCGACGCTGGTGCTGGCCCACAACAAGACGCTGGCGGCGCAACTCTACAGCGAGCTCAAAGAGTACTTTCCAGATAACGCCGTTGAGTATTTCGTCTCCTATTACGACTACTACCAGCCTGAAGCCTATATCCCGAGTACCGATACCTACATCGAAAAAGACTCGGCAATCAACGAGGAGATCGACAAGCTGCGCCACGCGGCGACACGCGCGTTGCGCAGCCGAAAAGACGTGATCATCGTCGCGTCGGTCTCATGCATTTATGGTCTTGGATCACCCTCGGATTACGACGAGCAGACCGTTGTCCTGCAGCGTGGGCAGCGCATTCGGCGCGATCGGGTTATCCGGCACTTGATCGACATCCAGTACGACCGCAACGACATGACCCTCGTACGAGGCACATTCCGCGTGCGCGGCGACACACTGGAAATTTACCCGGTCTATGAAGAGCTAGCAGTCCGGGTGGAGTTTTTCGGCGACGAGATCGAGCGGATCGTTGAAGCTGGACCCGCTCACGGGAGAGATTCTCTCGGAAAAGACCGAGATGACATCTATCCGGCGCGTCACTTCGTCACGACGAACGACAAGCTCGCGCTCGCGATCGGTGACATTGAGAAAGAGCTCAAGGAACACCTGAAACAGCTCGACGCCGACGGCAAGGTGCTCGAGGCAGCGCGTCTCCGACAACGCACTATGTATGACCTGGAGATGCTGCAAGAGACCGGCTACTGCGCCGGCGTGGAGAACTACTCCCGTCATCTCGCCCGCCGTCTCGCCGGGCAGCAACCCTGGACGTTGCTCGACTATTTCCCGGCTGACTTCCTGATGATCGTTGACGAGTCGCACATCTCCCTGCCGCAGGTACGGGGCATGTACGGCGGGGACCGCTCGCGCAAGGACATGCTGATCGAACACGGCTTTCGCTTGCCTTCTGCTCGCGACAACCGGCCGCTGACCTTTGACGAGTTTCAGAACCAGATGAACCAGGCCATCTACGTCTCCGCGACACCCGGTCCATACGAGATGGAGCACTCGTCACAGATCGTCGAGCAGGTTATTCGGCCGACCGGGCTCATCGACCCGGCCATCTCGGTGCGACCGACGAAGGGCCAGATCGACGACCTGCTGGAAGAGATCCACGCGCGTATCGGTCGTGGAGAGCGAGCTCTGGTGACGACGCTGACGAAGAAGATGGCGGAAGATCTGTCAGACTACCTCAAGGAATCGGGCATCCGCACCCACTACCTGCACTCCGAGATCGACACGCTTGAGCGTATCGAGATCCTGCGCGATCTGCGCCTCGGGAGTGTATGACGTCGTCGTTGGTATCAACCTGCTGCGAGAGGGTCTGGATCTCCCTGAAGTCTCACTCGTTGCGATTCTCGACGCGGACAAGGAAGGTTACCTGCGGTCGGAAACCTCGTTGATTCAGACCATTGGGCGGGCCGCGCGCCATGTCGAAGGTCAGGTCATCATGTACGCCGACAACATGACCCGTTCGATGAAGGCAGCCATCGACGAGACGTATCGTCGCCGGGCCATCCAGATCTCGCATAACGAGGCGCACGGTATCACTCCGACCACCATCGTCAAAGAAATTCGTGACCTTACCGAGCGAATCAAACTTGTCGCAGAGGACTCTCCGGTATACTCGGCCGATGCTCCGAACGGAGCGATCACGGAGATTCCGCCCGACGAGCTTGCGCGGCTTATCAAAGATCTGGAACGCCAGATGAAGGACGCCGCCAAGCAGCTGGAATTCGAGAAAGCCGCACTTCTGCGCGATCAGGTGGTTCACTTGCGCCGTGTTCAGGAAGTCATGTAACCCCCTAACACTCCACTCCTGAGTTGCTTCACGGGAACCTGTAACTGCAGATCCAGACGAAAGGGACCGTAGAACCGATGCGCGATTCTCAACGCACGGGCGATCGAGGGCCGCGCCCTCAAACTCGCCCGTTTGGCTCGACCGGGCTCGCAGGGCTGTTGGCTGTAGGGATATTTTTCGTCGCGCTGATCGTTGCCGCAGTGCTCGTCCTGGGCGACGACGACGATTCCAGGGAGTTTGCGCTCGTCGACGCAACGCCGACGTCCTCGACGGGGCTGGTTGCTGCACCGACAACCACGGTACTGACGAGTGCAACACCTCAACCGAACACTTCGCCCACGCCATCGAACAGCGAACCCGCTACGACGCCACGGGCATTTCCTACGTTGACGCCGGCCCCGACGGCAACCCCCGACGCGGACACGACCGCGCCGACCGCTACTCCTGACGAGGCTGACGGCGACGACCCGGACGAGTCCGATCCTGACCCCACCGAGTCAGAAGAAATCCCACCAGAGCCGGTCGAAGAGCCGGTCGCCGGGGAGTTCGGCTTCCTGCCGCCCCCACAAATGCCCAGTGGTGGCGCAGGGCAGTCGTTAACCCTGGATTACCAGCTCGGCACCTCGCTCGAGATGGTGCCCACTACCGGCACCGTCTATCAGGTGGAATGGCCGTCGTACAGCGCTGACGAGGTTGCGAGCATGGCAGCCAACCTCGGCGTCGATGGCGACGTTGTCGAGCAGGGTGAAGGCGTCTTCAGCGTAAGTGGCTCCGAGAGCTCACTGTTCGTATCCTCGACAGTCATCGAGTACAGCTCCTCTTCATCCGCCGCATCGAGCGACGTACCTTCTGAAGACCTGGCCCTCGAAGCTGCCTGGTCATGGTTCTCTACGGCCGGTATTGGAGGAATCTCCGCTGGAGACGCAGAAGTAATCGCCATGGAAGAAGAGTCCGGCCTGGCGGTCGTGGCACTGACGCCATCTAGCCCGGCACCGAACCTGGCTCCATCATTGGCGGCGCGGATCAAGGTTGCGGCCGACGGCACTGTGGAAGAAGCGCGCGTTGATTGGCCGGCAGATCTCATCGGCTCCGACTACGGGCTCATCCCGGCCATCGACCTCTGGGAGACGCTCCGCAACGGACAGGCGTTCGTAGCGGCCGACATCTCGGAATCGGGCGGCGGATCGGGTACTGTCACCGTCACGGACATCTCGATCGCCTACACCGTCTCCGGCAGCCCCTGGGACGCGCAGTACGTCGTGCCGCTCGTCGTCTTCGGCGGCACGGCAACGATCAATGGAACCAGTGTGTACGTTTCGGCCTATATACCGGCCGTCTATCATCAAGGAAATCCGCTCGGATGAAAAAGTACGTCGCCGGAAGTATCGCTTGTCTGGTCACCATTGGATTAGTTCTCGGAGCCATCCTCATTCCACTACGATCGCCGGGCACACAGGAAGCCGAGGCGAAAGCACTGCAACGCTGGGGCTATTACGTCACCTATTCTGACAGCTCGAAGGCATCGTTAGACGCCAATCTCCATCAGCTCGACGTCGTTTCGCCCTACTACTATCACCTGACGCCCAACGGCTCATTGAAGGAGTTCGACGAGCCGGAGACCACGGCGAAAATTCGCGCCAACAGCGACGCCAAGATCCTTCCGATTGTCCAGAACGAAGCGCGATGGGATGATTTCACCGAGGCGATGAGGACGCCCGAGAAACGGCAGGCCGCGGTGGACCTCCTCGTCGATCTGGTTGAGCGCAAGAACTACGACGGCATTCACATCGATTTCGAAGCTGTAAACGCGTCTGACCGTGATATCCTCTCGGACTTCATGGAGCGCCTGTCAAAAGCGTTCAGGCCGCGGGGCTTGATCACGTCACAGGCCGTCATCCCACGGCTCTCCGACATGTCCACGACGTGGGGAGGAGCGTATGACTTCGAGGAGCTGGCCCGGCACAACGACTACATCGTTATCATGGCGTATGACCACACACCGGTAGGGTCCGCAACGCCGGGACCGGTAGCACCGCTCACGTGGGTGCGCCAGGCGATCTCGTACACGTCGAGCCAGATCCCGGCTGACCAGTTGATCCTTGGTGTGCCGTTCTACGGTTACGACTGGAATACCAAGGAGGGGCCCCCGGCCGCTGCTGTCACCTACGATGCCGCGGTGGCGCTGTCAAAACGCGATGGTGCGACGTCAGGCTACAGCGCAGAGCACAACTCGCCCTGGGTGAAATACAAGGACGATAACGGCGCCGCGCACGAAGTGTGGTTTGAGGACTCCCAAAGTTTTGAGATCAAGCTCAAAGCGGCGATGGACTACGACCTGGCCGGATTCGCTGCCTGGCGGCTGGGACAGGAAGACCCGGACAACTGGCGCGTTGTCGCCGCCCTCCAGACGCCCGCAAGCCCGGTAGCGCCGCGACCTGATACTGCAACGAGTCGCTACTTTAGTGAGACGGGCCACAGCCTCTCGGATGAGTTTCTGACCTACTGGGAGACCAACGGGGGCCTGGCACGTTTCGGCTATCCGCGTACCGAGCCGTTCGTTGAACACGATCCGCTGGTTGGCGAGAGTTTTCTCGTTCAGTATTTTGAACGCGCCCGCTTCGAATTGCACCCCGAGTTCGCCGGGACGCAATTCGAAGTCCTGCTTGGCCATACCGGCCGGTGGGCGCTAGAGGAAGAGCGCGGCGTCGATCCATGGGAGAGTGCGGGTTCTCCGCAGCCGGGAAAGCGCTATTTTGAGGAGACGGGCCACTCCGTGAGCCCGTTGTTCGAAGCGTACTGGGAATCGCAGGGCGGCCTGTACCAGTATGGCTTTCCGATCAGCGAGGAGTTTATCGAGACGAACCCTGAGGACGGCAGTGATTATGTAGTCCAGTATTTTGAGCGCGCCCGCTTCGAATACCATCCGGAGTTTGAGGGTACGCAGTACGAAATTCTGCTCGGTCTGCTAGGGAACGAAATGCTGCGGGAGAGAGGTTGGATCCGATGAGCGATTCCGAGACTACTCCGAAATGCATCCTGCTCCTGAACGGCCCCAACCTGAACCTCCTGGGGAAGCGCCAGCCACAGATCTACGGGCTGAATACACTCGATGACATCGAGGCAACCATGCGTGCAGCTGCCACCGAGCGTGGCTTCGAGCTCGCGGCCTTTCAGTCCAATTTCGAAGGACAGCTCATCGAGCACATCCACGACTTCGGCTGGAAATGCTCTGGTATCATCATCAATCCGGGGGCATTAACACATTACAGCATCGCCCTGCGGGACGCGCTCGCGGCAGTGCCGGCCCCGGCAGTCGAGATTCATCTCTCAAACATCGCCGCACGCGAGGAGTTCCGCCACCATTCAGTCATCGCACCTGTAGCAGTGGGGTCGATTGCGGGTTTAGGACCCAGTGGCTACGTCCTGGCGCTACAATATCTGATGGACATGGCCGATACCGAGGAGAGTCAACAGCGTGACCTCAGCTAAGCAACGCGTGGAGACAGTGCGGGGCAAGTTTGCCGCGGCCGGCATCGATGGACTCCTCGTCACGCACCCGACCAACCGGCGCTATCTTACCGGCTTCACCGCTGATGACATTCCGCCAAACGAATCGTCCGGGCACTTGATTGTTGGAGCACAGGACATCGCCCTGGTAACAGGATCTGTCAATGTCACCCAGGCAGAAGCACAGGCGCCGCATGTTCGAGTCGTGAACCGGGCGGCTTCCTGGGCGGTCAGCGACGCCGCGCTGATTGAAGAGATGGGTATCCGTCGCATCGGGTTTGAAGCCGACGCCATCCTCGAAGGCGTCCATCGTGGCATCGGTGACGCACTGAGAGCCAGGAACTACGATTTCGAGTGGGTCGCGGTGGATGGGCTGGTCGAGGAGCTACGCGCGGTCAAGTCTCCTGACGAAATCGCACTCCTCCGGAGGGCCTTCGAAATCACCAATGCTGCGTTTGAGCGCGTCGCGCCAACGATCGAAGCGGGTCAAACTGAGGCTGAAGTCGCCTGGCGGATCCATCAAGCCTTCGTCGAGCTCGGCGCCGAGGGGCCGGCCTTCCCCACCATCGTCGCGGCGGGTACGAACGCTGCCCGGCCTCATCACGAACCGGGTGAGACGGTCATCGTCGAGGGGCAGCCAATCATCATCGACATGGGTGCCCGATACCATGGCTATTCTGCCGACCTGACGCGCACGGTCTGGGTTGGCGAGCCGGACGACCTGCTCCGGACCGTCTATCCGATAGTCGCCGCAGCGGTGGAGCAGGTGCTCGAGCGGCTGGGGGCCGGTGTCAAGGGTAGCGAGCTGGATGGAGTCGCTCGCGAGTATATTGAGCGGCATGGTTTCGGCGAGGCCTTCACACACGGGCTCGGCCACGGGGTCGGGCTGCGAGTTCACGAGGCGCCATCTCTCAGCAAGCGCTCGGAGGACGTGCTCGTACCCGGCCACACGGTTACCATTGAGCCCGGTGTATACCTACCTGAATGGGGCGGTGTCCGCGTCGAAGATGTTGTTCTGGTGACAGAGGATGGCTTCGAGATTCTGACGACAGCGCCCAAGAAGCAGACCTGACATCAACGTAGAACGGGAGAGTATCCAGAGATGATCGACACAGGTGGCCTGAGGAAAGGCCTTATCATCGAGCACGAGGGCGAGCTCCTCAAGATCAACGATTTTCAGCATGTGAAACAGGGCCGGGGCAGCGCGTTCGTCCGCGTAACGCTTCGAAACATTCGCAGCGGGTCTACCGTGCAGCAGACGTTTCAAGCGGGTTCGCGGTTCCAGCCTGTACGCCTGGAACGCCAGCGCGCGCAATACCTGTATGCCGAAGGCGACGAGTATCACTTCATGGATCTGGATTCATTTGAACAGTTCGTGCTGGATTCGGAGACGCTTGGCGACGCCTTGAATTATCTCAAGGTGGAAGACACCATCGACCTGCTGACTCACGAAGGGCAGCCGATCGACATTGAGATACCGATTACCGTGAACCTCGTCGTCACCCAGACCGATCCCGGGTTCAGAGGCGATACCGCCACCGGTGGCAGCAAGCCAGCAACGGTGGAAACCGGCCTGACGGTCAACGTTCCGCTCTTTGTCACCGAGGGGGAGACGATCAAGATCGATACCCGCACGGGCACCTATCTCGAACGCGTTTCGTAGGACGGTGGCACATTGACCATGAAGGATCACCAGCCAGAGGTCACGGCCACTAACGACGAAATGGCACAAATCCACGAGCTAACAAGCGTCGTCGAAGATCTCATCTCGATGATGGCCGCCGGCAACATCGGGTCGCTCAAGATCGAGTATGGATCGCTGCGACTCGCGCTCCAATCAAACGATCGTGTCGCGAAATCCTCAAGGATGAGTGAGAACGGGTCGTTACCTGTAGCGCCGGTTCCCATAGCCGCTGAGGGAGACGCACCGGCAGTGGGCCATACCGTTACGGCTCCGATGATCGGGACGTTTTATGCCGCCCCTGCGCCGAACGAGCCGCCGTTCATCACAGTTGGCGATACCGTCGTCGAGGGGCAGACCATCGGGATTATTGAAGCCATGAAGATCATGAACGAGATCGCGTCCAATCGATCCGGAACCGTCCTTGAAATCGTCGCCAGCGACGGGCAGACGGTGGAATACGGTAGCCCGTTGATTCGTCTCGAGCCGTCCGGCGAATGACCACGTTCGGACTGCAAGTCCTCAGCGTCGACCGGCTGAACGCGTACCTTCGGGCCGTCCTCGAGGAAGACCCGATTCTGAGCGATGTCTGGGTGCGTGGCGAGGTCACGAACTTTCATCGCTCCGCGGCGGGGCACTGTTATTTCACCTTGAGCAACGACGGTTCACAACTGCGCTGCGCGCTCTTCCGTAACAGCCAGCGTGGGTTGCTCGCCTTGCCCCAGAACGGCCATGAGGTGCTCGCGCACGGGAACGTGTCAATCTACGAAAGCACCGGTCAATACCAGCTCTACGTCGACAACGTGGCTCCCGAAGGTACGGGCGTCCTGCAATTGCAGTTTGAGGAGCTGCGTAGAACGCTTGAAGCGGACGGGCTCTTTGCCCAGGAACGCAAGCGTCCCCTACCCCAGCGTCCGGCCGTCATCGGCGTGGTAACGTCGGCACAGGGTGCTGTCTGGCACGACATCTGCAACGTGATCGCGCGGCGCTATCCGCTGACGCATCTGGTTCTCGCACCAAGCGCAGTCCAGGGTTCCCAGGCGCCTCAGGAGCTCATCGCTGGTATCCACGCCCTGCACGACTATGGGAAGTGCGACGTCATCATCATCGCGCGCGGTGGTGGTTCCGCTGAAGACCTGGCGTGCTTCAACGACGAGGAACTTGCACGCACCATCTACGCGTCGAGCGTTCCAGTCATCAGCGCGGTCGGGCATGAGACCGATGTCTCGATATCCGATCTCGTCGCAGACGTGCGTGCACCAACTCCGAGTGCGGCGGCAGAGATGTGCGTGCCACACCGCCGCGAGCTTCTGGCGGACATTCTGCTCCAAACCACGCTGGCGCGAGAGAGTCTGATCCAGGTGCTGCAAGGGGCACGTCACGATGCGAACATCCTGTCCTCGACGCTCTCGCGCTGTAATCCAGGAGCCGATCTGAGACGTCATCGCCAGGATATGGACGCGGTGGGCGCGAAGACGAGCAGCCTCCTGGATGCGCAGCTAGCCGCACGTCGCTCAACTATCGCCAGTCATGCGCAAACTGCACGGCTGCTCGATCCGCGCGACATTTTACGGCGCGGGTACGCGATCGTTGCTGCCGACGACACGCAAGTACGCCTGACGAACGCCGAATCAGCACGAAAACAGGATCAACTACAGATTACCTTCAGAGACGGCACGATACGAGCAGCAGTGACAAGGGAGTCTTCATGACGGCTGACCTGAACCTCGACGAAAAGAGCTTTGAAGAGCTCCTCGAGATGTTGGAAGAAACAGTCAACCAACTGGATGGCAACTCCCTCACGCTGGAGCAGTCGCTGGCAACCTACGAGCGTTCGGTGGCCATTGCGGCAGCCTGCGAGAAGCTCCTCAACGAAGCAGAGCTCCGCATCAGTCAGATCGATTCTCGCAAGCCATCCACACCAATGCTTGAAAACCTCGACGAAGAAGACGAGTTCCCGTTCTAATAGGCGCGTGCGAAGATGACCTCGTGCTTCGCCTTCTCCCCGCAAACAATGCACTGTCCCGGATCGGTGGGCTGATCGAATGGTATACAGCGGATGGTTGCGTGTGACTCCGCCTTGACCCGTGCCTCACACTCGGCGCTTTCACACCAGCCGGCCCTCGAGAAACCGGCGTTTCGCGACACGCGGTCGTACAGCTCGTCAAGGGACACAACAGACACCGTCAAATCAGTCAGTCGCTGGCGCGCGGCCTCAAACATGTCCTGCTGTATCTGGACGAGCAAGGACTGAATCGTCTCCTGCAGCTGGTCAACCGGAACAGATTGCTTCTCGCGCGTGTCACGCCGCACGAGCACCACCTGCCCATTCTGCACATCACGAGGGCCCACCTCGATCCGAAGCGGCACACCTTTGAGCTCCCACTCGCTGAACTTCCAGCCGGGAGTCTTGTCGTCTCGACGGTCAATGAACAGACGAACGTCGTCGCGCAGCGTTGCCTCGATCTGCTCGACAAAATCCTCGACCTGCTCGCGCTCAGCTTCCTTGCGCCAGATTGGGACGATCACCGCCTGGATCGGGGCCACCCGCGGGGGTAGCTTGAGACCATTCACATCGCCGTGCACCATAACAATGGCACCCACGGTGCGGTGACTCAAGCCCCAGCTGGTATTGAAGGCGAACTTGCGCTCGCCATCCTTGTCCAAAAATTCGATCTCGAAGACGCGCCCAAAATGGTCCCCGAGATTATGAGAGGTACCGGATTGGAGCGCCCAGTTCTTGCCACCCATCATCGCCTCAACGGTATAGGTGCGCTCCGCTCCCGCGAACTTCTCGGCGTCGCTCTTCTGGCCGGCGATCACCGGGATCGCAAGCTCGGTCTCAATGAACTCGCGATAGACCTCGAGCATCTGACGCGAGCGTTCCTCGGCCTCCTCAGCGGTGGCATGGCAGGTGTGACCCTCTTGCCACAGGAATTCGGTTGTCCGCAAGAACGCGCGCGGTCGATCTTCCCAACGCACGACCGAGCACCACTGATTGATGAGAATCGGCAGGTCGCGATATGACTGGACCCAGCGCGCATATGATGGACAGATGATCGACTCAGACGTCGGACGCACTGCCAGAGGCTCTTCAAGCTCGCTCTGGCCACCGCGAGTTACCCAGGCGACCTCTGGCGCAAAGCCTTCAATATGGTCGGCCTCGCGCTGGAACATGCTCTCCGGGATGAACAACGGGAAATAGGCGTTCTGCACGCCGGTCGATTTGATGCGCTTGTCGAGCGCGGCCTGCATGTTCTCCCACAGAGCGTAGCCGTAAGGACGAATGATCTTGCAACCACGCACAGGTGCATCGTCCGCCAGCTCGGCTCGCTTTACAACGTCAACGTACCAGCGATCGAAGTCGTCGTCCTGGTCTGCGATATCTTCGACGAAACGCCTTGATGTATCCTCAGTAGTTCCCGACACGACTTTCGTTCTCCCAACAGATCCGCCAGGCATGGCACCGGCGGTCTTGTACAATCCTCTGGCAGGGCACTTTGGCCCGAAGGCCGATTATAGCAAGCACGCCTAGTGTTTCTGTCGACCGGCTCTCGATGGAATGGACGATCACCAGACGTGAAACGTATAGCCATTATGACCGGTGGCGGCGATTGCCCCGGTTTGAATGCCGCCATTCGTGCGGTCGTGAGAGTCGCGTCCAGTCACTTCGGCTGTGAAGTCATTGGCATCCGCGACGGCTTTGAGGGCCTCATCACCAACAACACGGTCCCTCTCGCGGCGAAGGATGTTCGAGGCATCTTGAGGGTGGGCGGCACCATCCTTGGGTCGTCTAACCGCACCAACCCATTTCGCTATACAGGACGTCGAGGCGATCAGCCGGAGTGCGACGCCAGCGATGAAGCCGCTCAGAACCTGAAGGCGCTGGAGGTCGATGGCTTGATTGTCATCGGCGGCGACGGAACGTTGCTTTTGGCTGGCGAGTTCGCCGAGCGGTTCAGTGTCCCCATGGTCGCGATCCCCAAGACGATCGATAACGACGTTCGCGGTACCGATTACGCGATTGGTTTCGATAGCGCCGTCGCCACTGTCACCGACGCGGTCGACAAACTCCACACCACTGCCGAATCCCACCACCGCGTTCTCATGGTTGAGACGATGGGGCGCACGGCAGGCTGGATTGCACTCTATGCTGGAGTCACCGGCGGCGCCGATGTGCTCCTGATTCCTGAACGCGGCTACACGTTGGACGGCATCATGGAGACCATCGATCGCCGGAGCCGCAGCGGGCACCGCTTCACCATCGCCGTCGTCGCGGAAGGGGTCGCGTCTCCAGATGGTCAAGCCGTATTCAAGACCAGTGAGGGCGCGGACTACAACTGGAAGCTCGGCGGCATTTGCGAGAACTTGGCCAAGGTACTCGGCAAGCAACTGGATCAAGAGATTCGGTCCCTCGTCCTGGGGCATCTTCAACGCGGCGGATCGCCAACCGCCTTTGACCGCGCGCTTGCCACCCAGCTGGGGGCCTCTGCGGTCCAGGCGGTCGTCGAGGGCGCCCACAATGTCGTCGTCGGCATGCACGGCCTCGCGATTGAAGCCACTCCCTTGAGCGATGTCACGCTTGGACCGCGTCTCGTTCCGGACGATCACCCGATGATCGGCGCCGCCTGCCAGATGGGGATGTACCTTGGATAGTCGCGAGCGGATCCTGCCGGCCGGAAAACTCCCTCCCGAGCTCCTGGAGCGCCTGCTAACGAGGCAAAAGATCCGGGATCCACGGGTGATTATCGGACCCCGTGTAGGAACGGACGCTGCCGCGATCGACATGGGCGAAGACGCCGTCCTGGTGGTCAAGAGCGATCCCATAACCTTCGCTACCGAAGATGCGGGCTGGTATCTCGTGCATGTCAATGCCAACGACATCGCCTGCATGGGCGCAGAGCCAAAGTGGCTGCTCGTCACCGCCCTTCTGCCGGAACAGCACACCACCGAGACGCTGGTATCCAGCATCTTCACCTCCATCGAACGCGCCGCCGCGGACATCGGCGTCACGCTTGTGGGCGGCCACACTGAGATCACGATCGGGCTCGATAGACCTATCCTTGTCGGCCACATGCTCGGAGAGACAACCAGAGAACGGCTGATCGACATCCGCGCCGCGCAGCCCGGCGACGCGATTCTGCTGTGTAAGGGTATCGCCATCGAAGGTACGGCCCTGCTGGCGCGTGAAGCTTCGGCGAAGGCGTTAGAAGGCCTCGACCCCATGATGCTTGAGAATGCCGCAGGCTTCCTCACCGATCCGGGAATCTCCGTCGTGGCGGCGGCTCGTGCGCTCACCCGGAGTGGTGCGTCGATACGAGGCATGCACGACCCGACTGAAGGCGGGCTTGCGTCGGCGTTGAGAGAGCTCTCGGTTGCGGGCGGCCTTTCAGTTGAGCTCAACCGCGAGGCAATCGCGATCTACCCCGAGACAGCGGAGATCTGCCGCGTACTTGGCCTCGATCCCCTTGGACTCATATCAAGCGGCGCGCTCCTTGTGGTTGTTGCCCGCGAGGATCTTGAGATCGCAGAACATGCTCTCCAGGCGGCAGGTATCGCGTGTTCGCTCATTGGATCGTTCACCACTCCGGGGCGCGACGTCGTGTTTCGAACCAGAGACGGGTTGAACCCGCTGCCTGAGTTCGCGGTTGATGAGATCGCTCGCTATTTCGCGGAGCACAAATAAAAAGGAGTGCCGATCCGGCACTCCTTCTCAACATTTTGTAGGTAGCAAGTTCCGCTAGACGTCCTTGCTCAGGGTCAACAGGAACTCGGGATTCGTCTGGGTCTTCGAGAGGCGGCCCAGCAGCAGCTCTGTACCTTCAGAACCGCCAAGCATCGAGACCATCCGGCGCATCGTGTAGACGCTGCGCAGCGTGTTGTCGTCAAGCAACAACTCTTCGCGACGTGTACCGGAGCGCTGAATGTCGATCGCCGGGTAAATGCGCCGCTCGGCCAGCTTGCGGTCGAGGTGCAGCTCCATGTTACCGGTGCCCTTGAACTCCTCGTAGATGACGTCGTCCATGCGCGACCCAGTATCAACCAGACACGTCGAGATGATCGTCAGACTACCGCCACCCTCAATGTTGCGGGCGGCTCCGAAGAAGCGCTTCGGCGGGTAGAGCGCGACCGGGTCGATACCGCCGGAGAGCGTTCGGCCACTTGGCGGAACGGCCAGGTTGTAGGCACGCGCCAACCGGGTGATCGAGTCCAGCAGAATGACCACATCGCGGCCACCCTCGACCAACCGCTTCGCACGCTCGAGCGCCATCTCGGCCACTTTGGTGTGATCCTCGATCGGCTCGTCGAATGTCGAGGAAACAACCTCGCCATCGACCGAGCGCTTCATGTCGGTGACCTCTTCCGGGCGCTCACCGATCAGACACACCATCAAGTGAATGTCTTCGAAGTTGGCGGTTATACCGTTTGCAATGGACTTGAGGAGAATCGTCTTGCCCACTTTGGGTGGGGAGACGATCAAGCCACGCTGCCCGCGGCCAATCGGCGCCACCAGGTCGAAGGATTCGAGTTGACAGGACGTGCGGCTGCGTCTCAAGATCGATACGCTCGTGCGGGAAGATCGGTGTCAGGTGATCGAAATTCGGACGCCGGCGGGCCGATTCCGGGTCAATACCGTTGACCGACTCGACGCGCAGGAGCGAGTGATACTTCTCGTTATCTTTGGGCGGACGGATGACGCCGGCGATCCGGTCACCGGGTCGCAGGCCAAATCGCCGGATCTGCGACTGAGAAACGTAGACGTCGTCGGGGCCCGGTAGATAACGCTCGCCACGCAGGAAGCCGAAGCCATCCTCAATAATGTCGAGGACGCCTTCGCCGAACTTATAGCCTGCCCGCTCAGCCTGAGCGCGCAACACTTTCCCGGCGAGGTCTTCAATGCGTCGATAGCGCTGTGGGTTCGGCACTTCGAGCTCGTTCGCCAGCTCTAGTAGATCGCTGCGCGGCATTTCGAGCAGCCGGGCGACGTTGAGACTCGGTGCCGAATCGGTCTGGCGTGCCGCATCTGGTTGTCGATCCGGCTGACGCTCGCGCTGCGGCCGACGCTGCTGCTGTCGCCCCTGAGTCCTACCCGTTCCGTTGGAATCGGGTCGTCGCTCGCGTGGTGCAGCCTCCTCGCGTGGTGCAGCCTCGCTTACGGATGACTGCGCCTGGTCGTCAACACCGTCAGGGGACGCTTCCACCGGGACTGCGGCCTCTGGAGGTGTGGCTGGAGTCGAAACAGCTTCAGGTACTTTGTCAGTTTCAACAGGCTTGGCTGTGTCAATGGGCGTCTCAGCTGGCGGGGAAACGTCAGTCTGTGTTTCGGCTTGAGGTTCTTCTGTAGTAGGTGTGGCTTCAGTAATTGATTCCGCCTCAGTAGAAGCTTCGTCTGTCGATTCCGTATCAACGACGGCGACAGCGCTCTTCGTTGTGCGGCGACGGGGTTGCCTGGTCCGTTTTGGCGTTTCTGCCACTTCCGGCTTCTCGGCGCCCTCGTCTGGAGATGGGGCTTGAGATGTCATAATCCACCGTTTACGATACGCGCCGACGCGGCGCATGCGGCCCTGTTCAAGTTCGGGCAGAACACACTATGCTTGGGGACTTTGCGCCTGTGAGAACTTCGACAATTGAGGAAAACCGGTTCAAGATGCGAGACCGAACATTTTCGATTCAGCATGTCTCAGCATGTCATGTCGCGCAGATGGGTAAGGGGTTGAGGCGCACGCCAGTGCACGCGAGCCTCAGTATAACCTACCTCAGTGCACTAGTCAAATTCGACGGCAGCGTACCGCTGAATCTTCGCGAGGCGATGCTGGGCGTGCACCCGGCGCACTGTGCCCGATTTTGAGCGCATGACGAGTGACTCCGTCGTCGCGCCGTTCTGGGTGTACCGCACACCATCAAGCAGCTCGCCATCCGTAATCCCGGTGGCGACGAAGAAGACGTTATCTGAGCTCACGAGGTCGTTCAAGCCCAGGACCCGTTTGGTGTCCATGTCGTACTCTTTGACGATCTTCCACTCATCATCATTGCGCGGCCATAGTCTGCACTGCATGTTGCCGCCGATACTCTTCAGCGCGCAGGCGGCGATAACGGCCTCTGGCGCGCCCCCGATACCGATGAGCAGATCAATACCGGTTCCATCAATCGCAGCCATGACTGCGCCTGCCACATCACCGTCGGTGATGAGCTTGATACGCGAGCCGGCCTCACGGATTTCTTGAATGATCTCCTGATGACGCGGCCGGTCGAGCACAACCACCGTGAGGTCGCGTACCTCCATGTTTTTTGCTTCAGCGACGCGCTGGAGATTCTCCGTCACAGAGCGTTCAATGTTGATCGCGTGTGCCGCTTGCGGACCGGTGGCGATCTTTTCCATGTAGGCGATGTGCGGCGGATAATACATCGATCCACGTTCGGCCAGCGCCACCACCGAGATTGCGTTGGGCATGCCGTTTGCAAGCAGCGTCGTTCCATCAATCGGGTCGACCGCGATATCGACCGCGGGCTCACTGCCGGTGCCAACGCGCTCACCGATGTACAACATGGGCGCTTCGTCTTTTTCGCCCTCACCGATGACGACGATACCGTCCATGTTGATCGTGCCGAGCATGGTGCGCAGTCCGTCAACCGCGGCCTGATCCGCCATCTCCTTCTGTCCACGCCCCATCCAACGAGCGGCACCCAGGGCGGCGACCTCGGTAGCCCTCACAAGCTCCATCGCGAGATTTCGATCTGGCTGACTGCGATGTTCAGCGCTATTCATCTGTCCAAACCCTTCTTCCCCACGGTCGGTGCCCTCGACCCGACTACAAGCACACGTTATTCCTCGTGAACGAGCTCTGTTCGGCAGCGATCTAACCAACCCTCAACCGACGACGCGACCTCGTCCACGTTACCCACGATAAAACGGCAATCCGGTAGCGAAGCGACGAACGATTCTCCGTACCGCCGGCTCACGATTCTCCGGTCCAGCACGACGCACGCGCCGCGATCGTCCGCGCTACGGATGAGCCTGCCGAAACCCTGCTTGAATCGCAGTATGGCCTGCGGGACGGCGTAATCGATAAATGGTTCTTCAAAGAGCTCGCTGCGCGCCGCGAACACGGGATCGGACGGCACGGAGAAAGGCAAGCGGGTGATGACCAGCAAGCTCAATGCGTCACCGACAATGTCCACCCCCTCCCAGAAAGAGTTGGTGCCGAAGATGACGGTCTTCGGATTATTCAGGAGGCGTTCGACTAGCTGGCGCGGCGATCCGTCAATTCTCTGGCCAAGTACCAGAATACCCTCGCGCTCCAGCTCAGATTTTATGGCGCGGTACGTCGTCTGCAGCGCGTTGTGGGAGGTGAACAGCACCATCGCTCTACCCTGAGATGCCCTGCAGCTCTCTAACACTGCCCGTTGCAACGCTTTCTGGTGGCCCGGCTGACCCGGCTCTGGGACATCATCCATGACCGCAAGCAGGGTTGACGCCGCATAATCGAAGGGCGACGGCACGCTGAGCTCGTCGGCTTCCTCAAGTCCAAGCCGGTCCTTGATGTAATCGAATGTCCTGTCCGTCGTAAGCGTCGCGGATGTCAGGGTGACGCTCTCACACCGGCGATAGAGCTCTGCGCGCAACAGATCCGCGACATGCAACGGGACCGCGTGTACGCTCGTCTCCCCGGTCGTTTGGTGCCGTGATAACCAGCAGATCATCTGCTCGGAAGACTGGCTCAAAAGCTCGAAGAGCCGCCGTCGGAGTTCTGTCAACTCGCTCTCAAGGTTCTCCAGTTCCGTCAGGATTTCGAGGCGCGTTGGCAGGACCTCATCGCTGAACGTCTCGACAACGTCTGAAAACTGTCTCAACAGGTCGATCAAGGCGCCGATTGGCTGGGCAGTCTGGTCCCACTCGATCTCCACCTGAGACCACGCGGGATCTGAGCGAATGGCGCCGGTCACCCGCACTCGTCGCTCATATCCCGTCGCCAGACTGTCGTAGCGTTCAACAAATTCCCCAAGAGTGAGGAACACCCTCTCGATGCCGGAGAGAGCGTCGGCGCTCGAGTTACGTCCGGCCTGCAGGAACATCTGTAATTCAGCGGCCGCCGCGCGTGCCTGGTTTCCTGCGAGTGTACTCAGCGTTCGAGACGTGAGGCCCAATGCACCGACGGTGCCCAGCTGCGGATCTTCTCGCACAACCCTCCTGATCAGCTCGACTGCCTGGGGTCTGCTGACGGAGAATCCAGCCTGGGTGGTCGCCTCCGCCTCAAGGTGCTGGGCCTCGTCGACGATTAAATGCCGGAAACTCGGTAATACCGAGCGGCTTCTCAGGAGATCGGAGAGCAACAACGAGTGATTCACGACAACGAGGTGCGACGCTTCTGCCTCAGCCCGTGCGCGGAACAGGAAACACTGATTGCGCCGGTGGAACACACACTGCGCGGGGACGCACGCGCCTTCGTCCTCGGCGAGCCTGCCCCACATTGCCCCTTCGTCTTGCGATAGTCTCAGCTCAGCTCGATCGCCGGTTTCGGTGCTCTGAACCCAGGCGGTCACCTTGGCATACAGTTGCGCCTGGGTCTCGCTCGACACCGCCTCGCGCTGTGCCAGGAACCAGCGGCGCAGACACAGGTAGTTGGCGCGCCCCTTCAAGACGGACGCCCGAAGATTCTGCAGCTTCGCAATCGGCGACGAGGGATCAACCTTGGCGGCTCGCGCGGCCGCGGCTCGTAGCGCCGGGATGTCTTTCTTCATCAGTTGATCTTGCAGGGCAATGGTCGCCGTTGAAACCACGATGGGATCGCCGTGCTCCATCGCGTGGATGGCAGCAGGCAACAGGTAGCCAAGTGACTTGCCCGTACCCGTCCCCGCCTCAATCAACGTGCGTCCGCCACGATTGAGAATGCGCGCGACGGCAAGCATCATGTCGAGCTGCTGCGGGCGCTGTTCGAAGCCGGGCAATGCGGCGGAGAACGGCCCATCCGGACCCATGGCGTTCCGCAGATCGTCCGGCGAGATGTCCGGCTCATTCCCGGTGGGTTCCAGACGAGCAGGACGCGAACGCGATACCAGGAACGCTGCCTCGGGTGATGCGGAACGCTCGCCCCCGAGCTTCGCCAGCAACGCCGCGCCGATGGAATTGCCTCCGAATTGCTCGATCTCACCCCGCCGTCGGCGGGCAACGGAGCTAAAGAGGTGCGTTAACGAAGATTGTGAGATGCGCGTCAGCTCAGCCAACCGGTCCAGCGTGGCGTCGTCCAGGGCTTCAATACGATCCAACAAGCGATTAAACACGTGCATCGCTGTCTCAGCATCGGCAACTGCCCTGTGTTTGAGGGACGGGGGCACGCCGAGAGTCGCGGCGATCGTGCCGAGATCGTAGGTCGGCAGCTCTGGCAACAGGATCGTCGCCATTTCGAAGGTGTCAAAACGTCTGTTTTGCAAGCCGAGGCCGGCCGCTTCCAGCATGTCCAGATCCATGCCGACAGACTGCCCAACGATGGACGCCTGTTTGACAAAGTCCCGCAGTTTGGGCGCCACGGCCGCAAAACGCGGGGCGTCGTTGAGATCCTTGTTTGTCAGCCCCGTCAGCGTCTGGATACCGAAAGAGAGCCCGGAACGAGGCCGGACCATGGTCTCAAAGTGGTCGATAACCACACCATCGCGAAACTTGACTGCGCCGATCTCGATGACCTCATCGCGGGACGGATCCATCCCGGTCGCTTCAAGATCGAGCGCCACAAATAGCTGGGTCATATATGGATAGGCCTTCTTAGCTGGAACTCGACGAGATAAGTGCCGTGGCATCACCGCAAAGCCGCACGAGTTGCGAGAGGCCAAGCTCAATTGGAGGTACCGAAATATATTCTTCGACGGTATGGGCACGTCCGCCCTGCGTGATGCCGATACACAACGAAGGGATGTGCATGCTGATCGGGATGTTCGCGTCGGTGCTCGACGCGTCGAAGATGGGCTCCATCCCCAGCCAGCTCAGAGCCTCCCACGCGGTCTGGATCAAAGGGTCATTGTCGTCTACAGCGCCGGCGGGCCGGTCACCGAGCATCTCGACATCGGCCGTCAGCCCCTCGCCAGGAGCGGACTCGATGATACGTCCGACTCGCAACGCCAGGTCATCCAGCGCGCTAGCGTCAACGGAGCGCATGTCGATCAGGGCGGATGCCCACGGAGCGATCGTGTTAATCGATGTTCCACCCTCGATCATGCCGACATTAAACGTGGTCCGTGGTTCCGATGGAACCTTGAGATCCGCGATCCGGGCGATGATGCGTCCAAGTCCGTGAATGGCGCTCGGCTGGCCGAACGCACCCCAGGAATGGCCTCCCGGCCCGCGAACCGTCACCCGCCAGCGTTTGGAGCCGACGGCAACATTGGTGATGCGCCCGAGGTTGTGTCCTTCGATGGCGATGACTCCACCTAGCTCGTCCTGGAAACGCTCTACCGCGGCGCGGGCGCCGTGCAAGTTACCGAGCCCCTCTTCACCAACGTTTGCGACGGCGATAATGTCCGCCCGTGTTTCGATCTCAAGCTTATCCAGAATCTGGAGCGCCGAAATCATCGCCGCGACACCCAGACTATTATCGCCAATAGCTGGACCGTGCAGCTCGTCACCAACTCGCGTGACATTCAATTCGGTATGCGCAGGGAATACGGTGTCGGTATGAGCGAGCAACATTAATGCCCTGCCGCCCGTGTTTCCGCGGCGAGTATAGACGTTCCCTGTGCTGTCGGTTTCAACAGCATATCCGCGTGCCCGTAGCAAAGACGCAACGAACGCTGCACGCTCGCCTTCCTGACCGGTTGGCGCCGGCACCAGACAGATGTTTGTGGCCAGTTCAGCGGTGGATTCCACCGCGTCAGCGGCGACGGACCGGATCCGGCTTAGCTCAAACGGTGTCAGTGGCACGCCTTCCCCCAATCCTCGCAATCTCGGTGCGTGGAGATCACGACGTAGGCGGAAGCGCCCGTGAGTCCGATGACCGATTTACGAGCCAGTATAGCATGGGTTTTGGCCAGCGTAATGCGAAAATTTGGTCGCCGAAGATCCGTTCTGAAGCTTGCGCGGCAGTACGCTACAATTCGGACGGTGGACGATCACCGCAGGCTCGGCTCCGGTACGGCAACATGCTTGACACCTTCACTTTCCGTTTCTAGAGTACTCCTGCCGTTCCCACACCCCGTACGGTGCCACGGGGCTGGAGGGAACGTGGAACGCGCTGTTTTTCGAATGAGCAACTCGAGGAGGATGTGGATGCTCAACATCTACCGGGGACGCGAGGGCATGATTGCCTGGGCGCTTCACCGTTTGACGGGACTCGGTGTCCTGCTGTTTCTGTTAATCCACATCGCCGACATCTACGTCATCAACTACGGTCCCGAGGCCTTCGATGATCTCCTCTTTATCTATCACAACCCGCTCTTCCGGGCGATGGAAGTGCTGCTCGTCGGAGCCTTGTACTACCACGGCCTCAATGGACTCCGCATCATCGCGATCGATTTCTGGGATAAGGCGGTCCTGTATCAGCGCCAGTTGTTCCGAGCTGTCGTCATCGCGTTCTTCCTCACATTCATCCCCACGGCAATTCTCATGCTGCGGCCGGTGCTATGGGCAAACTAGCGATTTATTGGGGTGGCGTCTCTTCTGATACGCCCAGAGTCACGGAGGCTAACGCATGCTGAGTCGCGGCGGGGGGCGCGCCCGACCGGCCCGAGGTGGCGGGTTCGAACTCTACTCCTGGTATTTCTTTCGCATCAGCGGACTCGTGTTGATTTTTATGGCAATCTTCCACGTGATCGTCATGCACGTGATCAATACCGTGGACGAGATTGATTTTGCATTCGTTGCTGACCGCTGGAACTCACCGTTCTGGCAAGTCTATGACATGTTGCTCTTATTCCTGGCACTGCTGCATGGAGTGAACGGCGCCCGCGTCAGCATCGATGATTATGTTCACAAACCTGGATGGCGAGTCGTCGCCTATTCGGCGCTCTGGCTCATCACCATTGCGTTTGTGGTCATCGGCGCCATGGCGATAGTGACGTTTGACCCGAATGCATTTGACACCGTAACAGCGGGGAGCTAACTATGTACCATCGTCATGATGTCGTTATTGTCGGTGCCGGTGGCGCGGGCCTCATGGCTGCCGCCCAGCTGGCGCATATTGCCGACGTTGCTGTTGTCTCGAAGCTCCACCCCGCCCGCTCGCATACGGGAGCGGCCCAGGGAGGGATCGGCGCGGCACTCGGCAATGTCGAGGAAGACCACTGGATCTGGCACATGTTCGACACCGTCAAGGGTGGCGACTACATCGTGGACCAGGATGCTGCCGAAGTGCTCGCCCGCGAAGCCGTCGAGGCGGTACTCGAGCTGGAGCACATGGGTCTTCCCTTTAACCGCACCCCTGACGGAAAGATCGACCAACGCCGCTTCGGCGGGCACACCCGCAATTTCGGCGAGGCGCCGGTGCGCCGCGCCTGTTTCTCGTCCGACCGCACCGGGCACATGATCCTGCACACCCTTTACCAGCAAGCGATCAAGCAGCAGGTAAATTTCTACGACGAATTCCAGATGCTCGACCTGCTCATCACCGACGATGGTGTCTGCAACGGCGTCGTGACGCTCGAGATTGCCACGGGCGAAATCCACATCTTCCATGCCAAGGCGGTCATCATGGCGACGGGCGGCTTCGGCCGCGCCTATAAAGTGACTTCCAATGCCATGGCGAACACCGGCGACGGAGTAGCCATCCCGTTCCGGCGCGGCATTCCCCTCGAGGACATGGAGTTCTTCCAGTTCCACCCCACCGGCATTTACAAGCTGGGCATCCTCCTGACTGAGGGTGCGCGCGGTGAGGGTGGCATCCTGCGCAACTCCAACGGTGAGCGCTTCATGGAGCGCTACGCGCCGACCCTGAAAGACCTGGCGCCGCGCGACATGGTGTCCAGGCACATCTGGCAGGAAATCCGCGAGGGTCGCGGTATCAACGGTTCCGACTACGTGCATCTCGATCTCACGCATCTCCCTCCGGGGGCGCTGCACGAGAAACTGCCCGACATCACCGGGTTCGTCCAGACCTATCTGGGCATCGACCCTGCTGAGAGTCTCGTACCCATCCAACCGACCGCTCACTACGCGATGGGCGGGCTCCCAACCGACATTGACGGCCGGGTAACGATCGACGCTGATAACACCGTGATGCCCGGCCTCTACGCCGCCGGAGAGGTGGCGTGCGTCTCCGTTCACGGCGCCAACCGGCTCGGCACCAATAGTCTGGTCGACCTTGTGGTCTTCGGCCGCAGAGCCGGCAAGCACGCGGCCGAGTACGTGAAGACCATTGACCTTGAGCCACTGCCGCCCGAGCCGGACTTCCGCGCGCGTGCCGAGATCAGCAACCTGTTTGACCGCAAGACAGGCGAGAATGTTGGGAAGATTCGCGCTGAGCTGCAGTCCGAGATGATGGACAAAGCCAGCGTGTTCCGCACCGGTGAGCTGCTGGAGGAGATGCGCGCCAAGCTTGTCGAGCTGCGCGACCGCTACTCCAACGTCGCCATCCAGGACCACGGGAAGATCTTCAACACCGATCTCCTGGAGGCGCTGGAGCTCGACTGTCTGCTGGACGTCTCAGAAGCCATCGTGGAGGGCGCCATCGCCCGCACGGAGAGCCGTGGCGCTCACCTGCGCGAAGACTATCCAGACCGGGACGACGAAGAGTGGCTGAACCACACGCTCGCTTACCGCACCTCGGGTGGTATTCAGTTGAAGAAGAAGCCGGTTGTGCTGACCCGTTTCGAGCCGAAAGAGCGGAAATACTAATGCAGGTCTGCTCTGAAGATCCACCGTTACAACCCGGAGACGGATACGAAGCCCCATTTTGAGACGTACACCGTGGAGGCCGAGCCCACCGACCGTGTGCTTGACGTGCTCAATGAGATCAAATGGTCCCACGATGGCACGCTCACCTACCGTCGCTCGTGTGCCCACGGCGTGTGTGGCTCGGACGCGATGCGGATCAATGGCCGCAACGCGCTGGCCTGCAAGCTCCTTATTCAGGATGTTGGCAGCTCCATGACCATTGAGCCCCTGATGGGATTCCGGGTCATCAAGGACCTGGTCATCGACATGGACCAGTTCTGGGCGAACTATCAAGAAGATCAAACCCTTCTTGATCAATGACGATCCGGCGCCGGCTGGCCGTGAACGTCTTCAGAGCCAGGAAGAGCGTGAGGCCTTCGACGACTCCACAAAATGCATCATGTGCGCGGCCTGCACCACAGCCTGCCCGATCACCTGGGCGGATGATAAGTGGGTCGGCCCGGCAGCCATTGTCGCTGCGCACCGCTTCATCTATGACAGCCGCGACCAGGGGCAGGACGAGCGCCTCGCCATTCTGAACGACCGCTCAGGTGTCTGGCGCTGTCGCACGGTCTTCAACTGCACCGACGCGTGCCCGCGAGAAATCAAGGTGACCCAGGCGATTGAGCAGGTGAAACGCACCTTGCTCTACGACAACATGTAGGAATATCCGCCAACGAAGAAGCCCGCGCCGTGGCCCGGCGCGGGCTTCTTCGTTCGTTTGCCAATGCGTCATAGATGTTGTGTATACTGCCCTCCTGCGAGGACATTGGGGGCTGGAGAGGTACGCTCATGGAGAACCCGTTTAGTTGGGATTATCTGACCGCGCCCTTGCGCGAGACACCTGAGTTCGGACCGTTGTCGGTGGCGTTCATGGTGCTCTTTGGCCTGACCTTTGTTGGCTCTTTAATTGCCTACATGAAGGCCGGCAAGCGCCGCGACATCAATCCGTTATTGCGGAACAAGATACGGTCAGGTTCCCAGCTTCTGATGTGGATTACAGCGACGGGGCTCTTCTTCTACGCGTTTCGCCTCATGCGCGTCCCGTTCCTCAACCTCTACATGCGGATCTGGATCTACCTCATCTTCCTCGTGTTCGTCGCGACCATCATCTACTTCGTCTACAACATGCGCAAAGTCTATCCTGGACAGCTTGCCGCCTATGAGAAGCGACGCGAGCGGCGCCGCTACACGACCTCCGCACAAGGCGCGGCGCGATCACGCGCACGGAAATCGCGTCCACGCCGGACCACCTCAAAGTCGCGATAAGCAGGGCAGATTGCTGACAACAAAAAGACCGGCGCGTTTGCGCCGGTCTTTTCTATCGATTCTGTTCCAGATTGGGGGAGTGGCCGTGCACCCACCTGTCGACCACAATCCTCCAGCTTGCAACGGCTAGTTAGCTCCAGCCAGGCAACCCCGCGTCACCCATAGGTTACCGCTTACGGCTGCTTCCTTCCGGATCTGACCGGGTTCACAGGCCTACGCCGCGCAGGACCTGACTTTCAACACCACTTGTCCGCGCAGTCCCACAGGATCGGACCTCGAGGGGGAATTCAGCCCCGCTAGAGCGGTTTGCGGGTACAGGGCACCGCTAGCTCCCCGCTTAGCACGACCAGGGTGAATTATACTCATTCACGACGCCGGTAACCAGTCAACGCCGGGCATCTCGCGCGCGAAATCGATACACTTTGAACGATGAAAACACGATTCTTCCGCCCACCCCTCATACGCTGTATCAGACTCGTCACCATCTCCCTTCTGCTCCTGGCAGTGGTCGTCCCGTTCTCGGCGGCCGCCGAGACAAACGGGCAGATCACCGGGGTGGTCACCAACGGGACGACCGGGCTGCCGGTACCCAACATTGAGGTTACGCTTTCGGCATTCCGCAGCGAAGGTATGGTGGGCGAGACCGCCACGACGACCGACGCACAGGGAGCCTATACCTTCACTGAGGTGGATACCGCCGACGGTATCGTCTACGCCGCTTCCGTCTCATACAGTGGCGTGCTCTATTCAACGGGCATGGTCCGCTTCCAGGGTACGACCGAGCAGACGAGCGCGATCAACGTGTTTGAGACAACGTCTGACCGCAACGTGGTTCGGGTATCGACGCGGGGCATCGTCCTCTCCGAGATTTCTCCAGAGTCGGGCGAAGCCACGATGCTCGATATCTACTCCATAGATGTCAATGGAAAAGAAACCTTTGTGGCGGGTGACAACGGACGCTCGCTGGAGTTCGCGGTGCCGCGCAACGCCGGCACCGTCACGCCGATGCCCGGGTTCGACTTCGGGGCTCCAACCATAGAAAACGCCGTCGTCTTCGCCACCAGCGCTCTGCGACCCGGTGGGGGGTCGGCAACGCTCAGTTATCCCGTTCCGTACACCGGCACCACGTTCTCTATCGACACTCGCAACGCCTATCCCACCGACACCGTGCGCATCCTGATTCCGACTGACCTCACCAGCGAGATCGACAGTGTTCAAGTCGCCGCCTCCGGATTTGAAGACGCCGGCGTCGCGCAGATCGGGGAGCGCGAATATCACGTCTGGACAGCCTCGGAGATGGCCGGTGACTCAAACGTTCGCGTGACGTTCAGCGGGCTTCCCAAGAGCGCATTCGAGCCAAACGAGCTGCGCGTGCTTGAGCCGGCAATTCTCGCCGCTCTCGCGCTGGTGGTCGCGGTAGCTCTCACCGCCTGGTTCCTGAAGCGCCGGAACCTGACCGAGCCCGTCCCTGCGTTCGCCGGACCTCTGCCTGAGGAGATCATCGAGAGCCGGGAAGAGCTGGTCATCCAGCTTCAGGAGCTGCAGGATGAACATGAGAATGGCCAGATCGACGATGAGCTTTATCTGAGCGAGCGTCGAACGCTTCTCGAACGCCTGAGAAACGTCTCTCGTCAACTGCGTGAAGAGCCGGCAGACGACTGAGCCGTGGAGCGTGCTAGGATGCTCCGACGGATACGAATACCTTGAAGGAGGCAGTCGTTTGCCAGCTCAGCTCGCGCGCAAGTTAACCGCCGAAGATATTCATCAGTTCCGGCTCGTAGCCGATCCCCAGGTCTCACCAGACGGTCAGCACGTCGCTTACACCGTCACCACCATTGAAAAAGAGAAGAACGACTACCGCTCGTCAATCTACGTCTCAACGATCGATTGCTCAAAGCAACGGAGATTGACGACGGCCGACGCCAAGGACTCGATGCCGGCCTGGTCGCCAGACGGATCTCAGCTGGCATTCATCTCGAACCGCGCTGACAAACCCCAGATCTGGATCATCCGTGCCGACGGTGGTGAAGCATGGCAGGCAAGCGATCTCGACGAAGGAGTCTCCGGCTTTCAATGGTCTCCCGACGGATCGTCGTTCGTCGCCGTCTCGAAGAGTGTCGAGAAGGCCGACAGCGATGAGGAGCAGCCGGAGGAAGAAAAGAGCGACGTCAAACACATCACGAAGATTCGCTACAAGGCGGATGGGGAAGGCTTCCTCGATTTCAAGCCGAAACACCTCTGGATCATCCCGCTCGGCGATGGCAAGCCGCGCCAGATCACGCATGCCGACGTGAGCGACAACGATCCTGTATGGTCTCCCAACGGTCGGGAGATCGCATTCGTCACGAATCGCACCGAAGGCCGAGAATGGAACAGTGTCTCTGAAATCTGGGTTGTGCCCGCCTCAGGCGGCGAAGAACGCCCACTGCTCAGCGGTGACACGGCCTCGTTCGGCTCGCCGAGCTGGTCCCCTGATGGCTCCAGCGTCGCGGCCCTCGGTCACTGGGAAGCCCAGTCCGGCGGCGGCCCGAATGTCAACCTCTGGACGATTCCCGCAGGCGGCGGCGAGGCGACCAACCTGACCGGCGACTTTGACCGCTCGATGTCCGACTACGCCATGAGTGATATATATACAGGTTCCGTGACGCGTCCGGTGTGGACAGCCGATGGGGAGTATCTGCTGCTCACCGCCAGTGACAGCGGATCGACCCACATCTACTCGGTTCCATCCTGCGGTGGCGAGCCGCAGAAAGTTACTAGCGGCGATCGGCGCATCTCTGGCTTCTCGCTTGGCTCAGATGGCAAAACTCTCGCCTTCATTTCCGGTACCACCACTGATCCCGGCAACGTCTTCGTCTCCACCGAGCGCGGCATGAACCCAGCGAAAATCACCGCGCTGAACGACGAGTTCCTGTGTGGAATCGCCCTCTCGGAGCCAGAGGAATTCTGGGTGGCATCCCAATCCGACGGTCATCAGATTCAAGGTTGGGTTATGAAGCCCATCGGGTTCCAGCCGGGGGTGAAATACCCCATGATTCTGGAGATTCACGGTGGGCCGCACGGCATGTACTCCAACTCGTTCATGCACGAGTTCCAGCTCATGGCCGCTCGCGGATACGTGGTTGTCTACACGAACCCGCGCGGCTCACAGGGCTACGGTGAGGGCTTCACTCGCTATACGCACATGGCCTGGGGTGAGAAGGACATGCCAGACGTTATGGCGGCGGTGGAGCATGTCGTTGAGCAGGGTTATGTGGACGAGAACCGGCTAGGCATCACCGGCGGCTCATACGGCGGCTACATGACGCTGTGGATGATCGGTCACACCGACAGGTTCAAGGCCGCTGTCACCCAGCGCTGTGTCTCGAATCTGTATTCGTTCTACGGCACGAGCGACATCGGCTGGGGGTTCGGTGGCTACGAGTTCGGCGGCACTCCCTGGGAGAATCGCGAGCGCTTCATGAAGTACTCGCCGATCACCTACGTCAAGGAGATGACCGCCCCGCTGCTGATCATTCACTCGGAACAGGACTACCGCTGTCCGATCGAGCAGGGCGAGCAGGTATTCATCTCGCTCAAGAAACTCGGGCGCGACGTCGAGTTCGTGAGGTTCCCCGACGAGAACCACAACCTGTCTCGTAACGGTCAGCCGAAACACCGGGTGGAACGCCTGGAGTACATCATCGGTTGGTTCGACCGGTATCTGTAGCATTCGGGGTCAGCCGGATATAGCGAAGGACCTCGTCCCTACTCGAGCGCGTAGGTGACGAGGTCCTTTCGTTTGCGACGGAATATCCAGGCCGGGTGTGCGTACACCGCTCGAAGGCCTACGACGGCATACGCTCGCAGATCCAGGCGGCAATGAAATCAGCCATCTTGTCCCGGTAGAGGAATCCGCGTTCACGAGTAGCAGGGCGGGAATCACCCAGAATGCCGTTGTCGGTCAATGCCGTCATTCCCTCGCGGAACAATTTGGCGACTTCGGCATCGCCGAACTCCCCAACATAACCTTCGATCGCATAGTCCATCTCGACGAGATCTTCCCGGGCAGCGAGGACGAGCGAGGTCTCAGCCTCACCGGCGTGAGCTCCAGCTTCGGCTGGTGTAAGGCCGTCTGATTCAGCGACAGCGTTGAAGACGCCGACAAACCCCAACAGGTCCGAGTAGGCATGAAAACGCGCGCCGCCGATCGTGCCGCCCGTTTCCTCGACTAACTGTCCCAGGGGCGCGAAGTTGCCCCCGTGGCTGGGGATAATGAAGATCACCTCGAAACCATGGGCCGCCAGGCTCGCAACGTACTGCCGCACGACTTCCTTGAAGGTCGCCTCGTCGAGCGTGATCGTGCCGGCGAACTTCATGTGGTGGGTTGAAACGCCGAACGGAATCGTTGGCCCGCGCAGAATGCCCGGTACCCGCTCGGTGATGGCGTCCACCAGGAACGTGCCCAGCAGCGTGTCGGTCTGAATAGGCAACTGTGGACCATGCTGCTCCATCGATCCGGCGGCGGCGATGACCGTCCGCTGACCGTTATCGATAGCCGCCTTGATCTGCGTCCAGGACATCTCTTCGAGCTTGCGGCGCTCGCTGAGGCGGCCCTTAGCCAGTTGTTGGTTGACCATCCTAACCCATCCCCTTCTCCGACTCGCGGCGCTGACGATCGATCAGCTCGCGGCCCTTCTCCAGTAAACGTTCCCCGAACTGTGGTTGGTACTGCTTTTGCTCGACCCACTGCTCGAGCATCTTGACACTGTCGAACTCGTCCCCGGCATTGAGCGCCAGACGCTGCCGGTTGATGGTTTCACTCTCCACGACAACTCGCGCGATGTGCGCTGCTCCGGCTGCCGCGATCATACGCCGGATCTCTAGCGACGAGACACCGGTTTCGAGACCCTGGTCCACCTCGACATAGCACCGCACGATAGCATCATTCAGGCTCTCTGCCTGAGCTCGGATCTCGCGCTCGATGACCGCCATCGGCATGCCACCGGTCGCGTCGATCCGCATGGTCCGGAACGGCCGCGTCGACAGCTCAATGAACGTCCAATCGGTCTTGCGCTCCCCGCGCGCCCCTGAACCGATTCGAACATCGACAAATCCTTTGGCTTCTCGCTCCTCGCCAAAATCGACGCGCTCCGGGCTTCCGGCATAGACTGCTGGCGGATGAGAGATGACCTGTTGGTGCTTGTGAATGTGCCCCAGAGCCACATAATCGAACGCTGAGGCGTTCATATCGTCTAGTCCGACTGTAAGGTCCTTACCGAGCATGATCGAGCGCTCAAAGCCAAATGTCGCGCCCTGCACGCTCAAGTGAGCCAGGAGAACCGCAGGGACATCGGGCCTGATTTCAGGGAGCAGCTCCGCAACAAGTTTCGACACCGTCGAGGCCATCGCCTGGTCCAGGTTCTCCTGCGCCATGATCCGAAAATGCTCGCTGGCGAGGAACATGGAGCGAGTTACCCATGGTACGGTCAGGACTTGCATCGGACCCGACTTCGTCTCAACCTCAATCAGGTCGATTTCGCGGCACACATACACACCCGGAATCTCGAGCACACTGTAAATCTCGGTATGAGTGGCCCGGTTCGTCGAGGATGGCAGGTCGTGGTTACCCACCAGCACGACGATCGGGATTCTGGCCTCGGAGAGGCGGACGATGCGCCGGGCGAACTCCCGTTGGAGTGTCGGGCTCGGGTCACGATTCTTGAAGGCGTCGCCGGCGAAGAGCACGGCGTCAACGTCATGTTCGATGGCATAGTCGACGATCCGGTCGAACGCCTGGAGAAAGTCCAGGACGCGGGTAGACAGACCCGTCTGGGTATCAAAGCTGCCATAGGCTTCGATGCCGAGATGAAGATCTGCGAAGTGCAGAACGTGCAAGACCCTAGCCTATCCTCGCCTGGCGCCGCTTGGAGCGCAGTAGACCCATACCTAACTCGACGTCGCGCTCGCTCTCTTCCAACAGCGATTTCAGACCATGCCCGTACTCGCGGGTATGCAGGATCATCGGCATGGGGATGGCGTGCCCCACGACGAGGCACTGGCGCGACGGCTCCAGACTGGAGAGCATCGAGCGCATCGCGGAGCGGTCTCCCGTGCCGGCCAGGACCGCGCCAATATCGGCCTCGTCGGCCAGCAAGCCACTGATCCGGGTCCCGAGCTGCGAGAGCACTTCACTGTCGATCCCACTCGGACGCTGGTCAACGACGAGCAAAGAGACCCCAAACTTGCGCATCTCTCGGGCGATCGTGCCGAAAATCGACTGCTTAGCCGCGGCAGGATTGAGGAACTTGTGGGCCTCTTCCAGAACAACCACGAGTGGCAGGTCTGCAGCGGCCCTTCCGTTGCCTGTGGCTGCGGTAGCCCTGTCAACATACATTTCGTGGATCCTGCGCGTCAGGATGTTCGCGACCAGCATATAGTCGCGCAAGTGCGAGTGGGACCCAAACTGAATTATCACGTGCCGGCCGGCTAGGAGGTGCTGAAGGATATCGTCGATGTCGCTCTTCGAAGCCTCTGGACGAATGTAATCACACTGTTCCAGATACATCAGTTTACGCCTGAGAGCGTCCACCGCCCCCTGATGAGCACCCGTCTGCGCGCAAAACTCTGAAACTGCCTCGCCGTCCATCTCAAGCAGTCTTGAGAGCCACTTCTGATTGTACTTACGTTCCAGAAGATACGTGGTCGCGGAGAACGTGTCACTCAGATCAAGCACGTCGCGCAGAAGCTCGATGTCTCCTGCCTGGATCTGGTTCATGCCGATCTGGATATGGTAATTCGCCGTGGTGCTCTCCGTGCCCAGGCTATACACCTTGATTCGAGTTGAATCGAAGAGATCGCGCAGCCCGGGAATGGCCGGCCTATCCGGTTTCGCGTCCGCATATTCGTCGTGCATATCGAAGATCAGTGAAGAGGCTAGATTGCTTCGAATGAGCCCAAACAGCACCAGGCGGGTCAGGACGCTCTTGCCGGTACCAGTCTGACCGAAGATGCCGTTGGAGCGCTCGATGAGCTTCAGCAAATCGATCGGCACCATGACGCCGTCCATTGCGATTGGAGAGCCGAGCGAGAACCGCTCTCGCGATTCCTGGCCAAAAACGTGGTCCAGATCCTCTTCGCGCGCCTTGCGCAAGACCGTGAAGTGCGCGGGGATGGTTCTCACCGCCCTGGGTTGCGGGTCTCCAGCGAGATTTCCACTGTCCTCGAGCACAAGGCTGGGCCGAACGACTGCGGCGCTGTAGGTGTGGATGCCCTGAAGTGCCCGCCGCACGAAGGGGGAGTCAATCGGCGGATCGGCGACCACGCCAGGATCGGTCGCCCGCAGCTGCAGGTCGTTCACCAGACTGAAATAGCGGTTGCGGTCACCCTCAAGCACAACGAAGCTGCCAACCTGTAGCTCCTCGGCCGAGTTCGTGCTCAACCTCACCGTCAGGCCAGCACTGAAGCTGCCCTCGGTGACGACGCCAAGTTGATCGTGCTCATTCTTGATCACTGCAAGCTATCCATTTTACACCGGGTGTCCGTTCACTTGCCGATTGTAACACCGCCACCGGGCGCGTCCTCCAGTCCAGCGGTATCATTTACGAGACGATAACTGCACACTTGTTTGACGTCAAAGAGGAGACGGCCATCGTCGACACGAAGCCCATGGATGCAGCCTCAGCCCTCGGACAACTCATTAGCCAGCCTGCCGTCCATGACCGTACGGCACTGGAGTGCCTCGCGACGCGCTTCGGTCGCTACGCATTCCAGGCAGGACTACCATTTCGTGAGGCCGTCCAGCTTGTCGAGAGGGCAACCAACCTGCCGCTCGGCGAGATTCAGCCCGATATCCTCGGCTGGATCGTGCAGGGCTATTCAGCCGGCGAGGTCACCGACCCCGAGCACCACGAGCGCCGTCCGGTCGGCCGTCTCGCCAGCCAGGTCCTGCGCCTCACCGCGCTGCACCACATCAACCGTGCGGCTACCGGGAGTCTTCAGCTCGACAAAATGCTCTCCACCGTCGTGCAGGTCGTGGCCGAGGCTGTCGGCAGCAACGCGTGTTCTGTGTTCCTCTTCGATAGTTACAGCGACACGCTGATGCTCAAGGCAACCCACGGGCTGAACCCTGGAGCAGTTGGCCGGGTCGTCATTCGTTCAGACGCCGGCATCACCGGTCTGGCAGCAACCACGCGCCAGACCCAGATCGCACCCTCGGCGAGGGAGCACCCGGCCTTCTTCACCTTTCCTATCGTCGGCGAGGAAGAGTACGCCTCGCAGGTGTCAGTTCCGATACTGCTCCGCGACCCGGAGCGGCTCGTTGGCGTTCTCAACATCCAGACGCTTGAGCCTCACAACTTCGAGGTTGACGAGGTGACGTTCCTTGAAACGGCGGGGGCCGAGCTCGCGGTAGCGATCGAGAATGCACGGCTTTATAGCCAGACCGACGAAGCGCTGCGCCAGCGCATTCATGAGTTGCATATCCTCCAGACGGTCACGCGCTCGATTGCCAGCACACTCAAGCTCGACGATCTGTTACCCATGATCGCCCGCTACGCTACAGAGCTCATCGACGGCGATCGCAGCGCGATTTACCGCTACGACGTCGACACCAGACACCTCGAGTGTGCGTCGTCGTTCCCGGTCGATCCGCAGTCTGACACGCTGGAATTCTCCGAGCGATTCATCCGCGGCGTCTGCGAGTCGAAGACCGCCATGGAAGTGGCGCCGCATGATTCGCCCGCCACTGGGCGACTCATCCTTGGGGCTCCGCTTATGACGAGCCGGGGACTTCAGGGGGCCATTTGTGTCAGCGCGCCAGGCGTGCGCGCGCAGGGCGACGATGGGTTGTCACTCCTTCAAGCGTTCGCTGACTCGGCCGCAATGGCCGTCGAGAATGCCGAGCTCTACGAAGAAGCGAGGGTTGGATATTCCACCGCCTCCACCTTGCTCCAGGAAATGCATCACCGGGTGCGCAACAATCTACAGACTGTAGCGGCGCTTCTCTCGATGCAGGCGCGTCATGCCGGCTCAGGAGAGTGGACGCAACCCCTCCTCGAGGCTGTAGCTCGGGTTCAGTCGATTGCAACGATTCACGACCTGCTGTCGGGCGGTGATCTGACCTCGACAACGATCGCCGCCATCGCGCGCAAAGTGACCGACGAAGCAAGCATTAACGTCGTCCCTCCAACGCTGGCTCTCCAGTTCCATGTCGAGCCGAGCGAGGTCGAAATTCGCTCCCGGCAAGCGACGATCTTCGCGTTGCTCCTCAACGAGGTGTTGACGAACGCCATCGTGCACGGCATGAAAGGCCGCACGAGCGGCTCGATCCGGATCACGGCCCTCCAGGACGGAGCCATGACACAGATTCAGGTGGACGACGATGGGATCGGCCTGCCGGAGGATTTCGACCTCTCGGCCCAGGACGGTCTTGGTCTCCGGATCATCTCCACCCTCGCGACGTCCGATCTGAAGGGCGGGTTCAACCTGGTGCGCCGAGCAGAAGGCGGGACACGAGCGATCATCCGCTTCCCAGCCGTAAGCGAAAATTAGTCAGAATCCGCCGCAGAGTAGGCTCTGTCCAACAACGTCATGATGTGCACCACCTCAACGTCCCAACCGCGCTGGGATACGCCCGCGCTCAGCTGCAACATACATCCCGGATTTGCCGAGACGATCGTCGTCGCGCCGGTTGTCGCGGCGTTCTTGAGCTTCCGGTCCAGCAGGGAGGACGCCATCTCCGGCTGAATGAGGTTGTAGATCCCGGCGCTGCCGCAGCAGAGCGAAGACTCCGGCATCTCGATCAGATTCAGACCGGGAATAGCCGCTGAGAAGCTCTCGCGGCTGGCGTGACACGCGCTGAGCGTGAACAAGGTGGCAGGGCTCCTGATAGGTGACCGTCATGTCCAGTGGGCCCGGTTGCGCGCTGAGACCGGCGTCCGCAAGGAACTCGGTGACGTCCCGCATCTTGTGCACCAGGCGCCTCGCTCGATCGGCATAGGCCGGATCGTCCCGTAGCAAATAGTCGTACTCTTTCATCGATGCGCCACAGCCAGCGGCGTTCGACAGGACGGCGTCGAACTCAGGACTGTCGAAGGCGTCGATGTTACGGCGTGCCATCTTGCGCCCAGCTTCAAAGTCACCAGCATGCACCGCCAAGGCGCCACAACAACCCTGGTCCGGTGCGACGACCACCTCCCAGCCGTTGCGGGCCAGTACTCTGGCGGTCGCGCGGTGAATCTCTGCGTAGGCCGTACTCATGATGCAGCCGGAGAGCAGCGCGACCGTGCCGCGTCGCGGACCGATCGCCGGCCAGTGCTCCTGACCGGGAACCAGGAACTCGTCGCTCAGCCGGGGCAGCATCGCTTCTTTCTCGGCCATGCCTATCCGCCCCAGAACGCCGCTCTTGCGCACGGCCTTCTGTGCGCCGGATCGCTGGTAGAAGCGCAGGGCTTTTGACACCGCACGGAATCGCTGCGGACTGGCGAAGAGACCGTCGAACGCAACCTTCTGGGCGAGCCTTGTGGTCCGAGGCGCATCACCGAGCTGCTGTATTTGCGATCTGGCCGCCTCCACGAGCTCCCCGTACTGCACGCCGGAGGGGCAGACTGCCTCACAGGCACGGCAGTTCAGGCACAACGACATTTCATCCTGAAATGTCTCATCACGAATATCGAGCCGTCCCTCAGACACGGCCTTGATAAGCCAGATTCTTCCTCTTGGGGACGACCGCTCCCGCATCGTCTCACGATAGGTGGGGCACGCCGGCAGGCAGAAACCGCAGTGCACGCAAGAACGAATCACATCGACCGGTGGTGAGTCCGGACCGGTGAAGCCCTGCAAGGATTCACGTATGACGTCTAGAGTCTCTTCAGTCGCCACCATCCGGGTATCCCCTTACTAAAGACCGAGCACGAATCGGCCGCGGTTGAATCGACGCGCCGGATCAAAGGCTGTCTTCAATCGCGTAACCAGCTGGGCGTTTGGCAGATCCATCCCCCCGAAGACATCGATGTCGCGCTTGAGCTCAGGAGGCAGCGACAGGAACACTGGACGCGCTGCCGCCTCTGAGACCGATTGACGCCACTCGATCGACGGCGGCCCAGCTACGTATATAACACCCGAACCAAGGTCGGCGCAGAACCGGCTGTCAGGCATCATCGAAGCGAGCCCCAGCACCTGAGCCTGGCCGCTTGGCGGTACAGACAGACGGGCCACTGCCACGGAGCCATCGAGCGTTGATACGCCCCAGAAGGGAGCCAAAGCGTCTGTCCGAGTATCGGTGACGATGACACTTTCAGGGTCGGCAACGGTGCGTACGACGTGCATGACGTCCTCTACCCTGCGTTCGATGGACGCGGCAGCGCCCTCACAGCAGATCGAGAGTTTCCATTCATACTCCCTGGATACGAGCAGCGAAGTGGGCTCTAGCTGAGAGGAAAGCACGGCCAGTCCAGCCCGATGCGCGTCCGCCAGATCCTTGTACGTCACGACGATACTGCGCGCTTCTTGCGGCCGAGGAAATACTTTCAGGTTCAGCCGTGTCACGATACCGAACGCTCCATGGGCCCCAAAATGCAGCCGGGGCAGGTCGTATCCAGTAACGTTCTTCACGACCATACCGCCGGACTTCGTGACTTCTCCGTCAGGGTCCATCACCTCGACGCCCAGCACCCAGTCCTTCACCGAGCCGTAGGCAAGCCGGCGTGGACCACCGAGTCCGCTAGCGTATGTCCCACCCAGCGTTGAGTTATCCGGGTCGCGGTCATCAAAGGGAAGCGTCTGATTGCGTTCTGCGAGTACCGCGTTCAACTCTGCGACGGTAATGCCTGGCTCAACCGCGATCGTCAAATCCTCTGGTTCGTAATGGATGACGCCGTTTAGTCGCCGCATGGAAAGTGCGAAGTCGAACGGACCGCCGCTGTTACCGAACGCCAGCCGGCTTCCTTTTCCGGCTATCAGTATCGAGGACGTCTCACCGGCCACAGCGTCGCTGAGCTCACGGATGCTTCCCGGAGTCTCGACACGAGCGAGAGGCTCGCCTTGATAGGTCAGTCCGCGCGTCGTGGCATCAGTCGACATGGGAGACATCCCTCTCCGCCGAGGATGGCTGCTGATAAGGATCGAACCGGGTCGGGAAGACTTTGCCCGGATTTAGTCGATTCTCCGGATCGAAGGCGCGTTTGAGCCTGGCCATCGCCTCCAGATCCGCGTCAGAGAACATCAACGGCAGCGCCTCTTGCTTCTCAATGCCGATACCATGCTCGCCACTCACGGCGCCCCCCAGGTCGATGCAGTACTGCATGAGCACTTCGCTCGCCTCCAGGACGCGCTCCATAGCCCCAGGCTCATTCCGGTCGAACAGAATGAGCGGATGCAGGTTCCCGTCGCCTGCATGGAACACGTTGGCGATCTTCAGGTTGAACTCCACCGCCACCTCTGCGACCCTCTCCAGGGCGAGCGGTAACTTGGTGCGGGGCACGACGGTATCCGTCAGATGGTAGTTTGGCGCGAGCCGGCCCATCGCGCCGAAGGCCGACTTGCGACCAAGCCACAGCGCGTCTTCCTCCGTCTTGGTCTGGGCGACCCTTACCTCTGTCGCGCCGAATTCCTCGCAGAGTGCGGCAACGACCAGTTTATGTTCAGCGACCGTCTGCGTTAACCCATCCAGCTCGATCAACAGCACCGCGGCGGCGTCCTTTGGATAGCCAGCCTGGGCGGATACCTCGATCGCAGTGATCGTAAGATGATCCATCAGCTCCATCGAGGCGGGAATAATTCCCGCGGCGATCGTTGCCGAGACTGCTCGCGACGCCGAATCGATTGATGGGAACGCCGCCAGCAGGACGCCACTCGCTTCCGCTCTGCGCGATATCCTGACCATCGCCCGGGTAACAATACCGAGTGTGCCCTCGCCGCCCACCATGACTCCGGTGAGATCGAACCCGGGGCGCTCGGAGGACGCTCCGCCGAACCAGGCGATCTCGCCATCCGGCAGCACGACTTCGAGGCCGAGAATATGGTTTCCAGTCACTCCGTATTTGAGGCAGTGCGGGCCGCCCGAGTTATTGGCAATGTTGCCGCCGATTGTGCAGGTCTTCTGGCTGGCGGGATCCGGGGCGTAGTAGTATCCACGACCCAACAGAGCGGTCGTCAGATCGAGGTTGATCACTCCCGGCTCGACGACGGCATAGCGATCGATCTCGTTAATCTCCAGGATCCGGTTCATCCGGGCCGTCACCAACAGGATGCCACCCCGCGTCGTGATTGTGCCCCCGGCGAGTCCAGTACCTGCTCCGCGCACGACAACCGGAACGTCGAGCCTGTTTGCGATTTTGACGATCGAGGCAATCTGTTCCGCGGTACTCGGAAGCACAACAACATCTGGAGAATGCACTCCGGCAATGGATTCGTCCGATGCGTCAAGCTCGTACACGCCCATGCCGGCCGGATCAGAGATAACGTACCCCGGCTCAACAACGGTCTCAAGCAGGCGGATAAGCTCGTTGCTAGAGGGTTTCAACTGTTGACTCCAATCGATCCAACCCGGCTAGACTGACCCTACACGCGCTGGCATACTGCAACGGAACCGCTTTCAGCACCGATTCGGAGGATCGTATGAGTGACCACGCCAACTGGATAATTGTCGGCTCACTGGAGAATTTTCACATTACCCGCGATCTCGGCTTTACACTCCAGGCCATCAAGAGCCGTCACCGGAAGAAGGCGGAACAGATGAAGCCCGGCGACCGCATCGCCTGGTACGTTACGGGCATTAAAGCATTTGCCGGTACCGCGACGATCACCTCCGAATATTACGAGGATCATACCGTCATTTGGAAGAGCAGTAACAAAAGGCGCGCAGACGAGACCTACCCGTTCCGTTTCCGGATCGAGCCGAACTAGATTCTCGAAGAGGGCGAGTTCGCTGAAGCGGAGCCGATCGCTCGCCAGATGACGCACGTGAGCAAATGGCCCGCCGCGAACTGGACGCTCGCCTTCCAGGGGAATGTGCATAAGATCGAGGATGCGGACTTCGATCTGATCGAGCAGGCCGTCAAGTCGTCAGCACCAGCGAGCGTCTGATAGATGCAGGAATCACCTCAGATCGCGGTCAAGCCAACGTTGGAACAGGTTCGCGAAGCTGCGGACCGCATCCGTGACGTCATCATTCACACGCCGTTGGTGCCGCTTCGCCCATCGGACCAGCATCCGAACATCCTTCTGAAACCAGAGATTCACCAGGCTGTGGGCTCGTTCAAGTTACGCGGGGTCTTCAATGCCGCGGCGTCCATGACGGAGGAGGAACGCCAGCGCGGACTCAGCACCGTCAGCGCCGGGAACACCGCCCAGGCAGTGGCATGGTGCGGCCGACATTTCGGTGTTCATGCCCGCAGCATCATGCCCGACACGGCTCCCAGGACGAAGATCGACGCAGTGAAGGCCTACGGCGGGACGCCGGTGCTCTTGCCGGGTGAGGACTTGTTCCGTTATATGCGTGAGCGTGGTTGGGAATCGGAACCCTACAGCTTCATCCATCCATGGACGGATGCGCGTGTCATGACCGGCCATGGCAGCATGGCGCTTGAAATCCTGGCAGATTGTCCAGATGTCGAGACCGTCTTCATTCCCGTTGGTGGGGGTGGACTGATCGCCGGGGTCGCGAGTACCCTCAAGCAGCTCAACCCGAATATCAAGATCGTCGCCGTTGAGCCCGATGAGTGCTGTGCGCTCTACGCTAGCTTTCGATCGAAGCGCGCCGTCGCCTGGCCGTGCCAGACGATGTCGGACGGCGTCGCCGTTCCCTATCTCACCGACGAGATGTATCCACTCCTGCGTGAGGTCGTCGATGACGTTGCGCTCGTCAGCGAGCACGACACGATGCGGACGATTCGCCAGCTAGCCGCCGACAACAAGATGGTGGTTGAAGGTGCAGGCGCGCTGGCCGCCGCGGCAGCGATGGCGTACCCGACGGATGAGCGTGGCCTCAGTGTCGCACTCGTCACCGGCGGGGGCATAGATATCGACAAGTTCTTGTCCATCGTGGGCGATCGCTAGGACGCAAGAGAAGAGCCAACAAAAAAAGCCCGCCGGTGATGAACCGGCGGGCTTTTTCACCGTGGAGATGGGGGGAATCGAACCCCCGTCCAGAACTTTCAACGGAAGATATCCTACAAGCTTATTCGGTGATTTATGATACCGCGGAGACGGGCACCGACACCCTTCTCTTAGCGGCCTGTTAGATAGTCTTTCGTGGCCTTATCCAACGCTCCGGACCACGGCATCCCGGACTGTCGTCGCCTGACTCCAAACCACCCGGGAGTAGGTCTGGGCAGACGCGCCGCTAATTAAGCGGCGAAAGCGAGTTCTTTTTCGCCTTTTATCTTTTTTGCCCCGTTTTACGAGGCCTGGGGCGACCTCGGCTTGCAATCTTCGCGTCTACGGCCCTGTCGAAACCAGGCATCCCCGCATGCGCGACTGTTTCGCGAACGTCTATGATACACCTTTAGTCGCGTCGGCGCAAGGCGCGCTGAATGTCGCGGTCAGCCTCTTTCGCGGCGAGGTCCTGCCGTTTGTCATAGAGCTGCTTACCGCGTGCCAGACCAATATCGATCTTTGCCCGGCCCTTGCGCAGTACTATTCGCACCGGTACAAGGGTATACCCCTTGGTATCAATCTGCCGGCTCAGATGGTTGATCTGTTCACGATGGAGAAGCAGTTTCCTGATGCGCAGGGGATCGTGATTGAAGAATTCAGACGCCTGGCCGTACGGTGAGATGTGCATGCCAATAAGCCACACTTCGCCATTGTCGATGCGTGCATAGGCTTCACGAATGTTCACCTTGCCCTCACGGATCGACTTGATCTCGGTGCCGCTGAGTTGAATACCGGCTTCGATCTGCTCTTCGATGTGAAAATCGTGAAACGCCTTGCGGTTCACCACGATCACTTTCTGGCCAGATCGCTTGCCGTCTGGTTCCGTTTTGGCTCTACTCTTCGTACTCATCATCCTGTGATGATACATCGTATTGGCGCGTACAATGATGCCCATGATAGAGATGAACGACGAAAACAGAGACACCTACGCGGTCCTATCCCGCTACTACGACCTTGAATTCGACGCCTTCGATGCTGATATTGACATGTACCGTCAGTTCGCTTCGACCACGAACGGTCCGGTGCTCGAGCTTGGTGTTGGGAGTGGCCGGGTTCTGGCCGAGCTGACGGATCTTGGCCTTCCCCTTACCGGTATCGACAGCTCAAGATCGATGCTTGACATCGCCCGTGCGCGTCTCCCCTCTGAGGTCGATCTGGTAGAGTGCGACATGCGGCGGCTGGATCAACCAGGGACGCTGCCAAGCGGGCCATACGTGTTCGCTTTCTCGGCGATCAACACGTTTCTCCACCTGCCGGACGTCGAGAGTCAATTGATGACGCTCAATGCGCTGCGCAACGTGGTCCTGACCGGTGGACTGCTGATGCTCGATCTCTTCGTGCCCCACCCGGAGTACCTGGTGACACTCGATGGACGACTCGCTCACGAGTTCAAGACGCTCCTGCCGGACGGCACGCGGATTGACAAGTGGGCCGCTCGCACGCACGACCTTGCGAGCCAGACCATCGACACAACGGTGTTCTTTGACGCTACCAGTGAGGCTGGGCAGGTCACCCGATTTGTTGACCGCTACTCGACCCGTTATATTCACCCCTTTGAGCTTGAGCATCTGTTTGCTAGAACGCACTGGGAGATCGTTTCGATCTATGGCGGGTATGACCTGGAATCGTTCGACTCCGAGTCCGAGAGAATTATCGTCCTGGCGACGACGAACGCCGGCGCTGCCGGTTAGAGAGGGAACTGCATTGCCCCCCAAATCCCTGATCGACGGTGTCGAGATCAAGAAACTTACGACGTTCGCGGACGAGCGTGGCTCGCTGACCGAGATTCTGCGCCGGGACGACGAGATCTTTGAGGGTTTCGGCCAGTGCTACGTGTCGGTCTCCTACCCTGGTGTCATCCGCGGCTGGCACTACCACAAGAAGCAGATCGACTATTTCACCTGCGTTACCGGCATGATCAAAGTGCCGCTCTACGACATGCGCGAAGACTCACCAACCTACGGTCACCTGAACGAGTTCTTCATCGGCGAAGACAACCGCATCGTCGTGAAGATTCCCATCGGGGTGCTGCACGGTTTCAAGAACGTCGGAGTCAAGCCATGTTACCTCTTGAACTTTCCGACAACACCGTACGACCCGAACGACCCCGACGAGTACCGCATACCGTTCGACTCGCCTGAGATCCCATACTCCTGGGACATTACGTTCACCTAGGCGAAGGGTAGTACCGCGATGATCGTGTCCGCCCCGATGTCCGTGCCGGTTGCGTCGCGCCCGGTTCACGGGCGAGTCACCCTTCCGGGGTCGAAGAGCTTCACCAACCGGGCGCTGCCGATTGCCGCGCTCGCCGAGGGCGTGTCCACGATCCATGGCGCGCTCGACAGCGACGACACGCGCTACATGGTTCAGGCGCTCCAGACCCTCGGAGTCAGGGTCACAGCCGATTGGGACACCGGGACAATCGTCGTCACCGGCACCAACGGCATGATCCCTGCAACGAACGCCGACCTGTACCTCGGTAATTCGGGGACGTCAATGCGCTTTCTGGCGGCGCTGGTCGCGCTCGGCAACGGACGATACCGCCTCGATGGGAACGAAGCCATGCGCCAGCGTCCCATCGGCCCGCTGCTTGACGGACTACACTCGATGGGCGTTGACGTTCGGGAGCTCGGCGCGCCCGGTTTCCCACCGCTAGAGGTCGGTGCTGAAGGATTGCCAGGCGGGACCGTCGTTATGCCCGGCGATCTCTCGAGCCAGTATTTCAGCGCGCTCGCCATGGTGGCCCCGTACAGCCGGCGAGCGATGGAAATCGTCGTACAGGGCGAGCTCGTCTCGAAGCCGTATATCGACCTCACCGCAAACGCGATGGCTGCCTTCGGCGTCACCCTGCGACACGACGATTATCAGCGGATCTGGGTCGAGCCAGGTGAGCGATATAGAGCCACCGATTATCAAGTGGAGCCGGATGCTTCAGCGGCGAGCTACTTCTTCGCTCTGGCGGCGGTTACGGGTGGATCGATTACTGTCGAGAGGTTGCCGCCGTCGTCAACCCAGGGGGACACGACATTCGTGGACGTGTTGGAGGCCATGGGCTGCGTCGTCGAGCGCGGAGCGCACGACATCACCGTGCACGGACCAGAACGTTTACAGGGCATCGACGTAGACATGAACGCGATCTCGGACACCGTGATGACGTTGGCGGCCATCGCCCCATTCGCGGATGGTCCAACGACAATTCGCAATATTGCCCATATCCGGCTGAAGGAGACGGATCGGCTCACTGCGATCGCCACGGAGCTCGGCAGAATGAGCATCGCAACAGACGAGACGGCGGATTCCATAACCATCTATCCTGGCCAACCCCAGCCGGCCACCGTCCACACGTACGACGATCACCGGATTGCCATGAGCTTCGCGATTACCGCAGTCCGGGCACCCGGCATTCTGATCGCTGATCCCGGCTGCGTCCGCAAGACTGTTCCCCGCTTCTGGGACATCCTGTTCGACCTCATCGGGGCAGACTGAGGCGTTCTGCTACGGAGATGAGGAGACGCGAGTGACTGTCCGGGCTATCTTGTGGGATGTCGGCGGTCCGCTGAACACGGAAGTGACACACGAGCGACTGATCGACTCGGATATCCAGTCCTGCGTTCAACGCGATCGGTCACGAGATAGACGACGCCTCGTACGCTGCCGCCAGCCGTTGGGCGGTCGACAGTTTTGCGCCCAATGCGTACCGCGCAATCATCTGGCGCCTCAGCGGCCAGGACGCCAGCCTCGCCGAGCACATCTACCTGGAGATCGCAGCTCGTTCCCATGCACGCGCTGTGTTCGAGCTGCGGGAAGGCATTCCCGAGCTCCTCAGGGAGCTACACGAGCGCGGGATAGCGCTTGGGCTGGCAGCCAACCAGCCCCTGGCCACGATCCCTACACTTGACGAGCTCGGAATTGGACAGTATTTCCAGCATCGCGGGGTATCAGGCACGCATGGGTTTCGAAAGCCCGACGTGCGGCTGTTTCTGGCGGCGTGCGCGGACCTGGATGTCGAGCCTTCCGAGTGCGTCATGGTTGGCGATCGCATCGATAATGATGTCGTACCAGCGAACGCGCTCGGAATGAGGAGCGTGCTGTTGCGCACTGGCCGTCACCGCGAGCAACAGGTGCGCTCCTGGGACGAAGTGCCATACGCCGAAGTGCATGACGTAGAGAGCCTGCGCCAGACCCTGTTGCACCTGCTCGATGGAAGTAGATAAACCCTAGCTCTGTGGTGCTTCCCAGGCGACCCTGCTCATGCGGTTCAAGAGATACAGGTCGGCCAGCACCAGCAACAGCATAGCTTCCACCACCGGCACCGCGCGTGGGACAACGCATGGATCATGGCGGCCCTCCACCAGGATCTCCCGAGGGTTGCCGTAGATGTCGACCGTCTCTTGCGTGCGGCTTACCGAAGAGGTCGGCTTGATCGCGACACGGGCAATGACCGTCTCGCCGTTTGAGATACCACCGAGCATGCCGCCGGCATGATTCGTGCGCGTTCGGACTCGACCCGCCTCGTCGACGTACAGATCGTCGTTGTGCTGCGAGCCACGCATGGGCACGGATTTGAAGCCTTCACCGATCTCCACGCCCTTGGTCGCAGGAATGCTCAGCATTGCCTGGCCAATCATGGCATCCAGTTTGTCGGCGATTGGCTCACCCAGACCTGGAGGCACGCCTTCTGCCCGCACCTCAACGATCCCGCCAAGGCTATCCTGTTCAAGCTTGATCTGGTCAATCGCCGCGATCATGCGTTCAGCGGCCTCAGGATCGCAGCAGCGCACAAGATTCTGCTCGATGGCGTCGCGATCGAAGGTCTCGGCGACAATCGTGCCGATCTGGGTGGTGAACGCGTAGACGTCGATGCCGGCCTGCTTTAGCAACGCTCGCGCGATGGCGCTTGCCGCGACCCGTCCCCAGGTCTCACGCGCGCTGGAACGGCCTCCGCCGCGGTGGTCGCGATGACCCCATTTGGCGGTGTAGGTGTAGTCAGCGTGGCCCGGACGGTAGAGGTCACGGATGGAGTCATATTTCGTGGAGTCGGCGTCGGCGTTATAGGTGATCAGCGAGATCGGAGCGCCGGTCGTTCGTCCTTCAAAAACGCCTGACAGGATCTGGACCCGGTCGCGCTCGTTGCGGGGCGAAGTAACCTTCGACTGACCTACGCGGCGTCGATCCAGATCATGCTGGATCAGCGCCTCGTCGACCTCGATGCCGGCCGGACAACCATCGAGCACAGCGCCTAAGGCTGGACCGTGTGACTCTCCCCAGGTGGTCACCCGGAAGAACTTTCCATACGTGCTTGCCACGGTAGAGACGTCTCCTTCTATTCTGGCTGTCGCCCTGCTGACCACCGGCCATACAGCCGGTAATCATGCGACGCGTTGCGATGAAATCCAAATGACTGATACAGGGCCCGGCTAACATGGTTGTTTGCCTGCGTGCTCAAACCAACGCGTCGAGCGCCAGCAGCCACCATACGTGCGACAGCATACTCTAACGACGCTCTCCCAAGTCCTCGGCCTTGCGCTCCCGGCGACACCGCGATGCGATCGAGGTGTCCCCAGGTCCGGAGCTTCGTATATCCCACGTACGCGAGTGGCTCGCCCCGGCTGTCTCGCGCAATCTCAATCTCGACTCCCGGGGCGGCGGCGTAGTTCTCGAACTCAGCCTCGCTATTCCACCAGAGCCATGGGAAGGCCTGGTGGTCGAGCTCAATCAGCGCCCTCTTCAGATCCTGGTCCTCGATATCCACCTTCGAAAAGGATGGCGACAGAGGCCGATGCATTGGCGGACGCAAATGGTGCAGCTCGTAGATGATGATCTCCTCAACGGGCGTGAACCCGACGGCTCCATAGAATTGCTCCTTGCGGCGCTCAGTACGCTCTGGAACAAGCACCAGGTCGATGCCCCGCCGCTCTGCCGTTTCTGCAAACGCTTGCACGAGCTCAACCGCCCCACCTACCGCGGCAATGTCGACGATCTCCAGGATCTCGCTACGGTGACGCCACGGCCCGCCGACGACGTATTCGCCGGTGCGCGTGTTCCACAGTGCCAGGTTCGCGGGGTTACCCGCAATAGATCGCAGGTCTGCCATTGTGTGACGCGCGTCCCACGACATGCGCAGCCTGCCAACCTCTGTTGGCTCCAGAACCTTGATATCTCCACCGAGTTCCCGCTCGTGAATGTGATCGATCACCTCGGTCAAAACTCTAATCCTCTACCCAGACGTCCTCGAGTGCCAGTACACCAATCTCTGTCACCTCCATGCCACGCACCCATGGTTGGATAAGCGTGTACGACATCTCATGATACAAGGGAATGACGACTACATCGTCGATGGCCAGCTGTTGAGCTGCAAGATAGAGGTCTTGCCGGCGCTCGACGTCCATCTCGGAGTTCGCTTCGTCGACCAGACGGTCGAAGTCAGCATTCGAGTAGCCAAGGTAGTTATCCGGGCTTCCCGTTCGCAGCAGCGTTGCGAGAGCGTTTCCAGGATCCGGATAGTCAGCTATCCAGGTGAGAACAAACCCCGGTAGATCGCGCTGCGACAGGCGATCTGTGAACTCGGGCCAGAGTTGATCGACGACATCCAGTTCGATACCTACATCGCGTGCCAGAACGGTTTGTATCGTTGCACTCAGACCGCCACCCGGCTCGAACAGGGTGGCAGGCGGGTGTAGCTCTCCTGCCAGCTCGGCGAAATCCCGAGCACGCGATACGTCATGCGCTGGTATGTCTGCCGGCCACTGAGCGTCCCAGATACCGGGGGCGATCATCCCCTGCGCCAGTTGAACTCGGCCGTCGTGCATGACCTCGACTAGCTTCTCACGATCGATGCCGTAGAGCAGCGCGCGTCGCGCGTCTACATTCGTAAATGGTTCAACATTCGGGTTCAAGGCGATGAACGTCGTGGACAGCCGCGGCGCTTCGACGAGCTGCGAATGGAGTGGATCGGTGGGAGACAAGAGCCGGTCAACCGCCCATCCAGGTACGGGCGTCATCCCGATCCGGCCGGCTTCGTAGAGGTTGAGTGGCTGAAGAGCCGCGTCACCGAACAGCACGGTGATTTCATCGAGCCTCGGCGAACCGCCGGAATAGTTCTCGAACGCGGTGAGTTCCAGGCGCTCCTCGGGGCGATACGAGTCAAGCACGAACGGTCCCGATCCATTCGCGCTCTGCCACCAGCTCGTTCCGGTTGCTGACCGGGCATCGACGATCGCTGCCGGCGATCCAGATAACTTGGACAGAAAATTGACGGCGGGACGGCCCAGCCTCATCTCGACTGTCCACCGATCCACTGCCACGATGCCCGAAATCGTGGGCGCCTGCCCGCTTAGCCGTTCCTGTATACCCTCGATATCTGCGAAATACGTTGCCGCCGGTAGCAGGGAGCCGTCTCCGCCAGCCAGGGCAGGGTCGCTTGCACGGTTAAACGAGGCTAGAACCGCGTCCGCATCAATTGGGGAACCGTCGTGAAATGTCGCGGTCTCATGCAACAAGAATCGATACACCGTCCCGTCCTCGGATGTCTCAATCACCTTCGCGAGCTCTGGCTGTGGGTGCAACGACGAGTCCAGACTGACAAGTCCACGGAACACCTGCCTGGTCAGAAATGCTGACTCGACGTCGCGGACGAGCGCGGGGTCAAGCGTCCCCGGACCATAGGCTGATCCGGCGAGCGTAAGGTGCTGGCTCCTTCGGGTGGCGTCCGAGACACGTTCGACAGCGGCGCATGACGCGGCGAGGCTGCCCAACAGCAGGATCAGCAGAACTGCTAGGATCCGAATGGCGAGCGCCGATGCCGGATACTTCCGTCGAGAGTAGCCCATGTTCGATCTACGCGATCTGTATGCACTGCCTATAGCATTTTCGCTCACGCTCTGGGACGCCGTCCCGATCTATCTTAGCGTGAGTTTAGCGCTGGCGATCCTGGTGCGAACGATCCTTCGAGGCCAAGCGTTGCACATGGCCTGGCAATTGCGCGAGATCATCGCGATCGAAGGACTTCTCTACCTTGCAATGTTTCGTCCATCGTTGGTGCCGGTCCTATTGATCTCGTCGGTCGTTGCCACCATGCTTCATCTTCGGAGCGCCTGGCATGATGCGGTACCCATTACGCAGGGAGACGCGTTGAAAACACGTCTTGGCGAGCTCTTCCCCGCGCTTCTCATTTCCTGTTTGGCTGCCGCCATCATGAAGGTGTTCGCGCCTGGCGTGCCAGATCACCTGGCTCTTCAAACACTCCTCGCAGCGTCAGGGTCGGTTCTCGTCGGAGGGCGCTCGGGAACGAGCGGGATTCCTGCGGTCGCAATCGCCGTTCACTTTGGGGGCGTCATCCCGGCGAGCGCATGGATCGTCGGCGCAACGACTCGTACTATAGTGAACCGCCGCCGGGATACGGTGTTACCGCAGGAAGTGAGGTCTGCCTAGCGCGTTGAGTTACGCCGGATGCGCCGCAGAATGCACTCGACCACCATCTCAACCGCTTCGAGATCCGTATCGATAACAATGTCGGCATGTTCGCGTGCATGCTGGAGTCGCTGGCTCTGTTCTTCGAAAATCCATTCAGGCCAATCGTGATTCCCCTTGCGTTCACGGATCGCGCCCAGACTTACATCGAGGAAGACAACAAGGTCCGGCTGCTGGTGCGCCCAGAGGTCATGAACGGCGGAATGCTCCTGGGCAACGGAGTACGCCTCGTAGCCCTGCTCCACGAGCAGGCGCACCACCGAAGATTTTCCTGCGGCACAATGCCCAACAACGGCGATACGAGCAGTACTCATGCTCTCATCCCGGCAACGGCACGCTCACATAGGATCTGCGGATCGGCTGGCGAGTTTCACTATCAACGACTGAGAGGACGACGACGGTCATGTCGTCCGATGGTCGCCCCTGGTCAGCGTCGATAGCCGCTTGCAGCATACCGTCAGCCATTTCCTGAACGGAGCCCAGCGGAAACTGATGTTCGTTTGCGTACGCAATCGGGTTGAACGGCGCCCCCTTTCGCACGCCGGCGGTCGCGATTCCATCGCTGAACAGGATGACGTTCAGGCCACGTTGGACGGGAAACTGGTCGACGGCTGGACGAGTGTGCCGGTAGAGTCCAATCGGTCCACTGACGCTCTCCGCTGCCCGGTAGCCGGTCTCATCTCCGAGGATGTAGTAGGGCACCCCACTATTGCGCGTGACGACGACCGTTGAGCTCGCCAGGTCAACTGAGGCAATGTCGAGAGTTGCCGATACCTTCCCATGCCTGAACGCGTGCAGGAAATCGTGTGTGCCGCGTGCGACGCCACCATCTCGCACACCCTCCTTGAGCAGGGTGACCGCTTTGCTCGAAACCATCATGCTCAGCGATTTCGCCGCGTGGCCCGAGCCCTGTCCGTCAACCATCACAACCGATAGACCACCGGTGGGCCGTTCGACGGTTTCGACGGTGTCGCCGCTATCCCGTGAGGCGTATTTGTGAGTTTTGGCGACGGCGATTTCTATCGACAGCACGTTTAGGTCTCAACCACCTCTCGACCACCGTAGTTGCGGCGATAGTACTCATCGAACTCGCCGGACTTCAACGGTCCCCACCAGCCGCGATTGTCGCGATACCACTGGATCGTCTCACGCAGTCCAGCCTCGAACTCAATCGATGGTTTCCAGCCGAGCTGCTCGATCTTCGAACAATCCATCGAATAGCGGCGGTCGTGTCCCTTGCGGTCCGTCACGTGCTTGAGCATGTCGTCCGGAGCGTCGAGCTCGTGCAGGATTATCCTGGCGATGTCGATGTTCTGTCGCTCGTTGCGGCCGGCGATGTTATAGATCTCGCCAGGTTCGCCGCAGCGCAGCAACAGCTCGACGCCCGCAGCGTGGTCGCAGGCATGCAGCCAATCGCGCACCTGAAGGCCATCCCCATAGACGGGAATCGGCTCTCCATCCAGGACGTTCGTCGCTGCCAGCGGCAGAAACTTCTCAGGATATTGATAGGGACCATACGTGTTTGAGCCGCGCGAGATAATTGCGGGAACACCGTGGGTCGAGACATAGGCGCCGACCATCAGCTCGCCGCCCGCCTTGCTGGCCGAGTACGGATTGCGAGGCGCAAGCGGATCGGTCTCAACCCAGGAGCCCTCGGAGACCTGCCCGTAGACCTCGTCGGTGCTTACGTGTACGAAGCGTTTCAGGCCTCGCGCGCGAACGACCTCAAGCAAAACAAATACGCCGTAGACGTCAGTATTGATGAACTCGCCGGGATCCAACAGCGAGCGATCGACGTGCGTCTCGGCCGCGAAGTTGACGATGGCGTCGAACCCTTCGCAAGCCTGCTCGACCTCGTCCCGGTTGCAAATGTCGCCCTGAACGAATGAGAATCCGGGGCATGAGTGCAGGTCTTCGATATTGGCCGGGTTGCCTGCATAGGTCAGCTTGTCGAACACGCGCACTTGCTCATAACCGCGTTCGACGAGAAGCCGGGCAAAGGTGCTTCCGATAAAGCCTGCTCCCCCGGTAACCACAACGCTGCGAATCGTCGAGTTCGTCATGCCATCTCCGAATTCTGTGTTTGCCAGTCTCGATCATGCCCATTGTATGCACTGCGCTGTATGATCGTCACTTGACGGGCATCTGGTGTGAATCGAAGGCGCGAATCTGAGCATGCATCCCACAGCGGTAACGTTTGATTTCCACAACACACTGGCGTGTTGTGACGAATGGTTCCAACTGGAGATTCGCGGCCTCCTGCCTGCGTTTCTGCAGTGGCAGTCGCGTCAGGATGGGTCTACGCTCTCAACAGCGACGCTGGAGCGCTCGGTTGAGCTCTACCGCAAGCTGCGGCTGGAGATCATGGAGCACGGCGTCGAGCAAGACGCGGCTACCTGCATCAATCTGGTAACTCGCGAGCTCGGGTTTGAATTCGATACTGACACGATCGAGCGCGGTCTCCACGATGTCATGCATGCTTGCCTCGACGATTGCCGACCGATGGCCGGCGTCGTAGCAGCCGTACGGGCGCTACGCGAGCAAGATATCAAGCTTGGAGTGATCTCCAGCGCCGTGTATCACCCGTTCCTCGACTGGTCTCTGGAGAAGTTTGGCATCCGCTCTGCGTTTGATATTGTCGTGACCTCCGCGAGCTGCGGCTTCTATAAATCGCGCGCCGAGATCTACGAATTCACCCTTGATACACTCGAGGTCACGCCCGGCTCGACCATCCACGTGGGCGACTCCTACCTCTACGATGTTCAGACGGCCGGTAAGATCGGCATCGGAACGGTCTGGCTCGATCTAGAACGAGAAGCCGGTGACTCGAAAACCGCGGACGTTGTCGTACATACTCTTGAAGGTGTTGACCGGGTGCTGTTGAACGGTTACATGGAGCGTATCCAGTGAAGTTCGACATATTTACGATCTTTCCCGGCATCTTCCAGGGACCGTTTGACGAGTCCATCATCAAGCGTGCGATCGAGGCGCAGAAGGTCGAGATCAGCCTCCATGACATTCGGGAGCATGGGATCGGCCGCCACCGATCGGTTGACGACACGCCCTACGGTGGTGGTCCGGGCATGGTAATGGCCGCACCACCGATTTTCGACTCGGTCGAGGAGGTCCTTGGGGACGCGCTCGGTAGGATCCCGGTCATACTGACGTCGGCCTCGGGCGAGCCTTTCACCCAGCGAATCGCCGAAGAGCTTAGCCAGGAACCGCGAATCGCAATTCTGTGCGGCCGTTATGAGGGCATCGACCAGCGGGTTCGTGACAACCTCGTGACGCGCGAGATCTCGATTGGCGACTACGTCTTGACCGGGGGAGAGCTCGCAGCCGCGGTGATGGTCGACGCCATTACGCGGCTTATCCCGGGGGTGATCGACGCGGAATCACTAGCGGAAGAGTCGCACAAGGCCGGACTGCTCGAATATCCTCACTACACCCGTCCGGCAGAATATCGCGGCTGGACGGTCCCGGAGATTCTCTTGAGCGGGCACCACGCTAGAATTGCGGAGTGGCGAGAGCAGAAAGCACGAGAGCTGACCCGGGAGCGGAGGCCTGATCTGATCGGTGAAACGGATGATGACCCGCAGGACCTATAGTAGACTGACCGGTATCTCATCTGCGCCAATCGAACGTTACGTGGGTAGTGTGGGGGCAAGATGTACCAGGGAGTAATCGCGCCAGCGGTAACCCTTCTTCACCGCGACGGGACCATCGACACTGACGCGAATTGCAACCATGCTGACTTTCTCATCGAGTCCGGAGTAAGTGGCATTTACCTCCTGGGCATGACCGGCGAGTTCATGCACTTCAATCTCCAGGAGCGAGAGGCGCACGTCGCCCGCCTCGTCCAGCACGTGAACCACCGCATACCCCTGATCGTCGGCGCGGCCACGACAGCGACTCGTGACGCCGTGCGCCTGTGCCACCACGCTCAAGGGGTCGGCGCTGATGCCGTGACCGTCACCACGCCGTATTTCTGGACCTTGAGCGACCGCGAAGTCATCGGCCATTTCGCGACGATCGCCACGTCCGTTGACATCCCGGTGTTTATCTATAACGTTCCGCGCTACTCAGGGATTAACATTTCGAACGAGATCATGATGACGCTCATGCGCGAGCATCCCAACATCGTTGGCATCTTTGACTCGGTAGACAGCCTGGAGCATCTGCGCACGCGCATTGATGCCTTGCGAGCGTTGAACCCGGATTTCTGCATCTTCACCGGCAGCGACGGTCAACTATTAACCACCCTGCAATTGGGAGGCAACGGATCGGTTCCCGCGACAGCAAACATCGCGCCTCAGTTTCATGTCAACATTGTGCGGGACTATCAGGCCGGAGAATTCGGAAAGGCGATCGACGAGTTTCGGGTGCTCTGCAAGAGCCTCGACATCTTTAAGGTGCCTGGTTCCTTCCACAGCGTGATCAAGGAAGCAATGGTAATCCTGGGAATCGCTCAGGATTCAACAGTGCGGTCGCCGGCGCTGCCGCTCACACCCGAGAGTCGAGCACGGCTCCGTGACGTGTTGATCAAAGCGGGCTTGCTAACGCCAGAAGGCCAGGAGTAGGAGTCTATGGATCTTCAGCCTGGGGGCATCTTCTCGTGGCTCCTGGTCGGACTGCTGGCTGGATGGGTCGCAGGAATACTTATCCGTGGCTCTGGGTTCGGCTGCCTCGGCAACACTATCATCGGAGTGATTGGAGCGTTTCTGGGAGGGCTCATCTTCACTGCCCTGGGCGTCGAGGGATCCGCCGGTTTTCTCGGCAGTCTCGCGGTCGCCACACTCGGAGCAGTCATTCTTCTCGCCATCGCGAACCTAGGAAGACGTTGATTGACAATCTCGGACCATGCGATTGAAGTCCGCAACCTGTCCAAGAGCTACCCTGTCGGACGCCGGATGGTTCCCGCCCTGCGGGACGTGAGCCTCACTGTCCGACGCGGAGACTACGTTGCCATCGTTGGCCCATCTGGATGCGGCAAGTCCACCCTGCTCAACGTTCTGGCCGGCATCGATAACCCTGACAATGGCGAGGTCGTGGTGAACGGCACCGCGCTACCCGGTTTGAGTCAGAATGCGCTGGCGTCCTGGCGCGGCAAGTCGGTTGGAATTGTCTTCCAGTTCTTCCAACTTATGCCGACACTCACTGCAGCCGAGAACATCATGCTGCCGATGGATCTGGCCGGGAACAGCTCAAACGCTCGCCAGCGTTCGCTCGCGCTGCTGGAGCGCGTCGGCCTGGAGGGCTACGAGGACAATCTCCCATCCGAGCTCTCGGGAGGAGAGCAGCAACGCATCGCCGTGGCGCGCGCCCTTGCAAATTCACCCCAGCTCATCCTGGCTGATGAACCTACCGGTAACCTGGACTCGGCCAACGGCAAAGCCATCGTTGAGATCCTCGAGTCACTGTGGGCCGATGGCACGACGATTGTGCTCGTGACACATGACCTTGAGATAGCCGATCGTTCAGCGCGGGTTCTCAGCATGCGTGACGGACAGATCGTCGACGACCGGCGTATGCACAGTAACTTCGTCGCCGCGTCGGCAGGCTAATTCCAATGCGTACTCTCCTAATCAAAGTCCAACGCGACATCCGTCGCAGGCCGCTGCGTAACGTTCTGACGCTGCTCGGGGTGATCCTCGGCGTGGCCGGAGTCGTGGCGATCGTGTTCACGAGCAGGGCACTCGCCGACGCACAGGCACATACTTACGACGGCAGCCAGACGGCGGATATTGCCGGCTTCACGGGCGACCTGAGCCCTACTGTTCTCAATCTGATCGAACGCCAACCAGACATCGAGGCCGTCGATGCGCGGACAGTCGCTCTGACGCGCTTCGACACCGGGCATGGTTGGAATAACGTGCGCCTGATCGGGGTAGAGTCGTTTAGTGAGATGCGGCTGGACATCGTCGATCTGGTTGACGGCCGGTTTCCCGGCAGGGGCGAGATCGCCTTCGACGAGAGCACCAGAGAGTTGACGCCGGTCCAGCTCGGTCAGACGGTGGCCGTCCAGCGCTCGCCCGGCGAGCCGTTGGAGTATCTAACGGTCAGCGGGTTCACTCGATCGCCGGCGTCGCTCGGCGCAGGGCTCATGAACCAGGCGACGGCCTATAGCAATGTCGCAACGGTGCGCGCATACGCTCAACGGCCGGCCGACAACTACCTGCTGGTGCGCGTCACCGATACCCAACGGACGAGCCGGATATCAACCGAGATTTCCAACCTGCTCTCCAAGCGGGGAGTATCCGCCAACAACTTCGTCGTGCGTGATGCCGAGGGATTTGTCGGCTCGCGCGAGCTCGATACGCTGCTACTGTTGCTGAGTGTGTTCTCGGTGATGGGGGCGGCATTGTCATCCTTCCTTGTCGCGAACTCCATGCTCGCGGTCATGGCTGAAGAGAGCACGCAGATCGGTGTGATCAAGAGCCTCGGGGGACGCCGGTGGCACGTCGTGGCAACCTACCTGGCATACAGTGCCGTCCTCGGTCTGGTTGGAACTGTCGCGGGACTCGCGGCCGGGATCGGCATCGGGCTCGGCATCAGCCGCTACCTGACGGGATTGACCGGCCTGCAGCAGCCGACACTCTCCATCACGCCACGAGAGATCGGCCTAGCGTTGCTGGTCGGCGCGGTCGTGACGATCGCCGCCACTACGCTCCCGGCGTTCCACTGGGCGGAACACCGCATCGCACCCTTGTTACGCAGCTCGGGGGTACGAAGTGAGAGCCGGATACCGTTCATGCGGCGATTGACCGCGCCCGTGTCCGCGGTGAGCCCGACGCTGGCAGTCGGTTTCCGCAACGTCGTGCGCCGGCCCGGGCGCACGATCATGACGCTCGTTGTCGTCACCGTCGCCGTGGCAGCCTTCATCGCGACGCAGGCCTTGAGCCGCTCCGTTTCGACCACGGTCGACGAGCTGTACGCCCTGTACGGTGCCGACGCCTGGGTCTCCTTCCGCCAGCCGGTAGACGAGGGGTATGTGCGGGAGATCTCAAAGAATCCTGACGTGGCGCATGTCGAAACATGGACGAGCGCGACCGGGTCGATTGGGTCCACGCGCACCGACATCTGGGGCATGCCGGAGCGAAACCCGCTCTACTCGTACCGGCTGATCTCGGGAGGGTGGGTATCTCCCGGGAATCCGCCAAATGTGGTGGTGTCGAAGAATCTCGCCGACGAAATCGGCGCTGGAGTTGGCCAGGAACGCGTGCTCGATGTCGGCCAGCAAACAGTGACCGTACGAGTGGCCGGTATCGTTGACGACTCCAGCACCTACATGGGGAGCACAACTACTGGAAAGGTCTTCATGACGACGTCCGATATCAACCGCCTGATCGGGATTGGGGACCGGGCGGATATCTTCGCCCTGAAGTTCACCTCAAGCGATCGGGCCTTCATCGACCGGGCCATCGCCGGCATCGAAGAGCGGCACCGCGAATATAGCCCCCTGGCTCTCGCGGCGTATGCGGACCAGGAGAGCGCGCGGAGGGCGATCGAGATTCTGACGCTGATGCTCAACTCCATGGTCGTGGTTGTCGCTGCGGTCGGGTTGATCGGCATCGCGAACACACTGATTATCAATATCACTGAGCGCAGAAGAGAGTTTGGAGTGCTGCGGACGTTGGGAGCAAGATCGACTCATGTCGTCGCGATTCTGGTAAGTGAAGGACTCATGCTGGCCTCAATCGGTCTCGTCACAGGGCTCGCTGTGGGCTACCCACTGGCGCATCTGCTGGTGAACATCACCAGCGCCGAGCTTTTTGAGCTAACGTTCCACCTGTCAACCTGGAACGTGCTATCTACGTTTGCCCTGGCGCTACTGGCGGTCGCGGCCGTCTCGACGCTGCCAGGCATTGTCGCCGCGCGCATCCGGCCGATTCAGGTGTTGCGTTATGAATAGAGCCATCAGCGCTATTGTGCTCGTGCTGCTCATCCTTGGATCGCTCGCGTGGTGGTTTGGTTTCCGCAGTGAACCTGTCGAAACCGCAGAAGCACGCCGGGGCTCGATAGACGTCACGATCCAGACGATTGGGCGTGTCCAGAGCACCGGCTCCACGACTGCTACGCGCGCAGACCCCGGGAGAGGTTGAGATTGTCGCCGCTGGCGGCGGCGATTTCGTCGTGGCAGGCGACATCCTCGTGCAGCTTAAGACCGAACCGCTCGAGCGCGCCAGGGATGTCGCTACAAGACAGCTCGAGAACGCGGAATTCGCCCTGCAGCTGGCGCAACGCCGGTCTTCGGAGAATCCTGACGACGCGAACGCCACCCTGGTGGTCCTTCAAGCAAGTCAACAGGTCGACACCGCCGAGCAGGCGCTGACCGACGCCGAAGAGGCGCTGCGTAACGCTGTGATCCAGGCCCCGCGGGATGGAGTGCTGCTTGATCTCCTGGTCACCGCCGGCGATGTCGTCAACCGCAGCCAACCCGTCGCCGTCCTGTACACCAGGGATGATCTCGAAGTGATCGCCAACGTGGACGAGCTCGATCTCGTGAACGTCAATCCGGGTGCAGCCGCGTCCGTCCGCCTGGACGCATACCCTTCTGAAGAGATCACCGGTGAGGTCGTCGCCACCGCCCCAGGGGCGCGAGAGCAAGGGGGCGCCACAATCTTTGCGACAACGATCTCTCTAGAGATTCCCGAAGCGCTCGACATCCGGCCTGGTATGAACGCTGACGTCACCATCGTCACCGACGCGCGTAACGACACCCTGCTCATTCCCCAACAAGCCATCCGCACGGTTGGAGAGCGGGTCTTCGTGACGGTTGTCGGGAACGGCGAGGAACAAGAACGTGAAGTGCTGCTTGGCTATCGAAGCGGAGGTGACGTCGAGGTCGTCTCCGGACTCTCCGAAGGTGACCGCGTGGCACTTCCCTGACACCGAACTCCATAACCGTTGGTACTCACGCGTCAGCCCAGACTCCCGAGCGATTCAGGACTGTCGCGCTAGTGACGCTGCATGCCGCTATCGGTAGGCTGTTATTGAGTCCATAGATTGGGCCGACGACGTGAGTTGGCGAAGGCGAGACACCGAGGCATGGCAGCAGCTGAAGCACGACCCGTATCATCTCCCGGCACGAGTCACTCAGGACCCTATCTCGGGGAACCAACCAGCATCGATGAAACAGGACTCGATCTAAACACCATCGCCGATCTCGCGTTAAAGCTGATCTACTTCAACTCCATGACCACGGCGCAGGCTATCGCCGATACGCTGTGCCTGCCGTTCTTCAACATCGTGGATCGCGCGCTCATCCTTCTCAAGCGGGAAGAATTTATTGAGGTTGCCGGCAGCAGCGGGTTCGGGGAGCTGGCCTACCAGTATGTGACGACCCCCAAAGGGTCGGCCCGCGCCCATGACGTGATCGACCGCACGAGCTATGTTGGTCCCGCGCCGGTCACGCTAGAGACCTACTGGGAGGTCGTGCGCAGGCAGGAGATCGGACAGATCAGGATCACACCGGCAGACGTCCGGCGAGCGACATCGGATCTCGTGCTGCCAGATGACATCCTCGATACGCTCGGTCAGGCCGTGAACACCGGCCGCTCGCTCTTCCTGTTTGGGGATCCGGGCAACGGTAAAACGACCATCGCCGAGAGAATCACAGATCTGCTTGGCGGGGCGGTTCTCATCCCCCACGCTCTCATTGTTGACGGGCAGATCATAAAGGTACTGGACCTGCACAACCACGTGCCAATCGCGCTCAATGGCAAGAGTGAGATCGATCGTCGCTGGGTCGCCTGCCGGCGTCCATCCGTCATCGTCGGCGGCGAGCTGACACTGAGCTCCCTGGATCTCGTCTGGGACAACGGCAGCAAGCTCTATGAGGCGCCCCTCCAACTGAAGGCCAACGGCGGGATGCTGCTCATCGACGACTTTGGCCGCCAGCAGGTTCGCCCACGCGACCTGCTCAACCGCTGGATCGTACCGCTCGAGAAGCGCATCGACTATCTGACCTTGCACACCGGAAAGAAGATCGAGGTGCCCTTCGACCAGTTGATCGTCTTCTCGACCAACCTGGCACCGAAAGATCTGGTGGACGAGGCATTTCTGAGACGAATTCAGAACAAGGTCCTCATCGGCAATCCCTCGATCGATCAGTTCCGTGAGATCTTTCGCCGGCAATGCGAAAGCCTCAAAATTCCGTTCGATCAGAATGGGCTGGTCTACCTGCTGCGCGAATATTACGTAAAGCCCAAGCGTGAGCTGCGATCGTGCCATCCGCGTGACATTCTGCGCACGCTCATCGGGATCGCCCGCTACCTGGACGAGCCGGCAGTTCTCTCAACCGAGCTGATCGACCGCAGCTGCCGGACCTATTTCGTCGAGCTGTAGAGCGCTGCTGCCCCTGTTCTCAGGTAACGCGGAGGTCGTCGTCACGGTTTCGGTGACGTCATGACCTCCTGGAGCTTGGCTTGATATTCGGCTTCCGAGAGCAGGCCCGCGTTGCGCAACTCTGACAATGCGGCCAGGATTCGTGAGACATCCTCGATGTGTGACCCTGTCGACACCACCCGTCTCTTCTCCGTCGTCTCATCGTCGGCAACCTGACGCGTGAGGGGCGGGCTCTGGCCGTCAAAGCGCGATTTCGCCTCTAGAAGCGCCCGCTTGAACTCGAATGGCTGGTTGATACCGTGGAGCTGATTCACGGCCGCGTCCGAGCCGGTGATGATGTCGAGGTCGCCAAAGTCGAACAGTCTGCCGAAGACTGACTGGTTCATCTCCACATCGTTGACCTGGCCTAACGACGAATCGAGGGTACGCTTGGACAGAATACCCTCAACCTGTACGACGCGGAGGCTGGTCACAAAATACTGTTCCGCCCGCCACCACATGAACCGGTACAGCGCAATGCCAAGCGGGATCAGGGATATCGACAGGAGGATGAGCGCCAGCACGCCGGCATAGCGGAAGTCCAGCCAGTAACCAACGCCGGCCAGAATCCACAGGAGGATCGCAGCCAGGATGTACGGCCCTGTGTGGAGGAGAACGAAGAGGACGTGTCTCTGGGCGCGGCGGAGCACGTCTTCGTTTGGGGTAAAGAGCCGGCTTGAGTAGGACACGATTCCACCCTTCCCAATCCCTTGCAGGGCCGCTCGGCGTCACGTCGTCGATATGGTGATGCTATTGTAAGCGCAAATCGCGAAAAACCTGCCTGGCGCGCGATTCCTTCCCGGTAATGCGCTGAATGTAGGCCGCCAGAATACTGTCGGCTTCTGCCAGAACCGCCGGGTTGATCCTCAGGTCGAGAAGACGACTGAGTTGCCCCCGATCAATCGCCCGGAAGAGCTTGAGAGCATCCAGAGAGATTGGGAGGACGCTCGGCGCGCCCGCCCGGCAGTTGACGCACACGACGCCCGTCTCAAGACTGAAGCCGTTCTCGACGGCCTGGAGCTCACCCCTGCAAACAACACAACGGTAGAGCTCGGGGCGATAACCCAGATGACGCAATAGGCCAAGCTCGAACGCGATCGTGACCAGCCCAGGGTCTCGTCCACCGTCCAGCAGTGTCAGGCTCGCATGGAGCAGGTCAAACACTTCGGCATTGGGTTGATCTTCAGGTGTCATCCAGTCCAACAGCTCGGCGAACATGCCTGCGACAGTAATGGCACGCTCGTCTGAGCGCAGCCGCTGGAAGATTTCGACGGCCTCAGCCTGGGAGATAATGTGCAAACCACGCGTTCGGGCAACGAACAGCCGCACTAGACTGAACGGTTCGAGCTGGCCGGCGATACGACTGGTAGTCTTGCGTGAGCCGCGCGCCACGAATGAGCGCTTGCCGAACTCAAGCGTGTAGACCGTTACAATTCGATCGGCTTCTCCAAGGTCGCGGCGTCGCAGGATGACACCGCGAGCGTTGTAGAGTCGCGCCCGGTGATCGACTCGAGCTTCCTCTCTTGGTTGTGGATCATCGGTTGAATGTGGAGGCACTTGAACCGCCTGTCGTGAATGGATAGATGTGACGTCCGATCAGACGCCGAACACAGAGGACGTGGATGAGTCCAGAAGCGCCGCCAGCATCGTATCGTGGATCGCGCTGGCTGTCGCAATTCTAGTTGCTGGCTACGTTGTGCGCGACCGCCTCGAGCTATCGATGCTGCGGCCGGGTGGCGACACGACCGGGTTACCTGAGATCGGCCAACGCGCGCCTGATTTCGCCGCCGTGAACGTGGAGGGCCAGTCCGTTGCGCTGTCCGACTTCAGAGGCCAACCGGTGTGGCTGAACTTCTGGGGTGCCTGGTGCCCTCCCTGCCGGGCAGAGATCCCCGACATGATCCAGGCGTACGATCAGGTCAGCGATGATGGCGTCATCCTCATGGCCGTGAGCCTCGAAGAGCCATCCCAGGACGCGTTCGGGTATGCCGAGCAGGCAGGCATGGATTTTACCGTCCTGTCAGATCCCGACCGGGAAGCGATCCAGGGCAAATACCGCGTGCGAAGCTTTCCCACCCATATTTTCATCGACGCAGACGGAATCGTGCGCGAGATCGTCACGACAACCATGTCTACCCAGACGGCGCTTAACCATCTGAATCGATTGAACTAAACGGTCACTGCCTGCGTGAACGCTCGTGCCCGTTCGGTGAGCGCCTGAAGGCCAGCAGCGTCGAGCTCGCCGCGTCCGACGAGGCTGCTCCCCACCGCGACTGCGACCGCCCCAGCCTGCATGAACTGTGGCGCCGTCTCGAGGCTGACCCCGCCACTGGGCACGAGTTTCAGGTGTGGCAGAGGCGCAAGGATATCCCTGAAATACTGTGGCCCACCAAGGCTCGCGGGGTGGACCTTAATGTAGTCTGCACCTGCTTCACTCGCGGTCAGCATCTCGGTCGCGGTAAACGCCCCGATCACTGTCGTAATCCCATAGCGGCGTGCCGTCTCCACTGTGCCGGAGTTAAACGTGGGCGTGACGAGAAACTGCGCCCCCGCGAGAATCGCAGCCCGGGCCGTCTCAGAGTCGAGCACAGTGCCTGCCCCGACCAGGCACCGGTCACCGAGCGCGGTGCGCACGCGCTCAATAGCGCTCCCGGCATGCCGATTGGTGTAAGTAAACTCAATCGTCGTGACGCCGCCCGCGACCAGCGCCTCAGCCAGATCCACGGCCTGATTCAGATCGTCAAGCCGAACCACCGCGATAACCTTCTCGCGCTCGACCCAGTGCATGTCGCGTCCCCCCGGTTCCCTCATCGCACGCTTCTGGCACTGGTGAGATGGGTCTCCTATACTCAACCGCAGCGTGCCTCTGCTGCTCTGCGTTTCGCGATCGAGTGTAGCCGATTGTCAGGTAGGTGTTCATGCAAAAACCACCACGAAGCATCGCGGTTGTACCGGCCAAGGACAAGACCGCGGCACTTGAGTTTGCTCCAGAATTGGAGCGGTGGCTGCGTGAACGTGGGTGCAAGGTTCTCGGCGAGCAGGATCTGGAACAGGGTGCTTCTGCTGATGTCCTGATCGCGTTAGGCGGGGACGGGCTGGTGATGCACATGGCGAACCGCTTCCCTTCCATCCCGATCATTGGCATTAACTTTGGTACCGTGGGCTTCCTGGCGATGGTCGAGCGCAGCCGCTGGCACGAGGTGGTGGAGATGCTCTTAGCCGGCCAATACACCTATCAGGAAGGGCCGACCCTGCATGTAGAAACCTGGCGCGAAGGAGCGCGGACCGACCACGGTTCCGCGATCAACGATGTCGTGATCCGCTCGGGCATCCAGATGATCGACGTCGAGCTCTACATTGACGGGCGTTATGTGAATACGTATCCCAGCGACGGCATGATCGTCTCGTCTCCCCAGGGCAGCACCGCCTACTGCATGGCGGCCGGCGGACCCATTCTCACGGCGGGCGTGCGCGGGTTTGCGGTCGTGCCAATCTCCGCCCACTCCCCGATCCGGGCCACCATGGTCGTGCCAGAAGAGAGCTCGATAGAACTGGTTTTGAGCAACAACCGCGAGGGCCACCTCATCATGGATGGCCAGGTGGCCATGGACCTGCGTCAGAACGACATCATCCAGGTCACTGCGGGGCATGATCGGTTCAGGATGGTCATGATAGAGGGTATGAACTTTTACGAGGCGTTCCGGAGCAAGTTCAACTACCTGATTCGGCCCGACGCGATCCCAAGTCTGGGGCCGGACCGAAGTTTCGGCCCCAAGGGCTAACGTGTAGCCCGGCGAGCCTTCGAAGAACGCTCACCCCGGCCACTCTCCAGGGCAGGCGTCTCAATTTCCGCTAGCTCGGCCTCCGGGAGCTCGCCTGTCTCGTCCTCACTGTCGGACGAATCGGTGGACATGCGCCCATTCGAGTGCACGGTATCAGCGTCAACCAGAATTGCGCGCCCATCGGCCGTCTTTTTGCTGTCTCCAGGGTTTTCGGCAACACTGCTTGGCCACGACGCTGGCAGAACACTCACGTCGCGGGAATCGACGCTGGCGGATCGTGCGGCCTGACGCACCTCCTGTTTGGCGGGCGTGCGCAGAGCGACGCCGCAGAACGCGCACATCTGCCACCCGGTCTCAACCAACCTGCCGCACCCCTGGCAAGCATGTCGTAGCTGGTAACGGCAGCTGGGGCAATAAATCCACTCGTCTCGCACCGCGCGATTGCACGATTGGCAACTGGAAATCTCATCCAGCTCCTGGGCAAGGTACTCTTCCTCGATCCAGCGCTGTTGTCGCTCTTCGAGCGTCTCCCGTGGCCGTAACAGCAGGTAAATGACCGTGCCAGGGATGAAAAAGAGGACGACGATGAGTGTCGAGAACACCTGCATCAGTGGGTTACGCGAGCGCAACACGGCATCCCTGTATGTCCACACGACGAGCGCAAACCACAACGCCACCATGAAGGCGCCGGTCAGCGCAATCGAAAATTGCAGTATCCTGGCGAGAACTTCTTCCAACGGAACTCAGTCCCTTCCTTGTGAGGGTTTGGGGCGGTACTCCTAGGCGACGAAACGCTCGTGTCGTACGACGTTACAGATAAACACGGCCGCGCCTCCCACCTGAACCTCTACGGGATTCGGCATATAGAACTCGCCAGGCTCCATGATTGGCAAGAGCGGGTTCACGTACTGAGTCCGGGTATAGCAGTTTTCTTTGACGATCTCGAGCACGCTGGAAACTTCGTCGTCCTCAACGCCGATCAGAAAGGTAGCGTTGGATTCACGAAGAAAACCGCCTGCGCTATTGATCTGGGTAACGCGAAAGCCCTCTTCGAGAAGTGCGGCCAGTAGCCCGTCTGCATCCTTACCCTGCACTATTGTAAAGACCAGTTTCATTCGTTCTCACCCCTCACCAGGGCAGCGCGGCCTGCTTCAAGGTGCGCCGACACGTGCAACCATATGGCAGTATGCACCATTTCTACGTCCTGTGTCGCATCGATAACACGCCATCGATCCGGTTCAGATCTCGCGAGGAACCGAAACGTGTCTGCCACCCTGCGATGAAACTCGACGGATTCACGGTCGAGTCGATTGAGGGCATCTTCTCGAAACTTGCGCTCTAATCCGGCTTCTACCGGGAGATCGAGCAAGAGCGTTAGGTCTGGAACCAGACCACCGGTGGCGAGCGATTGAAGAGCGCGTAGATCTTCAACCGGCACGCCACGCCCACCACCCTGATATGCCAATGTCGAATCGGAATAGCGGTCCGATACGACGATTGCGCCGCGTTGAAGCGCGGGTTGGATAACCTGCCGCACGTGCTCCGCTCGGTCTGCCGTCATCAGGTACGCCTCAGTGGCCGCAGATAACGCTTCATCGGTGTCGAGTAACAGGGCACGTATCCGCGAGCCGATTGGTGTGCCTCCCGGCTCGCGAGTCGTGACTGTTTCCCATCCAGCGGCCCGCAGTCGCTCCGCAAGCAACGCAATCTGAGTTGTCTTGCCGGCCCCATCCGGCCCTTCGAACGTGATGAACAAGATTAGACCGCCGGTTCGCCGCGATAGATCTCAACACGCCGGTTCGGCTCGTGACCGCGACTACGCGAGCCCAGGTTATACCGGTCCGCGAGTTGATGTTGCAGCCGCCGGATGTACGGCGCCTGCGGCGACAGTTCAATGGGAGGCGCGCCCTCGATAACGGCGTTGATAGCCTCCTCGGTTTCATAGAGCGCCGACGTTACCGAGTCTCGCGCCGCACGGCTAGACGGCTCCTTGATCACTTCTTCCGGCTCCTCCGGCCCAACGTCGCGCAGGAGGTCACGCAGCAGGTTGACCATCTGCGCGACCGTGTTCGACCGCAGAACATAGATCGGAACGCCACGGCTCTCTGCGTCGCGCAACGGACGCGGCCGTTGCCGGTAATAGTTCTTGAGCGTGATCACCATATCGGCCTCGCGGAGATCCCGTACGAGAGTGGCCGGTATTCCGAGGCTCGAAATGGCCTGCTCCAATCGATTACGGCTGACACCAAAAGCAAAGATGCGCACTGGACGTGAGGCAGTGCCCCGGCTGCGCGCCAGGGGATTCTTGGCTCCAGTTCGTGCGGCGCCCTCCAGGGGCTCTGCTTCATCTGTAAGCTCTTGCATGGTCCGTGCGGGAACGGCCGGCGTTGGCCCCTGTTCCTCGGGAGCATGCGTCTCGACGATCCCATCCGGAGTCCGCTCGCGCACTTCGGGGGTTATCGGCTGTCCTCGCAGGACGGCGTCCACGGCACTCGCTACGTCTCGAATCACGCTTACGCGGTCGCGATCCTGAATCTCCACCATGATGGTGAAGGTAGGCGGCGCTTTGCGTTCGAGAATCGATTTCTGCGTGCCACGCCGGCGCGCTTCCTCGTCACTCAAGGTAACGGACTGGATGCCGCCGATGAGGTCAGACAGCGTCGGGTTGAGCATCAGATTCTCAAGCGTGTTGCCGTGCGCCGTACCGATGAGCTGCACACCACGCTCGGCGATCGTCCGCGCCGCGGCAGCTTCGAGCTCGGTGCCAATCTCGTCGATGACGATCACTTCGGGCATGTGGTTCTCAACAGCCTCGATCATGATCGCGTGCTGCATGGTGGGCGTCGGAACCTGCATTCGACGCGCCCGGCCGATAGACGGATGCGGGATGTCACCGTCTCCGCCGATCTCGTTGCTGGTGTCGACGATGACGACGCGCTTGCGCAGGTCGTCCGCCAGGACACGGGCAACTTCCCTCAACATGGTGGTCTTCCCGACCCCCGGCCGGCCGAGCAGCAGCATGCTATCCCCGGTCTGCACCAGATCGTCTATGATCTCGATCGTGCCGAATACCGCTCGCCCTACCCGGCAGGTCAGTCCGACGATGTCGCCGGTGCGGTTCCGGATGGCCGAGATGCGATGCAGGGTACGTTCGATGCCGGCTCGATTGTCGTCGCCGAACGTACCAATGCGCTCCTCGACGTACTGCAGATCCTCGCGCGTGATCTCCTCTTCAGAGAGGAAGACCTCGGTGCGCTGGTAACGCGCCTCCGGGCGCCGGCCCAAGTCGAGGACAAGCTCGATCAGATCATCTTTCCGATATCCTTCCGCCGTCTGCTCTAGAGCGTCGGCGATTCGAGGGGGCAGCACCGCCAGCATGTTCTCAAGGTCATCAGTAACTGCGTGTTCATGCTCGTTCGTGCTTGTGGTGATCTCTTTTTCAAGGTCCAAATTATGCATTGTCAACTGCTACATAGCTCCGATCGTGCGGCGATTTGTGTACGCCGATCAATCTCGTGTAAAGTGTTCGTTATCGGCCCCGGTAAAGTGATGGAACTCCGCGCAACGATCGCTCCTTCTCATCGACCGCTGTCACGGGTACAAGCTGCGGGCGCACTACCACAGGCGTCGTCGTGTGCTTCACGAGCGCCGTGCGCTCCCACGTCACGCGAAAGCCCGCTGTTCTCCAGATCACCAAGGTGTTCGACAGCGTAGCCGGGAATGACGATCTGCACAACATCTTGTCCTCCGACGCCAGCATCTCTGGCCGCAGACAGCAGGAACGCAGCAACGCTCTCAGAGCACTGCGGGGCAAACATGAAGGTGATCATGGCCCTTCCGTGTCTCTTTTCCAGGCGGCAATAGGCGCAGACTCCGTCACTGTTGTCCAGAACGTAACGCGAAGGCCGGGGCTCCGATGAGGTCAGCCTACGCCACCACTCCCCGTCGTCGAGATCCCACTCGTTACTCGTCAGCGCCTCGGCAAATTGCACGGCCCGCGGCGTTACCTGATGGTAGAGCTGGTGAACGGACCACACATCGCTCGGGGACTGGCGCCGCATTCCGACCGGCTTCTCGATCTCGCTGTCAGGCTGCACCTGCCCGGTCATGACCAGAACATCCTCGAACGGCCCGAACCCGTTGGCGCACAAGCTTTGATACGCTGCGCTACCCGCTTCGGCGGACGCGAACAAGCGCTTGGTTCCCGCCCGTCCAGCCTGCTCGACGGCGAACTCTACGAGTGCCGTCCAGAGCTCGACGCTCACGTCATAGGTGGCATCGAGCCGCGGCGATCCCGCGGCGATCTCCACCAGTTCCCATTGATACTGACGCGGTTGCCGCTCGACGATGAGGTAGGCACACAGCTCACCATCGACGACGGCCACATAGCCGCGCTCGTCCTGAAAATGAACGGGAAGCGCCGCCATCAACTGGTGCCTGAGCTCCGAGGGCGACCGAAAGCGGCACAGCGGGCCGTCAAGACGATCGAACTGTTGGCGAACAGTGTGCAACCGGGTGAGGTCTCTCGGACGAAGCGTTCGAACTGCGAGGGTCGCCATTAATAACGCTCCCTCTCTATGGATGAAGAATAACTCGTGTCGGAATCCTCAGATTAGAGCACGCGACGGCCTGAAAGCGCTCGGCCGAGGGTGACTTCATCGGCGTACTCAATGTCTCCGCCGACAGGCAACCCACTGGCCGGCCGGCTCACCGATACTCCTGAGGCTGCCAGCTGGCGTGCGACAAACATCGCGGTCGCGTCTCCCTCAATGTTCGGGTTGGTCGCGAGAATGACCTCCCGCGGCCGCTGTTCAGTTACTCGTTCGATCAGCTCGCGGATGCGCAACCTGTCGGGACCTATGCCGTCGACGGGTGAAATTGCCCCGTGGAGGACGTGATAGAGTCCCCGATACTCGCCGGTGCGCTCGAGCGCCAGAACATCCAGCGGCTCTTCAACGACGCAGATGATGTCCTGCTCGCGACTGACGTCGCGACAGATCGCGCACACCTCAGTGTCGGTGATGTTAAAGCAGCGCGAACACAGAATGACCTTTTCCTTCACCTCCAAAATCGCGTCCGCAAGGCTAAGCGCCTGCTCGCGTGGCGCTCGGAGCACGTAATATGCAAGACGAGACGCTGATTTTGGACCTATTCCGGGTAATCGTGCCAGTTCGTCGATGAGTCTCGCGACGGGCTCGACCGTGACTCTTGAACGTTGCAACATGAGCCTCCGCCACCTATCTAGATACGACTCAAAGTATATCTAAGCGGCAGGAACGAGGTTTCCGATGCGGAAATCTGTGGTCCTAGTCTTCATGGAGGTCGAGCAGCACCGTGCGCCCTCGCTGCCCATCCGCCGGGCCGATGATGCCCGCGTCCTCCATCGCCTCGATCATCCGCGCTGCCCGGTTGTATCCAACCCGCAACCGGCGTTGAAGCATCGACGCCGACGCTGTTCCCTGTTGGCGAACGATCTCGACGGCCTGTTCCAACAGCGCATCGTCTCCATCCTCCTCCTGCTGCTCTTCAGCGGACGGGAAGACGGACCATTCGGGATCAAAGTGCAGCTCTGGCACGAGCTTTCGCCAGTGCAGCACGACTTTCTGCAAGTCGCGGTCATCGATGAATGGTCCCTGGATGCGATGCGGCTTGGCGGCGTCAGGCGGCATGAACAGCATGTCGCCGCGTCCAAGCAGACGCTCCGCGCCCGGCATATCAAGCACAACACGACTGTCGGTCAATGAGGTCACCGCGAACGCAATTCGCGCCGGCACATTGGCCTTGATCAGACCTGTCAGGACATCAACTGACGGGCGCTGCGTGGCAATAAGCAAGTGAATACCCGTGGCCCGGGCCATCTGGGCCAGGCGCACCAGAAGGGTCTCAACCTCTTCCGGAGTCGTCATCATGAGGTCCGCGAGCTCATCGATAATGACCACCAGATAGGGCATCTTGTCTAAATGCGGCTCTTCTGCACGCCTTAAATTATAACCGTCAATGTTGCGCACGCCAAGTCGCGCAAAGAGCTGGTAACGCCGCTCCATCTCGCGCAGCACCATACGGAGTGCGCCGACAACCTTGTCCATCTGGGTCACGACAGGCCCTTTGAGATGGGGTACCTTGTCAAACCCAACGAGCTCCACCATCTTGGGATCGATCATGATCATCTGGAGCTCATCCGGCGTCTTGGTCAACAAGAACGTTGCGATGATGCTGTTGATACAAACGCTCTTACCTGACCCGGTCGCGCCGGCTATCAAGAGATGGGGCATTCGTGTGAGATCGCCAATGACGTAGCGGCCGTTTACATCGCGCCCGAGCGGCATGGGTAGCTTCGCCTCGGTTGTCTGGAACGTCTCTGATTGCAGCACTTCACGCAGCCCGACCGTCGCCACGCTGGCGTTGGGGATCTCGATGCCCACACGTGCCATACCCGGCACCGGAGCTTCGAGCCGGATAGACGGCGCCGCGAGCGCCAGCGCGAGGTCGTTCTGCAGCTCGGTAATGCGCCGGACTTTCACGCCGAGCGCCGGTTCCAGTGCGAACAGCGTGACGGCTGGTCCAGGGAAAATCTCACGCACCGTCGCTTCTACCTTAAACGAGGACAGTGTTTCCTCGATGCGACGAGCCTTCTTCTCCAGATCGGCGGCGTCGGGATCGGTCGATTTGTACAACTCCAACAGGTTGAGCTTGGGCAGGCGCCATGGTGCGCTGGGTACCGGTGGCGCGTCGAGATCGTCTGGCTCGGTGGCTTCCTCCTGAACCGGTTTCGGGGAGCTCGCCTTGTCCCGTTTGGGAACATTGATAAACGGCGCCGGCTTTACGGGTGGCGCGACGGGCTCCGCAACCTGAACAGCGTCGTACCGATCGGTCTTCCCGGCCAGGCCGGTCCTCACCATCGGTTCCGTGTTGACCGGGACCGGCGGCTCAGAGAACTCCACGGCAGGTGCGTCATCGGCCTCGAAATCAGCCTCTACCGGCGGACGATAGGTGATTCGTGCCCATGAATCCCGCATGCTCGCGACATCGGTACCAGTCACCAGGAACACCGAGACGATGCCGACCGCCAGGAGCAGGACCGATGCCCCAATCTCACCCATGATGGCGCGCAGGCCGAAAGCGAGGCCGTCACCGACGTAGCCGCCGGTGTCTTGCACCGGAGCATGTGGCTGCGCCAGCGACAACAACCCGACAACGGCCAGGGTCGCTAGAATGCCACCCAGGGTGCGCCTGATACGCTGTTCGGCATCCTCAGCGCGCCAGATCTCCACGGCGACGATAGAGATAGCGAACGGCACGAGGAGCACTGCTTTGCCAATCAACGCGGCGAGACCGGTCGTGACGACGGATAGCAGGGTATCTTCGGCCAGACCGACCTGGGGCAGGGCCGTAATCACGGCAGTGGCGAACACCAGCACCGCCGTGATCTCTTCCCGCAGCCGAGGAGGCAGCTGGACTCGCGGCAGCAGCCGTCGCCGTGGACGCGACGGCTCGGGCGCTACCGCTGCGTCCGCCTTCTTCGCCCGGCGAACCTTCTGAGTGGTGTCACCAGTTCTTGTGCTCGTCGCCGCTCGTCCCGCCAAGAGCCCTCCATACGTACGTACTAGATGTACGTACACTGTACCGGGTTCGTGCCCGCCGGTCAAGGATTCGCTTAGAACAGCTTCATCTGCGACGTGTCCTGTGGATTCTCACCTTCGGCGCGTAACTTTTGCTTGAACTCATCCAGAATGATCGGGAGTTTCTGCATGTCGGCCTTTACCGTCTCACGCAGCGAAGGTTGATGCAGCGCCGCTGCGGGGTGATACATGGGCACGATCACCCGGTTACCCACTTCGCGTGGTTGACCGTGGATACGTGAGATACGTTCGTTCTGAAACCATCTCGCCATCGAGAATCGGCCCAGTGTCACGATCATCAGGGGATCTATCGCCTCAATCTGTGCATCGAGATGCACCCGACAGGCGAGAATCTCATCCGGCAGCGGATCGCGGTTGCCCGGCGGACGAAACTTCACGACATTGGTCACGAATACGTCATCGCGGGACCAACCGATCGATTCGAGCATCTCATCGAGAAACTTCCCGGCGTTTCCGACGAACGGCAATCCCAGTTTGTCCTCGGTCGCGCCGGGAGCCTCGCCAATGAACATGACCTCCGCATCCGGATTTCCGGCGCCCGGCACTGGGTTGGCCCCGCCGCGGCTCAACTCGCAGTTCCTGCAGCTCCGAATCTCCTCGGCGATCTCCTCGAGCCGACTCGCCCGCTCTGACGCCATCAAAGTAGCCTTCCACATCGAATCCTATTAACCGGAACTGATTCTACGCCTCAACCGGTTCGTCGGCAGACGGGTCGACTCCAAATGGCACCGAGATGTCGACCAGCAGCGCGCGCTCAACGATCTCTGCGGCAGTCGTCTCCGGGCTCCAGGGTATCAGCGCCTGATGATCGGGTGACCGTTGAATCCAGCGCGCCAGGAGCGCCGTCTCATCAATGGAATGGTGGTCGAGTTGGAGGGAGCCGCTTACCGCCTCCGCACGCGCTCGGCTGGCCTCTAGAGACGAGACTAGATCCGAGATCGATCGGGAGGAATCAACCGCAAACTGCGCCCAGCGCCTCCCCCTCACCAGATACATGAGCTCCGAGGTGGAAGGCTCGGGACCGGGCAGGACCAGCACCGCATGGCCGTGAGATGCCGCCTGGTTGATTCGCGCCTGGTCAAGGACGAGGTTCGTCACCTTCGAGATCTGGTCGCGAAGCTGGGCGGCCTTCTCATAATCCTGGGACTCAACGGTTCCCGCTAGCCGCCGGTGGAGAAGCGGTAATAGAGCATCCCCGTTCCCTCCAAGAAACGCCAACACCAGGTTGACGTACCCGCGATACGCTTCGGAATCCGCGATACCCATACATGGACCACAACAGCGCTTCAAGCTCAGCTCGATACACGGTGAGCCTAGCGAACGTTTGTCTTTGAATGAGCGTTTGCAGGTACGTAGCGGCAGCGTGTCGTTGATCAGCTGGACAGCCTCGCGGGCGCTTCGGGTCGATCGAAACGGTCCGAAATAGTGCGCGGCATCATCGCCGCGGTCCTTGGCCATGGTCACGGTCGGCCAGAGATTGACCGTGTCTACCTTGATATAGGAGTATTGCTCCGCATTCCGATGGACGGTGTTGAATCTGGGCCTGTAGCGGCGGATGAGCTGTGACTCCAGCATCAACGCCTCCAATTCACTGCCAACGACGGTCGTCTCGATGCTGGCCAGTGACTCCAACAGCCCATCCATCTTCCGGGTGTAGCCGAGCGGCTGGGAGTAGTAGGATGCGACCCTCTTGCGCAGGTCTTTCGCTTTGCCGATATACAGCACCCGGTCGTCGGCATCACGCATGATGTAGACACCTGGCGCATGTGGGATGTCGGCCAGATGGCTCTCGTCTAGCAGACTGCGTCCACGCCCGACCGGCCGTCCAGGTGAACGCCGCCTGCGTCTGCGCTTCGTTACTTGCAGCAGGTCGTCGATCGTGTCCCAGCCTCGCTCCACCGCCTTGCCAAGCAGCGAGTGATAGACCGCCAACGTCATTTCTGCGTCCGAGAGCGCCCGGTGAGCTCGTCCCGCTGGCAAGCCAAGCTCACGCACCACGTCTTGCAAGCCGAGGCGGCGCGCGCCGGGCAACAAATCGTCAGCCAGAGGCAGCGTGTCAATCGCGACGTTTACTAGCCTGGGTAGACCGCAACGCGCGAGCTCAGCGTTCAAGAAGCCCAGATCAAACTCAACATTGTGCCCGACGACAGGCAGGTCGCCCATGATGTCCTGAATCGTCGGCCCTACCGAGCGAAACTCCGGTGCGCCCCGTACCATCGCATCGTCGATACCGGTGAGCTTGCGAATGTAATCCGGAATACGCCGGCCGGGATCGATCAGGCTGGTCCAGATGAGGGGGTCCGTCCCGGCGCTGACGCGAATGAGCGCAACGTCGATCACCCGGTGCTGACGCGGCTTCAGGCCGGTAGTCTCAACATCGACCACAACGTAGTCCGTTGGAAAACTCCCGCCAGCCGTCTGGCTGATCGTCGTCCACCAGCCATTCGGCAAGCGGGTCACGCGGGAATCGCCCGCCAGAATTGAGTGGAGTAACGGTGCCCAGAGCTTCTCCGAGCCGCCTACGCCGAACACATGCCCGACGAGGCGAGCATCGTCGAGAGTCCCGCCATGCTTGTCGATGCAGGCCACTGCCCGCTCCAGCAGGTGTTCGTAGCGGTTCGCGCTGGACGACTCGAATACTGACTCGTTCACGGTTCCCCCACTGACCGGTGACCAGCCGTCAACGGCCTCAGAGAATTAAATCAGACCAAGTTTACGAACGACGTGTGCTATACTGCCCTACGCTTATTCGGCATCTAGCCCACGGGACAGGCGTATAAACGTGGCCGACGAAGATGTCCAATCCCGGATTCGCGAGCTCCGCGAACTCATCACCCGCTATAACTACGAATACTATGTCCTTCAACAACCAACGGTCCCTGACGCCGAATGGGACCGCCTCTTTCACGAGCTCCGACGCCTTGAGGCCGAACATCCTGAGCTGATCACCGCAGAATCTCCCACGCAGACGGTCGGAACCGCTCCGAGCGAGGCGTTCGAGCAGGTGCGCCATGAGGTGCCGATGCTGTCGCTTAGCAACGTGTTCAGTCGCGAAGAGCTGGAGGAGTGGGTCGCGCGCGTCCACAGGCACGCCGGACGGGAGGAGCTCGAGTTTTCGGTCGAACCCAAGATTGACGGGGTTGCAGCGAGTCTTGTTTACCGTGACGGCCGCTTCGAGCGGGGCGCAACACGCGGCGACGGAGTCGTCGGCGAGAACGTGACTGCCAATATGCGCACCATTCGGGACTTGCCCCGAACCCTCACAACACCGAACGGAGAAATCCCCCAGGTGCTTGAGGTTCGCGGCGAGGTCTACATGCGGCGCAGCGAATTCGAGCTCATGAACGAGGCCCGTGAAGCGGCGGGGCTGGCCCGCTTTGCAAATCCCCGCAATGCCGCATCAGGAGCGTTGCGGCAGCTCGATGCGTCGATTACCGCGGAGCGCCCGCTACGTGTCTTCGCCTACGGAACCGGCATGGTCGTCGGAGAGCTACCGCACAAACATGATGAGACGTTGGCGACCATCGGCTCGCTTGGCGTGCCCACCCCTCCTGGGGCAGGTGTGTACACCGATGTCGACGAGCTCTGGGCTGCCATTGAAGCATGGCAGGAGCGCAGAACCGAGCTTGATTATGAGATCGACGGCGTCGTCATCAAGGTAAACGACACCAGGCTCTATCCCGAGATTGGTACGGTTGCACGGGAGCCGCGTTGGGCCACGGCGTTCAAGTTTCCCGCGAGCCAGGGCGTCACGGTGATCGAAGATATCGAGATCAACGTCGGCCGGACCGGCAGCCTGAATCCCCTGGCGCATTTGAAGCCGGTGGAGATCGGCGGCGTCACAATCCGCCGGGCTACCCTCCACAATGAGGCTGAGATTCGCCGCCTGGGAGTCAAGATCGGTGACACGGTCGTCGTGGAGCGCGCGGGCGATGTCATCCCCAAGATCGTCTCCGTCATCGAAGCCCACCGCACCGGCGAAGAGCGCGAGTTTGAATGGCCGGTGGAGTGTCCGGTCTGTGGCGCGGCGATTGAACGCGTCGAAGGCGAGGCCCTCTCCTACTGCGTGAACGCGTCGTGTCCGGCCCAGCTGCGCGAGCAGGTCAGCCATTTCGTGTCGCGCGGGGCCATGGATATCGAAGGGCTCGGCACGAAACTCGCCCGGCGCTTTGTCGATGAGGGACTCGTTCGCTCCTTTGCCGATCTCTACCGCCTCGATTGGGACCGGGTCGTGCAAATGGAGGGACTGGGCGAGAAAAGCGCCGAGAGCCTTCAACGGTCCATTGAGGGCAGTAAGCAGCGTTCACTCGCGCGTCTGCTCTTCGGGCTCGGAATCCGCCACGTAGGACAGCAAACGGCCGAGCTCATCGCCGCCCATTTTGGCTCGATCGACGCCATCGCGGCAGCGACCGAAGAGGAGATCGCCGCCGTCCCGGGCGTTGGAAGAGTGATCGCACAATCTCTGCGCGACTGGATGCTGGAAGAACGCAACCAGCTCTTGCTGCGCGAGCTCAGGCAGCTTGGTCTACGCATGGAGATTGACGAGGCCGAGCGCCGGAGCGTGGCGGAAACGAAATGGAGCGGGCTGACCGTGGTCCTGACCGGGCGGATGGAAGCGATGTCACGCCCAGAGGCCGAAGCGCTCCTCAAACAAGCTGGAGCGCGAGTATCCTCGACCGTATCCCGCAAGACCGACCTGGTTGTTGTCGGAGAAGACGCGGGCAGCAAGGCTGACAAAGCCAGAGAATATGGCATCGAAACCATTGACGAGCAGGAATTTCTGCGCAGAATGACGGTAGACTAGTCGAACGGAAGCGGGTCTTCGCCTCGGGCGGCGAGCCGAAGGAGCAACAGCATGAGCGGTTACACCCTTCCCACCGGGGAACACGACCCGATTCAACTCGTCCGCACAATCAGCCGGCTGGCGCAGATGCTGGTCGAGATTCGCGACGAATACATCAACGATCCTCGCCCCGACACCCTGGATCAGTTCGAGCGCCGACTCGATGAGATCGGCGTACTCCAGCGACAGCTCCGCGAGCTGCGGGCCAGCCAGGATGAGCGCACCGCCGCCGAAGAGCGAACCGCTTAGGCGGTTCGCTGTGCGACGTCGGTCGTTCCAGGCTTCTGAAGCGGCACTCCTTGAGCGCAGAGCGGACAGTCATCCGCGGCCCAGGACGCAATATCAAGTCGAGCGAGGCTGACGAGCGGTGGCCCAAAGTCGATCTGGCCCGCGCTCCGGTCCACGAGCAGCGCGATCGCCCGCACATCCGCACCGTGGGCCTTCAACGCGTCGAGCGTTGCGCGCACCGATCCACCGGTCGTCAGAATGTCATCAACGAGCACGACTCTCGTACCAGGCGCGATGACCGTGCCGCGCTTGAAAACCCGCTCGCTCGAACCTGATTGCGCGCGTTCGGCGTAGGCTGCCGGCAACCCGAGTTGTCTGCCCAGCTCGAACGCGAGCAGGATCCCTCCAGTCGTCGGACCCGCGATGAGGTCGACCTGCGCGAGATCACCAAGCTGCTCGATCAGCGCCCGGCCAGCCTCCTGTGTGGCTCGTGGTTGCCGCAGCAGATCAAACTTCTCAACGTATTGATCGCTGTGGCGGCCGGACGCCAGCAAGAAATGGCCGCGCTTAAGTGCTCCGACCTCGAGAAGCGTCTCGACAAAGTGCGCCCCTGACATTGAGCCTCCCCTATCAGTACCCAACCGACACCCGTTTGCGATACAGCTGCAGAGGTTGCACTGAATACGCGCCGCTGGCGAGCTTCATCGCCTGCACCACCGCCCGCGCGGTATCGATCGAGGTGATGCAGGGGATACCCTTCTCGACCGCCGCTCGGCGGATCTCGAAGCCGTCCAGGACTTCTTTCTCGGCCGGGCCGGGCGTGTTGATGACGCCCTGAACCGTGCCGTCCAGGATGACATCGAGCACGTCCGGCCGGCCCCGGCCGATGCGCTTGGTGACCATCTGCACCGGCATGCCCTGCTCGCTCGATCATCGCGGCGGTGCCTTCGGTCGCGAACAGCTTGCAGCCCATCCGGACCAGCGTGTTCGATCATCTCGAGCGCTTCCGCTTTGTCTTCGTCGGCAATGCTAACCAGGACCGACGACCGTGGACTGCAGCGACAGCCCGGACGCCATAAGCGCCTTGTAGAACGCCGGCGCGAAGTCGCGGTCGATGCCCATCACCTCGCCGGTCGACTTCATCTCCGGGCCGAGGTTGACTTCGACGCCGCGCAGCTTCGCCATCGAGAAGACCGGCGCCTTGACCGCGACCAGCGGCTGACGCGGCCAGAGCCCGCGCTCGTAGCCCTGCTCCGCGAGCGACTTGCCGAGCATCGACCTTGGTCGCGAGCTCGACCATCGGCACGCCGGTGACCTTCGACAGGAACGGCACCGTGCGGCTGGAGCGCGGGTTGACCTCGAGCACGTAGATGCGCCCGCGGTGGATCACGTACTGGATGTTGATCAGCCCCACGCGCACCAAGCTCCAGCGCGATGCGAGTGGTGTAGTCGACGATGCGTCTCGACTTCGGCCGGGATAGAGGTTGACGCCCGGATAGACGGCGAACGAGTCGCCGGAGTGGACGCCGGCGCGCTCGATGTGCTCCATGATGCCGGGGATCAGCACGTCCTCGCCGTCGCAGATCGCGTCGACCTCGACCTCTTTGCCGGCGAGGTACTTGTCGATCAGCACCGGGTGATCCGGCTGAGAAGTCTGTCGACGGTTGCCGATGTAGCGCGCGAGCTGGTCCGCCGCGTAGACGATCTCCATCGCGCGGCCGCCGAGCACGTAGGACGGGCGCACCAGCACCGGATAGCCGATCCGCTCGGCCGCGGCTCGAGCGCTTCGTCGAGCGTGTCACCGCCGCGCCAGGCGGCTGCGGAATGCCGATGCGCTGCAGGAACGCTTCGAAGCGCTCGCGGTCCTCGGCCAGGTCGATCGTGTCGACGCTCGACCCGAGGATCGGGGCGCCGCGCTCGTGACAGCGGCTCGGCCAGGTTGATCGCCGTCTGCCCGCCGAACTGGACGATCGACGCGGCACCTCGATCGCAACCGGCCGCCATCCTCGTGGCGCAGGATCTCCGCAACAGACTCTTCGCTCGAGCGGCTCGAAGTAGAGCCGGTCGGAGGTGTCGAAGTCGGTCGAGACCGTCTCCGGGTTGGAGTTGATCATGATCTCTGCGACGCCAGCCGCGTGCAGCGCACTGCGCCGCCTGCACCGAGCAGTAGTCGAACTCGATGCCCTGGCCGATGCGGATCGGCCGGAGCCGATGACGACCGCCTTCTCGCCCTCCAGCGGCTCTGCTTCGTTCTCCTCCTCGTAGGTGCGAGTAGAAGTACGGCGTCGACGGCCTCGAACTCCGCGGCGCAGGTGTCGACCATCTTGTAGACCGGGCACATCCCTGCGGCATAGCGCAGTTCGCGAACGTCGATTCGTCGACGCCTCGCAAGCTGGCGATCGGTCTTGTCGGAGAACCCGAGCCGCTTGGCCCGCCAGAGCAGCTCGTCGTCAGTTCCTCGTCCGTCAGCGGCTGTTCAAGCGCGACGATGCCGGCCAGCTTGCTGAGGAACCAGGGGTCGATCGCGCTGCGCTCATGCGATCTCCTCGACGCTGACGCCGCGCCGCAGAGCAGCTGCAACCGCCCAGAGGCGCACGTCCGTTGCGATCTCAATATCAGCGCCAGAGCGTGGCTTCGTTCTGCCACAGTCGGGTCTTCCCAGAGAAGATCCTGGGCGTCGATTTCGAGCGAGCGCACCGCCTTCTGCAGCGCCGCCTTCGAACGAGCGGTCGATCGCCATGACTTCGCCGGTCGCCTTCATCTGGGTGCCGAGTCGTGCGGTCGGCACGGCGGAACTTGTCGAACGGCCAGCGCGGGATCTTGACGACGCAGTAGTCGAGCGCCGGCTCGAACGCGGCGGTCGTCTTGCTGCGTGACCGCGTTGGGGATCTCGTCGAGCGCTTGCCGATGGCGATCTTGGCCGCGACGCGGGCGATCGGATAGCCGGTCGCCTTCGACGCGAGCGCCGACGAGCGGCTGACGCGCGGGTTGACCTCGATGACGGAGTACTGCAATGGAGTTCGGATCGAGCGCGAACTGGACGTTGCAGCCGCCCTCGATGCCGAGCGCGCGGATGATCTTGCAGCGACGCCGAGCGCAGCATCTGGTACTCGTGGTCGGAGAGCGTCTGGCTCGGCGCGACGACGATCGAGTCGCCGGTGTGGACGCCCATCGGGTCGAAGTTCTCCATGTTGCAGATGGTGATGCAGTTGTCCGCGCCGTCGCGCATCACCTCGTACTCGATCTCTTTCCAGCCGAGCAGCGAGCGCTCGACCAGCACCTGCTTGATCGGGCTGGCGCTGAGGCCGCTCGCGACGATCTCGTCCAGCTCTTCGGGCGTTGTCGCGACGCCGCCGCCGGTGCCGCCGAGCGTGTAGGCCGGGCGGATGACGAGCGGCAGCGGATTCGTCCTGAGCGAACTCGCGCGCCTCCTCGACCGTGTGGACGATCGCGCTCTCGACGAACCGGCTCGCCGATTGACTGCAGCAGTCGCTTGAAGAGCTCGCGGTCCTCGGCCCGCTGGATCGCGCGCAGCGGCGTGCCGAGCAGGCGGACGCCGTATTCGTCGAGGATCCCGGCCTCGGCCAGCTGGACCGCCAGGTTCAGGCCGGTCTGGCCGCCGAGCGTCGGCAGCAGGCCGTCCGGCCGCTCGCGCACGATGATCCGCCGGATGACTTCGACGGTCAGCGGCTCGATGTAGACGGCGTCGGCGATGTCCTCGTCGGTCATGATCGTCGCCGGGTTGGAGTTGACGAGGATCGTCTCGACGCCCTCCTCGCGCAACGCCCGGCAGGCCTGCGTACCGGCGTAGTCGAACTCGGCCGCCTGCCCGATCACGATCGGGCCGGAGCCGATGACTAGAACCCGGCGCAGGGATTCGCTCACGCGCACACTCCTTCAGCCCGGTTCTTACGTTCCCGGATGAGATTCACAAACTGGTCAAAGAGATACTGGCTGTCCTGCGGACCGGGTGATCCTTCAGGGTGGTACTGGACGCTGAAGATAGGCAGGCTGTCATGCGCCAGCCCCTCAGCCGACCCGTCGTTCAGGCTGACCTTCGAGACTCGCCAGCCCGAGTTCTCGGGCACGCTGTCTACATCCACCTGATACCCATGATTTTGCGCAGTTATGTAAATAAGACCAGTATCGAGATCGAGTACCGGGTGGTTGCCTCCCCGGTGTCCGAACTTGAGCTTGCTGGTTGTAGCGCCGATCGCCAGGGCCAGCAGCTGGTGGCCGAGACACACCCCGAAGTACGGACGCTCGTTGCGAACAATCTCCTGGAGAGTGCCAACGACGGCCTCTGCATTCTCCGGGTCACCCGGACCCGGTGACGTCAACACTCCATCCGGCTGAAGCGCTTCAATGTCAGCATACGGGGTGTCAAACGGTACAACGGTCACGTTGACTCCACGCCGCTCCAATGATTCGATAATCGCCTCTTTTACGCCGCAGTCGATGAGTACGACGTGCAGTGATTCCTGTTGCGGAGACAGAACCGGCTCCGGTGTCGTGACTTCGGCGACGACGTTGGAGTCTGCGGGACTCCAGGCTGCCCTGGCTGCCTCTCTGAGCTGGTCGTCAGACCTGCCCGCGATGTCGCCGCATATAATGCCGCGCATCGCCCCCTTCTCGCGGATATGGCGGGTGAGAGCACGTGTATCCACTCCCGATATCCCGGGAATGTTATAGGCCCGGAGGTAGTCCCCGAAGCTTCCCTCGGAACGCCAGTTGCTCGGATCGTCGGTATATTCCCGAACGATCATGCCGCTAATCCATGGTTGACGAGACTGGTCGTACTCGGCGTTCACACCATAGTTACCGATGATGGGATAGGTCATCGTTACGATCTGGCCGCGGAACGAAGGGTCGGTTGCGATCTCCTGATACCCGGTCATGCTCGTCGTGAATACGACCTCCCCTTCAGCGTCAACCGGCGCACCAAACGACGTACCGCGAAAGATGCGGCCATCTTCAAGAACGACCGCTGCGGTGCCGTCACGATAGCTCATCATGTCGCACCTCTCCAGAAACAAGTGTCAATACTGCGCGGCCCTGCATCGTCATCCCCAGAAAGGGTGTGTTTTTGCTGCGCGAGCGCAGGCTATCCTCGGTAACGGTCCAGGATCGCGCTGGATCAATGACGGTGATGTCAGCGGCTCGCCCGACCTCCAGTGTCCCACCATCCAGGTGAAGAACCCTGGCAGGGGCCGCGGTGAACAGATCAACCACCTGCGGCCAGCTCAGCTTTCCAGCCCGAACCAGGAGTGCCATGGTCGGGATCGCCAGCTCGAGCCCGCTCATCCCGAACGCCGCCGAAGCCAGCGTTTCCGGCTTGTCGCGCTTGGCATGCGGGGCATGGTCCGTCGCGATGAAATCGAAGGTCCCATCCAGCACAAACGCCATCAACCCGAGCGCATCTTCCTCTGAGCGGAGTGGCGGGTTCACCTTGGCGTTCGTGTCGATCCGTCCGAGATCGTCGACCTCCTGCTCGCCCGCGAATCGTCGCCGGCCCGCTACCCACTCATCAGTCAATGTTAAATGGTGTGGCATCACCTCGGCGGTCACGCGCACGCCCCGTCGCTTGGCGTCAGCGATCATCTGGGCGCTGCGCACTGTCGACACGTGCAGCACGTGCAACCACCCACCAGTCTCCTCTGCCAGGCGAATGTCACGCGCCGTGTAGCTATCCTCGGCCTCGGCCGGGATACCAGGGTCGCCGATCTCTGCGGACACGCGTCCGCGATGCATCGAACCACCGCGTGCCATCTCTGGATCCTCGCAGTGGACCATGATCGGCACGTTGAGGCGCGACGAGAGACGCAGTGCTTCGCGCATCACGTCTTCGGATCTCGTGCTGTCCCCATCATCTGAGAAGCCGATGGCGCCGGCGGCGGCCAACTCTTCGAGCGGCGCAATCTCCAATCCGGCCCGGCCGATCGAGATCGTGCCTATCGGGTGGATGTGCACGCCAGTCTGCTGACCGCGCTCAACAATAACCCGGATGGATTCTGGGGAGTCGAGCGGTGGACTGGTGTTTGGCATGCAGCACACGCGCACGAATCCGCCGGCCAAGGCGGCTGCGGCGCCAGACTGCAAATCCTCTTTATAGGTAAAGCCCGGATCGCGAAGATGAACGTGCGCGTCAATCCACCCCGGCGTCACAATGAGACCGGTCACATCCAGTCGTCGGTCTACATCGATGTCACCAAGTTGCGCATCCGCCGCCACGATGATCCCATCGTGCACAAGAACATCTGCTACCTGGTCCATGCCGGAACTTGGGTCGATGACCCGGCCGCCATGCAATAGAATTTTGCTCATACTCTGTCTCCCGGGCAAAAAAAACGCCTCCGATAAAGCCGGAGGCCTCGCAGGTCTGACTCTATTCTTCGCCGCTGGAAGAACGGCAAATCATCCCTACTTTCTGCTTTATCCTGGGGAGCGCCCATTTGGAGCCTCTTCAATGATACGAATGAGACTCATGAGCGTCAACCCACGCTGCTAGAATGGCGTTCTACCAGCGTCACTCGCACGATTGATTGAGTTCCAATGAGGATGATTCACACCGTCATTACGCTGCTCGAGAAGGAATACGGCACACCTGAGCGTCCGCTCAGCAGACCGGAGCCTATCGACGAGCTGGTGAGCACCATCCTCTCGCAACACACGTCCGACACCAACACGGCTCGCGCCTTTGCCTCGCTGAAAGAGGCTTTCCCGAGCTGGGACGAGGTCGTTGACGCACCGACGAGCCATGTCGTCGGAGCAATTCGCTCTGGTGGGTTGGCAAACCAGAAGGCGCCCCGCATTCAGAACGTGCTCCTGGACATCCGAGAGCAGCGCGGGGACTTCGATCTCCACTTCCTCGGCGATCTTCCGTTGGACGGCGCGGTGAGCTGGCTCACTGCGCTGAAGGGAGTCGGGCCAAAAACCGCCGCGTGTGTATTACTCTTTAGCCTGAATCAGCCAGTCATGCCGGTTGATACACATGTCCATCGCGTAGGACTGCGCCTCGGGTTACTCCCGGCCGGCACGAGCGCTGATCGCGCGCACGGCGCACTTGAGGCGGACATGGATGCCGATGAGATGTACGCAGCCCACATGTTGTTGATCCAGCACGGCCGGCGCACCTGTAAAGCGCGCAATCCACGCTGCGAATGCTGTGTTCTACGCTCCCTCTGTCCGTCCGCAAAACGCTATCGTGATAAGGAAGACAATGTCGTCAACTGAGATGCACACCCACCTTTACCTGATCCGGCATGGACAGACCGAGTCCAACGTCGCCGGACTACTGCACGGTGCAACAGACGTGCCGCTGAACGCCTTCGGACTACGGCAGGCGGAGCGGGTCGCGCTGCGCGTGCAGGAGATGATCGATCTCAACGTGATGTACTCAAGCCCACTACAGCGGGCGCTCCAGACAGCCCAGGCCATCTCAAGGTTGATCGACCTCCCGCTGCACCTGCATCCAGGGCTGGCCGAGTTGAATTTTGGCCTCGCCGAGGGAACCACGTTCTCCCAGCTCGCCGAAATGTATCCAGAGCTGCACGCACAACTTCAGAATCATGACGATCCTGACGTGCGCTTCCCGGAGGGCGAATCCCGAGGCGAATTCGGGAATCGTGTCCAGGCCGCTCTTGACGATATTATCAATGCACATCGCGGGCAGCGAATCATCGTCGTCGCGCACGGCGGCGTTATCGCACGCGCTGCGGCGCTCTTCAGGGGAGAGCGCCCCGGCGAATGGCAACGCTACTCGATCGCGAACTGCAGCGTTACCCATTTTGAGATTGCCACTACCGGCCCCATCGCTCATCTCATAGGCGACACCGTTCATCTCGAAGGCTTTGACGTGGAGCCAGTCGCGACTGGGGGTACCGAGTGAGTATCGAGCTAACCTGCCTTGGTGGCGCAGCCGCCTGGCCGAACCCCGGCCAGGGCTGCTCGTCATATCTCGTCCGCTCAGGCGAGACGACGATTCTGCTCGACGCAGGCAGCGACACCTTCATGGAGCTGCGCAAACACGCTGACTACCGCGAGCTCGACGCGGTAGTGATCAGCCACGGTCACTCCGATCACGTCCTCGATCTCGTGCCATACCGCTACGGACTCATCTACGGACCAGCACAGGCCGAGAAGCCCATAGCAGTCTGGCTACGGCCAGACAGTAGACGCGTTCTCGACAGCCTGGCCAGCGCGTTCAGCGCACCAGGAGAGAACCCTGACTCCTTCTGGGACCGGGCATTCTCGCTGCAAGAATATGATCCAGTCAGCGGCCTTGATCTCGGTGCAACGCGACTCACTTTCGCCCGCACCGCGCATCCAGGGGAGTGTTTCGCGATGCGGGTAGCGTCGCCAGACGGCGTCTCACTCACCTACACGGCAGACACCGGGACGATCGAATCCGTCTTGGAGCTGGCGCGCGGCAGCGACGTTCTCATCTGCGAGGCAACCATGCCCGAGGACACACAGCAGCCCGGGAGGAAGACAGGACACCTGAAACCCTCTGAGGCGGGCATCCTCGCAAAGGAGGCAGGCGTCGGCACGCTCGTCCTGACCCACCTCTGGTCGGAGCGTCCTGATAGTGAGGTACTGGAGGCCGCCGGAAAATCGTTCACCGGCAGAACGATCATCGCGAAGCCCGGACTCACCGTCAATGCGTAACGACACATGGTTTCGAATCGGTCACGTCACGCGCCAAGTTGAGAAGAGCGGGTGCACAGCGATCGTCTTCGACCGACTGGTGCCGGCCACGGTGGACGTTCGTGGCGGCGCCCCCGGGACGCGTGAGACGACACTACTGGATCCCGGCAGTGCCGGAATGCTGGACGCAATCCTGCTCTCCGGAGGTAGCGCATTTGGACTCCAGGCGGCGGATGGGGTGGTCCGGTATCTGGCCGAACGGGGGCGTGGTGTAACGACCAGGGCCGGGTCAGTTCCACTCGTCTCGTCTGCGATTATCTTCGATCTGGCGACCGGAGACTATTACCACCCCACCACGGAAGATGGATACAGGGCAGCAGTGGCTGCGGCAGGCGCTCCCTGGGAGTCTGGGGCGATTGGAGCTGGAACCGGCGCCACGGTCGCCAAACTTGCCGGAGAGCCGTTATCCGGAGGTCTCGGAACAGCGTCAATCAACCTGGGAGGGTTTGGCGTAACCGCGGTGGTCGTACTGAACGCGGTCGGCGATGTGCGACATCCTGCGACGGGCGAATGGCTCGCGCAATCATCCGGGCGGATGGGCCGGGAACGAGCGATGGCGGCTACCGCCAACGCCCACGAGCACGAGAACACCACGATCGGTGCGGTACTGGTCACTGGAGACCTCGATCGCCGCACCCTCACCCGGTGTTGCATCAGCGCGCAGGCGGCCCTGGCTCGTTGCACGATCCCTGCGCACACCCTCTTGGACGGAGACACGTTCTACGCAGCATCATCCGGTGTGGGCACGTTGAGTGTCCGCGATTCCTTAGCGATCACGTCGGCCGTCGAGGTCGCCGTCGAAGAGGCAATCGTGTCGATCTTTGCGGCGCGGTCCATGTAGCTTGCGATCGTCCACAGACGATCGCGAGCTGCCTGTCCCATCAATCAGCCCGATTCTCTGACGGCACACGATTCGCACGTGCTAACGAAATCGTAGACGACACGAAAAGAACCCGAGCCCTCAAGAAGAGGACTCGGGTTCATGCGCTCAACCCCAAAAAAGGAAGGGTTTTAGCGCTTCGTGTACTGTGGTGCCTTGCGGGCTCGCTTGAGACCGACCTTCTTGCGCTCCTTCTCCCGTGCATCACGGGTCAGGAAGCCGGCCTTCTTGAGGGACGGCCGCAGTTCAGGGTCGGCCTGGGTCAGGGCACGAGCAATGCCGTGCCGCACCGCGCCGGCCTGCCCTGAGGTGCCGCCGCCTTTTACCCGGATCATCACGTTGAATGAGTCCTGGGTGTTGGTCAGCTGCATCGGCTGGCCAATCGTGGTCTGGTGAACCAGCCGGCCACCAAAATACTCAGTGGCTGGCTTGCCGTTGACGGTGATCTCGCCGCCGCCCGGGTACAGGCGTACCCGTGCCACGGAGGACTTCCTGCGGCCGGTTCCGTAGTAGTATCGCGTTCCTTGGCTCATGCGCCTCTCCTCGAAATGTGAGCGATCTCGTGTCTCATCGGTGTACTACAGGTCGATGGTCGTCGGCTTCTGTGCCGCATGCGGGTGGTTCGGCCCGGCGTACACTTTCAGCTTCAACAACTGCTGCTTCGCTAGCGTGTTGCCCGGCAGCATACCCTTCACCGCGTACTCAATGACACGCTCCGGGTGCGTCTCGATCATCGTGCGGAAGCTCGTCGTTGTGAGACCACCCGGGTAATTGGAGTGTCGGTAATACTGCTTCTGAACCTCTTTGCGGCCGGTCAGGCGTACCTTCTCGGCGTTAATGACGATGACATAGTCACCGACATCCACGTGAGGAGTATACATGGGCTTGTGTTTGCCACGCACCAGCGTGGCAATCTTGGTGGCGAGGCGTCCGAGTGTCTGCCCTTCGGCGTCCACTACAAACCACTCTCGCTCGATTTCCGATACTTTCGGCGTATACGTTCTTACCGACATAGCACTACTTCTCCGTTATCTCAATCGGGCTTGCCGGCAAACTCATCACGCCTGACACCCGCTGACGAACTCTGTATATCCTACTTGCCACAATACCAGTCCATGTGGCGGCGCGCCATCTTTCAGTACCCGCCGGTCACCGGCCAAAAGCAGCTCGTCTATCCACTCGACCGGCTGCGCCCCGGCCGCAACTTGCACGACCGCTCCTGTGATGTTGCGAACCATCTGCGGCAGGAAGCCCGTCGCCACGATCCGCAACTCCCAGAACTGACCGTGCGGGCTTGTGGCATCGTCTGAGCCTTGCCACCGGCAGTCGAGAACGGTCCGCTCCAACTTCTCAGCCGGCCATGACTGGCTGAGACCATGACTCGCGAACGAGCCGAAACCGTGCCGGCCAATCAGCCGTTGGCACGCCTCCTGTGCCAGAGCCTCATCCAGTTTGTCGCGCCGCCACCATGCGTAACGGCGGCTCAACACCGGCGGCACATCCGCCACAACAATCCGGTATCGGTACTCGCGCCACCTGGCGCTGAACCGAGCGTGAAAATCCGAATCGACGATCTCGACATTCGAGATCACAATATCCCTGGGCCCCACTGCGTTCAGTGCCGAGCGGAGGCGCTCCGGCGTGTCGCTCCAGTTGATCTCGCCGCTCGCTACCTGTCCAACTGCGTGGACCCCACGGTCGGTGCGCCCTGCAAATGCCAGCCGGCTCGGGCCGCCTCCAACACGCTCGATCGCCGCTTCGAGTTCCGACTGAACGGTGCGGCGGCCGGTCTGCGCCTGGGACCCATAGAACTCCGTGCCGTCATAGCCAAACGTCAGCTTATAAAACGGCACGTTGGATCCAAACGACTATTACTCTACAAACTCGATCATCGCCATCTCAGCGGCATCGCCTTTGCGCTGCCCAACCTTGTAGATGCGCGTGTATCCGCCGGCCTGATCCTCAAACCGCGGGCCAAGTACCTCAAACAGCTTGAGGGTGGCTGTTTCGTTCCCGATGCGGGCCATCACCAGCCGGCGATGGTGCTCGGTATCTTCACGCGCCATCGTGACGAGCTTCTCTACAACCGGTCGGATGGTCTTTGCCTTCGCCTCAGTCGTGGTTACCCGTTCGTTGAGAATCAACGAGACGGCCAGACCCTTGAAAAGGGCCTTGCGCTGAGCGGTATTACGACCGAACTTACGTCCGGCTACGCGATGCCTCATAGTGCGATATCCTCCTAGATCCCCTGTAGTCGAAGTGTTTGCGCCTAATCGGCATCGTCTTCGTCGATGTCTTCGAGATCGCCAACGCCGGCCGCAAGCGCGCCGGCCTCTGCGTAACCGTTCTCCTCCAGGGCGTCAGTCAGCTCGCGGAGTGACCGCGGGCCGAAGTTTCGGATGGAGAGGAGCTGGTCACGGTCCATCGAGAGCACCTGGCCCACGTACTCGATCTGTCGGCTGCGCAACGCGTTCAACACGCGCGGCGACAAACCAAGATCTGCCAGGGCCTTGGTGTCAGTCTCGGCCGCTACCGTACTGGTCACGTCCTCGACCTCGCCCTCGTCGCGCTTGAACGCGGCGATCATCTGGGCATGAGCGGCCAGGATCTTCGCTGCCTCTGACAAGCGCGTCGTCCGCCTCAATCGTGCCGTCAGTCTGGATCTCAATGATCAACCGGTCGAAATCACTCAGGTGACCGACGCGGGTGTGCTCGACGACGTAGTTCACCTTCTCAATTGGCGTGAAGATGGCGTCGATCGGAATCTCTCCGATGGCATACACTTCCTGCGCCTCAGCCGGCTGATAGCCGTGCCCGGACGTGATAACCAGGTCCATCTCAATCGACGCGTTCTCGTCGTCGATTGTGGCGATGACCAGCTCCGGGTTGACCACCTCGAGATCAGACGGCCAATCAATGTCACCCGCGGTCACCACTCCGCGACCTTCACGGAAGAGATGCGCGCGCGTCTCCTCGACGGGGCCCATGGTGCGAATGCGGACCCGCTTCAGGTTCAAGACGATCTCAGTCACGTCTTCACGAACACCCTCGATGGTCGAGAACTCGTGCCAGACATCTGCAATGCGCACACGAACAATGGCGGCACCCGGTAACGAGCGCAACAGAATGCGGCGCAGTGCGTGGCCGATCGTGTTGCCATATCCACGCTCGAGAGGCTCGATCGTGAAACGTCCGTAATTGTGTCCTGACTCAGCCAAACTTACTTGGGGTTGAGCGCTATCCAACAAAATTATCTGCCTCCCACGAGCAGCCGTGATACGCGACGTGTATAGTAGTTCCCCGCTACTCTCAGAGAGCTCGGGGAACCAGCACACCGCTTATCGGCTGTAAAACTCGACGACCAACTGCTCGTTGACTGGTGGAATGTCGATCTGGTCGCGCGACGGAGGACTGACTACTCGTCCGCGCATCTCGCTCGGTGTGAGCTCCAGCCAATCCGGAACCCGGCGGCTGCTCAGCACCTCGGCAATGACCTTGAAGTATTCTTTGTCACGGCTTTGCGGCCGGACTTCGATAACATCACCCGGTCGCGTCTGATACGAAGGAACGTCCGTCTTGCGGCCGTTGACCAGGAAGTGGCCGTGGCGCACAATCTGACGGGCCTGAGCTCGCGACTCGGCAAAGCCCAGCCGGTACACGACGTTGTCGAGCCGCATTTCAAGAATGCGAAGCAGGTTCTCACCCGTCACACCCTCTTGGCGTGCAGCCTCTTCGAAGTGCTTGCGGAACTGACGCTCCATGATGCCGTAAAACCGGCGAATCTTCTGCTTTTCGCGCAACTGGAGACCATGCTCCGATGGCCGCCGGGTCCGCTTTTGACCGTGCTGGCCCGGTGGGAAGTTGCGCTGTGGAGAGCGCTTGACGATCGGGCACTTCGGCCCGAGACAGCGCTCACCCTTTAGATAAAGTTTCATACCTTCACGCCGGCAGAGCCGGCAAACGGGTCCTGTATACCTCGCCATTCACCCTCCTTGGACTTTGGTCAGGCGATCGACCAAAGTCGATTGCACATTCTCTACAAGCGAAATTACGTGTACATACAAAAACGAAACGGATAGCCAGCGATACTAAACGCGGCGGCGCTTCAGGCGGCCGGCAACCGTTGTGCGGGATCGGTGTCACGTCGCTGATCGCGATGACCTGCATTCCGCTTGCCGCGAGGGAGCGAATAGCCATTTCCCGGCCGGCGCCTGGACCCTTGACAAACACCTCAATCTGGCGCATGCCATGCTCCATCGCCTTCCGGGCGGCGCTTTCGGCGGTCACCTGAGCGGCATACGGCGTGCTCTTGCGCGAACCCTTGAACCCGGAACCACCGGCGCTCGCCCAGGCTATGGCGTTACCTTGAGGATCCGTCAGTGTCACGATGGTATTGTTGAATGTAGACTGAATGTACGCTTTTCCGCGAGGAATATTCTTCCTGTCGCGCCTTCGCACCCGTGTCTTGCCGCGTCCGGCACCCTTCCGTCGGTCCGCCATACTTTCGGCACCCTCTCTATCGCTCGCTGAATGAACCGTAAATAAACAACTGTGTGGTGGCCCGCACGCGCGAACAACCTCGTTTCAAACCGGGCCGATATCTCTGCCCGGTGGCTCTGACGGCCGGCTCGACCCTATCGGGTCTTCTTCTTGATACCCATCGCGCGCTTCGGACCACGCCGCGTGCGGGCGTTGGTCTTGGTGCGCTGGCCCCGAACCGGCATTCCTCGCCGGTGCCGCAGACCACGGTAGCAACCGATGTCCATGAGCCGCTTAATGTTCATGCCGATTTCACGACGCAAGTCACCCTCGACGCGCATCTCACGCTCGATGATCTCGCGCAGCCGGCCTACTTCATCATCTGTTAAATCACGAACACGGGTGTCTGGATTGATACTCGTTTGCTCCAGCAGATCCTGGCTCGTTTTAAGCCCGATGCCGTAGATGTAGGTCAATCCGATTTCGACCCGCTTGTCTCGTGGAACGTCAACACCTGCTATACGTGCCAAGATCCCTCACCCCTCTAAATGTTCTACTAGCCTTGTTTCTGCTTGTGCTTTGGGTTCGAGCAAATAACACGCACAATCCCGCGGCGCTTAATTACCTTGCAGCGCTCACAGCGCCGTTTGACCGATGCCGATACCTTCACGTTGTGTCCCTCTTCTTACCGGCCGTGCCGGTGCGCTTCCATTAGTAGTGCCGCGGTAATGTTGCGCCATGCGGATGCGTTCAGGTACGGAGCCGATACGTAATGCGGCCACGCGTCAAATCGTAGGGTGACAGCTCAACGCGCACACGATCTCCCGGCAGGATACGAATGAAATTCATTCTTAGCCGACCAGAGATGTGCGCCAGCACCTCATGACCGCTGTCCAGCTCCACGCGAAACATCGCGTTGGGAAGCGGCTCGGTGACTTTACCCTCGACTTCAATGACGTCTTTCTTGGCCAATCGACCCCCGATGCAACCCACAACTAATCTGCGCGCCGAAGGCGCGCAACAACCGTTAACTATACCACAATCCTACTCGCGGGTGGTCAATATGCGCGCTCCACTCTCCGTCACCAGCACAGTGTGCTCGTAGTGCGCGGCATTCATGCCATCAGCCATCACCACCGTCCATTCATCTTCCAGGACACGGATCTCTGGCGATCCGATTGAGATCATGGGCTCAATCGCCAGGGTCATCCCTGGCTGCAGCCGTGGGCCACGTCCCGGCGTGCCATAGTTCGGTATGTGCGGGTCCTCCCACATCTTCCGCCCAATACCATGTCCGCCATACTCTCGGATGATTCCGTAACCGCGCGCCTCGGCATAGGCTTGAATCGCAGCGGAGACATCTCCGAGGCGCACGCCAGGGCGTATCGCTTCCAGCCCGGCGCGGAAGCTCTCCTCAGCAGTGCGAACGAGATCCTGGTCTTGAGCCGATGCCTGACCGACGAGATAGGTGACCGCCGCGTCGCCGTGGAAGCCTTCCAGATAGGCGCCGACATCAATTGAGACGACATCACCTTCAACAAGCGGTCGCTCGTTGGGTATACCGTGCACGAGCTCATCGTTCACCGACGCGCAGATGCTGGCGGTATAGCCCAGGTGCCCCAGGAACGATGGATGCGCCCCGGCCGACGTGATGATGTCGTACGCCAGCGCATCGAGCACTCGTGTGGTTACTCCAGGAGCGATCGTTTCAGCGATCTTCTGGTGGACCAGTGCGACCAGACGCCCCGACGCTTCCATCTTCTGAATCTCAGCAGGCGACTTGATGACGATCGGCATCAGACAGCGCTCTTCCGGAGCGATTCCATGATGTCGCTCGTGACCTTCTCGATCGGCTGGTCACCGCTGATATCATGCACGATTCCGCGTGGGCGCCATCGCTCGAGGAGCGGTTCGGTCTGTTGGTAGTAGATGTTCAAGCGTCGCTCGACCGCCTCTGGTGTGTCGTCTGAGCGTTGATAGAGTTCTCCGCCGCAATCGTCACATTCGTTCTCGGTGGATGGTGGGTTGAAAACGGTGTGATGCCCGCGTCCGCAGTCCCGGCACAACCTGCGCCCGGTAATGCGCTCCATTAACACGTCGTGTGGAACGTCGATATGAATCAGTGCGCTTAGCTCATCGCCCCGCTCCGCGAGCATCTCGTCGAGAACCTCAGCTTGAGCGATATTGCGCGGGTACCCATCAAAAAGGGCTCCGGTAATATCGCCGGCAGCCGCGGCTTCGTCGAGTGCTGAAAACAGCACCTTCGCCGTGAGCTCGTCGGGAACGAGCTCGCCCGTGTCAACGTAGGAGCGCACTTCCTCGGCGAGGTCTGAACCAGAGGCCATGAGCTCACGGAACAGATCGCCGGTGGCGAGATGCACGAGCCCAAGCTGAGGAGCAACCCTCTCCGCCTGTGTTCCCTTCCCCGCACCCTGGGGACCAACAATGACTACGTGTTTCACATCGAGACACTCCGGTTGTCATACGGTAGCAGCATCGAGTTTTGCCCGATGCTGCACTGCCTGGTCTAATGGATGAAGCCCTCGTAATTGCGCATCATGAGCTGTGCTTCCAGCTGGCGCATGGTATCGACAGCAACACCCACGACAATGAGCAGCGAGGTGCTACCGAGCAACAGTGTCTGGACGCCAGTGATCTGTGCCGCGAGATACGGCAGCACCGCGATGAGTCCCAGTGACAGAGCACCAACCAGCGTGATCCGCGTGAGCACTCCTGTCAGGTACCGGTTCGTGTTCGGCCCTGGCCGGATGCCCGGGATGAATGCGCCCTGGCGCTGCAGGTTCTCTGCGATCCGTTGCTGCTGGAACACCACCATCGTGTAGAAGTAGGTGAACGCCACCACCATCAGGAAGAAGATGATCTGGTACTGGAGTGTGTTCGCGTCAAAGAACCGCGCCATGTCTCCGGCAAGGTCGCGCAGCCACGGACGTTCAGATCCTGTCAGGAAGTTCGACACGAGTCCCGGAAAGACCATAATCGAGACGGCGAAGATGAGCGGAATCATGCCGGCGGAGTTGACTTTGAGCGGAATGTGCGTCGAGCTGCCGCCATACATCCGGCCGCGTCGCACGCGTTTCGCGTGATGCACCGGGATTCTGCGCTGTCCCTCGTTCAACAGGACGATACCGACGATCGTCAGCAATCCGAGAGCGATAAACGCAGCCGTACCGATCACATTGTCGGTGGTGGACCCGCCGAAGAGCAGGTTACCGACGGTGGCCGGCAAGCTCGCGACGATTCCACCGAAGATAATGATCGAGATGCCGTTGCCGATGCCGTTCTCGGTGATCAGCTCACCCATCCACACCAGGAGCATCGTCCCGGCGACCAGCGTAGCAAGGATTGCGATTGAGCGCAGCGCAGTGTCGCCATTGAACAGACCGAAATCCGCCAGGACACCCTGCTGCTGCATGAGAATGCATTGCCCGTAGCCCTGCAACAGCGCCAGTGGAACCGTCAGGTAGTGCTGGTACTGGGTAATTTTCTGGCGTCCCTGCTGGCCCTCTTTCGAAAGCTCATCAAGCCTCGGAATGATCGGGGTGAGCAGCTGCATGATGATGGACGCCGTAATGTACGGGTACACGCCCATAGCCGCAATCGAGAAGTTGGTCAGCGTCGACCCCGAGAAAAGGTTGAGCATGCCGAGCAGCTGATTCTGTTCGAGCAGTTGGCTCAACGCTTCACGATCGACGCCGGGAATCGGGATCGTCGCAATGAAGCGGAAGATCACCAGAATGATCAGTGTGAACAGGATCTTTCGCCGCAGGTCAGCGATTTTGAACGCATTAATCGCGGCTTCGAGCATTACTCAATAACCTCCGCCGTCGCGCCGGCCGCTTCGATAACCTCCGCTGTCCCGCCGGCCGCCTCGATCTTCTCTTTGGCTGACGCCGAGAATTTGTGGGCGCGGATGTGCATAGCGGTTGTAATCTCTCCCTCGCCAAGGATCTTGACCAGGTCGGTGCTCGAGCGCACGACGCCTGCCTCGTGGAGGACGGCAGGAGTAATCTCACCAGTGAGCTCCAGCTCCGCCAACCGGCCGAGGTTTACGACTTCGTATTCGATGCGGAACGGATTGGTGAATCCGCGCTTGTACGGCATGCGCCGGTAGATCGGGTTCTGACCACCCTCAAAGCCGGGTCGCACTCCACCGCCCGAACGCGAGTTTTGTCCTTTAGAGCCACGTCCAGCCGTCTTCACACGACCGGAGCCATGGCCACGTCCGACACGCCTGCGGGCCTTCGTTGCCCCCGGTGCGGATCGTAGATCATCAAGTTTCACTGATACGAGCTCCTAACCAGTCGCTATCCGCCAAGCGGCTAACTGTTGTTTTTACCTGCGGTCTTGAACGACGAGCCAAGAATTTCTTCTTCGCCCTCAACGGTAACCAGGTGGCGGATCTTGTAAACCATGCCACGCACTGATGGGGTGTCAACGATCTCACGCGTCTGGTGCAGTCGTGTGAACCCCAACGAGCGCAGGGTCTGGTGCTGATCCTCTGGACGGCCAATTACGCTACGCACGTACGTCACAGTCATTGTCTTTTCGGTCATGCTACGGGCTCCTCACGGGACCGTCGCGGAGTGATCGATTTGACCGACTTCCCTCGACGAGTGGCAATGGCTTCGGCAGACTCAAGCTCGCTAAGCGCCTTCATCGTTGCGCGAACAACGTTCACCGGGTTGTTGGAACCGAGCGACTTGCCCAGAATATCGCGAATCCCGGCGAGCTCGACCACGGCGCGCACGCCACCACCGGCAATGACACCGGTACCGGGAGCAGCTGGCTTCAGCAACACACGCGCTGCGCCGTACTTCACCTCAACCTCGTGCGGAATGGTCGTTCCGCTGAGCGGGACCGTAATCATGCTCTTCTTTGCTTTATCGACGCCCTTACGGATCGCCTCCGGCACTTCGCCGGCTTTTCCAAGCCCGACTCCCACGCGGCCGCTCTGGTCACCCACAACAACGACGCTGCCGAACGCGAAACGCCGGCCGCCCTTGACGACCTTTGAGACGCGATTGATCTTTACTACACGTTCTTCGATCTCGCCAGCGTCGTCAGACCCTCCGCGAGATCGCCTGTTTCGATCGGCCATTTTTTACCTATCTATGCTTCTACTATGACGCGACTGATTCGGACTCGCTAGAATGTCAGGCCTGACTCACGAGCGCCTTCGGCGACAGCCTTTACTCGCCCGTGATACTTGTATCCACCGCGGTCGAAGACGACCGTATCGATACCGGCCGCTTTGGCGCGCTCGCCCACAATTAACCCGACAAGCTTCGCCTTGTCGGTCTTGGTCTTGTCCTCAGCCAATCGCGCGAGCACATCCGGCTCTCGTGAGGATGCTGCCACGAGGGTCTGCCCCTCCGCATCATCGATCACCTGGGCGTAGATATGCGCCGAGCTGCGGAACACGTTCAGTCGCGGGCGAGCGGCAGAGCCGCGCACCTTTGCCCGAACGCGCAGATGGCGGCGCTGTCGAGCGTTAAGCTGAGACTTGTAATGGTACCTCATCGACGATCTTCTCCTTGCGCCACGGGCCTACAGATTCTATCCCGTAGGCCAGCGCTTATTACACTACGACGGACGTGTGATTAGCCAACCTTGCCGGCTTTACCGGCCTTGCGGCGAACGAACTCGCCGACGTAGCGGATGCCCTTGCCCTTGTATGGCTCGGGCGGCCGGACTCGACGTACGCGCGCGGCGACTTCGCCAACGAGCTGCTTGTCGATACCGCTCACGGAAAGGCGAGTCGGCGTCTCAACGTTGAAGGTGATGCCTGCTGGAGGCTCAATGCGAACTGGGTGTGAAAAACCCACGTTCAACACCAGTACGTTACCGTCTAACGCTGCTCGATAACCGACTCCCTGGATTTCGAGACCCTTCGTGTACCCTTCGGTCACACCGGTGACCATGTTGGCAATGAGGGTGCGCGTCAGGCCATGGAGTTGGCGGTTCTTGCGCTCATCGTTCGGCCGGGAGACGAGCAGATCGCCGTTCTGGCGGTCGATGATCAGCGTTGGGCTGACATCCTGAAACAGCTCGCCCTTCGGCCCCTTGACCGATACCTTGCCGCGGTCGACCTGTACGTCTACTCCGCTGGGGATTGGTATCGGGCGTAGTCCAATTCGAGACATTGCTTTGTACTCCCTATCCCAAGAGGTCCTAGTAGACCGTGCACAGAACTTCGCCGCCGATGCCGCGTCGCCGCGCATCCTGGCCAGACAGAACACCCTGTGATGTACTCACTACCGCGATTCCAAGGCCATTGCGAACGCGTGGAATGTCGCCTTTACCGGCGTATACGCGCAATCCAGGCTTCGAAATGCGCTTGATAGCCTTGATAGCGTGCGCGCGGTCTGAGCCATACTTCAAATAAATAGTCAGCTTGTTGAATGGCTTCTCCTCGCGGACATCCCAGCCCGCGATGTAGCCCTCTTGCTCTAAAATCTTGGCAATCGAAACAAGCATCTTCGACGACGGCATCGTCGTTTCCGGCTGCCGGGCAGTACCCGCGTTCCGAATCCTAGTCAACATGTCCGCTATAGGATCTGTCACCACTGACATTGATTCTTTTCCAATTCTCACGCCACCGCGTTGATTGATGCTTCGACGAAACGGGTGTCTACCAGCTGGACTTGGTCACCCCTGGCAGCTTGCCATTCGAGGCGAGCTCCCGGAAACAGATCCGGCACAGTCCGAACTTACGAATGAAACCACGCGGACGGCCGCACAGCTTGCAACGGTTGTGGTTGCGGGTGCTGAATTTGGCCGGCCGGTTGGCCTTGACGATCATTGACTTTTTGGCCATCTTGCCTCTTTCTCAGGTGTATGTCGAGTTCTTGAATTACGACTCTCGAAACGGCATGCCGAGCAGCTTGAGTAGTCGCCGGCCCTCTTCATCAGTCGTCGCGGTGGTGACAATCGAGATCTCCATACCGCGAGTTTTGTCGATTTTGTCGTACTCGATCTCAGGAAAAATAAGTTGCTCCTGCAGACCAAGCGTATAGTTGCCGCGACCGTCAAACGAGCGCGGTGAAACGCCGCGGAAGTCACGAATACGCGGCAATGCTGCGTTGACCAACCGATCGAAGAACTCGTACATGCGATCGCCACGCAGGGTTACCATCGTGCCGATGGGCATACCCTCGCGCAGACGAAAGGCTGCGATCGACTTCTTGGCGCGGGTGATGACAGGCTTCTGACCGGTGATGGCCGTCAGGTCACCGACCGCCGCATCGAGCGCGCGGTTATTCGTGATGGCTTCACCAACGCCAATGTTGATAACGATCTTCTCGAGCTTCGGCGCTTCGAGCGGATTGCGATATCCGAACTCTTTCTCAAGTGCCGGCCGAATTTCCTGGATGTATTGTTCACGTAACCGCGCTACCATGTTCTCCCCTACCGCGCCGCCGACCCCCGTTAGGCTACAGGCCGGCCAATGTCTGAGCCACACTTCTTACAAAATCGTGTTTTTGAGCCCTCGTCAACCCGGAAGCCAACTCGTGTCGGCGCATCACAGGATGGGCAGACGAGCATGACCTTCGAGCGGGTCAACGGCGCTTCTACTTCAATGATTCCGGTCTGCCGCGCAGTACCGGTCCGTCGCTGATGCTTGCGAACGATGTTAATACCTTCAACGACGATCTTGTCTTCCCGCGGCATGTTTTGTCGAACCTTGCCGCGAGCTCCCTTGTCTTTGCCTCGGATAACGAGAACTTCGTCACCCTTTACAATCTTCATCGCCATGTTGCGACCTCTCGATGCTCTTTAGGGACCCCGTCGACCGGCTCTCATAAATGCGCCGGTTCGGATCAAACTGTCAAGTATACCCGGTTACAGGGTTTCCGGTGCAAGCGACACAATGCGCATGAACTGGCGCTCGCGGAGCTCCCTGCCGACCGGACCGAAGATACGGGTTCCACGCGGGTTACCCTGCGGGTTAATCAACACTGCCGCGTTGTCGTCGAACTTGATGTGCGAGCCATCCGGCCGGCCGTACTCCTGCGCGGTGCGCACCACGACGGCTCGAACAACTTCACCCTTGCGCACGGCAGCCCCTGGCTGGGCAGACTTGACCGACGCGATGATCGTGTCACCAACGCGGGCGTAACGCCGCCCGGAGCCACCGAGGACTCGAATGCACATGATCTCGCGCGCGCCGGTGTTGTCTGCAACACGCAATCGTGATTGCTGCTGAATCATTTTGTCTTGCTCTCCAGCCTACGCGCGTTCTTTGCGCTCGAGGATCTCGCGCACAACCCAGCGCTTGGTCTTGCTCAGCGGGCGGGATTCTTCAATCTCCACCATGTCGCCGATTTCGCAGCTATTCTCTGCATCGTGGGCCGCGAAGCGGTGTGTCCGCGTCATGGTCTTGCGATACAGCGGGTGACGGCGACGGTAATCAACTGCGACGATGACCGTCTTGTCCATCTTGTTACTCTCAACCCGGCCGATCTTCCTGATCTTGCCGGTCCTGGTGCCCTCAACCTCGACGGCGGGCTCGGACGTGGATGTCTCCACCATGGCTAATTAGCTCCCTGCGTTCTCTATTACGCTCGCGAAGACGGCGATTGAATCGATGAGGCGATCTGCTCTTCCATCTCGCGCTCTGTCTGGATCGTCAAGATCCGGGCAATGTCGCGCTTGATCTGCCAGATCCGCCTCGTGTTTTGAAGTTGGCCGACCGAGTACTTAAAGCGCAGGTCGCGCCATTCTTCCCGCAGCTGGTCGGTCATCGCCGCCAGCTGTTCGTCGGGAAGTGTTCGCATCTCAGAAGCTTTCATGCTCTACTCTCCCGTGCTTACAGTTGCTTCTTCAGCGACCGCAGTGCCGACAACTTCACGTTGAACGATGCGGCACTTCATCGGCAGCTTATGGGCCGCACGTGTGAGGGCTTCAACCGCCAGCTCGTCACGCACACCACCCAGCTCAAACATAATTCGGCCGGGTCGCACGACGGAGACGAAATACTCCGGGTTGCCTTTGCCTGTACCCATGCGAGTCTCGGCCGGCTTCTGGGTGACGGGCTTGTCTGGAAAGATCCGAATCCACACTTTACCGCCACGACGAAGGTAGTTGGTGATGGAGCGGCGAGCCGCTTCGATTTGGCGGCTGTCGATCCACGCCGGCTCGAGGGCCTGAAGACCCCAGTCACCAAAGGCAACCGTGGTTCCGCCCTTTGCCAGTCCCTTCATGCGGCCGCGAAATACCTTGCGGTACTTTTGCCGCTTGGGCATCAACATGCTTGGTTCTCCCTCTCCCTGGGCGCTAGCGGGTCTCCTAAGAGACGTCCGCCAATGCCGCTTCGGCTGCAGCCGTCGCGTCAGCACGCTCCGGCATCATGTCGCCTTGTAAACCCAGACCTTCACGCCGATCCGGCCGTAGGTCGTGTGCGCGTGAACCACGCCGAAGTCGATGTCGGCGCGCAGTGTGTGCAGCGGCACCCGGCCGTCCATCTCGACGATCGGCGGCTCATCTCGGCGCCACCAAGCCGCCCTGCGAGGCGGATCTTGACGCCCTTGGCGCCGCGGCGCATGGCCTGCTGCACCGCGTGCTTCATCGCGCGGCGATAGGACACACGACGGCTCAGATCTGCTCGGCGATGCTCTCGGCAATCAGACGGGCATCGATCTCGGGCACCTTGATCTCTTCGATCTTCAGGTGAACCTTCTTGCCGAGCTCGTTCTCCAGCAGCTGACGCAGACGCTCGACGTTGGCGCCCTGCTTGCCGATGACAATGCCTGGCTTCGACGTGTGGAGCGTGACATCGACCTTGTTGGCCGAGCGCTCGAGCTCGATGCGTGAGATCCCGGCCCGGGTCAGCTCGTCGCATGATCAGCTTCCGGATGCAAGAGTCCTCATGCAGCTGCTCGGTGTAGTTGCGCTCGGCGTACCACTTCGATTCCCAGTCGCTGACGATGCCGAGCCGGAATCCAATTGGATTGACTTTGCGGCCCATTTAGCTCTCCTTCTCCTCAGCGACGACGGTGATGTGGGTGGTGCGCTTCAGGATCTGGTTAACCCGCCCCCGTGCCTCGCGCTCGCCAGCGTTTGAAGGTCGGGCCATCGTCGGCATAGATGCGCCTTGATCCAGAGATCGTCCGGATCGAGGTCGTAGTTGTTCTCGGCGTTAGCCTGGGCAGCCTTAATGGTGCGCAGCACTTCAACCGCGCTCTTGTTCGGCATGAACCGCAGCAGCCCGATGGCTTCTTCAACATCCCGGCCGCGCACCATGTCAACCACCAGGCGCATCTTGCGCGGCGAGACACGCACGCCGGTATTCTTCGAGCGTGACTTCCATGATCATGTCCTCTCCTCGCTACCGTACGCCGGGACGCGCGGTCGGCGTCCTTGCCGTGGCCGCGGAACGTGCGGGTCGGCGCGAACTCACCCAGCTTGTGACCGACCATGTGCTCGGTGACAAAGACCGGAACGTGATGGCGGCCGTTATGGACCGCGATGGTGTGACCGACCATCCCCGGAAAGATCGTTGACGATCGCGGCCCAGGTGCGAATGACGCGCCGGTCGTCCAGAGTTCAGCTACCTGCTGTACCTTCTCCAGAAGCTTGGCGTCGATGTATGGTCCCTTTTTCGATGATCTACCCACAGGTCCTCCACCTCGCTTGTATGTAGACGTTCAGGTTCAAATCATGGCCGTACTATCGACGCTTTCCGCCGCGCCGGCGGACAATCATTTGTCGGTGCGCTTGTTCTTGCGGGTGCGCTGGCCATCGCCGGCTTGCCCCACTTGGTCTTCGGCTGGCCACCGATCGGCGCCTTGCCCTCACCACCACCGTGCGGATGGTCGCGCGGGTTCATCACCGAGCCGCGGACCGTCGGGCGCTGCCCATGTGGCGGCTGCGACCGGCCTTGCCGATCTACGATGTTCTCGTGATCGACGTTGCCGACCTGGCCGAGCGTCGCCATGCAGTCGAGGTGGAACGGGCGAACCTCGCCCGATGGCATGCGCACCTGGCGTAGTCATCTGACCTTGGCCATCAGCTGCGCCGATGTTCCGGCGGAGCGCACGAACTGGCCGCCCTGGCCAGCGTGCAGCTCGATGTTGTGAATCTGCGTACCGAGTCGGAATGTTGCGCAGCGGCAGCGCGTTTCCGACGCGGATCGGCGAGTCTGGTCCCGGACTGCACCATGTCGCCGACCTTCAGGCCGAGCGGCGCCAGGATGTAGCGCTTCTCGCCATCCACGTAGAACAGCAGCGCGATGCGCGCCGAGCGGTTCGGGTCGTATTCGATCGCCGCAACCTTGGCCGGCAATGCCGATGCTTGTTCCGCTTGAAGTCGATGATTCGGTAGAAGCGCTTTGCGCCACCGCCCCGATGGCGGACCGTGATGCGACCGTGGTTGTTGCGTCCGGCATGCTTCTTCAGCGGCTCGATCAGACTCTTCTCCGGCTCTGTCTTCGTGATCTCCTCGAAGGTGCACGACACTCATCAGCGACGGCCCGGCGAGGTTGGCTTGTACTTGCGAATTGCCATCGCTGTCTTACTCCTCGTCAGCCGTTCTAGATCTCGCCGAAGATGTCGATGTCATGGCCTGGCTCAAGCGTCACAATCGCCTTCTTCCACGGCAGCTTGTCGAGCCAGTTTGCTTCCGTGTTTTCGAGCGATAGACTCGTCGCTTCTTCGGCTTGACGATCATGGTATTGACCGCCTTGACCCTGACGTTGAACGTCTTCTCGACCGCTTGCTTGATCTGGATCTTGTTCGCAGTCATCGCCACCTCGAAGGTGTACTGCCCGAGCTCCGTCAACAGAGTGTTTTTCTCAGTGATCAGCGGCCGCCGGAGCACATCGGACGCGTGCAGGTTTGCCATGCGCTCGTCTCCTCAACTTCTGTGCCCAGAGACCGTGGATCGAATCCACCGCCTCGGTCGTGAGCAGCAGTCGTTCGTAATTCAAGACATCGCGGACGTTCACATAGCCGGCACGGATGATCTTGACATCCTCAAGGTTTCCGGCTGCGCGGTATACGGCCTCGTAGTCGCCCTCGGCCCCGACCACAATGAGCGTCGAGCGCTGGACTCCGGCAGTTGCGACAGGAAGTCGATCATCGTCTTGGTCTTCGGCTCGATAGCGTTCAAGCCCCTCGACCACCACGATCGCTCGTCGATGACCTTGGCCGACAGGGCCGAGCGGATCGCCAGCCGGCGCATCTTCTTCGGCATCTCCTGGACGTACGAGCGTGGGTGCGGACCGAAGACCACGCCACCGCCGCTCCACTGTGGCGAGCGGATCGAACCCTGGCGCGCGCGGCCGGTGCCCTTCTGCCGCCACGGCTTGCGGCCACCGCCGCGCACTTCGCCCGCGGGTCATTGGTGTCGCTGGTGCCAAGGCGAGCATTCGCGTGCTGGCGCAGAAGTGCCTGGTGCATGACCGGCGATGTTCGGCTCGATACCCCACACGGATTCGTCCAGCTCCTGGTCGTCCGACCTCTTTGGCCGCTAGATCATAAACTGGTACTTGCATCGTTCGTTACTCCGCTCCTCGAGTCGTCACAGACGCTACTATGAGCTCGCCTGCGGCGACTTGACGGCGCTGCGAACGATGACAAGCGATTGATTCGCTCCAGGAACCGAACCCTCGAACGAGAACAAGGTTCTTGCTCCGGATCGACCCGCAACACTTCAAGTTCTGGACGGTACCCGCTCGTTGCCCATGCGGCCCGCCATGCGCATGCCCTTGAACACGCGGCCGGGCGTGGCGCTCGAACCGATCGAGCCCGGCGCGCGATGCGGTCCGACTGACCGTGGGTCTTCGGGCCGCCGGCGAAGCCGTGGCGCTTCACGCCGCCCTGGAAAGCCCTTGCCCTTCGAGGTGCCGGTCACGTCGACCATGCTCGCCGGCGGTGAAGACATCGAGCCATCGACCACCTGACCGACCTCGTAGGTCGGCAACGTCGTCGGCCTTGCACCTCGCGCAGGTAGCGCGACTGCTAGCCGCTGGCCTTGCGATGCCCCGCTCGGGCCTGTTCAGGCGCTTGTCTAGCTCCGAATCCGAGCTGGACGGCCTCGTAGCCGTCTCGCTCCTGCGTCTTGACCTGCGTGACCACGCAGGGTCCGCACTTCGATCACCGTGACCGGGTACAGCGCGCCCGGTCTCGTCGAAGATCTGGGTCATGCCCAGCTTCTTGCCCGATCAATGCCTGAATCATTGGCTCTCCCCTGATCTCTCCAGGACGCCGCGACAGACTCATCCATGAGCCCGGTCCGGCCAACAGAGCGTGATCTCTTCTCGATCATCACGGCAGCGTCAACGCCAGCCGCGTCCTACAGCTTGATCTCGATATCGACGCCGGCCGGCAGATTCAGGCGCATCAGCGCGCGAATCGTCGCTTGCCGCTCGGCTCCAGCACGTCGATCAGGCGCTTGTGCGTGCGGATCTCGAACTGCTCCTGCGAGTCCTTGTCGACGAACGGCGACGGATCACGTAGAACTTCTCGATCCGGGTCGGCAGCGGGACCGGGCCCGCCACCTTCGCGCCGGTACTCTCGCCGTCTCGACGATCTTGCTCGCCGACTGATCGAGAATCTTGTGATCGTAGGCTTTCAGGCGGATGCGAATCTTCTGAGTCGGGCTTCGTGTGCGACCATCGTTAGCTCCTACCTGGACCGTAGCCGATCTACTCGATGATCGTGGTGACGACGCCGGCGCCGACGGTGCGGCCGCCTTCGCGGATGGCGAACCGCAAGCCCTTCCTCGATCGCCACCGGCGTGATCAGCTCCACCTCCATCTGGACGTTGTCCCCCGGCATCACCATCTCCACCCCCTCCGGCAGCTTGATCGCGCCGGTCACGTCCGTCGTGCGGATGTAGAACTGCGGCCGGTAGCCCGGGAAGAACGGCGTGTGCCGCCCGCCCTCTTCCTTGCCCAGCACATACACCTCGGCCTGGAACTTGGTGTGCGGCTTGATCGAGCCCGGCTTGGCCAGCACCTGCCCGCGCTCCACGTCCTCGCGCTCGATCCCGCGCAGCAGGCAGCCCGACGTTGTCGCCGGCCACGCCCTTCGTCCAGCGTCTTCTGGAACATCTCCACCCCGGTCACCACCACCTTGCGCTGCGTCGCCTCAAGCCGACGATCTCGATCTCTCGCCCGGTCTTGACCATGCCCGCGCTCGATCCGCCCGGTCACCACCGTGCCGCGCCCCTTGATCCCGAACACGTCCTCGATCGGCATCAGGAACGGCTGGTCGATCGCCCGCTCCGGCGTCGGGATGTAGTCGTCCACCGCCTGCATCAGCTCCCGGATCGGCGCGTACTCCGGCGCCGTCGGGTCGGTCGCTGCTCGCTCTCCAGCGCCGCCAGCGCACTGCCGCGCACGATCGGGATGTCGTCGCCGGGGAAGCTCGTAGGCTGACTGAGCAGCTCGCGCACCTCCAGCTCGACCAGCTCCAGCAGCTCCTCGTCGTCCATCATGTCGACCTTGTTCAGGAAGACCACCATGGCCGGCACTTCCACCTGGCGCGCCAGCAGGATGTGCTCGCGCGTCTGCGGCATCGGCCCGTCCGGCGCCGACACCACCAGGATCGCCCCGTCCATCTGGGCCGCGCCGGTGATCATGTTCTTGATGTAGTCGGCGTGCCCCGGGCAGTCGACGTGCGCGTAGTGCCGCTTGTCGGTCTCGTACTCGACGTGCGCGATCGCGATCGTGATGCCGCGCTCGCGCTCTTCCGGCGCGTTGTCGATCGAGTCGAAGCGAGCGCGTCGGCGGCCTGCCCCGTCAGCGCCAGCATCTTGGTGATCGCCGCCGTCAGGGTCGTCTTGCCGTGGTCGACGTGCCCGATCGTCCCCACGTTCACGTGCGGCTTCGTCCGCTCGAATTTCTGCTTCGCCACCTGTGCCAGTCCTCCTCATACTCTTCGGTCTTCGCCCGTGAACGCCACGCGGTCACTGCTTGCGTTAGACGAATCTCAGTACTGACTCTAGCGCGCTGCGTCCTTGGCGACCATCTCCTCGGCCAGGTTCGGCGGCAGCGGCTGCGTAGTGATCGAACTCCATCGAGTACGTCGCACGGCCCTGGGTCGCCGAGCGCAGATCGGTCGCATAGCCGAACATGCTCCGCCAGCGGCACGAGCGCCCGGACCACCTGCGCGCCGGCGCGCGTCTCCATGCCCTGGATCTGGCCGCGCCGCGAGTTCAGGTCGCCGATGACGTCGCCCATGAACTCCTCCGGCGTCGTGACTTCGACCTCCATGATCGGCTCAAGCACGATCGGCCTGGCCCCGGCGGACGGCTTCCTTGAGCGCCAGCGAGCCAGCGATCTTGAACGCCATTTCCGACGAGTCGACCTCGTGGTACGAGCCGTCGACCAGCGTGGCCTTGAGATCGACCACCGGATAGCCGGCCTGGCCACCAGTCAGCATCGCTTCCTGGATACCCTGCGTCGACCGGCCGGATGTACTCGCGCGGAACCGAGCCGCCGACGATCTTGTCCTCGAACTCGTAGCCCGTGCCCACGCTCCTGCGGCTCGAACTCCAGCCACGACGTGACCGTACTGACCCCGACCGCCGGTCTGGCGGACGTAGCGCCTTCGGCCCGCACCGGCATGGTGATCGTCTCGCGGTAGGCCACCTGCGGCTGGCCGACGTTGGCGTCGACGCGGAACTCGCGCAGCATGCGGTCGACGATGACTTCGAGGTGAAGCTCGCCCATGCCCATCGATGATCGTCTGGCCGGTCTCCTCGTTCGTGCGCACGCGGAAGGTCGGGTCCTCTTCGGCCAGGCGGCCGAGCGCCATGCCCATCTTGTCCTGGTCGGCACGCGTCTTCGGCTCGATCGCAGACCGCGATCACCGGCTCCGGGAAGCTGATCGACTCGAGCACGATCGGGTTGTGCCGGATCGCAGAGCGTGTCGCCGGTGAAGGTGCTCTTGAGACCGATGACGGCGCAGATGTCGCCGGCGCCGATCGATTGGATCTCTTCGCGGTGGTTGGCGTGCATCTGCAGCAGCCGGCCGACGCGCTCGCGCTCGCCCTTGGTGGAGTTCAGCACATAGCGAGCCGGACTGCCAGCGTGCCGGAGTAGACGCGGATGAAGGCCAGCTTGCCGACGTGCGGGTCGGCCATGATCTTGAAGGCCAGCGCGGAGAACGGCGCGTCCGGATCGGTCGCGCGCGGCTCAACCTCTTCCTCAGTGCCTGGGATCGATGCCCGTGAATCGGCGGGACATCGAGCGGCGACGGCAGGTAGTCGACGACGGCGTCGAGCATCAGCTGGACGCCCTTGTTCTTCAGCGCGGTACCGCACAGGATCGGCACGAGCTCGCGAGCGATGCGTCGCCTGCGCGAAGCGCCGCCTTGCAGCTCATCGACGCGTGATCTCTTCGTCTTCGAGGTAGCGCATCAGTCAGCTCTTCGTCGGTCTCGGCGATCGCTTCGACCAGCTCATGCGCGGCGCCTCGGCCGCTTCACGATACTCAGCCGGAATCTCGGTCGTCTCGATGTTCTGGCCGAGATCGTCGTGGTAGATGTACGCGCACTCCTGTCGATCAAGGTCGATCAGGCCCACGAAAGTCGGACTTCGGCGCCGATCGGCAGCTGGATACGGCCGGCTTCGCCTTGAGGCGATCGACGATCATCTCGACCGTGCGCTCGAAGGTCGCGCCGGTGCGGTCCATCTTGTTGACGAAGCAGATGCGCGGCACGGTGTACTTGTCGGCCTGCCGCCAGACGGTCTCGGACTGCGGCTCGACACCGGCGACGGCATCGAAGACCACCACGCCGCCGTCGAGCACGCGCAGCGAGCGCTCGACCTCGACGGTGAAGTCGACGTGACCGGGCGTGTCGATGATGTTGATGCGGTGGTCATTCCAGAAGCAGGTGGTGGCGGCCGAGGTGATCGTGATGCCGCGCTCGCGCTCCTGCTCCATCCAGTCCATGGTCGCGGCGCCTTCATGCACTTCACCGGGTCGGTGAACTCGGCCGGTGTAGAAGAGGATGCGCTCGGTCGTCGTCGTCTTACCCGCGTCGATGTGGGCAATGATGCCGATATTCCGGGTGCGTGAGTAGCCTTGGGCCTCCGCGACCGCATCTTTCATAGTGCGGTTTCGGTACTCATTCTGTTCGTCTCTATCCTGCCGCCGATCGCGGCATGCTCGGTCATTGCTAGCTGACCGCTGCAGCGAAGCGTGATCTACCAGCTGTAGTGCGCGAACGCGCTGTTCGCTTCGGCCATGCGGTGCGTGTCTTCGCGCCGCTTGATCGTGGCGCCGGTGTTGTTGAACGCATCGAGGATCTCGTTGGCGAGCTTCTCTGCCATCGACCGGCCGGCTCGTGCCGCGAGCGACAGCGAGCATCCAGCGCATCGCCAGCGACAGGCGGCGGCGCCCTTCGATCTGCACCGGCACCTGGTAGGTCGCGCCACCGACGCGGCGCGGCTTGACTTCGATCACCGGCGTCGCGTTCTGGATCGCCTGCTCGAACACTTCGAGCGGGTCGCGGCCTGCGCGGCTCTCGACGATGTCGAACGCGTCGTAAACGATGCGCTCCGCCGTGCCCTTCTTGCCGCGCTCCATCAGCTTGTTGATGAAGCGGGTAACCAGCTCACTCCCGTATTTCGAGTCCGGCTCGAACTCGCCGGCCTCGATCTTGGCGCGTCGTGGCATTCGCGTTTCCCTTCCATCGGGCCGATCTGAATTGCAATCGTCCACCTGGTTCGACAACCCGCAATCGAACGTCTCCGATCACACAGAAAAGCGGTCAGACACGTCTAAACCGTCAGGCCGCTTCTCGTCCCGTACGATCGTTCGCCAAGGGAGTCATCCGCGTATCCAGGCGAACCTGGACGACGGATGATTATCCCTTCGGCCTTTTTGGTTCCGTACTTCGACCGCGCTTGCTTGCGGTTGTCGACACCGCGGGCATCCAGCGTGCCACGGACGATGTGATACCGCACGCCCGGGAGGTCCTTCACCCGGCCGCCGCGAATCAGCACCACCGAGTGCTCCTGAAGATTATGGCCCTCGCCCGGAATGTACGCCGTAACTTCCATATTATTGGACAGCCGAACGCGGGCGATCTTGCGCAGCGCGGAATTGGGCTTCTTCGGCGTCATGGTCTGCACCTGGGTGCAAACGCCCCGCTTCTGCGGCGAGCCCTTACCACGGCGCAAGGCGACCAGCATAGCGACCCAAGGCATTGTTGGTAAACCGCAGCGCGGGCGCCTTGGTCTTCTTCTTGACCGTCTTCCGGCCCTTACGGACCAACTGGTTGATCGTCGGCACTAGCTACTACTCCCTAGAGGTCGACCACGTCAGGTCTACAAAATCGTCGTTCAACTCGACAGCGACGATAGTGGCCGCTCGTCGAGGTTTTCTTCCACTCTCAATATGGCCGATCGCAATCGGTCACAAGCTAGTAGTTTAACAAAAACATGCGTTATGTGCCACTTCGGGATTTCTGCCCCGATGCCGGCATCACGCGTCGCGGCTTCTCGCGTGAGAACGCGGGGCACTGTGGTGCCCCGCGTTCCGATCGCGCTCGTCAGCTTAATCGTCGTTCGACGTTACGTCGACGCCGGCCAGCTCATCGACCTCAGACGCTACGGCGTCGGCCCCTGCCGCGTCAGCCCTCGGCGGACAGCAGCTCCTCTACCTCTTCGATCGACTTCGGCTCGATCTCCGGCTCGGCTGTTCGCAGCCTCCTGAGCTCGCCGCGGCAGCTGCCTCAGCGGCCCGGAAGGTACGCGAAGCCCGAGCCTGCCGGGATCAGCTTGCCGATGATGACATTCTCCTTCAGGCCGCGCAGGTGATCGATCTTGCCTTTGATCGCCGACTGCGGTCAGCACCCGCGTCGTCTCCTGGAAGGAGGCCGCCGACAGGAACGAGTCCGTCTCCAGCGACGCCTTGGTGATGCCCAGCAGGACTTCCTGCGCCGTCGCCGGCTCGCCGCCCTGGGCGATCATCTCGTCGTTGATCTCGTTGAACCGGAAGCGGTCGACCAGCTCGCCCGGCAGCAGGTCGGTGTCGCCCGGATCGTCGATGCTCACCTTGCGCAGCATCTGCCGGACGATGACCTCGATGTGCTTGTCGTTCGTGTCCACGCCCTGTGAGCGGTAGACATTCTGCACCTCGTCGACCAGCATGCGCTGGACCTCGTCGCGACCAAGCGTCGACAGCACTTCCTGAGGGTCCCGCGGACCGTCAGTCAGCTGCGTGCCCGGGTGCACGTGCTCGCCGTCCTGCCACACGAACGTGGGCCGTATGCGGAACAACGTACTCCTTCACCTCGGTGTTGTCGCTCAGAATCTTGATCGATCTGTCCATCGACGTACGCCTCACCGTCGAGCGTCGCGAGAATCGGCGGCTTGCCGTTCTCAGACGTCAGCCACTTCAGTGCCTCGCTTGACGGTCTCGCCATCCTTGATGCACGATCTTGTAATCGCTCGGGACTTCGATCTCGTCGGTGACGATATCCGTGCTGGTGACGATGATCTTGCGCATCTCATCTTCGGTGATGATCTCGACATCGCCTTCGATCTCGGTCAGGATCGCCTTACCCTTTGGCTCACGAGCCTCGAACAGCTCCTGAACTCGCGGAAGACCGGTCGTGATGTCGTCGGCATGCGACACACCACCCGTGTGGAAGGTGCGCATCGTCAGCTGCGTTCCCGGCTCACCGATCGACTGGGCTGCGATGATACCAACTGCCTCGCCCATCTCGACGAGCTTGCCGCTCGCCAGGTTGCGGCCATAGCACATCGCGCAGATGCCGTACGAGCGCTCGCAGTTCATCGCGGTCCGCACGTCAACAAACGCGACCTCGTTCGCGAGAATCGAGGATCACGACCGCATCCGTGATCTCCTCGTTGCGATCGCATAGCACTTCGCCGTCGTCCGTAACGATCGGGGCGGCCGCGACTCGGCCAAGGACCGTCGCAGTGAAGAACTCGTCGTTCTGACGATCCCCGACCACGATACGCATGCCCGTCTTCGTGCCACAGTCGGGCGTCGTGATGATGACGTCCTGTGCCACGTCGACCAGCCGGCGAGTCAGGTAGCCGGAGTCCGCCGTCCGAAGCGCGGTGTCCGCCAGTCCCTTGCGGGCGCCGTGCGTCGAGATGAAGTACTCGAACACGTTGAGACCCTCGCGGAAGTTCGAGCGGATCGGGAAGTCCATGATGTTACCGTTCGGGTCCAGCATCAGGCCCCGCATACCAGCCATCTGGCTGATCTGGTTCATGTTACCTTTGGCCCCCGAGAAGCTCATGATGTAGAGCGAGTTGTCGTCGTCAAGAGCCTCTTCCACCGCATTCTGCAAGTTCTCGCGTGTCTCGGTCCAGATCTTCACAGCCTGATCGTGCCGCTCACGGTTCGTGATCAGACCACGCTTGTACTGGCGCTCGACCTCGTTCACGGCATGGTCTGCAGCTTCGAGGAGCTCAGGCTTGTTCTCAGGAACGGCGACGTCCTGCAAACCGATCGTCAGGCCCGATATCGTCGCGTACCTGAAACCAATGTCCTTGATGCTGTCTGCAACCTGCGCGGTACGCTGGGCACCAATCGAGTGATACAGATCACCGATCAAGCGGCCCAGAGCCTTGCGGTTCATCATCTCGTCGCGGAACTCGATCTCCGCCGGAATGGCTCGGTTGAAGAGCACCCGGCCAACCGTCGTCTCGATAATGCCGCCGTTGCTCGGCACGTACTCGCCGGCCTCATTGCGCCCAGAGAGCGTCCCCTTCGGGTTCTGAACCCGAATCTTGGCGTGCAGGTCAACTACGCCGGACTGGTACGCAAGCTCCACCTCAGCGCCGCTGGAGAAGAGCTTGCCCTCGCCCCGCTTGCCCTCGCGCTCGATCGTCATGTAGTAGCAACCCATGACAATCTCGAGCGTCGGCGCAATGACCGGGTTGCCGTCGGATGGGTCCAACAGGTTCGCTGTGGACAGCATCCGCGCACGAGCCTCAGCCTGTGCTTCCTTCGAGAGCGGTACGTGCACGGCCATCTGGTCACCGTCGAAGTCTGCGTTGAACGCAGTACAAACGAGTGGGTGAATCTGAATGGCGGAGCCTTCGATCAGCTTGACCTCGAATGCCTGGATACCCAGGCGGTGCAAGGTCGGTGCCCGGTTGAGCAGTACCACGTAGTCCTTGATGACATCTTCGAGCACGTCCCAGACGCGCGGATCCACACGCTCCACCAGTCGCTTGGCGGCCTTGATGTTGTGTGCATGACCGTGCGCCACAAGGCTGTGCATGACAAACGGCTTGAACAATTCCAGCGCCATGCGCTTCGGCAGACCGCACTGGTGGAGCTTCAGGTCCGGACCGACCACGATCACCGACCGGCCTGAGTAATCGACACGCTTGCCAAGCAGGTTCTGCCGGAAGCGTCCCTGCTTGCCTTTCAGCATGTCTGACAGGCTCTTGAGCTTGTGCTTGCCGGAGCCGGAGACGACCCGACCACGCCGGCCGTTGTCGATGAGCGCGTCGACGGCCTCCTGGAGCATGCGCTTCTCGTTACGGACGATAATGTCCGGTGCGCCCAGCTCCAGCAGTCGCTTCAACCGGTTGTTGCGGTTGATGACACGCCGGTACAGGTCATTCAAGTCGGAGGTCGCGAAGCGTCCACCGTCGAGCTGGACCATGGGCCGCAGATCGGGCGGGATAACCGGCAACGCGGTGAAGATCATCCACTCTGGCTTGTTGCCGCTCTTGCGTAGCGCCTCCACGACGCGAAGTCGCTTGGCAGCCTTCTTCGAGCGCATGCCGGTCATGCGATGCAGATCATCGCGCAGGCTGACAGCGATCGCGTCCAGGTCAACCTTGGTCACCACGTCATAGACAGCCTCGGCCCCCATGGCAGCCCGGAAGACGCCCGGCGCCAGCTCTGAGAGCTCGCGATACTGCGTCTCGGTCAGCACCTGGTAGAGCTCCAGGCTCTTGATCTGCTTGATGATCTCTTCGGCTTCCGCCTTGAGATCGCTCTTCTGGGTCTCGAACTCGCTCTCAACCTTACGCACGGATTCATCAGAAACCGATTGAATCTGGTCGCTCTCGCCCTCGGTCAACGCCGAGGCGCTCTGTGTATCGTGCTCGGCCTGAATGCGGGCCTCTTCGAGGGCCTTGGCCTCGAGATCCTTGAGCGTGTCAAGGCGGTCCTCATTGATAGCCTGGTTCTTCTTGGCGACGACCGTACCCCGGAAACGGATCGTTTCGGGGTTGGACTCGTTCATCAGGCGGTTCAGCGTGTCGCGCACCGTCTGCGCTTCTTCGCGCACGGCGTCGAGGGCATTGTCGAGATAGGTGTTTACCGAGCTGGTAACACCCTTCGATGCCTGGACGAGATTCGCGATCTCGCTGTCACGCTCGGTGACGATCTCATCACGCCGCCGGTCGCGTTCAGCCTCAAGCTCGGAGAGCTCCTCTTCAAGCTCGCCGTAGATTGTCTCAATCAGGCGGTCGCGCGCCTCGACATCAACGTGGGTTACAAGGTAGGACGCGAAGTAGAGCACGCGCTCCAGGTTTCTCGGCGAGATGTCCAGGAGCAGCCCCAGGCGGCTGGGAGTGCCCTTGACGTACCAGATGTGGGTCACTGGAGCTGCAAGCTCGATGTGCCCCATCCGCTCTCGACGTACCTTCGAGCGTGTTACTTCAACGCCGCACTTGTCACAAACCGTACCCGCGTGCCGGATACGCTTGTATTTACCGCAATAGCACTCCCAGTCTCGCTGGGGACCGAAGATCCGCTCGCAAAAGAGACCGCCATGCTCCGGCTTGAGCGTGCGATAGTTAATGGTCTCAGGCTTGGTTACCTCACCGTACGACCAGCTACGGATATTCTCAGGAGAGGCCAGGCTAATACGAATCGCGTCGAAATTGTTAACGTCCAGCGACTGCCGTCCGTCGTTTCTGTTCACTTGTCCCATTGTCTGCATTATTGGTTCTCACCGGTCTCGCTAGGCGCTACACGCGCTCCGAAAAGACCCTATACGTTCCACGGAATCCTCTTCCGTACGCCTAGTCCTCTGTGCGCTCAAATCCACTCAAGTTGATGCGGTCTAGATTCGTTAACAAATCGCGTGACATGTCCTCGGTGAACTCGACTGTCTGATCGTCTTCGTTGATGACTTCGATCGACAACCCAAGGGACCGTAGTTCCTTCACAAGCACCTTGAACGATTCTGGCACGCCTGACTCGGTGATCTCGTCACCCTTGACGATGGCCTCGTACGTCTTCACACGACCAACAACATCGTCCGACTTCACGGTGAGCATCTCCTGGAGCGTATGCGCCGCGCCATAAGCCTCAAGCGCCCAGACCTCCATCTCACCGAACCGCTGTCCGCCGAACTGCGCCTTACCACCCAGCGGCTGCTGAGTGACCAACGAGTACGGTCCAGTCGACCGGGCGTGGATCTTGTCCTCCACCAGGTGGACGAGCTTCAGCATGTACATGTAGCCAACGGTCACCGGCCGGTCGAACTTCTCGCCAGTGCGGCCGTCGTACAGCCAGACTTTGCCGTCGAGCGGCAGGCCGGCTTCACTGAGCATGCCCTCGACGTCGCTCTCATCCGCGCCATCGAACACCGGCGTTGCAACCTTGATGTTGAGCGCCGAAGCGGCCCAACCAAGGTGCGTTTCGAGCACCTGTCCAATGTTCATGCGCGATGGCACACCGATCGGATTCAGGATAATGTCGATCGGCGTTCCGTCTGGCAGATATGGCATGTCCTCGACCGGCAGGATCTTCGAAATAACTCCCTTGTTACCGTGGCGGCCGGCCATCTTGTCGCCCTCAGAAATCTTTCGTTTCTGAGCGATCATGACCCGCACCATCTCGTTAACGCCGGCCGGGAGCTCGTGCTCCGAGTCCTCGTCACGCTTGAACTGCTTGACGTCGATCACCTTGCCATGCACGCCGTGCGGAACACGCAGCGACGTGTCTTTCACTTCGCGCGACTTCTCTCCGAAGATCGCCCGCAGCAATCGCTCCTCAGCCGAGAGCTCCGTCTCACCGCGCGGTGTGACTTTACCGACCAGGATGTCGTTCGGCCGCACTTCCGCACCGATGCGAATGATTCCGCTCTCATCGAGGTTGGCCAGACTATCGTCGCCAACGTTCGGAATGTCGCGCGTAACCTCCTCTGGGCCTAGCTTGGTATCACGAGCCTCAGTCTCGTACTTCTCAATATGAATCGAGGTGTACACATCGTCCTTGACCATGCGCTCGCTGAGCAGAATGGCGTCTTCGTAGTTGCCACCCTCCCAGGACATGAAAGCGACCAGCACGTTCTGGCCAAGCGCGAGCTCACCGTTGTCGGTGCTAGACGAGTCAGCCAGGATCTGACCTTCCTCAACACGCTGGCCAGTTTCGACGCTGGGGCGCTGGTTGATACAGGTGTCCTGGTTCGAACGGACAAACTTCTGGAGACGGTATGACCGCTCTTCACCTGCGTCGTTCTCAACGACAATCTCACGCGCACTCGCGCGCTTTACCGTGCCCGACTCGCCGGCGACGATCACCTGTCCGGAGTCACGCGCTGCCTGATGCTCGATACCCGTGCCCACGATTGGCGAATCCGGCTTGATCAGCGGCACCGCCTGCTTCTGCATGTTCGCACCCATGAGCGCTCGGTTCGCGTCGTCATGCTCAAGGAACGGGATGAGCGCCGTCGCGACCGAGACGATCTGCTTCGGAGACACGTCGGTGTAATCGACCTGCTCCGGTGGCATCAGGTTAAAGTCGCTGCCCCGCCGGGTCGCAACTTGCTCGTCAACGAAATATCCGTCAGGAGTGGTCCGCGCATTGGCAGGGGCGATCGTGAAGCGCTCCTCCTGATCGGCGGACATGTACCGGATATCCTCAGGGCGCGCCGAAACGAAGGGCTTGACCCTCACCGTCACGTGCTCGCTGGCCACCAGCTGGTCAACCAGCTTGGCGTCAATCTCCTGCCCGGCCTTGTACTTGGTACCGCTCGATCTGGATGTCAGCCGAAAGGATGCGGCCCGGCAGCAGCTCGGTGTCAGGGTGAGCGTTGCCGTTGGCGTCACGCAGCGAGATCAGGTTATGCACCTTGCGATACGGCGTTTCAATGAAGCCGAACTTGTTAATGCGCCCGTAGGTCGCCAACGTGCCGATCAACCCAATGTTCGGGCCTTCAGGCGTCTCAATCGGACAGATCCGGCCGTAGTGCGAATGGTGAACGTCCCGAACTTCAAAGCCGGCGCGGTCTCGGCTCAATCCACCAGGGCCTAGCGCAGAGAGGCGACGCTTGTGCGTCAACTCAGCCAGCGGGTTCGTCTGGTCCATGAACTGCGAGAGCTGCGAGCCACCGAAGAACTCACGCACCGCCGCCATAACGGGACGGGTCGTGCTGATCAAACCGTTCGGCGTCACCTGCTCGATATCCTGAATCGTCATGCGCTCTTTCACGCCGCGCTCCAGGCGCTGCAAGCCCGTGCGGACATGCATCTGAATCAGCTCGCCGACGGCACGAATGCGCCGGTTGCCGAGATGGTCGATGTCGTCCCCTGCACCGTTGCCGTTGTTCAGCTGGACCATCATGCGGATGATCTCAAGAATGTCTTCGGGGCTCAGCGTCCGCTCATCGAGCGGGGCGTCGCGATTAAGACGCTTGTTGAGCTTGTAGCGGCCGACTCGTGCCAGATCGTAGCGGCGCGAATCAAAGAACAGGTTGTTGACGAGATTCGACGCGTTGTCGCGCGTTGGCGGGTCACCCGGCCGAATTCTGCGATAGAGCTCGATCAGGGCCTCGTCACGCGTCTTGGTCGGCTTCGCGATCGATCGTCGAGGCGATGTAACGGTGGTCCGGGTGGGTGTCGATATCTTCGAACAGCTCGTAGAGCTGCTCGTCCGTCTCATACCCTATCGCTCGCAACAGGATCGTGACCGGCATCTTGCGCTTGCGGTCGACCTTGACGGACAGCACGTCGCGGTTCGAGGTTTCGAACTCAAGCCATGCGCCCCGGTTCGGAATCAACTTGCCCTTGCAGAGCCGGCGTCCACTGGTAGCATCTTCGATCAGGTCAAAGTACACGCCCGGCGAGCGCACCAGCTGCGACACCACCACCCGCTCTGCGCCATTAATAATGAATGTGCCTTCGGCCGTCATCATCGGGAAGTCGCCAAGGAAGATCTCGCTTTCCTTGATTTCGCCGGTTTCCTGGATAACCAGACGCACGCGAATCTGAAGCGGCGCGGCGAACGTCATGTCACGCTCACGACACACCTTTTCCGAAGCGCGCGGCTCACTGAAGAAATGGTCCAGGAAATGGAGTTCCATCTTCTGGTTGTAGTCAATGATTGGCGAAATCTCCTGAAGGAGCTCGGCCAACCCTTCACCCTTGAACCATTCAAACGAATCGCGTTGAATCTGGATCAGATTCGGAAGATCAACGACCGGCGGTATTCTCGCAAATGTCTGGCGGTTAATCCCGGTATTGGAAAGCGGTTGTGCTACCCTTCCATTGGAATTACGAACGGCCGGAACACTCTGAGGCATTCTGTGCTCCTCCTGGTCACGGGGCGAGCGTGACCCTTTGCACCAGCGCGTGAGCGCAAGTGCCAATAGGTATCAATTTTGGACGGGCAAACCTTCTGGTGCGCAGGGAACGCAAAAACGGGAAGGCAGTACTTCCCCCTCCCAAAACCCGTTCTGGATTCGGTATGCTTCCCTCAATAACTATCGCTTCGTATACGTGCAGGCTCACACATCAGCGACCCATAATTATCCACGACACGGGTCTTTTTGTCAAGAGGGACGCGCGTGTTGTTTTATGCACGCGACGCCCGGCCGTCTCTTGCTACAATCCCACAGCGGCAAAACCAGTTATGGTCAGACAGCGGGAGGATCGAACGTGATTGACCTACGCAGCGACACCGTCACGCAACCTACAGACCGAATGCGTCAAGCCATGGCTGAGGCAGTCGTTGGGGACGACCAGTACGGCGAAGACCCCACTGTGCGCGAGCTGGAACAACTCTCCGCCCAGCTTCTGGGCAAAGAAGACGCCGTGTTCGTCGCGAGCGGGACGATGGGCAACCTGGTCGCCCTGTTAACGCACTGTGGCCGCGGTGACGAAGTCATCCTCGGCGACGAGTCACACATCTTCTGGTACGAGAGCGGTGGCGCGGCGGCCCTGGGCGGCATGCCGTTTGCACTCCTCCCGAATGGCGAAAATGGCGAGATGGACCTTGACCGGGTCGAGAAAGCCATCCGCCCCAAAGGCCGGATGGGCTACCCGGCAACCGGGGTCATTTGCGTCGAGAACACCCAGAACCGCTGCGGCGGCGCGGCGCTGTCGATAGAGTACCTCTCCAACTTGAAGAGCATCGCCGACGCCCACAACATCCCGGTGCATATGGACGGCGCGCGCATCTTCAACGCCTCTGCGGCGTCGGATACGCCGGTCGATGTGATCGCGAGCCACGCCGATACCATTCAGTTCTGTTTGTCCAAAGGTCTGGCCGCACCCGTCGGCTCACTCGTGGTCGGCTCGAAGGAGTTCATCGACGGCGCCCGGCACTCGCGAAAAATCCTCGGAGGGGCGATGCGGCAGTCTGGCGTCATCGCCGCCGCCGGTGTGGTCGCACTCAAGGAAATGGTGCAGCGCCTTCCCGAAGACCATCGCCGCGCTGCAACGCTTGCTCAGGGGCTGGCCCAGATAGATGGGGTAACCCTCGACCCTGCGTCCGTGATGTCCAATATCGTGATCTTTCAAACCGAGCCTGCGCTGGGCCATGTGGAGTTCATCGACCAGATGGCGGCGCACGGTGTGCGCGTTTCAAACTACGGCACCCGTGGCGTGCGCATGGTCACGCACTACCAGATCTCGGACGATGATGTGCAGACGGCAATCTCGGCGGCACGCGAAGTGTTGTCCGCCGTCGCTGTCGCCGCCGACTAGCCGGCAATGGTATTCATGTCGCTGACTCTCCGGCTTCCTGCCAAGATACCCAGCGTACGGCGTATATCACGCGCGCGCAGCGCACTTGCAATCGGCTTCGCGTCATTCGTCCTGACGTTGCTGCCTCTGCGCCTCTTGCTGGCCGCAGCAGGTATTGCCCAGTGGACCACATCCTGGCGCGTGGTAGAGCTGTTAACCGTGCCGTTTGTGGCTCCATTTGAGTTGGTAGATCCTCTGACGAGAACGTTGTTGGGGAACATCTCGTTCGCAGAAGTGCTCGCAACAGGTATATTTGGGTTTCTGGCATTGTATTCTCTCGCGCTCCTCACCGTCCGGCGCAGACGGTGACGAATCAGAGGCTACACGTCTGCTATGTTGAAACGTAGAACGGTTGCGACTCCGGAGCACCGTTCACGTCAGGGGGGAAGGTCTATTCGTGAAACGTAACCTGTTCCGCAGTCTGCTCGGACTCGTGCTGGCAGCCGCAGCTACCTGGCTCGCCAACGAGTTGACGAACCGCATCTTTGGGCTCGAAGAATCCGACGAAGCTTAGTTATTCCGTAGGGTGAGCACTCCACGGCGAGCATTCGCCATCATCAACCCCGCCACAGGTGGGGCATCAATACAACGACTCGAAGAGCGACTGCAGAAGACCGCTGATCGTCTTGGGGTGGAACTCGAGATTCGCGTCACGGAGCACCCTGAGCATGCGACGGAGATGGCTCGCGAGTGCCACGGCGACTACGATATCGTGGTCGCCGTTGGCGGTGATGGGACGGTGTCGGAAGTCGTCACGGGAGCGATCGGCAGCAACCTCCTCGTGGGCATTGTGCCCGTGGGCTCCACGAACATGGTCGCGAAGGATCTTGGTATTCCCCGAAATCTCGGCGCCGCCATGGCCGTGGCACTGGGCGAAGGCACGCCGACCGCGTTCGACGTCGCCCGGGCGGGTGAAACGACGTTTATGCACATGGCGGGCGCTGGCTATGACGCCGAGATCATGCGTGAGGCGTCCGGCAAATGGAAGCGGCGCATCGGTTGGCCGGCCTATCTCTGGCCGGCCATCAAGCATCTGCGCTCCAGCCCGTTTCGGGTTGAGCTTGAGGTGGACGGCGCTCCCGGATCGTGGGATGCTCGCATGGTTCTGTGCGCGATCGGCGGCTCAATCGTCCATCCGCGCTTCACCGTTGGCGAGGGTATCGATCGACACGACGGGCTGGTGGATGTGTGTATCTTCAATCCGCCAAATGCCCTCGGCGCAGTAACTGCGCTTGGCTGGATTATCTTGCGCAAACCACAGAGATCGCGGTGGCAGCACCAGCTTAAGGGCAAGTCGGTCGTCATCAGAGCTGACCGGCCAATCGCCTTCGAGACTGACGGAAACGTTCAAGGTGAGTTACCGGTGGTTGTGGAAATGCTCGACGAGCCAACCTACATCCTGACACCCCACAAGCGCTAGGGCGTCTTTCTGCTAATCCCGTCGAAAGTGGAGGCTGTCTTCGACCACGAGTCCGAGCGTCTCGCCATCCTGAAGTCTATCGACCTTCAAGCAGATGTTCTGATGATTCGGCATGTGCGTTTCGTTGAACCCTGCCACCGTGCCAAGCGGCCGCTCGCCCCAGTACAGCGTATCTCCCACCAGCACGACGCCGCTGTTCTCCACCTCGAAGAACGCAATGAGTCCGACCCGGTTGACGGTCGCCCCAAGGTCCGCGTCCTCATTGGTCACCATCAGCTCATGCACGGCGTGTTGCAAAACCGCCCGCGATCGTAGTTCGGTGAGGGCCAGCCCACGCTGGTCGGTGACACCCCGCAGGACAGCCACCACACGGCCATTCACGTCGCGTTTTGACACGTAGACGTCAGGCCCGAAAACCGCGGGGCCGCTCATGTACGATGCTCCTTCAGGCTCATCTTATGGAAGGGTGACGGTTTCATCCCAGGTGCTGCTGAGGATGCCCCACGCTTCTCCATCTACATAGACTTCGAGATAGCCGGCATTGCCCGCGTTGATTGTCGCAACGTCCGCGACGAAGCGGACCGACTCACCGGGCAAGAGCGTTCCCTCATAGTCCGGAACCGTGTTCCAGTCGAGGCTCACTTCTAGCCAGACCTCTTCCGTTGCGACGAGCACAATCTCATACGCGCCACCGGGGTTGACGATGCTGTCTTCCAGCCCGGTCTCCTGCTCGTCATCTGTCGATTCTTCCGATTCTTCTTCGACCGGCTCTTCGATGACGGTTTCAGCAGTCGCTTGAGGCGTCGATGTCGGCGCTTCCGTGGTCTGCGTCGCAGCGGGTGGTTCCGTTGGAGATGTCTGGGCGGACTCTTGCCCCCCAGCTTGAGCTACGGCGGTTGGCGACGTTGTTGGAGTGAGTATGACCGCGTTCAATAAAGAATCAGTGATCGGCGTCACGGTCGGATACCCCGCGGCGAGATTCGGGTCGACGTCTTCAGGTTGGAAGTACGCGGAGTAGAGCCACGCAAAGACGATCGCCGAAACGACCAGCATGAAACCGATAATCGCGAAGTTCGGTGCCCAGTGTGACGGAACGTCCATCGAGCGTGTCGCGGAGACTACCTGGATGGATTCACCGACGCTCTCGTCATCCGCAGAGTCATAGAGCGCCAGAATAGCGGCAGGATCGAGCCCTAGATACTGCGCATAGTTCTTGACGATGCCGCGGGCATACGCTGGCGGCGGCAGCTGAGCGAAGTCTTGAGATTCAAGTGCTTCAAGGTATGTTCTGCTGATTCGGGTAGCACGTTCAGCGTCTCGCAGGGATGCACCCTTATAGACGCGTGCCTGCCTCAGTAATTCACCTAAATCGGACATACGGTCGACGACCACTCCTCTGACATTGCGGCGTAGGCGAGTCCCAGGCGCCTGCACCCATCTGTCGATCGCAACGTGTTCGGCCTACACGTGCGAATCCCTCCCGGGCTCGCCTGACCGCTGGGTCTTGAGTGTCGCATCAAGTAACGGTGTCGGCCGTCCATGATGCGACGTGTCGGCCCGCTCCAGCCAGACATCGTCGTTCGGCATCCACCACATGCCGAGGCTCGAACGACAGGTAAGTTGGTCGGACTGTACCATACGCCGTTCGCCGAATGCATAAGGGTTGTTGCACCAGCCGCGCTCGCCGTCGCTCACCTGGCGGAAGTCCCGGCAGGTCGCGCAACAACGCTTGAGCGCCGCGAGCCGTTCCATCCGATCGATGGGATCCTGCGACTCGGCAACTTGCAGTGCCAGCGGGCGCTCACGCTGCTCCGATGTGAACGAGCGAACAGCCCCGTCAACGTGCACAACAGGTTCGTGTCTTTCGTCCTGGACGTGTTGGACACTTCCACCGGAGTAGCCAGCGTCGAACATCGCGCGTACATCCTCGGTCGGCAGCGGCTCTGTCCCCTGGTCAGTAAAGCCGGTTCCCGTGCCGGACGGCGGGGCGATGCACGCCAGGATGTCAGACCGGTTGCCGTTATGTTGCGCAGCATGTTGTGAATGGGCCTCATTGGCTCTGCCGAACGGGGTCGGCGCCTGGCTGGATCGCCGGAGCGTCGGTACGAGTTCAGGGAACTCGTGCAACCCGGCAATGGGGATTGCTGGCTCCGCAGGCTCTCGGGCGGCGTCGAACAGCTCAAACGGAACTGACGCGTCAGCTCCCACCGCATCAGCCGATGCCATCCGCGCGCCAACCTCAGAAATAAGCGATTCCTGGATGCGTTGGGACTCTCGCCGGCGCTCCTCTTCCCGGCGCTGTCGCGCATGGTGCACAGCCGCCTTCTTCGGCAAGGCGTGGTCAAACGGGGGCTGTTCCAACGAAGGTGAAAGGAATGGGGTTCGAGGCCGGGCCAGGCTATTCTGCCGCGACGCTGGGACGTGAACATCCGTCACGCGGTCGGTAAACGTGTCTGCCGTTTCGGCGTTAGACAGAGAATGATGACTGTCGGACAAGGTGTGCTCCCCTGCGGGGAGATCGTACAACTCGTCGGGATCCGGGATGACTCCACCTGACGACACACCCTCTGCCGATACCAGAACGGCATCGTTACCCGGCTTCCAGAGGTCTTGATCGTAGCTGTTACGGCACGCGAGCTCGGTCTGGCGCACCAGAACGACATCGCGCAACTCTCTGCGCTGGGGGTGCTGGCACGTTCCAGAGCCTGCCATCCGACGGTCCTCGAAAAAACGACACGTCCCGCACTTTCTCTTCACTTCGCCTCATCCCTTTTCGTCCCACAACGTGCGAAACCCCACGTTCGTACGCACAGAGCGGAACCCCACGTTCCCGTTCAGTCAACGTTGTTCATCCAGAATGCATTCATCCGTAGTTAGGCCGATTGTAGCACCACTGACCTCAAGGCACAGCTGTACGTACACGCGAATATCGGGTTCAATTTTGGGTCGGCAGCAAGAACGCGAGAACATGCGCAGAGTGCTGCCGAAACACTTTGCGTAAAGAGCCATTTTTCATCCACGCAGATACTCGACGGTGTGGTTGCCCAAAATGGTCGTTCAGACGGTGCCATACAGGTATAATCGCGACTTGCGGCGCATACTTCGCCCTGCATCGTACCTGGAGGTCATCACGTGGAACCACTGCGGCTGTTCCCGCAACCCAGCCCATTGAACGCCGACCGCGCATCTAGCAAATCGGATAAGTCCTATTTGATCTGGACCATCGGTTGCCAGATGAATGAGGCAGAATCCGCCAAGGTTGAGGCGATGCTCAGTCAGGTGGGTTACACGCGTACCGAGATTGAGGAACAGGCCGACGTCATCGTCCTTAACTCGTGTGTGGTTCGTCAGGCTGCGGAGGACAAGGTCGCCGGCAAGATCGGATCGTTGGTACGCACGAAGCGCAACAACCCCGACGTGCGTATCGCCCTGACCGGATGCATGGTCACTGGACAGGAGAACTCGCTCAGGGAGCGCTTCCCGCACGTGGACCTCTTCTTTGAGCCGTCCGACTTCGACCGGCTCGTGGAGATCGTACCGGAGCTCGCCGAGGCAGATGCTGATCTCGCGGAGCTTCCCCATTACTACCAGCCTCTCGCCAGTGACTACCGGGTGACCGCCAACATCCCGATCATTTACGGCTGCAACTTTGTCTGCTCATATTGCATCGTGCCCTATCGCCGTGGGCGCGAGGCGAGCCGGCCCTTTGACGACATTGTTGCCGAAGTGACGCGGATGGGCGCCAGTGGCGTGAAAGAAGTGACGCTGCTCGGCCAGACCGTCAATGCGTACGGCCATGACCTTCCCGACGGGCGCGATCTCGCCGACCTGCTCACTGCAATAAATGACGTACCGGGCATTGAGCGGGTGCGCTTTCTGACGTCGCATCCAAAGTATTTTTCCGACAAGCTGATTCACGCCATCGCCGACCTGCCTGCGCTCTGCGAGCACGTCAACCTTCCGATCCAGGCGGGCGACAACGAGATCCTGCGCCGGATGCGCCGAACCTATACCCACGAGCACTACCGCGACCGCATCGAGATGATCCGTCGTACCATCCCGAACGTGACCCTGGCGACCGACATCATCGTCGGCTTCCCGGGTGAGTCTGACGAGCAGTTTGCAAACACGATGCGCTTGCTTGAGGACATCGAATTCGACAAGGTGCACGTCGCGATGTACTCGCCGCGACCAGGAACGCTCTCTGCGCGATGGGAAGATGACATCCCCCACGAGGTGAAGCACGCGCGCCATCAGGAAGTAGAGCGGCTCCAGGAGCGGGTCAGCCTTGAGAAACACCAGGCGTTGGTCGGCCGGCGCGAAGAGATCCTCGTTGACGGCTTCGCCAAGGGTAGATGGCGCGGTAGAACACGAGGCAACGGACTGGTCTTCTTCGACGCCACCTGCGATTGGCTAGGTCAAACCGTCGATGTTGAGATCATCCAGGCAACCACCTGGTACCTGCTCGCCGAGCCCGTCGCGGTCGTGTCTGCCGCTCGATAACCCGTCACGTATTCCACTACGATCCGGAAGGAGAACTACATTGTCAATTCCTGGAATGGATAGTCGTAGCAAGGCCAAGCGGGAGATGGCCGACGCAGCTCGCAATCTGGCGCTTGAAGGTCGCTGGCGCGACGCGGTAGAGGCCAATCTGGCGCTGATCGAAAAGTCTCCACGCGATGTTGATGCCTACAACCGCCTCGGCAAAGCGTACTTTGAGCTGCGCCGCTATCGCTCAGCCTACGATGCCTATCAGTTGGCCTACCAGACCGACCCTGCAAACATCATCGCCCGTCGCAACCTTGAACGCCTCGAGCCACTCCGCGACATCGAGGAGGAGGGTGAGATCACAGAGTCGCGCCCGCCTGCACGCTTCGGCATCTTTATCGAAGAAGCCGGCAAGACGTACGTCGATGAGGTCATCGAGCCGGCCCCATCCGCGGTGCTCATGACGCTCTCCAGCGGCGAGCAGCTCGACATGCAAATCGAAGACGGCCAGGTGAAGCTGTATGACGACACCGGGCAGTACATCGGTATGCTCGAGCCGCGCGTCTCACACCGGCTGATCCAGTTGATGGAGCTGGGCAACGAGTACGCAGTCTACGTGACCGCGAACGCCGGGGATAGCGTGCGAGTCATCATCCGGGAGATGGTTCGCGGTCCTGAGATGGGGAATCGCCTCTCATTCCCGCACCAGGGCAAGGTCGCCGTTCCGCGAGCATTCCTGCGTGACAGCCGGCTCTTCCGCAGTGATGAAGCAACGCTCGTCCTGGATGATGACGAGGCGGATGACATCGACGACGCTGATGAAGTGTTCGAAGCCACCGATGAGGAAGATCTCGACGACGACGACACGGAATACATTGAAGAAACCGTCTCCATTCCTTCCGACGAAGACGACGAGGAAGAGATCTAGCTCGATTCCACGACACACACGCAAACGGCCCGGCTTATCGCCGGGCCGTTTGCGTGTGTGTCGTGGGAACCTGCGACATTACCGTAAGACGAAGGTCAAGGCCACGAGAACCGCCGCCAGGATGGCAAGGATAATGATGAGGCGCATGAGATCGGACTTGATAACCCTGTACTCTTCGTCACGCGTCATCGCGAAGGAGTGCTCCGAAGCCACGTGTGCCGGATCGGCGGGAGCCACCGGGTTTGGAGTAGTCAACGCAACTCGATGCCGCTCGGCCGCGCGCCGCGACTCATAGGCTTTCAGATCGGCCTTCGATAGCCGCTTCCGTGTTTTGGTCTTGTTTGGCTGGCTGCTCACGATTCCCCGCTCACTCCTGATCCAGGACGATGCAGTATAGAATGCAGAGTATACCCATCCGCTCTATCCCTATGCTCGTCCCGGTTCCTCTTCGAAGACGAACACGTCGTCTCCACGATCGATCTCCCACGATGTCGCTGCACTGCCACCGCGCACCGCGATCTCAAGGCCTCCGTGGCTTCCCCAGAGCGCCAGCGTCTTCCCGATCGGCACGTCGCTGTAGGTTGACTGGACGCCGCGCACGGTCACGTCCTTGCATCGCACGTAGACCTTCGACAGGTCCAGCGGTAACTCACGGCGCGTCAGGAGTGTGCGGCAGTTACCGAAGCGGTCAACAGAGACGACCGGCGCGCGGACCTGCCCCTGACGATCCTCGGCAGGCGCCCAGGGCAACCTGACGATCGAGTCTACCGGGATCTCGCTGCCCAGGGCGCTGAGATCCATGGTGCCGCTCGCCAGCAACCCCGCTACCGGAGCGAAGATGTCCCGCCCGTGAAAGGTTGACGAGACATCCGCCCGAAAATGCTCGGGCTTGTCCAGCACAATTGCCCGCTCCGCCGGTACGTTGGACACCAGCAGCGTCAGCAATCCGTTATCTGGCGTGACAAAGAAGTGTCCGCCCGCTTCGACCACGATCGCGCGCCGGTCTCCTCCGACACCAGGATCGACGACAACGACGTGCGTCGTGCCCTCCGGGAATGTCGACCAGACTGTCGCCAACTGGAAGGCTGCTTCTGTTATGTCCTGTGTGGAAATGTGGTGGGTGATGTCTACGAGCACCGCAGCGCGGTTTGCCGTGAGCAATGCCCCCTTCATCGCTGCCACGTACCCATCGATGGTGCCGAAATCCGTCATCAACGTCACGATGCCGTTTGGAACTGTCACGAATTACTCCCGCTACAAACCTACCGATTCCCCCTCGCGCGATTGTACAGTCTACACATGTGTGAGCAGGACGACGCCAGAGACACCGTTTTATATGTCGAAACGTATCCGTCCGGATCGCACGGACGGATCCTCGATCTGCTAACGCAGCATTCGCGGCTCCGCATCGAGTCCATCCGAGGCGAGCGCGAGCATTGGCGCTGGTTAGCCATCGCGGCACACCACGCCATCATCGAGCAGATCAAGCGTCGTCGCGTTGACAAACCGGACCTCATCATCTGCTCTGGGCCATTGAACGTGAGTGCGTTCCTCGGGATGCTGCCGCCGGACTGGCGAGACGTGCCCAGGGTGGTCTATTTCCACGAGTCACAGTGGACCTATCCAACCAACGCATACGATCCGCGCCCGTATTTGCTGTCACACATCGACGGGATCCGGCTCGCCGACGAGGCATGGTTCAACTCCCGCTACCACCTGGACACATTCTGGGCTACCGCCACATCACCGGCGGCGCCTTGTCGGGTTCGAGACCTCGCGCGGCTCCTCCGACCGGAGTTCGAACCAAAATGCAGGGTGGTCTATCCCCCGGTGTCCGTCAACCGCCGACCGGCCATTCACCACGGCCATATGCACGTTCCGACGCGCCTACTCTGGAACGCCCGCTGGGAGCTGGACAAACGTCCGGATCGATTCATTGAGATGCTGGACCGTCTTCAGGCCGCCGGTCATGCGTTCGAGGTTCTCGTGATGGGAATAGGCAACGCCGATCCGGCGGCCATCAGGGCCGACCTTGGTTCCCACTCCTCCAGGGTCGCCATTCCAGGCCATTTTGAAGATCGATCAGCTTATGAGACGGCCGTGGCAAGCGCAGACCTCATCGTGTCCACGGCCGACCACGAATTCTTCGGAGTGTCAGTACTGGAAGCGGCGCAGCTCGGTGTCACACCCGTGCTTCCCTCTGACCTCGCCTATCCAGAGACGCAGCCATCGGCGTACTTCTACCGAGCGGGCGACCCGGCCGACCTCGAACGCGTCGTCGGGCATCTGCTTTCCCGGCCCAGAAGCGCGCTCACTTCCCACCGGATCGAGGCAATGCGCTATGTTCCAGAGCGTTCCGTCTCAACGTTCGATCGACACTGCCTGCGCCTCATCGCCACGCGTCGCGTCTAGATTGCGAGACCGTAGGCGTCCCTGCGAGGGTCGCTGCCCACCGAGAACACACCGCGCTCGATGTCGATACCAATGACCTGCACCGACCCGATCGATCCCCATCCGGTAAGGCGCAGCACCTGATGGCCTCGCGACTGGAGTCCTTCAACCGCCACGTTTGGGATACGGCTCTCCACCTGCAGGTGGTTGGCGCTGCTGTGCGGCCAGTTCGCATCCTGTCCGTCGACGTAGCTGCGCCAGCGTGGCTGCTCCACTGCCTCCTGGGGATTCATCCCGTAGTCCAGCATGTTCACCAGCACTTGATAGATCGTCTGCACCTGACCGTCGGAGCCCGGTGTACCGATAGCCATCGCCGGTTGATCGCCGTTCAACAAAATCGCCGGGCTGACGGTGTGGCGCACGCGCTTGCCGGGCTCTAATGCATTGGGATGATCCGGGTCCAGATGCCAGTAGGTCATGCGGTTGTTCAGCAGAATACCGGTCGATCCGGCGACGTACGCGGAACCGAACGCCATGTTGATCGAGGTCGTCATCGACGCGACGTTGCCGTCACGGTCAACCGCCGCGAGATAGGTGGTGTTACCGTCTCCAACGACATCCGCGACCTGCTGTGACCGCGCCCGGCGTGGATCCAGGCGGGCCAATCGCGACCGCGCATACTCCTCCGTCAAGAGCTCCGCCGGCAAATCGCCGACGAAGGCTGGGTCGCTCGTGAAGCGCTCCCGGTCCTCAAAGGCGAGCTTCTTGATCTCAACCATGTGGTGAATGAGCTCCGCTGACAAAGGTCGCCAATCGGAGGCTTCAAGGAGCCCCGTCATCAGCAGCTCCTGTAGCAGCACATGGCCCGAAGAGTTCGGACCAGGCTCGAATACTGTTAACCCGCGATATGGAGCGGACAATGCATCCGCAATCCGTGGCTCGAACGCCGCCAGTGACTCCTCATCGACCAGTCCACCATCGGCGCCCACAGCGTCAGCCAGCTTGCGCGCGAGCTCTCCCCGGTACAAGGCCTCACCGTATGAATTCGCAATCGCACGCAGCGACTCGCCCAGATCGCATTGCCGCAACACGTCGCCGGCAACAGCGGGTCGTCCAAATGGCAAAAAGACCTGGCTACTCGACGGATACTTCTGAAGGTGTGGGGTGGCTTCATTGAGGTAGACCGCAAGATTGTGCGAGACAGGAAAGCCGTTCGTTGCGTAGGAGATCGCGGGAGCAAGCACCTCTTCAAATGAGAGCCGACCCCAACGCCGGTGCATCGCCGCCCAGCCTCCGACTGCGCCTGGCACTGAAGCGCTCGTCGGCCCGCGCGCGGGGATCCCGTCAGGGAACGCCTCACGCGTCGCGCCCTGTGGAGCGGGGCCGGTACCGTTGACGTTGAATACTTGGCGTTGACTGGCGTCGTACACGAGCGTGAAGCCATCGCCACCGACTCCCGACATCGGCGGCTCGACCACGCCGACCGCCGCGGCCATAGCAACAATGGCGTCGACGGCGCTGCCGCCGCGCTCAAGCATCCGGATCCCTGCCATGGAAGCCAGAGGATGTCCGCTCGTCACCGCACCGTGCGTGCCCATCACGACTGGACGATGAGCGGTTTCAATCTGGTATTGCATCGCGCGGATCTTTCTCTACTGGCGGACGGTCCAACCGGCTGATTCCTGGTCATCGTAGACCGGATCCAGCACATCCGTCCAGCGTTCAACGCACGACTTGAAGTGCCGCTGAAAGTGCTCCTCGAACCCCTGCGTCACCTTCCACCAGTCGTCGTCCCCCATCTCCCCGAGCATCTGCTGAGCGATGGCTGACCGGTCGACCTCTTCTCCCGCCTCGGCGAGCTTCCGCTCCGCCTCTTCAAGATCCCACAGAAAGAAGTTGGCCTCAAACACCTCAGCGATCACGCTCGGCTCCCGGCGATACTCCTTCACCATCTGCAGATACACGGGCCGCGGCAGCAGACGGACGTTCAACCTGCCGTCGTCCTTCAGGAATTTGGAATAGTCCCTCACCCGTTCTTCCCCTCCGGCCTTGTGTCACTGCGCGACGCGCGACTGTATGCCAACACCCTTTCGAGCTCCGCCGGATCATTGGCGTTCAGGAACGACCTGAGCTCAGGGTCGAGGCTCCGGAGCCACGCTTCGTCAATCACCCGTACGGAAACGTCTTCAAAGAACCCGATGACCTTGTACTCCTCGTGTTGTAAACGTGCCTCAATCGCCGGCAGACATGACTTTGTGTAGATTGCATGCAGCGTTTCGTACGTCTGCCGGCCGCCCTGTTGACTCCTGCCGCCCGCTAACGCAGGTACCAGGATGTCGTAGTCACGTGGCTCATTCGCCATTGCCTTGAGCACGGCCGGATCCAACAGTGGCATATCGCAGGCAACAACCAGAACGTGATCGTGCCGCGCATGGAGCAGTGCCGTGGCGATGCCACCAAGCGTCCCGCTGCCAGGAAACGCATCGCCCACGACCGGTACGCCGAATTCATGGTAGGCAGGCCGGTCGCCGACTACATAGACGTCATCGCTCACGGCCGACACAGCCTGCAGCGCGCGCGACAGCAACGCCACGCCGTCAAACTCAAGTAAGGCCTTGTCTGTTCCCATGCGCCGGCTCTGGCCCCCGGCGAGAACCGCAGCACTCACAGGCGCCGTTTCGAACCTCTTCATTGCACGCCCAGCCATTCGTGGGTCCTACGAAAAACTCAACCGATTGTACTGGCATTTTCATGACCGCGGTTCTGATACAGTGCCCCTTGATTTGTTAGACTTCGCGCAGACACGGTTGCGAATGAAAGGACGGCCCGGAATGAGTGGGCAGGCTCCAGATCAGGCGGCCAAGAGATAAACACCCGGCTTCGCGCCGCGGTGTTTTTTGTTTGTGGTCGACTGTGTAGCAGTGTCCTCACCGCGCTGATCCCGACGTCGCGCACACGAGTGCCCGCGTGTGACGGGCGTATCGCTCAGGCGAAAGGAGATCACCCTTGAATTCAACGCTGATCAGCAAAGTGGAGAAAGCTCGCCGGTATGCCGAAGAGCCGGAACGGGTCCAGTTCAACTCATTCGACGTGACTTTCAACGGTGGCCACGACGACCACAATGTCACCTTACAGGGCACCGATTTCAAGTGCACCTGCCGCTTCTATGAAGTCCATGACACGTGCGCCCACGTCATGGCCATGCAACGCATTCTGCAGCCTATGCTCAGCGAAGAACAACGGACCGTCGGTGCTCCGCTTTCGCTGACGAGTCTATGACAGAGTAACTCGTAGGCCGCAGGAACTGCGGGTCTCTCGGAAGAAGCAATAACGACAACTGCCCGCTGTTCCTTGTCCTGATGATGAGAGACGTCGCGCCGACCGCCCGGACGAACCGCACGTGCCGGAAGCGTCAGTTTTGGCCGACGTGCGGCGCGCGGGACACGCGCTGACTGCTGCTGTATGGCAGCGTCACGATCGCCGGGTTACGGCCATCCGTGACGATTTCTCGAGCGTCCCAGAGCGTATCGCCCTGCTGGATATAACGGCGTACGAGCGGGACCGGCTGGTCCTGAAACTGGGGCCCGAACATGGGCGAAACCGCTCCGGCGCTGAGTTTGAGCGCAACGTAGTAGTGAATGAATGCGCGGTAGATTGAAGACCTCACGCTCAACACTCGTGTGTCCCTTAACTAGAAAACCCGCTCGAAATGGCTCACCGGCACGACAAACACCGTCGCACCTCCCACGAGTACCTCAACCTCTTGCGGAGGGTACCAGTCAGAATAATCGCCAATGAGCTCGGGACGGACCATTTCGGTTCGCTCGCGACAGTTCGCGGCAATCACCTCCAGTAACGACCCCACATCAGGATCCTCGACGGCGCTCAGGATGGTCGTGTTGCCTGTGCGTAAGAAGCCGCCCGTACTTCCGATGACCGTAGCTCGAAACCCCGCTTGAACAACCGCGCGGACCAGCTTGTTGGCATCGTACTCCTGGACAATCGCGGCCACAAGTTTCACACTTCTTGCCTTGTCTCCACATCGCGATCATCGTCACGGAAAAGCATACTTGAAGCTGATGATTTCCGCGCCCAACAGGCGGCTTACCGATGGAGAGCACGTGCCGGCTCACTGGCCCTTTCTGACGAGCATGACCTGGACTGAAGCAGCAGGAGTACTTCAGAAACGTCCTGTCGGACTCTTGCCCGTTGGCGCAATCGAAGCGCACGGGACGCATCTGCCCCTCGATACCGACGTGATCATCGCAACGGGAACCGCTCGGACAGCGGCTTACCAACTGCGCGACCTCGGGGTCGATAGCCTCGTGCTACCTGCCGTTTCCTACTCGGTATCGTTCGCAGGGACATCCTTTCCAGGCACCTCCCCGGTAGACGCCGCTGTATTTGAAGACTACCTGACCAGTCTCCTGCAGAACCTGGCTCCTCAGGGGTATCGGGCGATCGTCCTCTGCAACGCTCATCTCGAGCCAGCCCACGTCGAGAAGGTGCAGTCGGCATGCAAGCGAGCGGAGGGATCAACTGGATTACCCATCCGGTCACCAGATCAACGCTCGCCGGAGTTGGCACGCAGGCTAAGTGCCGAGTTCCAGGCGGGTGCGCGTCACGCCGGCGCCTATGAAACATCCATCCTTATGGCCGAGAAACCAGAGGTAGTACGATTCGACATCCTGAAGAGTCTCCCGCCCGTCTGGATCGACTTGCCGGCTCGCCTTCGAGAAGGAGCACGCACGTTCGCCGACGCAGGCGCGGACATGGGTTACTTCGGAGATCCGGCGCGAGCGTCAGTTGACGAGGGAAAACGCATGCTGGCTGCCCTGGCAGACATGGTGATCGAGGTCTGTCGAGAGACAGGTGTGCTGGACCCGAATGTTCAGGCGTCCTGACGGGTGAGCTCATTCCGCCAGTAGTTGAGGGTGTCCCGGAGCGACTCCTCGATCGCGATCTGAGGCTTCCAGCCGCTCACCGCATGGAATTTGCCGGCGTCTCCCACCAATACCGGCACGTCTGAGGGGCGCATCCTGGCCGGATCCTGGTGTACCTGGATCGGCACGCGCGCCAAACCGATGAGCATCTCCAGTAAGGAGCCCACCTGCCGGGCGACGCCGGATGCGATGTTATACGCCTCGCCCGGCCGCGCCTTCTCGAGGGCGAGCCGATACGCCCGCACGACGTCACGGACGTCACAGAAATCCCGCTCGGAGGTCAGGTCGCCGGTCAGGACCGTCGGCTCGATCTGTCCCAGCTCTGCCTGGGCGATCTGACGCGCAAAACTGCTCAACACGAATCGATCGCTCTGACCGGGACCGAAGTGATTGAACGGCCGCAGCCGGACCATCTTCATCCCGTACGTCTTGAAATACTGGTAGCCGAGCATGTCCTGGGCGATCTTCGACACTGCGTAGGGATTCCCCGGGCGAAACGGCTGTTCCTCATTCAGGGGCATTTCGTGCGGCTGGGCGAAGCCGTACACTTCCGCCGAACCGATGACCAGGAACACAGGATCGATCCCGGCGCTTCTACAGGCCTCGCTGAGGTTAACCTGTCCTACCGCGTTATTGACGATCGTGTCTGCTGGAGAGGCAAGCGCCTGGGGCACATAACTCTGCGCTGCGAGATGAACGATGTAGTCGGGCCGGTAACGAGCGACAGTGCGCTCCACCAGCCCTCGATCCTGGAGATCGCAGGCGAGCATCCGAGCGCGCCCCAGGGAGGGTGACGTGCGTCGCCCGAGCCCAACGATGCTCCACGTCGTCTCGCGCTCAAGCTCAGCAAGGAGGTGCCGGCCAACGAACCCACCCGTACCGGTGATCATCACGACCGGTTCGCCGGCAGCCACCTCTCTGGAACCTGCTTAATCCGCGGTTGCGGCGTGGAGTCCTGCCGCGTCGCGCAGCGCCTCAGCCTTGTCGGTACGCTCCCAGGTCAGATCGAGATCCGGCCGGCCAAAGTGGCCGTAGGTAGCCACCTGCCGGTACACCGGGCGCAGGAGGTCGAGGTCTTCGATGATCGCTTGCGGGCGCAGGTCAAAGTGCGATTTGATCAGTTCCACGAGCTTCTCGTCGTCCACTTTGCCAGTGCCGAACGTCTCAACGTGGTAGGAGAGCGGCTTGGCCACTCCGATCGCATAGGACACCTGGATCTCAAAGCGGTCGGCGAGTCCGGCAGCGACGACATTCTTGGCGACGTAGCGGGCTGCGTACGCTGCTGAGCGGTCGACCTTTGTCGGATCCTTCCCCGAGAAGGCGCCACCGCCATGCCGGGCCATTCCTCCGTAGGTATCGACGATGATCTTGCGGCCGGTGAGCCCCGCGTCCCCCATCGGACCACCGACGGTGAAACGCCCACTCGGATTTATCAGGATCTCCGTCGCGTCCATCAGGTGAGCTGGAACCACCCGCTCGATAACCTCGCCCTGAATGCCATCGTAGATTTCAGCGTTTGAAACAGCGTCATCGTGCTGCGCGGCGATGACAATCGTCGCAACGCGCGACGGCCGGCCGTGCGCGTACTCGACGGTCACCTGACTCTTGCCGTCCGGGCGCAACCAGGGCAGCGTGCCATCTTTGCGCGCCGCCGCGAGCTGTCGTGTGAGTGCATGCGCGAGCGATATCGGCAACGGCATGAGCTCCGGTGTCTCGTCGCACGCGAAGCCGATCATCATGCCCTGGTCGCCGGCGCCGGTGATGCTTCTCAGGTCCACGGCATCTTCGCCACGTGACTCCAGAGCATGGCTCACGGCCTCACGGATTTCGGATGCTTGATCCTTGATCGACGTCATCACACCACAGGTCTCGCAGTCGAAACCATACTTGGCCCGCGTGTAACCGACGTCGCGCACCACCTCGCGCGCAATCGTCGGAATGTCGACGTAGGTGTCAGTCGTGATCTCACCGAGGACGATGATCAGGCCGGTCGTCGTCGCTGTCTCACACGCCACACGCGCGTGCGGGTCTTCAGCGATGATCGCGTCCAGCACCGCATCCGAAATCTGGTCGCAGATCTTGTCAGGATGCCCTTCAGTCACGGACTCCGACGTAAAAAACGTCTGCGACGATCGGACAAAAGACGTTGTCATACCAATACCTCTCACGTCGGACGACGAAGCGCGCCCGCCTCCGTCTTAGGTGCCTTGCTCCCACGATTCCATGTAGTTCTGCTGTTCGTCGGTGAGCGTGTCGATCTCGATCCCCATGCTCTCAAGCTTCAGCTTCGCGATGTGCTGGTCGATCTCCGTTGGTACGTCGTAGACACTCTTCTCGAGCGTGCCCTTCGACTGCACCAGGTACGAGCATGCCAGCGCCTGGTTTGCGAACGACATGTCCATCACGCTCGCCGGATGCCCCTCGGCCGCGGCAAGGTTGATCAACCGGCCGTCGCCGAGCACGATGATGCGCTTGTCAGAGCTCACCTGGAACTCCTCGACGAACGGGCGCAGCTCCCTGCGACCTTCGCCGGCCATCTCTTCCAGCGCAGCGATATTGATCTCGGAGTTGAAGTGTCCGGAGTTGGCGACGATCGCGCCATCCTTCATGTTGTCGAAGTGGTCACGGTCGATCACGTTGATGTTGCCCGTTGCCGTGACGAAGATGTCGCCCTCGGCCGCCGCGCGCTCCATCGTTGTTACGGCGAAACCATCCATCGCTGCTTCGAGCGCTCGTGTCGGGTTGATCTCGGTAACGATAACCCTGGAGCCCATTCCGCGCGCGCGCATCGCGATGCCCTTGCCACACCAACCGTACCCGGCGACTACCATCGTCTTGCCGGCCAGCAGGATATTGGTCGCGCGCATAATGCCGTCGAGCGTTGATTGGCCGGTGCCATAGCGATTGTCGAAGAAGTGCTTCGTCTCGGCGTCATTGACCGCAACCACCGGGAACTCCAGGACATTCTGGCGTTCCATCGACCGCATGCGCACGACACCAGTCGTGGTTTCCTCAGTCGCGCCAATCATGCCGTCGAGCGCGTCACGCCGGGCACGATGCAGCGTGCTTACGACGTCCGCGCCATCGTCGATAACGATATGTGGCTTGTGGTCGATCGCCTGGTTAAGGTGCCGGTAATACGTCTCCGAATCCTCGCCCTTGATAGCGAAGACCCCGATGCCTTCCTCAACGAGTGCGGCAGCCACGTCGTCTTGGGTGGACAGCGGGTTGCTGGCGCAAATCACTGCGTCTGCCCCGCCCGCCCGTAACGTGAGTGCAAGATTGGCGGTTTCCGTCGTGACATGGACACAGGCAACGATCCGGATACCGGCGAACGGCTGATCGCGCTCGAATCGCTCGCGGATCAACGCGAGAACAGGCATCTCCCGGGCGGCCCAGCTAATGCGTCGATGGCCGGCTGCCGCCAGCGACCGATCGGCAATGTCATACGAAAGCTGCTCGACATCGGCCATTCAATAACTCCTTCTTCTCGTTCGTTTGCATTACTACCGCTGCGAAAAAATACGCGCGACAGCATCAGCATAATCAGGGAATATTTTTGCGAATCGTCTGACAAACTCTTCATGGGTGTAGCTGTGACTCTGGGTTCCCTTCACTTCAACCACATAGGTTGCCGCCAGCGAGCCTATGCGTCCGGCGGCATCCAGGGGAAGCCCATTCTCAAGCCCGGCCAACAAGCCCGCCCGATACCCGTCGCCTGCCCCTGTCGGGTCGACCACCTGATCGGGACGGGCGGCCGGTATCTCAATTCTCTGGCCCTCATGGTGAATGGTCGATCCCATCTCACCAAGTGTCACGACGACGATCGGGCATGACGCGAGCAGCTGCTCCTGGCTGAGATCCGTTTTCTCTGCAATCATCGCAAATTCATAGTCGTTGCCAATCAGAATGTGTGCGCCTTCAATACCTTTGCGTAAGGCGTCCGGCGAAAGCGCCACGATCTGCTGGCCCGGATCGAACATGTATGGCGTCTTGCTCTCGGTAAGCTCCCGGACATGACGCTCCATGGCCTCAGGCGCGGTAGGCGACACGACTCCCATCGTCACGCCGTCGATATACTCACCAAGCCCAACCTCACCTGCTCGGCCCATCGCGCCCGGATAGAACCCGGTGATCTGGTTGTCAGCTCGATCGGTGGTGATGAAGGCGCTAGCCGTCAATTCCTGATCGATAACCCAGATCGCCCCGGTGTCGACTCCGGCGTCATCGAGTGCCTGCCGGTAGCTCTCAAAATCGCTGCCAACGGGTGCGACGATCTTACAGCGCTGACCGAGCAATCCCAGGCTGTAACCTATGTTGCCGGAGACGCCGCCGCGAAACTTCTCAAGCGAGTCGACCAGGAACGAGACATTCAGAATGTGCAGTTTATCGGGCAGGATGTGGTCTTCAAAATAGCCCGGGAAGATCATGATGTGATCGAATGCCAGCGATCCGGATAAGAGTACCGTCACGTGTGTTGCTCCGCGTCTGTCTGGTCGCAATTGCGCAAGTGCAGGCCAACCTTGGGCCAACGGACACTATAACACGGCGGCAACGCCCAATCCCGGGCTACACCGCGCCGACGTCCAGTAAGGCTAAGCGTGCCATCTCGCGATCGATGCCTGTCTGGGATTCAACGCCACCATCCACGGCCGGAAGAATCCAGTGCAGCGAACCATCGATATTCTTCTTGTCATGCGACATCAGTTCCAGAATGCGCGTGGCATCCCCTTCGAGCTTCGTCGGTAGCCCGGCTGCTGCGATGAGTCGTTCGAGACGATCCACCCACCGGCCATCAACCCGCTCCAGATGCAGCGCGATCCGCGACGCAACCAGCATCCCCAGCGCAACTGCCTCACCATGCCGGTAGCGATAGCCGTTCGCCTCGATCGCCTGCCCAGCCGTGTGTCCGAAATTGAGGATCATGCGCAGGCCACTCTCGCGCTCGTCGGCAAGCACGACGGAGTGCTTGATACCGACGTTCAACGAGAGGACTTGTGTGATTTCCTCGCCTGGAATCGAATGTAGCGATTCCAGCCGTTCCAGCAACACCCGCAAAGTCGAACCACCCAATGGTGTGCTGGGCTGGATAATCGAGTGCTTGATCACCTCGGCCATACCTGACGCAAACTCTTCATCCGGCAACGTGCCGAGGAAATCAGGGTCTATCAACACCAGCCCGGGCTGGTAGAAAGCACCAACCTGGTTCTTCCCTGCACCGGTGTTGATCGCCGTCTTCCCACCTACACTGGAATCAACCATCGAGAGCAAGGATGTCGGCATCTGAATCAATGAAAGTCCTCGCAGGCAGACACTGGCGACGAAACCGGCGAGATCCCCCACGACTCCGCCACCCAGCGCCACCACCAGATCTCTACGGGTAACGCCTGACGCGGTCATCTCCTGACAGAGTCGCTCCACCTGACTGAAGCTCTTACTCGTCTCACCGGCTGGAACAACGAGCTGGCTGACCTCAAAACCGCCATCGCGAAAGACATCTGCAACGCTTCCGGCCCAGTGACGAGCAACGTTCTCGTCCGTAACGAGCCAGACCTTTCGAGCACGCGGCCAGCGCTGGTGGGCGCGCTTGGCTGCATCCGTCGTGATGCCTGAACCAATGTAGATGTCGGATCGGCCGGTCACGGTGGGAAGGCTAAATCGCGGAATGACGTTCGCTCCCGCTTGCTCAGTGAGGAACCTCAGCACGCTGGCTTGCACGTCGGCTGGCGAAAGACCTTCTGTCTCAACCACATGATCGGCCTGGGCGTACAACGGACCACGTACCGCAAGCTGCTGTTGGAGTCTCACGATAGGGTCACCCGCCAGCAGCGGGCGAACCGCGCTGGCCGAGTCGCCACCAAGCTGCTTCTCAATCCGCGTTGCCAATGTCTCCGGCGCTGCCTTGAGAGCGATTACCGCACTTCCAGGCCGGAAGGTCGTCCAGTTCTCCGGCTTGAGAACGATCCCGCCGCCGGTCGCAATAACGGCACACTGCGTTGCACAGGCTTCCGCCAATACCTCAGACTCAATTGCCCGGAAGGCGGCTTCTCCGAAGCGAGCGAAGAACTCGAAAACCGGCATCCCGGCGCGCTCTTCGACCATCACATCGGTATCCAGCGCGCGGTAGCCGAGCGCATGCGCAAGCCGTCCCGCGAGCTCGGACTTGCCGGATCCGCTCGGACCAATCAGGACAATTCGATCGGGGAGATTCGAGACGCTCAACCTAGATCCCTTCGTCAGGAAGCTGGACCGTCATCATCGTGCCCGCCTCGACAACGTCGCAGGTCTCTGGCACGACAAGAAAGCAGTTGGATTGGACCACGGCACTCAAAATCGCCGCGCCCTGGGTGCCGGTCGTGCGCACTTCATATCCGTCGTCACGACGGGTGAGAATACCGCGCACGTAGTGTCTACGCTTACCGTAGTTCTCGATCCTCTCGACGAGTCTGGCAGTTCTCTCCGGGATGGTGACGTCTTTTCGGCCCAGCATCTTCAGCATCGCAGGCCGGCCGAACTGTTCGAATGACACGAGTGCAGCGGCTGGATTGCCCGGCAACCCCAGCAGCGGCGTCGTGCTAATGGTCCCGAACGCCAGAGGCTTGCCCGGCTTCATTCTCACTTGCCAGATGTCAATCGAGCCCTCAGAGCGCAGGACATCCTTCACCATGTCGTAGTCGCCGAGTGAAACTCCACCCGACGTGACGTACAGATCGGGTGCGATCCCCGCGTCAAGCTTGGAGCGCAGATCCTCGCTCGTGTCGCGTGCCACCCCGAGCAGGATTGGTTCGCCGCCGTACCGCTTCACCATCGCTGCAATTGTGTAGGAGTTGCTGTTACGTATCTGGCCCTGAGAGAGCGTCTCGCCGATGTCAACCACCTCGTCGCCGGTGGACAGGATCGCGACCCGGGGCCGCCGGTGGACAGCGACCGTCGCTTCATTCAACGACGCAAGCACACCGATTTCCGCGGGCCTGAGACGCGTACCTGCGCGGATGGCGACGCTCCCTGCCTGGATGTCTTCCCCTGGCTCGCGCACATTTTCGTGCGCTCGCATCGGCCGACGAAGAGTGATGAGCGCGCTAGCAGAATCGCGGGTCGAGCTCATCGGTCTCCTCGAACCGCACCACTGTATCGGCGCCGGCCGGCAAGGGTGCTCCGGTCATGATCCGGATCGCTTCGCCTGTGGAGACACCCCGCCCTGGAACCGTGCCCGCGGCGACGGTGCCTACGACGCGCAATGACGTCGGTGCGGATTGCGTATCCTCGGCGCGCACGGCGTAGCCGTCCATCGCTGAATTGCGAAACGGCGGGACATTCTCACTGGCAATCACATCCGCCGCCAGGACCATACCCACCGCTTCAATGAGCGCAACCCGCTCGGCTTCAAGTGGTGAAAAGTAGCCCAGAATGCGCTGGAGAGCGTCATCCACGCTCACCATCGCATCAGGGTCTTCCCATTCCCGCCTGGTTTCAGTCACGGTGTCCCAGTCGCTAGGCTAGATTAGCCATTGCTTCGACCAGCGATTTCACTGCTTCAGATGACTTGTGCAGAGCGGCCTGCTCGTTGTCGGTTAGCGGGACCTCAATGATCTCTTTCACGCCGCCAGCGCCGAGCTTGATCGGCACGCCGACATAGAGACCTCTAATCCCGTATTCGCCTTCGAGCAGAACGCTCACCGGCACGACCCGGTTCTTGTCGTGAACGATCGCATCCACCATCAACGCGGCCGAGTTACCCGGCGCGTAGTAGGCGGAGCCGGTCTTCAGAAGCGAGACGATCTCCGCGCCTCCGTTGGCCGTGCGCTCGCTAATGGACTTGATGCGCTCCTCTGACATCAATTCGGTGATCGGGATGCCGCCCACGGTGGTAAAGCGAGGCAGCGGCACCATCGTGTCGCCGTGACCACCCAGCACCAGCGCCTGGACATCCTCCATCGCCACGCCGAGCTCCATCGCGACAAACGTCCGGAAGCGCGCAGAATCGAGCACGCCCGCCATGCCGATCACCCGCTCCTTCGGCAGCCCGGCAGCGTCAAAAGCGACGTGGCACATAGCGTCGAGCGGGTTCGAGACAATGATGAGGACTGCGTCGGGTGACTGCGCGACAACCGACTGGGTCACGCTCTTGACGATGCCCATGTTGGTCTTCAACAGGTCGTCCCGGCTCATACCCGGCTTGCGAGCAACGCCGCTGGTGATAACGACAACATCGGAGCCCGCCGTCTCCTCATAGGAGTTCGTGCCCGTGATCCTGGTGTTATAGCCCAACACGGGGCCAGCCTGCATGAGGTCGAGCGCCTTGCCCTGCGGCATACCCTCGACAATATCGACCAGCACCACATCGGCATAATCCCGTTGGGCAACTTCTTGAGCGGTCACGCTACCGACATTGCCTGCCCCAACGACAGTCACTTTGGCTCGCATATGCTGCAACATCCCTCCACGTCTCATCGATTGTGAGACCACCTATACACGGCTAGGATGATAGCATGCTAGGTGTTAGAATCCGCTCCGGCGCCGGTGGTTGGCGCCTGCTCTGCGGCTCGAAAGCGGACGTCCCGGCGGCTCACACCTTGCTTGACAACCCTTCTGCCGCTGGTTACAATTTTAGATGCCCGGCTCGCGGGCGAATCCGTAGCTTGCCCAGGTGGCGGAATTGGCAGACGCGCTAGCTTGAGGGGCTAGTGCCCGTTAAGGGCGTGGAGGTTCAAGTCCTTTCCTGGGCACCGAACACGGACGTTGGAACTGAGGGCGATTAGCTCAGCTGGAAGAGCGCCACGTTTACACCGTGGATGTCAGAGGTTCGAGCCCTCTATCGCCCACCAGGCCGGGCGTGGCTCCGTCCCAAGCCTCATGCCAAGGTAGCTCAGTTGGTAGAGCTCACGACTGAAAATCGTGCGGTCGGCGGTTCGAGTCCGCCCCTTGGCACCATGACCACGCGCGCGACTTTGACCACCAACCCCGCCACGGCGGGGTTTCGTATTTCACCCTCAAATGGTTGGACACGCAGTGCTGGAGCGTCTTAAGTCCATCTCCGGTCAGAGCGAGAATCATGAAGCGCCGGCCGAACAACTTCTCGCTGGTTGGGGCAGAACTGCCCCGACCCTCGCAACCGTCTCCCGGCCTACTGCTGAAGCAGACATCTCCCAACTCCTCGCCTCCCGCCCCGATCGTGGACTGATTGCACGCGGACTGGGCCGCAGCTACGGCGATCCTGCCCAGAATGCCGGCGGATCCGTTGTCGACATGACCGGCCTGGCGGCCGTACATCACTTCGATGTCGACCAGGGGCTCATCACCGTCGAAGCAGGGCTCAGCCTCGAACGTTTGACGTCGATGATCCTTCCCTTCGGGTTCTTCTTACCGGTGTCGCCGGGGACTCAGTTCGTCACCGTTGGCGGGGCAATCGCCTGCGACATTCACGGGAAGAACCATCACGTCGATGGCAGCTTCTGCAATCATGTGACTCAATTCGACATCATCACTCCGTCCGGAGAGCGACGAACCGCATCGCCCAACCAGACTCCGGAGCTCTTCTGGGCCACGGCCGGCGGTATGGGGTTGACCGGAATCATCCTGAACGCCACGCTTAAGCTCCCGCGAGTTGAATCGTCGCGCATCCTTGTCGACACCGATCGAACCCGGGACCTTGATGAGGTAATGAGCCTCCAGCAGTCCGGGGATGAGGGCTACCAGTACTCGGTGGCCTGGGTGGACTGCATGGCGCGCGGTTCGTCGCTCGGACGTTCGATCCTCATGCGAGGGAACCACGCAACCGCACAGGACCTGGGCCGGGGCAACCACAGCAATGCTCTGGCGACAAAAAACGGCCCTGCAGTAACTGCTCCCCCCTGGGTGCCGTCGGGGTTGCTGCGCACGTCCAGCGTGAAACTGATGAACGAAGTCTGGTATCGCAAGGCCCCCCGGCAGGAGCGAGACGGCCTCCAGACGATCAAGCAGTTCTTCTATCCCCTCGACTGGGTCGGCGAGTGGAATCGTTTCTATGGCCCCCTCGGCTTTCTCCAGTACCAGTTCGTCGTTCCGGACGCGAGTAGCGACGTGGTGCGGACGATCATCGAGGCGCTGGCTACAGGCGGCTGGCCGACATCGTTAGCCGTTCTGAAGCGCATGGGTGCCGCACACGGCCCGCTCTCGTTCGCCATCCCGGGCTGGACGCTGGCAGTCGACATTCCCGCTGGCATCCCGGCGCTGAACGAGCTGTTGGATGACTTTGACAATCTGGTTGCCGACGCTGGTGGCCGCATCTATCTCGCGAAAGACTCACGCATGCGTCCCGAGCTCTTGCCCGTCATGTACCCTCAACTGGAAACCTGGCGAGAGACGGTGCAACTACTCGACCCAGAGCGCGCCATGCGCTCCGATCTGGATCGGCGCTTACGACTGAGGGCAGAGGAATAAGGACATATGAAGAATTCGCTTGGGGCAGTCCAGAAGGTTCTCGTCCTCGGGGGCGACTCGGATATCGCCTTCGCGACACTGCGTGAGCTCATTCGCGCGCGAACCCGAACGATCATCCTCGCCGGGCGTTCTCCTGAGCGCCTCGAGGCTCGTGCCGCTGACTTGCGCGAGCTGGGCGCGACACACGTTGAGACCGCTCACTTCGATGGATTCGATACCGGGAGCCATCAAAAGTTCGTCGAGTGCCTGTTCGCTGAACAGGACGACATCGATCTCGTCTTTGTTGCCTTCGGCGCGCTCGGCAATCAGCTCGAAGACGAGCTCGATCCGACACGCGCCCTCAAGGTGATCCACAGTAATTACGTCGGCGCGGTCTCAGTCCTGATCCCGATCGCTGCTGCGCTCAAGAAACAGGGCCATGGCACTATCGTGGTTATGTCCACTGTTGCAGCTGAGCGTCCCCGCCGCTCGAACTACATTTATGGTTCGTCCAAGGCGGGAATAGACTGGTTTGCCCAGGGGCTTGGTGATGCACTCAAGGGCAGCGGGGTCAACGTCATGATCGTGCGCCCAGGGTTCGTCAAATCCAAGATGACCGCTCACCTGGACAACGCCCCCCTGGCCGCAACGCCTGAAGAAGTTGCCGAGGCGATTGCCGACGGACTGCGGCGCAACCGGGAGATGGTCTGGGTACCCGGAAAGATCCGCTGGGTAATGTCCGTCTTGCGCCATCTCCCGCGCCCGATATTCCGCAGGCTCAACCTGTAAGCCTTTAGTTGGGTAACGACACGCGCCGCTGTTCCCCACCGACGAATGAGGTGCGCCAGTCGATCCCCAGCGACCTGAGCTCGGCGTAGATTTCCGGGATCGAATGCCCCGTATCCTCGGCCTTGTGTGAGTCTGACCCGACCGTCAGGATGCTCCCGCCTTCCTGGACGAACCAGCTCAGCACGCGTGGCTCGGGAAACGTCGCGCCTGTCCCGCGCCTGAGACCTGACGTATTGATCTCGAAACCCACCCCTCGTTCGGCTGCCAGCCGGAAAATCTCGCGCAAGCGAGCTTCAAAATGGTCCGCGTCCACATCCCACATTGAAACACCATGGTAGCGCCGTGGCAGGTCCAGATGGCCGACGACGTTCGGAAAGCCTGTGTCAACCAGGCCACGTACCTGGTCGAGGTAGTCGTCATACATCGTCCTCGGTCCACCCATCGCCTCAAGCGTCGTGAATCCGACATACGTATGGTTGAGATTGTGGACCGAGCCGATGATGAAATCGAAATCGTGGCTCGCGACGAACTCCTCTACCTCACCCCGGATCGATTCATTCCAGTCAACCTCTGCCGCCTTCAGAATCGTCAACCTGTCGCCAAACTGCTCTCGATAGCGCTCGATCTCCGCGCAGTACGCCTCGTAGCGATAGTGCGCCCGGGACTCCGCATCACAGGTGTCATGGTCGACATGCTCGGTAAACGCAATTTCTGAAATGCCTCGATCAATCGCAGCCCGGCACTGGGCTTCCATCGACTCCTTGCTGTCAATCGAGAAACGGGTGTGGGCATGATAGTCGCCAATCGTCACGTGTACACCTCTCTACGTGTGTATGAGCTCCGGGCCGGTGCCGCCGGCCCGCGACATTCATAACACAGCGACTCCATCAATATCAGTCAAAGTTTGCGACAAGGATCACCGCTCACATGTGGCGGCCTGTTGCCAGCCTAGTAGAACCCGCTTACAATACGCGGAAGTAGCTGAAAATGGCGCATCCGGGGACGTAACAACGCTTCGTATGCGCTTCGATTTGTATTGTGGGGGGACCAAGAGCGTGTCAGAGGTAGACGCGGGGTTACTCGCGGCAGCGGTCGCTTCAGTGGCGGCCATTATTTATGGCGTGATTCTGGTTCGGTCGGTACTGGCACAGCCAGCGGGCAACGAGAGGATGTGCGAAATCGCCCGTGCCATTCAAGAGGGCGCGGAAGCCTACATGAAACGGCAGTATTCGATCGTCGCGATCGTGGCTGCCGTTATCGCTGTCGCACTCGGTTTTCTTATCAACTTCGAGACAGCACTCGGCTTTCTAATCGGCGCGGCTGCATCGGCCGCGGCCGGTTTCATTGGAATGAGCGTCGCGGTACGCGCAAACGTCCGCACCGCGGAAGCCGGGCGCAAGGGTCTCGGCCTGGCGCTGAGCACTGCCTTCAAGGGTGGGACCGTGACGGGGCTCTTCGTTGTCGGCCTGGGGCTCGCGTCAGTGACCGGGTTCTATGCCATCTTCGAAGATGTTGATGCCCTCATCGGGCTCGGCTTCGGTGGCTCGCTGATATCGGTGTTTGCTCGCATCGGTGGCGGTATCTACACCAAAGCCGCTGATGTCGGCGCTGACCTCGTCGGAAAGGTCGAGGCTGGGATTCCCGAAGACGATCCTCGCAACCCGGCCGTGATCGCCGACAACGTCGGCGACAACGTCGGTGACTGCGCCGGCATGGCCGCGGACCTCTTCGAGACCTATGCGGTGACCGCCATCGCCGCCATGCTCCTCGGCAGTCTGGTCTTCGTGGATAACCAGACAGCCATCATCTTCCCGCTAGCCCTTGGCGCGGTCTCAATCATCGCCTCGATTATCGGCACATTCTTCGTGCGGGTCGGGCCGGGCGGCTCGATCATGGGCGCCCTCTACAAGGGGCTCATCGTCGCGGCAGTCCTGGCAATTATCGCCTTCTACCCGATCACAAGCTGGTTGATGGCCGGCAACGGCGTCATCACGGATGCTGATGTCAGCCTCTTCAGACTAACGTTCGGGATGAGCGAAACGCTCAAGATCTTCCTGTGCGCGGTGATGGGCATCATCGTCACCGCCGGTGTCGTCATCTTCACCGAATACTACACATCTACGAACTTCAAGCCGGTCAAAGACCTCGCGAAGGCATCGGAAACCGGCCACGGCACCAACATCATTTCCGGACTTGCACTTTCGATGAAAGCCACAGCACTGCCGATCGGCTTGATCGCGTTCGCGATTTATGTCTCCTACGGTTTAACCACCGGCGACAACCCTGACTCCGGGCTCTATGGCATCGCAATCGCGGCCATGGCAATGCTCTCGATGGCCGGCATCATCGTTGCCATCGACTCGTTTGGGCCGATCACCGACAACGCGGGCGGCATCGCTGAAATGGCAGAAATGCCGGACGAGGTACGCGCGATCACCGATCCGCTCGATGAAGTTGGCAACACCACCAAGGCTGTCACCAAGGCCTATGCCATTGCCTCGGCCGGACTTGCGGCGCTGGTGCTCTTCGCCTCCTTCTACCTCGAGCTCAGCGAACGCATTCCATTCGACCTCTCCGACCCGCACGTGCTGATCGGTCTGATGATCGGTGGCGCGCTCCCATACTTCTTTGCCGCGCTCCTGATGGAGTCGGTGGGCAAGGCCGGCGGCGCGGTCGTTCTTGAAGTACGCCGCCAGTTCCGCGAGATGCCGGGAATCCTCAAGGGGACCCAGCGGCCGGAATATGCCCGGTGCGTCGATATCGTCACCCGTCGAGCCCTGCGTGAGATGATCGCGCCGGCCATGCTGCCCGTCTTCACTCCCGTCCTCGTCGGCATCACGCTTGGGAAGGAAGCGATCGGCGGAGTGTTGATCGGTTCAATCCTCACCGGTTTGTTCGTCGCCATCTCCATGACGACCGGCGGTGCCGCGTGGGACAACGCCAAGAAGTACATTGAGTCCGGCGCCCATGGCGGCAAGAACTCTCTGGCGCACCAGGCTGCGGTGACAGGAGACACGGTCGGTGATCCCTACAAGGACACCGCCGGGCCGGCGATCAACCCGATGATCAAGATCGTCAACATCGTCGCACTGCTCATGATCGCCATCATGAACTGGTAGGCATCTCCCGCAAACCGAAGAGAGAAAACGGGCCGCGCATGATGCGCGGCCCGTTTTCCTTTGCTCCTGCTTCACCTGTCCCAGGCTACGCCGGCCGGTGCGGGCCGTGTTCTGGCGCCTGTTGACGCGCCTCGCTGCGCTCCCGTATCTTCCGGAACATGTCAGTCTCCTCATAGACCACCTTGCCGGCCGTAGCGCGGTAGAGCACGCTCGTCACGATCGACGCCGGTCCCCAGAAGAGCAGAAAAACGCACAGGATCAAAAGCGCGAAACTCGTCCACAAACCTGCGATCCAGAACAGTGTCGATACGATATCCAGCACGCCAGTGATGCTCGAATCAGCGATGCGGACCGAGTCCACGTCCATCCGAACGCGAAAGGCATTGAAGACGTAATACATCGCCAGTGCGAGGGGCGTCGCGACGAGCGGCCCCCAATAGCCCCTCGCGTAGCGCGCGAACAGATAGGCTGTTCCAAGCACCATCAGCCCAAAGAGCATATAGGAGACCGTACGCACGAAGTCGCCGGGAACCGCGCTGAAGAACGGGTCACTCGCCTGCCCGGTCTTCTCGTTATGCGTGTACGTCGACACCGCGCCGAGCAGCTGGCGCCAGTTGTCAAACGCAGTGACCCACAGGAGGGCACCCGCGGTCACCGCGAAGGTCGCCCGGTTCAGCCGCCGGTAGACTAGCTCCCGCTCGAACCACATCATATGCACGGTCGAACCGAAGCAGCGCATGACACTACCCAACATTATGAGTAGAGCGGCCAGTACTCCCCAGTCACTCACCAATACCTCGAACATCGACGCTGGCTCCTTATGTGCCGGGTGCCCCCGGGGTATCTGCAACTCGATCCACACAGTCTACACCCTGAAACCGGTGAGCGATGGCCTCCATCTCCTTGACGCTAGCCCCGATCTTGCATACACTTACATAGAGCACAGGAGACGTGCGGAAGTGGCTCAGTGGTAGAGCATCTCCTTGCCAAGGAGAAGGTCGCGGGTTCGAATCCCGTCTTCCGCTCCAGAAGCGGGCCAACATGGCCCGCTTTTTCGTTCCTGCCTGCGGAAATGGCGGAATGGCAGACGCTGCGGTCTTAAAAACCGTTGGGGGGTAACCCCCGTGCGGGTTCGAGTCCCGCTTTCCGCACCTTGTTTTGTCCATGTAGACGCGGAAATCAGGATCGGTGCTGCTGACTTTGTTATGTTGCATTATGGCCCGCCGCACCCAGATCTGCACCAAATCATCATAGAATCGCTCATTAGCTAGTCCCCGATGCACATGAGGTCCTAAGCCGTAACATGAGTGCTCTGTGAGGTCCCTACGCCATTTGTCTGGCGACGCGCAGGGTGCTTCTGATGGCTTGGAACAGCCCCTCGTCATCGAGTAACCGAACGAGTTTGGGGTTCATCGGCTCGAAGGGAGAACAGGTCGACGGGGTGCAGTGGCAGCGAACCATAGCGTGACACGTAGACGTGGAGTGCGAGTATGAGACCACGGATTACCGTCATCACAATCGGGGTCGATGACCTGGAGAGATCGCTCCGGTTTTACCGCGACGGGCTTGGCCTCCCAACGCAGGGAATTATCGGCACCGAATTTGAACATGGCGCGGTGGCTTTCTTCGACTTACAGGCGAGCGTGAAGCTCGCCATCTGGCCACGGACGAGCATTTCACACGACACTGGCATCCCGGTAAGCCCTCCAAACCCGACAGAATTCACGCTCGGCCACAACGTATCCTCGACAGAAGAAGTGGATGCGGTGATGGAGCAAGCCAGAAACGCAGGGGCGAAGATAGTCAAGCAGGCGCACGACACCTTCTGGGGCGGCTACGCAGGATATTTCCAGGACCCTGATGGGCATTTGTGGGAGATCGTGTGGAACCCGCAGCTTCAAGTCGAGGATGAGGCATAACATCGGCCACTAGCCGCCAGTCCGGAAGCACGCCCAAGCCCCGCCTAACCAGCGGGGCTTCTCTGTTTCCCGTTGCAGGTATAAAGAGTCATCTCTGTAAGTATTGACAATCCGGGGTAGAGAACCATCAGGTTCAAGATCGTCAACTCAGCGCGGTGGAAAGGGATTCCGCGCCTCGCACATTGGTGATCCATTCGTGCTGCGTCGCCGAAGCGACCGTACGCAAGACGCGACACAGACCCTACTTGTCCGTCGGGGGCTTTATCGTACTTAGGATGATGATTTCTGCTGCGTCGGTTTCGGCGCAGGCTTAGGGATCTTCCATGGCGCAGGCGACGATGGGCCACGACTCGGGGAGAACGTCTTGTCCTCGACATGCACAATTATCTGCCGCTGAGCCTTCGCTGGCGCTTTTACCCACTTTCCGCCGGAGGGTACGCGTTTCTTGGAGCTGGTCATCTGGTCTCCCTCCTCGTACTAGTCCCAATAGCGAATGTATTTGATTGTACCTGCTGGAAGCAAGAGTCCACCTTCGCGCGCGATCTCCGGCCACCCATCTCCCCCATCATGAGACGTAGCCATCACGTGATCAATGTATAGATCTCGTTCCTCGGGGTCACGGGACACATGCGAATCTGACCCGAGCCATCCTGAGATCCACGTGTCGTCCGTTAGCACGACTAGCACCCATTGTCCTGGGGCACCATGCAGCTCTGCGAACTTCCGTTCCCATGCCGTCAACGCGCGTCCTGCGAACCGTCGACCCAGCAATGTTTGAATCCAATTCCAGTTGTATCGCCCCCCTGAAATCACCAACGCCAGCATGATCGGCCACACCAACACGACGAATAACCATGTCACGACAACCCAACCGCGATTGGCGAGCATGAATTGGAGCGCTTCATCTCTTGTTCGAATAGCAGGGTCAATGCTCAACAACAAGCCGATGAACCAGGGCGCTATACACGCAGCACTTATCGCAAGCCAGCGAACGAACTCGATCTGATGGACGTTAGGCTTCCGAGGAACGATCCCTTGTACCACCGACGTGAAGATGTAACCGGGTACCAGGAAGGTAATCGTGAAGAACGCAATCTCAAAGCCGCTGATTGTCATCGCACCTCATAGTCATTAGAGGGCACAGTAAAGCACCCACCGGCGAGTAAGGCGGCCGATGGGATTGATGCGGCAGCCTCCAGACTAAAGATCAGCGCCCGGTATGCTGCAGAAAATCGAGAATGTCGCATGCCAAGCTGATACGACTGCGAATGAGTTTGTCGCGTACTTCTCGCGCTACGCTGCCCGGATCCGAGATCGTACCGTGGAATTCATTCGCACGACGGTTGATCTCGTCTCGCAACAAAGCTTCGTCTATGGTGTTTCCCTGTTCCTGCTGGTAGGCGTTCACGAAGTCATAGAAACGACCCATGTCATAGGTGTGACTTGTGTGCCAGGTATCCGGCCCGATCCATCTCGATAGAGCCTCGCTGCTCCTGGGATCAAGTTGCATTTTCCACCCCTCACGGCACTGTCAATTGTTGTCCGAACAGGAGAGCATCATAGCGTATACCGGCTGAGCACACGCACCCGGCATCCATTTATCCCCGTGCAAGGAGCCATCCGCTCGATCAACGGGCGCACACAGGGCCGAACAGCGCGCCGTCAAGTAGAGGTCTATGTAAACTCTAGACCAATCTCCCATTCCTGCCTGAAGACAACCATGACACCATGATCCTCAGTCACGAGACATCACGAACAGGCGACGCCATGTACCAGGATCACAATGTCATCAGGCGGGTCAATCGGGCCGGTGGCTTGATCGGTCTCTTTAGGACACAGCACCACAACGTGAGCGACCAGGTGCGCGGCCTCAATAGCCACGGGCTACCGGGTATCGTTCATCGTCTCTGATTCCTGGACGTTCGTTCAGTGGATCGGAGCGTTGCTGCTACTCGTGTGCACGCTCGGTAACTACACAAAAGCACCGGGCTTGCTGGTTGTTGGCGAGCGCATCATGGGGACGCCGGCACACGTCGGCACACCGGCACCGTCCATCCCTCAGCTAGCGGTCGGATCGTCGTAGAGCCTTCGCCGGCTCTCACTTTCGGACCCTCGCAAATCCGTGCAGTGCCTGTGGCATGACCTAGCGCGGAACTGCATCTGACACAACCTCTCGAAACACATCCCCCGGCGACGCGCACTAGAGGCACGACAACTCGAATGCTACATCGAAGACGTCCCGCGTCCAGCCGCCTTCCCATTGGTCGCGCGCTCTTTCCATCTCCTGATGGTAGTACCCGCTCGTCCCTTCGCTGCGACGCAGGTGCTCCATGCTGTCCCAGAACGACATGCCTAGCACGTGTTTGTTCCCGCGGTCTCCGAGTACCAGGAAGCCGCGGTAGCCTGGTTGCTTGCTTGCCGCTTCGATGATGGACGTATCGGCCTGTGTCTCAGCGTTGTAGAACCAGCCGGGGGTGACACTTCCTCGCGATACGCGCGCGACCGACTTGCCCTCGCCGGGGCGGTGCTGTAACACCTCGTAGTTCGTGCCGCGCGCCGCGCCTTGTAAGGTTTCAGCAGCCCGCTGGGCAAGCTGCTGCGCGGTGCCTACGCCGTTGTTCAGTGTCTCCTCGCTATCCCAGAGTGCGATGTTCATACCGCGGCCACTGGGGCGATCGAGCAACAGAAGGGCCTCCCCGAATCCCGGCTGGCTTCGTACGTCTGATGCACTGTCCTGGAAAATGCGAATGAGGTCGTCAATCCGCTGGGGGTCGGCTTGAATCGCGGTGACGTGGGCGAACATGCGGTCCTCCTGTTCCTTCGACATGCCGGAAATCGACGAACGGGCTGACGTTGAATTGTCCTCTTACGATACGACAATCATAGGCACGCCTGCGGAGATTGTCCATCAGCCTGTTACGCACAAGCGACGCACCAGCTCCGCTTACGCCGTAGCTGACTCGCGAATCGTGCAACCTCACGGTCAACTAGAGCGGGTTGTCGGAATCAGTGACCTTTGTCTCGGAGAAATAATGGAGGTGTCCAGGTTCCTCCAACAACGCATGGCACCCATACTCAGCATTGGCTGCTTGCGAAGAGCGGATCGAGCTAGACAGTCTCACCATCGATCCGCGGCACCGGAGTTTTCGCTAATCGCTGTGGGGGGGCGGGATTGGCGCCTATCCGCGATTCACCGTGAACCACTTGCCCGGCCAACGGCCCTTGCAAGGTGTGATCAGGTGGTTGTTCTGGAGCGCCCGGATCTGGTTACGATGCACGTGTACCAGATCGCTCATCGCAACCGCTTTTACCTCACCAGCCTTGTGACGCCGAAAGAGTTTGTTGATGAGTGACGAATCGCGGAAGATGAAGACCTGAGATTCGCCGCTGGAGCTTCGAGTGCATACGTCGATCAACCAGTCCCAGACTGCCTGTGCCTCCGCATCCAGTTTCACGTTGCCCGAGGTGGCCGGTGTTGAACGCGTCGTTGCAGGTCGCTCTTGCAGCACTCTTGGAGTCCTCCTGATACCATCTCGTTTCTCGTCTTCGAGGTCATGCCCGTCGCCACCGGTGATGGCGTCCCGATTTCATTCTGGACAGGTACCGTCAACCTGGAACGAATGCCGGGACTCTACCTGTGTCTTCGTGGAGACGACCCGTATCGTGGGCTGACCAACCCGCGGGGTCTAGATGCGTGCCACAGACATCCTTGATGTGCCTGCGTGTGAGTGGGGTCGTTCGACCGTCGGCCCACACCTTCTACCGCTTTTTATACCACAGCCGGAAGTGGGAACACGCTCAGAGGCCAACACGCTGTCCACACCTCGATGCTGTTGACGGAGGCACGCGAGTCGGTCAGACTAACGGCGCTCGACAAGTGACGCTGCAAGAATGGCTTGAGAGGTCAACCACTGTGCCAGACGCTGTAGAAGAATCGGCCGTGCCCACATTTGGAGAACGTCTCGCGAAGATCGCCGAAGCGCGACCGTCCGACGCCGCTCTTATCTTCGCTCCCCGATCCGGAGACGACACGGTCGTTACCTGGCGACAACTCGCTACCCGCACAAACCAACTCGCCCGGCTGCTTGCCGAGCGCGGCGTAGACTCCACGTCAACGGTTGTAGCGGGAGTATGGAATCGCCCGGAACAGATCCTCCTGACCGTCGCTGCCTGGAAGCTCGGGGCGAGGTTGCTGCCCTTACGCGCAATCCTGCCGGCTCGCGAGCGCGACCAGATCCTGGATCTGGCCTCACCTGCCATTGTCTACGCCGATTGGGATATCACGAACTATCCGACGTTGACCGACCTCGATTTCGCCCAACTCGACAACTACTCGGCAGAGCCCATGCCGGACAATCCACCTCATCCAGGAAAGTCCATCGCGTCTGGTGGCTCAACCGGCCGCTCCAAGATCATTGTGGATCGCATGTGGCACCCATGCGCGCCGCTCTCCGGCGCGCGCCGCACAGGCTCCAGGCTCGGCCAGGTCCAGCTCCTGGCCGCGCCGCTGTACCACAACTCCCCGTTCCTCACGACGTACAGCGGTCTCGCGAACGAACATACTCTCGTCGTCATGGAGAAGTTTGACGCCGCCCACGCGGTGGATCTCATCGAGCGTTATTGGGTCAACTACGCATACTTCCCGCCGATCATCATGCGGCGCATCGCCATGCTACCGGACATCCAGACACGAGATTTCTCCAGTATCGAGGCTATTCAGAGCTCAGCTGCGCCCTGCCCGGACTGGCTCAAGCGCTTCTGGATCGATCTCATCGGGGCAGAAAAGGTGTACGAGGTGTACGGCTCTACAGAGGGGATTGGCGCAACGATCATCCGTGGGGACGAGTGGCTGGAGCACCCCGGCAGTGTCGGGAAACCAGTGCGTTGCGAGATGAAGATCCTTGATGAGTCAGGGCGCGACGTTGCACCTGGAGAAGTGGGAGAAATCTACATGCGCCCGCTTGACGGACGGACGCCGACCTTCGAATACATTGGAGCCACTGACCTCAAATCCACACCGGATGGTTTCAAGAGCATCAGCGACCTCGGCTGGGTCGATGACGACGGTTTTCTCTACATCGCTGACAGAAGAACTGATCTGATTGTGACTGGTGGAGCAAACGTGTATCCGGCGGAGGTTGAGGGGGCGCTTAGCGATCACCCGGCGCTCGCTGACGTCGCCGTGATAGGCGTGCCGGATGAGGAATGGGGACGCAGGGTGCATGCGGTGGTTCAGGTGGTCGATCCGACAAACCCACCCTCCACTCGTGAGCTTGACGCGCACTGCAGAGAGCGAATCGCGTCGTACAAAGCGCCCAAGACCTACGAGTTTGTGGCTGAGTTACCGCGTAACGAAGCGGGCAAAATAAGGCGCTCGGCCCTGGTGGCCGAGCGCGAATCAGGCTGGATTGCCGGTATGGTGAACGCCCGCGAAGGGGATTAGTCGCCGCTTACCGGTGCCGGCGCCTTTGCTGGTGCCGCAGGATTGGTATCGCGGCGGCGACGTCGCTCGATCAGGTCCGGCGACGGGTTCTTGACGTTCCAGGCCAGCTTCAGGCGGGCCATGAGGCGAATAATGATCGCGGACAGGTCAAACTGCTTCCATCCCATGCCATGGTAGGCCATCGCCGGGAAAGCGTGGTGGTTGTGGTGCCAGCCTTCGCCGAACGCCAGGAGCCCCACAACCCAGTTGTTGCGGCTCTCGTCCTTGATATCGAACGGGCGATCTCCAAAAGTGTGGCAGACCGAGTTAACGGCCCAGGTCACATGGTTCACCACGACGATGCGGACGAATCCGCCCCACAGCAAGCCATCGAGACCGGCGATGAGATACGGGATAACGAGACCGACTCCGACCCAGAGCAGGAAGGTTCGGTCGATGAACGAGATGATCGGGTCTTTCTCGAAGCGCTTGCCGTACTTCTCTCGGTCGGCGGGTGGTGCGCTGAACAGCCAGCCGGCGTGGGCGTGAAAGAAACCCTCGAGTGGGCTATGCGGATCGCCCTCTTCGTCAGAGTGCGCATGGTGCTTGAGATGGTTCGAGGCCCAGTCGATCGCCTTACCCTGTACCGCCATAGAGGCGAGGATGAGGAAGAAGGCTTTGGCTACGGGACCGGTTTCAAAGCTCTTGTGGGTCAGCATGCGATGGTAACCGATAGTGATGCCCAGGCCCGTCAACAAATAGAGGGCGAAGAACAGGCTTAGCTCTGTCCAGCCGATCCACTCGTTCCAGAGCCGGTACATCGCATACGCAGTCGCCGCAAGCGGGCCTACGACGAAGAAGAGAATAATTGCCTGGCGGATCCGCAATGGACTCACGTATGTCACCTAACACTCGGGCTCAATGCCCACCCCTGAAGTCGTCGTCCGGATCTATTCTACCGGACGGTCCTGCGCTGGCGTCGTGTCTTCTCGACCTGGAAACACGCACTACAGTACACCGGCCGGGACGGATCTGGGGCGAAGGGTACATCCGCCCGCTCGCCACATCCATGGCAGGTAACACTGTGCCGGCGCTGTACGGGTCGTGCTTCAGCCCGTTCTGTCCGGGGCTGGCTGCCCACTCGGCTATCCAGACGTTGCCGCACCTGAGGTGCGACAGCGCCCATGTCAGCGGTCCCAGAGATCGCCGCCTGGGCACCCTGCCAGCGAACACGAGGGATGCGGTGTGCAATCCCGCGTTCGAGCTGCCGCCACTTCGAGGCATCCTCGGGACCGAGCAACGTAATTGCGCGGCCCTCGCGGCCCATCCGCCCGGTGCGGCCCACCCGGTGAGTCAACAGCTCCGGAGATTCCGGGAGATCGAAGTTGATGACTTGCTCAACGCTGGTGATGTCCAGTCCGCGCGCCGCAACGTTCGTTGCGAGCAGGATCTGAACCCTGCCGGAGCGGAAGTCTTCCATCACACGGTCGCGGGCGTTCTGCGAGAGATTTCCCTGCAGAGCGCCAACCGGGTAACCAAGACCCTCGAGCTTGCCGGCCAGCTTTTTCACGCCGTGCTTGGTGCGCCCGAAGACAATGATCGAGCCCTCAGAGCGAAGGTCGAGCAGGTCGGTGAGCGCCGTCATCTTGTCGCCGTCCGGCAAGTCATAGGCGACGTGGTCGATTTTGGCTCGGTCCTCGGCGCCGGGGTCAACGTGCACGGTAACCGCGTTACGCAGATGCTTGTTGGCCGTCTTCTGCACCCACTCTGGCAGCGTGGCCGAGAAGAGCGCAGTCTGCCGTGTGGCCGGAGTTTCAGCGATGATGCGCTCAACGTCGGGCGCGAACCCGCGATCGAGCATCTCATCGGCTTCGTCGAGAACGAGCAGCCGCAACTGATCCAACCGGAGCGCTTTCTGACGCAGCAAGTCCAGGATACGTCCTGGAGTGCCGACAACGACCTGAGCGCCACGGCGAACCGCCGCAATCTGTGGCTGAATGCCTCGCCCGCCAAAGACGAGCGTCGTCTGAACGCCACGGCTTCCGGCTACCTGGTCGAACACACCGCCGACCTGGACGGCGAGCTCACGAGTCGGGGTAAGAACGAGCACCTGTACGGCGCGCCTGCGCGGATCAATCACCTCGATTGCCGGGATGGCAAACGCGAGGGTCTTACCCGAACCAGTGCGAGCCTGACCGATAACGTCTTTGCCCTTTAGCAGGTGCGGCATAGCTTGAGCTTGAATGGGAGTGGGGTCTTGGATGTCCATGGTCCTGAGCGCGTCGAGCGTCTCACGGCTCAAGTTCATCCCGGCGAAAGAGACATTCTGCTCTTCGCCCATTGGGGAACGTTCAATTGTAGTCTGCAAACCTGAAAAATCCTCATATCGAGCAGCATAAAAAAAATAGAACTACAGGAACCGTCGAGCCGGCTAGTACGTCTCGACGTGCCCCATGCTGCTAGATCGGAGGGCTCATTGGCGTACTACTGCGCGATGACCGCGCGTCCTTCGTATCGTGTAATTATACACAACATAGCCCCACACTGTGCGGCGCCTTGACTGCGCACATCAGGACTTCTAGGATCACCGTAGTTCGATAGCGGTATTCCAGCCGAAACTACCTGAAACGAATGACGATGCCCGTATCAGTACGTAACTCACAGCTCATTTATGACTCGCTGAAATCCGGTGACGTCCGGATCATGTCCGCACTGCCTGAAACCTGGCTCGTGCACCTGATTCGCATGGCCGACGATGACCCCGAGGTGAGCCTCGTCAGGCTCGCTAAAGAGGAGGAGGGAGTCGGGATCTCAGCCGGCGCGCACCTCGCCGGCGTCAAGTCCGCCATGCTCATGCAGAACCATGGCTTCCTCGCCAGCATTAATGGCATCGTCTCGCTCGCGCATCTCTACAAGATCCCCCTGCTCATGCTCATCAGCTACCGGGGCGAATTCGGGGAGCGCGATCCGTGGCAAACCCAGGGCGGCGGCGTCACCGTGCCTCTGCTCGACAGTCTGGGAATCCCGCACGACCGGCTCGATGATCCCCGGCATGTGGAATCCCGCATTCGAAAGGCCCAGCATCTCGCGGACGCGGCTCTGAAACCGGTGGCGCTGCTTTTGTGCCGCGATCTGATGTGGGAGGAATAGTGCGACGCATCGACGCCCTTGAGGCGATCTATCCACAACTCGAAGAGTGTGTGGTTGTCACGATAATGGGTGCTGTTTCAGCCGAGTTACAGTCGCTGGGCCATCGGCCAAACTTCTTCTACCTGTTGCACGCGATGGGGCTCGCCTCATCCATGGGTCTGGGGATCGCTCTGGCACGGCCCGAGCTACAGGTAGTCGTGCTGGATGGAGACGGCTCCCTGCTCATGAACCTGGGCGGCCTGACCACCATGGCGCGCTACGCGCCTCCAAACCTCCTGCATGTCGTCTTCGACAACGAGAGTTTGCTCTCGGTCGGTGGATTCCCCACGGCGACATCGACCGGCAGTGACCTTGCCGCAATCGCTGCGGCCGCGGGTATCGCGTGCACCGGCACCGTCCATACCGTCGAAGAGTTCAAGTGTGCGTTTCATGAGAGCCTTGCTGCCCACGAGCTGACCACCCTCGTCGCCAAGGTCGACGCGACGGGTCCGCCGGTGTTTCTCACCGATCTCCCGATGCTCGAAAATCGCTTCGAGTTCCAACGCTATCTGCGCACGATGAACGCTGAACAGGCACAGAGAAAGGCAGACTCTTGAGCGACACACTCGTCCGGCTGGTGGAGGATCTCGCCAGCGGCAAACTCTCCGTCGTTGATCTCAGTCAACCGCTTGACGCGACCACGCCCGTCATCGAGCTGCCACCCATGTTCGCCCAGTCGCCACCATTCTCGATGGAGCAGATCTCGCGGTATGACGACAACGGCCCGGCATGGTACTGGAACACGATCCACCTCGGAGAGCACACCGGGACCCACTTCGACGCCCCGGTTCACTGGGTAACGGGCAAGGACGTTCCAGACAACACCCTGGACACGATCCCGGCCCGGCGCTTCATCGGGCCGGCCTGCGTCATTGACGTCAGCGTCGAATCCCAGGCTAACCCTGATTATCTCTTGACGCCGGACGCGATCGCGGCGTGGGAAGCGCAGCACGGACGCATACCGGCCGGTGCCTGGGTGCTGCTGCGGACTGACTGGAGCAAGCGAACCGATCCGCAAGACTTCTTCAACGCGGACGAAAATGGTCCACACACGCCTGGCTTCCACAAGGACGCCGCAGAGCTGTTGGCCTGTGAACGCGACGTGCTGGGCGTTGGCGTAGAGACCGTCGGCACTGACGCCGGCCAGGCAGCGACGTTTGACCCGCCATTCCCGAACCACTCGATCATGCACGGCGCGGGCAAGCTTGGGCTGGCCAGCCTCACCAATCTTGACAAGCTTCCACCAACCGGTAGTGTCGTGATAGCGGCACCCTTGAAGATCGTCGACGGTAGCGGCAGCCCTGTACGGGTGATTGCGATCGTTCCGGCGTAGGAGACGAACCCGGAAGATCGGTATGGAGCACTGGAATGGTGTGCGTAGACGGAAAGCGGGGAGCGCCCATGGCCCACAATGACACGATCCGGGTCGGACTAATTGGCCTTGGGGCGATTGGCCAGCGCGTCGTCAACTTGATCGAGGATCAGGGAATGAGCCAGATCGAGATCGTGGGTGCGCTCGTTCGCGATCCACTGCGACCACGCAAGACGCCCTCCATTCCTCTCGTCTCCTCCGCGGCTGAGCTTCTGGCGTTCAACCCGGAGGTTGTTGTAGAGGCCGCCGGCCACGACGCCCTGCGCGAGCATGGCCCTGTCATTCTCCGCTCCGGCTGTGACCTGCTCTTTCTCGGTGTTGGAGCATTTGCCGTTCCCGAGGTGGAGAAACTCGTTCTGGAAGCGGCAATCGAAGGTGGCGGACAGGCCCGGGTGGTATCGGGCGCGATTGGCGCGTTGGATGCGATTGGCGCGGCGGCGGTAGGCGGCATTACGCATGTCACCCACACGACGCGCAAGCCGGCTCGTACTCTGCTCTCATCCGAGGAAGCCGACGCGCTCACCGATGCGGTCGAGATCTTTCGAGGGACTGCTCGGGAAGCCGCGCTGCTCTTCCCGGAGAGTGTCAATGTTGCCGCCGCCGTGAGTCTGGCCGGCATCGGCCTTGATGCGACCGAGGTCTGTGTCTTCGCCGATCCCGGCATCACTCGGAACCGTCACGAGGTGGAAGTCGAGGGTGAGTTCGGCTGGCTCAAGTTCGAGATCCAGGGCATTCCGACGGAAGAGAATCCGCGTACCGGCCGGCTCGTCGCAATGAGTGTCGTCCGCCAGCTGCTCCTGCGTCGTGCCCCAATCACGATCGGGTAAAACCACGTCATCTGTGCAGTCCAAACGCGTGGTAGTTAGGGAACGGACGACACGAGGGCTCTGGACGAGGTAACGGGCGAGATAGCGTAGTCCCCGATCGCGGCGGGAACCACGACCGTCTGAAGGGCCTGAAGTTGAACTGAATCACGACCGGCGGTGATTTCTGCTTCACCTTCCGTGACGGTGATCGCGTGGAACGACCTGCCTTCGGTCGATCGCTTCACCGGCCCACCCCTCACGTCAACCATCTCCAGCACGAAGTACTCACAACCCGCGAGTACACCGCGTTCCGCGCCAGGTCTCGACGCCCGGTTCTGGGAGTCGTCTTCGCGCGCAGGCGCAATGACTTCCAGCCCCTTATCCAGGTGCAGCGCACGGCCGCCTGTCAGGGGCCTGTTCCAGTCATAGAGGCGATAGGTAATGTCACTGGTCTGCTGCACTTCATAGATGAACAACCCGGGCCCGATGGCGTGCACTCGGCCCGCCGGCATGAAGAGAGTATCGCCTGCTTCGACCTTCACGTACGCCAGAACCTCCTCGAACGTTCCGTCGTCCACCCTCCGGCGCAGCTCTTCGACGGACGGGTCCCCCTCCAGGCCGAAAATGACCTCGGCACCCGCGTCAGCCTCGAGGACGTGCCACGCCTCCGTCTTGCCGAACATGTCCGGACCCTCCAGACGCTTCGCCTGTTCATCATTGGGGTGTACCTGCACCGACAGCCACTCGCGCGAGTCGAGCAGCTTGATGAGCAGGGGAAACCGGTCTCCCGTGCGCTCGACCACCGGCTGGCCCAGGAAGCGCGCGCCGAGGGCAGCAGTCACGTCGGCGAGCTGATAGCCGCTCCAGGCGCCTCCGTCAACGACGTTGCCTTCGTACACGACCCACGCTTCGCCGATCGGATCTCGTGCCCCGGGATCAAGACGATCCCCGCCCCAGACGCGCGGTTGGAAAATCGGCTTCAATCGCAGCAACTCGACAACGCTCACGATGCCCCCATCGTATGTACCCACGTTCGGATACATGCCACTATATCTAACGTCATGTCACTGGGTGGGCGTGTGCAGGATCCCGGTTGACAAGACGGTCATCTGTCCTCTAGCCTGCCGCATCGATAGGTGAAATAGGATCCGCCCTGTTCGAAAAACAACCAAAGCAAGGAGACGGGATTGACTGACGCGGTGCTCTTCACCAACGGGACCATTCTAACGATGAATCCGAGCCAGCCGGAAGCTGAGGCGGTCGCCATTATCGGGGAGCGCATCGTCGCCGTGGGCACTCGTACTCAGGCCGAGAGTGCCCTTCCACGAGGTCACCGCAGGGTAGATCTGGCGGGCAGAACCATGGTGCCCGGCTTCAACGAAGCGCATAACCACATGATTGGTTATGGAACGATCGCCAACCATATCGATGCGAACTATCCCGCCGTTACCTCCATCAGCGACATCGTTGAGCGCGTCCGCGAGCGGGCCGTTCATCAGCCCCCCGGGACCTGGATCCTCGGGCGCGGCTACGACGATAACAAACTCGACGAGAAGCGCCACCCTAACCGCCATGATCTGGACGCCGCCACAACCAACCATCCGGTCATGATCGTCAATGGCTCCGGTCATCTCTCAGCCGTGAATACCATGGCGTTACAGCTGGCCGGAATCACTCGTGACACCGATGATCCGGAAGGAGGGCACTTCGTGCGTGACGAGCACGGCGAGGCTACCGGGGTGCTCCACGAAACGGCGCAGCAACCAGTTCGTGCCCAGGTTCCTGTGCCGACGGTTGAGGATTACGTCGAGGCGTTGCGGCGGTGCAATGACCACTATGTGGCCGCCGGAGTGACCAGCTCACAGGACGCCGGCTCCTCCACCGCCGACCAGGTTCGCGCGTACCAGCTCGCTGTCGAGCGAGGCATTCTGAAGATGCGCACCAGCATGATGATCCGCGAGAACCTGTTGCCGCATGTCGTTGGTCTCGGCGTTTCCCAGGGTCTCGGGAACAATCGCTTGAGAGTCGGCCCGATAAAGATGTTCATCGACGGATCGCTGATCGGCCGGACCGCCGCAGTCACCGTTCCGTTCGAGAACGACCCGAGCGACAACAACCTCGGGCTCACGATGATGTCGCAGGAGGCGCTCGACAACTACGTCATGCAGGCGCACACCGCCGGATACCAGATCGCCATCCACGCCATCGGCGACCGCGGGATTGACATGGTGCTCGACTCCTACGAGAAGGCGTTGACGGCCCTGCCACGCCAGGATCACCGTCACCGCATCGAGCACTGCGGTATCTGCAGGCCCGACATTATCGACCGCATCGCGCGGATGGGTGTCGTACCTGTGTCCCAACCGGTCTTTATCATCGAGTATGGCGACGGCTTCATCCGCCATCTGGGGCTGGAGAGGGCACAACTGACCTACCCGTTCCGCGCATTCCTGGATCAGGATGTTCCGCTCGTCTTCTCGTCAGATTGCCCCGTGTCGCACTTCGCGCCGTTGAAATCCATCCAGGCCGCGGTGACCGAGCGCACCGGCTCCGGAGCGTCCTACGCGCTGGAAGAAGCTGTCACCGTCGAGGAGGCGCTTCACATGTATAGCGTTGCGGGTGCCTATGCCACCTTTGAAGAGCACCAGAAGGGCGCGATCAAGCGCGGCATGCTCGCCGATTTCACCCTTCTCGCCGATGACCCGCGAGAAGTGGACCCGATGTCTCTGTCTGAATTGCCGGTCAGCGCCACGATTATCGGCGGCGAGACCGTCTTCGAAGCCTAGGAGGGTTTGCAGTGACGTTAGCGGCGGCCACGAGCCAGAACACAACCGGAACAACCGTCAAGCAGCCTGCCACCGGCACCAAGGGGATGGTGACCTCCAACCACCCGCTCGCGTCCTTGGCAGGTACCGAGACGCTCGTGCGAGGCGGCAACGCCATCGACGCAGCCATCGCGACGATGTTCGCGCTCTCGGTCGTCGAGCCGATGATGACCACCATTTTCGGTGCCGGCTTCATCAACATCCGGCTCGCGGACGGCACCTGCACCACGATCGACAATTACGCCACCGTTCCGTCAGGAGCGACGGCCTCGATGTTCGAGCCAATCCCAGGCAACCTTGACAACGATGTCGTCGACTGCTTGAACGACACTGGGTACCTGGCGGTCGCGACGGGCGGAACGCTCCTCGGCTGGGCCACGGCCATCGAGAAGTTTGGCCGCCTCTCGCTGTCCGACGTCGTAGAGCCGGCAGTACGCTACGCGCGCGGCGGATTCCGGGTGAGTCCCTATCTGCACGAGATCATCAAGATGCAGGCCGAAAACCTTGCGCGCTTCCCCGCGAGCAAAGAGGTCTTTATTCCGGGAGGCAATGTCCCCGCGGTTGGTGACCGCATCGTGCGCGGTGACTATGGCGCTACCCTGGAAGCAATCGGCGAACACGGATCGGACTATCTTTACAACGGACCGCTCGGCGACGCGATCGCTAAAGATATGGCCGCCAACGGTGGCCTGATCACCAAACAGGACATCGAGGACTACGCAGTGTTCGAGCGCGCCCCGGTAAGCGGCACCTACCGTGGTTACGAGATCGTCGCGATGGCCCCGCCGTCGTCGGGTGGCACACACATCATTCAGATGCTGAACATCCTTGAAGGCTTCGACATCAAGAGCATGGGCTTCGGCACACCAGACAGCGTCCATCTCGTCGCCGAGGCGATGAAGATCGCTTTCGCCGACCGCTTCACTTACATGGCGGATCCGATGACTACCGAAGTGCCGATCGAGTGGCTCACTTCCAAGTCATACGCAGCCCAGCGCCGTGACAGCATCGACATGGCGCGTGCCCAGCAATACACCTCCGCGATTCCGCCCGACGGTGAAGGTGCTTCGACGACCCACTGCTGCGCGATGGACGCCGAAGGCAACGTCGTCTCCACGACTCAGACCCTGAATGGCGGCTTCGGGTCGAAAGTCACCGTGCCCGGCACGGGCATGCTGCTCAACAACTGCATGCACCTGATGGACCCAACGCCCGGACGCACCAACTCTATCGCGCCCGGTAAGCGGATTCTCTCTTCGATGTCCCCAACGTTGATCATGAAGGATGGCAAGCCCTTCATGGCAATCGGCACGCCAGGCGGGGTCCGCATCTTCGGTTCGGTCTTGCAAGCCATCGTCAACGTCATTGACCACGGCATGACGCTGCAGCAAGCCGTCGAAGCTCCGCGTCTCTGGGACCGCGGACCAGTGCTCGAGATTGAGCGCGGTTTCCGGAACGTCGAGGCATTACAAGCGGAGCTCCAGAGCCGAGGCCATGATGTTGAAACGCCATTCAAAGTGGCCGGCGGTATGAACGGCATCCTTGTGGATGCTGCCACCGGCATCATGCAGGGCGCCGCCTGCTGGCGGGCCGACGGCGCACCCATGGGCTACTCCGGAGGCGACGCCATCATGGAAGCGGACGGTTCCCCGGCGATGTGGGTTTAGGCTTCGTTCCAGGCGACGCACCTGTGCACGCCGCCCATGCCGAGCAAAGGTCAAACCGGCGGGGACAACAACACAGTGGTCGATGATGCGCGACTGTTATCCGTTGGCGTATGGACATCGCAGACAAGGAAAACCCCATCCCAGTTTCCTGGGATGGGGTTTTCAGTACTCGACGAAGCTGGCCTGGAGTAGACGGACCTAGTAGTCCATACCGCCCATGCCGCCTGGCATCGCCGGCATGCCGTTACCACCCTCTTGTGGCAAGTCGGTGATGAGCGCCTCGGTGGTGAGAATCATGGCGGCGATCGAACTCGCGTTCTCGACCGCCGAGCGGGTCACCTTGGCCGGGTCGGCGATGCCCCACTCGATCATGTCGCCATAATCGCCGCGAATCACGTCGTAGCCGATGTTCGGGTTCTTCTTCTCTGCCTGCAGGCGACGGATCGTCGAGACGATGACCGCGCCGTCCATACCGGCGTTCTCGGCGATGCCGCGCATCGGCTCTTCGAGCGCGCGGCGAAGGATGTTGACGCCGGTCATCGACATCGCCCTCGGCCTTGACGTCGTCGAGCGCCGAGATGGCCTGGATCAGCGCCACGCCGCCGCCCGGAACGATGCCTTCTTCGACCGCAGCGCGGGTCGCGGAGAGGGCGTCCTCCACGCGGTGCTTCTTCTCTTCGAGCTCGGTCTCGGTCGCGGCGCCGACCTTGATGACCGCCACGCCGCCGGAGAGCTTGGCAAGCCGCTCCTGCAGCTTCTCGCGGTCGAAGTCGGAGGTGGTGGTCTCGATCTGGGCCTTGATCTGCTCGATGCGGCCCTTGATCGTCTTCTTCGTCGCCGGCACCCTCGACGAAGGTCGTGTCGTCCTTGGTCGCAACAACGCGGCGAGCGCGGCCGAGGTCTTCGAGCGTCGCGCTCTCGAGCTTGCGGCCGACTTCCTCGGAGATCACCGTGGCCGCCGGTCAGGACGGCGATGTCGCGCAGCATTTCCTTGCGGCGGTCACCGAAGCCTGGGGCCTTGACGGCGAGAGCGTTGAGCGTGCCCCGCAGCTTGTTGACGACGAGAGTGGCCAGCGCCTCGCCGTCGACGTCCTCGGCGATGATGACGAAGTTCTTGGTGACCTGGCAGAGCCTTCTCCAGCACCGGCAGGATGTCCTGCATCGCTCGAGATCTTCTTGTCGGTGATGAGGATGAAGGGATCGTCGAGCTCGGCTTCCATGCGCTCGGTGTTGGTGACGAAGTAGGGGGAGATGTAGCCACGGTCGATCTGCATGCCCTCGGTGAACTCGGTCTCGAACTCGAGGCCGCGTGGACTCCTCGACGGTGATGACACCATCCTTGCCGACTTTCTCCATGACATCGGCGATCAGCTGGCCAATCTCTGGGTCAGCGGCGGAAATCGAGGCGACCTGCGCGATGTCTTCCTTGCCCTGGACTTCCTTGGCAAGCTCGCGAATGTACTGCACAACCTCGTCACGAGCCAAGCTCGATGCCCTGCTTGAGCAGCATCGCGTTCGCGCCGGCGGCGACGTTGCGCATGCCTTCGTGGACGATGGCCTGCGCAAGAACGGTGGCCGTGGTGGTGCCGTCGCCGGCAACATCGTTGGTCTTGGTCGCGGCCTCTTTGAGAAGCTGCGCGCCCATGTTCTCGAACGGGTCTGTCGAGCTCGATCTCTTTGGCGACGGTGACGCCGTCGTGGGTGACGGTCGGTGCGCCGAACTTCTTGTCGAGCGCCACGTTGCGACCCTTCGGACCGAGCGTGGTCTTGACCGCGTTTGCCAGGATGTCGACGCCGTTCTTGAGCGATCGACGAGCCTCTTCGTCAAAGTGAATCTGTTTTGCCACTTGTGCTTCCCTCCTTACAGCGCTTCCGCTGTTGTGGTGTCATCCTGCAAAGACGACTAGTCGTTGACGATCGCGAGGATATCCTTCTCGGACAAAATCAGGTACTCTTCATCATCGAGCTTGAACTCCGTGCCAGCGTACTTCGCGAACAGCACGTTGTCGCCCTTTGAGACATCCATCGGCAAACGCGTGCCAGTGTCGGTCAAACGGCCCTTGCCAATCGCAATGACTTCGCCTCGCTGCGGCTTCTCTTTGGCGGTGTCCGGCAAAACAATGCCGCTCTTGGTGACCTCGTCACGCACCTGGGGTTTGATGACCACCCGGTCACCAAGCGGGGTCAGAGAACCATTTTTGCTTGCCACTGTACGAACCCTCCCGTATAACTACGGTTACGATGCTCGACGGAATGCCGTCTCGCCAACCTTTGCGACCTTAGCACTCTACCAGATAGAGTGCTAACACGGCCTTATAATAATGCAGTGTGAGCCGTTACGCAAGTGGATTTAGCACTCTTTGCTACAGTCCGCTAACACGCACTACCTCAACGCCGCGTGCCTCAATTCCCGCCACATACGGGTTGATTCCGACCATGTCACTCGCGATATGGCCGGATACAATAAGGTTACCTGTTGGTTCCTGCCGCAGACGCATAACGTCATCCCCGGCGCAATGGATATACAGCACCGTGTCGATGCCATTGTTCCAGTACGCCCGCGCAATATTCGCGCCACCGTTCGTGCCTGCGCCATGAACGACAGCGAGCCGGCCCAGAGGGCGGTCCACCGCTCCCACGGGCACCATAATTGGTGTCACAGACGTCGCGAACTCGGGCAGCGTCGCGAGTGCATTGATCGCATCCTGAACGGTCGGCTCGCCGGCGAGCGTCGTCAGGTGGTCTTCGATCACTTCCACCATCATCTGCCGGCCAAGTTCATCGAGCGGCAGATGCATGTTCATGAAGGGCATACCCAGCGCGCGGGCGACGGACGGAACGTGATCGTGGTTGCGGGAGTGCGCCGCCATCGTGGCTCGCGTAACCAGAGGCTGGACGGCTTCCCGCGCCTCAGCCTCAGGAACTCCATGGTCCACAAGGAACTCCAGCTGCCGCGCCAGCACTTCTGGAAAATGAAGCGTTGCTGTGCCGCCCGCTGGATGGTGAGCGATCACGCCGTCACAGCCGAGGTCGCGCGCCAGCATGAGCTCGGCTGTTCCGATGTCAATCCCAAACAGTATACGCGTGAGGTTGGTACCCTCAACGTACACGGCGCTGTCCGCCGGTAGCTTATCCATACCGGACATTGTTAGAGCCAGGTCCACTAGCTCATCGGTAGAGATCATGTTTCTCCTCGTTTCTGCATGGTGGATGAATCCCATCACCCCGGCGTTCACAATAGACGAAGGAAGACGTTTGACGCGCCTTCAGCCCACCGATAGGATAAGCACTGCATCGCAGCTTCAGGTGATCCCACACACTTCCAGATGAGAGGCATAGACCAGAATGCACACGCGTGACGAAATACGGCTCACCACCCTCGCGTCTTGCGCTGGCTGAGCATCCAAACTGGCCCCCGGGGCCCTGGCGCAGGTTCTGCGTCCGCTCAGCGCAATGCACGATCCCAACATCCTGGTCGGACTTCAGACCAGCGATGACGCCGCCGTGTACAAAATATCTGAAGAGATGGCTCTCGTTCAGACGGTGGATTTTTTCCCGCCCGTTGTGGATGACCCATTCACCTATGGTGCAATCGCCGCCGCGAACTCGATGAGCGATGTCTTCGCCATGGGCGGAGAAGTGCTCTTCGCGCTCAACATCGCTGCGTTCCCGGAGGATCTACCGCTGGAGATCCTCTCAGAGATCTTCGCGGGAGGTGCTGCCAAAGCACAAGAGGTCGGCATCGTGATCGCTGGAGGTCACACCATTACTGATGCCGAGCCCAAATACGGTCTGGTTGTGACCGGGGCTATCCACCCCAAGCGCATCCTGACGAAAGCCGGAGCGCGCCCTGGCGACAAGCTCTATCTCACCAAGCCGCTCGGAACGGGCGTCATCACGACTGCCATGAAGCAGGAAGCGGCTGATCAGCAGGACGCAGATGCGGCAGTCGAAAGCATGTTGTTGCTCAACCGCACGGCGTCGCGCCTGGCTCAGGCCGTTCAGGTGCGTGCCTGCACCGACGTCACCGGGTTCGGCTTGCTGGGCCATGCCACAGAAGTTGCGCTGAAGAGCGGGGTCTCCCTGGAGATCGATGCCAGCGCGATCCCTTGGCTGCCCGGCGCGGACCGCTACGCGTCCGAGGGGCGTCTACCGGGAGGAGCGTCGCGTAACCGTGACTTCTATACGAACGAGCCGGCCTGTGGCGTGACGTTTGCCGAGACCGTCAGCGAGATGACAGCCAAACTGCTGTTCAGCCCGGAGACTTCGGGCGGTTTACTCATCGCCGTTGAGCCCAAGCGCGCCGCCAAGCTCGAAGAGGCGTTCGAGCAGGCCGATCACGGCCTCTGGCATATCGGTGAGGTGCAGTCCGGCAGTGGCATCCGAGTCGTCTAAACGTGGCCCCGCGCCGGGGGAGATGCTGCGCGAGCTGGGCATCACCCCCAGTAAGGCGCTCGGCCAGCACTTCCTCCACGACCGCAAGATCGTGCGGCGTATCGTCTCGGAATCTGGTGTATCCGCGGAGGATGTTGTTCTTGAGATCGGCCCCGGGTTAGGGATCCTGACCCGGGAACTGGCCGCGACAGCCGAGCGAGTCATCGCCGTTGAACGTGACGCGCGCCTGGCGGCTGGATTACGTGGTGCTGAGCTCGACAAGGTCGAGATCGTCGAGGCAGACGCCCTTGAGGTCGACTTCCCATCTGTGGTTGGAAATGCCGATTACCACGTCGTCGCAAATCTTCCCTATTCCGTCGGGACGGCGCTCATCCAGAAGCTGCAGGAGTCGCAGCCACCTCCGAGGACGCTCACGCTCATGCTGCAGCGTGAAGTGGCAGAGCGCATCGTGGCTGCGCCTCCGGACATGAACCTGCTCGCGGTGGCGGTGCAGTTCTTCGGCAAGCCGAAGCTGCTCTTCCGCATCGGCACGGGGGCTTTCGTGCCGCCGCCAACGGTTCAGTCAGCGGTCATCCGGATCGCCACACACGATTTACCACCCGTCCCTGCGATCGACCAGGAAGCCTTCTTCCGCGTCGTTCGGGCCGGATTCTCCCAACCTCGCAAGCAGATCACGAACAACCTCGTCCATGAGCTGGGCTACTCGCGCGACGAGATTCACCGGGTTCTGGACGTCGCGGGTGTCGAACCCACCGTACGACCCGAACGGTTGACGGTCGACGATTGGGTGCGAGTCTTCCGCGCAGCCGTAGATGAGCGAGAGCGGCGATGAGACGCCGGCTGGTCGCGCTCGCTCCAGCCAAAATCAACATTGGCCTGGAAATCATCGGCAGACGCCTGGATGGACTGCACGAGATCGTCTCGGTACTCCAGACCATCTCACTCTATGACCGTATGGCCTGGTCACCAGATCGCCATGGATTTCGCTATGAATCGCCGCCAGGCATCGATCCTGCCAGTGATCTAGCGCGCCGGGCGTTGATGGCCGCCGATCAACGATGTTGGCGTGGAGTCCTCCGGCTGCAAAAGGGGATTCCCATCGCAGCCGGTCTCGGGGGTGGGTCGTCAGACGCCGCCCTGGCGTTGAAGATCGCGCATCTCGATAGGAGCGACGTAGCGCTCGCTCAGACCGCGGCCGAGCTCGGGGCTGACGTCCCATTCTTTGTGGAGGGTGGCACAAGCCTCGCGACAGGCACAGGTACCGACCTACAACCACTCGCCACGACGAACGCCTGGTGTGTCGTCGTCACACCCAGACTGGCGATTCCGAACAAGACACGTACGCTGTATGCATCGCTCGCGCCCAAGGACTTCAGCGACGGCACGGCTGTGCGCCAGATCGCAGAAGCGCTTGGCGCACCCGGTGCGATCGACACCCCTCCACCCAACGCGTTCACCCGCCACCTGTTGGCACATCCTCAGATTCAGGCTGCCTGGAGTGCCCTGGAGCAGGCTGGCGCGCCATGGGTAAGCGTCTCCGGTGCCGGACCGTCGCTGTATACATTGGTGGCAGACTATGCCGCGGCTCAATCCATCGCCAAACGCGTGCCCGCTGCCGCTGGAGAAATCTTCGTGGCGCGGACTCTTCCACGCCTGCTTCCCGATCTTGCTGCCGAAAACATCGCCACCCTGCTACGCTCACCAGAGCGGCTGCGTTGACGTTGTCTTCTCAGCCTGCCTAGAATAGCCGGTCTGGAGGAGACACGTGCAGGGAACTATCCTGAACGGGCGATACCGCCTGGACCAGAAAATCGGCGAAGGCGGCATGGCCGTTGTGTATGACGGTCAAGACCTTCTGTTGAACCGGCAGGTCGCCGTCAAGATTCTCCGAGAACAGTACGCGAACGATGCCGGGTTCCTGAAGCGCTTCGAGCGCGAGGGCCAGTTAGCGGCGGGTATGTCGCACCCCAATATCGTGAGTGTCTACGATGTCGGCAACGACCAGGGGCTCCACTACATTGTCATGGAGCACATTCGGGGACCAAATCTCAAAGAGCTCATCCGTAAACAGGGTCCCTTCTCCGTGGACGGCGCGGTCTTCATCATCGCCCAGGTTGCGTCCGCATTGGACTACGCCCACCAGCGCAGTCTGGTGCATCGCGACATCAAACCCCAGAACATCCTGGTCGACCGCGACGGCAACGCCAAGGTTGTGGACTTTGGCATCGCCAAGGGACTTCAAGACGCCAACCTCACCGAGGCTGGAACCGGCATGGGCACCGTCCACTACGTCTCTCCAGAGCAGGCTCGAGGTGAGCCGGCAACGCCAGCGTCCGACCTGTACTCGACCGGCATCGTTCTCTACGAGATGCTCACGAAAGCGCTGCCCTTCAACGCGGATACTCCTGTCGGGGTAGCGATGCAGCACGTCAACGCGCCACCGCCTCCGCCCTCGTCGATCAATCCGAAGATCCCGAAGCCCGTCGAGAACATTGTCCTCAGGGCGGTCGCCAAGAATCCGGCGGATCGGTTTCCCACGGGCGCGGCACTGGAGACGTCGTTACGACACTGGGACGATCCCACGCCCACGCGCAACGATACTGCCGTCTACCCAACCCATGCCCGTCCGACAGCACCTTCGGGCCGCGCCCGCGGCGGCACAGGACGCCGGCCTCCACCACCGCCACCACAACGTCGCCGGCCGGCACGCCAGCAACCACCCCCTCCAGCTGCCCGCAAAGACGAGGTTGGGTGCATCACCTGGCTCATTGGCGTCGCTCTCATCGTCGGAGTCATCGGGTTCCTGGTGCTTGCCTTCCAGTTCGGGCCTGCGTTGTTCGGGTCCGCATCTGACGACCCGCCTGTGAATCCCACGCCCACGCAGCAGGCTGCGGTGGTAGACGAGCCGACGCCAACGGCGACGGCCGTCGTCGAAAACACTCCGACGGCGCAACCAGAGCCTACCGCCACACCGTCCGCAACACCGACCACGGCGCCGCCGACAGCGACAGCCGTGCCGGAACTTGCGCGGATACCCGATCTCAGAAACGCGACGATCGATCAGGCCCAAGCCTCGCTCGGCGGGGTCTGGGAGCTCAGTATCAGCGAGGAGTACAACTCCGAGGTCGCTGAGGGGCTGATCATACGCCAGGATCCCCCACCCAACGCGCCACTGGCGGATGGTGAGACGGTGAGCGTTGTTGTCAGCCTTGGGCCCGAGCTCGTCACGATTCCGGACGTCCGTGGCGTGGCTCAAGAGGACGCCCAGGCTCGCCTGCAAGATCTAGGTTTCGCGGTCACAATCGTCGAGGAAGAGAACTCATCCATCGCGGAGGGTACGGTCATCCGCACCGAGCCTGATACAAGCGCGGCCGCCGGCTCGGAGATCGTCATGGTTGTGAGCACCGGTGATTATGTCGAGGTACCGGACGTCTATGGGGAGAGTGTGTTCAACGCCATCGGGACCCTCGAAGGCGCGGGGATCACAATCCGGAATGTGACGCCACAGTCCTGCGCGTTCATCAGCCAGCGCGTTGATGACTTCGACTGTGACGACTTCCCGAACGGCGGTGTGGTTGCCACATCGCTGGAGCCGGGCGAGGTCGTCTCGCGTGGTAGCACAATCGACATCGCCTACTACGATGAGTCACTCTAGGCTCTGGCTGGTCTCGTGTTTGTCTGCCCTTTTCGTCTTCTCTGCGCCGCTGCTCGTCGCGGCGGCAGTTGCTGAGAGCGAGCCTGAGCTCCGGTTGATTCGCACCGGAGAGCGCTTCTCCGCGCTCGTTGTCACAGATCGGACGAGAATCCTCATTGTGAACAGTGGCGACCGCAACACGACGCGGTCAGCCGTTGGATATCTTGCTCGTCCCTGGGAACCTGATGCAACGACAGTGCTCGCGCCGGCCAACGACGAGGCCGCCGTTGGGCTCTGGGAGGCACTCCGCGATCCTGCCATTCGACACGCAATCATTGTCGGCGTTCCGGGGAGGGATCCGACCTGGTCGAGGATAGAGCGGGACTGCGCCGCCCGTGGTATCCGGCTCGAATATGTCACGAGCCTGAGCCAGATCAGTATGCGCGATGTATCGCTGGCCATCGAACCGGTTGGGATGACGCTCGGTGTGCACAGCGGTCAGGCGGCCGTCGCCATCGCGCTGGCGGATGAGCAGCCGACGCTCAACGCTAGTGTGGCGGTGGTGAATGAGATCGGTACCTCAGTCCAACACGCCGACCTCTTCATCGCGCCTGCATTCCCCAGCGAGCCTTCAGACGTGCCCGTCATCGCGGTGAATATGCGCGAGATCATCCGTCTCAAGTTCGACTCGAACGAGGTGCGTGTACAGGGCGGGCGGCTTCAAATGGGCGAAACTGAAGCTAATTGACCGCACCACAGACGGGACAAACGCGTATGTCCGGCGGTAGCACCGCGCGGCAGTTCGAGCATCTCGTATACCCGTCTGCCAGCAGTGGATCAGACGGTGCGGTGCTGGCTCGGGAGCTGCCCCGGCTCGCGGCATCATCCGCGTCCTGCGCCGTGATGACCACCATGTCCGGATCGGTCTTGTCGCTCACCGGCCTGCTATCCCCACGCCGTGTCTCGGTACGGTGCTGCTCGTCGCGATCCTCCTTGACGCGGAGGACGCGCGTGTCGTCGGTTGGATCTACGGCGTTAGACGGAGGCTCCGTCTTGTAGTAGCGATCCGGTTCATCGCGTTGTGTCGAGGGTACCCGTGGTGGAAACGCCCGGGTTTCTGCCGCGGGAACGGGTCGCTCAAACACGAGCGTCGGAGCGTCGGCATCCTCAGCATCGTAATAATCGTCATCATGGGAGCCGTCAGCATACTCATAATCCTGGACGTGCTCTACCTGCTCGTAGGCCCGCCGGCCCGTGATCAGCACGACGAGCAATACCGGCCAGGAGATCAGCGCGGCAACGAGCAGCACCCATCCAATTTGATCGAGAAGGAACTGCACGACGTAGGAGTCGGCCAACGCCTCCTCGGTTGCGTCGGAGAGCAGATAAATCCTGACGTACTGGAGAGAGAACGAAACGAGGAGCATACCGTTGAACAGCGCAACAATCGCGCCAATCCCGCGCGCCTGCGGACTGAAATCCGTAGGGGCAATCGCGGCGCCCGCACCATAGCCGAGGATAAACGTCACCGACACCATGAATGCCATGGCGACGACGAATGCGCCGCCTGATTCACTGATCGCTGTGAGCTCAGCCAGGTCGCGCCCCCACGGCCGTGCCCAGAAGTCTGCGAGCAGGATGCCGAACAGCACCCCGAACGTGACCAGCAGCTCCTTTACGGGACCCCGCCAGTAGCCAATTGGCGCGAATAGCGCAATCAACAGCACCAGCAGCAAATCAAGAACAAGATAGATCGACATCAGCAGGTACCATCCATGCGAATCGTCACGTTGTCGTGCTCTCGTTTCTTCAACGATGTCCGCCCAATAGCTGCGAGTCTAACATGCTCCCTGTCCCCTCCGTAATCGGTGTGGAAAGCTCACTATGACACGCTGATACAATTCAGCATGGTTTCAGGGCATTTACCTGAGTTGGAGATTCGCTCACAGTATAAAAGAAACATTATGAGTACCATTGAGTCGAAATAATCGTTCTCGCACACGCGACCGCACACCACGAGATGCCAGAGATTTGAACTGGTATCGAATTGATTTACATATTCACACGCCGGCGTCGGCCGATTACCAGACCCCGGACGTCACGCTCCTAGATATTTTGCGCCAGGCGGAAGCTCGTGGCGCGGACCTTATTGCATTCACCGACCATAACTCGGTGCGAGGCTACGCAAATCTCTGGCGTGACATTGAAGATCTGGAGTTGCTCGAGGCGCTGCATAGGATCGCGCCCGACGAACAGGCCCGGCTCGACGAGTTTCGGCGCATTCTTTCGAAGATGCGCGTCCTGCTCGGGGTTGAGTTCACCGCCACCTTTGGCTTTCACATTCTGGCGATCTTCCCCGAAGGCACGTCTATCCGGCACGTCGAACACACGCTGCTCTCACTGAACATCCCCGAGGACAAGATCGACCTCGGTAGCGGTGAGGTTGGGGCAACGACTGACGTCCTGAGCGCCTATGAGGTGCTGAGCGATGCGGGCGCACTGGTCATTCCCGCTCATGTCAACTCTACCCACGGCGTCGCCATGCAGCATCTTCCGTTTGGCGGCCAGACGAAGATTGCGTTTACCCAGAGCCCCCTCATCGCCGCGTTGGAGGCGACCGACCTGGAGAACTCGAGCAGGCGCAGCACGGCCAAGTTCTTCAACGGCTCCAAACCCGATTACGCACGGAGGATGCACGTTATCCAGGGTTCTGATGCCCACCGCCTGCACCGCGATCCGAACCGCGAAACGAATCTCGGTGTCGGCGACCGCATGACCGAGATGCAGCTGCCTGAGCCGACATTCGAAGCATTGAAAGAACTGTTCGAGTCAGACAACTTCAGCCGGGTGCGTCCGTACCGGCCCTCTCAGGATCCATACGATTTCATCCGTACAGCACGTTCGGAGGGCGAGACCATCGTTCAAGCCTTCCACGAGCAACCGCCGAAGCGCCGCGGGCGGCTCAGCCCTATCGTCCGCGACGTCGTCGCTCTGGCAAACAGTCATGGCGGCACCGTGTTTGTAGGGACCTCCGCCAGACCGTCGGAGGACGTCGCCGGCGTCGAAGATGCGCTTGCAGAGGCGCAGAAGATTCGCGAGGACATCGCGCGTCACGCGTCGCCACCGATCGCGATCTCCGTTGATGTCCACTCGACCGGTGGGAAGCAAGTGGTGGTCGTCTCGGTGCCGCCTGGACCGGAGAAGCCGTATGCCGTCGCGCCCGGCAACATCTACGTTCGCCAGGAAGGCGAAACAACCCTCGCGCACAGAGACGAGATCGTGGAACTGGTGAAGCTCGGCGACGCGCAGAGAGACGAGAGGATTCCCTTGCTCGTACCACGGGTTTCCGTCCCCGCTCCGATCGAAGAAGCTCCGCCTGCGCCGGCTCGCCGTCGTCCTGCGCGCGCGAAGCGCTCGCCGGTCGCGGAGGCTCCAGTCGAAGAAATTCTCCCTCGCACCTGAACCGGACGGCGCGACCGAATTGGGCGACAGCGAAGAGGCGGACGAGGACCTGCCCCTGCCTCGCACCGGCGTCGAGATTATTGAGCTCAGGCGATCGCGACGGCATCGTCTATCACTCGATGCGCGACCTGCGGAATATGAAAGTCGTCCACAACGTCACCCGGGATTCCGCCCGGCGTCTCTGGCGCTACGCCATCACCCAGAAAGAGAACCAGCCATGTCAGGTGGAAGACGTTACCTGGCAGGGAGATCGTGGCTTCTGGAAGGCCTACAAGCCTCGTGGCGGCGATGTACGCTTTAATCTGGTCTATAGGGTCGGTGATGACCTGCGCGTGTATTATGGGGTTACCGAAGAAGGCATGGATGCTGAGTGGCGTGAGCTGATACCGGAGAAGCATCGCTCGTAGGGTCGGAGGCGCCCCGTGACTACCGGCGACACACCCGCTGAGGGTCGCATTCTAGTCGGCACGGCAGCATGGTCGGACCACGAGGATTTCTATCCCCCAAGAGTGCGTGGTACCGACCGCATCGCCTATTACGCACGGCACTTCCCGGTCGTTGAGGTCAACGCGAGCTACTATCACCTGCTGCCACAGCGCAACTACGCCCTCTGGGCAGAGAAGACTCCGGAAGATTTCACCTTCAACGTGAAGGCGCTGGGGCAGCTCACGGGCCACGTCCGGGACGAGCCACCAACCCCCGACACATTCGATGCGTTTCGCGAGTCGTACGAGCCGATCCGCGAAGCGGGAAAACTGGGTGCCGTGCTCTTTCAGTTTCCACCGTGGTTCAACAAGACTGAGAAGAACCTCCAGCAAATCGCCTGGAGTGCCGAGATGATGGCCGACCACCCCGTGCTGGTCGAGTTTCGCAATGCGACCTGGCTGACTGAGGAAGAGCGGGCAGAAACGCTCGATTTTCTCACCAACCTGGGACTCTCGTATGTCACGGTCGATGCCCCGCAGGTTGGCACAGGCACCGCACCTCTCGTCCCCGCGGTCACCACTCCAAGACTCGCGTACCTGCGCATGCATGGGCGGAACACCGACACGTGGTACAAGCGCGTCAAAACGACCGGGGAGCGCTTTAACTATCTCTACAGCGAGGAGGAGCTGAGCGAGCTCGCGATCATCGCTCGCCAGTTAGCCGAGAACGCTGTGGAAGTTCACGTGATCTTTAACAACAACATGGCCGACTACGCTGTCACCAACGCTCGCTCCATGATGCGACTCCTCGGACTGGACGCTCCCGAAGAGAACCCCCAACAAGCCCGGTTAGAGATCTGACGTGCCCTCGGATGTCCCCGCTCTCCTTGTGCAGCGCCATGATGGCTGTATCCCGATTGATCCGGTAAATGTAGAGTGCGTACGGGAGTAAATTATTGCGCCCTGCCCGGCTACCGAGCGTCCGAGAGGGACCACCGTTGCCAGGGTACAGGCGACTCTGCGAATCGGCCGTACGAGACGCGTATGGCTCGGTTCAAACAGGTCAATCGCATCAAGTTAGTCCCCCGAAGCAAGACGTTACCATGGGCGCCTTGATAGTCATCCTGACCTAAGGAAGGATCTCTGGTCAAACGCCTCGGCAATCAAGCAAGAGATCCTTCCTTGCGTCAGGATGACTAACAAGCGCAGGATGATCACCAGAGGGGTACGCTCCGGGGTTCCGTAGGGGAGGAGCTCGTCTCCTCCCGAAACCCCGGTCCGCTTGAGGCGGGAGGAGACGAGCTCCTCCCCTACGAGGGTGACACCAGCATCGTGGTCGAGTACTCAGGATGTCCAATAGAGCTCGGGATGAGTGGTTAAACGTCCGGGTAGCCAGGTAGGGCGCAATGAATGACGCCCGACGCGGACTAGAGGGACACCTTCACCATTGTTGCATTGCGATGTTGCGTTCACCGGCAAAATCGACGAACGCGGCGGGCTAGAACATCACCTTCCGAGCCGCGAGCGCATCCTTCAGAGATCGCCGGCCAGGCAGCGCCGCGCGCATGGTGCTGAGCATCTTGGCCTGCTTCTCCTTTTTCGGGACACTATCCACCCGCAGGTACTCGCGAATCGTCTGGGAGACCGCTTCAGGAATCTCGCTCAGCAGGTACGGCCGGCTGTGGGCGAAGTCGGTGACGTTGCGGATCTTGTGGAGATCCTTCATGATGAACGAATCGTCCAGCAGCTCGCGATAGTACGACAGCGTGGCCGCCGAGAAATCAGCCCGCTCTTTCGCTCGGATAACGGTCTCCCCAGCCATCTTTCCGGAGATCATGGCGAAGTTCGAACCCTCGCGGTTCAGTGGGTTCACCATCATCGCCGCGTCACCGACGAGCAGTGCGCCGTCGATATAGAGCGTCGGCAGCGAGTGCCAGCCGCCCTCGGGGATCAGGTGGGCTGAGTATTCGGTCGATCTCGACCGCCCGCGATGAGCGGCGCGATCGATGGGTGAGACTTGAATCGATTGAGAATATCCGTTGACGTTGAGCCCGGTTTCTTTCAAGTCAGAAAGGAGCGCGCCGGTGCCGATGCTGAGCGTGCTCTTGTTGGTGTAGATAAAGCCATACCCAAGCAGGTATGAGGTTGACTGACCGAAGATCTCCATGGCCACGCCACGGCCGTCACACACGTTGAAGCGTTCGTTGATGATCTGCTCGTCAAGCTGGATCAGCTCCTTGGCGACCAGCGCCTGCTCTTTGGGTTTCCACTCTTTGTGCATGCCCTGCCTTCTGCGCGAGAAGAGAGTTCGCGCCGTCGGCGATAATCGACCACGTCGGCATAGAGATCGCCCTCTTCCCGACCGGTCGTGACTCCCACGACCCGGCCATCGCGCCACAAGAGATCGGTCACAACCATCTCCGGGATGACGAACGCGCCGGCCTCTTCACACTTGCCGGCGAACCACTGGTCCCAATCGGCGCGCAGAACGGTGAAGGAGTTGTAGGGCGCACTCCGCGAACGCCTCCGTGCGGTAGGACAGGCCAATGTGCGAGTCTTCGGTGAGCAGCAGGTAGCGCTGCTCGATGATCGGACGCTCGATAGCGGCGTCCTCCCAGAAATCGGGGACGATCTCAGCCGTCGGCTGGCTATAGAGGATGCCGCCCATGACGTTCTTCGCTCCAGCGAAAGCGCCGCGCTCGATGACAACGACCTCGAGGCCGGCTCTCGCCATCGTCAGCGCAGCGGCGACACCTGCCGGACCTGCGCCGACGACTATCGCGTCAAACTTTTCTTCTTCCACGACGGCTCCCTGATCTAGACGCTGCGATTAACGGTTATCCCGGCGAACGCGAGACCCTCAAGTCTCGTGTTCGCGCACTCGGGTTCAGCAGGTTAACTGCGCGCAGCTTGAATCTCGATGATCAACGCCGGCAAGAGCTCGTTGAGGTCGCCGACGACGCCGATCTGGGCCAGCTTGAAAATGGGGGCGTCCGGGTCACGGTTGATCGCGACCACCGTCTCCGACCCCTGCATGCCCACCAGGTGCTGCACCGCTCCGCTGATGCCGATGGCAAAGTAGAGCTTCGGCTTGACCGTCTTGCCGGTCTGACCGATCTGTTCGTAGTGCGGGCGCCAACCAAGATCGGTGACCGCACGCGTCGCGCCAACCGCCCCACCCAGGGCGGCCGCGAGCTGCTCGACGAGCTGGAAGTTCTCCTGCGAACCCAGGCCCCGGCCACCCGCCACGATCGTCTCAGCGCCCTCCAGGTCAACTGCTCCGGCCGGCGGAATCGAGACATCCTTCAGGTCAACCCGCAGATCGCCTCGCAGCGAACTCGACCGCAAGCGGCTCTACACGCACCAGGCTGGCCTGCCTCGGCCGGTTCAAATGTGCCGCCCCGGATCACCGCAAAGGCTGTGCTCTCAGGTGCGTAGCTGACGTCCGAGAGCATCTTGCCCTGATAGACCGGCCGTGTGCCGACCAGAGAATCACCGTCCCAGCGCAGCCCGACGCAATCGGACAGACAGTTGGTGCCGGCCCGGGCCGACAGATACGGGCCAAGATCACGGCCCGACGTCGTGCCCCCCAGCAGCACGAGCTGCGGGCTCGTCGCTTCGATCGCGGCCTCAATAACCTTGCTATACGCATCAGCGGTGTAGCGTTCCAGCTCGGGTGCGTCGGCGGTCAGCACCTTGCCAGCAGCGATGCTACTCGCCACTGCGTCAATACCACTACCGATAACGAGGGCCGTCAACCCACCGTCTCCCGCGACATCACGGGCGGCAGTGAGCGCTTCAAGCGAGGCGTCACGAGGAACACCTGCACTCGTCTCGATTACTACAAGAACACCCGAATGTTCAGTCATCGTGTTGTCCTCCGTACGGGCGCAATGCATTGCGCCCCTGCTCCGCCCGGAAAGGGTTTGAGTGAAATCCCGGTCTAGGACGTCCCCAGCTCAGGGGCGATTAAATGAGGTTACGCTCCTTCAGCATCGCAACGACCTGTTTCGCGGCGCTCTCAGGCTCATCGTCAATGACGGTGCCCTCGACAGCGCGCTCTTCCTGTCTCAGACTGCCCCAGGTCATTTCAGCACCAGGAGCGGGGAACTCTGCCAGCTGGCGATCCTCGATCGGCTTGCGGCGAGCTGCCATGATGCCTTTCAGGGATGGATAACGCGGCTCGTTCAGGCCGGTCAAGGCACAGATGACGACCGGGGGAACAACCGTCACGACATGGCGGCCGTCTTCGACCTCGCGCTCCATGGTCAACACGCCGTCGGCGCCCACCTCAAGCTCGACGACGTTACTGACCAGCGGCAAGCCGAGCAACCCTGCGAATCTGCGGACCAACGTTTCCGCTGCCTGAATCGCTCGTTTCCTGCCCGACAAAGATGAGATCGTAGGAGCCTGCCCTGGCCACCTCCGCGAGCGCCATCGCGGTGTGCAGCGAGTCGATCTCGCCGGGCTCGCCCTGGATCAGTATCCCCTGGTCGGCGCCCATCGCAAGTCCGCGCGTCACGGCATCCTTTGCCGACGCGGGGCCGATCGTGACGACCGTAATATCGGTGTCACTGTTCTGCTCTTTGATCTGCACCGCCGCTTCGAGCGCATACTGGTCGTACTCGTTGACCACCCGGGCGGTGTTGGACGGGAACTTGCCTGAAGCATCAAACCGGATCGCGTTGGGGTCCGGCACGTGCTTCACCAGCACCAGAATCTTCAAATCTCCTCCTTCAAAGCGCGAGAGTCCTTACTCCCCGGTAAACTCCGCGCCGCGCTTCTCTGCGAAGGCCGTCATGCCTTCTTTCTGGTCGTGGGTATCAAATGCCAGGGCGAATAGCTGCGCCTCGAAGGTCAATCCGTCAGAGAGCGGCACGTCGAGCGCCAGGCGCATCGCCTGCTTGGTTGCGGTCACGGCCAACGGTGAGTTCCTGGCGATGCTCTGCGCCATCTCCGTCGCTCTGGGCAACAGCTCAGATGGAGGGTAGACGGCGTTCACCAGGCCGACCCGGAGCGCCTCGTCGGCCTTGAGCCGGCGGCCTGTCAGCAACATCTCGGCTGCGATACCCGGGCCGACCAGCCTCGGCAGGCGCTGTGTCCCGCCCCACCCGGCCGGGATGCCGAGCGTGACTTCCGGCTGACCGAGCTGGGCGGTTTCACTGGCGATCCGGATGTCACACGCCAACGCGATCTCGCAGCCGCCACCCAGCGCGTAGCCGTTGACCGCAGCGATCCACGGCTGGGGAGCAGCGCCAATGGCGCGGCCGATCGCGTGACCGAGCTCCCCAAAACGCTTCGCCTCTGACGGGGTCTTGGACGACATCTCACTGATGTCCGCACCGGCAGCAAATGCCCGCTTCCCCTCGCCGGTGAGGACGACCGCCCGAACCGAAGAGTCGGTCGAGAGCTCCATGACGCGGTCGAGCAGCGCCTGGAGCTGCTCGGTGTTGAACGCGTTCATGGCCTCCGGCCTATGCATCGTCACGATGGCGACCGCGCCATCCCGCACAACATCTACCGCCATGAGCTCACCTTCCCCGTTTTTCTGTTCCTAGTCGACTCGAATGATGATCGCGTCGCCCTGCGCGCCGCCCGAGCAGATCGCCGCCAGACCGATAGCCGCCGCCACGTCGCTTGAGCTCGTAGGCGAGTGTCAGGACCAGGCGCGCGCCCGAGGCGCCAATGGGATGCCCGAGCGCGATCGCGCCACCGTTCGGGTTGATCGTGTCCGGGTCGATCCCAAGCCGGCCCGAGCTGATGATGGCGACGCTGGCGAAGGCTTCGTTGATCTCGATCACGTCCATGTCGCTGATCGTCATGCCCGCCTTCTTGAGGGCGTCTTCCGCCGCCAGCTGCGGAGTGTAGGCAAGGTACGGGACGTCCTAGGCCGACGTGCCGTGCGCGATGATCGTCGCCAGCGGCTTGAGCCCCCGCTCCTGGCGCATGCTCCTCGGTGGTGACCACCAGCGCCGCCGCGCCGTCGTTCACGCCCGGAGCGTTGCCGGCCGTAACCGAGCCACTTTCGTCAAACACCGGCCGCAGCTTGGCCAGCGCCTCGACCGAGGTGTCGGCGCGCGGATGGCCTCGTCGCGCTCGAACAGCGTGACATTGCCCGTGCGGTCGTTCAGTTCCACCGGGACGATCTCGTCCTGCATCCGCCGGCCTCGTAAGCCGCAGCCGCCAGACTGATGGCTGCGCACCGCGTAGGCGTCCTGCGCCTCGCGGCTGCACTCGTTCTCGGCGGCGACGTTGGAGCCGTGAATGCCCATGTGGCACACGTCGACCGCGCAGGTGAGGCCGTCGTGCGACCATCGAGTCGACAAGCGTGCCGTCGCCCAGCCGGTAGCCGAAGCGCGCCTTCTTCAGCAGGTACGGCGCGTTCGACATGCTCTCCATGCCGCCGGCGATGACCGTCGTGTACTCGCCGGCGCGCAGGAAGACGTCGGCCATGGTGACCGCACGCATCCCGCTGCCGCAGACGCGGTTGATCGTGTCCGACGTCACCTCGCGTCGCAGCCCAAGTCCAAACCCAACCTGGCGCGACGGGAATCTGCCCGGCCCCGGCCTGCAGCACCTGGCCGATGAACGAGGTGGTCGATCTCATCCGGGTCGACTTCCGGAGCGGTTCAACGCCTCTTTCGCCGCGATCGTGCCGAGCTCGACCGCGATCTTGTCCGCCAGCGCGCCGCCCATGCGGCCGAACGGTGTCCGCGCTCCGCCGAGAATGACTGTGCGTCCCATGTGTGCTCCTCCAATGCCCTGTCGGCGATGCAGCGGGTGACCGGTTCGGTCACCCGGGGCGGTTTCAAGCAAACGGCCAGCACGGTGGCTGGCCGTTTCGGTGAACTTCGCTTCAATACCGCGAGCAAGCGCCCTAAACGGTCGCGAGCTGCTCGGCCGCTTCGTAACCCTGTGCCGGCGGCTGCGGGCAGCGCAGCGGCTTGTCCTCCCGATAGCCAAGCGCGTAGTCGGCCTGCACGAGCTGGTGGATCTCGCGTGGTGCCTTCGTAGATCACCGCGCCGCGCGCGTTGCGCCAGTAGCGCTCGACCGGGTACTCGTTGGAGTAGCCATAGGCGCCGTGAATCTGGATCGCGTCGTCGGCCGACTTCAGGGCCACATCGCAGGCGTACCACTTGGCCAGCGAGGTCTCCTTGGTGTTGCGGATGCCGCGGTTCTTGAGCTCGGCGGCCTTCATCACCAGCAGGCGCGACGCCTCGTAGCCCGGCGACCATCTTGGCGATCATCTGCTGGACCAGCTCGAACTTGCCGATCTCCTGACCGAACGCCTCGCGCTCGTGGCAGTACTTGACGCTGGCGTCGAGGCAGGCCCGAGTCAGGCCCACCGCGCCGGCGGCGACGGTGAAGCGGCCCTGGTCGATGCAGGACATCGCGATCTTGAAGCCTTCGCCCTCTTCGCCGATCCGGTTCTCGACCGGAACGCGCACGTTGTTGAAGGCCAGCCAGCCGGTGTTGCCGGCGCGCACGCCGAGCTTGCCCTTGATCGTGCCGGTGGTGAAGCCCTCCATGCCGCGCTCGACGACGAAGGCGCGACAGGCCGCTGTGCTTGCAGCGAGCGGTCGATGGCTGGCGAAGACGAGGAAGTGGTCGGCGACGTCGGCCAGCGAGATCCACATCTTCTCGCCGTTGAGGATGTAGGAGTCGCCGTCGCGTACGGCGGTCGACTGAACGTTGCCGGCGTCGGAGCCGGCGCCCGGCTCGGTCAGGCCGAACGTGGCGAACTTGGTGCCCTCGGCCTGCGGCATCAGCCAGCGCTGCTTCTGCTCTTCGTTGGCCCACTGCAGCAGCGCCAGGCTGTTCAGACCGACGTGCACGCTCATGACCACGCGCAGGAAGGTGTCGACGTACTCCAGCTCTTCGCAGGCGAGCGCGAACGACACGTAGTCAAACCCGCCACCGCCGTACTGCTCGGGGATCGGCAGGCCGAGGATGCCCAGCTCGCCCATCTTCTCAAGTACGTCACGGTGGAACTCGCCCTTGGCATCCCACTCCTGGATGTAGGGCGCGACTTCGCGCTGGGCGAACTCGCGCACCATGTCGCGAACCTGGATCTGCTCGTCGGTTAGCTAGAAGTCCATGACGTCTCTTCCTGACCCTCCCCCGGCAACCTGTTGACTACCGGTCGCTAAATCGAATCAACCTCCGTAGCGTCGCGACCCGTCTCCAGCGCCGGCGCTCCCCTGTACATCGCCTAAGAGTATAGGTTTACTCACGTGTGTGGCACAACTCCACCCCGTATCCTGTAGATCGCGTGCTGAAGATACCCTAGATGTCACGCAGCCACTCCAGCCTGCCGAGCAGCATCTCCAGCAGGCGTGAATGTGACGGAATCTCCTGTACTCCCTGGACCAGCAGGCTCGTCGCGCTCTCCAGCGGCAGTTCGTCCTGTCCCATCCAGGTATTCAAGCCGATACCGCACAACAGCCACTCTAGCCGCTCCCCGGTGACCCGCGAAGTGCAGAGCACGCCGCAGATCTTCCGGCCGTCAACCAAGATGTCGTTCGGCAGCTTGACGGTCGGACTGAGACCGAGCTCGTCACGCAACACCTCACTGACCGACGTCGCCACACGCACGGGTAGACCCAGCATGCGGTCGAGCTCGATCGCAGGTCTGAGGAGCAGGGTGAACATCAGGCAGGAATGAGGCGGTGCGAGCCAGGTTCGCCCGTGGCTGCCGCGCCCCTGGGTCTGAAAGTCGGCACCAACAATCGACCCCGACGGCGCGCCTGCCAACGCAAGCTCCGCGGCGCGCTCCATTGTCGAGTCGAGCTCGGCGTGCCACTCGACACACCAGAAATCGCGCCGCTCCACAAGCGTCAGGACCCGTCCGCTTCGGAAGACAGCGCGCCGTTGTAGGAGTTAGGGTCTGCCATCGAGAGCCGCTCAACCTTCACCTGGCGTACCCGGCGATGCTCGACTTCCATCACCGTGATCCGGACGCCGTGGACTTCCACACTCTCGCCCTGTTTGGGGATGCGCCCGAGCTCACGCTGCACCAAGCCGCCCACGGTGCCCGAGTCGGTTGTTGGGAAGTCGAGCCGCAGATCGTTTACGAGATCGTCAACACTGACCTTGCCGGCGACAAGTGCCTCCGTATCGCTCAATATGTCAATATAGGGTTGCTCCGTGTCGTATTCGTCCTGGATCTCGCCTACGATCTCTTCCAGAATATCCTCGATCGTAACAACACCGGCAGTGCCGCCATATTCATCAACCACGACCGCCATGTGCACTCTGGCTTGCTGCAGCTCCCTCAGCAGGTCGTCGACGCGCTTCGACTCCGGCACGTAATAGCACCCGCGCAGCAACGACTCCAGGGAGACGCCCCGCGTGTCTTCGAGCACGTAGCGCAGCAGGTCCTTGGCATAGATGATGCCCTGGATCTCGTCGATACTCTGACCGTAGACCGGAATGCGCGAGTGACCCGCCCGGATAACGACGTCGGTCGCCTCCTCGATCGTGGAGTCCAGACTGATCGCGACGATGTCGATCCGCGGCACCATGATCTGGCTGGCAGTCGAAGCATCAAGGTGCAGCACGCCGGAGATCATCTCCTGCTCGACCGGCTCGATCGAGTCCTCCTCGTCACCGTCCCATTCGCTGGCCGAGCCTGGACGCGCGCTCTCACGGTCACCGTCCAGGAGCGCTTGCGCGCTCTCGCGCTCGCTGCGCCGGGCTGTAAAGAATGCGACGATCGCATCCACCAGTTTGATCACCGGTGCGAACAGTGCAGTGAGGACCTGCGCGACCCGCGCTTGCGTCTCGGACTGTTCCGAGCGCTCGTCGCCAACCAGAATGCGCGGGACGATCCGGCCCAGGACAACATGCAACAGGGTCGCGGCCGCGATGCCGGCCCAGAGACCGTAGGATGGGTCATACTGCCAGGCGACATGCGCGATCAGCGCCGTCGAGATGCCCACACAGATCATCTCGATCAGCAGCATCGAGGAGCGTGTGTGTTGCGGCCCTTCGAGCTCGCGCTCGGGGGAGCGAGCAAAGTGGCCTTCGAGCAGAGCCCGCAGATTCACCCTGGTCACAATCGCCAGGCTGGTCTCTACCCATGCTGACAGCATCACGATAACGATCGCTACCGCCGCCACGGTCAGCTCTACCCATTGTCCGGTGGTCATCTCAGCCTTTCATGGCCTTCGTTGCAAACTGTCAATCGGAAACGGCCCTCGTCTGATCCCCCTGTGGAACCCGCCCTGTGGAATCCGCCCTGCGGAAGACTCCCTGTGGAATCTCCCCTGTGGAAGGCTCCCTGTGGAAGTTCCCCTGTCTGCGTAGGGGCGCAATTCATTGCGCCCTCTCCAACGTCCCGAGCAGCCAGGCAGGGCGCAATGAATTGCGCCCCTACGAACCATCATGGTTCTCGCCCAGCGCCGATCGATCCCAACGCGCTTGATTCCCCGCCCAGAGCTGATCGATCCCATCGCGCCCCCTCGTGGACGCAGACCTAGCTGAACAACGCACTTATCGACAGGTCTTTATGGATACGCATAATCGCCTCTGCCATCAGCGGCGCGATGGTCAACACGTTCACCCGATCGATGCCCGGTCCTTTCGGCAGCGGGAGCGTATCGGTCACCCAGACCCGCTCGATCGGCGACGCCGCGATCCGCTCAAGCGCGCCGTTCGCGAAGACCGGATGCACCGCACAGGCGAAGATCTTGTTCGCGCCAAGCTCCAGGAGCTTCTCGGCGCACTTCACGAGCGTGTCACCGGTGGAGAGCATGTCCTCGACGATGACCGCGGTTTTCCCATCGACATCGCCAACGACCTCGATGATCTCCGCCCGCTCGGGCGTTGGACGCTGCTTCGAGGCAATCGCCAGGGATGCGCCGGCCCGCAGACGGAACTCCTCGGCACGCGCGACGCCGCCTGCGTCCGGGCTCACCGCCACCAGATCGGTCAGACCCATCGCGCGGAACTCCGATGCCAGCAGCGGGGTCGCCCGCAAGTGATCGACCGGAATCTCGAAGAAGCCCTCGATAGCCGGCGAGTGCAGATCCATCGTCAGGATGCGATCTACGCCGGCCGTGCCCAGGAGATTCGCTAGCAGACTCGCGCTGATCGGCTCGCGGCCCGAGGTTTTTTTCTCCTGTTTGGCGTAGGCGAAGTACGGGATCACCGCCGTCACCCGCGCCGCCGACGCCCTGCGCATCGCGTCGATCATGAGCAACAGCTCCATGATGTGGTGGTTAACGGGGTTGCTCAACGACTGGATAACGAACACATCCGAGCCGCGCACGTTCTCTTCGAGCTTGATGCGCGTCTCGCCATCGCGCCACTGATCGACGATCGCCCTGCCAAGAGGGGCCTCGAGCACCCCCATGATGTCGTGGGCCAGTTTCCGGCTACCGTTTCCGGCAAATACCTGTAGACGTCCGTCCATCTCGTCCTATTCCTGCTGCGATCGACGTATAAGGCGTGCGGGGATCCCGACCACTGTCGCGCCCGGGGGTACGTCCTTCGTCACCACACTGCCCGCCCCCGTGCGCGCACCGGAGCCGATCTCCAGCGGAGCGACGAGCATCGTGTCGCTCCCGATGAACACGTCATCGCCAACCCTCGTCTTGTGTTTCTGGCTTCCGTCATAATTGCAGGTCACCGTTCCTGCGCCCACATTGACCCGGCTGCCCAGCTCGGCGTCGCCGATGTAGCTGAAGTGGCCGATACTGGTGCCGGCGCCAACGGACGCGTTCTTGGTCTCAACGTAGTTCCCGATGTGTACGCCGGCGGCGATGTGTGTGCCGGGGCGCAGGTGGGCGTAAGGGCCAACGTCACTGTCGTCTTCGATCGTCGACGACTCGACTGTCGAGCTGCGAATCGTGACCCGGTCGCCGATCGTCGATGCTTCAATGACCGCTGCCGGCCCGATGACACAGCCGCTGCCGATCTGCGTACGCTGACGGATGATCGAGCCCGACTCGATCCGGGTATCCTCCCCGATCTGCACATCGGCGTCGATGTAGCTGGCATCCGGGTCAACGAGTGTGACGCCGGCCAGCATGTGCGCCCGGTTGATCCGCCGGCGGATGATGCGCTCGGCCTCGGCCAGCTCGACCCGGTTGTTCACGCCGAACGCGACCTCGGGCTCGCCAACGACCAGCGCCACCGGGTTAGGGTGCTCTTCCGCCGCGGCCACCTCGATCAACGACGTCAGGTAGTACTCGCCGGATGCGCTCTCCGGGACTTGCGGCAGGTGCGCCTCAAGCCAGGCGCGGTGATAGCAACAGATGCCGCTGTTCACCGTGACCGGTCCCTCGTAGCGGGTGTTGTCGTCGCGAGCCTCGACCAGACCAACGACCCGGCCATCCCGCACCTGGAAGCGCGCGTAGGCGCCGGGATCATCCAGCTCAACCGCGAGCATCGTGACGATCGGCTTTGATGCGTCGACTTCGTCGAGGAGCGACTGCAACGTGGCGCCGTCCGTCAGCGGGTGGTCGCCGAACACGACCATCACCCACTGCACGTCAGGGGCCAGAACAGGCAGGGCCGCGCCGACAGCGTCGCCGGTGCCCAGCGGCTCCGGCTGCCACGCAAAGGAGACCCGCTCCCGGTACTCCTCGTGGAGCGCCGCGGATGTGGGTCCAGTAACCATGATAGTTTGTACGGGTTGGAGTGATTCAACCGCCCGCACGATGTGTTCGATCATCGGCAGGCCGGCGATGGGGTGCAATATCTTGGGGAGTTTCGACCGCATTCTGCTCCCACGCCCCGCGGTCAAGATGACGACTGCCAGCTGACCGTTTAGAGGCGCGGGATCGGTAGATCCGCTTTGGTCTTCCTGTTTCAAAACTCCAGCCATCAGGCGTAGACGCTCCAGCCAGCCCCCACGACCCACTACCAAATGAGCTGGAGCGCCAGGATTCGAACCTGGAATAAAGGCTTCAAAGGCCTCTGTGATACCATTTCACCACGCTCCACCGCAAAGACAAGTTTATCCCATTCCGGGTTGTTGAGGCAATGTGCCGGGCGCTTCTGTGCGCCAAAAACGGTGGCGCGATTCGCGTCAACGTATGCGGCATGCGGGCCAACAGAGGGCCTTCGTGAATCCGGTGCTCGTCTTCTCCCTGTCTTGGCGCTGGTGGGTCCGGGAGGAGACGAGCTCCTCCCCTACCGGCAATCGGTGTTCTCCTGGGACGCCAGCAACATCATACGGGCGTACTCATGGAGATTTCCTGGTTCATCCGATGGTTGAGAGCCACTCTGTTTTTGCGTAGCGGCGCAATTTATTGCGCATTCTCCGGCGCCGGAGTGGACAGGAAAGGCGCAATAAATTGCGCCGCTACGCAGATGGGCCCCGCCATTATCGGGTTCACGCGGACCCGGCAGAGGGCACCGCGCAGGTCGATCGACGTTCCCCTGGATGCCCGTAATGAGGTTCCCGTGGATGCCCGTAATGATATTCCCTGGATGCCCGTAATGAAGTTCCCGTGGATGCCCGTAACGATGGTCCCCGGGATGCCCGTCGTGGTGGTCTCCAGGATGCCCGCCATGATGGTCCCCGGGATGCCCCTAATATCGTACGGGCGCAATTCATTGCGCCCTGCCTGGGCACCCGGGACGTTGGAGAGGGCGCAATGAATTGCGCCCGTACGAAGAACAGCATCGCTCCCTATGAAGAACAGCATCGCTCTCTACGAAGAACAGCACCGCCCCTACGAAAAACAGCATCGCCCCCTATGAAGAACAGCACCGCTCCCCAGACAAGGCGCAATAATGAGGTTGTCCTGATTGATCCGGTCATTAAGAATGCGTAGCGGCGCAATTTATTGCGCCTTGCCTGACCGCTCGGGCGTCGGAGAGGGCGCAATAAATTGCGCCGCTACGAACATGGGGGCCACAATTATCGGATGAACCGGGACATCTTCATAATTGCGCCGCTACGCAGATAGGCCCCGCCATTATCGGATTCACGCGGACACGTCCATGATTCCGCCACTACATCTCTCTTCTCAGCCCCATCTTCAGTACGATACTCCCGTGGTCCAGCCACCCCATCCTGCATTACCCTCGGAGGAACAACCGAGCAGCCCTTATCCGTTCACCATCGCAGACGAGATCGGAAGCGTGCAGGATGTCCCTTCCACCGCCACAAACCAAAGAATTCGCCGACCGGCTGACCACGCTGGCCATCGAGTGCCGCGAGGAGCTTAACCAGGGTACGCAGGCCATCCAGGAAATCGAGCTCCTGCTCCGCCAGACCCAGCAGGAGGTCGACCGGCTCGCCCAGCGCGAGAACAATCAGAACAACCGCGTCCGCGACGTCGAGTCCAGCCTGGAATCCTTCTCGCGCTCCGAGATCCGCGACGTGCTCGTCGCTACCCACGAGGTCCAGATGCGCCTCTTCATGATGCGCAGCCAGATGGAGCAGCTTGAGTCGCGCCGCGACAGCATCCGCGAGCAGCAGGACCGCCTGCGCATCCTGCTCGACCTGGCCGAGATCAACCGCGAGCAGGAGAAGCACGCTTCAGTGGAAGAGAGCACCCGTATCCTGGCCGGCACCACCGGGTTCTCGACCTCCGCCGATCTTGCGCGCCACATCATCCAGGCCCGAGAGACCGAGCGCGAGAGGATCGCCCGCCAGCTGACCGACGGCCCGGCCCAGGTCATGGCCAACGTCATCCTGCGCACCCAGATTCTGGAGCGGGTCGCCGAGCGGGCGCCGGAGCGCCTGCCCGAGGAGATCACCGACCTGCAGAAGCTGGCGTCAAGCTCGCTGCTCGACATCCGGCGAGCCATCTTCGAGATGCGCCCGTTGATGATGGACGAGCTCGGCCTGGTCGCGACCCTGCGCCGCTACAGCGCCGACTTCAGCCGCGAGAACGGCGCGAGTATCTCCGTGGACGGCCCCGACCGCGACGACCCTATCGCCAGCGTCATCAGAGTCGCGCTCTTCCGCCTCATCCAGCAGGCGATGGTCGCCCTGATCGCACCCAGGACCGGCGCGAAGCTCGCCATCCAGATCCGCTACGAAGAAGCCCAGCTCCTGGTACGCATGGACGGCTCATCCACCGACCCCGCGCTCGGCCAATCGGTCGAAGCCTTCGCCCGCGACCCATACAACATCGGCGCACTCGACCTCATCGGCGCCCACCTCCAGACCGAATCCTTCGCCGGCGGCCACCGGGTGAGCTTCTACCTGCCGCTCGCCTCCCCGTAGAGACGCCCCATCGGGGCGTCTTCTTTCATCCTGAGCGGTCCGATCTCCCCGACCAGATTCACGAGCGCCAGCAAAGAGCCTGCCCAGCGCGCCGTGGTCGTCATCCTGCGTCTATGAGTCTTCCTGACCGAAGCGGAAGAATCCCTGCGCCTTCGAGTCACCCCGCGCGCCTTGATCGTGCTCGCGCGTTCGTTCGTCCCTGACCGCCTTGATCGTGCCCGCGCGCTCATTAGTCATCCCGAGCGCCTTGATCGTGCTCGCGCGCTCATTAGTCATCCTGACGCAAGGAAGGATCTCTGCGTCAAACACCCCGGGATGCAAGCACGAGATCCTTCGCTGACGCTCAGGATGACTGATAAATGCCCAGGGTGACTGAGTAACACCCAGGATGAACAAGAAGCGCAGGATGACTAATGAGCGCAGGATGCCTAACGAGCGCAGGCTGACCGTCAAGGCTGTCAGGATGACTCAAGCGCCCCGGATGACCCACCCATGACCGCGATACAGGACGAACGTCCCACCGGGGCGTCTCTACCGGTGGGTGGGAAAGGGACGATGTACAGACCGTTAGCGCCTCCGCCGGCAGCCCCCGGCGTTGGCCTGAGGGGGTCCTACCAGCCGTCCTTCCGTACCGGCAAACGTAGTACCAACGTTAATCGCTGCAAGGGAGTTTTGGCTCATTACAAATGGAAGGGTCCGCCCGTAAAGTAGTAAATGTCAGCCGGAGAGTAATACAGCCGGACGGCAACGGAGATCCGATGAGGCCCGCCGAATCTCCACTCATTATCAAGGGCCGATTTTTCCGCAGTAATCGCGCGCCGATGATTATTAATACGGCGTGTGAACAGGAAGGGAGCCCACAGTGGTTCTGGACACTCTCAATCGGATGATCGTCGAGGCACAAATCTCCAAGGATGCTCTTCTCCGCAAGGATGAGGGCCAGGGAATGGTCGAGTACGGCCTGATCGTCGCTCTGGTGTCAGTCGTTGCCATCGCCGGTCTCACACTACTCGGCGGCAAACTAGGCCCCATGTTCGAAAGCATCTCTGGCAAACTCAACCCGTAGCACCTAAGTACAACGACCTCACACGAGGCAAGACGAGGGGCTCTGTCGAATCAGGGCCCTTCTCTGTATCCCCTTTACAAGCCAGGCGCGGAGGCATAAGGATGCTCAAAGCTCAGCACGAAGGACAGGGGCTCGTAGAGTATGGATTAATCATCATGCTCGTAGCATTGGTCGTCCTCGGGGCGTTGACTGCGTTCGGCTTGGTCGCAGACGATCTTATCCAAGCAGGAGTCGACGCTTTTCCATAGATTCCTCCAATTACTGTATCAACGTAAATCCAGCGCAATAGTTTAGAGACCGGATAGCATATGCTGTCCGGTCTCTAAACTATTGCTACATTCACGCATGGGGAATGATTAGACCCCCAACGCATCCTTCACCTTCGAGAAGAACCCCTTGTCCTTCGGCATCGTCACCTGATCCAGCTTCTCATCCAGCGCCTCGAACAGCTCACGCTCTCTGGAATCAAGCTCGGTCGGGATGATCACGTGGACCGTCACCAGCTGATCGCCGCGCGCACCACCGCGCAGGTCGGGGACGCCGCGGCCCTTCAGGCGGAACTGCTGGTTGGGCTGGGTTCCGGGCGGGACGGTGAACACCACCCCGCCGTCAACCGTCGGGATCCCGATCTCGGCTCCGAGGGTCGCCTGGGCGACATTGACCGGCAGATCGAACAGGATGTGCTTGCCGGACCGGCCAAGCTCCTCGTGCTCCTTGATGCGCAGCTGCACGAACAGGTCACCCGGCACGCCATTGTTCACCTGCTCGCCCTGACCGCTCAGCCGCAGGGTGGATTGCTCGTCGACGCCGGCCGGGACCTTGACCTCGATCGGCCTGGTCTTGGAAACACGGCCACGGCCACGGCAGGCCGGGCAGGGGTCGTCGATCGTGACGCCCTCGCCGCCGCAGCGGTCGCACGTCGTGGCGGTCATGATCTGGCCCAGGATCGTGTTCTGCACCCGGCGCATCTCGCCGGAGCCGCCGCACTGCGCGCAGGTCGGAGCCCGCTTGCCGTCGCGCATCCGCGTGCCCGAGCAGTCGTCGCAGGATTCGAAGCGCGTGACCTTCACGTCCTTCTCGACGCCGAAGACCGCTTCATCGAAGCTCAAATCCAGATGCACGCGGACGTCGTTGCCTCGCGGAACCGTCCGCTGGCGGGTGTTGGAGCGTGAGAATCCGCCGCCGAAGAACGACTCGAACAGGTCGCCGAACGGCGAGCCTCCGCTGAAGCCGCCGAACGGGTCGCCGCCACCGCCGCCACCGGAGAAGGCCGCGTGGCCGTAGCGGTCATACGTCGCGCGGCGTTCCTCGTTGCTGAGCACCTCGTAGGCTTCGTTTACCTCTTTGAACTGGTCCTCGGCACCGTCGGCGCCGTTGACGTCAGGATGGTACTTGCGCGCCAGCCTGCGGTAGGCCTTGCGGATTTCGTCATTCGAGGCGCCGCGCGCGACGCCAAGCACTTCATAGTAGTCGCGCTTTTCTGCCATGTATTAGTATTCCGTCTCGACCTCATGAAAAATTGGGGACCCACCGCCCCCAGCAAGAACGCTGCATCTCCAAATAATAGCATCCGCGCCCAAAAACCCCACGCCATTTAGCAGTCCAGGACAGGGAGTGCTAATGGACCGCGGGTCATGTACTTCCCGGTCAACCATCCCGTTGGTTCTGTCCAAGCGCCGCTGGGTCCGGGGGACACAAGGTCCTCCCCTACCGGTGTAAGCCCGCATCCCGGCATCGTCCCCATCGCCCGTGTCTCCGTACGGGCTACGCGCTGCGTCGCCCTCGGGCCGCAAGGCCCGACCTGTTGGCCGTTACGGCGCAGGGTTCGAGCAGGCGGCGCTGCGCGCCGAGGGCGACGCAGCGCGTAGCCCGTACGAGATAGGCGGCCTCCCTCGGTAGGGGAGGATCTTGTGTCCTCCCGGACCCAGCGGCGTTCGGCAGGCTCCGCGGCCCCCGTTGGTCATCCCTTCGGCGTTGCTCAGGATGACGTCCAGCTCCGTAATCCAGAATCCAGTGGGACCGCGTCGCCGAGGACGGCTATACTTTTCGGATGGTGATAAAGGAGTGGCCATGAGCGTTGAACAACCATTAAAGCGAATCCTCGGCTGGGACGACATCGTGCGGCTGGTCGACTGCCTGGTCGGGCAGCTTGAGACCAAACGGTACGACGCGATGCTCGTCGTCACACGCGGTGGCATGGTGCCGGCCGGGCTCTTGAGTGAATCCCTCAATATCCGCAACATCCTCGTCGCCGCGGTGCAGTTCTACACCGGCATCGGTGAGACGCGCGAAGATCCGATGTTCCATCAGTTCCCAGACAGCAAGATCCTCGACGGCAAGAACATCCTCGTCGTCGACGACGTCTGGGACAGCGGCCGCACTGCTTCCGAAGTCATGTCCCGCGTCAAGGCGGCCGGCGGCACCCCGACGCTCGCCGTGCTGCACTACAAGCCGCGCGCCTCCCGCTACCCCGATACCGCCCCCGACTACTTCGCCGAGATCACCGAAGACTGGATCGTCTATCCCTGGGACACCGATCTCTAGCGCATTCCAACGACCGCGATTTCGTGCAATGAACATCGACGTGTCCCGGTCCATCTTCTGCGTAGCGCCGCCCTCCCCGCGTACCAACGTCCTCACCGCGTAGCGCCGCCCCTTCTGCGTACGGGCGCAATTCATTGCGCCCTGTCTGCCTACGAACGCCCCCGATGAGTACGCACGCCCGATGCGTAGCGGCGCAATTTATTGCGCCCTGCTCCGGCGCCCGGGCGGACAGGCAAGGCGCAATGAATTGCGCCGCTACGAACGTGAGGGGCCACAATTGTCGGATTAACCGGGACATCTTCATCATTGCGCCCTGCCTGGACGCTCGACGCGCAGACGGTGAACGGCTTCCGGCGCAATTGGCTGTGCTACGCTTTAAAGGCTGAAGTCAGGTCGTTCAACCGTTCGAATCGCAACGTATCCCGTCTCGCTGAAGACTGGGTGACGCCTTTGAGCCAACATGTTGCTGTGCGATGAGAGGCGTGGATCTATGCCTGCTTACGATCACATTGACGCCTTCGACACGACGGTTCACAAAACCTACGAGTGGATAAACGATCTGAATCGCGAGCTCGACCTGGGGAACCGCCGCCGGTCCTACGAGATCCTGCGCGCGTTCCTGCACGCGCTCCGCGACCGCACGACGGTAGAGGAGGTGGCGCAGCTGGGCGCACAGCTACCGATGCTGATGCGCGGTTTCTATTACGAGGGCTGGGACCCAACCGACAAACCGGAGAAGATGGACGCCGAGCAGTTCCTCGATTACGTCAGGACGAAAGGGTTCGTCCCCAAGGCTGACGTCGAGGAATCCGTCAAGGCGGCGATGAAGGTGCTGCGCGAGCACATCTCGGAGGGCGAAGTCAACCAAGTGATCGGCACCCTGCCCAAAGACATCCAGCGCGTGCTGCAATAGCCCTTGGATGCCCGGTCATCCTCATGGCTTCGCCAGACATCGTAGGGGCAACGCGGCGGTTCCCGCTCCGGGGCACGTCCGCTCATGCAAGGCGCGATTATGATGAAAATATCCCGCCTGATCCGCTATCCGCGAGGATGAGCATCCCACTTCGTACGGGCGCAATTCATTCTGATCCGCCTATTCGCGAGGAGCATCCCACTTCGTACGGGCGCAATTCATTGCGCCCTGCCAGTGCCGGGCCGGCACTAGGCAGGGCGCAATGAATTGCGCCCGTACGAAGAAGAAGAACGCCACTCCGATCTATCGGATCAAGCAGGACCTGTCCATCATTACGAACACTCGCGTGCCTTCATCCACCCCAGCACCTCGTCCAGTCCCCCCAGGACACCATCAGCCAGCGTCAAATCCAGCCCGCCGGTATCGTCGTTCGGGATCGCGAGGCAGGTCATGCCGGCGCGCTTGGCGGCCTTGACGCCGTTGGGGGAGTCTTCGAGGACGAGGCATTGCCCGGGCGCGATGCCGAGCCCTGCGGCGGCTGTGAGGAAGGTTTCGGGGTCCGGTTTGCCGCGTTGGACCATCTCACCGGTCACTTCGATGTCGAAGATCCTCGGGATCGACGCGCTCTCCAGCGCAAGATCGACGTAGCGCCGGTGCCCGGAGGTCGCCAGGGCGATCGGAACACCGCGACGGTGCAGCTCGGTGACGATCTCGCAGGCGCCGGGACGTGGCTCGATATTGCCGGGGACGAGCTCCAGGAAGAGCGCGTCGCGGTCCCGGGCGACGTCGATTGCCGTCACTGGCAGCCCGAGCATCCGCACCACAACCTCTGAGGCGTCGGTCAGCCGCAAGCCGTACATCTGGGAGAGCACTTCCGGGGTGAGCTCGGCTTCGAACCTGCCCATGTAGGTTCTCCAGGCCTGAATCTGGAGCGGTTCGGAGTCGATCAGGAGGCCGTCCAGGTCGAAGATGACCGCTCCAATTGCGCGGCTCATCGTTGGTGCAGCTGCAAGAACAGCCCCGCGCGCAGCTGGGCGACGCGCAGCACGGCCGGCGCCGCCATCAAAATATACATGCGGCCGTCCAGACCATCCACCAGCTCCAGGGGTAGCGCCTGCGCGCCCACCCAGGCGCCGTTCAAGGTCCCAACCATCGAGCCGATCGCACTTGTCGCACCGCCGGCGTTGGCGGCTGCCAGGACCGCGCGTTCAAAATCGCCCGCGTAGGCAGCAAAGAGATACAGCGCGGCCGGCACCGCCTCGGCAACGTAGCCGCTCGTGCCAAGCTCGGCCAGCGCCGCGCGGTCGTCCTCCGACGAGGTGCGTTTCTCAAAAAGCCGCTGGGCAACCCGCAGGCGCTTGGCGACCGCATCCTCGTCGATAAACGCCAGCACCTCGTTGATCAACATCTCGGGCGGCATCTCGCGGCGCACGACCAACCGCAGCGCGTAGGCTAGCGCGATTGCGCCGTTGATCGACTCGGGGTGCGCGTGGGTAATCAGCGCAGAGCGCATCACCTCACGCACGAATACTTCGGCGTTGAATCTGGAGAGCGCGTGCATGAGGGAGACAGGCGCGACCCGCGCAGCCGGACCCGTCCCGGCCGTGCCCTCTCCGCCGACACCAGCCTGGTAATCCGCCGTCTCGGCAGCACGCTGTAATCCGGCACGAGTCGTCTTTCCCAGAAAATGCGACTGCTGGTTTGAGAGGAGCTGGACGAAGCGGAAGCCTGCCGTGTCTGGATCGATAAAACCGTTGGACGACACCAGGCTCTCCGCCAGGCACAGCGCCAGCTCGGTGTTGTCCGTGAACTGTCCCGCCGGCTCAACCGTGTCACCTGCGTCATCAAGCAATGGATGATAGCGGTCGATCCTGCCGAAGCGTTCCTGAATCTGTGCGGCAGTCATGCCGCTGGCCGGCATCGCGAGCGAGTCGCCGATAGCCATGCCGAGCAGCGCTCCAATGTAGCGGTCTTTCACGCTCGGCGCGGCAGGGTCGATCATCTGGTCGGGGTCAAGGTGCTGGGCGTCATCCATCTATATAGCTCCAAACAGGCAGGTACCTTCGACGTCCTTCCAATATCACCACAAATGACACTCAGAGTGACACTCCCGCTGGATGGTAGTTGAATCATCCGGGACCCGCGATTGACAGCGATTTCCCGGCCCAACTACACTCCCAGAGACAACGATGGAGGGACACAGCAACCTTGAATGCATCATCGCGCAAGAACTGGAAGCTCGCGACCCGCGCGGTACACACCGGAGAACGTCCGGCGCGGCCGGAGTTCACCCCGGTCGTCACCCCGATCTATCTGGGCTCGTCCTTTCTTTATGACGACCTCGAGGTGATGGACTCGGCTCTGGCCGGCGCCGAGGGCAAGTATGTCTACACGCGCTACGGCAACCCGACGACGACCGCGCTGGAGACGGCACTGGCCAACCTGGAGGGCACCACGTCGGCCATCGCATTCTCGTCCGGCATGGCGGCCGTTCATGCTGCGATCATCACCAGCGTGTCGCCAGGCGACACGATTCTCGCCTCACAGGAGCTGTACGGGCAGACGTACTCCAGCCTGGCCACCCACTTTACCGAGCTGGGCTGCAAGGTTGAGACGGTCAACGTCCTCGATCTCAACGCGGTACAAGAGGCGGTCGAGCGTCTCAAGCCGCAGCTGATCGTCTGCGAGACCATATCCAACCCGCTCATGCGGGTCACTGACATTCCCGGCATCGTCGAGATCGCCAAAAGCTGCCGCGCGACGGTGCTGGTCGATTCAACCTTCGCGCCGCCCGTCATCTACCGCCCGGCTGCCGACGGCACGCATCTGGTGGTCCACTCGATGACCAAATACATCGGCGGTCACGGCGACGTCACCGGTGGGGTCGTTGCCACCTCGCGGATGCGGCGCGACAGGCTCAACGAGTACGCCAAGCTGGCCGGCTCGATCCTGGGCCCGTTCGAATCATTCCTTGCCTTGCGCGGCCTCAAGACCCTGCCCCTGCGTTACCAGCGGCAGTGCGAGAATGCCACGCAGGTTGCCAACGCCCTGAACGAGCACCCCGAGGTCGTCAAAGTGAACTACCCCGGCCTGAGCGACGACGTCAGCCACGAGACGGCAACGCGTTTGTTCGATGGCCGTGGGTACGGGGCGATGATCTCGTTCGACATCCGTGACGCCGGGCAGGAGCAGGTCTACGCGTTCCTGGAGGCGTTGGAGCTGGTCGTGCCGGCGACCACCCTGGGCGACATCTACACCCTGTCGCTCTACCCGGTCATGTCGTCGCACCGCTCGCTCACGCCCGAGCAGCGCCACGCGATCGGTATCGGCGACGGTTTGGTGCGCCTCTCAGTCGGCATCGAGGACGCCGGCGACATCATCGCCGACCTGGACAATGCATTGCAGGCAGCGGCGAGTGTGCGATAGTCACGATACCAACACGGGCGCGCTTGTTCGTCATCCTGACGTAAGGAAGAGCCTGCCCTGAGCGAAGTCGAACGGGATCTCCGGTCAAACGCCTCGGGAGTCAGGCACGAGATCCTTCGCTACCGCTCAGGATGACCAGTGGAGGCTCAGGACGACATCACGCGCAGAATGACATCCGATTGATCCGAGTTTTGTGGACAGACCGAAAGGAAACCGAATCCATGACCGAATCCATGGCGGACGAAAGACGGGACCTGATGCTGGCGAACCTCTCATGGCCGGAGGTTGACGAGATCATGGACGAGGTCGAGGTCGTCCTGATCCCGGTTGGCTCCAACGAGCAGCACGGGCCGAACCTGGCGCTCTCGATGGACATCACCGGCGCGACCGAGTTCTGCCGGCGAGCCAGTGAGATGGTCTACCCGCGGGCGCTGGTGGCCCCGTCGATGCCGTGGGGCGTCTCCTATCACCACATGAACTTTCCCGGCACGATCACCCTCACGCCGGAGACCTTCGTGCAGATGCTCGTTGAGGTCGTCGCCTCGTTGCAGGAGCACGGTTTCGAGCGTTTCATGATCGTCAACGGCCACGGCGGCAACATCGCGCCGCTCGGCAACGCGGTCGTGCGCATCAACGAGGAGCTGAACCCCGCCTTCGTCGGCTCGGCGACCTATTTCTCTTTCGCCGACAAGGACATCAACGAGAAATTCAACGTCTCCGGAATCATCGGCCACGCCTGCCAGATGGAAACGTCCGCGGCGATGTACCTGGCGCCGCACATCGTGAAGACCAACACTCTTGAGGCGGGCGACATGACCGATCTGACGCACACGTTCCGCCAGTCCATGCAGAAGTACGGCGTGACCGTGCCGTGGCGCTTTGACGAGTTCACCCGCAACGGCGCGCTGGGTGACGCAACGACGTCCTCGCTCGAGTACGGTACCGCCCTGATGGAGAGCGCGCTGAACAACTTCGTGGGCTTCCTGGACGAGCTGGTGACCGTCTCGTCACTGGAGGAGATGGAAGATGATGAATAGTCGTGGTTGATCTGGAACGGCCCCCCTGGCCGGCTGGACACCGGGCCGCGCTGATCGTGAGCGTAGATGTCGACGGTCCCTACGGTGAAGCCAATCATCACGGGGCGGACGACTTCTACTGGCGCTCGCAAACTGAATACGATCTCAACGCCGGCGTCTGGCGTTTGCTGAATCTGTTCGGGGACCGTGGTGTTCCGGCCACATTCTGCTGGGTGGGCCGCTGCGTCGAGGATCGGCCGGACGCTGTCCAGCGCGCCGAGAACGACGGCCACGAGAACGCCATCCACTCCTGGGATCATCGCTACTACACGCCCATGAGCTTTGAAGAGCAACGCGAGGATGCCGAGAAGACGATCGCCATCATCGAGAAGACGACCGGCGTGCGTCCTACCGGACACAAGACGCCCGCCTGGCGTTACAACGATGACACGGCGCGGGTCTTGCAGTCGCTGGGACTGCTCTGGCAGATGGACGTCGCGCGGCAGGACCTGCCCTGGGTTGAGCGTCCTGACCCGTCCGGCGACCCACTGGTCCAGCTTCCACCGTCACGCTTCTACGACGACTACACCTATTTCGTGGATCAGACGGTGAATCCACGCAACACGGCCGAGTTCTGGCACGATGATCTCGACGTGATCCGTGCCGAGGGCAAGCTCATGTGCCTGACGCTGCACCCGTGGGTAACGGGGCGACCCGGGCCTTCAACAGCAATAGCGAACTTGCTGGACTACGCCATCAACCTGGGCGACGTCTGGATTGCACGCGCCGACCACGTCGCCAAGTGGTGGCTTGATTCACATCAGGACTAAGGGAGGATCAGCCAGTGCGCGACCGCACCGGGAATATCATTTTCGTCAACGGCAAGGTTCTGACCGGCGAGTTCGAGAAGTCGAACGCGACCGGAGTCGCCATCCGCAACGGCAAGGTCGCCGAGGTGGGCTCAGACCAGGACGTACTCGCCTGGAAATCAAACGGCGTCGAGGTCATCGATCTCGCTGGGCGCACCATCGCGCCAGGGCTGAACGACGCCCACTGCCACCCGATGTATGTCGGCTTCAGTCTGATGCAGGTGAACGCGGCCACGCCGCCCAACAAGACGATCGCCGACATCGTGGCGCGTATCGCCGAGCGGGCACGCGAGACCCCTGCCGGCGACTGGATCACGGCGCGCGGATATGACCAGGCGCGCCTCGCAGACCAGCGTCACCCGACCCGCCACGACCTCGATCCGGTTTCGCCCGACAATCCTGTCATCGTTGTCCGCGCTTGCGGGCACATCGCCGCGGTGAACAGCAAGGCGCTCCAGATCGCCGGGATTGACCGCAACACCCCCGACCCCGAGGGCGGCATCATCGATCGTGACGAGCACGGTGAGCCAACCGGCGTTCTGCGCGAATCCGCCCAGACGATGGTACGCGCCGTCATGCCGCCACCGACGCTGGAACAGGCCAAGGCGGCGCTCATCGCGGCGGGAGACGACTTCCTCTCGAAAGGTGTCACGAGCTGGGCCGAGGCCGGCATCAGCACCGACACCCACATGCGCGCCTATGTCGAGCTCGCCAACGAGGGCAGGCTGTCGATGCGCAGCTACCTCATGATGATGATCGACGAAACGCTGGACGATTTGATACGTCTTGGCATCAAGACCGGCTTCGGTGACGAGTGGTTGCGGATCGGACCAGCCAAGCTCTTCCTGGATGGCTCGATCGGTGGCCGCACGGCACGCATGTCGCAGCCGTACGAGGGCGAGGCGGAGAACGTCGGTCTGTGGATGCAGGATCCGCAGGAGTTCAAGGACAAGTTCAAGAGGGCCCACATGGCCGGTTTCCAGTGCTGCGCCCACGCGATCGGCGACGCCGCGATCAGCCTGTTGCTCGACGCTTACGAGGAAGCGCTGGCCGCGCAGCCGCGCCCGGACCACCGGCACCGCATCGAGCACTGCTCCATCGTCGATCTCGACATCATCCGCCGCATCAAGGAGATCGGCGCGGTGCCGATCCCCGGAACCAGCTTCCTGCACGCCTTCAACAAGGCCTACATCCAGAACCTGGGCTGGGAGCGCATCCGCTACGCCTATGGCATGAACACCTTCTACGAGCACGGCATCGTCGCGGCGGCATCGACTGACGCGCCGGTGGTCGGGACGAGCGCGACGATCGGGCTCCAGACGATGATGACCCGTCTCAGCGAAGAGGGCGAGCCAATGTGGCCTGAGGAGTCGATCTCACTCGAAGAGGCCGTGCGTGCCTACACCTACAACGGCGCGTACGCGTCGTTCGAGGAGCACATCAAGGGCCGCCTGGCTCCCGGCATGCTCGGCGACGCCGTCGTCTTCGAGACCGACATCAGCGCCGTCGACGCAACCGAAATCGGCACCGTCCGGGCCGACCTGACCGTGACCGACGGCCACGTGGTGTATCAACGAGCCGGAGCGTAGCCTCCAGGGGCCGGGAACACTCTTACCGAAAGGAATTCCATGCGAGCGGATACTGTCTTCCTGAACGGCCGCGTCTACACGATCGACGCGCGCCAGCCAAGAGCCGAGGCGATGGCCGTCCTGCATGGACGTGTCCTGGCGGTCGGTAGCACTGCGGAGATCAGGGCCATGGCCGGCCCGGATACCAGGGTCATTGATCTCGGTGGCCGCACCTTGATGCCGGGAATTAACGACAATCACTGCCATCCTCCCGGTTATGGCGAATCGCTCACGTCGATTGACGCGTCGGCCCAGGCAGTCTCCAGCCTCAAACAGATCCTCGACAAGTACGGCAAAGCGGCCAGCGAAGCGATGCCGGGACGCTGGATCATGGGTCGCGGTTACGACGACACCCGTCTGGATGTCCTGCGCCACCCGACGCGCCACGATCTGGACGCGGTGACGGGCGATCACCCCGCCTATTTGACGCGCACCTGCGGACACATCGGCGTCGCGAATAGTGTTGCCCTGCAACTGGCCGGCATCACCCGTGACACTCCCAACCCGCAGGGCGGCGAGATCGACAAAGACGAGCACGGCGAGCCAACCGGCGTCTTGCGCGAGCTGGCCCAGAACCTGGTGCGCAGCCTCGTCCCTGAGCCAACCGTTGCCGACGTCAAGCGCAACCTCATCGCGGCCGGCAAGAAATTCAACTCGCTCGGCATTACCTCGGTGAGCGACGCCTCGATCCGGCACGACCGCGAGATGCTGGCCTACCAGGAGCTGCGCGACTCCGGCGAGCTCTACATGCGTACCTATCTGTTCATGATGATTGACGACACGCTCGACGCGCTGTCGGCGCTTGGGCTGAAGACCGGCGCCGGTGACGAGTGGGTCCGCATCGGACCGGCCAAGATCTTCCAGGACGGCAGCGGTGGCGGTCGCACGGCGCTGATGTCGATCCCCTATCCGGACGAGCCGGATAATTACGGCATCGCCGTCTACACCCAGGAAGAGATCGACGACAGGTTCACGCGCGCCGCAAGAGCGGGCTTCCAGTGCTGCGCCCACGCCATCGGCGACAAGGCGATCGGCATGATCATCGACGGCATGGAGCGGGCGCTCAACGCCTATCCGCAGCACGACCACCGCTGGAGGATCGAGCACTGCGGCATGATGACCGATGAGCTGCTGGACCGCATGGTTGAGCTACAGCTCGTGGCCGTTCCGCAGTTCTCTTTCGTTCACTATCTCGGCGACTCATACATTCGCAATTTCAGCCGCGAGTGGCTTGAACTAAGTTACCCCGGTCGTGACTGGCTGGATCGTGGCATCCTGACTATAGGATCTTCCGACGCGCCGGTAACGCCGGCCGAGCCCTGGGTCAACATCCGCGCCGCCGTCACCCGGCTCACACAAGACGGCAACGTCATGGGCTCCGAACAGGGCGTGACCATTGATGAGGCGCTGACGATGTTCACGCTCAATGGCGCCAGGGGGTCGTTCGAAGAGCACATCAAGGGTTCGCTGACACCCGGCAAACTGGCGGACACGATCGTGATCGACAGAGATCCGCACGACCTCGCTCCGGAGGAATTGCACACCGTCGAAGTCGACCTTACGATGGTAGGCGGAAACATCGTTTTCGAACGTTAGGTAGCGGTCCATATATCGGGAGGATTTTCATGCCGACACTGACCTATATCGGGCACTCTGCTTTCGTCCTCGAGGGCGAAGGGAACGTCGTTGCCATCGACCCCTTCATCAGCGGTAACCCGATGGCGACGATCTCTGCCGACTCGATCCACCCAACAACCATCCTGCTCACGCACGCCCACAACGACCATGTCGGAGACAGTGTTGCGCTCTCTATTCGCACCAAAGCGCCGATCATCGCGACACATGAGCTCGCAACTTACCTTGGCTTGAAGGGCGCTGAATCAATCGGCTGCAATCACGGCGGGACCGTGAAGTTTGCCGGCGGCTCGGTCAAGCTCACGCCAGCCTGGCACACATCTTCGTACATGGAGGGTACCGATTTCGTCGCGCCGGGCCTCCCGGCCGGTATGATCGTGACGTTCGGAGAGAAGAAGATTTACTTCGCCGGCGATACCTCCCTCTTCCTCGACATGCAGCTCATCGGAGAAGAAGGTATCGATGTAGCGGTGCTGCCAATCGGGGACCACTTCACCATGGGGCCGGCGGACGCAGTGCGCGCCGCCAAGTTCCTGCGGCCGAAGGTGGTCATCCCGTGTCACTACAACACGTTCCCGCCCATCCAGCAGGATCCTGAAGAGTTCAAGAAGAAGCTCGAAGAGGAGACCAATGCCAAGGCCGTCATTCTGCAACCTGGCGAGACATGGGAAGTCGCGGAGCCAACCATGGCTCCAAGCGATGGGTAAGCTGCAATGAGCGATCCGGCCGCCGCGCGCGAGGCCATGAATGCCGAGATGGAGCGCACAAAATTCCAGCGCAAAGCCGTCGCGACCGGCAGTACGCAGGAGGTGATGGACGACGGCATCGCCTTCTTCAAGGAGCGTGGCTACCATTCAGCCCGCACCGGTCGCCCGAACCAGATTTTCGTCATGGGGGGACGCGAGGGAGCTATCCCTCGCGTCAACGCCGAGATCCTGATCCAGGTCAACGTCGGCAAGAACAAGGCCACGATGGTGACGATCTCCGGTTTCGGCGAACAACTCTCGACGCACCTGGAGGCGTACGCGACGCACCTGAGAGAGCAAGCCCGTGCCGCCCGGCAGGCACGCCCCAAGTCAGAATAGGCCGTCCGTTCGGTATAATTCATTAGTGCCAAGCCCCCGTAGTTCAGGGGATAGAACGACGGCCTTCTAAGCCGTATGTCGCAGGTTCGAGTCCTGCCGGGGGCACATTCTATTCATCCTTCGATGGACGGTGAGGTGGGTGGTGATCGCTCCTCGTTATCGGGACCTTCTGGCATCGTTGGTTCGCCAACTTCGACAGGCGGCAACGTTTCCGCCTCGTGGCACTGAAGTTGCAGGCAGGAATCCTTGAATCTTGAGCAGACGGTTGTCCTTGTTGACGCAGACCTCGATGCTGATCGATCGCACCTGACTGAGTATGGGGCAATCAGCTACAGGCTCCCATTCCGGCTCAGGTTTCCAACACCCACATTACTCAGCTATCGATGGTTCCGTGCGGAATACTCACTCCTTCTCTACAACACATTGCAGTTCGATGACGCGGGCGATGAGGATCAGCTTCATCGAGCATTGAATCGTATCCACGATTGGCATTTTAGGAAGGGGCAATTCTGTCCATTCTCATTGTGGACAGATGTGCTCTTGATATTTCGCCTGAACCGCAGAAAGCCTTCGTTGGCTTCGTCAATAGCTGCCACCCCTGATGGAGCATGTTTGGAGAAGGATTTCTCGCTTGATCCAGACGAATTTGAACGAGTCGTGCACTCGCTGAATCAGGTATTGATCGCCTACGTAGAGGAAACAGGGTTGCACACTGGCGGCCAGAGAATCCGTCTACTGTCTGTCGACGACATCGTTTTGTCCGATTCTAGAGCGTATCTTGTTGTCACGACGTCGAACGAAGCATTTACCAGTGATGCGCTTCAGGAGGTTCTCACGTCTCAGGTGAAGCCCATCTTGACACATGGTTTTCCGGGGCAACTCGTTGGTCAGTTTGAAGACTTGCCCGCAGCTACAGTAGACAACGTCAAATCCCAGATCCGGCGACAAGAAAACTATCTTCATTATGAATTGGCCTTCAAGGCCCGCTATAATCTTCTCTCTCGAGACTACGAAAGTGCTCTTCTCAATGCCGCTATCGCTTTTGAGAGTGTCCACAACACATTCGTCAGAGAAGCTCTGTGTGCACGACTCATAAGTGATGGGATTGACGCGAAAGGGGCTAGTGTCATAGCCAACGATTACGTGCGCTACCTAGGCATTGCTAGATCATCCACCCTGACACCTTATCTATTTTTCCCTCGCGGCGAACTCCCATCATCTCAAGAGCAAGAGCGTTGCCAGAATGCGATCACTTTGCGAAACAGGGTCGTACACGGGGACGCGAAAGGCGGTCGCCGCAAGGATCGTCGTTTTGCCCGAGATGAGCTTAATGACGCAGCCTCCACATTACTTAGGATGTATCAAACGTATGCTGACAGGCTCGAGGATCTGTAGGAACTTTCGTTAGCGTATCAATTGTTCCAGCATTTGGCGGAGATCGAGCGGCGTAAACGTTACATTTGGTATTTCGATCGCCACATCACGCGTAAGATGCAAGCTCGTCGGTAGACCCAGGGTAGTCGTCGAGACGGCGGCAGGCATATCAATGTCGATGCGGTGTGAACAAGCGTTGTGAATCCAATCGGCGACCAGCGCGCTATTCGGATCCCGGGCAGCACGGTCAGCCTCGGGTTTGCCAGCGGCGACAACGAAACTCTCCACCGGGCCCGTTCAATCATGCTTAAGTCCAGCGGACTCCTGGGCCCGTGCCGATTCAATGGATTGCGGACAAGTTCGAGAGCTATATCACTTACTGCATCATTATGAACACAATCCAACGGCCTTCTAAGCCGTATGTCGCAGGTTCGAGTCCTGCCGGGGGCACTGATCCTAAAACAAGCTAGCCTGAATGTACGGCCCGCTCGCATGATGGACGGCAGATCGCTTACCCTTACGAATCCGCGAGCGGCCTTCGTGCCGTGCTGCTCGACTCTGTATCGGTTCATTTTGAGGACAAGATGGTTAGCGCAGGAGATTGTTCATGCCGGATTTTTCGACGCTGGCTGTCTTTACCGTCGCGTCGCTCGCTCTCCTGATCGTTCCCGGCCCAGCAGTGCTCTATATCGTTACGAGGAGCATCGATCAGGGACGGACCGCCGGCGTCGTGTCGGTGTTGGGCATCGGGGTAGGTTCTCTTGTGCACGTTGCGGCGGCGACGCTTGGCGTGTCGGCGCTGCTCTTATCATCGGCAACGGCGTTTAACGCAGTCAAGTATGTCGGCGCGGCGTATCTGATCTTCCTTGGAATCCGTAAGTTGTTGTCGCGCGACGCTCCTGACGCGAGCGCAGAACCTCGGAAAGAGCGGCTCTCGATCATTTTTCGCCAGGGGGTCATCGTTAACGTGCTCAATCCCAAGACTGCCCTGTTCTTCTTCGCCTTCTTGCCACAGTTTGTCGATGTATCCAAGGGGGCGGTTGCTTTCCACATCGCTGTTCTGGGCATCTTGTTCGTGACGCTCGGCATCATCAGTGATGGAATGTATGCGTTGCTGGCGGCTGGAGCGGCCAGCCGGCTCAAGGGCAACCTGCACTATGCGCGCACGCAACGTCTCCTTACAAGCAGCGTGTACGTCGCCCTTGGCATCCTTGCAGCTCTCTCGGGTTCGAAACCCACGACAACATAAGTGACGTCCGCTCCGGACCGCATTCCACAGGGAGACAAGGAGTACAGCGATATTGGGCACGAACAGAGAACCGGCCGCAAACGTACATGGACCTAGACTCAATCTAGGCCCCGTCTCACGCGACCACCAGGAGTGCTACCGGCGCTGGTTCAACGATTTCTATGTTCAACGTACCGCCGGACTCGTGCCGATTCCGTGGAACAAGGACAAGTTCGAGACCTTCTTCACCAATCGCATCCTCATGAACGAGGACGCGGCCTGGTTCACCGTGTCCGAGAGCGAGAGCAGCCGGCCGATCGGCTTCTCCGGCTTACGCGACATTGACTACCGCAATCGATCGGCGGAGTACTTCATCACCATTGGCGAGGGCGACGCGCGGGGCAAGGGGTACGGGACCGAGGCGACGATCCTGACGCTGGATTACGCGTTCACGGCGCTCGGGCTACACAACATCTTCCTGGATGTCTTCGAGTTCAGCCTGGCCGGCAAACGAGCCTATGAGAAGGCTGGTTTTAAGGAGATCGGCCGGCGGCGCGAGTGCGAGATGATGGGAGGGAGACTCTGGGACGCGATCTTCATGGAGTGCCTGTCGACCGAGTTCGAGAGTCCAGTGTTGAAGGACATCTTCAAGCCGGATACGCCAAGGTAAGTCCGTTCGACGTCGCGAAGGATGCCCAGCGGCCTGTTGCGGGGCTGGGCGAGGCGTCGTAGAGTGTGCTCGTGCGTTCTCGCATGTAATAGGGACGACTGGAAACGGGTCAACGATCCATGCAAATCAACGTGAAATTCTTCGCGATCGTCCGCGAGCGGCTGGGCGAGAGCGAGATGACGCTCGACATGCCCGAGGGGAGCACGATCGCCGATGCCCGGACGCGGATTGATGAGTTCGCCGGCCCGATCGCGCCACTTGTGCAGCGCTCGATGACGATGCTGAATCAGGAGTACGCCGGTCCGGAGGATGTGCTGAGCGACGGCGACGAGATCGCGTTCATCCCGCCGGTGAGCGGCGGCGACCACTATAAAGTCCATGCCGACGAGCTCGACGCCGCGCAGATCGCTGCAACCGTTGAAGATGCCGGTGCCGGTGCGCTCGTGACATTTGTCGGTACCGTGCGCGACAATGCGCGCGGACGCAAGGTGCAGTGGCTCGACTACGAAGCCTATCCCGAAGCGGCCGAAAAGATGCTGGCCCGGATCGGCAACGAGATGCGCGACAGGTGGCCGCTTCTGAAGGTAGCCATCGAGCACCGTACCGGCAAGCTGGGCATCGGGGAGGCCAGTGTCGTGATCGCCGTGTCGTCGGCGCACCGCGACGCGGCGTTTGAAGCGTCGGCCTATGCGATCGAGCGCATCAAGGAGATCGTGCCGATCTGGAAGAAGGAGTTCTACGAGGACGGCGAGATCTGGGTCGGGAGCGAGCACGACTATCAGGTTGAGACCGGACGTATTACGCAGTAGAAGCGGCGGAGGGGGAACGGTTTGACATCACTCGAACAACTGCTGAAGATGGTGGACGACGCACATCAGGAAGCGGTGGAGCTTACCCAGGCGCTGGTGCGGATTCCTTCGGTGAACACCGGGCGGAACAATGAGCCCCCCTGGCCCCCGTGCGGTAAGCCCGGTCCAGGCAGAGCCGTTCGCCGAACCGGAAGTGGCCTACGACAAGTCGGGCACCGAGCCGACTGGCAACGAGCTGCCGGCGGCCGAGCTGATTCGTGACAAGCTGGCGGCCGACGGTATCGAGGGCACGATCTACCACTCGCAGGAGAACCGGGCCAACATCGTCGCGAAGCTTCCGGGGCAGCCCGGCAATGCCCGGCTGCTGCTGATGTCGCACATAGATGTTGTGCCAGTCGAAGACGCGTCGCAGTGGACGCACGACCCGTTCGGCGGCGAGATTCATGAGGGACGGCTGTATGGCCGGGGCGCTTCGGACATGAAGTCCACCGTCGCCGCCGAGACGATGGCGATGATCATTCTTAAACGTGCTGGAGTGAAGCTCAAGGGTGACCTCAAGCTAGCAGTCTGTGCCGACGAGGAGTCCGGCGGCGCCTACGGTTACGGATGGATGGCGCAGCATTATCCTGAGACGCTCGAAGCGGAGTTCTCGGTCAACGAGGGCGGTGGCGCCCCGATGAAGGATGGCGACCGGCTGATCTACCCGATCAACACCGGTGAGAAGGGCCGCCTCGAGGTGCGCATCCACATCACCGGACGCGGCTTCCACGCCTCACAACCATGGCGAGCCGACAACGCTATTTACAAGGCCGAAGAGGTCATTCGCCGCATACGCACCTACCAGCCCGAGATATCAGTCGACCACGATCTCTTCAGCGCGCTCGATAAGCTCGCCGGGATCAAGGAGAAACCGACCGCCCAGAACATCGATGCCATCATCGAACAGCTCACGCCGACTCGCGAGAACCTCGCGTCGTACCTGAAGGCGTGTAGCCGCATGACCCTCGTTGCTTCGATGATCCAGGCCGGCGTGAAGTCCAACAGTGTCGCCGAGAGCTGCCTGATTACCTGTGACGTGCGTACGCTCCCGCACCAGACCACGAACTACGTGCAGAGTGAGGTGGAAAAACTTCTCGAAGGGTTGGCCGGCGTCAAGGTCGAGACGATTGAGACCTCGCCGCCGAGCGCGTCGACCTACGACAGCGAGCTTGTCGACCACGTCGCCAGGGCCACCGCTCTGGCGATTGGCCGCGACGACGTCGAGTTCGTTCCAGGCCTCACGGTCGGGTTCACCGACTCATCGTTTGTGCGCCCGCTCGGCAACGTCGCCTACGGGTTCATGCCCAGCCACCCCGACTCCGACACCAGCAAGAACGGCGCGCACAACATCAACGAGTCGATGGACGTGCAGTCGATCAACACCATCACGCGTTATCTGGTTGCGCTGGCCTGGGAGACCGTGGTCGATCACGGGTAGTCAACGGAGATAGCATCTCGACCAACGTGGAGCGGCCCCATTCCCACTGATCAGTGGGAATGGGGCCGCTCCCTTGATCGTGATAGTTACCGAGTCATAGCTACAGATGCCGGTCGAACCAGCCGGTAATGAAGTTCAATCGCTCGATGCGGTGCTTCGGTTGACCAGTGCGTGACAGACCGTGACTCTCGTTGGGGAATCGCACGAGCTCGACATCTTGCCCGCGCACCTTGAGCGCCGTGAACAGTTCCTCAGCCTGCCCAACGGGGCAGCGGTAATCCTCCTCGGAGTGAATGATGAGCAGCGGCGTCTGCATCCGTTCAACGTACGAGATCGGCGATAGCTTCCAGTAGACGCTCGAATCCTCCCAGGGGTCGGCGCCGAAGAGATTCTCGGTTCCCCGGAACATGATGTCGTCGGTGCCGTAGGCGGAGTACAGGTTGGAGAGCGTCCGCATCGTACAGGCTGCCTTGAAGCGGTCGGTGTGACCGATCAACCAGTTCGTCATGAACCCGCCATAGGAACCGCCCAACACGCCGAGCCGGTTCTCGTCGACGAAACCCTGCTCGATCGCCCAATCAACCGCCGCCATCTGGTCCGGCATGTCGTTGATGCCCCAGTTGAGATGCAGTCCATGAGCCCAGTCGTCCCCGTAACCGGTCGAGCCACGCGGGTTCGTGTACACAATGACGTATCCCCTGGCCGCCAGTAGTTGAAACTCATGCATGAAGGTCTCGCCGTACATCCCGAACGGCCCGCCGTGAATCTGCAAGAGCATCGGGTACTTCGTACCCTCCGTGAAGCCAACCGGCTTCATGACCCAGCCGTGTACCTCGCAGCCGTCAGCGCTGGCAACCGTGAAAGGCTCTGGCGTGGCGATCTCCACCGAGGCGAGCCAATCCTGGTTCACCTGTGTCAGTTGCCGTTCGTTCGCGCCATCGGCGTCGCCGACGAACAGCTCGCCCGGCGACACGGCGTCATTGCCGGCATAGACGAAGCTGCCTCCTGCGATGCGTGCAACCGCACCCACGCGGCGGCCCTCCCTGGTGAGCGGTGTTACCTGCTCGTCGTCAACGCGCAGCCGGGCTAATCGTACCGATCCGCGGTCGCTGAAGACGACGCTGACCTCGTTGGCGCTGCTCCAGAGTGGAGGCCGTCCAGGATAACTGACAAGGTCGGCGATACAGCCATCGTTGAACGACCGGTCAAACGTCTCGGTCACAGACTGTGGGGACCCGCCGCCGGCCGGCACGACGAAGACCTCCGTGCGCGGCGAATCACTCGTCAAGTTGCGCGTGCCGTAGAACGCAAGCTGCGTCCCATCATCCGACCAGCTTGGAGTGGTCCATGCCCCGGTTCCGTCGGTGACCGTTCGCACGCTCAGACTATCGGGTCGGATCACATGAATATCGCGGGTCGAGGCGAGCTCCCAAGCATCGTTCAGGTTGGCGGCAAAGGCGATCTCAAATCCCGTCGGGGACCACGCCGGGCCGGTGTGCTCGAAAGGCCCGCTGGTGATCTGTCGCGCGTCACCGCTCGCGACGTCCACGACGAAGAGCTGACGGTATGAATCGTCCAGGAAGCCCTCGCCGTCAAACTTGTAGCGGATCGTGGTGATGTGCCGCACGTCGGAATCCGGATTCGCCGGACGTTCGCGCACCTTGGAGACAGCCACGATCGAGTGCGAGTCCGGCGCCCAGCTGTACGACTCAACGGCGGAATCCAGGGAGGTTAATCGTTGCGCCTCGCCGCCGCGCGTCTCAAGGAGCCACACCTGCCCCTTTCCGCGCTCGTCCGGATCGCGATCCGACGTGAAGGCGATGTAGCGCCCATCCGGTGACCATCTGGGTTGACCGTCGCGGTACTGGCCGGACGTGATCCGCCTGGACTCGCCCCCCGCCAGGTCCGCCTGCCAGAGCGCGGTCCGATACCGGTTCTCTTCCCGATCCAGCTCGGTGACGGTGAACACCACCTTCGAGCCGTCCGGTGAGACATCCGGATCGTTCACGAGCTTGATCTGAAACAGGTCGTCCGTGTCAATTCGCCGCTTCTCCACCATTTGAGTACCCCTTTAGACGCCGCTTAGATATCCAGGCGTCGCACGAAGACGTTGACTAACGTCGCCGAGACAACGCCAACCATGCCAAAACAGAAGATCAACAGTAGCGCGAAGAATCCTTGCACCATGCCCCGGTTAATGAGACGGACCGACGCGGCCTCGATCTCGAATGCCGGAAGCGCGATCGCGAGTCCCTGCAGCAGCGCCCCTCCCACGGAGATCACGATAAGCGCAATCGTCGCTGCGGCAACGGATCTCAAGGCGAACGCGCACAGCATCCCGATCAGGATCATACCGGGCAGCTGTAGCGCGCCTGGAATCGGCACCAGCGTCAGATCCCGCAGATCTTCAGTCGTGCTCGCAACCAGGCCGGCCGACGCTATCGTTGCGCAGACACACACCAGGATCGGCCGCTGATGACGCATCATGGTGCTTCCGGCTCAGCCGAGAACCGTAGCCAGACTGGCTGAAGATCTTCGTCAAGCCGCACCTGAAATTCGCCACGAATCAGCCATTCGATAGGGCCTTCGGCCTCTACGCGCTCCAGAACCGAGACATCGTTGATCCGCGCGTTCACTTCATAGGTAACAGCATCGCCCGGCGAGAGTACGTCGGTGGCGTATAGCTCTCCTCCACCGACGAGATGTACGCCGGCACGCAGGGTCGTTCGAATCGCCAATACCTCGATCGCCGTGCCGGCGGGATTGCTGACGGTAATCGCAAAGTGGACGGGCGATCGTGCGTCCCGGTAGGTGAACGACTCCAGATGGACGGCGATTTCATCGTAAGCTCGGTTGGCGTCGAGGAACCTGCTGCTGGCGCTGACATAGTTTGCGCCCATCACCAACGCGATGAGCGCCAGCAGGACCAGCGAAAGCCGTTCAACCATCACCTCACCGGCTCGCTCCCAAAGGGCGGCGCCACCATCAAGGCGCTCAGCCTCTCGCCCTTCGTATAAGCAGTATCGCTGGGATGCACGATGAGGAACGCGTTCGAGCCGAGGAACGACGCGAGCCGGGCTGACATCTGTGAACCGGTATTGCGCGCCAACAAGCGTCCTTCAGGGCCGACCCACACGACGGCCCGCTGATACTCGATGCGGTCGGTTGAATCGATATCGTGTGTAATCTCGACTTCGACCGTCGGCGAAACCTCGGCCGGCGCCGACTGCATGACCAGCAGGGCTGGCCGCACAAACATGTGGAATGACACCAGACAGCTCACCGGGTTGCCCGGCAAGCCGAACAGGAGCTGATCGCCGATCGTCGCAAAATTGAGCGGCTTTCCAGGCTTCATGAACACGCGTCGAAACCGGACCTCAGCAAGCTCGCCGAGCAACCCTTTCACCAGGTCGCGGTCGCCCATCGAGACACCGCCACTCGTGACGATCACATCTGCCACCCGCATTGCCTCGGCGAAGGCCTCTCGGAGTGCCGCCTCGGTGTCGGGCACATGGCGATTCAGGACGACCTCAGCCCCCGCGCGACGTGCGGCGACAGCTAACGAGAAACGGTTGGAGTCGCGAATCTGTCCTGGGCCAGGCGTTGCGCCTGGCTCGACCAGTTCATCACCGGTCGACATGATTGCTATCCGGGGACGTCTGCCAACCACGACCGAATCATGACCGAGGCTCGCGAGCAGCCCGATCTCGGCAGGTCCCAGAGTGGTCCCCTGGCTAACGAGCTCGTCGCCGGCGCGCATGTCGGCGCCAATTGGCCGGATGTTCTCACCCTCGCCCACCTGTGGCTGCAGAATCGCGACACGCTCGCCGTTTAGCCGCGTGTTCTCGACCATGACAACCGCCGTAGCGCCCTCGGGCACCGGCGCGCCGGTCATGATCTTGCTGGCTGTCCCGGGCTGAATCACGATACCGGACTCCGCGCCGGCGAACCCTGAACCGAGGACGTCCCGAAGCGCTTCGGTATCAGAGTGCACGACGGCGTAACCATCCATCGTCGAGGCTCGAAATGGCGGCAGATCGACATCGGCAACGAGCGACTTGACGAGTACCCGGTCTCCCGCCTCAATAAGTGGCACGCGTTCCAGCGGCAACGCTTTGGTAAAACGCAGCACAATCTCGCGTGCCTCGTCTGGGTGCAACATGCGGTCGAGATCAGAGTTTGTCACGCCGGGAGCCTCCAAGAGCTTGCCTTTCCTAATCCGGCAACATCATAGCGTACTGGAAGGTTAACCTTCACTCGAATGCGTGATACGATTGCGCACCCCAAGCACTGTCCTTTGACACACCTTCAATCGATAGATAGACTCACAACCTGATCAACACCCGTTCTTCGCAGATTTGATCACGAACGAACCTGACAACCTGAACAGAGTAGCGTCCGTCCGAACGTCCAGCGGGACTCGGAGTCGACGGTAATTTTCTCGATCGAGACAGCAGGTACACATGGCTCAGCGGGCTCCGGAATTCCTCCACGATGACAACCAGCGTAACCTGGATGAGCTGCTTGCGGTGATTCACCGCGAGCTACCTGCCATGGACACCGCTCAGATCGAAGCCGCCTATGCGTTCAGCGATGAAGCGCACGCCGGCGTTCGCCGGAAATCAGGCGAGCTGTACATCAGCCACCCGGTGCAGGTAGCCATCATTCTGGCTGAGATGCAGCTTGACCAGGAAACGTTGATCGCCGCACTACTGCACGACGTAGTCGAAGACACGGACGTCACGATTGAGGATATCGAGAAGCGCTTTGGCAGCGGTGTGGCTTCGCTCGTTGAGGGCGTCACCAAGCTGTCGAGGATTCCGTGGACCAGCGACGTTGGCGACGAGGAACAGGCGCTCCGGGAGAAAGAGCGCCAGGCCGAAAGCCTGCGGAAGATGTTCCTCGCCATGGTCGACGACCTGAGGGTCGTGCTGATCAAGCTGGCGGACCGGCTGCACAACATGCGTACACTCGAGCATGTACGCCCCGAGAAACAACAGCGCACCGCGTTGGAAACCATGGAAATCTATGCTCCCCTTGCCAACCGGCTGGGGATCTCTCATATTCGCTCGGAGCTCGAAGACCTGGCGTTCCGCTATCTCGACCCCCAGTCTTACTTCGCTATCGCACGCGCTCTGGAACGTCGTGGCTCGGACCGCGACGCGTACTTGCAACAAGTGCAGCAAGAGCTTGCAACGGCGCTCGCAGAAGCGCAAGTACCCGCCGAGATCCACGGCCGGCAGAAGCACCTCTATTCGATTTGGCAGAAGATGCAGAGGAAAGAGGCCAGCTTCGACGAGATTTACGATGTGATTGGCATCCGGGTCATGGTACCCGAGAAGAAGGATTGCTACGCCGCGCTCGGCGTTATCCACTCTATGTGGCACCCGGTGCCCGGCGAATTTGACGACTATATCGCTACACCCAAGCAGAGCATGTACCAGTCGATTCATACTGCTGTCGTCGGCCCGGTAGGACATGTCGCCGAGATCCAGATCCGCACATACGACATGCACCATGTCGCCGAGTATGGGATTGCCGCACACTGGCGCTATAAGGAAGGTCCCGGCCGCTCCGACCGCAACCTGGAAGCCCGTATCGCCTGGCTGAGGCAGCTCATGGATTGGCGCGACGAGATCGTCGACGCGCACGAGTTTGTGGAGTCACTGAAGTCAGATGTCTTCCAGGAGATGATCTATGTGTTCACCCCGCGTGGCGACATCATCGAGCTGCCGGCCGGCGCGACGCCCGTAGACTTCGCCTACCGCATCCATACCGAAGTCGGTCACCAGTGTGTTGGAGCGAAGGTCAACGACCAGCTCGTTCCGCTCGATCACAAGCTGACCAACGGCGCCGTCGTCAAGATCATGACGTCAAAGACCAAGGTCGGACCAAGCCGCGACTGGTTGATGCCGAGTAATGGCTACGTGACGACAGCGTCGTCACGCGAGAAGATCCGGCAGTGGTTCCGGCGTCAGGAGCGCGACGAGAATATCTCTCAGGGCCGGGATATTCTCGACCGTGAGCTACGCCGGCTCAATCTGGAGGTGAAGGTCGACGATGTCGCCAAGCTCTTCACGTCCTTCCAGCGCACCGAAGACTTCCTGGCGGCTGTCGGGTACGGTGGGGTCTCACCGCAACAGATCGCCACGAAACTGGTAGAAACGCGCGAGCGTGAGGTGCTGCCGCAGGCCCCGCTTCAGACCGACGCAACTATGGCCACCGGACTGCGCGTTATGGGAGTCGGCGACCTGTACACCCGTCTCGCCAGCTGCTGCACCCCGGTGTACGGCGACGACATTATTGGTTATGTGACTCGCGGTCGCGGCATCACCGTTCACCGAAGTGACTGCCGCAACGTCCAGAACGTTGATGATGATGGACGGCTGGTTCCCGTGTCATGGGGTGACACCCACAAGGAGTCGTACCCTGTCTCGATCCGCATCGACGCCTGGGACCGGGTCGGGCTCCTGCGCGACATCACTACGCTGGTGGCTGATGAGAAGGTCAGCATGCAGACCGTTCTGACCAATGTGCATCCAGATCAGACCGTCACGGTCATGATCAATCTGCAGGTTGACGGCGTTCGGCAGCTCAGCCGCGTGTTGCAAAGACTCGAGGCCATTCGCGATGTCTTCGACGTCCGGCGTGAGTCACCCAGCACAGCTCGCGCCGGTCAGACTACCGACGACGATTAGTTCTCCCGCAATGACCGTCGTCTGCCTGGGTGAGGCACTCATCGATCTCTTTCCACAGCGTGACCACACCCTCGTCGACACCGACGCCCTCTCCGTCCGTATCGGCGGCGCCCCGCTCAACGTCGCAATCCACCTGAAGCGGTCCGGGCTGGACGCACGCTTTCTCGGCGCGCTGTCATTGGACGGGTTCGGCGACCGCATTCGCGCACTGCTCCAGCGCGAGAATATCGACCATCAGCCAATCGTCCCGGTGAACGCTCCGACCCGTCTAGCGGTCATCGATCACCGGGACGACAAGCCGCCGTTCAGGTTTTATGGAGATCGGCCCGCGGATACGTGTCTCACGTCTGGAGGACGTCCAGTCGGGCCTGAGCTCAGAGACCAGCGCACTCTATGCAAGCTCGTTGCTCATGACGAACAGCTCGTCGGCAGAAGTTCAGATGGCGGCTATCCGGCAGGCGCGTCGTAGCGGCATCATCGTTGCTTGCGACCCGAACCCGCGCCCCAGCGCCTGGATCAATCGGCAGGCGATGGTGAGCGCGACCGAATGGTTGTTGGCCCACGCGCACCTCAGCAAAATCAGCATCGCCGATGCCCGGGCCCTTGGCTGGCCCGCGGATCCAGCGCCACTCATGTCGCACCTGAAACGTCTCACCTCCGGAGTCTGCATCATCACCGACGGCGAGCACGGTTCGTGGTTCGAGTGCGAGGGTAAGCTGCGACATGTTCCAGCCTCAGCTATCCAGGAGGTCGACCCAACTGGAGCGGGCGATGCGTTCTTCGCTGCAGCGATTGCGGGACTGCTTCGAGAGGGTCGGTTAACGATCGAGGCAGTGCGCTCGGCCTCGGCTGCCGGCGCCATGGTGGCGACACGACATGGAGCGCATTGACAGCAATCCCTATGTCTGTGCGTCGCGGTCGCTGTCGTCACCCAGGCGGGCCTGCAAGCGCTGGCGGCGCGTTCGGCGACGTCGCGGGGGGTTCACCAGAGCAGCTTCAGCCTCCAGCGCAGTCTGATCCCACACCAGCTCCGAATCTGCGATATGCACGAAGTCCCCTGGTTTAATGCCCAGTTGTTCGAGCCTTGCAGAAATCCCCCAGAGCTCGAGCATCCTCTGGAAACGCTCCGCCGCTTCTTCCAGAGTGAAGTCAGTCATGCGAAACCGCTGTTCGAGGTTGACACCAGATACCCGGAAATGATGCGCCGACAGACGCTCCGCCGTCCAGGCGCGCTCGTCCTCGGACTCCAGCGTGTAGACTCGCTCCTCTTCAACAGTCGGGCGCTCTTCCTCTGGAATCTCTGCCAGCCGACGGGAAATCGCCTCCATGAGCTCGCGCACACCCTGACCGGTCACACCCGAGATCTCATAGACCGTCTCGCCGCGGCTTTCGAGCTCCATGCGTAGAATTGGCGCATTCTCCTGAGCTTCCGGAATGTCGATCTTGTTGATCACGACGAGCCGGGGCTTTGTCGCCAGATCTTCTGAGTAGGCTTCGATCTCACTGCGGATCGTTTCGAAATCAGTGAGCGGGTCGCGGCCCTCAAGTCCACCGGATGCGTCAATCACGTGAACGAGCAGACGGGTGCGCTCAACATGACGCAGGAACTCAATGCCCAGGCCAACCCCCTCAGATGCGCCTTCGATAAGACCTGGAATGTCAGCCATCACGAACGTTTGCCCGTCACGCCCGCCAACCTCGACAACGCCGAGGTTCGGCGACAGGGTCGTGAAGGGGTAATCGGCGATCTTTGGGCGCGCGGCGCTGGCAGCCGCAAGGAGGGTCGACTTGCCGGCATTGGGTAATCCCACCAACCCAACGTCAGCGATGACCTTCAACTCAAGCCGGATCCACATCTCGGTGCCGGGCTCGCCGAGCTCCGCCATACGCGGAGCCTGGTGCACGGACGATTTGAAGTGGACGTTACCGAGACCACCTTTCCCGCCGCGCAGCAGCACCTGTGTCTCACCGGGCTCGACCAGGTCGGCAATGACCTCGCCCGTTTCGTCGACGAGCGTCGTCGTCCCCGGCGGAACGTCGATGTAGAGATCTTCGCCATGCTTACCCGCCATTTTTTGTCCACGCCCAGGCTGGCCGTTCTCCGCGCGGAAGTGCTGCTGGTAACGAAATGGCTGCAAGGTGGAGAGCTGAGGGTCGACGCGCAGGATAATGCTGCCGCCCTGTCCACCATCGCCACCGTCAGGGCCACCGAGCGGAACGAATTTCTCACGGCGAAACGAGACGACTCCGCGTCCGCCGTCGCCGCTCTTGATATAGATCTTTGCTTTGTCCTGGAACATTGAAGCTCGCCCTGCCTGGAAAGTGAATCAACAAACCATAAGCTTGCCACAGCACGATACAAACAGTGCAGAAAGCATGTCAGCTGGCTGGGAGTCCGGGGCGACGGGCTCTATACCAGATAATCTCGCAGCTTCTTGGACCGGCTGGGGTGACGCAGCTTGCGCAGGGCCTTCGCCTCTATCTGGCGAATCCGCTCTCGTGTAACGCCGAACTCACGCCCAACCTCTTCAAGAGTGCGCGTTCGCCCGTCGTCCAGGCCGAAGCGCAGCTCGAGAACCTTGCGCTCGCGCTCGGAGAGAGAATCGAGCACGTCTTCCATCTGCTCCTTGAGCATCTGGTACGACGCGGCATCAGCAGGTGCGAGCGCCTTCTGGTCCTCGATGAAATCACCCAGGCTAGAGTCTTCCTCTTCGCCAATCGGCATTTCGATCGAGATCGGGTCCTGAGAGATCTTCAGGATCTCGCGTACTTTTTCCGGCGCGAGCTCCATCTCCTTGGCAATCTCTTCGGAGGTAGGCTCGCGCCCCAGCTCCTGCTGCAACCGGCGCGACGTGCGGATCAGCCGGTTGATCGTCTCCACCATGTGCACCGGGATACGGATCGTTCGGGCCTGGTCGGCGATGGAACGGGTAATCGCCTGCCGGATCCACCAGGTCGCGTAGGTTGAGAACTTGAACCCTTTGTGATGCTGGAACTTCTCGACAGCACGGATCAGGCCAAGATTGCCCTCCTGAATGAGGTCCGGCATCGACATGCCGCGCCCTACATACTTCTTGGCAACACTGACGACCAGGCGCAGGTTCGCCTCAGTCAGCTGCTCGCGGGCATGTGCGCCCTCGACCATCATCCGGTTGTAGTCGCGCTCCATCGTGTATCGGCAATGTTCGAGTATTTCGGCCGCGGCGTCATTCTCAAGCCAGGCGTCCGGGTCACTCAGCTGTTCTTGCAGCTGTTTTGGGAAGAGATCCCACTCAACACGCCGCCGGCGCAACTCTTCCTCAAGCTCCTCTGGAGCTTTGTCGAGCGTTGACGCAGTTCGCGACAATTGGTTCTCCGGTAGCTGGGTTACCGGTAGCAGCTTGCTGAGCATATCCAGCTTCGACGTGGCTGCGCGGTTTGGATAGGTGGCTTTGTAGAGCGCGTCGGCGTAAATCCAGCCCTCGCGGAAGATGTGATACACCGCGCGGCCGATCATGTCGGCACTGGGAATATCCCCGTCACCCAGGTTCGCCTGAACCTTGAGCAGGTATTCGCGCCGCTCCATCTGCTGAGAGTACTTGACCTCTTGCTCGCCAGTGAGCAGCGCCACCCGTCCAATCTCGCGCAAGTACATCCGCACCGGGTCGTCGATGTTGACGTTTGCGAGATCGTCCTCCGGCGAGAAGGTGCTGGTCGGGACTGCCGCTTCCATGGACGAGCGCAGCTCATCCTCGTCTGCCTCAACAAGGTCTGTCACCTGACCGTCTCGGGAGATCGGAATCCCCAGATCGGTCAAGCGTGACTCGATCGCCTCAAGCGTCGGCAAGTCAACCTCCGGGTCCAGCTGTGCAGTGAGATCACTCCAGAGCAGGAATCCGTTCGCCGTCGCCGTCGTGACAAACTTCTCGACAGCGTCGTGATCTAACTCGCCGTTCGCGCCGTTCAACTCGGCAACCGCCGGAAGACCGGTATCCTGGGTCGATGTCGAAAGTGAGTTCTTTGAACGCTCTACCACCTACAGGCCCCCCTTGGGACGGTTTCAGCTAGCTGGACAGAGAAGACAGAACGGAATCGCACCACCGGTTCTAATATTTACTTACCAACCGTCTCGACGACATCCCTCAACAAGAGATCGTCAAACGTCTCCCGGCGCTGAACGAGGCGCTCCTCTCCGTCGGAGACGAACACAACGGCCGGTCGCAGCGCCATGTTGTAGTTGCTGGCCATTGCCAGTGAATATGCCCCGGCCACTGGAACAGCAATAAGGTCACCTGCGGTTAGTTGCGGGAGGTGTGTTTTCTCAATCAACACGTCGCCCGACTCACAGAACTTCCCCGCAATCGTCACCGGGATCGTTGGATGATCTTTCCTGCCTGTCACGAGTTCTGCCGAGTATACCGCACCGTAGAGCGCCGGTCGGATATTATCTGCCATTCCACCATCAACTGAAACGTATGTACGAATACCGGGAATAACCTTGGTTGCGCCGGCCGTATAGACTGCAACGCCTGCAGTCCCAACGATCGACCGGCCAGGCTCAATCGTAAACTCGGGATCGGGTATGCCAATCCGCTTCGCGGCGACCTGCGCTGCAGCTCCGATGGACTGAATGTACTCCTCCACCGGCGCTTCAGGGTCGTTCGCTTCATACTGGATGCCGAAGCCGCCGCCCGGTGATATCTCTTGAGGAACGACGCCGAAGCGCGCCTTCATCTCGGCCGCGAAGTCGAAGATGGCGTTGACTGAATCGACGAACGGCTCGACTTCGAAGATCTGTGATCCAATGTGGGAGTGATACCCGCGCAGATCCAGGCCCGGTGCGTTGACAAGCCGCTCAACGGCACAGGCAGCGTCGCCCGTGTGTATGCCCAGGCCAAACTTCGAATCCACAATGCCCGTCTTGCGATAGTCGTGTGTGTGAACATCGATGCCCGGATTCAGCCGGAGCAGCACGGGAAATGGCTCCGCCCGGCCGGCAGTGAGCTCTTCGAGGCAATCAATCTCATAGAAGTTATCGACGACAATCTGCGCGATGTTGCTGTCGAGCGCCATGCGGAGCTCATCCGGTGTCTTGTTGTTGCCATGAAAGGAGATGCGCTCCGGGGGAAACCCGGATTGCAGCGCAACATACAGCTCACCCGCCGAAACGACATCGAGCGACAAGCCCTCTTCGTTGATGATCTTCAACAAGGCACGCGAAAGCCACGCCTTCCCGGCATACACCACCCGCGGGCGCGGATGCGCCTGGGCGAGGGCTCGCATATAGAGCCGGCACTGGCTGCGGATCGTCGCTTCATCGTAGATATAGAGCGGGGTGCCATAGCGGGCTGCAAGATCAGCAACTGGAACACCGCCGATGGACAACGCTTCGTCCGAGTCTCTACACGCCGTCGTCGGCCAAACCATCTTTCCCCCCAGAAACCGAAACGACGCTTTCTCGCATCCACCGATGGGATGCACTACTCGTCATCCGGACTGATGTCTTGAAACGATTTAACGATACAGGATCACTCTGGATTCCAGCAATCATCATAGCCTATCTGTTCCGCGCGCAATGAGCTCTTTCCAGGCGGCGTGCTATCCTTCATTGGTTAAAGAATTCGTAGCATCAAGGGGCACATTTTCGCGATGGCGAACACAATTCTCACAGCATCTAACCTGACTCAACGCTTCGCAACCGAGCTCATTTTTAGCAACGTGACCTTTCAGATCAATGAAAGGGAGCATGTCGCGCTCGTCGGAACCAACGGGGCCGGCAAATCCACCCTGCTCAAGATCATCTCCGGTATGCAGGAGGCAAGCGAAGGATCGATTACGACACAAACTGGTCTGAGGATGGCCTACCAGGCACAGGAGGCGAGTTTCAGCGGTGATCGAACGCTGTACGACGAGGCGCTCGAAGCCTTCGCCGCTGTGCGCGAGATTGGCCGGCGCATGGGCGCAATCGAGCAGGAAATGGCAGGAGCCGGCGAGGATGCGCTGGAACTCCTCTTCGAGGAGTATGCCCGGCTGTCCTCAGAGTTCGAGGCTCACCATGGGTATGAGATGGAGCATCGCACGGCTCAGGTGTTGAGTGGACTCGGCTTTCCAGAGGACATGTTCGGGCAGCCCGTCCAGCGTCTCTCCGGAGGGCAGAAGACCCGCGTCGCCCTCGCCAAGGCGCTGCTCTCGGACCCAGACCTGCTGATGCTCGACGAACCGACGAACCACCTCGACCTTCAGGCTATCGAGTGGCTCGAGGGTTTCCTGCGCAGCTGGAATCGCGCCTTCATCGTCGTCAGTCATGACCGCTACTTCCTGGACAAGGTCACGAGCCGCACCCTCGACATGGCATTTGGCCGGCTCGAAGACTACCCGGGTAGCTATTCGCGCTATCTCAAGCTGCGCGAGGAGCGCCACGCCCGCAGGGTGAAGGAGTACGAGGAGCAGCAGGCGTTCATTGCGCGTACTGAAGAATTCGTCCGCAAGTACAAAGCCGGTCAGCGCTCCCGCGAGGCAAAAGGCCGTGAGACCCGGCTCGGGCGCATGGAGCGTCTGGACCGCCCGCAGGAGCACGACAACCTGAATCTCGGCATCCGGGCAACGAAGCGCTCAGGCAGAATCGCCCTGAGCACGAAGAAGCTAGAGATTGGCTACCCGGCGAAAAATGGCGAAGATCGCGCTGTTCTAGTGCGGCACGAAGAAGAGCTGACCATGGAGAGTGGTGACCGTGTCGCGCTGCTTGGTCCGAATGGGAGCGGAAAGACGACCGCGTTGCGCTCCCTGGTTGGTGACATCCCACTCCTCAAAGGGCAGGTCAGTTTCGGAACCAACGTGAAGGTTGCGTATTACGCGCAGGGACATGAGGGTTTGGACCCCAACCGCACCGTGCTGGATACGCTCCTTCACGATCAGGCGATGGGCGAAGAGGCAGCGCGAAATCTGCTCGGGCGCTTTCTGTTCTCGAACGACGATGTGTATAAGCGCGTGTCGGCGCTCTCCGGCGGAGAGCGCAGCAGGCTTGCCCTCGCGCGTCTTACGCTGGAGCGCGCCAACTTCATGGTGCTCGACGAGCCAACGAACCACCTCGACATTCAGGCCAGGGAGGCGCTGGAACAGGCGCTCGATGGCTACGACGGCACGATCCTGTTTGTCTCGCACGACCGCTACTTTATCGACCGCATCGCGAACCGCATCTGGGCGATTGAGGACGGGGCGATCCAGACATACCTTGGTAACTACAGCGACATGCTGAGGGCGCGCGAACGTCTCCAACTCGGAGGAACCACGGCTCCCTCCAGGAACGAGCCGGCTGAGCCGCCCAAGCCAAAGTTCGACGGACGACGGGACGCGCGCCAGATGGAACGCGCGCTCAAGGATGCACAGAAACGCCTCAGCGCTACCGAGCGTCGTATCAGCAAGCTCGAAGAGCGACTGAACAATCTGAGCGATGAGCTCTCTCGTGCCACCATCGATCAGGACATCGACAAGGTGACCGAAGTGGGACAGGAATACGAGATCGTTCAGGACGAGCTTGAGTCGGCCTATCAGGAATGGGGCGCGCTCGGCGCCGAACTGGAGGAAATCAATGCTGAGTCAGCAGCGTACGCGGAAGGCGCTTGAGCCTGTGCCACGACGCAAGCACGTTATCGGGCTGACCGGCAATATCGCCTGCGGAAAATCGGCGGTGTTGAAGAAACTCGCCGAGCTCGGCGCCGAGACCATCGACGGTGACGGCCTCGTCCACAAGCTGATGGGGCCGGGTTCCTCCCTCGCGCCCGCGATCTGTAAACGCTTTTGTTGCGCCACGGTCGCTGATGACGGAAGCATCAACCGGGCAGAGCTCGGCAAGATCGTCTTCTCAGATCCGGACGCGTTGGCCGACCTCGAACGCATCGTTCATCCGTTCGTTGTGGGTGAGATGCGCGCAGCGATGAACCGACCGGGCCCGGACGTGCTCGTGCTGGATGCGATCAAGCTGTTCGAAGCGGGGATCGCAGACGATTGTGACGAGGTGTGGGTGGTTACCTGCAGCCGTGAGACGCAGATCGAGCGAATTATTGCCCGCAACGGGGTTGACCGCGCAGAGGCAGAGCGCCGCATCGACGCACAACCGCCTCAAGCGGAGAAAGTCGCCCGCGCCGATCTCGTCATCGACAACGGCGGCTCGTTCGACGATTTGCACGAGCAGGTGCATGCCGCCTGGAATAGACTGACGAGTAACGATCGTCCCTGAATCTTGCTCCGCAGATAGTGACTATCGCGAACCAATCGTTACCGATCGGTAAGCGCGAGCCTGGCGCTGAGGGCGACAAAGGAACCGGCGAAGCCACGTCGCATCCAGGTCATCACCCGCGGGCGTGATACCACTTGATTCCTCACCGAGGCGGCAAAGACTCCGTACACCCCGAACACGATGAACGTGACCAGCATAAAGACCGCACTTAACTCCAACATGCGCCGCAAAGCACTGGGCTCATTCGTGCTCACGAACTGCGGCAGAAATGCGAAGAAGAAAATCGTCAGCTTCGGATTGAGGATGTTAATCAAGATGCCGGAAATGATGACATTCAACGCTGAACGAGGTGCGGTCTCTTCCTCCACAGCGATCGCGCCCTTCTCCTTTAACGTTGCCCAGGCCATGTAGAGAAGATATGCCACGCCCAGATATTTCAGCGTCTGGAACGCCAGCGCGCTCGTGTGCAGCAGGGCCGCGAGACCCGTGATGGCAGCGACCATATGCGGAATGATACCGAGCGTGCATCCGACTGCGGCTACCACGCTCGCGCGGGCTCCGCGCGAGAGCCCGGCCGCCAACGTGTAGATCACGCCGGTTCCAGGTGTGACGACGACAATAAACGTCGTTACCAGAAACTCAATGCTCACAGTGGGCCTCCTGGCACGGCAACACTCTTGACGGCGAAGGTAGGTGCGCGCGTCTCCTTTGTGGAGGAATAGTAGCCGAACGACACGTTCATCACTGCGCACGCAACTACTCCACGTCCTCCTCATCGTTCCAACCAGGCGGCGGCACCCATAAGGCCGTCCGCAAGGCATAGCGCGGCGACCGCGGCACCTCGCCCGGATCCCGAACCGGAGGATCGATCGACCCGAGAAGCTCCCAGCCGCGCGGTAACAATTGGTGCACGATGGTGTCCTGCGTCCACTGGTCTGCTTCCCAATAGAGGTCCATTCCGCCATTGGGCCGCTCCTCCGGCGCACTCTCAACTTCGCGGATGATCTCGATGCCCATGTTCGTTTCCAGGTACACCGTCACACGTACCAGCTGCTCACCGTCGCGGTCGATCGCGACACACAGTCCCTCAACGTAGCCAAAGTTCATCGCTAGCGAGCCGAGACCGCGACCGTGGCAGGCGCAGGATCGACGATCGCTCGCTTTGGTATGAGCATGACAACCGCGGCCGCGACGATCACCAGGGTCGCGTTCAGCATCAGCGCCTCAGCCATGCCGAACCGGTCTGCAAGATAGCCTGTTACCGGCACGCCAATCCCGCCAGTCACGAATCCCATCCCAAGGATGAACCCCGACGCCATTCCGACTCGGCCCGGTAGGAGCCGCTGGGCGATCACCAGCGTGATCGAGATACCCATGTCAGCCAGAAACGCGAAGGCTGGGCCGAAGATCAGCGACTGTGGGCCTGGGAACGCCGCAAACAGTAGGAGGAATGGCGCGGATCCGATGAGCGAAGCGATGAGAATCGTCCGCTGTCCCATCCTGTCTGCCAGCACGCCCCCCGTCAACGTCCCGACAGCGCCCAACCCCAGGACTGCCGTCGTCAAGACGCTATAGAACCCGACCTGATAGCCCTGCTCGTCGAACCAGAGCGGGATAAACGCCACCATCGAAGAGAACACCCACGACCGCAGCATCACCACGGCCATGACCAACAAAAGTGGACGCCACTCAACGGCGGCTTGCACTGCTCGCTGCGTGGCATGGTGCTGGGCGACGCCGAGGCCCAGCTTCTTGAGTTGCCGCAGCATCATGAATGCCACGATAAATCCGAACGGCAACAGAAAAATCGTGCCATACCGGCCCAGGATGAGGAATGCAACCGCGCCGATGATCGGGCCGAGTGCATAGCCGGTGGTTCCACCAACGGTGTAAAACGCCAGCGCCGAGTTGCGCTTCACGTCACCAGCCGCGGCGGATGCGTTACTCGCTCCCTGTGGGTGATAGGCTCCCGAGCCCAACCCGGCCATAAATGCGAAGAAGATCAGCAGAGCATAGGATGGAGCGAATCCGATCAGGCTGACCATCAGAGCGGACCAGCACATGCTGAGCACCGCGAAGTAACGGCTGCCGAACCGATCGGCCAGGTACCCGAAGAGAGGCTGGCTTAATGACGCAGCGCCGGTATACGCCAGGGCAATCAGCCCAATCGACGCATTATCCAGGGCGAACTCGGCGACCATCAAGGGGTAGAGCACCGGCAAGATTCCACCGTACATGTCAACGGTAAAGTGGCCGGCCATGAAGGTGAGAAGCGGTTTGTTGCGGAACAGGTCCTTAAACGTGTTCATGCTCTGATTTCTGTCCCGTCCGTCCGTCTACCACTACGCCAGCGGGGATCTTACCGGTTGAGTCACAACCTGTCATTAGCCGACATGGATGCTATACTTAGAGGCTGAACAGGACATTCTGCGTGTCACCGCAGCGGAAAGCAGACCTCATGGAACAAAGTACGAACAATCTTCTCATCGGCGTCCGCCAGCGCCTCGACCGTATCGGGGTGCGTCTTTGACTTGCCTGAAAAACGCCGTCAAATCCAGGAGCTAGAATCCCAAACTGGTGACCCGGAGTTCTGGAGCGATACCAATCGCGCCCGTCGGGTGATGCGCCAGATGGCGTCCCTGAAATCTCCCGTTGAGGCATGGGAGCAGATGGTCGCGCAGGCCGAGGATCTGATCGAGCTCGAAGAGCTCGCCGGCGAGGACGAGTCCCTCGCCGAGGAAGTGAGCAGCCAGGCGGACGAGCTCGCGAATCAGCTCGACCGGCTCGAGCTCCAGCTCTTGCTCAACCAACCCTACGATGACCACGACGCCATCCTTGCCATTCACGCCGGAACCGGTGGCGTTGATGCCCAGGACTGGGCCGAGATGCTGTCGCGTATGTACCTGCGCTGGGCCGAGAAGCGTGGCTTTGGGATCACGATCCTCGACTGGACCCCGGGCGAGGAAGCCGGGATCAAGAGCGCGACCATCGAGCTGCGCGGTCCGTATGCGTACGGCTATCTCAAAGCCGAGGCAGGGACACACCGGCTGGTGCGACTCTCGCCGTTCGACGCCGCGCATCGCCGCCACACCGCGTTCGCGCTTGTCGAGACGCTCCCGGCCGTCGAGGAGGACGATACCGTCGAAATCCGCGACGACGATCTGAGAGTGGATACGTTCCGCGCGTCCGGAGCCGGCGGCCAGCATGTCAACAAGACAAGCTCGGCGGTGCGCATTACGCATCTGCCTACCAATATCGTCGTGTCGTGCCAGGACGAGCGGTCGCAGCTTCAAAACCGCGAGAGCGCGATGAAGATCTTGCGCGCGAAGCTGGTGGAGCTCAAGATCCGCGAGCGTGAAGCGGAGCAGGCGCGCATCAAGGGTGAGCCGGTTGTCGAAGGTTGGGGCAACCGCATCCGCTCGTATGTCTTGCAGCCGTACACGATGGTCAACGATCATCGAACTGATTTTTCGACGGGCAACGTCTCGGCGGTGCTCGACGGCGATCTCGACCCGCTGATCGACGCCTACCTCCATCAGAAGCTCGAGGAGAGCCAGCAGGTCGCGAATGCCGACTAGGCCGCTTCTCGGCCTGCTTCTCTTCCTGTGCACGCTCCCCTGTCTCCTCGCGTCGCCAACCGCGGCGCAGGAGGCCCCCGCAATCAACTTTGTTGAGGTCAGCGCGCAGGCGGACTTCCCGCGCGCGATCGAGTTCAGTCTGACCGCCGAGACGGATGTCGAGATTACCGACGTCGAGCTCTTCTGGCATGCTGCCGGGGCCAGCGCCTTCAGCCTTGCAGAACCAGATTTCAGCCAGGACGAGACGCTTCAGGCCACATACCAGGCCGACATGAGCGTGCGATATCTCCCACCGGGTGTGGACATTGAGTATTTCTGGCGTGTCACCGATGGTCATGGCAACGTATACGAGTCCTCGACCGAGACGCTGACGTACATGGACCAGCGCTTCGACTGGCAATCCCTTGACGGTGGTTTGCTCTCCGTCTGGTGGTACGGCGGATCCGAAGACTACGCGCGCGAGATCCTCGATGCCGCGAATCGCACCTTGATTCGATTCGACGAGCAGTATGGTCTCAAGACTGAGGAGCCGATCAGAATCATCGTCTACCCCAGGGAGCGTGACTTCAGCAGCGCGTTACCGCCGAACTCCGCGGAGTGGATCGGTGGCGTTGCCTACTCGGCGCTGAACCACATCGTCGCCCAGATCGCGCCGGGCGGGAGCTCCGCGCGGGAAATAGCGAGGATGATCCCGCATGAGATCGGCCACGTCGTCGTGCACCAGGCTTCGATAAATCCCTACAATTCGCCTCCGCCCTGGCTCGATGAGGGGCTGGCGACCTATATGCAAGAGGCTGAGGACGAACGGCTTCGTCCCATACTCGACCGCGCGGTCCGTGCCGGCCGGCTCATACCGCTTGGCGCGCTTAAGTCCAGTTTTCCGCTCGACCCCGACCAGGCGTTGCTCTCCTACGCTGAGAGCGTTTCTGTCATGTCCTACCTCGTCGAGACTTATGGAAGCATAACCGTGGGTCAGCTCGTCTCTGTCTACCGCGACGAGGTCAGCCACGAGCAGGCAGTCGAGTCGGTCCTCGGGATCACCATGGAAGAGCTCGACGCAAACTGGAAATCCTCGCTCGGATATCAAGGTGACAGGCCTCAGGACAGCCAGGGTTCCCAGGACAGCGTGGGTAGCACCATCATCCTCGGCTCGTTCGTGATTCTCGCGCTGGCAATTGCCGGCGGCGTGGTTGCTACCGCGTTATGGAGGACACGATCCTATCGCGAAACCGAAGACGAAGACCTCGTTGAAGAGAGTGGTGAAGCCCAGACGGACACTCCGCAAGATTGACACCAACTGTGTCAACTGCTATCCTCATTTCTGGTTAGCACTCAACGGTCGAGAGTGCTAAAGTGAGTGGCGTGCGATGATGAAACAGTATCTTCCTGAACGACAGCGCAGTATTCTGCGGTTTCTGGTTGAAGAGTACGTAGACACCGGGCGCGCGGTTGGGTCGCAGACGCTCATCGACCGCTATCCGCTCAACGTCTCATCGGCGACGGTTCGCAACGAGATGGCAGCTCTGGAGCGCCAGGGCTACATCCAGCACCCGCACACGTCGAGCGGGCGTGTCCCGACGGATCTGGGCTACCGTTATTACGTCGAGCATTTTGCGCGGAGCTCGACCCTGCCCCAGAACGACCAGATCATGATCCGGCATCAATTCCGCCAGGTCGAGTCACAGCTCGAGAGCTGGTTACAGCTCACGGCGAGCGTGCTGGCCGAGATCGCCGGGAATGTCTCGATGGTCACGACACCCCACACGGCCAAGGCACGGCTACGGCATTTTGAGCTGTTGTCCTTGCAGGATCGTGTGGCATTACTCATCCTGGTCACCCAGGAGAGCTCCATCAATCAGGCGATGATCCATTTCAGCATACCGGTGAGCCAGTCAGAGCTCAGCACCGCTGCGGATCGCCTGAATGAGCAACTACGAGATCTGACGGTGCCGGAAGTTGGACGTACGGTGCTCACGTTTACGGGCATCGATCAAGCTATCGGCAGGCAAGTCGCTCAGACCCTGGCCGCGGCGGAATCAGGCGAGCGTTCGGCGGTGCATCATCAGGGAATCGAGTACCTGGTGCAACAGCCTGAGTTCAGTAACAGTGAAGAGTTACGTCCGCTGCTCGATCTGTTGCGCGGAGGCTCAATATTGTCGGTGCTCTTGCCCCAACTCACTGAAAACAGTGACGTCCAGATCTTCATCGGCGACGAGAACGTCGCAGACGAATTGAGAGGGTTCGGTATTGTTGTAGCAAGCTATGGCGTCGGCAATCACGTAACTGGCCTCGTCGGCATCCTGGGGCCACGCCGGATGCAGTACGAACGATCCATCTCGTCGGTACGCTACATGTCCCAGTTAGTGAGCGATCTTATGCGCGATTTGTACTACCGGGCGTAAGCAGTGGATAAACGATGGCATGAGTGAGGATTTTGTGAAGGCTAACAACGAAGCGAAGAACACGCTCAACGAAGACGAAGCGACGGCCCCGGCCGACAACGAGGTCAACGGGGACGAACTTGACGCGAACGAGTCCGAGATAGAACACGGCGTCCTCGTCAAGCTGCTCGAGCGCGAGCGCGAGCGCACTGAGGACCTCACCGATCAGCTCCAGCGCGAGCGGGCGGAGCTGATCAACTATCGCCGGCGCAAAGAGCAGGAACACGAGCAGGTTCGAACGCGCGCGACGGAAAACTTGCTGCGCAAGATCCTTCCGATGGTTGACGACTTTCATCGGGCATTCAAGAGCTTGCCGGCCGAAGCCGAGGGCGACAGCTGGGTACAGGGTTTCCGCCTGATTGAGACAAATCTCAGGAAAGCTCTGGAGTCAGAGGGTGTCACCGTCATGCAGTCGATCGGCAAGCCGTTCGACCCCGCCCGCCATGAAGCGGTCGCGTTCGATGAGGCCACCACCGGCGAACACATGGTCGTAGAGGAGTTCCAGCGAGGCTACTTCATTCACGACCGGGTGCTACGTCCGGCAATGGTGAAGGTGGGGTCGCTCGCGACCGAGAGCGGCACAGACGCATAGCAGCCGGATAGCGACAGTCGTGGATAGCAAGTACGTAACAGGACGAAAGGAACGCACGAGTGGCTAGAACAATCGGTATCGATCTGGGAACCACTAACTCGGTCGTTGCAGTGATTGAGGCGGGAAAACCGACCGTTATCCCCAACGCCGAAGGTGAGCGCACGACCCCCTCGGTGGTTGCCGAATCGAGCAGCGGAGAGCGGCTTGTCGGCCGGCTTGCCAAGCGGCAGGCAGTGACCAACCCGAAGAACACGGTGTTTTCGGTGAAGCGCTTCATCGGACGGCGCTTCGACGACCCAGAGGTACAGCGAGACCTCAAGCTGGTGCCGTACGAAGTTCGCCGGGGTGAGCACGGTGGCGTCGATCTCAAGATCGGCGAGCGCTGGATGACCGCACCAGAAGTCTCAGCGATGATCCTGCAGAAGCTCAGGGCGGACGCGGAAGCGTATCTCGGCGAGCCGGTCGACAAAGCTGTCATTACCGTTCCGGCCTACTTCGACGATAGCCAGCGCCAGGCGACCAAGGACGCGGGCCGCATCGCCGGACTCGAGGTGCTGCGCATCATCAACGAGCCAACGGCATCGGCACTCGCCTACGGTCTTGAGAAGAAGGAAGACGAGAAGATCGCCGTCTACGACCTTGGTGGCGGCACCTACGACATCTCAGTCCTCGACCTCTCTGAGGGCGTGTTCCAGGTGATGTCCACCAACGGCGATACCCATCTCGGTGGCGATGACTTTGACCAGCGCATCATCGACTGGCTGGCCGACCAGTTCAAGTCCACCGAAGGCATCGATCTGCGCAGCGACCGCATGGCCCTCCAGCGCCTCAAGGAGGCGGCGGAGAAGGCCAAGATCGAGCTCTCGTCCGCCCAGCAGACCGACATCAACCTGCCGTTCATCACGGCTGACGCCAACGGACCGAAACACCTGAACGTGAGCCTCACGCGCTCGAAGCTCGAGCAGCTGGTTGACGACCTCGTCAAGCGCACCACAGGCCCAATGCAGGCTGCATTGAAGGATGCCGAGATCGCCAAGGGTGAGATCGACGAAGTCCTCCTGGTCGGCGGTCAGACGCGGATGCCGGCTGATCCAGAAGGCTGTCGCCGACTTCTTCGGCAAGGATCCACATAAGGGCATCAACCCGGACGAAGTGGTCGCGATCGGCGCGGCAATCCAGGCGGGTGTGCTCGGCGGCGAGGTCAAGGACATTCTGCTCCTCGACGTCACCCCGTTGACGCTCTCAATCGAGACACTCGGTGGAGTCGCGACGCCGCTGATCGAGCGCAACACGACGATCCCGACTCGCAAGAGCCAGATCTTCACCACCGCCGCTGACAATCAGAACCAGGTGGAGATTCACGTCACCCAGGGTGAGCGCCCGATGTCCAACGACAACAAGACACTGGCGCGATTCATCCTCGACGGACTCCCACCGGCGCCACGGGGTATCCCAAAGATCGAAGTGATCTTTGACCTCGATGCCAACGGCATTCTGAACGTCACTGCCCGTGACCAGGCAACGAACCGCGAGCAGAAGGTGACGATCACCGCGTCCAGTGGATTGACCGAGAGCGAAATCCAGAACATGGTCAAGGAAGCTGAGGCACACGCCGACGAGGATAAGGCGCGCAAGGAGGCGATCGAGCTGCGCAACCTCTCCGAGTCAATGATCTATCAGGCCGAGCGCACCATGGCCGATCATGGCGACCAGCTAGACAGCGAGCTGAAGCTCAGCCTCGAAGAGAAGATCGCGACCGTGCGCGACATCCTGGAGAATGACCCGGAGAACCTGGAACGGCTGCGTCCGGCATACCAGGAGCTTACGAACACGCTCTCGCAGGTTGGCGCGGCGATGTATGAGCGAGCCGACGCCGCACAGGCGCCGGAGGCTGAAGAGGCCACCGAAGAGCCAGCCGCGGAAGATGACGAATCTACCGTCGAAGGCGAGTACCGCGAAGTCGGTAACTAACCTCCGTCGCTGACACGAGAAACCGGCAGGGCACATGCCCTGCCGGTTCTTGTTATGCGTTGAATCTACACCGTATCCGAGAACGAGAAGTCGCTTCATCTGCGTACGGGCGCAATGTATTGCGCCCCGCCAGGTCGCTCGGGCGTCGGAGAGGGCGCAATGATGAAGATGTCCCGGTTCATCCGATCATTGTGGCCCCCCATGTTCGTAGCGGCGCAATTCATTGCGCCTTGCCTGACCGCTCGGGCGTCGGAGAGGGCGCAATAAATTGCGCCGCTACGCATTCTTCATGACCGGATCAATCAGGACAACTTCATTGCGTCAAACAGGTCATCCTGAGCGCCAGCGAAGGACCTCTGGGTTAAGTCCAACAAGAGATCCTTCGCTGGCCTCAGGATAACGGTCAAGCGACCGCTCTAAGAGAGCACTTCGACATTGGAAACGGGAACATCGTGCAGCTCACCGTTGGCGAGCTGCACGGCTACATACTCACGCTGGATGCCGTTCGAGAGCGCCCGCGCCAGCGGCTCGGCAGCAACGGTGCCAATTGCACCCAACCGTGACGCGTCAACCACCCGAACGCTGCGCCCGGGAGTGAGCTGGCACGAGACGGTGCCGGTGTCCCCAGCCTGGTCGCCCCGGATGTAGATCTCTGGGCGCGCCAGCCGCTCGCCTACCGAGGTCTGTCCATGCATCGAGACGGCGGATCCGGCTTTGGAAGCCAGGAAATGAAAGATTGGCTCCGCCATCTGGTGCCGGCCAAACCCCTCAGTCACAAGAATCACGAACGCTGACTCGCCAGTCTTGTTGGCGAACAACGCTCCGTCTGATGCCCAGAACGCCCCGGCGTCATCGTCCGCCGAGGATGAATAGAACCGGCGTACATCAGCCTCCGAGATGCTGCCGACGATCACTCCGGCGACGCCGATATCCCGCAGCCGATTGAGGGCGGGTACGCCGATCGTCATGCCGGCGAGGACAATGGCTCCATGCCAGTCCGTGTTGACTTGATCCGCCGTGAGCTCGCGGTCGTGCCGGTCTATTCCTACGGTCAAGGTTCCGGTCGTCTCACCGCCGAAGCCAACGATGCCGTACACGCGCGACCCGGCAGTCCGAATCACCACCCCGCGGTCCGAATGGATGCTGTCAACTTCACCGCTCACCAGCGCCCTGAGCTCACGTGGTCCCGTCGACGCCGTCAACGTCACCGTGCCTTCACTGTCGTCAACGTGGACAATTGTTCCGGTAGCCGGCGAGCGAACGGCGGCAGTCCGCAGACCACGGCGGACGCGGGCGATCGTTTCGCCCTCGTTCACTGCGGAGCCAATAGACTTGGCCAGGTACTTCTTCAGACTATCGTTGGGAACTCCAAGCTCGTTGGCGAGATAGAGCGTAAACGACTTCTCGATGTTGCCCGTGCGGGCGACCAGCGTGTCCGGGTTCACGCGGTCGCCCACGCCTACTTCAACATGCCCCGGCCGGTCGAGCTGGCGATCGATCAGGAAGGAACCTCCATCGACAACGACCGGTTCCAACGTTGGGAAGCTCGTCACCCTGCGATCTCCTTCGCTTTCAGGTCGCTCAACCAGTTCGACATGCGCGCGTTCTGGGTGGACGCGTCGTTCGATCCGTCGACCGATGCCCCACGCGCGTCGATCACGATACCTAGCTCGCCTCCGCGTAGCCGCACGCTCCGGCCGAAGACGACCTCTTCGCCCGCTTCGGATCCTGCGATCGAGACGGAGGGCTCGCAGGTGATCGTCACGGACGCGTTCTCGTCCGCTCCAAGATCCAGCTGATGCACGCTGCCTATCGGAACGGAGAACTGGCGGGTGTCGCCACCCTCGATTTCGATGGTCCCGCGTAGCGCAAGATCGCCTTCACGCCCCTCACCCCCAACGACGATGACCGTCGCTAACGGAAGCAGCATATCGCGCTCAACAACATCAGCCGCCAGAGCGGGTGATAGCTCGCCGATTGCCCCCGCAGCGTGGAACATGCCGTCGACATCGAGCGCCACTTCAACGACACCCTGCGCCGGCTTCGGCCCCAACGCATTCAGCAACGACAGTAGCGCCAGACCCGGAGAATCCCAGCTGGCGAACAGTGCTCCGCCAACGATCAAATCGTGGTGTTGCCGCTCAACTGGAGCCAGGTCGCTCCAGACCGACCGAAGCTCTTCGATCACGACCGCTGACTCAATCAAACGGTCCCGCGACGTGTCGCTCACTGTCGACGGACGCAGCGCTCGATTCAGGATCCAGTGGTTGAGCTCTTCCTCAGACATGGAAAATGGAAGCCAGCGCAGGATCCCTCGCGCGTCTCCGTGCAGCACGGACCGGATATTGGCATGTGCGTCGAGGTCCGGTCGAATGCCGATCAGACTTGAGTCCGGGCTGGCCGAATGGACAATGGTCCCATCCCCCACCGACACCGCCGTGACCGTCTGGTCGCGCCTGCGTGCCAGAAACTGGGTGACAAGATCGCCGGCTCGTGCTCGCCCCACGAACGTCACGGGCTGTGCCAACGACAACACCGAGCGCGGATCGAATCGCGCGTCGTAGAGGGAATGCAACTCCATCTCGATCGCCGCGCCAATATCAGCTGGGGTGAACTCGCCCGGGTCAATGCCACGCAGGTCGGCATCCTCGCCCATCGTCTGGGCGGCCTGCTGCTGGTACTGGTCGCGCGCGACGATAATGATCTGGTTAATGACACCTTCAGCTGTCAGGCTGCTCAACGTTCCGACGGCGGTCGCCCACTCTGCCTGGACGTTGTCGCCATCGAGAATCACCACCGCGTCGGGTTGAAAGGCACGAATAGCGCCCTCGAGCATGGTCCCGGATAACGCGCCGTCGTCCGTTCGAACGTCACGATCGAACACCTCAACAATGGAGATTGTGCGCCGTGCCGCGGCGACCAGACTACGCGTCAGCGAGGTGTTGCCGATGGGAATAAAAGCCAGTTTGACGGGTGACACCGGCTGCCCGGTCAATGCGATGAACTCAACTCCAACATGGCCTTGCCGGGGCGTCTGGACACCGTAGTCACCCACGAGCGTCATGCCCGTATCTTCCTCCACGGCCCGGATCACCTGGCGAATCGCAGCCGATGGGTCTGCGATCGGTGGCAATACCGTGGACACCGCTTCACTGGCGGTCACGAAGCGTCCGTGGCCGCCAACCGTATCAAACAGCACCGCCCGCACTGTGTGGCGATCGATATCAATAACGAGCCCCGAACCCAGCGTTGTCGCCCCCTCCTCGGAACTGTCAGCCGCCGAACGATCAACTGTCCCGCTAACTTCCGCGTTTCGATACGACACCACGTCGCCCCCTTATGCAGACTGGAAAATGGACGGCCGGATATATCAGGACTATCCGAGGAACGTATATGACACGATTGCGAGCAACACCACGACGAGGAGCGCCAACAGCAGCAGCCGAAGCGGGTTGCCCGGCTTCGTCTCTGCAATCTCAGCAGCCGTTCCGGAGGTCGGCGTCGCAGCCGTCGTGACTGCTGCCTGCGCTCCCTCACGAGCTGCTCCACGTGTGTTCGCAACCTGCGCGTCGTCAATCTCGTGCGTCGCAGTCGCGATGTCATATGTGGCTGTGCCACCGTTCGATGCCAGGAGTGCGAAGAGCGTACGGCCTGGACCGAGCACCTGGCGATCCTGTGCCGAGAGCCAGACATTCTCGACTGGCGGAACACGCGTCAACGTGGAACTGGTTGGTGTTGCGCTGTGCTGTGTCAGCCCAGATGCGGTGGACACACTGGAGCCGGGAGTGGCTGTCGCCTCGTTGGAGAATGCCCGGAGCCAGTCCGGCAGGTCGTCCTCACTTATGAACGAATCCGTCACGTGCTCGCCTGGATCGACGAAACTCTCGAAATCACTGAAGGCGTGGACCGGGGTAACCTGCTCGGTGTGGAATGGTTCGGCACGCAGCCAATCCGGTAACGCTGGCACAGGATTGGCGTGCTCGTCCGCCGGCACCGGTATTGCAACGTCTCCAGCGTCCTGTGACTGCGCGCCTTCGGCGGGTTCGTCGGTGACGTCAACCGTGGCAGCAAATGTCTGTAGCCAGGCAGGCATCTCAGCCAGCCGGTCGGCCGGGCGCTCATTCTCGACGAAACTCGGGCCAGTTTCGAAGACTGTCTCATCCGCCGTCATCTGGCCCTCCTTGTGGTGCGATGGTGTATCGGTAGCGTAAGTCGCATCGTCCTCCGTGGAAACTGTAAAGTCTCGAACTGAATCCCGTTCCGTCACAGCTTCCTCCAGCGATCGCAGACTAACGCAGCAGGGTATCTCTCAACCGATATTGTTCCCGTTAGGCGAACTACTTCGTTGATGCTGGCACTATAACATAGCCATTTTCCTGAACCCGTAGCCCAGAAGTCGCACTTTGAATGTGTCAACGTGGACCGTTGTCTAACGCCCAGACTGGCTCATCTTCGCAGTTCCTCAGTATCCATCCAGATGGTCACAGGACCGTCGTTCACCAGGCTGACGGCCATCTCCGCACCGAAGCATCCGGATTCGACCCTGAGGCCTGTTGAGCGCAGCTCCGCGATCAACGCTTCGACAAGCGGCTCGGCAAGCTCGGGCGCGGCTGCGCCGATAAAGGATGGCCGGCGTCCCTTGCGCACGTTGGCGTGCAGGGTGAACTGCGAAACCACGAGCATCTCGTATCCACCGTCCAGCGCGGAGCGGTTCATCTTGCCCTCATCGTCGGCAAAGATGCGCAGATTCGCGATCTTTTCGGCCAGGTACTTCACGTCGTCCGGGGTGTCCTCTGGAGCCGCGCCGACGAGCAGAAGCAACCCTCGCCCAATCTGACCGACGCACTCGCCACGAACATCCACCCGAGCCTCGCTCACCCGCTGCAGTAAGACTCTCATCCCCGCTCCTCTAATAGCACTGTTGCCAGGGCTGCCAGCCCTTCGGCGCGGCCGAGCGCACCCAGCCTCTCGTTCGTGGTCGCTTTGATGTTCGCGCAATCCAGAGCGATGCCTAGCAGACGGGCCAGGCTCTCGCGCATCTCCAGTCTCTTCGGTGCAATGCGCGGCTGCTCCCCCACGAGCGTGACATCTACATTCGCGACGCTGAAGCGGTCGTCGATCATCGCCACCACCGTGCGCAGGAGCTCCCTGCTGTCCGCGTCGCGCCAGCGCTCGTCAGATGGAGGGAAATGGTCGCCGATATCGCCGAGAGCGGCTGCACCCAGGAGCGCGTCGGCCACGGCGTGCAGGATGACATCGGCGTCGGAGTGACCTTCGAGGCCGAAATCACTGTCGAATGTCACACCGGCGAGGATGAGCGGACGACCTGGCACAAAACGGTGTATGTCATACCCAAGTCCGACACGTGTCATTGCTGCCGCCTGTGGAGGATGGCCTCGGCGAGCGCAAGGTCGGTGGGCCAGGTGAGCTTGATGTTGTCAGGGCACCCCTCCACCGTCACCACACGAAAACCGGCCGCCAACAGCGCCCCGCTCTCATCCGTATGCGTCTGTTGCGTGTCCAGCGCCGCCTCCAACCAATCGCGGCGCGCCACTTGGGGCGTTTGCACGGCACCAAGCTGTTCCCGGGGTTCGATGCCTGTCACCTGTCTGTCCCGATCAACCCGTACCAGTGTGTCCTGTACCGGCACCAGCGGCACCGCTGCCCCATGCACCCGGGCTGCTGCGATCACCCGCCGTGCCAGCGCGAGACTGGCGAGGGGCCGCCCGGCATCATGCACTGCTACCAAATCAACCTCCGAATGCAATGCCCGAAGTCCGGCGCGCACGGAATCACTCCTCGTGTCACCTCCGAGGCAGACACCAATATGCGCGTACTCTCTGTCGCGAATCAAAGCGCGCCCGGCTTCGATGGTATGGCCGCCCAGTACCACCATAATCTGGCGCACCTCGGCCACCGACTGAAATAGTTCGAGTGAGTGTTCGAGAACGGGTCGTCCTGCAAGAGGGCTGAAGACCTTGGCGGCGTCGCCGAAGCGCTCTCCTGACCCCGCCGCGACAATCACCACCCCCAGCACAACATCCTTCGCCAGCGTCACGCCAGAACTTCATCTCTCAGCGTCGCAAACGCCATTCTGCCCGTTCCGGTCTGGAGCGTGCGCGTCACGACGACCCGCACATTGTGGCCCACAAGCTCGAGGCCATCTTCGACGACGATCAGCGTGCCATCGTCCAGGAACCCAATTCCCTGGTTGTGCTCGCGACCGGGCTGAACAATCTCCAGAGAGAGCTCCTCACCCGCCACGACCGGCGGACGCAGCGCTTGAGAAACGGTATTTATGTTAATAGCGTTGATGCCCTGCAACTTCGCGATTCGTTCGAGATTCTGGTCCCCGGTCAGAATGTGATAGCGCGACAACCGGGCCAGACGGATAAGTTTGTTGTCTACGTCCTGTTCCTCATCGACCTGGACCTCAAGGATCTCAACCGCGACACGCTCCTCGCGCTGCAGGCGCTCCAGGGCATCCATCCCGCGCCGGCCGCGTACTTTGCGAGTGGGATCGTCGGAGTTCGCGATCCCCTGCAGCTCGTGCAGGATGAAACGCGGGACCGCCAGAGGCATCGAGACGAGTCCGGTCCGCACCAGATCGACGATGCGGCCGTCGATGATTACGCTGGTATCAAGCAGGATCTTCTCTTCAAGCTTCTCGGAATCGTGACGTCGAAAGATCAGCGATGCCAGGTCATTCTTACGTAACACAACAACGAAGACACTCAGCCCGCACGCAGCGATGGCCACAACGAACGGCACCAGCTGCCCCAGGGGGTTTGGCAGCAGCGAAGAGGGAAACGCAAGCAGGGACGACAGTACGCCGCCCAATACAAGCCCTACCCCGGCGGCAACGATATCGATTGCCGGAATGGCCGCGAACCGCCGCCGCATCCAGCGAAAGAAACGCACAGTAACGTAGGGCGCGATAATGAAGGCGACGCCGCCAAAACCGGCAGCAAACAGGATCTCTACCAGGCCGCGCGGCTGCTCTGCGCCAGCCTCCGCTACCCGTGCACCGATCTGCCAACCGAGATAGGCACCCACAACCAGCCCGATATAGCGGGTAACACGATCCCGGGAGCTCCTTGCTACCTTCCTCTTCCGATCGTTATTCACATTACTTGTCCAACACGCCAGGTTTCGGCAGCACTCGAAGAATGGCCGAGCCGGCCAGCCGCTGTCGGCTCCGCATACTCATACTGGTATTGTAAGGCTGTTCGTGCTTCACGCTGAGAACCTGTCTTGAAGCTGGTCGGTCTTACAGAGCAGATGACGGCTGCGATCCATCTCCCAGGGCATTCAGGAGCGCATCAACGGAATCCTGTGGAATCGTAACGGACCCCAACTCACGGCCCGCACGTGCGTCTGGACCATGATAATCACTTCCTCCCGTGGCAAGTAACCCAAGGTCACGGGCAAATGCGGCCAGTTCGATGCGCTGGTCATGATTGTAGCCACCATAGTAACACTCGATACCCGCCAGTCCGGCATCGACAAGCGCCAGAACGTGCTCGCGAAAGTCGGGTACTGAGAACGGGTGGGCTAATACGGCAATCCCTCCCGCGTCGCGCACCAGCTGGATCGCTTCCGCCGGATCGATCAGCTCCCGAAAGACAAACCCCGGCCTGCCACGGCCCAGGTAACGATCAAACGCCTCGCTCACGCTCTCCACGAGGCCAACCTCCATAAGCGCTCTGGCAATGTGCGGACGGCCGACCGACTCCTGTCCCGCGAAGCGTTCCAACAGATCCTCTGGCAGATGCACGCCAATCTCCGAGAGCCTCTCAACAATCCTCGTGGCACGGCTCATACGCGTGTCGCGAAGCTCGGCCAGCCGGGATTGCAGCCGCTCGTGGTGAACATCCACGCCGTATCCCAGGAGATGGAGCTCTCCGCGTTCAGTGGAGGCTGAGAACTCGATGCCGGGGATAACCCATATTCCCAGGCGACGGCCAGCGGTGACCGCTTCCTGAACGCCCTGAGTGGTGTCGTGATCGGTTAGCGCCACAACAGTAAGCCCCCGCAGGGCTGACGCTTGCATCAGCTCCACGGGGGCGAGTGTTCCGTCAGAGGCAGTCGAATGGGTATGAAAATCCGCCAGGTGCGGTCGATCTGCCTGTCTCACGCTTGACGTTACCGCGGCTCCACGATGATGCGAATGGCGGTGCGGTCCTCGTTGTCGATGGTGACATCGATGAACGCCGGCAAGCAGACCGCTTCGATTCCGGTCTCCAGCAGGTAATCGCGCGCGATGGCGACGGCCTTGACGGCCTGGTTCGTGGCGCCAGCACCAATGGCCTGCACTTCTGCCCGACCACTCTCACGGACGACGCCTGCGATCGCGCCTGCAACCGCGCTCGGTCGCGAGCGAGCAGACACCTTCAGGACTTCACCATTGCGATGCTGAACGGCCACGCCATTTGCGTCGCCATTGAGTGAGGTCACCTCGGCGACTTCGGTGTCAGCCTCCAGAACAGCAGTGGTAGCATCCTCGCTGCCATTCCAGGACATCTCGACGGCATCGTCGGTGTCAACATAGGCATCGTCAGTCGGGGGGAACTTTGCCTCCGGGTCGATCTTGATATCTCGTAAGTCCAACTTGCTAAAGAACCGATCCATCCATGTCCTCCATTAAGTGGCAGGGCCACTCAGCCGATGTAAAGAAGTGCGAAAAGCAGTGTTGTGCTGCAACGCCGATTCGATCCTGCTGGCGACAAACCTCCATAACGTCCTGTGGGTGTGTTGAACACGAAACCGGGTTCGGGCATCACATCCCTCGCGCGCTCAGGACCACAGAGCCTACTCAGGCACCGCTCGTCCGTATTGAAACGCAACCTGAGTTCGCGATAGCGGCACGTGATTCGGTACGATCGTGTTCCTTACACCAGAAGAAAATCCACCCCCGGCGCGCTGCGGCTCCTGATTGATGACCAATCTGGGTCCAATCTGCACACCCCTGACACAGACTGACCGCACAGCACGCTCCGCGGGTAGTCTTACCATCGACGGCGAATGCTAGTCAACACCCCTCGCTGACTTTCGTTTGCGCAAATAGACAAGAACGCCGCGGCACATCTGCGCCGCGGCGTTTCTCATTCTCTGTAGTTGGGGCTAGCGCGCGTAACTAACTGCGCGAGTTTCCCGGATGACGGTGACCTTAATCTGTCCGGGATACTCTAGATTTTCCTCGATCTTCTTCACGATGTCGCGCGCCAACTTCGTCGCTGCCAGGTCGTCCACTCGATCGGGCTGCACGAGGATACGAACCTCGCGGCCGGCCTGGATAGCAAAGGACTTCTCGACACCATCGAAGGAGTTTGCAACCCCTTCCAACGCTTCGAGTCGCTTGATATACGCTTCGACCATCTCCCTGCGTGCACCCGGACGGGCGCCGCTGATAGCGTCAGCCGTGGCAACGATGAATGCCTCGACGGTTTGTGGTTCTTCTTCGCCATGGTGCGCTGCAATGGCATGGACAATCCGTGCCGAACGCCCCAGGCGACGCGCGATGTCCGCGCCGATTAGTGCATGTGGTCCGTCGACCTCGTGGTCTACAGCCTTGCCGATGTCGTGTAACAAGCCAGCTGTTTTCGCCACATTGACGTCCGCGCCAAGCTCGGCCGCCAGCGCTCCACACACGAGTGATACCTCAAGTGAGTGCGCCAGAACGTTCTGGCCGTAGCTCGTGCGATATTTCATCCGCCCCAGTAGTTTGATGAGATCGGGATGCAGGCCCTGGACGTTTGCCTCGTACGCAACCTTCTCGCCCTCTTCCCGCATGATCTGTTCCAGTTCAAGGCGGGTCTTGTTGACGACTTCTTCAATTCGAGCTGGATGAATGCGTCCATCCTGGATGAGCTTCCCTAGAGCGCGGCGGGCGACTTCCCTGCGAACCGGATCGAAACCGGAGAGGGTCACTGCCTCTGGAGTATCGTCGACGATCAGATCTACGCCGGTGGCCTGTTCGAGAGCGCGGATATTGCGGCCCTCGCGGCCGATGATCCGGCCCTTCATGTCGTCGCTTGGCAACGGCACGACCGACACCGTCGTCTCGGCAACATAGTCAGTTGAGATGCGCTGCAAGGTTGTTGCCAGAATCATGCGTGCCTTGTGGTTGGCTTCAGTCTTTGCTTCCTGCTCGAGCTCGTGAACCCGGCGATCCAGAATGTCCCGCATCTCGGTTTCGACGCGCCCGATCAGGATCTCGCGCGCCTGATCTACCGACAGAACCGCGACCCGCTGCAGCTCTTCGAGCTGACGCTCGCGGAACCCATCGAGCTCAGCGCGCAGGTCTTCGATCTCTTTCTCCTTGCGTTGGAGATTGTTGGCCCGGCGGTCAATCTGCTCCGTCTTGCGGTCGAGCTGTTCTTCTTTCTGTTCAAGACGCCGCTCGACCCGTTCGGTCTCTTTCCGCCGTCGGGAGACCTCGCGATCCATCTCGGTGCGGGCTCGGATCCCTTCGTCCTTCGCCTGTAGCACCAGTTCCCGTTTTTGCGCTTCCGCTTCCTCGATGATTCGTTGTGCTTCGAGATCTGCGCGACCAACCTTCGTCGCTGCACGCGAGTGCAGGTAAAAGTAGGTAATGGCAGCCGCAACTGCACCACTGACCAACGCGGAAACGAGCGCAATCAGAACGTATTCCATTCTGTTCGCTCCTTTTTCCGTTGTAAGTCCTCAGTTGTTAAGGTTCTACCGTGAGTACACTGAAGCTTGTCTGCACCCCTCCGGCAGACAAAACGGTGTGCGACCGTGGGATGTTTCGAGCTTCAACATGTGATGATAGTTGCGCGGCTTGTACAATGTCAAGCACGCGAAACATCACGTACGAACGTACGTACCTTGCCGTCGCCCGCGCCATCAGCACGCAAGGGTGCGCCAGCGATAGAGAGGCGCATTCGCCGGCAAACAATGCTCAATGCAACGTAGAATCTGGAAGCGATAATGGCCACTGGATCCCAGGCGTTCGCGACTGCCGGCAGACCCTGCGTGGCTGGGGTCAGGCGCTTCGGCGGCAATAGGATAGCCGGAAGTTCGGTCAACGTCCGCTTCATAGCATGACGCGAATGGGCCCGCGGACCGGATTCCCGGGCGGAAAGGGAGACCTTCGCCGATGGGCCGCTGTGGGACGAACTGGCAAAACGAGTGAGCCCTTGCCTACCTGAACATCAGATTTGAACCGGGAAACGAGCCACCCAACGGAGCAGTTAACGTGATCCCTCTGGCGCTGCAACTCAACAACTTCATGAGCTATCGATCGCCCACGACGGTGGACTTTTCGGGTATCCGCACCGCGTGCCTCTCAGGAGACAACGGCGCAGGGAAGTCCGCGCTGTTGGAGGCGATGACCTGGGCGGTCTGGGGCAAGACCCGCGCGTCGAGCGATCGCGACGTCATCTCGATCGGCGCGTCCCAGATGGAGGTCACGTTTGATTTCCGTCTGGGGGACCGCGAGCACCGCGTGTTTCGCCGCAGGACGGCCGGCGCTCGCGCGCCGGCGACCCTGGAGTTCTACGTCCGGGGCGTAGGCGCAACCGATTGGCTGGCAATTTCCGGTGACTCAGTGCGGGAGACTGAGCGCAAGATCGTGTCGACGCTCAAGATGGACTACGAGACGTTCGTCAACTCGGCTTTTCTGATGCAGGGACAGGCCGACACGTTTACCGAGAAGCGACCCGGCGAGCGCAAGAAGGTGCTAGCCGACATTCTGAACCTCGGAGACTACGACGACCTGAACGCCCTGGCCAGGGAGGAAGAACGCGCGCTAAGAGCGCGCGGCGCACACCTGCGCGATCGCGTGGCGCGGTTGGAGGAACAGCTCCAGAAGCGGCCTGCCGTCGAAGCTGATCTCGAACAACTGAGTTCGGCCCTGCTCGACGTCAGCGGAAAAACCGACGTGCTCGAAACAGACGTGCGTTCTCTCGAGGAACAGCTCAACGCGCTAGCGGGTTTAATCCGCACGCGCGACTCGGCGAGTGCCCGGCTTGAGCGCCACACCTCGCGTCTGTCAGACGTGAAGAGACAGGTGGCGGAGGATCGGGCGTCCCTCGTTAAGCTTGAGGGGTTGATCTCGCGTGGCGACCACATTGAGCAGAACTATCGCAAGCTCCTTGAGTGGCGCGCCGTCGCGGATTCCTGCGCCGAGATTTTGCGTCGCCGCCAACCGCTCGAAGAACAGATTCGCACCGCGGAGCGTGAGATCGAGCGTGCCCGCAGCGACGTCGAGCGCCGGGCCGATGCCCACCTGAACGCCGAGAAGCACGCCCGCGCCGTGCTGATGGAGCTCGCAAGACGTGAAACCGAGCTCCGGGCCCTCAGAGTGGAAGCCAAAGATGACGCCGCCCGGCGCGAGCGCCTGGAACAGGCAAGATCCAGGCAACGCGCGATCGAGACAGAGAAAGCGACTCTCGAAGCCGAGTGCACCGCCCTGAAAACCGCGATGAGCGAGATCAAGCACAACATGGAGCTCCTGGCAACAGGGGACGCGGAGTGTCCGATCTGCCGCCGCCCGATCAGCGATGGCGAGCATGAGCATGTCGCGGCGCTGTGGTCTAGTGAAGGCACCAGGCTTGGTGATCGCTACCGAGAGCACCGCGCGCGCCTGAGAGAGCTCGACTTATGTCTCAAAGAGCTCGACCTGGAGGTCAAGAGCCTTGAGAAAGCCGGCACGGCGGCTGCCGAACGATCTGCCTTAATTCGACGCATCGAGGCTGATCTCGAAGGGAGAGCACAGCTCGAGCAGGACGCCGACGCGGCTGCAAGGGACGCCGCCGCGCTCATGGCGCTCCTCGCATCAAACAGCTACGCGCCCAAATTGACGCGCACTGTCAACGAGACGTCTGCCGCACTGCAACATCTCACCTACAACGCGGAGCAGGCCATGGAAGCCGAACAACAGATCAAAGCGTTGCGCGGCTACGAGAAGGAGCACCTCGATCTCGAAACGGCGCGCGTGCGCTTTGCGAATCTGCAGCAGACCATCTCTGAAAGAGACGCTGCCCTCCTTGAAACTCAAGCTGAAATCGAGGCTCTAACGAAGGAGCTCGCCGAGATTCGCGCGGCGCTTGAGGGTGAGCCTCAGCTGCGGTGCCGGCTACAGGATAGCCATGACCGGCTCGGACGGCTACACGCGGAGCGTGACGAGATCCAGGGACGCTTCGGCGCGGTCCAGAACCAGCTCGCACATCTTGACCAGCTCAACAAGGAGCAGGAGCAGAACAAAGCCGAGCTCGCCACACTCAGCCTCGACGCCGATGCCTATAAGGAGCTTGGGCTCGCGTTTGGGCGCAACGGCATCCAGGCAATGATCGTTGAGACCATTTTGCCGGAGCTGCAGGATGAGACGAACCGGCTGTTGAATCGCATGGCCAACGGGCACATGCACGTCGATCTCCGCTCCACGCGGCAGGCCCTCTCGAATGACAATATCATCGAGACGCTGGACATCATCATCCGCGATGAGACGGGAGAACGACCATATGCGCTCTACAGCGGCGGCGAGTCCTTCCGGGTCGACTTCGCGATCCGGGTTGCGCTCAGCAAGCTCCTCGTGCGTCGAGCCGGCACGACGATCGACATGCTGATCATTGACGAGGGTTTCGGCACACAGGACAGCCGCGGGCGTGACGGGCTCATCGAGGCGCTACAATCGGTCGAGTCGGATTTTCAGACTATACTCGTGATCACTCACATCGACGACGTGCGGGACATGTTCCCGACGCGGATTGAGGTCACCAAGACCGACACGGGATCGCAGGTCGCGGTGATCTAACCTCACCAGAAGGAGGCCGGCCGATGACGATCGCCCAGGGACCGCGCACATCCGAGCGCCCACCGATTGCAGCGCGTAGTTTTGCTGCCTCGTCCGGCCACTATCTGGCAACGGAAGCGGCGATGAGGATGTTCCGCCAGGGAGGGAACGCCATCGACGCCGGTGTCGCGGCCGGCATCTGCATTGACGTGTTGCTGCCCGATCTCTGCTCCTTCGGCGGCGTTGCGCCAATCATCATTCATCACGCCCAGAGCGGTGAAACCATTTCAATCAGTGGTCTTGGAAAGTGGGGCCGGACAGCCTCACTCCAGTATTTCCTGGACCACGAAGACGGCAAGCTGCCCGTGGGGGCGAAGCGCTCGATTGTTCCCGGCGCGCCCGACGCCTGGTTAACGGCACTCGCCCGCTACGGCAAGCTCACCTTCGCTGAGGTCGTTCAGCCAGCCATTGAGCTCTGTGAGAAGGGTTTTGTCGTCTATCCCTCGCTCCATCGCAACATTGCCAAGGCACGCGGCAACATCGCGAGCTGGCCTTCCAGCGCCGAGATCTTTTTGCAGGATGGTGAGGCGCCAGTTCCCGGAAGCGTGCTGTTCCAGAAAGACCTGGCCCAGACGTTCCGCCGCATGGCCGCGGCGGAGTCCTCGATCGACAGCCGCAGCCGTGTCGCCGGTGTCGACGCTGCCCGGAACGAGTTCTATCGCGGCGAGATCGGCAAGCAGATCGCGGCCTACATTCAGGCTGAGGGCGGTTCGGTGGGTGAAGAGGATCTGGCCGAGTTCCACAGTGAAATCGAGCAACCGACCACGACATCGTTCCATGGCATCGACGTGAATGTGTGCGGACCCTGGTCGCAAGGGCCCGTCATCCCGCAAACCCTCAACATTCTTGAAGACGTGGATCTCGCCTCCCTCGGCCATAACAGCCCCGACTACATCCATATGGTGACCGAGGCGATGAATCTCGCCTTCAGTGACCGTGAGCACTATTACGGCGACCCGAACTACGTCTACGTGCCGATGGACCAGCTGCTCTCCAAGTCCTATGCAGCCGAGCAGCGGGCGCGGATCAACATGCAGCGAGCCTTCGGCGAGATGCCAAGAGCGGGAGGTGCAGGGTCGTTGACAGATGCAGCGCGCATGAAGAGCCCTGCCCAGGCGGACACGTCGTATGTGTGTACCGTTGACGAGGAGGGCAACGCTTTTTCAGCCACACCGAGCGATGGCATTGGCAGTACGCCCATCGTTCCGGGTCTCGGGTTGATCTGCTCTGGCCGCGGGTCTCAGTCATGGTTGGACCACGATCATCCATCGTCACTCCACCCGGGCAAGCGGCCACGCCTGACACCGAACCCGGCCATGGCCTTCAAGGACGGCAAGCTCTTCATGCCCTTCGGAACGCCTGGAGGCGATATGCAGTCACAAGCCATGCTGCAAACGTTCCTGAACATCACCGTCTTCGGTATGGATGTCCAGCAGGCAATTGAAGCGCCCCGCTTCGGCACATTCTCCTTCCCCGATTCGTTCTACCCGCATCATTACCTTCCCGGCAGGCTGAATCTCGAAGGTCGCATTCCGCAGGCAGTTGGTGAGGATCTGGCTGGCCGGGGGCACGATGTCGAGTGGTGGCCCGCCTGGACGCGGGTGGCGGGCAACGTCTGCGCGATCAAGGTTGACTATGACTACGAGACGTTGGAAGCCGGCGCTGACGCTCGTGCAGAGGCGTATGCATCGGGGTGGTAGTACAGCACCGTCATCCAACGCATGGATACTCCAGCCATAGCTCGCGTGCGGGCATTGCGCCGCGAGCTACCTGGCGGACAGCCATTATGGAATCCTTGCGGTGATGGAGAGGCGAGAGCGCCTGCTCGGTAAGTCTGTGGCTTGCCAACCGAGTATTCTAGACTCTTGTGTCTAGTCGCTTCTATATCTGAATCTCGGTATCATTCACTGTTCGTACGCGACATTCTCCGGGAGTCGAAATCTCTTCATGGCAACAGCAATCGACGGGGCAACGCCGATCCGGCGACAATATCTCTCCATCAAGCGGCAGTATCCGGACGTCATCCTCTTCTTCCGTATGGGCGACTTCTACGAGACCTTTGACGACGACGCGCGGCTATCCTCAGAAGTTCTCGATATCGTCCTTACGTCGAGGGAGATGGGCCGCGGCAATCGCATCGACATGGCCGGCATCCCTTATCACGCCGCCGACGGTTACATCGCGAGACTGCTGGCCGCCGGCTACAAGGTTGCGATCGCGGAACAGGTTTCTGAACCGACCGGCAAGGGCCTGGTCGACCGCCGCGTTACCAGCGTCGTTACGCCCGGCACTGCCACAAATCCCGCCTTTATTCAGGGCACCGCCAACACATTCGTTTCGGCGGCCCTGTCCGATGGGTTGAGAGCAGGCATCGCGTTTGCCGACGCGACGACCGGCGAGTTCGCCGCAACGACTATCGAAGCGGCCTCGCAACCCGAGCTCCTGGACGCCGTGCGACGTGAGATGCTGCGGATCGGCCCAGTTGAGATCCTCGCGCCGGAGGGCGACAGCGTGCTCTCCGTGGTTGGTTCTGCAGTCGTCCGTTCAGAGACAAGACCGTCGTCATGGCGACTCGACGACGCAGCCGAGACGTTGAAAGAGCACTTCGAAGTTATCTCCCTGGAGCCGTTCGGTTGTGAAGATCAACCGCTTGCGACGCGCGCGGCCGGGGCGCTGCTCAGCTATCTGCAAAGCACCCAGATGAACGGTCTGCGGCAGATCACCACACTGTACAGCTATGGCGTCGATCGCTTCATGAGCCTGGACCCTCAAACACGGCGCAACCTGGAACTGACCGAATCCACCTCTCGTTCGGGCGGCTTGTCGCTTTTGAAAACCATTGACGCAACACAAACACCGCTCGGCGCGCGCATGCTTCGGCGCTGGGTGGGCCAACCCCTACTCGACCGCGCGGAGATCATGACCCGGCAAGACGGGCTGGAGTGGTTTTGCACCAATGCCATGAAGCGCGCTCGGGTGCGCGAGGCTCTTCGCGGGATCGCGGACATCGAGCGTATTATCAATCGCGTCGTCAATATGCAGGCAGGTCCTCGCGAAGTCGCTCGGCTCGGGACATCACTGGAGCGATTACCCCTCTACGTGAGATTCTGGCGGCAGATGACCTGCCGGCAATCATCGAAGAGGTGCCCGCGTGCGACGGCCTGGCAGCAGAAATCAAAGCTGCGCTCTCGGATGATCCGCCAGCGCTGTTGAATGCCGGCGGCGCAATCCGGGAGGGATTCAATAGCCAGCTCGACGGTTTGCGAAGGACGCTCGCCGAAGATCGCGCCTACATTGCCGGGCTGGAATCATCAGAGCGCGAGAGCACAGGCATCAAGAGCCTTAAAGTCGGATACAACAAGGTCTTCGGCTACTTCCTGGAGATATCGCACGCCAACAGAGCGACGATCCCCGATCGTTACATCCGCAAACAGACCCTGGTGAATGCCGAGCGGTACGTCACACCTGAGCTGAAAGAGGCAGAGCAGAGGGTTCTCTCCGCCGAAGAGCGGATCGCAGCCGCTGAGGAAGAAGCCTTCCGCGAGCTACTCGCGCGGGTCGCAGCGCAAGCAGATCTCGTCCGCTCCGCCGCACGCGCCATCGCAACGCTCGACGTGATCGCCGGACTCGCGGAGATCGCAGCAGCTCGTGGATACGTTCGCCCGGAGATGGTTGAAGAGGACACGATTGAGATCGAAGTCGGCCGCCACCCGATCGTCGAACGCGAGCTCCCGGGCGGGGCCTTCGTCGCCAACGACACACGCCTGTCCAGCGACGCAGGACGCATCGCGATCCTGACCGGACCGAACATGGCGGGCAAGTCAACCTTTCTCCGTCAGGTAGCGTTGATTGTGCTTCTGGCTCAACTGGGATCGTTTGTGCCGGCCAACCGGGCCAGGCTCGGTATCGTTGACCGCATTTTCACGCGCATCGGCGCGCAGGACGATCTCGCCAGCGGCCAATCGACCTTCATGGTCGAGATGCTGGAGACAGCCACCATTCTCAATCACGCGACCGCACGCTCGCTGGTTGTGCTCGACGAGATTGGCCGGGGCACGAGCACCTACGATGGACTGGCGATCGCAACGTCTATCGTCGAATACATCCATAACACCCCGAGGCTTGGCTGCAAGACACTCTTCGCGACGCACTATCACGAGTTGACCGCGCTGGCCGACGTGCTACCTGGGGTGAGGAACTACCGGGTTGATGTGCTGGAGTCTGGAGACCAGATCACGTTCCTGCACAGGGTAATCCCCGGTGGCGCAGACCGCTCGTATGGCGTCTACGTCGCGCAGCTAGCCGGCATGCCACGCGGTGTCGTTCGTCGGGCAGCGGACATCCTCGCCGACCTCGAGCGCGACTCCGCGTCGTCCAATCGACGCGATCGCAAGGTTGAAGCGCTCACCTCTCCAGCTTCCCAGCCGATGCAGATGACGCTCTTCGGCGCCAATCACCCGGCGCTGGAACAGCTGGAGACCCTGGAGGTCGACGCGCTCACCCCTCTCGACGCGCTGACCGTTCTCTATGAGCTGCAGCGGCTGGTGAAACAAAAATAGACGCAACGACCAACTGAGCGGTGTAGCGATGATGCCGTCTCATCTGTTCCAAATAGCCAGGGGCCTACTTCTTTTCGTAGCGTCGAAAAGCATTGCGCCTTGCTTGACAGACCGGGTATGAGACAGGGCGCAACAATGAGTTTGTCCTGAGTGATCCGGCAAATAGGAATGCGTAGCGGCGCAATTTATTGCGCCCTCTCCGGCGCCCGAGCAGCCAGGCAAGGCGCAATAAATTGCGCCCCTACGAACATGGGGCCACAATTATCGGATTCACTCAGACAATTTCATGATTGCGCCGATACGCAGGAGTCAATCAGCCTTAGCTGGGGAACGAGGAAAACGGCATCGAGAATGGGAAGAGGCCTTCATCTTCGTGCAGGCGTAAATTTGGCAATGCCCTAGTTCATCCGATAATGGACAGCTTCTTCTTCGTACGGGCGGAATTCATTCCGCCCTCTCCAACGCCACGGACGGTCAGGCAGGGCGCAATGAATTGCGCCCGTACGAACCATGCCACCCACCAGGCCTTACGACCCTCAAGCGTTGATCGTGAGCCACGGTTCGCAACTCCTGCCGTTCGTATATGAGCATCACCATCAATCTGAGTTTGCTATCATTCGTGCTGCCGGTATGACCTTTTGACGGTCTGTTCTGCTGGCATTTTTGCGGATCGTGTAAGGCAATACCGACTTTGGTCATTTACGAGATTCTTGATACGTTCCTGCTCATCATGCAGTTTGCGATCATCGCGCGCGCCATCCTCTCGTGGTTCGACCGCACAGGTCAGAACCCTGTCTCGCAGGTGTTGATCCAGATCACGGATCCGATTATCGCGCCGATCCGTCAGATCATGCCGCGCACCGGCATGATCGACCTGTCACCGATGATTGCCCTCTTCGTGATCATCATCCTGCGGCAGGTTCTCGCCACCGTCGCTGCCGGATAAGCGATCAGGCGCCGCGAAGGCGGCGACCGTATACGCCCTCAAGAGGCACGTACTCTTCGTCATAGCCGAACGCTCTCGGACCGACTGATTCGAGGGCCAGCTCCGTCTTGAGGATCTCCGGAGCGGGTACGCCCAGCACCGCCACACGCAGGCCATAACGCAACACCTCTGTCGACACCGGGGCGGCGGTATCCCGGTCAACGATGCAGATCAGATCGGGCACGATCGCAAGAATCTCGTCTCCCAGTCTCGCGATCAAATTCTCGTTCTGAAAATCAATCGTCATCCGTTCGCCCCGGTTGTCGCCCAACCCATCGAGCTCCACGAAGCCGCGTGCGAACCCCGCCGCCATCCGGCGCTCGACATCGATGATCTTTCCGGTAAAGAGCAGATGTCCGCTGCACTGCCGGATGACCTCCGCGACCGGGTCGCGATGCTCACGTCGTGCGGCCCGGACGGCGTCACCGATCTTCCTGGCGAAGGTCATCGTCATCGGTATGACCGTGCGCTTCAAATCCACCCCGGTCATCATCGGGAACGCAAATCCAGCAGAGCCCCCCATCTGGATCGTCACGGCGCGTGCCTGGCGTTCGAGCGTTATGGGGTCTTTCACCTTCGTCCAGAGCACCGTGTTGTGGTGCGGGTCGGCCAGCGCAGCCGGTGCAACCGGCACTCCATAGATCGAGAAGGTATCCATCTGAAGCTCGGGAAAGGCCCGACCCATGGCGTCGCCGTCGACCACCGGCAGCCCGGTTAACAGGCTCGTCGCCATCGGCCGCATCGAGTTCGATCCCCCGATTTCGCCTGGCACGAGGTACCCGGCACGCTCGCCAACGAACGTTTCCAACGCCCGCAACGCGACCACCGTCTCGTCCCCACGCGGAATGCGCTCGACGCTCACGGTCGGAGATCCCATGCCCCCTACGGCGACGACGAATGCGTCGTCGGCCACACTCTCCGGCGTCACGATTCGGACCGGCCCATGCTGCTCGATAAGGTGCCGGACCTGAAGCTTTCCGCTGTACGGGTTTCCACCTCCGCCAGTCCCGAGGATGCCAGCGCCAATCGCTATGCTTTCGAGCGCGTCCTCATCTACCCACCACTCATGACATACGTTAGCGTGCACTCAAGTCTCCAACCGCCTTGATCCGCAGCCGCAGCGCGCTAGAAGGCAGGTACGCAAGCGGAACTTCATCTATCTCGACAATCTGAACCGTGGACACAGCTGCCCCGGCTTGGACCGCGTGGGAAATCGCCTCATCCTTGGCTTCCGCCAGCACGCTCTCTCTGCTTCTGCCCTCCATGGGGAAGACGCGGTCGATCTCACCGCTTACCTGCGCGATCGCTGCGCCAATCGCGTTGGCGACACCGGCGTGTTCCGGCCGGATGACGCTGCTCGCGCCTTCAATGTCAGCGGGAAAGAGTGTCGCGCCGCCACCCACCAGCACGACGGGAACGGTACCCGCCGATAGCTTGAGAGCATCCACCAGCCCTGCCAGTGATTCCTGCGCCACCTGCATCGCCCGCCTCGACACGACCGGATCAAGGCTCTCTACCCGGGATGGGTCACCGAGGTCGCATAACCCAAGCGACACCGCGACGTCCGACATCGTCAACGACGAGCCGCCGAACACCAGGGCTTCCTCTGTCAGGCGATAGCCAACGCTTTGAGGACCGACCGTTCCACCATCGTTGGAGATCAGGCTCCCACCTCCGAGACCAACGCTCACCACGTCTGGCATCCGGAAGTTCGTCCGCACGCCACCCACCTCCACCTCGAACGAGGCTTCACGCGGGAACCCATGCACGAGAGCCCCACCATCGGTCGTCGTCCCACCAACGTCCAGCACAATGCCGTCGGTAACACCTGAGAGCAGCGCAGCGCCACGCATTGAGTTCGTAGGACCGCTGGCGAAAGTGAGTACCGGGTACTTCGCGGCGTGTTCCGCCGTCATCAAGGTACCGTCGTTCTGGCTCAGATAAAGCCGTGCATCGAGCCCACTCTGCAGCAGCGCGTTCTCAAACCCGGCAATCGTCTTCTTCGCCAGACCAGACAGACACGCGTTGAGAGCCGAGGCGTTTTCACGCTCCAGCACGCCAAGCCGGCCGATCTCATGTGACAGCGACACGTTCATGCCGGGAGCTCCGGACCGAAGCGCATCGGCGACGGTGATTTCCTGATGCGGTGATACCGGCGAGAATGTGCCGACCACGGCTGCGCTCTCGATGCCCCGGGAGATCAGATCAGAGAGCGTACGCTCGATCTCACATGGATCGAGTTCCGAGATCGGTCTACCGTCGTACTCGAGCCCGCCGTGCAGCAGGTAGCTTGCCGCGCAAACCACCTCGCGCAGATCAGCCGGCCAATCATAGAGCGGGGGGATAGCCTGGCCGGCTGGCAGACAGAGTCGCAGCACGGCAATCGGGGTCAGGTCGCGCCGCTGAACGACCGCATTCGTAAAGTGGGTGGTGCCGATCATGACTGCGGAGACGTCGCGACGATCGATCTCCGGCCGCTGTTCGAAGATCGACGCTAACGCATCTACGATGCCGGCCGTCACGTCGGCAGTGGTTGGACGCTTTATCGAGGCCAGGACCTCGCGCCCGGAAAGCAAGACGGCGTCGGTGTTCGTGCCACCAACGTCAATACCAATTCTCAAACTCAAGCGCATCTCCTCCGTGTCGTAAACACCGGAGGATGCTAACACGTCTGGAGTGTGTCCGAAACGGGCTATCTGGCCGTATCGCGTCGCGGCTGGCGGCGACCTTGAGGAATCTCGGCGCGGCCGCCCTTTGTGATTGTCAAGTCAGTCACCGCACACTCGACGTCGTCGCCGGAATCGAGCCGCACTGTTACTGTTTCACGCAAGAGATTCAGCGCGTGCACGTACCCAGGGCCGTTCCCTATCGTTACATTCTGGCCCAGACGTGGCAGGGATCGGCGCACTTCACGGTAGAAATCGTCTTCATACGAGAGACAGCACAGCAACTTCCCGCACGCGCCGGAGTTCTTGCTGGGGTTGAGAGAGACGTCCTGATTCTTGGCCATCGTGATGGTGACATCAGCAAACTGCGGCAACCAGGTCGAGCAGCACAGTGGACGCCCGCACTTGCCCAGGCTGCCGATCAGTCGCGCTTCCTCGCGCGGGCCGATCTGCCGTAGCTCAATGCGGCACCGGAACAACGCGGCGAGATCGCGAACGATCTGCCGGAAATCCACGCGGCCGTTCGATGAAAAGTAGAAGGTCAGGCGCGTGCCGTCGTGGTTGTATTCGGCCTTGATCGGTTTCATCGGCAGCTTATGGTCACGCACCTTCTCAGCGAACACTCGCAGTGCATCACCCTGCTTACCGCGCAGCGTCTCGGCAACATCGAGGTCATGCTCGGTGGCTACCCGGACAATCGGTTTCAGCTCACCCTCGAGCGTTGCGGCCGCAAGATCGTGCGGTGCGATGACGACGACACCGATATCGCTGCCGCGTTCCGTCTCGACAATCACCCGGTCCCCAACCGCCAGCTCATATGAGCCCGGGGAAAAATAGTAGGTGCGACTGGAATCGCGGAAACGCACCCCAGTTACCTGAACCTCGGTTACATCGACTTCCGCACCCTCGATCTGCGGCAGAGCACACTCACAACCATCACAGCCACAGCCGATCTCGCCGAGCATGGCCGTGCGCTTGTTCGAGAGCATGATCCGCTGTTTGAATCGCTCTCGAGCATCCCTGTAAAAATCGTCCGTCGAACCGCACTCTATACTGGCCACTGCATTACCATTGCGTGAAGCGCAATCCGCGCCTGCATGTTGGCGTCCAGATCGCCCATGCAGCGCTGCGTTGCCCAGACCGCCCGATGTAATTCCTCTACCTCGAAACCCCTGGCGAATGCCGCCAATCGATCCCCGACTTCAGGAAACACCACCAGATCGTCCAGACCTGCACGGTGTAACAGTGCATCGCGCCATAAACCGGTGTAGAGATCAAGCATCTCGTGCGTAGCGTCCCTGTTTCGACTGTGATTACTGGCAATGATGCCACTTATCTCAACACGACCCAAAGGAGCCATCAGATGCTCTAGCGCGGATTCCACCTTCTCGCGGCGCGCCCGTAGCGCGTCAGGGTCATCTGCCATCGTGAGAGCCCAGGCGATCCGGCCATGCGCCGAGCGGGAGAGAGCGCTCGCAGCAGCGGCCGGCACTCCGCGCGCATCTAGCGTGTCCCGGATCAACTGACTGGAAACCGTGCCAAGCGGAACGTGCCGGCAACGCGAACGAACGGTCTCAGAGACCGCGTCGACAGAACTGGCCACCAGGATGATGACCGCAAACGGCGGGGGTTCTTCCAGCGTCTTCAGGAACGCGTCTGGAGCAGATTCCGTCAACAGGTCGGCATCGTCGACAATCTGTACCTTCCAGCGACCGAGCACCGGCCTGGTAACGATATCCTGCCGCAGCCAGCGGATCGTTTCGATCGACAGCCGTTGCCGGGAACGAGACGCGTCCCCGCGTGGCGCGGCGATCATCTCCGCCTGCCATTCGAGATCGACTCGTGTTACGTCAGGATGGGCACCGCGATCGATCCGGCGGCAAGCGTCACAGGCACCGCAGGGACGTTCAGCAGCTGCACGCTCGCAGTTCAGTGCTTGCGCCAGCGCCAACGCGAGCGTCGTGCGGCCAATACCTTCCGGACCGGTGATCAGATATGCGTGGGATATGCGGCCGGAGTGTACGGCACCGCTGAGGTCGCGAACCGCTTCGTCATGACCGATGACCGGCCAGCCTGTCCTGCCGCTGCCCCGACTCATGCAGCCCGCACTTTCTTCCTCGGTCGCCGGGTTGTGGCGCCGGTCTCTTCCATCCGCTCTCCAGTCGCGAGGGCTTCGACGATTTTGCTGCGGTCCTGGGCTGCAACTGTCGTGCCCGTACCTGAGTTGCGGACGTAGTCGTAGAGCTCTGTGACGTGAAGAACGTGGACCTCTGGCTCACGCATCTCGATCTCAATGTCGGGGTGGACGAAGACAACAACGCCGTGAACGTCGGAGCTGAGATCCTCCTGCTCCAGGACGGCTTCGACCGACGCGACCTGTTGTTCGTTGTCAAGCGTCGGGTTTCCGAGCTGGGGTCCGCCGAGGTTGAAAATCTGCCGGAATGCGCTGCCTCGTCGCCAGCGCCGCCCCTCTAGCGTGACGCTGCCGCCGAGCTCCCGTGGCGTGATCACGATTGTGCCGGTGGGCGTAACAACGACATGATCGGGGCGCTTACCATTCAATGCCGGATAATGAATCATCGCGTAGCGATCGTTCAGCTTGGACAGCAGCTGGTCTAGAAGCTCATCGGTGCGCGGCTTGCGACTCCAGCGGGCAATCTGCTGCATACCAGCGTTGAACGTCAAGAATCCCAGGATCAGCCCAATATAGGAGAGCAGCATATTGTCCTGATAGAGCGTAAGAAGGAATGAGCCTCCGAGGAAGACGAGACCGGTAAGCACCAGCAGACGTCCGATCTTTCGGCGGCGCTCAACCCATCCAATATTTCGAACAACTCGCACTGAAGAACCAAGTCTTTCATACAATGGTGGAGCGATGTGGCTCCAGAGTGATTATCTGCGAGTTCGGCGTTAGCGTTTGGTGTAAAAAGAATCGCACGCACCGTAACGCAACTAGCGTTGCGCCCGTCTGTGGAGTCTAGCATGACGCCGGGACCGTTCACAAATCTACGAAAGTACTCATGTTAACCTCTGAGGAAGCGTCAATCGACATCTCCATTATCGTCGTCAATTGGAATGTTGCGGATCTCCTGGCTGGATGTTTGCGCTCGATCGAGGAAGAGCGTCCTCACAGCGATCTGTCGGTCGAAGTGATCGTGGTCGACAACAACTCCAACCAGCGCGATTTCCAGGCTGTCGTCGCACAATATCCCGATACGCGCTTGATTGAGCTGGACGACAACCGTGGTTATGGCGCGGCGAATAACGCCGGTATTCGTGTTGCCAGGGGAACCGTAGTGTTCATTCTCAATCCTGACACTGAGCTCATGCCCCACTCGCTTGAGCGTCTCTGGGAGACCCTGAACCTGAATCCTTCTATTGGATTGGTCGCCCCGCTGCTGCTCAATTCGGATCAGTCGGTACAGTCGTCAGGGTATAGGTTTCCGGGAGCCGCCAACGTCTTCTTCGATCTCTTCCCCGCTCCGGCGCGGCTCTACGGTTCGGCATTGAACGGGCGCGTGTCAGCCGGGAATGGACAGCTACCGGTCCAGATCGACTACGCGCTCGGCGCGGCGTTGTTCGCCCGCAGGTCGGCGCTTCTGGAAATTGGGATGTTCGATGAATCATTCTTTATGTATAGCGAAGAGATCGACCTGCAGCGACGCCTGGCAGAGCATGGATGGATACGCTTACTCGCTCCCGATGCCCGGGTGGTTCACCACGGCGGCCAATCGACCGGCCAGCGCAAAGACGAGATGCATGCCGCGCTGTGGACCAGCCGCGCGCAGTATTTCGAACGCTGGGCCTCTCAGCGCGACAGACGGTTCGTTCGAGCGCTCGTGAATGCCGGCACACGCCTGCAGGACCGCAGACAGCCGGAACGCGCGGATGTGAACCGGAGGATCCGAGACCGTTTTAACCGTATCCCGGGTTCGCGATCATGACGTCTACCGAGATCGTGGCCGTCGTCCTGACGCTCAACGAAGAGGAGCACCTAGAGGCCTGCCTGACGTCGCTAGAGGGATTGGCATCGCGTACCCTCATCCTTGACTCTGGATCGACCGACCGCACCGTGGATATCGCAAGGGGCCTCGGAGCAGTTGTCATCCACTCTCCATTCACTGGCTACGCTTCCCAACGCAACAGGGCGCTCGACCTCGCCGGTGACGCCGAATGGGTGCTCTTCCTCGACGCAGACGAACGGCTTACCGAGGCGTCGCGGGCTGAGATCCAGCAATGCGTTTGCAGCGCAGGTGACGATCTGGCCGGCTTCTGGCTTCCCCGAAGGAATGTCGCCTTCGGCCGGGCGCTCCGCGGCGGGGGTTGGTGGCCGGACTACCAGGCTCGGTTGATTCGCCTGGGACGGGGTCGATACGACGCATCGCGCGAGGTCCACGAAGTGGTCCTCTTTGACGGCCGGAGCGAACAGCTGCACGAACCGTTCATCCACCTCAACTACAGCTCGCGCAGCGAATTCATGCGCAAGCAGCATGCCTACACCCTGCGCTACGTGCAGCAAGCGCCTGTCGAAACACCCCGTATGCGAGGCTACCTGGGCCGGCCAGTGCGAGAATTCTGGCGTCGCTTCGTCGTGCTGAAGGGTTATCGCGACCGTGGGGACGGGTTGTTCATGGCAGCAGTGATGGCGATGGAAGAGTTCCGTGCCTGCCGAATGCTGCGCAGGCGGAAGACCGCATGAGTTTTCCCAGCGTGACGGCCGTCGTTGTCAGCTACAACGTGCGTGCCCTACTCATGGCCTGTCTGCACTCTCTCCAACAGGTCCGTGCGGCAGGGTACCTTGATGACATCATCGTCGTCGACAACGCGAGCAGTGATGGAAGTCCGCAGGCGGTTCGAGAGTGCTTCGCAAACATCACGGTCATCGATGCTCCCAATCGAGGCTACGGTGCCGGTGCAAACCTCGGCGTCCAGGCGAGTAACGGCGACTACGTGCTCATCCTGAACCCCGACACCGTCGTCCCCCCTGAGACCGTAAAGCGTCTCGTCAGCCACCTTGAGGCCAATCCTGACATAGCAGTCTGTGCCCCCAGGCTACGCTACCCGAACGGGGAGCTCCAACCGTCGCGTCGCCGTTTTCCCCAGCGCCTGACCCCGGTCTTCGAGAGCACCGTCTTCCAACAGTGGTGTCCGGCGAATCCATGGTCGCGACGCTATCACTTAGAGGATCGCGCAGAACCCTCGGTCCAGGACGTCGATTGGCTAGTGGGCGCCTGCCTGATGGTGCGCAGTGAGGCTATCGAACGCGTCGGCGGCTTTGACGAGTCTTTCTGGATGTATTGCGAAGAGATCGAGTGGTGCTGGCGCTTCAAGCGGCATGGCTGGCGTGTCAGCTACGTGCCGGACGTCGAGATCGTGCACCATGAGGGTGCGAGCTCCGCACAAGACGTCCCTCGCCGTCAGCTGGCCTTCGATCGCAGCAGGATCGAGCTGCAACGCCGGCTGTATGGACGAGCCATCGCCGGGCTTGTCCTCGCCGGTATCAAACTGGGGTATGTGATTCAGTTGCTGATCGAAGCGGCCAAGTGGCTCATGGGGCACCGCCGCGATCTGCGCGCGCAACGGGTCAGATTCTATGCAGGACTTCTACTCAGCAGTATGCGCTTTGAGGGGAACAACAATCGATGAACAACCCGCGCGTGCTGCTACTAACCGGTGAATATCCTCCGATACCAGGCGGCATCTCCGACTACACCTGGCTCCTGCGATCTGCACTCAACGACCAGCGCGTGACGACGGTCGTCATGTCATCTACTGGGGCCGATTCTGAGGTCAACGTCCAATCGTGGTCCTGGAAGATACTTCCAGCTATTCGAGAAGTCATTCATCGCCACGCCATTGACGTCGTGCATATCCAGTATCAGGCGGGCGCATTTGGGATGCATCCCGCGATCAACCTCTTGCCACGATTGTTGCGAGACGTTCCGGTTATCACGACGTTCCACGACCTCCGCCCGCCCTACCTCTTTCCGAAAGCAGGCCGCCTGCGATTCCTTGTGATGCGCAGGATGGCGCGCTGGTCGAGCAGCGTCATTGTCACCAATCCAGTGGATCATCGTACTCTGGAAGCTGCCGGTATCCCGGCAACCACGATCCCGCTCGGGCCGAGCCTTCCGGCCCCGGACGTCTCCGTCGATCCCGATAGCGCGGTAGGCTACTTTGGCTTCCCATCGAGACAGAAAGGGTTCGACCAGCTCGTCGCGGCGATCGGAGAGATCCCCCTGAACTCGCGTCCAACGCTGCGCGTCGTTGGCGGGAGGTCTCCCGGCTCTGGAGCGCACGGTTTCATGAACGCAGATGAGGTCGACCGACTTGCCGAGAAGCACGCCGTGTGCGTGAGCTGGACCGGTTTCCTCGATGCTCGGTCCGCTAGCAACGCTTTAGCGGCCTGCAGCTGTATCGCCTTCCCATTTCCAGGTGGAGCAACGCAACGGAGCAGCGCCCTGATCGCCGCGCTTCAGACAGGCCGCCCGGTTCTGACCACCTCTCCCGCACAGCCGGGTGACCTGGGCAAGCTGGCACGGCTTCCTCAGCTCATTGAAGTCTCCCGGGAAGAACCGCCAAGCCTTCAATACGCCATTGAACGCATCATCGCCTCTTCAGTGGAATGGCAACCCCTACCGGAAGAGTATCGCTGGGACTCCATCGCAGAACGTCACGCGGAACTCTACTCCTCGCTGTCGAGAGAAGTTTCGCCTTGATCGCCGTGATGAGAACCATCTGGGAATGGCCCAAGGCCAGAATGCTCGCCCTTGCCCTTCATTACCTGCTGCTGGGCGGCATCATCGTTGCCGGGTCGCTCATCCGCTTAACCGGGTTGAATCGCCAGAGCCTCTGGTTCGACGAGGCGGACGTGGTGGTACGCGCCCAGCGGCCACTCGACGAAGTGCTCAGAACCTTCACCGCAGCCGGAGAAAACGGCCCCGTCTACAACCTCTTTCTGTGGCTCTGGATCCGAGTCGCCGGCGTGTCCGAAATCGCCGTCAGATTCCCCTCCGCCATGGCCGGAGCGATCGCGATACCTCTCATCTACCTGTTGGGGACCCGCCTTGCCGGACGCACCGCGGGATTGGTTGCGGCCGGCCTGCTGGCGGTGAGCCCCTACCACGTCTGGTATTCGCAAGAGGCCAAGATGTACGCCTTCGTGGTCGTGCTCGCACTCCTCTCGTGCCTGTCGCTGTTCGAAGCGCTCAACCGCAACACCTGGGCTGCCTGGATCACCTACATAGCCATCACATCGCTCATGTTCTACACGCACGTCACCACGGTGCTCGTCTTCGTAGCGCAGTCGCTCTGTGTCCTCGCGACCCTGTACATGTGGCAAGGACGACGGAGAAGGTGGCTCATCTCGGCGGCCGCGCTGACGGTGCCGTACATTCCGATCGCGCTCTGGGCGCTGACAGTCGTCGGTGGCGGCGCGCATTTGTGGCAACCGTCGGTATCGCTCTGGGATGCTATCCGAATCATTGGCGTGAAATTTGCTGCGAACCGCTCTGACCTCGTCATCGAGCACCGCAGCGCCATTCTCATGGCGGCACTCGCCCTCGTCGGTGCCACGGCATCGATGATGAAACGCCGCTGGCGCCCGTCAGGATTGTTCCTCATCGCATTGACGCTCGTGCCCGTCGTCGGCATCTACGTCGTTTCGCTACGCAACTCGGTCTTCTCTGACCGCTACGTGATCGTTGCCCTGCCGACGTATCTGATTCTTGCGGCGGCAGGCGTCGTGGTCCTCTGGCGACATCGTTGGCTCTGGCCGGTGGGAGTTGTTACGCTCGTCATCGTCACGAGCTACTCGTGGGCCACCCTGCGAGACGTCAACCTGTCCACCAACGCCGAGAAGGAGGATTGGAGGAGCGCCTACGCGCTGGTTGCGGACAACGCGCAGCCGGACGATGTTGTCCTCATTCATCCCGGCTACATGCTGACGACATACGACTACTACAGCCAACGCGAGCCCCGACTTGATCAGTACGACGTCGTGACGATTCCCACCTTCAAGGTCAACTGGCTCGACGAACGCATTATGGTCGAGCAGATCGAGGAGCAGGTGGGTCAACCGGAACGGATCTGGTTCGTGGAGTCCCCTGACCGCGTCCCTGCGGAGGACCCGGATTTCACGCTGGAACACTGGCTCGAGGCGCATAGCGAGCGCCTCCTGGAACAGCAGGTGAACGGCGTGCGCATCACGCTCTTCGAGGTGGAGTGGCCGGCTTCATAGGCAGGCGTCAAGCGATCGGACCATTCTTGTGTTGGGCGGAAGTCACTAGCCTTCGTAGTACACTTGGACCCGCACAAAATTGCAGTTTTTCAGCACGAGGGAGCGATAACGAAGATGAGTCTGACCGCGGCGTATGGTGGGGCAAAGTGGTCCCCAAGAAACGACCCGATGCGCGAAGACATGCCCCTCTACTGGGGTGATTGGGGGTCGTCGTCCGAACACGGCAAGCTCTCGGCGGTGCTCCTGCGCCGGCCCGGACCCGAATTGGACAACATCGAAGATTTTGATGCCGTGCAGATGCGCTCCGACGTGCGCCCCGACATCGCTCGCTCCCAGCACGACGCGATGGCCGACGCCTACGAGGCAAACGGAGTCAGCGTCTACTATGTCGAGAATGGCCGCCTCGACAAGCCCAACTCGTTCTTCATTCGTGACTTGATGCTCATGACCCCTGAAGGCGCGATCATCACCCGTCCGGCATCGACCGTACGTGCGGGTGAGGAGCGTTTCGTGGCCGAGGCGCTGGCCCGGCTGGGGGTGCCAATTCTCATGAGCGTCCATGGAACCGGCACCTTTGAAGGGGCTGACGTCTCCTGGGTCAACAAAGATCTCTGCTTCCTGGCCGAAGGGTTGCGCACCAACACCGAGGGTGCGAACCAGGTGGAGCGGATGCTCAAGGAGATCGGCGTGCAGGATATCGTGCGGGTGCAGCTCCCCTACGGCGCGATGCACCTCGATGGCATGTTGAACATTATCGACCGGGACCTGGCCGTCGTCTGGCCGCGTCGAACGCCGTATGTCATTGTGAAGACGCTCCGAGAGCGCGGCTTCCGTATCCTTGAAATCGTTGATGAGGACGAGGCCCAGCACAAGATGCCCCTCAATTTCGTCGCGCTTGAGCCGGGTAAGGTGCTCATGCCGGCTGGAGCCACGAAGATGCGCGCCGTCTACCAGGAGCAGGGCGTCGAGTGCGTCGAGGTAGACATCAGCGAGCTCATCAAGGCTGGCGGCGGTATCCACTGCATGACTGGTTTCTTAAAACGGGACGATCCCGCCTAGACACGAAATACCGGAGATGCTGGCAGAACTCACGATTCGCAACTTCGCCGTCATCCGAGACACGAGAATCGAGTTTGTCAACGGTTTCAACGCGCTGACCGGCGAGACCGGCGCGGGCAAGTCGATTGTGATCGACGCGCTCGGCGCTGTCCTCGGCGCGCGTACCTCGTCTGAGTTCGTGCGCACGGGCGAGCGCTCGGCCTACGTTGAAGCCGTCTTTGACCTCACCTGCACGCCGGCACTGCCGGCTATTCAGGCTACCCTGGCAGAGGTGGGGATTGACATCAGTCCGGAGGAGCCGCTCGTCCTGAGCCGGGACATCAACGCCAACGGCCGCTCTACGGCGCGGGTAAACGGACGTGCTCTCACTGCATCCGCGCTCGTACAGCTTGGTGAGATGCTCGTCGACATTCATGGCCAGAGCGACCATCTCTCGCTTCTCCGCAGCAGCGCACAACTCGACCTACTCGACCGTTTCGCGGGCGTCATCGCACTACGCGATGAGCTGGCGATGAGATACCGCGAGTGGCACAAGATCCGCGACCGACTGGCCAGGTTCGACGAAGAGCAACGCAGCCGCGCCCAGCGGCTTGATGCGCTGCGCTTCCAGTCGGAGGAGATCTTCGAGGCGAATCTCCAGCTCGACGAGGACGAGACGCTGCGCCAGGAACGCTCGCGCCTGGCAAACGCCGAAAGACTCGCGCAGTCCGCCGCGGAAGCGTACACGGCACTCGATGGCGCCGCGTCGGAAACCTTGACCGAGAGCGGCGGGCTCGACCTCCTGCGCGTCGCCGAAGCGGCCATCGACGAAATTGTGGCGGTGGATCAGGGCGTCGAGAGCATGGCCACCCGGGTACGCGACGCCTTGTTCACGCTTGAAGAGGTCGCTTCCGAGCTACGGGATTACGCGGAGCTTCTGCAGTTCGATCCGGAGCGACTTGGTGAGATCGACGAGCGGCTCGAGCTTCTCCGTGGAATGAAGCGCAAGTACGGTCCTGATATCGCCTCGATCATTGCCTATGGTGAAGAGATTCAATCTGAAATCGAACATCTGGAATCCGAGGATCGCGACCTGGACACGTTGCGTCACGAAGAGGCAAGCGCGCGCGAGTCACTCGTGGCGATTGCTCTCCAGCTCTCGTCCCGGCGGCAGGAAGCCGCTGTGAAACTCGCCGCACGAGTTGAAGACAGGATCCACGAGTTGAACATGGGCCGGGCAGACTTCGAGGTCCGCTTCAGCCGCCAGCCCGCCGGCGACGGCGTGGAGATCGATGGTGAACACGTCGCCGTCGATTCCACTGGAATTGACCGGGTGAGTTTTTATCTCGCCGCCAACGCGGGCGAAGAGCTGCGGCCATTAGCGCGGGTCGCATCCGGAGGTGAAACTGCCCGGCTCATGCTCGCACTCAAATCCATCCTGTCTGACGCCGACGAAACCCCGACCCTGGTGTTCGACGAGATTGACGTCGGAGTCGGTGGACGCAGCGGCCAGGTCGTTGGAGAGAAGCTCTGGGGTCTCACCGGCTCGCACCAGGTGATCGTCATCTCCCACCTGCCTCAGATCGCCGCCTTCGCGGACCGTCACGTTACGATGCTCAAGCGGGAGACGGACGGCCGCACGGAGACCACCTCAGCGATCATGGAGGGGAATGAACGCACTGACGAGCTGGCCATGATGTTCGACGGATTGCCGGTGAGCGCCGAGTCCCGAGCCAACGCGCGTGCTCTCCTTGATCGGGTAAACACCTGGAAAGCCCAGTCTGCGGCCCGTTGATTCAACTGCCCGTTGCTATACTGGCTTGATAACCTTGTACTGAAATGTTCCCAATACGTGAGGAGAATCCCCGGTGAATATCAACCCACGCATGATCCAGCAGATGCAGAACCGCATGCAGAAGATCCAGGAAGAGCTTGCTGAAACCATCGTCGAAGGCACTGCCGGAGGCGGAATGGTCACCGCGCAAGTCAACGGTCTACGGCAGATGCAGGGTATCAAGATCGCCCCCGAAGCCGTCGATCCAGACGACGTCGAGATGCTCGAAGACATGGTCCTCGCCGCCGTTCAGGACGCCATGAACAACGCAGAAGAGCTCTCCGCAGAGAAGATGGGCGCGCTCACGGGCGGCCTGAAGATCCCTGGGCTGATGTAGCTCCTGGTCCAGACAGAGATGCGTAGCGGCGCAATGATGAAGGTGTCCAGTTTGATCCGCTCCGTGCAACGATTCCGATGGTTCGTACGGGCGCAATTCATTGCGCCCTGTCTGGCCACTCGGGCGTTGGAGAGGGCGCAATGAATTGCGCCCGTACGCAGATGAAGACGCTGTCCATCATCGGATGAACTAGAGCATTTCCATAATCGCGACGCGACTCAGATCGTCGCGTTACGACGTCATCTTCGGCGTCGCCGAGCTGCCGGTACGAATCGCTTCAAAGACATCCGAGAGAATCGCGCTGGCGGTTGGCTTCGGCCCCGCTCCCTGCCCATGCAGCAACACCGGACCCACATTGTCACCCACGATCTCGATGGCGTTGTAGTTGGCCGTCACCCTCGAGAAGAGGTCCTCGTTTGAAACGAACGTGGGCGCCACTTTCAGGCTGAGACCCTGCCCAACTCGTTCCAGGGAGGCGATCAGCCGCAGCGTTCCGCCCTTGCGCTTCGCTTCCACAATGTCTTCTGCCGTCACGCCGCTGATGCCGGTGCGGTCAATCTCCTCGGGTCGCACATGAGCGCCAGAAATCAGTGAACCCAGAATCGCAAGCTTGTAGCTGGAGTCAAAACCCTCGACATCCGCCGTCGGGTCGGGCTCCGCGTAGCCGAGTTCCTGTGCCTGGACGAGCGCGTCGTTGTAGGCCGCGCCCTCGGTCTCCATTTTCCAGAGGATGTAGTTTGTCGTTCCGTTGACGATGCCGCGAATGCGCTCGATGCGGTTTGACTCCATGAGCCCCTTCAGGCTCACGAACAAGGGAATCCCGCCGCCAACACTGGCTTCGCAGAGAAATGCGGCGTCACCGTCACGAGCCGCGGCCAGAATCGCCGGCAGGTTCTTTGACACAGCCTCTTTGTTGGCAGTCACGACGTGTTTGCCGTTTGCCAGGGCCCGGATCATCAGCTCGGCAGCCGGCTGCTCGCCTCCCAGCGCTTCAACCACCACCTGAACCTCTGGGTTGTCGACGATTCCAGCCCCATCTGCGGACACCAGCGCGGGATCAATTCCGGCTCGCTTGCCGGACTCTGGACTGCGGGCCATCGCGGAAACGAGCCGTAGCCGGTCTCCCGCAACGATCGTTCGCGCCACTTCTCCACCGACGGTGCCCAACCCCAGCACTGCCACCCCAACTCGATCGCTCATGTTTCCTCCGGCTTGACTCACGTCCCTGCGCCTGCTATCGTCCGGGTACTCTTCCGGACGCGGACTTCGGAGCCTACCGGAATCCGGCGGTCAGAAGCAAACGAGCGAGGTCACGAACGATGGCGCTGGGCCAACGCAGCAGCACGATCAGCATTACCACCACTATTACCGCGGACGCCGGTGCGGCGTCACGCGAGTGGGGGTGTTGATCGCTTCCAGAAGCGTGATGAGGTACCGGCGACAGGAGCGAACACGCTCCTGTTTTTTTATGTCCTGATTCGAACGCGGGACAAGGAGTATGGGAGGAACCACGATGGGTGAGAAGCTGGACGTCGCCGTTCTTGGCGCGACAGGCAGCGTCGGTCAGCGGTATATCGAGCTGCTGGAGAACCACCCCAACTTCCGGCTGGCCGAAGTCGTCGGCAGCGAGCGCAGCGCGGGCAAGCGTTACGGAGATGCCGCCGATTGGCGCCTGAGCGCCGCCCCCACCAAAGAAGCAGCCGGCATGGAGCTGAAGCATCCGGAAGAGCCCGTGCAGAGCCCGGTCGTCTTTTGCTCGCTACCCGGAGGCATCGCGCGCGAAACCGAGCTCAAACTCGCCTCTGAGGGCCATTACGTGTTCTCCAACGCTCGCGACAACCGCATGGACGACGACGTGCCTCTGATGATCCCGGAGGTCAACTGGGAGCACGCCACGGCGATCAAGGTTCAACAACAGAACCGGGGCTTCTCAAAGGGCTTCGTTGTCACCAACCCAAACTGTTCGACCATCCACCTTGTACTGGCCCTCAAGCCCATCTGGGATGCGTTCGGGATCGAGCAGTGTATGGTCACGACGATGCAGGCCGTGTCGGGAGCCGGTTATCCCGGAGTGCCATCGCTCGACATGATCGACAACGTCGTTCCCTACATCGGCGGCGAAGAAGAGAAGATGGAGAGCGAGTCCAGGAAGCTCCTGGGCAGCTTCAACGGCAACGGTTTTGAATACGCCGACCTGCTGATGAGCGCCCAGTGCAACCGTGTGCCGGTACGCCACGGTCACCTGGAGACGGTGAACCTCAAACTCGGCACGAAGGCGAGCGCCGGCGAAGTCATGGAGGTCCTGCGTAGCTTCCGGGGACGTCCGCAGGCCCTGAACTTGCCGTCCGCGCCGGAAGCACCGGTCATCGTGCGCGATCAGGCGGATCGCCCGCAACCGGCGCTCGATCGCGACGCCGCCAACGGTATGGCATCGGTTGTCGGTCGTGTGCGTGACTGCCCGATCTTTGGCATCAAGTTTGTGGTCCTGGGTCACAACACCATCCGTGGTGCCGCTGGCGCGTCGATCCTGAACGCCGAGATGCTGCTGGCTGACGGATATATGAGCTAACACGGTACACTTTCCGTCCAGTATCACGGCGAGATCATCTGAGGGAGAGAATGGCTGTGCGGCAACTATCCAGCATGCCTTCGAGAGTGACCCGGCGCCGGTTCCTGGCCGGAACCGGTGCTGGGTTCGCCGGGCTTCTGGCGGCGTGTAGCGGACCGGCTACCGATCTCGTTGGAGACCCCGAGAGCCGCAACCGTTCGGACGCCGCACCCACGTCAACTACCGCTCCGGCGGGGGTCACAGCCACAGACAGCGGATCCCGCCCGGGATCCGCTGTGTCGACAGACACTCAAGGCGAACCATCGCCGAATCCGCTGACGCCAACCGCTGAAACGCCGGCAGGCGGGATGTCGGAGCCGAAGCGGGAACCCGCGCGGATCATTGTTGACTTCATCCCGGTGGTGTCCCGCCGATTGCAACTTCGTGAGATATCGCACGACGCGCTGCTCAAGATCTGGAACGGCGAGATCACTAACTGGAGCGAGGTCGGAGAGCCTGGTTCTCATGAGATTCAAAGAGTCAGTGTCGAAGGCTCGACCGGACCGCTGCCGCTCGAATTCATCGATGTGAACGTCGAGCAGTTCGACGATCTCGAGGAGTTTCTGCACTTTCAAACGGGAGCCATCGCTCTCTTGCCCCGGCAGTGGGTGGATTTTCGATTTCGTCACCTCAGAGTCGACGGCATCGACTACCTCATCCACCCGGATGCATCGAACCCGCTGCGAACCGAGATCGTGGTAGACCCAAATTCACCGGAACACTTCGATCTGATCCAGACCGCCGCGGTTGGACCGGGTCCCGTCTCGATGACCTGGGTTGGCGACATTATCTACGGCCGCTTCGTCCACCAGAAGCTGGAGGCAATCGGCGACTTCTCAGCCTCGTTCTGGAACATTCATCCCGAACTGACATGGGCAGATCTCACTATCGGGAATCTGGAGTGTTCGCTGTCGGACACGATCCCCCAGCCAGAGGAAGCACACACCTTCTCATTTACAACCGTGTCCGCGGCAGTCGAGGGGCTGAAACTCGCCCAGATCGACGTTCTGGGCCGGGCCAACAATCACTCGCTCAACTTTGGACCTGCGGGGATGGACGACACAACCGCCGTGCTGGACCAGGCGGGAATCAAGCACTTTGGTGCGGGTCACAACCTGGACGAGGCGCGCAAGGCCGTAATCGTCGAGAAGAACGGCGTGACGTACGCTTTCCTGGGCTACAATGGGATCAGCGACGACGCTGACGGAGCTGGCCCCGATTGGGCAGGCACCATGCCGATGGAACCGCACTTCGTCATCCAGGACATTGAGCGGGAGCTCGCCGCCGGGCACGTCGTTATTCCATTTTTCCACTGGGGCGTCGAGTACGTCGCCGACCCTTCTGAGGAGCAACGCTTCTTCGCGCACCTCGCCATCGATCAGGGGGCGGCAATGGTGATGGGCTCACATCCCCACTGGGTGCAGGCGGTAGAGACGTACCGCGGTAAGCCGATCGTGTACTCGCTTGGCAACTTCATCTTCGATCAGGCCTGGTCAATCGAGACCATGCAGGGGATGATTGCGCACGTCTGGATGAAGGCAGCGCGGGTGCTCTCAATCGACCTGGTACCTGTCCTGATCGAGGACGAGCACCGCCCGCGAGTCATGAACGTAGAAGAAGCCGTCCCCGTTCTCAACCGTGTCTGGGAAGCTTCCGAGCGGCTCATCGTCTCCGGCTAAATGCCGTGTCTCGTAACACCTGGACACTCCCAAAAGCTATGTTACGATGACTCCACCGGAGCAAATCTCCGGTTCATTGCTGTCAATACACCACGTTCCGGCACGAGATCACTCAATGGAGGTCCAGGTGGCACTCATAGATCGTATCCGCTCCCATGTTGGGCGTGTGCCGAACCCGGTGAGCAAAGAAACTCGCCATGCTCATGCCCGCATTCATGGGGCAGATGTTGGTGTAAGCGTCTGCCCGTACTGCGCGGTCGGCTGCTCGCAGCTGGTCTATGCCAAGAACGGCCGCGTCATCGACATCGAGGGCAACTACGACAGCCCGATCAACGGCGGCACGCTCTGCCCGAAGGGCGCCGCGACGTCAGGGCTCGTGAACAGCCCCTATCGCCTGACCAAGGTCAAGTACCGCGCGCCGTACAGCGACCGCTGGGAGGAGCGCCCGCTCGACTGGGCGATGGAGCGCATCGCCCAGCGTGTCAAGCAGACCCGCGACGCGACCTTACGAGGAGCCGATGAGGACGGCATCACCGTCAACCGCACGCTCGGCATCGGCCACTTCGGCGGCGCGACGCTCGACAACGAAGAGAACTACCTGATCAAGAAGCTGTTCACGGCCGGCCTGGGCATCGTCGGCGTCGAGAACCAGGCCCGCATATGACACAGCTAGCACGGTGCCCGGTCTGGGCGCCCGACTCGGTCGCGGCGGCGCGACAACGACCTCAGGAGACTGGCAAACAGCGACTGCATCGTCATCATGGGCTCGAACATGGCCGAGAACCACCCGGTCGGGTTCCGCTTCGTGATGAAGGCGAAGCAGCGCGGCGCGACGGTCATCCACATCGATCCGCGCTTCTCGCGCACCTCGGCGATGGCCGACATACACGTGCCGCTGCGGGCCGGGAGCGACCTCGTGTTCCTCGGGGCGCTGGTGAACTACGTGCTGGAGCGCGACACGTGGTTCAACGAATACGTCTGGCAGTACACCAACGCTCGCGGCCATCATCCGCGAGGATTTCGAGGACACCGAGGACCTGGACGGCCTGTTCTCGCGGCTTCGATCCGGCCACGCCGCAGCTATGACGACCGACACCTGGCAGTACGCGGGCACGAAGACGTGCCGCCTGATCACGACGAGGCTCATGACGGCCAGACCACAGAGCCGCGCGAGGGGTTCAGCAGGGCCCGGACAGTCCACCGCCCGTCGACCCGACGCTGCAGCATCCGCGCTGCGTCTTCCAGATCATCAAGCGCCACTATGCGCGCTACACGCCGGAGATGGTCGAGCGAAGCGTGCGGCGTGCCCGGCCGAACTGTTCCTGAAGGTTGCCGAGGCGATCATCAGCGAACTCGGGCCGCGAGCGGACGACGGCGTTCTGCTACGCCGTCGCCTGGACCCAGCACACGACCGGCACCCAGATGATCGGCGCTGCGCGCATCCTCCAGCTGCTGCTCGGCAACATCGGGCGGCCGGGCGGCGGCATCATGGCGCTGCGCGGCCACGCCACGATCCAGGGCAGCACCGACATCCCGACGCTCTACAACCTGCTGCCCGGCTATATGCCGATGCCGAGCGCACCCAGCGGCCACGCGACACTCGCTGGATACCTGGCGTACGAGCACGCCGCCGACCGGCTGGTTGCACAACGCCCCGCCTACATGGTCAGCCTGCTCAAGGCGTGGTACGGCGACGCCGCGACGCCGGCCAACGACTTCGGCTATGACCTGAGCTGCCCAAGATCGACGGCGACTACTCGTTCCAGGCGATGCTACTGCTGATGCACGACGGCATCATGCGGGGCCTGTTCTGCATGGGCCAGAACCCGGCCGTCGGCGGCGCAGAACGCGAGTCTGGCCGCGAGGGGCTGGCCAAGCTCGACTGGCTGGTGGTGCGCGACTGCTTCGAGACCGAGACCGCGGCCTTCTGGCAGATCGCGCCCGAGGTGCGCGACGGCAAGCTGTAGCCGTCCGAGATCAGGACCGAGATCTTCCTGATGCCGGCCGCCGCTCGCGCCCGAGAAGGACGGCTCCTACACCAACACCCAGCGGCTGGTGCAGTGGCACGACAAGGCGGTCGAGCCGCCCGGCGACTGCCGCTCCGAGGCTGGTTCGTCTACCACCTGGGCCGGCGCCTGAAGGAGCTGTACGCCGAGCGACGATGGACCGACGGCCGGCAGATCCAGGCGCTGACCTGGGACTACTCCGACGACGGCCACTAGGCGAGCCGAACGTCGACCAGCGTCCTGCGCGAGATCAACGGCTACACCGTCGATCGACGGCAGCTCGTGCTGGACTACACACGACCTGCGCGACGACGGCTCGACGGCCTGCGGCTGCTGGATCTACTCCGGCGTCATGCCTGCGGAAGACCACAACCGCGCGCGCAGTCGCCGTGCCGGCGACCCCGATCTCCCTTGGCTGGGGCTTCGCCTGGCCCGCAAACCGGCGAATGCTCTACAACCGCGCCTCCGCCGACCCGGACGGCAAGCCGTGGTCCGAGCGCAAGCGGTGGATCTGGTGGGACGAGAGCAAGGGCCTGGACCGGCTACGAAATGCCCGACTTCCCCCGCGACAAGCCCCCGAGCTACCAGTCCGGCGCCGGGTGCGAGGGGCCTCGACGCCCACCCCGGCGACGCGCCGTTCGTGATGCTGGCCGACGGGCGCGGCTGGCTGTTCGCTGCCGCGGGGCTCAAGGACGGTCCGCTGCCGACCCACTACGAGCCCTGGGAGTCGCCGATCGCCGAACCTGCTCTATCCGCAGCACACGCGCAGCCCGGTCGCGCCGTTCTTCGACCGCCCGGACAACCGTATCACGACATCGCTGACCCGCGATTCCCGCACGTTCTCACCACCTACCGTCTGACCGAGCACCACACCGCCGGCGGCATGAGCCGCTGGGTGCCCTGGCTGGCTGAGCTTCAGCCGGAGGGCTTCGCCGAGATCAGCCCCGAGCTGGCCGGCGAGCTCGGCGTCGACAACGGCGACTGGGTCGTTGATCTCCACGCTGCGCGGCGAGATCGAAGCCGCGCGCGCTGGTCACCGACCGCATCCAGCCGCTGGCTGATCGGCGGGAGGCGCCATCCACCAGATCGGCATGCCCTGGCACTTCGGCTACGGCGGGCTGGCGACCGGCGCCATCGCCAACGACCTGACATCCGCTGGTCGAAGATCCCGACTCGCTCATCCACGAGGCGAAGGCGTTCACCTGTGACGTCCGTGCAGGGCGGCTCGACGGCGGAGGGCAGGAGACGACATGAGCCAGAACGAGCTCACGGGCACGACCGGCGCGCGAGAAGGCGCGGTCGGCTTCCTGACCGACACCACGCTCTGCATCGGCTGCAAGGCGTGCGAGGTCGCCTGCAAGCAGTGGAACGGCCTGCCGATGGACGAGTTCGGAGCTGACCGGCTAACAGCTACGACAACACCGGCGACCTCGGCGCGACCACCTGGCGGCACGTCGCGTTCGTCGAGCGCCTCGACAGGTGGCGGTGCGCGACCAACGTCAGCTGCGGCCGTTCCAGAGCAACTGGCTGATGCTGAGCGACGTCTGCAAGCACTGCGTCAACGCGCCGCTGCCTGGAAGCCTGCCCGACCGGCGCCATCATCCGCACCGAGTTCGATACCGTGGTGATCCAGCAGGACATCTGCAACGGCTGCGGCTACTGCGTTCCCGCCTGCCCGTTCGGCGTGCCCGAGCTGAGCATGACCGACGGCAAGGCCCACAAGTGCACGCTCTGCTACGACCGGCTCAAGGGTGGATCTGGAGCCGGCCTGCGCCAAGGCCTGCCCGACCGACTAGCATCCAGTTTGGGCTGATCGCGGAGCTCATGCCAAAGGCAACGGAGCGCGTTGCTGAGCTTCACAGCCACGGCGTTGACGAAGCCTACATTTACGGAGATCGTGAGGTTGGCGGAACAGGTGGAATCGACGGGCTGAACGCATTCTTTATTCTCACCGCGCCCCCGGAGATTTACAATCTGCCGGCCCGACCCGAGCTCCCACAGGACAAGACCCTTCCGGCCATGTTGTCAACTGCTGGCGCGGCCCTTGCGTTCGGCATCATCGCTGCCCTCACCTTACGACGGCAGTAATCAAGAGAGGACCGCGTGTGACGGGCGGATACCAGCGCAAGTGGGAGGTGCGCAGAGGAAGAGGGCGCACAGCTGGCGATGAGGCGCGCGACAGCTACTACGAGCTTCCCACCATCCACCGGCCCCACTGGAAGTGGCTCGTCATCTTCTATTTCTTCCTGGGTGGAATCTCCGGGGCGAGCTATGTCGTCGCGTCCGTCGCCAATCTAGTCGGCGGCAAGGAAGGCAAGAAGACCGCCCGGGTTGGTTACTACGTCTCGTTCGCCGCACTGCTGCCCTGCCCGGTTCTCCTCATCCTCGACCTCGGCCGGCCAGAGCGCTTTTACAACATGTTGCGCATTGTCAAGCTGCGCTCACCAATGTCTGTGGGCACATGGGGGCTCGTGCTCTTCAGCGCCTTCTCGACCATCTCCGTCCTGATCCAGGCAGCGAGGGACGGTATCATTCGCCGTCCCGCCAGATTGGGGCGCCTGCTCGCTGGAATACCGACGGGGCTGATCGGCGCAATGGGTTCCATTCCGGCATTCTTCGTTAGCGGCTACACAGGGGTTCTCCTGGCGGCGACCGCCGTACCCCTGTGGACGAAGAACCATCTCCTCATGGGACCGCTGTTCCTGGCGTCGGCGGTATCCAACGCTACCGCCGCGATCACGCTGGTGCTCTCGTTGAGACGCAACACCACCGAGCGAGCCCTCGCAAACCTGGAACGGTTAGACAGTATCGCGTTGATCGCGGAGCTGGGGCTGCTCTCGCTGGCGCGCTCCCGCTTCAGCCCGACGATCGACCGTCCGCTGCGTGAGGGACACACCGGGCGGCTGCTGCGCTATGGCGTGCTCGGGACCGGCATCCTGCTGCCCCTGGCCGTGCACGCCCATGGGGCATGGCGAGGCAAGCATCTACCGCGAGCCATGACCACCCTGGCCTCGACACTGGTGCTCGCTGGCGGCTTCATCTTTCGATATGTGATCGTCATTGCCGGTCGCCGATCCGCTGACGACCCGCACGCTACCTTCGAAATGACCTCGGGGGAAAAGCAGAGACTAGGGAATGTCACTGTCGGCCAGGCGCAGGATCACCCGTTCCATTGAGACCGTTTGAACGTAATCCATCGAAATCCGGCGCCGGCCGAGCAGGCCCCACCACTTTCCGACCTCGATCGTTCCAGGCACGAGCGTCTGGGCACTGTCGGGGGCACTGGCATAACGAGTCCGCGATGTCTGAGTCTGCGGACCGCGATTTCCGAGCCGCTGCGTGGACGCCGGGCCTAACATCTCCCCATCAAGCTGCTGCGGATCCTCTACTCCACCCAGCATGGAGGCCGGGTGGAGTTCCGGCCGTTGTGAGACCCCAGAGGTTCTCAGGACAGTGCCCAGATACACGTTATCAGCGGTGTACACGTCCATTGCCTGCCGGATGTCGCGTGGGTCGAAATCCACGGTATGCCTCCACTCATCTCACGCCCACATGCCACCCTGCTCTACCTGAGTAGATCGGAATTTATGCGTGCTATACTCAACGGCAAAATAGGGTCACGTGCTCGGGGCGTGCCGCGCAGGGCGTCGTGAGTTGGAAGGGAGCCAACGGTTGACCTACGTCATCGCCGAGCCCTGTATCGGTGTAAAAGATGCCTCATGCGTTGAGGTTTGTCCAGTAGACTGCATCCACTCGGACGAGTCGAGTGATCAGTACTATATAGATCCCGACGAATGCATCGACTGCGGCGTGTGCGCTGAAGTCTGTCCGGTCGAAGCTATCTTCTTTGAGGACGATCTACCGGAGCGGTGGTCGAAATTCCTGGAGATCAACAAGGAGTACTTCGAGAACCGCTAGAGCGGTTTCCAGTATTGCCCCTCGTAGCGGCGCACTATGAAGATGTCCAGCTTGACCCACCATGCAAAGATCGTTCGTACGGGCGCAATGCATTGCGCCCTCTCCGACACCGAGGCGACCAGGCAGGGCGCAATGAATTACGCCCGTACGCAGCCAGGGCGACTCTCATTTCTCGGATGAACCGGGGCTCTTCCATAGTTTGCGCCGCTAGGCATTCCAATTGAGCCGATCCCGCGGGCCACTTTCGTCATAGCGCCGCTACGCCCATTAGTTCGCTCATCGCTGTTACCAATTGTCAGCGTAAACACAACCGCTCCGTTCAAGGCGAACGGAGCGGTTTCTTTGTGATCGGAATATGCCCTGCGTGGGCCGAAGGTTATTGCGCGGGCAGGGTCAGACGCAGGAGGTAGAGGGTATTGCCCGCGATGGCATGCGCGATGCCGCTTGCCTCATCCACGACGACATCTGTCAGCCCCTCGAGTGATGGCGCACCTGCGGCAGGGATGAACTGCCGGAGGACCTTGCCCTCGCGGTCGATGCAGACGATCCGGCCGTCCGACTCGTTGACCAGATAGAAGTGCTGTCCGCCACTACTTATTCTCAACCCGGCGACAGCGTCCACCGGGGGTAAGGGCTGAGCCATCACCGTTCCCTCGTGCGCCGAGCGGAAGAAACTCAAGACCTGTCCGTCGTGCGCAGCCACGTGGATGCTACCGTCGACAACCATATCCACCCCTTGCGTCAGGGCGTCCTTCGCTGCTCCCGCATTCCAGTCTTCCGGCGGCACGCTAAAGTCGAGCGAATCGAACTTCAGGATCTGTCCAGATTCCGGCGTCAAGAAGTACAGATTACGGTCGAATGACGCGATCGCCGCGACATCGGTGTAGCCGGTAGGCGAGATGATACCCAGCGGTCTCCGATGCCACTCTCCGGTCGCCGGATCCATAATGAAAGCGTTCTGTGCATCGACCACAATTGGACGATCCTCGCCCCAGTCGGCAGCCAGAAGCGTGCCAATCGGCGACCCGCCTACTTCGTCGCCAGGACCCAGGAGCTGGATAAGGGAACCGGTCGTCTGGTCGAGCTCATACAGGCCATCGGTCAGCACGAACACGCGGCCGTTACCCTTGAATAGGCGTGGTGTTACACCTTCGGGCGCGGCCGGAACCGTTCCCATAACCTGCACACTGGTCAGCCGTTCGACCGCCGTTAGTGAATCCAGCATCTGAGATACCGCGCGCTGCTCGTCGTGGATACGGTCGAGCATGTCGTCATCGCCCGTCGAGGCTGCCATCGTCTCCAGGGCGCTCTCAGCGTCGATCAACGACTCGTACGCAGCCTGAGTATCGGGTGCAGATTCAGCCTGCGATCGCACGGCCACGATCGTCTGCAGGTCCTGTTCCAGATTTGCGGTACGCTCCTGAAGTCTGCCGGTAATCTGACTGTAAGCTAAGGCTCCCCCGAGCACCACGATCGTCACGACGACGGCAATCATCGCGATCCCACTAAGTTGGAAGCGTGGCGATACGCGGCGAATTCCCTCGAAACGGGGCGGGTGGTAGGTGTCCGCCCAGCGCTGCAAGTGCGGTAACCCGAGCGTCCCGTCATCACGAGGGCCGTGAATAGGACGATCGCGCTTCGTCACTTGCCAGACGCCAACCACGGCAGCTGTCAGGCTCAACAGCAGTCCGGCAAAAATCTCCACTATGCGACCTCGGTGAGCGGGCCTGGCGGCTCGTGTCTGGTCGCCAGTACCCGCACGTGTATAGCTATTTCCACTTGTCTGGACAGACGCTGGACCTGACGCAGCTGGCGGCACAGAGAATCGACGTGGTGAAGACGAGAGCTCAACGTAGTTGCTGTGTGCTCCGCCACTCTCGTCAAGGTGGATATGCGGGAATGGTTCCGTTCCAGTCCATCGGGTTTGTCCTGACTCAAGGGTATCGAAACGGCGACCTTCCCGGCTACCGTTTTTGACCCAATCAGCAACGTTTGCCAGACTGTCATTGGCACCCCGAAATCTCTCGCTATTGCTTTCCCAGCTGACCGTTCTTCTACTCTCGCCGCTTGCGTGCGGGACGTCAAGGGCCAATTTGGCACTCACCGAAGTTGCTGTGGAGCTGCGACGTCGCTCCGCATATCCAGGGTTGCCCAAAACTGAAGCTGCCTCGAGCTCAAACACTGCTCCGTGGTATGCGCGGCCGCTGACACTGTGGCCAAGCTCCGAGAGGAGGCGGACAAAATCGCCAGCACCGCCAATACCGTCAAGGCCGCTGCGCAACGCAAGCTGCTTCGCGATCGGCCACGAGACGACCGCGACGACATCTCCCGGTGCGCACCGGCTGTACGAAACGCGCGGCTCAATGCTCTCGCGGAACCCAAGTGGATAACTCAGATCGCTGAAGGTTTCAGTGATGACATCTGCTGACCAGGTGCTCAGCGCAGGAATGGCATGCAGATCCCCTTCCTGCCACACCAGAAGCTGACTTGGCGCCGTCTGGGCGACATAGAGCTCGTCCTTGTCCAACACCACGCAGGTGAGGCCAAGGTACATCCGCCGCATGCCGTGGCGGGAGTGATTTTCGGCATATACTCGCTCATTCGCGATCTTGAAGGCGGCCACGAGGGCGTCACGGATTCCGTGTTCCATGGTGTGTCGGAGATAGACGGACATACCGTTGAGAATGTCGAGCGCAACGTCTGCCGTACCCGGCGCGGACTCAACCGGATCGACTACGAGGAGCAGCGGAAGCGCCTCGTAGGAGGGACGCTTGGTCCTGGCGGCTGCAACGAACGGTGAGTCGTCCCGGAGACCGCGCTCGTCCAGCAGGAAACTTCCTCCCGCCGCCTGGATCACAACCATTCCCACCCTCATTACCTTGACAGGGCCCGATCGAAACGGAGGGGACGCGAATGAGCCTCGCGCCGTCGCAGCGAGGTGCTCGACGCGAACGACGACCCATTCCTTGCGCTCATGCTGGTCCTGATGAAGACATCCTGGCTCCACCCCACGTGTTCCCAAGAGTCACATCAATCATAACCGGAGCATGTACGTACGTCTAGTGCTTACGAATGTGGAAATATGTTGCGGGGTGCTATCGCTTTGCGTATTGTCAGGTTATATCTCTTGTGGAAATGTGTTGAAACGGGCTAATGTTTCGCGCGAATACCAATAGTGAACCAACGAGCTCACACGGGCCGGACAAGAGTCGTCCCGAAGAGGTGCTAGTGCAGTGTCGGGTAATCGCGAGGCCGCACGGGCTCTTCACTCAACTGGAAATCTTCAGGGTCGCTGTCGAAGTATCCGCCAGGGGGCGACAGCATACCCAACAGGTCGCGGGCGAGATCCGCTAGCGCGGGATCATGGATCGACTCCGCGACATCACGCGCGCGGAGGAGGTGCCTGCGAGCCTGATCGTCCCGGTCCGCGTCAGCGTAGATCGCGCCCAGGTTGTAATGGATTCTGGCCGTCGAACGCGCGTCACCCGCGCGCTCGGTCGCGTCAATGGCGTGCCGGTAGTAATCGATCGCCTCTTCCAATCGGCCGGCGCTGTCGAGAGACGTCGCAAGTCCCTGCATCGCTCGTCCGACCAGCATGTCATCTTGAAGCTCCTGGGCGACGGTCAGGGTACGCTCGTAGTACGCGATCGCTTCGTCGTATTCTGTCTGGCGCTGGTAGAGCCGTGCCGTCTGTCCCAGCAGGGAGCACAGTCGAGCCCGATCGTCGAGTGCTTCCGCTTGCTCGATAGCCGACTCCAGATAGCGGAACGCCTGATCGACCTCACCAGTCTCGACGCTCAACCTTGCCAAGAGGGGAAGGTAGCGCAGCGTCTCCTGTGGATCGCCACCCGCCCTGGCGGCCGCCACGGCTGAAGCAAACGCGTCAGCTGCGTCTTTCAACCGGCCGTCCACCAGCGCGATCTGGCCGGTCAAGCCAAAGACCTGGGCACGTAGCGCGTGATCGCCCGATGTGCGCGCCAGTACCTCTGCTCGATCGGCCAGCGCGGCAGCGTCCTCAGGGCCGCCGAAACGCAGCATCGCTTCACCGGCCGCGATCAGCCACCGTGCCTCGGATTCGTAATCGTCGGCGCTACGACTGCCCGCGACGGCTACCTCCAGTGCCTCCAATGCATCTCGTTCTCGTCCCTGCGCGACCAGCACACTGCCCAACAAGCCGTGAACCTGGACATTGAGATCGGTGTCGCCGCCATACAGTGAGATGTCGCGAGCTCTGGTGAGCACGTGATAGGCGTCATCCAGCCGGTTCGAGTCGAAATACAACGCTCCGAGCTGGCACAATGCCCGCCCTGTTTCGACCCGATTACCGGTGCGGTCCTCGAGTGACACCAGATCCTCGTAGTGCGTAACGGCACTGTCATCGTGACCCAGCCGCAACTGGATGTTCGCCAGCAAGTTCAGGCTGCGTGTTTCCATCTGGAGATCGGAGAGGTCGCGGGCGTGGCCCAGGGCGGTCTCAAGGTACGGCACGGCATCCGACACGCGCCCGAGGTCGCACAGCAGCACCCCTATCCTGTAGGCAACCTGCCCCTGGAGATGCGAGTCGGCGGTGCGGTCAGCCGCCTCCTCAGCTTGTCGCAGCAGCATCAAAGCGTTCTGTAGCTCGCCGCGCTCGCGCGTAATCGCGACTTGCGCCAACAGCGACTCAACCACCTCGCTATACAACCCCAGCCGCCGGCCAGATTTGCCGGCGCGGTGAAAGAGCTCGTAGGCCTCGGCGGCGTCACCATCACTCAAGGCCAGATTCGCCAACCGAAGGGCGGTGTCAACTTCCTCGCGCGTGTCTGCCTCGTCGCGCCCGGCTTCGAGCTGCGTTAGCCAGAGACGGCGCGCCTCGTCGCGATCTCCGCGCTCGTACGCCTGCCGCGCCAGACGGCCCGAAACCCGGCGCTGACCGGCGACGTACGATGTCCGTTGTGCCGCCTGCACCGATTCTCGCAGGTAGTAATCCCGCTCCGGAATACGTCCCGATGTCTCAAAGAGGTCCGCCACCCGCAGGCAGAGGTCGACATAGACCTTTTCAAACCCCTTTGCGCGCGCGGCAGCGGCGTTCAGTTGGGAGAGAAGCAGGCCGAATTCTACGTTCGATTTCGTCTCGAACTCGGCTTGCCGGTCAAGCTCCATGAGATCACCATCGGCTAACCCGGAGATGACCTGGTTTGACTGGACGCTCGCCAGCGCGCGATCAAACGTCAGCTTGCCGGTGGCAACATCGACCGCAAGGCGGTATACCGGGTTCGCCTCAATTCCCTTGTACCGCCGTAACCACCGGCTGAAATGATCCAGCATCCGCTGTCGGTCTCCCTCACCCCACGTCGAATCGGTAACCGACCGTTACCAACGACGGTCGTCGCACACTGCTCTCTTGATCGTATCCATTGTCACGTTACCACCACTGACAACAATACCAACCCGTTTACCACCTAATTCGCCGGACAGCTTCGTCGCGGCTGCCATTGCGGCCGCTCCGGCCCCCTCGGCGACGAGATGAGCTTTGTCCAGCAGGAGCAACATCCCCTGACGCAACTCCTCTTCGCTGACCAGAAGCATGTCGTCGACCATCTCCTGCATGATGCGCTGCGGGAGATCGAAAGCGACCCGCGTCGCGAGGCCCTCGGCCCAGGTCGAACCGCCTTCCAGAGAGACAAGCCGCCGCTCCCGGTACGACTGGTAGGCAGCCGGCATCTGCTCGGCTTGCACGCCGATCACCCGGGTCTCCGGTCGGATTGTCTTGAACACGATCCCGGTGCCACAGATACCAGAACCGGCACCAACAGGAACAATGACAACGTCGAGCTCAGGTTCTTCTTCTATCAGCTCCAGCGCGTAGGTGCCGACACCGGCGATGAGCCATGGCTCATTGGCCGAATGAATGAAGCGCATCCCCTCCCGTGCGGCGTGCTCGGCGGCGATGACACGGCACTCGTCAAAGTCAGAACCCTGCTCAATCACCGTAGCACCCAAACGGCGCGTCGCCGCGACTTTGTCCGGGTTGTTGACTTCAGGCATATAGATAACCGCTTGCACACCGAACAGGCCGGCAGCGTAGGCAATCGACTGCGCGTGATTGCCCGTCGAAGCTGTTACCACGCCACGTTTGCGAGCTTCGTCGTCCAGGTTGTGCATGTAGTTGATGCCGCCGCGCACCTTGAACGCGCTCGTCGGCTGCAGGTTCTCGCACTTGAGCGCGACATCAAAGCCCAGAGCATCAGCGAGCGCCGGAGGTCGTAGTACCGGAGTGGGCGCTAAATGGCGGCGCACGACCTTTCGAGCCGCGAGGATGTCGGTCAGTGTTGGTGGTGCCAGAATGCTTGTGTCAGTCATTGAAAGACCTTCCCTCCTCGTGTTCGTCGCGTCCGAGCTGTTCGGCGGACGATCAACCCGTGCAACTTTGCCACAGCACGACGCCTTGTCACCGGACCACAAAGTGGATACCATCCCGGTTGCGACACGCACCCGTCGAGAGTGGTCAGCAGGGAGGATAGCAGCAATGACGGTAGCATCGACGGGCTTTCATGCGTTACTTCGCCAAGCCCAGCGGACAAACGATTCACTGCTCTGCGTTGGACTCGACCCTGACATCAGCCGGTTTCCCGACGGTCTCGCCAGAGAGCCTGAATCCGTCGTCACCTTCAACCGGGCGATCATTGAAGCCACCAGCGACCTTGCCTGCTGTTACAAGCCCAACCTCGGCTTCTATCTTCGCTACGGTGCCGCTGGAATCGCCGCACTCAAGGACCTTCGCCGGGCCGTTCCCGCTCACATTCCGGTCCTGCTCGACGCCAAAGTCGGCGACCTCGACACCACAACGGCCGCGTACGCCCATGCGTTCTTCGACGAGTGGCGTTTCGACGCGGTGACGGCCAACCCGTTCATGGGGCGCGATTCGCTCCAGCCGCTCCTGGACTACAAGGAACGCGGCGTCTTCATCCTGGCGAAGACGTCGAACCCCGGCTCCGGCTTTCTTCAGGATCGTCGGATGGACGGCGGTGAGGAACGCGTCTCGACCTTCATCGCACGCAGCGCCGTCGAATGGAACGAACACGGCAACGTCGGCCTGGTGGTCGGAGCCACCTACCCCGAGGCTCTCGCCGAGATCCGTGGCATCGCAGCCGACCTGCCGATTCTCGTGCCGGGCGTCGGTGCTCAGTCCGGCGAGCTTGAGGCCTCGGTGAAAGCAGGCATAGACGGCGCGGGCGCTGGATTGCTCATCAACGCCAGCCGCGCCATCAGCTACGCATCTTCCGGTGCGGACTTCCAGGAAGCCGCGCGGGCGGTCGCTCTCTCCTTCGAGACCGGATCAACGCAGCTCGCCGCTAACCCTCGAACGGCTTGAAGGTCTGCGGGGAGAGCTCGTCGGCGCCGCGGCCGGCCCAATCACCAGGCCCCATCTCCGCCCACATGCGCTCTCCAGCGTAATGCAGCGCTTTCGAGACCGCTCGTTCATCGAAGTGTAGAGCGCAGCCGTCACGAACAACCCACTCACCGTCAATCATGACTTCCTTGAGGTCTTCAGCTTCCGCGTTGTACACGATGTTCTTGATCGCGTCGCGGTAGCGGCACCATGAACAGCGACCCGGCGTCCCAGAAGAGCATGTCGGCCTTCGCCCCGGGGGCGATCCGGCCAAGGTCCTCGCGGTGCAGCATCTTCGCGCCGTTGATGGTCGCGGCGTTGAAGACGTCCGCCGCGGTAGAGCGCTGACTATCTGCGCGACATGATCTTGCCGATGACGGCGGTCCAGCGCAGCCCCTCGATCATCGACTGCGGGCTGGTGTCGGTGCCGAGGCGTCATGTTGACGCCCGCGGTCGAGGTAGTCCGGGAAGGACTCCATGGCGATCCCGCGCCGGGCGAACACCCAGACACAGTGCGCGACCGAGGCCCCGTGGTCGCGCGAGAATCCCCAGGTCGTCTCCGCCATACTGCGCCCAGGAGCTACCGGCGATGATGATGACGTGTCCGAGAATGTTCCATTCAGACAGGAAGTCGATCGACTCCAGCCACTCAACCGGTGTCATGCCGTGTCGTTTGGTCATCTCGTCGAACTCGAAGACCGACTGGCTGGTGTGCAGCGCGAGTGGAACCTGCATGCTCGTCGGATGCCTTGCGGCTCATCCGCAGCAGATCCTCCGTGCAGGTGTCGATCTGCGCCGGGCTGAGAGAACCCCTTGATGCGGCCATTCGCACGGCCGTCGATCCTCTCGATGAACTCGACCGCGGCATGGAAGCCTTTGACGCCGGCTTCCTCGTCCCAGTCGTACTCCACCGCTCTTGCCGTCGCGGGTGAGCCAGCGCCCCGAGCGATAGCCGTTGGCGATGTAGGCGCGCAGTCCCGGCTCTTTCAGCAGCGTCAGCCGTGTAATCGCCGATGCCGCCGATCTCCATGACCGTCGTCGTACCGGTACGCAAGAGCTCGACCATCGAGTAATCGACGCACGCCTCCGTCCCTCGCGATCCATGGCAGCACTCCGGGCCGGTAGCATCTCGACCAGGCCGCTCATCGAGAACTGACGCCGGCCCCTGTCTTCGATAAACGATTTATCCAGCGGGGATCCCGCGAGGTGGGAGTGGGTATTGATGAATCCTGGAGTGATCACCCGGTCGCCAGCGTCAACCGTCAGGTCAACGTGACCGTCAAAATCCTTGCCGACATGGATGATCTCGTTACCCTCGATGACGACGCAACCATCTTCCAGGATGCGGTGCTCCCCGTCCTGGAAGCCGACAATCGTCCGGGCGTTGATTCTCGTTCGATCTGCCAACGTTCGATCTCCCTTCGCACAGCAACAGTCCCGGCGCAGCCCGCAATGGTCTGCGTCCGGCACCGTACGTTAGCGGAGGGTCATCTAGAGCGCAACATCCTGATCCTCGTGATGCGGGGGCACAGGATCGTATCCGCCGGGGTGGAAGGGGTTGCAACGCAGAATCCTGCGCACCGCCATGTACCCACCCTTAAGGGGTCCATAGGTGGCAATCGCCTCGTAGCCGTACTCAGAGCACGAGGGGACAAACCGGCATGACGGCGGCAGCAGTGGCGAGATCGCCTTCTGGTATCCGCGGATGATCCAGAGCATCACCCTGCGCATGGCGAACCTTTCATAGGCCGGTGATAGGCGGACCGGCGCATGGTTCAAGTATCGCGAATGCGTCAACTCAGGAAGTGACGTTTTCGTATTCGCGCATCAGGGCCCTGGCAATCACCATCTCCTGGATCTCGTTGGTGCCCTCGTAGATCTGCATGATCTTTACGTCGCGGTACATGCGCTCCACCGGCGACCCGACCATGTACCCGGCGCCGCCACAGAACTGGACGGCATCAGTCACGATCTGCATCGCCAGATCGGTGCAAAACAACTTCGCCATCGAGGCGGCCGCGTTGAGCTCGGGACGGCGCTCGTCCGCCATCCGGGCTGCGTGGTAGGTCAGCGTCCGAGCAGCCGCGAGCGAAGCCGCGTGGCGTGCCAGTCGATGCTGGATGACCTCTTTCTCGAGCAGCGGTTTCCCGAACTGAACGCGGTCGCCGAGGTAGGAGATCGCGGCGTCATACGCGCCCTGGGCGACGCCAATCGCCTGGGCCGCGATGGCCGGTCGCGCCCGATCGAGCGTTGCCAGTGCAACCTGAAAACCTCTACCCCGCTCCCCGAGCACCGCCTCATCCGGCAACGACACCTGGTCAAACTTCAGTTGGCCGACCGGAATGCCTCGGATACCTGTGAATGGGTGCCGTCCCTGCACATTGAAGCCCGGGGTGCCCGCAGAAAGCAGCATGGCGGTCATTTCATAACGGCCCTCGCCGGAACGCGCGAACACGGTGTAGAGGTCAGACCATCCCGCGCCCGTGATGTACTGCTTCAAGCCGTCGAGCGTGTATCCATCCTCCGTGTTGGTGACTCGTGTGGATACGCTGGCCGCGTCAGTGCCAGCCCCAGGTTCTGTCAAGCAAAACGAGCAGAAGCGCTCCCCCGCCGCAAACCCGGGCAGCCAGTCTTGCTTCTGCCGTTCATTTCCGGCCAGCACCACCGGCGTCGAGCCCAGCAGTCCCACCGCAACGATCAGACCAATCGAAGCCGAGACACGCGAGAACTCCTCAACAGCCAGACAGGTCTGGAGAACCGAATCCTGTCCACCGTATTCCTTCGGAATCGACAATCCAAAGAAGCCGGCCGCGGCCATCTTGCTCCGCAGGCCATCCGGCGTCTCATTCTCGCGATCAATCTGGGCAGCCAGCGGCGCCAGGTGCTCGGCCACAAATGCACGCGCCCGGCTCCGTAAATCACGGGCATCGTCCGGCAAGAAGACATCCGCGCCATCGATCTGAACGGTGAAGGGATCGTCGGCGAAACGCTTGCTGGCGTCTTGAATAAACCCGGGTATGACCTGCTTCATGGTGGCGATCCTCTTCCCTCTGCTTACGCGACGAACGGGCGACGGCGCAGCAGCGGGTCGTTCTGACGCAAACGCCAGACCCGCTCGGCTGGTTCCCCGGCCCCTTGGTGAATAGCAAACGCCTTGAGCTCATCGCAGGCATCGCCGCGTTCACGAAAGAGCACCGGCAGCTGCGATTCGTAGCAGCGCGCCGCCGCGCATTTGCGCTGCAGCGCATCATCGTCCAGCCGCAGCACCACTGCGTCGTGCACCTGCAATTCAAAGAGAGCAAGTTCAACCTGCCCCTCATCGAGCGCGTAAGGCACTTCGGCATACCCCCACACCTCAGCGCCCTCGCGGAGCAGCATCGCGGCGGCATGGCGCACCAGTTGATGGTCGACGTGGTTCCCAACACCGAGCGGCACGACGTAGCGTGTCGCAGGTAGACGACGAAGCTCTCTGTGTATTTCCTCAGCGAGAGAGAGGTCGGACTCGAGCGGTACGCCAAACAGGGCATCATCCGACGCGTAGGCCGGATCCCGGTAGATTGCGTCTGGAAACTGCATCCAGTGCACCCGTACCGACGAGCCTAACGCTGCTGCAGCGCGTTGATCTTCGCAGCGGCGCAGGTCAACTGCATCCTCGTCAGAGAGCTGCCAGCGCTCATGCTGGAACTGGGCAAAATCGGAGAGAGCGGCATCGGGGTGGCCGGCAAAGACGGTGACGATCAGCGGAGATCCTGTGCGAGCGGCCTTGGCGACCGTGCCGCCACAAGAGAGCACGACGTCGTCCAGGTGTGGTGAGACAAATATCCACTCAACCACTACCACGCACCCGCATATCACCTACCCGCCGCGTAATCCGTTGCTGGTCAAAATACTCGAGCACCGCCTGGGCATACTTGCGGCTACTCCCAAAATGGTCTCGAAACTGCGCCAGCGTAATCTCCCCGTGATCCTCGATCAGTTTCAGTGTCTCATCTTTTACCCGGCCAAGATACTCCGCGGTAAACACCACGTTGTCCGCCACGCGTACAACCCGTCCCTGGTCCACAAGCGCACCCAACAACTCGACGTCCACCCCAAACTCGCTTGGGCCGGGCGGAGCGTTGTGATTAGCGGCCAGGGCGGCCAGGTACCGGCCGGCCACCTCCTGCTGTGTCGCATCGAGCTCGATCTGATGCTCGACCAGCGCCAGAACGCTCCCATGGTCGCGCAGCTTGCCCGCGGACGCAAACGTCTGCACGGTCGCATCAAAGACGCGACCGGCGAGATTCGTCCGGCTGCGTACCTCCTCGCGTGCCATGCCCTTTCGCAACGGGTAGCGCTGATGGAACTCGCCAAGCAGGCTGGCGATCAGTGCGCCGATACGATCGAAATCACGGCTGCCTATCACGAGGCGGTTGGGTGCCAGCGGGCTCTGCGCGTCGCCACCCAGGACGGTGACGGTACCCTCGGCGGCGAGCTCCAGAACGATATCTTGGGACTCCTGCAGGTTGAGCGCCGTTGCCCCAGCGATGGCGCGCAGCTCTAACGGTCCATCCACCAGCGCCTGAACGACTCGATCGTGAGCGGAGCCACTCTCGCGTGTCTCCAGCTCGCGAATGACTTCCTCTCTGAAACGACGATGCCGGCGAGGATGTGCGTTCATCACCGTGCCGCCGCCGATTGTGAGACTGGGTGAAGCCTGGCGGATGATGAACTGATCGCCTTCGAGCAGGATCAGCGGCCGCTCGAAGCGGATCTGGACCCAACCGGCGTTGCCCGGTTCGATCGCCTCACTATCGAGCAGCGTGACATGTCCGGGTGTTTCGGATGCTCCAACGAAGACATCCACCGGGTCGTTCTGAAGCAGCGCGTGTGGGGCCGAGGAGACGAGCCGCAGCCGCGCGTCCATCAACATGGTGGGCTTGAGCCAGCCCGGCACGGTGAGCATGTCGCCGCGCTGCAGCGCGTCACGGTCGACACCTGAAACATTGACGGCCGTCCTTGAACCCGGAAGCGCACGCTCGACCCGCTCGCCATGACTCTGCAGCCCACGCACCCGGGCGCGCTGCATCGACGGCAAGATCTCAAGCTCCTGGCCGATCTCCAGCGGGCTGCCCAGCAACGTGCCGGTCACGACCGTGCCGAAGCCGGACACGCTGAAGACGCGGTCCACCGGCAAGCGGGCCTTCCCCGAAAGCGTGCGACCCGGCAGCGCCAGGAGGATCTGTTCGAGCGCTGCCAGAAGCGTATCGATGCCTGCGCCGGTCGCCGCTGAAACCGGAATGATTTCAGACTCGGCCAGAACTGTGTTCGCCAACGCCTCACGCGTCTCTTCCACAACGAGCTCGAGCCACTCGTCGTCGACGAGATCGGCTTTCGTGATCACCACCAGGCCGGCGGAAATATTCAGCAGATCCAGAATCGCCAGATGCTCCACCGTCTGCGGCATCGGGCCTTCGTCTGCCGCCACCACCAGCATCGCGGCATCCAGTCCTCCGACGCCGGCCAGCATGTTCTTGATGAAGCGCTCGTGGCCGGGAACGTCGATGACGCTCACCGATGACCCACCTGGCAGCTCAAGCCAGGCAAAGCCGAGGTCGATCGTCATCTCGCGGGCTTTCTCCTCCTGGAGACGGTCGGGGTCGATCCCCGTTAACCGGCGCACGAGCGTCGACTTACCGTGGTCAACGTGTCCGGCGGTGCCAACAACGAATGTGCGTCGTTCATTGTATGGTGAAGATATCTGGTCGTTCATGCCCAGAGTATAGCAACGCGTTGCCTCCCGACCGCCTGTTTCGCTGGTAGGATGCAGTCGGAGCCTATCAGCGCAAGGTGCAGTACGTGGGGAGACCGTGAGAGACCTTCAACCCTGGATCGGCGAACGGCCGTATACCACCCCGCCCGAGCTTCCCGGCTATCGCCTGGTGAGCCGCGAGCACCTGGACATCGGCAAGATTTCGCTCATCGGTACGCTGCTGATCCCGGTCTGGGCGATCGTGCTCATAGCGACCGTAGCCGCCCTGGGCGGTCCCACGGACTATGAGACCACCTTCACGTTCTCCAACCTGGTGCTGTTCATTCTGGCGATGCTCGTCGTCATTGTTGTCCACGAGGCCATCCACGGGCTGGCGGCCGCACTCCTCGGTGCAAAGCCTTCGTTCGGGCTCGGACCGGGTTTCGCGTACACGACGTTCAGGGAGCCGATGAGCAAGCTGCGCTACCTCATTGTCGGGCTCTCCCCGCTCGTGGTCATCACCGCCGCGACCGTCGCTGCGGCCGTCATCTGGCCGGAGATTGCCGGTTGGATGATCGTCATCGGAACGATCAACGCCAGCGGCGCCATTGGCGACCTCTGGATGGCGGCGCGCATTCTGCGCGCTCCGAAGAACGCGCTGTTCTTCGACCTCGCGGACGGCTTCGCGGTCTTCGTTCCCGACGCGGCCTGACCGCTAGGCGACCGCCACGAGCGGCGTAGCAACAGCCGTGAGCGCCTGTTGCATGGCCTTTACCGAGGCGATGATGCCATTCAAGGTTGCCGGCGGAATCGACTGCGCTCCGTCACACAAAGCGGTGTCGGGATCCGGGTGCATCTCGAGAATCAACCCGTGTGCGCCCGCCGCGATCCCGGCCAGCGACATCGGTGCAACAAGCTCACGCCGGCCGGTGCCGTGACTCGGGTCCACGATGATCGGCAGGTGCGTCAGCTCTTTGATAACGGGGACAGCATTGAGGTCGAGGGTGAAGCGCGTTACGGTATCGAAGCCGCGGATGCCGCGCTCGCACAACACAACCTGATCGTTCCCACCCGCCAGCACGTACTCGGCCGACATCAACCACTCCTCGATCGTCGCCGAGAAGCCGCGTTTTAGCAGAATGGGCTTCCCAGCAGCGGCCGCTCGCCTCAGGAGCGGGAAGTTCGACATGTTGCGCGAGCCGATCTGCAGCATGTCTGCGTAGTGGGCAACCAGGGCGACCTGCTCGGGTTCCATGACCTCGGTTACGACCGGCAACCCGGTGCGGTCCCGTGCTTCGGCCAGAATCTGCAGCCCCTCTTCGCCCAGTCCCTGGAAAGAGTACGGTGATGTGCGCGGCTTGAATGCTCCACCACGCAGGATTGTCCCGCCGGCCGCCTTCACGATCTCAGCAGCCTGAATCGTGATCTCACGGTTCTCCACGACACAGGTACCCGCCATCATGACCGGCTCGTCGTTCCCAATCAATACGCCGCCGACGTTGATGATGCTTCCGTTCGGTCGCGCGGAGCGCTGGGCGAGCATGTACGGCTTCAGGGACGGACTTACCGCCTCAACACCGGGCATGCGACACACTTCGTCGGCCAAACCGTCACCGATGGCGCGACCATTCACGCCGATCACCGGCGCACCAGAGCCCGCCAGGAGATGCGTCTGGTAGCCACGCTCCTGCAGATGCTGGACAACCCGCTGCTGGTCTGGCGATTGACTCTCATCGCGCATCGTGACGATCATGACTACCCACTCCCTTTTGTGCCGGCACAGTGCCTCGGCGACGTTTCAAACAAACAAAAAAGCAGAGGTCAAACCTCTGCTTCCGGCGTCTTAACTGGCTTGTTGGGGGTTACGGGTCAATCACCGACACCCCCACCAGCAACGCCGGAGGGGTAAAATAAAACCAATAACCGTTGATGGCTATGGCTTCAAGTCGGTTGTCTGCCCGTCCCATATCATTCATGGCGGCATAGTACATGTTGAACCGGTGGATGTCAATGCGGAACTGTGCGTTAGCCGTCAACGACCAATGCGTCCAACAGTGGCACGGCCGCGAACGGATCCGGACCGACCTCTAACTGGTAGGCCGGCTGCTCCAGCATGGCGTCCCATAATCCGTCCTGTTCAGCGGCCCGTCGCTCAAAGGCGATCGATGTCTCGTTCAGCCTCAACTGGAACTCGTCACGCCCCATGGGAACGATTCGCGACTGACCGTCGGTCGAGCGGGTAACAAACACCGTGGGGCCAAGGGGCGCGCAGGCGCGCGACTGTCCAGGAAAGCGTTCCTTCACATCTATGCTGATCTTCGTCTCGCCGCTGGACCGTTGGAATTGCGGCGCGCCGCACAGTTCCGGAAAGAACCGTACCGCGTCCGGTAGCAGGTACATCGTCCAGGGCAGGCCGAACATCTCGATCTCCCCTGCCCCGTTACGACGGGGAAAGGTCGCGTCCTCGGCGACAAGCGAGAACCCCGCGCGCAACGCAACATAGGCGGTGGTCGATTTGCCGGCGCCGGGAGCCCCGCGAAGCATGAGCGAGCGCCCGTTCTTCCAGATGCACGCGCTGTGAATCGCGCCAAGCACCCGGAAGTTGATCGCCATGAGGAACGCGGACATCACCATGTTCGTCCGCAGGAACTCAGGCATCGCGGCGACAGATTCGGAGACGAATCCCATGGCGACACCCCGCTTCGTGTCGCCGGTGATGACGGTCGACCGGCTGGCGGTCACCGAGAACAGGCCAAGCTGCTCGCGAACCACGGGCTGAATTGGACGCCAGCTCGCATCCTCATCGACCTGGTGCAGGAGAATCCGCATAGTTACGTCGGGGTGCTCCTCAGGTTCGCCGGTTTCCGGACCAAAGACCTCTCGCGCCGCTGTTTCGATCCGCAGGTCGTTGGTCTCAAAACGCAGCCGGAACCCCAACGCACTGAAGCCAGTCACGTGCTCTCCAACGAGATCGTTGAGCGTCGGGTCATCCGCTGGATGCTCGTTCATCTTTCGGGCCAAGGCACTCATCTACTCACTTCTCTACATCCGGCGTCATGCCGCTCGCGTTCAACCGCGCATAGCCTTCCCGCGCGCATCACGCCGACATAAGCGCTACGATCCGAGCTGGTCAGCGGATTGTCCGGGCATCCAGCAATCGCCCCCGATGGATGGCTGGAGCACCGTCCTCTCGCGCGGTTGTCCGGTGCTCATCGGGCTGTTAGAATCACATATTCGAAACAAGATCCGTGTTTTTGGCTTCTGTCTGCAGATTCCTTGCCCATCGATCCCTCCAAGGTCACAAAATAGTCACATCATGCGCCAATGAGCGTCGCCAGGCGATCTGCAACGTCACGCTGCATGCCCGGCATAACGTGACTGTAGCGGTTCAGGGTCATGGAAATATCGCTATGTCCGAGCCATTCCTGAACGATCTTCGGGTGTGTACCGTTTACAGTTGAGATCACACCTGAAGAGGCACTGGTGTTGTCGCAGGCTTGCGATCGTGGGGTATACACGCACACCTTCGGTAGAGATCTCAAAGCCGAGTTATTGGTTGAGACCTATAGTGCATTCTTCGGAGCGGCAGCTCTAGCGGCCGGTATGCGATCGTGGGTCACGTAAGATTGCGCCCCTAAGTGCACCTTCAAGTCGATGATGGCCGGCGGGGTGCTCGATGAAGGATTCCCTGTCGTCCCTGAAGACGACTAGACCATCACAACGAACGTCCACACCGAGTCCCGGCAGAGGACCGGGGCTTCACCTTGTCTGCGTTAAGGTATCCGGAGTTATGTGCGGTCAGTTGCGCGCCTTGGAATCGGTCTTGGTCAACTGGGACGCGAGTTGATCTGCTACGGTAGGAACTGTCGTATCCAATGAACTGCCCCAGAGGGAGGTAACCGTGAGTACGAAACCAGAACGTGACGTTGAGAAGGACTACCCGCTGCCGGAATTTATTGACAAACTGCGACGGTTGGCGGATGCCTTGGAACAGGGCAATCAATTCGAGATCATGGTCGCCGGGGAGCGCATCTACGTGCCGGTACGGGCAATCTATAACATCGAGCACGAGCGCGGAGTCAATGAGGAAGAGATCGAGTTCCAGATCAAATGGAGGCTGGCGTGAAGCCCACTCCAGGCACAAGCGTCCATCGAACGGTCACGTTAGAGGATGGCTCCGTCCTAGTGCACCCATACCCGCCTGAAATCACAGAGGATCCGCGCTGGAAGGCCATCTGGCGAAGATTGCTGGCGCCATCTCCAGAAGAGATCGCAGCAGCCAAGCAGCAGCGTGATACGGAAGCTGGAAAGTAGAACGTGAACCCCGACGATGTGCCGGGGCTTCACTGCGTACCTAAAAGCCCTTGGAGTGAAAATCAAACTCCAGGCCACGATCGGTATTGATGAGTATCCGAAACATCACGCCCTTGACCTCGAAATTAGCGGTATCGCCACGTTGGAGAACGTCGTCTAACTGATGCATAGCGACTTCGCTCTGCTCCTGATCCATCGCGGCAAGCACGTACCCCATAACCTCACGACACCTCTTCTGAAAGTTCTTGGAACGTGGAGATGCATGCAGTCGTACGGAAACTGACACGACGCCTCCGGTGTGGTCGGCAAAATAGTCGAGATTGAGCATGCTGGCACGATCATCAGCGGCGAGTGATCTCATACAACCCCAACCTATGAAGTCAGGAGTTTGAAGTCCTTGGGGTTTGGGACCGTCGCAGTTGATCCCCAAATGTTGAGCGATCGCTGCCAGTTGATCTAGGGTGATTCCGGGTATCGGCTTGATGCTCGGTGCCAAACGTGCTGCCCTAGGTCGTGATTGATAAAGTCCTTAGGGCTGTAGAGCTCGCCGTTCTAGATGGGATACTCGTCTACGTAGTCGGCAACATGGTGCGGGCTACCCGCGTCAAAACGGCGATGCTATAATCACATATTCGCTGGATAGGTGGGGGTCGCTATTGGGACACACGCTGGCGCTGGCAAACCAGAAAGGTGGCGTGGGCAAGACCACCTCAGCGGTGAATGTGTCTTCCTATCTCGCTAGCCTCGGTCATCACGTCCTCATCGTGGATTTAGATCCGCAGGGAAACGCGACCAGTTCACTGGGTACTGATAAGCGTGCCCTGAATCTATCGACCTACGATGTACTCGTGCATGGAGCCGATCCACGTGACGCCGTCGTTCCCGAGATTCGACCGCATCTGGACCTGCTCGGCGCAAACAATGCGCTGGCCGGGGCTGAAGTCGAACTCGTGCAATTGACCAATCGCGAGCAACGCCTGCGGCGAGCCCTGGAACCTATCACTGGCGACTACGACGTTATCATCATTGATTGCCCGCCTTCGCTCGGGCTACTGACGGTCAACGCGTTTACCTGCGCGCACCATGTGGTTGTGCCCATCCAGTGCGAGTACCTCGCACTCGAGGGTCTAATGCAACTTATCAATACCATGGATCTTGTCAAGCGCCGGCTCAACCCGGCACTCGATGTCCTGGGCGTGGTCATGACGATGTTCGATTCGCGAACGCGTCTCTCCACTCAAGTTGTCGAGAACGTGCGGCGGTTCTTCCCGAACAGGATGTTTCAAACGATCGTGCCGCGCTCGGTGCGTCTCGCAGAAGCACCGTCGCATGGCCAGACCATTCTCGAATACGACGCTCGATCCACCGGTGCTGAAGCCTATCGCCGTCTCGGCGACGAGGTCGCTCAGCGTATCGGGCTACCCGAGCCTGCGGTTGGCAACGACGTACCTCACACAGAAACGATAGCCCGGTTAACCGGATAGCAAACCCGACGTATTTGTGTACCTGCACCTAGAGATTGGAGACTGCTTGATGACGATTCTCGGCGATCCCGATTCCAAACGCCTTACCAGTTCTGGATCACCCACCCTCGACGAACGCATCAGCGAACGGGTCGTGGGCATGGGGCTCACGTTCGACGACGTCTTGCTCTTGCCGGCAGAGTCAGACGTGATGCCAAGCCAGACCGACACATCCTCATTTTTCACGCCCAACATCCGCCTGGCCATCCCGCTCGTTTCGGCAGCAATGGATACGGTCACCGAGGGTCGTATGGCGATCGCCCTGGCGCGCGAGGGGGGTCTTGGTGTTATCCACCGCAACCTCTCCATTGAAGACCAGGTGGCCGAAGTCGATAAAGTCAAACGAAGTGAGTCCGGCATGATTGTTGAGCCGGTGACGCTCAGGTCGAACGACAAGGTCGCAGATGCGCTGGCCGTGATGCAGCGCTATCACATCTCCGGCGTGCCGATCACCGACGAGAACGGCCGTCTGGTCGGCATTCTGACCAATCGCGACCTGCGCTTTGAAGACGACGTCGAGCAACCGATCTCGAACCTCATGACGAGCGAGAACCTGATCACCGTCCCGGTCGGCACCACCCTCGACGAAGCCAAGGAGATGCTGCACCATCACAAGGTCGAGAAACTACCGGTGGTAGACGATCACGGTATTCTCATGGGCCTGATTACCGTCAAGGACATCCAGAAGAAGATTCAGTATCCAAACGCTACCAAGGATCCACAGGGCCGTCTGCGGGTCGCGGCCGCGGTTGGTGTTGGGCTTGAGGAGGGCCTCAAGCGCGCTGAGGCGCTCATTGCTGCCAATGTTGACGTGATCATTGTAGACACCGCCCACGGGCATTCACGCATGGTCATGGACACCGTGCGTGAGATCAAGCTCCGCTGGGGTGTCGACGTCGTGGCCGGCAACGTCGCCACCGGCGATGCAACAGCAGCATTGATCGAGGCTGGCGCGGACGCGGTCAAAGTGGGCGTCGGTCCCGGTTCAATCTGCACAACCCGTATCGTGACCGGGATCGGCGTGCCACAGGTATCGGCAATCATGGACTGTGTGAACGTCGCGGCACGCAACAACATCCCGATCATCGCCGATGGCGGAATACAGTATTCCGGGGACATCGCCAAGGCGATTGCGTCGGGCGCCGATACCGTCATGCTCGGCGGACTCCTGGCTGGTGTCGACGAGAGCCCCGGCGAGGTGGTTCTGTATCAGGGCGAGCGTTACAAGGAGTACCGGGGCATGGGCTCCCTGGGTGCCATGAGTACCCGATCGTACTCCAAGGATCGCTACTTCCAGCACGATGTCTTGTCTCTGGCGAAGTTCGTTCCCGAAGGTATCGAGGGCCGTGTCGCCTATAAGGGGGCGCTCGCCAGCATTGCCTATCAGCTCATCGGCGGGCTCCGGTTGGCGATGGGATATTGCGGGGCGAACACGATCCACGAGATGAAGACCAATGCCCGCTTCGTGCGCATCACCGCAGCCGGCCTCCGCGAAAGCCACCCGCACGACATCATCATCACCAAGGAAGCGCCGAACTACCGCGTCTCCAGGTAGGCACCAGTCATCGACCGAGTCGAAACGCCGGGGAACAACCACCCCGGCGTTTCGTACTGCTACAATGCGGCGGGTAAGCAGGCAGGCGCGAGGGAGAGAAACACGTGGATCTGGGACTACAAGGCAAGGTGGCGATCGTCGCGGCTTCGAGCAAGGGCTTGGGCAAAGCTACCGCTATCTGCATGGCTCGCGAAGGTGCAACGGTCGTGATGTGCTCGCGCAACGCCGGCGCGATCGAAGCGGCGGCGAGCGAGGCGTGTCAGGCGGCGATTGAGTCCGAAAACGGTGGCAGTGCCCTAGGCATCGTTGCCGACGTCACCAAGTCGAGCAACATCGAACAGCTCGTGTACGAGACAATCCACCGCTTTGGGCGCGTTGACATCCTGGTGACCAACGCCGGCGGACCTCCTGCTGGTACATTCGAGTCTCTCGACGCCAACGCCTTCCAGAAGGCCGTCGATCTCAATCTGATGAGCACCCTGCGGCTGTCTCAGGCCGTCGTGCCGCATATGAAAGCGCAAGGCGGCGGGTCGATCGTGAACATTACATCGGTGTCAGTCAAGCAGCCGCTCGCCGGGTTGATCCTCTCGAACACTGCCCGAGCCGGCGTCATCGGGCTGGCCAAGAGCATGGCCAATGAGCTGGGGCAATACAACATCAGAGTCAACAGCGTGGGCCCGGGTCCAACCCGGACCGACCGCATCATCGACCTTGCCCGGCAGCGCGCCGAGGCGCAGGGTCTCACGCTCGATGAGGCAATCGACAGTGATACCAGCACCATTCCACTCGGGCGACTTGGGGAACCAGACGAGTTCGCGAACGTCGTGACGTTCCTGGCATCGCCAGCTTCAAGTTACGTAACTGGCGTTACGCTGCAGGTTGACGGGGGCCTGTACCGCGGTCTGATGTAACCGCCACGGCTCAGCCAGCGAGTGACGCGGCTATACTTGAAAGAAAGTGAACCTGCATCTGACAGCGCATGCAAGCACCAAACCCGTCGAACCTGTGTTTGGACCGATAGGCCATCGATGAGAATCCTCTTCGTCTCGCCATTTGATTTTGGGGCAACCGGCGGTGTCAACGAGCACATTATCCAGCTCGATCGCCAGTTCCGCTCCATGGGACACGAAACGCGTATCCTGGCGCCTACTTCCACGCATGTCGGTGAACAGGACGACGGTCACGTCTACCGGCTGGGTGCAGCCATGCCAATCCCTTCCAACGGTTCGATGGCAAGAGTGACACTATCACCACTGGTGATCAACAAGGTTCGCCAGTTCCTTGACAGAGAGCAATTCGACGTCATTCACCTCCACGAGCCACTTGCCCCGGTGCTGCCGTTGGCGGTCTTGTTATTTTCCAAGAGTGCCAATGTCGGCACATTCCACGCGGCACGGACGAACAATCTGTTTTACCTGTACACCAAAGCCATCCTCGATATGTTCTACGCGCGGCTGGACGCCAAGATCGCGGTGTCCGAGGCGGCGCGTGAGTATGCCGACGCTCACTTCCCGGGGAACTATGAGATCGTGCCGAACGGCATCGCCCTGGAGGAGTTCAAGACAAAGGCGCAACCCCTGCCACACTTGATGGATGGTCACAAAAACATCCTCTTCCTCGGGCGTTATAACGAGCCTCGAAAGGGATTCCGCTATCTCATCCGGGCGTTCCCCATGGTGCGTGAACAGTTTCCGGAGGCAAGGCTGATCGTCGTCGGCCAGGGCGACCAGGAGCGCTATGAGCGCTTCCTGCAGCAACACGACATGCGCGATGTCGTCTTCGCCGGCTTCATCGATCCAGAGCTAAGGCCGCGCTACTACGCCTCAGCCGACGTGTTTTGCGCACCGTCGACCGGCAGGGAGTCGTTCGGCATTGTGCTCGTCGAGGCCATGGCAGCCGGGACGCCCGTCGTCGCATCGGCAATACCCGGTTATCAGGGAGTCATTACTCATGGTGAGACGGGCTTGCTCGTCGAGCCGAAGGACCCTCACAGCCTTGCGATGGGCCTGGTGCGCGCTCTGGCTGACACCGACCTGCGCAACCGTATGACAACCAACGCGCACGAAGATATCCGCCAATATGATTGGGAGCGAGTCGCTATCCGCGTAAGAAATGCGTATGACCAGGCCCTGAAACAGCGGGCCACCGCCGCACCACGTGCGGCCTCACGTCTTCCGGAGTCGCTGGTGGCGACGGATGGTTAGCACCCGGTTTGCCGATAAATTCCGTGGCCGTATCAGCATCGTAGGCAGAATCGTCGCGAAGACGCACCTCACTCCCAATACACTCACGTTCATTGGACTCGGTTTGAGCTTCGTCGTGGCCGCGGTGATCGCGTCCGGGAACCTGGTGCTTGGGGGCGTGCTGCTCCTCATCGCCGGACTCTGGGACGTGCTCGATGGCGCGGTAGCGCGCGCAACGAACCAGATGACCCGCTTCGGGGCCTTTCTCGACAGCACCTTCGACCGCTACTCAGACGCGGTCGTGCTTGGCGGCGTCCTCGTCTACTTCACCCGCACCGACGCGGGGACGCTCCCGATCATCCTGACCTACACCGCGATCGTAGGATCACTGATCATCTCCTACGTGCGCGCCAAAGCCGAGCTGGTGGGCATCCAGGGCAACGTCGGCTTTGCACAACGCCTCGAACGTGTGATCATTCTTGCGGTGTCGCTGATAGCGTCGCGACCGGAGTGGGGCGTCTGGGCGTTGGCCCTGCTCACCCAGATCACCGCTGCACACCGGCTCATCCATGTCTGGAGAGTCATGCGAACGGACGACAGCCCTTCCTAAATCGAATGAGGTTCCGTGAGGTCAATCGAGAATGCATCAGCGGCGCGCACCTGTCTCGCCGTTCTGGCGGTGAGCGCGTTCCTGGGACTCATACTCTGCGTCATCGTTCTGCTCACCGTCTCACCTATCGACATCTTGCCGCAGCCCGCGACACAGCCGCCCGACCGGCGCGGCACGGTCGAGCAGAGCACGGCGACCACGACCCTGGCCGTCATGGACGTTGGACAGGGTTTGTGCGTGGTGGTTCTGGCGCCGGATGGCACGTCGATGGTCGTTGACGCCGGGCGCTCCGGAGAGCGCGTTGAAGACGTCGTCGTCCCCTATCTGCGGGAGCACGGCGTCACCGAAATCGACTATCTCGTGGTCACCCATCCCGATCAGGATCACATTGGTGGGATGCCGAGGCTCCTGGATAGCATGCCGGTCCGAAACTTCGTCGATCCGGCCATCCCGACCACCAACCAGACCTATGGTCACACACTTGAGCGCGTCCTTGAATACGACGTGAACCCGATCCTCGCCCGAGCTGGCGATTCCCTCGACCTGGGACCGGGGGTTACCGCGGACATTCTCTGGCCACGGGAGCCATTCCTGTTGGACGAAGGTGAGCCGGCAACGAACGACAACAGCACGGTCATCCAGCTAACCATGGGGAACGTTTCATTTCTCATCACCGGTGATATCGAGCGAGCTGCAGAGGAGATCATTGTGGGGTCCACGACGAATGACGACCTGCAATCAGACGTCCTGGTCGTCTCCCACCACGGCAGCAACACGTCGAGTACCGCCGAATTCCTCGACACCGTCTCTCCAAGCGTCGCCGTGATCCCGGTGGGACTGGATAATCAGTATGGTCACCCGCACGATGAGGTTATGCAGCGCCTGCGCTTTCGGGGGATCACCGTGCACCGCACCGATCTCGACGGCACGGTTGAGCTGATTACCGACGGCGAGCAGTTCAGCATCGAGCTGGATGGGACGGGGCCCGATGGAAACTGAGCGCCATCAACCAATCCTGCTGACGGTGGACGAAATTGGTCCTGACCAGGATAACAACCTGCTGGCCACGCTGGTGAGCGACGAGGGAGACATCGCGACGATCCCGCTCGCACTGTTACCTCAAGGCACCCGTGTTGGTGATGTGCTTGCGCTCCACTTCACACCGGAACCCGACGAGCGCTCCCGCCGCCGGCAGAAGATTGCAGAGCTTCAGCGCCGGCTCTTCGGATCTGGCTAGCACCCTGCCGACCGGCTGGTCTATCCTTCGGATCGGGATCGTCAGGTATCGAACCATCGGAGAGAGAACGTGAGCTTCAAGCCCGTTCAGAAGCTAAAACTCGTCGCTAGCGTCGGGCTAGTGTCCATGGTTGTCTTGTCGGGTTGCTCAAATCCGCTGTCAGGCGATGACGACATGCCCCCTGCGACAGACAACTCACCAACTGCCACACCTGCACCGGCGATGCCGATCATCACCGCTACTGCGGTCGATCCAACCGCGGCAGCTGCGGCAGGCAGTGCCACTCCCGGATCCGAAGTCCGGCCCGCGACGTACATTGTGGCAGAGAATGACACGCTCTACGCGATCGCGGCCCGGTTCCAGGTCGATATTGCCCAGCTGGTAGAGGTAAACGGGTTAGCCGACCCGAACGACATTTACGTTGGCCAAGAGTTGATTATTCCTCCGCTTGAGTAGCAACACGGCCGCGTTGACACTGCATGGGGCCATTGATATACTCTTCGTCAGTTGACGTTCTTTCGCGTAGTTCCGGGTAGGGCGAAGGAGGTGATGCCAAGTAATGAGTAGTCATGGTACGGGCATCGCCGCGGAGGTAGCTAGCTAAGCTGGTCACCTCACGGTGATGACCCAGAAACCTTGGAGCCGTCCCCCTTTTGGGGGTCGGCTCTTTTCGTTGTCTGAACGTTTCGTTACTAGACGAACAGCGCTCAATGTCCGACTGAGGCACGGTGAGCACGAGGCCCTCCCCATTCGCACGAACGTTAAGCGCCCTCAGGGTCAACTGCAGCCTGCTTTGGTCATCCTGTGCACAGAGAGAGTCATCCTGAGCTGGTTAGTCATCCTGACGTAAGGAAGGATCTCTGCTCAAACGCCTCGGAAGTTAAGCAAGAGATCCTTCCTTACGTCAGGATGACTGATGAACAGTGCCCATTAGCCGTTGCGCCGTGGGATTCGCGAACCTTCGTTCCGCAGAGCCTGCCCTGAGCGCAGCCGAAGGGGTGACCGCCAAAGCGAGATGCTCTGCCCAGATTCCTAATGTTGATGCATAAGGGATCACATTGAAGCACGAAGGGCGCACCGCAGTGCGCCCCCTGAGCATTGACGTTTCTGGATCAGGTTAGACGGTTCCGCAAACCGCGCTAGTCGGCGACCGCGACCTCGGCTGGAGCGGCGACGCTGCGGCCAACGGCCCTGGCGACCGACTGCAGCTGCGGAATCAACGCGGCAAAGTTCTCAAACGTCAGTGACTGTGCGCCGTCGGACTTCGCATGATCCGGGTTTGGATGCACTTCGATCATCAAGCCGTCCGCGCCGCCGGCGATAGCCGCCAGCGACATGCTGGGCACGAGATACCACTTCCCGGTGGCGTGACTCGGGTCTGCGAAGACTGGCAGATGGCTTAAACGCTTGACAACCGGGATAGCAGCCACGTCGAAGGTGTTGCGCGTGATGACCTCGAACGTGCGGATACCACGCTCGCACAGGATGACGTTTGGATTGCCCTGCGCCATGACATACTCCGCGGCCGACAGCCACTCCTCGATCTGAACGCTCATGCCGCGTTTCAGCATGACCGGCCGGCCCGATTTGCCTGCCTCTTCGAGCAACAGGTAATTCTGGCAGTTGCGCGCGCCGATCTGCAGGATGTCAGCGTACTCTGCCACCGACTCAACATCGGAGGGCGTGAGCACCTCGGTGATGATCGGCAAGCCGGTCTCAGCACGCACCGAGTCAAGAATCTTCAATCCCTCAAGGCCAAGACCACGGAACTCATAGGGTGAGGTGCGCGGCTTGAATGCCCCGCCACGCAGGATGTTGCCACCGGCGGCTTTGACCGCGCGCGCCGACTCGAGCATTTGCTCTTCGCTCTCGACGGAGCAGGGACCACCGATGATCACCACTTCATCGCCACCGATGGTGACATCGCGCACCTTGAACACGGTTGGAGCAGGGTGGAACTCACGGCTGGCGAGCTTGTAGCGCTTCGTGACCCGCAGCACATTCTCAACGCCGCCGAACGTCTCCAGCGCCGACTGGAGCTCCGCCGGGATCGGCACCCCTACGACGCCAACGATAGCGGTGTTATCCCCGATCGAGAGGTGGGTCCGTAGCCCCTCCTCCTCAATACGAGCGATAACCTTGTCTAACTCTTCGCGGTCGTAGCCCGCCTTCATAATGACTATCACTGTCTATTTCTCCCCCACGCGTACGCGTGATGCCCAACAAAAATTAGCTCGCTGCGCCGACCGGCTCCACCGCCCACTCGGGGCGTAGCTCGGCGGCTCTCTTTAAATAAACGTGCCGGATCTCAGACGGTTTCTTGGCCGTGTTCACATGGACGAGAACCCGCACCACCATGTCAAGGGCTCCCGGCACATTCATCTCGTGGGCACACATCAGCGGGATCTGATCCAGCCCCAGCTCGCGCGCCGCCACCGCGGGAAAAGTCGCATTTAAATCGTTGGTCGTCGTGAAGAACAGGCTCACGAGGTCGTCCGGCTCAAGAGCGTTCAACGCCAGCAGCGTCCGAAGCATCTCGGTCGTGGCCTCATGGATATCTTCAGCCGTGTTTGAGTCCGCGGTCGTCGCGCCGCGAATTGCCCGGCATGTCATCGAATCTCATAACCTCTCCATGGGCGCTCATCGCCCACTGGCATCAACTGCCGCGGAGAGAACGGATAAACCCCGTTGCCTCCGGCAGCAAGTTATCAGGCGTGGCGCGCTCCAACCGATCGAGCAGCGCGCTCCCGCAAATGACGCCATCGGCCAGCTTCTCAGCCTCGAGCACGTGGGCACGAGTCGAGATGCCGAAGCCGATGGCTAGCGGTAGATCGGTGTGCCGCCGCACCCGCGCGACATAGTCGGCGAGCCCAGCCTGTATTTCGGGTCGAGCGCCGGTGATGCCGGTAGCGGCAACGAGGTAGATGAAACCGTTGCCACGCTGTAAGACGGCTTCCACGCGTTCGGGCGTACTCGTCGGTGCGAGGAGATAAATAAGATGCACGTTGTGTTTGACGCACGCTTCAAGGAGCGGATCACTTTCCTCCGGTGGCAGGTCCGGGACGATAAGCCCATCTACCCCAACTTCGGCGCACTTCGCAACGTACGCCTCCAGGCCATACGCGTAAACCGGGTTGTAGTATCCCATGAACACCAGTGGCGTATCAATACCCTGCTCGCGCAGCCCGCGCACCGTCTCGAACGCATGCGACGGAGTAACCCCGTTTTCGAGAGCCTTCTGGCTAGCGCGTTGCACTGTCGGGCCGTCGGCGATCGGGTCGCTGAACGGAATACCAAGCTCGATCAGGTCAGCGCCGCCTGCTATCAGGGCTTTGACCAGCGCTGCGGTGTCGTTCAGCTCCGGCCAGCCTGTCGTGACGAACGGCATCATCGCGGCCCGGCCTTCATCTCTGGCATTCTCGAACGCCCGGGTAATGCGCGTATCAATGATCTTCGGGGTCATTGTCGATGTCACAGTGTCACCCCCAGTGCATTTGCGACCGTGTGCATATCCTTGTCTCCACGCCCTGAGAGATTGACGATCACCTTTTCTATCTCCGGATTCTCACGAATGAACTTTCCGGCCAGAGAGATGGCGTGGGCCGATTCCAGCGCCGGAATGATGCCCTCCGTCCGCGAGAGCAGCTGCACCGCCTCCAGGGCCTCGTCATCCGTGACACCATCGAACTCTGCCCGTCCCGCGTCTTTCAGATAGGCCAGCTCAGGTCCAACACCCGGGTAATCCAGACCGGCCGAAATCGAGTGCGCTTCCTGGATCTGTCCGAACTCGTCCTGCAAGACGTATGACTTCGCGCCGTGTAGCACGCCGACTTTACCGGCCGTCAGACTCAATGAGTGCTTACCGGACGCCAGTCCGTGTCCTGCTGCCTCGGCGCCCACCAGTCGAACCGACGCATCCGGAACGAACTCGTGGAAGATCCCCATCGCGTTCGACCCACCCCCGACACAAGCGATGACTGCATCCGGCAGTGAGCCCGTCTTGTCGAGAATCTGCTGGCGCGCCTCGCGGCCAATGACGGACTGGAAGTCGCGCACGAGCATCGGATATGGGTGCATCCCTGAGACGGTGCCGATGAGGTAATACGTCGTCTCCACGTTCGTCACCCAGTCACGAATGGCTTCGTTGAGCGCGTCCTTGAGCGTCCGCGACCCGCTCGATACCGGCCGCACCTCCGCACCAAGCAGCTTCATCCGAAAGACGTTCAGCGACTGGCGCTCGACATCGACCTCGCCCATATACACGACGCACTCCAGCCCAAGCAGCGCGCAGATCGTAGCCGTCGCGACCCCATGCTGGCCCGCTCCGGTCTCGGCGATGACGCGCGGCTTGCCCATTCGCTTCGCGAGGAGCCCTTGACCGAGCGCGTTGTTGATCTTGTGCGCGCCGGTGTGCGCAAGGTCCTCACGCTTGAGGTAGATGCTCGCCTTACCGAATCGCTCGCTCAGATTAGCGGCCAGGGTCAACGGCGTTGGTCGGCCGACATACTCCGCCTGCAGGTGCTCGATCTCGGCATGGAACTCGGGGTCGTCGCTGTAATGCGTGTAGGCGGCCGTTAGCTCCCGGATCGCCGGCATCAGCGTCTCCGGCGCGTAGATCCCGCCGAACTGACCAAAACGGCCCAGATGATCGGGCGTTACCGGCCTATCGCGTTCGTCTGTTCTCATCGATGTCGTCATGTCTCTTGTCCAATCGTTTTGCGCCAGGCAGCTTAAAGCGGGTCGTAGGTCGTGGCTTTCGCAGTGGAGATGTAAGCACGTATTTTCTCGGAGTCCTTCACACCGTCCGACTCGACGCCGCTTGAGACGTCTACCGCGAACGGTCTGACTTTGCGGATCGCCTCCGCAACGTTGTCAGGGGTCAACCCACCCGCAAGGATCAGCGGAAACCGTGCCGCGAAGTGGCTCGCCAGCGGCCAGTCTCCAACGGTGCCTGTTCCGCCGTATATCCCGGGGACATGGGCGTCTACGATGACCGCCCAGGGGACGACCAGCATCCAGTCGCTGAGTCGCCGCGCCGCGGCCTGCCTGTCTTCCGCGTCAATACGGATACTACCGATCGCGGGCAGCTGGAGCTTGTTCACAATGCTGGCAGGCTCATCCCCGGAGAGCTGAATGCGATCCAGCCCAACCTCAGCCGCGACCTCGTTCATGTGCTCTACGGTCTCGTTCACGAACAGACCCACGATCTTCAGGCTCCCTAAGGGGTCAGCCTCGCGCACAACCCCTGCTATCGTCTTGGCTTCTTCGACGGTCAGCCGCCGTGGGCTCTTCGCGAACACCAGGCCGATCATGTCCGCGCCGGCGTCCAGCGCCACGAGAGCGTGCTCCGGCTCTCGAATGCCGCAGATCTTCACCAGTGGCGTTCGAGCCTGTCCACTCATCCTCGAAGCTCCTGTAGGGCCTGGCGCCGGTCCGTTCGCCGCATCAGTGTCTCGCCCACGAGTACAGCGTGCACACCCGCTGCCTGTAGCCGGGCGATATCGTCGCGCGTCCGAATACCACTCTCACCGACGATGGTCACTCCATCGGGTACGAGCGGCGCAATGCGCTCGGTCGTCGCGAGATCGACATTGAAGCTGCGTAGATCGCGATTATTGATCCCGATCAAAGCTCCACGTATCTTCAACGCCCGCTCCAGCTCGGCCTCATCGTGCACCTCGATGAGCGTTTCGATGCCGTAGCGCGCCGCCGTGTCCGCGAGCTCCTTCATATGTGCATCGTCCAGCGCCGCCACGATCAGCAACACAGCATCGGCACCAGCCGAGCACGCTTCAACAATCTGGTAGGGATCAAGGACGAAATCCTTGCGCAGCACGGGGCGCGGAGTGACATCCGCGTGCGCCACGCTCGACACGGCGTGCAGATCGTCCAACGACCCTCCGAAGAATTTCTCGTCGGTCAGAACTGAAATGGCAGCGCAACCACCGGCCAGGTAGTCGCGCGCCACGTCGGTCGCGACCATGTCAGGCGCGATAGGCCCCTTGGATGGGGATGCGCGCTTGATTTCAGCGATGATTCCAACGTCGGGACCCTGGAGAGATTGAGCCAACGACACCTGCGACTGCGCCCGCTCACGCGCGACATAGGCTAGATCGGCAAACGAAATCACTCGCTTGCGCTCTGCGACTTCGCGCAGCGTGTTCTCAAGAATCTTGTCGAGATAGGTTCCTGTGTTCACCTTCGAGGCCACGTTACACACTCACTTCCTGGGCTGCGCCCATGTTCGAGGTCAACGCAGCTAACTCACGGACTTTAGAAAGGGCTGCGCCGCTATCGATCGACTCGGCGCCGACCTTCAGCCCACGCTCGAACGACTCCACGGCGTCGGCAGCGTACAGGGCGGCCGCTGCATTCATGAGGATAACTACCCGCGTCGCGCCGGGCTCGCCTGACAGGACGGACTCAGCGATCTGGACATTCTCTGAGACGCTGCCACCCCGGATTGCCTCCGGTCGATAACGCTCGAACCCGTACCGTTCTGGTGCAACTTCGTAGGTCGTGACCCAGGCACTCTCGCGCATCACCATCTCGGCAACAGTGCTCGGCCCGGCCACGCCGATTTCGTCAAGACCTTCGTGTGCGTGCACCACCAGCACGTGCTGCGAGCCGAGCAGACCCATGACCCGGGCCAACTGTGCCGCAGTCTCGTCGTCGGGCACACCGATCACCTGATGTCGCGCGCCCGCCGGGTTCACAAGCGGACCCAGCAGGTTAAACACGGTCCGGATGCCGATCTCGCGCCGGACGGGCCCCGCGAAACGCATCGCTGGGTGAAACGCCGGGGCATACATGAATCCGATCCCGACCCGCTCGATGCACTCGGCCACCTCGTCGGGAGCCAACTCGATCCGCACTCCAAAGGCTTCCAGCACGTCAGCCGATCCGCAGCGGCTGGTCATCGCCCGGTTGCCGTGCTTGGCGACCCTCACCCCCGCCCCGGCGACGACGAAGGCAGCGGTGGTCGAGATATTGAACGAGTGGCTCGCGTCACCACCGGTGCCACAGGTATCGACCACCCGGGTGCCGCTGTCTAGCGGCACCTTGATCGCCTTCTCGCGCATCACCTCCGCAAAGCCGGCGAGCTCCTCGTCAGTTTCGCCCCGCACCCGCAACGCGGTCAGAAATGACCCGATCTGGGGAGGAGAAGCCTCGCCGTTCATGATGATCTCCATGGCGTGCCGGGCATCGGCTCGGGTGAGCGTCTGGCCATCGACAACTGCCTGGATGGATGATTTCAGCATTGGCGCATCCCTCCTAGTAGCCGCGCACCGCAGCGACCGGAGATGCCGCTCCGATGAAGTTCGCCAGCAGCCGGTGTCCGCCCTCGGTCAGAATCGACTCCGGATGGAACTGGACGCCATGAATGTCGTACTTGCGGTGGCTCATCGCCATGATGGTGCCGTCTTCAGAGCGTGCTGTGACCAGCAGGTCTTCCGGCAGCCCCTCGTCCAGCACGATGAGCGAGTGATAGCGGGTAGCGGTGAACGGGCTTGGAATGCCCGCCAGGACGCCCTGACCGTTGTGGCTGATTTTGCTCGTCTTGCCATGCATCACCACCGGCGCCTGCACGACTTCGGCACCAAACGCAGCGCCGATCGCCTGATGGCCAAGACAGACGCCCAGGATCGGGAACTCGCCTGCCAGCTCGGTAATCAGCTCGATCGAGATTCCAGCGTCCTTCGGGGTGCAGGGTCCCGGCGAGATCACGATCCGCTCCGGCGCCATCTGGCGCACCTCGTCGACGGTGATCTTGTCGTTGCGCTTCACCACAACGTCTGCCCCGAGCTCACACAGGTACTGATAGAGGTTGTAGGTGAACGAGTCGTAGTTGTCGATCAGAAGAATCATCGGGTTACCTCCACGCCGGCTTCCTGGCGAGCCGCGCGCTCGTCGCGCTCGATCTCCTCGGCCAGCTCGAGCGCCTTCATCGCGGCGCCCATCTTGTTCAGCGTCTCCTGGAACTCGAAATCAGCGGTTGAGTCGTAGACGATGCCGCCGCCAGCTTGCATGATCACGTTCCCGTTGCGCATGGCCACGGTGCGCAGCGAGAGCGCCATGTCCATGTTGCCGGTATATGCCACGTAGCCAACACAGCCGGAGTAGTAACCGCGCTTATCCGGTTCAAGCTCGGCGATGATCTCCATCGCCCTGATTTTCGGCGCGCCACTCACGGTGCCGGCCGGGAAACAGGCCCGCAGTGCGTCTACCGCAGACAGGTCGTCTCGCAGCTCACCGGTTACGTGGCTCACCAGGTGGATGACGTGCGAGAACCGATCCGTCCGCAGCAACACCGGCACCTTCACCGTGCCGGGCTTGGAGACTCGCCCGATATCGTTGCGAGCCAGATCCACCAGCATGACATGCTCGGCGCGCTCCTTCTCGTCGTTCAGGAGCTCCGCCTCCAGGGCCACGTCTTCCTCTTCGCTACTCCCCCGCTTGCGGGTACCGGCGATCGGGTGTGTCGTCAGCTGGCCATGGTCGAGCCGGATCAGTGCTTCCGGCGAAGCGCCGACGATCTGCTCGTCGCCCATCTGAAGGTAGAACATGAACGGCGATGGATTGACCGTACGCAGCGCGCGGTAGAGCGTGAAGGGGTGCGCTGCCGTCTCTACTTCGACCCTCTGGCCCAGAACGACCTGAAAAATATCGCCGGCCCGGATGTACTCCTTGGCCCGCTCGATGATCTCGTCGTAGTAGTCGCGGCGGATGTTGCGCCGGGCGCGTTCGTCGACTGACGTCTCCGCGAACGCCCGATCCGTAACGGGCGCGTGCACCCGTCCGCCTTCAAGTCGCGCGGCCACAGCGTCGATCTTCGCGGCCGCGTCCGCATACGACTGCGGCGATTGGTGTATCCGGGTTAGCGTGGACGTGCGAAACGACCTTTACCCTGCGCTCAAGGTGGTCGAACACCACCATCGTGTCGACGAACATATACACGCCGTCTGGAAAATTGTTGGGATCGTGCTTGGCGACGGGCAGATCCTCGAAGTAACGCACGGCCTCGTACGAGAGATAGCCAACTGCGCCGCCAAGGAAGCGCGGCAGGCCGGGCATGTCCACCGCCTTGTAGGGAGCAAGGAAACCCTGCAACGCACTCGAGCGGATCGTCGTAGCTGGTCTCCTGCGTATGGTCGCCGTAGTTCGCGTAGGCGGTTCCGTTCTCAAGCCGCACGGTCAGGTACGGATCGGTGCCGATGAAGGAATAGCGCGCCAGTCGCTCGCCGCCCTCAACGCTCTCAAGCAGAAACGAATAGGTGCCGTTCGCGATCTTCAGATAGGCGCTGACCGGAGTCTCCATGTCGGCCATGATCTCGCGGTAGATCGGGATCACATTGCCCTGCGAGCTCAGCGCCTCTACTTCTTCGATCGAGAGAGAGTAGCGCGGCTTTCCGAGCCGGCTCGCGGTTTGTCGTTGGCTTGTCGTGGTTGTAGTCACTTATATCAGTCCAATCAGAAATTAGGCGTCACTTAACAATCTGGCGAATGCTAAGCGTCGCCAGCGGGCTCTATACAATCCCGCCGGTGTCCGTTGGCGCTGATCTCGTACTGGTACTGCCACCTGGCACCTCCGCGGATTTCGAACGACAAAAAACCCCCATCCCACAAAAGGGACGGAGGCGTACTCGAAACACTCCCGCGGTGCCACCCTGCTTGGCCGCTCGTTCACAAGCGACCCACTCGGCAGATACGGGACACGTCACGCGTGTCCGATATCCCGCTCCCACATAACGGCGGAGTCCCCGGCGCCGCCTACTGGGGTGACCTGCACCCGTTCGGAGCGCAACTCCCGGAGCCATTCCCTGCTCGCGCTGCCGCCGGCTTTGCAGCTTCCCGCCGGCTCTCTGCCACCCGCTTGCCCAGGTACTCGTTCCGATCGACGTCGTTCACGTCTTCGCTTGCCCATGATCCTATCTGGCAACGACCCCTTCTGTCAACACATGAATTCATTTCGTCGTCTGATAGATATTGACAACTTGATCCGTTACAAGCACAGGTGGAAGCTCACGAACGAGCGTCTCAGGAAAACAGCAGGTACAACACGAGAATCACGGCCAATAGAACCCCGCCAATCCCGATGGCAATTCCCACCCGGACCTTGCTCACCGGCCGATCCCCGACGACCTCACCAGTGTGGCCGTTGACCAGCACCCTGAACTGCTGTTGTTGATAGGCGTAGGTGTAAATCCAGACTGGCAGGTAGCACACGGCTGAACGCCGGTTGCTGAGCGTCGTGTCTGCCCTGGTCAGTCGTTCAACCTCACGGGAGCAGGCATCCCGCTCCATGTCCCGAATCCGTTGCTCGCCCTGCTCCCACGCACCGTCTTCATCAATCCCAGGATCCTCGGCCGAAAAACCCACCAGTAAATCGGGAGAATACGTCATCATGGCTTCCTCAGGGAAAGGCATGAGCTTGTCTCCTTCGGCCTGGGTCAACCCCGTTGACCCGGGGATCCAGGCGCGATGGCTGGCATCGTGGGTACCACTTCGCGGGTGCCAGGTCTTATAGGTCTCGGTGTCCATGTAGGTTTCCGGCCTGCCCTCGGAATTGTTCCGGGTCCGCTGAACCTGGCGAGTATGCGTACGCGAGATCTCGCCTTCCCAATGCGAAAGAGCGTCGGCGTCAAACCGCCAGAACGGAATGTAGATGCCCTGGCCGAGATCGAGCGAGGACCGGTTCTTGAGATCACCGGGCGCCCAGAGCGAGTTACCGAGCCAGTGCCGAATCTTCTCTTCCGAGTCATTCTTCTGCAGCTTGAACGGCAGGATGAACTGATCGACCGTCAAGTTGACCGCGGCGCCAGTAGCTCGAACCGCCATCTCGGTGCCGCAGAATGGGCAGCGCAACGTTCTCGATGATGGATCGAATGATGTTGTTGCGCCACACATTGAACAGGTGTACGTTTCAACAGAGTCCCGGGTCCCGGCAGTCATCGCCAGCCTCCTGTCATTTCAACCACTCGGCGAGCAAAGCCGCTGGGTCCGACCATAGTCTAGCGCCGAAGCGACGCAACGGGCATGGGTCTTTCGGCCTACTCTAACGAAAAGGGTGCGTGCGATGACCACGGAGCTACACGCCGATCTCACTTCCCAACCAGTCGCCTGGCAACCCCGCCCCGAAGCGCTGGAACGCAGCCGCATGCTCGCCTTTGCCCGCGAGCATGGGATCGACACCTACGACGCGCTGGTCCAACGCGCCGCTGCTGATCCAGCCTGGTTCTGGGGCGCGGTCTGCGACCACCTGGGGATCGTGTGGACCCAGCCATATCGGCAGGTGCTCGACAGCACTGACGGCATCGAGTGGCCGCGCTGGTTCAGCGGCGGGCGCATGAACTACGTCACCAGTGCCCTGGAGCGTCATCTGCCGCAGCGTGCCGGCGACATTGCCCTGAAGTGGGAAGGCGATGACGGCGCGAGGACCGATCTCACCTACCTCGAGCTCGACGAGGCCGTGAATCGCGCCTGCAACGCTCTGCAGACACTTGGGAGTTGCCAAGGGCGACCGGGTCGGAATCTTTCTGCCGATGCTGCCCGAGACAGCGATCGCGATGCTCGCCTGCGGCAAGACTCGGCGCGATCTTCGTGCCGATCTTCTCCGGTTTCGGCGTTGATGCCGTGGCCAGCCGGCTGGTTGATGCCGGCGCAACGACCCTGATTACGGCCGACGGGTTCTACCGGCGCGGCAAGACGGTTCCCATGATCGAGACGGCTCTCGGTGCGGTGGAGCAGGCGCCGGAAATCCAGAACGTCGTGGTCGTCGAACGCGTCGGCGCGGACATGACATGGAGTGATGAACGAGCGCGCCGGTGGGGCGAGCTCATGGAAGCTGCGAGCCCCAGTTTCACCGTCGTCGACACTGCGGCCGATGACCCGTTCATGGTGATCTACACCTCGGGCACGACGGGCAAACCCAAAGGCGCGGTACATGTACACAGCGGATTTCCCATCAAGGCGGCGCAAGACCTGGCCTTCTGTTTCGACGTGCATGCCGGCGAAACACTCTTCTGGCTGACGGACCTGGGCTGGATGATGGGTCCCTGGGCGATTGCCGGCGGACTCATCGCCGGAGCAACGGTCATGCTCTTCGAGGGCACACCCGATTACCCGAACCCTGACCGGCTCTGGCAGCTGGTCGAGCGGCACGACGCGAATGTGCTCGGCGTATCCCCAACCGCGATCCGCGCACTCATGGCCCAGGGCGACGAGTGGGTGGACCGTTATCCGATGGAGGGACTGCGCGCCGTCGGGTCGACCGGCGAGCCGTGGAACCCCGGACCGTGGCGCTGGACGCTGGAGAAAGTGGGACGCAACCGCTGCCCGATCATCAATTACTCCGGCGGCACCGAGATCAGCGGCGGCATCATCGCCTCCACCACCATTCACCCGCAGAAACCGTGCGCATTCACCGGCCCGGTCCCAGGCATGCCGGCCGACGTCGTCGACGCAGCCGGCAACCCGGTACGTGGATCGGTTGGAGAGCTGGTCATTCGAGGACCGTGGGTTGGCATGACGCACGGCTTCTGGAACGACCGGGAGCGTTACATCGATGCCTACTGGTCGAAGATACCCGGCATGTGGGTCCACGGCGATTGGTCGTTCGTGGATGAGGACGGCTTCTGGTATATCCTGGGCCGCTCAGACGACACCCTCAACGTGGCCGGCAAGCGGGTCGGTCCGGCCGAGATCGAATCGGCGGCCGTCGCCCACCCCGCTGTCCAGGAAGCGGCAGCCATCGGAGTGCCCCATGACATCAAGGGCGAGGCAATTGTCGTGTTCGTCATTCTCCGGCCCGGCTACACCTTCGATCGGGATCTGGCCAACGAAATACTCGACACTGTCGCAACACATCTCGGCCGCCCGCTCCGCCCGACGATGGTGCACGCTGTTACCGACTTACCCAAAACGCGCAATGCCAAGATCATGCGCCGGGTGATCAGGGCGAGCTACCTTGGAGAGGACATGGGAGACCTCTCGGCACTCGAGAACCCGGCCGCCGTAAAAGAAATCGCCACCCTACGGAAACCGAACTAACCGTCCCCTGCGGGCGGTTGTGATGGGCGGTAGTATTAACGTAGCGACGATGGGATACCTCGCGACAACATCCGTGTCCCGGGACGAATATCCACTGCGTCGCCGCCAAAAAGAACACCAGCTGACAGGGAGGGCAACCCGATGGCGAAGAACCCACTCCAACGTCTACAAGACTACGGCCAGAGCGTCTGGATAGACAACCTCAGCCGCCAATTGATCATTTCCGGTGAGCTACAGAACCTGATCGACAACTATGCCATTGTCGGCGTGACCTCGAATCCAACCATCTTCGATGCTGCGATCTCAAAATCCAGCGACTACGATGAGATGATACATACGCTCGTCGCGGACGGCCGCACCTCAGAAGAGATCTACGAGGAGCTCGTTGTACGCGACATCCAGATGGCCGCCGATATCTTGCGGCCTATCTTCGTTCAGACTAGGGGGCACGACGGCTTCGTGTCGCTCGAAGTATCGCCTGCGCTTGCCTTCGATACAGAGAGATCAATTGCTGATGCCCGGCGCCTCTGGGAGCGTGTCGATCGCCCGAACATCATGATCAAGATCCCCGGCACCGACGAAGGCGTGCCGGCCATCGAGCAGATGCTGTACGAGGGTGTGAACATCAACGTCACCCTGCTCTTCTCAGTCGACGCCTACCGCAAGGTCGCCCAGGCCTACATCCGCGCGCTTGAGCGCAGGGTTGCGGAAGGAAAACCTGTCGACCATATCGCCTCGGTGGCGTCATTTTTCGTCAGTCGCGTCGACACAGAGGTCGACAACCGGCTCCAGCGCATCATTGACAGCGAGCCGGACAGCGAACGCGCGGAAGTGGCGAAGGCAGTGCGCGGCAGAGTTGCTATCGCGAACGCCAAGCTGGCCTATCAAGCCTTCCGGGAGCTGTTCCACTCCGATCGCTTCTCGCAGCTTGCCGGGCGTGGCGCTCAGTTTCAGCGCCCGCTCTGGGCGAGCACGAGCACCAAAAACCCTGACTACCCGGATACGCTCTATGTCGATGAGCTGATCGGGCCCAATACCGTCCAGACCCTCGCACCGGTGACTATCCAGGCGTTCGCCGATCATGGCACCGTTGCCCCCACCCTCGAGGCTGACGTGGACAAGGCGTACGAGACGATGACGGCACTTGAAGAGCTCGGTATTCCGTATGAGGAGGTCAACGCCACCCTCGTCAAACAGGGCGTAGAGAGCTTCGCGAAGTCGTTTGAGTCCCTCATGTCCGGACTTGAAGCGAAGCGCACCACGATCGCAGAGGATTTGACGAATGAGAGGAATACCCAGCTGGGAAAGTTGGGGGGCGCCGTCAATAAGGCGCTTGGGAACCTCGAATCCAACAGCGTCCCCGCCCGTCTCCAGCGTCAAGATCCCTCGCTCTGGTCGGATGATCCTGGAGTCCAGAAGGCCATCGCCAACCGGCTGGGCTGGCTGTCGAGCGTTCGGGAGATGTTCGATCAGGCAGAGATCGGCGTCTTCGAGCAGTTCGCCGCTGACGTCCGGCAGCGCGGCTACAAGCACGTCGTCCTGCTCGGCATGGGAGGCTCGTCGCTTGCGCCGGAAGTGATGGCAGAGATCTTTGGCCCACAAGAGGGTTTTCCAGAGCTCACCGTGCTCGATACGACGCACCCTGCCACCATTGCTCGCGTCACCGAGATGACCCAGCGCGAGAGAGCGCTCTTTGTCGTCTCCAGCAAGTCGGGCTCAACGATCGAGACGAGAACGCTTTTCCATCACTTCCTGGCGTCGCGTGACGGCGTGGCGGCGGACTTCATCGTCATTACCGATCCTGGCTCCCCACTCGAAATCGAGGCGCGTGAAGTCACTGTCTGGCGCGTCTTCAGCAACCGCCCAGACATTGGAGGTCGTTATTCCGCGCTCTCCTACTTCGGCCTCATACCTGCCGCCGCGCTCGGTATCGATGTTGAAGCGCTGCTGCGCCGCGCCATCCGGCTGCTTCCCATTCACGACAGTTTCCACCCTGGAGTCTGGCTGGGGGCGGCCCTCGCCGCAGCACAGAAGGAAGGCCGCGACAAGCTGACGCTCATCGCCCCAGGCGCATGGCAATCGTTCGGCGACTGGCTGGAGCAGCTGATCGCCGAGAGCACCGGGAAGGAGGGCACTGGCATCATCCCGATCGCTCGCGAGACGCCGCGCAACCCGGAGGATTACGGGCAGGATCGCATCTTCGTTGAGATTCGTCCGACGGATGAAACAAGCCCGCCGCTCGCACCGCAGTTGATCGCGCACGGGCATCCTGTCATAGAACAGACGATACATGGACCGGAGGATCTCGGGGCAGAATTCCTGCTCTGGGAGATAGCCACTGCCGTGGCCGGCCAACAGCTGGGTATCAACCCGTTCGACGAGCCCAACGTCCAGGAAGCGAAGGACGCCACCGCCGCCGTGCTGGAACAACCAGAGTCGGCTGACGTGACGCCGGTATCGCCACAGGAGGCGATCGAGCGGGTCCTCGCCTGGGCCGGTGAGGGTGACTATCTGGCGATCACGGCCTACGTCGATCGCACTCCGGAAACGGAGCGCGCGCTAGAGAACTTGCGCGATGCGCTCGGCGCACAGTCCAGCATCGCGACGACGCTCGGCTACGGGCCGCGTTTTCTGCATTCGACCGGCCAGCTGCACAAGGGCGGTCCGAAGAGCGGCGTCTTCCTCCAGATCGTCGACACCGGTGGGCTAGACCTGCCTGTTCCGAATGAAGACTTCACGTTCGGTCAGTTGTTCGCGGCTCAATCCATCGGGGATTATCTGACGCTGAAGCGCCACGGTCTGCGTGTGGTTCGCGTCGAAGCAGACGGCAACATAGAAAAGATTGTGCGAGCGATGCTCGCCGCGGCCGGTAGCGCGTCAGTAGCTGCCCGCTAGCGGGAGCTGAACCATTCGCCGGCAACGCGTACGAAGAGATTGAGAGATCAGGTTCATGGAATTGGGAATGATCGGCCTCGGGCGCATGGGCGCCGACATGGTTCGTCGCCTTCTCCGGGAGGATCACAGAGTGGTCGTTTACAACCGGAGCCCCGGGCCGATCGAGGAGCTGGCCAAAGAGGGCGCGGCCCCAGCGCACAGCCTGGAGGAGCTGGTCTCCAGCCTCCCAACGCCACGCATTGTGTGGCTGATGATCCCTTCCGGCCCACCCGTTGACGACCAGATCGCCGCTCTGCGTCCGCTTCTTGAGCCAGGCGACACCATCGTTGACGGCGGCAATTCCCGGTACACCGACACGATCGCCCGCGGAGAAAAGCTCAAGGAAGCCGGCATCCACTATGTCGACGCTGGAACCAGCGGTGGTGTCTGGGGACTCCGAGTCGGTTACTGCCTGATGGTGGGCGGCGACGAGGAACCGGTGAAGAGGCTGGAGCCGGCCCTGAAGACCCTGGCTCCTGAGAACGGCTATCTCCACGTCGGGCCCAGTGGCGCCGGACATTATGTCAAAATGATTCACAATGGCATCGAGTACGGCATGATGGCCGCCTATGCCGAGGGCTTCGAGATCCTGCATGAGAGCCGTTATGACTTTGATCTCGAGGCAATCTCCAATCTCTGGAACCAGGGATCGGTAATCCGGTCCTGGCTGCTTGAGCTCGCGGCGCTGGCCTTCGCTCAGGATCCGCAACTCGAACACCTGCGAGGCTATGTGGGCGATTCGGGCGAGGGTCGCTGGACGGTTGCTGAATCGATCGATCTTGATGTTGCCGCCCCCGTGATTTACATGTCGCTGGCCATGCGTTTCCTGTCGCGCAAAGAAGACACGTTCGGCAACAAGGTGCTCGCCGCGCTGCGTCAACAGTTCGGCGGTCATGCCGTGCAAAGCACCGCGGAGTAGACCAGCCCGTCTCTCTTGAAAGCAGAGGTGCATGACGACTACGCAATCTGTCCCCACCAACCTGCAAGGACAATCCCGGCCATCGGCAAATCCCCTCCGCGAGGGGTTGAGGATCGAGCGTACCCCTGACCCATGCGCGATGGTCATCTTCGGTGCGTCAGGTGACCTCACCTTTCGCAAGCTCGTACCGGCGCTCTACGACCTTGCGCTGGAAAGACTGCTGCCCGCCGGCTTCAGTGTCATCGGGTTCGCCCATCGCGACATGAGTATCGACAGCTTCAGAGCACACCTCCGCGAGGGTGTCGAGCGGTTCTCACGTTTTGGGCCTGTTGACGATCGGATCTGGGAATCATTCTCCGAAGGTATCTTCTACGTGCGTGGTGATTTCAATCAGCATGCAGACTATGACCGGCTCGGGGTCGAGCTCGCCCGGGTTGACGATGAGCGCGGGACGATGGGGAACCGGATGTACTATCTGGCAACCTCACCCGATTTCTACGACAAGATCATCAAGTTTCTCGGGATGAAGGGGCTAAACCGCGGCGAGTACGGCACCTGGCAACGTGTGATCATCGAGAAGCCCTTCGGCCACGATCTGGAGTCCGCGCGACAACTCAACTGGGCCGTCAATCAAGTATTCGAGGAGCGCGACGTCTTTCGCATCGACCACTACCTCGGGAAGGAGACAGTCCAGAACATACTGGCGTTTCGCTTTGCGAACGGCATCTACGAGCCGCTCTGGAACCGCCAGTATGTCGATCACGTCGAGATCACCGTGGCAGAGTCGATCGGCATCGAAGGCCGCGGCGGATACTATGACCAGACCGGGGCGCTGCGAGACATGGTACAGAATCACATGCTACAGCTGCTTACGCTCACTGCGATGGAGCCACCCGTAAGCCTCCAGGCCGACCCCGTGCGCGATGAGAAGGTGAAAGTCCTGCACGCCATAAGGCCAATTAACCCGGATCTGGTGCATCGCTCTGCCGTCCGGGCACAATACGCGCCGGGGTTTGTTGACGGCAAGCGGGTGCCGGGTTACCGTGAAGAGGCGGGGGTACGGGAAGGTTCCCTCACCGAAACCTACGTGGCCCTGAAGCTATTCATTGACAACTGGCGCTGGGCCGACGTGCCCTTCTACATGCGAACCGGCAAGCGGCTGGCCAAGCGCGTAACCGAGATCGCGATTCATTTCAAACCAGTCCCTCACCGGCTCTTCGCGAGTCACGGGCAAGACACCATTGAACCCAACCTCCTGGTGCTCGAGATTCAGCCGGACGAAGGCGTCGCCCTCAGATTTGCCGTGAAAGTCCCTGGACCAACGATGAGGTTGCGGCCCGTAAACATGATTTTTCAGTATGGACACGTCTTTAACGCTGGCTCGCCGGAAGCCTACGAGCGTCTGCTCCTGGACGCGATGCTGGGCGACAGCACGCTCTTCACGCGCCGCGACGAGGTCGAAGCGGCCTGGAAGATCGTCGATCTGATTCTGAAGGGGTGGGAACGCTCACCAGAAACGCGGCTCCCGGAGTATGAAGCGGGCACATGGGGTCCCCCAGAAGCGGACGCATTCGTCAACCGTGAGGGCCGCAGCTGGAGGAGGCCATGATTCTGTCGCAACGTGACCTCCATGCAGAGCTCAACCTGGAGAGCTCCTTCACGGTGGAGTCCATCGAACGAGAGCTCAAGAACGCGTGGTTGGAGCTATCCGCGCAGGCCGAGCAGAGCAACACCTCCGCCCCGTTGAAGACCAGCATCCTGACCCTGGTCATCGTGGCACAGGGCGACACCCAGATCGAACATGCCAGGATGACACTGCAAAGCCTCGTGCGTGGGCTACCCTCGCGTGTCCTCCTGGTCGCCGTTCGCCGTACCAGCCAGGACATTCGAGCGCACGTATCGGCTCACTGCTCATTCTTGACGAGCGCTAGGGCGAGCTGCTATGAATTAATCGAGATCGACGCGGGTCCTGAACATGTAGCGGCCGTTCCGAGCATCCTCACGCAGCTGGAGATCTCCGATCTCCCCACGTTCATCTGGTGGGTCGGCGCGTCTGATCTCGAATCTCCCGAGTTTAGCCGTATCTCCTCGGTAGCCCAGCGGGTGATCATCGACTCCGCGAGCTTCAATCAGCCCCTCGAGGCAATGCGTCAGTACGCTGCGTACCTGGCCCGGCGGAACTGGGAGATCGCGGGCAACGACCTCACCTGGACCAGGCTCGACGCCTGGCGCGAGCTACTCGCGCAGTCGTTTGACAGCCCTGTCGCTCAGGAGATGCTCTCCACGCTTCAGAGAGTAGACATGACGTTTGATCCAGGCTACGAGGCCGACGCGCTGCTCACTGCGGGGTGGCTCACATCCCGGCTCGGTTGGGAACCAGACGCCGCGACTGAAACACGAGACACCATTACGTTTAGCGCATGCGACCAGGACCGGAGGGTCGTCCGGTTCAATCTTACGGAGATCTCAGGCGCGGGCATTGGGCTGCGCTCGGTCAGGCTTGTCTCGCATTCCGGGACACAGTCGTCGCGCGTTACCGTCCGCCGGATTGACCCCCAGCGCGCTGCGGTCCAGATCGAGATGACCGCAATGCCACGACAACAGCGCATCGTTCCGTACGTCGACAGCACTGACGATCAAATGCTCGCCAGCGAGTTACTACAGTTTGGACGCGACCGGATCTACGAGCAGGCTCTGGACCACGCGGCGCGGTTTGCGACGATGATTCAACGCAAGGCTTAACAACGATGACAGATCAGACGGTTCGCGTGTATCCGACGGTAGAGGATCTCCAACGATCCGCCGCCGAGCAGATCGGACAGGCCTTACGGCCGACCACCGAAGGACAAACGATGACGCTCGCCCTCTCAGGTGGCTCGACACCGCGCCGGATGCACGAGCTACTGGCCGAGCAGCCCCACATCGATTGGTCGAACGTGCACGTTTTCTGGGGTGACGAGCGCACGGTTCCGCCCGACCATCCGGATAGCAACTATCGCATGGCGCAAGAGACCCTGCTGCGGCGTGTTCCGATTCCCGAGCAGCAGATACATCGCATGGCGGGCGAGAAGGATCCCATCCAGGCCGCGGCCGAGTACGAGCAGGAGATACGTGACGTCTTCGGAGTCAGCCCACCGGACCTGCCACGGTTTGACGTTATCGTGCTAGGGGTCGGAGCAGATGCGCACACCGCGTCACTCTTTCCCGGCACCAGGGCGCTCGAGGAACGGCAACGGTACGTGGTCGCAAACGAGGTGCCCCAGCTCGATACCACGCGCCTGACGCTGACGCTGCCGGTGCTGAATGCGGCGAAGCTTGTGATGTTCCTGGGCGCAGGCGCAGATAAAGCTGGGGCCGTGGAGTCATCCTTGGGCCGAGGAGAGAACGTACCTCCGGCGGGTCAGGTTAGGCCCACAGAGGGTCAGAGCCGCTGGCTTCTGGATGCGGAAGCCGCAGCACGTCTGACCGCCGGAGAATAGCGTCCAGGAGATTCATACTCATCGAAGGGATCCCGATTATACGGGTTCGTGGTCGCTCATCCGTTTGTGCGGAGGAGCCTCCCAGCGGCGTTTGCGGCGCTTGTCTTCCCGTTCGTCGGCGGAGATCTCATCCATCGCCTTAACCGGAGTCTTCTTCTTTGTCGGCTTGCGCGTGCGCCCTAAGTCGGCAAGACCGTCGAACTCTTCTTCGAGCTCAAGTTCGTCAACAGTGTCTCGCCATGACCATTGATCAACCATGTCTGGTCCTGTTCGTCGCTCCAACGACAATAAGTACGGCATGGCACTCGAAGTCATCGCCATCAACACCCTACAGTTGTGCAACCTCAAGCAGATCTACGTATCTGCCCTGGTACTACTCTGCATATGCTGGTGTTCGATCCTCGTGCCACTGTTAAACGTAATGCGTGCCCATGTAATACCCCATCTCACGCCGTATTGCAAGTACGCGGCCTGAACTGGCTGTTACATGATCGTTTGGGTGCGGCCACCATCGACGACGACCGTTGCGCCAGTGACGTATGAAGCGGCGGACGATGCCAGGAAGACGACGACGTTGGCGAACTCTTCCGGCTCCCCGATGCGCCCCAGTGGAATGGCTGACGCAGACGCGCGCATCACCTCTTCCGGGTCGCGGCCTTCGTCGCGGGCGCGTTGCATGGCCACCTCAGCCGTTTGGCGGATACGGTCGGTGTTTGTCGCGCCCGGGCCGACATTGTTTACCCGGATATTCTTCGGGCCGAGCTCGGTCGCGATCGAACGCACGAAACCCACCACCCCTGGCCGGGCGGTGTTGGAGAGAATCAGGTTGTTGATCGGCTGCTTCACTCCTGCCGAAGTGATGGTGATGATGCTCCCGCCGCCTCGCTCTTCGAGATGAGGAACGGCCGCGCGGATCAGCCGAATCGTGCCCATCAGGTTCGTGTTGATCGCGTCCAGGTACGCCTGCTCGTCGAGCGTGCTGAGAAATCCGGGCGGTGGTCCGCCAGCGTTCGCCACAACGACGTCGAGTCCACCGAAGCGCTCAACGGCGCTGGCGACCAGTCGCTCGATGTCTTCGGGTTTACTCATGTCTGCCGGCACATCCAACACCCGCGCATCAGTCTCGCCCCGGATGGCGGCTGCGGTGTCAGCCAATTGATCGGCATTGCGAGCGCTGATCACGACGTCGGCGCCCTCCCTGGCGAACCCGAGCGCACACGCCCGGCCGAGACCTTTGCTCGACGCCGCAACCAGGACGACTTTGCCGCGCAACCCGAGATCCATACGAACTCCCCTTCAGTCACCTTCACCACGTCTATTCCGCGCCATCATAGCGCACCCAGGACGGCACACAGTGAGGGCAACCAGGAACCATCCTGGTTGCCCTCAAAACGGTCTATTCGGAACCGATTAGCTCTTTGGCATGTCGCGCATGGCCTCGAAGGCTGGGCGTGGACTCCAGTCCGAAGTCACCGCTGACCACGGGAACTTCTCGTCGGAAGCATCGGTCAGTGTGGACCAGTTCAGGTTCCACACGAATGCGCCGGACACCCAGTCCCACTCGGTGCGCATGATCTCGAACGACCGGGTCAAGTACTGGGCAACCTCTTCCTCCGAGTTAAACGCGCCGTACTCGTAGCCGGGCGCCTGGTTCTCGGTCGTCCAACCGAACTCGGTCAGCCACATCTTCGTATCCGCGTCCCCGTGATCGACCATCACCTGGCGAAGCTCCTCCGCCCGGCGGAAGTAGAAACTAGGGTGGTCGCTCCAGCCTTCAGGGCCCGGGTTATCTGGCCAGGCGTGATCCGGCGTGGTTTGGGTCGCGGAAACGTGGGCGCCCATCACGTCGAAGTAATCCTTCACTTCGCCATCATTGAATGCGTAGACCTCGTTGAGATACTGAACGTCGTCGATCGCAATTGACGGATCGTTGACGCCGTTCGGAGTGAGTCCGCCGAAGACCACCAGCGCGTCCTGGTCAACGGCTCGTACCCCATTGAAGCCCGCTTTCAAAAGCTCAACGTAGTCCGCGGCCCGTACCGTGCCGTTGACCTCGTGTGCCAGGTTCTGCTCGTTCCAGATCTCCCAAGCCTGGACTTTGCCCTTATACCGCTCGGCGACAAATTGCATGAAGGTCTGGAACGTGGAGTAGTCGGCCAGGAGCTGCTTACCGTTAGGATCGAGCGCCCATTCTGGCGGCTTGGCGACCGTAACCAGGATCTTCAACCCACTGGAGTACAGATCCTGGATTGTGCGGTCCAAGGGCAGCGGATCCCACTGGCCGGGGTTACGCTCGAACTGGCTCCACTCGAGCTGAAACCGTACCCAGCCAAACCCGGTCTGCTGTACGGCCATGCTCGTGCTCAGATTATGACGCTGGCCGCCGTCATCGCCCCGCAGGGCCACGTTCCAGCCGTAGACGAAGTCGTCGCCGACTTGTGTCCCAGCAGTTGACGCAGCGGGCTCGCTCGTCGCAGTAGCGTCGGTTGAGGCTGGATCTTCGGGTGTCGCCGTGGCTACCTCGTGATCGGTGGACGCTGTAGAGGTCGCGTCGCCGGCTGTCGCTGAGGGCGAAGGGGTGCGGTCTTGTGTGGCTCCAGCACCGGTTGTCGTCGTTGGCTCACTGGATTCATTCTGGGAAGGCGCAGTCGTCTCGTCAGCATCATCGTTACCACAGGCCGCCAACAGGGGCATCATCAGAATCAATGCGCCTGCCAGCAGAACAAGGCGTGTCATTTTCGGCATGCGTACTCCAAACCACACCCGGCGAACGCCAGGTGGGGCGCATCACGTCGGACAGCAAACGACCCCGACGGCCGCGGATGTCGTTCGGTTAACCTCCGGACTCGCGGCCTTCGCGAGGGTCGATAGTAGTAAGACAGGAAGTCGTCAGATGGTCACCGCTCGGCTTCCAATTGTTGCAGCACCTCACGGCTGATCGAGAATCCATGCTCGTGCGCAGGGAACTCTTTCGCACGCACCTCGTCAGCGAACGACCGGAACGCATCCTGCATGACCGTCTGCAGTTCGGTGTAGCGTTTCGCGAACCGCGGTGTGAAACGATCGTATGCGCCGAGCAGGTCGGCGTTCACCAGCACCTGTCCATCGCATTCGATTCCAGCCCCGATGCCTATCGTTGGGATCGCCAGCTCTGCAGTGATGATCCTGGCCAGCTGCCGGGGGACCGCCTCCAGGACGACGCTATACGCGCCGGCTGCCTCGACGGCCTGAGCGTCCTCGATGAGCGCCCGGGCCGCTTCAAACGAGCGCCCCTGTACCTTGAATCCGCCGAGTGCCGAGGCCGTTTGGGGAGTCAGCCCGATATGCGACATGACCGGGATACCAGCATTGACAATCGCTTGAATCCTGGACGCCATCGTGCGGCCGCCTTCAAGCTTGACTGCGTCCGCGCCGGCCTCTTTTATCAGCCGACCCGCGTTCTCAACGGCCTGTGCGTCGGAGACCTGATACGACATGAAGGGCAGGTCAGCGACGACGTGTGTCGTCTCAACGCCGCGCATCACCGCGCGAGTGTGGTGAATCATGTCCTCCATCGTCACCGGTACAGTCGACTCGTAGCCAAGCACGACCATCCCGAGTGAATCTCCCACCAGAATCGCTTCGAGCCCGGCTGCTTCAACTGCCCGGGCGGTGGGGTAATCGTAGGCAGTCACCATCACAATTGGTGTCCCCGCCGCCTTCATCTGCCGGATCGCGGGGGCGGTCAGCTTAGCCCGATTTCCCGTTGTGTCAGTCACGATTCACCTTTCTCTACTGAACGTAGTGCTCGCTCGCGATTGCGTACGAGAGCCGTGAGCCATCGATTGACCGGCGTGGGCACCCCAAGCTCATCGCCAAGCCGCACCACGGCGCCGTTTATCGCTTCAATCTCCGTGCGCTTGCCGTTCTGGATATCCTGCAACATGGACGAACGCGCCGGCCCCGTGTCGCGCATCACCTGGCGTGCGAACTGCGCAAAATCGCGATCTCCAACGTCGGTGCCTGTCGCCTGCATCACTGCCACCGTCTCGGCAACCGCGGCATCGGCGAGCTGCAGCAGATCTGGATCGTCCAGCAGCTGACCGTTACGGATGCCGGTTAGCGCGGTTAACGGATTGATCGAGACGTTCGCGGCGAGCTTGAGCCATATCGAAGGCAGGATGTTCTCGCTGATCTCCGTGGGGAAACCAGCGTCCTGAAACGCCTCACGCAGCGGCTTCAGATTCAGACGCGGGGCTCGGTCGTGCGTTGCATCGCCGATCGTCGTCGGACCTGGACCGGCGTAGCGAATGCGGCCAGGTGCCACGACGGCGGCCCCCTGCGCAGTGGTCCCGACGAGAAACCGGCTGTGGTTGGGGAGAGCCTTCTGCATCTGCTCCAGATTGCCGAGGCCGTTCTGAAGGGAGAGGATCAGACTCTCCGGGTTGATCCTGGTCTCCAATGGCGCGAGTGTCTTGTAGGTGTCATACGACTTCACCTGCACCAGGATCAGCTCTGCTCCCCGTAGCGTGTGCGGTGGCTTGTCCGTCGCTCGTACCTGGTAACGAATCGGAGTACCGTCCAGCCCCTCGATAAGGAGACCGCGTTCCTCGATGGCGGCGACGTGTTCCTGCCAGGTGTCGTAGAGCAAGACATCATGCCCGGCGGCCGCGAGACGCGCGCCGAAGAGTCCCCCCATCGCGCCCGCGCCGACAACCACAATATGCATCCGCGGCGTCCTCCCTGCTGCCGATCGTTTCTTGCCTGCGCTCCCGGCCTGCTCTCCGCCGGGTGCGTGAACAGGCAACGCTCAGGCAGTATAGTATCCTGATCAAGCTAGAGATGACCGGTCTCTGGAGTCGTTGAAGGTTCGTAGTCAAGGAAGAAGTGCCGCAATTGCAACGCCGTGAGTTTGACGATGTTGTCCGCATCGTGGCCGAAGCGATCGGTCAACCGGGCCAGCGACGATTCCGGTTGGTCGTCAGCACGCAATCGGAAGCTGCCTTCCTGTGGATGGAAAAACAGCAGCTCCAGGCCCTCGGTGTCGCGTTCGAGCAGATCCTCACCCAGATCGAGGGCGCCGGTGTCGTTGCGAACCTGTTTCCCATCACCGGCGAAGAGCCCGCGCAGCCCGTCATCCTTGGGCCGAACGAGTATCAGGTTGGGCGCCTTGCCGTGGGCTTCGACGAAGAACGCAACGTCATCACCATCCTTGCGCACGAGATTTCAGACGATGATGACGAAGCGCCCAGCTTCGTGTGCCACATTACGCCGGATCAGTCCGGCGCGCTGGCGATCCAGATTCGTCGCACCGTCATCGCAGGTGCCCGCCAGCACAGCAACGGGCACATACGAGGCTTCACGGGCTAACCTACACGAGAGCTACCAGCCGGCCGCGATGCCGTCCCCGCGTGGGTCGGCCCCGCCGATCAGAACGCCGCGCTCTCGGTCAATTTTGATGGCCTGAGCGTGGCCGAGTCCCGAATCCCATTGCGCGGACACTACGACATCATGGCCACGCCGGCGCAGGCCGGCGAGCACGTCTTCGCCAACGGCCGGCTCGATCAACAGCCAGACGCGACCGTCCGGGTCGACCGTCGAGCGCCAGCGCGGTGTCTCGATCGCCTCTTGCGGCTCGAGCTCGAAATCCACCATCCCCAGGAGCAATTGAAGGTGCGTCTGAGCCTGACCGTCGGCGCCCATGGTGCCGAAGACCACCTCCGGCGTGCCATCCTTGAGCAGCATCGCGGGAATGAGGGTGTGCCGGGGCCGCTTGCCGGCTTCGACCACGTTAGCGTCGCTCGGATCAAGACTGAAGGCCGACCCACGATTCTGGAACAGGATGCCCGACTTGGGCGCAACGATCCCTGAGCCAAAATTGTTGTAGATGCTCTGAATCAAAGACACCGCCATGCCGTCCCGATCGACTGCGCAGAGGTAGACCGTGTCGCCAACCTCACTCGGCGCTCCAGTCAGACCAGACACCCGCTCCAGATCGATCGAGCTGCGCAGCTCGGCAGCTGCGTCCTTGCTGAGAAACCGATCGAGCGGCACATCGTAGAACTTAGGATCGGTAATGTGGCGGTCGCGCTCCGCCCAGGCGCGGTGCTTGGCTTCGACATAGGCGTGGATGCCCGCAGCGGATGTGTGGCCCAACTCCTGCACCGGCCAGCCCTCGGCGATATTCGCCAGGAGCAGGGCGGCCGGGCCCTGTGTGTTGGGCGGCATCTCCAGCAGCTCATAGCCCCGGTAGCTCGTGCGCAGCGGCGTCACCCACTCCGGTGCGTAGCCGGCCAGGTCGTCGTGGCTGATCGCGGATCCCAGTGCGCCAAGGGTCTGGACGATGTCGTCCGCTACCTCGCCACAGTAGAAACCATCTCTGCCGTCGCGTGCCACCCTTTCAAAGGTCTGTGCCAGAGCCGGTTGACGCAGCACGTCGCCCCCGCTCCACACCTGTCGCAAGAACACGTCCGATGCCCCCGGGTCCTGCTGGAGCAGCTGATGGTTCACCGCGACCGCCGTCGCAAACAACTTTGACATCGGCGCGCCGTCGCGCGCGTAACCGATCGCCGGCGCAAGGACATGCCCCAGCTCGCGCGTTCCAAAACGATCCGCGAGCGCCTGCCACCCGCCGACCGTCCCCGGCACGGACACCGAGTTGGCCCCTCGCGTCGGCATGCTGGCCAGGCCAAGAGATTGCAGCCGTGCGACGCTCTCAGCGGCTCCTGCGGGCCCCGAAGCATTCAAGCCGCTCAATGTACCGTCGCGCGGGTCCCAGACCATCGCGAAGAGGTCGCCACCGACATGGCACTGGTGCGGGTACACCACGTTGAGCATGGCATTGGCCGCGATAATGGCGTCAACCGCATTGCCCCCATCCTGAAGCACCCGCAAACCAGCCTGGCTGGCCAGGTAGTGCGGCGTTGCGACGATGCCATGCTGTGCGTAGGTATTTGGCCGGCCTGTCAATCTCGTTCCCCATTCATCTCAGCTCGAAATCTGATGCCGTGTGTACGTTACCCGAGGGCGACGATCGACGCTAGTAGGGAAGCGTGGTCTGATAGCATGGGCGAGTCGCGTCGTGGTGACGATCGTGGAGTCTGAAGAGGTCAACCACGTGCCCGTTCGCGCCCGTGCAGAGCTGATGCAACGGAGAGACGGAATGCAGCTCCATGATTGATGTCTGCCAGCTGGGTAACGCGGGGATGATGCCGTTACCGAAACGGCCGCTCTCGGCCACACTGGTCAGGATCGGCGGGCACACCGTCCTCTTCGATTGTGGCGAGGGCACCCAGGTAAACTGGCGTTACAGCGACCTTGCCTATCGCCCGACCGGCACCATTCTCTTGAGTCACGTGCACGCCGACCATGTGGCCGGGCTGCCGGGTGTGCTGTTCCAGATCGCATTCAGTGGCCGCACGGAGCCGGTCACGATCTATGGACCTGAACACACTGCCGAGGTCGTCTCGCATCTGCTGACGATCGTGGGCCGCCTGCCATTCGAGCTCAGAGTCGCGCAGCTCGAAGGCGGCGAGACCTTCACCCTTGACCGGCAGGTACGAGTCGACACTCTCAGGCTGCAGCATCGGACGCCATGCGTCGGGTACACGATCTACGTGGCCCGCGCGCCGCGCTTCATTCCGGAGCGGGCCCGTGAGCTCGGTGTGCCGATTGGACACTGGAAGCGCTTGCAGCAGGGAGAACGTGTCGAAGGTGTCCTACCCGAGGATGTCAGCGGCCCGCCACGTCGCGGATTGAAAGTCGCGCTCGTAACGGATACCAGCTACTTTGATGAGCTCGTCCCATTCGTCGCGAAGAGCGATCTGCTCATCTGTGAAGCCATGTTCCCCGAGGATAGTGAACTGGAGCGTGCGCGTGAGCGCGGCCACATGACCTTCTCCCAGGCCGGCGCACTCGCCCGCGATGCGGAGGTCCAGAGACTCTGGCTCACGCATTTCAGCCCGAGCGTGGACGAACCCGAGAAGTATCTCGATCGCGCCCGCGCGCTCTTCCCACACGCCGAGATTGGCCGCCGTGGTCTCAAGACCACGCTGGCGTTTGACGACGAGTAGTGAGGGTAGCTGCTACGGGGATACGAGATGGAGTCTAGTTCGCGCGTCCCGTCACCAGCGCGTGCAACATTGGACGGCCGCGGATTTCATCAGCCAGCAGCTCCAGGCGGACGATGGCCTCGCCGATCATGATCGGGTGACCGTGAACCTCGTAGACCAGAAACTCTAGCGCGGTAAAGACCTCGTTGGGCATGGGAGAGATGCCAGGAGGGAGGAGTCGCACCACTCGCTGGAGACGTGTGCGCAGCTTGTCGGCATGGTGGTCGCGATTCTCAACCGGCAGCTGGGTGTCCAGCACTTCGGGCAAACCGTAGATGTCAAGGATCTCATCGTGTAGCTGTTCCATCGTCCCTATCGCACCAGGCGACAGAATCTCCCGGCACAACTCTGCGAATGGATACGAGTCCTGGAGCATTTCCCGGCCTGAGTTCACCGCGCCCCCTGCGTCTACTGGAACAACGATCTCTCCAATCATAACCGACCAGGTAGAGTCGATCCCAGAGCCGCGTGCTAGACTGCCCGGTACCGTCACGGGGGAGGCTCACGACCGTGACACGGATAGGATGCTCGTCAGTGATCAGACCGAAGCGACGCCAGGCGCCAGGGCGCGGCGAGTGGCCAAAGACACGCTTTACGAGCGGCATGTTCTCTGCCTTCGCCTATCGCAATTTCCGTCTCTTGTGGACCGGCACGGTCATTACCCAGACCGGTCAGTGGATGCAGCAGGTCGCCCTCGGCTGGCTCGTTCTGGAGTTGACGAACTCTCCGGCATTCCTTGGCGTCGTCGGGTTTGCCCGCGGTCTGCCGATGCTCTTTCTGGCGCTGCCCGCCGGCGTGCTTGCGGATCGAGTCAGCCGCCGTACCGTGCTGATGAGCGCTCAGGGCGCCGCGGCGGTCGTGGCGCTGGCGCTGAGCGTGCTAGTCTTCACCGATTACATACAACCCTGGCACATCATCGTCATCTCCATTCTCGGTGGCTCAGCCATGGCGTTCGTCGCACCCACCCGACAGGCGCTGGTGTCGAACGTCGTCCCGCGTGAGAGCATCGCCAACGCCGTCGCGCTCAACTCGGCGGGCCAGAACTCGACCCGCATCGTGGGGCCGTCCGTGGCCGGTGTGCTCATCGCGTGGCTCGGTACGGCCATCTGCTTCGCGATTCAATCTGTCGGTTTTCTGTGGGCGCTGCTCATGAGCTACCGAATGACGTTTCCGCCACCCGAGGAAGAACCTAGCCCAGTAAAAACCAGCATGGTTGCGAACATCGTCGATGGGTTCAGGTATATTCGCTCGCTGCCGGTGCTCTCCGGGCTGATGATTATGGCGGCGGTTCCCACCGTCCTGGCGATGCCCTACCTGCAGATGCTCCCGGTTTTCGCCCGGGACGTTCTGGACGTGGGCTCCTCGGGACTCGGCCTGCTTATGGCCGCCAGTGGGGCCGGTGCACTCGCCGGCGCTTTGCTGTTCGCGGCCTATGGCACGCGTGTCAAGCGCCAGGGGCGTTTCATGGTGGTTACGGCCACGATGTTTGGCGTGATGTTGGCGCTGTTTGCGGTCTCGCCGTGGTGGCCGCTCTCCCTGCTGCTCGTCGCGCTGACGAGCGGGTTCAGCGCCGTCTATATGGCGCAGAACAACACGATCATCCAGCTTATGGTGGCGGATGCGTATCGCGGGCGGGTGATGAGTGTGTATCTGATGACATTCGGGTTGATGCCCTTCGGAACGCTGCCGATGGGCGCGCTAGCCGAAGCGGTAGGAGCGCCCGCGGCGGTTGCGGGCCACGCGATTCTCTGTACACTCGTCGTGTTCTTCGTCGCCCTACGGCTGCCAAGCCTGCGTCACTTGAGGGCACCCGAGGCCCAGCTGGCCGCGTGAGAGGATAGACCAGCACATTGAACCAGAACAGTAGCGAGCCACTGCTGATCATTCGAGGAGAGCGCGTTGGTCTCGGTCCATTGAGGTCGGACCTCGCTGAGCTGTACGCCCGCTGGGTCAACGATCTACGCGTGAATCGCACACTCGGTCTCCCCAGTATTCCGATGACGCTTGAAGCTGAGCACGAATGGTTGAAGGACGCCCTTACCGCGAAAGACCCGCTCTTCACGATATACGAGCTTGCCACGATGCGGCCGATCGGCAACACCGGTCTCCACAACATCGATCACAGCAGTAACACAGCCACCTTTGGATTATTGATCGGTGAGATGGATGTCTGGGGGAAGGGCTATGGGACGGAAACGACGCGGCTCATGCTGAACTATGGTTTTGACGTGCTCGGCCTCTACAACATCGATCTCGAAGTCTTCGCCCACAATCCAGGCGGCATCAAGGCCTACGAGCGCGCCGGGTTCAAGAAGATCGGTGTCCGTCGCGGGGCTCGCAGAGTCGGGCGCGAACGCTACGACATCGTCTACATGGACGCCTTGGCTGACGACATCGAACCGTCGCCACTGCACCACATCATGCAATTCGGTCGAGAGGAGTGAGCACCGCTACCGATCCACACGGCAACCCATTCGTCGCCGTCGGCCAGTCGGTTGCGCTCGGTGTTCTCGCCAGCGACGTGCAGTCACTCTGTGAAGCGTGGTTCAACGACCTGCGCGTCTCGCGCACCCTGGGCGTCAACTGGCACCCGATCACCACCCAGGTCAAAGGCCGATTTCTTGACGAGCTGCTTGCCTCGTCCAACCCGACCTTCGTCGTGTATGAGCTACACACGCTGCGACCCATCGGCCTGGCGGGACTCGACAACGTGGACACCCACAACGACACCGCCGAGTTCAGCATCATCATTGGTGAACGATCCGTCTGGGGAAAGGGGCTGGGTAGCGAGGCTGCGCGACTCACGCTCGCCTACGGCTTCGAGGTGCTTGGGCTTTACAACATCTGGCTACAAGTGTCTGGCAACAACCCGGCGGCCGTGCGCGCCTACGAAAAGGCCGGCTTCAAGCCGATCGGCGTGCGCAGACGCTCAGTACGCATCGGGAGAGAACTCGTCGACGACATCTACATGGACGCGGTTGCCAGCGACTTCGTGCCTTCAACCCTGCATGCGGTACTGCATACCCCGGAAGATCCGAACTAACCAGCGTCCGGCGCTGCCGGGGCGTCCGCCGGGGGGACCCAGGCCGGCCCCTCGAACTCACCGACGTCGACCCCTACCCTGCCGAGCAGCGGCGCGATCCAACGCGCCGGGTGCGGGCGCGGGTTGACCGGAAAGTTTGGCCAGTGGGAGTCCGAGCCGGAGCTGACCAGCAAGCCATGCTGCTCGGCGTAGTTCCGGTAACGCTCGGTATCCGCACTGGTATACGAGCGATAGTGCGCCTCAACACCGTCAATCGGGATTTCCGAGCGCATCTTGTCAAGACGGTCTTCGTAGAGGAAACCCCAACCGTCGTTGCGGCCGGGGTGTGCGATGATCGCGATGGCACCTGCCTGGTGCGCCATCGCGACGGTTTCGTCCAACGGCACATCTACCAGAGCGGGCTCGCCCAGCCCGCGAACGATGTTGTGCGCGCTGTACAGGCTCGAACCGTGTCCATCTTTGATCATGGTGGTGAACACGAGGTGCGGCCTGAGTGGGCGCCCGGCTGTGACCTCCTGCAGCGAGGGCAGATGCCGCCCGTGGCGTTCCAACAACGCCACCATGCGCTCGGAGGTGGCGCGCAAGTTGTCTTGCTGCCTGCTCAGCAACGCCTGGAATCCGGCGGATCTTGCCGACGAGAGATCAACGCCGTACACCAGGCAGTGCACCTGGCGCTCTTCCCAGCGGGTCGTCATCTCGACCGCCGGGACGACGTGGATGCCGGCCGCTTCGCCCCGCGCGATCATCTCCGGTACCGAGTCCATGCTGTCGTGGTCGGCGACAGCTACCACCCGGAAGCTCTCATCCTTGAGGTACGCCACCAGCGTCTCCGGCGTCCAGCGTCCGTCTGAGGCCAGGGTGTGCATATGAAGATCCACTGCGTCATCTGGCTCGATAAGAATTTTAGTAGTTGACCGCATGAATCTCCCTCGTCACGATCGCCGGTGTTATCCCGGTTGTCTGGGCGGTTTCTGTGTCGAGTATACCGATCCCGGTCTTCTAGAATGGCACAATAGACTCGTCAAAACAGGGACGGTGAGAGGAAGCAGCGTGGCAAATACAAGCGAGATCATCGGATTTTGCGATGAGCTGTTGCGTGCTCCAGCGTTCCAGGATCTCGCCATCAACGGTCTTCAGGTTCAGGGAACCGACAAAATCGAACGTCTCGCCGTCGCCGTAAGTACCTCCGAGTTGACGTTGCGCAAAGCGGTGGGATGGAACGCGGACGCCCTCCTGGTCCATCACGGTCTCTTCTGGGGCACCAAGGTGCGACCCCTTACCGGCATTATGGCCCGGCGATTACGGCTGTTGTTCAAGCACGACATCAACTTGATCGCCTATCACCTGCCGCTCGACGGTCACGAAACGATCGGAAACTGCGCGCTGTTGGCGGTCAAGAGCGGGTACACGATTGTCGACCGCTTCGCGGAGATTGGAGGCGAACCTCTCGGCGTCGTCGGTCGACATTCTCCCGGGCTTACACTCTCCGAGTTGACTGCGCGATTGGCCGAGATCACAGAGCGCAACCCGACGGTCGTCGGTGATGCGCCGAGGGGCGCTGCCCTGCACCGGGTCGGCTTCCTCACCGGTTCCGGCTATTCGGCCATCGAGGACGCGCACGCGGCGGGTTGCCAGGCACTCGTTACAGGCGATGTGCGCGAATCCACGATGGCCGAAGCACGCGAGCTTGGACTACCCGTGATCGCGGCAGGTCACGAGGCCACCGAACGCTTCGGCGTCCAGGCGCTTGCCGGCGAGATTTGCGACCATTTCGGAATCAAGACCAAGTTCTTCCACGATCCGAATCCCATTTAGACATTCGCTGATCCTGAGCTCGTCGAAGGATGACGGATGCAACGTAGCCCGAACAGTTGAGGGAAGAGAGTTGCAATGAAGCAGACAAACCTGGCAGATATCTTTAAAGCCTATGACGTGCGCGGCATCGTGCCGGATGAGCTTGATCCCGATCTGGCCTACAAGATCGGACGGGCGTTGGTCACCTACCTTGAGGTGGACCACGTCTGCGTCGGACGTGACATGCGGGTGTCTTCGCCCGCCCTGGCCGCTGCACTGACCGCCGGCATTATGGATCAGGGCGCCGACGTGACCGACATCGGCCTGATTTCCACCGACGGCCTCTATTTCGCCGTCGGCAAGTACGGCTTCCCTGCCGGCGTCATGATCACCGCCTCACACAACCCCGGCGAATACAACGGGTTCAAGATGTGTCGCGCCGAGGCCAGACCGCTTTCTATGGACCAGGGTATCGGCGAGATTCGCGATCTCGTGCTCAGGAACGAGTTCCAGGAACCAGAGCGCCGCGGCACGAAGATCGAACGTGACGTGACCGACGAATTTGTTGAACACGCGCTCTCGATGATCGATCCGGACGTGATCAAACCGTTCAAGATCGTCGTCGACGCGGGCAATGGCATGGCCGGCAAGATCATCCCGGCGGTTTTTGAACGCCTGCCTGCTGAGCTGGTGCCGCTCTATTTTGAGCTCGACGGTACCTTCCCCAACCACGAGGCCAACCCAATTGAGCCTGAGAACGTCCGCGACCTCAAACAGGCGGTTATCAAGGAGAATGCCTACATGGGGGTCGCCTTCGACGGCGACGCCGACCGCATGTTTATTCTCGACGAGCGCGGGCAATTCGTTGGCGGAGACATGGTGACGGCCATGGTCGCCAGGCTGCTTCTCGAGAAATACCCGGGCTCAGCCGTCGTCTACAACCTGATCTGTTCACGCACCGTGCCCGAGATTATTGAGAGCAGCGGCGGTATTCCCATTCGCTCAAGGGTCGGCCACTCGTACATCAAGGCGCTCATGCGCGAGCACGACGCAATCTTCGGCGGCGAGCACTCAGGCCACTTCTACTTCCGCGATAACTGGTACGCCGACTCCGGTCTCATCGCATTTCTCACCGTACTTGAGCTGCTGTCGCGTGAAGACACGACGGTAAGCCAGTTCCTCGCGCCGATCGATACCCGGCACCGCTCCGGCGAGATCAACTTTGACGTCGAGAACGCGGACGAAATCATCGAGAAAGCCAGAGAGCAGTTCGCCGATGGTGAGATCGACACACTGGACGGGTTGACCGTGAACTACCCGACGTGGTGGTTCAACCTGCGGCCTTCAAATACCCAGCCGCTCGTGCGCCTCAATGTCGAGGCCGACACCGCCGAGGAGCTCGTGCAACGCATCCACGAGATCGGCGAGCTCTTTACCGACGCAAACGAACCACAGGCCAACGTCCATTGATTCAGCCATGCACGCACGTAGAAGTCGTAAAGCTCTCCCCGATGGGGAAACCGCCCGTGCGCTATGCGGCGCACCGGATCGAAAGCGCCGACGGCTGGATCGCGGCTCGCGCCCGGTGGGTCCATGGCTACATGGATCTCGGCTATCTGACGTTCATGAACGGTGATGTTCTGGACGAATATTTCGCTCTGGACCGGCCGTACAACGCCTTCGCGATCTACCGCGCGAGCGGCGACTTTGCCGGCTGGTACTGCAACGTCACGCATCCGACGACCGTCGTAGGTAACGAGATTCACTGGTACGACCTCTATCTGGATGTCATCGTCTATCCAGACGGAGGCACGCTCGTGCTCGATGAAGATGAGCTCGAGGAGTCCGGTCTCGCACACAGCGACCCGGACCTCTATGCGATGATTCTCGCTGCCAAGGACGAGCTGCTTGAACTCGCAAACACGAACGCGTATCCATTTTCGGAAGTGGAATGACTCCTCTCAAGGTCGCGATTGACTTGCGCCTGGCCGGCTACCGCATGGGTGGTATCGCCCGCTACGCCACCGAGCTTCACCAGGCGCTGCGGGGGGTACCGAATCTCTCGGTGAGGGCCATCAGGAGCCGGGCCGACGCTACGGCGGCAGAAGACTCACTGCGCTTCCGAACGCCACCCCATCACCGTTTCGAGCGCTACTCCATCGCCGTGGAGGCGGCGCTCGCCCGGGAGCGGTTCGACGTCTATCACGCGACTGATTTCATCGCTCCGCGCATGCCCCGCACGGCGATCGTTGCGACGGTCCATGACCTGGCATTTCTGCGACGTCCCGGTGACCTTGAGGAGTCGGCGCGGGCCTATTACTCAGGCATCCAGAAAGCGCGGAGTTGGACCGATGCATGGCTCACCCCATCGCAGTGGACCGCCGACGATCTCAGCGAGCAGTTCGATATCGACCCCGCCTCTATCACCGTCGTTCCGCACGGCGCCCCGCTGGATCTACAACGGCAACCCGTCGTTCCGCGCGATGCGCGGGGCGGATACATCCTGGCGGTCGGAACGATCGAGCCCCGGAAGCGATACGATCTGCTGCTCGACGCCCTCGCACTCGTGCCGGATCCGCCTCAGCTCCAGATCGTTGGCAGACCGGGTTGGAACAGTGAAATCACCGAGCAGCGTCTGGAGACCACGACCGGAGTTCACTGGCGACGCGACGCGGATGACGACGCGCTGCGTCATCTCTACCGCAACGCGTTCGCTGTGGTCATTCCAAGCCATACTGAAGGGTTCGGGTTCGCTGCGCTTGAGGCGATGGCATGCGGAACCCCCGTTATCTCGTCCAACCAGGGGGCGCTACCGGAAGTGACTGGGCTCGCCGCGCTGGTGCCAACTGGTGACGACCCAAACGCCTGGGCCGAGGCTATCGCGCGCATTCAACATGACGAACAGCTCTGGAACGAGCTATCCGCCTTTGGACAAAGGCGCGCGAGAGAGTTCTCCTGGAGCCGCGCCGCCCACGACACCGCCGCCGTGTATCGCCGGGTCGCCGGGCGCTGATACACCCGCACCTGCGGCTGCCGTATAATGCGAAATCTGTCTCCCATCGAGTCGGTCTGACCTGGAGGTACACCGTTGAGCGTTCGTCCCAACGCTACCAGCACCCCTGGGGTCCCGGTGCTCACGCCGGCTGATAGCCTGCACGTCATCGTCAACCCTGCTTCAGGAAATGGGCGCGGCCATAAGCGCTGGCCGAAGATCGCCGAAAGCCTCGAAAGGCAGGGCTTCAACTACGAAGTCGTGTTCACGAGTGGGCCGAATGACGCGGCCAGGATCGCCCGGGAGATGGCGGATAGTGGCGCGCATACCGTCGTCGCGGTCGGTGGTGACGGAACGGTCAACGAGATTATCAACGGCCTGATCCACAACGACAAGCCGGTCAACAACGACACCCGGCTGGTCGTCATTCCCTGCGGTACGGGAAAAGACCTCGGCCGCACACTGGGCACGGGGTTACCGGACACAGCCGCGAGGGCGCTGCGAGCCAATGTCACCATGAACATGGATATCGGGCGCATCCGCTTCCAGACCACCGACGGTCGCACCGAGACGCGCTATTTCGCCAACGTCGCTGACCTGGGGCTCGGCGCAGAGGTCGCCCAGCGGATCAATCGCTCGTCGAAGGCGTTCGGGGGGCTCATCACCTATTTGATAGCGGCCGTACGTACCGTTATCGATTTTCAGCCGCGTGAGATTGCGGTTGATATCGGCGGCGTCCGCGTCTTTCACGCGTCAGCCAACATGGTGGTTCTTGCCAACGGACAGTACTTTGCCGGCGGAATGCGCGTCGCGCCCACCGCCTCGATCTGCGACGGTCTCCTGGAGATGTACATCCTGGTTGATGTCGGCAAGCGCGCTCTACTCACCTCGTTACTGCCGCGCGTCTACCGGGGAAAGCATGTTGGTCGCGACGGGATTCTGCACATACGTACAGGCTCAGCCTCCATACTTTGTCCGGCGGGTATGCTCATGGAGATGGATGGTGAGCAGATCGGCCGCTCGCCGATTCAGGTCGATGTGCTCCCCCAGATATTGCCGGTTATCGTCGATCCCAGCGCATTGCGTGAAAGCGGAGGTTGCGCAAGTGAAGCCTTGTGAGTCATAGTAGTGTCATTCTCCTGTGGGTGGGGAATACATGCGTCGGACACATCCTTTGACGTCACAGTACCAGTTTGATTGACAGCGGATGGAACGATGCCGCCGTTGTGGGGATCGCTATCAGGGCAGGGGAACTCAGCATGGCAACATCGACAACGCAGACATACGGCACCATCGCGACGGATGAGAAGGTCAACTTCTACGTCTTCGGCGAGCCAAACAGCCCGCGGCAAGCATGGTTCTGTGACGGGCTGCTTGCGGAGATGAAGCGCCACGGTCACACCCACGAGGCAGACGCAACCAACGACATCCGGCTCGTCATTAACGTTACTGATATCAACAACCCGAAGATCTTTCGGCGCAAGGCGCAAGGCACGTTCGTGGCGGCCATCATCGAGGCAGATCACGAGCCAGACGATGTCATCCGCGCCGCATACCCGATGCTCCTCAAGGCGCTCTCGAACGTCGCCATGTATCTCGTTCCCAGAGGGGAGCTTACCGACGCCCACTTCCTCACTATGGAACAGGGTCACTACGTCGTCGCCCAACAGCCTGGCCAGCCCGACGACGACTATTTCAACGAGATCTACAACCGGCTCGCGCCTCTGGCGACGTCACAGCTCGTCATCAACAATCGCTACGTTCCGGACCTCCCGGAAGAGCTCTGGAACGGCGACGCACTAACCGAGGAGCTCCGACTGGCCGGACAGAAGCTCGATGCAATGAATCTGCTCCCGGCGCCCTTCCCGATCCACGAGTTCCTGACCGAGCGCGATCTCAAGCACGTCATGCGGCTCTTCGGCATGGGCGGGCTCTCGTATGGGAACCTGTCGGTGCGCCGCGACGAAACGACGTTCTGGATGAGCGCCAGCGGTGTGAACAAAGCGCAGCTCAACGAGATCGGGCGCGACATCCTGCTCGTGACCGATCATGATCCTGAAGCGAACGCGATGGTCCTGAGCGTGCCTCCCACGGTGGAACCGCGTCGCGTCTCGGTTGACGCTATCGAACACTTCATCATCTACCGGGAGCATCCTGATGTGGGCGCGATCATCCACGTGCATGCCTGGATGGACAACATCGGCTCGACGCACATCAACTACCCGTGTGGCACCCGAGAGCTCGCCCTGGCCGTTTCAGACCTCGTGAAGCAAGCGCCCGATCCATCCCGCGCGGTCGTCGGTCTGAAGAACCATGGGATGACGATTACCGGGCACTCTCTGCCGGAGATTTTCGAGCGCCTCGACGGCAAGATCATTCCCCAAGTGCCCATGTCATAGTGGCGCCTCGATCCCTCTCCCCCTTAGGAGAGGGATCGGCGCACTCGAGCAATTACTCTGGCTCGAACGCGAACACCGCCTTGATGACACCGCTGGACGACTTGCCGGTCACAGTCGTTAGCGCTTCCTTGTACTCGTCAATGGAGAATGTGTGCGTGACCAACGGCGCGAGGTTCACCTTGCACTCGGACATCAGCCGCAGAGCAACCGCCATGGCCGGCATCCGCTCTCCCTGGTACTCCTCGATGCCGTAACAGAAGGTTCCACGGATGGTGAGCTCGTTCAGCCAGATAGGCGTCCAGTCGACCCCGTGCGGGACGCCGGCCAACCCGATCAGCACCACCGACGCGCCTGACGCCGCGTACCGCAACGCGTCGTCGACGCTCGCGGGAGAGCCAACGCAGTCGTAGACGTACTGTGCTCCTCCGGCAATCACGTTCTTCCCCAGAATCGGTTTGAGGGATGTTGCGCCGAGCTCATTCACCAGGCGCTTCTCTAGCGCATCGCCTTTCGCGCGGCCCACGATCACATCCGCGCCGAGGTCACGTGCCGCCTGAGCCTGGAACTCATGCCGAGCCATAACGACGATCCGTGCCCTGCTACCGAGCCCCCGAATCGCGGCGATCGTGCAGAGGCCGATAATCCCACCACCAATCACCAGCACCGTGTCATCGTCGCTGGGCAGGTCACGGATAATGGGGTGGATGGCCACGGCGAACGGCTCCGTCAGGACGGCCTGCTCGTCCGAGATGCCGTCGGGGACAACCAACACCTGGGAGCGGTGCGCGATGAACTCGGGGCTCCAGGATCCGCCGGTGTCGCGACAAAAGCCGGTCAACATGCCGGGAGCAATCGTTCCCTGGTTGAAGCGCTGGCAGAGCTGAACGTCTCCGCGGGCGCACATCTCGCACGGATCGTCAAACCCACGTGCCGCGCACGGCAGCAGCGGATTCACCACAACCCGCTGCCCCGGCGTGACTTCGCTCACCCGCGCTCCAACCTCACTCACAACTCCGATGTTCTCGTGCCCGAGAGTGAACGGAAACGAGGTGTATACGGATGTTGAGGTCGAGGCATGCAGCGTGATCGTGCCCAGGTCGCTGCCACAGATTCCGCCGTAGCGCGTTCGCACCCGCAGCCATTCGTCATTCGGCAGAGCCGGCGGGTCGACCTCGCGCATTTGCAGGCAGGCAAAGCGTCCCCAGAAGACATCGTCTCGAACTCTGGACACCACCTTGGACGTGGCGTAACGCGGTATCGAGCTCGAGAACTGAAGTGCCTTCATACCTATCCCTCGTCGATCGTACTGAGATGCCCCGGCGGAACGCCTCTACTCTTCCAGCCGCTTTCCGTAGCGTTGACCGCTGTAGTCATAGAGGTAGCGAGTGAAGGACTCGGGATCATCAAAGCCCGTCCAACCCTCGCGTATCTCAGAGAGCTGGACCATGAAGTTCACCGACCCATTCTGGTAGTGCCCGTAGAGCGACCAGCGTTCCTGTCGCTCGAGCAGCGTGAAGTCCGAGACCAGCTCGGAGTAGCGCTGAAGGTGATGGTAGGCATGCTCTAGGTTATCGACCACGAAACCGATGTGGTGCCAGCGCGACGGCTGCCCGTCGGACATGGGCACATCTGGACCAGTGTCGAACAGAAAGAGCGCCGTGTGTCCGGTGCTCAGGACGGTCAAATGCGGGTCATGGCGCATTACGGACATCTGGAGGACTTCGGAAAAGAACTTGAACGCAGCCTCTCGATCCTCGACGGTCACCGCGAGGTGGTCGAAGCCAAGGTTCCTCCACTCACCCGGCGAGGCTTCGATCGGCGTCAACGTCGCGGTTAGCGTGATCGACGAGCCATCGCCGTAACCGCGCACGACCTCACCGGCGAACATATCGGGATACACGTCCTCGTCCGCCGGTCCGCGCAGCACCAACCGGTATCCACGCCGGATCTCTTCGGGAATTGCGTGGTGAATACCATCGTGGATGATCTCGAACGGCTTGAGCTGGGTGGAATAGCGTGTGCCCGCCAATGCGAAATCGACCTGGACCTTCTCGTTCTCTTCGTTTTGCGTCATAGTGCCCTTCAATACCGTGAATCACACCTGCAGACGCATTGTACCGCCACTCCCCGGGCATCTCGACCGAAGGCCATTCGACTGCCATCAAGGCAGGCTGCGCGGCTTGGAAAGATCGACTGTTCAGCCGTTCTTCACCAGGTGCGTACGGGCGTAATTCATTGCGCCCTCTTCAAGGCCCCCGGCAGCCAGGCAGGGCGCAACGACTTACGCCCCATGCGCATCAAGTTAAGCGATATCAAGTCATACAGCGGTCTCTGTTGGTCATCTCAGTTCTGGACCACAGGGGAGTTGGCACGCGCCGGTGTTGCGCCTGTCGGTCGGGGGTGACACTATCATCCTGCGCCTATGAGTCATCCTGAGCGCCAGAGAAGGATCTCTGGCCCGACTCCCGAGGCGTTTGACCAGAGATCCTTCCTTGCGTCAGGATGACCATCAAACGCAGGATGACTATCAAGCGCAGTACTGGCCCACAAGGCAGTTGGCACGCTCCGGGGTTTCGGGAGGAGCTCGTCTCCTCCCGAAACCCCGGTCCGCTCGACGTGGGAGGAGACGAGCTCCTCCCCGACCGAGGGTGACACCAGCAGCGTGGTCGAGTGAACGGCGCTCGTCAGTCATCCTGAGCGCCAGCGAAGGATCTCGTGCTCGACACCCGAGGTGTTGGACCAGAGATCGTTCCTGACGTCAGGATGACTACCAAGCACAGGGTGCCTGATGAACGCTCCGGATGACATTCAATCATCAGCACCCTATTGACACATTGGCAAAGTCATGATGAAATGCGTACGTACAGCGAACATCTGTTCGAATGCGAAGGAGGCAATGTGGCCTACTTTTCTGGAGATTCCATTCTGCTGGTCGTCGGTACACGCGACGGCCTGTATCTGTTCGACGGCGACAGCGGACGCAACGACTGGCGGCGACGTGGTCCATTCCTCGTCGGGATGGACGTTCACCACGCGATCCTGGACGGTCGCGACGGGCGCACCATCTACGCCGCGGCGACCGGTTCGGGTACCACCGCGGTCTATCGTTCCGATGATCTGGGCGAAACCTGGGGTATGGCCGGCGAGCCCTTCAACGCGAAGCAGATCTGGCACGTCGAGCCAGCGACGCAGAGCGAGCCCGGCGTCGTATACGCCGGCGTCATGCCGGCCGCGCTCTACCGCTCGGAGGATCGCGGACAATCCTGGTCTGAGGTGGAGAGCCTGACGAGCCATCCAAGTCACAGCGAGTGGCAGGGCGGTGGTGGCGGGCTCTGCCTGCACACGATCGTGACGAACCCGGAGCAACCGAACCATCTGGCGGTCGGTATCTCTGCGGTGGGTTGGTTTGTATCCGAGGATTGCGGCACCTCGTGGGAGCCTCGCAACAACGGAATACCTTCATTCGCCAAGATCTTCGCGCAGGAATTTGGTATTCCAATTGAGCGCGAAGACATCCATAACTGCGTGCACAAAGCAGTCCGGCACCCGTCGAATGGCCTGGTATATCAGCAGAATCACGACGGCGTGTACCGGACCGAGAACGACGGCGTCGAATGGATCGATATCAGCGACGGCCTCCCCAACCGCTTCGGATTCGTTATCGACGTTACGGCTGACGGCTCGGTCTACGTCGTGCCTCAGCATGACTGGACGGAGTCGAACGGAGTGCGTATCAGCGGCCAGCTCGCGGTGTGCCGCATGAAACATGGGTCAGACACCTGGGAAACACTGACGAACGGCCTACCTGAGGTGAGTAACCTGACCCTGTACCGTGAAGCTATGGCCACGGATCGCCTGACACCAGGCGGAATCTACTTCGGCACCAGCGACGGTGTGCTGTATGGCAGCGCGAATGGTGGAGACTCATGGACAACCCTGAGTAGCGGGCTTCCGCCCATCCGCTCCGTCTCCTGCGAGCACTACACAACCTGACGAGAATTTCCTCCTCTGGATATGCCGCGTATCCTTATGGGAAACGTCGCGCATTCCAGGGGAGGAACGTATGTCCAATCGGCTCGCCAACGAAACAAGCCCGTACCTGTTGCAACACAAGGACAACCCGGTTGACTGGTATGCCTGGGGAGAAGAGGCGTTGGCCGCGTCTCGCGAGCAGGATAAACCGATTCTGCTCTCAATCGGCTACTCCGCCTGCCACTGGTGTCACGTCATGGCGCACGAGAGTTTTGAGAATCCAAACATCGCCGCGATCATGAACGATCTCTTTATCAACATCAAAGTCGATCGCGAAGAGCGGCCCGATCTGGACTCGCTCTACATGATGTCCGTGCAAATGCTCACAGGGCACGGTGGCTGGCCGATGACGGTGTTCCTCACTCCGGAAGGCAAGCCCTTCTACGGCGGTACCTACTACCCGCCTGAAGACCGGGGCGGCATGCCGGGTTTCCCGCGCGTTCTCCATGGGGTGGCCGAGGCGTATCATGACCGTCGTGACGCGGTGTTGCAGTCTGCTAGCCAGCTCACCGATCACCTGCAGGATCATTTCGAGCGCACGCTCGCGCCGAGCGCCTTGTCACCCCAGATCATCGAAGCCGCCGCGTCGAACCTGGCAAAGCAATACGACCGCGTTCACGGCGGCTTTGGAGGCGCTCCCAAGTTCCCTTCACCCATGTCTGTCGAGTTCCTGCTGCGCGTCTTCGCCCGTGACGGGTCGAACAACGCGCTGCAGATGGCCGAGCACACGCTCGACAGGATGGCCCGTGGGGGCTTGTACGATCAGGTGGGCGGGGGTTTCCATCGCTACACCGTCGACGCGATCTGGCTCGTTCCACACTTTGAGAAGATGCTGTACGACAACGCCCAGCTGGCAGCCGTCTACGCCCTCGCCTACCAGATTACCGACGAGCCGTTCTACCGCTCCATCGCCGAGGAAACGCTGGATTATGTCCTGCGCGAGATGACCTCACCCGAGGGTGGCTTCTACTCCACACAGGACGCGGACACCGAGGGCGAGGAGGGCAAGTTCTACGTTTGGACGCCGTCGGAGATCAACGAGGTCGTTGGTGAGGAGGAGGGCGTACGGGTGGCCCAATTACTCGGCGTCACCGAAACGGGCAACTTCGAAGGCTCGAACGTGCTCCAGATTGTAAATGTCGAAGACCGCATGACCTGGCGCTCCGAGACCTACGATTATCTACGCCAGAAGCTCTACGACGCGCGCAGACTGCGCACTCCTCCTGGCCGCGACGACAAGATCCTGACCTCTTGGAACGGGCTCATGCTCCGGGCCTTCGCGACGGCCGCCTGGGTTCTGGGATCGGAACAGTACGCGGAAGCCGCCCGAGCGAATGCACGCTTTATCCGCGCCAACCTCCAACGCGACGGCAGACTGCTGCACTCCTATAAGAATGGGCAAGCCAAGATCAACGGCTTCCTGGAGGATTATGCCTTTCTGACTGACGGTCTCATTGAGCTCTATCGCGCGACCTTCGAGCCGGAGTGGCTGGAGTGGGCTAGCGAGCTTGCAAACACCGCCATCGATGAGTTCTACGATGCGGGGTCCGGCGCGTTTTACGACACCGCTGAGTCATCGGAGACGCTGATCTCGCGTCCGCGGGATGCATACGACTCCGCAACGCCTTCCGGAAACAGCGTGATTTCCGAAGCGCTGATGGAGCTTGCCCAGCTGACCGGCGACGAGCGTTTCCGCTCCGTGGCCACGAGCGTTCTGGAAAGCTATGCCGCAGCCGCGGCAGAGCAACCGCACGGCTTCTCACGCCTGCTGCTGGCGATCGACCTGGCTGTTGGACCCTCAGTTGAGGTGGCCATCATCGGAGATCCTGCGGCCGAGGACACACGCGCGCTGGTCGAGGCGTTACGCGACCGGTACATGCCGCGGGTAAGCGTCGCCGCCACGTCCGAAAATGGACAGGCAAGCGAGGCGCTGCCGGTGCTCCGTGACAGGGGCATGATCGACGGGCGGGCGACGGCGTATGTCTGCGTCGGATACACCTGCCAGCTCCCAACGGCTGACCCAGCGCAGATGCTCCAGCAGATAGAATCCGTCGTCGGCGCGGCGGTATAGAGCGTTCAGGCCTACGTCTACCCCCTCCCTCCCGAGTGAGGAGCGGGTGGGTGCAGGCGCTCATCAGCGTGGTCCAGTACGGTACACGGACTGAAGAGATCTCCGCATACCATTTACGCAACGTGGGGGACATCTGCCCAATCGTTCTGTGTTTACCTGTTGGTACAGGCCGGATGGGGTGCGCGAAGAGGTTCCTTTTTGGTATCACGGACGAGTACAACAGTCCGCGTCCTGATTGACCCTAAAGAGGAGTACAGATGCCATCAGCGCCGAGCAAGGAGCTCGTTACGTTTCCAAACCCGAACCCGGAGCGTGACTACACGATCGAGATCAACACGCCCGAGTTCACCTGCCTCTGCCCGATGACCGGGCAGCCGGACTTCGCCGACATCACCATTCGCTACGTTCCGGATGAACTCTGTCTCGAGCTGAAGGCGCTCAAGCAGTATTTCTGGTCGTATCGCGATGAAGGCGCGTTTCACGAGGCGGTGACAAACAAGATTCTGAGTGACATCGTGGAGGCCATCAATCCGCGCTATGCCGTCGTCACCGGCCAGTTCAATGTGCGCGGCGGGCTCTATACGACCGTCACCGCCAGCCACACTGCTCCGGGCAGAAGCGCGCCGGAGTGAGCCTGGCACAAAGACGATTCACGTCCGCTTCCGCCGCGCTGATTCTGGTCGCATTCTTATGGGGAGGCGGGTTCACCGCCAGCAAGGCTGCCGTGGGAGACGTGCCTCCCCTGGCGTCCGCGTTGATGCGTTATGTCCTGGCGTCGCTCGTGCTGGTACCGCTCTACCTGCGCCAGCGACGCTACCTGCCTGGCGAGCGTTACACGCCTTATACCCGTAAAGCGCTCGTCGCCCTGGGATTGACAGCAGTGACCGGCTACAACGCGTTCTATTTTCTCGGGCTGAGCCTCGCACCATCATCCGACTCGATTCTTCTGATCCCGACAACGAACCCCATCTGGACGACGCTGGTCGCGACGCTCTTCATCGGAGAACGTCCGGGGCAACGGCTGTTGACTGGTATGGGTGTCGCGCTGGGCGGGATGTTGCTGGTACTGCTCGGCGGTTATACCGGCGATTTCGACAACTCTCGTCTGCTGGGCAATGGACTCTTCATCCTCGCGGCGATGATTTTCGGGGTAAGCCATGTCGTTGGCAGAGTTGCAACCCGCCAGATCTCTCCAATCGGCGCTACCGCGATTTCCGGCGTCGTCGGTGGGATCGTTTTGCTACCCATGGCGATCGTAGAGGGAGGACTTGGCGACCTCGTCGATGCTCCAGCCACGTACTGGCTCAACATCGCCTTCGTTGCCTTCGGAGTGACCGCGTTCGGCTACGTGCTCTGGTATCGCAGCGTGTCACGTATCGGCGCTGGGAGGACCAGTTTCTACACCAACCTGGTGCCGATCTTCGGCTTGACGCTCTCCGCGATCTTCTTACACGAGTATCCCTCGCCGATCCAGATTCTGGGCGGCAGCGTCATGCTCGGCGCGATTGTCTGGGTAACATTAGAGCGCACCTCAACTGCTCCGATCGCCCAGTCCCAGCCCTCCGGAGGGGAATCGTGAGACACGATCAGGTTACCCTGATACAGGCCAAGCTCGACAGTGGAAAGGCTCCAGTCTATCGCTCAACGGCAGAGCTAGACGATCCCGAAGGTGCGGTTGAGCTGGCACTTGAAAGCCCGGTAGGCCGTCGATGGCTGCGTAGCCTCTCGGATCTGGATCGCTCGCTCGCGGATCGTCTGCTGGCGTTCGAGTCCGACTTCCGATTGCAGCGGCGCGATATCACGCTGGGCAAGGTCGTGCGCGTCGCTTCGCCGGATGCCATCCTCGCTCACGGTGTTCCGGTCGCCGCAGGCGCCGCCGCCATCGATCTCTGGAACCGATTTGCCGGCGACCCCGATCAACTTGTCCGGGTCGCGGTCGACGTCGTGTCGTCCGGGGACCCGGTTGCGGCCGAGAACACGCTCTACTTGCTCGTACTGGACATCGTTGACCCATTCGCGCTCGGTGCTCGAAGGACGGACATCGCCCGGGCCGGTTTGGCGTCCGCCGACGCGACGACCCGTAGCCTCGCGGCCGAGTTCCTCTTTAACCACGACACCCAGGCATTGGCTGTAGTAGCCGGCCAGCTTGTCTATGACATCGATGAAAGAGTACGGGCACTGACATGGTCGGCGGGCTTTCGCACCATCCCGGACGAGACGTACGCTATGGCGACAGCAATCGTTAGTGACGAGTCAGCAGACGTGCAGGTTCGCCGGAGCGCCCTCTCCGCGCTCGGGACACACCTCGACACGAGTGACGTGGTTGACCTGCTGGCGTTCTTCGTGCTCCATCCCAGCGAACGGCTCGCCCTGGATGCAGCGAATCTGATGTACCGGCTGCACCGGCAACCCACCATCGCAACGGCTGCCGCAGAGAGCCCGCATCAGAGGGTGCGTGAGATCGGTGAGCTGCTGCTCGATCCCTACAGGGGGTCACCGGCAGCTGGCGGCTCACGACCAGGCGATCCAACCTCCTCCGACATCTTCGGGGAGATGATCCGTCAAACCGAGCAGCGAGATCCTGACCAATCCGGCTAGCTTGCAACAGTTGGCGCTCGTTCGCCATACTTCGTGTGATAGTGCACAAGACACACCGTACGCAGAAATCAGGGGAGACCCGTGACAGAATCAGCGCTGCCAGGTACCAACCCAGTCGAGGAAGAGGTCAAGGACCGATTCGCAACCGAATACACTGAAGTCGAGCTCGTTTGCCCCAAATGCCACGTTCAGTGGTCGCCGCCGGTGGCGCGTTTCGTCAACATCGAGACGCACCCGATGGCCAAGGAAGGCATCTTGCGCAAGTCGATGCACCGCGCCCGCTGCCCATCGTGCAAGGAGTATGAGCTCGAGATCGATCAGATCTTCGACTACTACGATCCCGACGAGAAGCTGGTGCTGCAGTTCCGCCCGGCCTGGGAGTTCAAAGCCGGCGGAGGAGAAGAACTCTATTGGCTCAGGCTTGAGCAGCTGATCGAGAAGTATGCGGAGGACGACGTTCGCGTCGATGTTGTCTTCGGCTTTGACGACATGATTGCCAAGCATCTCGGCGGGGACGAAGCGGTTGCGGCATCCCAGGAGCGAGCCAGGCAAGAACGCGCCGAGGGGAAGGCGCCTGGTTCGATCGCCGTAGAACAGGCCGTCGCTGCCCGGGTGCAGAAAGCGTCCGGGGAACAGACGGGATAACCCGGCAACGAGGGCGCGTTCCACATCGCGAATCGATCTCGACGAGCCCTCGGCTGGGTTCGCCGCTGCACCCGCCGCTCCGTTGCGGTCCAGAATCGGTTACGATGTCCGGCGACGCCCGGCGTCTTATGCTGTCAGCCGCGCGCGGAAAGGCCGAAACTACCCAATGTCAAGCTCCATCACGAAACAAACAGACTGGGACGCGGTTCGCGACGAAGTCACATGCCACCTGCAAAATCTCATCCGGCTCGAGACCGTCAACCCACCCGGCAACGAGACACTGGTGGCCAACTATCTCAGAGACGCGGTCAGTACCGTCGGACTCGAGTCGCATATCCTTGAAGACGTCGAGAATCGTGGGAACTTCGTTACCCGTATCAAGGGCAATGGCAGCGGCAAGCCATTGTTGCTGATGGCGCACAGCGATGTGGTGTCGGTCGAAGCTGACCAGTGGACCCGCCAGCCCTTCTCCGGCGACATCGTCGACGGCATGATCTGGGGCCGGGGCGCGGTAGATACCAAGAACCTCGTCGCCTCGGAGCTGATGGTCATGCTGCTACTGGCCCGTCAGGGGTTGACGCTCAATCGCGACGTGATCTTCTGTGCCTTCGCCGACGAAGAAGCGGGGGGCCGCTATGGCGCGACCTGGATGTGGAACAACCATCGCGAGCTGATCGACGCCGAATTCGCGATCAACGAAGGTGGCGGCCAGGCGCTCGACATCGGCGGCAAGCGCTTCTACGCCATCCAAACGGGCGAAAAGGGCGGGGCGCGGATGCGCGTAACCGCCAGTGCTGCGCCAGGCCACGCCTCAGTTCCACGCGACGACACCGCCATGCTGCGCATGGGAGAGGCCCTGACGAAGCTCAGCAGGCATCAATTCCCGACGATTCTCACAGCGTCAGTCGAGCTCATGCTCAAGACGCTGGCGAACGCGCTCGACAGCGAGACGAAGGCGCTCGTCGACGACATCCTGGCGGAGCCAACCTGGGAGAAGCTGAGCCAGCTACCCATGGATGAGCTGACCCTGATGACGTTGCGAGCGACCACTCGAAACACCGCCGTGCCCACCATCATCCATGGTGGCCACCGCATCAACGTCATTCCCGGTGAGGTGGTCTGTGACGTCGATGGCCGCATCCTCCCGGGCCAGCAATCCGCCGCGTTCGTCGCTGAAGTCCGCGAGCTGCTCGGGGATTCGGTCACCGTTGAAGGTGTAGGCCCCAACGAGAGCGGCATCGAGGCACCGCCCGACTCGCCGCTGTACGACACCATTAGCGCGGTCATGGGCGAGGTCGATCCGGGCGCGGAGGTCATGCCGAGCCTCTGCTCCGGTGGAACAGACGCGCCTTCGGTCCCAGGTATCAAGGTGTACGGGTTTAACCCGGCGCCGTTTTCACCGGCCGAGATGAATGGTGCCCACAACCACGACGAGCGCGTCTCTATCGACAACCTTCTGTTCGCCACAAGATCGCTCTATGAGATCGTCGCGCGCTACTGTGAGGCGCATTGACCGTGTCAGAAAACTCGAAAGGTCTGGTGCTGTTCGACATCGACGGAACACTGCTTCGGGCCGGCGACCGACATCATCACCGGGCGTTTGTTGAGGCGTTCGAGGAAGTCTACGGTCTCCCGGTGACACTGGAGGGCGTTCAGCTGGCCGGCATGCTCGACGCAAACATCGCCAGGGCACTGTTCGACGTTCACGATCTCGACCACGCCGAAGCTGACGCCCTGCTCGACCAGATGATGACCTCGATGGGCGGCCGCTATCGCAAGGCTGTCCTGGAGATCGAGCTGCGCGAGCGCTTGCTTCCCGGAGTAAGCGAAGCCGTGCGAGCCTGCGCTGAGCTCGGGCTTGCGACCGGCGTATTGACCGGCAACGCGCGTTCGGTGGCCTACGCCAAGCTCGAGCGCGCCGGCCTGACCGATCTCCTCGTCACCGGTGCATTCGGCGACTCGGCGCGCGAACGTGGCCACCTCGTTGAGATCGCAATTGCAGCGGCCGAGGAAGCTACCGGTCATCGATTTCGGCCAGATGAAACCGTGCTCGTCGGCGATACGCCACAGGACATCCACGCCGCTCGCCAGGCGCGTACCCGCGTCATTGCGGTCGCGACCGGCCGATTTGACGTGCACCAGCTGGCGCAAATCGAGCCTGACGCGGTTCTTGCGGACCTGAGCGACACGTCGGCCTTCATCAGCGCCATCGAACAGGTCTTGTCTGCGCCGTAGAGCGACGGTTCGTGGCCGGCCGCGTCACGGCTCTGGTAAGGTACGCCACAGGTGACTCGATTGAACGATGTCCAAATGAAGCGGGAGAGGGTCAATGTCCTCGCCAGATGAACCGGTTGGCCGCTCCGGAAACGACGACGAGCTCTTTGACGAGATTCGCGATTTCCTCTCAGAGCAATCCGGCGATCGAATATACGAAGAGCTCGCTCGTTCCTATGGGCTGGCGCAAGCATTCGCCGAACGACAGCTAACCGGACGTACTGAATACGCGCGGATGCTGCGAGCCATCGAGCGTCTGGTTGATGACGCATTCGATGAAGCTCTGGAACCTGCGATGCGCGGCCGAATAGCTGAAGTGCTCTACCTCTACGGGCTGGCGCACTACTCGCTGCTCCAGCACGCATCTGAGGATACTGGTGACGAAGACAAGGAACGGGTCGCATCCAAACCGCTCGTCATCTACGACCTCTGGTTTCCCAACGACATTGCGCTGGAGTGCAGCGACGACGGGTGCTACCTGCACATCAGCGACGGCCGGCTGGATGTCTCCCTCTATCTGGGCGACACGCCGAATAGTCGCGGCGCATTGGTCGATATCGTGGACCATTGGGGCTACGCGGCATCAAACACGCGGCCGACCGACGACCTGCCAAGTCTTGCCTCTTCCATCCCGCTCCTCACCGTCGAGCTTGACTACGCCGGCTCGGAGCTGGTCGACGCGAGCGACCATGTTGACGTCCTGCTGTTCGATGACCAGGGCGATCCCGTCGTGCGCATACACGCTCGCGCATCAGACCTGCGGGCAATGGTCGACGAGATGCAGTCGGGTGAGCGTCAAGGCGGGCTTTAGCCAGGTAAACAAGCACAAGAACGGCAAGCCGAGGAAAGGGTCAGGATGGGGAACGCGACACGCTACACGCCAGAGATGGCGGTCGATCTGTTAACCGTTAGCGACGTACAGGTCTCACCGGATGGAACATGGGTTGCGTATTGTGTCGCACCCATCGGGCACCTCGAAACAATCCCCACTTCGGCGATCTTTGTCGCTCCAAGTGATGGCTCGGCCCCACCGGTGAACCTCACCGGACGGGAACACAACAACAGCATGCCGCGCTGGTCGCCCGACGGAAGATCGATTGGTTTTCTGTCCGACCGTGTGAAGCGCGGAGAGAGCCAGTTACACGTTGTCCCGGCCACCGGCGGCGAGCCGTTGCGGCTCACGGATTTTCGCGATGGCGTTTCGTCACTCGCCTGGATGCCGGACGGCCAGACGCTGGTTGCCTCGGTCAGCCGCCGCGGAATTGCGCGCACGCCGGAATCCAGATCCGAGATCAAAGTCGCCAGCGAGCAACCCCGGCCGAGAGGCCTCGTTCTCGTTCCTGCTCACGGAGGATCGGCTATCCCGGTGGGCCCGGACCAGGGTCATGTCTGGTCGTACGCGATTTCACCGGACGGCGCCAGGCTCGCGCTCTTTACGTCACCCACCGAAAATCTCTCCGACACCTGGAACAGCGTCCAGCTACGCGTCCTTGCACTCGATGGGGGCTGCAAGACGGTCGAGATTGGACCCTTCAGCGGACCCAACGATCGCATCGTCTGGTCCCCGGATGGCAAGCATTTGGCCTTCGTGGGCTACAAGCTCCCCGAAGCACGCCATGGCCGCGTCTGGGTGGCTGACGCCTGTACAGGTGAGATGAAGGCGCTAGACGAACGTGGGACGACCCAGACCTGGGTTGAGTTCGACGGCGACTCGCTCATGATCCTGAGCGTCGACGGCCAACGGACACGGCTGGACACCACCGACATCACCGGCACGAACTGGGAACGCCTCGACCTGCCTGAGGAGCTCCAGCAGCGTTGGGTCCGTGGTGTGAGCCGCAGCGCCGATGGCCGCTCGCTGGCGCTTTTGGCCGAGCCGGATTCTGAGCCGGCCGATGTCTGGACGGTGAGAGATAGTGGTCCAGCGGTCCGGCTCTCCCGTTGCAACCCGCAGCTTGCGCACGTCTCGCTGACCGACCTGGAGCCGTTGTCATGGAAATCGACCGACGGCACGGAAATAACAGGCTGGCTCCTTCGCCCTCCATGCGTTCCACAAGGCGAGAAACTACCGCTCGTGGTCTACGTCCACGGCGGCCCGTCCTGGCAGTGGGGTAACTGGTTCCACGGCACCTGGCACGACTGGGCGCATGTTCTCGCAGCGCGCGGCTTCGCGGTATTGCTGCCAAATCCGCGTGGCTCGACTGGGCGCGGCGGCGACTTCACGTCCGCCAACGAGAGCGACCTGGGTGGACGCGACTTCGAAGACATCATGACCGGCGTCGATCATCTCATTGACAGCGGTGTCGCCGATCCGCAACGACTCGGGATCGGCGGTTGGTCCTACGGCGGATTCATTACGGCCTGGGCGGTGGGCAAGACGAACCGCTTCAAAGCAGCGGTCGCGGGAGCAGCCGTTACCAACTGGGTCAGCAAAGTCGGTACGACCGATATTCGCCGGCAGAACGAGTCCAACTTCCCCGGTCAGCTCCACGAAGAGCCTGACGCGCTCTGGGAGCGCTCGCCGGTACGCTACCTGAACGACATCGCGACGCCAACCCTCATCGTCCATGGTGAGGCGGACCCTCGCGTGCCGGTGACGCAGGGCATGGAGTTCTATCTCGGGCTGAAAGCGGTCGGGGTCGATACCGAGCTCGTCACCTATCCACGCCAGAAGCACGCATTTCATGAGCGCGCCTTCCAGCTCGATCTCCTCCAACGTGTCTGTGACTGGTACGAGCGGTATTTGAAGTAGGAGCCGAACGGTGCCACGTGTCAAAGCCAACGGGATCGAGCTCTTTTACGAGCAGGCTGGCGAGGGTATCCCGCTCGTGCTGCAGGGACATCACCACATCCCGTGGATGGTCTTTCAAGTGCCGTACTTTTCGCAGTTCTACCGCGTCATCACGTTTGACCGGCGTGGCACCGGGAGATCGTCCTCTCCCCCAGGCGAGTGGACGACCGCCGATTTCGCGGCCGACCTCAAGGGGCTACTGGATGCTCTGGAGATTGAGAAGGCGATCGTCGCGGGTGCTTCACTCGGTGGCGTAATCGCCTGCCAGTTCGGGCTCGATTACCCGGACAGGGCTGCGGCGTTGGTTATTGGCCATACCGTCCCCTATTTTCGCGAGGATTCCCAGCGCTGGGTGGACGAGCAGATCAAAGAGATCGAGGCCGGACGGCCACCCATCGTCGACCAGCCCAAGTCCTTCGTGTGGGAGAAAGAGGGCCCGCCAACGCAGCGTCCTGGTTTCGCCGAATCTGAGTTCGGACGTTACCTGTCGACGTTGAACGGCGGACTGGGAAGCGATCCGGAATCGGCCATCAAGTCGCTGCGGGCGATTCGTGAATGGGACACTCGTCCGCGTGCAGCGGAGCTGGCCAGGCTTCCGATGCCGGTGCTGGTGCTGGTTGGCGGAAACGAATCCCAGAAGACGGTCACCATGTCCTACGAATGGCACAAATCGATCCCGGGCAGCGAGTACTACATCCTGCCAAACACGCATCACGGCGCGGCCCGCGAGAACCCGATCCTCTGGAACGACGTGGTGCATGGATTCCTGGGTCGCCACGGACTAGGCGGCGGCTAGAGCGAGTAGGAGCCCCACTGCGCCTCACCTTGCGACCGATATCTGCATAGGGGCGACTCGTTGAGCCCCTACGACGGGTGCATGGTCCTTAGGGGATCGATCAGGACACGTCCAGCGGTGCGTCGCAACGCAGGTCGATGGTTCCGGCTGCCGCTCTAATCAGAGACTTCCGAGAGCTCTCGCCGGCGCTCGTCGAGCGTCCGCAGCAGACGGCGGCGGCGGAGGCGCAGGTTGGCGAGCTCGCGCCGTAGCGCCTGGTCCTCGGTCTTGAAATAGCGTTGCCGCTCACGCTCGGTCCCACGAACGAGGCGTCCAACAGTCGAGGTCTTCATCGTCTTGAGCTCGGCCTGCAGATCGGCGACCTCACGCTCACGCTGTTCGATGCGCTTGGCAATGGCCTCCAGATCGTACGCAGACCCGGTTGCGTCAGGCTGGGCCCAGAGCAGGATTAACCGCTGAAGCTGCTCGATATCGCCGGCATCGCGTGCCTCATTGGCGATGCGCATGACCACCTCCCGCCCCGCGCGGTCGGACTCGCTCGTCGCCAGGTCTGGGTGAATCAGGCGCGCGAGCGTACGATACACAGACAACAGAGCCTTGCCACCGAGCTTCCGGCCGGCGGGCTTTGCAAATGGACGCCGCTCGTTACGTTCCTGCCGCCATTCCGCCCAGAACGTCGCGGATTCGGCGCGCTCGGTCTGCTCCTCGTCGTCCAGCTCACTATCCGAAAGGGGCTTGTGGGACACGTTCAAGCGCTGCAGACGGTACTCAAGTCTGGAGACGATCCCGGCAAGGCTCTCGACATCTCTGCGCAAATTGCCCAGCCGGCTCTCAATCTCGGCCTTGAGCGCACGCTGAGGCGCCTCCTCGGCGGTTACTTCCTCACGCAACGTCTCAAGAGTCAGAGTCAAGCCGGCGAGATCAAGTTCAAGTCGAACACGCTCCAACTCTTCAGTGAGCGCGAGCTGGTTTGTGCTTGTCTGGGCTTCGGAGGTGGTTTTCAAATTGATCCCGGACTCTGGATGAATACAGCCGATAAAACAGTCGCCAAACACGCCTACAGCTTTGAGGGCATCGGAGAATTGTACCCACTACTACCCCTCACGGCCATGTACGGACAGGGGAACGATCTCTCCAGACGATGGACGAATCAGGTGTTGAGTATGGATGACTCATCACCATGAGTACAATTCACGTTTTGACGAGATGGGCCCACTGCAGCCCGCAATCCGAAAGCGCCGATGAGCATCTCACGCAGCCACCCATTCAGATATTCAGCGTGGACAGACGACCAGCCCAACGCCTCCTTGAGCGCTGAAACCGTCCTTGACGCCCTGACAGATGGCATCCTGGCGGACGGTGTCGAATCCTCGCTGACGAAGGCACTGCATCAAGGGCTCCAGGCGGCAGATGGCACGTCAACACCAGGGTTGGACCACCTTCGCGACCGCCTCAGGGCTGACGAACGGGCTGCCGTCACCGAACTGGCGGCCAGCCTGGACGACGACGTGTTGTCGGAGGCGCTGGCCGGCGCGACGGACGCGGCCCTACGCCGCATGCTCTCCGCGCTGCGAAGCCGCTCGACATCACTCGTGGGAGCGCTGTCCGATGCCGCACCCCAAGCGCAGATCGCCTTCGGCTCACTGTGTGCGGCGGCAGCTCCAGCGGGTGGTGAGGCGCACATCCAGGAGCGGATCAACCGGATGCTCGAGCTGGGGCTGCTGGAGCGCCAGCTACGCTCAGCTCGAACCGTGCAGGACATCAACGTCGTCGATGTCGAGCGTCTGGAGCGCTTGCTGGGTAAGGAGGCCGGGAACCACTTCAAGCGGCTTGTCGCCAGCCTGCAGGGATTTACCGATTCCGGGTACGTGCAGGGACGCGATTCGCGGGCAGTTCTGAGCAGCCGAGCCGCACAAAAGATCGGTGAAACGCTCCTGCAGGCGGCGCTGAACCGGCTGGAGAGCCGAGCCGGAGGCCAGCACCTCCGACGTCACCGCGGACAGAGTCATGAGCCGACCGGCACCAGCCGAGACTATCAGTTTGGTGCCCCCTTTGAGCTGGACCTGGGTCAAACCGTCCTGGGCGCAGTCAAACGAAGGGCTGGCACGCCCGTCAAGCTGGCCGTCGCCGATCTCAAAGTCCACGATCGTGAGGCATCAGAACGAGCCGTCACGATTCTGGCTGTGGATCTCAGCCGGTCGATGGGAGAGCGCGGTTATCTGCTCGCGGCCAAGAAGCTCGCGCTGGGGTTGACGACGTTTATTCGCACACGCTACCCGCACGACGAGCTCTTGCTGATCGGCTTCTCAGAGACTGCCCGCCGGATGCAGCTCCACGAGCTCATCGAGATGAAGTGGGACCGCTACGGCGTCGGAACCAACATTCAGGACGCCCTGCAGCTCTCCAACACCATTCTCAACCGCTACCGGGGACGGCGTCGAAACGTGGTCCTGATCACCGACGGCGAGCCCACCGCACATCGCGACGCCGATGGAAGCGTCATCTTCAACCACCCCGCATCGGACGAAACCGTCGCCCGGACATTTCGCGAGGCCAATCGGCTGCGGCGCCAAGACATCTACCTGTGTGTTTGCGTGATGTCGGCCCAACATCAAGTGACAACATTCGGTACTCAACTCGCCCGCCACGCCGCTGGGGACACGCTCGTGACGGACCCAGACAACCTCAGCGCCGACCTGGTCGTTACCTACAGGCAGCGACGCCACTAAAACAGTTGTCGAAAACGTCGACCTTCGTAGTAGCGCAATCCCGAATGTGTCCGAGGCTTCCCCCTCCTCGTACGGGCGTAATGCATTGCGCCCTGCCTGACTGCTCCGGCGTTGGAGAGGGCGCAATGAATTGCGCCCGTACGAAATGGCGCTCACGCTGGGGACCACGAGACTGCCCTGAGCGAAGCCGAATGGGATCTCTCGGTCAACTGTCTCGGCCGTCAAGCACGAGATCCTTCCTTGCGTCAGGATGACTGGTGAACGCTCAGGGTGACTGGCCAAATACTCGGGCAGCCAGGCAGGGCGCAATGAATTACGTCCCACAGATCGGACGCTCAGGCCGCGTTATTCATCCGGCAGTAGCAGGACGCCTGGATCTGAACGTCGGCGCGTGCCGACGCCAGGTCAAGGCGTTGCTTGATCATTCCGGCCAGCTCATCCTTGCCCAGCTGAGTCAGGCACTCGTGGTAACCGTGCAGGCTCCACATATTCTCGGGGTGCTGATAGGCCCGCGCCAGACTGTCATCCAGGCCCAGATCCGCCCGGTAGACCTTTTCGGCTTCTTCCACGTACCCCTGCTCTAGCAACAGTGCCCCGTAAGCGTGCCGGGTGGGCTGCATCCAGCCCCAGGGCTCATCGTACGGGAGGCCGTCATCGAGCTCGATTGACCTGCGCAAATGGGCGAACGCCGTGTCATGGTTACCCCTGCGGTACTCCAGCTCACCGCTCAACATCTCGGACGCAATCGCGAGAATGTCGAGGGCACTGTTATTAAAAAGGTACCGAGTATCCGGGACGCGGCCGACGGCGGCTTCGAACGCCTCCTTCTCTCGCTGTGCTTCGTCAACTCGTCCAGTGGCAGAAAGTGCCACGCCCCTGGCGTAGTGGGTCATCGCCGTGGTGACACAATACAGCTCCTGGTCCTCCGGCAAGGGCGTGTCGATAATCTCCTGCCATTTTCCAAATCGGATCAGGACGTGCATCTTCATGGGCACGAACGCCTCAAGCCAGTCCGCCATGGGTGGGACTTGCGTCGCGATCAACTCCTGTGGAATCGTGCTGAGCATTTCGTCAGCGGCTTCGACCGCGTTCTGATACTGGCCCTGGAACATCGCGCCGTATAGCTTGAAGTGGTAATTGTGCGTTCGATACAGGGTGTAAAAGTTCATCGCGCCCTCGCGCGCAAGGAACTTCCGGTCGGCATGAATCGCGTCGTTGTTGGACGTCACGACGTCGTTGTAATGCCCGCAAAGCACATCGATATGGGTGGGCATGTGCTCGAGGTGACCGGCATCGGGCACGAGTCCTCGCAGCCAGTCACACGCACGAAGCGCCTTCTCGGGGTGAGGCGACATCTCCATCAGATGGATGTACATGTGCAGCACGCCGGGATGCCTTCGGCTCTCTACCGACTCGAACGCCCTCTCCAACACCTGCGTTGCTTCGAGTGTGCTTGCCCCTTCACCCGGGCCACCGGTTTTGAGATCCCACATCAACCAGGGTGTGCGGTTCATGAGCGCTTCGGCGAAGAGCGACGCTATGTCAAGATCCGAGCCGTATTGACGGTAGACACCGCGCATCGCATCCGCGTACGCGTCGTTCCAGAGGGCGAAGTCATCTGGCGGCTCCGGAGCCTGGTAGCGACCTTGTATGGCTCTGATCAAGCCCTGTTCGACCGGCGTGGCCCTGTTCAGTAGACCCACGGCTCGCTGCGTTGCGGAGTATGTCGTCGCCAGGGCGTCCGCGAGCTCGACTTCGTCAAACGCATCCCAGGCCTTGTTGTAGTTGGGTCCCGCGGCGTACGCCACACCCCAATGAGCCATCGCGCAATCGGGATCGCTCTCGATGGCGCGTTCGAAGCATTTGATCGCCTCCTCGTGGTTGAATGCGTAGGTCCAGTTCAGGCCACGATCGAACCAGAGCTGTGCGTCCGCTGATGAGGTGGAGATCGCTCGTCCGTGGCCGCCAAGGTCATAATACCCTGACATTGTTGCACTCCTTAGATTGACGTTGGCAGTTCTGGCGTGCGTACCCGGACAATAACACCACTTGGGTACCGGATCAATGGGCAGGAGTGAGTCGCGGAGTGGCAGGCACCCGCGCGCACGGTTGCCTCAGTACCCGGCCATACTCCACCCGGGAGGATTCGACGGTCACGCGGGACGTTCGGGCGATCCCCCTACCTCAGACTGCATGCGAGGTCCTGCCGCCCAACCACCCTGTACATTATAATTGCATTAAGTTGATCGTACGCACGGCAGCCAGCGACTCCAGTCAGCCAGTCATCACCCAGGAGCTACTCGTTCGGCGGGATGGCGCAGCGGAAGAAACGAACTGCTTCAATCACCTCGGATTATGGAGGAGCAGTAGGCAGAGCCTCGACACTTGGCAGATGCTCGCAACGGACGACATCCCCGATCTCGGCTGTTCACCTTACGATTCTTCATCAGGGATAGGGAGTTCTCTTATGGAAGACACTCATGCGCTGGATCCAAACTTCGTCTACTTCGTCTCGGAAGAGGATTTCGAACGTGGCGAGGTCGCCGAGGATCTCGGTTTCGGCATGTTTAGACGGCCGCTCGGGGATGTAGAGCAGGATTGGCGGATCGTAATGCTCCAGCTAGGTGAGCTCGTCTCCCAGAGCGACGCCGTGACGCCGGCGTATTACGACCTGGACGAGGTCGAAGTGAATCTGGCATTCAGCGCCAGCGGTCGCCTCGGTTTCCTGGCCGAGGCAGGTATCGAGCCAGCCGTGAGGGTCAGGTTCAAGCGCAGGAATACTCCGCGGGGTCTCCCCGGTGAGCCCACCATCCCCCCTGGGGCTATCCCCGGCGAGTAGGCATCCTCTCGCGCAACGCAACTCGCACTAGCATGGGACTCATGCAGCTTCTGGCCTGGCCGTACACTCGGCCAGGCCTGTACGCGCGGAACACAAGCATTGCAGAAGCCCCGCTCGCGGTCATTGCCCGTCAGGAGAGGCGACTCGCGGCCCTGACGGTGGGACGTGCTGAGAACGTGATCGGGTGACTGCGCGAGCTAGCCCACGACCTTGGGCCGGTATTGCAGCGCCTCGGCCAGATGATGGGACTCAATCCGCTCCTCCCCGGCCAGGTCGGCAATCGTCCGGGACAGCTTCAGGATGCGATGGTAGCTGCGGGCCGACAGCTGCAGCTGTCGCATCGCCGCGCGCATGAGAGTGTCGCCGGCGCCGTCGAGCTGGCAGTGCGCTTGCACGTCTCCGGCACCCATGTCCGCGTTGGTGCGCATGTCGCTTCCGGCGAAACGCTCGGTCTGACGGCAGCGCGCGGCTTCCACCCGGGCACGGATCATCGCTGACGTCTCGCCGGCACGGTTATCCGAGAGCTTCTCGTACTCCACGCGAGGGACATCCATGTGGATGTCGATCCGGTCGAAGCAGCGGTCCCGAGATCCGCTTCTGGTAGCGGGTGATGGTCGATTCCGAGCAGACGCAGTCGCGCGATGGGTCGCCATGGAACCCACAGGGACAGGGATTCATCGCTCCGACTAGTACGAAATTAGCAGGATATGTCACCGCGCCGGTCGCGCGAGAGATCGTCACGTGACGGTCTTCGAGCGGCTGGCGCAGCACTTCGAGGACAGACTGGCCGAACTCCGGGAGCTCATCGAGAAAGAGCACGCCCCGATGGGCGAGGCTGATCTCACCGGGACGAGGCACCCGGCCACCTCCCACCAGACCTGCGTACGAGATCGTGTGGTGTGGCGAGCGAAACGGGCGATCTCGCACCAACGGCTCGCCGGACGGCAACATGCCGGCCACGGAGTAGATCTTCGTCACCTCAATGGCGTCGTCGCGGCTCAGCGGCGGAAGGATGGACGGCAGAGAGCGTGCCAGCAACGTCTTGCCCGTCCCGGGCGGCCCCGCCAGGAGCACGTTGTGCCCACCGGCCGCCGCGACCTCCAGACCGCGCTTGACCTGCTCTTGGCCACGGACGTTGGTGAAATCGAGCGCGAAGGTAACATCGGGAATCTCTTCAACCGGTTTACCCCGATAAACGGGTATCGGCGCCTCGTCGTGCAGGTGGCGAACGAGGCTGGTAAGCGTCTCAATTGGATACACGTCAATTCCCGTGACGAGGGCCGCTTCGTCCGCGTCATCCCAGGGGACGAACGCCCGCTTCAAGCCGCATGACGCCGCGAGCGCGACCATCGGCAGAATCCCGTTCGTGTGTCGCAAGCTTCCATCCAGCGACAACTCTCCAATGAACACCGCGTCTTCCACGTCGGCGAACACATTGTTCGACGCAAGCAGCACACCGAGCGCGATCGGGAGATCGTAGGCCGGACCTTCTTTGCGAATGTCGGCCGGCGCCAGATTCACCGTGACTTTTCCGAGCGGAAAACGGGCTCCACTGTTGCGAATGGCCGAGCGTACGCGCTCGCGTGACTCCTGGACCGCGGTATCAGGTAAACCGACAACGACCATACCGGGTTGACCACCCGGGCCCGAATCAACCTCGACTTCGACGAGCACTCCCTCAAGGCCGATTGTGGCACAGCTATAGACCTTCGCCAGCACCCGTCTTCTCCTGCCCTCAGCGGTCGATGCGCGCAGGACCCGAGCGAGCGCCGCCACACGCGTTCACGCCGTTACATTCTCGGAGACCCGTAGGACATAGGATCACATACGTGAGGCGTTCGGGCAATACTTTCGGAGCAACAGGCTACTGCGGCGTGGAGAATACCCTGCCGTGTTGGGGCGTTGGCGTGTCAAGAGATCGCGCGAAGTGATTCGAGAGTCTAGGCGTCATGACGGAACATGTCCGGACGAGGCTCACCAGAAAAGGCGGCGTCGCGACTCCACGAGCACCACACCAAGCACCCGGGCGCCGACGCGCTCCAGAGCCTCGCGCGCTTCAACAGCGCGCTGGCGGCGAGTCTTTCCAGAGGTCACGGTTAAGATCACGGCATCCACCCTCGCGGCCAGGGAGATGGCGTCGCTGTAGGCAGGCAGGCTCGCCGAACCCAGGATGACGTACTCGAAGTGTTCCAACAGGCAATCCAGGCCGGAGGTAAGCCGATCGCCTGCCAGGAGGTCTGGATTCACTGCGGTACCGGGGCCAATCGACTGATAGTTACCGTTGCCGGTCGCGGCTTTGAGGATCGCTTCCAGGGTTGCGCTACCGGTCAAGAGATCGCTGAATCCCGGCGTCGATCCCGCACCCGAGCGAAAGTCGGCGTCGACGAAGGCGCAGCGGTCACCGGCATCGGCAAAGGCTCTGGCCACCTGCTCGGCGGTATCACTCGCGCCGTTGCGGTCGGCGTCCACAATGAGCACCGAGCGGACGCGCTCGTCCCCGGCAGCGAACTTGATCGTCGAGCGCAGCGATCGATACGCCTCGCCGCGCGCGCTATCCGCGCTGTTCGATTGTCTACGCCCAGCCGTCATGCCGCCGTCGCCCTTCATTACTGAGGTCATCTGTCCCCACGAGATGGGGGTATCGAGCCGAGGACCGGCCACTCCAGATAGCGTTCAAGATCGCGCCGCGTCTTGAGTGTGTCATCAAAATAGATGGTCCCAAAGGCCACCATCAAACCGGCGACCACACCCAGCACCCCACCAGCCAGGGTATTCACGCGCACGCGTGGTCCGCTCGGCACCGTCGGGACTCCCGGCGTCTCAAGCTTCTCCATGTGTACACGGCCGGGATACAGGTTCTGGGGAGAGGTTCGCTCTTCAACCTGACGCGCGTTCTCAGCTTCATTACGCCGCACAAAGCCGTCAGCCAGCGCGTTCGCGATCAGCGCGGCGCGTTCTGGTTCGGTGTCGGTCACAACGAGCTGGACGATGTTCGCATCCGGGTTGTGTCCGACCGCCAGCTTACTCTGGGCAACCCCGGGATCGATCCCGGTGCCGGCCTCCTGCAGGGATTCCGCGATGAAATCCCAATTGTTGATCAGGTCCTTGTACGAAGCCAGACGATTCTTGGCGTACAGGTCGAGGTAGTAATCAGGAGGCTCGGCGATGGCCATGATCCGGGTACTCACGACGTAGGTGTTGGGTTGCGACGCAGTTCCGACATAGGCGATGCTCGCCGCCACAACCGCCGCCAGAGCAACGATCCACCAGCGCCGCAACAGGGCCAGGGCAATTTCCTCAGGGCGCATCATGAGCGATCCGCGGGAACGATTGCCAGCACGGGCAGCTTCGTGGCGGCAGAGGTATTGTCGGCGTCGTAGAGGGTGTCATCAAGGTAGTCGACCAGAAACGCGAGCAGGGCGCCTGCTCCCAGCGCGACGAGTACCCCAAGAACCAGAATGATGCGCGCCTGGGTCGTATCGGTGGCGGCATGGTTTGGATACTGGACGACACGCACGATCGCGCCGTTGGCGTCGCCTGGTATATCGAGATAGTGAGCGGCATTTCCCTCGAGCTCCTCGACAGCCGCACGTGAGATCAGCAGCGAACGGTCGGACTCTGTCGTCGTGGCCGTCAACGACAGGATGCGATGCTGTCTGCCGGCAGACAGAGCCGCCTGTACACCGCCCGCATCAATGTCCAAGCCTCCGTCCGCTAAACGTGCGGCAACGGCTTCGGCGAACACGTTCCCGCCAACGGTTTCCACCAGATCGTCGATCTTGAACTCACTGGCCAGGTAGTTGTAGTACTCGTCATAGCGGAAATCTTCGGCCGGGCCGGAGTCTGGCATACGCACAACCGAGACGCGAGCGTTCGCTGAGTACTGTGTCACGCGAGTGGAATCCTGATAGATCACCACCAGGCTCACGAGCAGCGGAAGAATCAGCACAGCCGGCCAGCGACGCAAGAGCACCTGGAGATACGCTTTTAGCTCCACGTCTGTCCCCCCGAGTGACGGGCTGCCAACGTCTCGTTTACCACCGCTACCAACTCCCGCTGAAACCGCTGTGTGGAAAATCGCCGGGCATGTTCGACTAATCTACCCGTGTCGAAGGAGAGTGTATCGAATCGCCGCAACGCCGCGACCAGGCTCTCGGCGTTCTGCTCCTTCACCCACACCCCCGTCTCGTCGGGAAGCACGGTATCGAAGACGCCACCTGCTGCTAGAGCGACTACCGGCCTGCCAGCCGCCTGCGCCTCAACCTGCGCGATACCGAAGTCATCCTCGGACATGAACACCGTCGCCCTGCAACGTGCCCACAGGCGGCGCAGCTCGTCATCCGGTACTCTACCGAGGAAGCGCACGTTGGGACCGGCGCGCCGCTCCAGCTGCGCCCGGTCACGGCCATCACCAACGATCCAGAGCGGCAAGCCGAGCGCGGTAAATGCGTCAATCGCGATGTCGAAGCGCTTGTACGGCACCAACCGGGACACCATCAAGAAATAGTCCCCCACTTCATGGGCGGGAGCGGGGGTAAACGCATCCACATCCACGGGCGGAAACACGACGGTGGCGTCCCTCCTCCAGAATGCTCTGATGCGGTCGCGCACCACGGTTGAGTTGGCGATGAACCTGTCAACGCGATCCAGCGTCGCCCGGTCGCGCCACCTGAACCCGGCCATGAGCGGTCGCAACGCGTTCCTCGCGACCGCGGGCAGGCGCTCCCGCTCACAGTACTGATCGAACGCCCAGGCGAAACGCATTGGTGAGTGGATGTAGCTGACGTGGACCGCTCCGCGGGGAGGCTGCACCATCTTCGCCCAAGCGCTCGACGACGACAGCACCAGATCACACGGTGCCACCTGCAGGCGCTCAAAAGCGAAAGGATAGGCCGGCAGCACGATCTGATGGTTGGTCCGGGCGCGAGGCACGCGGTCGATCCAGGACGTGCGAATATCCCAGCCGCGATACTCCGGCGGCATCTGATCCGGTGCATACATCGAGGTGTAGACGGGAGCGTTCGGGGCCAGATCGTGCATCGCTTCGAGCACTCGTTCCGCGCCGCCGTACTGGTTCAGGTAATCGTGCACCAGAGCCGTATGCTCAGGCAGGCAGGCTTGCTGCATCACAGCTCCAGCATGTTCGTTTCGGGCCAGGAGATTAATAGGCGCCACGGGCAGTCAATATCGCCGGTAGCGTGCGCAACATGATCTTGACGTCAAGCCATGGCGACCAGTGTTCGGCGTAATACAGATCCAGCCGCACCATCTCGTCGAAGGCGAGGTTGCTGCGGCCACTCACCTGCCACAATCCGGTAAGGCCGGGCGTGACCAACAGCCGGTCGCGATGCCACTCGTCGTAGCGCGCTACCTCGGCCGGCACGCCGGGGCGCGGACCTACAATGCTCATCTCCCCCAAGAAGACATTGAAGAACTGTGGCAGCTCATCCAGGCTGGAGCGTCGTAGGAACTTGCCGACTCGCGTCCTGCGCGGATCATTCTTGTCTTTGAAAAAGAACGGGTGGTTACCGTACATGTTCTGCAGTTCAACCTTCTGCGCCTCGGCATCGCGCACCATGGTTCGGAATTTAAAGCATATAAAGCGACGCCCGTTGCGCCCAACTCGCTCCTGCCGAAAGAACACCGGCCCGGACGAATCCAGCTTGATCAACAGCGCGAAGAACAGGAAGAGCCAGGAGAGCCCGACAATCACCAGTGTCGAGAACGTTATGTCCATCGCGCGCTTGACAAAGAAGTTCCAGCCGGAGATCTCGGCCGACTTGAGGCCGATCATCGGCAGGCCGGCTACTTCGTGAATGTGTACCTGATCCATCGCCAGCTCAAACAGATCGGGCACGAGCTTGAACTCAACGTCGAGGTCGCGACACTGGTCCATGATCCAGACCATCTGTTCGTGGGCGGTGGGAGGCAGCGCAATGATGACTTCGTCGATCCGTTCGCGGACTACAATGTCCCCAACGTCCGCGCTCGTTCCCAGATGGAGCGGGCGGATCACCCTGCGTTGGGTAGCGATGGCGAGCTCAACGTCAGATGGACCGTCGTCGACAAAACCCACGACCTGGTAGCCAAGCTGCGGTTGTCCCAGCAGCCACTGCATCAGGCGCTGCCCGGCTTGCCCGGCCCCAACAACGATCACGCGGTCGACTCCGATGCCACGCAGCCAGAGCCTCTCTCGAGCCAGCCTGACGATCAAACGCATGACGAACAAGAGAAAAACGATCACCACCGGGGCAATAATGAAGAGCGCTCGCGATGGAGAAAACTGTTGAAAGAATGCGAACAGCACCACCAGGGCCATCGCAATAATGACGCCGCCCGCCATAAGCAACGACTCATCCAGGAGCGTCGCCCAGCGCGGTGTGCGGTACAGACCGCGCACCTGAAACACAAGCAGCGTGAGGATCACGAGCAAGACGATGATGCCGCGAAAGTATGAGAGGGGTTGCTGCGCCTCGGGGAGGACCGGCCCGCCGATCTCGACGCTGTAGCGTAGCCAGTAAGCAATCATGAAGCCCAGTACGACGATCAGTCCGTCGGTGAACATGCGCCCGCCGATCGCCAACCAGCGTGGCACGCCATCAATTCCGCGATGTTGGACACCGCCGTTGGTCGCCACGAGCTTGAATGCCTCCTACAGCTTCTCGATGCCGGCCAGAACGACACGACGTGGCCGGCCCGTCCGCCACGGTCTCCCGACGCTGGAGTATAGCATACGCCATACCACATTCTGGCTCCCTTGTGCCAGCATACGTACGCGCAAAACGCGCAGTTCCCAGCGTAGATGCGCGTCGCTGTCAGGTCGTTTGTTATCATCCAGACGACGTGTCATAACCATCGTGTGAGGCTGTAAAACACTCGTGCAACGACTCTGGACCCCCTGGCGCATGCGCTACGTTGGTGGCGAGCGCAAACCTGAATGCATCTTCTGTAGCGCCCGTGCCACGCCCAACGATCCGGAAGCGCTGGTGCTGAGAATTGGCGAGCATGCGTTCATGCTGCTGAACCGCTATCCATACAACTCCGGACATCTCATGATCGTTCCCAATGAGCACGCACCAACCCTGGAAGCACTGACCGCTGAGGCACGCGGCGAGATGTTTGAAATGGCGTCGCTGGCTGTCGAAGCGGCTCGATCGGTCTTTCGCTGCGATGGATTCAACATCGGTTTGAACATTGGCGACGTCGCCGGCGCCGGCATCGCCGACCATCTCCACATGCACCTCGTACCGCGTTGGAAAGGTGACGCCAATTTCATGCCGATTCTTGCCGGCACCATGGTTCTGCCTGAGCTTCTCCAGGTGACTCACGCCCGGCTACGCGCAGAGATTGAAACGCAGCTCGCGGCGCACACCCGTGGAGTGGAGCTCCAGGCCGGCGCGCTCGTATTCCTGCCGGAAAAGCAGCGGTTCGCTCTCCGGCGCGCGCGCAGTGGAAAGATCGTCCTGCCGAAGGGTCACATCGAGCCTGGTGAGAATGCCGCGGAAGCCGCCATGCGCGAAGTTCGCGAGGAGACTGGCATTCGGGCAACGGTCGCTGGTTGGCTCGGCACCCAAGTCATCAAGGAGAGGATCGACGGCCGTCAGCGCCACCAGCACGTGGTCAACTTTCTCGCCACAGGCGAGACGACCTCCGAGCTCGAGTCGCATCTCGATCGCGATGTCGTGCTGGTCGAGCGAGCAGCGCTCCTGGAAGCCATTCATATACCGGCCTTACGTGCCGTCGTCGAAGCGGCCCTGCCTTCGATCGATCAACTCATTGGAGAATCCTGATGCGCGTAGCGCACCTCTTCCTGATCGTTATCCTGGTGCTGGCCATCGGCGCGACGCTCTCGATGCGTCACGACGTGACTGCCCAGACAAACGGGTCACGTGGCGTGTACATCGCGTTGGGAGACTCAATCGCATACGGCATTGGAAGTAGCTTGCCGGAGCGGCGAAGCTATCCGGTCATCGTCCGGGATCTCTTGACCGCCAGCACCGGAGGCAGCGTGTCACTCGTCAACCTGGGAGTGCCAGGAGAGACCGCAGCCTCCTTCATGACCGGCGGTCAACTCGACGCCTTCATCCACGAGCGGGAGGTTTTTGACCAGGCCGGAATTGGAGTCGATGTCGTCAGCTTGACGCTGGGTGGTAACGAGATGCTGGCGCAACGCTCAGGGAGCTCTGTCGAGCGCGAGAGCGCGTTGACTGAGTTCCAGGCGAACCTGAACGAGGCGGTGGGCCGCGTGCGTGCCGCGATCGGTGATGAAACAACCCTGGTTCTCACGACCTATTACGATCTCAGTGAGGGCGACGCGTCTCTCCCCGACGATCGACGCCTGGTGGACCGAACGGTTCAACACGGTCATCCGGCAAACGGCCGAGAGCACGGGCGCAACAGTCGCCGATATGAACGACGCCTTCCGGGGCCGGATCGAGGACTATACCCACTGGCCATACGACGTGCACCCCAATAATCAGGGCTATCGGGCTATCGCCGCGCAAGTCTGGCAGGCCATAGGCTTGGACAAGGAGCCACCCCAAATCAGGGTGGTCTCGGCATCCGAGGCTACGCGGCGCACCCCGACGTTACAGCTGGAGATCGCCGACAACGTGGACGTGGCTAACGTGCGAGTCACCCTGGAGGACGCGCCGGCCCAGACGCCCGTTGATCTGGGCGAAGGCCACTACGTACTCCTGCTGGACTTGCGCGCAGGCGACGCTGGCGAGTACTCCATCCTTGTAGAGGCCGAAGACAGCGCCGGTAACCTCCGACAGATCGAGCAGCAAATCTCCATGAGGACAGACTAGAGGGTCCGGTGAGCGGTTTACACAGAACATCCCTTGACGGAGTAGGGCTTCCTGGAGCGAGCGCCGTCGAAGAGTTTGACCTCCAGGGCAAGCTGGGGGCCTTCTCCATCTCAGACATTTTTCAGATGTTCAGTTACACCGAGAAAACCGGCACGCTCGCTATGATTCAGGGTTGGAACACGCGCACGATCTCGTTCGAGCGCGGACGGATCAGCTATGTAGCGGCCGGCAGCCGTCTGCCGACCATGCCGGATCTCCTGCTGCGCAACGGCATCGTGGATCGGGCTACGCTTGAACAGGCAGCCGAGTCCGCGTACACCGACGCCGAGATCACCAGCATCCTCTTGAAGCAGGGCACGATCACCTCGGAAGATATCCGGCACTGTCAGGATCAGCTGCTGGAGATCTCGATCTACACGCTCTTCCTCTGGCGCAATTGCTACTTCACATTCAAGGCCGGGGAGCTCGTGAAGGAGGGTGGCGTCGCCGTCAACGTCGACAGCACACACCTGATCATCGAGGGCACGCGCAGGGTTGACGAGTGGATTGAGGTGAGCCCGGTCGTGCCCTCGGTGTTCATGATCTTCCGCAAGCACCAGCGCCCGCCGCACGCGAGAGTGGAATCGCACCTCGCTGACGTCTTTCGACTGATCGACGGACAGAGTGACGTGGTCAGCATTGCCCGCGCCGTCGGCGCCACCCAGTTCGAAGCCGCCAAGACTCTCTTCGATCTCACGCAGGCCGGTTACATCGAGGCAATCCCACCGAACCGGGTGAAAGTTATCGAGCTGTTCAACCAGGCGGTCGAATCCATCTACCTGAAGCTCGTCCTCTTCGACTATTCTCGGGCGGCGCTCCAGTTCGAGAACCAGCTCAACCGTTTCGCCGTCGAAAACAAGCTCAAGGTGAGAATGTCCGCCGGGAAGATCCTGATCAGCGATACGAACACGCGTATCTCCACCACCGAGCTGGTGGACCTCTACAAGCTCTTCATCGGTATTCAGAACAACAAGTTTTCCAAGGAGTTCGAACCGGTGGTCTCCCAGGGCCTCATGGAGGGTCTCTATCGCCACACCGACCCCGAGATGCAGGCCCTCATGCGCATGTATGAGTTCGTTGAGATCGAGGGCCTCGCGCTCCTCGAACAGATGGGCAGCGGCATGGGCCGGCGCGCTAGACGCTAAACTGGATCTCCTCGAACCGCACCGCGAGCGCGGCAATCGGGCACTCGAAGCACCGCAACTGGGCGCACCCCTGCCGGCCGATGTGATGCAGTCCCTGAATCTCCAGAGCACTCCGCACCGTGAAGCGGCGCGCTCCCGCAATCTGCTTGATCGTTTTGCGGGCGATGTCGTCGTCCACGACGCCCGGCAACTGTTCCCAGACCTCGGCTGTGTACTCGCCAAGTGTCTGGTCGTCTGTCACGTCAGCGTACGCGGCAACAAACGGCGAGAGGGTGTTCACAATGATCTGCCGCCGACGCGATTCGCCTATTGCCGGATGTGCCCCCGCAAGCCAGAGATCCCAGCTTGTTCCATGGTCGTGAGGCAAGCGAAGCAGATAGGAGAATAAACCATCGTCTGCCGCGACATCGAGCAACCAGGCCATCGAGGCCAGCCGTCGTGCCGGATGATTGAGCGGTCGTACCCGGTTCAAGCTCCAGGCTGATTGCGGAACTGAAGACAACGCGTATTCCAGCGCGATTTCACGCCATGCATCCTCCACCGTTGACACGTCGAGACCTTGCTCGGTGACGAGACCCTGGTGCATTGGAGAGAGCGGCAGAAACCCTCCCACACCCAGCAGCGCCGCACTCAGACCTGCGAGACCACGTTCGGAAGCGATCCTCTCTGCCAGCCCCAATGGCAGAAGATCGGCGACCCTCTCCATCCCGGAGCGATTGCTCGTCAATCCCAGGCTATCGAGCATTCCGCGATAGAGCACCTCCCCCGCGGGACGAACGACCAGCTCCTGCTGAAAGCGCAATTGCTTCTCCGCTAGTCTCCGCCACCCCTCCCGGCGCAGCACGCGATGGATCTCCTCCGGCCGGTCGTCTGCCAATGTGGGTAGACAGGCACGCTGGCCAAGGTCTCCGAGATCCAGAGGAAGAGCGGTGGGCATAAACTGGTCCAGAGGGCCGTGGAGGAACGGCCCGATCGCAACGGTCGGGAGGGCAGCGCCGGAGGGTCTGCCTGCAGCCTGGGGCAGATCATGTTCGAGGACCACGTGCAGAACAACAGCGTCATACGCCGGGTCGAGGTGGTGTTCGTGAGCGACCCAGTCGGATTCGCGGATATGCAGCTCGACGGCACCCTGCACAAGCTTGCCGTCGATGTCGAGCATCGCGTCTCGAAAATCGGGACCATTCGAGTGGGTCCAGACGCCTCGATAGACCACTCCCACGCGGCGGCCATCGGTCGTCCTCAGCTCGCGGCTGTGCCAGCCCTCGTTCCAGATCCGGCTGAGAACCGCCTCCGGAACGCGGTCGGGCGGCACGCTAGTCCTCCAGCAGCGCTTCTGCCGTCGTCTCGCCGATGGAGACCACCCGTGCCGGGCCAACGAGCCAATACGCCTCGTCGCGCCGCTCGATGCAGAGACTGCCGCCATCCACCTTCATCGAGAATGGGAACTTACCAAGCCCGAGCTGCGCTGCGACATAGGCGGTGGCTGTATTCCCGGTGCCGCAGGCCAGCGTGATGTCTTCCACGCCACGCTCATACGTACGTACCCGCCAGTTATCGTCACCATTGCGGTGCGCGATGTTCAGATTGGTCCCAACCGGATAGAGCTCAGCGTCAAAACGCAACCGTCGTCCGAAGGCGCGTAACCACGCGTCATCACACATCTCTGCCTCGTCGACAAACACCACGGTATGGGGCACTCCCACAGTAACGTGGTGCAGCTCACGTCCGTCAACTGTGGCATGCGCGGGCATAAACCCTTCAGGGTCCGGCATGCTCACGGCGATGTTTTCAGGGCCGGCATAGATTGAATCCAGGGACCCGGATACAGTGTCCATCACCAGTTTCGGCTCGACACCCAGTGTCTCGACGGCGAAGCGCGCGGCGCATCGGCTGCCGTTGCCGCACATCTCCGCACGCGACCCGTCCGGGTTATAAAAATCGACCTCAACGTTGGCCGCGCCGGTCCTGGTGACCAGGATCAGGCCGTCGGCGCCCACGGAATAGCGCCGGCGACAGAGCGCAGCACTCCATTTCGCCCTCTCGGCCAGAGGCAGGTCGTTGCCGTCAGCCAGGACGAAATCGTTGCCAGTGCCGTGCATTTTGGTGAATCGCAGCGAACTTCTCGTCACGGTCGACCTCTCGTTGTGTACCATCATTTGCGCCAGTCTATCATCGAATCTGGCGAGACGAACGCGTTCTTGAAGGCGAAGAGGGGTTGCGGACAACGATGACGACTGGAGCGGCAAAAACGGCACTCATTACCGGTGTCACCGGGCAGGATGGATCGTACCTGGCAGAGTTCCTGCTCGATAAGGGTTACAGAGTCGTCGGCATGATGCGCCGCACCAGCACTGAGACCGTCGGCCGTATCGCCCACCTTCAGGACCGGATCGAGCTCGTCTACGGAGACCTCCTCGACCAGAACTCGTTGATCGACCTGATCCAGCGCTTTGAACCGGACGAGGTCTACAATCTGGCGGCTCAGTCGTTCGTGCCGACCTCGTGGCAGCAACCGGTTCTGACCGGCGAATTCACGGCTCTCGGCGTCACCCGGGTGCTTGAGGCGGTGCGTCTTGCCAAGCCGGACGCGCGCGTTTACCAGGCGTCCTCGTCAGAGATGTTCGGCAAGGTTCAGGAAGTTCCGCAGAACGAGGACACCCCGTTCTACCCTCGTTCACCATATGGTGTCTCCAAAGTCTACGGGCACTGGATCACCGTCAATTACCGCGAGTCATATGACATGTACGCCGTCTCCGGCATCCTCTTTAACCATGAGAGCCCACGGCGCGGGCTGGAGTTCGTCACCCGCAAAGTGACCCATCACGTGGCCAAGATCAAGGCGGGTCTGGTCAAGACGCTCCCACTTGGAAACCTGGAAGCCCAGCGCGACTGGGGCTTCGCCGGCGATTATGTGCGCGCCATGTGGCTCATGCTCCAGCAGGACAAACCAAACGATTATGTCATCGCGACCGGACGAACCCATACCGTTCAGAGGCTGTGCGAAATCGCCTTCGAGGCGGCTGGACTGGATTGGCAGGAACACGTCGTGATCGACGAGCGCTTCTTCCGCCCAGCGGAGGTTGACCTGCTGATCGGCGATTCCGAGAAGGCCCGCGTCGAGCTCGGCTGGCAGCCCGAGGTCAGCTTCGAGCAGATGATCTGTGCCATGGTCGAATCCGATATCCAGCTCGTCCGCGCCCAGCCCACAGGCTTCTGGCCGACCATCCGCTAGCGCGTAGTCTTGCTAGACCATATAGCTCTGTACAAGACAGGGGACACGTACGTCTGCACTTCCCTCGGCGCACAATGCGGCCAGGTCCGCTCCATGGGCAGAGACGGCCGAGAGGCGAGCGTGATCTGTGCTAATCGCAAGGCCCGCGACACCTCGTACGGGCGTAATTTATTGCGCCCTGCCCGGCCGCTAGAGACGTTAAAGAGGGCGCAATAAATTACGCCCGTACGCAGAGATGACGGCTCCAATATCATCTCCATCCTCCGCCGAAACGCAGGCGTACGCGCCGCCAGGACTACGGGAACGGATCACTGCAGACCAACTCCTTGACAATCTAGAACGCACGTTCTATAGTGTACGTACATCTGTTCGACTCAGATGTTCGACTGGACGAACGCACGTCAAGGAGCCTGACATGACACAGCAAGCCACTCGACAAATCGCCTTGATCACCCTCTTTACCTGCTGTCTCGTTATCATTGCCCTGGCGTTGGCGTCCGGTCTGGATGTACAAATGGGTGCGGTCATGAGCCAGGCACTCCCTCTGGCGATCGTCTGCGCGGCTGCGATGGCGGTACTCTTATATGAGCCGGCCGATTCCGCTCGTTAGACTAGCGGTGGCTTCGATCTCCTCGGGGGCGTATCCTTCCCCCTTGCGGTTGCGATGGCGGAACTGATACCCAAGGTGAGAGACGACCAGTGGTCAAGAACCGAGCACCCTCCGCACCCGCCGTAGCACCCCCGGCGCTGGACGACACCGATACGCAGCTCTCGATGGTCGAGCTCTTACGGCGTTTTCCGGATTTTCGCTACCTGTGGTTCGGAACGATCTTCACCCAGGCCGGTCAGTGGATCCTCAACGTGGCCCTTGGCTGGCTCATGCTCGTGCTCACCGACTCCCCGCTCTGGGTTGGACTGGTGGGTTTCTTTGGCGGCGTTCCCATGTTGCTCGTCGCCGTACCTGCCGGTGTGATTCTCGATCGCTATGACCGCCGCAAGATCCTGATCTATTGTCAGGTGGGCCTGGCCTTGATCGGAATCCTGCTGGCTGTGCTAGCCATACTGGACATCGCCCGGCCCTGGCATCTGCTGGTCGGCTCGTTTCTCAACGGCGGTGGCATGGCGCTCAACAACGCCGCGCGGCAGACGATGGTGCCCGGCATGGTCTCGCGCGTCAATCTCGCGGGAGCAATTGCAATCACCACCGCAGGGCAGAACGCCTCGCGCATCATCGGTCCCTCGATTGCGGGCGCCATCATCGGGTTCGCCGGCGTCGGCGGAGCGTTCGTCTTCCAGGCAGCGGTGCTGGCGATCGCACTCTTCCTGACGTTTTCCTTAGCGGTCACACCCGCGGCGGCGAACGCGGCGACAGTCATTCGAGGCGGGTTGCTCGATGGCTTTCGCTTTGTGCGCCAGACTCCCGTGCTGATGGATCTGACGCTGTTGGCGGCGATTCCAATGCTGTTCGTCTTCCCGTATCTCCAGTTATTGCCAGTCTTTGCGCGAGACATCCTGCAAACCGGGCCGAGCGGCATGGGCATCCTCATGGCCGTTAGTGGCGTCGGCGCGGTCACAGGAGGGTTGCTCAGCGCCTCCGCCTCGAGATTGCGCCGCAAAGGGCGGTTTCTGCTTATGTCCACTATCGTTTACGGTGCCGTCGTCGTGACCTTCGCCTACTCGGAATGGGTCCTGCTTTCGGGGGCAATGATCTTTGCCGGTAGTCTCATCGGCTCAACCTATATGTCCCTCAACAACACCCTCCTGCATCTGAATGTAACTGATGAAGTGCGCGGGAGAGTGACTGGCGTCTACATGATCACCTTTGGCCTGATGCCGCTGGGTGGCCTCCCCATGGGTCTGGCCGCCGAGGTCTGGGGGGCACCATTTGCCGTATCGGCGGGTGCAGTCATCTCTTCGGCCCTGACGGTCGTTCTCGCGCTCCGTTCCAGGCGCCTGCGTGAGATGTAATCGCGTTGACCTCTCTCCGAGCCAAATGGTACGGTTCCGGATTGTGTCGACGGCGAGACGTTGGATCGGAAAATACGTGGAGATCATAAAACCCCGGTTGAGACGCTTCAGGCGCAGCAGGCGCCCCGCGCCGTCGTTCCGTGTGAATGGCTAGCCGCTCCCTGCTGTATGGATCGCCCGTTCAATCGAAAGTGAAATCTCCGCAATGAACGCCAAGCCAAAGGTTACAAAAGCCGTCCTCGCATACTCCGGTGGTCTCGACACGTCGATCATCATCCCGTGGCTCAAGAACGAGTACTACTGTGAAGTCATCGCCTTCGCGGCCGACGTCGGCCAGGAGGCCGAGCTCGATGGGCTGGAAGAGAAGGCCCTGCAGAGCGGCGCGTCCAAGCTATTCGTCAAAGATCTGCGCCACGAATTTCTGACCGAGTACGCATTCCCAACGCTCCGCGCAGGCGCGCTCTACGAGCGCAAGTACCTGCTCGGTACCAGCTTCGCGCGCCCGGTTATCGCCAAGCATCAGGTTGAGATCGCCTATCAGGAGGGTGCCGACGCCCTGTCGCACGGCTGCACTGGTAAGGGCAACGACCAGGTGCGCTTCGAGCTGACCTACCAGGCTCTCGCGCCGCACATGGCGGTGATCGCACCCTGGCGGGAGTGGAACATCTCATCCCGCGAAGACGCTATCGAGTATGCGCAGGAGCACTTCATTCCCATCCGCGCCTCCAAAGAGAACATCTACAGCCGTGACCGCAACATGTGGCACTACTCGCACGAGGGCGGCCAGCTCGAAGATCCGTGGCTGGAGCCGCCGAAAGACGTGTTCGGCATCAGCGTCGATCCTGAGGACGCGCCCGACAAACCGGTCGAGATCACGCTCAGCTTCGAAGAGGGCTGGCCGGTCGCACTCGACGGCCAGAAGATGTCGCCGGTTGACCTCGTGCAGGCGCTCAACACCATTGGTGGCGAGCATGGCGTCGGCCGCATCGATCTGGTCGAGAACCGCCTGGTCGGCATGAAGAGCCGCGGCGTCTACGAGCAGCCCGGCGCAACGATTCTCTCGACCGCCCACAAGGAGCTCGAAGCGATCACGCTGGACCGGCAGACGCTGCACTACAAGGATTTGATCGCCCAGCGCTATGCCGAGCTGGCTTACGACGGTCTCTGGTTCGTGCCGCTGCGCGAGGCGCTGGACGCCTTCGTGGATTCGACCCAGAAGACCAACACCGGCGACGTGCGAGTGAAGCTCTACAAAGGCAACTGCATCGTCACCGGCCGGCGGTCTCCGTACTCGCTCTACTCCGAGGACTTCGCTACCTTCGGAGCCAGCGCGGACTACGACCACTCCGACGCGAAGGGCTTCATCACCCTCTTTGGTCTGCCGCTCAAGGTTTCGGCCCTGTTGAAAGCCGAGGCCAACGGCGTCGATTAGGCCGCCCCAAATGAGTCCAGAACCGTATAGGGACGACGCAGCGCGTCGTCCCTATTCTTTTCTGTTGGTCCGTGTATACTCTCCGGTTCTGGATCAGAACATCAGTTCGAGAAAGGAACATCCGATGCGCTTTGGTCTCAACGTCTCCACAATGGGTGAGTGCGCCGATCCACGAGCGCTTGCGGAGCTCGCGCGCGAAGCCGAGGATTCGGGCTGGGACGCATTCCTCGTATGGGACGCGATCCATATCTCGCACGAGGACTGGGACGCGATCGAAGCCGGGAAGCCGGACGCAGCAGCGATCGTTGATCCATGGATCGTGCTGGCCGGCGCTGCCATGCTCACCGAACGCATCATCCTTGGACCGATCATCACACCGCTCTCGCGCCGTCGACCGTGGAAGGTCGCCCGCGAGACGGCAACGCTCGACCATCTCTCGAATGGGCGTGTTGTGCTCCCGGTGGGACTAGGAGCTCTCAACGATGGTGGATTCACCAGGGTTGGTGAGGAAACAGACCGCAAGACCAGAGCGAAGATGCTGGATGAGAGCCTGGAGATTCTCGACGGCCTCTGGAGCGGCGAGCCATTCAGCTACGCCGGGGATCACTTTCGACTGGAGGAAATGACGTTTCGCCCCACTCCGGTGCAGTCGCCGCGCATCCCGATCTGGACTGTCGCCGCCTGGCCGAGCAGAAGCGTCGATGCACCGCGCGATCCGTTGTGATGGCGTGATGCCTATCATGCGGGCCGAGAACGGTGAGTTCATGACGATTCCGACTCCTGCCGATGTCCGAGAAATCCGGGACTACGTGCGGGCGCGGCGCGATCCAGCTACCCCATTCGACATCATCATCGAGGGCAGCACACCAGGCGACGACGGGGAAGAGGCAGCCTCAATCGTGCGGCCCCACGCAGAGTCCGGAGCAACCTGGTGGATCGAAGCTGTCTACAACGAGCCGGGAGGCTTCGAGGGCATGCGTCGACGGATCAAACAGGGTCCACCCCAGATCCGCTGAGTCAACGAAGAGCACGTCCCATGATCATCCGCATAGAGGCCGGTGCCAGGCGCCGCGTGGCGCGCGGCACTGGATGACCGCCTACCATGCCATCCGGATCCGAGCCTGGCGATCTCATCAGCCCTGGTGAACCAAGCGCGCCGCGCTCTCATCAGTCATGCTGAGCTTGATAGGCATCCAGACGTCTTGATGGTCATCCTGAGCGCTTAACCAGTCATCGGTGCTGAGCGCTAGCGAGTCATCGGCGCTTGATAGTCATCCTGCGCTCGATAGTCATCCTGACGTAAGGAAGGATCTCTGACTTGACTCCCGAGGCGGTTGACGCAGAGATCCTTCGCTGGCGCTCAGGATGACTAGAGCCAGGATAACTGGTTAGGCGCTCAGGGTAACTGGATGACGCCCGGGTTGATGTGTTGGGTCAGGGTGGCTGTATACGCTCAGGATAACTCAGGAGTCCTCGGTGATTCGCCTGCATCTAGTCCGGCAGGCGAAAGCGATCCGGGAGCGCCGGTTCGTGCCCGTCGTAATCGGGAGAGTCTTCTCGAAGCCCGGGTGTGCCGCATACAACGAGCCCGTCGCGCAGGAGACCAGATAGATAGGGCACAGTCCACTCCGGTTCACCTAGGTCGCGCGCGGGTTCTATGGACAGCGCTAACTCTTTCGCGGTGAGGCCGTGAGGAGGTGCGTCCAGCAACCGGTCAATGATTCGGCCCCTGAAGTAGCGGCTCGTTTGCTCGAACGGGATCGTCTTTCCAGTTTTCGTAGAGATTTGCGCATCAAACGCGGCCTGCATCCTGCCGCGCGCGGTGCACCATTCGTTCACTGGACAGCGGCCACAATCGGTGGAGCGTGCCCGGCACACCGTTGCGCCAAGCTCCATCAATGCCTGGTTCCACTCGTATCCCTGGCCGGCCGGCACCACCCTGCCAGCCAATGTGTCAATCTCGCGCGTTGTCGCGCCTGGCGTGGGGATCTCCGGACCGTACACCACACGGTGCAGCACCCGCCGGATATTGGTATCGACAAATCCAACATCCTGCTCGAACGCAAAGCAGGCAATCGCGCCGGCGGTGTATGGTCCCACACCGGGTAGCGAGAGCAGATCCTCGACGGACTCAGGCATCCTGCCTTCGAATCGCTCCATCACCGCCTGACAGGCGCGCTGCAGGTTCAACGCTCTCCGGTTGTAGCCCAGCCCTGCCCACGCCCGGATGACCTGGCTTGCGGGCGCGTCGGCCAGCGCCTCGATCGATGGAAACACGCGCAGGAAATCGTGGTACTTCGGCACGACGCGATCAGCCTGAGTCTGCTGGAGCATGATCTCGGCAACGAGGATCTTGTAGGGGTCGCGAGTGCGCCGCCAGGGTAGATCGCGCTGGTGCTCGCGGTACCAGGCAATCAGTGCGTCTTGTGCTTCAGCCGGAATCAACCAGGGTCTCCTTGTGGACACGCTTGTCGTTGACAGTCGAACGCCCTATGATGCCGCCACATGAACGAAAGGGAGCTGGCGTGGCTGACAAAAAACGGTTGCGAGTCGGACTTATCGGCGCCGGAACGATCGCGTTCAGCGCCCATCTGCCTGCGATACGTACGCTCGGACATCTCGTTGAGCTGGTCGCGGTCGCTGATGTCCGGAAAGAAAATGCCCGCCGCGCCGCCAACGAGTTCGGCGCTCAAGCCTACTATAGCGACTATCAAGACCTCCTTGCCCGTGGAGATCTCGACTTCGTGGATATCTGTACGCCCGAGTTCCTGCACGCCGAGCAGACTGAAGCCGCGGCTGCAGCAGGAGTGCACGTCCTCTGTGAAAAACCCATGAGCTCGACCGTCGCAGAGGCGGACCGCATGATCTCCGCCTGCAAGCGCGCCAACGTCAAGCTCATGATCGCCCACTCTCGTCGTTTCACCGGACGCTACCGGCAGATTCACGCGGCTATAGAGAAGGGCGGCATCGGCGAAGTACGCTACGTGCGCGAGAACGAGCGCCGGCCACGTGCCATGTACGACTCGCTCAACCTCGGCACCAGCTACTGGACGCCCGAAGGTGAGCTACCCTGGATCGCGAACGCGAAATATACCCAGGGCGCGGCACTGACCAACGCCGTTCACGAAACGGACCTGGCGCGCTGGTTCATCGGCCGTAACCCGGTCTCGGTCTACGCCGAAGCGAGAATCGTCACGGAAGGCGCCCAAGTGCCCGACATGATCAGCTACACCGTTGAGTTCGACAACGGCGCTATCGGTGCGGCTGAGATTGTGAACCAGCTACCGGGCGGTTATCCCTACTTCCACATGATGGAGGTCATTGGCCGTGAGGGCCGCATTCGGGCTACCGACCCGCCCATGAGTCCATTGACCGTCGCTGACATGACCGGCCTCACCCAGACGCTGAACTTTCCGACACTCTTGCACGTCGACCGCGCGTACGTGGCCGAGATCGAGTCGTTTGCGCGTGCTATCCAGGACGACACCGACCCTCCGCTCTCGCCCCATGACGCGCGAGGCGCGGTCGAGCTCTCGGTCGCGGCGGTCAAATCAAGCGAGCGCCGCCAGCCGGTATCCCTACCGCTCGTGAACGGAGGAGCATAATGGACCACCACGCCTGGCACGTGATCGGCGGCGATCAACTGGCGGAACAACTCCGGCACGCAGGGCCTTACGTTCAGCCGAGCCGCGAGATGGTCGTGATCACTGACGCGCAAACGATACCTAAGGGCGCCATCGCAACCGGCCGCGCGATGATTGTCGAGAACGCAGGCGCCATCGCCCCGCACCTCCTGGCTTTCGAGGCTGTCGACGAGGTTCGCCGCGCTGCTCACGCTGGTGAGATCGGGATGCTTTACGGGTGTTACGGTTCCTATCGGGTTCCACGCGGAACCGATCAGGAACATGTCGCGCTTGACGCCCTCTTACCCCTCGTTGCCGCAACTCTGGAGATAGTCCCAGGAGACGTGACGAGTGTCTGGGCGCGTAAAGCGTCCCTGCTCGCAGAAGGTGACGCATGGTTCGTCACGCTCAATATTGACGCCGCGATCGTGACGCTGGAAGCGCTCGCAACGACCGATCCGCCCTACTGCCACCGAGCTCCTCATCGAGGTCACGGGCTCAGACAGGGTTCTGAGGGCGGAACCGACGAACCAGGCTGTCACCGTTTCTCCGTTCGCCGCGCCGTCCCAGGTGCACGGTTGGTGGGAGGACATCGGCGAGCGGATGTTGCAGAGGATCAACCTCCTCGAAGACCAGCCCATGGCAGGCTCGGCTAAGCGACTGCAAACGGTCTGGCAGGCCATTCACGACGCCGCCCATACCGGAGCGCCGGTAACCTTTCCCTAATCGTCCAGGAAATTTCCGACCATCGACAGCGCCCGATCGACGAAATCCGCCTGGGCGCTGTCGATCCAGTTGACACTCTCAAAGCGTCGAAACCACGTCTCCTGGTGCCTGACGTAGCGGTGTGTGGCGTAGCTCGTGCGCTCCATCGCCGTCTCCAGATCGAGCTCTCCCATCACCGCCGCCCGGGCCTCCGGATACCCGATGGCGCTCATGGCCGGCAGATGCACGGGCACCGAGCGCTCGATCAGCATTCGCGCTTCGTCCAGCAACCCATTCGCGAACATCCAGCGCACTCGCTCGTCGATCCGATGATAGAGCGCTTCCCGTTCCTGGCGGAGGCCGAGCACCAGAAAGCGGTACGGAGGTGGTTGTTTGCCTTCGAGCTCGCTCATGGGTCGGCCAGCAATCTCGAAGACCTCCAGCGCCCGGATCAGCCGGCGTTTGTTGGTCGGACCAATACGATCCGCCGAAGCCGGATCTACCTCACGTACGCGTTGAAACAGCTCGTCTGCCGGCCATGTTTCAAGCCGCGCCCGAAGCGCCTCGTCAGGAGGCACACGCGGCACGCTCCAACCTTGCAGTAGGGATCGCAGGTAGAGCGGGGTACCGCCGGCAACGACAGGGAGCCGTCCACGCGAGCCGATATCTTCGATCGCGGCAAAAGCGTCGTCCAGAAACGTCGCCAGCGAGTAATCATCCTCGGGACCAACAACATCCACCAGGTGATGCGGCACGCTGGACAGCTCTGAAGCGGATGGTTTGGCGGTGCCAATATCCATGCTGCGGTAGAGATAGCGTGAGTCCGCGCTCACGATCTCCAGGTCATGGTATTGGGCCAATTGAAGCGCCAAACCACTCTTCCCAGTCGCTGTCGGGCCGAGGATCACGACCACCTTGAGTCCAGGCGTCAGGCGGCGCTCGTTGTGCCCCAGTTGATCCGTTGCTACACTTTCGACTTCGACACCCCTCTCCGTTCGGTGTATTCGTGCGAGGTGTTCCACTTGCCGCGACCGTCCCGCCAGATGACCATCATCGCGTCGATCGCTATTCTGGCCATCTCCATCATCTTCGTAACCCAACGTATCCTTACCCATTATCTCAACAGCGCCCAGAGTGAAGAGGGACGTGAGGTTGCGTTCGTTATCGAGCAGGAAGAATCCGTCAACTCCATCGCCACCCGTCTGCACGACACCGGACTCATCCGCTCCCCATCCTATTTCCGCTTCCTCGTGGGGTTCTCCGGCGACGACAAGGACATCGTTGCCGGCGAGCATACGCTTGATACCGGCATGACGACATCTAAGATAATCGACACGATCACGTCTGAAAACGCGGCCTCGATCGAGGAAGTGACCGTGCAGTTCATTGAGGGCTGGAGAACCGAACAGTACGCCGAGGCGCTGATCGAGGCCGGCCTGATTTCATCCGTCGACGAGTTTATGGACGCCACCAAACTGGCACGCTGGAACAACGAGTTCGACTTTCTGCACACTCGCCCAAGCGGTGTCGGGCTCGAAGGCTATCTTTTTCCAGACACCTACATCTTCCGCATTGACAGCACGCCAGAGGACATTATCAGTATCCTGTTGCAGACCTTCGATGACCGCGTGCCACTGAGCCTCCGCAGCGATGCGGCCGCCCTTGGGCTGACCATGCACCAGACGATTACGCTCGCGTCAATTATCGAGCGCGAGGCTGCAATCGAAGACGAGCGCCCGGTTATCAGCTCTGTCTATACCAACCGGATTCTTGCCAGCATGCCGCTCCAAGCCGACCCGACGGTCCAATATGAGCTCGGGGGCAACGGAGATTGGTGGCCGGTCCTCACGCCCGAAGATCTACGCCGGGATGGCCGCTACAATACCTATCTCAACCCCAACCTCCCGCCGGGGCCAATCTGCAACCCCGGCCTGGCCTCGATTGAGGCAGCGTTCGATCCTGCCGATACCGATTTCCTGTACTTCGTCGCTACGGGAGACGGGTCACATGCGTTCGCCACCACCTTCGAGGAACACGAGCGCAACGTCAGCCAGTATCGCTAGCCGGAGGAGTTTCCAATGGAGTCCTCGCCCCAGATCAATCGCATTGGGCTGATAGGTGACCCGGTCGCCCACTCTCTCTCGCCGGTCTTCCAACAGGCCGCCTTTGACGCCCTAAATATCCCGGTTCAATACGAGCTGTTGCACACGCCGCTGGAGGAGCTCGATGAACGCGTACGCCAGTTGCGCAGCGGCGCGTTCAGTGGCGCAAACGTGACCGTGCCACACAAGGAATTCTTCTTTGAGGCTGTCGACGAACGCTCTGAAGTCGCGGAACGCGCTGGGGCAGTCAATACCATCGTCTGCGATAGCGGGCGGCTTTACGGAGAGAACACAGACGTCCACGGATTCGCCAGCTCCCTTCGTGACGTCGGCTTCCCGTTCAACGGTTCCACGGCAATGATCCTTGGTGCTGGCGGCGCGGCTCGCGGTGTGATCGTCGCCTTGCTGGACAACGGCATCGAACGAGTGATCGTCGCCAACCGCACCATCGACCGTGCTGAACAGCTAGTTGCCGACCTCGACGATTCGCGGCTCTCCGCCTGCTCCATTGATGCAGCAACCCGGATGGCAGACTCCACTCGCTTGCTCGTCAATGCCACCTCGGTTGGCTGGAACTCCCAGGCGCTACCCGTCGATGCCTCCGCGTTTGGCGCGCTTCCGGAGAACGCCCTGGCCTACGATCTCACCTATCGATTGACCCCATTTCTCCAGCAGGCCGCGCAGCACGGGCTGACGACGATGGACGGGCTGGCAATGCTCGTGCACCAGGGCGCGCGCTCCTTCGAGCTCTGGACCGGCGGTCCGGCTCCCCTCCAGACGATGTTCGAAGCCGTTGACGCTTCCCGAACACCCCGCCCGTAGGGAGGGTCCCGCCCTGCTTGTTCAGACTAAAGTTGCTGGAACCATTGATCATCGTAGCGGCGCAATCGTGAAAGTGTCCAGCCCTATCCGAGAATGAGGAGTAGCATTCATCTGCGTACGGGCGTAATTCATTGCGCCCTCTCCAACGCCACGGACTGCCAGGCAGGGCGCAATGAATTACGCCCGTACGAATCATCATGCTTCTCGCGCAGGCCGAGTCGCTGGTACGCAGACAAAGGTTGGTTCTCTTCGGCGGTTCAGGCTGGACACTTTCACGATCGCGCCGCTACGCCGATGTTTTCGCTAATCGCTCTAATCCATGACTTCTTTGCCACGGACTCTCGCAGAGCTGGTTGTTAGAGTGTGGTTGGAGAATTGACTTGGTCGTGCTGCGTTGCATTGGGGAAGCGGTCCGTTGGAAAACCTGCTCATCGTCCTGGTAGCAATCGTCATCGGTGGCTCGATCGGCAGCCTGATCAACGTTGTTACGACGCGCCTTCCCGCCGAAGTGAACATCGTCGGACCTCCGCTGTCATCCTCCACCGGCGAGCCTGACTCGAGACTGTTGCTCCCCTTCGTTGGATCGATCACTTCTAGGGGCGGCATCGACGGCCCGAACCTTGCGACGCACATCGGCGGGGTGATCCTGACCGGACTGGCGCTGCTCTTCCACGATTTCACCTTCACCGCGCTGGAAACGATCGTGTTGACGTCTCTCCTGCTTACGATCCTGAGGATCGACTGGCAACACCACCTGATCTACACCATCACGATCTGGCCGGGTATTCTACTGGCATTGGTGTTTAGCCTGATTGACTCTCCGGGAGAGCTGCTCACGGCCTCAATTGCCGGCGCGGCTGCTGCGACCGTGTTCTTGTTGCTGTTCTTTCTGGCCATCGCGATCTATAAGCGCCGCGCGCTCGGATTCGGCGATGTGTTGCTGGCGGGTCTCATTGGATCGATGGTCGGGCTTGAGCTGGTTGTCGCGGCGATTATGCTCGGCATGATTCTGGCCGCAGCAGGTGGTTTGGTACTGATCCTTCTCAGGATCAGGTCACGCACCGATTACATTCCCTACGGCGCCTACCTCTCGCTCGGCGCTATCATCACGGTGCTTCTCGCCGCTTGATACGCTCCTCGGTCCTTCGATCAGACGCTCTGAGAGACCAGTCAGGAGAGCAGCACCAGGAAACCCACGGCTGTTCCAGCCAGGGTACAGAGTAGATTCACATGGTCATTGTTGAAACCGCGAATACCGCCGCGGTGCACCGTGCAGGCTCCGCATCGATGCACTCTTGCCTCGGTCGTCTGGTTGCAGGCCGGGCAGTAGCGTCGCTCCTGAATTAGCTCGCCGGCCACACTATCCACCATCGCCCCAGTCACACCTGCGGCGGTGACTACCGCACCCATCACAAGCCCGGCGGACGCACCGAGCCAGAGATTCCCGGCGCTCGTGGCCACTACTCCTACCAGCGTAGCGCCGGCGAGCGCGCCCAGCGTTCCTCGCGCCGTCACGCCGCCAGACTCGCCGCGGTTCACCTGCCGTCGAGAGAGCAGCATTCTCGGACGTGCACGCGATGTCGAACCGATCTCGGTCGCCCAGGTGTCCGCAGTAGCGGCAGCCAGGGCAGCCGCCACCAGGGCCAGAGCGAGGCGCTCATGGCCCGCGACGCCAATCATCGCCGTCACTGCCGCGACGCCGCCGTTCGCCAGCACCTGTCCAGCATCGCGGCGGCTACCCTTGGCCGCGATGTCATCGCCGACACGGATGCGTGAGAGCAGACTGGAGAGCACGAAGAATGTCCCCAGCACGACGAGACCCGGCCAGGATGTCCCTGCCGCAATCGCTGTACCAACTCCGACGGCGGCAACGGCGCCGGATCCAGAGAGCGCGTTGACTTTCCAACCGGCGATACTGACGATGAAAGAGACGACCAGTCCGAGGACGAGCCGTTCGATCACTGTGCCCGTGGTTTGCGTGGGCGCTGGAGCATCAGAAGCTCATGTTCCCGGATCTCAAATATCCAGCCCTCGACGCTGGCAATAGCCGGCGCGCTCTGCTCTGAGAAATGGATCGTCACGGTCTTGCCTTCGATCTCGTGTTCGTCTTCGGCATTCATGGCGAAGGGATGCCTCGGGTTCGCGACGATGTTGCGTGCGCCTCCCGCCTGCTCCACGGCAAGCTTAACCAACCGCTGGGCTTCATTCTCCTCGAGCATCGCCTCTCCCTCTACACGTTCAATCGACGCACCGATGGTATAATTGGTGGTTGTCACGAATGTGACTTTGACCCCGTAGCTCAGTTGGTAGAGCAGTGGACTTTTAATCCATGGGTCCTCGGTTCGAGTCCGAGCGGGGTCACCACCAGTTCCAGATAAGCAACCGAATATCGAGTGTGCCAGAACAGCTTCTAGCCGACATTCTGGATGTGTTCGACAATGCCCGCGACTTCGCATATCCGGGTCATTTCGGTCTGGACACCCGCTCGGGAAGATGAGACGAAGACTCAGGTCCGGCCGCCAGGTTGATCGTCTCGGGTGCTTTGGATCTCTCGATGTGTCAAGCTGGCGACTGGCCGTAAACGACCAGTCGTCCTTGATGACCTTTCATGAAGCAGGTACCTGTTAGTCCCTCGGCTGTAACGGGACGTGCAGTCGTGGTTGTTCCTCGAAGGCGTCCATCTCCACCGTCTGAAACACAAACGTGCTCTCGTGCGATGTAGAGGCCGCCGACACGTTGCCCTGGTTATCCATGGCTACCATGTTCATCACGTTTGAACGCTGGGCGAAGGGGTCAACGAGGTGACTCAGATCGATCATGGAGGATCGCAGGGCCTCTTCGAGGCTCATGCCGTGGCGCATATTGCTGACCACGCTGTAGGCCGACGCGGCTCGGATAGCCATCTCGCCACGCCCGGTGCAGGCCGCCGCACCGAAGCGGTTGTCGGCATAGTTTCCAGCTCCGATGACTGGCGAGTCTCCCAACCGGCCGGGCCACTTGAAGCCCCATCCGCTGGTCGAGACCGCGCAGGCAATGTCGCCGCTCGCATCACGAGCGATCACGTTGGTGGTACCGAAGATCTCCTCGTGCAGCAGCTTCGTCCAGTCTCGGACCGCGCCCATGAAGAGCTCGTATTGATCCTCGTAGATATTCCCGCCCGGGGCAGCAAGACCCTCCACTCGAGCCTTCCATGCATCGCGAGCCTCATCGGTCAACAACTCGGCCTTCTCGAAGCCGTGCTTGGCCGCGAACAGCTCGGCGCCTGCACCAACGAGCATGACGTGGGGAGTGAGCTCCATCACCTTTCGCGCGATGTCGATTGGGTGTGGGTAGCCCTTGATAGCCCCGACGGCCCCCGCCGCCAGTGTGCGGCCATCCATGACCGTCGCGTCGAGCTCGACCTGGCCCAGGATATTCGGCATTCCACCGGTCCCAACGCCACTGTCTTCGAGGTTGTCTTCAACCATCCGCACCGCCGCGATGGCCGCATCCATTGCGCTTCCACCGCCGCGCAGTACCTCGACGGCCGCGCCGAGCCCGACACGCGCGTTCGCGCTCCCCACTACGATCCCGGTTTGCCCTGTTACCACCAATGTTTTCCTTCTGCTCACGATCCGTAAATCGACCCGAACATCCTACACGTTGCCGTGTCTCTGTGGGTGACGTTCGTGCGATTCGACACTCACGGAAGGAGCCCCATGGAAGGACTCGTTGTCGACTGAGACGTGTCGAGCCGGGCTTTAATCGAGGGGTGCAGTTGGAGAGATCCGTAGCAGACGGTCGCCGATGAAGCGTTCCAGATCGGAAGGATAGACGCGATAGCCTGCCCGCGGCCCGCCCAGGTTGAGCGCCGGCAGCTCTGATCGCCGGATCCAGCGACGCACCGTTTCCTCGGTCACCTGCAGGAACTCGGCAACATCAGTCACCGTGAGCCAGTGTGCGTCAGTTCGTGTGATCACCGACGCGAGAACGTTCGCCACTGATTGCAGGAAAAAGACATCCTCCTGATGGAAGGTGCGCGGGCGTGTCGAGTGCGCACTTAGGACGCCAAACGGGCGCCCTCGTCCCGGTATCAGCACGCTGACACCACTACGAACCCCATACGCAGCTACCATTCGAGCGCCGTCGAAGCGATCCTCGCGCGAGAGATCTTCAGCGATAACCGGCTCATGAGAACCGAGCGTATACCCCGCTTGCGAATCAAAGTCCGTCCGGACCGTCGTGGAATTGACCTGACCGATCGGGATCTGAACCTCACCGATGCGGCCCTCCATCCAACCAACGCCAGCTCGCAACACCAGATTGTCTCCACCGGGTAGCACCTCGAAGATCTTGCTGTGCTCAACGTCCAGCGACCGGGTCACATACACCACAGCCTGATCGAGCAGCGCCGAAAAATCCAGTCCCCCGAGAGCATGCCTCCCCAAATCGGCTACCGCTTGCTGCTGGCGTTCGCGTAAGCCCAGCGCCTCTTCGATCCTCTTTCGATCGGTAACGTCGACGAGCACACCCTCCCAGGCCTTCTCAGCGCCATGCACGCTGGGTACCAGGGTCGCTTCACAGCGAATCCAGACGACCCGGCCGTCTTTCGCCAGCAAGCGATATTCCATGTTGAACGGCTCGCCAGTAGCGTCGGTCCGAGCTAACTCGGCTTCAACCTGCGCACGATCGGAGGGATGAATGTGTGCCAGCCAGAAGCGAGGCTGGTCGCGCCACTCCGAGAGTGGATAACCCAACAGCGTTTCAATCTCCCGGCTGATATAGACCACCGAGCCTGGCTGTGATGCATCCTCCCGGAACGTGACGGCCGGCATCGCATCGATCAATGCCTGGAAATCCGCGCTGAGGTCATACCCATGACGACCGGGAGTATCGGCATGCAGGGGGTCCGCTTCCGGTCCGTTCTCCATAGGAGCGTGGGCAGTCTGCTGAGCCGGCAGCGCAGGACGGTCCGAGTGGTGGGCACTCCCGTCCAGAGGAGTTTCCCCCAGAGCGCCGTAGCGCTGCCAGACAAAACTGTCCAGATCATCAGGACGAATGCGGTACACCGAGCGAGGCCCGCCGAGCTCAAGCACGGGAAGCTCCCCCCGCCGAACCCAGCGCCGCACGGTCTCAATGCGTACCTGTAGGAGTTCAGCAACGTCCTGAACAGTCAGCCACTGTCCTGTTACCACTGTTTCTCCTCTTTTTGGAGCCAGCTGTCGCCGAAACTTCGCGTCAAAGCTACCCCTGGATCTGCCCCCGCTCCACGCTCGCTTGACCATTGGCACAGGGCACTCATGCCGCCCCTTTGCTCTCACCAACGTATAAGCGCCAATAGAGCAGATCCGTCGTCAGACATACGTCGCTACGTTCACCTCTGAGTGTATCAACTTCGTATCAAGTCTTGCATTCGCGTCTAAAGTAGCCTATTTTAGACATTAGTGGACACCCGGAGACCGGAAAAGTGACGCTAAAGGCGTATCCGAACAGTGCGGCTCCGTCCACTGTCGAAAGATCACCTCGAAAAGAGGTGTTTTCGATGCAACGTCAGACGACGTGGTTTGACACGGGGAGCTGGCATCGAATGCCGAAGGGAGTGAGCGGGATGACACGGGTCATTATCATCGAGGAAGTTGGCCTTGTTTCGCAATGCTTGCGGCACGTCCTTGAGGGAGAGTCAGATCTTCACGTTGTCGGCACAGCCACCAACGTAGAGAGCGCTCTCGAATTATTCGGTCAGGCCGATGTTGCCTTGATCAACAGCGACCTGCGAGACGACGGCGCAGCAACGTTGCTTCGACACGTTCGTGACTCGAATCTGACAATCAAGCCGATTGTGACCAATGTGTCTGAATCCGACCAGTCGGTCGTGCGTTATATCGAGCAAGGTGCAGCCGGTTACGTTCCTCACGACGCTTCAGTCTCAGACGTCGTCCGCATCATTCGTGCTGTGTCCATGGATCAGGCACTGCTCTCCCCGCGAGTCGCCGCCTCATTGATGGCGCGTATGGTGACGTTGACGCAGATGCGCGGAGCGCCACAAAGCAGCTCGAACGCGCTCGACTCGCTCACTTCTCGTGAGCGCGAGGTCCTCGCACTTATCCGTCACGGCATGAGTAACGCTGAAATCGCCGACCATCTCGTCATTGAGCTTGGAACGGTAAAGAATCACGTTCACAGCGTTCTCAAGAAGCTTGGGGTATCAAGCCGGCGCTCGGCCGCGGCATTGCTTCCTGACACAGTCGAGATGCCTGAAACGCAGAAACCCGCTCGAGAGACGCCGGCACCGCGCGTGATCTCGATCCCCAATCCAACGTATGCGCTGCTGGAGTCCCAGAAACTCGCGACTGCAGCATCCTGACCTGACCCTTCGCTCACCTCTGGGTGCCCCGTACCGCAAAACGGGGGCAGAGGTGAGCGATTCTGTTAGCGCACCCGCCGGTCAGACCGGCGGGTGCGCTTCTTCGATGGCCATTGGCACACCTTCCACCAACAGTGATCGCTACCAACCCGGCTTGGCCCGACCGCCCGAGGATCGGTCCTGTCGGCGTACCCTGCTCGAATCGGCTACCGTCCGCCGCGCTATGCCATATTGCGCAGGCCGGCCTGGGCGGCTAGTCTATGAACGCTCGAACATGTTGATGCCCGGCTACCGAAATTGAGGCAATGTGACTGAGGATCAGAACTCGCTACTCGTTGAACGCTCAGACGATATCGTCACGCTGACACTGAACCGGCCACGCTATCGTAATGCCGTCGACTTCGAAACACTGAAGCAGTTAGACGCGGCAGCTGACGACCTGGTGAGGAATCCCCCGCGCGCCGTGATCCTGAAGGCGAGCGCGCCAGGATTCTGCAGCGGAGTCGATCTCAAGGAATCGCGGGAAACGACCCCCTCGTTCGCCCGAGAGCGCGTCGCGACGATGCACAGCGTTCTCGGCAAGCTGCGGCGTATGCCGGTCCCGATTGTGGCCGCGATCGATGGCGTGGCCGTCGGCCTGGGCTGTGAGCTGGTGATCTCGGCAGATATTCGCCTGGCAACTCCCGACTCGACATTCGGCTATCCAGAGCCGAAGGTGGCGGTGCCATCTCCAGCGCATCACCTCGTGTGGCTCATCGGGCTCGCGAGGGCGCAAGACCTCCTGCTCACTGCCCGGACCATTGAGGCAACCGAAGCCGCAGCATGGGGGTTGGTGACGCGCATCGAGGGAGACGTGGAGTGTGCTGCACGACGGACAGCCCAACTCATCGCTGAGTTGGCGCCGTTCTCGATTTCCCAAACCAAAGAGAACATCGCGTTGAGCATCGCTGCCGGAGCGGACGCCTCATCACGCCATCACATCGACGGCGTCCACCACGCCGCGTCGATGGCCGACCGCAGGGAGGCGCTCCTGGCGTTCTCAGAAAAGCGCAAACCGGTATTCACCGGAAAGTAGCGACGCCCCCGCATGAAAGGAGCCCTTGTGGCTGGTGCACTGGATGGAATTCGTGTGCTGGAGCTGAGCCGGCACCTTGCCGGACCATTCGCCGCGATGACACTCGCCGACCTGGGGGCCGACGTCATCAAAGTCGAGCCTCCCGGACGCGGCGACGACACTCGCGGCTACCCGCCGTTCTGGAACGGTGTCAGCTGCTACTACCTCAGCACGAACCGCAACAAGCGCAGCATCACCCTCAATCTGCAGTCTGAAGAGGGTCAGGACGTCGCCCGGCGACTCGTTTCGGACGCGGATATCCTGATCCATAACTTCCGTTACGGCACGATGGAGCGCTGGGGGTTGGGCTACGACCAGTTGCGCGAGCTCAACCCGCGCCTGATATTCTGCGCCATCTCCGCCGTCGGGAGCGACGGTCCAGACCGCGACCGGTCGGGGGTCGACCTCCTGATGCAGGCCTACGGCGGTTTGATGAGCATTACGGGCGAGGCAGGTCGTCCTCCGGTGCGCGTCGGCACGTCACTGGTCGATCTCACCGCCGGCGCAAACGCCGTGCAAGGGATCCTTGCGGCCCTGTATGTCAGAGAACGCACCGGTCAGGGACAGAAGATCGAGTCCTCACTCCTTGAGGGTCAAGTTTCGTGGCTGACCTATCACGCGGTCTCCTATTTCGCGACCGGGAAGGTGCCCGAGCGTCTGGGCTCGTATCACGCAAGCGTCGCCCCGTATGGCGCATTCCCCACCAGTGACGGTTTCCTCCTGGTCGCCGTCGCCTCAGACGCGCTGTGGCGGCGCTTCTGCGACGCGATCAACCGTCCTGAACTGATCGAAGATCCACGCTTCGTGACGAACGCGCTGCGCTGTGCCAATCGTGATGATCTGGCGGGCGTCCTGAATGAGATCCTGAGCCAGAACACCGCCGGTACCTGGGCGGGCAGGATGGACGAGGCCGGGGTGCCGTGCAGCCCGGTCAACAGCATTGACACCGTCCTGAACCTGCCGCAGGTTGCCTACCGCGACATGGTCGTGGATATGCCCCACCACGACATCCCAGACCTGCGCCTGCCCGGAGTCGCCATCAAGCTCAGCGACACACCGGGCAGCGTTCGCACACCTCCGCCTGACCTCGGCCAGCACACGGGTGAGGTACTTGAGGCGGCTGGTTTCGACAAGACAGTCATTGAACGGTTCCGCAGCTCAGGCGTTGTCTAGCATCCCGGCGGCGTAGCTGGGCTACTGGTGCAAACTCGGGACATCCTCACAGCGCGAAGAAAGGCCAAGCGTGCTCGTTCATAAGTCTCCGTCACGAGTCGTCAGGTATCACTCCGACGACGGACAATGGACGCTTGAAACGAGCGCGCCGCATCCCCAGCTCCGTTCCTGCGCGCGTGAGTATCAGGGCTACGTCGAGACCGCCAGCGACCCAATCTGCCGCCGCGAGGGCAACAACTGGCACTTCGGAACCTACCGGCCATCGAGAAACAGCTAAGCGCGACCCCAGAAGCACAAACCGGCGAACGCCGGGAGCGCCGTTTCCGGCTCCCGGCGTTCCTGCGTGCACGGAAACCTCGGGAACGCTCGGGGGACGGGAGCGAAGCGGCGGCGTCCGGCAGTTGACTGTTGACCGGGTGGGCACTATTGTTTGCGGTGGCTTGTTTGATTTTTTGGAAAGCAAGGAACAATGACTGACACGCAGACTCACTTCGCAAACCTGGATGAGTGTGTCGAACACTGGCGCACCTACTGGAACGTACCTGGAATCAGTGTCGGGGTTCTGAGTGGCGGTGAGGTCGATAGCCGTGGCTACGGCATCACGAGTATCGACACCAGGCATCCGGTGACAGCCGACACCCAGTTCCAGATCGGGTCGATCAGTAAGGTCTACACGACCACGCTCGTGATGATCCTGGTTGACCAGGGCAAGCTGGATCTCGATGAGCCCATTACGACCTATCTCCCTTCGATGAAGCTCAAGGACGAAAACGCACTGAAGCTCATCACCCTGCGCCATCTGGTGACGCACACCAGCGGCGTGTTCGGTGACTTTTTCGACGACTTCGGCATGGGAGACGACGCGCTGGCACGCTACGTCGAGGCCATGGCCGATCTGCGCCAGATTTACCAGCCCGGCGAGTTCTGGGCCTATACCAACAGCGGGTTTAATCTTGCCGGCCACATCATCGAGAAGGTGCTCGACAAGCCGTTTGAAGATGTTATGCGCGAGCTGCTGCTGGAGCCTGCGGGTTTCGACCGCACCTTCCAGTTCGCGCACGAGGCGATCACCTACCCGCTGGCAGTAGGCCACGTCCACCCCGACCCCAGCGACGAAGACACGCTCGAGATTGCCCGTCGCTATCCTCTGCCACGCACCTCAAACGCTGCCGGCGGCATCATCTCGACCGTCGGCGATCTGCTCAAGTTCGCCCAGCTGCACATGAACAACGGTGTGGTCGATGGCCAGCAGGTCATCTCCGAAGCCAGCGTGAAGGCCATGCAGCAGTGGCAGACCAAGGCTGCTGGACTGGCCGACGAGTGGGGGCTCGGCTGGATGATGTTCAACATCGACGGCGCCAGGGCCATTGGCCACGGCGGCACCACCAACGGGTTCCAGGCGGCGCTGCGCATCGTTCCAGAACACAACTTCGCGATCTCGATCCTCACCAACAGCGATCGAGGCCACGCTGCCGAGAAACCCATTATCGAGTGGGCACTTCAGCATCACCTTGGACTTGCTCCCAAGGAACACCAGAGAGTAATGCTGGAGCCCCAGCAGCTTGAGCGATTCGTCGGTAAGTACAGCCAGAAGATGGCAGACATCGTGGTATCCGACGGGAGCGGGTCCCTGAAGATGGACTACTTCACCAGCAGCGCGCTGGCTGACTCGGCAGAGCCGAAAAAGATGCCGACCGCCGACCTCATGCCAATTGGAGAGCTCGAATTCATCGTCACGAATGGCCCATCGGTTGGCAGCCTCGTTGACTTCATTGAAACTGATTCGGGAGACATTCGATTCATCCGGGTCGGTGGCCGTTTTGCCGATCGCGTCACGGAGTAAGTGGAACGAGAGAGGGAGACCGTCGATGGTATTGGCCGAACGATTAGAGATCTCGGACGAGTTCGACGCCTGGTTGCGTGAGACTCGCCGGATGATCCACGCAAACCCCGAGCTGCTGTGCGAAGAGCACGAGACGTCCGACCTCGTGCAGAAGCACCTCAAAGAGCTCGGCATCGAGTACAAATCCGGAGTGGGCGGGGATGGCCGCTCGCTCTACATCTCGCAAGAGGTGTTGAAGAAAGCCGGCATCAAAGTCGGCCCGGCCACGGGCGGAACCGGAGTGCTGGCGACCATCCAAGGCACCCGTGGAGCGGGTCAGGGCAAGACCGTCCTGCTGCGCGCCGACATGGACGCGCTGCCGATGGACGAAGTTGCCGACGTCCCGTACAAGTCCCGCAACCCGGGCAAGATGCACGCTTGCGGCCACGATCTGCACACGACCGTGCTCCTGGGCGTCGCCGAAGTGCTGGGAGGTATGCGGGACTCCTTCGACGGTACCGTCAAGCTCATGTTCCAGCCCGGTGAAGAAGGCGGCGGCGGTGCTGCCGCGATGATCAACGACGGGATCCTTGAGAACCCGGCCGTCGACGCGGCCTTCGCGCTCCACGTCTCGGTCGCGCAGCGCGCCGGGCAGGTTGCGATCGGGTCGGGTCCACGCTCCGCGGCATCGGATACGTTCGAGATCCGCATAACCGGCAAGGGCGGCCACGCCGCATCTCCACACCTCACGGTTGACTCCACCCTGGTAGCCGCACACATTATGATCGCGTTGCAGACGCTTGTGAGCCGCGAGACGAACCCGATGGACACCGCAGTCGTGACGGTCGGCAAGATGCATTCCGGTACCGCAACGAACGTCATCCCGGCTACCGCGACCCTCGCCGGCACCGTCCGCACGTACTCACCAGCGGTCCGTGACAACATCGAGAAGCGCATGGCACAGCTCGCTAGCGGCATCGCCGCCGGTTTCGGTGCCGAAGCTGAGACGGTCTACGTTCGTGGCTATCCGGCCCTCTTCAACGACGCAGGCGCGGCGGCTCACGCCCGTGCCGTGTGTGTCGAGCTCCTGGGGGAAGAAAACGTCTTCGAGGCTCCTGCCGGCATGGCCGGCGAAGACATGGCCTTTGTCGGGGAGAAGGTGCCGACCTGCATGTTCTCGCTCGGAGTCGGAAACCCGGAGAAGGGCTTCATCTACCCTGTGCATAACCCGAAGTTCGACGCAGACGAGGACGCCATCGCCGTTGGTGTGCGCGCTATGGCCGGCATCGCTTTGCGATATCTGGACGCTGACGTCTAACCCAATCGTCGAGTAAGACCAACCTGCCTACCCGAGGCAAGCCGTCATCCCGAGCGGGTATCCGCTCGGGATGACTCTTCTGAGAAGCGGGACCTTTAAAGAATAGACAGTCCAGCAACCGTCCGGTACTATGACGCCAACGTCATATACAATGCTGACTGATACGCCGGATTTGAGGCGGACTGACCTCCGTCCCTGCGTAGGGTAGGGAACGAGATGCTGCTCTATTTCATCATTATGTCGATCGGTATCGTCCTGCTCGTCGTCACGGTCCTCCTTGGCGAGGTCATGGATGTCGTCGACATCGGCCTGGACATCGGGGACAGCAGCACCAGCCCGCTCTCCGGCCCAATTCTCGGGATCGGGCTGGCGGCCTTCGGCGCAACCGGCATGTTGACGCAGGTCTACGACTGGCCGGTACTGCTCGGCGCAATCACGAGCGCCGTCTCGTCCCTGGCCTTCGGGGCGCTAGGATGGTGGATGCTCGCTGCGATCCACCGGCAAACCGGCTCGACGGACCAGATAATGAGCTCGATGCGCGGCCGGCTCGGCGAGGTCACCACCCGTATTTCGCCGGAAGGCATCGGCGAAGTCTTGCTATCGTCATCCGACAGCACAAGAAGCGTGCTGGCACGCTCGAAGGACGGGAGCGCGATCGCGCCGGGCACCGTCGTGCGGGTCGTTGAAGTCTACGGCGGATCGGTTCTTGTCGAGCCAGCCGTCGCCACATCAGGCGAACCGGTTGATCCATCGACGCCACACTCAGCGGAGGCATAGCTCATGGACAGTATCATCCAGATTCTCGCCATCCTTGGTATCGTCATCGCCCTGGTCGGTGTAATCACCATTATCGTCAACCGCAACATCATCAAGGTCGCGCCCAACACCGTCGCGATCCTCTCCGGCCGCAAGCGGCTCCTCACTGACCCGCAGACTGGCGAAAAACGGATGGTTGGCTACCGCATTATCCGTGGCGGCTCGGCGGTCCGTATTCCAGTCATCGAGCGGGTAGATTACCTCTCGCTGAATATCATGACGATTCCTCTGCGCATTGAATCCGCCTACAACATCGAGGGCGTCCCGGTTTCAGTCAACGCGGTCGCGGCCGTTAAGGTCGGGGGCGACGACTACTCGATTGGCAACGCCATCGAGCGCTTTCTCGGTATGACCCCCGAGCAGATCCAGGATGTCATCTTCCAGACGATGGAAGGCCATCTGCGCTCGATTCTCGGCACCCTGACCGTTGAGGAGATCAACACCGACCGCCAGGCCTTCGCCCAGCGCATGACCGCGGAGTCTGCCCAGGACCTCGCCCGGATGGGCATCATCATCGACGTCCTCACCATCCAACAGATCACCGACGCCAACGGCTATCTGGACGCCCTCGGTCAGAAACGTACCGCCGAGGTCAAGCGCGATGCGGAAATCGGACGCGCTGACGCCGACCGCGACGCGCGGCAGCGGGCTGCTGCCGCCTCGCGAGATGCATCCACCGCAGAGGCTCAAGCAGAGGCGCTCATCGCCGAAGCCCAGAAGGACAGCAACGTCAAGAAAGCGGCCTATCAGGCCAGCGTGCTCGCAGAGGAAGCCCGGGCCGCTCAGGCGGGCCCGCTGGCCGATGCCGAAGCGCAGCGCTCGGTTGTCGTGGCTCAGCAGAACGTTGAGCTCGCCCGCACCGAAGCCGCCATCAAGGTGCAGGAGATGGAAGCCCGGCGGATGGAGCAGCAGCTCGAAGCGACCGTGCTCAAGCAGGCCGAGGCAGAGCGCCAGGCGACGGTCATCACTGCCGAGGGTGCCAAGCGTGCCGAGGTTATTGCCGCCGAAGGCGCGCAACAGGCCGTGGTCATGCGTGCCCAGGCTGAATCGCAGGAGCGCGAGCTGCTAGGTACCGGTGAGGCATCTCGTATCCGCCAGATCGGTCAAGCCGAAGCCGATGCCAAGAAGGCCGAGGCTGATGCTCTCCGCAGTGAGCTGTTAGCGCAGGCGGAAGGTGCGCGTGCCAAGCTCATCGCCGAGGCTGAGGGTCTGCGCGCATCACTGCTGGCGGAAGCCGAGGGGCGCCACAAGCTGGCCGAAGCGCTCAATACCTACAGCCCGGAGGCAATCCAGCTGCTGATGTATCAGGCATTCATCGAACAGCTCCCCAAAGTGGTTGAGGCTGCCGCTCTGCCGATGTCACAAATTGACAAGGTCGTGCTCATCGATGGCGGTGGGACGGGCGGCAACGGCTCGTCGCCAAATGGGGGCACCCTCGGCCGCTATGCAAACCAGCTCCCGATCATCGTCGAGCAGATGGCCGAGAGCTTTGCCGCGGTCACCGGCATCGACGTGATGGAGATGGCCCGCGACAAAACCGGCAACAACACTGAGAAGAAAGCTGAAGACCACGTCGTCGATCCTCGCCCTACGAACGACGACTGAGCGTAGGCACGATCGATCCGCGTGATCCAACAACGGTAAACCATGTTCAGATGCGTACGGGCGTCATTCATTGCGCCCTATACGCATCGAGATAAGCCATAGCAGGTCTTACAGCGGCCTCTCCTGGTCATCCTGAGCTCATTAGTCATCCTGAGCGCAAGCGAAGGATCTCTGGTCCAACGTCTCGGGAGTCGAGCACGAGAGATCCTTCGCTTGCGCTCAGGATGACTGACGAGCGCCGTTCACTCGACCATGATGATGGCGTCACCCCCGACCGACAGACGCCCCCCAAGCGTGACAACTCCCCTGTGGTCCAGTACTGAGGATGACCGCCATACCAGCACGCTGCGCAACGGGCCAACCCGCATATTCGCTATCACTTCAACGAGTGTGGCCCACATAGGAATTGTCCCGTACTCAACTGCTGAGTACACTCTCAGTTGACGATCCGACTGCAGGCAACCACAATTGCCCGCATAGATGGGCAATCGCCCGGCCTGAGACATTACAGCGTCTGGCGGGCAGGAGAGGGACACATGGCACACAGCAGCAACCTTGGGTATCCCCGCATCGGGAAGAACCGCGAGCTAAAGCGGGTCATAGAGCGCTATTGGGCGGGGAAAGCATCCGCAGGAGATGTCGAGGCCACCGCCAGTGACATCCGCCGGGCCGCTTTCAAGGTCCAGTCCGACGCTGGTATCGACAGCATCCCGTCCAACGATTTCACGCTCTACGACCACATGCTCGATACCGCCTGCCTGTGGGGGCTCGTGCCGGAGCGTTTCGGCCACCAGTCCGGCCAGCCGGTATCCATGGATACCTATTTCGCGATGGCCCGTGGTAACGACGACACGCTCGCCCTGGAGATGACCAAGTGGTTCGACACCAACTACCATTATCTGGTGCCGGAGTTTGACGGGCCGGCGCCAGGCCGCGCGGGTAACAAGCCGGTCGAGGCGTACCTGGAGGCCCGCGAGCAAGTAGGGTCGAAAGCCAAACCAGTCATTGTCGGCCCGATCACCTTCGTTCTGCTCGGCAAGCATCACACCAAGCCAATCGCCGACCACGTCGCCGATCTCGTCCCGCTCTACAAGGAGCTGCTCAGTGACCTGGCCAACGCAGGCGCCGAGTGGGTTCAGATTGATGAGCCTGCCCTGGTCACAGACCTGGATCCAGACGTCCTGGGGCTCTACGAGTCTGTCTATGGCTCGCTCTCAGCGGGTAACCGGCCGAAGATCATGCTCCAGACATACTTCGGGTCGCTGCGCGGCAACTGGAGCACCGTGACCAGCTTGCCGGTTGAGGGCATTGGCCTCGACCTGGTTCGCACACCCGGTAACCTCAATGACCTTCTGGACGGCCGCTTCCCGCAGGATAAGGTGCTCGGTGCCGGCATCGTCAACGGGCGCGGAGTCTGGAAGACCGATCTCGCCGCCGCTGCGGATACCCTGGAGCGTATCGCCAGCCTCGTTGGCAGCGACAATCTCTGGGTCGGCCCGTCGTGCTCGTTGCTGACCTTGCCGCACGACGTCCGCCTTGAGACGACCCAGGATGCTGAGCTCCTGGCGAACCTCTCCTTTGCAGAGCAGCGCCTTGACGAGATCGCCATTCTGACCCGGCTGGTGAACGAGGGTCGCGACAGCATCGCCAATGAGCTAGCCAAGGATGCCGAGCGCATCGCCAGCCACGCGACGTCGTCGGCCATCCACGCGCCGACCCAGAAGCGCGTGGCAGGACTGGACGGGGCCGCGTTCGAGCGCAGCGAGCCCTTCTCGGAGCGCATCGCCGTTCAGAATGAAGAGCTCGGTCTCCCGGCCTACCCGACCACGACCATCGGCTCATTCCCGCAGGCCAGCGACGTACGCTCGATGCGCGCGCGTGTTCGCTCCGGCAAGATCTCGGCCGCAGAATACGAGCAGTACGTCCATGACAAGATCGACGAAGTTCTCAAGCAGCAGGAAGAGGTCGGTCTCGATGTCCTGGTGCATGGTGAGTTCGAGCGCACCGACATGGTCGAGTACTTCGCCGAGCAGATGGCCGGTTTCCTGAAGACCGAGCATGGTTGGGTGCAGTCGTACGGCACCCGCTGCGTTCGCCCGCCGATCATTGTTGGCGACGTTCACCGGCCACACCCGATGACGGTCGATACCATCGCCTACGCGCAGTCGCGCTCGGACAAACCGGTCAAAGGCATGCTGACAGGGCCGGTAACGATCCTCAACTGGTCGTTCGCCCGCGAGGACATTCCTCGCTCGGAGATCGCCTACCAGATCGGGCTCGGCCTGCGTGACGAGGTGAACGACCTTGAAGCCGCCGGTATCAAGATCGTGCAGATCGACGAGCCTGCCCTGCGTGAGGGGCTGCCGCTGGTGCGCGACGAGTGGCAAGAGTACCTGGACTGGGCCATCAAATCCTTCCGGCTCTCGGCCTCCGGCGTCGCGGCCGGCACCCAGATCCACACGCACATGTGCTACAGCGAGTTCAACGAGATCATCGAGGCCATCGACGCGATGGACGCCGACGTTATCTCGATCGAGAACAGCCGCTCAAACGAAGAGCTCTTGCAGGCGTTTACCGACTTCTCATACGAGCGTATGATCGGACCGGGCGTGTACGATGTCCACTCCGCCCGTGTGCCCGATGCCGGAGAGATGGCCGAACGGTTGAAGAACGCGGCACGCGTCCTTGGGGCCGAGCATCTCTGGGTGAACCCGGACTGTGGCCTCAAGACGCGCGGCGACGCCGAGGTGTGGCCGTCGCTGCGCAACATGGTCGACGCCGCTCGCCAGCTCCGTGAGTCACAAGCGGCAGACTAGACACAGTACGATTGAGAAGATACGCAATTGGGCGAGGGTAATCCTCGCCCATTGTTATCTCGATGAGTTAGCTCGATGCAACGTGACGGCGCGCCAACTGTCATCCCTGCGGCTTCGCACAAGGGCAGGCACTGAGCTCCAATCAGTCATCCTGCGCGAAGTCGAGCGGGCTCTCCGGCTTGCCTCCCAGGGCGTGGCATGAGTGGAGCCCGAGAGATGGACGCTTCTCCAGAACACCGATACCGTTACGATGCCACACAACAGAATGGATCGGACGATTGAGAATCACATTCTTTCCCGGCAGCATCGTCGGCTACGTCGATCATCCCCAAGCGATCCTGACACGCGGTCTCGCGTATGGCCTCTCCGAGATCGGCCACGACGTGAGAATCGTTGAAGAACGTCAGAACGCGCTCCTGACAAACACCCTCCTCAGCCAGGGCGCGGCGCCCTCGCGGCATTTTCACGATCATTTCTCCCGGTTTCAATATCACACGTATGAGCCGCGCACCGGCCCTCAGCTCCTGGAGTGGGTTACCCGGGAGCTAGCGCTCATTGACGTCGCCGTCGCCGTCGACGGTGTTGAGCAGGAGCTTTGTCGCTGGATCGGCAATGTCACGCGCGAGGGCTTGATCCGGGCCTTCCTGACGTTCGAGCCGGAATCACTAACCGATGAACGGGCCGCTGCGTTTGACATCGATAAATACGACATCGTCCTCGCCCCGGACAAGCCGGACGCGGATCTGCCCTGGAGCGAGGTGCCGCCCACCATCGCGCCCGCCGATGATGTACCTGAGATCCGGGAACACCTGCCGCCCGCTGTGGCCCAGAAGTTGGTCGATCCAATCACAGCCGCGAGAGCCTTTGAGGAAACGATTCGCGTCCTGCAACGGTAAGAGCTCACGCGAGCTCAGCTAACCATTCCTCGAAGCGCATCTCAACGGCTTCGCGGTTGGCAAACCACCACTCATGATCGACAGCAAATTGCTGTGGCTTGAGCTCCGGGCTCGTCGGCAGGTTGGCCAGCAGCTCTTCCGGCAATAGATCGAAGGTGCGCCGGTTCACCGGGCCAAAGGGCACCAGCGACGAAAACGCCGCACACGGCTCGGGACGGGTGACGAAGTTCATAAAGTCCAGCGCCATCTCGGCATTGGGGGCACCGCTCGGGATGACCCAGGAGTCGCCCGAGATGGCGCCGCCGTTCCACTGGATCAGCACGGGAGCCTCTTCTGTGCTGATCCTGTCAATACGGCTATTCCAAACGCTCACCATATCAATATCGCCGCTGGTCACCATCTGGGTCGGCTGGGCTCCCTGCTCCCACCACAGCAGCAGGTACGGCCGAATTCGATCCAGGCTCCGGATCGCGCGCTCAATATCAAGAGGATAGAGATCGGATAGCCGCACGCCGTCCGCCAGAAGCGCGAACTCCAGTGTCGTCTGCGGGTCACGATGCAGGCCTCGTTTGCCTGGATACCGTTCGAGGTCCCAGAAATCGCGCCAACCCGACGGCGGCGGCTGGTCCACCCAGGTGTCGGCCCGGTACGCCATCACCGTGGAATAAAAGCTCGACGACAGGCCGTTTTCGGTAACCGCCTCAGGGAACAGATCCGTGGTGTCGATGCCGTGGTAGTCAATATTCTGGATCAAGCCGAGATTCGCAAGTGGAAGTACATCTTCAGAGAAGATGTCGCAAATATCCCAGATAACCTCGCCCGCCTCGACCTGCGCCCTGAGCTCGGTCAAATCGGTCGGGTCTATGCTGATGGACGCGCCGGTCAACCGCTCGAATGGCTCAAAGAATGCTCGGCCCTGAGCCTCCTGATACTCTCCGCCCCAGCTCGTGACCATGAGCGTTTGCCCTTCCCAGCGCGTGGGATCGTCGTAGCCGGGAACGGCCTCTACAAGCACCGGGGTGGGAGTGGGGTCGGCCAGCACGGTGGGTGTCGGCACCGTTACGGACTCTTTTCCGCAGCTTGCGACCACAAGGCCAGCGGCAAGCACCGAAGCCTGCTGTAGAAAACGGCGACGGCTCAGTCTGCGTTCAAGTGTCTCTCTGTGAAACCCACGGCGCGGAGCGAACATTGCGTAACCTATCCCGGTAACGTCATTATCTCAGTGTGATTAAACGTTTCTAACGGCGAACATGCCATAGCACCGCGCATGGGAACGCGGCGCTCGTGAGAGCGCATGGCGATCGACAGCATGGTTCTGGCGAATTAGGTGGGGTCGCCCTCTGCGCCGGCTACCTGGGCGTCGTGTTCCGACCTCGGCAAGCGTTCCCGGATCGAGCCGACGGTACGCGCTACCCGCGTGCCAAAGCCAGACGCCTCGCGGCTCAGGAACTCGCGCCAGAGGCTGTTCACCTGTCCCATCTGGCGGAACTTCTTGTAGCGCTCGTCAACCCGTTTGCGCTCATGCATCGACTGGGTATCGCCCAGGGCCCAGAGCACCGCGTCCAGCAGGAAGGTTGCGGCGAAGTCCGGGTTGGCGTGAGCGCCGCCGTTCGGCTCCTCTACCAGCGCGTCGGCAACCCCGAGCCGCAGGCAGTCGTGTGCCGTAATCTTCAAGGATTCGGCAACCTCCGGCGCGCGCTCGGGGTCCCGGAACAGGATCGCCGCAGCTCCTTCCGGAGCGATCACCGAGTAGACGGCGTGTTCTTGCATCAGCACCCGATCGGCAACACCAAACGCCAGGGCCCCGCCACTGCCACCCTCACCGATGATGACGGCCACGACCGGCACCGGCAACACGCTCATCGTTGCCAGGCACTCGCTCAACGCCGACGCAAGCCCTCGTTCCTCAGACTCCATGCCGAGGAATGCGCCGGGCGTGTCGATGAAGGTAACGACCGGGATACGCAACCTGCCCGCCAGCTTCATGACCCGCAGCGCCTTGCGGTAGCCCTCGGGAAGCGCCTGGCCACCTCGCCGGCACGGGTCCCCATGCCCGCGCTCATGGCCGACAATCACGACTCCCCGGCCGCCAATCTCACCTAAACCGGCAACGATCGGCGGGGTCGTCACCGAACACTCGATCCCCGTGGAGCTCGACAAACTGGGGCGTGATCTTGCGGATGTAGTCCAGCGTCGTCGGACGGTCCTCACGGCGCGCAATCCGAAGCGCCTCCCAGGCATCCAGCGGTTGGCGCGCGGCAGTCGCAACGGCCGGCTTCGCCATCTCAGGGCTGGGCTGATCGCCGCGCGACACGACGCGCAAGATGGTCGAGAGCGTGTCGCGCATGTTGGTGCGCTCGACAATTGCGTCGATGAAGCCATGTTCGCGCAGATACTCAGCGGTGTGCGTTTGCAAGGAACCGTTCGACTCACCATCTGGGCTGGTTCCGGCGATGACCCGAGGTCCGGCAAACCCGATCAACGCCTCCGGCTCAGCCAGAATCACATCGCCCTGGCTGGCGAACGACGCATAGATGCCGCCGGTCGTTGGATCGGTAAGCACCGAGATATATGGAATGTTCGCTTCGTGGGCGCGTTGAGCGGCAGCGGTCGTCTTGGCCATCTGTACCAGGCTGAGCATGCCTTCTTGCATGCGCGCCCCACCGCTCGCGACCACCGTGACGATCGGGATCTTGCGCGCGATCGCGTGCTCAAACGCCAGAGTCACCTTCTCGCCGACAACCGACCCCATGCTGCCTCCGAGGAAGCGGAAATCGACAGCCGCGAACACGATCTCCGCGCCCCGAATCTTGCCCCGACCGGTCAGAACCGCCTCGTTGAGCCCGGTCTTGACGCGGGCATTGGCAACACGACTCTGATACGGCTGGGAATCGGTGAACTCCAGCGGGTCTACCGACACGATATTGGCGTTGATCTCTTCGAACGAGTTCTCATCCAGCATCAGCTCGACACGCTCGCCAGGCCCCCAGCCGGCCGTGCCGGCCACAACTGGAGCAAACCCGCAGCTGTAGCCAGAGGGAGTCAGACGACAATGCCGCTCCACACCGCTCGCAGGGCGTCGGGGGCGTGGAACTCGTTGCAAGTACAGGAGAGTGTGAACTGGTCACGATCGGTACTCCTTGGTCTTTTCCGCATGCCGGTCTGAGGTGTCCTACAGGTCAGCCCGTATGGATATGCCACGGCTCAAAGTAGACGCAGGCTGTCGGCCGCTGTCCAGTGCTGTCGCGCAACCGGCGAACTCGGTTGACATCGACCGGGTTTCTGACGTCTCCGTCAATTTTAAGCCAACTGCCAACAATGACTCCGTGTGCAAGGCTGGCCATCTTCATGACGTTCTCGGCAGTAACCCCTGATCCGACGTAGATTGGCACATCTCCGGCAGCCGTGACTGCAGCTCGCACGTCGTCCTGGATAGTCGCCCGTCCTGTCGCGGTGCCCGTGACGATGATAGCGTCGGCCAGCCCACGCTCGGTTGCGTCTCGCACCGCTTCATCGATCGGGTAATGGACCCAGCGGAACGGCATGCTTGACGAGCACATCGGCGAAGATCTGAATGCGCTCAGCGTTCAGGTACCTGCGCATCCGTAGGGTTTGGTCGGCCTCACCCTGGATAATACCCTGATCGGTCAACATTGCTCCCGTATGGACGTTGACTCGAATAAAGTCGGCACCGGCCGCCACGGCAACGCCAAGCGCGGCCAACGCGTCGTTTCTGAGCACATTCACACCGATCCGGCAGCTCAGACTTCTCGCGGACCTTCGCACAGACACGGGTCATGGCCGCGACGGTATGCGCATCCACCCTGCCTGGCCGGAAGGGGACATCGTGGAAGTTCTCAACGATGACTCCATCAACACCACCCTCTTGCAGTGCCTCGGCATCACGCAACGCGTGGTCGATGCATTGCTCAATCGTCAGCGCCGATTTCGGACTCCCTGGCAGCGCGGGCAGATGTATCATGCCGACAAAGTCGGTCACGCTGAGACGAGACCGAGCATCAGCGAGAAAATGGCTGCAAAGAACGACACTGCCGCGAAGGTGACATATGCTCCGCGATCGCGTCTCGCTCTCTTTGGTTTTAGAATGAACTTGGTCACCAACAGCGAGATCGACATCAAGAATGCCGCTCCAGCCAGACCAAAGTAGATGATCATGCAGTTACCTCCCGCCGGGGAATGTATCCGGCGCGGGTTAATTATACGGGCGTCCCCTCTCCCTTGCCGCTTGCAGGGTCCAGAATGTCGTACCATCGCCTGCGTGAACGGTATGCGCGAAACGGGATCTCACGGCCATGAACCGCAACAACCAACCACGCTTTACCGCCGCGGAGCTTGCAGAAGCCACGGGTGTCTCAGATGCGCACCATTCGTTACTATATCCAGGAGGGCCTGCTGCTTCCGGCCGCAGGGCGAGGAAAGTCGTCGTACTACACCCCCGTCCACGTCGAACAGCTCACCCTGGTTCGCGATCTACGTGCCCAGGGCCTCTCTCTGGAGGAGATCCGGGCGACACTAACGCCCGCCCCCGAGACCACTCAGGACGAGCTCGACGCTTGGCACCGGCTCCGGCTGCGCGACGACCTGGAGATCCACGTCCGGGCCGACGCACCAGAGGCAGTTCACGAGCTCACCAGACAGTTCCAGGAGCAATTCGATCGCTGGCTCGGATCGGAGCCGGACGATACGCTCTGACGATACGCTCTGATGGAGTCAACCACGTACAATTTAGCGCACAATGTAGCGTTACACTGCCTTGGGATAAAGGATCCGCTTACCGTGTCCATTACCGAACATCGCATCGCGCTCGACCCTGTGGTCCGGACATTCCGCGAGCAGGGAGTCTACGCTTACGGCACCGTCGATGACGAGAACCGCTGGTGCGTGGCGGCCGATCTGGAAGCCGGCCACATCGATATTCGCATCGGGCTCGACGGCTACGAGCTTGACGTCTGGGCGACCTCGCCCGGCATGTTCGTCGAAGAAGAGGATCCGCGCCGTCGCCAGGCCATGGAGCGTCTGGTGCGTGTCTCAATTCCCGGCATCCAGCGCGGCTATCTTGATGAGAATCACCTGCTGACCTGGGAGGACAGCGAGGCAGGAATCGCGCTCAGAAAGTCAGTGGCCTTGCCGTTTTCCGTTGATGCACGTCTGCCGGAGATCGCTCTGGATCAGCTTGAAGAGTTAAATGAGACGCTGGCCGCTCTTGAGAGCCGCCTGCTGAGGTAAGGAAGCGCCGCACGTGCCAACCGACTGGCATCGAGCCTTGCGAATCGCAACCCAGCGCGAACCGGCAGACCTGTTATTGCGTGGCGGTAAAGTCGTCAACGTGTTCACCGGCGATATTACGGACGCCAACGTGGCGATCGCCGGTGGCACGATCATCGGCGTCGGGGACTACACCCGCGCGCGCCAGACGATCGATCTGCATGGCGCGTATCTGGCGCCTTCGTTCATCGACGGACACATCCATATGGAGAGCTCGCTGCTCTGGGTCACTGAGTTCGCCAGGGCAGTCGTTCCGCACGGGACCGGCGCAGTCGTTACCGACCCCCACGAGATCGCGAACGTCAGGGGACTGGAGGGGTTCCGCGCATTTGTCAAAGCCAGCATAGGGCTTCCAATCGGCGTCCACTTCACCGTTCCCTCGTGTGTACCCGCCAGCCCCTTCGAGACAGCCGGCGCTGAGATGAGCACGGCGGACATCGCTGACGCGCTCGAGCATCCGAAGGTCGTCGGGCTGGGCGAGATGATGAACTTCCCCGGTGTGTTAGCGGGTGATATCGGAATCCGTGCCAAGCTGGACGCCGCGTATGGCCGCCGGATCGACGGCCACGCGCCGGGATTGCGAGGCCACGATCTCGACGCATACGTGCTCTCTGGCATGACCAGCGACCACGAGTCCACAGAGCTGGAAGAAGGCCGGCAGAAGCTTGAGCGGGGCATGATGCTCATGTTGCGTGAGGGCTCCACCGAACACAACATGCTCGAGCTGCTCCCACTCGTCAACGACCAGACCTACGCGCGCTGCTGTTTCGCGAGTGATGATCGTGACTGTTCGACCTTGCTCCACGAGGGTCATATAAACGCAACCCTCTGCAAGGCCGTCGCGGCCGGACTGGACCCCGTGCGCGCTATCCGCCTGGCAACCTTCAACGTCGCGGATTATTGGCGGCTGGACCGGGTTGGTGCCGTCGCACCCGGCTACTGGGCCAACCTCGTTGTGCTCCAGGATCTCGACCGGTTTACGGTGCGGCAAGTGTTCTTCAAAGGCGAGCTCGTGGCTGAGAACGGGCAGCCGACCTTCAACACACAGGCCGACGTTCCAGACGTCCTGCGCAACACGGTCAACATGAAGCCCCTGAATCCGGCCCAGCTACGGTTGACACCAGAGACCGGGCGGCTAGCCGTAGGCGTTATCGACGGCCAGATCGTCACCCGGCTCATGCACGTCGAGCCGAAGATTGAGAACGGTGAAGCCGTCGTCGACCTCGAGCGCGATCTGCTCAAGCTCGTCTGCGTTGAGCGTCACCATGCCACCGGCAACGTCGGCGTCGGCTACGTCCACGGGTTCAATCTCAAACGCGGCGCGCTGGCCTCATCCATCGCCCACGACGCGCACAACATCGTCGCCGTCGGTGTCGCCGATGCCGATATTCAACTCGCCATCGAAACCGTCGCCGGCGATGCAGGGCGGGCTCGTGGCGGTGTCGGAGGGGGAGGTTGTCGCCCGGATGGCCCTGCCAATCGCCGGGATCCTCAGCGACCGGCCGTTGGAAGAGACCGCGGCCCTCTATCACGCGCTGGAAGAGACCGCCCGCGAGTTGGGCTCGACGCTCACCTCGCCCTTCGGGCTCCTCGCGTTCATGGCACTCTCGGTCATCCCTGAAGCGCGTGTCACAGATCAGGGGTTCGTCACCCTGTGAGCAAAGAGCAACCAACAGCATCATCGCGTGCGGGCAACACCGCTTTCGTGCGCTGGCTCGCGAAGTGGGCGGTCATCACGTCGCTGCTGATCCTGGCATTTGACGTCGCCATCCTGCGCAACTATCCGTTTCCCGGCAGCATCGAAAATCTACGGGCCGTTTTCTACCTGGCTGTCGGCTGCGGACTGGTCGTTGCCAGCCTGGCGTTCGCCTTTCTGGGTTATCGAATCGTGAGCATGCGCTATGCGGGGCGGAGCAAAGCGATCTACCTTATTTTCCTCCCGCCCGTTCTTCTGGTAACGTCACTCGTCTGGCTGCTGCTGCTCGCACAGGCAGGCTAAACGTGAAACCGCTGATAACTGGCAAGGAGAACGACGGTTGATCGAGCAAAACGGCTCGCAGCGCGACAATCTGGCAATCTCATTCGATGTTGGCGGCACCTTCACCGATTTTGTGGTCGTTGACCTCGACTCCGGCGAAATCGTCGCGCGTCACAAAGTGCTCACCAACCCCCAACGCCCCGCTCGCGGTGTCCTCCGTGGCTGGAACGACATTTTCAACGACGGCCTTGCAAGCTCGTCGGTCCGGCTATCAGTGCATTCGACGACGCTGGTGACCAACGCGATCATCGAGCGCAAGGGCGCCAAGACCGCCCTGTTGACCACGCGCGGCTTTCGGGACATCCTCGAACTGGCGCGCGAGCAGATGTACGACATCTACGACCTCTTCGCGCCGCCGCCGGACCCGTTGATCCCCCGGCCGCTCCGATTGGAGATCGACGAGCGCACGACCGCCGACGGCGACATCCTGACCGCGCCCTGCCCCGCCTCAATCCAGACCGCGATCGACATCCTTCGAGAACGAGGGGTCGAGTCGGTCTCCGTCGCCTTCCTGCACTCCTATCGCAATGCCGCCAACGAGCGTGAGGTCGTCCAGCAGATCGCAAGCGCGCTGCCGGATATCACCATCTCGCTCAGCTCGGACGTCGCACCCATCGCCGGTGAATATGAGCGCACGTCAACCGTCGCCGCAGACGCCTACACCAAGCCAATCGTGAGCCAGTACGTCCGCGAGCTGCAACAGGTGCTGGGCGAGGCCGGCATGGCGTGTGCCCTGCATCTCGTGCTCTCGTCTGGTGAGATCACCTCCGCTGAATCTGCCGCCCGGCGTCCGGTGCGCCTGCTGGAGTCCGGGCCGGCGTCCGGCGCGATGGCGGCGGCCTTCTTCGGCAAGCTGGCCGGACACGAGGACGTGCTTTCGCTCGATATGGGCGGCACGACGGCCAAAGCCTGCGTAATCGAAGGCGGCAAGCCAGAGCTAACGCACCTGCTGGAGGCCGCCCGGGTCCGGCGCTTCATGAAGGGCTCGGGACTGCCCATTGTGGCGCCCGTCGTGGACCTGATCGAGATTGGCGCGGGTGGCGGATCGATCGCCCGCAAGGACGAGCTGGGGCTGCTCAAGGTCGGGCCGGACTCGGCCGGCGCGGACCCCGGCCCTGCTTGCTACGGCCTGGGAGGCCAACTGCCGACGGTTTCAGACGCCAACCTGCTGCTCGGCTACCTGAGCGCCGACTATTTTCTGGGCGGTACCATCCCGCTCCGCGCCGACAACGCCGCAGCCGCGATGCGCGTGCTGGCAGACAGTCTCGGGCTCACAGTCGAGGAAACCGCCTGGGGCATTCACCGCGTCGTGAACGAGAACATGGCCGCCGCGGCACGCATGCACATCATCGAGCGCAACCGGGACCCGCGCTCGCTGGCCACCATCGCCTTCGGCGGAGCCGGCCCGGCTCACGCCATCGCCGTCGCGCGGCTGCTCGGCTCCAGCACTGTCATCTTCCCACCCGGTGCCGGCGTTGCCTCGGCGCTCGGTGCGCTGGTCTCGCCCATCGCGTTCACAGCCGGCCGCACCCTGATGTCCCGTCTCGACGCAGCGGATTGGTCCGAGATCACCACGATGTACCGTGAGCTCGAAGCACAGGCGATTGATGAGCTGACCGGTACCGGGGTGCCGGCGAGCGACGTTACCTTCCGGCGTTGGGCCGAAATGCGGCTTGAAGGCCAGTACCACGAGATCGCGGTCGATCTGCCGGACGTCGAGCTCGGTCCAGACGTCGTTCCAGCCATCAAGAGCGCCTTCGCCGAGGCCTACGCCCGTCAATATGGCCGGGTGCTCGAAGGATTAGGCCATCGAGACGCTGCACTGGCGTTTGACCGCCACTGGCCCGGAAACGGCGGTGCAGCTGAAGAAGCACGCACGACCAGGCGGCTCCGCTGATTCCGCCCTGAAGGGTCAACGTCCGGTCTACTTCCCCGACGTCGGCTATCGCGACGTGCCTGTTTATGACCGCGAGCGCTTCACGGCCGGCATGACCTTCAGCGGTCCGGCGATCGTTGAAGAGCGCGAATCGACCGCCGTCATCTGGCCGGGGGACCGGGCGAGAATCGACGATTACCTCGCCATGGTCGTAGAGATTGAGGGAGAGAACCGATGACGGTCAACACCGAGAAGCATACCGACGTCCGGGAACTATTTGACCCGGTTTCACTCGAAGTCATGTGGAGCCGGCTCATCAACATCGCCGACGAGATGTGGACGACCGTCCTGCGGACCGCTGTCTCAACCATCATTGGCGCTGCCCAGGACTTCGGCTGTGAGCTGTTGGACGAGCGCGGCAACTCGCTGGCCCACTCCTACCGTTCGATGCCAGTCTTCAACCTGATCATGCCTGAGCTGACGCGTAAGCTCATTGAGCTGTACCCGGTCGAGACCATGCGTCCCGGCGATGTCTACACCACCAACGACCCCTGGATCTGCGCGGGGCACCTGGACGACATCGCCGTCATCACGCCCATCTTCCGTGGAGACAGAGTCGTCGCCTTCGCCAACACGGTCGCTCATACATCGTCAATTGGCGGAGCGCTGGACGGCGTGGCAGTCAAGGATTTCCACGAAGAGGGCCTCTTCTTCCCGCTGCTCAAACTCTATGACGCGGGTCAGCCCAACGAGACGCTCTTCGCGATCATCCGCGGGAACGTCCGCCAGCCGGACATGGTGCTGACCGACATCGAGTCGCAGGTCACTGCCAACACCGTCGCCCAGGAGCGCCTGCTGGCGTTCATGGACGAGTACAAGCTGGACTCGCTGGCCGAGCTGGCCGCTACCGTACAATCGCGCGCCGAGACGGCGATGCGAGCCGCGATCCAGGCCGTGCCGGACGGGCGCTATACCGCGAGCGAGATGATCGAGGGCAACGGAGAGCCGCTCGAGCTGCGGGTCGCCATCGAGGTTAACGGCTCGGAGATCCTCGTTGATTACGCTGGAACAGCAGCCCAGACGCTCGGCGGCGGGATCAACTGCACCTTCACCTATACACGAGCCCATACCGTCTACCCGCTGAAGTGCTTGCTGACGCCGAATGTACCGAACAACGAGGGCTGCTTCAGACCGATCAGCACCGTCGCCCCGGAGCGCTCGATCCTGCATGCCCAGCCGCCAGCCTCAGTCAACTCGCGCACCAAGACCGGGTGGCACATACACAGCCTGATCTTTAGCGCTCTGGCAGAAGCGATGCCTGGGAACGTGCAGGCCGGTAACGGTCTGATGTACGCGCTGCGCGCCTACGCTCGTGACGCCGACGGCACGCCGCGCAACGCCCACCTCATCTGCGGCGGTGGTCGCGGAGCCGGTTATGGAAGCGACGGGGTGACGCGCAACTGTTTCCCATCCAGCGCCGGCAACGTGCCGATCGAGATTTTCGAGAGCCGCGTTCCTCTGCTCGTTGACGAGAACGCGCTGGTTGCGAACTCCGGCGGTCAGGGCACCTGGCGCGGCGCGCCAGGCCAGCGATTGACGGTCCGCAAGCGGCCCGGCCACGACCTGCCAGTCGCCATCTACGTCCACCCCGATCGCCTGCGCTTCCCTGCGCCGGCCCTCTTCGGCGGCGAAGACAGCCAGCGCAACACACTGCTCTTTAACGGGGAGAATGTCGCGCCGGACGGCAGCATGTCGAGCGGCGAGATCGTGCTCAAGGGCGCGGACGATACCTTCACCTCGATCATCGCCGGCGGTGCAGGATACGGCCGCGCCAGCGAGCGTGACCGTGAAGCCGTACAGCGTGACGTTGAGTTTGGATATGTGACGAACGCAAAGGCGGACCCGGGCGCCTAGAGCAATTGCTGGAAGCATCGACCTGCGTGGCGGTGCAATGACGATGTCTAGGTGCGTCCGATAATCATGGCCCCATGTTCGTAGGGGCGCAACAATGAGTTTGCCCTGATTGATCCGCTCATGAGGAATGCGTAGCGGCGCAATTTATTGCGCCTTGCCTGGCCGCTCGGGCGCCGGAGAGGGCGCAATGAATTGCGCCGCTTCGCAGATGGGGCCCACAATTATCGGATGAATTCAGACAATTTCATCACTACGCCCTGTCTGGCTGCCCATGGCATTGGAGAGGGCGCAATGAATTGCGCCCCTACGCAGATGGAACCCCACGATTATCGGATGAACCAGGACATCTTCATAATTGCGCCCCTACGCATCGCTTCCCGTACCATCAGCGGGCGGTCGTTACAACCCGCCGCTGAACGTGTCGCATTCTTCCGGCTCGCCGGTCCGGTAGCCGGTGGTGAACCATTCCTGGCGCTGCTCCGATGAACCGTGCGACCATGATTCAGGGGACACGCTTCCCTGGGTGCGTTGCTGTATGCGGTCGTCACCGACTGCGGCGGCGGCGTCCAGGCCGATGGCAATATCCTCCTCCGTTAGCTCGGTGAGGATCTCGGTCCCGGCCGCATGGTGCGACCAGACCCCTGCGAAGCAGTCTGCCTGAAGTTCCGCACGCACCGCCGCGCTCTCGGGTCCCTCGCGGTCGTTCCCGATCTGACCCAGGATTCCCTCAAGATTCTGCACGTGGTGCCCGTATTCATGAGCCAGGACGTACGCCTCGGCGAACGGTCCACCCTGAGCGCCGAGCTGCGTGCGCAGATCGTTGAAGAAGGTGAGATCCAGATAGACGCCCATGTCTGGCGGACAGTAGAAAGGACCCGTGGCAGAGCTGGCGAAACCGCAGCCGGTCTGGGTTGAAGCGCTGAAGAGCACCGTTTCGGCCGGAATGTACTCTTCACCGCGCGATCCATACTCCTCGGTCCAGTACTCCTGGATGCTGTTCACGTAGGCGACGATCCGGCAATCCTGCTGCTCGTTTGCGTCCTGGCCTGTCTGGCAGTCCTCTGCGAGGCTGCCGTCCTCCACCGCTACGCCGGGGTTGTTCGATGGGGAAGAAGGTGAGCCTCCGGTATCGAGCGGGTTGACCCCTAAGAGCAGCGAGACCACAAGGATGATCAATCCAATCCCGCCGCCGACTCCGCCTATGGCCTTTGCACCACCTCCGCGCCGGTCCTCGACCTGAGAGGTGTCAAGGCGTGCTCGCCTGTTGAATCTCGGCATCTCTGTCTCTCCAGGAGGTAATGCGTCCGCATGTCAATATTTAGAGTTCGGAAATGCGCAGAATGCGCTCCACGGCGGTGCCGTCTGACCGGCCGTGACACTACTCTGAGTGTAGCGCCTCCCGCAGCCCCAAGAACAAGGTCGTGCCCCCGGCGCATGAGGCGCCGGGGGCACGATCACTCGACATCGTTGAGTTGTGTTTCCTAGGTGCGCGTTCCGGGCGCTCCCACCTCCCGGCGCAACGCGCGGCCGGCCAGGTTACCGGTCTCGCGGCTGTCCCGCACTGCGTGGATGCCGTTCACGAAAACATGCTCGATACCTACCGGGAACTCGGTCGGGTTCGCGTAGGTCGAGCAGTCGATGACCGTGTCCGGGTTGAAGACCGTAATATCGGCGAAAGCCCCGGGCCGCAGGACGCCACGATCGTTGACGCCGATGCGCCAGGCAGGTAATGAGGTCATTTTGCGAATCGCTGCCTCAAGCGGCATGAGCTTCTCGTCGCGCACGTAGTGGCCGAGGACCTTCGGGTAGGTCCCGTAGGTCCGTGGATGGGGCGTCCCACCCATCAGACCGTCGGTGCAATGGATCAACCAGGGCTGCACCAGCAGGTGGCGGACGTCATCCTCGTGCATCATGTGCAGGATCATCGAGACCGCGTGGTTCTCCTCCAGGAGCAGCCGCACCATCGTCTGATAGTTGTCGAGGTTCCACTGCGTGGCAATCTCGGGAATCCGCTTGCCGACGACCCATTGGTTGGCCGCGGTTTTCACGCCGACAATCGCGATCGATTCCCAGGAGCTGGACGCAATGCTCGACTCCCAGTCATGCCGGCCATGCTCGATCTCGGTACGGATGCGCTCTTCCAGCGACTCGTCACGCAGGAAGGCATTCAGCCCCTCGACACCCCGCGAGTGGCACCACGGCGGCAAGAGGGCGCCCAGCATCGTCGAGCCGGCTGTATAGGGGTATTGGTCGGCCGTGACATCGATACCCTCGGCACGCGCCCGATCCATGGCGGCGCTCATCTCGGGAGCCTTGCCCCAGGCACGACCGCCGCGCGCCTTGAAGTGGGAGATGTGCTGCGAGGCACCGGTCGCGCGACCGACGGTGAACACTTCCTCCATGCCATCGAGAACGCGCAGGCCCTCGAAGCGCATGTGATAGACCATAAAGCTGTTGTGGCGCTTCACCACGTGCCCCAGCGCGATGATCTCGTCGGTGTCGGCGTAGACGCAGGGTGAATAGATCAGACCGGTGGAGAAGCCGCACGCGCCATTCGTCAGCGCATCATCGACCAACGCCTGCATCGCGACCAGCTCGGTCGCGGTCGGCGCGCGATCGTCCATCCCCATGACATGCAGGCGCACGGTTCCATGGCCGACCATGCCGGCCATGTTGATCGCCGCGCCCCCGATGCGGTCGAAGTAGTCGCCGTAACTGCGCCACGTCCACTCAACCTGCGGATCGTCGTTCAAGCCGGACAGGTGCGTGCGCCAGTGATCGACGTCTTCAGCCTTGATCGGCGCTTCGGAGAGCCCGTCCTGGCCCAGGAGGTCGGTCGTGATGCCCTGGCGCAGCTTCGGCGAGAGCTGGCGATTGGACAAGCCGACGAGGTCGCAGTGGCTGTGTGTGTCGATGAACCCCGGCGACACCGCCATACCCGTGACGTCGATCTGTTCGCCCCTTGGCAACACATTGCCCAGCTCGGCGATCCGGTCGTTCTCGATCACAAGATTTCCACGCCGGCCCGGGTTCCCGAGTCCGTCGTACAGGGTTCCGTTGACCAACGTTACCGTCATCGGGCGCTCGCTCCCTCTCTGCCATACCCACGCGCCAGGAACTGCCCGTCGCCCGGCACGCCTACAACCGGGTTGCCCTGGCTGCTGTCGAACACTGTCTTGCCGCGCAGCATCGTCCTCACGACGGACGCCCCGACGGTCTTGCCCTCATACGGAGTCCACTTGTTGCGGTGCAGCATATCCTTGCCGCGCACCTCCCAGGCACATTGCGGGTCATAGAACGCCAGATCAGCGTCGGAGCCGACCTGGATGACGCCCTTCTGGGGGTAGAGCCCGAAGACCCGGGCAGGGTTCGTCGCGGAGAGCTCGACGAAGCGCTCGAGTGACTGACCGCGCTTGTTGATCATCTCGTCAAACAGCCCCGGGTACATGGTCTGAATGCCCGAGCAACCCAGCGGCGCTTTCCAGATGTCGTCCAGACCGGCTTCTTTGGATTCCATCGTGTAGCCACAGTGATCGGACGAAACCACGTCAACCGTGCCGTCGTAGATGTACTCCCAGATTCGCTCGACCTCGTCACGCGACCTGAATGCCGGGGCACAACGCGCGAACGGGCCATGCTTCTCCAGGTCGGAATGGTCGAGCAGCAGATATTGCGGACAGGTCTCAGCCTCAACCCGCACGCCGCGCTGCCGCGCCTCCTTCACCAGCTTGAACCCGTCAGCCGCGGCCAGGTGGCAGATGTAGATCCGCGCGCCGGTGAGCTCGGCGAAGAAGAGCGCTCGATGGACCGCCTCCACCTCGACTAGCGGTGGCCGGCTCTCGGCGTGCGCCATAGGGTCTTTGCGGCCGGCCGCCTGCATTCTCGCGATGCCGGCCGTCAGCATGTCATCGTTCTCGCAGTGAATACCGAACGGCAGGTCGTCGCGACCGGCAAGCAGCTTGAACGTGTCGTGCAACACCACATCGTTCGCCCTCGGAAAGCCCGGGCTCGAGGCCGGCATGAACGCTTTGAGCGCCACAATCCCCTCGTCGATCATCTCCTCGATCTGCTCTTGAGGTTGACCGATCACGCCGCCCCAGAGCGCGACGTCGATATGTGAGCGCTTCGAGATCAGCTTGCGCTTCTCCCGGATGTGCGCTCCGGTCGACGCCGCCGGAGTGGCCTGGGGCATTTCGACAGCGGTCGTTATGCCACCAGCAATCCCGCCCCTGGAACCCGTCTCGAAGCCCTCGACGAGGTTCGGGTCCGGCTCCTTGAAATGGGTATGTGCGTCAATCCCGCCTGGAACGACGATCAGGCCGCTGGCGTCAATCCGCTCATCGGCCTCGACACCCCGGGAATCGGTCATGAGGGCCGCGATCCGCTCGCCCCGGATCAGGATGTCGGCCCGAACCGGTCCGTCAGACGTCACGACCGTCCCGCCGTGAACGATCGTCACCCTGTTTGAGTCCTGCGCCACTGTATTAACCTCCGCGTGTCTCTGTGCATACGCTCATGTGCTCATGTGCCCGGCATCGTAGCACCGTGTCGTCATTCTTCGGCGCCCTCGGAACCCTCATCGCTCGACTCGGCGTCATAATCGGGAAAGCGAAACGCCATCTCACGCTCCAGTAGGCCGCCGTAACCAAGCTCAACGATGTCGTCCGAGACAACCTTCTGCCCGGTCATCACCAGCGGCAGAATCAGATCGGCGACCGTGGCTTTGGAATACATCGAGCATGAAGCCAGGCTGATAATGGGCACATCGCTGACTTCAGCCAGCCAGAACATACTGCCGGGATGGGCCGGCGCACCAAAATGGACCATCTCAGCTTCGATCTCATCGAGTGCCAGGAAGATGGGGTCGAGCGGATCGATGGTGTTTCCGCCTGCCGCCATCAGAATATTCGCCCCCAGCGAGAGTCCTTCCTGGAGGGCCCGCGCCACGGATTCCGGATCTGCGTCCACGAATTGCACGCCCACCAGTTCTGACCCATACCAGTTGATCTTGCGTGCCACTATCTCCTCGAAGCGCTGGCGCATCTTCTCGTTCAAGCCCTCGGTAGCAACAACAAAGACTCGTTTCGGGGCAAACGGGAGCACGACAATCGGGGGACGCGCGGCCTCGGCACAGAGCCGTTCGATCTCACGCACCCGCTCTTCAGGGAGCGTGATCGGCGTCACCTTGACCCCCGCGACGACCTTGCCGCTCACGACCGTCTGACGGTCCAGCAAGCTAAAGACCGTCGCACCCATCACCCTGTTGACGTCGCGCAACAGGTCTGCATCCACCCGAAGTAGCCCCTTGCGATCCGCGATCAGGTTAAAACGGCTTTGAATCGGTCCCTTGATCCGCAAGCCTTCGCCGGCGACGGCAGCCGCAATGCGGCGGCCCGCCTCATCCTCGTGAAGATCGTCTGGCTCCGGCTCGATCAGGTGCAGCGTGGCGGGCGCAACCTCGGCCCACTGCTCCAACACCCGCTGATCGATGCGTGATCCTTTGCGAAAGAGCCGCTTACCGGCCGTCGACCGGACTTCCTCGGCCAGAATCCAGCCCAGTTGACGGTCGCCCACCGTCGTCGAGTCAATTGTGTGAGCCCGCATATGATTCCTCCTCGATGCACGTTGATGATGTCAGGCCAATCGTAGCAACGTTGGGCCAATCTGTACCCTGATAACGTACTATTCGCGAGTCGAATCGAACCTCACTGGAAGGGCAATGAGCCCATGGCTATATCCAAGCGCAAACGTCTAGAGTTACTGAAAGACATTTCTGCCGGCTATCTCCAGCTCCGCAAGACGATCAGCAGCCTCAGTGACGCCGAGCTCACGCGGCCAAACGTCGCCGGCAAATGGAGCGGGAAGGATCTCATCGCCCACATTGCCGACCGGGAGGCCGTCTATACACAGATGCTGCGCGACCGTGACGCGGGGCGACCTGAGAGCCGGCCCACCGAAGACGATACCGACGCTGCTCGTGACGCATGGAGCGAAGCACAGGTGATCGCCAAAGCCGACTGGTCGCTCGACGAGGTCCGCGAATACCTGGAGCAAACGCACGTCGACCTGATGGAATTGCTGGAGCGCTTACCGGACATCGATCCCGACGAAGCCCTTGAGTTCACACGGGACCACTACGGCATGCACTACGACGACTTTCTCGCCACCCGCACAAAGCGCTGACGATAGGCGAGGGTGAACCTGCCATGTTAATAACCGAACTTGTGGAGACCGCAGCTTAACAAGGCCCACTGAGCGCGGGCGGTAGAGGCCGTGGAATACAGGGCGCGTAACCAGTCATCCTGAGCGCCTCACCAGTCACCCCGAGCGTGTTCGTCACCCTGGGCGCCAATCAGTCAGCCTGAGCGCCTTGATAGTCATCCTGACGTTAGGAAGGATCTCTTGCTTGACTCCCGAGGCGTTTCACGCAGAGATCCTTCCTAACGTCAGGATGACTGATAAACGCCCGGGTGACTGTTGAACACCGGGATGACTATCAAGGCGCTCAGGCTGACAAACCGGCGCATCTTGGACCAGCGGGCGATCCGGGCGAAACGCACAATACGAAAGGCCGGCGCGAGTGCGCCGGCCTTTCGATGGTGAACACAGTGTCCTATTTGGCGGTAGCGCGTCCTACGCGCTCTCCTGCAGCTCGATGGGGCTGTCATTGACGCTCATCAGCAGCGGCCGGGTGCGGTTGTTGATCACGTCGGCGTTGACGACGCACTTGCGCACGCCTTCAAGCGACGGGATGTCGTACATCACGTCCAGCAGCACTTCTTCGATCGTCGTGCGCAGACCGCGTGCGCCGGTCTTGCGCTTCTGCGGCCTGCTCGGCGGCGGCCATCAGCGCGTCCTGGGTGAAGACCAGCTCAACGTCGTCAAACTGAAGAACATGCTGCTCAAACTGCTTGACGATCGCGTTCGGCGGCTCGATGAGAATCCGCATCAGGTCGTCCGTCGTTAAGCGCGTCGAGCGAGACGACGACCGGCAACCGGCCAACGAACTCCGGGATCAGCCCGTACTGCAGCAGGTCGTCATGGTCGACATACGGCAGCAGCGAGCCTTCGCCACCCTGCTCGACCAGACTCGGCGCGTCCACCGAAACCGAATTGCGCCGTCGCGTGCCCAGACCGCTTGCCGACGATCTCGTCCAGGCCCTCGAACGCGCCACCGACAGATGAAGAGGATGTTGCGCGTATCGATCTGGATGTATTCCTGGTGCGGGTGCTTGCGCCCACTCTGCGGCGGCACATTGGCGACGGTGCCCTCAATGATCTTCAGCAGCGCCTGCTGTACACCCTCACCCGAGACATCACGGGTGATCGATGGGGTTGTCGGACTTGCGCGCGATCTTGTCGATCTCATCGATGTAGATGATGCCGGTCTGGGCGCGGGTCGACATCGCCGGCATTCTGGATCAAGCGCAGCAGGATGTTCTCCACATCCTCGCCGACGTAGCCTGCCTCGGTCAGGGCGGTGGCATCGGCGATCGAGAACGGCACGATCCAGGATCTTGGCCAGCGTCTGAGCCAGGAGCGTCTTGCCGCTCCCGGTCGGGCCGACCAGCAGGATGTTGATTTCTGGAGCTCGACATCGTCGTCACTCGCGGCCCGACGCTGATGCGCTTGTAGTGGTTGTAGACCGCGACCGAGAGGATCTTCTTCGCGCGGTCCTGGCCGATGACGTAGTTGTTAAGCTGCTCATAGAGCTTCCTCGGCGGGAGGATCTTGGAAAAGTTTGGCTCGGGACGTGCTGCGGGCGTCTCTTCTTCTTCGATAATCTCGCGGCACAGCTGAACGCACTCGTCACAGATATACACTGCGCCCGGCCCTGCGATGAGCCGGCGCACTTCCTCCTGGCTCTTACCGCAGAAGGAGCAACGATAATGCACTCGCCCACCTCGTGATCCAGTCATGCTGTGCCTTCCCCTCGGGATTGAGTCTCTCTCGCCAGACGATACCTAGTCAGCAACCTTGCCGTTCACCTCGGCAGCCCGCATCGCCTTCAGCTTCTCCAGCTTGGGTGATTCAAGCACATGATCCACCAGGCCGTAGTCTTTTGCTTCGTCTGCAGACAGGTACTTGTCGCGCTCGCGTGTCACGCTTAATGGTGTCGTATGACTGGCCGGTGTGCAAGGCCATGATCTCTGTCATCCGGCGCGTGAGACGCATGGTCTCCTCCGCAAGGATCTCGATGTCGGGGATGTTACCCCGGAAGCCGGCCGAGCCCTGGTGGATCAGGATGCGCGAGTTCGGCAGCGCAAAGCGCTTGCCGTGGGTACCCGCCGCAAGCAGGACCGCGCCCATGCTGGCGGTAATGCCACAGGCGTAGGTGCGAACGTCGGCGGAAATCGACTGCATGGTGTCGTAGATGAAGAGGCCGTGATACACACTGCCTCCCGGCGAGTCGATGTACATCTGGATGTCCTGCTCCGGATTGTCGTTGTCCAGGAACAGCAACTGGGCGCGAGATCAGATTCGCGATCTGGTCGTCGATCGGAGTACCAAGAATGATGATGCGATCGCGCAGCAGCCGCGAGTAGATGTCGTAGGCACGCTCACCGCGGTTGGTGCTCTCGACCACCATCGGCACGAGGTTGGTAGGTAGCGAACGGTCCATGAGATGGGTCCTTCCGGCACGTGAGTGCATCATGGTCGGCCGGTCACGATCGATTGGCGACCGGCGGGTCTATGTAGATTCGGTCTTGCTCTCTTCGTCTTCGAGCTCTTCAGATTCTTCTTCGGCGACGGCTACCTGAGGTGTTGATTCGTCTTCTAACGTTACGGCCTCGGCTTCCTGGTCGCTGCCGGCAGAGATCGGGGCGGCATCCTCTTCGGGCGCGGCTACTTCAGTCTCGCCTTCATCGGCGGCAACTGCCTGCGCTTCAGGCTCTTCGTTCAGTAACTCAGCCGCTTCACCGGTCAGAGCTCCCTGGCCATCAGTTGCAATCTCGATGATTCGATCGGTGAGCTTCCGGTCCTGAATCTCACTCAGCAGGCGCTCGCGGAAATACTCCGACTCATAGATCGAGCGCATGCGCTCGGGATTTTCCATACCTGCGGTCAGGCGCGAGATCTCGGTCTCAATGTCCTCAGCGGTGATCGCGAGCTCTTCAGCCTCAGTGATCTGCTGGAGAACCAGGCTATTGCGGACGCGACGCTCGGCATCGGCGCGCATGTCGGCACGCACATCTTCTTCAGTTTGCTGAGCCATCGCCAGGTACATCTCGAGCTCCATGCCGCTCTGGGCCAGCCGCGAGCGCATCTGGGTAATCTGGTTGTCGATCTCGCTATCGACCATCGCAACCGGGACATCAACCTCGCTGGCGTCCGCCATCGCGTTGACGATCTCGTTCAATAGCTCGGTGCGTGCCTCAGCTGCCCGATCCCGCAGCAGATCCTTGCGAATCTCGCCGCGTAGCTCATCGATTGATTCCAGACCGCCGATCTTGCCGGCAAACTCTGCGTCAAGCTCTGGCAGCTCGCGTTCCTTGATGTCCTTGAGACTGATCTCGTAGCGCAGGGTCTTGCCGCGAACTTCAGGAGCGACCGTTTCGTCATCTTCTTCGAAAGCGAGCGTCAACTCAGTTGATTCGCCAACGTCCATCAGCTTGATGGCGTCTTCCAGCGCTTCGAACATGCCGGCCTCACCAAGCACCCATGGCATGTCTTCGGCAGGCTCCTGGAAGACCTCGTCGCCGTTGTAGACGGTCATGTCTATCGTGACCTGGTCGCCCTCGGCCGGCTTGCGCGGCTCGGGCAATTCAACCCATTCGGCGGCGTTCTTGCGCAATCGCTCGATGGTCTCATCGATGGCTTCATCCTCGATGTTCACTTCGCGGGGCTCGACGCGCACCGACGTGTAATCGCCAAGCGTCACCTCGGGATACACCTGCACGACAACCTGGAACGCAATGGGCTCTGGCTCAAGCACGTTTACCTCCGGCTCGGAAACCGGAGTCAACCCTTCCTGCTCGAGCGCTCGGCGATAGAGCTCGTCCATGATGCCCATGCCGGCCTCTTCGACCAGTGCGTCGCGGCCGAGCATACGCTCTACCACATGACGCGGAGCCTTGCCCTTGCGAAATCCCGGGATGTTGAATTCTTTCACAACCCGTCGATACGCCTGGTTCATAGCTTTTGAGAACTCATCGTCGTCGGCGGCAATGTTCATCTGGACGACGCTGCCCGATGATTTGGCAACAGAAACTTTCAACGCTTTACCTCAAATACAGTCGAAGAATCTAACGCCCGGAGTATAGCAAAACGCGCCAAACTACCTGTAGAAGGGGACGCACAGCCGCGGCTCACCCCGCGGCGATTGTTACAATCGAAGGTCGATTCGCATTTATTTTGGAAGACGCAGTGAATACTCAATCGAACCCCTCGTCTCTCGACACCCTGTGGCAACAGCAGAGGAACGCTATCCTGCTGCTTGGCCGGGCACTGCAGGAACGTATCCCCGCTGGTGAGCCCGCAGTGACCGTCCATGGCCGTGACCTGGACTCTGAGAGCGAAGGCGTGGGTTTTCAGTTCCAATTCACGGTGAACGGAGATCTCTACGGCGGCCGTTTCCAGTCCGGGTATTTTGTCATTCAGGTGCAGCTCATCAAACGCAAGGCCGGCCTTGGCTGGCAGATCGACGCGATGCCCATTCTTGAGATAGAGCATGGAAACTACGATCTGTACGCCAAACGCACACACACATTTGCGTATCGAGATCGCCAGGGATTAGAGTCCCTCTTCCTGAACAACCTTGCTGAGGACGCCGTAACCTTCTTTCAGAACGTTCGCCATGGCGATCCACCACAGGAGACCGCGATACCTCACGGGGGTCAACGCACCTCGCCGGTGCTCTAGACGCCAGGTTGTCAGGACCAACGTGCCGCACGTGGCCAGAAAGTTGTGGCGATGACCATCATTGAGCCAGACGACACATTTGGCGTCGAAGACCGGGAGTGCGTTCCGGCGGTCGAGTTCTTTCGACGCGCCCTGATTCTGGATTGCGAGCTGGTGCCCTGGGGTTCAAACTACACCTTTAGTGTGCTGCTTCAAGACCCCGAGGAGGAGTTTGACGAGACACTCGCCGTTTATAAACCCGCGGCGGGTGAAGTTCCCTTGTGGGATTTTCCGGACCGCACCCTGTACCGCCGCGAATACGCGGCCTATCTGGTCGCCGAAGCGCTCGGCTGGCATTTCATTCCCACCACCATCATCCGGGACGGTCCGCATGGTATCGGTACCGTCCAGGAGTACATCGAGCCGGAGAAGCATGCACACTACTTCTCATTCCGGGACGATCACCGCGACGAGGTCATGCGGATGGCCGTCTTCGACCTGATCACCAACAACGCGGACCGCAAGGCCGCCCACTGCCTGCGCAGCGTGGCCGATGGCAGGATCTGGGGTATCGACCACGGCCTGACCTTCAACGTGCAACCAAAACTCCGAACCGTCATCTGGGATTTCCAGGACGAGCCCATCGATCGAGCGCTGCTCGACGATCTCCAGAGACTCGGCGCCGACCAGCAGCTCGCCATGAAACTGCTGCGCTACCTTGACCCGCATGAGGTACGCGCGTTCAACACGCGTATCGAGCGCATCCTGGACACCGGCGTCTTCCCGCGTCTGGTTTCGCGCCGCTCCATCCCCTGGGGCTGATGCCGGCGCTTTGCGGTTACGACAGGTACGAGATTGCCTCTTCCTATTGACCGCAGCCCCCCACTATGGCTACTATCGCCCTAGATCGTCGTTCGCGGTATCGTCGCGACCAGCCGGGGGTGGATTTACACCTGAGACTGGCTCACCTTGCAGTACGCCGGGCTACTCGGTTCAGGTGTTAAGGTGGTCCGTGCGGCTATGACCGATGCCTGTTTTGGGCGCCGACGAACTGGGTTATGTCACCTGACGGTTCGGCGAGTTTGAGGAGGGAACATGCAACACCCGGTTTCGATGACCGTTAACGGTTCCACGCGCACTAGCGAGGTCGAACCACGTACATTGCTGGTACACCATCTTCGGGAGAACCTTGGGTTGACCGGTACGCACATCGGCTGCGACACCAGCCAGTGCGGCGCGTGCACCATCATCATGAACGGCAAAGCCGTGAAGTCCTGCACCGTGCTCGCCGTTCAGGCGGAAGGCGCGGACATCATGACCATCGAGGGCCTGGCAAAGGACGGCCAGCTGCACCCGATTCAGGAAGGGTTCTGGGAAGAGCACGGCCTGCAGTGCGGCTACTGCACGCCGGGCATGATCATGACCACCGTGGACATGCTGCAGCGCAACCCCAACCCGACCGAGGCGGAGATCCGGCACGGCCTGGAGGGGAACCTCTGCCGCTGCACCGGCTACCAGCACATTGTGAAATCCATTCAGTACGCGGCAAACAAGATGGCGGGCGCGGCGGGCGACGATTAACAATCGCCGGCGCGCGCACCAGTCCCTCAGCGTTAACGCTTGACATCGAGCACTGGAGGCCATCATGACTGCGACTGAACCCAGAAAGGAACTCGTTGGACAAAGGCTAAAGCGCCGTGAAGATCCGCGCCTGGTCAAGGGTGCGGCCCGCTTCATGGATGATATTGTGCTGCCCGGCATGGTCCACGCGGCCATCCTGCGCAGCCCACACGCCCACGCTCGAATCACGAGCATCGACACATCGGCTGCGAAGGAGATGCCCGGCGTCGTCGGTGTCTTTACCGGCCGGGACATGCAAGAAATCAATCCTCTGCCCTGCGCCTTTCCGGTTGGCCACGGTGTCGCCAACAACATCAACACGCCGCGGGCGCTCGCCATCGATGAGGTCCACTGGACCGGCGATGGCGTCGCGGTCGTCGTGGCGGAGACGGTTGCCGAGGCACGCGATGCCCTGGACGCCATCCAGGTTGAGTACGACGTGCTGCCGGCCGTCGTTGATGCCGAGCTCGCGACCCGCGAGGGTGCCCCGCTGCTCCACGAGAACGCGCCCAACAACGTCGCCTTCGAGTGGAACGCCGGCGACAAAGCCGGCACCGAAGGCGCACTCAACAGCGGCGATGTCGTCGTGAGGCAGAGGATCCGCAACCAGCGGCTCATCCCGACGCCCATGGAAACGCGCGGCGCAACTGGTTTGTACGATGCGGGCACCGACGAGTACACCTTCTGGCTCTCATCGCAGGCTCCGCACGTCCACCGGCTGCTCCTCGCCGCCTTCGTGTTAGGTCACCCGGAAGAGAAGATTCGGGTCATCACTCCGGACCTCGGTGGCGGGTTTGGGTGCAAGATCTTCGTCTACCCGGAGTATCCGCTCGTGGGCTGGCTCAGCAAAACGCTCAACCGGCCCGTGAAGTGGACCGAGGGACGCGCAGAGAGCCACTCGGCCACGTCGCACGGCCGCGACCACGTCACTGACATCCAGGTGGCCGCCAACCGCGACGGCAAGATCACCGGCCTGCACGTCAAGACCTACGCCAACATGGGCGGTTACCTCTCGACAATCGCGCCAGGGGTTGCCACAACGCTCTATGGCCGCATGGTTTCGGGTGTCTACGACATTCCCAATGTCTACTGCGAGATCACCGGCACCTACACCAATACCGGCATGGTCGATGCCTACCGTGGCGCCGGAAGACCCGAGGCAACGTTCCTGGTCGAGCGCGCCATCGATCTCGTGGCGGACGAGCTCGGCATGGACCCAGCGGAGGTACGCAAGGTCAACTTCATCTCCAACGAGGCATTCCCCTATACCAACCACGTGGGCATGTTGCCGTACGACTCCGGCAACTACGTGCCGGCGCTGGACAAGGCGCTTGCGAACATCGGCTACGACGAGCTTCTCAGGCAGCAGGAAGCACTGCGCCAGCAGGGAAAATATCTTGGCATCGGGTTCTCATCGTATGTTGAGGTTTGTGGGGTCGCTCCGTCAGCCTGGATCAATGCCGAGGGTTGGGGCGCGGCGCTCTGGGAGAGCGCGAACGTCAAGGTACACCTGACCGGCAAGGTCGTCGTGACCACCGGGACGCTGCCACACGGCCAGGGTCACGAGACCTCGTTCGCCCAGATCGTTTCCGACCGGCTCGGCGTGCCGTATGACGACATCACCGTGGAGTGGGGCGATACCCAGGGAACACCCTTCGGCTATGGCACCTACGGCAGTCGATCGCTGACGGTTGGCGGCACAGCCATCGTGCACTCCGTTGAAAAGATCCGCGACAAGATCGAGAAGATCGCGGCTCACCTGCTCGAAGTCAACGAGTCCGACATCGAGTACAAGGACGGCACTGCGTCCGTCATTGGTGCGCCCGACCGATCGTTGTCGTTCGCGGAGATCGCGCTCGCCTCCGCAACCGGTCTCAACCTGCCGGCGGGGATGGAGCCCTATCTCGACGAGACCACCTACTACGACCCACCGAACTGCACGTTCCCATTTGGCACGCACATCGCGGTCGTCGAGGTGGACGCGGAAACCGGCAAAGTCGACCTGAAGCGATATGTCGCGGTCGACGATGTCGGCAACGTGGTCAACCCGCTCATCGTCGATGGTCAGGTGCAGGGCGGCATCGTCCAGGGCATCGGCCAGGCGTTGTACGAAGGTGCGGTCTATGATGACGACGGGCAACTGCTGACTGGCTCACTGATGGACTACGCCATCCCACACGCCGGCCAGATGGTCAACTTGGAGCTCGACCGGACAGTAACGGTCTCACCGGTCAACGCGCTTGGCGTCAAGGGCGCCGGCGAAGCGGGTACGATCGCGTCAACCCCGGCCGTGGTCAACGCGGTCGTGGATGCGCTCGCGCCACTGGGTATCAAACACATTGATATGCCATTGTCCGCACCACGAGTTTGGGCGGCGATGCAACAGGCGAACGGGAGGAACTAACGATGTATCCGGCAGCATTTGATTACCACCGGCCGGGGTCGGTTCAGGAGGCAGTAGCGATCCTGCAGGAGAACCCCGACGCGAAGATTCTGGCGGGCGGGCACTCGCTCCTCCCGGCCATGAAGCTTCGGCTGGCTGAGCCCGGCGCCATCGTCGACCTCGGCAGTATCTCCGGTCTCAGGCAGCTCTCAGTCAATGGCGGCGCGACGATCGGCGCGATGTGCACCTATGACGTGCTGCTCAACAACGCCGAGCTGAAATCCAGGTATCCGGTGTTGCATGAGGCTGCCGGCTGGGTGGGCGATATCCAGGTGAGAAACCTGGGTACCATCGGCGGATCCGCCGCCCATGCAGATCCAGCAGCCGATATTCCCGCCGCACTGGTCGCCCTGGATGCAGAGTTCGTCGCCGTGGGTCCGAACGGCGAGCGGACGATCCCGGCCAGCGAGTTCTTCATCGACATCTTCACGACGGCCCTCGAGCCGGAGGAAGTGCTGACCCAGATCAATCTACCGGCCCCGCAGGACAACGTCGTCTCAGCGTACGAGAAGTTCCCGCATCCGGCCTCGGGCTATCCGGTCTGCGGCGTGGCAGCCGTCGTCACTCGTGATGGCTCCGGCAACGTGAGCTCCGCCAGGATTACGGCGACCGGCTCGGTCTATGTCGTCACGCGTTTGACCGGCGCCGAGGAGGCCCTCGTTGGCACCAGCGGCGACGCCAGCGCCGTCGAGGCGGCAGCGGAGCGCGCTACCGAGGGTGTCACCGAGTTTGCGGGCGACCACTACGCTTCGTCGGAGTACCGCGAGCACTTGACCAAGGTCATTGCGAAGCGCGCGTTGAATCGAGCTCTGGGGAACTAAGGCTCTCTTCCCCGGTCCCGCTCCCCGTGGGGAGCGGCAAGAAACGAGCGAAACACCCCCCTCTCTCGACCGGGAGAGGGGGGTGGGAGAGAGCGGTTTCTATCATGACTTCATTATGGTGATGATAGAATATTCTGGTGTTGATTACGTAACGACGGTTACGCGGTGGACGATAGTGAGCCTCGCCGGTGACCGGTCAAATGTGAGGATTAGTTGTTGGCTACGGCGCAGCAAGCGACTCATTCATTAGAGTCCATTGATGAAGTTCAAGAAGCTCTCGGTTCACAACGGTATGTGGCCGATTCCAGCCTTTCGACCGCCATCTATCTCGCCCTGAAGCTGCCGAAGCCGCTCCTCCTCGAAGGAGAAGCCGGTGTCGGCAAGACGGAGATCGCCAAGGTTCTCGCGGCGATTCTGGGCACCGACCTGATCCGGTTGCAGTGCTATGAGGGTCTGGACGTCTCGCATGCGGTCTATGAGTGGAACTATCCGCGTCAGATGCTCGCCATCCGCGCGGCGGAATCCAGCCATGATAGCCGCGAAGCGGCCATGGCCGAGATCTTCGGCGAAGACTACCTCATCAAGCGCCCGCTCCTGCAGGCGATCGAGCACCGTGGCAGAGCCCCTGTGCTGCTGATCGACGAGATTGACCGCGCTGACGAGGAGTTCGAGGCGTTCTTGCTGGAGCTGCTGTCTGACTTCCAGGTAACTGTCCCGGAAATCGGCACGCTCGTTGCCGAGCATCCACCAATCGTCATTATTACGTCGAACCGGACCCGGGAGCTGCACGACGCACTCAAGCGACGCTGCCTGTACCACTGGATCGACTACCCGACCGTCGACAAGGAATACAAGATCGTCCAGACCAAGGTGCCAGGAGTGAACGACCGGCTCGCGAAGCAGATCGCGACCTTCGTTGCTGACCTGCGTCAGATCGACCTCTACAAGGTTCCCGGCGTTGCAGAGACGCTGGACTGGGCTGCCGCGCTGATGGCGCTGAGCCAGACCGAGATCACAGCGGAAGTCGCATCGACCACCCTTGGCGCGATTCTGAAGCATCAGGAAGACATTCAGTCGATCCGCAAGGGCAAGCTCGATGAATTGATTGGCGCAGCAAAGAACAGTGACTGAGGGTAACCGCAGAGTAAAACGACTGTCGAAGGAGCCGGGGCAGCGCTTTCTTGAGCGCTCGCTCCGCTTCGGGCGGGTGCTGCGCGCCAACGGCGTGATGGTGACCCCGTCGCAGGTCATGACCTTTGTCGAAGCCACCCATCACATCGGCATCGAGCGCCGCCGGCGCTTCAAGCAGGCCGCCGAAGCCTGCCTGGTCACCCGGAAAGAAGATCTGCCGATCTTCGACGAGGTCTTTGACCGCTACTGGGTTTCGCGACGCGAGGCGAGTGACAACGCCGATAACCTGACAGACTTCCAGGAAATCAGCGCCGAAGAAGCTGAGATGATGCAGGACGACTCAGACGAGATGTCCGGCGCCGAGGGCGAGAGCATGACCTCTGAACAGGTCGAAGGGCTTGAGTCCGAAGACGGCGACTCTGACGACCCCGGCGACGCGGATGACGTCGACGCCGAGTCGATCATGACCTACAGTGCATCTGAAGCGCTGCGCAGCAAGGACTTTTCTGAGTACACCCAGGAAGAGCTTGAACAGGCACGCTTCCTGATGCGTCATCTCGAGTGGGAGATCGGCAAGCGCCGCTCCCGCCGGAAGATCGCAACCCCCAAGGGCCGCTTCATCGACGCACGGCGCACCATGCGCAAATCTCTCCAGACGGCTGGTGTACCGCTCAAGATCTCGCAGCGCAAGATCAAGCACAAGCCACGCGCCCTGATCGTGATCTGCGACATCTCCGGCTCGATGGATCGCTACTCGCGGCTCCTGCTGCACTTCATCCATACCATCGAGAACGACATGGCAAAGGTTGAGGCGTTCGTCTTTGGCACGCGCCTGACGCGGGTCACCCGCGTTCTCAAAAACCGGCCGATCGACGAGGCCATCACCAAAGTCTCAAGCGAAGTGCAAGACTGGGCCGGCGGCACGCGCATCGGCGAATCGATCCAGACCTTCAACCAGGAGTGGGCACGGCGCGTGCTGCGCAATGGCGCGGTTGTGCTGATCATCTCCGACGGCTGGGACCGCGGCGACCCCGATCTGCTGGCGGCCGAGATGTCGCGCCTGCAACGCTCCTGCTACCGGCTTGATCTGGCTCAACCCACTGCTGGGTTCGCCTCGCTATCAGCCCCTGACACGCGGTATGCAGGCGGCGATGCCGTTTATCGACGACTTCATGCCGGTGCACAACCTTGAGAGCCTGGAACTGCTGGCGGATCATCTCTCGAAGATCGGAGAGACCCGACCGGTGCGCCGGCAGAAACCGCTCGACTATGAACAGAGCCGCATCGCAGCGGCCGACTAACCCCGGAAGGGAGCGCAATGATGCGTGATGTTCTCGAACAGATTGATACCTGGCTCGACCAGGGCGAGGAGATCGCTGTTGCCACCGTCATCTCGGCGGCCGGCTCAACGCCTCGCCCGGTCGGCGCACGCATGATCGTGACCAGAACCGGCAAGATGCATGGCTCGGTTAGCGGTGGATGCGTCGAGGGTGCGGTTGTTGAGACCGCCATCGACGTCCTCGAACAGGGCCGCCCAAAACTCGTCTCGTTCGGCATCTCAGACGAGATGGCATGGGACGTCGGCCTCTCGTGTGGAGGCACGATCGAAGTATTCGTCGAGCCACTCGACGTCCAGGCGGTGGGCGAAGCATGAAGGCTGAGATGTTCCAGGCGGTCCGTCGCGCCATTCAAGAGGAGCGGCCGGCCGCCTTTGCGACCGTGATCGAGGGGGTGAACGCCGGTAATTACCTCACCCTGATTCATCCGGATACGACGTTAGGAACACTTGGCTCTGAGACGTTAGACGCCGAAGCGCTACGCCACCTGCGCCGTTTTCTGGTGGAAGGCGGGGCGGGGGCGATCGAGATCGACGATCAGCGTCTCTATCTTGAAGCGCAGCTCCCTCCGCCACACCTCGTCATCATCGGTGCGGTGCATACCGCGATCCCGCTCGTTGGTTACGCGCAGATCATCGGCTACAAGACGACCGTCATCGACGCCCGGGGCACCTTCGCGACTGACGAGCGTTTCCCCCACGCGGACAGACTGATCGAGGCCTGGCCGGACGAGGGATTAGCCCAGGTAACACTCCATCCAGGTGTGGCGGCCGTCGTGCTCGCGCACGATCCCAAGTTCGAAGACCCTGCCATGGAAGTCCTGCTCAAGAGCGATGTCGGATACATCGGCGCCATCGGCAGCCGGGCGACGAGCGAGGAGCGCATCGGCCGGTTGAAGCTGATGGGCTTCACCGACGCCGACATTGACCGCATCCATGGGCCGGTCGGACTCAATCTCGGCGGCAAGACGCCAGAGGAGATCGCGCTGAGCATCATGGCTGAGATCGTCGCCGTGCGCAACGGCAAGGACCCCAAGACCGCCGCCGCTACCGCCAAGGCTGTATGAACCACAGCACCGTCGGGGCAATCGTCCTGGCAGCTGGAGCCTCGAGCCGTTTGGGACAGCCCAAGCAACTCCTTCCGGTCGACGGGCAGCCGCTCCTGAGCCGTACCCTGGATGTCGTGCGCAACACCTCGCTTGAGCCGCGCATCCTCGTCCTGGGCGGCTATGCGGACGACGTTCTGAATCAGGTGAACGTCGAGGACTTTGATGTCGTGCTGAATCCCGATTTCAGCGAGGGCCAGGCGACCTCGCTCACGGCCGGCATCAGCGCACTACCAGAATCAGTTGACGCGGCCGTGGTCGTCCTCGGTGACCAGCCCCTCGTCGAACCGTGGCTACTCGACCAGCTGGTTGCCGCCTACGATCCCAGGGAACATGTCGCCGTCCGTCCCCGTTACGCCGATGGACCCGGAAACCCCGTCCTGCTTGGCCGAGCGCTCTTCGACGAGCTCATGGCCCTGGAGGGGGATGTCGGCGCCCGTAACGTTCTCAAGCGCTACTCAGACCGGATCGCCGAAGTCGACCACACCTCCAGAAACGCCCCCCGGGATGTGGATACGGTCACCGATTACCAGGAGTTCCTGCTGGATTGGTCCGCCTCTGGCGCGCCGGATGTGCCGCGCCACTGTCAGCGCTGTGGCACAGAGGTCCATTTCAAAGCGATTCACGCTCGTCTGCGCCCGGCCTGTCCAAGCTGCGGGTTCATCTACTTCTTCGATCCCAAGATCGCCGTCGCGGTGATTATCGAGATTGACGGCGAGATCGTCATGCAGCAGCGGGCAATCGACCCGGGCGCCGGCCAGTGGACCTTCCCTTCCGGGTTTGTCGATCGCGGCGAGGTCGTTATTGAGGCAGCCGCTCGCGAAGCGTTGGAGGAAGTCGGTCTTGCAGTAGACAACCTGCAGCTCCTCAACCTCTACTCCGAGCCGGGCCAGACCGTTACGCTCGTCGTCTACCATACCGTCGTCTCCGGACAGCACCCCTCGATTGGAGACGAGTCCACCGATGTCCGCCTATTCTCACCTGAGCGTTTGCCGGAGCTCGCGTTCCCCCGCGACGAGCAAGTACTCCGAGACTGGCTTGCCGCACGCAACGCTTGACCCGCGCTCGCAAAGCGGCGAAACTCAACCTGATAAAGAGCTGAAAAGGGAAGAGGGTATCGACGATGGCGATTCAGGAGCGAGCCGAAAGAGTGAACGGCACCTATGTCGGCGCGCCAGTGAAACGTGTCAATGACCGCAAGCTTGTCACCGGCCACGGCCGTTTCGTCGATGACATCACGCTGCCGAATACACTGCATGTCGTGTTCGTGCGCTCGCCCTATGCCCATGCCGACATCGTCTCCATCGACAGCGGTGCCGCCGAGGCGTTGCCGGGCGTTGTATCCGTTGTCACCGGCAAAGAGATCAAGAACTGGATGAGGGCGGATGTCGTCCACGAGACACTGCTGCCCGGCCGGCACCTGGCACGCTATCCACTTGCCGAACAGCGCGTCCTCTTCGCCGGCGACGCGGTCGCCGCCGTGCTGGCGGAGTCCCTGGCAATCGCTCGCGACGCCGCCGAGCTCGTGCATGTCGAGTATCGCGAGCTGCCAGCCGTCATTCGCCAGGACGAAGCCATGGAGCCGGACGCGCCGATCCTGTATGAGGGCTGGGACAACAACGCCGCCTGGCACTGGAGCGTCGAAGCGGGCGATGTGGAGGCTGCGTTCATGAAAGCGCCGCACACGGTAAGGGTCGATTTACTCTACCAGCGCGTCGCATCCATCTTTCTCGAAACCCGCGCGGTGCTAGCCCATTACGACCCCAACCTCGCGGAGATGACCGTCTGGGTGTCCGCCCAGGCGCCCCACCGCATCCGGACGACCGTCGCCGGGTTACTCGGCATGCCAGAGAACGCCATCCGGGTCATTGCGCCGGACGTCGGGGGTGGGTTTGGTTCCAAAGGTGGCGTCTATTCCGAGTACCAGTTTGCAGCAGCCGCATCGCACCACCTCGGCCGCCCGGTGAAGTGGATCGAGACTCGTTCGGAACACATGGCAACCACCAACCACGGCCGCGATCAGATACAACACCTGGAAGCCGCCGTGTCGGCCGACGGCAAAATCGAGGGGTTGCGGGTTAAAGTCCTGTCAAACTGCGGGGCGTACGGAGGGGCAACGGTTGGGCAACGTACCGGCATTATGTCGTCAGGGCCCTACCAGATTGAGAACTTGCGGACTGACGTCTATGGCGTGATGACCAACTCAACGCCCACCGGTGCCTACCGTGGGGCGGGACGTCCCGAGGCGGCCTATATGCTGGAGCGGCTGATCGATCGCATCGCTGTCGAGCTGAATCTCGACCAGGTCGAGGTCCGGCGCCGCAACTTCATTCCGGCAGATGCATTCCCGTACCAGAGCGCGACCGGGGCGCTCTACGACAGCGGCAGCTACGCGGGAACGTTCGATGTCGCCTTGGACTTGCTCGACTGGGATTCGACGCAGCAACGGATCGAGCAGGAACGCGACCAGGGCAAGATCGTCGGCGTGGGCATTGGCTTCTACTGTGAGTTCGCCGGTCCCGGCTGGGATAGCGCCGAGGTCCGCGTCGACCCCTCAGGCTCGGTCACGGTGTTGACGGGTATCTCGCCGCATGGTCAGGGCAACGAGACGAGCCTGGCCCAGATCGTGGCCGACGAGCTCGGCATCCCGATGGAAGTCATCACCGTGAAAGCCAGCGACACGGCGATCACGCCGCAAGGCGTCGGCACATTCGGGTCACGCGGTACCGCTATCGGCGGCGGGGCCGTTGTGCTGGCCTCCCGCAAGGTTCAGGAAAAGGTGAAGCAGTTCGCCGCCGCGATGCTGGAAGTCTCGCCCGAAGACATTCAGTTGAAAGATAGTCGCGCAGAGGTCATGGGAGCGCCGGACCGCGCAGTCAGCTTCAACCAGATCTCACGCGCCGCGCACGCGATGGAAGGTATTCCTGGCGGGCTGGAGCCGGGTCTCGATGCCCAGTCCTTCTTCAAGCCGGAAGGCCGCCAGTTCCCGTTCGGCGTGCATCTCGCACAGGTGGAGATTGACCGTGATACCGGCGAGGTGCATGTCACCCGCTATGTCGCCGTAGACGACTGCGGCACCATCATCAACCCGCTGCTGGTCGACGGGCAGAAGCATGGTGGACTGGCCCAGGGGTTCGGCCAGGCGCTCTGGGAGGAAATCGTCTACAACGAGAGCGGTCAGCTCGTGACCGGTACGATCATGGATTACGCCGTGCCCAAGGCGAGCCAGTTCCCCACCTTCGAGCTCGGCTCGACGGTGACACCCAGCCCGTTCACGCCCCACGGCGCCAAGGGCATCGGAGAGGCTGGCACGACTGGCGCGCCCCCGGCCATCGTCAACGCTGTGCTGGACGCGCTACGGCCGCTAGGCGTCACGGAGGTCGACATGCCGCTGAAAGCAGAGAAGATCTGGCGGCTGCTCAACCATCGGTAGCAACCCAACTCGTTGCCGGGTTCTTCTGGAGCGGTTTTGCGTGCGGGCGCAATGAATGATGGAAGAGTCCCGATCGATCGAGATCTGGGCCGGAAATGCCTCGTCTTCGTAGGGGCGCAATTTATTGCGCCCTGCCTGGCCGCTCGGGCGCCAGGAAGGCGCAATAAATTGCGCCGCTACGCATTCTTCATATACCGGATTAATCAGGAGAACCCCATAATTGCGTCCCTATAAAAGATTCCTCTTGCGTAGCGCGGCTGCGATGAGAGTAGCTGGCTACCGTCCCTCGGAGACCTGTTCTTCGAAGTCCTCGATGTCCTCGCGCAAGGCCCGGATCTGGTTGTTGAGGTAGAAGAGGTACCCGGCGATCATGATCCAGGTGATGGCGAAGGCCGCAAAAAGGTAGCCAAGGTTATCGTCCATTAATCCTCCGAAGCGCCGGTCACTTCACGGCCGGTCGCAGGGTATGTTGTGTCGCCCGTCGGGCGATCGACAGGCCGCATGAGAAAGTCCGCCTCGCGCTCAGCCAGTGCGTCGCGGGCTTCTTCAATGCGCATCTTCTGAATCATCAGGTGTACAAAAAAGATCGTGAATCCGATGAAACTAACGATGAGCGTCACGAGCATACTGTTCGGCAGATCGGGCCCGCTTGCGTTGATCACAATCGGCTCCGGGTGAAGCGTTCTCCACCAGCGCACCGACATGTGGATGATCGGGATATCAATCGCCCCGACGATCGCCAGCACGCTTGCGAAGCGCGCCGCGCGCTCAGGCTCGCCGGCGTACGAGCGCACCATGAAGTACCCGAGATAGATGAACCACAGAATCAGGGTCGTCGTCAGACGTGCCTCCCACTGCCACCAGGTGCCCCAGATAGGCCGGCCCCAGATGGCCCCGGTAATCAGTACCAGTGTCGTGAACAGGAAACCAAGCTCGGCCGCAGAACGTGCCAGGCGGTCGAACACGAGCGTGCGTTTCCAGAGGTAGCCAATACTGCCGGCAACCAACACCACATAGGCAAAGTACGAGAGCCAGGCCATCGGGACGTGGATGTAGAAAATACGCTGGGCATTCCCCTGGACGGCATCGGTAGGGGCATAGATGAACGCCATGTAAGTCGCCACCAGCAGGGTAACAACTGATGCTACACCAGTGATTACCGTCCATGGGCCCGTTCCTTGGCGCGGAGCTTGCACGGAATGACTCTCTTTCTGGGAACAGAAACGCTACTCTTCGATCACGAACGAGAATCCGAGGTAAGCCAGGGTGACGAAAATGACGTCAAACGCCACTAACAGATTAAACCATGCCAGAATTCCGTCACGGTCGTCCTGAAAGACCAGCGCCGTAGCCTGAACAGCCCCTAGCAGCACGGGCACGAGGAGCGGGAAGAGCAGCAAAGGCAGCAACACCTCGCGCGTTCGACCGCTCGCCGCGATCGCCGAGAAGAGCGTCCCCAACGCGGCGAACCCGATGGTCCCAACGATGGCCAGCGCGATTACCCAAGGGTGTAGAGCTGGGAGGTTGTAGAGCACCGCGAATACCGGGAGGGTCACCACCTCCACCAGCAGGAGCGAGATCAGCGTCGCCAGGAACTTACCCAGAAAAATCGTGCCACCGTCGACGGGTGTCAACAGTAACCCTTCCAGGGTCCCCCGGTCGCGCTCAAGAGCAATCGACCGCCCCAGCCCCAGCATCCCCGCGAAGAAGAAGGCAATCCAGAGCGCCCCGGCGGCATCGCTGGTGCGCTCTCCACGGTCCAGATCAAAGGCAAAGTTGAGCGTCACAATGGTGACAAGGGTGAACGCAAGCATCGCGCCGAGGAACTGGCGCGAGCGGAACTCGATCAGGATATCTTTCCAGGCGATAGCGAGTGCCCGGCCCATCGCCTACTCCCTCACCCGTTGGACGGGCGCGCTTACGTACTGGTCCAGCTCGGTAATGCGGATTGCATCGACCGGCCGGTCCAGCGAAACGCTACCATCCTGAAGAGAGACCGCGCGGGTAGCGAGCTGCAGGCCAAATTCGAATGAGTGTGTTGTAAAAATCACGGCGCCGTCCCGCGCCGATTGACTGGCGATGATCTCAGCCAGAACCTGCTTCCCAGCCTGGTCAAGGCCCGTATCGGGCTCGTCCAGAAGCAGAACCGCCGGCTCGTGCAGAATCGCGCGGGCCAGGTTCAGGCGTTGCAGCAGCCCACGCGACAGCGTACTCGCCGCGGAATCGCGTCTACTGGCTAATCCGACCGCTTCCAGGGCGGGCAGTACGACCTGGCTGGAGTCGAGCTCAAACATCCGTGCGAAGAAGCGCAGATTCTCGGCACACGTCAGCTCGGGATAGACATAGGGTTGATGCCCCACGACACCGATGCGCTGCCGCACCGCTCCACGGTGCTTCCACGCGTCCGCGCCAAATGCCTCTACCGTCCCGCGGCTTGGCCGGGTGAGCGTTGCCAGGATCCGCAAGAGCGTTGATTTGCCGGCGGCGTTCGCGCCAAAGAGGGCGATGCTCTCTCCAGCGTCGATGCGGATGCTCACATCACGCAGCACCACCTGCCGGCCGAAGCGCTTGTAGACGCCGCGCGTCTGGAGGTAGGGTTCGTTCACGAGAGATCGTGGACAGGCTGCTTCTCAGCGGAGGCTGGCTCGGGCGCTTCATCGCTGACCGCGAGCGCCGCGTCTTCCGCGGCCTCAGCCTCCTGACGAGGAAGTACGATCGGCGCAAGCACGTAGGCAAACACCGCGAGGGCTATCAGCAACAGCAGCAGCATTTCAACGATCATTGGCTAAGATGGCCTTGGTCTAGTGTCAGGACGCAGGAACTCGCGCTCCAGCGCCTCCAGCTCCTCGTCACTCAGCTCATCGTGCGGCTTCTGTGTCTGAGCGCGAGGAGCACGTCCGGTGCCTTCACGCATGTAGAGCACCACCACGAGCGCCCCAATAGCCAGCGCGATCGGCGGGACCCACCAGAGGGTAAGTGCGAACCCACTCTTGGGCGGGTCCATCAGCACATTCTGGCCGTACCGTTCCTCGAAATAGGCGATGATGTGCTCGTCGGATTCACCCGCCTGCACCTTGCGCTCAATCGTGTCGCGCATCTGCTGGGCGAGCGTCACCTGACTGTCGGCCACAGACTGACCGGCACAGATTGGGCACTGCAGCTGCCGGGCAAGCTCCAGGGTACGCTCGGAATAGACATCCTCGGCAGCAGCGCCGAACACCATCAACCAGGTGGCGGCGATGGCTAACATCAGTGCGAGGCTAATCGGCCGACGCTTCACCGTACGCCTCCCTTCTCGCCGAAGAGCGGACGGTCACCGGTGCGACGCTCGGAGCCGGCCAGAAGAGCACGGCCATCCCGACCAGGTAGACCGCGCCGCCGGCCCAGAGCCAGTTCACCAGCGGATTAATGAAAATCCGCAGATGCGCGACACCGGCTTCGTCCCAGTCCAGGAGCATCACGTAGACGTCGTCAAAGCCCACGGTGTTGATCGCTACCCGGGTCGTGGTCTGATCTTCAAAGCCATCATAGGTGAAGCGGTTCGCCGTCATCGAACCGCGATCTTCGCCGCCCGAGGAGACGTTGACGTGGGCCGACACGACTCGGGCATCAGCGGTGCGCGTCTGTTCCAGCCGCTCGTAGCCGATGGTATATTCAGCCACATCCACCGATTCACCCGGGTTGAGAACCACCTGTCGCTCGGTGTTGAAGAACCACGAACCGATGATCCCGAGCGCCATGATGGCGACGCCCAGATGCACGATGTAGCCGCCATAGCGGCGTGGGTCACGCCGTGTCAGCCGGTACAACGCCAGCGGCACGCTGTCGCCGGCATTCTTGCGGCGCAGCTTCACTCCTCGGGTGTACTCGACAACGATTGCACCAACGGCGAAGATCACCGTCGCCACGCCAATCGCCGCGAGTGGCTGGCCGAAGAGCAGGAGCACGCCGGCCAGACCCAGGAGCGCGAATACGAATGGAATGCTCAACGAGCGCGTCAGCGTGTCGATCACCGTCCGGCGCCATGCCAGCAGCGGCCCAACGCCCATCAACAGGAGTAAGACCAGCAGCAACGGGCCGTTCACCTGGTTATAGAACGGTGCACCGACTGTGATCGCCGTCCCCTGGAAGGCCTCCGTCACCAGGGGGTAAATCGTGCCCCACATGGTGGCGAACGCAATGGCTGTGAAGACCAGGTTATTCAGCAGGAAGCCCGACTCCCGGGACCAGACGGATTCAAACGTGTTCTCCGCGCGCATCAGCGGCAGCCGCCAGATGAGCAGCGCTACAGACGCGGCGATCATCACCGTGAGGAAGCTGAGGAAGTACGGCCCAATATCGGACAGCGCGAATGAGTGCACCGACGAGATGAGTCCACTGCGGACGATAAATGTCCCAAAGATCGAGAGCAGGAAGGAGCTCAACAGCAGCGCGACGTTCCAGGTCTTGAGCATCCCCCGGCGCTCTTGCACCATGATCGAGTGCAGGAAGGCCGTCAGAGTCAGCCATGGCAGGAGTGACACGTTCTCAACCGGATCCCAGGCCCAGTAGCCGCCCCACCCGAGCACATGGTAGGCCCACCAACCGCCGAGGAAAATCCCGGCGCTCAGCACCGCCCAGGACACGAGCGCCCACCGTCGGACAAAGCGCAGCCAGTCGGTGGTCATCCTTCCTGTTACGAGCGCCGCTACGGTGATGGCAAATGGGATCGCCAGCGTGGCGAATCCTGAGAGCAGCATCGGCGGGTGAATGAGCATGCCTGGGTCCCGCAGCAACGGGTTCAGTCCTCGACCGTTCGCCAGCGTTACCTGGTTTACAGCGAACGGCGTCGCGACAAAACTGAGGACGTAGAGGAGGAACCCGATGATAAGGAGCAGTGTGGCCGTGGCGTAGGGCACCAGCCCCGGGAAGCGCTCGCGATTCCTGGAGAAGGCGATCGCGCCAATCACGCTGACGATCAGCGTCCAGAAGAGCAGGCTGCCCTCCTGTCCACCATAGAACGCTGTAATGATGAAGTGCAGCGGCATGTCCCGGCTTGAGCGCCCGGAGACGTATGAGAGACTATAGTCGTGGGTGACAAACGCCACGAGCAAGATCCCCGCAGCGGTGGCGACAAGCACGGCCACGGCGATGAGTGCGCGGACCCCACTCAGTGTGAGATGTGGGATACGTTTTCGTTCCCCGACAACACTCAGGCCAATTCCAAAAATGGAAAGCGCCAGCGCTAGAAGAAGAGTGCCCTGTCCAAGCTGAGCCAAATGGTCCTCACTCGCTAGCTCACGTCATCCTGGGTCTCAAAGCGCGATGGACACTTGGTTAAAAGCTCCGTGGCGACGAAGGTGCCGTCAGGCCCCAGCGTGCCGGTAGCGATGACTTCGGCGTGATCGGCGAAAATATCCGGGGCGGCGCCATCGTAAACGACCGGGACATTGGAGACGCCATCGGTGATCTCGAAGCGCAGCTCCTCGCCGACTCCAGCCTTCACGATGGTACCGGGGACGACATCGCCGCCCACCCGGATCTGTTTGCCGGCGGCTGCATCCGTATTGGTATGCAGCTCGGCTACGGTCATATAGAATGACGCGCTTTCGCCTTGCATACCGTTATAAATCAGGAACGCGACCGCCAGAACCAGCACACCGCCGGCTGCAAAGAAGCGCGTTGTCGAGCGGTTCTTTCTGCGTGCGACCGGCTGCGGCGCCAGGGTCTCGGAACTCATGTTGCTCCCCTCAGCGTGCTGAAACAACGGAGGTACGTGTCACTCGACAAATCCGCGACCGTAGAGCGTTGCCAGGACGATTCCGAGTGTAAATGCAACACAGCCTAATGTAAGAATCAACTCGGAACTGGATCGTCGGTTACGCCGTCTCCGGGATCGAACCCGGGAACGCACCAGGGCAAACGCCCATAACGCGGCAAGGATTTTGGCTCCAAGCAAGGCGGCATAGGTCACCCCGCCGCGCCCATCCGACAGGCGCTCGAATGTCAGCACCGCGCCGGATCCCAGTAAGACGATCGTGGCGAACCCGGCCCACTCGCCGTACGCCCGCTGCGCCGCCGCGACGACAGCCTGCCCGGCTGAATCCGCTTCCTGCAAGGCCGGGCGCAACGCCAGAACGAAGTATACCCCGCCACTGAGCCACACGACCGCAGCCACGCTGTGCGCTACCCGCAGCCCGACAAGCATCCAATCAGAGGGCGTCACGTGATCTCAGCCACCTAGCGTACGTGAAAACTAGCCGAGCAGGCGCTGGCTGACGATAGCAATCCGGAACACTTGCCCCGACATGAAGAGCAGCCCCAGCGCCATGAGCGTCACGCCGCTGATGGCCCCCACCACCTGCGCCCTGCGCGTAAAGAACCGCACCACCTGCTGAAACTGACTCAGTCCCAGGCCGGTTAGAATGAAGGGCAAACCCAGACCGAGCGAGTAGGCGAACAGGAGCAGTGTGCCTTCACGCACGCCTTCCACTGTGCTGGTAACCACGAGGATCGACGCCAGAATCGGACCGAAACAGGGCGTCCATCCCAGCCCGAAGACCATGCCCATCAGCAGCGTCTCGGACGAGCTAAAACGACGCGGCGTAAAGTGGATCTTGCGCTCGCGCATCAACATCGGCACCCGAAAGCCCCAGAGCACGATGAGTCCCATGAGCAGCATGACCGCACCTGATACCTGGATCAGCTCACGCCGGTAGTCATCGAGGAACGTTCCGAAGACAGACGCCGAGGCGCCGAGGGTAACGAAGACGAGCGTGAAGCCGAGGACAAACACGATACTCGGCCAGAGGAAACGTGACCGTCTACGTGTTGCATCCTGCTCCGTACCAGCCGATCCGGTAATGAGTGTCAGATAGCCTGGGACGAGAGGAGCAACACACGGCGAGAGAAACGACAGTACGCCGGCACCAAAAGCGGCAAAGAGACCGGCGACCGAGAGTCCGATCATCGGGCCAGAGCCACCATCTCGCGAATCTGTCCGATGTTCTTGAACTCACCCCAGAAATAGGTCTCGATCTCGCCATCAGCATTGACGACATATGTCTCCGGCACGCCGGTCACGCCATACTCCACAGCAAGCGAGGTCGAGTTATCATCCTCGATGACGGGATATGAGACGTTGATACGATCGAGAAACGCCGCGGCAGCCTCGTGCGTGTCCAGGACATTCACTCCGACGACCACCACGTCGCTATCGGCAAACTCCGCCGCCGCCTGGTCCAACATCGGCATCTCGTTCAGGCACGGTTCGCACCAGCTCGCCCAGAAGTTAAGGACGACAATTTGTCCCCGGTAATCGGACAATCTGAAGGTAGAGCCGTCGAAGTTCGCCAGCTCAAAGTCGGGGGCTGGGCTGGGATTGTCATAGACGATGACGCCCGAGTCGGTCACCGTCTGCCCTGAATCAACTCTGGCGGAGGAAGGCGCAAACAGCGCGTACGCCAGGATGCCCAACAACCCCACAACCAGCGTGCCGGCGAGGATCGGAATCACGCGGGTTCGGATGACATTGGAGGTACCCGGGTTCTCAGGTTCTGTTGGCGCCTGCACAGCGTCCGAACCGAGTTGCCCTGCGTCATGTGCGTCGCTCACCATGGGAATATCTTTCAAGGTTGCAAGCGATACGGCGGACCGAGGAGGAACCCAGAAGTATTGGTGGGGGAAGAGGGACTCGAACCCTCACACCTTGCGGTACATGCTCCTAAGGCATGCGCGTCTGCCAATTCCGCCATCCCCCCAAGTTTCTTGGCCAAAGTATAGCAGCGGAGAGCTCCATCTCACCGCCTGAACGGGATAATCCTGCGAGTTGGGCACGGTTATGGGCTCCGTGCGCCCCACGTCAGAGCAGCACCGTCCGACTTGATCATACTGAGTAGCCAGCCATGGTGCACGCGTCACCGGGTGCTGGCTGGAGGTGCCGGGGACCCGGGAGCGCACAACAAAGGGGCGCATAGTTGCGCCCCTCGCTGTTCGTCTAGTGTTGGTGTCGAAGCGATTAGGCTCCGCAGCCGCAACCCTGAGCCGTGGCCGTGTTACCGCCGGCATCGAAGGAGTGACCGCAAGCGCAGCCCGCAACAGCGTTCGGGTTGCGAACTGTGAATCCGCCGCCCATCAGGCTGTTGACGTAGTCAATCTCGGCACCGCCGAGGTACATGGCCGAAAACTCGTCGACCAGAAGGCGAACGCCCTTCATCTCAACGACGGTGTCGCCCTCTTCAACTTCTTCTTCGACAGACATTCCGTACTGCAAACCAGAGCATCCGCCCGGTGCCACGAAGACGCGCAGCGCATAGCCCTTCGTGCCCTGGTCCTCAAGGAATGACTCCAACTGGCTGACGGCCTCGTCGGTGATCGAAATCATCGTAGCCGTAGTGGACATGGAAGTGACCCCTTTCGTCTGCACGTCGCGTTAATCGAGTGCTTTCTATCTATGTCAGTATATTTCTCAAGATTCCAAACTACATTAATGATATCGCATGTGTCAATATTCGGGCGTAGGCATACCCATCGCAAACGCTTGCTCACAGGTCCCCTGCACGCAAATGTTACCCAACGAGAATCTGGCCCAGGTGTCCTCGAACCTTCTCGCCGAACTCGGTGGTGCCTACGGGCTGCGATCCGGGCAGCGGCAGATCGGCCGTGCGAATGCCCTCTTCGAGTGTCGCATTCACAGCCGACTCGATCGCGTTGGCCTCCTCTTCAAGACCAAACGAGATCCGCAACATCATCGCCGCCGAAAGGATCGCGCCGCAAGGGTTCGCTCGATTCTGACCGGCGATATCCGGGGCCGAGCCATGAATCGGCTCGTACATGCCAAACTGCACGCGCGGAGGTACCCTCGCGCGTTGGTGCCCGGCCACTCAAGCTGGCCGACGGGAGCATCCCCAGTGAGCCGGCCAGCACAGCCGCCTCGTCGCTCAGGATGTCGCCAAACATGTTCTCCATGACCATCACGTCGTAGTCGGTTGGCCGCAGCAACAACCGCATCGCGCATGAATCCACCAGGGCGTGCTCCAGCTCGACGTCGGGATGCTGCTCGGCCACCTCGTTCGCGACCGTGCGCCACAGCCGTGACGACGCCATGACGTTCGCTTTGTCAACGCTGGTGACCTTGTTGCGCCTGCCCTTGGCGAGCTCGAAACCGAGCTCGATCAGGCGCTGCATCTCCGACTCGCGTGTACACCAGCGTGTCGATCGCGCTCCGGCCCTCAGACGTCACGCGTTGCTCGGAAGGCTTGCCGAAGTAGATGCCGCCGGTCAGCTCGCGGACGATCAGCATGTCGGTGCCGCGCACGATGTCCGCCTTCAGCGGTGAGGCGTCAACGAGCGCGTCCAGCACCTTGATCGGACGCAGGTTGGCAAACAACCCCAGCCGCTGGCGCAGCCCGAGCAGTCCTGCCTCCGGACGAATCTCCGGCGCGACACTCTCCCACTTCGGGCCACCGACGGCGCCAAGCAGTACAGAATCCGAGCTAGCCGCCATCTCAGCGTCTGCGTCACGCAGAGGCACGCCGTGGGCGTCGATCGCGGCGCCGCCGATCTTGGCCTCCGCCCAGACGAATGTAACCGGCCGCGCATCGGCAACCAGCTCAAGCGTCTGCCGTGCCTCCCGGAGCACTTCGGGGCCGACCCCATCTCCGGGAAGGCAGAGAATCTGGAATGTCTGTGCTGTCATCCGGCCGCCTGTCGCGCTTTCACCCGGGCCGCCACCGCCTCCATCAGCCCACCGGAGTTGATGATCTCCTGGACGTACGGTGCATGCTGCGTGGCGGAGTATTCCTTGCCGGTGCGCACGTTGAGGACCATACCTTCAGAGGTATCGATCTCCAGAATGTCACCGTTTTCGGCTTCCTCAACCGCCTCCGGACATTCAACCAGCGGCATGCCAATGTTGATCGAATTGCGATAGAAGATGCGGGCATATGACTCCGCGACGACCACCGACACTCCGGCGCCCTTGATCGCAATCGGCGCGTGCTCGCGCGAGGATCCGCAGCCGAAGTTCTTGCCGGCCACGATAATGTCGCCCTCTTCGACCTTTCCCGCAAATGCGGGATCGATGTCTTCCATGACGTGCTCAGCCAGCTCCTTGGCATCAGACGTCAACAGGTAGCGTGCCGGGATGATGACATCGGTATCGATATCGTCGCCGAACTTCCAGACTTTTCCTCGAAATTGCATCCTTGCGTCCCTCTCGTGTCGTGCAGGATTCGCCCTCTAGTTCAACTGGCTGGGCGCGGCGACTTTGCCCATGACCGCACTGGCGGCAGCGACCATCGGGCCGCAGAGGATGATTTCAGCGTTACGGTGGCCCATCCGGCCCCGGAAGTTACGGTTCGTGGTCGAGACGCAGCGCTCGCCCTCGGCCAGGACACCCATGTAGCCACCCAGGCAGGGTCCACAGGTCGAGGTGCTCCAGACGGCGCCGGCGTCCATGAAGATGTCGGCCAGTCCCTCTTTGGACGCCTGCCGATGGACCTGCTGGCTGCCGGGAATGACGATGCAGCGCACGGACGGGTGCACCTGGCGGCCCTTGAGAATCTCAGCCGCAGCGCGCAGATCCGATAGCCGGCCGTTGGTGCAGGAACCGATCACCACCTGGTGGATCGGCATGTCCTCGACCTCGTCGGCGTTGTGCACGTTCGACGGCAGGTGCGGCAACGCTACCACCGGTTTGAGGTTCGTGACGTCGATCTCGACGATCCGCTCGTACTTCGCGTCCGGATCGGAATAGACGGGCTCGTAGGGACGATCGGTTACCTCGTCGAGGAACGCCTTCGTCTTGTCGTCGAACGCAAACAGGCCGGTGTCGCCGCCCGCCTCGATGGCCATGTTGCACATCGCGATGCGGTCATCCAGCGGTAGAGCGTCGACCACCGGACCGGTGAACTCGAGCACCATATTGCGCGCACCGTCCACGCCAATGATGCCGATGGTGTGCAGAATCAGGTCTTTCCCGCCGATGCCTGTCGGGCAGCGTGCCGGTGTAGACCACCTTGATCGACGGTGGAACGCGCACCCAGGTTGTCCCCAACGCCATCGCGGCCGCGATGTCGGTCGAGCCCATGCCCGTCGAGAAGCTGTTGAACGCGCCGTAGGTGCAGGTATGCGAGTCCGCACCGATGATGATCTCACCCGGCAAGGTCAGGCCGTTCTCCGGCAGCACGACATGCTCGATGCCGGCCCGGCCAAGCTCGAAGTAGAGCGTGCCCTGTTCGTGCGCGAACTCGCGCATGATCTTGGCGTTCTCAGCCGCTCGGATATCCTTGGCCGGCACGAAGTGGTCCGGCACAAAGACGACCTTCTGCGGGTCGAAGACGTTCTCCAACCCGGACTTCTTGAACTCTTGGATCGAGAGCGGCGCGGTGACGTCGTTCGTCATCACCAGATCGACCGCAACCTCAACAATCTCGCCTGGAGTTACCGATTCCCGACCCGCACCGCGGGCCAGAATCTTCTCCGCCATTGTTGCGCCCACTTAGACCGCACCCTTCGCCCGCTCTGGGGCAGTTGCCGCAACCGCGGCACGATTCAGCGCCGCCACATAGGCTTTGACGCTGGCTTCAATAATGTCGGTGGCCACCCCGCGACCGGTGAAGACAGTTCCGTCTACAGAGATCCGAACTGTTACCGACCCCTGGGCATCTTCGCCCGGTGTTACCGCGTCGATCGAGAACTTCTCGAGTGTCGTTCTCGATCCCGGTGACTGAATCGATCGCCGAGAAGAGCGCTTCGATCTGACCGTTGCCGTTGCCGGTAGCCTCACGCTCGCGGCCATGCACGTCGATCATCACGGCTGCTTCCGCGCCTCCGTCTGCTCCGGAATGGGCGCGCCAGTCGATAACTCGCAACGGCTGTGCTTCCCCGTTGCGCAGATTATCTTCGACAATCGCGACAATGTCTGCGTCACTCACGTGCTTCTTGCGGTCCGTCAGCTCGATAAAGCGCTGATAGAGTATTTGCGAGCGATCCGCGTCGATATCGTAGCCGAGATCCTGGAGTTTGGAGCGAAATCCGGCTCGGCCTGAGTGTTTGCCCATAACGAGCTTGGTTGAAGCCCAGCCAACCGACTCCGGCGTCATGATCTCGTAGGTGTCGCGGTTCTTCAGCATGCCGTCCTGGTGGATGCCGGCCTCGTGGGCGAATGCGTTCGCGCCAACAATCGCCTTGTTCGGCTGAACCTGGAAATCGGTCACTCGCGTGATGAGCTTGCTCGACGGAACCAGCTCAACCGCGTTGACCCGCGTATCAACCTGACCGTAGAAGTCCCGCCGCGTGCGCAGCGCCATGACGACCTCTTCAAGGGAGGTGTTGCCGGCGCGCTCGCCAATTCCGTTGATGGTGACCTCAACCTGGCGGGCTCCCGCCTCGACTGCGGCCAGCGTGTTGGCAGTCGCCATCCCCAGATCGTTATGGCAGTGTACCGAGATGACCACGTTCTCAATGCCCGGCGTGTTCGCCTTCAGGTACTGGATCAAGCGCGTAAACTCGGCCGGCGTCGTGTAGCCGACGGTGTCGGGAACGTTCAGGGTCGTCGCGCCCTCTTCGATCACCGCGGCGAAGATACGACACAGAAAATCCCAGTCGCTGCGGGTGGCGTCCTCAGCAGAGAACTCGACGTCAGACAGGTAGCCCTTACAGCGCCTGACCGCGGCCCGCGCGATCTCCACGACCTCATCCGGGCTCTTCCTGAGCTTGTGCTCCATGTGCACCGGCGATGTCGCGACAAAGGTGTGGATCCGTGGTGTCTCGGCGTGCTGCACCGCCTCCCAGGCCGCGTCGATGTCGCCTGGGTTGGTCCGCGCCAGTCCGGCAACGACGACGCCCTTGATCTCCTTGGCGATGGTGCGCACGGCGTCAAGGTCGCCGGGCGATGCGGCCGGAAACCCGGCCTCCATAATATCGACGCCCAACCTCGCCAGCTGGCGGGCAACTTCTATCTTTTCAGCTGTATTCATCGTGCCGCCGGGAGATTGCTCCCCGTCGCGCAGGGTTGTATCAAATACCAGTACGCGGTCGCCCATGATCACGCTCTCTTTCTGCATCGCACTGCTGTTTCCATAATATACCCCTCCTGGCCCCCGATTGGGAGCTAGATAAGGGAGAGGTGCACGCTGGAAGAACACAGAAACCCGCAGAACTGATCCGATCGTCTGTCGAATGACAAGGCCACTACATGCTCCAAAACACAAAAAAACCCCGCCCCTGAAAGGGACGAGGATTACCCGCGGTACCACCCTTGTTAGCTGGCAGCTCATCCGTCATCTCGGTCGAGAAAACGATGCTACTACCAACTCACTCAGCACGCGATAACGGGCGAACCCGGCTGGGGCTGGGTCAATTGACCGTTACCCCCGCGGCTCAGGCGCGAGTTCGCATTCTTGTTCTCCACCGGATTCACACCCAACACCGGCTCGCTGCGGGAACTCGAACGCTACTACTCACCGTCGTAGCCTTGCGCTGTGAATCTATCAGAGCGGCCCGCAGGCTGTCAACGCGAGGCCGATGTTCGGGTACGCATCATTCTCGCACCAATCAGCGTCACAAGCGTGCTCGCCTTGCCAGGATGGACAGGTCATTACGCTTTCGCACTATCGATGACTGTGCGGATCAAACGCATCCCGAAGTCCATCACCGACGTAGTTGATGCTCATGACCGTGAGAAAAATCATCAACCCCGGCGCGATCGCGAACACGGGGAGCTGCCGCATCTTGCCTTGGGCATCGTCGAGCAACGTGCCCCAGGTTGCAGTCGGCGGTTGCACGCCAAACCCGAGATAGGACAGCCCTGACTCAGTGATGATCGTTGCCGCCACTAGCAACGTCCCCTGGACCATGATTGGCCCAAGCGCACCCGGCAGGATGTGGCGAAACATGATTCGAGCATTCCCGGCTCCGGCAGCGCGAGCCGCCTCGACAAACTCCTTCTCGCGCAAGCTCAGAAACGTCGCCCGAACGATCCGCGCGAGCGCCATCCACGAGAGCGCGCCGATGACAATCGCGATGGGCCAGATGCTTCCCGAGTACTCACGCAAATGGTTGTTGGTACGGATCACCGTAGCGAGCACGATCAGGATAAAGAGCGAGGGAAACGACAGGAAGACATCCACCAGGCGCATCAACAGGTTGTCGACCAAGCCGCCAAAGTAACCCGCAAGGGCCCCGATCAGCGTGCCGAGTATCAGCGCAACGGCGGTGCCAAAGAGGCCAATTGCGAGCGAGATGCGCCCTCCGTACATGACGCGGGCGAAGATGTCGCGTCCAACGTCATCCGTGCCGAACCAGTGGTTCGCCGACGGTCCTTGAAGTCGTTCTGTTGTCGAAAGCGCGTTCGGGTCCATCGGCAACAGCGGCGCAAAGATCGCGCTCAGAATCAGGAGTACCAGAACCACTACGCCAGCCACGGCAAGCTTGTGCCGCATGAATCGACGTACGAGCAGCCGTGTCATCGTATCGTGCCGGGGCAACGCAGCACCGTCGCCTAACCGCTGCGGTTCCGCAACCGGTTGGGCCTGGGAATCAGCCATCAAATGGTCCCTTCACCGTACCGGTATTAGCGAAACCGAATTCGCGGATCAAGGTATGCATAAAGAATGTCAGCCAGAATATTCGACAACACAATGAGCGCTGCGGTGATCATGATAATTGCCATGAGTAGCGGGTAATCGCGCCTGTCGGCCGCGGTATAGAAGAGTCGTCCCATGCCCGGCCAGGCGAAGATCACCTCGGTGAACAGCGCTCCAGAAAAGATGAACGGCAGGTCGAGCGCCATCAGCGTCACCAGCGGGATGGACGCATTTCTGAAGGCGTGCCGCATGATCACCACCTGCTCGCGCAACCCCTTGGCACGCGCGGTGCGCACGTAGTCCTGGTGAATCACGTCGAGCATGCTTGAACGCAGGAAGCGCGTGTACCACGCCACCCAGCTCGCCGAGAGCATGATGACCGGCATGATCAAGTGCACCAGGCGATCGCGAATCGAAAAGTCCTCCCCCAGGGTATACATCCCGCCCGCCGGCAGCAGCGAGCCACCCGAGAACGGATTCTCCAGGGTCAGGTAGAAGATGAGGATCAGAATCAGCCCCAACCAGAAGATCGGGATCGACTGCCCAATGAAGGTAAGTGTCGTCACCGCATGGTCAAACCGCGAATATTGCTTTACGGCTGAAAGGATGCCGATTGGAATGGCGATCAGGATCGTAACGATCCATGCAGTCAACATCAGATATAACGTGTTTGGAAGGCGGTCCCGGATCGCGTCCATTACCGGCCGGCGCTCGACGAGAGATTCGCCGAAGTCCAGCTGCACGACCTTCCCGAGCCACCGGCCATATTGTTCATAGACCGGCGCGTTCAACCCCAGCCGTTCTTCGAGTCGAGCAAGGTCTTCCTGGCTCATCGCCCCGCGCCGGACATACGCGCCCATCGGGCCTCCGGGGGCAGCCTGCAGCAGGAGGAACACCACGATACTGATAAAGATCAGCAACGGTATCGCCTGCAGCAGGCGGCGCGTCACATATTGCCCCATAGGTGCACTCCTGCATGACAGTGCCGGACGGGAGGCGCGAACGAGTGACGATCCTCTCGTCCGGCAGCACTCATCTACTGCTCAAGCCACCAGTTCTCACAGTCCCAGGTTGACCACTCCCACGTGCTGACGGCAAAGCCGTGCAACAGGGTGGAATAGGCACTGCCCTCGTTGAACTGCTGAATCGGGAAGGTTGGGATGTCCTCGCGAATCGCGTCGGCAACTTTCTGGTAGTTAGCCCGTCGCTCGTCCTGGTCGATGGTCGCGCCAGCGGCTTCAAGCCAGGCATCGACATCCTCCCGCGCCCAGCGGTAGATGTTCTGACCGCCGGGATTCTCAGCGCTCGGGATACCACTGGAGTGGAACTCGGCGACAATCTCCGTGTGCGGTTCGATGAAGAAGCCAGCATCGTAGTAGAGCATGTCGAAATCCCCCACCTTGCGGGGAGAGCCGTCAGCCCAGGTACCGAAAATGATGGCGAAGTCCTGGTTCTCGATGTTCATCTGGATACCAACGGTGGCGAGATCTTCCTGAATGGCGAGCTCACCCAGGTCGATCGGATCGAAACCGGTGTATCCATTCACCAGCAACTCCATTCGAGTCCCGTCCTCGGCGTACAAGGCGCCCTGTGCGACACGCACGCCGTCGTCACCGAGCACCCAGCCTGCCTCTTCGAGAAGCGCCATAGCCCCGTTGGGGTCGTAGACGAACGGCTCAACCTCCGCGTTGATCCAGCCAACAGCGAGCGGTGAGTCGATGTCGTACACGCCGTCAAGGATTTCGTGGTTGATGCGCTGCCGGTTGATGGCCATGGTGATCGCCTCGCGCACGCGTACATCACCCAGAATCGGATGCGGCACGTCGGGGCCTGGATCTCCGTCGTAGGGCTTCGACAGGTTGAAATAGAGCTGCGTCACCCATATGCCCGGCGCAATGCGTTCCTCGACGAGATCAGACTGCTCGAAATCCCCCTCGGAATCCTCGCCGGGCCAGAGCATGATATGTCCGTCACCCTGAACCATGCGTGCAGTACGTGACTCCTCCGATGGCACCACGAGGAAATTGATGCCGTCGAGGTACGGCTTGCCTTCCTCGCGATACTCTTCGTTTTTCAGAACCGTCAGATGATCGGCAGCCGCCCACTCCTCGAACTTAAATGGCCCCGTACCAACCGGCGCGCGGTTGAAGTCCCAATTGAGCATGTCTCCAACGTCGCCAGCCGCATGCTGAGGAACGATCCACTTGAACTGGTCGAGATAACCGACATTCACGTCCGAGTAGCTCACTACCACCGTCAACTCGTCTGTCGCCTCAACCGACTGGACAAGCTCAAAGTCCGACGCGACGGCGGAGCCACCGTCAACGCTCGTGGCCGCTTGCCAGGTAAACACGACATCCGCGGCCGTCAATGGCTCCCCGTCATGCCAGAGAACACCCTCTTTGAGCTTCCATGTGACGGTAAGAATGTCATCTGATACGCCTCCATTCTCCTGATCCGGCAACTCGGCAGCGAGAATCGCTTGCCAGGAACCATCCGGCAGGTTCTCAGCAAGCGGTTCGAGGATTGACGCACTGACCTGTACTGCGATGCTCGTCTGGCCAACCAGAGGGTTGAGTGAGTCTGGATCCTCGTAGAGGAGATAGGTGAGCATCCCACCTGGTTGTGGCGGCCCCGCGTGGTCGTCCACATACCATGCGACATCACTGCTACCGCCGGTAGCCGGAGTGCTTTCAACCTCCGCTCCGGGGGTCTCGCTGCTGGAATCCTCGGCGGCAGCCGACGCACTCTCTGCGGCCGTTGTCGGGCCCGATTCATTAGCCCCCTGCGTGGGCTCCGGGATTTCGTCACTCTCCTCGTCACCTCCGCAAGCCGCCAGCAGAGCAGAGATAGCCGGGACGCTGAGTCCGAGAGCCAGCGCGCGTTTGAGCACCCCGCGCCGGCTCAACGTCGCGCGCAGGGCGTTGGAATCCTCAATGAAGATCACATCTTTGGGGTTATCATCTTCCATCTGATTTCTCCTTGCTCCATCTCGCCCTTTGGGCGTGGTCGTGCCGTGCGTGTAGCGCCGTTGTACACCTCCACCACAAAACGCGTAGAGGCAACCAACCAAACCCGCGACAACCGGCTCGACGTGTGTAGCGCTTCCACCACCTGACACATCGTTCGAGAATGAGTTCGCCTCAGCCCACGTCGGCGAGGGTCGTTTTGTACACTTTCGCGACGCGCACATGCTAGCACAAGGGCTACGAGGTGTCATTCGTTCTAGAACGGGAGAATGGGTCGATACTTCACGCAATACGCCGTGCCTCTGCGCAGGTGCAACCTTATGCGAGGATCAATCAGAACACTTCCATTGGTGCGATCGTCGAAGGTCAACGTTTCTCACGGCCACTCTAGACACAAAAGAAAGGAAGGGCCGGCGAGCTGGCCCTTCCGTACGCGGCATAGTCGTGGAGCTGAAGAGCGTTATTGGGTGATCCAGCTATCCACCAGTTGTCGATTCGCCTCGATTTCAAGCCACTGCTGTACGGCGTCTTCTTCGTTACCACCACCGGCGTCGACGATCATCTGCTCCAGAGAGAAGAGCGCCTCATCATCCATCTGGAAGTTTCCGAACCACTCTGCCAACTCAGGAAAGTCCTCCGAGAACCCGCCACGGGCCGTGACGTGGATCTGCTCCGGGTCGCCCCAGAGTCCCTCAGGGTCTTCAAGGTTGCGCAGGTTGTACTCCAGATAGGCCCAATGGGGCTGCCACATCGTGACAACAATTGGTTGCTGGTTGGTCACCGCGCGGCTGAGCTCTGCCAGCATGGCCGGCGTGCTCGATTCAACTAACTGCCAGTCATCGAGGCCATAACCCGGCATCACGGCTTCTCGGGCAATGCGCATGATGCCGGCGCCCGGCTCGATTCCGATGATCTGCCGGTTGAACAGGTCGGCATTCTCCGCCAGCTCCGGAATGGATTGAACCTGGACGTAGTCCGGTACAGCGAATGCGAGTATCGCGTTGTCGTACCAGACTCCGAGGTCTTCAAGCTGAGCGCCATAGCGTTCCCAGTACTCGGCATGCGTTGTCGGGAGCCACGTATCAAGGAACGTGTCGACGTCGCCTTGCGACATTCCCAGGAAGACCGTGCCGGCATCAAGTTGAACCAGCTCAACCGCATAGTCCCGCTCTTCGAGGAGCGCCTTCCACAGATACGTGACAGCGATGTCCTCATCCCACGGGATCCAGCCGATCGTCACTTCATCGGTCGTACCGTTGCCCCCAGGACTGCATGCTGCCAGCACTGGGAGCAGCAGTGCCATCGCGAGTAGGAGCGACAAGCCCTTCGTACGAACGTTCATCAGTTCCCCCAATTCTCCAGGACTCTCGATTCTGTCTCTGTTGGGCGGCTACCAGGCTGCTCTTCAACACGCCGACACAGTGCGCTTTCTCTCAGGCCAGAACCTCACGTTCTAGGCCGTTTCCAGCGTAGGCTGCCCCCCGCGCGTGCCAAGCGCTTCGGTGATGCGGTCGAGAAAGATCGCGAGGACGACGACTGCCAGGCCGCCTTCAAAGCCAGCACCGATTTGCACCTGCGTAATCGCGCTGAACACAACACCGCCAAGCCCTCCGGCGCCGACCATCCCCGCGATGACGACCATTGAGAGCGCGAGCATGATCACCTGGTTGATGCCAGCCATGATGGTCGGCATCGCGAGTGGAATCTGGATACGAAACAGCACCATGTTCGGGTCCGCCCCGAACGCATGACCGGCCTCGACGATTTCGGTGTCAACGCCACGAATACCGAGCTCCGTGAGTCGTACCGCCGGGGGCATCGAGAAGATCAACGTCGCTACCGCGCCGGGAACCAGTCCGATACCGAAGAAGATGACCGCAGGAATCAGATAGACGAACGCCGGCAGCGTCTGCATGAAGTCGAGCACCGGACGAATGGTGGAGCTCACGAATGCGCTGCGCGACGCTGCGATTCCGAGGGGTATAGCAATCGCGACAGCCACGGCCGTGGCAACCAGTACGAGGCCCAGCGTCGACATCGCATCCTCCCAGAGACCCATGCTCTGGATCAGCAGGAAGGCAAGCAGCGTGAAAACAGCAAATGCGATGGAACGCACCCGCCAGGCGATGAGCGCAAACAGTAGCGCCGTCACAATCGGTGGAGGCAGGAGCAACAGCCAGATGAGGGTGTCGACCGCCGCGCTCAACGCGGATGAGATCGCGTCGAACAAGGGCTGAAAGTTGTCCTGAAGAAAGGCGACCAGATCTTCGGCGTACTGCCCCAAAGGTATCTCAGGAACCATTCGGACTCCCCGCTCCATCGAATGCCGACAACAACGAGGCCCTCGGCACAACTCCGAGCAGGCGTCCATTCTCATCGACCACAGCTACCGGCAACGAGTACTCCGCGGATAGACCAAAGAGGTCGCCGATCAACGTATCCGGCGAGGCCGTTGGGTAATCGGTTCTCACCACGTTGCTGATGTTTCGCTCGCCGCGCCTGGCGGCGGCCGCAACGTCGCGGTCACGAACCACTCCAACAAGTTGACGGTGGGGGCCAAGCACATACAGTTCGTTGACCTGCAGATCGCGCATCTCGTGCATCGCGACCGCCGGGCCGGCTTTGATCGACACCGTCCCGAGCGGGTCACGCATGATTGACGAGGCGGTGATCACGCGGCTGCGGTCAACATCCTGGACAAACGCCGCGACGTACTCGTCGGCCGGCTCCTCAAGGATCTCCTCGGCGGTGCCGATCTGAACGATCTCCCCCGCACGCATCACCGCGATGCGATCGCCCAGCCGCATTGCCTCATTCAGATCGTGCGTGATGAACACGATTGTCTTACGCAAATCCTGCTGGAGCTCGATGAGCTGATCCTGCATCTCGCGGCGTATCAAGGGGTCCAGCGCGCTAAATGCCTCATCCATCAACATGACGTCGGCGTTCGTCGCCAGGGCGCGTGCCAGTCCTACCCGCTGTTGCATGCCGCCGGAGAGCTGGCCCGGGTAGACATCTTCCCAGCCGGCCAGGCCGACCGTCTCGAGTGCCTCCCGGGCTCGCTGGTGACGCTCGGCCTCGGGGAGCTTCTGCACCTCCAGACCAAAGGCCGCGTTCTCGAGCACGGTACGATGCGGGAACAGCGCGAAATGCTGGAAGACCATGCTGATCTTTCTCGCGCGTAACTCCCGCAGGTCGCGCGGCGACAACGCTGTGATGTCGACGCCATCGATCTCAACTTTCCCGGCTGTGGGCTCGATCAGGCGGTTGAGCAGCCGCACCAGCGTCGATTTTCCAGAGCCGGACAACCCCATTACGACGAAGAGCTCACCCTCGTAGACCTCGAACGAGGCGTCGAGAACCGCGACGACCTGGCCGGTCGCTTCGAGGATCTCTTCCTTCGTCTTGCCGGCTTGCAGCAGCGCTAATCCTTGCTCGGGATCGTCTCCGAAGATCTTGGTGAGGTCATCCGCTCGAATCTTCGCCATCAGCGCCTCATCTCCCTGACCCAACAACAGCCCTGCAACGGAATGGCAGGTAACAGGTACGCCAGATCAGATGGTTGAACACAACCGCTTCCGTTACGAGCAGTCAAACGCATGGTTCGAGCAGGAGTCACCGCACCATGTGCACGGAGACCGGAGTAGGAGACGGATCCGCCCGCGGACAACCCCGAAACAGGACCCAAGAAAGGGTAAACGGGAGAGAGGTTGAACGGAGCATCAGGACCAACGAGCGTTCTGAACGTACCCCGGTCGTTTGTGAGGGCGTGTGGGAGACTCCACACATCGAAAGGGTGATCCCAGGAGGGACCATGCCCTGCAGATAAGGCAAGTGTACCATTGGGCTCTCAGATGGCCTTAAGGTTTGCGTATCTGTCGATGATCGCCATCAGGAAAATCCGCGTGAAATGCACATGGCCCGCCGTCCGTTGGGACGGCGGGCCATGTGCGACTCTTCAGCTCAGTAACGTGCCGCTGTTACCCGTCCGCGACGATCGCCAGGTCGCTGGTCTCACGAGCTGGCTGGGGCGTCGGCCGGTAGTGCTCCATCGTCAGACACTCGGTTGGGCACCACTCGACGCAGATGCCACAACGGATACAGGCCTGCTCGTCGATGACCATCGCGGCTGCGTTCGGGCCGAGCTCGGCACGCGACAACTCGGCCAGCTCGATCTCGTTATCAATCGAGTAGATGCGGTCCAGGGAGATCATCTCGATGCACTCGTATGGGCAGGCATCGACACACCCGTTACACAGAATACAGCGGTTACCGTCGATAAAGATGTTGAGCTGGCACTGCAGGCAGCGCTTGGCTTCTTCAAAGCCGAGCGGCTTGGTGTAGCCCATTTCGACTTCGATCGTCGTCTCGTTGTCGGCGAAGAGCCCGCGCTCACCAAGCGGCAGCATCGGAATTTCCTGGCGCTCCACCGAGGCATAGTTGTCACCCCAGCGCAGCCGGCGGCTCATCGCCGCAACCGACCACTCGGCAACACCCTCGGCCACCAACGGGTTCGGGGTGTGCAGGTCCTCGATCGGCACGCGGGTGATCTCGAAGTCGCGCACCGGGTAGACCGCACCGCGCAACGCCGCGTCGACCTCTTTGGACAATCGCTTGCCCTCGCCGATCGCTGAGATGAAGTTGGATGGGTTGGTCACGTAGTCGCCGACCGCCCAAACCTTGGGATGCTGGGTGCGCAAGTGTTCGTCCAACACCGGGACACCGCGACGATCGACCTCCGGAAACAGGTCCGGGTCAAGGAAGTCGTTGTTCTGGTACTGACCAATGGCGACAATGACCTGGTCGCACTCGATGATGAACTCAGAGCCAGGAACCGGAGTCGGGCGGCGACGGCCGGACGCATCCGGCGGGCCAAGCTCGTTCTTGACAAACTCAATACCGGCCACGTGGCCATCATCACCGGCGATAATCCGCGTCGGGCCGACCATGTACAGAATCTCGCAACCCTCGAGCTCTGCTTCTTCCAGCTCGATCTCCATGACCGGGATCTCGTTGATCGAGCGCCGGTAGGTCATGACCGATTTCTGGGCACCCATTCTCAGCACGGTGCGGATACAGTCCATCGAGGTAAAGCCACCACCAACGGTAACGACGCTCTTCCCGACAAAGACATCCTTCTTATCGAAGTTGACGTCTTCCAGGAAGGTGAGACCGCCGACGACACCGGGCAGATCCTCACCGGGAATACCCAGCTCGGTCGGGTTCTGGGCACCGGCAGCGATCACGACCGCGTCATGCTTGTCGATGAGCTCGCGCATCGAGATATCTTCGCCAACCTTGGTGTTGTAAAGAATCTCCACGCCCAGATCGGTAATGAGCTCGGTCTCTTCGGTAATGACGTCGCGCGGTAGACGCCATTCCGGCACTCCGCCCCACATCATGCCGCCTGGAACAGGGAATGCTTCATAGATCGTGCAGCGGTAACCGGCGCGAGACAGCTCGCGAGCGGTGGTCAGCCCGGCCACGCCGGCGCCGATGATGCCCACGGTCATGCCGTTTGGCGGTGGGGGGCTCTCACGGCGGGTCTCACCGCGGTAGTCGGCTGCGACCCGTTTCAGGTAACAGATGCCGATCGGCTGATCGACCATTTGCCGCCGGCAGGCATCCTCGCAGGGGCGGGCACACATCCGGCCAAGACAGCCAGGGAAAACGTTGTGCTCCCGGTTCAGCTCATATGAATCGGAATAGCGGCCATCGGCGATCAACGCCAGATAACGCGAGATATCAGTATGCGACGGGCAGGCCGTCTGGCAGGGGATGTTTGCGGCGAACCACGCCTGGTCGCCAGTGAAGACCTGGTAGCGCGAGCCAGAGCGCACCGTGAACGGAGAGAACAACTCCTGGTCAACGAATGCCAACAGGCGAATGCGCCGCGTATCGTCGACTGGGGTAATTTCCATATCCTGGTTGACGATGCCTCGCGATACGTAGGCACCGATGACGTCGCTCACATCAGCACTGCTGAGTTGCTCGAACCGGTCGGCCGACGCTCCACACGACGGACACTCGGAGAACGTGAGGTCGCCCTCTGTAATGAAAGCGCAGACGCGGCACCGGTAGAAGACTCCGTGTCCGTTCTGGGCCTCGCGACTGGTAGCCATGGTGGTTCCTCCTGCTGGATATCCGTCCCGTGTATAACAAGCGTGGCCTCGTCGTTTGGTGGGAGTCTAGCGGGCCACACATGGAGATCTCTAGCGTCAGCAGGCGAGCGAACTGAACGTCATGCGAAAACGGCTTCACCCTGCTCATGACGGCACACTCCACCTAGCGTGCCACCTTCTCAGGCTAGTATACCGAGATTATTGTGATTTTCGACGATAGGAGCGAATTGACCGTACTCGTGTGTCCGCTGGAGGTTTATGGGGAATGAAAAATCTTGGGTCGTATGCGCGTACGTACCGCCGCTCGCGACACTCCTACAGCGCTTGTCCCGGCCGATTGTCTTCTCGACCAAAGCCCGTTCGACTGCCCTCAGGGTAGGCTCTGCGGAACAAAGGATCCCTAACCCTACGGTGCAACGGTTACGCAGCGTTGTTCATCAGTCATCCTGACGTCAGGAAGGATGACGAACATGCGCAGGACGACCGAGGAAGGCGCTCGCGATGACTGGATCGGCGCTCAGGATCACCAGGCACACAGAAACGATCGCAAAAGGCCGCCGATCGCCGTGCCGCTGACGTTGATGCCAATGGGTGAGAGATCACTGCGATTCCAAGGAGTACTCGGCGGTCGACACGACAACCATTGTGGATACCGCTTTAGTACGGCACCTCGGTCACCGGCACGCTCATCCCGAGATCCGAATGCTGCCTGGGATCGAAGATATCCAGGTGGTCGTTCAGCAACCCGAACACCTCGATCGGGAACTCCACGCCGCTCAAATCAGCAAGCGCCCCGACCGCCATTGGCGTCGCCTCGGCCGCGGTGAGGGCATGCACGAAGTCCGTCATCGTTGCGCCAGTGAGGATCAGGTTGTCGATCACAAGTACGCGTTTGCCATCGAGTGTCTCAGGGCCGGTTGAGAAGTGGAGCGCGCCGTCCTTGTGCGACGAGTAGACCACGGGGCGCCGTGGTTCCAGGAAGTAACTGACCCACTGCGCGAGCCCTGCGCCCCAGATGGACGGAGTAGCGACCATATCCACGCGCAGCAAAAAGAAATGCTTGGCGAGGGCATAGCCCAGGCGGCTCGCCAGATGAGGGTCCGACAACAGTCGATCGCGATCGAGGAGCTTGAGAGCATGCATTCCAGAACGGAAGGCAAAGTGTCCATCGGAGATAAAACCGGCCGCCCGGACATCGTCGAATAGCTGCGTCGTTCGGCGCGTACCGACCACATTGCCCTCCCCTGGTTTACACGTCCTTACGTCGTCTGATCGCGTGGCTTCAATGCCTCTTCTCCAACAACCAGGCCATACTCTTCGAGCGCGTCGTCGCGTTCATCCACCACGGCGTCGGCGCCGATGCCGGCCTCCGCCATCCTGCGTTCGCTTTGATAGCGGCGCACGGCGGCCTTCAGCGTCCCCAGCGCCAGCGTGGCGCAACGGGTGCGCGTCTGCACGACCTCTCTGCCTAACAGGTCCATCATGTCACTGTAGTCAGTGTCGAGGATATCCTGCATGGTCCAGCTCTCGTCATGCACCAGCTCCATGAGAATCGAGGCTGCCGCCTGGCTGATCGTGCAGCCCTCGCCTTCCCAGGAAACCTCGGCCACTGGCTCGCCATGCTCACCGGCGCGCAGATAGACCATCACCACGTCGCCGCAGCCAGGGTTACCGCCAGGCATCGTGACATCAGGTTCTTCCAGCTTATGGCGGTGGCGTGGGTTCTCAAAATGATCGAGCAGAACCTCGATCGCCTCTTGTCTATCCAAGGAATATTCCTGACTATGATTACCTAAGTTTCGCGACGCTTACTCCAGAAATGTACCCTACGCCGCTATGTGAGAGGGGCGGAACGATGCCTGTTCCGCCCCAGACGTTGCTGTGGGTTCGCTTAGCGCTCGATCGGCACGCGCAGGACGTTGCCCCATTCGGTCCAGGAGCCGTCATAGTTGCGGACATTCGGGTAACCCAGCAGCTCATGCAGGACGAACCAGCTATGCGCGGAGCGCTCACCAATGCGGCAGTAGACGACGACGTCACTGTCGGGTGTAATGCCACGCGATTCATAGAGCTCCTTGAGCTCGTCAGCGGGCTTGAAGGTCCCGTCCTCGTTGGCCGCCAGGGCCCATGGAATGCTCGCTGCGCCGGGAATGTGCCCCCCGCGCAGGGCACCCTCCTGCGGGTAATCCGGCATATGTAGCGTTTCGCCACTGTACTCACCCGGTGAGCGGACATCAACGAGGGGCTTGCTCTCCCCGACCTTGTTGCGATTCTGGTCGTAGCCGATGTGCTGCAACACGTCGTCCCGGAAGGCGCGTAGCTCTTCGCGCGGCGCAGCACCGCTATACTCTGTCGGCTCAATCTGAGGCTTCTCACGGGTCATCGGCTTGTTTTCAGCCTCCCACTTGGCCCGGCCGCCGTCCATGATCTTCACGTTGTCGTGGCCCATATAGCGGAAGAACCAGTATGCGTAAGCCGCCCACCAGTTGTTGCGGTCGCCGTAGAAAATGACGGTCGTCTCCGGCGTAATCCCGAAACGACTCATCAACTGATTGAAGCCTTCGGCATCAATAAAATCGCGCACCAGGGGATCCTGCAAGTCCTCGTGCCAATCGATCTTCACCGAGCCCGGCACGTGGCCGATTTCGTAGAGCAGCACGTCTTCGTCGGATTCCACAATCCGAAGACCTGGATCATTGGCGTGCTCCAACACCCAATCGGTGGAGACAAGAACGTCAGGGTTTACATACCCTTTATCGACAGACACCACGTTGTCCTTCCTCTTCTCGAATACGACATCCAAATATGAGATGAAACCCTTGATGCGCCTGTGGCTGAGCGCGTCTATCTTCGGTTTCCCTGGCGTTATACAACACAGGGATGCCTTGACTAATTCCGAGTATATTGCTATGGTTTTGGGTAGTCAATAGTAGTCATTCTTAACTGGGAATTGTTCTCAAACATGCAGGTAGATCCAACAACCAATCTGCTCGGACGTGAGTTGCCAGTTGGGGTACGGATGACACCACAACGCCTGGCGATCTTACGTGAGGTGCGTAGTGTCGGCGGCCACATGACGGCTGGAGAAATCTACGAGCGAGTTCGCGCGAAGAACCCGACCGTCGCCTATGGCACTGTCTACCGTACGCTGCACCTTCTGGCCGAGCACGGCGCGATCCTGGAGTTCCCTTTCGGGGACCAGGCCAGCCGCTTCGACGGCCGCACGGAGCGTCATGACCACGTCCACTGCACGGTTTGCGGAACACTTGTCGATGTAGAGGTGCCAAGCGCCCTTCTGGCACGTCACGTGGCAGAGGAGCAGACGGGCTTTGCGATCGAGGGCCACCAGACCATATTTGTTGGTGTTTGTCCCAAGTGCCAGACAGATGGTCGAGAGGGGAGATTTTGACCAACGTGGCGCCGGCCGGGTGATTCCGGCTTGAGTGCCGTCTAACATGCTGGTCGCCCGGGTTCCGGCTCGGGTCGAAGATTACCTTGTGAAGTGGGGAAGAAACATACCAATGAGCCAAGAGCCATTATTCGTTATCGAAAACCTGCACGCCGGCATCGAGGGCAAGGAGATCCTCAAGGGCGTCAACCTCGACGATCAACCGGGGCGAGATCCACGCGCTGATGGGCCCGAACGGCTCCGGCAAGAGCACGCTCGCCTACGCTGTCGCCGGCCACCCGTCCTATGAAGTGACCGAGGGCAGGGTCCGCTACAAGGGCGAGGACATCCTCGAGCTGGGTCCGGACGAGCGCGCCCAGCAGGGCATCTTCCTCGCCTTCCAGTACCCGACCGTCATCCCCGGCGTCTCGATGGCGAACTTCCTGCGCATGGCCGTCACCAACGTCCGCAACGCCCGCGCCGAGGACATCGCCGCAACGGCGGCGAGGCCAAGCCGTTCACCCCGCGCGAGTTCCGCCGCCTGATGCGCGAGAAGATGGCGCTGCTGAAGATGGACGACGTCGTTCGCCACCCGCTACCTGAACGAAGGCTTCTCCGGCGGCGAGAAGAAGCGCGCCGAGATCCTGCAGATGGCGCTGCTCGAGCCCGAGCTCTGGCCGTCCTGGACGAGACCGACTCCGGCCTCGACATCGACGCGCTGCGCGTCGTCTCCGAGGGCGTCAACGCACTGATCGAGCCGCGACATGGGCGATGCTGCTGATCACCCACTACCAGCGGCTGCTCAACTACATCAAGCCGGACTTCGTCCACATCATGATGGACGGCCGCATCGTCGCGAGCGGCGGCCCGGAACTCGCGCACGAGCTCGAAGCCAAGGGCTACGAGAGGCTTCGCGACGAGTTGTCGCGGCAGCCGGCTAACCAGCATAGCGCTGATCTGACGTTGTCCAGCCGCGCATACGCCGAGAAGGAGCACACATGGTCATGCCAAAGTCGCACAAGTCGAAATCGCCGACTACCAGTACGGGTTCCACGACGAAGAAGACTACGTCTTCAAGAGCGAGCGCGGCCTGACCGCGAGGTCGTGCGCAAGATCTCGAAGATGAAGGACGAGCCCGAGTGGATGCTCGAGTTCCGCCTGAAGGCGCTACGACCACTTCGTCAAGCGCCCGATGCCGAACTGGGGCGGCGATCTGTCCGGGATCGACTTCGACAACATCTTCTACTACATCAGGCCGACCGAGAAGCAGGGCAAGACCTGGGACGAGGTCCCGGAGTACATCAAGGACACCTTCGAGAAGCTGGGCATCCCCGAGGCGGAGCGCAAGTTCCTGGCCGGCGTCGGCGCGCAGTACGAGTCCGAGGTCATCTACCACTCGCTGCGCGAGGACCTCGAGAAGCTGGGCGTCGATCTTCCTCGACATGGACTCCGGCGTGCGCGAGTACCCGGAGCTGGTCAAGCAGTACTTCGGCACGATCATCCCGGCCAACGACAACAAGTTCGCCGCGCTGAACTCGGCGGTCTGGTCGGGCGGCTCGTTCATCTACGTGCCGGAAGGCGTCAAGATCGAAGTGCCGCTGCAGGCCTACTTCCGCATCAACGCCGAGAACATGGGCCAGTTCGAGCGCACGCTGATCATCTGCGCGCCGGGCTCCTACGTCCACTACGTCGAAGGCTGCACCGCGCCGACCTACACCACCGACTCGCCTGCACTCGGCCGTGGTCGAGATCATCGTCCAGGAAGGCGCGCGCTGCCGCTACACGACGATCCAGAACTGGTCGAAGAACGTCTACAACCTGGTCACCAAGCGCGCCGCGGCCTACAAGAACGCCACCATGGAGTGGGTCGATGGCAACCTCGGCTCCAAGCTGACGATGAAGTACCCGGCCGTCTGGCTGATGGAAGAGGGCGCCCGCGGCGAGATTCTCTCGGTCGCCTTCGCCAGCGACGGCCAGCACCAGGACGCCGGCGGCAAGGTCGTCCACGTCGCGCCGAACACCTCGTCGCAGATCATCTCCAAGTCGATCTCGAAGGGGACCGGCCGCTCGTCCTACCGCGGTCTGGTCAAGGTCCACAAGGGCGCCGAGGACGTCAAGCAGCAACGTCGTCTGCGACGCGCTGCTGCTCGACGAGACCAGCCAGACCGACACCTACCCGTACATCGAGATCGAAGAGGAGCGCGTCTCCGATCGGCCACGAGGCGACCGTCTCGAAGGTCGCCGAAGAGCAGATCTTCTATCTCCAGAGCCGCGGTCTCACCGAGGACGAGGCGATGAGCATGATCGTCAACGGCTTCATCGAGCCGATCGCCAAGGAGCTCCCGCTGGAATACGCGGTCGAGCTCAACCGCCTGATCCAGCTCGAGATGGAAGGATCGGTCGGATAACGACCTGACGGCGCTCGATTGTCCTCGTGACGACCGATGATCGTGGTAGGGAGGGGCTTGTCCCCTCCCGGCTGCGAACCCGTGATTGAGGGAGCGGGACAGGCCCCTCCCCTGGCGAATCATGTCAGGCGCAGCTCAGCTCTATTAGGGGAGAACATATGTCTACAAGCATCAAGGGGGCGACGAAGGGGTTCTCACGCGAAGCGGTGGAAGAACTCTCGCATCGCCGCAACGAGCCAGAGTGGTTATTGAAGAAGCGTCTTGAGGCGTGGGCGCAGTACGAAGAGATGCCCATGCCGAATCGCAAGGACGAGGAGTGGCGCAGGACCGACATTCGCGATCTCCCGATCGACGAGGTCGCGCCGTTCGGCGAGTTCACGTCGCGCCTGTCGAGTCGCGACGAGCTGCCTGAGTCCGTGAAGACGTCCCTTGCGAGCCGCGGGTGAGCTATCCGGCGTCGTCGTCCAGAACGACTCGTCGATTATTTACCACGAGGTCGATCCGGCGCTAGCGGCACAGGGTGTCATCTTCGCGGATTTCGACACTGCAATCGCCGAGCACCCTGACCTGCTGCAGAAGTACTTCATGACTGAAGAGATCGTGCCGGCGAGCGACAACAAGTTCGCCGCGCTGCACGGAGCTTTCTGGACCACCGGAACGTTCGTCTACGTGCCGGCCAACGTCGAGGTCGAGCTTCCATTCCGCGCATTCACCACGCTCAGCACGCCTGGCATCGGCACCTTCTCCCATACGCTGATCGTGGCCGAGGACAACGCTCGCGTCACCTTCATCGACTACTGCCAGTCTGAGACGCTGGACGAAGAGTCGATTACCGACAACGTCGTTGAGCTGCACGCCGCCACCGGCGCTGAGCTACGCTACATCCAGATCCAGGACTGGGGCCGCCATGTGTGGAACTTTCACACACAGACCGGGGTCGTCCATCAGGATGCCGCCATCAAGAGCTGAACGTCGCTCTCGGTTCGCAGCTGAGCAAGGGCATGATCTCATCGACACTCGCCGGCCCGGGCTCGCAGGTCGAGATGCTGGGGCTCTACTTCGCCGACGAAGACCAGCACATGGACCACCAGACCCGCCAATTCCACCAGTCGCCCTATGCGTCTAGCGACCTGCTCTTCAAGGGCACGGTGAAGGGCCAGGCGCGAACGGTCTTCTCCGGTACCATCAAGGTAGCTGCCGAAGGCACACGGCACCGACTCCTATCAGGCCAACCGCAACCTCAGCTTGAGCCCGAAGGCTCGTATTGACACGATGCCGAAGCTTGAGATTGAGGCCAACGACGTGCGCTGTACCCACGGCGCGACCATCTCGCAGATCGAAGAGGACTACATCTTCTATCTCATGAGCCGTGGTATCAACCGCACCGAGGCCGAGAAGCTCATCGTCGATGGCTTCTTCGATGAGGTCATCGAGCGCGTGCCGGTCGAGTCCGTCCAGCAGACGGTTCGCACCGCTATCGACAAGAAGATCGGCTATCTCATCTAGCGTTCTCCTACCCTTTGAGGGGGCTCGGCGCCGCGTGTCCCCTCGAAGAGGCTCTCAAGCACCGTACGGAGCAATGACCATGCTTACCCAGCGCCAAGACCACCAGCGCGCCCTCGATCCGCAGGAGCTCCGGTCCCGCTTTCCGATTCTGAGACCAGACGCCGCCGGGCGGCGCACCGTGTACCTCGACAGCGCCGCTTCTTCCCAGAAGCCGGACGTCGTACTCGACGCCATGGAGTCCTATTACCGGCATGACTATGCCAACGTTCATCGAGGTGTCTATCGCCTGGCGGAACGCTCCACCGAAGCCTACGACCGTGCCCGGCGACAGGTCGCGCGCTTCTTCAATGTTGACGATGATGGTCAGATCATCTTCGTCCGCAACACCACCGAAGCCATCAATCTCGTGGCCTACAGCTGGGCCACGGCAAACCTGAGCGCAGGCGACGTGATCGTTTCCACCGAGATGGAGCACCACTCCAACCTCGTGCCGTGGCAGATGGCCGCCCAACGGACCGGCGCCCGGCTGGAATTCATCCCCATTGACGACGACGGCAGGCTCCGGATCGAAGCGCTCGACTCGCTGCTCCGCTCCGGCAACGTGAAGCTTGTGGCGGTGAACCACGTATCCAACATGCTCGGCACGGTGAACCCGATTGCCGAGATCGCCAGCATGGCGCATCGCGCCGGGGCACGTGTGCTGATCGACGGCGCGCAGGGCGCTCCGCATGTTGCGGTGAATCTGGACGAGCTCGACGTTGATTTCTATGCGTGCTCCGGCCACAAGATGTGCGGCCCGATGGGTTCTGGAATCCTGTACGGAAAACGCGAAGTCCTGGAATCCATGCCGCCATTTCTAGGCGGAGGCGACATGATCCGCACCGTCGACATGCGGGAATCGACCTGGGCGGCTTTGCCGTCGAAGTTCGAGGCGGGCACACCGAGCGTCGCGGATGCCGTCGGGCTGGGCGCAGCCTGCGATTATCTGAGCGGCATCGGCATGCAAGCCATCACCGAGCATGAGCACGATCTCACCACGTATGCGCACGCCCAGCTCGTTGAGCTACCCGACGTGACCATCTATGGCCCGCCGGTCGCCGAGCGTGCCGGGGTCATCTCGTTCAATATAGGTGACGTCCATCCGCACGACGTCGCGAGCCTCCTTGACGAAATGGACGTGGCCGTCCGCGCCGGTCATCACTGCACGCAGCCGCTCCACGCGAAACTGGACCTGGCGGCGTCGGTTCGCGCGAGCTTTTACGTCTACAATTCGAGGGAGGATGTCGATCGCCTGATCGATGGACTCCGCCACGTTCGTTCCGTTTTCGCGTAGCAGAGGCAGGCAGGATGTCCGATCTCTACCGTGAACAGATTCTCGATCACTACCGCTCCCCACATAACCACGGGACACTCGACCCCAACGACGCGTCCTACGAGGACACCAACCCGCTGTGCGGCGATAAGATCCGCATCGATTTGCGGATTGAGGACAACGTCGTGACCGACATCGCGTTCTCGGGGCGTGGCTGCGCGATCTCTCAGGCGTCCGCATCGATCCTGACAGACCTGGTGAAAGGCGAGACCCTGGACGAGATCATGCACTTCGAGAAGGATGACCTGCTCGACGAGCTGGGCATTCCAATCAGCCCGGCCCGAATCAAGTGTGCGCTGTTGGGACTCCATGTATTGAAGGCCGGGGTGGACCAGTACACTCACGACACCAGCCACGCCCAGCGCGCCAACAGTGAACCATCTGAATAGTTGACCGCGATAGACGTGTCATCGGGCGATCGTTGCAGGCGCCGGTGACATATTCACCGTGGTCCGTAACGGACATTTGAAGGGACATCCATGCAGTGAGTGAGTATCGGACGGTCGCGAAGACGACTGATATTGAGCCCGGTGCGATGAAGCAAGTAAAGGTCGGACGCCGGCGCATCGCCATCGTCAACGTCGACGGCGAGTTTTTCGCGATTGATGACACCTGCACCCACGAAGAGGCGTCTCTCTCCGAGGGCGAACTCTATGGGGACATCGTCGAGTGTCCGTTGCACGGCGCCGCGTTCAATGTGCGCACCGGCGAAGTCGAAGCCTTTCCGGCGGTGGTCCCAGTCGAGACACACCAGGTCCGGGTTGTCGACGACGAGATTCAAGTGGCGATTTAGCAGACGTTTTTCCCGCGCGGCAAGTACAATGAGAGCCATCCAGCCTCAGTTGAGGCAGCAGGACAGAGGAGCAACACTATGGCCACACTCACCAAAGACGTTGTGTTCGAGGCGATGAAGGAAGTGTATGACCCTGAGATCGGCGTCAACATCGTCGACCTTGGGCTCGTATTTGACGCTGACATCGATGAGAGCAACAACGTTGAGGTCACGATGACCCTGACCTCGATGGGCTGTCCGCTTGGGCCGGTCATCATCGGGGACGTCCAGCGCGCTGTCGGCAAGCTCGAAGGCGCTGGCGATATTGGCGTTCGCATTGTTTGGTCTCCACCATGGTCCCCGGACATGATGACCGAGGACGCCAAGGACGAATTGGGAATCTGGTAGTTTCCAATCAATTGATCAATTCAGTACGAATCCGGGCCCGGCAGTGAATGTCGGGCCTCGTTAGTCACAACCGCCGGCTGCCCCACTCGCATCAACGGAAGGCATGATCGGGCCGAGCGTGAGGCTATGGTAGTCATCCTGAGGCAACGAAGAGCCTGCCTTGAGCGAAGCCGAATGGGATCTCGTTTTGGGCCGTCGAATGGGTACACCAGTGATCCTTCGTTGCCTCAGGATGACGAATACAGGCCGATCTTCTCCGTGATCCCACTGAACTTGATGCGTATGGTCACAACCACCGGCCGCCCCTACACGTTATCGTTATAGGGTATGGTTCATCTCTCTGTACGTAGACAACACACCGCGTCCGCTACCGTCGACCCGACCACTTTCGAGAAGGAGCGCACAATGAGCGGTATGACCTCAGCCCATGGCGGCGATGTCGTACAGCGCAAGAAATCTACAGCACTCGAACGTGCCATCGCCGGGCAGCCCGAGGCCGTCAGTCAAGCCATCACGTCAAACATCGATAAACTGCGTGCCGCCATGGCCATCATTGCCGGGGCACGTCGCGTCCGGCTTACCGGGGTCGGCGCAAGCGGTTTCGCTGCCGAAGTCGGCGAGCACATGCTGCGCGCCATCGGGGTGCACGCGACCGCAACAAACGCCTTCGATCTTGCCACCTACACGACCGGGTTCGAGCCAGGAGACGCTGTCATCGTCATCTCGCAGCGCGGCACGACTCGCTACTCACGCCAAACCCTTCAGCGCGCCCAACAATTCGGCCTCAAGACCATTGTGATTACCGGCCAGGACAGCCCGCTGACCGACGCCGATGTGGTCATCAACACTGTCGCACAAGAGGAGAGCGGCACGCCCAGTGCGTCGTTCACCTCCGCGATGGCCGTTGTCGCCGCCATCGCCGCGCGCTTCGAGCCACGTTCTGAGCTGGCGTCCGCTGTCCCCACCATTCCTGAGTCGTTACGGTCGATGCTGCCTTCGCGTCAGACCGCGTCACAAACGGCTGAAGTTGCAGGCCAACCGGGCAGGCGCACGCTGATCGCCGGCGCGGGGGGGCTGCAACCGATCGCGCGGCAGGCCGCTTTCGCCGTCAAGATCGCGGCCCACACGGTTATCGAGGGACTGCATACTGAAGAGGCGATTCATGGCGGCATACACAGCCTGAACGAGGGTGATCTGCTCATCCATATCGCCCCTGCCGGGCCGGCGACAACGCGCCACAACGAGCTCGCCGCGCTGGCGCGAACCATCGGCGTCCGCTCCTGGAAGATCGGCGGACAGCCCGGCGAAAACGCCGAATGGCACACACCGTTGCCGAACGTGCCCGAGGTCATCACTCCACTCATGGCAGCCGTGCCACTCCAGTGGCTGGCACTCGAAATCGCGCTCTCCCGCGGCACGGACCCTGATTCGTTCCGCCGGGACGAGCCCCTCTTTGACCGTGCGTACGCCCGGCTCGAACTCTAGCGCCCACGATTGACGCTCGACGATGTTCGGCTAGAATCTCCCTGATGAAGACCGACGACAAATCAAAGGGGAGACGATGACCAAGCGCCGGATAACGATCGAGGATCTACACGCGATTCGCCTGGTCGCCGATCCCAATATCTCTCCCGACGGCAGCAGGGTTGCCTACGTCGTGACCACTGTCGACAAAGCGATCAACGGCTATCGCTCATCCATCTGGATGGCGACTGTTGACGGATGTTCGGAACCATTCCAGTTCACCGGCGGCCAGGCAAAGGACGCCAATCCGCGCTGGTCGCCAGACGGCAAGCATCTCGCGTTCCTCTCCAACCGCAAGGAGAAGAACCAGATCTACGCGATGGCGGCGGACGGCGGAGAGGCCTGGCAGGTCACGGGCGGGCCGAACGCCGTGAGCGAGTTCTCCTGGACGCCGGACGGTCAATCTATCGTCTATGTCACCAAGGTCGAACCCGACGAGAATCCACAGAGCGACACGACCGTCATCCGCGCGTTGCGCCACAAGTTCGACGGCGAGGGTTTCTGGGATGGCAAGCGCCGGCACATCTTCCGGATCGGGATCGACGGTGGCGAGCCAGAGCAGCTGACTGAGGGAGACTGGGACTCAACCCAGCCGGCCATGTCCCCGGATGGCAGCAGGCTGGCGTTCGTCTCGAACCGCTCTGAGGACCGCGACGCAAACTCGAAGAGCGATGTCTGGGTCGTGAACATCCCGGGTGGCGAGCCGGACCGAGTGACGCCTGGGGATGGCGTCTACGGCGCTCCCTCCTGGTCTACGGACGGCTCGCGTCTCGCCTACACGGGTAACCCCGTGGTAGCGCCATACGGCCCAACGACGTTGGCCGACCTGTACGTCTGGGATCCGGAGCGCGACGAACACCTCCGCTTGCTCGTGAACCTCGATCGCGAGCCGGGCAACTCGGCCATGAGCGACTCACGTTACGGCGTGCCGGCATCATCACCAACCTGGGCGTGCGATAGCAGCACCATCTTCTCGCTCCTGAGTGATTCCGGCAGCGTCCACATCTACTCGTGCCCGGTAGCAGGGGCGCCGCAGCCGTTCTCAGCCAGCGTGCGCGACATTCAGTCATTCACCCGGGCGGGCAACGGCGCGATCGCCTTTGCGTCCAGCACCTTCACCACGCCCACCGAGGTCTTCCTGATCTCGCCGGACGGTGAGGAAAGACAGATTACCCAGACCAACGCCGGCTTCCTGGCCGAGGTGGAGCTCGGCGAGGTCGAAGAGGTGCACTACGAGAGCGATCCCGGAGTGCAGGTACATGGTTGGCTCGTCAAGCCACCCAACCTCAATCCGGAAGCGCTGTACCCGGCCATTGTCGAAGTCCATGGTGGACCGCACGGCATGTACGGCACTGGCTTCTTTCACGAGATGCACGTTCTCGCGGCCAGAGGCTACGTCGTGCTCATGACGAACCCACGCGGCTCGACCGGCTACGGTCAGGAGTGGGTCGCCGGCACGTTGTCCGACTGGGGCGGCGCCGATTATCGTGATGTGCAAGCCGGAGTACCGTTCCTGGAATCGCTGGGGTACGTTGACCCCAAGCGCATCGGCATCACTGGCGGCTCCTATGGCGGCTACATCACCAACTGGGCGATCGGACAGACCGATCGGTTCAAAGCGGCAGTTACCCAGCGCTCGACCTGCAACCGGCTCTCGCTCTACGGCACCAGCGACCTGAACGCCATGTACAACGACTGGGAGTTCGGTGGCTCACCCTACGACAACCCCACGCTCTATATCGAGCGCTCCCCGCTCACCTACGTCAGGGACATGCGTACACCACTGTTGATCCTGCATTCGGAGAACGACCTGCGCTGTCCAATTGGCCAGGCCGAAGAGCTCTTCGTCGCGCTCAAGAAGATGGGCCAGGAGGTCGAGTTCGTGCGTTTCCCGAACGAGAGTCACGGTTTGTCGCGGGCAGGCCAACCGGCACACCGCGTTGAGCGGCTGGAGCGCATTTGCGGCTGGTTTGACAAGTATCTCTAGATCATTCGTGAGGGCGGAAACCGTTTCTCAAATGCGAGGCAGGCAGCCTCCGCCCACACTCAACTCTTTCGGGGAACGGCAACTTGAACGCTACCTTCAGCGTTCACAAATCCGCCCCAGCGGGTATCATGGTGGGTATAGGGAAACACGTTCCCCCAACCAGCACGCGAGACCCATCGGCTGGTTCGGGCGACGGTATGGGAAGGAATGACAACCATGCAGGCCTTTGAATCAGTACGGGAAATGCTTGCCGCGTTCCAGAAGTTCGGGACGCTCAGTGACGACAGTATCAGTGTCAAGGATGCCGACGGGCTGCGCGCCAATCTGATAGACAATCTTGCATTCAGCGCCGTGTTTGGATCGGATGACGTCAAGAGCGCCGCGCGCTGGCTGGTGTGGGAGATCTCCCAGGAAGTGGGTAGCCCCGCCGCATCGATTCACGATTACTATATGGCCGGAGGCCGGGGCGAATGGGCGCACAGGACCACGCCCGCCATCAACGTGCGCGGCATGACCTACGACGTCGTGCGTACCGCGTTGCAGGCTGCCCACAAGCTGGATGTTGGCCAGATTATCTTCGAGATCGCCCGCTCTGAGATCGGCTACACCGAACAGGAGCCGGAAGAGTACGCAACCTCGGTGCTGGCTGCCGCCATCCGTCAGGGGCACCAGGGTCCGGTCTTTATCCAGGGGGACCACTTCCAGATCAACGCCAAGAACTACGCCCAGGACCCTGAGAAGGAACTTCAGGGGGTACGTGACGTTATCACCCAGGGTCTCGCCGCGGGCTTCTACAACATCGATGTCGACTGCTCGACCATCGTTGACCTCTCCCTCGAAGGCGAGGAGGCCCAGCAGGCAGAGAACGCCCTGCGCACTGCCGAGCTGACGGCGTTCATTCGCGAGCGCGAACCGGAAGAGATCACCGTCTCTGTTGGTGGTGAGATCGGAGAGGTCGGCACCAAGAACTCGACCGTGGCTGAACTGAGGGCGTTTATGAACGCCTACCTCCGCGACCTGGCGCAGATCGACGAGTCGCTTGACGGCATCTCCAAGATCAGTGTCCAGACCGGCACGTCCCACGGCGGAGTCCCGTTGCCGGATGGGACGGTGGCCCAGGTGAGTGTTGATTTCGAGACGCTCGCAGAGCTGTCTCGAGTCGCGCGGGAAGAGTACGGATTGGCCGGCGCCGTCCAGCACGGCGCGTCAACGCTGCCGGAGGAGGCGTTCAAGCTCTTCGCCGATGCCAACGCCTGCGAAGTGCATCTCGCGACCGGTTTCCAGAATATCATCTTCGACAGCCCGTCGCTGCCGGTTGAGCTCAAGGAGACGGTGTACGCCTGGCTTGCCGAAAACCGCGCCAGCGAGCGCAAGCCGGACATGACCGACGCCCAGTTCTATTACACTACCCGCAAGCGCGGATTCGGTCCGTTCAAGAAGGAGTTCTGGACGCTCCCCGAAGAGGTCAAAAATGCGATCAACACCGAGCTTCGCGACCGCTTCGAGCTCATCTTCGACCGACTGGGAGTCGCCAACACCAGCGAGGACGTGAACGCGCTCACGCCGACCCCGCGCATCCGCAAGGAGCGTCCGGCGTCGATTCGTGAAGCGTTCGTCGCGGGAGACTAGAGAACGAGGGCCTCACCACCGGCCCCTCCCCCAAGGGAGGGGCCGGTGGTGAGGCCCACACTTACACGCACGGCTCCTACCTCGAACCGGGCGAGTCGGCCTTCAGATACACGAGCGTCTCGTTCAGACCGACCTTCAACAGACGAGCGACGGTGTACTCCCAACCGGCGTGCCTGAACTTGCGCCCCGGCTCAAGGCGGTGCCTACGGAGGTCGCGCTCCGAGCACGACAAGATCTCATAGGTCACCAGACCACACTCCTCACAGGTGAAGAACTGGTCGTTCTCGTCGGTGTTGCCGGCGTAGCCACGCTGCACGTGCAGTGTGCGCTCGCTGCCACAAGACGGGCAGACCTTTGAGGGTTGTGATTCGGAAACCGCCATCTACCGTCCCAGCCTGAATGGATGGCTCTTCGCTAACGAATCTCGTTGGAACCGGGCTTTATTGTAGCCACATCGTACATGGTGTCAAAGCTGATTGACAATTAGGGTTATCCTACACGTCCAGCGGCCCGCATGATCTCCATGACCCTCGGAATGGGCAGTGCCTCGCGTACATGACCATCACGCCCAACCATCGTCGTCGCCTGGAACAACGCGTTGATGATGGCTTCTTCAGTCGCCTCTACCGTCGCCTGAAAGAGGTTGTCGATCGCCTGGCCACTGTCGAGCACGATCTCCGTCTGCATGGTGGCGGCAGCCGGCTCATGCGGCACCCGCACGACCTCCGCCGACGAGAACGCAATGACATAGTCCCCACTGCCGTGGCCGGAGATCGAGCCCGTGCGGCCGAGTCCGATCGCGCAACGTCGCGCCAGGCGTCGTAACCCGCGGTCGAGCAGCGGGGCATCGGTTGCAACGACGAACATGATCGATCCCCGCTCGGGCGGCTCGTCCAGTTGTGCCTCAAGGATTCTGCCGACCGGTACACCGTCGATTGTGAGCTGACTCTTGCGGCCAAAGTTGGCGAGCACGAGTACACCAACCGTCCAGCCCTCGTCAACACTGCGCGAGGCGGTGCCAATGCCCCCCTTGAACCCGAAGAGCGACATACCGGTTCCCGCGCCGACTGCACCCTCCATGACCGGCCCCGAGGTCGCCGCATCGATCGCCGACAGGACATGCTCTTCCCGCACGTGACGCCCCTGCATGTCGTTCAAATACGAGTCTGAGCACTCGCCGACCACCGGGTTGATCGTGGATGTGGTGATGCCGATGTCGGGGTTCTCACGAATCCCATAGGCGATCACCGCGTCTGTCACCAACCCCACGTTCATGGTGCCGGTGAGGGCGATTGGTCCTTCGAGGTTACCCAGCTCCTCGATCTGCTCCTGGCCCATGCACTTGCCAAAGCCATTGATGACATGAACGGCCGCCGGGACCTTCTCCCGGAAGAGGTTGCCGCCGTGTGGCAGGATGACGGTAACGCCGGTCCGTACCGGTCCCTGTCCCGGCACGAGCGGTCCATCGCCCGAGATGAGCGTTGTATGGCCGACCAGAACGCCAGGCACGTCAGTTATTGCGTTCTGCCGCCCAGGCGGCATCGTGCCGAGGGTGATACCTAGATCGCGCGCCCGCGGCCGGCCGGGGCCGCTATGCTGGTCATCGTTCAAGTTCTCGCCAATCCTCTCATTACGACTTCGGAACTCCCATGGAAGGAGCATAAATGAGCGACACCATCGCCCGCTCGCAAGAGTACAGCCGCACCAAGGAGCGCCTGGCGTTGGCAGGGACAGCTCTCGGCCTGGCCGGCAGCGCTCTCTTTGTAGGGACCGGTCTCGCCGCCGGAATAAACCGGCGCTTGCTGCCCAAACGCAGACCACCCTTCAGGCAACGCCTGCGCTACCATGCTGCGCTCTCACTCGGGTCGATCCTACTCGGATTGCCGCTTTCCTTCTATAGCGGGTATGTCGTGGAGAAGCGCTTCGGCTTGAGCAAACAATCTCCGGCCGGCTGGGCTGCGGATGTCGCCAAGGCAGAAGCGATCTCGGCGCCGCTTCAGATCGCCTTGATCGAGGGGCTACAGTGGGCGATTCGCCGCTGGCCGGAACGTTGGTGGTTGATCGCCTCTGGCGCCGCAATCCCACTCACTGCAGGGCTGTCGTTTCTCTTCCCTGTGCTGATCGCGCCACGCTTCAACACCTACGAACCGCTCGAAGACCAAGAGTTAGCCGCACGCCTGAAGCTGCTGGCCGGGCAAACCGGCATCCAGGTTGCCGACGTGATGCAGATGGACATGAGCCGCAGAACCACCAAAGCCAATGCGTTCTTCGCTGGCATGGGCAACACCAGGCGCATCGTGATCAGCGACACGATGCTGGAGAGCTTCACACCCGACGAGATTGAGACGGTTGTCGCGCACGAGATCGGCCATCAGGTCAATCGCGACCTCTGGCGCTTTATCCTCTCCTCCAGTCTGGTGACCCTCGCGATCGGCTGGGCAACCGACCGCGTCGGGCGCAACGCGCTCTCTTCACGTCCTGAGCTGGCAGGAACCTCCAACCTCGGCGACCCACGGGCGCTACCGGTCATCGCGTTTGCGTTTGCGGTAGCCGGAGCGATGATCGCGCCGCTGCAGCTGGCGTATAGCCGGAAAATCGAGCGCCGCACGGACAGGTACGCCATTGAGCTCACCCGCAGTGGTGCGAGCTACGCCAGCGCCCTGGAGAAGCTCGCCGAGCTCAACCTGGCCGACCCCAACCCGCCGCGCTGGGTCACGCTCCTGCTCCATTCGCACCCGCCGATCGCGGAACGGATCGATGTTGCACGTTCAGCGCAGGTTAACGCTTTGTGGACTTGATAAGCACCTTGTGATCGATAAAGCTGTGGATCCGATCGCCATCAACCCGGATGCCAAAATACTCCCGTACCGCGTCTGGCTGGTTGAGGACAAACGTATCCAGCCCGGCCTTCGCTGCCGGCGTCATGTGTGAACGGGCCGTCCAGCTCTCATACTCGTGCTCGCGCTCAATGAATTCGTACTGGTCGATCGCCAGGCCGGCGTTCTCGATACATGCTTGCCATTCGTTCAGGCTATAGCTGCGCACGTGCGTCGTGTCGCGTCGCCATTCGAGCTCATTGATGAACGTGTCCAGCGTCTCATCCTCCGGTGAGACCGAATCCATGAGCACGAACCGGCCCTCCGGCTTCAATACGCGCGCGACCTCGTTGCAAAATGCCTGAATGTCACCGAAGTGGTGCGGTGCGATCCGGCAGCTCACGACGTCGAACGAACGGTCCTGGAAAGGGAGTTGCTCAGCATCGGCGATCTCAAAGGAGACGTTGCTTGCGCCCTGGTCCTCGATGAATTCGCGAGCGGCTTCCAGCATTTGCGGAGTCAGATCACTGGCGATGACGTGCCCGACATGTGGGGCGAGCGCCAGTGCAGTATGCCCGCCGCCGGTGGCGATATCGAGCGCGGTGTCGGTTGGCTGGCAGCCCGCGAGATCGACCAACCGCTGGAGGTCGGCGCCGGCCCGGTGCCTCGGTGACGAAACATAATTGGCCGCCGTTGAACCGAACTGTGAGCGCACTCGTTCCTTGTGCTCTGTGTCGCCTGCACGATCGTTCGCCACTATGCTTCCCTTCCCATTCTGCCCGGCTGCGGTAGAGTTGCCTGCAGGGCGCTTTACCGGCCCAACTCATCCCGCGGGCAATCCGTTGCTTGCCAATTTCGACGATCAGGGTAACGCATGTTCTACCGTCTCGGCTATATCACGTTTCGCTATCGCTATATAGTCCTCGCCGTCTGGTTCGCGCTCTTTCTGGTGAGTGCCCCGACAATCCGTCAGCTGCCAACCGTCCTCAAAGTCGGCGGCTTCAGTAACCCGGACATTGAGTCCTCACGCGCAAGGGCGCTCCTCGAAGATACCCTGCCGGCCTTCTCGCCATCCGTGCTGGTCGTGATCTTTGAATCGGACGAGCACACAGCACTGGAGCCAGGCTTCTCGGACGAAGCCAATCGGGTCGTCGACAACATCCTGACCCTTCCCGACGTCACCGGCGCGACACGCTTCCAGGACAACCCGCGCCAGATCTCGCTCGACGGCCATACCGCGTACTCGGCGATACAGATCAACCTCTCGCCCGAAGAGTCGCAGCGCCTCATGCCGGATATCCGGCGCGTATTGCCTGAGACCGGTATCACGACCACCCTGGCCGGCGTACCCGCCTTCTACGAAGACGTTGAGACGATTTCAGAACAGGATCTGCGGCGCGCGGAGCTGCTCGCTATCCCGTTCGCGCTTGTGGCCCTGCTCCTGGTGTTCGGCACGGTGGTTGGCGCCGCGGTGCCGCTCCTGGTTGGCGGGGTGAGCGTTGCCACCGTCCTGGGCCTGGTGTTTCTGCTCGCCCACCGGGTAGACATGTCGATCTTCGTGCTGAACCTGGCGACGATGCTCGGCCTGGGGCTGGCAATCGATTATTCGCTCTTTATGACGAGCCGCTTCAGGGAAGAGCTTGAGCAGCGCTCGCTGGAAGAGGCGGTCGCTGTTACCGTCGGGACTGCTGGCCGCGCCGTGTTCTTTTCAGGCTTAACGGTGCTGATCGGCCTCGGGGGACTCGCGCAGTTCGATTTTATGTTCCTGCGCTCGGTCGGCATTGCCGGGGTGGCCGTCGTCTCAGTCGGGATGATCGGTGCCCTGACGCTGCTGCCGGCAGTTCTGGGCATCGTCGGGCACCGCATCAACCGCCTGCGAATCATCAACCGCAAGGACAACAGCAGCGGCACCTTCTGGGTTCGTCTGTCGAACATCGTGATGGATCATCCGTGGAAGGTGTTCGTTCCGACACTCACCTTCCTGATCGTCCTCGGCCTGCCTTTCCTGGACGTTGAGCTCTCCTCCCCCGACGCAACCATCCTGCCTACCAGGGTGGAATCCCGGCAGGGGTTCGAGGTGCTGCGCCGTGAGTTCGGCGACGGCGAGATATCACCAATCGTCGTCGCCCTCGAAACAGAGGGCAAGGTCACCGACCAGGAGAATCTGGCCGCGCTGTACGACTTTACCCGGCACTTCGCAGCCGATGAGCGCGTCACGCGGATCGACAGCATCGTATCAATCGATCCCCGGCTCTCGCTTGACCAGTACAACCTGCTGTACAACAGCCCCGGAGGCATCAGCGATCGATTCGTGCAGGAGAACCTCACCCAGCTCTCAGGGGAGCATTCCACCGTTGTCCTGCTCTATATCCGGGGGCTGGCCGGCGACGATTCGTCCAAGGAGCTCCTGGCCGACGTGCGTAACTACCAGATCGACGGAGACTTCGAGATGCTGGTCGACGGCGGCACAGCCGAGATCGTGGATGTTGTGGATCTGATGTACGCGCAGTTTCCATATGTGGCGCTGGTGATTGTCGTCGCTACCTACTGTGTCCTGCTCTTCCTGTTCCGTTCGGTCATCCTGCCGCTCAAGGCCATTCTGATCAACACACTGAGCATCGCCGCCAGCTACGGGGCGCTCGTCTTTATCTTTCAGCAGGGGCACTTCTCAAACGTCCTCGGTTTTGAGCCACAGGGATACGTTGAAGCTTCACTGCCCATCATCATGTTCTGTGTGCTCTTCGGTCTCTCGATGGACTACGAGGTGTTCCTCCTGTCGCGGGTGCGCGAGACCTATCTGGAAACGTACGACAACCGCCAGAGCGTGGCGATCGGGTTACAGCGCAGTGGCAGGATCATCACCGGCGCGGCACTCATCGTTGTCGTGGTGACCGCGTCGTTTGTTACGGCCGAGATTGTTCTCGTCAAAGCGCTCGGCCTCGGTATCGCCATCGCCGTCTTCCTGGACGTCACGATCGCCCGGGCGCTGCTCGTCCCTTCAACCATGCGCCTCCTTGGCAACATCAACTGGTGGCTTCCGTGCTGGCTCCGCCGGCTGCTACCCAAGAAGGAATTCAAGCATTGAGTCAGACCCAGCGTCGCCTGCCATATCGAACGCGTTCGACCCAGTTCACGCTAACAGCCTGGCTGGCCCTTGCGCTGCTCCTGACAGCCTGCAGCGACCGGACGACACAACCCGACCCGGTGGAGCCGGCCGCAACCCCGACCCGTGCGGCAGAAGCCTTGATCGCCCCGCCACCGGAGATCGAGCCAGTACGGTTCCCTGAGGATGAAGGACCACACGACATGCTTACGGAATGGTGGTATTACACCGGCCACCTCTTCACGGAAACCGGCGACCGCTACGGATTCGAGTACGTCATCTTCCAGGCAAATCGCGGGGCGTTTCCGCCCTACTACGCCTCCCACTTTGCGATCACTGACAATCCGGCCGGCACCTTCCAGTTCGACGAGAAAGCGGGTCCCGGCGCAGCACTCGAGACGGCACAAGGGTTCAATCTCGCGCTCGACGGTTGGACCATGTCTGGCGCATTGGGAGTCGACTACCTGGAAGCTGCCATGGATGATTACGCCATCGATCTGACCCTGACCGCGACCAAGCCGCCCGCGCTCCATAATGACATTGGCTACGTCGAGTTTGGGCCGGCCGGCGGCTCGTACTACTATTCACGGACCAACATGCACGTCACCGGCTCGCTGACCGTGGGCGACGAAGAGCTGGAGGTCACCGGTGAAGCCTGGATGGACCATCAGTGGGGTAATTTCATCTCGGTTGGAGCTGGAGGTTGGGACTGGTTCTCCGTCCAGCTTGAGAACAACCAGGAGCTCACCATCTCACTCATCTTCGACGCGGAGAGCAACGTCGTGATGTCCTACGGCACGTTGGTCTTTGAGGATGGCACGGTCGAGCACCTCCAACCCGGCGACTTCGCCGTCGAGCCAACCGACAAATGGCGGTCACCTGACACCGGCGCGACCTACCCGTCGCGCTGGACGATTGAGGTGCCGGACCATGCGTGGTCAATCGAGCTTGTGCCATCGTTGCCGCAGCAGGAGCTCGACACGACAGCCAGCACCGGCGTGATCTACTGGGAAGGTGAGGTGGAAGTTACCGGTACAGTCAGCGGTAGCCCGGTGGCAGGTTTAGGCTACGTGGAGCTCACCGGCTACGCATCCCGCGCGCTGCCGCCGTCCTCGTAGGAGTGTGCTCCAAGCGTGCATTCGGCATCCGCAGGAACGATGAGAGACCGATCGTAGCGCGAGTATTCCCAAGCAGTAAGGAGAACCGATGCAGTTCGACCCGAAGGAAATGGTTCCCCAGGACGTCTACAAACTCATGGCGGCCCTGATCGTGCCGCGCCCGATTGGCTTCACCTCCACGCTGAGCCCGGACGGCATCAACAATCTGGCGCCGTTCAGCTTTTTCATGATGGTCACATCCAGCCCACCACACATCGCGCTCTCCATTGGCGCGAAAGACGGGCAGGAAAAAGACACCCTGCGCAATATCCGTCGCAACGGCGAACTCGTCATCAACATCGTCAGCAACGACATCGGACCGCAAATGGCGCGCACGGCTGTCGACTACGGGCCGGGTGTGAGCGAGTTCGAGGTGAGCGGTCTCACGCCGGTTCCGAGCGACGTCGTGAAGCCGATGCGGGTGCTCGAAGCGCCCGCCAACCTTGAGTGCGTGGTGCGTGACATCCACCCGGTCGGCGGACTCCCCTACGGCGCGCACCTCGTCGTGGCGGAGGTCGTCAAGCTTCACGTGCGCGACGACCTCATCCTCGGGAACAATCGCATCGATCTGCAGCGTCTTGAGGCCGTCGGCCGGCTCACCGGCGACTCCTACTGCTCCACCGAGCATCAGTACGAGCTCAAACGGACCTAACCACGCTAGGGTACCTGTTGGCGAGACGGTAGCCGTCTCGCCAACAGCGATCGAGAGTGCGCTGTCTAGGCTGCTGGCTCGTAGTCGGGTTCCCGGGAGAATGCCTCGATCTCCGCAGGATCCTCGTCCCCGGCGCTCATCAAGGGGTCGGACATGAGCCGTCGTCGCAGCAACACAATTGTCCACGGGGCGATCACCAGGAAGGAGATCCAGACGAACGCCAGGCCGAGACCGGCACCGCGAATCAGGATGAACCCCAGGATCACGGTAAGCCACAGCCCGACACTGTTGACCACCATCGGAAAGCGCGAGTTTCCAATGCCCCGCATGGCCCCGGAGTACACCATCATCCAGCCCCAGAAGGGCTGCGAGAAGGCCAGGACGCGCAGCGCGGCGCCGCCTTGAGAGATGACGTCCGGGTCGTTGCTGAAGAGCGACACAATCTGCGGACCGAACACGAAGTAGAGAACACCGATCATGCTCATCCAGATGGCAGCGTAGGTCGCGGAGATGCGCGCCGCTCGCCGGGCAGAGGCTGGATCCTGCGCGCCTGTTGACTGACCAACGAGCGCCGAAGCCGCCATCGCCATACCAAAGGCCGGCATGAACGAAAGCGAGAGCGCGTTGAAGCTGATGCGGTGTGCCGCCAGCGCTTCGGTGCCGAGGTACGCGACCGTAATCGTCATGACCGCAAAAGCGATCGACGTTGAGAACTGCTCGACCGCGCTGGGAATACCGATGCGGCCAACGTCGCGCAGAGTCGGCAGCGTCGGTCTCCAACCAGCTCGCCCGGCCAACGAGACGACCTTGCCGCGAAAGATCAGTGCCGAGAGCATCAGCCCAACAGCGATCGCTCGACCGGCGAGCGCACCCCAGGCGCTACCGACCACACCAATCTCCGGGAAGCCAAGCTCGCCAAAGATGAGCCCGTAGGCAACGACTGCGTTCACCACGTTCGCCACCAGGTTGCCGTACATCGGCGTCTTGGTGTCGCCCATCCCGCGCAAAATGCCGGCCAGGGCGAACGAGTTCACGAAGATCACCAGCGTGAGCGCCGAGACCTGCCAGTAGTCTTCCGCAATCGTCGCGACTGCGGGTTCGACCCCGAAGACACCGACAAGGTCTGACGCAAAGGCTAACCCGAAGATCGTCAACGGGATTGCCAGGATCGTTCCGGCCGTAATGCACTGTTTGGCTATCGAGCTCGCTCGCGCCGCGTCACGCGCCCCCACGGCTTGTGAGACCAGCACCGAGCAGCCGACCGAGATGGCGGTCAACAGCACGATCAGGACGAACACCAGCTGGATTGCCGTGCCGACACCGGCCACCGCTTCGTCACTCACGCGGGACACGAGATACGTATCGACGACTTGTACTGCGGTGAGCAGCAAACCGTCGATCATCGCCGGCCAGGCCAGCGTGACGACGCGGCGTCGCATCTGATCGTCGGCAGAGCCGTTCTCCGGTATCCCAATGCCGAACCAGTTCAAGAGCCGCGTCAGGTGGAATCTATGCATGTGCGCGTCCACTATCCACGTCGCCGGCCGACGAGAGGGAGATGTTGCAGGATCCGCCGGTCAACGCGCTCAGCAACAGTGAGACGCTGTAGTCGATGGCACTCTCTGCCGTCTCGCGATCGATAAGCTGCAGCGAGAACATCGTCACAACGCCGTGAATACTGGCGATGAGCGCGAGCTGATCCAGCTTCCCCACCGGCGCTGACAGGAAACTACGCTTCTGAGCCTCGCGCACGAGATCCCCGATGAACGAGCCAACCTGTTCGGCCTGCGGCCCAAATCGCGGTGCGCTGGACTCTGCGAACGACGCAGGACGGTGCCCCATCATCAGCTCATACTGGTGTGGAAACTCCAACCCATAGCGGCCTACCTCACGCAACGTGCCACCCAGGCGCTCAATCGGATCCCGGGTACGGGGCAGGGCCCGTAAGCGGCCTAGCAGAAGGCTAAACTCGTGCTCGCTCACCTGATACAACAGGTCGTCTTTATCGCGGAAATGCAGGTAGATCGTGCCGTGCGAGATGCCCGCCCGGCGGGCGACCTCACGGATCGAGGTCGACTCATAGCCGCAGGTGACGAAGACATGTCGAGCGGCGTCAAGAATAAGCGTTCGCGTCTCTTCAACCTCGCTCTCGCGCCGCGTTGTGGATTTGCTCATCTTCACCATCCCGTTGCTGACCAGCGGTCATTCAGTAACCGACGGTCATTCTACGGTAGCCTCACCCACCGTTCAATCCGTCAAAAGACGGATATTCACCTCCACCCTGTGGACAATGGCGAGCCTGCCTGTCGGGAGACCGTGAACAATCGCTAGTTGACGAGCGTGCCAACTCCTGCTACGATCATTGTCAACAACTGAATAGACCCTGCGCTCATCCAGAGTGGTGGAGGGATCGGCCCTTAGAAGCCCGGCAACCAGCGCCCAGACGCATGGTGCCAATTCCGGCGGTAGGTTTCCGCAAGATGAGCGAAGATGAATTTCCACCACCCCATGTATTGTGTGGTGGTTTTTTCGTTTCTCCTCTCCGGCGCAGGGCAGGACTTGACTGTTCGTATGCCTTGTCATGACCGGAGAAGGGACTCAACTACCCATGACTTCAAACTGCTGGACCCCCTGTAGCGCGCTGCACACGCGCCGCGTCGCAACCCCGCAACGGCCGTTCGTCACTGAGCAGGGCGAGCGCCTCGACGACATCACCGTCGCCTACGAAACCTGGGGCTATCTCAACGCCAATCGAGACAACATCGTCCTCGTCTTCCACGCTCTCACCGGCGATTCGCATGCCGCCAGTCACCCCGAACTGCCGGGGGACCAGGCTGGCTGGTGGGAGCCGGTCATCGGCCCTGGCAAACCGATTGACACCGATCGCTACTTCGTGATCTGTGCCAATACCCTCGGGTCATGCTACGGGACCACCGGGCCACGCTCTCTTGCTCCCGACGGCAGACGTTATAACCTGCGCTTTCCGGCGCTCAGCGTCCGTGACCTGGTCAATTGCCAGCTACTGCTCCTGGATGAGCTCGGCATCGACCGCGTCGCCTGCGCAATCGGCGGGTCGCTGGGCGGGATGCAGGTCATCGAGCTGGCAGCCAGCGCGCCGGAGCGCGTAGAGCGAGCGGTGGTCGTGGCTGCCTCTGCGCGCTTCCATACTCAAGGCATCGCCTTCAACGAAATCCAGCGCCGCTCGATCATGCTGGATCCCCGCTGGAACGGCGGCGATTATTGTGACGACAACCCACCGGCTGACGGCATCGCCGTCGCCCGCATGCTCGGCATGATCACGTTTCAGTCAGACGAATACATGAGCGCCCGCTTCGACCGGCAACCAGCTACCCGCGTCAGTCACTGGCCCGATTTCCAGGACCGCTTCGACGTTGAGGGATACCTGCATCATCAGGGAAATAAGCTGGCAAACCGCTTCGACGCGAACACCTACCTCTACCTCTCGCGGGCAATGGATAGCCACGACATCGGTCGCGACCGCGGAGGGCTCACGCGCGCAGCCGCCAGAATCAGCGCCACGACCACCGTCATCGGCGTCAGCAGCGATTTGCTCTTTCCTCCGCGCTATGTGCGCGAGACTGCGACGGTGATACAGGAGTCCGGAGGATGCGCGCGCTACTGGGAGCTCGATTGTCCGGAAGGTCACGACGCCTTCCTGAAGGAGTTCGAACGGCTCGACCCGGTGTTGCGCGAGGCGGTCAATGGCTCCCGGGAACGTGTCGCACCCGTGCTTGCCGGCCGCGCGAAAGCATAACCACTTCGCACAGGATGGCAATCACCACCAGGAGCACGCCGTTGACGATGCTCAGGACGTGAATGCTGTTGAGCAGAAAGAGTGCCACCAGCACCAGCGCGACGAGGTAGCCCTGGCGACGCGCCCGTAGAAAATCGTGCCTGCGCGGGTCGTTGCGATACACCCGCAAGCCAAACGCGTGGGCGATCAGTGTCGCGACGGTTGCGATGACGACGGTCAGGGGCAGGAGAAATACCAGGAACTCTGACCGCGAGAGCGTTTCATTTGGGGTGATGAAGGTCAGCACAAAGCCGAAGACCGCCCAGCCGCCGATACCCTCTATCTCGTAAATCGAGACGCGCAGCGCCCTGGCGAGGGGGACGAAGACCACTGCCGGAGCAACGAACAGCAAAACGCAGGTTGCCACGACCTGCCAGCTAAGCGCAGGTTTCGATCCCACGTCCGCAACAAAGATCAAGTAGCCCAGCGCCAGCCACGTGTTGGCCGCCGCGCCCACAATCAGCAGAATCCGCAGTATCGCGTGCATGTGTACGTACTCCCTCGGCCGGGAGTCTATCACGCACTCATGACCGCGAGTCAAGTCGTCGTGCTGGAGACTCCGACTCTGGCGAGATCGTAAAGAAGTAGTCCATCCCAAGCCAGATGCTCTTGGAAAAGAGATAGAACGCGATGGGGAACATGATGCCTACCGCGCCCAGAATGACGACTTGCGCCCACAGGCGGAGGTCGGTAGCGAACATCATGAACAGCAACCCGCCGATGATCAGAACCTGGGTTGTAACGAGGTTAACGTAGATTGCACCATTCCAGTACTCCGGTTCACGTTCAAAGACCAGCCCGCACTCCTCGCACTGCTTTCGGGCCGTGAACCCCTGCTCCAGAAACTTGCCTCGACCACACTGCGGACACTGCAGGCGCAATGAACGCCCGAGTATGGTGATGCTCTGATCTAGACTCTGCATACCTTCATTCCTGTACAACGCTACCGGATACCCGTATCCTCGCCATCATCAAGTGTGCCCGAAGCGATCCGTGTATGCTTCCTTGCGACACGATTCGTCCTTAATCGTCATCTTGACTGCGGGCATGTAAGGCGCACAGGTCTCGTACAGAATGATAGTGCTGCTCCTTGAGTTGCTTCGAATGCCCGCCGATTGTCAGGTAGAGAGTATGAACGCAAACGAACCACTCGCGATCGTCATCGGTGATGTCGTTCGACTGAAAAAACCGCATCCCTGCGGCTCGTATGAATGGACCGTGACACGTCTGGGGGCGGACATCGGCCTACGCTGCCACGGCTGTGATCGGCGGGTGATGCTGTCTCGCCGCACGCTCCAGAAGAGGATCAAGACCTTCGTTTCCCGCGGCCCCGCCTGGGAGCTCGCAGACCAGCTGCTCGCGAACGAAAGCAACGAGAGCACGCAGTGAGAGCAGGGGAAGGTGGCCTGGTTACCGTCCTGCGTAACCAGTCATTCTTGCGGTTGTGGGTGATTCAGGGCCTCTCGCAGACCGCGCAGAACATGATCAACTTTACCCTGCTGATCGTCGTGCGCGACATCGTTGAGACCCAACAGCTCACCCAGGCCAACACGGCAGTATCGCTGTTAGTGCTCGCGTTCAGCGTTCCGGCGGTCATCTTCTCGCCCATCGCCGGGGTCGTCGTGGATCGCGCGAACAAGCGCACCGTCATGTTGGTCTCGAACACGCTGCGAGCCCTCGGTATTCTGGCCTTTCTTGGGCTCGATCCCTCCTGGCCGCCACAGATCACCCTGGCTGCTCTGTACACGATCACCTTCTTCCTCGGCGCGGTGGGCATGTTCTTCGGACCGGCTCAACTCGCAACCATCCCAAACATCGTCAGCGCGCGCCACCTCATCAACGCGAACGCGCTCTTCAACCTCACCGTGACCGGCTCGCAGATCCTGGGTTTCGCGGTGTTTGGGCCGCTGGCAATCAAGCTGCTGGGCACTGAGACGACGCTCATGGGTATTCTCATTCTCTATATTGTGACGACCGGCATGGTACTGCTGCTTCCGGCCTCATCCGGCGCGCCGCGCATTCGAGACGTCATGAGCGATGACGGCCAGCCGTTCCGCCAGTTCATCCGCGAGGCCCGTGAGGGCGTGGTTCTGATCTTGCAGCGTCCGGTGCTGTTGAAGGCCATCACGTACCTGACGCTGGCCACGACAACCTACCTGATGATCGCCGCGCTGGGGCCGGAGTTCATCACCGGTGTGCTCGGTCTCTCGAAGGAAGATATCGGCTTCATCGTGGCGCCGGCCGGTCTGGGTGTCGTTGCCGGGGCACTGGTGGTCAACAAGGTGACCCACCGGATTCCAGCACCGCGACTGGTTGACTACGGACTGACCGGCGCGGCGGCCTCACTTGGGGTTGTTGGCTCTGACAGAACCTGCCGCGCGCCTCTTCGATCTCAGCCAGGACACCGCTGCCCTGGGTGTCGTGCTGGTGGCGATGTTCTTCTCATTGACGCTCGGCATCTCGAACGCCTTCGTGATTGTCCCGGCGCAGACACTGCTGCAGCTCGGCAGTCCTGAGAACGCGCTGGCGCGTGTCTACGCAACGTTCTTTACGGTGTCGAACGTCGCGATGTTCGTCCCCGTGCTGTTTGCCGGCGCGTTCGCCGACCTCTACGGAGTCATCCAGGTCTTCCTGGCCGTGTCCCTGCTCTTACTGGCAACCGGCCTCTACAACCTGAGGCGGCCGGCGCCGATCTTGCATGACGAGAATGACCGGGTCCTCACGCCGACTTCGGGACCACCAGGCGCGTCACGCGAGTAGAGGGTATCTGGACCATTAACGTTCGTTGCGGCGCAATGATGGAAGTGTCCGAGTGAATCCGATACGTGTGAGCCCCATCTGCGTAGCGGCGCAATTTATTGCGCCCTCTCCGACGCCTGAACGGACAGGCAAGGCGCAATAAATTGCGCCGCTACGCAGACGATGCCCTCTCAATTATCGGATAAACCAGGACATCTTCATAATTGCGCCGCTACGAAAGATAGAGGAGCTCCTCATCTACGCGTTCGCTCAGCGCTGGAGCCGTCAGTCGCTCAGGAGCATGTCCAGCAAGGCCATGCGGATATAGACACCGTTGCGCGCCTGGCGGAAGTAGCCGGCCCGTGGATCGGCATCAACCGCGGGATGAATCTCGTCCACCCGGGGCAGCGGGTGCATGATGACCGCATCGGCACGCATCCGGGCCAGCGTGGACGGGCCAAGCTGATAGCGGCCCTGCACCGCCGCGTACTCCTCCTCAGATGGAAACCGCTCCTTCTGAACCCGCGTCATGTACACCACGTCAACCCGGTCGATGACCTCACCGAGGTCGGTCTGGAGCTCATAGGGTACTCCGGCCGCAGTGAGCGCGTCGAGCACATCCTGGGCCATCTCGATTCCCGGAGGAGTAACCATCACGATCCGGCAATCACGTACCTGCGTCAGCAGCTTCGCCAGCGAACGCGGCGCACGGCCATAGCGCAAATCACCCACCATGGCGATCGTGAGATCGTCGATACGCCCGATCTCCTCTTGAATCGTAAAGAGATCCAGCAGCGCCTGGGTGGGGTGCTCACGAGCACCGTCACCTGCGTTCACGATGGGCACGCTTGCCACACTGGCCGCTTCCGCTGCCGACCCGGCGCGCGGGTGCCGGATCGCGATCACGTCGGAATAGGATTCAACGATTCGCACCGTGTCCTGGATCGATTCACCTTTCGCCGCCGACGTCGTTTCACTTGCCATTTCAGACGAAATAATCTGCCCGCCGAGGCGCAGCATCGCCGCTTCGAAACTCAGCCGGGTGCGGGTGCTTGGCTCATAGAACAGTGTCGTCAGGATCTTGCCCTGCAGCCGTGTATCCAGCCCACGTCTGGCAACGTCGCGCATCTCCTGAGCGTGAGCCAGGATCCGGTCCAGATCGGAACGACTGAATTGGTCTACTTCCAAGACATGTTGCAGCCGCACCGGCATTCCTCCCCGTTTTCCTCGGCTCGATCGAAAGGTCACCCGTCCCGGTTGGGATTATAACGTTCGTACTTCACGCTAGGGATGGCTATTCTGTTATCATCCTTTATCCCCGTGCAGGGGTCAGTGACATGCCTCCGGGAGCCAGAAGATCGGTGGACTCTTTGGGCCGTTCGATTGACATCGGATCCTTTCGCGGTATCGCGTTAAAAGTTCATCCGACGTTTGCCCTGCTCCTACTGTGGGTGATCTACCAGTGGGGCTTTGCCGCCGGAGCGGGCATTCCGGGTGTCATCTTTGGCACGGTGGTGCTCATCGCGGTCTTCGGCTGCGTGCTCGCACACGAGCTGGCGCATGCCGTGGTGGCGCTCAGGAACGGTCTGGCAGTTCACGACATTACCCTCTTGCCGATCGGCGGCGTGGCCAGGATCGAACACGCGTCGCTCACCCCACGCGCCGAAACCCTCATCGCAGTGGCCGGCCCACTGATGAATGTACTGATTGCCCTCGTGCTGACCCCGCTCGTGTTGCTGGTGGCGCTGGCGCATAACGTGAATCAGGCAATCGGCATTCTCCTGTACGCTGACGAAATCTCCATCGCAGGCTTCATCCTGTATCTCTGGATCGCAAATATCCTGCTCGCCATCTTTAACCTGTTGCCGGCGTTCCCCATGGACGGCGGCCGGGTACTGCGCGCAGTGCTCTCAGCCCATCGCAGCCGCCTGTCGGCTACGCGTATATCGGTCTACGTCGCACAGGCAATGGCAGTAGCCCTTGGCACCGGCGGGATCCTCCTCGGCGATTATCTGATGCCGCTGGTGAGCCTGTTCATCCTGATCTCCGCGCAGATGGAGATCCGGCACGTCGAGATTGAAGCCGCGTTGCGAGTCCTGCCGGTCGGCCAGTTCGCACTCTGGGAAGCCGGTGGCATCAGCCCGGATGTTCCACTCGCGTTCGCGACGCGCGGCGGCCCTCGAGATATCGTCGTCACCCGCAACCATCAGGTCGTGGGAATGTTATGGCGGCATGAGCTGTTACATCATTTGAGTGGATCGCATCATGAGATCTACGTTCGGGATGTGATGGACCGGGGGTTTCATCCGGCAGAGGCCAGCGATTCGGTCTATGATGTCCATCTATGGATGCATGAGTCGAACCGCTCGGCTGTACCGGTGATTGACAATGGTGAGTACCGCGGAATCTTCACCGGCGACCGTCTGGCGCATGTCTACCAGGTTATCGAAGATCGTAACCGCAACTGGCAAGTTGGCATGTTGCTCGCATGCTGGAACCGTCTTCGCCTGGTCTGGCGCTAAACCAGCGGCAGGTTGCCCGGATTCGGTAAACTTGATCGTCATCGTGAGCGACGTGTACGATCAAGCTGGCTACTCAGGCGCAACTGAATTGAAAGGAGCGCCATCGTGAAGGTGTCCACCCGAGGCGAATACGGCATGCGAGCGATGGTGGAGCTCTCGCGTCAGTTTGGGCAGGGGCCGGTCTCACTTACGGCAATTGCCCAGAATGCCACGGTTCCAACTGCATATCTTGAACAATTGATGGGGCCGTTGCGTCGTGCAGGGCTGGTGAGATCTACCCGTGGAGCCCACGGTGGATACGAGCTGTCCCGCGCGCCGTCGGAGATCAAGGTCGGTGAGGTCTACCGGGTTCTGGAAGGCCCTGTCGCACCGATGGAATGTGTCTCTGAAGTGGAACCCGAAGAGCAATGTCCGCTCATCGACGGCTGCGCGACCCGGGTGGTGTGGCTCAAGGTCCGCGACAGTATCGTTGACGCCCTGGATTCGACGTCGCTGGATGACCTCATCTCCACAAGCCGGTCGCACCTTGCGAGCCAGTTGACTGTCGGCGACGAGCCCAGCGCACGGGCATCCTGACCCGGCACGAGCGCCTGCCCAAGATGAAGACAAACGATTGAAAGGTGAACGTCGGTGACTGATACCGGCATCTACTTGGACCATGCCGCGACAACGCCGGTAGATCCAGCCGTGCTCGAAGCAATGCTCCCATTTTTTGGAGCCCGCTTCGGTAACCCAACCAGCATCTACGCCGCCGGCCGCGACGCGCGTGCCGGTCTCGATTGGGCTCGTGGTACTCTGGCCGGCATTCTGAACTGCCTGCCGCGCGAGATCGTCATGACCAGCGGCGCGACCGAGTCCAACAACACAGCCATTCGAGGCGTCGCGTGGTGGCATCGCCTCCATGGCGGCGGCAATCACATAATTACCAGCGCGATCGAGCATCATGCCGTCCTGCACACGGTTGAGGCGCTTACCGAGCACGGTTTCGAGATCACCGTCCTCAAGCCGAACCGGCAGGGACTCATCGAGCCCAGCGCGGTTGAAAACGCCATTCGCCCTGATACCTGTCTGATCTCGATCATGTACGCCAACAACGAGATCGGCACCATTCAGCCGATCCCGGAAATCTCGGCTATTGCTCGCCGACGGGGCATCACGATGCACACTGACGCGGTCCAGGCAGCGGGGGCACTCTCACTGGATGTGGACGAGCTCGGGGTCGACATGCTCAGCCTGAGCGCCCACAAGTTCTACGCGCCCAAGGGTGTTGGACTACTGTATGTCCGCCGGGGTACGCAAGGTTGCCTGGCAGCAGCTTGGCGGGGGGCAGGAGAACGTTCGTCGGGCTGGCACGGAGAACATCCCCGGGATCGTCGGCATGGCGGCCGGGCTCACCCTTGCCGATCGAGCACGGCCGGAGACGAACGCGCACCGCCGCATGCTGCGAGACAGGCTCATCGAGGGTATTCTGAGCCAGATTCCCGATTCCCAGTTGAACGGCGATCGCGAGCTGCGTCTGCCGAACAACGTCAACGTCTCCTTCAGCGGCGTCGAGGGGGAGAGCATTCTGCTGGATCTCGACATGCACGGCATTGCGGCCTCCAGCGGCTCGGCCTGTGCCACCGGCTCCACCGAACCCTCGCACGTGCTTCTTGCGCTTGGAATTCCGGAGGAGCTCGCCCAGGGCTCGCTCAGACTCACGGTCGGCAAGGACAACACCGTCGAGGAGATCGACCGGGCGATCGACACCATCGTCGCGTCAGTGAAGCGTCTGCGCGAGATGTCGGCCCTGGTGACATGATGGAACGCCCCGTCCTCCTGTGTCTGTGATCCCGATTCGTTGACCCACATTCCAGCCAGCGTTACCCGGCAGGAGGCCGGCAGTGAGCTCTTCTGGGACCGTTGGAGAGCCGGCAGGATTCCCGCACACGGCGGCACAGGGTTCCGGTCAGATAACACTTGGACTACTCGCCGCCCCGGAACTTCCTGCCAGGCTCGCCACCAGGCTAGCGGTCGAGCTTCCCGAGCTACTCTCCCAGCGCGTCGATGACCGCGTATTGTGGAGGGTTCCAGTTATCTACGACCCGCTTACAGGTAGCAAGCCAGACTCGCCGGGTATCCTGGACGTCGGACGCGTATGGCTCGAACAAGAAGGCTTGGACCTGGCGATCTGTCTGACGGATCTACCACTACGACGAAGAGGGCAACTCGTCGTCGCCGACGTAAGCGTTGCGCGGAAGGTTGCCGCACTTTCGGTTCCCGCGCTAGGGGTCACAGGACTGCACCGCCGGACGTGCGAAGCGGTCATCCAGCTTGCATATGAGCTGCATATGGGGCTCGCTGTGCGCCGCAGTAACGATGAACAGGCGGATGGCCGGACGGTCCACTATCCCGATCAGAAACCTCGTCAGCTGATCGGCGGCCGGCTCAACCGGCTCGCATTTCCTATCTGGCAAATCGTACCCGATGATGATATGAGTGATCTCGACGTCGATGTCCGCTTCATCGCCCCACTGGTGCGTGGACATCCGCAGCTCCTTGCCGGCATGGTGCTCGCCAACCGCCCCTGGACGCTGTTCTCGTCCCTGAAAAGCACGATTGCCGCAGGGCTCGCTACTGGAGCCTACGCACTTCTGGAATCTGACGTCTGGCAACTGAGCGACAGACTTAGTCCGTGGCATCTCATGACACTGATGGTCCTGTCGATCTCGGCAATAATCGTCTGGATTATCATCGTGCACGACTTGTGGGAACGGCCTTCTGAGCCGGAACCCCCAGGACTGACGGCGTTATACAACACGGCAACCGCGCTCACGCTCACCGTGGCGGTGTTGATTTCGTACGCCGGGTTGTTCGCTCTCATCTTTGTCCCGGCATTGTTCTTCATCCCTGGCGGCCTGCTGCACGAAACCCTTGGGCACCCGGTCACATTCTGGGATTACGTGACTCTGACCTGGATCGCCACATCGCTGGCGACCATGGCCAGTGCTCTTGGGTCGGGGTTGGAGGACGAGGAAACGGTCCGAGAAGCGACCTACGGCTACCGGCAGAGACGTCGCGGCGAGGAGCAGAACACCTAGCAGAGGCGAATGGACGTCTCTACTCGGCCTCTTCAGCAGGTGGAAGATCTTCTAGCGAGCTGAGCCCAAAGAAGCCCAGAAAGGCCGCGGTCGTGCCGTATTCGTGGGGGTTGCCGAGCGTGTTCCGGCGGCCCGTGATCTCAACAAGTTCACGAGCCACCAGATTCGCCAGAACACCGCTGGAGTCTACCCCGCGCACCGCCTCGATCTCAGGCCGCGTAACTGGCTGCCGGTAGGCGACGATCGCCAGAGTTTCGAGCGCGGCTGGCGACAGCCTGACGGTACGTTCGATCGTGAGCATGCGCTCAACAAGCGCGCCAAACCGCGGGGCGGTAACCAGTTGCACGCGGTTCCCATCGCGCTGGAGGATGATCCCCCGGCCGGATTCGACCAGGAGATCGCCTAGCTCGCCCAGTGCCCGCTCAACGGCCGCCGGCGTCCAACCCAGCGCCGAGGCCATTACGCTAACCTCCTCCGCCTCACCCCGGGCAAACAGCAGCGCTTCGACGATTGCAGCACGCGCGGATGCCGTATCCGTGTCTATATCGAGCGCCGGCTGTCGCTCATCATGACCGTTCTGGATCATGAAGTCCCGCTCTCGCTGGGGTTGGCTGCCTCGATCATGATGTCCGAGAACAAGCCATCCTGCTGCACCTCCACCTGTCGTCGTCGCCAGAGGGCCAGCAGCGCGATGAAACCGGCCACCGTCTCCTCCCGATCTCGATGTCCGATGAGATCCACGAAACGCCGGGGACGGCCCGAACCTGTGACTGCCGCGAATAACCGAGCCGCCATCTCCGTGACCGATACCACGCGCTTGATGACTACTGACTCCGGCTCCGAGGGCTGACGAGCGATTGCGCGCAGCAGCGCACGCCCCAGGTGGGCAACCGGTGGGAGGACAAACTCCACCTTTGTCGGACGCGCCACCGGCGGCGCGGTGCGCGGATAGGAACGCCACAGCGCCCCCTGAGCCTCGCTGAGGCCGTTCGCGATGTTGCGCATGCGCTGGTACTCCCGCAACTGCTCGGCAAGATCGTCGACGTCTTCGATGGCTTCCGCTTCCTCCGGCCGCGGCAAGAGCGCCCGTGATTTAAGAACCAGCAACCGCGCGGCCACACCCAGAAAATCGGCCAGCAAGCGTGGTGGAGCGGCCTCCAGAGCCTCGATGTGTGAAAGAAACCCATCGGTAACCGTCACGAGTGACAGGTCTGAAATCTCCAACTGGTCGCGCTCGATCAGCGAGAGCAGCACGTCGAGTGGTCCCTCGAAACTTGGCAGGTGTAACTGATACGAAGCCAATGTTACCGCTCCAGTAGTTGCCGTCATGAGGTAGCTCTCGAGTCAGCCTGGATCAATGCCCGCAGCTGCGGGTCATCGACGGGCAAGCGCTCCTCGTGCCGGGAGATCAGCTCGCAACAGCGCGGCGACGCACCGGCAGTCGCTGCAAACTCTCCGCCCAGACGGGGGTGATGCTGCGCGAGATACAAGCCGTGCCTGAGCCAGCCGCCTCCGTTCCGCGCCAGCGCATCCAGAAGCGCCGGCCAGAGTGCCCCAAGAAGGACCTTCAGGACACGATGTGCCAGGTGGACCCGGCCCAGTTCATCCGCCTTGCCGACGTCGTGCAGCGCAGCGGCCAACAGGAGGTCTGGATCGGAGTGGCCGGCGGTGACCAGTGCGTCGTGTACCCGTACATGGTGGGCACGGTCAAAGGCCGAGAGCCGCAACAGCAGCCTCCACTGGGCCTCATTCTGGAGCACCGTACGCAACCTGTCATCGGTCGCCGGGTCATGACGGTGTGCCAGCGCATGGACGAATTGAGTTACTCTCCAGACCACGCCGCTGCCCGCACGGCGCACGACCGGGATCTGCCTCATGCCCATCTGTCGCCCGTCAAAGCTGCGTGGTACCAACGATGTTATCCCAGAAGAGCGAGAAGACGGGCAGGTACATCTCCTGCAACACGCTACCGCCGAGAAACACCAGCACCAGCAGAATGGCGATGCCGTATTGCTGCAAGGGGGCGAGATACTGGTACCAGAAGTTCGGCAGAATCCCCGCCAGAATCTTTGAGCCATCCAGAGGCGGGATCGGAATCATATTGAAGGCCGCCAGCAGTAGATTAATCCATATGATCTGACGCGTCAGAATCTCCAGGAATCCGTCCAGCTCGATCCCACCAAAGCGGAGCGGAATCACGACCGCTGTCGCGATGACCAGGTTGGCAGCAGGTCCCGCGATGGCGGTGATCGCCATCCCGTGCCGTCCCCCGCGCAACGCGCTAGGGTTGACGGGCACCGGCTTGCCCCAGGCAATGACCCCGAACCCCAGCGCCAGCATGATCATGAACATGAAACCGAGCGGATCGAAATGCGAGGCCGGGTTGAGGGTAATACGCCCCAGTCGCGCCGCGGTGGGGTCGCCAAGCTTGTAGGCGGACCAGGCGTGCATGAACTCGTGCAGCGTAATGCCGATGACGAACGCGATGATCGTCGCGGCGATGTAATCGGGGTTCACTTCTATCCGGTTGACTGGACCAAACACTGAGGTGATTCTCTCGTCTTCCTAGAGCGGATTTGGAAACAGTGACAAGCGTAACGGCCCGATGATGGAAATTGACGACGCAAGCCGTCCTTCACCGAGATTCGTAGCGGCGCCATTATGACGATGTCCTGGCTAATCTGATAATGGACATCGCCTCCGCCTTCGTACGGGCGTGATTATGAGGATGTCCCGGTTAATCCGATAATTGTGGCCCCCATGTTCGTAGCGGCGCAATTCATTGCGCCCTCTCCGACGCCCGAGCGGTGAGGCAAGGCGCAATAAATTGCGCCGCTACGCGTTCCTATTTACCGGATCAATCAGGACAACCTCATCCTTACGCCCTGCCTGACTGCCCTGGCATCGGAGAGGGCGTAATGAATTACGCCCGTACGCAGAACAACGTGTCGGATCAAGTAGGACACCTCCAGCATTGCGCCCTCGCTGCTGCACGCGGCATACTGTGCGACTACGTAAAACGCGCAGTGCAGCCTCCTAGAGTAAACACCACCCACAAACGAACACGCCACGGTTACTAACCGTGGCGTGTCGGGATATCCATGTGCGGTCCAGCTTAGTCGGCGCCCGATCCTGGATACAGGTGGCAGGCCACGAAGTGCCCGCCGCCCTGATCGGCGAAGAGCGGATCGATCTCCTTGCAGACATCCATCACGTACGGGCAGCGGGTGTGGAAGTGGCAGCCCGACGGCGGGTTGATCGGGCTCGGCACGTCGCCGGTGAGGATGATGCGCTCGCGCCGCTTCTCGATCACCGGGTCCGGAATCGGCACGGCCGAGAGCAGCGCCTTGGTGTAGGGGTGCAGCGGGTCGTCGTAGAGCTCGTTGCGGTCGGCCAGCTCCACGATCTTGCCGAGGTACATCACGGCGACGCGGTCGGAGATGTGGCGCACGACCGAGAGGTCGTGGGCGATGAAGAGGTAGGTCAGGCCGAACTGCTCCTGCAGGTCTTCCAGCAGGTTGACGATCTGCGCCTGAATCGACACGTCGAGCGCGGAGACCGGCTCGTCAGCAGACGATGAAGTCCGGGTTCGCGGCCAGGGCGCGGGCGATACCGATGCGCTGCCGCTGACCGCCGGAGAACTCGTGCGGGTAGCGGTTGGCGAAGTACGGGTTGAGGCCGACCGTCTGCAGCAGCTCCTGCACGCGCTGGTTGCGCTCGTCCTTCGGCACCAGGTTGTGGATCTGCATCGGCTCGGAGACGATGTTGCCGACCGTCATGCGCGGGTTCAGCGACGCGTACGGGTCCTGGAAGATCATCTGCAGGTGGCGGCGCATCTTGCGCATGTCGCCGCCGTCGAGCTTGGTCAGGTCCTTGCCGTTGAAGATGACCTCGCCGGCGGTCGGCTTGTAGAGCTGCAGGATGGCGCGGCCGGTGGTGCGACTTGCCGCAGCCGGACTCGCCCACCAGACCGAGCGTCTCGCCCCGCTTGACCTGGAAGCGAGACGCCGTCGACGGCCTGCACGGCGCCGACCTTGCGCTGGAAGATGATGCCCTGGGTGAGCGGGAAGTGCATCACCAGGTTCTTGACGTCGAGCAGGACATCGTCAGCTCGCCGGCCGACGCCGGTTCGCTGTGTGCGCGTGTCGCAGTCATCAGTTGACATCGTCTACGCCTTCGGCCCTTCCTTGCTGACTTCTTCCCAGAACCAGCAGGCGGAACGAGTGACCCGGCGTTCACTTCCAGCAGCGGCGGATTCTTCTGCTCGCACTTCTCGCGCGCGTAGTTGCAGCGCGGCACGAACGGGCACATGTCCGGCAGATCGATCAGGTCGGGCGGCAAGCCCGCGAATCGGCTCGAGCTTTTCTTGCGCGCGCGCGTCGAGGCGCGGAATCGACTTCATCAGGCCGACCGTGTACGGGTGCCGCGGATTGGCGAAGATCTCTTCGGTCGTCGCCGTCTCGACGATGTGACCGGCGTACATGACCTGGACGCGGTCGGCCATGCCGGCGACCACGCCCAGGGAGTGGGTGATCATGATCACGCCGGTGTCGCGCTCGGTCTGCAGGTCGCGCATCAGGTCGAGAATCTGGGCCTGAATCGTCACGTCGAGCGCGGTCGTCGGCTCGTCGGCGATCAGCAGCTTCGGGTTGCAGGAAAGCGCCATGGCGATCATCACGCGCTGGCGCATACCGCCGGAGAACTGGTGCGGATACTGATCGACCCGCTCTTCGGCGTTCGGAATACCGACCATCTCCAGCAGCTCGATCGACGCGCTGGCGTGGCCTGGCCCTTGTTCATGCCCAGGTGCAGCTGGAGCGCTTCGCTGATCTGGCGGTTGATGGTGAGCACCGGGTTGAGCGAGGTCATCGGGTCCTGGAAGATCATGGCGATCTCGTTGCCGCGGATCTGCCGGATCTCCTCGTCGGTCATCTTCAGGATGTCTTCGCCCTCGAAGAGGATCTCGCCGGCGACGATCTTGCCCGGCGGCGATGGGAATCAGGCGCATGATCGAGAGGCCGGTGATGCTCTTGCCGCAGCCCGACTCGCCCACGACGCCGAGCGTTTCGCCCGGCATGACGTAGAACGAGACATCGTCGACGGCCTTGACGACGCCGTCCTGGGTGAAGAACTGCGTCTTCAGATTCTTCACGTCGAGTAGTGGTTCCATCGCTACTCCTTCGCCTCCCGGTGTTTAGACCCGGCCACTATTCCCCCCGCCAGACCGACCGTTGCCGGCTGACCCCTCCGCGTATGTTTGCTCGTACCCTGCACCCTGAAACCCTTTGCGTGTCGCTCCGGGTTCATCTTTCCTGCGTCCCCTGGTTCAAGGGAATGGTCCGTGTTCCATACTGTCGGCAGTGGGGGCGAGTATAGCACGCAAAAGCTTTTACAAGCCAACGGCTTCTGCCGATGTAATCGGCATCTCTCACGCGCAGTGTCTATACCCACCACTCCGTACCGGAACACTCACATTTGCACGATAGCATAGGACTCAAATACCGGCAACGTTCAATTCGATCCATTCCCGCGTTCGAATCGCTTGCCCCTCAGGTATCTAGGAGCTGTGTACGGGGATCTTCGTTAGTAGATTGTCGTACTGCGCGTTCTTTCCACGCACAACACCGAAGAAGATATCCTGGATCTTCTCGGTGATCGGGCCACGCTGCCCGGTACCAACCGGCCGGCCGTCAATGCTCCCGATCACTGCCACCTGGGCGCCTGTTCCGCACAGGAACGCTTCATCAGAGATGTAGAGCTCCGACCGGTCGATCTCACGCACCTGTACCGGAATACCGGCATCTTCCGCAAACTGGAGGATCGAGAGCCGCGTGATGCCCTCCAGAATGTCTCCTGAGATTGGTGAGGTAATCAGCGTCCCGTTGCGCACGATGTAGAGGTTCGCGCCGCTGGCCTCGGCCACTTTGCCACGAGCGTTGAGCATGAGCGCGTCGTCACACCCGGCCTCTTCCGCCTGATCTTTGGCAAACGCCGAATTGATGTATGCGCCCGTGATCTTGCCGCGGCTCGGGATGTTGTTATCCGTGCTCCGCACCCACGAAGAGACCAGCATTTTCAGCGGCCGGTCCATCGCAAAGTAATCGCCGAACGGGATCATGTAGATCGCGAGGTCATCTTCCACACCCTTGAGGCGCGGCGTGAGCTCGACCCCCGATTTGTAGACGAACGGCCGAATATAGATGTCGGATTGCGGGTTGTTTTTGAGCACCAGCTCCTGCAGCACGCAGGCCAGGCCATCAGCATCAATGTTCAACTCGCAACGCAGTAACCGTGCACTATTCATCAACCGCCGGGTGTGCTCAGGCAGCCGAAAAATATTGATCGTCTCACCGCTGGCATCCTGATAACCGCGGATGCCGCCAAACGCGCCGGTTCCGTACTGGAGGGCATGAGTAGCGATACTCACCTTGGCGTCCTCTTGTGGCACGATCTCGCCCCGAAAATAGGCGTATGGCATTAGGTCGATTTTCACAGTCCTTGCTCCCTCGCATTCGTCCACCGGCACTCGCTCTCGGCCACTGGAGGGCGATTCTAGCACGGCGCGCGCGTTGCAAAGCGGCCGTGTAGTCCGTATAACTTGCGCGTCATTCATTATTGAAAGGACACCACCGACAGTGCCGAGAAACGACCCGCGTTACTGGATCGGTTTTCAACTCATACCCAACATCGGCCCGGTCAGAACCCGGCAACTGGTCGACCACTTTGGATCCCCGGAAGGGGCATGGAAAGCAACGGAGCCTGAGCTGCGCGCAACCGGGCTCTCACTCGACCTCGTTGCGGGCATCGTGCATGGGCGCAAAATCATCGATCTCAACCGCGAAGTTGACAAACTTGTCACGAACGACGTCGCCGCCTTGGCGATCGATGACCCCGCATATCCCCGGCTGCTCAAGCACATCCCGGCGCCGCCAACCGTCGTCTATATCAAAGGTAGCTATGAGCCGATCGACGACCTGGCGATTGGTATCGTCGGCACCCGTCGCTCGACAACCTATGGGGCGGACATGACCCATCAGATCGCGGGAGAGCTGGCCGGAGCGGGCGTGACGATTGTGAGCGGGCTGGCGCGCGGTATCGACACATTCGCCCACGAAGCGGCGCTCAACGCCGGGGGTAGAACCCTTGCCGTCTGCGGCTGCGGGCTGGACACAATCTATCCACCGCAAAACCGCAAGCTGGCCGCCCGCATCATTGAGAGGGGCGCGTTAATCAGTGAGTACCCAATCGGGGTGCCGCCCGACGGACCGCACTTCCCGGCACGCAACCGGATCATCAGCGGCCTCTCACGAGGAACTCTCGTGGTCGAAGCTCCCCGGCGGAGCGGCGCGCTTATCACCACGAACTTCGCTCTCGATCAGGGCCGCGAGGTCTACGCCGTCCCTGGATCGGCACTCTCCAAAGCTAGTGAGGGTTGTCATGAACTCATCCGTGCCGGGGCCACTCTCGTTACATCAGCCGAACATATCCTTGTCGAACTGAACGTGCCCGCGAGTCAGTCCGCCGTGCAATCACGGATGGTCTTACCAGAAACCGATGCTGAGAAATTGCTGCTGGCGTGCATCGGCGCCGAACCGCGTCACATCAACGAGCTCAGCATGGACACCGGTCTGCCCATCCATGAGGCGAGTGGCACACTACTCACCATGGAATTGAAGGGGTTGATCCGCCAAGCCGGCGCGCAGCACTACATCCGGGCATGACTGGCTAGGAATCGGCAGCCTACACGCGGTTGTCCCAACACCGGAATGGTGTCCGGCAGGTGGGAACAGCCGCTCAGGGAATCGGGTAAGGGACCACCAATGACAAGTCCGTTTTACGCCATCGTGCCCGCCGGGGGCAGCGGTACCAGGCTCTGGCCGTTAAGCCGCTCGCACCGGCCAAAATTCTTGCTACCGCTCCCGGGACCGCGAACGATGATCCAGGAGACCATCCATCGTCTGGCTCCCGTGTGCGACACCGCCAACATGTTCGTGGTAACGGGTGTAGCCCACGCCGCGGCGGTCGCCCGGCAGCTGCCAAAACTGGACGAGGATCAGATCGTCATCGAGCCGATGCCGCGCGGGACCGGCCCGGCGATCGGCCTGGGGGTCGCGCTCGCCGCGCGACGTGACCCGAACGCGATCGTCGGCTCGTTCGCGGCGGACCATTACGTCGAGCGGCCCGCCGAGTTCGCCGACACCATCCGGGCCGCGATCGAGGTGGCCGAACAGGACTACCTGGTCACCATCGGCATCCAGCCCACCTTCGCCGAGACCGGGTACGGATATATCCGCTCGGGGGATGAGCTCGGCTCCTTTCACCACATCACCTCATCGAAGGTGGCAGAGTTCAAAGAGAAGCCGGACCTGGCCACTGCTGAGCGCTATGTGGCAAGCGGGCAGTATTTATGGAATGCTAGTATGTTCGTCTGGAAAGCCAGCATCTTCATGAGCGAGATGCACCGACTCCTCCCCGAGGTCGCGTCCGCGCTGGACGCTATCGTGTCCGACTGGGACACGCCGCGGCGCGAGGAGACCCTGGCAGATGTCTGGCCAACAATTGAAGACATCACCGTCGATCACGGCATCCTCGAACGCTCTGACCATGTTGCCGTCGTCCCGGGAGCCTTCGGGTGGAGCGACCTGGGCGATTGGCACGGGGTTGGAAAAATCATCCAGAATGGAACCGGCGACGCAGGTGAGAGCGTTGTTGTGAACAGCGATCTCCTGGCAAATGACGCCAACAACCTGGTCATCTTTGGCAGCGGGCGCTCAGTTGCCGTCGTTGGTTTGAACAATATTGTGGTGGTTGACACCGAAGACGCCGTGCTCGTGTGCGACCGCTCGCAAGCCCAACAAGTGAAAACGATCGTCGATATGCTGAAGCAACGGGGTTCGACAGAGTTGATATAGTGGTATATCAACCCAACGCTGAGAACCTCACATCCGATGCTTTTCAATAGTGAGTAGTACATAACCTATGGTGAATTCGGATACTCCGGAATCCAACGCGGCTGACATGCCAGTCACCGGCAAAGCCGCAGCGAAGAAGACAGCAACCAAGAAAGCCACGACGAAGGCCACGACCAAGAAAACAACGGCCACGCGCAAGAAGCCCGCGGCGAAGTCGCGCGGCACAGGTGCGCGGCTGGTCATCGTCGAGTCTCCCGCCAAGGCGCGGACGATCGAACGCTACCTTGGCCGAGGGTACGCGGTGCGTGCCTCGATGGGACATGTCCGCGACTTGCCTAAGAGCACGCTCGGCGTCGAGGTAAACGGCGATTTTACGCCGAAGTACCTGATTCCACGCGACAAGCGCAAGACCGTGAACGAGCTCAAGGAGATGGTCCAGAACGCTCGCGAGGTCATCCTGGCGACAGACCCTGACCGCGAGGGCGAGGCCATCGCCTGGCACCTGATCGCAGCAACCGACCCTGATGGCGATAAACCGGTCCGCCGGGTTGTCTTCCATGAAGTCACGCCAGATGCCGTCAGGACGGCCATGGAGAGCCCGCGCGAGATCGACATGCGCCTCGTTGATGCGCAGCAGGCCCGTCGCGTCCTTGACCGGCTGGTCGGCTATTCCATCTCGCCGTTGCTCTGGAAGAAAGTCAAGCGCGGTCTGTCGGCCGGACGCGTCCAGTCTGTCGCGCTGCGCCTCATCGTCGAACGAGAGCGCGAGATCCAGGAGTTCGTCACGCGCGAATACTGGACGCTGGACGCCGAGCTCGACAAGCAGGACCAAACCAATGGCAAGCAGCGCAAGGGCTTTCTCTCCCGACTGCATCGCATCGCGGGCGAGCCGGCGGAGCTTCCTGATGAAGCGACGACGCAACAAGTTCAGAAGAACCTTGAAGGTGCGGCGTATGTGGTCTCCGAAGTCCGGACCCGCGAGACGCAGCGACGCCCAGCCCCACCGTTCATCACGAGTACTCTGCAACAGGAAGCGTCACGTAAGCTGAACTTCCAGGTGCGCCGGACGATGCAGCTGGCCCAGCAACTCTATGAGGGTGTGGAGCTCGGCTCCGAGGGCAGTCAGGGACTCATCACCTACATGCGTACCGACTCGGCCAACGTCTCAACGCTTGCCCAGGAACTGGCCCGGGAGACCATCACCGCTACGTATGGTCCAGAGTTCGTGCCGGAGAAACCACCGGTCTACCGTCGCAAGTCGAAGGGCGCACAAGAGGCCCACGAGGCCATCCGGCCGTCTGACCCGCGACGTCATCCGGATAGCTTGAAGTCGTTCCTGAGCCAGCCACAGCTACGGCTCTATCGCCTGATCTGGCAGCGCTTTATCGCGAGCCAGATGAGGAACGCCATCTTCGATAGTACGTCGGTCGACATCGAGGCCGGCCCGGAAGACGGCCAGAAGCCATACCTGTTCCGCTCGACGGGCTCGGTCATGAAGTTTCGCGGATTCATCGCCGTCTACCGTGAGGGTCGCGACGACGATGAGGTCGACGAGATGGACCGTGACGAGCTACCGGTGCTCGCAAAGGGTGAGCGGCTCAACCTGCTCAACCTGCTGCCTGAGCAGCATTTCACCCAGCCTCCGCCCCGCTACAGTGAAGCGACGCTGGTCAAGGGGCTCGAAGAGAACGGCATTGGCCGGCCCAGCACCTACGCGCCCACCATCGCGACGCTGGTTGCGCGTAACTACGTCTCGAACGAGGAGCGACGCCTGGTGCCGACTGAGCTCGGCTTCGTCGTCAACGACATTCTGGTGGAGCATTTCCCCTCGATTGTCGACACTGCCTTCACTTCCAATATGGAAGAGGAGCTGGACGAGATCGCCTCTGGCGACCGCGAGTGGATCCCGGTTATCCGCGACTTCTACCGGCCGTTCTCGGAGACGATCGAGCGCGCCGAGCAGACGATGGAACGGGTGCAGATACGCGACGAGCCAACCGACCAGGTCTGTGAGCTCTGCGGCCGGCCGATGGTGATCAAGCTGGGGCGCTACGGACGGTTCCTGGCCTGTACCGGCTTCCCGGAATGTCGCAACGCCAAACCGTTACTCACCAAAGTAGGCATTCCCTGCCCAACCTGCGGTGAGGGCGAGGTCGTTGAACGCCGCTCGAAGAAGGGTCGTGTCTTCTACGGTTGTAGCCGCTATCCCGAGTGTGACTTCGTCTCCTGGGCCAAGCCAGTGGCGAAGAAATGTCCGGAATGCGGCGGAGTGCTCGCCCTGGCGAACCGCGCTGGAGACCAGGTGAAATGCCTGACCTGCAACCATCGCGAAGCGTTCACCCCGGACGAAACGGTCACGGCCGCGTAAGACCGCTCGCCGGTTGAATTGGTACACTTCCCGGTTGGCGCGGCGCGCCAGCCGGGCCATTGTTTGCCCTGCATTGAGGGTTACGCCACAGGAGAAAGCACCATCGTCATCCATACATCAACACCGCATCTCGCGCACGCACGCTGGCACGCAACTACGGTGCTCGCCGTCTGCCGCGACGGGAAGGTAGCCATCGGCGCCGATGGGCAGGTGACATTTGGCGACATGGTGGTCAAACATGGCGCGCGGAAGATCCGCGTGCTGCATGAGGGACAGGTACTGGCGGGATTCGCGGGAGCCGCCGCGGATGCCCTGACCCTCTTTGAAAAGTTCGAAGCCCAGCTCGTGACCTGGAAGGGCGATCTGCGCAAATCCGCCGTCGAGCTCACCAAAGAGTGGCGTACCGACCGCGAGCTGCGCCGGCTCGAAGCACAGCTCATCGTGGCCACCGAGCACGATATCCTGATCCTCTCCGGTGAGGGTGACGTGCTCCAACCAGACGACGGCATCGCCTCGATTGGCTCCGGGTCACCCTACGCCACGGCAGCTGCCCGCGCCCTCGCAGAGCACACTCGCATGCAGCCGGCAGAGATCGTCAAAGAAGCGATGCGCATCTCCAGCGAGCTCTGCATCTTCACGAACGAGCGTCTCACCATCCTCTCCCTGCCAAATGACATCGATGCGGGGGACGACGACAAGCTATGAAGCCACTGACACCACCTGAAATCGTCGCCGAGCTCGATCGCTCTATCCCTGGACAGGAACGCGCCAAGCGTGCTCTGGCCATTGCCATCCGCAACCGCTGGCGGGCCGCACAGGCCCCACTCTGCCACGGCGATGACACCATCTCTCACCGTTACCTGCTATCCGGACCAACAGGGGTCGGAAAGAGTTCAATGGTGATCCACGCCGCACGGGCTCTTGACGCACCGTTCGCACGTGTGAGCGCGCTGCGGATGGTCGGACAGGGTGCGACGGAAACGGCTTTCCAGGGGCTACTGGATTCCTTGATCGAATGCACCGAGCACCAATTTCCACGCCGGGAAGAAGCCGAGGCCGAGGCCGGCAAGTCAGCGATCATCCTGATCGAGGGGATCGACCGCCTCGTCCTCGCGAGGTCTCCAGAGGAGAATCGCGACGACCGCCTGGAAGCGGCCCAACAATCCCTCGCTCAGACCCTGAGCGCGCCGAGCCTGCACACGAGCCGGGGACGGATACCGACGCGAGACATCCTGGTCTTCGCCACCAGCCAGGTCCCAGCCGGCCGGCTCGCCGAGTCGTGGCCTGATCTCCCGCTCCTCTTTCCGCACAGGATCGAGATGGACGGCGTGACCGACGATGATCTGCTCTACATCCTCTCCCGTGCAGCAGCTTCGCCCATCAACCACTACATCGCGCTCCTGGCGACCGAAGGGCTAACGTTGCGTTTCACTCCGGACGGTTTGGAGGCGATCGCCGCTGAAGCCGCGGAGCAGAACCGCAAGACAGATGATGTCGGCGCGCACCGGTTGCGTGTCGTGATCGAACAGGTACTTGACGACGTGCTGTTCGAAGCCGCCGATCCGGCACTTGCCGATGTGACGATCGACGCCGAGTATGTATCCGCGCGAACGACGGTTGATGGTGATGATGAGGACCTTACCGATTTTATCCTGTAATCTGACAGCCGATGGCGGCGAAACGTTGCCCGCCAGCGTCCGGAAGTTGGGCAACGATGAGTAAACGTCCGTCGCGGCTCCCCGCCGTACAGTTTGAGCCTCGAAGCGAACAAGATATCCTCCTCACTGTCATCGTGCCGGTCTACAACGAAGAGCGCACCATCGCCGCCATTCTGGATCAGGTCCGCTCGATTCCGATCCCAAAAGAGATCATCGTCGTCGATGATTTCTCGACTGATGGCACCCGTGAAGTCCTGGCGTGCGAGGTCGAATCAGAAGATACGCGTGTCTTCCTGCACGGCAAGAATCTGGGCAAAGGCGGTGCGGTGCGTACCGGGTTGCAGCACGTCCGGGGCGATGTCGTCCTGATCCAGGACGCCGATCTGGAGTATGATCCGCGCGACTATCATGCCCTGTTGAAACCCATCCTTGAGGGCCGCTCCAAGGCCGTCTACGGCTCGCGCTTTCTGGGCGAGCACAAGGCGATGTATTACTGGCACTCACTCGGCAACAAGTTCCTGACGCTCGTCACGAACATCATGTTCGACACGACATTGAGCGACATGGAAACCTGCTACAAAGTGTTCACGCGCGACATTGCTGATGGCCTTGATATCAAGCAGATGCGCTGGGGCATCGACCCGGAGATCACCGCCAAGATCTTGCGGCAAGGCGTCCGCATCTACGAGGTGCCGATTTCCTACAATGGCCGCGAGTTCTGGGAGGGCAAGAAAATTTCCTGGAGAGACGGATTCGTTATTCTTTGGACACTGCTTCGCTACCGCATCGCGGGATGAGCACCGGCCAAGACAGAGAGGTCCTACCACGATGATCGAGACCACCCTGGCGGTCGACCTGGGAGGAACCAATCTACGTTGTGCCGTCGTTGACCGGGCCGGAACAGTTCTCATCGAGAAACACGAGCTGACCGACTCCGAACGGGGTGTTGATTCGGTCATTCAACGCATGGCGGATCTCATCCAACGGGTCGCTTCAGGGGCCGGCCTCGACGCTGGCGCACCGGTCGGCGTCGTTGCACCGGGACCGCTCGACCCAAAGACTGGCATTGTGCGCTTCAGTCCAAACCTGGTCGGCTGGACCAATGTCCCGCTACGGGACCGGCTGGCCGAGCTCACCGGGCGCCGCGTCGAGCTGGGTAACGACGCTAACGCAGCGGCTCTCGGGGAGTACTACTTCGGCGTCGGCAAACAGGCGCAGCACCTGGTCTATGTCGCGCTGGGCACGGGCATCGGCGGCGGTATCATCAGCAACGGCATGCTGATCGACGGGGCGCATGGCCTCGGCGGTGAGCTGGGGCATACCAGCGTGAGCATGGATGGGCCGCGCTGTACCTGCGGCGCGGCCGGGTGCGTCGAAGCCTATAGCTCCGGCTGGGCGATCGCCCGCGACGGGCAAGCCCTGGTGCGCTCCGGCCGCGGAGACGCCATCCGCGAGGCGGCCAAGGATTCGACGGAGATCGATGCGCGCGCCGTAGCTGCCGCTGCCTACGCCGGCGATGTTTCCGCCCTCCAGATCCTCGAGCGGGCCGGACGGGCCCTCGGTGTGGCCCTGGCGAATTTCGCAAACATCTTCAACCCCGAAGTGATCGTCATCGGCGGTGGGCTCGCCCGCATCGGCGACTTGTTGCTCACCCCCGCCCGGAACGCATTCAAGGCCCATACCATGCCCGCCATCTACAAAGACGTCACGATCATCGACTCGACGTTGGGCACGCAGACCGGCATTTACGGAGCCGCCGCCATCATTTTCCACGGCGACGACCTCAAATAACCCCGCACTTCTTCGCACAAGCGTCATACAACGCTTGACACTCATTTTCGGAAACTGTTATAGTCCGCGGCGAGCGAAGAGCACTGCCATTCACAGTTTGGATCGTCCCGTTCGGGTCAGCGCCGACCGAACCACCGGACGAACAGCGACGCTAGCCGCGTCTCAGCCTGGCACTGATGCCAGGTTGTTGCAGCCGTCTTACCGTATTTGCGGTATTCGGCTTCTCCGGCGATTCCAGCGTCTCCTCAGCAGAAGTCGTGTAGGGGAGAGACACGACCGTTGCAGGAGGCGCAGCGTAGTGTATGTGACGCGCTCTTTCACGACAGCTGGAGCTCGGGCGCCGCAAACATCAACCTCTTGCCTGGCGTGCGTCACGCGTCCGTCCGATGTTCTGGGGTAGGGTACGAGGGAAGGAAGATTATGTAGTGATACGCTACATCGCAATCAGGATGCTCTGGTTCGTTCCAACGATGCTTTCGATCGCGGCCGTCGTGTTCCTCATCATGCAGGCCACTCCAGGTAGTCCATTCACCGGCGGCGGACAAAACATGAGGCCCGAAGACGTCGCGCGGATGGAAAAAGAGTATGGCCTCGACAAACCCCTGCCTGTCCAATTTGGCACCTACGTCTGGAACGCCGCCCGTGGTGACTTCGGTGAATCCTACGCCCGGCGTCCTCAAAAAGTTGGAAACATCGTAAAGCGCACCTTCCCCGTTTCCTTCCACCTGGGAGTTATGGGTCTCACCTTCGCCGCTATTGGCGGCCTGACGCTCGGCGTTCTGGCCGCCGTCAACCAGAACGGCATTACCGACTACATCAGCGTCACCCTCGCCGTCCTGTTCTTCTCCGTTCCCAACTTCGTGCTCGGCATTCTCTTGTTACTGCTCTTCGTCTTCTGGATACCCGGCTGGACCGGCATCTCACTCTTCAACCTGGGCGGATGGGATAGTCCCCGGGACTGGGTACTCCCCACCATCGCGCTCGGCGCCGGCCCACTCGCCATCATCGCTCGCTACACCCGCTCCAGCATGATCGACGTCATCCGCTCCGACTACGTCCGCACCGCCCGCGCCAAGGGTCTGGCCGAAGAGAAGGTGATTCTGAAGCACGTCCTCAAGAACGCCTTGATTCCCGTCGTGACGTTGCTCGGTCCGTTGCTGGCCGCCCTCGCGACCGGATCGTTCTTCGTCGAGCAGATCTTCAATGTCCCAGGAATGGGCAAATTCTTCGTGACGAGTATGCAGGCCAAGGACCAGCCCATGATCCTCGGTGTGGTGTTGATCTACGGCGTGTTCTTGTCGATTATGAACCTGGTCGTGGACGTCATTTACGGGATGATCGATCCACGTATCCGGCTGACCGGCGGTAGAGGAGATTAAGATGGCGGCATCACAGGACTCGAACGCTGACCGCGTCAGTCAGGCGCAGCTGCTCTCGGAGGCGGCGGAAACAGCCCCCACCAGGCAGGCAAGCTTGTGGGGCGACGCCTGGCGCCGGCTCATTCGCAACAGGCTCGCCGTCATCGGCATGATCATCGCGTCAATGCTCATTCTGATCGCGGTCTTTGCGGACTTCATCGCCCCCTACGGCTACGCTGAAACCGTGCACGTCGATCTGCGCCTGGCGCCCCCGTCATGGCACTTCCCGATGGGCATCGACCAGAATGGGCGCGATGTCTTCAGCCGGGTTGTCTATGGGGCGCGCGTGTCGCTCCTGGTCGGCGTTGCCGCACAGCTGATCGTCCTCGCGATCGGTGTTCCCGTCGGTGCGATGGCCGGCTATTTCGGCGGCTCGGTTGATACGGCGCTGATGCGACTGGTCGACGTCGTCTATGCCATCCCGCAGCTGCTCCTGGTCCTGCTGATCGTGAACATGCGTGGGCCGGGCATGTCGAACATCTTCCTGGCCATCGGCTTAACCGGATGGGTCACTATGGCACGTCTTGTGCGCGGCCAGATGCTGTCAATTCGCGAGCAAGAATATGTCAAGGCTGCACGCGTGTCGGGCGCTGGGCCCTGGTACATCATTGCGCGCCACATGCTGCCGAACAGCATGACCCCCATCATTGTCGCCCTCACGTTCGGCATCCCGACCGCCATCTTTATCGAAGCGTCTCTCTCGTTTATCGGCGTTGGCATCCGGCCCCCGCAACCGAGTTGGGGCCAGATGGTCGGTCTCGGGCAGCAGTACATCCGCGCCGTCCAGCATCTGATGCTCTTCCCCAGCCTGGCAATCGCGCTAACGATGCTCGCGTTTACCTTCCTGGGAGACGGGTTGCGCGACGCACTTGACGTGCGCCTGAACGATTAACCCTTCGCCACAAGGCTGGCGACCTAGGGATGGAGGAGAAGTGGTTCGTAACGTCCTTGAGGTGAAGAACCTCAAAACGCAGTTCTTCACTCGCGCCGGTATCGTCTACGCCGTCGATGGTGTGTCATTCCATGTCGGTCAGGGCGAAACGCTTGGCATCGTGGGTGAGTCTGGCTGTGGTAAGAGCGTCACCGCAACGTCGATCATGCGGCTCATTCCGCAACCGCCGGGCCGGATCGTCGATGGCGAAGTGCTGCTCGACCACGGCACCGGCGTCGTCGACCTGGTGTCGTCAAGCGAGTCCGAGATGCGCAGGATTCGCGGCAACCAGATCGCCATGATCTTTCAGGACCCGATGACCTCGCTCAACCCGGTCTTGACGATCGGCGACCAGCTCACGGAGCCGCTGATCCTGCACCTTGACATGTCGAGACGCGAAGCGGAGCAACGCGCGATCGAGCTCCTGAAGCGCGTCGGCATTCCGGCGGCTGAGGACCGGCTCAGCGCCTACCCGCATCAGTTTTCCGGTGGCATGCGCCAGCGGGTCATGATCGCGATGGCCCTGGCCTGTAACCCGAAACTCCTGATCGCCGACGAGCCGACCACCGCGCTTGACGTCACCATCCAGGCACAGATTCTGGACCTGATGATGCAGCTCAACCGGGATGTCGGCACCGCCATCGTGCTCATCACCCACGATCTGGGCGTCGTCGCTGAGATCTGCGAGCGCGTGGTCGTCATGTATGCCGGCCAAATCGTTGAGGGCGGCACGGCTGATGCCATCTTCAACGCCCCGCAGCACCCCTACACGATTGGCCTACTAAACTCAGTCCCGCAGATCGGAGAACGGGTCAAGGAGAGTTTGATCCCCATCCCCGGGTTACCGCCGGACTTGCTGGAGCCACCGACAGGTTGCCGTTTTCGCCCGCGCTGCCGCTTCCGCCAGGAGAAGTGTGAAGAGTCGCCGCCGCTGGCTGAGGTTGCGCCGGGCCAGATGGCTCGCTGCTGGTTCCCGCAGGGCAAGGGTGCGGTGGCGCCGCTGGAGACCCCGGCGCAGGCGGATTAACAAGACAGAAGGCGGAGTAGCACATTGGCACTAGATACCGCTGTTCCAGCGCAGACCGGGCGCAGGAGTGACAGCACAGACAATATCCTCGAGGTACAGAATCTCAAGAAGCACTTCAAGATTGGCGGAGGATTCCTCGCGCGTCGCAGCGCACTGAACATTCGCGCCGTCGACGACGTCTCCTTCTCGGTGCGCCGCGGCGAAACGTTTGGGCTGGTCGGCGAGTCCGGCTGTGGCAAGACCACCCTGGGTCAGACCATCATCCGGCTCTACAACCCTACCGAAGGCAGCATCATCTTCAACGGCACCGACATCTCCAAACTGAACGCCAACGACCTGCGCAAGCACCGCCGCGGCGATGCAGATGATCTTCCAGGATCCCTCGGCCTCGCTCGATCCACGCATGACCGTCGGGTCCATTATCGCGGAGCCGCTGAATATCTATGGGATCGGCACGCGGCAGGAACGCCAGGAGAGGGTGCGGGAGCTACTGCGCGTTGTCGGACTCAATAGCTACTTCACCAACCGCTACCCGCACGAGTTCTCTGGCGGTCAGCGCCAGCGCATTGGTATCGCGCGCTCGCTGGCGCTCAACCCTGATCTCGTCATCTGCGACGAGCCGGTCTCCGCGCTCGATGTGTCGATTCAGGCCCAGGTGCTCAACCTGCTGCGTCAGCTCCAGGACGATTTCAAGCTGACCTATCTCTTCATCGCCCACAACCTGGCCGTCGTGGCGCATATCTCTGATCGGGTCGGTGTCATGTACCTCGGCAAGCTGGTCGAGATCGGCGACGCCAAGGTCATTACCGAGCATCCCAAGCATCCGTACACCCAGGCGCTCATTTCGGCTATTCCCGTGGCGAATCCAAACCTGCACCGCGACCGGATCATCCTCGAAGGCGACGTTCCGAGTCCGGCCAATCCGCCCAGCGGCTGCCGGTTCCACCCCCGTTGCCCCGTGGCCCGCGCCGACTGCGCCGAGGTAGAACCACAGCTCCGGGAGCTGGCCCCCGATCATTGGGTTGCCTGCCACTATGCTGAATAACGCGTGCCTGACCCGCCACAGTGAGCCGGACAGATTGCAATACGGTCCATTTTGTGCTAAACACAATCATCATCTAAAGATGCATGACATACCGTCGGGGATCGTCCGGACAACTGGTGGGATGAGACGGTACCCCGGTTTTTGTGAAAACACATCCGTCCACGCAGGAACCGATCGCCGAGATCCGGTCCCTTTTGTGGGGTTTCGTCCTGACGACGCCCGGAGATTTGAGGAGGTGGATGCGACCGGAAGACCGTCATTGAACGTATGCTGAATAAGTATCCGAACAATGACGGTTTGATGTGCGTGGACTCCGCGAGTCTAGCGTGGGAGGAGGCTTGCTGAGGGGAAGGCGTGAGTTGTGCGGGTGGATGATTACTTCATGCGTGCAATCGGTTCTGTTCTTAGAGATAGACGCCCTCGCGCTACCGTCTAACACATACCAAGCGTAGTGGAACTTGCACGTAGTGAACCACCGTAGGAGGAGACACACACGAATGGTAACTATTGACCAAGAGCAAATTCGAATCCTGGAACGGCGCCTGCGTGGCGCAGGCGTCGACAGGCGCACGTTTCTAAAGATCGCCGGCGCCGCAATGGCAGCACCGGCTGCCGGCACCCTGCTCGCCGCTTGTGGCGGCGATGAGGAGGAAGAGCCTCCAGCGGCGACGGCTCCAGCCGAGGCGCCCACCGAAGCACCGGCGGACGAGCCCGAGGCAACCGAGCCAGCGGCGGCAGATGAGCCGACCGAAGAGGCCGAAGCAACCGAAGAGCCGGAGGCCACGGAACCAACTGCCGATGCAACGGAGAGCACTGGCGCTGCAGGTTCGACCGACGAGCAGGTCATCCGCGACTGGGGCGTCAACAACGACCCCTCCAGCCATGACTTCAACGCCGACCTCTACTGCAACGGCGTGCCACAGCTGTGGTCCGGGCTGATGACCTACGACCAGGATTTCGCGATCGCTCCGGACTGGGCCGAGAGCTGGGAGCCGAACGACGACGGCACGATGTGGACCTTCAACCTCCGGCCGGACAATACGGGCTTCTCAAACGGTGACCCGGTTACCGCCGAGACCTTTGTCTACTCCTGTCAGCGCCTGCTCACGCCGGCTACCGCCGCGCCGTACGCGTCGCTGCTCTACGACATCGTGAATGCCCAGGAGATCAATCTGGAAGACGCCGACCCAACGACGCTCGGTGTACGCGCGGTGGACGACTGGACGCTGGAAGTCGACATGGTTGGACCACGCGGCGTGTTCCCGTCCATCGTCGCCTACCTGGCTGCGGTACCCTGCCACCCGCCGTCTGTCGAGGCCAATCCAGACACCTGGACCGACCCCAACGAGGTCGACGAGGTCGTCTCCAACGGCCCGTTCAAGCTCATCTCCTGGGAACACGACGCGTCGTGCGAGGTCGTGAAGAATGAGAATCACTGGAACGCTGAAAATCTCCAGCTGGAGCGCATAATCTGGCCGATCATTCCGGTCGAGCAAGGCATGCTGCCGTACGAGGCCGGCGATCGCGACTGGGACATCGTCCCTGGTCCCGACCTGACCCGTGTCAATGCCGACGCGACGCTGAGCCAGGAAGTGGTGCGTTACGTCTACCCGGGCGTCTGGTTCTTGCTACCCCAGGTCACAGTCGCCCCGTTCGACCAGCTCGAAGTCCGCACCGCTGTTTCGCACGCGATCGACCGCAACGAGGTGGTTGAAGTGACGAACGGCCAGGGCCAGCCAATGACCAGCATGATGCCGCCGGGACTCTTTGGTTACTTTGACGACGAAGAGATCACCAGCATCCAGCCCTTTGACGTCGACCTGGCCATGGCCGCGCTCGAAGGAACCGAGTTTGAAGGCGGCCAGAACTGGCCCGAGATCGTCATGACCCTGCGCCAGGAGGCACACAACTCTCAGATTATGGCTGAGAATATGGCCGCGCAGCTCCTGGAGAATCTGGGCATGGACGTCCAGATCAATGTCATGGAGCCGAATGCCTTCCGTGACGCGCTCTGGGCAACCGAGCTCCAGTTGGTGTTCATCCGCTGGTGGTACGACTATCCGGATCCGAACAACGGCTACTTCGACATGTTCTACTCGCAGCGTGAGACCGGCAAGCGCCAGGCATGGTCGAACGCCGAGTTCGACGATCTGGCGATTCAGGGCAAGGAAGAGACGGACCCTGAGGCGCGGCTCGAGATCTACCGCCAGGCCGAGCGGATCATCCAGGAGGATCGGGGCTATATCCCGATCAACTACCGGGTGTCCTACTACCTCTTCAAGCCATGGGTGAAGGGCTTGCCGGTGAACCGGCAGGGCAGCGTGGTGCCAAACGGCAACATCTACCTCCGTATGCTGGACTCGGTGTACATCGAAGGCCGCCAGGCCTAGCGCCTGGACGCCTACGTTATTGGAAACGAGTGACGGAGGGGGCCAATTGGCCCCCTCCGTTGTGTTCTCTGGAATTGGATTCGTCGGAGACGTATCACATCCTCCAATTCCCCGTATTGGATGCATCCGTTTGGCCCTATGCATCCGCCAAACCTCTGATATGCTGAGCCGAGCCTGTACGTGAGTGATTGTCGAGGCCCGTTGCCTGCGGCAAGAACAAGAATGTGATCAAGGAGTACGCCTGTGGCTGGGGACAACCCGAGGTACCTGTGGTGGAATGGCGAGCAAGTCAAATGGGACGACGCGACCGTGCATGTGACCGCGCTGGGCTGGTCGACCGTCGGTGCGGTGTTCGAGGGTATTCGCGCCTATTGGAACGCCGAAGAGGAAGAGCTCTACGTCTTCCGCCTGCCGGAGCACATGAAGCGTTTCGACCAGTCCATGAAAATGGTACGTCTCGATTCCGAGTGGAGCGCCGACGTCCTCACCGAGGCGATTCTTGAGCTCCTGCGCGCCAACGAGGTCCGCGAGGACACCTACATCCGTCCCATGGCCTACCGCGGCGGCGACGGCAAGAGCGGCTTCAGCGGCATCGGCGGCGGTTGCGAGATCCTGATCAACACGCGGCCAAACCCGTCGCACCTGCTCAGCGACAAGAGCCTCAGCGCCTGCATCTCATCCTGGACGCGCATCTCTGACAACGTCATGCCGCCGCGCATCAAGAACATCTCCAACTACCGCAACGGCCAGCTGGCCGGCATGGAAGCCTCACAGAACGGCTACGACATGGCCCTCATCATGAACTCTCAGGGCAAAGTCGCCGAAGGCGGCGGCTCCTGCTTCATGATGGTCCGCGACGGGAAGCTCATCACCCCGGATGTGACCCAATCGATCCTCGAGAGCATCACGCGCGAGGCGATCATGGAGCTCGCCCGGGAGGAGTTGGGACTCGAAGTCGTCGAACGCGCCGTCGACCGCACCGAGCTGTACATCTGCGAGGAAGTCTTCATGTGCGGCACCGCGTTCGAGATCACGCCGATCAACTCGGTCGATAAATATCAGGTTGGTGAGGGCGGCGTTGGCCCGATCACCCGCCAGCTCGAGGTGTTGCTGGACGACTCCTTCCGCGGCAAGACCGGCATGCGCCCACACTGGCGCACCCCGGTCGGCGTCAAGAAGACGGCATCCGTCTAACACGCCGTCAACTGCACACAAACAAGGGGGCACGCGCATGCGCGTGCCCCCGTTTTATGCTCTGAGTGCGCCCATCGTCGAGTGCCTCGCGGCGCGATGATGGAAGGTATTCTGACTGATCCGCTCGTCATGCTTTTCGTAGGGGCGTAATTCATTACGCCCCCTCCAACGTCCGAGTGGCCAGGCAGGGCGTAATGAATTACGCCCGTACGAAAATGAGGCGGCCGTCAATGACACGATACTCCGCCGTTAGGAGACGGCCCGGGTGAACCGCTCGATGGCGGCCGTGAGCTCGTCGAGCACGGCCTCTTGATTCTCGGGATCGGCATTCACGACGCAGCCGCGAATGTGGTCCTCCAGAATGAGCAGGCCGGCAGCCCGCGAGCCGGCGATGATCGCGGATAGCTGTGTGAGAACGTCAACACAGTACTTATCCTCCTCGACCATCCGCTGCACGCCCCGCACCTGCCCCTCGATCCGGCGCAAACGCGCCAGGATCTTTGCCTTGTCGGCAGCGTACGATGCCGGTTGGGTGTCACCCGCCGTGTCGGAATCAGTATTCATATTGGTCGTCGTCGTATTATTTGTGCTCATACTCCTATTATACCCCTATAGGGTACCGAGCCCAAGGCAGCTTCAGGCGAGGTTGACGCTCGCCCTCGGTCACTCCGGGCGTCAACCGTTTTCGCGCTTACTCGTTGACAGATATACCCCTAGGGGGTATGATATTGGCAACAATACCCGATGGGGGTATACTGAGGCATCGATAACGAGAAGGTGACGTCAAGCAACATGAACGCGCATACCGGCTTCGAAACCGTACAGAGTGACACGTCCGAACAGGTCGACCTCCCTATCACCGGGATGACCTGCGCGTCGTGCGTTCGGCGTGTCGAGAAATCCCTCTCGCGGGTCAACGGTGTGTTCGCCGCGAGCGTCAACCTGGCCACTGAAAAGGCGCGCGTCGACTACGATCCAGCCGTTGTGCGCCTCGACGACATCAAATCTGCCGTCGAGAAGGCCGGCTACGGCGTGCGCGAGATGCCGGTAGATGTTTCCACGGGCAACGGGTCCAACGGTCACGATCGTACCGGGAGCGAAACAATCGCCGCGCCCGGCGAAGCTGTGCTGCCGATCGAGGGCATGACCTGCGCCTCGTGCGTGCGCCGGGTCGAACGCTCCCTGACAAAGGTCGCGGGCGTGACCGAGGCGAGCGTCAACCTCGCGACCGAGCGGGCGACCGTCGCCTTCGATCCGTCGCTGACCGACATGGCCGCGCTACGGGCCGCGGTCGAGAAAGCCGGTTACAAGGTCGGCGCACCGCCCACTGCCTCGCTCCAGACGGCGGCGGCCGCCGAGGCAGCGCGAACCGGTCGATCGGTACGAACGCGAACGCCAGCGCGAGATCGACGATCTCAAGCGCAAGTCGCTGGTCAGCCTGGCGGTCGGCGTCGTCATGATGGCGCTGATGTACCTGCCGCTCAACCTCGACATGGTGCTCCTCGCGCCGGCTGCTGCTGATCGCCGCGACCGTCGTGCAGTTCTGGGCCGGACGCGGCTTCTATACAGCCGCCTGGGCGGCGGCAAAGCACGGCAGCACCAACATGAACACGCTGGTGGCCGTCGGCACCAGCGTGGCCTACGGCTACAGCGCCTTCGTGACGCTCTGGCCCGCCCTTGCCGCAGCGCTGGGGCTTCCCGTACCACCTGTACTACGAGACGGCCGTCATCATCATCGCCCTGATCCTGATGGGCCGCTGGCTGGAGGCGCGCGCCAAGAAGCAGACCGGCGCTGCGATCAAGGCGCTGATAGGGCTGCAGGCGAAGACCGCGCGCGTCATCCGCGATGGCGGCGAGCAGGACATCCCGGTCGAAGCCGTGCAGGTCGGCGACCTGGTGCGGGTGCGCCCTGGCGAGAAGGTGCCGGTCGACGGCGTCATCACCGAGGGCTCCTCGGCGCTCGACGAGAGCATGCTGACCGGCGAGAGCCTGCCGGTCGAGAAAGCAGCGGGCGACACCGTCATCGGCGCGACGCTCAACAAGACCGGCAGCTTCGTCTTCCGGGCCACCAAGGTCGGCAAGGACACCACGCTGGCCCAGATCGTGCGGCTGGTGGAGGAGGCGCAGGGCTCGAAGGCGCCGATGCAGCGCCTGGCCGACACGATCTCCGGCGTACTTCGTGCCGGTCGTGCTGGTGCTGGCGGCATTGACCTTCGTTGTCTGGCTCGCCTTCGGCCCCATCGCTGACCGACGGCGCTCACAGCCACGATCGCGGTGCTGATCATCGCCTGCCCGTGTGCGCTCGGCCTGGCGACGCCGACCGCGATCATGGTCGGCACCGGCAAGGCCGCCGAGCACGGCATCCTGATCCGTGGCGGCGAGGCGCTGGAGCAGACGCGCAAGATCGACACGATCGTGCTCGACAAGACCGGCACGCTCACCCGCGGCAAGCCGGCGGTGACCGCAGGTCATCAGCGCCAACGGGATGACCGAGTCCGAGCTGCTGCGGCTCGCGGCGGCGGCCGAGGTCGGCTCGGAGCATCCGCTGGGCGAGGCCATCGTTATCCGGGCGCGCGAGCTGGGGCTCGACCTTCCCAAGGCTGACACGTTCGAGTCGATCACCGGCAAGGGCATCGCGGCCGGTCGACGGCCGCGAGCTGCTCATCGGCAATCGTGCGCTGATGGAGCAGTTCGGCGTTCACCTCGACGGCCTCCTGACGCGCGGGCGAACGAGCTTGCCCTCGGGGGCGCGACGCCGATGTACGTGGCGCTCGACGGCAGAGGCTGCCGGCCTGATCGCCGTCGCCGACACCCTCAAGCCCGAGTCGCGCGAGGCAGTCGAGCAGCTGAAGGCGCTGGGTCTCGACGTCTGGATGCTGACCGGCGACAACCGCGCCACCGCCGAGGCGATCGCCCGCGAGGTCGGGCATCGACCACGTGCTGGCCGAGGTGCTGCCCGAGCAGAAGGCCGACAAGGTCAGAGGCGCTGCAGGCTGAAGGCAAGATGGTCGCGATGGTCGGCGACGGCATCAACGACGCGCCGGCGCTGGCCCAGGCCGACCTCGGCATCGCGATCGGCACCGGCACGGACGTGGCGATGGCGGCCTCGGACATCACCCTGATCGGCGGCGATCTGCGCACCATCGTCACCGCCATCGCGCTCTCCCGCAAGACGGTCGGAGCGATCAAGCAGGGGCTGTTCTGGGCCTTTGCCTACAACGTGCTGCTGATCCCGGTGGCGATGGGCGTGCTGTACCCGTTCTTCGGGGTCCTGCTGAATCCCGGTCCTGGCCGCCGCGGCCATGGCGATGAGCAGCGTCAGCGTCGTCACCAACGCGCTGCGGCTGCGCGGCTTCCGCCAGCCCCGTGACGCGGAGGAGATCCTGCACCCGCCGGTGCGGGCGCGTGTCGGCGAGTACGCCTATCTCGCTGGCATCGCAGTTCTGGCGCTCGTTATCGGCACCGCGGCGCTCGTGTTCGCGCAGCCCGAGCACGCCGACGCGGGCAGTATGGACATGAGCGACGGTTCTGCGAGCCTGGTGCAGCCAACCCGTACTATCCAGGTCGAAGCCAACGATCAAATGCGCTTCCTCCCGGGAGACATCGAAGTTCAGGCAGGGGAAACCGTTGCCTTCACCGTCACCAACACCGGCACACTCGAGCATGAGTTCGTGATCGGTGACGATGATGTTCAGGCTGAACACGCGACGGACATGGCCGGAGAGCAGGGCGATGGTAGTCACGACGAGGATTCGGCGTACGCCATCGAGCTCGCTCCGGGTGAGACCAGAACGCTGATCTACACCTTCGACGATGCCGGACAATTGCTGTACGGCTGCCATGTCCCGGGCCACTATGAAGCGGGCATGGCTGGGGTAATCACCGTCACAGAGCCCTAATCCACGCAGTTACCGCCTCAGGAGGCGACGCACGATGCGTCGCCTCTCTTTGTGCTCGCGTCTTGACAGATATACCCCTGGCGGGTATCTTCCTTGCGGAAGCATACCCCGCCGGGGTATTGCAGAGAAAGAAGCTCTCATGACGGCCAGCGCGTTGACGACAGCCCTACCAACTTCGGAACTCTCCCGTGTCTACTGCGTGGCTTCGCTCATTCGTGCGATCAGTACGATTAGTGGAGTGGCACCAGTAGACGCCACGGAGACTGCTCTGAGCGCACTCGTAGGGTGTCGCTCGGAAGACCAGCTGAGGCGGCTGCTTAACCGGATAGCGGTTACGGTTAAACACTTGCGACACGTTTCGCGCTCACCCTCGCGTTCCCGGTAGAACCAACCATTACAAGGTGATAGATGATGCACAGTTCACCTCACGACCACTCAACGACCCATCACCCGATGGACGACGATCACGCGGCTCATGATGCCCATGACGCACACGCCAGCCACGCGCATCACGAGCACGCAGGTCACGACGACCATGCCGGTCACGCCGGCCACGCGGATATCTTCCGCCGGCGCTTCTGGATCACGCTCATCCTCTCCATTCCAGTCATCATCTACAGCGAGATGGTGCAGAGCTGGCTGGGGTATAGCGCGCCAGCATTTCCTGGCAGCGGTCTGATCGCACCCGGGCTGGGCACGTTCATCTTCTTCTATGGCGGCTCCGTCTTCCTGAGCGGTGGCTGGGACGAGCTCCGCGCGCGAAAACCGGGCATGATGCTCCTGATCTCGATGGCGATCGTCGTGGCCTTCGTGGCGAGCGTCGCGAACTCACTGGGATTCTTCGATCTGGAGTTCTGGTGGGAGCTCTCCCTTCTGATCGTCGTCATGCTCCTGGGCCACTGGCAAGAGATGAGCGCCCTTGGGCAGGCGCAGAGCGCACTCACCGCGCTCGCCGAGCTGCTGCCGGATGAGGCCGAGCGGGTGACTCCGGACGGCGTTGAGGTCGTCCCGCTCTCCGCGCTCGCGCCTGGCGATATCGTCCTGGTCCGCCCCGGAGCACGCGTGCCGGCTGACGGCGTGATCATCGAGGGCGAGGCAGAGGTGGACCAGTCGATGATCACTGGAGAGTCTCGTCCCGTTCTGAAGACGGTTGGAGACAGGGTGATCGCCGGCACGGTCGTCTTCGGCTCGTCGATCCGGGTGCGCGTTGAGGCGGTGGGCGAGAACACGACGCTCGCCGGCATCCAACGGCTCGTGGAGCAAGCCCAACAGTCACGCTCGCGTGCCCAGGCGCTGGCAGACCGGTTCGCGGCCGCGCTCTTCTATATAGCAGTCACGGCCGGAATCATCACGTTCGTTGCCTGGGCCTTGATGGACCAGGTGGATGAAGCCGTTACGCGCACCGTTACCGTGCTCGTGATCTCGTGCCCGCACGCGTTGGGGTTGGCCATTCCGTTGGTGGTGGCGCTATCGACCTCGCTCGCAGCACGCCAGGGTATCCTCGTCAAGGACCGCCTCGCGCTGGAACGCATGCGCCAGGTCACCACGGTGCTCTTCGACAAGACCGGAACGCTCACCCGCGGCGAGCACGTCGTCACCGACATCGCCGCGCTGGACGGCGATGAAACCCGCCTCCTGGCGCTGGCCGCGGCCGCAGAGAGCGACAGCGAGCATCCGCTCGCGCGCGCTATCGTCGAAGCGGCCAAAGAGCGCTCGGTGAGCATCCCACCGGCAACTTCATTTCGGGCAATTCCCGGTCGTGGAGTCGAGGCGGTGGTCAAGGGCTCACACGTCATCGTTGGCGGACCGTCCATGCTGCGCGAACGTAATCTCGACATCCCGCCCAGGCCTTGTAGAGAGAACACAGGAGTGGATCGCGCGTGGGGCGGTTGTCCTGCACGTTGCGAAAGACGGTGAGATCATCGGTGCGCTGGCGCTCGAGGACCAGATCCGGCCGGAATCACGCGAGGCGGTCGAAGCGCTGCATCGCCTCGGCTTGCGGGTGGTCATGATCACTGGTGATGCCCGGCAAGTAGCCGAGACCGTCGCAGCGGAGCTCGGTGTCGACGAGTTCTTCGCCGAGGTACTGCCTGAGGACAAGGAGCGCAAGGTCGCCGAGCTTCAAGCGCGCGGTGAGATCGTGGCGATGGTCGGGGATGGTGTCAACGATGCACCGGCTCTGGCACGTGCCGATGTGGGCATCGCAATCGGCGCGGGCACCGACGTCGCGATCGAGTCGGCCGGCATTATCCTCGCGTCCAACGATCCGCGCGGGGTCATCGCGGTGATCCGGTTGTCCCGGGCAAGCTACCGTAAGATGGTCCAGAACCTCGCGTGGGCCGCCGGCTACAACGTCGTGGCGATCCCGCTTGCCGCCGGCGTGCTCGCGCCGCAGGGTATCGCGATCGCCCCCGCCGTCGCGGCAGTCCTGATGAGCGTCTCCACCATCGTCGTCGCCGTGAACGCACTCACGCTGCGCCGGCTCGATCTGCGGACCGATAGCTAACCGCGCCTATGGAAGCGGCCGGCCAATACGTCGCCAGCCGCTTCCATCCATTCTTCTGCAAGACACCCCGGATGACATGGCCGTATCACGTACACTAAATACCACTACCGGGTATCCGTGAACCTCTCATCTGACTGCGGCTCGGGCAACGATAGGCCTGCGCGGTGATGTGGAAGGAGACGACTGGCATGGTGTACGCCGAGAGAATGCTCGAGACGGCTCCCCGTCAACCCCGCTTCGACAGGGCGGACCTGGCAGAGTGCATCAAGGCCTGTTTCGACTGCGCCCAGGCTTGTACGGCCTGTGCCGATGCCTGCCTCGGCGAGCAAGACGTTACGCCGTTCCTGCGCTGCATCCGTCTCAACCTCGACTGCGCCGACATCTGCATCACGACCGGCAAGATGCTCTCGCGACTGACCGAGTTCGACCCTGCCATGGTTCTCGGCGTCCTCGAATCGTGCGCCGCGGCGTGCAAGATCTGTGGCGACGAGTGCGCGATGCACGCAGAGCGCGGCGCCGCACACTGCGGCGTGTGTGCCGAAGCCTGCGTTCGCTGCGAGGCCGCCTGCAACAAGCTCCTTGCAGCGTTCCCACGCTAAACCGGCGCAGCGATACAAAAGAGGGTTTACGTTCATCGCCGTAAACCCTCCCACTGCGTCATCAGCCGCTGGACATATCTAGCTGTTGAAGACGCCCTCGTCCCGCATGCGGGTGATGGTGGTGTCGAACGCCTCGACGGTCTTGTCGATGTCCTCGGGGGTGTGCTTCATGCTGAGCAGCCCGCCCGCGTGGAAGAGGTGCGCTCCGCCGAGCAACATGCCCGCCGTGAGAATGCCCTCGATCTTCTGACCGGAGCCGGACTTCAGCACCTCTGGGGCCACGCCTTCCGGGGTGTGCAGGTCGGCGGCGGTCAGGTTATCGCAGGTGTGACCCAGTACGATGTGAAACGCCGATGCCTCGCCATAGACGAAACCAGGCACGCCGCGATCCACGATCGCCTTGTTCATTCCGGACCGCAACCGCGCGGTCATCTCGTCGCAGTGCTGCTGTACCTTGGGATCGGAGACGATGCGCAGGCCGGTTGCCCCAGCGGCAGCCGAGAGTGGGTTCGCGTTGTAGGTGCCAGGGTGGGAGACACGCTTCGAGGCGTTCCAACCGGCTTCGTCGCGGAACTCGAACATGTTCATGATGTCGGTGCGCCCGCCGACCGCGCCACCCGGGAGACCGCCGGCGACAATCTTCGCCAGCGTGGTCATGTCCGGCTTGACGTTGAAGCGCTCCTGAGCGCCGCCCGGCGCCCAGCGGAAACCGGTGATAACCTCGTCAAAAATGAGGAGAGTGTTGTTCTGCTCGGTAATCTCGCGCAGGCGTGCCAGGAACCCCTCAGGCAACGGAATCGAGGCATACGACGCGCCGCTCGGCTCCAGAATCACAGCGGCGACGTCACCCTTTGCCAAGCGCTCCGCGACGAAGTCCAGGTCATTCACCGGCGCGACGACCACTGAGTTGAAGGTCTCCTGCGGGATACCAGGCGACGAGTCCTTGTCGAAGGGCGGCTTCTCGCCCGGCAGCGCGTAGTCATTCCAGCCGTGGAAATGACCGGAGAACTTGAGAATCTTCTCGCGGCCGGTATAGGCGCGGCAAACACGCATCGCCAGCAGCGTCGCCTCGGTACCCGAGGAGGTGAACTTCACCCGATCCACCGACGGTACCAGCCGCTGCACCATGTCGCCCCACTCCAGCTCCAGATCGTGGCAGGCGCCGTAGTGCGTGCCCTTCTGCAGCTGTGCCTGCACCGCCTCGACGATCTCCGGGTTGTTATGTCCGGCAATCAACGACCCATGGCCCATCGAGTAATCGATGATCTCGTGACCATCGACGTCCCACTTCTTCTGGTCCTGGGCGCGGGCTACATAGAGTGGGAATGGCTTCACGTAGCGAACATCGTGGGTGATACCGCTTGGGTAGATCTCCAGCGCCTGCATCGCTCGCTGACGCGAGCCGTCGAACTCTTCGATAAACTCTTGCTCGATTGTCTTCGTGACTTGCGCCATAGCTCGACCTACTCTCCTCCACATATCGTCTGATTCGCGCTCGCTCGACGGTTGACAATCGTAGCCCGCCCGTGGAGCATCGCTTTCCTCCGATTATGACGGACACGAGGTTGACCTGTCCAGAGCCAATAACCATATGCCGATGGGGTACGATGCTAGCGAAACGACCCGCCTCAGGATGAAAGGACGCGATATCAATGGGACTGCCCGCACAGCCACGCGAACCTCTCGCTACCCTGCCGACTCCGCTTCAGTACGCCCCGCGCCTCTCCGAGGCGTTGGGCGGACCCAGGATCTACATCAAGCGTGACGATCTTACCGGGCTCGCACTGGGAGGCAACAAGACCCGCAAGCTCGAATACCTCGTCGCGGACGCCAAGCGTCACGGAGCGACCCACCTCATCACGGTCGGTGCTGCGCAATCGAACCACGTGCGCCAGACGGCGGCCGCGGCCAGGCTGGCGGGCATGCAGGCCATTCTCGTCCTTGATGCTCCCGTACCCGAACCGGAGATCCAGGGCAACTTGCTGCTCGATGTGTTGTTGGGCGCAGAGTATCACGTCATCGAGGCTGCCTCGGAACGCGAGGAGATCATCGCCAGTATCTCCAGCCAGCTCCGCGACGTCGGCGATGTGCCGTATGTGATCCCCGTCGGCGGCTCGAACGCGGTTGGCGCGCTCGGCTATGTCTCCGCCATGCTGGAGCTCACCTACCAGCTCTGGCAACAGTCGGTAGACCCGAAGGCCCTCTATTTCGCGACCGGGAGCGGCGGTACCCAGAGCGGCCTCGTCCTCGGCGCAAAGCTGTTCGGCGCGGACGTTCCAATCCGCGGCGTGGTCATCAGCGGCAACGGGCAGGAGGTAGCGGAGAAGGTAATGGCCGTGGTTGAACCGGCGATGGAGCTGCTAGGTGTCTCGAATCGGGTGTCACCCGATGACGTCATCTGCCTTGACGGCTTCGTCGGGCCAGGCTACGGCATCCCCACACCGGAAAGCCTCGAAGCGATTACCCTGCTGGCCCGCACGGAGGGCATTCTGCTCGATACCGTCTACACCGCGAAGGCGTTCAGCGGCATGGTCGCCGATGTTCGCGCAGGCATGTACTCGCCGGACGAGAGCATCATCTTCCTGCACACCGGCGGATCACCGGCGCTCTTCGCGAAAGTTCCCGACCTTCAGCCCATTCTGACTGCCCGCAGACAGTAGCGCGACGATGTACACTCTCATACATGAACGCATGTTCTAATCCGGACAAGAGGTTGCTCGCCGAAGTGGCCATGGACGCCATCTTCAGCGACCGGCGCACGACGTTGACCTATGAGATTCCGCCGCACCTGGCGGATTTCATTGGCATGGGTCAGTTGGTCTGGGCACCACTCAAAAAGGGGCTCAGCGTTGGCGTGGTGTGCGAGATTCATGGCCGGACGCCTGCGCCAGACGTCGACGTACGCCCAGTTCACGCGCCGGTCGAGCCGACGTTCCGGCTGAGCGAGAGACAGTGGGCTCTGGCGGCCTGGATTGCTGAAGAGAGCATCTGCTCGCTCTTCGAAGCGGCGTCGGTCATGTTCCCTCCCGGCGTCGAAACTCGCGGCATCGAACACCTTGAGCTGGTCACCATGCCTGATGACCTGAGTGCCTACACGGCCCTGCAGCGCCGCCTCATCGAGTACCTGGCGGATCATCCGGACGCGGCGATAGGCCAGGCGCGCAAGGCGCTCGGTTCATCGCTCGCCTCGGTTGTGCCCGCGCTGGAGCGTGGCGGAGTCCTGCGCAGGGTCGTCAAGGTACGGAACCGGCCACGCAACGAAGCACCGCCGCCACAATTCGTGCGCTTCCTGCCCGGCTCAGAGCCACCGCCCGAGCGCGCCAGCAAGCAGCTGCAGGCTTACCAGTGGCTCGCGACGCGGCTCCGGGCGCGGCCAGACCTCTCCATGCCAATCACCGCGGCCCTCCAATCCGACCTCGTGGATCGCCCGGTCCTCAACGCCCTGGCGAAACGCGGAGTCATCGCGATCGAGTCTGCGCCCGCGAATGGCCGTTTGCTCGACCCATCACGCATCGAAGGTCCTGAGCTGACGGTGGAACAGCGGGCGGTCTGGGCGAACCTGCGGCCACTGGTTCAGGAACAGCAAGCGGCGCGGATTCTGCTGCACGGCGTAACCGGTAGCGGCAAGACTGAGATTTATTTTCGGGCGGCGACGTCGACCATGGCTGCCGGACGGTCGGCTATCCTGCTGGTACCTGAGATCGCCCTGGCCAGCCAGGTGATTGAGCGCGCCACGGAGCGCTTCGGCGCAAAGGCAATCATCCTGCACTCGGCCATGAACGACCGCGAGCGCTACGACAACTGGCAGCGCTGCGCGTCCGGAGAACCGGTAATCGTCGTCGGACCACGCTCCGCCCTCTTCGCGCCGCTGCCGGACATTGGGCTGATCGTCGTCGACGAAGAGCACGAGGGAGCCTACAAACAGGACAGACCGCCGCGCTACCACGCTCGCTCGGTGGCGGAACGTCTGGCGGAGCAGCATTCCGCGGTGCTCATCGCCGGCAGCGCTACCCCGGATGTCGAGAGCTACTTTCACGCCCAATCAACGGGCTGGCAGCTGCTGAAGCTCAGCGAGCGCGTCGGGCAGCGCACGATCGATCTCGCGGGCACGGTGCGTGCCGCGCCGATCTCCCTGCCCGAGGTCAGCATCATCGACATGCGCGCCGAGCTGAGAGCGGGCAACGCGGCGATCTTCAGCCGGCATCTGCATGCTGCGCTGGAAAGCCGGCTTGCGGCTCGTGAGCAGGCCATTCTCTTCCTGAACCGCCGTGGGACCTCAACCATGGTCCAGTGCCGATCCTGCGGCTATGTCTCCAGTTGCCCGTACTGCGACATACCGATGGTCTACCACCGCGCGGGAAACCGGCTGATCTGCCATCGCTGCGGCCACCAGGCTCAACCGCCACCGGCGTGTCCGGTGTGCCGCAGCGACTCCATCAGCTATTACGGTGCTGGCACCCAGCGGGTCGAGACAGAGATTCAGTTGCTCTTTCCAGAGGCCAGGGTACTGCGCTGGGACCAGGATGTCTTGAGGGGTGGTGTCACCCATGAGACGCTGCTGCACCGTATTGCCAGACATGAGGTCGACTTTGTTGTCGGAACCCAGATGGTTTCCAAAGGTCTCGACCTGCCCGGCGTGACCGCGGTGGGGGTCATCAACGCTGACAACTTCCTGTACCTGCCCGACTTCCGCTCGGCCGAGCGCACCTTCCAGACACTCACCCAGGTCGCCGGTCGCGCCGGACGACGCGCCGCAGGCTCACAGGTGATCGTCCAGAGCTACTCGCCCGAGCACTACGCGATCCAGGCCGCGGCGCGTCACGACTACACCGGCTTCTATCGCGATGAGATCGCCTTCCGCAAACGACACGGCTATCCGCCATACAAGCGGCTGGTGCGCCTGCTCTACCGGCATCAGGACGAGATCGAGGCCCAGGTTGCCGCGGAATCGTTTGCCAGCGAGATCGAGCAGGTTATCGGGCGCAGCTCGTGGCTGACCGATATTGACCTCCTCGGCCCGGCACCCGCCTTCGCGGCCCGGCTGCGTGGCCGCTACGGCTGGCAGATCTTGCTACGAGGGGACAGCGGCCCCTCCCTGATGGCCGACATGAAGATTCCCTTTGGCTGGGTCGTCGATGTCGACCCGGTGAGCATGCTCTAAGAGGCTACAGCTCCAGATCGAGCAACCCCGCGCGACCGCCCCCTGCTTCTCGACCGATTGCCCGGATAGCCATTGATGCGATGTATATAATTCACCCTGTTGAATGTTACGAAGGAGATTGCGCTCGCATGGCGAGACTCAAAGTCATTACTGAACCAGATCCACGCGTCACCAAGATCTCGCCCCGGCTACGCCAGAAGTCCCTCCCGGTCGAGCAGATCGACGACGAGCTCAGGCAGCTCGTTGAGGATATGTACGAGACCATGGAGGCCGAACGAGGCATTGGGTTGGCCGCGCCGCAGGTTGGTATCCTGCGACGGTTGATCGTCATCCACATTCCTCCGGATTACGATGAGGACGATCCGGAAGAACGCTGGTTTGCCCTGGTGAATCCTGAAATAGTCAAAGCCGGCGGAAACGAGATCGCTCTTGAGGGTTGCCTCAGCTTCCCGGATCTTACCGGCGAAGTGCCGCGCTACAAGTGGGTGAACTTCCGCGGCCTCGATCTCGAGGGCAAACCGCTACGCTTCAAGGCGCGTGGCACCCTGGCGCGCGTGCTCCAGCATGAGATCGATCACTTGAACGGTGTGCTCTTCTTCGACCGTATGGACGACTGGTCGACCCTCGGTTATCCCGCCCCTGCCGAAGAAGAGGAAGAGGCGGTCATACCGTAATGTCGTGCTGCTTCATCCGGCTGCTCTCGGCCACGATGATGGCCGAGATCTGCTTGACCGTCTCATCAAGATGATCTGACTCATTGAAGACAACGTAATCAAAGCTCTTCGCGGCCGACAGCTCACGGGTGGCGGTGCTGAGCCGCTTCATCAACACATCCGGATCGTCCGTCTTGCGGCTGCGCAGCCGCCCCAGCAGCTCAGACATGCTGGGCGGAACAATGAAGATCGACACGGCCTCAGGGATCGCCTCGCGGATTGTTGCCGCCCCCTGCACATCGACCTTGGCAACAACGCTCTTTCCCGACTGGAGCGCCGCGCGAATACGGCCCTTCGGCACGCCATACCAGTTACCATAGACATTGGCCGCCTCAAGGAACTCGCCCTGCTCGAGCTGCGCGGCGAACTCGGCTTCCGTCATGAAATGGTAGTGGATGCCATCGATCTCGCCCGGCCGGCGCGGGCGGGTGGTGGCGGTGACCACGTAATGGAAATCAGGGTGCATCTCGCGCATTCGCTCGATGACCGCGTCCTTCCCAACACCAGATGGCCCGGAGATAATGAACAATGTTGGGCGGCGAACCTGTCGCATCTGATCGATTAACTCGTCGGCGCGCTCGTTCAGGCTATCCGCGCCTAGATCTTCAGCCACTCGCACTTGTCCCCTCCCGACCCAATCACATCACGCCTGATGCTACAATGACCGGCCGCACTACCGCCACCTCTTACGACGTTGGAGAGCATGTTTTTATGTATGACGCGCTGACGATCTCCGCTATTGTCGATGAACTTAGCACAGAGCTGGCGGGCGGGCGCATCCAGCGGCTCGCGCACAGCGACCCATTGACCGTCGTCCTTGAGCTGTACACCCATCGCCAGCGCCGCTGGCTGACACTCAGTGCCGACCACAACAACGCGCGGGTCCTGCTTGCCAAGGAGAGCGGCGAACGCGACGCCGACCATGTCTCTCCCTTCCTGCTGTTGCTCAGGAAATACGCGCGCGGGGGCCAGATCATTGCCGTCTCGCAGCCACGTTACGAGCGAATCATCCAGTTCTCGATCGCCAAGGTCATGGGCTCAGGAGACGATGACGAAGACGATCTTGGTGATGATGCGGCAGAGCCGGAGATCACCTACTCCGAGCTGGTTATCGAGATCATGGGCCGGCGCTCGAACGTCATGCTGCTCGACGGTGACGGCCGTATTCGCGAGGCGGTCAAACGAGTCCCGGCAACCATGAGCCGGGTGCGGCCGATCCTGCCCGGCAAACCCTACCTGCCACCGCCGCCACAGGACAAGGCGGACCCGTTGCGCGCCTCCGGCGACGAACTCTTGGCTGCCTCACGCGCTGGTGAAGGCAAGCTGGACCGCTGGCTCGTCGGCCAGTACGTCGCGGTCAGCCCGCTGCTCGCCAGGGAGATACTCTTCCGGGCCGGCGTTGCCCCTGAGACCCAGGTCACGGACCTGACGGCTGAAGACACGGTCAACCTGGCGAACGCGACCCGGTCAGTCTTCGCGCCCCTCGAGTCATCGCAGTGGCAGCCGCACCTCTACGAGTTCGAGGACGGTGGCGCCGAGTTCTCGGCTATCGAGCTCCAGTCGCTCGAACGCGACGACGCGGTCACGGCTACTCCAACCTCAAGCGTCCTCGAAGCCGCTAACCGTGCCTGGCAGCTTGGTCCGGCCGCCGCGCCAGGCCGTGGGGACCGCCACGCGGTACGGCGCGACCGGATCCTGGCCGAGGTCGACACGGCCCGGGAACGCGTGCGGCAGCGGCTGCGTTCGCTCGAAGAGCAACAGGAGCGTTCGCAGGACGGCGAGCATCTCCGCGAGACCGGCGATCTCATTTATGCCTACATGTGGATGATCGAGCCCGGCCAAACCGAGCTCGTGACGCCAGAAGGTGTCTCCGTGAAACTCGATCCGACATTGACCGCCAGCGAGAACGCCCAGGCGTATTTCGAGCGCTATCGCAAGGCGCAATCGGCCGGCGAACAGATCCCGGAGATGGTGCAGTCCACCCGCCAGCAGCTTGCCTATCTGGACCAGCTGCGCTCGATGGTCAACCTGTCGACCGGCTATGACGAGATCGAGGCCGCCCGCATGGAGTGGGCGGAGTATGCCGAATCAACTCCAGGCGTCACCCGGGCTAGCCGCAACCGTGGCGCCCGGCCGGCAGCCAGTGCCCGCAAGCCACGACAGTACAGAACCGCCCAGGGGGACACGATCCTCGTGGGGCGGACTGGGCAGCAGAATGACGCGGTTACGTTCGACACAGCCTCCCCAGACGATCTCTGGCTGCATGCCCGCGACCAACCAGGCGCGCACGTGATCTTGCGTACCGGTACTGCCGAACCAGCGCAGGAAGCAGTTGAGACCGCCGCACAGCTCGCTGCCTACTACAGCGACGGACGCCACTCGACCTCCGTGCCGGTGGACGTCACCCAGCGGCGCCATGTCCGCAAGATCAAGGGCGCCGGCCCCGGCATGGTGACCTATCGCAACGAGTACACCCTACAGGTCCGGCCACAGTCCGAGGAAGAGCTGGGGTTGGCGCAGGTGAAGTAACGCCGCGCTGATCGGCGTGAAGTGCCGCCCCATGGAGATGCGTAACGGCGCAATGATGGAAGTCTTCTGCTTGATCCGATACCTCGGCGTGGCGACTCTTCTTTCGTAGCGGGCGCAATTCATTGCGCCCTGCCTGACCGTCCGTGGCGTTGGAGAGGGCGCAATGAATTGCGCCGCGTACGAAGATCATGAGGCCCTTGCGTCCGTACGACGGGAGGCACTCCTGCGAGCGGTTCTACGCGTTGGTTGGCTTCGCGAACCGGGTCAGGAACACGCCGATCTCATACAGGACGTAGGTCGGTACCGCCACCAGCATCATGTTGAACGGGTCAGGCGTCGGGGTGATGATTGCCGCCGCGATCATGGAGGCCACGAAGGCAAACTTCCGGATCGACGCCAGCCGCTTGTGATTGACCACGCCGATCTTGGCCAGAATGAACAAGAACGGCGGCAGCTCGAAGATAATCCCCACACCCAGCATCAAGCGCAGGTAGAACGATATTAACGATTCAGCGCTGGGATCCCAGCGAAATACGTCAGCCCCGAAACTGGAGAGCCAACCAAGCGCTCTGGGGATCACAACGAAGAATGCAAACGCGACACCGCCGATGAATAACATCACCACAAACGGTATTGCCCGGTAAACGTAGGTCTTCTCGGCACGTGTAAGGCCCGGAGCGACAAAGGCGACGATCTGATAGAGCAATATCGGCATCGCCACGGCGACGGCAACATAGATCGCAACCTTAAAGAAGGTCACAAACCCCTCAGTGGGGTTCAGCGTCTGCATCTGCTCCTGAGGTACATTGGCCTGGACGGCGATCCAGTGCATGATGCGCATCGACAGCGCCAGCCCCGCGACGAGCGCGACCAGAATTGCTATCGAGCTATATAACATGCGGGTACGAAGCTCCTCCAGGTGTTCCTGGAGGGTCATCTCACCGAGAGACTCCGGCCCGTCTGGTTCTGGGTCGCCCCGGTGTTTGCCTGGGTAGGGGACACGGTCAAAGATGCTCGCCATCGGGTATTTAATATCCTACCGCCGCCGCCGGCAGTTGAGTAGGTCGTCGGCGGCAAGCACTGTGTAACGTCCCAACGCGCCGTTGGGATCATGCGAGTCGATTGTACAGCGAGAGAAAACGGCCAGCTACGCTCGCCGTTTTGCCGGTGTGCTGTTTGTCGCCCGCACGGTCCCAAGTACTGTAACCGTGTAACCGAACGACAGGTTACGCCGCGTGCTCTTCGATGTAATCGACTGCATCGCCAACCGTTCGGATATTCTCCACCTCGTCATCCGAGATTTCGACACCGAACTCTTCTTCAAGAGACATGACCAACTCGACCATGTCAAGTGAGTCAGCGTTCAAATCCTGAACGAATTCGGCCTCTCTCACCACCTGGTCTGGCTCAACGCCCAACTGCTCCGCCACAATCGACTGCAGTCGCTCGTATACAGCTGCCAATCCCGGTACCTCCCCCTTGCCCTCTCGGGCAGTTCACGAATACTGTGGTCGCCGCACACACTTCAGGCGACTGACGTAATGGTCCAGCCGGATCAACGCACTTCTAGAGTGGCCCAGCGACTCCGGTATTATGCACAAGAACCGACCCGACGTACAACGCAGGATCAAGCCTGTTCACTTTCCCCAACCACTGGACTCTCATTGGCGATGTTGCCAAGTACCCCATGGACGAAGCGGCCGGAGCTATCGCCACCAAACCGCTTGGCGATATCCACCGCCTCATTGATCGCCACTTTCAGCGGTACATCTGATTGGTGCCCCAGCTCGTACACCGCGATCCGCAACACATTACGGTCGATGGCCGCCAGCTGGTTCACGGGGAACTGTGGGGCTGCCCTGGCGATCTGAGCATCAATCGCCTCCTGGTTGTCGCGCACGCCCGTTACGATTGCGCGCATGTACTCCTGAATTGCCTCGGGCGAGCCTGAGAGCTCCATGTAGCGGTCAAGCACATCGTCAAGCGTATGCGGCGTCAGATCGGTCTCGAACAGGATCTTCAGCGCGGTGGTGCGCGCCCTGTGGCGCGTCTCGGGGTTGGTCGCCATGTCTCCTACATTCCACAGCATTCATTGCTTATCGCGAGCGAACGGCTGCCACTCATCCGGAGCGCAGCCGAAGGGATCTCAACTACGCTCAGCATAGCTAACTAGCCCGACCGCGAATGCCCCAGGCCAGCATATTCCACCGTCTCGCTCTCGTTGAACCGCTCAACGAGCTTCGCGATCAAGCCGGTGTCGAGCTCGCCGGAGACGTACTCAGGCTGCACCAGCACGGCACCGTAGAACGGGATCGTGGTGTCAACTCCGGTTATCACCGTCTCGGTCAGCGCCCGTCGCATCCTGGCGATGGCTTGCTCGCGCGTCTCGCCCCAGACAATGATCTTACCCAATAGCGAATCATAATTGGGTGGCACACGATATCCCGGGTACAGGTGCGAGTCCACCCGCACACCAGGGCCCCCCGGTGCGAGATAATCCTCAACCACACCCGCCGAGGGGGCAAAATCGTGGTCCGGCGACTCGGCATTGATCCGGCACTCGATCGCGTGACCCACGAAGCGCAGGTGTTTCTGTTCAAATGGCAACGCTTCGCCGGCGGCCACCCGGATCTGCCAGGCCACCAGGTCGATTCCGGTAATCGCCTCGGTAACCGGGTGCTCTACCTGAATACGGGTATTGGCTTCCATAAAGAAGAAGTTGTCCGAGTCATCCACGAGATACTCAAACGTCCCGACGCCGGTGTAGTTGATTTTCTCCGCGAGACGCCTCGACGCCCTCTCGAGGTTGGAGCGTAGCTTGGAGGAAATACCCGGCGCCGGCGCTTCCTCGATCAACTTTTGATGCCTGCGCTGCAGCGAGCAATCCCGCTCGCCAAGTGCCAGAACACGGCCGTGGTTGTCTGCCAGGATCTGCACCTCAATATGCCGCGGCCGGTCAAGGTAGCGCTCAACATAGACCGAACCGTTGCCGAAGGCCGCTTGCGCTTCGGCCTGCGCCAGCGGCAGGAGCCGCAGCAGCTCGCGCTCGTCGGTTGCGACCCGCATGCCGCGTCCGCCGCCACCGGCGGATGCCTTGAGCAACATCGGGAAACCCACGTCGCGTCCAAGCTGCTGCAGATCGACGCCCGAACCCAGCGGCTCAGTGGTACCCGGCAGAATCGGCACATTGGCCTTCTTTGCTACCTGCCGGGCGGACGCTTTGTCCGACATGAGATCGATGACACTCGGATCGGGGCCAATGAAGGTCAGATTGCACTCGCGGCAGATCTCGCCGATGTAGGCATTCTCAGAGAGAAAGCCATAGCCAGGATGAATCGCGTCGCAGCCAGTTGCCAGCGCGGCGCTAATGACGGATGGAATGTGGTTGTACGACTTGTTCGACGGCGCGGGCCCGATACACACCGCCTCGTCCGCCAGGCGGACAGGCAGCGAGTCTCGATCGGCTTCGCTGTACGCCACGACAGCCTGAACGCCGAGGTCGTGACAGGCGCGCAAGACGCGCAATGCGATTTCGCCGCGGTTAGCGATGAGGATTTTTGCAAACATTCAGTATCCGGAGCCCTACGTTGCCATGAACAGGCCACCGTCCACCGACAGGACGTTGCCGGTGATGTAGCTTGCCGCAGGAGAAACCAGGAACGCAACCGCTCCCGCCACTTCAGCCGGGGATCCGAACCGCTTGAGGGCGATCTGATCCTTCGCTCCGGCCTTCAGCTCGTCCGGCAGACCGTCGGTGAGCCGTGTCTCAATGAAACCTGGCGCGACGGCATTCACGGTGATCCCGCGAGAGCCCACTTCCTTTGCCAGGGACTTTGTCAGACCGATCAATCCTGCCTTGGCGGCGGCGTAGTTCGCCTGGCCGGGGTTGCCGACCAGCCCAACCACTGACGAGAGGTTCACGATCGTGCCGGAGCGCTGGCGCATCATCGGGCGGATAACGGCTTTGGAGCACAGAAACGCGCCCTTGAGGTTGATGGTGAGCACCGAGTCCCAATCCTCCTCAGACATGCGCATGATCAGCGTGTCGCGGGTGATCCCGGCATTGTTGATCAACGCGTCAACCCGGCCAAACGCCGCGATCGCACCCTCGACTAACGCGGCTACATCGTCGGCCTTGGTCACGTCTGCGCGAATGGCGTGACTCTTCCCCCCGGCCGCCTCAATCTCCGCCGAGAGCTCGTCCGCCAGTTCCTTCTCGCCCCGGTAGTTGACCACGACATCGTAGCCATCCTGGGCCAGACGAATCGCAACCGCACGGCCGATGCCGCGCACGGCCCCGGTAACAATCGCGACCTTGCGCGTCTCCTGCGTGTCAGACATTCCTACTCCCCGATCCCTGTCGCTGCGGCGGCAAGTGCCTTCTCCGCCTGATGCGGCTTGGCCGACTTGTCGATCCTGGTAATCAGCCCACTCAATACGGTGCCCGGGCCAATCTCCCAATACTGCTTCACACCCAGCTCGGCCATCGTCTCGACAACGCGGATCCACTGCACCGACGACGTGATCTGCTGGACCAGCTCATGCCGCAAATCATCTGGATGAACGATCGGCTCCGCATCGACGTTGCTCACGAGCGGCACCCTGGCCTTCTTGAACGTCGTCTGGGCGATGTCGCGAGATAGCTCCTCGGCGACCGGGGTCATCAGCGATGAATGGAACGCGCCATTGACCGGCAGGCGTAGCACGCGCCGCGCGCCCCGCTGTTTTGCGGCCATCTCAGCTACCGCCAGCGCCTCGTTCGTGCCGGACAGCACGATCTGGCCGGGCGAGTTCAAATTGGCGATTTCAGTGCCGGTCTCGGTGGCCACGACCGCAACCGCCTCAGGGTCGAGCCCAATGACGGCCAGCATCCCGCCTGCACCGTGCTCTTCCATCAGCTGACCGCGCTTGCGCACCAGCTTCAGCGCGTCAGCGAGGCTCAGGGCCTCTGCCGCGACCAGAGCGGAATATTCACCGAGCGAGTGGCCGGCGACATAGTCGGGCTCCGGGAGGAGGTTATCAGCTTCCATGACCTTGAGCATCGCAATGCTGGTGGCGACCAGCGCCGGCTGCTGGTTGCGCGTGGCGGTAAGCTCGTCCTCAGGTCCCTCCCAACACAGAGAAGAAAGAGAATACCCGAGCGTGTCGTCCGCTATCTGATAGACCTGTCTGGCTTCCGCTCGAACTGCCGCGAGCCTCTTGCCCATACCGACCGATTGAGACCCCTGGCCTGGGAATACCCAGGCGACAGCAGCTATCACGTTGCGTCTCCCCGCTTTACTCCCGTCGCTCCCCAGCGAAGCACCGCTGCCGCCCAGGTCAGCCCGCCACCGAAGCCAATAACCACGACATTCATCCCATCGGTCAAGGCCCCGGTCTGTTCCGCCTCGACAAGGCAGATCGGGATTGAGGCACATGAGGTGTTCGCGTAGCGGTCGACGTTGACCCAGACTCGTTCGCGCGGCATCTCAAGCCGTTTCGCGGCGGCCTCAATGATGCGCTGGTTCGCCTGGTGCGGTATCAGGAGATCGATATCCTCAAACGTCAGACCGGCCTTCATCGCGGCCGTCGCTGCAGCCTCGCCCATGATCCGCACGGCGAATCGAAACACTTCCGTGCCATTCATCTTCAAGAACGGCCGCTCAATCACCCGTGCCCCGTTCAGACCGACGAACGATTGGGGACCACCCAACGTGAGATGCCGGCCCGCGCCGCCATCCGAGCCGAGCTCGATCGACAGCACACCCTCGGCTTCGTTGCTGCGCTGCAGCACGACCGCGCCTGCGCCGTCACCAAAAAGAATGGCGGTGCTGCGGTCTGAATAATCGAGGAACCGCGAGGCGAAATCAGCTCCAATGATCAGCACGCGCGCGAATGTGCCGGCCTGGACGAACTGAGAGCCGACGGCCAGGGCATAGACGAAGCCCGAGCACGCCGTGTTCAGATCAAACGCTGCCGCCCTGCTGGCGCCGAGCGCGTGCTGCACCTGGCTGGCTGTGGAGGGCATGTATTGATCGGGGGTGAACGTGCCGACGATGATGAGCTCCAGCTCCGCTGGATCGATGCCGGCCCGCAGACAAGCGGCCCGGCCCGCGGCCGTCGCCATCGATGTGGTGGTTTCCTCCGCGCTGGCTACGCGACGCTCGCGGATACCGGTACGTGACCGGATCCACTCGTCTGAGGTATCCATAAACTGGGTAAGGTCGTCGTTGGTGAGCACGTGCTCCGGAACATACATGCCCCAACCCGTGATCGCCGCATGATACATCTACGGCATCCTCCCCCACCCTAAACCACGTCGGGACGCAGATCGATGCGCCCGTGTTTTGAAAACGCGTCTCTCTCGTACCGCTGCGCAGCAGCAAGCCGAGGACCCTTGGCTGATTGTGTCTCAACGCATAACGCAAGATAGCATTCTGGCGCGCTCAAGGCTACCCAGTGCAACCCCGAACGCGCCAGAAAAACGGCCTAGCTATTTGACGTGGCTGGACGCGTGGCTTCGATGTCTAGCACCTGACGGCCGGCGTAATAGCCACATGACAGGCACACGTGATGTGTCTGCTTGTACGCTCGACAATTCGGGCAGTGTACGATATGCCGCGCGACCAGCTTGTGATGCTGCCGCCGGTAGCCCTGCCTCGCGCGGGTGACGCGCTGCTTTGGTAATGCACCCATGTCGCTTCTCTCCTCACAAAACCCGTGTACCTTGCGGCTGTCGGGCTACTCCCTCGAAACCTGATCTTCATCTAACAAATCCGCCAGAGCGCGCAGCCGAGCATCCACACCCTCGTCTTCCGCCTCTGGCACGTCCGGGCCTGGACAGTCGTCACCGCAGATCGGCCGCATCGGCAGGCCCAGCAACGCCTCCTGGCGCAATGGCTCTGCTATGTCAAGCTCGTGCGCTTCGTCGATCCCGCCGATATCCTCGAGCGGATCGGGTAGCTCCACCGGCGCACCTGTGCGAATGTCGATCGTCGGCCGAAACTGCTGATCGAACTTGGCCTGGAATGGCTGCTCGTAGATTTCGAGACAGCGCACGCACTCAATATGGCCGATACCTTCAACCTCACCAGAGGCAAGGATGCCGTTCGCAATCCGCGTGAGACGCACCTGACCACGAATGCCCGATGCCATCATGTCAACATCCAGGGCAAACCAGTCGAGTGACAGGTCATACTCCCGGCTCGCCCCAACTGGCTCCTTGAGCAACTGGGCCACGTTGACGATTGTGTCGTTCTCGAAACGCAACATTCCAACCACCCCTTCCTCACTATAGGAGCTACTACGAAATTGCAGGGTGAGGCAGGCGGAATACTGACCAGACGCACAACTAATGGAGTATATCGCCTGGCACAGGGAGGGTCAACCGTGCGGGCTGTCCACTGTTCGGGCGCGTGATATGTGGGTCTTTGCGTTCTCGATATCCTGCAGCCCGCTCCGTAGCGACTGCTCTACCTCACCAAAGACTCGCAGGGCAAAGCCTTCGATCTCGTCCATGGAACGCTGGTTCTGAGATCTGGCCTGGCGCAGGTACTCTTCGCTGCGGTGGCGGGCTTCCGCCATCACGCCGTCCGAGCTTACAAAGTATTCGGCCCGCTCTCTGGCGTTCGCGATAATGCGCTCTGCTTCGACCTGCGCATCCAGAATGATCTTCTGGCGATCCTGTATTATCCGCCGCGCCTGGCGCAGCTCCGCAGGAATCGACGCTCGCAACTGGTGAATCGTCGCCAGAAACTCTTCTTCCTCCACCGCAACCCGGCTGGTTAACGGCACCCTCATCCCGGTATGGATCTGCTCCTCAAGAAAATCAATGAGGCGGTTTATTTCCACATGCGTATCCTGAGAGTCACCCCCGGTATCGTGCCCCATCTACCGCTTGTCCCGTCTTTATCATTCGCTAGTGTTTACCTGCCGACCGTCGTGACGCGCTATGTAGCTGCGAATCAGGCACGACGCTGTGGAGTTCCAAAGCGGTCGCGGAGTGCGTCATCAACGTGGGGCGGGACGAGTGCGGCGACGCTACCCCCAAGAGAGGCGACCTCTTTGATGATACTGGAGCTGATGAATGAATGGTTCGAACTGGTCATCAAACAGACGACTTCAAGCTCGGGTGCGAGATGCTGATACATATGCGCCAGCTTGAACTCGACATCGAAATCCGACACCGCCCTCAGGCCGCGTACGATAGCCTGCGCGCCTACCTTCCGAGCGTAGTCTACGAGCAGCTCATCGAATGTGTCAACGGTGACATTGTGGATATGACACAGTGTCTGCTCCGCCATCTGCACCCGCTCGGTCACGCTGAACAGCGGTTTTTTCGGACCGTGCTCCCCGCCACGATAGACCGCCACAATGAGCTGATCGAACAACCGCGCGGCTCTGGTCGCCATATCCAGGTGACCGTTTGTCATCGGATCAAAACTTCCCGGGTAGACCCCGACGCGCATACAACGCCCCTTTAGCCAACAGCCCCATCGTCTTCGGGGATCACGGTGTCAAAAATCGCGAAACAGGAATCCCCATGACACCTGCCCCGCAACTTCGAGAAGTGGCCGATCTCGTCCGGCAGCTCAAGCCGCGGCCAGTGACCGATGACGACAATCGTGCCATCTTCCACCGCCGCCGAACGTGAGAGTCGCTCGAGTGTCTCAAGAATAGCAGGATCGGCGTAGGGCGGGTCTAGAATGATGAAGTCATACGGCTCACGGACACCGCTCAGAAAGGCGTCGATCGACCGGTGGTGCACTGCCGCCTGGGAGTCAAAACGGGTGCTCTCCAGATTTTCGCGGATTGTCTGCACCGCGATCTTGTCCTGGTCGACGAAGTCGCACCACTCACCCCCTCGGGACAGAGCTTCGATCCCTACTCCACCCGAGCCGGCATACAGATCCAGAATCCGCTCCGGCTGCACCCCGAGCGACGCGAGCGACGAGAACAACGCCTCTTTGATCTTGTCGGCCATGGGCCTAGTTTTTGACTTGTTGGGCGGCGCTTTGAGCCTACGCCCGCGCCCCGACCCGCTGACGATTCGCATGGGTTAGCTCACTTCAGTTACGACGTTCGACCAGAAGGCGTCCACGCGCGCCGCCAACGCTCGATGTTGCGGCAGCGCGAGGTCCGGATCTCGGGCCAGCAGCTCCTGCGCCTCAGTACGGGCCCGTTCCAGGTCGCGTACATCGGCTAGGTCGGCCAGGCTCAGCTCAGGCAGACCACTCTGCCGCTTGCCCAGGAAATCCCCTGGACCACGCAAATCAAGATCGATCTGGGCCAGGCGAAAACCGTCCTGTGAATCCACCATGGCCTGCAGCCGGGTCCGTCCATCACCTGGCGCATCGTCCGACACCAGCAAGCAATACGACTTCTCGGCGCCCCGGCCAACGCGGCCCCGGAACTGGTGCAGCTGGGCAAGGCCAAAACGCTCGGCACCCTCAATCAGCATAACCGTTGCGTTGGGGACATCGATACCCACCTCAACCACCGAGGTCGAAACCAGCACATCGATCTCGCCATCGCGGAACTGGAGCATCACCTCGTCCTTCTCGGCCGGCTTCATCCTGCCATGCAGCAGACCCAGCCTGAGATCTGGAAAGACGTCGCGACTGAGCCGCTCGTGCTCAGCCACCGCGGACTTGGCGTCGATCGTCTCGGACTCTTCCACCAGCGGGAAGACGATAAACGCCTGTCGCCCGCTGGTCACTTCCTGGCGAACAAACGCGTACGCGTTGCGCGACTGTCGCGACGGGATCCAGCGGGTCTCGATCGGTTGCCGGCCGGGTGGAAGCTCATCCAGCGTCGAGACATCCAGATCGCCATGGATTGTCAACGCCAGCGATCTCGGGATCGGCGTGGCCGTCATGACCAGCACATCGGGGTTCGTGCCCTTGTCGCGCAGGGCCGAGCGCTGATCGACTCCAAAGCGGTGCTGCTCGTCGACAACCGCGAATCCGAGCTTGGAGAAGCTGACGCCATCCTGAATGAGTGCTTGCGTGCCCACGACTAGATCCAGCTCACCCGCAGCCGTCTGCTCGTACAGCTCACGTCGCGCCGCGGTGCTGACACTGCCGGTGATCAGACCGACACTGGGGCGAACGTCCTCCGGCAGGCTGGCGAAAAGGGTAGTCAGACTGCGTAAATGCTGCTCTGCCAGCAACTCGGTAGGGGCCATGATCGCTGCCTGGTACCCTGCATTAATCGCTACCAGCGCCGCGGCCGCCGCGACGGCCGTCTTCCCTGAGCCAACGTCGCCCTGCAGCAGACGGGTCATCGGCATTGGCGCTGCCATGTCTCGCAAGATCTCACCCAACGCCCGCTTCTGGGCATCGGTCAACGCGAACGGCAGCGACTGAACGAAGGTGCGCAAGACTTCACGGTCGACCGCGATCTCGTTACCGGGACCGCCCTGCCAATCGCGCTTCTGCTGCAGGAGGCCGAGCTGCATCAACAACAGCTCGTCGAACGCCAACCGCTTCCGCGCTTCCATCAGGCGTCGCCGGGCCTCGACCGGAGTGTCGCCCTCCGGGAAATGGATCCACTCGATCGCCTCACGCACGCCGATGAGCCCGGCGCGTTGCAGCGTCTCAGACGGCAGATGTTCTGTTATCAGGTGCAGCGAGCGGTCAAGCGCCGTCCGCACCAGGGTGCGCAGCGTTTTCTGGTACAACCCCTTTGTCAACGGATAGACAGGAACAAGCCGCCCGGTATGCAGGGTGTCCTGGCTCAGGACCTCCCACTCGGGCGACTTCAGACAGAGCGTCCCGCGCAGCTGCTCGACCCTGCCCGAGAGCGAGACGAGCGTGCCCTCAGGTAGCTGGCGCTCGATGTAGGGGTTGAACCAGATCGCGTGGATCCGGCCGGTTTCGTCCTGTACGACGACGTCTACCATCGCTTTGCCGGTGCGCGTCCGATTGACCGTGATCGATTGCACGACTCCCTGAATCGTGCTCATTTGCCCGAACAGCAGACTACCGATCTTCTCGAGGTTGCCGTAATCAACGTGCCGTCTTGGAAAGAGGTAGATCAGATCACGGACCGTGTGGACACCGAGCTGCTCAAGCTGCCTGGCTCGTCCATCGCCGACCATCGGCAACAGCTTCACCGAATCCGCCAACGAACCCACTTTCGGTTGTGGCTTCGCCTTCCGAACAGCCGGAGTTCTGGTTGCGGCGGGCTTTGGACGTGGCGGCGCCGATTCGGCCCTCGCTGACGCCATGCGGGATGGTGTTGGACCAGGCGAACCGTCGAGCACGGAGCGCAGCAACGCGAGCGACTCGGTCACGATCCGGCCCCTCGCTTGCGGGTCGAGATCTGCATAACTTGAGAGGAGGGCGTCGAGCTCCTGGAGAGCTCGCATGGAGTCGCCATCAACGCCGGCCATCGCCCGGGCAATCCGCTCTCCGGCAAACGCGCTCACACCGTTGGTCGCACTCGAATCCGAGTAACCTTTACGGGCCTCGAGCTCAAGGACCTTTTGAATTTGAACGAGCGCGCCGGTCTGTTGCCGGCTATTCTGGATTGTCATATCTGAAGTGTTCGCGACAGTTGGGCCGGTGTCAAATCTATGGGTGATCGCTATACATGGATGCTTTGACCCGCTGCACCACCGCGTCACGTGACCATATGAGAGATCGGGTTCCATGAGTAAGACCGTCATTGTCGGCGCCGGGGCAATTGGGCTAGCGACTGCCTATGAGTTACGCCGGCGTGGACACGACGTTGTCGTGGTTGACCGGGACCAGCCTGGAGCGGGCAGCTCGTCGGGCAACGCCGGCTGGATCGTGCCTTCGATGTCCGCGCCTATCCCTGCGCCTGGTCTCGTGAGCACGTCGCTGCGCTGGATGTTCAAACGCGACAGCCCCCTCTACATCCACCCGCGTGTCGATCGTGCGCGGGCGCGGTGGCTATGGGCTTTCTGGCGCAATTGTCGCGCGACACCCTTCCAGGCGGGGCTGGATGCCATGGTGAATCTGAACCGCCAGACGATGACGCTCTTCGACCGGTACCAGGCCGAAGGCATCGCCATTGAGATGCACAAGACCGGCGTGCTCTTCGCGGGGCTGCGACCAGACAGCGTCTCCCACGCCTTGGAGGCCGTTCGCCCGCTCGAGACCATCGGCTATCGCCGCCCCCGGCTGCTCACTGGCGCCGAGATGCGGGACATTGAGCCGACGCTATCTCGAGACATTGTCGGGGGCCTGCTGGTTGAGGAGGAGAGGCACATCCGGCCGGAAACCCTCGTCGGCGGCCTGGTGACAAAGCTGACACAGCTCGGTGTGGAGGTCCGCTCAAATGTCGAGGTAACTGGTTCCCGCCGCCGGGGGAAGACCGTCATGGCGATTGAAACCCGCGACGGAACCATGGATGTAGACCGCTGCGTCATCGCGGCGGGCGCATGGTCGGGGCAACTTGCCCAGCGGTTTGGGTTTCACCTCCCAATCGAAGCCGGCAAGGGCTACAGCATCACCTTCGACGATCCGGGCCAGAGCCCGTCGCGTCCCATTGATCTCATTGAGGCGCGCACCGTCTTTACGCCGTTCGAAAATGGATTCAGAATTGCCGGCATGATGGAGCTCGGCGGACTCGACACCAACCTGGCCGAACACCGGGTGCACGCCATCTGGACAGCGGCGAATCGCTATCTTGAGCGCGATCTCACCGGTCGTCCAGAGCAGGCATGGGCAGGGCTTCGACCGCTGACACCGGACGGCTTGCCAGTGATCGGTGCAGTGCCGGGCACCGATAACCTGTACGTCGCGACCGGCCACGGGATGCTCGGTATCACGCTCGCACCGGTGACGGCCACGGCTATCGCCGAATTGATCTGCCACGGCAGCTCGCAAATACCAGTCGAACCCTTTAGTCCGGGGCGCTTCAACCGCCGTTCATCTGGCTAGCCACTGTTCTGACCAGATCCATCCGCTGCGCAGTCAACCGCACTACCCGGGTGGAAGAAACATGGAAATTCGCTGCCGAATCTGCTACTCTTTACGATTGCGTCCGCCGCAAGGTCAGCGAGACCTGCTGGATGCCACCTAACAATGACGATTACCAGCAAGAGGGAGGGCCACCGTGGCCGGCAAGTGTGAACTCTGTGGCAAGACCTTGAGCTTTGGCCACAACGTGAGCTTCTCGAAGAAACGCACCAATCGCGTCTTTCGCCCGAACATCCAGAAGGTGACGGTCGACGTGAAGGGCCAGGCAACGACCATCAACGCCTGCACGCGTTGCATCCGCACCCTGTCCAAGCCAGGACGCATGGCGGCAAAAGCATAACGATCGACACGGCATAGAAAAACGGGCGCTCGCTCAGCGCCCGTTTTTCTATGCCCGACTTCCAACCAGCAGGAAGCGCTCGCGCCCCGCGGCGTCGCGGCGGACCTCCACCGGTAAACCAGTAACCCTCGTCGCGTATTCCAGACCAAATTCTGCCTGTGACGGATCGATCTCGGCGATCACCAGCCCCTCGGCGCCCAACACCCTACCAACATCCTGAAACAGGATTCGGTAGAGATCGAAGCCATCCTCGCCCGCGAAGAGCGCGTTTTCAGGCTCTCGCGCTGTTGAGGGGTGGAGCTGGTCAACGCGGAGGTAGGGCAGGTTTGCCAGCACCAGATCAAACGGCCCATCGATGCCTGCCAGCAGGTCGGCGCGTTTCAACTGCACGCGGTCTTCGAGCGAGAGCTCGCGGCGGTTGCGCGCGGCGACCTCAAGAGCGTCCTCGGACAGGTCGATCGCGAGGATGTCAACGTCATCCCGCGCATCCAGCTCGACCGCCAACGACAACGCGATTGCGCCCGTGCCGGTGCCAACGTCCACGACCCGCTTCGGGCCGGGCCTGGAACCGAGCCACTCCAACGCCAGCCCGACCATCTCTTCCGTCTCTGGGCGGGGCACCAGTACGCGCTCGTCCACGTAGAGCTCGATCGTCCTGAACCCTTTGCTGTTGAGGATGTACGCGACTGGCTCACCTGCCAGGCGTCGGTCGACAAGCTCCCGAAAGCGCACACGATCATCCATCGCCAGCGGCTCGGGATTGCGCAGCATCAACCCGACACGGTCGACGCCGAGCACCTCCCGCAGGAGTAACTCGGCGTCGAGCGCCGCCGTCTCACTTGTCGCTGCAAGCCGCCGCGCCGCCTCGAGTCGAGCCTGGGCAACGGACTGACCTGGATCAGGCAATGCCGGCGTTCTCCAACCGTTGCGCCTGATCGAGCGAGCGCAGCTCGTTCACAAACGGGTCGAGCGCGCCGCCCATAATACCCGGGATGTTGCTGAAACTCAATTTCAAACGGTGGTCGGTCACACGGTCCTGGGGGAAGTTATAGGTGCGAATCTTCTCCGACCGATCGCCGGTTCCAATCTGGGACCGACGCTCTCCGCCGCGCTCGTCCGCCAACCGCTGCTGCTCCAGGTCGTAGAGGCGCGCCCTGAGCACCGACATCGCCTTCTCACGGTTCTTGAGCTGCGACTTGCCATCCTGGCACGACACGACAATGCCGCTCGGCAGATGCGTAATCCGTACCGCCGAGTCGGTCGTGTTCACACTCTGCCCACCGTGGCCAGACGAACGGAACACATCAACGCGGATTTCGTTCTCGGCAATGTGGAGTTGCACATCCTCAGCCTCGGGCAACACCGCAACCGTCGCGGTTGAGGTATGTATCCGACCGCCAGACTCGGTGACGGGCACCCGCTGAACGCGATGGACGCCACTCTCGTAGCGCAAGTAGCTGTACGCCCCGCGACCGATCACTTCGAACACAGCCTCGCGAATGCCGCCAACGCCGGACTCGCTCACGCTGATGAGCTCAACCTTCCAGCCACGTGCCTCAGCGTACCGGATGTACATCCGCATCAGCTCAGCCGCGAACAGCCCAGCCTCATCACCGCCGGCTCCAGCCCGGATCTCGACGATAATATTCTTCTCGTCGTTCGGGTCCTTCGGGACGAGCAGAGCAGCGTACCCGCGTCATCAGCGGCTCGCGCCGAGTTATGCAGCTCGTCCAGCTCCTCGCGTGCCATCGCGACCATCTCGGGGTCACTCTCCTCGGAGACAATCGCCTGCGCTTCCTGGATCTGTCGTTCGAGCGCCTTCATATCCTGATAAGCGGCCACAACCTCTTCCAGGTCGGCTCGCTCCATACCAATCGCCTGGAGCCGCGCCGGATCGGTAGAAACCTCCGGGTCGGCCAGTTGTTGCGTTAATTCTTGATAGCGCCGGTCCAATTCGGCCAGCCGGTCAGTCATCGTCGACATGACGTTTCTCCTTGATGTCTAGGGTTGTCAAAAAATGAAATGGGTATGTGGTGAGGTCGCTAACCGTGCTCGACGAGCTCAATCGGGTCGACGCTATCGTTGACCGGGGAACCGAGCTGCCATTCACCCAGTGTCGTGTAGGTTGGACCGGACTCACCGAGAACGCTGCGCACCAGCTGCACCCGGTCGAGCGGCACCCGGACCTTTGGAACTGTGAGCTGCTGAAGGGCCGCGGCGAAATCGTCGGGTGCCCTCTTGCCCTGTCGCAACCGCGCAAGCGTGATGTGCGGGCGGAAGGGTCTGTCTTCCGCTGGAAATCCGATGTGGGACATGGCGGCGTCAACATCCTGCGCGAGCTGAGCAAGCGGTGCGAGATCGCCATCCAGCCCCAGCCAGATGATCCGCGGACGCTGCGTGGACGGAAATGCGCCCACGCCGCCAATCGTCGCAGGACTAGCCCTGTGGGTCGTGGCAATGGCCCTGAGCTCGCGCTCGATGTCGGGCACCAGATTGGGCCGGGTGTTGCCGAGAAACTTCAAAGTGATGTGGGCGAGCGCAGGGTCAACCCACTTTGCAGGCGCGTCATGCACCTTCAGCTGTTCTTCAATATCGCCCACGATCCCGCGCACGTTTTGCGGAAGAGGCACGGCAATAAAGAGCCTCCATGTATCGCTAGTGGATGAGTTGGATCGCTGCGCGTCGTTCATCATACCTTAATTATACGCGCCAAATACATACTTTCCCGGCAAGATGCCAGGTGACGGTACATGGTCAGCATGCCCGGGGATTGTGCCGCCTGCCAACCCCCGCTACAATGCCCCCCACTTCTAGGTGATCTGTGAGCATACGACAAGGGATAGGTGCAATGGAGTTCGATGTCCTGATTCGCAATGGCCGTGTCGTCGACGGCACGCGCAACGCAACGGCGACCGTGGCTGATATCGGAATAACCGGCGACCGGATTGCGGCCGTCGGTAAGCTGGACGGTGCCAGCGCAGCGACGACCATCGACGCGCAAGGCAAGGTCGTGGCGCCGGGATTCATCGACGTCCATATCCACTCCGAGATTGAGCTGCTGGGCGGCGAGCACCGCTACGCCAGCCTCCTCCAGGGCGTCACCACCCAACTCCTGACTCCGGATGGCTTCGGCTGGGCTCCCCTGACACCCCAACAGGCCCGTGACCTATGGGAAGCCACCGTCGCTATCTACGGCGACCTGCACCTGGAGCCCAACTGGCCCACTCCGCAGTCCTATCTCGACATCTTTAAAGGCAACACTCCCGCAAACGTCATGCCGCAGGTACCGCATACCGCCGTCCGGCTGGCGGCGATGGGCTGGGACGCGCGTCCCGCGACCGACGATGAGCTTGAGCACATGCGCGGGCTGGTTCGACAGTGGATGGAACTCGGCGCAACCTGCCTCTGTCTGGGTCTCGATTACCAGCCCAGCGCCTTCGCCGACACCCGCGAGCTGATTGAGCTCAGCAAAGTCGCGGGGGAATACGATGGCATCTATACCGCACACATCCGCTACAACTGGATCGGCCGTGAAGCCGCCTATCGCGAGATGATGCAGATCGGCCAGGAATCGGGCATTCCGGTCCACATCTCGCACGAGTACGTGGACGACGTCTCTGCCCCCTTGCTCGACGAGGCCGACACCGTCTGCGATCTTTCGTTCGAGTCCTACATGTACCCGGCCGGCTGCACGCATCTGCTGAACATGCTGTCGATCCCGCTCCAGGCCGGCGGTCCGGAGGGCGTGCGCCAGCGGCTGAGCGATCCCGAGGGACGCAAGCAGATGCGCGAGCACTTCCAGCAGCGGCTGAGTGCCGATCGAGCGAAGGGGGCCGACGCAGTCTTCGCCAACTCACGCACCGGCCGCTACATCGGTATGAGTCTGTTCGACGCTGCCGAAGCCGAGAACATGGAGCCGGGCGACTTCGCGATGAAGGTCTTTGACGAGGAGTATCCCGAAGGGCTGATGGTCTACCATCGCGGCGGCACCCCGGAGCAGCACCAGGAGATGGTGGCCCGCACCATCAGCCACCCCAAGATGATGGTCGCCAGCGACGGCATCTACAACGGTCCACACGCCCACCCGCGTGGCTACGGCTGCTTCTCGCGAGCGCTCCGTCTGGGAGTGCGCGAGCTCGGCGCGGTCAGTCTGGAGGAGGCGATCTACAAGATGAGCGGCTTCCCGGCCGAGCGTTTCCGGATCAAAGATCGCGGGTTCCTCAAAGAGGGCATGGGCGCCGACGTCGTCGTCTTCGATCCGGACACGGTCGCCGACCGCGCCACCTGGGACGAGCCGCGCCTTGAGCCGGTCGGTGTCGAGAAGGTACTGGTCAATGGCAAGGTCGTCATCGACTGCGGCCACCCAACCGGCGAGGTTCCCGGCCAGGTACTCGGCTAAGCCGCTTCTCTCAATCCACACGCAACTGGTGCAAGGGTGGTCCGCTATACGAAGCGTGCCACCCGCTTCTGTACATGCTGTCAGCAAACCACGTTCGGCAAACCTGCTCTCGCCCCCATCTATCGTCATACCCTGTTCAACAATCACACGAATCTCAACCAAACTATTGCGCGCGCATGCAACTCATGCTAGTGTGCTCGTTATCACGACTAACTGAATTTTGAAGCGTTGAATAACGAACAAGAATTAACGGCCAGCTGATCCGAGGGCAATCTCGCGTACCCGTTCGTCGTACCATCATCCGCCTCCCATCATCTTGTACAAGCCACCATCTCTCGGGCATCCGGCGTACAACCCACAGATCGAGACGGCCCGGTCACAGGCCGTGCGGATCGTTCTTGTGTTCTCCCACTGAAGCCGGGAGCAACCGTACACAGGTTCGCGCATGTACCTGTTGTCGGTTGACGTATCCAGGTGTTCTGGATCGCGTCTGCTTAGGGGTGGTTACGGCGCGGATGCGCGTGGCGTTGCAGGTGGTGTTGTATGAAGGAGGATCGACGTGGAGCAGGAGAGATTCCAGCGGATTGCCGACGATCTGGCCGATGTGCGCCTGAATCGAAGACGCTTGCTCAGATGGGCTGTCGCCGGTGTGGGTGCGGCCGCGATGCCGTTGCTGGCGGCATGCGGCTCGGATGACGGCGAAGACGAACCGGCCGAGGCCGATGGCGGGACCACGCCAAGCGGACCGGCGACCGGAGCAGCCACCAGTACACCGGCTGACTCCGGCTCCAGCGAGACGCCCGCAGAGGAAACGCCGGACGGCGCCACGACGCCCGCCGACACGGGAGCGGGTGCAAGTGCGGCCGGTGGCCAGATCAGCGTCCTCTGGCGCACGCCGAACACCCTCAACCCGCTCTTCTCAACGGCAGGGAGCGAACAGCAGATCGAGCGCCTGATGTTCGGCGCGCTCGTGAAAATGAACGACGTACTTGAGCCAGTGCCCGACATGGCCGAGACGATCGACATATCGGATGATGCTTCTGTCTATACCTTCACCTTGCGGGACAACATCGTGTTCTCCGACGGCGAGCCGTTAACAGCGGAAGACGTGATCTTTACGTTTGAACGCGCCATCGACGAGCGCACCGGGAGTTACTGGCTCGGCCGCCTGAACGGAATCGCTGGAGCCCTGGATTACAGTACCCAGACGGCGGACACCGTTACCGGCCTGGCGATGCCCGATGAGCACACGGTCGAACTCACCCTGGCCGAGCCGGATGCCGCGTTCCTGGTCACGCTCTGCAACTTCTCCGGCTTCGGCATCCTGCCGAAGCATGTGCTCGAGGAGGTCGCTCCCGACCAGCTGCGCGAGCACCCCTTCTCGCTCGCGCCGACGGTAAGCGCGGGAGCCTTCAAGTTCGTGCGCTACGAGACCGACCAGTTCCTTGAGGTCGAACGGCACGACGGCTACTGGGGTGAGGCCCCGCCGCTTGACCGCATCTTCTTGAGAATCCTGACGCCCGAGGTGGGCCTGGCGCAGCTCGAAACCGGTGAGCTCGACCTGATGACGCTGCCGATCGCCGAGATCGAGCGCACCAAGGGGATGGCCATCGCGCACGTCGAGAGCGTCCCGAGCCCGAGCATGTCGTTCCTCGCGCCCAACATGGAGCTCGAGTACCTGCAAGACAAACGGGTGCGCCAGGCGATGATGTATGCGATCGATCGCGTTGGCCTCGTCGAGGCCGTCCTCATGGGAGAGGGACACATCACCAACTCGCCCATCTTCGGACCCGAGTGGATGGGCACGCCGGAGGGTCTCAACGAGTATGAGTACGACCCGGACAAGGCCCGCGCGCTGCTCGAAGAAGCCGGCTGGGACTTTGACCGCAAGGTCGAGCTGATCATCACGCCCGGCAACAATGAGGCCGACACCCACGCCCAGATCATCCAGGAACAGCTGCGCGAAGTCGGGTTCCAGATGGAGCTCCTGCAGGTCGATGTGGCTGAGAATCAGCGCAGGTCTATCCAGTCAACCGAGTTTGAGATCAAGAACGTCGGCGGTGGGGTCTTCCGCGCAGACCCGAGCGTGTCGGGCACCTACATGACGACCGATACCTGGACACCCGGAGGCGGCAACTACGGCCACTACTCGAACCCGGAGATCGATCGGCTGTACCCAGAGGCCAAAGCGGTCAAGGATCTCGACGAGCGCAAACGGCTCTACACCGAGATCGCACAGCTCCTGAACGAGGAGCTACCCTGGATCTTCCTCTACTCGCCGAACTCGGTCTATGGCGTGAGCAACCGGTTCCAAGGGTTCCTCCCACCCAGCTACATCGACAACAAGTTCTGGAACGCTGAGGAGTGGTCAGTGAGCGAGTAGCGGGTTTCTTGCACAGCGTACTGTCCCGCCCGGGCGTTCTGGTAGCGCCCGGCTTCTCCTTACAGAGATGGTGGTAGAGGAACGCATGGGTCGTTACATTCTACGGCGGTTGGTGATCGGTATTCCGGTGCTGCTTGGCATCACGATGACCGTCTATCTCATTGTCAATTTTGCGCCCGGTGACCCGGTCACGGCGATGATCGATCCCGAGGCCGTCGTCACGCTTGGTCCCGAGTGGGTCGAAGATCAGAAGAAAGCGCTGGGGCTGGATAGGCCCCTGCCGGTACGCTACGGAATCTGGGTGTCCGAAGTTGTGCGGGGCAACCTGGGCTTCTCGTTCAATGACCGGCGCTCGGTGACCGACAAGATCGGTGAGCGCATCTGGCCGACGCTGAAGCTCATGCTCGCGGCGGAGGGCATCGCCCTGGTGGTTGGGTTGCCGATCGGCATCATGTCAGCGCTGCGGCAGTACTCGAAGGGCGACTATCTCGCCACGATCTTCGGTTTTACCGCGATCTCGGTCCCATCATTCTTCCTGGCGCTGGGATCGATCTACGTCTTCGCGATCCTGCTGGGATGGCTCCCGACGGCTGGCATGAGCACCATCGGAACGGAGCCGACGTTCGTCGATTCATTGAAACATCTCATCCTGCCGGCGTCGGTCCTCGGACTCGCCCAGGCGGCGCCGCTCATTCGCTACAGCCGCTCGAGCATGCTCGAAGTCCTGCGACAGGACTACGTCCACGTTGCCAGAGCCAAGGGGCTACGGGAACGCACCGTCGTCTCCCGGCACGCCATGCGCAACGCGCTGATACCGCTCGTCACGGTGATCGCGCTCGATCTTCCGCGACTCCTCGGCGGCACGATCATCATCGAGCAAGTCTTCGCCTGGCCGGGGATGGGCACGTTGGCCATCGCGGCCGTGCGTGGCTACGACTACCCGGTCATCATGGCGATCAACCTGATCAGCGCGGTCATGATCCTGTCGAGCAATCTCCTGGCCGATGTCATGTACGCCGTGATCGATCCGCGCATCAAGTACACGTAGGCACATCGAGCGCCCGAATCCGAGGAGAAACCCCTGATGGAAGATGGCACGCACGCCAAGCTAGGACCTCAGCCAATACCGGTCGGACGAGCCGAGGCGCTCGAAACACTGAGCGGCCTTGGCGCAGGAGGTCGTCAGCGGAGCCGGACCGGTGTCTGGCAACGCTTTCGACGACACCGTCTGGCCCTGGTTGGTCTCGCCATTCTCACGCTGCTGACAGTCGGCGCGATTGCCGCTCCACTCAATGCCCGGCAGGGGCCATACGCGGTCAATTTACGCGAGACGCGCAGCGAACCGAGCTCAACCTATATCCTCGGCACCGACGCGGCGGGACGGGACGTCTTCAGCCGCCTGCTACACGCCGGCCGGGTGTCGCTCTCAGTCGGGCTGGTCGCCGTGGCGATCTACACCGCCATCGGCGTCTTTCTCGGTGCCCTGGCCGGCTTCTACGGCGGCTGGGTTGACTCGTTCATCATGAGGCTGGCCGACACCGTGCTCGCCTTCCCGTCGCTGATTATCATCATCACCGTCGTCTCCGTACTCGGGCCCGGACTCTTCAACCTCATGCTGGTCATCGGACTGCTTGGCTGGCCGCCGATTACGCGCCTGCTCCGCGGTGAATTCCTGTCGCTGCGCGAGCGCGAGTTCATCGTCGCGGCCAGGGCGACCGGCGCGCGCGAACAACCGGCTGATGTTCCGGCATCTGCTGCCGAATGCCATTGCCCCAATTATCGTGGCAGCCACGTTCGGAGTTGCACACGCAATCCTGCTGGAAGCCGGGCTCAGCTTCCTCGGCCTGGGGGTTCAACCTCCACAAGCAAGCTGGGGAAACATGCTCACCGACGCGCAGTCGCTCACGGTTCTTGAATCGATGCTGTGGCTCTGGATTCCACCGGGCGTCATGATCGCGCTGGCTGTCCTCTCGATCAACTTCATCGGCGACGGCCTGCGCGACGCGCTCGACCCCTATTTGTCGCGTTAAATGTTGAACCTGGATGCAAACGAAATGAGGTGAGAGCGGGCACACGACCGGCCATGAAACATCGCTACGCCACGCGCGAATCGCTGTGGCAGGTGAAGGACAGGAGAGGGACATACAATGGCGGACATTTACCGCCGGTTAGGTCTTCGACCCGTTATTAACGCGCGCGGATCGCACACACGCCTCGGCGGCTCACTCATGCCAGCCGAGGTGGTCGACGCCATGCGCGAAGCAGCCGGCTCGTACATCGTACTCGAGGAGCTTCAAGAGAAGGCGAGCGAGGTTATCGCGAGGGCAACCGGCGCCGAGGCGGGCATGGTTACCGGTGGCGCCGCGGCAGGCCTGCTGCTGGGCACGGCTGCCTGCATCACGGGAACCGACCCGGCCAGGATCGAGCGCCTGCCCGACACGACCGGAATGAAAAGCCACGCAGTCATGCACCGCGCCCACCGCAACGGCTATGACCATAGCGTGCGCGCCGCTGGTGTGACGATCGTCGAGGCGGGGTATGGGCATGGAACGATCCCGTACCAGCTCGAAGAGGCGATCGACGACGACACGGCGCTCGTCGTCTACGTGATGGCCCCGTGGGCAGCCAAAGGTGCGTTACCTCTGCGCCAGACCTGCGAGATCGCCCACAGCCGACGGTGTGCCGGTCATGGTCGACGCCGCAGCCATGCTGCCGCCAGCGGAGAATCTCACCCGGGTGATTGCCGATGGGGCCGACCTGGTGGTTTTTAGCGGCGGCAAGGGGATCAATGGACCGCAGTCGTCCGGCATCCTGGCCGGCAGAGCGGATCTCATCCAGGCAGCGCTGCTCAACGGCAGTCCCAACCACAGTATCGGCCGGCCGGCCAAGGCCGCCAAGGAAGATATCGTCGGCTTGATCGTCGCGCTGGAACGCTTCGTGGCGCTCGATCACGACGCGGAGCTGGCGCGCTGCCGCGCGATGGCCGAGTACATGGCGGCGCGGCTGGGCGATTTCCCGGGAATCGAAGCCGCCTACCGGCACGACGGCTACGAGCATCCGATGCCGCGGGTCGAGCTCATCATTGACCGGGACGAAACCGGGATCGATGCGAACGAGCTTCTTGTGGCGCTTGAGAACGGCGACCCAAGGGTATTCGTCATCGCCTGGAATGGTCCAACGGCCAACCCAAACAACCTCACCATCAACACGCACACCATGAAGCCGGGTGAAGAAGAGATCGTCGCGGACACGATGGCCAGGGCCATCACCAGCCGCATTAGCAGCCACGCCCATGTCCCGGCCGCGGACTAAGAACCATTCCCCTTCCTCGATGGACGAAGGGTCTGGAATGAGCGATGCAGAGAAGGAGCAGTGTCTTGACCGCAACTCGCAAGCCGCCCGAAGAGCACCAGACAAGCGTGGTACGCCCGGCGGACTTCGACCAGTTCTGGGGCGCAATCATGGCGGAAGTCGCCGAGATCCCGCTTGACCCCACGATGGAGCACGTACCGATGCGCTCCACCGACGAGGTGGACGTCTACGAGATCCACTACACCAGTCTCGATAATGTCCGGGTTGCCGGCTGGTACTGCCGGCCGAAGGAGACCTATATAAAGCCCCCTTACCCCGCGCTGTTGTTGGTGCCGGGCTACGTCTCGGAACCGACGCTCCCCAAGTCGTGGGCCAAGATGGGGTACGCGGCGGTCGGCGTCGCGCCGCGGGGCAAGCTGCGCTCGAACGGGCAGTTCAACCCTGGCTACCCCAACCTGCTCACCCACAACATTATCGACCGCAACACCTACTCCTACCGGGGCTTCTATGTCGACGCAGCGCGCGCGGTAGATTTCGCCCTGTCGCGTCCCGAGGTAGACCCGTCGCGAGTCGGTGTGCATGGCAGCAGTCAGGGTGGCGCGCTCACGATCACGACGGCGGCCCTGCGCAACGACGTCATTACCTGTGGCGCGGCCGGAGCGCCCTATCTCTGTGGATTCATGGACGCGGCCTCGCTGACCCACTCATACCCCTACGAAGAGATCAACGACTATCTGCGCATCCACCCCGACCATGAGGAGCAGGTTCGCCAGACGCTCAACTACTTTGACGGCATCAACTTTGCGCCGCAGATCAAGTGCCCGATGCTCGTCTACATCGGCCTGGTCGACGACGTCTGCCCTCCTGAGACCGGCTACGACCTGGTAAAGGCGATGAACTGCCCGACAGAGCTCATCGCCACGCCGCGTTGCGCGCACGACGCAGGCCGCAAATGGGTGATGCCGAAAGTCGAGGAGTTCTTGAACGGGCAATTGAAGCCGGCCGCGGCCGAGCTGCACGCCGAGCCAACGGTGGGTTAAGGGAGAGAGCATGACGAATCACACAGACCGCCCAGTTGATTTCGAGAGCTATTGGGATGATGTGGACAGCGAGCTCGCCAACATACCGCGCCGCCCCGGAGCTTGAACCCTTGCCGATCCGATCGAACGAGCACTGCGACGTGTACAGCGTGCGGCTCACAAGCGTCGGTCCCTACCGGATCTTCGGCTATTTCAGTATCCCCAAGAACGGCGCGGGACCATTCCCGGGCCTGCTGCTCACTCCAGGGTACGGCAGCGTGAAGGCAGTTCCAGACTACAACGACCGCAAACGCTACGTCACGCTGCAAATCATCCATCGCGGCCAGAGACTGGCCGATAAGCCGTATGCGGCAGCCTACCCAGGGCTACTGACAGAGAGAATCGACGATCCCGAGAATTACATCTTCCGAGACATCGTCGCCGACTGCTTGCGTGGCGCCGAGTTCCTGATATCACGACCGGAGGTAGACGCCAGTAGGGTCGCCGTGATGGGGAACGACCTCGCACTGATCACCGCGGCGCGTCGTCCCGTGTTCTCGATCGTGCAAGCGGCCGACCTCATGTTCCATCGCCTCATGGAAGCACGGCAGCGAACCGAGGCGTACCCACTGGAGGAGGTCAACGAGTATCTACGCACCTATCCAGAGCGCGAAGATGCGGTGGCTCGGTCGGTTGCGTATCTGGACCCTGTCCATCACGTGAGTAACATCACCGCCACGACGTCGCTGAGCGTGGGCGATGCGGGGTCAGTGGGTGGTCCGGAATGGCTGGAACACTTGTCAAACAACTTCGGTGGTCCAGTTGAGCACTACCAGCTTACCCACGAGGGCGGCACGGACCACGACGCGGTGGACGCCTGGATGGCCGAAAAACTCGGCTCGCAGCCGATGACGCGCTTCCTGGCCACTGTCTGATGGGCGTCTACGAAGACCTGGACCTGACCCCGGTCATCAACGCGTCGGCGACCTTGACGCGCCTGGGCGGGTCGAGGATGCCGCTCCCGGTCATTGAGGCCATGAGCGCCGCCGCGGGGTCGTTCACGGATCTCGACGAGATGCAGCGGAAGGTCGGCGAGCGTCTCGCGACGATCACCGCCAACGAAGCGGCGTACGTCTCCTCAGGCGCAGCCGCGGGTATCACCGTCGCGGTGGCAGCCTGCATCGCCGGCACAGACCCAGAACGTGTGGCGTCGTTCCCGTATCTCGAAGGCATCGACCGCACGGACGTGATCGTCTACCGCAGCCAGCGCAATGGCTACGACTACGCCGCGCGCCAGACCGGTGCGCTGCTGATCGACGTGGGACCGTCCGAGGGCGACCTGGCGACGGCCATCAACGATCGCACGGCCTGCATCCTCTGGTTTGCCGGCGCGCACTACGCAGAGGGCGCGCTGCCACTGGACGAGGTCGTCGACATCGCTCGCGCCCGGGGAGTACCGGTCATCGTGGATGCTGCCGCGCAGGTGCCACCGGTCGCCAGTCTGTGGCACTTCACCCGCGATCTCGGCGCGGACGTTGCCATCTTTAGCGGTGGCAAAGGACTGCGCGGACCACAATCCAGCGGCCTGGTACTCGGCAGACGAGACCTGATCGAGGCTTGCCGCGTCAACGGGAACCCAAACCACAGTATCGGCCGGCCGATGAAAGTTGGCAAAGAGGAGCTGGCCGGGATTCTGGCTGCCGTCGAATGGTCATTGGCACAAGACGAACCAGCGATCCTGGCCGGCTACGAGGAGACGGTGCAGCTCTGGATCGCAGGACTGGCCGATATTCCACAAGTGACCGCAGAGCGCGGGTATCCCAGCGAAGCTGGGCAGCCACACGGCAGGGCGATCGTCCGCTTCTCGGAGTCCTGCCCGTTGACCCGCGATGAGGTCGTCACCGCTCTCTGGGACGGCTCACCACGCATAGCAGTCGGCACCGTCAAGGGCGATGACAACGCCATCGCCCTGAACCCGCAAACACTTGACCAAGACGAAGCGATGATCGTACTCTCGACGCTGAGACAGCTGTTGAATACATAAGGAAATGCCGGCGTGACTGCGACAAACACCATCTACCGGCGCTTCGGCGTCAAAACGGTCATCAACGCCGGGGGCCCGATGACTCGATTGAGCGGGTCGATCCTCTCGCCAGAGGTGCGGGAGGCGATGAGCGAGGCAGCGTCGGCCTGCGTCCGGGTCGAGGATCTACAGGAGGCCGCCGGCAAGCTCATCGCCGAGGTGACCGGTGCCGAGTCCGGCTACGTCACGTCGGGCGCGGCGGGAGGACTGGCTCTCAGTGCCGCTGCAGCGATCGCCGGGCTGGACGTTGCCCGGATGGACAAGCTACCGGATACCAGCGGTATGCCAAACGAAATCATCTTGCACCGGGAGCACGTGACGGCGTACTCGCACGCGCTCCGGCTTTCCGGTGCCAGGCTGATCGAGGTCGGCTATGTCGGCTATCCCGGCCAGGGTTGCACCTGGCCCTGGCAGATTGAGTCCGAGATTACGGAACAGACGGTGGCGATCTTCTACTCGATCGGGAACTCGCCGGGTGCGGTGAGCCTTCCCGAGGTCGCGGAGGTCGCCCATCGGCACAATCTGCCGGTAATCGTAGACGCCGCAGCCGCCCTGCCGCCCGTCGAAAATCTACGCCGCTTCATCAGTGAAGGAGCGGACCTCGTCTGCTTTAGCGGAGGCAAGGCCATCGCCGGCCCACAGGCCTCCGGCATCCTGGCCGGCCGTGCCGACCTGATCGCGTCGGTGGCCCTCCAGCATCAGGATATGGACGTCATGCCCGCGACCTGGACATGGCGCGACCGCTACCTGAAGGACGGCGCCTTACCCGGCCCACCGCACCACGGTCTTGGCCGGCCGCTCAAGGTCGGCAAGGAGGAGATCGTTGGTCTGATGGTCGCAATCGAGCAGTATGTCAATCGCGACCACGCCGCCGACCAGCGTTGCTGGAAGGCGATGCTCGAGGAGATTGCCGCCGCGCTGCACGATGTGCCCGGCATCACGATCGACATGGGAGGGCGCAAGACCGGCAGCAGTGTGCCGGTCGCCGTCATCACTTTCGATGAAGCCATCACGGAACAACCGGTCGAGGCCATCATCAACGCCCTGATCGAGGGCGATCCAGCGGTCGCCGTCAGCCAGGGGCACGTCCATCAACGGGCGATCGGTATCAACCCCATGGTCCTCCAGCCAAGCGAGCCGGCTATCGTCGCCCAGCGTCTGCGGGAGGTGTTGGGGTATTCGTAGCGCTTCAATTGGTATGACGCCACACTAAAGGGAGAGAGCATTCATGGTCAGCGATGTCGCAGTCTTCGGCAGAGGTCAACGCTCGCGGGGCGAGCGAACCGTACATTGGCACGAGATGTGGCGGCATGAGCTGTTGGACGCACTCGAACAGCAACCGGTCGTCATCATTCCGTCCGGATCGGTCGAGCAACACGGCCCGCACTGCCCGATGGATGTCGACATCAGCCACACCCAGGCGCTGGCAGTCGAGACCGCCCTGGCAGTTGACGACTTCCCGGTCATCGTCGCCCCACCGCTCTGGATCGGGCTCACCCACTACAACATGGGCGAGGTCGGCACGATTACTCTGAGCGTCGAAACGTACATCGCCTATGTGTCCGACGTCTGCCGCTCGATTCACGCGAACGGTTTCGAGCGCATCATCCTGCTCAACGGCCACGGCGGCAACCGCGCCATCAACCAGGTCATCAGTACCAAGCTGGCAGAGGAGGACATCTGGGTTCTGGCAATCACCTACTGGGAGATGTCCTGGGACGTGCTCAACAACGAGGCCGATACCGATCCGGGCTTCATCGGCCACGGCGGCGAATGGGAAACCTCGCTCCAGCTCTACCTGCGCCCCGACCTGATCGACCACTCCCGCATGGTCGCCGACCCTGAGCGCCCCGGCCTGAGCGCCGAGGTCCAGCGGTTCGCCAGCTTCCCGGAACGGCGCAAGGAACGCGAGCACGGGGTCCATGGCAACCCGATGACCGCCTCTGCCGCAAAGGGCGAGCGGCTCTTCAATCACAGCAAGGCGCAACTCATCGATGTCTGCCGCCAGCTCCACGAGCTGCCGGTACGGGGCTACTGTGAGTTCGGGAGTCACTGTCCATAGCACCCTCTGGTCGGTCGTAGGACCGTCAGAGCGGCATCCTGGCCTGAAGCTGACACCGTTGCCTCATCCTCCTCATCCCACCTATACTCGCAGCACAACGCTATGGAGCGAGGAGGAGATTACATCGATGCGCATCGCCTATTTAGGCCCAGCGGGAACATTCAGCCAGGAAGCCGCGCAACTGTGTGCCGGGCCCGACGACGAGCTTATTCCGTTCGCCAGCTTTCCGGCGCTCGTCTCGGCAGTCGAGACCTCGGTCGCTCAGGTGGCGGTATTGCCGATTGAAAACTCGCTCGAGGGCTCGGTCAGCACCACCCTGGACCTGCTGATCCACGAGACAAAACTCCAGATCGCCCGCGAAGTCGTCGTCCCGGTACACCACGCACTCATCGGCGTGCCGGGGGCGGACATCACCAAAGTCACCACCATCCTGAGCCACCCGCAGGCGCTTGCACAGTGCAGGCGTTTCACTAGCCGGGTGCTCCCAAACGCGCACGAGAGCGCCGCATTGAGCACGGCCGGCGCGGTTGAAGAGGTGGTCTTCAACAAGAACCCGACCGTCGTCGCGATCGGCACCGAGCGCGCGGCAGCGCTCTACGGCGGCGAGGTCCTGGCGCGCGATATCGAGGACAATCACGCGAATGTCACCCGCTTCGTCGCCCTCGCCCATCGCGACCACGACCGCACCGGCAGTGACAAAACGTCGCTCTGCGTCAGCGTCCGCGCCAACGTGCCCGGCTCGCTGCACGCGGTGCTCGACGAGCTAGCGGCCGACAATATTCAGATGACGAAACTGGAGAGCCGCCCCGCCAAGGGCGTGCTCGGAGAGTATTTCTTCCTGATCGACATTGAGGGCCACCGGACGGACGACACCATCGCGCACGCGCTCGAGCGCATGCGGGCCAAGACCGACGTCTTCCGCGTCCTCGGCTCCTACCCCCGTTTCTTGCGCCCGGAAGAGGACCCTGGAGTCTCCTAGAGCAGGGTATGCCCAGCCGGTCTGTGCGCCCGAATATCCAGGGAGGGGACGAACGTCTCCCTGGCCGGTTGTTGTTGCCACCGGTCAAAACGGTTGTCGTTCCCGCGCGGGTCCGGCGGGTCGAGGCTGTCAGAGTACACTAGGGTTGTGGAAACGATTGTAGTGGAGGAAGTATCGTGCCCGACATCCCGGTTCTCATTGATACTCGCTTGACCGCCAGCAGATACTTCTACCCGTTTCAGGCGGGCTGGATTGAGGCTCCGGAGGTTGAGCTTCTGCGTGACCCGCACCCAACCACGATTCGCGACCGTAACGCTGTCGCGCTGGTGGACAGCCTGGCGGCTACCCGCCTCCTGGACACGCACGTGATCGTAGCCGACCATGCCGTAGCTTCGAGACGAGCATCGTTTCTAACCGTCGTAACCCACGCTCGGCCGGACGAAGTCGATAACGTGATGGTCTCGACGCCTGGCGTCTCACTCGTCGGCCGCGGAGTTGCCGAAGCGACGCTGCCGAGGTTCTACGGCATTACAGCCACCGGCTGGAGCGACGAGCGCCTTGAAGTGGGACCGCAGACCATTCTCATTGCGGAAGAGGCCGAGGCGCTGATTCCGGTTGAGGACTCCGAGCAGTATCAGGAGGATCTCGGCCGCGCCTGGTTCCTGCTGAGCGACACGCCATTCGTCTCACACGTCACCGTTGCGCCACGCTCGTTACTGAGCTCCGACCCGGCAGCGGTTGTCGCAGCTGTAGAGCGCCTGGAGCAGGCACGCCAGATCTCTGGTGAGCGCGCTCGCGAGCTCCGGCGCAACCTGGCCGCCGATCTGGGCATCGAACGCGAGCTCTTCACCGAAACACTGGCCGACCAGACCTACCGTCTCGATGACGACGAGCGCTCCGGGCTCCTGGGGCTCTGGAAAGTCTTGGGTATCCAGCCGCCTCGAAACATTCAGCAGGATATCGTGACGCTTGGCAACTCCTCGTCCTGAGGAGTTTTCTACAGCATCCCGGGATCTCGCGTCGGTTGTTCAGCCGCCCACTCGGCCCAATATGGGGAAGCAGTCCAATCCTGCGTAGCGGCGCAATTATGGATTCCTCCAACTTGATCCGCTAATCCCAACGATTCCGATGGTTCGTACGGGCGCAATGAATTGCGCCCTGCCTGGCTGCTCGTCGCGTTGGAGTGGGCGCAATGAATTGCGCCCGTACGCAGGTGAAGGCGCTGTCCATTATCGGATTACCCAGGACACTTCCATTATTGCGCCGCTACGCAGACAGGGGCTGCTGCCCACGATCGGGGCGGACAGCGACATCTCTTCTTCTGCTAGCTCTTGAGCGGATCAAACTGATCCGCGGTTGGCTCTGCTCAGCAGAACCACGATTCTGTTAACCGGGGCGGCTGTTTCGTCGGCCCTCTGCGGAGACGGGGCACGTCCCGTGTCTCGATCCCCTTGGCCGCATACGCCAGCGATTTGATTCCGGCAAACGTGTCGTGCGCTTCGGCGTCGCAGCTCGCCGCGGCCTCGACGTGTTTCGCTACCTCGCGCTGTAGCGCGTCCACGCGTGGGTCCGGATGCACCCATGCGTAGGTGTACGCGGCCTCATCGAGCCGGCCGGCCCACTCAGCAGCATCTGGGTCGTCGAGCAGGGCGGAGCCAGGCGGCACCAGCAGCCGGATGGAGAAGTGAACCGGGTCGACGTTGCCGACCAGGTCATACTCCTCGAAGAACTCAAGCAGCTCGATGTAATCGTCCAGGGTCGTCCACGGAGTGAATGGCAGCAGCGATGGGCGCATGGTGATGCCGGCCTCATCCAGCGCCGCGAGGGCGTCGATCACGTCCTGCTTGGTATGGCCCTTGTCGATCTTGCGCAGAACCAGCTCTGAGATCGACTCCACGGCAGTGAGGACAAAGACGCAGCCGAGCTCGCGCAGCTCCGGGAGGATCTGCCGGTTCCCCAGAATATGATCGATCCGAGCCGTGAAGTCGAACGTGACCTGTGGGAACTCTTCGTGCAACGCCCGGCAAATACGCAGGGAGTGCGTCGGACCGTTCAGAAAATCCGGATCGCCGAAGGTGATGTGGCCGGCACCCTGGTGAACCTGACGGCGAATGTCTTCGAGCACGGTCTCGCGCGGGACGGCAAAGAAGCGCCCGCGGTAAATGGGAACCACCGGACAGTGCAGGCAGGTGTGATGGCAGCCGCGCGTCGCCTCGGTATATCCGGCCGGCACTGCCTGCCCGTTGATTAACAAGTGCGCGTAATCCTTCACCGCGGGCAGCTCCGCGCGGTCCGGGATTGGAAAATCGATGCGCGAGAGCGCGGGCACGGCCCGCGTGGAAGGGTCACTCACTCCTTCAACGGGCCCGGGAAGTCCCGTCTCTAGCGCCTTGACGAGATCAAGGAGCGGCTGCTCATACTCGCCGCCGATGACGAAATCCCCGTGTTCACGCAGCAGGTAGTCCGCGTTGAGCCAGGCGTACAGGCCATAGAAGCAGATCGGCGCAGCAGGGTTCTCGCGACGAACGCGCTCGGCAATCTGTGTGCCGAGCCGCAGGGCGGTGTGCATGGGCACGGAGATAGCGACGAAGCGAGCCGTCGCAATGATGCCGGCGTCCAGGGATTCCACAGAGGTGTCGATGGCGACCGGCTCGTAGCCGGCACGTTGCAGATACGCCTGGGGGAAGGCAAGGTTGAGCGGCTGGTGGCCCAGCTCGTAACACGAAACCAGCGCGATCGCGCCGCGCGACTTCAAATCCCTGCACGCCGGCCATGTTTTCGCAGAGTTGGTTGTCACTGTTGAATGAATCACAAGACGCTCGCTCCTAACCAACCTAGCGTAACGAAGGACGGGGCGGCTGTCAAAGCACGCCGATCATGCAGTGACCAGACACAGACGAGGTCGTTGGGCCAGGCCCTCACGGCGCGAAACGTCAGGATTCGTCAGCCTCTATTCTATCTCGTCTTCGATGCGCGCCTGATAGCTCTTCGACAGCCCGGCGTAATACTCACCGCCCAGATGATGGATCAACTGACCCGCGTCACTGTCAACAAGCCAACGATCCTGGAACGCTTCATCGAGGGCGGCAACGACGATCGGTTCGCCGATAAAGAGATCGTGGTCTCCGAAGGTTACGCGCTCGACGACACCGACACTCGATGTGGGCAACGCACTCGTCCACCAGCGGCAGGTCCAGCTCATAGGCGTCGATCGGGGTCAGGCCGGAGGCGGCGAATTTGTCAACTTGCCGGCCACTCTCGATACCGCAACGATGGACGGCGGTCAGCAGATCCATCGTCGGAATATTCAACGCGAAGAACTCACTCCGGCTGACATACTCGTGGCTCAGGCGATCGGGATGAATCGCCACCGCCACCCGGGCGGGGTTGAGGCTCAGCGGCATGAGCCAGGCAACGGTCATCACGTTCGGGTCGGCCCTGAACTGGCTGGTCAACAGCCCAACGGGGCTGGGTTGGAGCAGACGCGCTACCGAATTGGGTTCCAGGATCACTTTCTGTGCCATATCACCTACTCAACTCACCTGAACGCTCGGCTCAACGTCGGTCGAGATCTCTCGCCCTCGGTTCAAGATGTCCAGGTAGACGTTTCGAGTCTGCTCGGCCACCCGCTGCTGGGTGAAGTTCTCCAGCACCCGCTTTCGCCCTGCCAGACCGAGCTCCTTGCGGTATGCGGCATCATCGAGCACGCGCTTGATATGTTTGGCCAGCTCGTCGGCGTTCCCTTCCGGAAAGATCAACCCACCGTCGCCAATCACGTTCGGAATCTCACCGGAGTCGGAACCCAGCACCGGCACTTCGCACGCCATCGCTTCAATGAGCACCCGGCCGAACTGTTCCGCCCAGTTCTTCTGGGTGAGCGAGGGCAGCACGAAGGCATCGAATTCAGACATCATCGCCGGCACCTGCTCGGGCGGAATCGCCGACCGGAACTGCACCCGGTCTCTGACGCCCAACCGCTCCGCCAGATGCTGCAGAGCCAAACGATGACTCCCCGAGCCAACGATGAATACATGCGGACGGCTGGGCATCTTCGCTACCGCATGGATAAGCGTCTCCAGTCCCTTTTCCGGCACCACCCGGCCGATATAGCCCAGAGTCGGCATGTGGCGCCGGCCATCTGGACGCGAAACGGGCCGGTAAATCTCGGGATCAACACCAAACTGTGGAATGACGGTGATGCTCTTGCGAAAACCCTTGCTCTGCAGCACCTCGGCTGCGTCCTGGTTGCCGGCGATGGCCGCCGCGGCCTTCCCATAACAGTAGCGCTCGATGAGGCTAAAGGGAGGCGGATAGCGCCGGTTCAGGTTCTGAAACGCGAAGAAGACCGTCTTCGCTCCCGCTCGTTCAGCGAGCATGGTCGTGTGGGCGGTGACCAGGTTGTAGGGCTCTTCGTCTACATGGACGATGTCCGGCTTGAAGCGGCGCACCTGCTTTGCCAGACCCGGATAGAAGTGGACGTGGTGGCGGCCATTGAAGCGCATCGGCTCAACCGCCAGCTCGTAGCCGTCCACATAGCGGGCGCTCAGGTTGACTGAGCCCACCCGTCCCTCAAGCCAGTAGGGCGGCACAATCGTGAGCAGCTCAATATCCGGATATTTGGCCAGCTCCTCAAGCTTCTTCTGGTAGACGCCGGTCACCAACGCCTTGGATACCATCAACACACGCATCTATATCACTCACTATTCAGGACTATTGAGAACATCTCGGTAGGACTGGACGGTCTGGCGCGCGGTCTCCTGCCAGCTAAATCTGCGCGCCTGTTCGACGCCGCGCTGGCTCAACGATGTCTGAAGCTGAGGATCGTTCAGTACTTCGACCAGCGCCCGGGCGATCTCGGGCGGCGTCGGGTCAATCAGCATCCCGCCCTCACCGACAACCTCAGGCAAGCTCGAACGATTCGACGAGATCACCGGCGTGCCACAGGCCATCGCCTCCAGGGGGTTGAGGCCGAAGCCCTCGTACTCGGACGCGAACACAAACACGGCCGCAGCCCGGTAGAGATCGAGCTTCTCCTGCTCGCTCACGAACCCCGTGAGTTTTACCCTGTCGCCCAGCCCATGACGATCGATGATTGGCTGCAGCGGAGGGAAGAGCTCCAGGTTGCCGCTATGCGGGGCCCCGACGATTACCAGGTCAACATCCCCTTCGATGCCCCGGAGCGCCTGCGCATACCCCTCGACCAGCGCGGGCAGGTTCTTCCTGCGGTCGAAACCACCAACATTCAACACGAACGGTCCGGTCAGCCCGTAGCGCTCGCGGACGGAGCGGATGCGTGCGTCGTCGTCAGCGCCGTGAGCGGGCGTGAACTCACCACCAGCGGCCAGCGATACTGGCCGGATGCGCTCGCTGCGTATGCCAATGTGCCGCTCGATGTCACCTGCCGCGTGTCGTGAGTCAGTCAGGACAAGCCTGGCATCACGCACCGCCCGGCTCACGATCTTCAAATATGCGCTCATTGACCGGCCGCCGGCGTACGATTTCAAGACAAACGGAATCGCGTCGTGGATCGTCACGACATACGGTACAGGTTGTCGCAGTGGTGCCGAAAAGTAGGGCACATGCACCAGGTCCGCCTGCGCCCGGCGAGCCGCCGTCACCAGCCCGGCCTGCTCCCACCACAGCTTACGCGCCTTCCCCGGCAACCGGGAGCGGGCTGGCGGGGAAACCTGTATTGATCTCTTCCCGGCAAGATCGTGGACCGTCTGCGGCGCGTCAGCCGGCAGGAGCAGTACTGCATCAAGGTCCTCACGCTGCCTGATCTCTCGCCAGAGATTCAGGGCGTATTGACCCATGCCGGTCATCGGGTGTTCCAGGAAAAAAGCGTCAAATCCAATAGTCGGTTTCGTCATCATCACAGTAGGGGATTGTACTCGACAGGAGGATCGCTCTCTGCCGGGTGTGGCATCCTTCGAAGAGCGAGCGGGATGCAAGGTAAACACGATGTGGCGTGCAAAACGCTGGAATAAGTGCGAAATCACTGCGTTACAATACAGTGAGCGGCGTGGATAGTACGCGGCCAGATAACTGCATAGGGAGGCTTACATTCATGGCGAATACGATCGAAGTGACCGATGCCACATTTGACGAGCAAGTGGTGAAATCCAGCGGGCCCGTCCTGGTAGATTTCTGGGCTCCATGGTGTGGACCTTGCCGCGTTGTCGGGCCAATTCTTGACGAGATTGCGGACGAGAAAGATGGCAAGCTCACCATCGCCAAGGTGAACGTCGACGAGAACCAGAGCATCGCGTCCCAGCTCGGCATCGCCTCGATCCCGACCATGATCCTCTACAAAGAGGGCAAGCCGGTCGAGAAGATCGTCGGTGCCCAGCCCAAGGCCAAGATCCTGCAGGCAATCGAGCCACACATCACGGCCCCGACGGCCTCATAGTCCCAACCCTCGATCCCCAATGCCCGGAAGGTTTCCCTTCCGGGCATTTCCTTGCGTCTAACGCCATCCACAGATACACGGGTAGGGAACGACCGTTTGATCATTACCCTGACCGCATTTGGTAGTCATCCCGCTACTGACCCCAAGCGCCTTGACAATCATCCTGAGCTTGTCAGGCATCCTGAGGGCGAAACCAGTCATCCTGAGCGTAAGCGAAGGATCTCTTGCTTGACTCCCCGGGCGGTTGACTCAGAGTTGACCGATGAAGGCCGCGGATCACGCCAAACGCCGCTGGGTCAGGGAGGACACAAGGTCCTCCCCTACCGATGTCGGCCCGCATCGTCCCCGCCGGTGCCTGCGTAGGGGCTACGCGCCGCGTCGCCCACGGCGCGCAGCGCCGCTTGCTTAAACCCTGCCCCATGACAGACGACAGGTCGGGCCTGTCGGCCCGAGGGCGACGCAGCGCGTAGCCCGTACGACGATAACGAGATTCCTGCTCCGACGACCGAGGGCCCAGGCAGGGCACAAGAAGACCGCTCCCATGCCTGGATTACCTTGTCACATTCCATCATTGCGTCACTACGAAGGTCGATCTGCCGGACGGTCGCACTACAGTCCGTCAGGATGGCGTCGGCTCCTCTGCTCGATTTGGAGGGCCGGGTCGCTGAGTGAGCACTCGCCGGAACAACTGCATCCCGATCGACGCTAACCCCGCGGTAATGGCGGTGCCCCGCGTGGCGTAGCCGGATTGCCGGGCGGCGATGATGCCGACGTCGGTCTGGTCCATGGAGACCATGTGGCGGTAGCGATAGCGGTCGTGGCGCAGGTCGAACTCGATCGCTTCCGGAGCCTCCAGCGTGGCCGGCGGCCGGTTGGGGTCGTAGACCTCGACGAACGCCCGCTCTGAGGACTCCTGCCGGAGATGGTAGGGAACGACGGTGTGTCCCTGATTCACCAGGGCCGTCATAATATCGCGGCGCCAGAGCTTGGGAACGGCAACATCGAGGGCGCGATCGGTGACGCCCTGGCGCAGCAGATCCCTGCGTACCGCTTTGTAGGCGGCCTTCGGCGAGCCGCGCAGGAACCAGCCCACCCCTCTGGCAAGGGTCCGGTCACAGAGCTGGCGGCCATGATAGATCACAATACGGTCAAGCGCCTGCTCGCGACTTCGCGGTGCCGGCTCGACTCCCTGACCGCGTGCAATCGACCAGCGCGCCATCCCGCTACACATCCCACCCCGTGTTGGACCTTCGCGACGAAGGAAGACGATGTCCGCATAGAGACCGCCGAACAAGGCATCACCCAGGACACCTCGAGGCCGCGCGTACGTCAGGTCGAATAGTCGCCTCTCGGGACTGATGTCCCCGAGGACGGACGCCCGGTTCGGCTCTGGGTAGGTATGTTCGGTGGGGTCAAACGTCGACGCGAGATCGAGATGCACGGGAATTGAAACGGTCCACTCGTCTAGCTGCCCGGACGGCGCAACGCGTTGCAGCGTGACGGACACCGGCGCATCGATGGCGATCTCATGCGGCGTCAACCGCCAGCGCAGATGTCCCAGCGGCTCGACGGCCCAGCCCTTCGCCGGGACAAGCCGGAATACACCTGTACCCAGCTCGTCTGGCAGGTTGAACGCCGCTGCGTCCAGCTCGATATGACGTGGAGAGATTGTGACAGGACCGCGACCGGTGCGTTGGACCGAGATTGCGGAGGGCAGCACGGCGGGCATGAGTAGAACCTAACCGTCAACCTCAGACTTTGGGGTATCGAGCAGCGCAAACTCGCGCCGCCAGTCGTCGAGGTCTCGAAACTCGCGGTAGACCGATGCGAAGCGGATGTAGGCCACAGCGTCGACATCGCGCAATTTACCAAGTACCATCTCACCGATCCAGGTACTCGGCACCTCGCTCATCCCACTTTCCAGCATCTCGGCCTCGGTCTCGCGCACGATGCGATCCACCGTCTCCACCGGCACCGGGCGCTTGGTCAGAGCGATATGCAGCTTGTCGCGCAGCTTGCGCGGGTCAAACCGCTCGCGGCGACCGTCGCGCTTGACGACGATCAGGTCGCGCTGTTCGACCGTCTCATACGTCGTGAACCGACGGGAACAGGCGGCGCATTCTCTGCGCCGCCTGATCTGTTCGCCATCTCGAATATCGCGCGAGTCCAGAACCCGCGTGTCCTGGCTCCCACAATAGGGACAACGCACCGCTACCGTCTCGCTCGTCTAGCGCTCGCGCAGGAACCGCAGGATTGCCGGCTCCGCCCACTCGTCGTCCGGAAGTACCGGAGTGCGTGGTGGCGCTGAGCCCTCCACGGGCTGGCGCTGCGAGCGGCGATCCGCACCGCTTCGCTGGCGGGTAGATTTGCCGCCCTGGAATCCGGTCGCGATCAGGGTGATCGTCACATCGCGGCCCAGCGACTCGTCGATGCTCGTACCGAAGATGATCTCGGAATCCTCGTCAGCCGCGTTGCGAATGACCTCGGCTGCCTCGTTGATCTCGGTCAGCGTCAGGTCTGTACCGCCGGTGACATTGTAGAGAACGCCGGTCGCGCCATCGATGCTCATCTCCAGCAGCGGGCTCTCGATCGCGTTGCGGGCGGCATCCACGGTGCGGTTCTCGCCGGTACCGCGGCCGATGGCCATCAACGCCGAGCCCGCGTCGCGCATGATCGACTTCACGTCGGCGAAGTCCAGGTTGATCATGCCCGGCTTGATGATGAGGTCGGAGATACCCTGAATACCCTGCCGCAGCACGTCATCCGCGATGCGGAAGGCCTCGGTGAAGGGTGTCTTGGGATCGACCAGGTGGATCAGGCGCTGGTTCGGGATCGAGATCAGCGCGTCCACATACTCTTTCAGGTTGGCGACGCTCTCGTCAGCCACGCGCCGCCTGCGGGCGCCCTCAAACTCGAACGGTCGCGTCACGACACCAACCGTCAGTGCACCGGTTTCACGCGCCATCTTGGCGATAATCGGTGAAGCGCCGCTGCCGGTGCCGCCACCCATGCCGGCCGTGATGAAGACCATATCCGCCCCGCGGATGACCTCGGTCAACGTGTCAAGGCTCTCTTCGGCGGCACGCTCGCCGATCTCAGGCCGGCCTCCGGCCCCGAGCCCCTTGGTGAACTTATCGCCGATTCGACCGACACCGGAGCGGACGAGTTCAGGAGCGCCTGCCCGTCGGTGTTGACCACGACGAACTCCACGCCCTCAACACCGGCCTCGATCATGCGGTTAACAGCGTTACCGCCACCGCCGCCGACACCAATGACTTTGATACGCGCAAAGTTCGGTGAAAATTCGTCGTCATGAAGCTCGAACATAGCTACTCCTTACGCAGACCCCGGGTGCTTCCCGTCGGTCGCCTACGCATCTGTGCGGGCGGGTATGAACTCACGCATCCAGTCTCGCATAAGCCGTCCCCAGTCGCGCGTTTCCACAGTGCCAACAGATTGATGCACGTCTTGATGAGGCACTGGCTCATCATGGTGCCGTGGAGCGCGGACCGGCATCCAGCCACGCTTTTCACCCTCCGCCCGCGCCGGGCGGCCACCGAACTTCTCCCGCGGCGGCTGAGCGGCCCATGCCCCCCGGCTGGCGCAATAGCGCACCAGGCCAATTGCGGCGCTCGATGACGGATCTGCGATCGGTGGGAACCCTTCGCTCGGCAGGATATCGCCCCGACGGGCCGGCAACCCAAACACGGCACTAGCCACCTCGTCGATCCCGCGCAGCTTCGACGAGCCACCAGTTACAACAATGCTGCCACTTAGGGATTGGTTATGTCCATCGATGCGCTGGGCAATCTCCTTCGCACGCTCCATGATCTGCGCCATGCGCGCGCCAGTAATTGCGCGGACGACATCTCCGGGCAGCGTGCCGTCACGCGCCTGACGCTGGATACGAGCAATTCCCCGTGGTCCCCAGTCGACCGGCACCTTGGCCGCGTCGGCGGGAGAGGACACCCCGTCCCGGATTTTGAGCCGATCGGCTACTTCCAACGGCACTTCGAGCACCACGGCGAGATCCTGGGTCAAATGATGCCCACCCATCGGGAAGCCAGTCAGGTCATGCAGCTCACCGTCGATGTAGACCGCCACATCAGTTGTAGCGCCACCAACGTCGATAAGGATGGCGCCCTGCCGGCGCTCTTCGGGAGTCAACGCTGCCTCGGCGGAGGCGACGCCGCCCGGAACAAATGCGTGGACGCGGGTGCTTGCGCTACTCGCCGCTTCGCGAATGCCCTCAACGAGCTCAGACGTCACCGCAAAATCACGGATCCAGACTTCCAGGTCGGTTCCGAAACGCTCCAACGGTGCGGTCGTGGGCTCGCCGTTCACGGCGAAGCTGCGCACGACCCGGTGAATCGTCCTCAAGCCCTCCGGGTCGTCACTCTTCGCGTTCTCGATTGCCTGCTCGACTTCTCGCTGGCCAATCGCGCTCGCGCCGTCGAGCCGTACCTGACCGCGACGATCGATTGGCGCAACCTGCGCGCCACCGACGCTAATCACGAGGTCCTGAATCGGTGCCCCGGCGAGGTGTCGTATCTCATCGAGCGCCATCTTCAGCGCCTTGGCAAGGGCCGCAGGATCGGAAATACGGCCACCCTTCACACCCGCAGAAGGCGTGCTTCCGTGGCCGAGGTACTGGATCGCTCCACTGCGGTTAAAAAGGGCGACGGCGGAACTGAACTTTGTGGAGCCGATATCAACACCGACGATCAGCTGATCTGCCATTCTCATGACCTCCTGAATGCGCTCCACCACGCGCCTATGATGTGATGGACGCAAGAATAATGCAGCTTATGTCGAGCCTCGGCACCCACTACCGACAGGCTGAGCCTACTATATCACAGTGTACGTACACTGTGTACCTACTCATAGTAAGGGCGGTCGGGCTCGCGTAAATCCAGGACTGACCAGTTGATATCGGTAGTACGAAACTCCTGGTAAACGGCCAGTTTCAGCGGGAAACGCTCTGGGTAGCCTAACCGGACGATACTCTTGTCATCCAGACGCGCGGTCAAACCGTCTCGCTCGCTCCAGGTGACGCGGTCGATCTGGGAACCTAGTGTCTCGTAGGCGGCCTGGACCGACGCGACCCGCTGGGGATCAACCGATCCACCAACCTCCAGCTCGCTCGCCTCGCTCTCGACCACCGGCAAGTCGGTGTTCCCCGCCGAGCTGGCGAGCACCTGTCCCTGAACGTCGATCAGGAATGCGTTGTTCTCGGTTTGCCAGACGATAACGGGCACCCTCTCGGTAACATGTATAACGATCTGCGAGGGCCAGTGCGCCTCGATATCAACCTGGTGAACGTATGGCAGCGTCGCCAGCCGCCCGGCAATGAGCTCCGGCTCAACCTCGAAGATCGACTCGCCAAACGCTCCGGTGGCACTGGCAATCTCGACCGGGTCCCCTAGCCGGGCGCCGCGCACCACGATGTCGTCAACCCCATAGTCTCCCGAGAAGAGAAAGCCGTACAGCACGATGGCGCAGGCAATCGCAACCAGCAGGCTGGGCAGTCGACCGGTGCGGGTAAGCACCGCGAACCAGGAGCTTGCGCGCCGGGAGATGCCCCGCTCACCCTTCGCGGTGGAGTTCATCGTGCCGCTCGATCGCGAAGCCGACAAGGCGATCCACGAGCTCGGGGAGCGGCACGCCGGTCGCCTCCCAGAGCATTGGGTACATACTAATGGACGTGAACCCCGGGATCGTGTTGATCTCGTTCAAGAGCACCCGATCGCCGTCACCGCCCAGGAAGAAATCGACCCGAGCCATGCCGGCGCAATCGAGAGCACGGTAGGCACGCACCGCTAACTCGCGCACCTCGTCGGCAACCGCATCCGGGATGTCGGCCGGGATGATGATCTGAGAGCTGTCATCGACGTACTTGGCCTCGTAGTCGTAAAACTCATGTCCTGGCTTGATCTCGCCCACCACCGAGGCAATCGGCTCATCGTTGCCGAGCACCGAGACCTCCAGCTCGCGTGCATCCGCGTTCTGCTCGATCACGATCTTGCGGTCATGCCGACCGGCCTCAGCCATCGCAGCCGGCAACCCGGTGCGGTCGCTCACCTTTGAAACACCGACGCTGGACCCGAGGCTTGACGGTTTCACGAAGCAGGGATAGCCAAGCTCGCGCTCAACATCATCCGCGACCTGCTCTGGGAAACGTGACCACTCCTTGCGCAACACCGTCAGCCAGGGAACTTGTGGAATACCCTCCCGCGCCAGGATCTGCTTGGCGAGCGCTTTATCCATGGAGAGCGCCGACGAGGCGACGCCAGCGCCGACGTAGGGCAGGCCGGCCAGCTCGAACAAACCCTGGACGGTGCCGTCCTCACCCATCGGGCCGTGCAGCACCGGGAAAATCACGTCGATATCGCCGCTCCAGGCACCGGCTGGGACAACGCCGTGCCGCTCGTCACCGCGGGCCCGCAGCGCCAGCTCTTCAACCTCGTGAATAACGCTCCCGCGCGCGTGCGCCTCGCCATCAGTCAGGGCGAAGAGCGGCGACGAGGCCTGGAGCTGGCTCATTGGGTCGCCGTCAGTCAGCCAGATACCCTCGCGGCTGATTCCAATCGGGACGACCTCGTGGCCGGCGGCCTCGAGCGCGCCCATGACTGTTAACGCTGAGCGCAAGGACACATCGTGTTCAGCCGAGCGGCCGCCAAAAATCACGCCGACTCGCAGCCGGCCATTCCGGTTCGTCATCTACCATTCACCAATCCGCTCGATTTCGGGATGTAACTCGATGCCGGTCTTCTCGCGGATTGCCGTCTGGACCTTCATCATCAGACCGACGATGTCGGCGGCAGTCGCATGGTCATCGTTCACGATGAAATTCGCGTGCTTCTCGGAGACCACCGCGCCGCCGAGCCGCGTGCCCTTCAATCCCGCCTGCTCGATCACGAGACCGGAGTAGGTACCTTCCGGGTTCTTGAAGATTGAACCGGCGCAGGCGCCCGTCGGTTGGGTCGCGTGCCGGTACTCGGCGTGTTTGTCAGCCTCCAACTTCAGCGCTTCGGCGTCGCCTTTGCTGAAGCGGAAGGTAGCATCCAGGACGATCAGCTCGCGCGGGTTGCCGGCGGTCTTCAGGGTCGTGCGGCGATACTCGGGGGCGAGCCATTCGCGCGTGTGCTCGCTGACGTTGCCATTGGCATCGACAATCCGTACCCCGACCAGACCGTCTTTCGTCTCGGTTCCATGTGCGCCGGCGTTGTTGACAACCGCGCCACCGATGTTGCCTGGTAGTCCAACGGCCCAGGTCATGCCGTGCCAGCCATGCTCAGATGCCGTGCGGCCAAACCATGAGAGTGGCGCGGAAGCCGGAACCGTGACCAGAACCTCGTCACCCTCATCCTGGACCTTCAGCTCATCCTCTGCCTGCTTGCCGGTGCGACGCACAACGAGGACGAGCCCGCGTATGCCGCGATCCGCTACCAGCATGTTCGATCCGCCCCCAAAGACCGTGACCGGGTGTCCCGCGTCGCGTGCCCACGCGAGCGCTAGCTGGATCTCCTCAAGCGTACCGACCCTTGCCAGAAAGTCGGCCGGCCCCCCGACCCGGAAGGTGCTGTAGAGGTCGGTGCGCGCCTCGGGCTGGATCTTGATCTGGGCTGAATCATTCTCAACGACAATCGGATCGGGTCCGGCCCTTCGGGTCCGTGCACTCACGACGACGCTCCCATCGCGGCCAGGTCCCGAGACGTCTGATAGATGTCGCCCGCACCCATGACCAGCAGGACGTCGCCCGGCTGTGCCAGCGCCTGCGCGATACGAGTTGCCTCAGCCGGAGAGGACGCTAGCGTCGCGACTCCGGCGCATACGCCGAGCGATGTCGCTCGACGAGACGCCAAGCGTGTTCACCTCGCGCGCCGGATAGATCTCGGCAAGCACGGCGACGTCAGCCTGGTCGAGGGCCTGGGCGAAGTCGTTTTGCAGCGCGTGGGTCCGCGTATAGGTGTGTGGCTGAAAGACCACCAGTAATCTCCGATCGGGGTAGCGGTCGCGAGTGGCGGCGATCGTCGCCGCGATCTCGGTCGGGTGGTGAGCGTAGTCGTCGATGACGGTTCGCTCCGGTGAATCGGCCAGAACCTCAAAGCGCCGCCCAACGCCGCTAAAGGCCTCAAGACCCGGAATAATCGTCAACGGATCGATCCCGAGCACTGCGGCGGACGCGAGCACGGCCAGAGCGTTACTGACATTGTGCCTACCAGGCACTGCCAGCCGCAACTCGAACATCTGTCCCGCCCGATTGCGAATCTCGGCGATTTCCGCAGTATTCCGGGTAACTTGCCAGTCGCCGGCTCCAAACCCAACGGTCACGATGTTCAGGTCAGCGCGGCCCGTGAGGCGATCGACCAGCATCCTCGCGCCTGAATCATCAGATGAAATGACAAGCGTGCCGCCCGGACGGATTCCGCCGGCGAAACGCTCGAAGGCGTCGAGGACGTGCTCCAGATCAGGGAAGATGTCGGGGTGATCGTGCTCGATGTTGGTGACAATCGCAACCGCGGGTTTCAGCCAGAGGAAGGAGTGGTCATACTCGTCAGCTTCGACGATGAAGTGCGCTCCGCTGCCGAGCCTGGCGTTCGTCCCAAGCCCGGCGACCGTTGCGCCGACCGCAAACGAAGGCTCGAGGCCGCCATGCGTAAAGGCGAACGACGCCATGCCCGACGTTGTGGACTTGCCGTGCGAGCCGGCCACTGCCAGACAGGTGGCTGGGTTGGCCAGCATCCCGAGCGCGGCGGCACGCTTGACGACTGGAATGCCGCGCGCGCGGGCAGCTGCGATCTCCGGATTGTCTTCGCGGGCCGCGGCGGTGGCGATGACGATCTCGGCCTCGCCCAGATTTGCGGCGGCATGACCGACCGTTACCTGGATACCCTCACGCAGCAGATCCTGGACGATAGGTGAATCATTCATGTCCGAGCCGGTGACCTGGTAGCCGCTGCCTTGCAGCATGCGCGCCAGACCGCTCACCCCAACCCCACCGATGCCAACCATATGCACCCGCGCCGGCGGGAACGGCAACCGTTCGCTCACCATCGTCCGGTACTCTCTGTACGCGACCCGCGCCCGAAGGCCCGTACCCCCTCAGGAACCCTTGCCGGCTCCTGACGTGGCGTTGGTTCGACCGGGGGCTCGCGATAGTCGTCATCGGCCCGTGCGGCGGCTTCCTGGGCGCTCTCGGCCACCTGACGTGTTTGTCGCGAGATATTCAGGAGAACGCCAACGGCGGTCATGCACATGATCAACGAGGACCCACCAAACGAGATAAACGGCAACGTGATGCCGGTGAAGGGTATGGCTGCGACCACCCCGCCAATATTGAACAACGCCTGAAAGATCAGCCAGGTCGTGATCCCGACCGCAACGAGCGTGCCGAAGGCATCCGGTGCCCGCATCGCAATCCGGTATCCACGAATCGCCAGCGAGCCAAAGAGCATGAGCACGAACACGCACCCGACCAGACCCAGCTCTTCACCGATAATCGCGAAAATCGCGTCATGATGCGGGAACGGCAACCACGAGAACTTCTGACGGCTCGCCCCGAGTCCCAGGCCGAACACCCCGCCGGAGCCAAGCGCGAGACGAGCCTGAAAGAGTTGCCAGCCCAGATTACGCAGGTCTGATTCGGGGTCGAGAAAGACCAGCAGTCGCTCGCGGCGATAGGACGCCGACAGCGCCAGCGCCAGGAACATCATTCCACCCGCCATGAGCGACGTTGCGAACTGCACCAGGTTTGCCCCGGCCACGAAGAACATCGCCAGACCAACTGTGGCCAGGAGGATCGCGGTCCCGAGATCGGGTTGCAGCATGATGAGACCGATCATGGTCATCATCACCACCGCGAACTGCACCATCCCATAGGAGAACGAGCGCACTTTCGCGCCTTTTCCGGAGAGCCAGCTCGCCATGTAAATCACCAGCGCGAGCTTGGCAATTTCGCTTGGCTGGAACGAAACCGGACCTATATAGATCCACGCTTTCGCCCCATTGATCTCGGTACCCAGCCCCGGCACAAACACGAGTGCCGCTAACAGGAGCAGTATGGCGAGCATGCCCTTGCCGGCATGGTCGCGCAGCCGGTTGTAGTTCACCGCCATCGCCACGAACATCCCGACGAGACCGATGAACGTGTAGATAACCTGCCGGATCAGGTAGCTATAGGGCGTCCCGCCCTCGGCAATCGCGACTCCGAAGGACGCCGAATAGACCATGACCATGCCGAACATCACCAGCGTCATCAGCGTGGCCAGCAGCCACCAGTCCGGCTCGTGGTAGAGGGGTTTCGCCCGGGTAGGCAGCTTGCGCCAGAGTCTCATCGTGAATCCTCCACGGTGAGTTGTGCTACAGCGGCACGGAACGCATCACCGCGATGAAACTCGTTCCGGAACATCCCGAAGCTGGCGCACCCAGGCGAGAGCAGCACAACCGAGCCCGGAGCTGCGGCCCGGCTCGCCCGAAGCACCGCCTCCTCCATTGAGTTCACCGGTTCGTCGATCTCGCTGACGTCGCGCTCATTGAGCAACTCGAGCAAACGCGGCGTGGCCGCGCCATCGAGCAGAATGATTCGCCCGGCATGTTGCGCCAGGGCGTCAGCCAGCGGCACGAGCGAGACGCCTTTCTCGGACCCTCCGGCGATGGCCACAATGTTCCGGGCTCCAAACGCGCGCAGCGCGGCGACGGCCGCGGCGGGCGTGGTGGCAGTGGTGTCGTTGATGTAGTCCACACCACCAATCGTCGCGATCTTCTCAAGGCGGTTGGGGACGGGCTCGGCAGAGGCAATCCCGCGTGCAATCGTCTCAGCAGGCACCCCCACTGCTAGTGCCGCGGCCGCAGCCGCCAGGGCGTTCAGCCTGGTGTGCTCACCCGGCAGTGCGAGGCACTCCACTTCACCGAGATCGACCGGCTCGCCGCTCCAGCGACCGGCAAACCGGCCATCCTCTATCCAGAGCGCGTTTTCAACGTCTGTCGGGTCTGCGCCAAAGGTAGCCTTCCGGCCGGGCATCGAGGCGAGCAGTGTCGATGACAAATCGTCGTCACGGGAGTAGATCGTCCAGTCACGCGACGACTGGTGTCGAGCGATGGACGCCTTCACCCCGGCGTACTCCGCGTACGATGGGTAGCGATCGAGGTGGTCCTCGGAAATGTTCGTCAAGACGGCCACCTGAGGAGAGAGCCCCTGCCCGTCCAATGCCTCAAGCTGGAACGACGACAACTCCAGTACAACGGGCACATCGCTCTGCGCGTTCTCCAGTTGTCCCAGCGCCGTGCGTCCCATGTTGCCGGCCATGATCGTCTCCGGCCACTGCTGGCGCAGGATCGTGGCCAGGATCGCGGTTGTCGTCGTCTTACCCTTCGTTCCAGTCACACCCACGATTGGCGCGCGACACAGCCGAAAGAAGAGCGTCATCTCCATCTCGATCTGTGCGCCGTGCCGCCGGGCAACCTCCAGCCAGGACGACTCTCGTGGCACGCCGGGATTGCGGACGACGATCTCTGCCCACTCGAAATCCGCCTCGTCATGGCGGCCAAGGCAGTAGGTTATGTCCAGATCGTCGAGTGATGCCAGCGCGTCGGCGAGTGTCTCCCGGGATTGAAGATCGGTAACACGAACCTCCGCACCGTGCGTTGCCAGGTAGCGCGCCACTCCGACACCACCCTGGTTGACACCCAGCCCCATCAGCAGGATACGTTTGCCGCGTAGATCGTCTGGAACGCGAATAGGCTCTGCCATAGCTACACCAACGCCAGGGCGACGCCGAACAAGCCGGCCATCATGCCGATCAGCCAGAAGCGCAACGTGATCTGTGTCTCCGACCAGCCGATCAACTCGAAGTGGTGCTGAATGGGCGTCATCCTGAAGATGCGCTTCCCGCCGGTCAGCTTGAAATAGCCCACCTGCAACATGACGGACAGCGTGACCATCAAGAACACGAAACCGACCACCGGTAACAATAGCCATTGACCGGTCATGAACGCGGCCGTCGCCAGAGCGGCGCCCAGCGACAGCGATCCAGTGTCGCCCATGAACACCTGCGCCGGATGCGCGTTGTACCAGAGAAATCCAAACAGCGCGCCGACCATCATGAAGCAGAACGTCACGACGGCAACCTGACCCTGGAGGTAGGCGATGATGCCATAGGCAACGAATGCAACTGCGGCAGTACCGCCGGCCAGAGTATCGAGCCCATCGGTGAGGTTCACGGCGTTCGCCGTGCCAACAATCGTCAACACCGCAATCGGGAGATAGAGCAACCCGATATCGAACTGTCCAATGAACGGGACATAGACGTTGGTCAGCCCCAGGCCAAAATGCAGCAGCAGGGCCGTCACGCCGGCGAAGAGCAACAACCAGGCCATCTTGAACCGTGCGGTGATCCCGCGCGTTGCACCGCCGACCAGATTGAGCTTGTCGTCAATTCCGCCCAGCACCGAGCAACCGATCAACACACCCAGCGGCAGCAACATCGAGAGCCGACCATACAGGTTGAATGCCAGTGTGAGCACGACAACCGTGACCGTGAAAATAATCCCGCCCATCGTCGGGGTACCGGCCTTGACGTGGTGCCCCTCAGGCCCCTCGATGCGAATCTGCTTGCCGACTTTCTTCGAGCGTAGAAAGTTGATGTACGGCCGGCCAATCGCGAGCGACAGCAAGAACGCGATCCCGGAGAGACCCAGAGAGATCGCGAGATTGGTATTTCCATCCGTGGGAAGCAATGCATTGTTACTGACTGACTCGGTGGCGAAGAGATCGACCAGGGACATGACGATTCCAGGAGACATCAAGCTTGTACCTGCCCGGACTCTCCCCGGAGATCCGCGACGACCGTCTCCATTTTCAAGCCGCGTGAGCCCTTCACCAACACAAGATCGCCGGGCTCGAGTCCCTGCTTCAGCGCCTCGACCAGCGCAGCCTTGTCATCGAAGTGGAACGCCGGCAGTGCAGGCTTGAGGCTGTGCGCCTCTTCCGCGATGATACGGGCACGTGGGCCGAGGGTATACAAGGCATCGACGACGTCGATGACCCTGCGGCCCACCAGCCGGTGTCCCTCTTCCTCATAGTCACCAAGCTCCAGCATGTCGCCCAGGACCGCGACCCGACGAGTAGCCGCCAAATCTGCTAATAGCGCAAGCGCCGCGAAGCTCGACTTCGGGTTGGAGTTGTAGTGGTCATCCAGAATAGTGGAGCCGTTCACACCTGGTGTGAGCAGCAGCCGAAGCTGGACCTCCGGCGAGTCCAGACCACGCAGCATATCCGGCAATCTCATGCCCAGCTCATAGCCGACGGCGAACGCTGCGAGCGCGGCATGCACGCTGTGCAGCCCAAGCAAGGGGATGTGTAGGTGATTCTCCTGCCCCCCTCGAATCAGAGTGAACGCAGTACCGTCCGCCCCACGACTCTCCAGATCCACCGCGCGCACATTCGCGGCAGGATCGAGACCGTAGTAGACCACCCGGCAGTTTGCTCGCTCACCCATCGCGCGCACGCGCTCGTCGTCGATGTTGAGAATCGCTACGCCATGTGACGGTAGCGACTCAACCAATTCCACCTTTGTCTGGGCAATCGCTTCAAGCGAACCCATGCGAGACAAGTGCGAGTGCGTCACATTGGTCACGATGCCGATGTCGGGCCGGGCAATCTGCGCCAGTTGAGAGATCTCACCCATGGCGTAGGCTCCGCCCATCTCGACTACCATAACTTCGCTCTCCGGCGTGATTTCGAGCACGCTGAGGGGCAGGCCGATTTCGTTGTTGAAGTTGCCGCGGCTGCGCTGCACCTTGCGCTTCGCGCCAACCACTGCGGCAACGACTTCTTTGGTGCTGGTCTTGCCGATGCTGCCGGTAATGCCGACCACGTGCAGCCGGTGCAGGCTCCGCCAGTAGGCCGCCAGGTCTTGGAGCGCCTGCAACGTGTCCGGTACGACCACCAGTGGAATCGGAGGCTCCGTGTGGGACTGCTGCCAATCCTCGCTCACGAGCGCCGCTCTGGCGCCACGTTCTACGGCCTCGGCGATGAACGCGTGCCCGTCCAGGTTCTCACCTCGAATAGCGACAAAGAGATCGCCAGCGCCAACGGCTCGGGAATCATGAACGACCCGCCAGAGCGGTTGATCGAGCGACAGCTCGCCCATCAACTGTCCGTTGGTGCCCTTTAGCACATCACCAAGGCTGATCATTCCGCCTCCGTCTCCGTCGGGGGTATTCCATAGAGCTTGAAGAGCTGGTTGAAGACCTCACCCATGGCCGGTCCCGCGACGGTGTCGCCCCAGGGGGACTCCTTCGGCCAGTCAATCTTCACCAGCACCGTGAACTGAGGTTCCTCGACCGGCCCGAAGCCAACGATTGAAGCAATCGTGGCGTCGTCGATATACCCACCATCGGGCGACGGGATCTGAGCGGTGCCGGTCTTGGCCCCAATCTCATAGCCCGGAACGTTAGCAAATTGGCCGGTGTTATTCACGACGACGGAGTGCAGCATCTCGCGCAGCGTCGCTGAGGACTCCGGCGAGATGACCTGTCGGATCATGGTTGGGGTGCGCTGGATCGTCTCATCCTCACCGCGAACCTCGCTCACCACATACGGCTGCATCAGCTTGCCGCCATTGACAACCGCCGACACCGCGTTAATGAGCTGTATTGGAGTCACGGCGATACCCTGGCCAAATGAGTTCGTATAGAACAGCGTGGGATTCCAGCCCGGCTCCCACGGACCCGTGAGGATGCCACGTTCCTCGCCTTGAAGGTCGATACCGGTCTCGCGCCCCATCCCGAACTCCATCAGCCGCTGGTAGAACCGCTCCTGTCCGATCCGCTCGGCAACGAAGATCGCGCCCAGATTGGCGGAGTGCTCCAGCACCTGAGTCATCGTTTCCTCGCCGAAGACCTTGCCGTTGTTGTTGGTGATTGGCGGATGACCGGGGACCTCGACATAGCCGGGGGCGTCGTTGTGGACGGTCTCGGGTGTCACCACACCATCATCGATCCCGATGGCCATCACGATCGACTTGAAGGTAGAGCCCGGCTCGTACACTGACGAGACCGCCGGGTTGGAGAATGTCGAGATATCGTCCACCAGATCAAAGTGGTTGGGGTCATAGTTTGGCCAGCTCGCCATACCCAGAATCGCGCCAGTGTTCGGGTCCTGAACGATGATCGTGCCTCCTGCCGCGTCCTGTTCCTGAACGGTGTCCGCCAGAACCGACTCGACGATGCGTTGTACGGCGCTGTCGATGGTCAGCACGATATCCGAGCCGTCCGTCGGCGCGTCCCAGGTACTCTGCGAGAGGGCGATGACGTTACCCGATCCGTCGCGCTCACCGACAACGCGGCCCGGTGTACCGCCGACCTCATCGTCGTAGGTGCCTTCAACTCCGTAGTTACCCTCGTGGTCGTAATTGGCAAAGCCCAGTACGTGTGCGGCGAAGGAATCCGACGGATAGACCCGTCGTGGCTCGGGATCGAGCACAATTCCCTCAAGATCCATCGCGGTGATCGCCGCCGACGCTTCCGGAGAGAGGCGCCGGGCGAGCAATACCCACTCCACGCCTTCCTGGCTCAGCGCCGCCTCGATTTCCTCCACCGGCCGGCCGATGTGGAGCGAGAGCTTCACCGCTGTGTCGTGCTTGTCCTCAATGAGCGAGACGATCGCTGAGATTCTGTCAGAGGGTACGTTGGTCGCCAGGCGCACGCCGTTGGAGTCAAGGATGTCGCCGCGTCTGGCGGGCACGCTGTTCTCCTGCAAGCGCTCAGCCACTGCCTGGTCGCCGAACTCTTCGGAGCGCACAACCTGAATCATCAACACCCGGTAGGCGACAAGTATCAGCAACAGCACGAAGACGGCCAGCAGACAGGCGATACGGTTGACCGGGAGGCGGTGGCTCACCGGATTATTGGATAGCTGGCTCATGGATTCGCGTTCCCGGCAGAAGGCTGGATCGCCGTTGCCTGGCCGGTCAGGTCATTCCAGATCTGTCGCCAGACAGAAGGCTGATGGGCCTCTACGGGTTCGACGACCGGTAGCTCGTCACTTGCAGGGCGCGGCACCGAGAGGAACACGAAGTCCTCTGACTCGCTCATGCCCAGTTGCTCTAGCGCGATCTCTTCGACAGCACCCAATGATTCGTAGCCCGCGAGGGAATAGTTCAACTGCTCATTGCGGAGCGCCAGGGCCTCGCGCTCGCGCTGCAGCTGGCTCATCTCGAAGCCCAACCCAGCAACATGGTTCGTCTGGATCAGGTAGAGCATCCCGACGGCGGTGATGAGCCCGGCGACGACGATGAAGATCACAGCGCTGCTGACCCGGCTGCGTGGCTCCGGCGGTTGCGGAGGGAGTCGATAGCGTCGAACACGTGGCGGAGGCAGCGGAGCTCTGGTGTGCATCTCGTTCGGGTTGGTGATCGTCATGGCAGCCGCTCCGCAACTCGCAGCACCGCGCTGCGCGCCCGGGGGTTAACCGACACTTCGCTCAGACTTGGCTTGATGGCCCGGCCGATGAGCCTCAGCCGTGGCTCACGGCCACATATGCAGACTGGTAGTTCGGGCGGACAAACACACCCGCGCGCCTCCGCCGCGAAAAAGCGCTTCACGATACGATCCTCCAGAGAATGGAACGAGATAACGGCAAACCGGCCGCCCGGGCTGAGCAGCTCGATCCCGGCGCGCAATCCCTGTTCAAGCTCGTTGAGCTCAGCGTTGACGGCAATCCGCAGAGCCTGAAAGACTCGCGTAGCGGGATGAACCCGCGCTCCGCGACGCCCCCCGAGCGCCTTCTCGACGATGTTCGCCAGCTGATGGGTTGTTTCAATCGGTTCGGATTGGCGGACTCGAACGATTGCCCGCGCGATCCGCCGCGATTGTCGCTCTTCGCCGTACTGAAAAAAGATGTCGGCAAGATCGCTCTCTTCAGCCTCATTCACCAAAACGCTGGCCGGCTGGCCGCTGGTACGGTCAAAGCGCATGTCCAGCGGGCCTTCAGCCTGAAAACTGAACCCACGCTGCGGGTCGTCCATCTGCAACGATGAGAAACCCAGATCCAGGAGAATGCCGTCCACCTGCTCCAGACCGAGCTCGGCTGCAAACCCGGCCATGCCTGCATAGCTGCCGTGGAAGAAAGCGCCCAGCTCAGGATACGCTGCGGCCAAGGATTCAAAGCGCGCGCCGGCATCTACGTCACGGTCGATGGCGATCAGTGTGCCTCCGGGTTGAATGCGCTCGGCGATAAGCCGGGAGTGACCGCCACCGCCGAAGGTACCATCCACGATGACAGCCCCTGGACGCAGGTTGAGGCCGTCGATCACCTCCCCCGGCATCACCGGGAGATGACCGCGAGACGTTTCAGTATGCGCGTTCGCCTGTGGGTCGCGATCAATAGAAGTCATAGTTACGATACTCAATGGCTCTTCCCGAAAGTCTGCCCGATAGCGGTCCTAGATGAGATCGGCCAACCGTTCGGCGATTGTCGCCCCATCGCGCTCGATGTTCTCGGATTGCGCATCCCAGGATTCGGGGGTCCAGATTTCGATGAAGGTATGCACACCAACGACGACAGCCTCGCGTTCGATAGAAGCGTAATCTCTGAGCTCGGCCGGGATCAAAACGCGTCCCTGCCCATCCAGCTGCACGTCAACGGCATCGGCAAAAAGCATACGGCGCAGCTTACGAACGTCCGGGTCGCTGATCGAGAGTGCCGCGACCCGTTCGGCCAGCGGCATCCAGGCGTCGAGCGGGTAGACGAGGAGACATGGATCGAAGCCGCGCGTCACGACCACGCCCTCGGCCAGCTTGTCACGGAAGCGAGCCGGCAGCGCAAGGCGGCCCTTCGCATCCAGGTTATGGTTGTGACGGCCGAGAAACACGACTGACGCACCAGCTTCCGAATCGGTCTAAGGGAGGAAGTTATCCCCAACGCCCCCCACTTATCCCCACATCGCCCCACACTTATCCACAGTATATCGAGTGGAGGGTGTACGTACAACCTGCACCGGTCGCGCAGAGACCCCGAAAATTCAACGCGAAACGAAAGAAGCGGCCGGATGGCCGCCTTCAGGGCTACGAAGATCATCTGACCGGATTGATCCCCATCGGGCACGCATCAGTCCAGCGTCAGGTCCATCGCTTACGGACATCTCGTTGAGCCGCCCCTGGTGCATCACCCTACGGATTCATCAAGCGGAGACCAGTGGAATCTGCGCAGGGGCGTAACGTATTGCGCGCTCCCTGAGCTGCCCGGTGCGTAACCATTGACGGTGCGTAACAAGTGACCCTGACCGCCCATCAGTCATCCTGAGCTTGATCGTCATCCTGCGCTCGATCGTCATCCTGCGCTCGATAGTCATCCTGAGCGCAAGCGAAGGATCTCTGAGTCAAACACCTCGGGAGTCAAGCCAGAGATCCTTCCTGACGTCAGGATGACGAAAGGAATGCCATGGTCCTGCTTGAACGGCGATGTGTGGTGTCACCCTCGTCGGGGAGGAGCTCGTCTCCTCCCGAACCCCCGGTCCGCTCGAGGCGGGAGGAGACGAGCTCCTCCCCGACCGACAGGTAGGAACCCGGGCGCTTGACAGCTGCCCTGTGGTCCAGTGCTGAGCTTGATCGTCATCCTGCGTTTGATCGTCATCCTGACGCAAGGAAGAGCCTGCCCTGAGCGAAGTCGAACGGGATCTCTGCGTGAAACACCTCGGCAATCAGGCAAGAGATCCTTCGCTTCCGCTCAGGATGACTATCAAACGCAGGATGATGATGTAACCTCCGAATGACGAATAGGCGCAGGATGCTGGTGTCATCCCCGACCGACGGCAGCCCGGAGCGTGACAACTCCCTTGTGATCCAGTACTCACGGTGACCTTGGACGCTGCTGTATGTCCTGGTACCGCTTATCTTGATGCGTAAGACCGGCGCATCTCGTGGAACTATGCTGATTCAGCGGCATCAATCACGGCGAGCGTCTCGCCCATCTTGACGGACTGACCAGTGGCGACAGTCAACTCGGAGATAACGCCGCTGCGATGGGCGGTGATCTCGTTCTCCATCTTCATCGCCTCGACGACGCAAATGAGCTGGCCGATCTCGACCGTGTCACCGGGTTCGACGCCTACCGAGAGGACGGTGCCCTGGATGGGACTCTTGAGCTCTTTCACCGCCGAGCCACCGGTGGCGTGCCCGGACGACCTGCCCTGGCTGCGGCGCGGCTGGCGCTTTGCAGAGGACGTACCGCCAAGATCCGCGGGAACCGTTACCCGATATGGGCGTCCGTCGACCTTGACGACGATCTCGCGGCCATCGTCGGCCTCGCTGTCTGGCGCTTCAAATGGCGTGATGCGCTCCGGCAGACCCGAGCGTTCGAGGAAACCGGTATCGTAGCGGCCAGCGATGAAGTCGCTGTCACGGAGCAGCGCCTTGTAGAGCGGGATTGTCGTCGCAACTCCACCCACCTCGAAGTCGTCCAGCGCACGCTTCAATCGTGAAAGTGCCTCCTCGCGATCGCGTCCACGCACGATGAGCTTGGCGATCAGGTTGTCGAATCGTGGATCCACCTCCGCCCCGGCTTCGAAGCCGGTATCGACACGCACGCCGAAACCGGCCGGTACCGAGAAAGCAGTCAGTGTGCCTGGAGTGGGCGCAAAGTTGCGCCCTGGATCCTCGGCATTGATCCGGGCCTCGATCGCGTGTCCACGGAGCTCGGGCCGCTCATTGAACGACAAGGGTTCTCCGGCGGCGACGCGCAAACCCTCGCGCACGATGTCGATCCCGGTTACTTCCTCCGTGACCGGGTGCTCCACCTGGACGCGGGTGTTCATCTCCAGGAAATAGAACTCGCCGCCGTGCACCAGGAACTCGACCGTGCCTGCCCCGACATAGCCGACGGTCGTCGCCAGCCGCTGGGCAGTCTCGTTCATGGCTGCGCGCATGGTTTCGTCCAGGGCGGGTGACGGGCTCTCCTCGATCAGCTTCTGGTGCCGGCGCTGGATCGAGCAGTCACGCTCGCCCAGGCCCAGCACATGCCCGTGGCTGTCGGCCATGATCTGGATCTCCACATGCCGGGGACGTTCAAGGTAACGCTCGGCATAGACGGTGGGGTCACCGAAGTAGCGCTGCGCCTCACCGCTCGCGCCCGCCCAGGCCTCTTCCACTTCGTCTGCTGCGCGGGCGACCCGGAAGCCACGGCCCCCGCCGCCGGCGCTCGCCTTGAGCGCGATCGGGTAGCCATGCTCATCGCCGAACGCGCGCGCCCCGGCAGCATCGACCGGACCGTCAGTGCCGGGCACAAGCGGCACCCGGGCCTCAAGCGCAATCGCCCGCGCCTTCACCTTGTCGCCCATCGCGGCGATGACCTCGGCCGATGGTCCAATAAAGACGAATCCGGCTTGCTCGCAGGCCTCGGCAAAGCGCGCATTCTCGGCCAGGAAACCGTAGCCGGGATGGATGGCGTCCGCGCCAGACTCAGTGGCGGCGCGGAGCACGGCGTCGATGTCCAGATAGCCTAGAGGTTGCTCCGACACGAGTGTGACGGCCTCGTCGGCGTATCGCGCGTGGAGCGGTGACCCCTCATCGGGCGTCACGATAGCGACCGACTTCAACCGCTCCTCTCGACAGGCCCGCATGATGCGCAGGGCGATCTCTCCGCGGTTCGCAACCAGAACCGTCTCAATCTTTCGTGCTCGATCGTGACTCAATCGCTTGTCATCCCCTCAACCCACGTTGCCAGTTGCGCCGCCCGTTCTGATGCCATGGCTTCCCGGGACGACTCTGCTGAGCCCACCTCGATGTCACGAGCGGCTCATGCTGTTCACGTCGTGACGCCAGCAGTGCAGCGGTAATAGCCGCCACGACCTCGGGCGACGCCTGACCCTTGACAGTGATGCGACTCGTTTTCACAGTGGGATATTACCGTGCTTGCGCGCTGGCCGCTCTTCGCGCTTGTGGCGCAGCATCTCCAGTGATTGGATCAGTCTGCGGCGGGTTTCGCGTGGATGGATGACTGCCTCGATGTGCCCACGTCCGGCTGCCTGGTATGGCGTCGCGAAGAGATCCTTGTACTCGTTAATCAGCTCGCGCTCGCGCTGGGTCGGGTCGTCCGCCTCGGCGATGTCGCGCCGGAAAATCAGCCTCACCGCCGCCTCGGAACCCATCACCGCAATCTCAGCCGACGGCCAGGCAAACGACACATCGGAGCGAATCGAGCGCGAGCTCATCACGACATAGGCGCCGCCGTAGGCCTTACGCGTAATGACCGTCAGTTTCGGGACCGTCGCCTCACAATAGGCGTACAACAGCTTCGAACCGTGCCGGATGATGCCGCCATACTCCTGCGCGACGCCCGGCAGGAATCCCGGCACATCCACGAACGTCACCAGCGGGATATTGAATGCGTCGCAGAAGCGCACGAAGCGAGCCGCCTTCGTGGATGCGTCGATATCCAGCGTGCCGGCCAGCACCTTCGGCTGGTTGGCGACGACGCCGACCGTGCGTCCGCCAATCCGGCTGAACCCGATGATGATGTTCCGGGCCCAGAGTGGCTGGACCTCCAGAAACTCACCGTCATCAACGATCAACGCGATGACGTCGTGCATGTCGTAGGGTTGATTGGCGTTCGGTGGGATGATCGAGTCGAGCTCCGGGATCTCGAGATCGGTATCCTCGTCAACTTCGTAAACCGGCGCGTCATCAATATTGTTCGAAGGCAGGAATGCCAGCAAGGCGCGCACCAGATCGAACATCTCGTCTTCGCTTGGCGACGCGAAGTGGGCGACGCCCGAGACCGAGTTATGGGTAAGCGCCCCGCCCAGTTCTTCGTGAGTCACGTCTTCGCCGGTGACGGTCTTGATGACGTCCGGACCGGTGATGAACATCTGGGAGATGTCTTCGACCATGAACACGAAGTCGGTCATGGCGGGAGAATAGACCGCCCCACCAGCGCACGGTCCGGCGATGATCGAGATCTGTGGCACGACCCCACTGGCCTGGACATTTCGCCAGAATACCTCGCCATAACCGGCCAGGCCCTCGACACCCTCCTGGATGCGCGCGCCCGCCGAGTCATTGATCCCGACTATCGGGCAACCGATCTTCAGCGCCAGGTCCATGATCTTGACCATCTTGTTGGCGAACGCCTCACCGAGCGAGCCACCAAAAGCGGTGAAATCCTGCGAAAATATCGCCACTTCGCGTCCATCAACGCGCCCGATCCCGGTAATGACGCCGTCTCCGTATGGCCGCTTGGCGTCCATGCCCCCGAAGGTCGCGCGATGCTGAACGAACGCATCGAATTCAAGAAACGAGCCGGGATCAACAAGCTTCTCGATGCGTTCCCGCGCTGAGAGCTTGCCGCGGTCAGCCTGTTTCGCGGCCGCCGCCTGTGACTCTTGCTCAAGCTGGCTCAGCCGCCGGGCGAAATGCTCGCCCGGGTCGCTCTCCCGCCGTCTCCAGCTCTTTCTTCTCGTCAATCGCCAATTATGTGCTCCCCATAGCCTTGAATCGCCCAGATGTCTCGTGGTGGCGCGAATGGTGGAACGTGTCCGAGCGAATCCGATCATTGTTAAAGCCCATCTCGTACGCGGCGCAATTCATTGCGCCCTGCGTGGCCGTCCCGGCGTCGGAGAGGGCGCAATAAATTGCGCCGTACGAACTACGGGATTCTTGCGCCCAGCGAATGAATCAGGACATACTCATCATTTAGCTACAACGTACGATAAAGTCATTCATCAATGCTGCATGGATCCACGAACCCACCTCGGGAACCCCGTCTCAATACGCCGGGCGGTATTCGCCCCAGACTCCCCGTAGCGCGTCGCAAATCTGACCGAGCGTCGCGCCGGTGACAAGGGCTTCGCGCATCACAACCAGCAGATTCGCCTCCCCCTCGGCAGCGCAGCGCACGGCCTGAAGAGCCGCCTGCACCGCCTCGGAATCTTGCGCCGCCTTATAGGCGCGGGTGCGCTCGATCTGGGTCTGGACGCGCTCGCGATCGATGTTATGGAGCGGCACCTTGGCCTCGTTCTCGTCGCGCTGGAAGTTCACACCCACGATAGTGAGCTCACCCCCTTGCAGGCGCTGCTCCCATTCGAAGGCACTCTCGGCGATCTCGTCCTGCACGAAACCCTTCTCGATCGCGGGCACCGCGCCACCCTCTTGCTCGATGCGCTCGATGAGCTCCAGCGCCCGGCGCTCAATCTCGTCGGTCAGCTCCTCGACAACGTACGACCCGGCGAACGGATCCGCCGTGTCGGCGACACCGGACTCATAGGCGATGATCTGCTGCGTACGCAGCGCCAGCGTGGCCGCCTGTTCGGTGGGCAGGGCAAGCGCCTCGTCGAATCCATTAGTATGCAGCGACTGGGTTCCACCCATCACCGCGCTCAATGCTTGCAGGGTGGTACGCACCACATTGTTGAGCGGCTGCTGGGCGGTCAACGATGATCCGGCCGTCTGGGTATGGAACCGCAACATCAACGAGCGAGAGTTCCGCGCATCGAAGCGCTCTCGCATGATCCTGGCCCACATCCGCCGCGCGGCGCGGTATTTGGCGATCTCCTCCAGGAAGTTCGAGTGTGCGTTGAAGAAGAAGGACAGTCGAGGCGCAAAATCGTCCACGCTCAGCCCGGCGTCGAGCGCGGCTTGAACGTAGGCGATCCCGTTTGCCAGGGTGAAGGCCACCTCCTGCACGGCGGTCGAGCCGGCTTCGCGAATGTGATAGCCGCTGATCGAGATGGTGTTCCAGCTCGGTAGCCGGTCGGCACAGTAGCGGAACGTATCCGTCACCAGCCGCATCGACGGGCGTGGCGGGAAGATGTAGGTTCCGCGCGCGGCGTACTCCTTCAGGATGTCGTTCTGGATCGTCCCGCCCAGCTTCGAGACGTCTGCCCCGCGCTCCTCGGCCACGATCTCGTACATCAGGAGCAACAGCGACGCCGGGGCGTTGATCGTCATGGAGGTCGTGACTTTGTCCAGCTCGATGCCGTCGGTCAGCCGTCGCATGTCGTCGAGCGTGCTGATCGAGACGCCGACCAGACCCACCTCCGCCTCGGCGCGTGGGTCATCAGCGTCCAGTCCGAGCTGCGTCGGAAGATCGAAGGCAACGCTGAGCCCGGTCTGGCCGCGGCGCAGCAAATCTTGAAACGCTGGTTGGTTTCTTCAGCGGATGAGAAGCCGGCATACTGGCGCATCGTCCAGAGCCGATCGCGGTACATGCCCGTATACACGCCGCGCGTGTAAGGGTATTCTCCGGGGTCTGGCTGGGCCTCGCGCTCTGTCGCGCGATAGACGGGCTCTATCTCAATGCCGGAGGTCGTTTCTCGTCGATGGTGAGCAACATCTCGTGCGGTCACTGCCTCGCCAATCTGGCACGCGTTAGTGGTCGTCACCCTCCATTGTACTGCGTCGTTCAACAAGCTCCGATAACACTCCTGCGCACGACCTCGGGTGGATGAACGCGACCCGCCAGTTGTGCAGGCCAACGCGCGGCTGTTTGTCGATCACCTCGACACCCTCACTCACGAGCTGGGCCAGCGTGGCTTCAATGTCATCGACGAGGTACGCGACGTGGTGCAGCCCCTCGCCCCGCGCAGCGAGGAATCGGCCGAGCGGGGAGTCGCTGTCGAGCGGCGAGATCAGCTCGATCCAGCTATCGCCGGCCCGGATCGGCACCGCGTCGATGTTCTGGGATTCAAGCCGCTCTGGATCACCCGCCTGAAACCCCAGCGCGCGGTATTTCTCAACCGCCGCACCGAGGTCTCGCACGATGATTCCCACATGGTGGATTGGTCCAATCGGCGCTGTCACCGCGGCCGTACCGTATCCCACCGGCCTGGGAGAGGACGAGCCCCTCCCCGATCGGATTTCCTACAGGCCATTTCAGTACTGCCGGCTGCCGGCCGCTCGCCGGACCGGGACGTTGGCAACCAGGCTCTCACCATGCTCGGAACGCGTGATGTTCACGTCAAGCTGGTTGGGGTCTACATCAAGGTGCCGCGACAGAATCTGGTAGATGTCGTGCCGGATCGCGTCCATCATCTCGGGCGTCAACCGGACGTGATCCTGGACCAGCACCTCGACCAGGCGTTGTTTCGCAACCGACGCGCTCGAGTGTTGTGGCCGCCTGCCGAGGAGAGTATCGAGCCATCCCATTTTCGATTCCCTCTCTATCGTGTCGACAGGCTGGCACGCGGCGCAGCGCTGCGAATCCCAAAGGCGCGTAGCACCCGGCTCCACGCGCCGCCGTCTTCCGTCAGCGGCGCGAGCGGGATGTCCTTGCCGGTGATGCGCTGGGCGATTTCGCGGAACGCCTCGCCGGCCCTGGAGTCCATGTCAAGCGCGGCCGGCTCGCCGCGGTTGGTCGACATGACGATGTTCTCATCCATCGGAATCATGCCGATCACTGAGATCGCCAGGATGTCGGTGACGTCTTCGAGACTCATCATCTCGCCGCGCTTGACCAACGCGGCGTCGACCCGGTTGAGGATCAGCTTCGGCACCGGCAGCTCTGCTGCCTCGACCAGCCCGATGATCCTATCGGCATCCCTCACCGCAGAGACCTCCGGGTTGGTGACCACCAGCACCTCGTCCGCCCCCGCGATCGAGTTGCGGAAGCCCTGCTCGATGCCGGCCGGCGAGTCGATAATCGTGTAGTCAAACTGCTTGCGCAGCTCGTCACACAGCGCCACCATCTGGTGCGGTGAGACAGATTCCTTCTCGCGCGTTTGCGCCGCCGGAATGAGATGCAAGTTCGGCAAGCGCTTGTCGCGGATCATCGCCTGCCGCAGGCGGCAGGTGCCCTCGACCACATCTACCAGGTCATAGACAATGCGGTTCTCCAGACCCAGCACGATGTCCAGGTTCCGCAGCCCGATGTCCGCGTCGATCAACACGACCGATTTGCCCTGGGCGGCCAGCGCCGCGCCGATATTGGCCGTCGTGGTGGTCTTGCCGACACCACCTTTGCCGGACGTGATCGTGATAACACGACCGCCGACGTTAACGTTCGATTCGTGAACTCCGTTATCCACGTGTTCCCCCTGATCTCGCCGCCGCCACCGACCTCGCCCCGGCCTTGGCTAGCTCAAGCGGCCCCGGCGCTCCATTCCGCGCCACGGCTCGACCACGATATTAGAACCCGTCACATATGCGCATTGCGCAGCGTCAACTTCATACTCCTTACCATCCGGCGGCCGAGCCACGATCGCCCCAATTCGAATCTGCGTCGGTTGAAGCTTCAAAGCGCATATCATCGCCTCGTCAGAGCCGTCCGCGCCGGCGTGCACCGTCCCGCGCAACGTTCCCCAAACGATGATGTCTCCTACAGCCGAGATCTGCGCACCGGCGTTCACGTCGCCCATAATGACCAGATCACCGTCGCTGTGGATGGTCGCACCGGAACGGAGGGTCCGGCGTATATAGACCGCCCGGTGCTCGACGTCTCGCGCCGGCCGCCTGGGCAGTTCCTTCACCCGATCCCGGCGCGCCACGATGCGCAGCGGGCGATGACCGAGCTCATTCAGGATGACCCGTGACTCGTGCAGGCTGGCGGTGATGTTGGTCAGCCGCACGCCGCGCTCGGTCAGGATCTCCTCGATCCGCTCGATTTCAAGCTGATCGGGGATGCGCTGGTCATAATCCAGCACCACCTGGGAGTCCTTGAAGAAATCGCGGCCACTGTCGACCGCTTCCCGGATCTGGACCATCAACTCGTCCGACGGCAAGTCCTCAGGCAGGTAGAAGACGATTCCATCGCGGGTGCCTCGCACCCGGAGCTGCATGTTCTCAATACGTTCAAATTGCTCCGCCATCGTGACCACCCTCTTCGTCCGCTACGACTACCAACCACCGGCCAACGCGCTTACGCTTTCCATCCTCCGTGGAAGTACGCCTCAAGAATCTTGTTCGTCACCGGCCCGGCAAACGTCGAACCCGCGCCACCCGACACGATCAAAACCGCCACCGCGATCTCGGGATTCTCGTAGGGTCCGAACGCCGTGAACCAGGCGTGCGACTTCGCGTACAACCCGTTCTCGGCGAGACCGAACTCCGCCGTGCCGCTCTTGCCGGCAATGGGAGGATCGCTAATCGTGATCTGTCGATGACCCGTGCCATTCGGACTGGTAATCGTCTGGCGCATGCCCGTGCGCACGATTTCGATGTATTCGGGGTTGATCTGGAGCTCGCGCAACAGCTTCGGGGGATACTCCTTCACCACCTCGCCGTCGTCACGGGTGAGCGCCTTTACCAGCCGCGGCCTGTAGAGTGAGCCGCCGTTGGCGATGGCCGCCGTGGCGTTCAACATTTGCAGCGGCGTGTTGAGCAGATGCCCCTGGCCGATGGACACGTTGATCGTGTCACCAATTGACCAGTTCTCCCCCAGCTCCTGGAAAAGCCACGTCGGGTTCGGCACAACGCCTTCAGCTTCGCCGGATAACTCGATCCCGGTGGGGCTGTTGTAACCAAACACGTCGCGGAGGTATTCGCCGATCGTCTCAATACCCATCCCGCGGAAGTAGTGGCGCTCGGGATCGCCCGGATTGTAGTAATGGACGTTGTCGGCGTTCGGCGCGTCATCGGGTTTGTCGCCGGGCGCGCCAACATTGTAGTAATAGATGTCACAGGACTCAGAGATGCTCTTGTAGATGTCGACCTGCTTGTGTCCCTCGGGAACCCAGCAGACGTACTGGTTACCCTGCGTCTCGTCCCAGGTCCAGGGCACGCGGATTGAGCCGAGGCAGTTGAACTGATCTTCAGGCCGGACGGTTCCAGATTGGAGGGCGGCACAAGCCATCAGTGGCTTGATAACCGATCCCGGCGCGTAGAGCCCAGAGATCGCTCGGTTCAGGAGCGGCTGGAAGTTGTCCTCTTCGAGGTCGTTGCCGTTACTGTCTTTGCCCAGATACTCGTTGTATTTCTCCTGAGAGATGCCGCCAACGAAGTCACGGTTGTCGAAGCTGGGCAGAGACACCATCGCCTGGATCTCGCCGTTCTGGGGATTCATCGCGATCGCGACGCCGGCTCCAACTCTATCGCCGCCAATCTTGAGCGAGGCCTCGTTGGCCTGATCGATACCTTCTTGAAGGGCCTGGGCGACGATCTTCTGAAACTCTATGTCGATCGTGAGCTGCACGCTTAGCCCCGACACCGGATCGCGTCGCTCGTTGAGCAACTCGAACCGCTCCACACCGCCCGAGTCAACCTGTACCCAGCGTCCGCCTTTGGTTCCGCGCAGCTCCTGCTCAAGCGCTTCTTCAACGCCGCCGCGGCCGACGTTGTCGTCCGGATCATAAATGGCAGTGCCGGTAGCGGTTGTTGCGGCTTCGTACTCCTCCTCGGAGATCGGCCCCACATAGCCGAGCAGATGCGAGAACATGACTCCACCGCTATACTGGCGGACCAGCGTCTCGTCGTCCACCACCACACCTGGCAGGTAGAGCGCGTTGGACGCAATCGTTAAGGCGGTGTTCCGATCAACGTCGGTCTTGACCACCATCGGCAGCTCCGACGAACCGTGGACTTCAAGCGAGTAGTCGAGCATCGACACCTTGCGCACGCCGGGGATATCCCGCAGCGTCGCCGCCAGCGTCTCCGCGTCAGCCGTGCTCAGGTCGATCTGAATCGGGACCATCACCGCACCCTCGCGGGATAACTGATACAGCAACGTCTCGCTGTTGATCTGAACGTGCTTGGCAACTGCGTTCACAACGGCAGCCTCAGAGCCGAGCGGCACCATCGATCGGTCCAGCACGACTGTTTCGCCAAGCTTGAGCGTGTCAGAAACCGTTGTGAGTACTTGCTCCCGGTGGACCTCATCCTCCGGCAGCAGGTTCGGGACGATCCTGACGGTCCAGACGCGGCGATTCTCAGCCAGTGGCCGGCCCTGCCGGTCGGTAATGCGCCCCCGGGCAGCCTTCAAGCGCTCGAAGCGCGTCGTGTTGCCTTCGGCTTCGACGTCGTAGTCCGTTCCCTCGACAATCTGCATCTGCCAGAGCTTGGCGCCAAGGGCAAGAAAACCGGCCCCGACGACACTACGCATCAGGAGCAACCGCCGTGAGAGCGTTATCTCATCATTGCCGTCGCGGGGGGTCTTGCGACGTTCCCCCGGCTTGGCCATCTCTAAGCGGCGTTTTTTACGAAACACGTCTCGGTAGCCACCGATCCATCATGAGTAAGAGTCCATATACCAGCGGTACGAGTAATGCATTCAAGAATGCGGCCAGAACCGCTAAACGTACTTCCCCGGTCAACTCGACAGCCCGTCCACTAAACGTCTGCATGAGCACCTCGATCAACCGGTAGACAATCGTCGCGCCAACAACCGCAACGATGGGAAGCACTGCGCCTGATCGAAAGAGCCGGCCCCGCACCAATCCGCCGATAATCGCGACGGCCAGAAACGGGATCACATGCGTCCCGAGCGGGTCCAGCGTCAAGAAGTCCACCCAGAGCCCCAGGCCAAATGCCCAGAGCAGGCCCTCTTCAGGGCCACGCGACGCACTCCAGACGAGCAAGAGCACCAGCGCGACGTCCGGAACGATGTTCAGAAGCTCCATTGCTGGTAAGAAAGTCGCCTGCAGGAGCGTCAAGAACATCAGCACAATCGTAAACAGAAACCGGTCCACGTTTATTGCCTCACGTCAGCTAACCGTGACATCTGGTCCTAGGCGGAACTGCTCATCCAGCAGCGGGCCAGCGGTTTCCTGACAGTCATAATAACACAGAATCAGAGAAGTCAACCATGTTTTCATGCGAACGTACGCACACAGTGGCCGCGATGGGTCACCGCTCGGCGGTACGTATCCGCGCAACATAGTGATCCTTCTGCGGCATAGAGGATTCCATAACGGCTGCCAGGTATGCCTCCCGGTCGTAGGCAATCCGTCGATGCTCGAGCTGCCAGCCGTCGCCGCCATCCGTTGCAATCAAGAAACAGGCACGCGCGTCACGGTCGAACGGCAGTCCCACCGAGCCTACACAGCCCAGCGTTCGATCTCCAATACGACGCAGGTACGCGTGGTGGATATGGCCGTGCAGCAGGACGTCGGCCCCGGTCTGGTCGAACATCGGCAGAAAGATCTCTTCAGGGGCATCGGGCGCGTAGCCCAGATGCGTGCTCGATGGCGTGGCGTGGACGAAGACGAGTTTTTCGCCACTGGGTCCACGCATGGACCATTCGATTGGCAGCCCGGCCAGGAAGGACACCGTGTCCGGATCGATCCGCTCCGCGTTCCAGCGCAGAACTTCCAAAGTCTTCTCGTCCGGAACCACGGCGGGCACCCATCCCTGCGCCGGAATCTTGCCCTCGGTCGCGATCTCAACCAACCACTCATCGGCGTTACCGCGCACGAAATCCCATCCGGCGTCCCGTACCCGGTGTAGACACTCATGCGGGAACAGGCCGCCGCTGGCATAGTCTCCGCCCCCAACCACCCGGTCGAACGGTGCCTGCCGTTCAAGCTCATCAAGCACCACCTGCAGGGCAGGCAGATTGCCGTGGATATCAGAGACGAACGCGACTCGCGTGACGGCGGTCATGGTGCACCTGATCCTTCCCGAAGGGGCCAAAGTGACGACGGACTCGACAATCGTATGCTGAGCAGCGCGAACGAGCGCGGTTGTCGGAAACACTGACCTGCGTCGCGACGCAATGATGGAAGTGTCCACCTTGCTCCGGCATTTCTCTCTGCGTACGGGCGTAATTTATTGCGCCGTCTCCGGCACCAGGACGGCCAGGCAGGGCGCAATAAATTACGCCCGTACGGATTCTGGTGACCCTTGCAAACAGCGGAAACCGAGGGCTCAGCGCGCCAGCTTCAATGCCCGCCGGATGACTTGCTCGTGGGCGCGGGTCTCTACCCGGTCGTCGAGCGGCGTCAGATGAGCCGCGCCGTACTTACGCTCCAGGGCCGCTGAAATCAGCCAGTCAGCCAACACCGGGTTCTTCGGCAGCAACGAGCCGTGGAGGTAGCAGCCGATGGCGTTCTTGTAGCGGGCGCCCTCGTATCCATCCCGGCCGTTGTTGCCCCGGCCGACCCGCACCTTGCCCAGCGGCTGCACGCCGTCACCAAGATACGTGAGCCCCGAGTGATTCTCGAACCCGACCAGGGTACCGAATTGAGGCGCGTCAACCACCACGTTGCCGATGAACCGCTCGCTCCCCGCCTCGCTCGTGACGTCCAGGGCACTGATGCCGGGCAAGTCCGCCTCCCCGTGGGGACGGTAGTAGTGACCCAGGAGCTGGTATCCCCCGCAGACGGCCAGCACCGGCACACCGTCCTCGATGGCTGCCTTCAGGTCGCGCCCCTTGGGGCCAGCGAGATCGGCTGCGACGCTGATTTGCTCGCGGTCCTGGCCACCTCCCCAGAAGAAGAGGTCGATCGCCTCTCCGGCGATGGGCTCACCAACCCCGATCGTCACGATCTCGGCCGGGATATCCCTCCACTGCGCGCGGTGCGACAGTGCCAGCACGTTGCCGCGGTCGCCGTAGATGTTCATTTCGTGGCCGTAGAGCCAGCCGATGCGCAGATCCATGCTGGGGGCAGTCCTCGTCGTTACTGGCGCCAGAATTGAGGAGCGGCGCCGCGTTCCGCCAACGCTCTCCGCAACTGTAGCATCGCCGTATACGTCAACAGCACGAAGACGTCATCGCCCTGCGTAAGGCGTTGCGGCAGGGCGTCGAGCACCGCCGGGAACGAGAGTCCCAGCAAGCTGAGATCCAGTCGCTCGTCCGGCAAGCCGGCGTACTTCATCCGTACCGCCAGGTCCTCACCACGGATACCGGCCGCATAGATAGTGCCGCGATGACCACCTTCTGCGAGCGTTTCAAAATCGACGTCCCAGAGCCAGGAGACATCCCGGCCATCGGCGTCCAGGTCGTTAATGCCGATGATGACCGGCCCGTTCACGGGTTCCACGGTCAACATGCGTAACACCTCGTTGAACCCGACTGGATTCTTCGAGAGCGCCAGTGTGAGCTTCAGGCCCTGGTACTCGATCTTCTCCAGCCGTCCGAAGGCTGCCTCAAACGAGTGGAGGGCTGTCCCGATCATCTCCGCGTCGACGCCCTGTACCGAAGCGGTCGCGACGACCGCGAGCGCGTTGTAGGCGTTGTAGAGACCGGGCAAGGCAACATCCAGATTCAGGTCCTCGCCCAAGCCAGCGCGCCGGACCGTCATTCGCAGGCGCTCCATGCCCTGGAAGGAAATCTCGCGCGCCGCGACATCCAGCTCCGGCCGGCGGTATCCACAGTGCGGGCAGTGGTACGCCCCGAGATGGGAGACGTAGATCGCGTCGTACTCGAACCGCGTGCCGCAGCGCCGGCAAACCGCGGCGTCGGCGGCGTGCGGCAGCTCCGGAAGTCCATGACCCTCGGTCTCCATACCGAACGTCACCACCTGCGCCCGCGTGCCTTCCGCCAGTGCGGCCAGGTTAGGATCGTCGGCATTCACGATCAGGGTTGCGTCGCGATCGAGCGCGGCCACGGCGGGAGCCCAGTGGCTGGCGATCGTCTCAAGCTCCCCGTAGCGATCGAGCTGGTCACGAAAGAGGTTGAGCAGCAGGAGACAGCGCGGGTTGGTCTGCTGGATCACATCCGGCAGCGCGTTCTCATCACTCTCGATCACACCGATGTCGGCTGGACGGCCGCCGCCGAATGGGGACTGCGCGGCGAATGCGCCAGAAATACCGCGCACGAGGTTGGAGCCGGAACGGTTATGCACGACCTGCAAGCCGCTCTCGCGCAACACCCCGGCCAGCATCCTGCTGGTCGTTGTCTTGCCATTCGTGCCGGCGACCACCGTCACGCCCTGGGGCAGCCGCGACGAGAGTTTCGTCAGGATCCCGGGATCAATGCGCGTCGCGACCAGTCCGGGGAACGCCGTGCCGCCGCCACGGCCAACACGGCGAATGGCGCTGCTCAGCGCTTTGCTGGCCGCAACTGCTGCGGTGAGGCGTAAATCGACTGCCACCGGCCCTCCGAATTACTCCGTCTGCGTGCCGGTGATCACCGTGACCGACTGCAATGTGTCAAAGTCGACGGCCGGAACAACGTCGGCCTGGACCTCGTTCTTGAGCTCGTCGCGCTCAACACTGGTGATTTGCCCGATAATCAGCCCGGCGGGAATGCCCGAGGTCAAGCCCGAAGTCACCACAAGCTCCTTCTCGGGGATCTCAGCGTCGGGCGGTATGTGGCGCATCACCATCCGGCCACCGGCCTGCCAGCGTCCGTAAACTACACCACCGGAACCAGATGCCTGAAGCAGCGCACCAGTTTGAAATGCCGAGTCAACGACCAGCAACACTTTCGAGCGGTTGGGGTCGACCTCAATCACCTGTCCTACCAGGAAGTGTGGACTCACCACCGGCATTCCCACGGCAACACCGTGAGCAGAGCCTCGGTCGATAATCAGGAACTGTTCCCGGCTCTGAGGATCACGGCCAACGACGCCGGCGGTGAGATGGCGCAGCTCCGGATGCGCGTCCTGGAACCCCAGTTGATCCTCAAGCTGCTGGACGCGCGGCTCCAGCGTCTGTAGCTGTGCGTTGTCCGCCAGGAGTCGTGCGTTCTCGTCTCTCAAGCGCTCGTTCTCAGCGATCAGTTCGGCATCGCCTACCTTTCGGGACCCTGAGAATCGGCCGCCCAGATCAGATAAGCTCTCACCCACCGGCGCGACGATGCCGCCGAGCGCACCCTTGGCGCCGTCGAGTTGATTGCGGCCATCGAGCACGATCAGCGCCAGGCTCACGATGAGGAGCGAGGCCAGCAGGAAGGCGGTCTGGCGTAACGACAATGTCATTCGATCAATCGCCCCGCACCTCGTTGCAACATCCGGCTACCCTGCGCGACGCAGGTCTTGTCCGCTGGCGAGCGCGCGCTGGTACAGGTGCAACGCCTCGGCGACTCGGCCGGTACCGCGTGCAACGCAGGTGAGCGGATCTTCCGAGACGCGAACCGGCATGCGCAGCTCGGTCTGTAGCCGACGATCCAGCCCCTCAGCAGCGCTCCGCCGCCGGCCAGCGTGATGCCCTGCTCCATGATGTCGGCCACCAGCTCCGGAGGGGTCTCCTCAACACAGGTCTTCACCAGCTCGACGATCGTGTTGACCGGCCCGCTAATGGCGTCGCGGATCTCAACCTAGCTCACCTCGACCGATTTGGGCAGTCCGGTCAGCAGGTCGCGCCCGCGCAGCGTGACGCGCTTTTCCTCTTCCAGCGGATAGGCCGAACCGGCAGCGATCTTGGCGTTCTCGGCCGTGCGCTCGCCGATGACCAGGTTATGGTCGCGTCGAGCGTACTGGATGATCGCCTCGTCGATCTCGTCGCCGGCGACCCGTGATCGAGTGGTTGACCACGATGCCGCCCAGCGAGATCACCGCCACCTCGGTCGTGCCGCCGCCGATATCGACGATCATGCTGCCAACCGGCTCGTTGATCGGCAGCCCCGCGCCAATCGCCGCGGCCATGGGCTCTTCGATGGTATACGCCTCGCGCGCGCCGGCGGAGAGGGCGGCATCTTTGGCGGCCCGCTTCTCAACCTCGGTCACGCCGCAGGGAATGCCGATGACGACGCGCGGGTGGGGCGCCATGATGCGCTGGAGGTGCACTTTGCGAATGAAGTAGTGGAGCATCATTTCGACCGTGTCGAAGTCGGCGATCACACCGTCTTTCAACGGGCGCACCGCGACGATGGTATCGGGCGTCTTGCCGACCATCGCCTTGGCTTCCACGCCGACAGCCATCACCCGCTTGGTACGGGTATCGACGGCGACCACCGACGGCTCGGAGATGACGATGCCCTTGCCCCGAACGTAGACGAGGGTGTTGGCGGTTCCCAGGTCAATACCCAGGTCACGACTAAAGAGACCGAAGAAGGCGTTGACAGGTCGGATCATATGCGCGTTATTCTCATGCTATCGGGAGCCGCGGCTGCGCGAATGGCCATCTTCCGCTGCAAGGTCGTAACCCCGTGGAAATTATCCCAACCAACAGCGTTGAAGTCTATCATGCTCTGAACGTTCCTCATTCCCGTCGTCAGGCCCATCTGCGCAATTCTAAACAGTTGAGACGCCTCCCGTGTGGAAGACGTCTCAACGGAGATTTACATTGGCTCGTCTGCTACCTGAGGCGCGTCGCTATTCCAGATAGTCCTGCGGGTTCTGGTACACGCCGTCCTTCATGACGATGAAATGCAGGTGTGAGCCGGTCGATTTACCAGTATTACCCATCGGGCCAAGATACCCGCCCTGCCAGACGACCTGTCCGACTTCGACGTAGGGCTGGTTACCAAGATGGCCGTACCAGGTCTGGAAGCCGTTGCCGTGGTCGATACCGACGGCATACCCGAGACCGTAGTCGTTCCAGCCGGCAAAGATCACGATCCCGCCGTCGGTCGCGTTGACCGGAGTCCACTCTTCGTTCGCGATGTCCAGGCCGTTGTGCTCCCCGCTGTACTCCTGTGAGATGAAGCCGTCGGTCGGCCACAGGAAGCTTCCCGTCGCCGGGTTGAAGGCGCCCTCACCAGCAACGGTGTCGGCATTGAGCTCAGACGGCGCCGCGAGATCCGGCAGGCCGACGCCCGGAACCAGCACCTGCTGGCCGACCTGCAGCAGCTTCCCATCGCCGAGGTTGTTGAAGCCATAGCCGCGGATGGTTGCCGGGTCCACCCCAAACCGCTCGGCGATCGCCTCGACATGGTCGCCCTCCTGTGCCTCGATCAACGCGCCATTCCCCGGCGGGATGATCAGCTTCTGGTCTGGTGCGATCAGCTCCGGCCGCGGCAGGTCGTTGGCCCACACCAGCGTCTCCGGCTCAAGGCCGTAGTACGAGGCGATCTCCCACAGGCTATCCCCAGGGCGCACGGTATAGGTATTGACCTTGCCCCAGTCCGAGATCACGCCACCCGGAACCATGACCGGCTGCCCGACCTGCAGATTGGGAGCGCCGCCGATCGCATTGGGGGCGAAGTCAGTGATCACCTCGGGCGCGACCCCGTAGCGGGCTGCGATGGTCGCCAGGGTGTCCGACGCTCCAACGGTATGCAGGATGCCGTCCACCGGAGGAACAATCACCTCTGTGCCGGACGGCAGCTCGGTCCGTGGATCGGATGCAGCATTTGCCCAGAGCAGGGTCGAAGCGGAGACACCATACTGGTCAGCGATATCGAGCAGCGTCTGGCCGCGGGTGGTCACATAAGTGACGACGCCAGCGTCCGGCATCTCAACGACCGGCGTGGTCGACGATGCTGAGGGGTCGGGGATCATCGGGTTCTCACCGGCAGCGGCGTTGCCAGCTGTCTGAGTCGGAACGCTGCCCCCCTGTCCCGGCTGCTGGTCACGGCCGAGCAAGCTGTCGGTGGATGAAGACACGTCCACGATGCCGCTGACGGGCTGCTCCGGCACATCGGGCTCATTGTCCGAGCCGTCCAGCCAGAAGCCCTTCGACATGACAATCGCGATTACCGCAGCGACAGCCAGGACGTGTGGAATGTAGCGCGCGGGGGTCCGGTTCTGCCCGACCGACTCGAGGGTCGGCCAGTGCTGCCAGCCGGCGGTCTCCGACTGTGCTCGCCGCTTCACTGCGGCGGTCGACGCAATGAGCGCGACCGGGTAGTCGTTGCAACCAGGTCGCCAGGCAAAATCCGGCACGAATGGAGCCGGACGCCGGCCATCGACGGCGGCCACGACTTTCACGGTTGGGATATCGGCGGTATCTTGCTTCACGAAGGCTTCGTCAGTCTCCGGACGCTTCTCAGGCTTCGTATCTGCGCGATGCTGCTGCTGATCCAAAGGGCTGCCCCGTTCCTAACCCGGCCCGCCTGCCCAACACCAGGGCGGCAAATCAGTGCAAGAATAATGGCCGTCGATTACGCCAATGGGCGTACGTACACTATGTCGTAGGATAGCACTCGCAAAGTGACAAATCAATTGTTCCCCGATGTCACGCGGAAAACGCCCGCAGAGCGCCATTTCCCCCTCCTGTACGTACATTCTGCTCGTACATCCCCTGCGGACAGTGACGAACTGTCACAACAAGGGGCGTTTGCGCTCGTGCCGAGCCGGATTCCTCGCGGGATCCTACGCCAACCCGAGGCACGTCGTCCTGGGACAGGTCGTCCTGAGCCCCGGCCATCCTGGGCCAACACGTCTCCCGAGCGCAGTCGAGGGATCCTTCACCGTACGCTCAGTGGAACCGGAGGCGCCGTACACACGGGACAGCAACCATCGTTGTTACAATAGATGCACTGCTTGAGAGGTTATGTTCTGTCATGTTGAGTCACGCTCCGCCAGCCCACACGGCCAGACCGTTCGGCTTCGCCGGGCGTATTCTGCATGTCAACCTCACGACCGGCGCCATCCAGATCGAACGGCCGGACGACGCGTTCTACCGCACCTACCTCGGCGGCAGCGCTCTGGGGATGCACTATATCTACCATGAGGTTCCCGCCAGGGCCGACGCACTTGGGCCCGAGAACATTCTGACACTCGCTGTCGGTCCCCTCGCCGGCACGCCGATCTCCGGCCAGAGCCGGATCGCCGTCAACGCAAAGTCCCCGCTCAGTGGGACAATCGGTGACTCCCAGATGGGCGGCATGTTTCCGGCCGAGCTCAAATTCGCGGGCTTCGACGCGCTCATCATCAAGGGACAATCCGAACGGCCCGTCTACCTCTGGATCAACAACGGGCAGGCTGAGCTACGCGATGCGACACATCTGTGGGGTAAGATTACCGGCGACGTTGAAGACCTCATCCGCGAGGAGCTTGGCGACGCGCGCATCGAGATCGCGCAGTGCGGCACCGCAGGAGAGAAGCTGATCCGCTACGCCGCCATTATCAACATGGCCAACCGTGCCGCCGGGCGAACCGGCATGGGCGCAGTCATGGGCTCAAAGCGACTCAAGGCCATCGCCGTGCGTGGAGCGGCCCGACCGGCTGTTCCAATCGCTGACGAGGAGAGTTTTCGACAGCTCATGCAGCCGGGGGTGGCGGGTATCCAGGCCAGCCCGGCCATGTTGACGCTTCAAACCTACGGCACGGCCGGCATGATCGACACCCGCCAGCTCGCCGGCGAGCTTCCTACCCACAACTGGCAGGAAAACCGCTTCGCCGGCGCAGGGAAGCTCTCCGGAGAGACGATGAACTCGACGCTGCTCCTGCACAACGACACCTGCTACGCCTGCGCCGTGCGCTGCAAGCGCGTGGTTGAGCACAAGCCGTATGGTGTCGATGGGCGCTACGGCGGGCCGGAGTTTCAGACAATCGCGACCTTCGGCGCCTACTGCGGTGTCGACCACCTGCCGTCGATTGCCCTGGCGAATCAGCTCTGCAACCAGCACGGCCTGGACACGATCACGACCGGTGCCGCCATCGCTTTTGCCATGGACTGCTTTATGCACCACATTATCAACGGCACGATGACGGACGGTGTTGAGCTGGAATTCGGTGACGCCGACGCGATGCTGTGGGCGCTCGGCAAGATCATCGACCGGGAGGGGATCGGCGACACCCTGGCTGAGGGCGTCGACCACGCCGCCGAGGTCTGGGGGAAAGGCGCGCAGGAGCTTGCCGTCACCGTCAAGGGCAACAGCGCCCCGGCCCACGCTCCACGGGTCAAGCGCTCCCTGGCGCTGATCTACGCCGTCAACCCGTTCGGCCCCGACCACCAGTCCAGCGAGCACGACCCGGCCTACTCAAAGGCGGCTGGAGTCGAAGAGCGTCGTAGGCTGGCGCTGCTCGGTCTCAACGAACAGCTCGACCCCGCCGACTTGAGCGCTGAAAAGGTGCGCTTCGCCTACGAGACGCAGAAGTTCTACAGCCTCCTGGATTCGGCGAGTGTCTGCCAGTTCGTCTACGGCCCATCCTCGCAGCTCTACGGTCCGGACCACCTGGTCCAGGCCCTCAATGCGGTGACCGGGTGGGATCTCACCCTCTCCGAGCTCCAACAGATCGGCGAGCGGCGACTCAACCTGATGCGGGCCTTCAACGCTCGTGAAGGCTTCGGTCGTGCCGCCGACACGCTGCCCCGGAAACTCCGCAAAGACGCCGGGGCCGACGACGAGCTGGAGCGTGCCCTCGATACCTACTACGAGCTCGCCGGCTGGGACCTTCAAACCGGCATCCCGACCACGGAGACGCTGCAGCGGCTCGGTATCCAGAACGTCTCTTCAACTCCATAGCCCCTCCTCCCGCTTCATGCTATTCTGCCCGGAAACGAAACCGACAGACGAGCGAAGAGGGGGCTACCATGAGCACCGCCACTGGGGTCGACATCGGCGTCCTGCGTGAACGCGTCAAAGAGGCGATCGCGAACGAGCGCGACCATATCGTTGAGGTGGCTGAAACGATTCGGGTCAATCCGGAGGTTGGCTACCAGGAGCAGATGGCCTCGCAGCTGCTGGCCGACCACCTCAAGGAGGCGGGCTTCGAGGTCGAGAAGCCCTACGGTGGACTGGAGACAGCGTTCCGGGCGACCAGGAGGGGCAGCAAGCCGGGTCCCACCGTGGCGGTCCTCGCCGAGTATGACGCGCTCGAAGGCATCGGCCACGGCTGCGGGCACAACCTGATCGCCGGCTCCGGGCTGGCGACGGCGATTGGCATGGCGGCCGTCATGGACGAGATCGGCGGCACGTTTGTTGTCATGGGCACCCCGGCTGAAGAGGGTGGTGCCGGCAAGGTAAAGCTCCTCGACAAGGGTGCGTTCGACGACATCGATGCGGCCCTGATGATCCATCACGCCGGAGACCAGACCGGAGTCCCGCGCGACTGGCCGGGCGGCACCTGCCTGGCGGTCGCCCATCTGGAGTTTGAGTACTTCGGGAAGCCCGCACACTCGGCAGCCGATCCGTACAACGGCGTGAACGCGCTCAACGCCGTGATCAAGCTCTTTACCGGCATCGACGCTATCCGGCAGCACGTCCATATGGAGTCGCGCATCCACGGCATCATCACCCATGGAGGCGAGGCTGCCAACGTCGTGCCGAAGTACACCAAGGCACGCATGTATGTTCGCGCCGCCAGCCGGGACTACCTTGCGGAGCTGGTTGAAAAAGTAACGAACATCGCCGAGGGCGCCGCGCTGATGACCGGCTGCGAGCTCAAGATCACCGAGGACAACACCTGCTTCGATATGCGCCCGAGTTACACCATCTCCGACACCTACCACCAGAACATGCTGGATGTCGGGCTCGACCTCTCCAACAACCGCGAGGGCCGGGGTATGCACTCGACCGACTTCGGGAACGTCTCCTACAAGGTTCCGTCGGTCACCGGTTCGTTCGCGATCAGCCGCGAGCCGATCCCGGGTCACTCCCAGCAGGTGGTCGATGCCTCGGGCTCCGAGTTTGGCTACGAGCAGTTCCTGAAAGCGTCCACCGCGATGGCGTTGACTGCGCTGGACATCCTCACCGATCCCCAGCTCAGCGTCAAAGCCTGGGACGAGCACAACAACTGGGATGAGCTGAACGTCAAGAGCTAGGCAGAGAGAACAACAGCGCGGAACGACGCCAGCGCGTCGTTCCGCGTTGTATAGACGAGGATGTCAGCTCGTTATTTGAGTGTCAGCCTTCGTTCCTCGGAACGATCGTTCAACAAGACGGATCTAGTCCCCCGTGAACAGATCGAGCCAGCGCTGCCAGTTCGGGCGTTCGTCCGGAACCACCTCCCCAGGAACGGGGGCACCGTCCGCTTGCGTTTGCGCGCCGTCCCAGCGCACCAGCAGCACCGTTTCGCCGGGGTTGGCGAGATTCAGATCGCGCCGGGCGATACCCTCAACGTAATCAAGATAGGCGTCAGATGCGTAGCGGTCGGCCTGTGTCTGGAGGAGCGCGTTCTCCCTGGCCAGACTAGCGATCGCGGAGCGCTGCTCATCAACATCCGCCTGGAGCTGGCGAGCGCGCCACGCCTGTTCGCCGAACGCGACCAGGAAGTAGCCCCACACCAGGACGAGCATCAGAATGGCGATTCGCCCCCGATGCCGGGTGAGTGTGGCGCGCGCGATCTCGAGGACGATCACGTTGTCGTATCCGCACGGTCACGCAGCAGGGGCGGGCGCGCCTTGTGCCAGGGTGTCGCCTGCTCGTAGGCATGCGCCGCGCGAAAGATCACGCTCTCACCGAACGCCGGCCCCATGATCTGCAAGCTCACCGGCAATCCTTCGGAAAAGCCGGCCGGGATCGAGATTCCCGGCAAACCAGCCATGTTCGCCGGGATCGTGAAGATATCCGAGAGATACATGTGCAGGGGATCATCCACTCGATCGCCGATCTTGAACGCCACCGTTGGTGAGGTGGGAGCGAGGATCACATCGACATCCTCAAACGCGCGGTCAAAATCGCTCTTGATCAGCGTGCGCACTTTCTGCGCCTTCAGGTAGTAGGCGTCGTAGTAGCCCGAGGCGAGCGCATAGGTGCCAAGCATGATCCGGCGTTTGACCTCCGGGCCGAACCCCTCCCCGCGGGTGCGCAGGTAGGTGTCCAGCAGCGTCTCCGCCTCGACGCTCAAGCCATACTTGACGCCATCGAAGCGCGCCAGGTTGGAGCTCGCCTCAGCCGGCGCGATGATGTAGTACGTTGGCAGCGCGTACTTTGCGTTTGGCAGCTGCACCGGGACGAGCTCGGCCCCAAGATCTGCGAACACCTTATAGGCCGCTTCAAGCGCGTCCCTGACGCCGGGCTCCATGCCCTCGACCGCGCTAAACTCTTCAGCGATCCCGACCCGCAGGCCCTTGACGCCCGCTCGCAGCTCTGCGAGATAATCTGGCACGTCAACCGGGGCTGAGGTTGCGTCTCTGCGGTCGTGGCCGGCGATTGCCTGCAACGTAATGGCGCTGTCTTCGACGGTACGCGAGAATGGCCCGATCTGATCGAGCGAGCTGGCGAACGCGATCAACCCAAAGCGCGACACCCGGCTATACGTTGGCTTCATGCCGACGATTCCGCAGAAGCCGGCCGGCTGGCGGATGCTCCCCCCAGTGTCCGACCCTAGCGAGACGATCGCTTCGTGGGCAGCGACCGCCGCGGACGACCCGCCGCTGCTGCCCCCCGGCACGCGCTCCAGATCCCACGGGTTGCGCGTCACAAAGAACGCCGAGTTCTCCGTCGACGAGCCCATGGCGAACTCATCGGTGTTTGTCTTCCCGACGAAGACCGCCCCGGCCCTGCGCAGGCGCTCGACGACGGTTGCGTCGTATGGAGATCGATAGCCCTCAAGAATCCTGGATGCGGCGGTGGTCGGAGCGTCTACCGTGCAGAAAATATCTTTCAACGCGACCGGGATGCCCGTCATCGACGACGCTTCTCCGGCAGCGATTGTCCGGTCGGCCGCAGCCGCCATTGCGCGCGCTTGCTCGTGCATCGGCGTGATGAACGCCTTGACCTGCTCGTCGATCTCATCGATCCAGCTCAGTTGCGCGTTCGTCAGCTCGACGGCGCTAATCTCCCGGTCATCAAGCAGCCGGCGGGCATCCGCCAGGCGTAGCGCGGTTAGGGCCTCAATCACGTGGTTGTCTCCGAATTCCTGCGGGCCAATTGAATATCGCTGTCGCTACGCGGTAGCGTTAGGACGCGTCGAGCACGGCTTTAACTTTGATGAAGCCATCCTCGATGCGCGGCGCGTTCATGAGCACCTGCTCCCGAGGCAGCGATGGTTCGACGACGTCGTCGCGCATAATATTCTGGAGTTCGATCACTTGAGCGGTTGGTGGGATATCCTCAGTCGGGACCTCTTGCAGCATCGAGATATGATCGAGGACGACCGACAGTTGATCCCGCATGCGCTCCATCTCATCATGGCTGAGGCCGAGCCTGGCCAGCGCGGCGATGCGCTCAACGGTCTCGAGTTCAAGCTTCACCTTGCGGACCTCCGGAATCACAATAGCCTACCGCGTGCCTTGCAGGCACGGTATCTGGGAGTGTAACAACGAGTGAGTTCTCCTACCACCTCCGCCGCTTATCGCACCCAACACCGGCGGATGCACGCGTGCTGCCGGACTGTGCTCGCCGGCCTGACCGTGCTCTTGCTGCTGGCCGGCTGCGCCGGGGACCCAGACTCTTCAGGGGAATCGCGAGACCGTTTCACTGAACTACCGCCGATGCCGGAGGACGCCGGCGCACAAGCATCTCCGACAGCAACGGAAGTCCCGACACCGGTCATCCCTGAATTCGTCGCGCAGCTCCTGGATCCTGGAGCGACGACGGACCCGCCAGAGCGCATCTTCTTTCGGAACGGACGCGACCTGTGGCAGCTCGCCGGAGATGAAGCACGTCCAACCCTCGCCGACGGCGTACGTTTCGGCCCCTACGCGACCTCCCCTCAAGGCGAGAGAGTGGCAGTCGTCATTCTGACGGCCATCGATTCCCAGTCGGCAGAGGCCGTACACATCATTGCTGAGGGCGAGAGCCCGGGAGAGCCACTGCTCCCCCCACGGGTGACCACCGGCCAGAACGCCGAACCGGCCATCGTTGGGCTCACCTGGTCAACGGACGCCGCCAAACTCGGTATCGTCTACGACGATGCCCGTATTGCCATCATCGAGATTGCCCCTGCAAACGGAGGCCCTGCCACCGTGGTAGCGGAACTCTCACTGCCGGGCAACATCGACACGATCGAGCAGATCGACTGGTCCTCCTCCGGGCAGGGATTGGCGATCGTGGGGAGAGAGGTAAACGGCCCAGCTTCCCTCTGGGTTGCCTCACTTGACGGGAACGTCTTCGAGGTCTCTGCGGCGTCGCTCGACGGGCGCAAGTCAGTCTCGGACGCGGCCTGGTTGCCGGGGCGCGGGCGTATCGCATTCGTGGAGGAGCTGGCGACGAGCACCGGTCAACTGGGCGGGTCGATGTTCTCGATCGCGCCGGACGGCAGTGGCAGGGAGCTCCTGGTGAGTAGTGGCAGTTTTGCGCCCGCCGCCGAGATCGTGAAGCTTGCCCCTTCGCCGCGAGGCAGCTTCATCGCGTTCACGGTCAACGTCCCCGGGCCGAACGGCGAGCCGATCTTCCATTCGCTGTCGCTCGTCAATATTGACTCGGGTGAGCTCGTCCGCGTGCCCGTCGCTCCTGAGTTCCGGGTCACCGACCTGTGGTGGACGACCGCGGGGCTGGTCTGGCGGGGCGTACATCGCGGCGCCGAGGTCGTCGACACGGTCTCGGAGTACGTCGGCTTTGAACCATTCCTTATCGGGAGATTCAACCCGGACAGCGGTGAATCGCGCGCGCTCTTCCAATCCACCGCGAATTAGAACGATCGCCGGCTGCGTGGTTGAGCGCGTGGTGCGCTCACGCAGCCGGATTCACCTCCGGCCCGGAAGGTCCTCAGCGCGAATCTCCTCGGCCTCGAAAATGGCGATCGCGCGGCTGACGAAGGCCTCGTCATCAGGGTTCTCAACAGCGGGATCGGGTTCCTCCGGGGCCTTCTGTGCCTCGCGTGACGTGTCGTTTCCACTCGACGTGGTTGATCCGCCGCCGCCCCCTCCGCCACGAGGGTTGGCTGTTGTCTGCAGCTCATCATGCAACACCGTCACCACGCTCACCTGTTGCTGAACGATGCGCGCGATCGCCTCCTCGATCACCTCCCGGACCTTCGGCTCGTTGAGCTTTCCCCGATGGAAGGGGTAGGCCGCGACCAGGAAGAGCGTTCCGTCACGGAAGTCGGCCGGGTCGGTTGAGGCCAGCAAGGCATCCACCTTGCGGTCCGCCGTCTTTACCTCGGTCCGGATCAACTCCCAGTTTGAGACAAACACATCAAGCGAACCGCCGGCGTTGACCGGGGGCCTCGGTTTGCTCGCGGCAGGTTTCGGTGCTCGCTCAGGCTCGGGCTTGACAGGTTCAGGAGACCGTGTGGCGCGTGGCTCTGGCCGGCGCGGCGCCGCTGCTGGCTTGGCGGGCTCAGGCCGATAGGACTCGACGCTCAGCTCCGCCACACGTTGTGGTGCGGCGGACGCCGGCCTATCCTCAACGATCGAGCCAACCAGTGCGAGCTCCAGTGGCAGTTGTGGGAACCCGCCGTTTCGGATCGCAAAATCGACCTCGCTGAACAGACGGTTCACCCGCAACAGATCGGGCAGCTCAAAACGCTGGGCCAGTGCACGCAAGCTGTCGTCCGCCTCAGCCGGGTTCGCGCCGGCGCTCAGCAACATCAGCAATCGCAGGGCCGCGATAATCTGTCGCCCGAAGGAGCGCATGTCCTGGCCGGCGTCCACTGCGTCGCTGATCGTCCGCAGGCCCGCTTGCAAATCCTTGCCCGCGATCGCCTCAATCAGGGCCACCGTGCGCTGGTCTTGCGACAGACCAAGCATCTGGCGCACGAGATCAGCGGTGATTCCGGACACACCATCTCTACCAGACGCGACCGCCAGCATGTCCAGCAGGCCGACGGCGTCACGCGCGCTCCCGGTTGCCTGGCGAACGATGATCTCAAGCGCGTCTTCGTCGATCTCGATGTCTTCGCGCCGGGCGACGTTGCGCAGGTGGCCCGCCATCTTGTCAGCTGGAATACGGTGAAAATCAAAACGCTGGCAGCGCGACGCCACCGTCTCAAGCAGATCCTCCGGCTCGGTGGTCGCGAGCACGAACACCGTGTTGGGGGGAGGCTCTTCGAGCGTTTTCAGGAACGCGTTGAACGCGTCCTTGGTCAGCCGGTGCGCCTCGTCGATGATATAGAACTTGTTCTTGAGCTGGGTCGGCGCGTACTTCACCTGTTCGCGCAGATCACGCATATCCTCGATGCCCCGGTTCGACGCAGCATCAATCTCGATGACGTCGGTTGCGCGGTTGGTGTTGATCGCCGTACAGGCCGTACAGACGTTGCACGGACGCAGTTCCGGAGACTCATCAAGACAGTTCACCGCTTTGGCCAGCAAGCGGGCCGTGGATGTCTTACCGGTGCCTCGCGGACCGCAAAACAGGTACGCGTGAGCCACGCGGCCCTGTGCAATCGCGTTTCTCAACGTTCGGCTGATATGCTCCTGGCCAACGAGCTCGTCGCTGGCAAAGGATGTTGGCCGATATTTTCGGTACAGTGACTGGGTTTGACCGGGCGCGCGGCCCGTTTCGTCAGAGCCAGGCAGCATACTATTCCATTCCAGTGTGTCGTGATCCTCGGCCCACTCCACCGGGCCGTATGGTGTCCGTACGTACCGAATGAGTATAACGAACCAGGCCGCATTTGGTTGGCTCGCAGCCGGTCACACGCGAAGTAACGTCGATAGGGTCTCATGGGTACGCTCTACCTCGTCGCCACGCCAATCGGGAACCTTGAGGACATCACCCAGCGCGCCCTGCGCATTCTCGGTGAAGTTGGCCTCATCGCTGCCGAGGACACCCGTGTCACTGGCCGCATGCTCCAGCGCTACCAGATCAACACACGCATGACGGCGTTCCATGGCGACTCTGACCAGTCGCGAGTGGACGAGATCATGGCGGTGCTGGCCAGGGACGACGTGGCGGTGGTTTCAGACGCCGGCATGCCGGGTATTTCTGATCCAGGATCTGTGCTGGTCAGGGCGGCTCTGGAACACGGCTATCCCGTTATCCCGATCCCGGGCGCGTCGTCGGTGATCGCTGCCGCAGCAGCCTCCGGAGCAGCGGATCATGGATTCGTGTTTGGCGGGTTTCTGCCGCGCCCCAGCGGCGCGCGCTTGAAGCGCCTGCGCGAGCTCGCAGCTCTTGGCCTCCCGGTCATCCTGTTCGAAGCGCCTACGCGCATCGAGCGGCTGCTGAACGAGATCTCCAGCGAGCTACCGCACGCACAGGTCACGGTTGGGCGGGAGATGACGAAGCTCTACGAGGAATGGTTGCGCGGCACTGCTGAGGACGTCGCTCGCCAGGTCAACCCGCGCGGCGAGTTCGTCGTCGTTATTGAGCCGGGCCAGACCGCGGCCGACCCGCAGGACCTTCTCGAGGATACGCTCGTCAGGGCGATAGCAGGAGGGGCAACACTCCGCGAAGCCGTTGACCGCGCGATCGCTGCCACCGGGCTGCCTCGTAAACAGGTCTATGCGCGCGCGTTAGAGATCTCGAAGGAGCAGTAGCGCGAGTTCCTTTGCAGGCGCCGGGGTCGAGAGACACGTCCGGAAGGACCACGAGCTCCTGGCGCATCACGTTAAGCGGTATCAGGACGGACAGCTGCCTCTGCTGGTCACCCCTTCGGCTCCGCTCAGGGCAGGCTCTGAGCGGAGTCGAAGGGGTGATTGCGAAAAGGGGCATTCTCTGCCCAACGGTTCCATTGCGCGTGGGTCCGGATCTTCAGCGCCAAGATTATATCCGCATCGACTGGAACGCCAGCCTGCGGTGGTGGACGACGATGCTTTGCAGGATTCCAATCGCGGCCAGGTTCGTCACCAGAGAGCTACCACCCAGCGATATGAGCGGGAGCGGGATGCCTGTCACCGGCAGCAGACCGACGTTCATGCCGATGTTGACGAACGTCTGAAAGACGTACATCGACAGAATCCCGACTGCGATGTACTGCCCGAAGTTGTCCCGTGACACGGCCGCGACGCGGGTCATCCGCATGAAGAGCAGGATGAACGCCGCGAACAACGCCAAGCCGCCGATGAAACCGAACATGCTCATGGCGTGCGCGAAGATGAAGTCGGTCGTCCGAACGCGCAAGAACTGGTATTCGCTCTGGCTACCTCCGGTCAGACCGTGTCCGAACCAACCCGATGTCCCAATCGTGACCCGCGCCTGCACGATGTTAAAGCCGTCGCCAAAATAATCGCGCTGCGGGTCGAACGAGATGAGCAGCCGGTCCTTCATGTAGTCCTCCATCACGAAAAACCAGGCGAAGATCGCGCCAGGTATCGCGAGAAGCACCGTCCCGACCAGGTACAGCACGCGTGTGCGCGACACGAGCATCGAGGCAAACCAGATCGCGCCGAAGACGGCCGATGTCCCGAGGTCGGGCTGGGTGTAGACCAGCGCCGTAGGGACGCCGACGATCGCAAGAGACAGGAGGAAGTTATGAAACTTATCCATCTCGTGGTGTCGTTCGCTCAGGAACGCGGCCAGAGCGATGACCACGGCCAGTTTGGCGAACTCCGATGGCTGGAACCCGATTGGTCCCAGATAGATCCAGCGGGTCGAACCGGTAATCGTCGTACCGCTCACGATCAAGAGTGCCAGCAACAATAATGATCCGACGTAGATCGGTATCGCGAACGACCTCAAGAAACGATAGTTCACCGTGCTGAGAACGGTCATGGCGACCAGACCCACGGCGCCGAACATTGACTGGCGGGCGACGTTGGAGCCGAGCGTGATGGCTCCAGCCCCGTCGGCACTCCAGAGAGCCACCATGCCAAACAGTGTCAGCACGGCGACGATAATCAACATGTATGAGTCGAGCTCGGCAGATTGCCGCACCCGTGCGCGTGCACCCCGCACGCTCGCGATGGATGCCATGAGTGTCGTGCCGCTCCGCGTTACTTACGCCAAAACATTCGTTACCCTCCGAAGAACCATAACGCTAACGAAGGGTGTCACGCAGAAGCGTATCAAGTCTTGCAGAACGAGACTGGCAGGTCGCCAGGTTAGAGCAACTCCACATGGTTCATTTCGATATGGAAGGCGCACCCCAGGAACTCAGCCGCACGCCGGCTCATCAGCATACGTGGCAAGAAGATTTCGAAGTAGTGCATCACTTGAGCCACGCTCGTGTCGATCGTCAGCTCCAGGGTGATGGTCTTGGCCGCGGCGTCAACCCGCAGAAACGATGATGTCGCGGCGTAGTTCACTCGATCGTGTTGATCGAACGTCGTCGGGTCCGGGTTGCGGACACGCGAGCGGTGCACGTCTGACTTGTCGGCCAGAATCAATGCGGCCGACACAGGGTGCACTGGCTCACCCAACCGGCCAGTATCGTCACCATGACTGCCAATGGCCGCCATGACGATCGCCACGTCAGTCGCCGACATTCCCAGACGGATCAGGACGTCACGCGCAAGCAAGGCGCCGGTCAGGCTATGGTCGAAGCGGCTGATGGCATTGCCCACGTCATGCAGATAGCCAGCGATCGCCGCCAGCTCCTGCTGCTCTCGATCGTAGCCAAGGTGCTTCAGGATGTTGAGCGCGATCCGCGAGACCAGGGTGACATGCCGCGCACCATGCTCGGTGTAACCCAGGACACCCAGGTTCGCATTGGCCTGCTCGATCAGAGCGGCCACTTCCTCATCGTCGCGCACCATTTCAAAAGTAACGGTGTCTGGACGGCGGTCAGGGCTCGTCGCAAGCTCCGGCATGATCGGACGAGTATCGCCGGTGCGGAGATTGATGTCGGGGCCACCCCCTTGAGCGTCCATGAACACGGTCATTCTCCCTCTGTGTTGAACGTCTGTGTACGATGGGATGAAGCCAGTACCGGTGCGGCTCGGCGGCAGCGCCGTCGATGGCGAAGGGACACCGGGCCTCTGATTATATGCCCTGCGTCGTCAGATATCAGAACCGTCGCGTCACACGCTAATCCATCATATGGAGGTGGGTAAACTCGCGAAGAACGTAACACCCAGAGTTCCTAACCGAGCACCCTGAGCGCCCAACCGGTCATCCTGCGCGCCTAACCAGGCATCCTGCGCGTTCATCAGTCATCCTGAGCGCAAGCGAAGGATCTCGTGCTTAAATCCCAAGGCGTTTCGCCAGAGATCCTTCCTTGCGTCAGGATGACTGCCATAGCGATACGCGCTGCCCAATGATTCCTGAAGTTGATGCGTACGGGCGCAATTCATTGCGCCCTCTCCAAAGCGGGGGCAACCAGGCAGGGCGCAATGAATTGCACCCATACGCAAAAGGGGAATGCGACGGACACTAACCGAATCAAGCTGGACACCACCATGTCGTGGATCGGCTTACGCCGGCAGTGGATCGACGGCAGGATGGGTAGTGGAACGTGTGAACCGTTCTAGCATCAGCTCCTCAATGGGCGTTTCGGTCTGGCCGGTCATGATGAGGTCAGCCGTCAGCTTGCCGATGTAGGGGGACAGCGCGAAGCCGTGACCTGAAAAGCCCGACGCCATCACAAAGCCCTCCAGCGCTGGAACCGTGCCAAGAATGGGAACGACATCGTCAGTCTCGGCTTCCAACCCGGACCAGACGCGCAGCACCCGTGTCTGCTTCAATACCGGCCAGACCGCAGACGAGTGACCGGCGCTCCCCACAATACTCGCGTGACGGTTCAGGCCAATGGGCCGATCCATGTAGACGCTTGCCGGCCAGCCTCCGCCGATCAGGTAGCGGCCGTTCTTGAGCTGCTTGAGACTGAGCAGCCTGCCGACACAGCCCACCACGGGCAGCAACGCGCCGGGCAGCTCTGTCGTCAGCATCATCTGTGGGGCGCGAGTGTGGATCGGCACATCAAAGCCAGCCATGTTGCAGAGCTCAGGGCTCCAGGCACCGGCCGCGTTCACAACCCAATCCGCCTCGATGAGCCCATTCGTGGTCTCAACACCACGGACCCGCCCGGAATCGGTCAGCAAGCCGGTGACGCGCGTTTGCTCGTGCAACGTGGCCCCATGACGAACCGCTCCACGTGCAAACGCCTTGGTGGTCCAGATCGGGTTCGCGTGACCGTCCGTCGGGCAGTATGCACCGGCGATCACGTCGCCTGACACGCCACGGGCCACTTCGCGGACGTCGTCGCCGTACAGCATGCGGACGTCTAACCCATCGTCGCGCTGCCGGGCGACTTTCTGCTCGAGGTCCGGCAGGTCTGTCTCGTTCGCGACAAGCGTGAGATGGCCGTCCTGGTGATAATCGAGGTCTGCCTGAAGCTCCTCCCCGAGCGCCGGCCACATCGCGATAGCGCGCATCGCGATCTGAAGCTCGCGTGGATCGCGGCCTTGCTGCCGGACTCCACCGGCGCTGGCGCCCGACGCGACGCTGGCAACCTCTCGCGCCTCGACAATCGTGACCTTTACGCCACGCTTTGCTAGCTGATATGCGCAGGAGCTACCAATCACCCCGCCGCCAACGACCACGACATCCGTTCCAGCCATGCGCTCCACCGTCCCTCGCCTTATCGGTATGTGACACAGCACGAATCTACCATGCTCCGTGGTGGAGCGCTGGCAGACGGAGCCGTCTTCCTACCGCGTCGTCGAGCAGCGGAGAGTGGATGTTGGTGTCTGAGGTTGCGGCCGTGCGCTACGGCTCTTCGAGCGAATCGCGCAGAATATCGAAATATTCCAGTGCCAGGCCCGTGCCGATGGCAACGGCGGAGAGCGGGTCGTCGGCAACATAGCACGGGACGCCGGTGACTTCGGTGAGCAAGTCACTCAAACCCCGCAGGAGCGCGCCGCCACCCGTGAGGATCATGCCCTTGTCGATGATGTCAGACGATAGCTCGGGCGGCGTCTCTTCCAGGACCGCCCGCACAGCGCCGATGACCGCCTCCAGCGGCTCAGTGATGGCGTCGACGATCTCGTTACCGTGAATGCGGATCGTGCGCGGCAGGCCGGCCACCTCGTCGCGGCCGCGCACTTCCATCACCACATCGTCGTCGAGCGGCATGGCCGAGCCGATCGCGATCTTCACCTCTTCAGCGGTGCGCTCGCCGACCCGGAGGTTGTATTTACGTTTGATGTAATTGGCGATCGCCTCGTCGAACTTGTTCCCGCCAACCCGGATGGACTTGGCGACGACGAAGGCGTTGAGGGAGATCACGGCAACCTCGGTGGTGCCACCCCCGATGTCAATGATGAGATTCCCGCTGGGGTCGGCCACCGGAACCCGCGCGCCGATCGCGGCCGCCAGTGGCTCGCTAATCAGGTAGGCGCGCCGCGCACCGGCGTGCAGGGCCGCATCGCGTACCGCGCGACGCTCGACGCCGGTTACTCCGGCAGGTACGCAGAGCATGACGTCGGGCCGGGTGAGTGAGAAGCGCCCGACCGCCTTGTTAATGAAGTAACGCAACATTTCCTGGGTCACAACGTAGTCGGCGATCACGCCCTCACGCATGGGACGAACGACCTCGATCGTCTCCCGCGGCTCGCGGCCGAGCATGTTCCGCGCTTCAAGGCCGACGGCGCGCACGCGTCCGTCACGCGCAGAGATGGCGACGACGGACGGCTCATTGATAACGATCCCACGTCCACGAACAAATACCAGGACGTTTGCCGTCCCAAGGTCGATGCCTAGTTGTTTCCCCACGTCCCGCTTCCCACTGCCGAGTTCGGTGCACCATGCTGTCTTCGCTCGGAATCCATCATGGACACGTGAAAAACGGCACAGCTCTTATTCCGGTCACGCGTCATGCTGCGGGTGACCCCCAGACGGCTCAGTCTATCACAGGCGTTTGGCGCCTCAGGCGTAACGTATATCCGCCCCAAGCGACGCGAACTTGCCGACGATGTCCTCGTATCCGCGGCGCACGTGGTGAATCTGATCGACCGATGACTGCCCTTCGGCAATCAGGCCGGCCAGGATGAGACATGCCCCAGACCGGATATCCAGGGCTGAGACGCAGGCTCCGTGCAGCGGCGTCGGACCGATAAAGCGCGCTTCCTGATTCGTCACCTGCTCGGCCTGCGCGCCCATCTTGCGCAGCTCGTCGATATACCGCAAGCGGTCGTTGAAGACCCGCTCGAACACCCGGCTCGTACCTTCGGCCTGGGTCATGAGCACGGCGAACGCCGCTTGCAAGTCGGTTGGAAACCCGGGAAAGGGCAGCGCCTGAATCTCGACGGCCTCGAGTCGCTTGCCCGAGCGCACCATCATCGAGCTCTCACTCCACCATACCTGTGCTCCGGCTTCTCGCAGCTTGTAGGTCAGCGGCAGCATGTCGGACTCAGCCACCCGCTCCAGGACAACTTCGCCCTTACTCACCACCGCACCGATCGCGAAGGTGCCGGCCTCCAGTCGATCTGGGATGATCGCGGTATGGAAGCCACGCAGCCGCTCAACGCCGTCGATCCGGATGTGCGGTGTGCCAACGCCGTGGATACGCGCGCCCATCTCGCGCAAGGCGTTCCCAAGCCCCACGATCTCCGGCTCCGAGGCAGCGTTCACGATCGTGGTCGAGCCTCGCGCCAGGGTGGCAGCCATCAAGAGGTTCTCGGTGCCGGTATGACTGGGGTAGTCCATGTAAATCTCGGCGCCAACCAGGCGGCCGGCGTCCATTTCGTAAAAGCCGTCGCCGACAAACACGTCGGCGCCCATGCGCTTGAAACCACGCACATCAACGTCGACCGGCCGGCTACCCAGCTTGCAGCCGCCTGGTGCGCCGGTCCGCAACTTGCCCGTTCTCGCAAGAATCGGCCCTGACACCAGGAACGACGCCCGCATGCGCTCGACCAGCTCCTGTGGCGCGCAGTGCGTCTGAATATCGCGCGCGTGAATGCGCACCCGGTGGTTGGCTTCGTCAACCTCCACCTCTGCGCCAAGGATGCGCAGCAAGTCGGTCATGACGAAGATGTCTTCGAGCATCGGAACGTTCTCAAGCGTGCAGGGTTCGTCCGTTAGCAGCGCCGCGGCCATGATGGGCAGCGTCGCGTTCTTTGCACCGCTGATACGCACGTTTCCGCGTAAGGAGGCGCCGCCCTGCATCACGATCCGTGAGACCGCGTCTCCGGCCGGCGTATTCAGACGGGTTGGTGCGCTGCCCAGCATGCAATTGCCTCTCGACTACCAGTCACAGATCGACTGGTTGTGAGTTTACTATCTGTCAGGTAACGAGAACCGTTCCCGTGTGTCAGTTATGGTCGTTACACAACAACGGGCCGGCCTGGAGGCCGGCCCGTTGTTGTGTTATCGGTGAAACGTCGCTATGGCTCGCCCTGCACACGAGGCCCGCCCCCGCCACCGCGGGAACGACGGCCGTGCTTGTTCGCGACGGCCAGCCGCACACGCGCGCGCCGCAGCTCGGCTTCAGCCTGGGCCAGATCCAGGCCACCGCCTGCACGTGCCCGGCGCAGGGTCTCTTCCGCCCGTTGGCGGGCGGCCTCGGCACGCTCAAGGTCGACCTCTTCGATGCGCTCGGCCGCGTCGGAAAGGATCAACACACGGTTATTGGCAACCTCGAGGAAACCACCGAAGACGGTCAACACTTCCTCGCTGTTGCCGCGCTTCACGCGTAGCTCTCCGCCAGACAACAGGCTGAAGAGCGGCGCGTGGCGCGGGAGGATGCCGAGCTGGCCCTCGGCGCCGGGAGCAACGACCATATCCACGCCGGTCTCGGCGTACACGACTCGCTCGCCGGTCACGATTTCAACATTCAGTTTCGGGCCCGCGGTTGCCACCTAGGGTTCCTCCTCGTTTCGAGCGTGGTGGTCCGGGAAGGTACCGGACCCTCCCGGACGCCCAGGGATGTATGTCGCGGGAGAGTACCAGCCCCTCCCCTGCCGGGCACGCGGCGGTCTGTTAGCCGCCAGCCTCCATCTGCTGGGCCTTCTCGACGGCCTCATCGATGGTGCCAACCATATAGAACGCCTGCTCCGGCAGGTGGTCGTACTTACCTTCCAGGATCTCCCGGAAGCCGCGAATCGTCTCAGACAACTCAACGTAGCGGCCCGGGTTACCGGTGAACTGCTCGGCAACGAAGAACGGCTGGGTCAGGAAGCGCTGGATACGCCGTGCGCGCGCGACGGTGATCTTGTCCTCGTCGCTAAGCTCTTCCATACCCAGAATCGCGATGATGTCCTGGAGGTCGCGATAGCGCTGCAGGACGCGCTGCACCTCACGGGCGGTGTCGTAGTGCTCCTGACCGACGATGTTGGGGTCAAGAATACGGGACGTCGATGCCAGCGGGTCAACCGCTGGATAGAGGCCCTGCTCCACGAGCGCGCGCTCAAGCGAGATCGTAGCGTCGAGGTGCGCGAAGGTCGTGGCCGGCGCCGGGTCGGTGTAGTCGTCAGCCGGCACGTAAATGGCCTGCAGCGACGTAATCGAGCCGGTCTGTGTCGAGGTGATGCGCTCCTGGAGGGCACCCATCTCGGTCGCCAGCGTCGGCTGGTAACCCACGGCGCTCGGCATACGGCCGAGCAGCGCCGACACCTCAGAACCTGCCTGCACGAAACGGAAGATGTTGTCGATAAAGACCAGCACGTCGCGGCCCTCGTCGCGGAAATACTCCGCCACAGCCAGACCGGTCAGGCCGACACGCAGACGTGCGCCTGGCGGCTCGTTCATCTGACCGAAGATCAGGACCGCCTTGTCGAGCACTTCGGACTCGATCATCTCACCACGGAGCGCCGTGCCCTCACGGGTGCGCTCGCCCACGCCGATGAAGACCGAGTACCCGCCGTGCTCGGCCGCGATGTTCCGGATCATCTCCTGAATAATGACGGTCTTGCCGGTTCCGGCGCCGCCGAACACACCGGACTTACCACCCTTGGTAAATGGCGCAATCAGGTCGATCACCTTGGTGCCGGTCTCGAACACTTCAACCGAGGTTGACTGCTCGGCGAACGGCGGCGGAGACTGGTGGATAGCACGATAATCCTCGGCTTCAATCGGCCCCAGACGGTCAATCGGCCGGCCCAGAACATCGATAACGCGACCGAGTGCCGCCTGACCAACCGGAACCCGAATCGGGGTCCCGACGTCCGTGACTGATGATCCACGCGCCAAGCCGTCGGTAGTCGACATGGCGACACAGCGCACCCAGTCATTTCCAAGGTGCTGCTGTACCTCCAGGACGAGCTTGCTGCCGTCGGGCATTGTGACGTCAAGCGCGTTATAAATTTCAGGCAGCTCGCCCGATGGGAACTCGACGTCCACCACCACGCCCTGCACCTGGACTACTTGTCCTACCCCGAGTTTTGTTTCTACTGCCACTCTAGTCCCCCTATCAACAACGCAAGTGAGCGCCGCGACGTGCTAGCCTCTGGATGCGACGGCGCCCGCCGCGATTTCCGATACTTCGCGTGTAATCTGTGCCTGGCGTGCCTTGTTATATGTCAACGATAGTTCGTCCATCAGCTCCTTGGCGTTGTCGGTCGCATTGCGCATCGCGACCATGCGAGCCGAGTGCTCGCTCGCGATCGCCTCAAGCATCGCCTGGTACAGCTGTACTTCAATGTAACGCGGCAAGAGCGCCTCAAGCACCTCGTCGCGGCCCGGCTCGAAGATGTAATCGCGGACGAGCTCTTCGGCAGCGACATCCTCGGGCGGTTTGATCGGCAGGATCTGCAGCGCGATCGGCCGCTGGTTCAGTGTGTTGACGAATTGCGAGTAGATCAGGTGAACCGCGTCCACCCGACCGGCGACGAATTCGCTGATCGAGACTTCGACAATCGGCCGCAAGTCATCGATACCGGGCCAGTCGCCCAGGTTCGTGAACTCGGCGGTCACGTTCTGACCATAGCGCGTGAAGAAGTCGCGCCCCTTGCGTCCGACCGTGACCATCTCGACCGGCACGTCCTGCCCGCGCACGAAATTGGTCGCGTGCCGGATAACGTTGCTGTTCAGTGCACCTGCCAGTCCCTTGTCCGAGGTGATCACGACGACGCCGACGCGCTCGACCGGCCGCTCCTCAAGGAGCGGAAATCGTCCGGTCTCAATGCCATCAGTCAACCCGGAGAGCCCGGCGATCATGTAGCGGATGCGCTCCGAATACGGCCGCGATGCCTGGACATTCTGCTGTGCCCGGCGCATCTTCGCCGCCGAGACCATTTCCATGGCTCGCGTGATTTGAGACGTGTTCCGAACGGAGCGGATACGTCTCCTAATTTCACGAGGTGATGCCACCGGGTTCCCCCTTTAAGCCGTTTGGCCGGATGTCTGAGTGCTAAGCGGTTGCGCCAAAGTTCATCGTCTTCTTGAAATTCTCAACTGCCGTGCGCAGGCCCTCGACCAGAGCGTCAGTGAGCTGCCCCTCTTCGAGAATGGCACGGAGGAGATCCGGGTGAGTTGTCTCCATGTAGATATGGAACTGCTGTTCGAACTCGGCCACGCGCTCTACCGGAACGTCGTCCAGGTACCCATTCGTGGCGGCCCACAGGATCGCGACCTGCTGCTCAACCGGGAGCGGCTGATACTGTGGCTGCTTGAGAATCTCGGTCAATCGCTGGCCACGACTGAGCTGCCGCTGGGTCGCGGGATCCAGGTCGGAACCGAACTGGGCGAAGGCCGCAAGCTCGCGATACTGCGCAAGCTCACCGCGCAACCGGCCCGCCACCTGCCGCATGGCCTTGATCTGCGCGTCGCCACCGACACGCGACACCGAGAAACCGGCGTTGATCGCGGGGCGGATTCCAGCGTAGAACAGGTCGGCCTCCAGGTAGATCTGGCCGTCCGTAATGGAAATAACGTTTGTCGGGATATACGCCGACACGTCGGCGGCCTGCGTCTCAATAATTGGCAGCGCCGTCAACGAGCCACCACCACGCTCTTCGCTCAGGCGGGCGGACCGCTCAAGCAGCCGGGAGTGCAGGTAGAACACGTCACCCGGGTACGCCTCGCGGCCCGGAGGGCGACGCATCAACAGCGAGACCTCGCGGTACGCCCAGGCGTGCTTGGACAGGTCATCATAAACGATGAGCGCGTCGCGGCCAGCCTCCATGATTTCCTCACCCATGGCACAGCCCGCGTACGGTGCGATGTACTGCATCGGAGCCGGGTCGGACGCTGAGGCGGAAACGACGATGGTGTAATCCATTGCCCCGTAGCGCTCCAGAATACCCACGATCTGTGCGACCTGGGCCCGCTTCTGGCCAATGGCGACGTAGATGCAGATGACGCCGCTGTCCCGCTGATTGATGATGGTATCAAGGGCGATCGCTGTCTTACCGGTCTGGCGGTCACCGATGATGAGCTCGCGCTGACCACGACCGATCGGGATCATCGCGTCAATCGCTTTGATGCCCGTCTGAAGCGCGGTATTGACGTTCTGACGGTCAATCACGCCCGGCGCGATGCGCTCGACGGCGCGCGTCTTCGTCGTCGCAATCGGGCCCTTGCCGTCGATCGGCTCACCCAGCCCGTTCACAACGCGCCCAACCAGCTCGTAACCAACCGGCACTTCAATGATGCGGCCGGTGGAGCGAACCTCGTCGCCCTCTTCGATGTCGAAGTAGTCACCGAGAATAATGACGCCGACACTGTCTTCCTGAAGATTGAAGGCCATGCCCATGACGCCATTGGAAAACTGGACGAGCTCGTTAGCTTTGACCTCGCTCAGGCCGAACACCGTCGCGATGCCGTCGCCAACCTCAATGACATTACCAACGTTGGTAATCGTCATCTCGGCTTCAAAGGTCTCAATCTGACCTCTTAGAATGTCGCGAATTTCTGTCGACCGTACGGCCATGCTTGCCTCCCCATTTGCCGCCAGCAGCGGCGCGCCTTGGCGCGCCTTACCGGTCGTTCAATATCTAGTTCTCGTTACTGCGCAATTCTTAATTTTAACCGGTTTAACTGGGAAATAACACTGCCGTCAACCAGCCTGTCGCCTACGCGCGCAACCATTCCGCCAATGATGTCTGGATCCACTACTGCGCGTATTACCACGTCACGCCCTACAATGCTCGCCAGGCCCTCGCTCACCAGCTCCCGTTCGTCAGTGGTCATTTCGACCGCCGTCGTGACGTCAGCAATAACGATGCCGCGTGACTCAAGCACGAATTCGCGATATACCTCTAACAACAGCGGGATAATGTCGAAACGGCGTCGCTCAATCAGCATGATCGCCAGATTGCGCGCTGCTGCCTGATCCGGATCAGGCAGCAGCGACTCGATCGCCTTGCGCTTCTGGGCCTGAGTCACGTTGGGGCTCATGAGGAAACCACCGAGTAGTGGGGTCCTCAGCAGCCTCAGCGAGACGGGCGAGGGCTTCCAGCCATCGGTCATGCGAATCGTCTTCGCTAGCCAAACTAAAGATCGCCTGCGCGTATCGTTTTGCTACACCCCGTGAGGCCATGATCCTCCGGCTCCCTGCTTTACGTGTTCACCCCGCTCGCGCGCAACGCCCATACGTTACCGGCGGGGAGTGCTACCGTTGCGGCTGCCGGCTTCAGCCAGCGCCTCTTCGATGAATCGCGTTTGATCGGCACGGCTAATGTTCGCCCGCACAATCTTGCTCGCGGCCAGAACCGCCAGTTCGGCGACTTCTTTCCGCAGCTCCAGACGAGCCTGGCGCACTTCGGCTTCAAGCGCCAACCGGGCCTTCTCGACCATGTCGTCGGCCTGCACCTGTGCCTGCTCGCGTGCGCGCTCGATGTTCTGCTCGGACAGCTCGCGGGCGCTCTGCAGAATTGCCTGCGCCTCGCGACGCGCGTTGTTCAGAATCTCTTCGTTCTGGGTGCGCGTGTTCTGAAGCTCGCGCTCAATCTCTTGCGCCCGGTCCAGGCTCTGGTTGATGCGCGCCTCGCGCGTGTCCTTCATGGCCGTTATCGGGCCCAGCGCAAACTTCCAGAACAGGTAGATGAAGAGAGCGAACGCCACAAGCTGGACGATCAAATTTGTGTAATTTATGCCTAACTCACCCATGATGTGGGCTAACCTTCTTCCGTTCCGCCGGCTTGACGCCCCGGCCGTCAATCGCTTGTTGCCGCCGGTGACTCCCGGGGAACCAGGGGGACAGGAACCCGAATCTCAGATTCCCGCCCCACACGGACTGCCACGTGTCTGAATGCTGCGATACCGCCCGAACCAGGCCGAGCGTCCTGCCTCTTACGCGACGAAAATCAGAATAATCGCGATGACGAAGGCGTAAATCGCGACTGCCTCAGCCAGCGCGGCACCGATGATCATTGTCGTTCGGATCGCGCCTTCAGCCTCCGGGTTGCGGCCAATGGCTTCCATCGCCTTGCTCACCGCGAGGCCGATGCCGAGACCAGGACCAAGTGCGCCTAGACCAATTGCCAGGCCTGCGGCCATCGTCGATACGGCACTTGGATCTGTAATACCGTCAAACACCCTACGTTCCTCCTCGTGTCGAGCCGTCCCGCGAAGTTGCTATAGGACCGGCCCGGCTACACAACGCACGCCTCCCCGAGACGCGATTCGACCCATCGTTACCGTGCGGGGTCTTTGACCTCCACCAAAGTTAATGGCCGTGACTCTCCTCTGGGTTCCCGTGCTCATCAGCCCCGGCGACGGCGAGCGCCAGGTAGATGAGAGTCAAGAGCGCAAACACAAGCGCCTGGACAAATCCGAATAAGACTTCAAGGAAGAGGAAGACCGTTGGCACCGCCAGTGTTGCAATAGCAAACCAGGTCGCGGCGGCGATACCGATCATCACGGCAACGAGTACTTCGCCAGCGAAGACGTTGCCGAAGAGACGGAAGGAGAGTGAAACAATACGAGAGACTTCTGCAATGAGCTCAAGCGGGAAGATCCACCAGGGATCAGCCATATGCTTGATCCGGCCTCCGATGCCATGCGCCGTGATGCCGGCCACCTGGACAATAAAGATCGCCAGGATCGCCATTGCAAGCGTCATGTTGAGGTCGGCGCTGGGAGAACGAAAGAGCGGGCACGAGTACTTCGTGTGCCCCGCCTTGCTCTTCCTCCTGGGCGAAAGCGGGTCCCTGGGTGTTCGGCTGAGCGACGTACGCAATCTGCGCCGTCTCCTCTTCCTCGATGTGCTTCACACCGATGGTACCCACGCCAGGCAGCAGCCCCGAGTAGTTGGAGAGAATAATAAATACGAAAAGACCGCCAATCAGCGGCCAGATGCGGCGGCCGACTCGTCTGCCGGCCGTATTCTCAACGATGCCGAGCATGAAGTCGACGAAGGATTCAAAGATGAACTGACCGTAGCCCCTCGGTTGCAAGGTTGCCCGGCGGGCAATCCACGTGCCGAGGAGGAGGATAACGGCCATGACCATGAGCATGGTCAAAAAGGAGTTCGTGACGTTTAACGGGCCGATTGAAAACAATGTCTCGGCTGCAATTGAGACATGAATATCCATGTACTACCGTTCCTACCCCGACGTATTCTCTTCTTCCGGCCCGCGATTCCCCGAATCACGGTCAGTCGATCGCTTCAGCCTGACGAGGCCCTTTTCAGGCTGCCCGAGCACCGCAAGCTCGTAGAGCGCGTAGCCTGCCGCAATCATACCCGCCACTATGCCGAGAAGCACCATTACCGGTGCGGTGCCTAACCAACGGTCGAGTAAAACTCCCCCACCAATACACACCAAAAGACTGACTACGACAGTGCATCCAATGCCGGATGCCGCACCAATCGCTTGCCAGTCCTGTTGAGAATGCGGTCCGAGCGGGTCCCCCATCCCGCACCTCGCTCTCAAACTGCGTGCACTATATCACAATCTCGTGACGCACCCTAGTCACTGATCGCATTGTCGCACATTCCCGGCAGCCACTTTCTCAAGCGGCAGGGTCGCTCCATCTGAGAGGAAGATCGTACCCAGCACGAGACGCGCCATCAGTCTATGGAAGCACTGGTTGGCGCTGGCCGTCGACTTCCTGGCGCATGGGCAGCGGTCGCTGGTCGCCCTCGCGCAGCACCTGCGTGGCCGCGCCAACGAATTCGCGGAACAACGGGTGCGGCCGGGTCGGGCGAGACTTGAACTCCGGATGGAACTGCACACCGACGAAGAATGGATGATCGCGCAGCTCCATGATCTCCGCTAGCCGGTTGTCCGGCGACGCGCCTGAGACGATCAGACCGACCCGCGCAAGCTCGTCGCGGAAGCGATTGTTGACCTCCCAGCGGTGCCGGTGGCGCTCCACGATCAGCTCGTTCGCCATAGGCCTCGGCGGTCTTCGTGCCCGGCACCAGCTGGCAGGGCCATACTGGCCGAGTCGCATCGTGCCGCCCATGTCGACGCCCTGCTGGTCGGGCATCAGGTCGATCACCGGGTGGCTCGTGTCGGGGTCGATCTCGGTGCTAGTTGGCATCGGTATAGCCGAGCACATTGCGGGCGACGTCGATCACCGCCATATGCAGGCCGTAACACAGGCCAAGATAGGGGACCTTGTGCTCGCGTGCGTAACGAGACGGCGAGCGATCTTGCCTTCGACGCCGCGCGCCCCGAAGCCACCCGGTACCACGATGCCGCTGACGTGCTCCAGCTCGGCCTCGAGCTCTTCGGGCGTCACCAGCTCGGAGTTGATCCAGTTGATATCGACGTCGACATCATGGGCCAGACCGGCATGCGCCAGCGATTCTGACGACGCTCATGTAGGCATCGTGCAGCTCGACGTATTTGCCGACCAGAGCGATCTCGATCTTCTGCCGGCGTGGCGTCCTGATGCGCGCAACCAGCTCCCTCCAGTCGTCAAGGTCCGGCTCGCATCGACCAGCCGAAGTGGCGGGCCAGATAGTTGCCGAGCCCCAGCCTCTTCCAGCATCAACGGCACTTCATAGATGGTGTCGGCTGTCTCCAGCGGGATCACTGCCTCTTCGTCGACATCGCAGAAGAGCGAGATCTTCGGACATGACTTCTTCCGGCACCGGCATATCCGAGCGGCAGACGATCACATCCGGCTGGATACCGATCGCGCGCAGCTCTTTGCACCGAGTGCTGGGTCGGCTTCGTCTTGAGCTCACCAGAAGCGGCGACGTACGGGCAGCAGCGTGACGTGAATGTAGAGGACGTTGCTGCGGCCCTGGTCTTTGCGCATCTGGCGGATCGCTTCGAGGAACGGCTGGCCCTCGATGTCGCCGACCGTTCCGCCGACCTCAACGATGAGCGACATCCGCGCCGGCTGCTCATCGGCGACTTCGCGGATGCGGTCCTTGATCTCGTTGGTGATATGCGGAATGACCTGGATCGTGCCGCCCAGATAATCCCCACGGCGCTCCTTGGCAATCACGGAGGAGTAGACCTGGCCGGTCGTGACGTTCGAGCCCGCGCGCACGTACTCATCGGTGAAGCGCTCGTAGTGCCCGAGGTCCAGGTCGGTCTCTGCGCCATCCTCGGTGACAAATACTTCGCCGTGCTGATACGGCGACATCGTGCCCGGGATCGACATTCAGATACGGATCGAGCTTCATCATCGCGACACTCATGCCGCGCGCCTTGATCAGGCGGCCGATCGACGCCGTCGTGATCCCTTTGCCGACCGACGAGACGACTCCACCGGTTACGAAAATATACTTGGTCATCGCCTCACCCTTCCCCAACCTGGGCACCCCTACCGGTTGGAAATGTTATGTCCCGTAAAAAAACCATCTCAAACCAGTCATCCTGGGCCCTCCAGGATGACTGACTCCCAACGACCTATCTGATAGGCTAGCGCGCCGTGGCGCCCAGCTCCAGCACGACGACTTCGGTCATTTCGCGCAAATCACTCTGGCGCACCGTCAGCTTGTCCACCGGCGTGACCTCGGGAGCCGCCATCTCCTTCAGAAAGCGAGCGAGGTCTGCCCGGTCATGGTCACCGAGGGCGTTGCGATACTGCATCGGGATCACGATCTTCGGTTCAATCTGGCCCACAACCTCCGCCGCGGCTTCGGCATCCAGGACTGGACCGCCGCCAATCGGCACGATCAGGATATCGACCGAAGTCAGGGCTTCCACCTGGTCGGCGGAGAGGGAATGCCCCAGATCGCCGAGGTGGCAGATCGTTATATTCTCAGTTTCAATGATATAGGCGGTGTTCCGGCCACGCTCTTCACCGCGTTTGCTGTCATGGAAGGTGCGGATGCCGGTGATAAAGATCTCGTTCATCTCATACTCGCCCGGCGCCCGGACAACCTTGTAGTCGCCAGTGATGATCTCAGTGGCGGTGTGGCCCGGATGGTCGTGCGAGAGGGTGACGATATCTGCGCGCTGCTTGTCGACTTTGTAGCCCAGTGAGCGCGGAACGGGGTCAGTTATGATTGTCGCTTCACGCGACCGCAAACGGAAACATGCGTGGCCAAACCACTTTATCTCAGCCATCGTCCTCGATACCCAGGTGATCGTTGCGACTATTCAAATGCGGTGTGGGCTTGTGACGAGAGGAGTTCTCAGCGGCCTAGATCAGGATACCACGAGACCCATACTTTTGGCATGGATTTCGGGTACGTCCGTATGGGTGCTGAGGGCAATTTAAGGGAGTCTACGATGCTACGCGAGCGGGCTCACGTCTCGTAGTCTTCATCTTCGTCGAGCTCTCCGAACACTTCCTTCAACACGGGTTTAATGACGTCCCAGCCATAGCCGCGGCGGCTCAGGAAGGCAGCCAGACGGCGTTCCTGCGTCTGGCGGTCCAGGCTTGAGAGGGAGCTCAGCCGTTTGCGCGCAAGCTCAAGGGCGGCGCCAGCCTCATCTACCTCGGCCTCTTCCAGCACATCGCCGACAACCTCGGCTGAGACGCCCCGGCTGCGCAGCTCGCCGGCCAGCAGACGCTTGCCGCGCGGGCGGTGCTCGGTGCGGTTGCCCACCCACCACTCGGCAAAGGCCTGGTCGTCGAGGTACCCCCAGCCCCGCATCCGCTCGATCGCCTGGTCGATGGCTTCCTGGCTGAAATCACGCTTGCGCAGCCGGTCGCGCACTTCGCGCTCGGAGCGCGGACGATAGCTGACGAAGGTGATGGCGCCCTGGACGGCACGTTCGACCTCGTCAACCGCCAGCAGCTCTTCGATGTCAGCCTCGGAGAGCTCGACACCGCTCCGCAGCCCACGCTTGACGGCTTCAATCGCGGGCAGCCCCAGGGCAAATTCGCCGTCGATGAACACGCTCACCCGCTCCGGGTCACGCACCTGGGTCGTTACCTTGGTGATCGTGCCCGGTTTCGGCCTGCGTACCTCACGCGGCTCGCCGCGCCGGCCTGGGGTTAGTCTGCGACGCTCTTTGCCTGCCAGTAGTCATACTCCATCAGTCGTGCCGAGCTCTGGGCAGCCGCTGTGCCGCACAAACGCTCGATGACGTGCAATGACATGTCAATACCCGCCGAGACGCCGGCGGACGAAACGATCGCGCCGTCGTCTACAAAGCGCACGTTCTCCTGGACCTCAATGTCGGGAAACATCTCGCGCATCCGTTGGATGCTGCCCCAGTGCGTGGTCGCCTTGCCATCCTGAAGCAACCCCGCCTTGCCCAGCAGGAAGCTGCCGGTGCAGACGGACGTCGTGAGCTCGGCGGCGTCAGCCACCTGACGGATCCAGGTAATGAGGGCCGGGTTGTCGATCTCCCGGCGCGTGCCCTGACCGCCGGGAACGACCAGGATATCGATCTTCGGCGCGTTGTGAAAGCTGTAATCCGGGATAAATCTCAGCCCGGCCTTCGACGCGACCGGTTCTGCGTGCTCGGCCACGGTAAAGGTGTGAAAAATCGGGTTTCCATCCCGGCTGGCAGCGGAAAATGCTTCGTAGGGGCCGCAAAAATCCAGGAGCTCAACGTCCGGAAAAATAAGAATACCAACGTTGCGCAGCATGTCGCTTTGGTCCACCATCTACTTGCTCTCCTTACTGCCGCGAGGCCCAACGCCGGACGCCTTCAGGTCGGCGAAACAGGCCGCCGCCCGCGCCAGCCCCTCGACTGAAGACTTCTGGCGTCTGGCCGACGCCCAGCCGCAGGTGGTGCTCGTAGCCGAACGCCGAGCCGGGCGCGAGCATCACACTGTATTCCTCGGCCAGGCGGTTCGGCCAGATCCATCGAGGGAATGTCGAGGTCGTAGCTCCAGCAGCGCCAGCAGCCCGCCTCGCGGCGGCGTCCAGCTGACGACATCGGCGTGCGCTCGGCGATCCAGTCGTTGACGGTCGCGAGGTTCTGCTGCGACGATCGCCTCGCGTTGCGCGCGACGATCTGGTCGCGGTGCTTCAGGCCAGCACCGCCAGCGCGTCGTTGAGCTTGCCCGGGCTGAGCGAGATGTAGTCGCGCATCGCCCAGCACGCGGCGACGATGTCCGCCGGCGCGGCGATCCAGCCGATGCGCAGGCCCGGCAGCCCGAACGGCTTGGAGAACGTGCCGACGCTGATGCCGCGCGTCGCCGAGATCGCGCACCGGCGGCGCGCAAGCGGCTCGCCGCCCGGCAGCTCCAGCCAGCGATACGCCTCGTCGCTCATGCACCCAGCGCGCCGACCGACTCGGCCAGCGCGTAGACGCGCCGCAGCGTCGTCTGGCGAGAGCATCGCGCCGGTCGGGTTGTGCGGCGTGTTGACGACGATCAGCCGCGTCCGGGCGTGACCAGCCGCTCGAGCGCGTCGAGATCGTAGCGGAACCCGTCTTCCGGCCGCAGCTTCCAGAGCGAGACGTCGCAGCCGATGGCGCGCGGCACGCTGTAGAGCTGCTGGTAGGCCGGGTAGACCGCGACGACGTGGTCGCCCGGCTCGAGCAGCACGTTGAAGAGCAGGAAGTTCGCCTCGATCGCGCCGGTCGTGACGAGGATGTGGTCCGGGCCGGTCTCGGCAGTAGGTCGCCGCCAGCAGCGTGCGCAGCTCCAGCGAGCCCGGCGCCTCGCTGTATCCGAGGCGCGTGTCAAGCAGGCCGTGCCAGCGTGCGCTCCCGCTCGTCCTCCGGCATCAAGATCGAGCAAGCTCGTTCACCGTCATCGGATAGGATGCCGCTCTCGGCGATGTCGTAGTCGACGTTGACTTCGTAGGTCGTCATCCAGCGCTCAAGCGCGAACGTCTCGATCTTCATTCGGGCTCCTCGTTACAAACCGAACCGGCCGGGTTATCCCGGCCGGTTCGCCACCATCAACGGCTCAAGCTCGTACATCGCCGCGCCGAGTACGGCAATCAGTCCAAAGTACATCGCGCCAACGGCGATGCGCTGCCTCAGCGGGACCACGTAGTAGGTATCACTGCCTTTCCCGCGTCGAATGGCATGCCAGACTTCCGGCGCACCGATCAACAGGATGATGAACACGATCGGACTCGGGCGCACGAGCATCAGACCGATCAGCGCCGCATAGCCCAGCACCCAGAACCAGCGCGAGATAGCGCCCACGGCACGTCCACCATCCAGGGGCATGACCGGCAACAGGTTGAACAGATTCAGCAGCACCCCGATGTAGGTCAATGCCAGGAAGATCGTGTGATCGGTCGTCTGGTAGAGCGCCCAGGCCGCCAGCGCACCCAGCGAGCCGATGACGGGTCCGCCAAGCCCAACGACCGCCTCCATGACGGCATTCTTCGGCAGCTGCTTCATCGCGATGAAGGCCCCAAGAAACGGGATGAAGACCGGCGCTGAGGCCTTCACTCCATAGCGACGCAAGGCGAGGACGTGGCCCATTTCATGAATGAAGATCAGCACTACGAGGCCGACCGCGAACTGCCATCCAAACCACAACGCGTAGGCTCCCACGCTGAGCAGCGCGGTGAGACCAGTGCTCAAGAATTTGATGCTCTTCAAGAGAGTCAGGATGAACTTCAGCTTGGTCGCGGCGAAGACGAGCGCGGTCGCTACCGGCCCAAGAAGCTTGCGCCACTTGCTGCGAGGAGGTTTTTCCTCCACCCGCTCGTCGTCCAGTACGCGGAAATCCGCGTCGTAAATATCAGGGTAGTTCGATGACATCGGGTTTCCAGACTATTGATGCAGACGCTGCAAGTGCGTCTTTGAAATAGAGCGCCCGGGCAATGGAAACTATTCCGTTCGACTCCGACAAAGTTGCGTCAGGTCGACTCAATCTTATCAATGCTATCAAGCGGACGGTGGCGCGCTGCCTAGGTGAGCAGCAGCGCACCGGAGACGATCAACAGCGACGCGACCGCCACCCGAAACACCTCGTCGGAGACCTTGAAGTGCAAACGGCTCCCGATGAGCGACCCGGCGATTGCGACCGGCACCAGTACGGCACTGCGGTGGAGCGCAACGTTCGAGATGACACCGAGCTGGAAGTACGAGCCGATGCGCAGAACGTCGAGGATGAAAAACAGCGCTAGCAAGGTCGAACGCATCTGCGCCGGCGAAGGCAAGACCCGTTGGAGATAGGGCACGATCACCGGCCCGCTCGTCCCGATCAACCCGTGCAGGACGCCAACGCTCAGACCGACAGCCCCGTTCACAATGTTTTTCGACCTCCCTGAACGCTGAACGATGACGATTCGCTTCGCCAGCGTAATAACGCCAATGATGATCGTGGTGACCCCGAGAATGCGCGCGATCCACTCCACCGGCAGCTTCGCCAGCAGCAGGCTTCCGATCACCAATCCGGCCGAGCTCCACAGCACGATGGGCAGCAGGATTGCCCAGTTCACTGAACGCCGTCCCATCGTGACCAGCATCATGCCCGTGACAATCTGGACCAGCGCCACAATCACGACAGCCAGCCGGATATCCCACACCAGGCCCAGCAGCGGCACCATCAGGAGCGCTCCGCCGAACCCGGTGAAGCCGCGCACCACCATCGCCCCGAACACGATGGCAGTCGCTAACGCAAGGTCCAGAGGAATCATCTACGCGGTCAGGCTGTGGGGCGGTTGAACATGACCAGCATGTCCAGAAGCTTGGAGGTCGTCTCCTTGGCGAAGGGAGTCCGCTCGTCGGAAGGGCCGACGCCAACGCAGGAGGGGCAGCCGTCCTCGCAGGGGCAGTCGCGCACGTGCTCGCGGGCGGCCCGCAACAGGAGGTCATGCACGTCATACAGCCGCTCGCTGAAGCCGACGCCGCCGGGCACCTTATCGTAGATGAACACGGTGGCGCGGCTGGTGAAGGGTGATTTCGCCTGGGCATAAACACCGATGTCACGTGGATCACACATCAGGTAGATCGGCGCGATGTTGCCCAGCACGTTCGCCAGTCCGGTCACCGCTCCGTTCAGCCGCGCCTCGGAGACGCCCGCGGTTAGCGATGCCGGGATGCTGGTCCAATAGGCAGAGGTGTGCATCTGCATCTCCGGTAGATGCACCTTGCCCCAGCCAAGGTTCTCGTGAGTATGCATACGGATCTTCTTGAACTGGGTCACGATAGACGCGACCAGCACCTCGCCGTGGTGGCGTGCGTCCCCCGGCTCACCCTCGCTGAACTGCTCGATCACCTCGACCCGCACCGCCAGGCTGGCATCGGTGTAGTGCTCGACCGAGACGGGGTGGATATAGGCCTTCTTTTCCTCCCAATCGAGCTCTTCGACGTGGTACTGCTGGCCGTCGTGAATGTAGATCGCGTCGGTATGCACCAGCATCGGCGCCGAGAAGGTGTCCACTTCGCCGATCACCCGCGGCCGGCCCGGCTGGGAGCGGTCGATGATCACCACATTCTCGCGCGCCGCCGTCCTCAAGCTGATCTCCTCAGCCGGATAGGAGTCGGCCATCCAGTACCAGGTATCGTCCGAGAAATGCAGCATGCCGATCTCGGTCAGATAGTCGAGCGCGTCGGCCGGCTCGTAGTTCCCGAAGCTGTCGCCGGCCTTGAACGGCAGCTCAAAGGCGGCGCACTTGATGTGCTCGACCAGTACCAGGAGGTTGTCCGGGTTAATCAGACCGCTCTCGGGCGTGCCTTCGAAGAAATACTCCGGGTGGTTGATGATGAATTGATCCAGTGGCGAGGATGACGCCACCAGAAACGCGACCGACACGCCCTCTCGCCGGCCCGCTCGCCCAGCCTGCTGCCAGGTGCTGGCGACGGTGCCCGGGTAGCCGGTCATGATCGCGGCGTCGAGCCCGCCGATATCGACCCCGAGCTCCAGCGCGTTCGTCGAAACCACGCCCTTGATCCGGCCATCGCGCAAGCCGGCCTCGATCTCGCGCCGTTGTTGCGGGAGATAGCCGCCCCGGTACCCACGCACCGCTTCCGCGGCCCCCACCCGCTTCGGAAGTGACTCCCGTAAATAGGTCAGCAACACCTCGGCCGTTGTACGGGCGCGCGCAAACACGATGGTGTGCACTCCAGCCCGCAGCAGCTCGCTCGCCAGCCCGCTTGCCTCTAGCACCACCGAGCGCCGGATGCCGAGCGCCCGGTTCACGACCGGCGGGTTGTAGAAGATGAACTGCCGCTCGCCGCGTGGAGCGCCGTTGCGGGCGATCACCTGCACCGGCGACTCGATCAGCTTCTCGGCGAGCTCAGCCGGGTTGGCGATCGTGGCCGAGGCCAGGATGAACTGCGGGTCGGAGCCGTAGTGCCGGCAGATGCGCTTCAAGCGCCGGAGCACGTTGGCAACGTGCGAGCCAAACACGCCTCGATACCCGTGCATCTCGTCGATCACCACAAAGCGCAGCTTCTCAAACAGCTCGTGCCACTTGGTGTGGTGCGGCAAGATGCCGGAGTGCAGCATGTCCGGGTTCGTGATGACGATATGCCCGGACTGGCGGATCAATCGGCGCTCGGCCGCTGGAGTGTCTCCATCGTACGGATACGTCTTGAGATCGACGTCGGCCGCCTCGATCAGCGCCTGGAGACCAACGTACTGATCCTGGGCCAGCGCTTTGGTCGGAAAGAGGAACATCGCCCGCGCGTCCGGCTCCGTCAGGAGGCGGTCGAGCACCGGCAGGTTGTAGCACAGGGTCTTGCCGGAGGCCGTCGGCGTCACGACGACCGTATGGTTGCCCGAGCGCGCCGACGCGTAGGCGTCCGCCTGGTGACTGTAGAGCTGGTCGATACCCCGATGCCGCAAGGCGGCAACCAGCCGGTGGTCCAGCCCCTCAGGCAGTGGGCGCAAATCGGCATCCATCGCCGGGATCGTGTGCCAATCGGTGATGCACGAGGACCAGCGCTCTTCGCGCTTGAGACGTTCCAGAAAGGCAGCGAGCGCCATCAGGCGAGCATGCCGATCGTTGTCTCCACGACCAGCGCCGCGCGCAACCCTAACTCTCCGTGTATGTCGTGCAGCGCACCCCAATCGTTGCGCAGGTCGGTGATGCGGTGCAGCTCATTGTTGGAAATATCCTTCACCGCAAGGAAGGGCACGCCGAAAATCGCCGCCACCTGCCCAACCGCCGCGGCTTCCATCTCCTCGCAGAGCGAGCCATGCAGCTGGTGCAGGGTCTTGATGCGCGCGCCATGCTGGGTCCAGACGTCGGCCGATCCAACCGCGCCCACATGGACGATCGGCTCGTGGTTGATGCCTGGCCAGGCAGGCAACGGCGTCCTGCGGGCCGCCATCGACGCCAGCTCGAACAGCTCCGGATCAGGCATGATCGCCTCGGTGAGCATCGTTTCGCCGTTGACGTCGTAGCGAAAGCCGGTGTAGCGCTCTTGCCCATCTTCCTGCACGATGACCGCCGAGTGATGCACGATCCGGTTCGCCAGCACCACATCACCGCAGTCGATATCGTCGCGATGCGCTCCGGAGCAACCGTAGTTGATGATCGCCTGGGGACGACGCCCGATACACAGGGCGCTCGTCGTCGCGGCGGCGTTGATCAGGCCGATGCCGGACACGACCACCTCGACGGCCACCCCACCGATGGTACCGGTCGTGCGTCTCCAGACATTGAGCGGATCCTCTTCAGGATCTCTCCAGCCGTTCGCGCAGATGCACCGCTTCCGAGTCCATCGCACACACGACGGCCACCGTTCGCCGTTCTCTCACCGAAGCCCCAACCCCACACTCACCATCACGATCGCCAAGAGTGCACAGCATACGATAACGAACATGTAATCGCGCTGTCGCAGGAAGATAATCATGGAAACCACCACACAGAATGACGGCGTAAAGAGCAGCACCAGAATACCGAGATCAATGATGCCCTGCGGCTCAAGCGCCAGCGCGGCCGGCACCACATCGACTAGAGGGGCGACCTCGTCACCGATCGGTTCATCACGCATGAGTGCCAGTGCGCTCCCGGCCGCAATCAGAGCCATACTGCTCCAGAACCCGACCGTCAGCGTGCGCACGATCCAGCGATAGAGCGCCCGTCGCTGGCGCTCATAGATGCGCTCTTGCACCTGTTGAGGCCGCTGCCGGCATGACATCAGAGCACCCCGAGCGCGTCGAGGTACATCGACAGGGAAAGCACTAGCAGGACAACCACGAACAGAACGATGAGCAGATGCTGAGGCAACCTGGAGGCCAGGCGCACACCGATGCGTGCGCCAGCAATGATGCCCACCATCGAGATGATCGTGATCAGTGGAGCGACATGGCCACGGCTGTAATAGATGAGCGCCGACGCCGACGCCGTCATGCCAACCATGAATGAGCTCGTGGCAGCGGCTGCCTTGACCGGCACACGCATCGTCAGGTTCATCACCGGTACGAGGACCGGCCCGCCCCCAATTCCAAAGAGTCCCGACGCGACACCGCCGAGCGAGGCGAGTGGAAAGGCATACCTCACTCTCCTCGGCACATAGGTCGTCACATCACCGGCGGGACCATCCACGTAGCGGCCACCGATTCGCAACGGATCACGGACCCGCAACCGTCCGGGCGGGATCGCGCCCGGATTCCGCCGGCGGACCATAATGTAGGCAATCGCGATGAGCAGCGTTGCGAAGACGATTTTGAGCGCCGCCAATGGCATGGAGGTCGCCAGCACACCTCCGACCACTGCGCCGGTTGCGGTCGGCACCAGCAGCACGTAGGCGAGCCGCAAGTTGGTATAGCGCGACTGGAGGTAGACGCGCGAGCCGGAGATTGAGTTCGCGACAACCGAGATGGCACTGGCGGCAATCGCGGCGCGTAGAGGAACGTCAAACACCAGCGAGAGGATGGGCACGAGAAAGATACCGCCACCAAGACCAAGCATCGTTCCGAGAGTTCCCGCCCCGGCGGCAACCATGATCAGGGCAATAACTTCGGCTACTCCCACGTGCCTCCTTCCACCCTGCAACCATACTCCCAGACGTACCCATTTTGCAGGGTCAATTCTTGGCACCACTTACGGCCCGGGACGGAATCCAGAGTCATCCCATTCGACTCCGCTCAAGAGGTGTCCCAGCGCGGTCCCCCCCCGCCGGTAAGGGAGCAGCTCGTCTCCTCCCAGATACACGAACGCCAGGGCAGGCTCCTCGCCGCCGCATGTCATGCCGAGCTTCAATCGTCACCCCGAGCGTCGATCCAGTCATCCCGAGCGCCTTCCTCGGTCGTCCTGCGCATGTTAGTCATCCTGACGTAAGGAACGATCTCTGAGCCAAACGCCTCGGGAGTCGAACAAGAGATCCCATTCGACTTCGCTCAGGGCAGGCTCTTCGCTGGCACTCAGTACTGGACCACAGGGGCGTTGTCACGCTCCGGGGTTCCGCCTGTCAGTCGGGGAAGACGGCATCCGGCGCTGATGAGTCATCCTGCGCCTATGAGTCATCCTGAGCGGAAGCGAAGGATCTCTGCGTCAAACGCCTCGGCAATCAAGCAAGAGATCCTTCCTTGCGTCAGGATGACGATCAAACGCAGGATGACGATCAAGCTCAGGACTGGCCCACAGGGCAGCTGTCACGTTCCGGGGTTCCTCCCCGACCGGGGTGACACCAGCATCGTGGTCGAGTACTCAGGATGACTGATGAACAGTGCACATCAGCCGTTGCGCCGTAGGGTTAGGGATCCTTCGTTCCGCAGAGCCCGCCCCGTGGGCAGATGAAGGGATGACCGTCAAAGCGGTACGCGCTGGCCGATGACTCCTTGGGTTGACGCGAGTGGATCGTAGTCCATACAACGCCAAACCGGACGGTGGGGGCGGAAGCGTCGTTCTCCCACCTTGACGTAGCCCGAACCGGATGCCACACTGCAGCCATAACTGAATCTGAGAACGACGGTGGGTGCCCTCTTGGAATGTATCGAAGGGTTCACCCAGGGGAAACCGGTGAGAATCCGGTGCTGTGCCGCAACTGTAACGCGCGAGAGCGCGAAGCCAGGTCGCCTGCCACCGTCGTCCCCGGGTCACTTCGAGACAGGGTGACAGGGCAGGATCGTCTCCGATCCCTCCCCGAACACCCGCTCGAACGCGGGTTTTTTTGTGCCGGTCGGAACCAGCCGGCTCTTCCGGGAGGATCTTTACAGGATGACTGCACCAGGACTGGTCAGACCGTTCAGGCTGCTGACCCTCGTCGTTTTACTGGCCGCGTTCGCGCTGACCGCAATCGCGCCGGCGGGAGCGGTCGAGACCGACTCCCCTGAGGTAACCCAGGCATTCGATTGGCTCAAAACTCAGCAACTTGACGACGGCGCCTTCTCTGGGTTCGGCGGCGAGAGCGACCCCGGCACAACGGCCGACGTTGTTTTTGCCTATGCTGCTGCCGACATTGACCCAGAGACCATCACTTCCGCAACGGGCGAGAGCCCAGTTGACTATCTGATCGCCAACGCCGGGGAGCTCGATGAGAACCTGGGACTGGCCGGCAAGGTGACGATGGCGCTGGATGCGTCAGGCGTGGACCCGCGTGACGCGGGAGGCACAGACCTGGTCGCCGTTCTGGAGAACGCCGTCGGCGACGGCGGTGCTTTCTTTGGCACCGACACGTCCAGCCGCGCCTATGTCGTGCTGGGACTCGCGGCCGCTGATGTCGAGGTCGAGCAAAACGCAGTCGATGTCCTGGTCAACGGGCAGATCGAAGACGGCTCGTGGTCATACACCGGAGACACGACGCCGGGCATGGGTGACTCCAACACCACCGCGCTCGTCATCCAGGCGCTAGCGGCGGTTGACGCCGGTGACGGCGCGATCGCGGAGGGTATCGACTACCTGCGCTCGCTTCAGGACGAGCGCGGCGCGATCGCCTACGACGGCAGTACCGCACCCGAGCTGGTCGGCGACGCGAATTCAACCGCCGTGGCGATCCAGGCGATGGTCGCCGCCGGCGAAGACCCAACCGAGATGGTCGAAGCGCTCGCCACCTTCCAGAACGAGAGCGGCGCCTTCTTCTGGCAACCGGAAGTCGCGGACGACTCGCTCCTGGCAACCGTTCAGGCCGTCCCGGCGCTCCTGCTCAAACCGTTGCCTCTGCAGACGGACGCGAACTCATCTGGTGAAAACACCGCCGGTCTGGTCGTGCGTCACGGTAACGGCACGCTTCTCTACACCCATGTGACGTTCGATGAGGAGACGATCAGCGGCGAGGACCTGCTCACCCGCTCCGGGCTCGACGTCGCCATGGCCCCCTTCGGCGGGCTCGGCGGCGCGGTCTGCTCGATCGACGGCGAAGGCTGCTCAAGCGACAACTGCTTCTGTCACTCCTACTCCAGCCCATCCTTCTACTGGCACTACTATGTCCTCGAGAATGGAGAATGGGTTGAGCACCCATCCGGACCATCGTCACGCCAGCTCTCAGACGGCGCGGTCGACGGCTGGTCATGGACCGCCGGCGAGCCCGAGTTACCCACGACCAGCATCGAGCAGGTCGTCAGCGCCAGCGGCACGACGGGTCAGGCCATCAACGACGCGACCGGGGACGACGGAAATGCGTCAACCTATCTCGTGTTCGCGGGGATGGCCACGCTCATCCTCATCGTCGGTGGCTTCGCACTCGCGCGGCAGAGGCCGAGAAGGCCGTGACCGGCAAAGTCAACGCCGTCGCCTGGACGCTCTGGTTTGCGGCCGTCGTCGTTGTGCCGCTGACCAGCCGCAACCCGCTCTATCTGGCGCTTGACCTGCTGGTTGTCCTGGCCGTCTTCTTCTCATTACCCCAACGGAACGGCCAGACGAGCGCCTGGCGCCTCTTTGCCTATATCGGCACCGCAGTCGCGACGCTCTCGATCGGTTTCAATGTGTTGACGGTGCATGTCGGTGACCGGGTCTTCGCCCGGCTACCTGCCGGACTGCCGATCATCGGCGGCCCACTGACGATCAACGCCCTCGTCTACGGCGTGATCTCGGCAACGGCAATTGCAACCGTGCTCTTCGCCGCGGCGACCTTTAACTCGGCTGTACGGCATGCCGATCTAGTGCGGCTCCTGCCGGGGTCGCTCTCGCGCTTCGGGGTCGCGGCTGGTATCGCGCTGCTCTTCGTGCCGCAGACCATCGCGGCGGGACGTGACATCTACGATGCGCAACGCGCCCGGGGACACACGTTCCACCGTCCCGGTGACGCCCGGGCCTTTATCATCCCGCTGCTCTCAACCGGCCTGGAACGGGCACTCTTGCTGAGCGAGGCACTGGAGACGCGCGGCTTCGGGGCGAGCGCAATCGCGCAACGCCCACCGAAGCGCTCCACAGTGCTCACCTCGGCAGCTGCCTCCGGCATCCTTCTGGCGCTCGTCGCGCTCGGAACCGGCTCCTATCCACTTGGTATCGCGTCGCTCGCCGCTGCGGCAACCCTGGCGCTCGCCGGGTCGTCGAACCGAACACAGCGCACGCGTTTGCGGGCGACAGAGTGGTCAACTGGCTCGTTGCTCGTGAGCCTGTCAGCAGGGCTCGCCTTCCTCGTGCTCCTGTTTGGCAGGGCCGTCAGCGACCTCAAGCTGACCTATGACACCTTTCCGCGCATCGAACAGCCGGAGCTCGCCGCTGCTGGCGGAGTAGCCATCCTGCTGCTCATCTTGCCCGCCCTGGTGAACCGGCCATGATCGCGCTCAAGCTGGACAGCCTCTCCTTCCGCTTCGCGGCGTCCGAGTACGATGTGCTGCGAGCCGTGAACTGGGACGCGCTCGCGGGCTCGGTCAACCTGGTCGTCGGCCCATCGGGAGCAGGTAAGACGACCCTCCTGCACTGCCTGAACGGCATCATCCCGCACTTCCACGGCGGGTTCTTTGGCGGCGAGGTGACCGTCCTTGGGCGCAACATCCGCCTGACCGCGCCGCGCGATCTGGCGGCCTCGGTCGGCACCGTCTTTCAGGACCCTGAGTCGCAGTTCGTGACTGACTCGGTGGAGGACGAGATCGTCTTTACGATGGAAAACCTGGCCTACGACCGGCAGACGATGCGCCTGCGGCTGGAAGAGACACTCGACCTGCTCGGCATCCAGCACCTGCGCCATCGTGCGATCTCGGAGCTGAGCGGCGGGGAGCGCCAACGGGTCGCTCTGGCCGCCTCGCTGGCGTCGCGTCCGGAGCTGATGATCCTTGACGAACCGACCTCCCAGCTCGATCCGCTGGCGGCCCACGACATTCTGACGGCCGTCGAACGCTTGAACCTCGATTTCGGCATGACGGTCGTTATCGCCGAGCATCGCCTGGACCGCGTGCTGCCCTTTGCCGAGAACATCATTCACGTCCATGACACGGAGCTCATCTCCGGCCCGACGCAGGAAATGCTGCCGGAGCTCGACGACGTTCCACCGCTCGTGCAGTTCGGTCGACACAAGGGCTGGTATCCCGTTCCGCTGACGATCCGCCACGCCCGCCGGCGTCTCCTCAGCCTGCCCCTGGAACCCCGATCCGCACAGCAGGTTCAGGCCCCCGGTGAGCGCATCGTCAGGCTGGAGAAGGTCGGTTTCAGTTACGGTAGCAGGCCTGCGCTGAAGGACATCAACATCGATGCTCACGCCGGTGAGGTCATCGCCCTGGTCGGACGGAATGGCTCCGGCAAGACAACGCTGCTCAAGCACGTGATGGGGCTCCTGCGACCCTCTGAGGGCAAGGTCCTGCTCCATGGAGAGGATACTGCCAGGCAATCCGTCCAGCAGATCGCCCGCAGCGTCGGTTATGTCCCACAGTTCCCGACTGCCATCCTGCACCAGGAGACCCTGCGCGACGAGCTGGCGTTCACCGGCAGGGCCCAGGGGAAGCCGATCGATCCCGAGACCACCGCCCGACAACTCGGCATCGCGGATCTTCTGGATCGGCACCCGCTCGACCTCAGCGGGGGCCAACGCCAGCGGGCAGCCCTTGCCGCCATCTGTGCGGCTGAGCCGGAGGTCTTGCTGCTCGACGAGCCAACCCGCGGTCTGCCGGGGCGCGACAAGACAGTCCTGGCAACCTTCATTCGTCGTTATGCTGCCGAAGGCCGGTTGGTCATCGTGGCCACCCACGATGTCGAGTTCCTGGTTCTGTGCTCAACCCGGGTGCTCACCCTTGCGGGCGGTGAGCTGATTGCCGATGGACGGCCCGCGGACGTACTGGCCGGCTCACTCTCGTTCGGGACCCAGATGAACCGGCTGCTCGGTGGCGACATCCTCACGCTCGCCGATGCCGGCGTGCCGCCTTCAGACATCGGGTAACGGCGTCTCAGCGCCGCGCGCAGCTCGCCGGCAAACGGGCCTACATGGTCATGCCGTCCATCCCGCCCGAGGTGTCCGCGTGGAAGCCCGGAGCGAGCTCAGGAAAAAACACGACCGCCACAGCCAGCGCGAGCGAGATCACACCCGCGGCCTTGGCCAGCTTCTCCCCGTGTGACCACTGCTTTTCGAGCGCAACAACCGACGCCAGGCCAACCATTGCAACGAGGTTCATCATTCCGAACGCGACCATGAGCAGCATCAGTGACCAGCAGCAGCCCAGGCAGAACATGCCATGATGCGATCCCGCCCGCAGGTTTCGGAACACCCCACGATAGCTACCGTAGTGCAGAAAGTGGCCGAGCGGCGTGCGGCAATGGTGCAAGCAACGATCTTTGAGCGGCGTCAGCTGGTACAGACCACAGGTTGCGAAGATTGCGACCGCCGCCCCGGTCGCCCAACCGGGCTGGTCGGCAGCGACGCGGTCTGCTATCCACGCCAGCCCGAAGGCTGGAACGCCCGAGAGCGACCAGACGAGCACATAGCCTGCAACAAACAGCGCGAGCTGACGGTAGCGTTGGATCTGGAGCGTCCGCATGTAGATACCGACGAGCGGCGACGCGGACGGCAGCATCATCGCGGCCATCATAAAGGTCCACATCGCGACGAACGGCACCATCCCCATGCCCATCGTGCCGGGCATGCCTCCCATCTCCCGTGCCCAGGTAATCGTGACGATCCAGGCCCCAGCGGCGAGCAGAAGAAGCGGGACCACGATACGAGCGCGTCCCTGGCTGGACTGCAAGGAAGAGATCTGCATCCAACGCCTCCATGCTCGATCTGCGACGCAGCGTCTTGCTGCTATGCGTTCGCCCAGGTAAACGGTGCGTAGTGGCCGTTCTTGCCGGAATTGTCCCAGCGCATGCCATAATCTTCCCAGAGGCTCCCAGCATCGCCATGAGCCATCGCGATCTTCTCCGGGAACAACGGGTGCGCGTTCGTCAACCACACTTCACTATCTGGAGTGACGCCCGGATTCGCGCTGACTGCCATCCGCATGACCCCGGGAACCTCGACCGAGCGGCGGCGGTCTTCTTGGGAGTAAGTGATCGGGACGACCTTGACTCCAAGCACCTCAGAAACCAGCGGTGCCAGCGCGCCCATGGGCCCACCCGCACTCCCGGCAAAGATACTGGTGAGCGCATCACGCTGGCGGTCGTCGGCGCGCTCGTCGAGGTAGAGCGCCACCTGCGCGTTCCCCTCCGCCATCACGCCCGGTGTGCGCAACACGACCACCGTATTCAGCCCATCCAACGTCACGTCGCCATAGCTTCCCCGGTCAATATGAAACGCGAACGGAACCTCACACGCGCCTTCGGTGGGACGGTTGGTTAAGGGGCCTTGGGGAGAATGCAGGCAGGGACAGGGAACAGCGCAGTTACAGTTCTCGAAATAATCCCCGTTGATCTGCCACTGTGTCTGGGTTGCTGTCATGGATCCTCTCCCTTTCCTGCAGGACTGACACTGGAGCGGATGTGCTTGAAATCGATCCGTCTGCCGCGCACCTCGATCCGCGATGGGAGGAACGCGCCAGCACCCGCCATCATGCACCGATGCGGCGGCACCAGCGAGGCGCTGGAGCCCGGACTTTGACTCGCCGGATGGAGACGTATGTACAGGACTACTCAGGCTTATGTCCACTCTATGGAGTGAACAACGTTTTGTCAATACGGCACAACATCGCACATGACCTGCCCGAAGGCACGCGAAAACATTGGGGCCTTGGTACAATTGAAGGTCGTGCCTTTCCGCAGGGAACTACGGCGCGTTTTACTACCTTGTGGCAATCATTCATAATTAAAAGACCTTGCAATCGATAAACCCGTTTCGGGAACACTCCCTGCGGCAGAAATAGAGGACAGAACCGTATGAGTCAATCGTCCCCAGACGCTTCCAACGTATCCGGTGAAGCGATGGCAGAGCAAGAAGCTCAGGATGAGACGCTCCGGACAACATTCCATTCGACACCGGACATCAACCGCCTGGCGCCGGTTCTCCTTCCGACCCTGATCGTGCCGCAGACCCTGCTTCTGCCGCACATGTCGCTTCCTTACCCCATCGATGATGGCGAGGAGTCCAAGGCCATCGAATATGCGATGGCCCACGACCGCATGCTGCTTGTGCTCGCGGTAAACGATCAGGACGACGAAGACCTGGATTACGACGATGAAGAGACCGTCGAGACACTGGCCGAGATCTCGGAAGAGAAACCGAACTTCAGCTCGCACAGCTACGGGGTCACCGTCACTGACAATGAGCTCAGCACGGTCGGCGTGATCGCCGAGATCGGGCACAAGATCGCCCGGCCAGGCGTGCCGGCGCACGTCATCCTGCAAGGTGTCGCGCGAGGCGTCGTCTCTGGTTTTGACCAGCGCGAACCCTTCACCCTCACCCGCACGCTGCGCTCTGAGGACCCGGTTGAGGAGAGCATGGAGGCGCGCGCCGTCATGGCGAACGTCCTCGATCAGGTCGAGTCCTATGTCGGCATGCTGCCCAACGTCCCGGAGGAAGTGGTGACGATGGTGCGCAGCGTCGAAGAGCCGGGCTGGCTGGCAGACCTGATCGCCTTCTCGCCCGAGTTTGGGCCTGCGCTGCGTCAGGAGATTCTGGAAATCCTGAACCCGGTCCAGCGGCTCCAGAAGATCAGCTCGATCCTGCAGGAGCGGTTGGAATTCCTGGCCCTGCGCCAGCAGATCCAGTCCGAGGCCCAGGCCGGCATGGATCGTCAACAGCGCGAGATCATGCTGCGGGAGCAATTGCGCACCATCCAGCGCGAGCTCGGCGATATCTCGTCCGACGAAGCTATGGCTTCCGAGTTCCGCGAGAAGATCGAAGCCTGCGGCATGCCCGAGGAGGTCAAGGCCAAAGCGCTGCTCCAGGTAGGCCGGCTCGAGCAGCAGCACCCATTCTCGCCTGAGATCGGCATCATCCAGTCGTATCTCGATTGGCTCACCGAGCTGCCCTGGTCAGTTCAGACAGAAGATCAGCTTGACCTCGTGCGCGCCGCCGAGATCCTTGACGAAGACCATTACGGTCTGACCAAGGTAAAAGAGCGCATCCTGGAGTTCATCGCCGTGCGCAAGCTCGCCGGCGACAAGATGCGTTCACCGATCCTCTGTTTCGTTGGACCTCCGGGCGTCGGGAAGACCAGCCTCGGGAAATCGATCGCGCGAGCGCTCGGCCGCTCCTACTCACGCATGTCGCTCGGTGGTGTGCGCGACGAGGCCGAGATCCGGGGCCACCGGCGCACCTACGTCGGCGCGATGCCAGGCCGCGTGATCAAGGCGATCCGCGACGCCGGCACGCGCAACCCGGTGATCGTGCTGGACGAGATCGACAAGGTTGGCTCGGACACGTTCCGGGGCGACCCATCGTCTGCGCTGCTCGAAGTGCTCGATCCGGAGCAGAACAACAGCTTCTCCGATCACTATCTGGAGGTGCCGTTCGACCTGTCGAAGGTCATGTTTATCACCACCGCCAACATGCTCGACCCGATTCCGCCGGCGTTGCGAGACCGCATGGAGATCATCGAGGTCCCGAGCTACACCGAGGTTGAGAAGCTGGAGATCGCCCGGCACTTCCTGATTCCCAAGGCGATGGAAGCCCACGGCTTGCAAGCGGAGCAGTTGACAGTTTCCGAAGACGCTGTCTTGCAGCTCATCCGGGAGTACACCTACGAGGCGGGCGTCCGCAACCTGGACCGCGAGATCGCGTCAGTCTGTCGCAAAGTCGCCCGCAAGATGGCCGAGGACGACGCACTCGAGCACTACGAGGTGGATACCGGCACCATCGGCGAGCTGCTCGGCATTCCGCGCTACGAGTACGGACTTGCCGGAGAGACCGACGAAATCGGCATCTCGACCGGCGCGGCCGTGACGGGCGCTGGCGGCGATCTGCTCTCGATCGAGGTCACGCTCATGAAGGGCAAGGGTGACCTGCTGCTGACCGGTCAGCTGGGTGACGTGATGCAGGAGTCGGCGCGCGCCGCCATCTCATACGCGCGCTCGCACGCCGACCAGCTCGGCATCCAGCCCGATTTCTTCGACACGCACACCATCCATCTGCACGTCCCGGCCGGTGCCGTGCCGAAGGACGGACCATCGGCCGGCCTCCCGATCGCAACGGCGCTCGTCTCAGCTTTGACCGGCATCCCCATTCGCAAGGATGTCGCCATGACCGGCGAGATCACCCTGCGTGGCAAGGTACTGCCGATCGGCGGGCTGCGTGAGAAGACGCTCGCTGCCCGGCGCGGCGGCATCACCAGTTTCGTAGCGCCGCAGCGCAACGCCAAGGACCTTGGCGAGCTACCACAGTCCCTCAAGGAGCAGCTGGATATCCGCCTCGTCACCCGCATCGACGAAGCCCTCGAGATCGCCCTGACCCAGCCGATTCGCATCCGCGGTGAGTTGACGGCGGCGACCTAACATCAACGAAACTCGCCTTTCGCAGTCCCCGGAAAGAGTGCTCTCTGCGGGGACTGCGTCGTTTTACGGCTTTGGTACCTCCCGGCACTGGCGTTACGCTGGATGGCTATCCATAATGCAATACATGCTGCACCACAATGAAGCAGCCAAGATTCTGTGTCGCCTCCGGGGGAAGGAAATAGGGCGTGCTCAATCTGTTACCGGTACCTCTGCCCTGGTATATCGTCGGGCCACTCATGGGCCTGGTCGTGGCCGGCCTCTATGCCTCGACCAACAAGCACTTCGGCATCAGTGGGGCCTACGTCCAGATGGTGAGCCTGGCTCAGAGGCGGCCCGTCGAGGCGTGGCGGCTGTGGCTGCTCGGCGGCACTGTCGTTGGGGCGGCGTTCGTGGCGGTGCTAGGCGAGAGTCCGCAGTTCGGTCTCGGCTATGGGGTTCTGGGAGAGCTGTTGCCGCTTGGGGCGTTGGTGCTGGTGCTTTTCGCCGGGGGATTGCTGATCGGCTACGGCGCGCGTTGGGCCGGAGCCTGCACGTCCGGCCACGGGCTGAGCGGCTGCGCCACCCGCTCGCCAGGCAGCCTGGTTGCGATCGTGACCTTCATGGTCACAGCCGTCGGAGTTACGCTGCTCCTGCATCTGGCGACGGGAGGCCGGCTGTGAATCGCTTGAATCTCGTCTGCTCGCTCTTCGGTCTTGCGTTCGGTTTTCTGTTCGCGGCAGCCGGATTGAACCAGTACGATGTCATCCACAGCATGTTGCTTCTGGAGAACTTCGAACCCTTCCTGATCATGGGCTCAGCCATGGGAACAGCTCTGCCGATCCTGTGGATTCTGGAGAAGCGTGGCTGGCACACTCCGCTCGGCGGCCAGCTGACCCTGACACGCTGGCAGTTCGAGAGCAAGCACATCGGCGGCGGCATTGTGTTCGGAACGGGCTGGGCGATTACCGGCGCATGTCCGGGCACGATCTCCACGACGATCGGCGCGGGCAGCCTGCTCGGCGTTGTGCTCATGGCTGGCGCGCTGGCCGGCATCGTGGCGCGGGACACGGTTGCGCGCAAACTCGCTCCGCCCCAGGCACAACCAAGCGCAGAAGCGTTCACGACTGCCGGCTAGCTGCGCATTGTGACCGTCGTCGCAGTGTCATACTCGTGCATTCTACCTAGACGCTCGGCTTCAGAAACATAGTAGTTAGCAAAGGAATTAAAACAACGTGGCCAAAGTATCCGCTTCCTGATCAAAAAGTACGAAAGTCCCGCGATCTGAGAGTTTTATGCCCACCAACGTACCTTTACTTCCATTACTGTGGAACCATATAATGCCATGTATGAACGTACATTCCACCGTCAATGCCGCTTAGAGAACGTTTGGGCAGCGTGATCACAATGGAAGCGTAGATTCTTAAGAGATCCAGCGACAATTGAATAAGGCGGTGATGAAGCACGGGTTGTATTTGGGCACCTAACCCGTGTGGAGCCAGTGGTGCAACCGGCCGACTCGTCGAGCCGGTTTTTTTGTGCCCGCAATTCAGTTCCTTTTAAACCGTATATGTGGTTAAGAACATATGAGTGCTACTCAAAATTCCTGTAAAAGGCCATTGTGACCGTCGTCGCAGTGGTCTATACTCGCAGTGTCATACTCGTGCGTGAGCATGTCTAGGACAGATTCAGGTGCGGCCTGGCCGTGCCCAACCGGGGGTAAGCTGCATGAAGCTCATTTTCGCGATCGTCCAGGACGAAGATGTCGAAAACCTATCGGATGCTCTGGTTGCCGAGGGATTCCGCTCAACCCGCATCGGCAGCACCGGCTCTTTCCTGCGGATGGGCAACAGCAGTCTCATGATCGGCGTGGAGGATCATCAGGTTCCTCACGTCACATCCATCGTGCGACGCACTTGCCGGCGCAGAAAGCAGATGGCAGTCCCGTATTCACCTGCCCTCGAACCGGGCTTGCTCTACATGCCGGAGAACTTCGAAGTCGAAGTTGGCGGCGCGGTCCTCATGGTCCACAACGTTGAGCGTTTCGAACGCGTTCTCGTCTAGATTCACCTTCAACATGGTTCCGTAGCGGCGCAATTCATTGCGTGGCATCTGACCACCAGGGTGTCCGAGAGGACGCGGTGATGGAACTTGACCTCGTAATCCGCTATGCACAAACATTCGTAGCGGCGCAATAAATTGCGCCCTCTCCGGCGTCCGAGTCGCCAAGCAAGGCGCAATGATGAAGATGTCCTGGTTTATCCGATAATTGAGAGGGCATCGTCTGCGTAGCGGCGCAATGCATTGCGCCCTCTCCGGCGCCCGAGCGGTCAGGCAAGGCGCAATAAATTGCGCCGCTACGCGTTCCTATTTACCGGATCAATCAGGACAACCTCATCATTGCGCCGCTACGCATTCCTGATGAACAGATGAAGTCGGACACCTCCATCATGGGGCCCGTGCGAACCAAAGTGGCCCTTGCAAATAGCGGCTTACGTTGGACAATAGCAGCGTCGCGCCGTTTCCAGCGCCCCGGTATCCGCGCGAGGGGTAGTGAGCTGCGCCCGGACGAAGAACGACGTCCTGTTGTTGGACCCTATATGAAAGGATCGCCTGTTGGCTCAAGGTACCTGTACAGCGGTTGACCGCGACAAGCTCATTGAGATCGTACGCGACCTGGTGAGCATCCCCAGTGTCTCCGGTGACGAGAAGCAGATCATGGAGCACGTGGCCGGCTTCTTTGATGCCGCCGGCATCGACTATGTCGTGAGCGCCAACGATCCCGATCGCCCCAACGTCATCGCGACCATTGGCAACGGCAACGGTCCCACCATCGCCATGAACGGTCACCTCGATACGGTGCCGATTTCCGACCCTGACCGCTGGCAGACCGCCCCGTTCCAGGGCGTCGTCTCCGAAGACGGCAAGCGCATCTATGGCCGGGGCTCGTCCGACATGAAGGGCGCGGTCGGTGTCATGCTCTACACCATGCTCGCACTCAAAGATGAGCCGCTGAACGGCAAGCTCCAGGTGCACGTCGTTTCCGACGAGGAGCGCGGCGCCGATTTCGGTACCAAGCACGTGATCGGCGAGATCGAAGCCGGCCGGCTGGACCGCCCTGATTACGTCCTGATCGGTGAGAGCAGCCAGCTCAAGGTGCGCAATGCGGAGCGGGGTATCTTCGGCTTCAAGGTGCGCTTCATCGGCCGAGCCTCGCACACCGCCGCAGCCCGCGTCACCGGCATCAACGCCATCGCGCTGGCCGCAAAGGGCATCCTGGCGCTCGAAGGCGATCTTGACAAGCACCACCCAGCCGTCGGCAAGCCCGTCATTAGCGTGAACATCATCGAGGGCGGCGTGGTCTCGAACGTGGTGCCTGGCGAGTGCACCATCACCGTCGACCGCCGGACGATCCCCGGTGAGACTGATGAGACGGTTCTCGCTGAGGTACGAGCGCAGCTCGATGCCGTCAAAGCTGAGGACCCGAACTTCAACTACGAGATCATCCCCTCGCGCGAAGAAGGCTATACTCCGGCGAACATCACCGAAGAGAACTCTCCCATCGTCCGGGCCGTGCAGGAGAGCGTCCGCGAGGTTACCGGCGCCGAACCAGAGTTCTTCGCAACCTGGGCTGGTGCGACCGATGGCAGGCTCTACCGCTTCGCCGGGATCGACACGGTTGGCTTCGGACCGAGCGGCGAGAATGCGCACGGCGCAAACGAGGCCGTCTTCGTTGACGACCTCGTCACCCAGGCGCAGGTGTTTGCCGCCACGGCCCGCCGAATCCTGAAATAATCCGGCAGCAATATCGTGAAAATACTTGTTGTGCTGAGGTACGATTCACGGTAGAATTGCGGTAGAAATAGAACATATTTTCTAGTCCATTCGACCGTTGAACACGGAAGAGAACGGTAGGCACATGAGCACTGAACGAGAAAAAGCGGTCGATTCGGCAATTGCAACGATTGAGCGCGCCTTTGGCAAAGGCTCGATCATGAAGCTGGGCGAAGCGTCGCGGGTTCACGTTGAAGCGATTCCGACGGGGACGATCGCTCTGGATCTTGCCCTCGGCGTTGGCGGCATCCCGCGTGGCCGTGTCACAGAGATCTACGGCCCAGAGTCCAGCGGCAAGACCACCCTGGCCCAGCACATCATCGCCGAGGCCCAGAAGCTGGGCGGAATCGCTGCGTACATCGATGCTGAGCACGCATTCGATCCACTCTACGCTGAGAAGTGCGGCGTCAACCTGGATGAGCTCCTCATCTCCCAGCCCGACACCGGCGAGCAAGCACTCGAGATCGCAGAGACACTGGTGCGCTCCGGGGCGATCGATATCGTCGTTGTTGACTCGGTCGCAGCGCTCGTGCCACGAGCTGAGATCGAGGGTGACATGGGCGACTCGCACGTCGGACTCCAGGCCCGTCTGATGAGCCAGGCGCTGCGCAAGCTGACCGGCGCGATCTCCAAGTCACGCACGTCGGTTATCTTTATCAACCAGCTACGCATGAAGATCGGCGTCATGTTCGGCAGCCCGGAGACGACCTCCGGCGGCCAGGCGCTGAAGTTCTACTGCTCGGTCCGCATGGACATCCGCCGCATCGAGCAGATCAAGCGCGGCACCGACACCGTCGGCAACCGTGTACGTGTCAAGGTGGTCAAGAACAAGGTTGCCCCACCATTCCGCCAGGCGGAGTTCGACATCATGTACAACGAGGGCATCTCGAAGGCAGGCAGCATCCTCGACGTCGGTGTCGATCTTGGCATCATCAAGAAGAGCGGCGCGTGGTTCTACCTCGACGAGGAGCGCCTCGGTCAGGGCCGTGAGAACGCCAAGCAGTTCCTGAACGCCAACGTGGACCTCATGACCGGCATCGAAGACCGCATCCGTGACCTCTCGCCCGAGCTCAACGGTCACAAGCCCGAGGCGGAGATCCCCGCCGATGACGGAGTGCTTGAGGACGAGATCCACTAGCCTCGCAAGTATCAAAACTCGATTTACTCTCTCAAGGGCGCGAGCGATTCGCGCCCTTTTCCGTACCCGTTATGGCGTCTGTTGTGGTTATCAACGAGGGTTCCCTGAAGCGCGAAGACCGTCCAGAAAGAGTCATCTCGGCCGGAGCCCCACGACTCCGCCCAAGACCGGCTCCGCAGGAGCACCCTACAAATGCCCTTCCGCTCGGTGAAAAAGAAAAAAGCCCTGGGATTTCTCCCAGAGCCATGACCTGCCCCCGAAAACGAGTCCCCCGAGGATGAGAGTCCCCGGGGGTAGAGCGGCAGCGTGCTTTGGTCATTTCTCTCGCGTCTGAGCAACCACTCAGTTTTGCGCTACGCCTGCGCGTAGGCTTGCTCGAGTGTGGGGATGTCGATCTTGGTCATCTGAAGCATCGCCTGCATGACCCTGTTCGCCCTCTCGGGATCCTCGTCCTGCAACATCTCGATCAGGACAGACGGAATGACCTGCCATGACAGACCGAACTTGTCTTTCAGCCAGCCGCACTGACTGGTCTCTCCGCCTTCTGACAGCTTCTCCCACAGCTCATCGACTTCTTCCTGCGACTGGCAGTCGATGACGAACGAAATGGCCTCTGTGAACTTGAAATGTGGGCCGCCATTGAACGCCTCGAACTCCTGCCCGTCGAGCCGGAACGAAGTGGTCATGACCGTTCCCTTCGCCCCTGGCCCGGCGTCGCCGTAGCGATTGATGCTCAGAACCTCGGAATTCTTGAAGATCGACACGTAGAAATTCGTTGCCTCTTCGGCCTTGTCATCGAACCACAAGAACGGGGTGATTTTCGGCGTCATGGTGTACTCCTCTTTGCTTGAGTCTACGCGTACGTGGTTACCGCTCAGCAACCTCTACACCTAGTCGATTGGACATGGCTGATATCGACAACGGATGGCAGACCGATCCAACAACCGAGTGAGACTTACTGAGCCCGAGTGAAACAGAGGGCTGAGTGAGAGCGGAAAGATCGTCGGTTTGGACGGTGAGATACCTGCGCGATGCTCCATTAGTCATTACGACTCTCGCTTGACGCTAAACGTCCTGCGAACCATTACCGCACTCAATTTCGCGGCAACGTCGTCAGGTGTAGAACAAGGTTGTCGTGATCGTCGGCACGGTGGATGAGAAGATGATGTTCGACCCGAAGCAGGAGCTCCCCTATTGGCACTCGACGCGCAAGGATGACCCCGGCATGCCTCTCACCACGCGCCTGCCACTCTTTCACGAGACGCAAGTAATCACTCACATCATGTGTAAGAATCACGCGCCCTTGTTCCGTTGCGAAACGCAATTGCCAGTCGTCCGAAAGTGAACGACCAGCATTACCTGCATCCCGACACGATAGGGCGTCAAAGCCGCGTAACGTGAGTTGGGGCGCCACACGTGAGTGAACGTCCTCGTCGGTATATAGCCTGATACGCCGATCGACGTTCATTCAGAGGTGGACAGGAAAGCCTCTAGGGCTGCCTTCTGCCGAGCGATGTCCTCATCTACCAGATCAGGGTACTCTCGGTAGTACTCAAGAGCAGCTTCGATTTCCTCTTGTGTGAGGTGTTGCAAGGCATCCTGGACCTCGTTCATTTCGCCTGGATGAAGATGATAATACAACTCGATGATTGCTCGAACTGGGGTCCGAGTACCAGCGATGATCGGGTAGCCACCCTGCACGCCCGGGATCTGAGTGATGATGTGTGTTCTTTGCATGACAACCTCTGAGTTCGACGCTCATCATTTTGCCTGGCTCAGCACATCATAACATTCAGATACAGAAAAACAGGCGGCCCAGAAAGGCCGCCTGTCTCAATACCGTCTAGCTTGGATCTACCTGACGCGGCGCGCCGTGTAGTAACGCTCGCCCCAGTAGGATTCGTCCATGCCGCTGATCAGCACGCCTGTGCGCTCGCTGCCGGCGTGGACAAACTGGTTGCCACCGATGTAGATGCCAACGTGAGAGAGACCCCAGGTGTAGGTGTTCTGGAAGAAGACCAGATCGCCCGGCTGAAGGTTCCCTCGGTCAACGTAGGTTCCGGACACCGCCTGGACTTCGAGGGAGCGTGACAGGGACGTGTCGAGCACGTTGTTCATCACGTACCAGGTGAAGCCCGAGCAGTCGAATCCGGCTGTTGTCGTTCCGCCCCAAACATAGGGCAGACCAACGTAGCGCAGACCTTCATTGACGATGGCCTGGCCGATGCTGTTCCCGGCCGGTGCGGCCTCTTCGCCTTCCGGCTCAGCCACCACTTCCACCGCGCCTACCGCGGAGCCCTCAGTTGGCTCAGCGTCGGTGTAGACAAGGTAGCCGCCGTGTACCCAGCCAGTCATGCTGTTGTACTCGACCTGATACCACGGGCTACTTGAGCTGTCATAGATCGGCCCGTCGAGAATCGCGACCACAGCGCCCTCGCCGATGACCGTGATCACGCCGGCGCTGTAGCCAGCCTCGTAGCGCATGTTGATGCCGGCACCGCTGGTACCCGTCACGGCAGCACGAACGCCCGGCGTAAGACTGCCATCGGCGACCGGTGTCTGCTCGACCGGCTCAGCCGCCGGAGCCTCAGCAACCGGCTCTTCGGCAACAGTCTGGCTGTCACTGAAGTAGCTCGCCATGCTGTAGCCGACGATGCCTTCGAACTCCACGTTGTACCAGGCCGCGCCGTCTGCCCCATAGATGTCGCCCGCGAGGATGTTCACCGCGGCGCCTTCTGGGATCACAGCCAACGTCTCGGAGTCGAGAGAGGTAGCGGTGCGGATGCGCAGCCCGGCGCCCTCGGTGCCGGTCACGTAACCGGTCCAGCTGACGCTGGTGGTGCGGGCGCTCTCCGCGGCGGCGTCCGCGCCGCCGGAGCTTGCTGCGTCAGCGACGAAGTTCGTGTGAACCCAGCCGTCAACGCCCTCAAAGCTGATCTGCATCCACGAGGCGCCGTCGTCACCGGTCACAGGACCGTCGACGATTTCCACAGTGGTGCCTTCGTGGAGTGTGGTGATGACGCCGTCGTTTACCGAAGCGCCTGCTCGTACGTTTACGCCGTCACCGCCGGTGTTGACGATGTAGGCGATGCTCCCGGGCGGGAGCGCCAAGTAGTCGGAAATGATCCAGCCTTCGGTGCCGGCAGCAGCGACGTAGTACCAGGTCGAGCCGTCTTCGGCTATGACCGGTCCATCCAACACTGTTACGGCGACACCTTCGTTCAACGTCGTGATTACCGATCCGCCGAAACCGATCGAGTCACGCACGTTCACGCCAGATCCCTGGGTATAAGAAACCTGGGCAGATTCACCAAGTATCAAATTCAGATCTGCGGCGGCTGGGATTCCGAGCGCTAGACTCATTATCGCGGCTACAGACAACGCCTGCAGCGTGCGACTGCGTCGAATGCGACTCAACCGTATCCCCTTTTCATACACCCGCAGAGGACACCACACACAGACCACAAACACTTGGCACAGGAGCCAAGATCAGTCCGTATACCGTTTGGTGTTCTGACGCGCCGTCATGCTGCGACAGCGCTGCCCCTCCTCTGGGTAGCCCTCAACAACCCCGCGCAGTACCGCGCCGCTGCGGCCCCACCTGCTGCGCTTTTCCCGGGTGCTCCTGTGTGACCACAAGAGTCTTTGCGTTCGACGATCGCGCCCCCACAGGCGAAACGTCGATATGGATCCACGTACTTCCAGTTGTCTGTCACCAGTCATTGGCGACAATGGGCGCACGTGCAGAGCATCCAGGACGCCGTTGTCTCAGGACTGCCGGACCTTAACAGGAAAAAACGAGGATGTCAACCTGAAGGTGACGTTTTGGCTACCAGCCAGTATCGTCAACATCCTGAATTTTGCGCGAAAGATAACCACCGCTACGGCCGGCGCCGAGCCCGATCGCGGCCCCCAGCCAACTGATGACCGCCAGGGTCAACAGCGCGTACAGCGCCCCGGAGAGCAGCACCTGCTCGCTCTCAGCGCCCGACACGGCCGCAAGCGCTACACAGCTCACGAGCGCAACCAGGGTTGAGAGCAGCAGTGTTAGCGTCACTCGCCGCTGGCCGATGCCGTGGCGCAGGAAGAACGCGTCGCCGATCCCGATGCCCGCAGCGACGACAGGCACCAGCAACCAGACGAACACCATGAGGAGCCCGGCAAACGGCTCGACCGCCGCCCAGCTGCTCCCGGCGAGGCCACCGCCCAGGCTCACGACCAGGGCAGCCAGCCAGGAACGTCGCCGCAAGCGCACGGGGTCACGGAGCACGCGCGACATCAACGACGGCGGCTCGAAATCAGGTTCCTTCATTAGAAGGCTTACGACGTGTCACGAAGACACGGGGTTGGACGAACCGGCACACCAGCCTGGCGCAAGTACTCCTTCGCCTCAGCGATGCTATGCGTGCCGAAGTGGAAGATCGACGCTGCCAGGACTGCGTGTGCGCCGCCATCCGTCAGTCCCTGCAACAGGTGCTCTAGCCGGCCCACGCCCCCCGACGCGATTACCGGCACGCCCACCGTGTTAGCGACGGTCCGTGTTAGCTCTAACTCATACCCCTCCAGCGTGCCGTCAGCGTCGATGCTGTTGAGCAGAATCTCGCCTGCTCCGAGAGCAACGCCACGCCGCGCCCACTCAACTGCGTCGATCCCGGTCGGCTTGCGGCCGCCGTGGGTATACACCTCCCACGAACCCGGGCCCGAGCTACGTGCATCTATTGAAAGAACAATGCATTGACTCCCGAAACGGTTAGCGCCTTCTGCGATCAGCTCCGGACGAGCGACAGCTGCCGAATTGACCGCCACCTTGTCGGCGCCGGCCCGCAAGAGCGTGTACATGTCGTCGGTCGTGCGGATGCCGCCACCGACCGTTAGCGGGATAAATACCTGCCTGGCGGTGGCGCGCACGACGTCAACCATGGTCGCTCGCCCGTCGCTCGTTGCGGTGATATCAAGGAACGTGATCTCGTCCGCGCCGGCCCGATCGTAGGCTGCCGCCAGCTCCACCGGGTCGCCGGCGTCGCGCAGCCCGACGAACTGCACCCCCTTCACCACCCGGCCATTGTCCACGTCCAGGCACGGAATGATTCTCCGGCACAGTGTCAACTCATACCCTCCGTGCGTTCACGCTGGTTGGGGCGAGCCGGCTGCTCGCGTGTCATATCAGCTTCGGCGGCGCGCCGGCCCTCGACGGCGGTCTCCAGCTCTGCCTGAATCTGGTCGAATCGCTGGCGAACTCTCAGCTCGTGCAGATGCCAGAGCTCGCGTCGCAGACGCGTATCAGCGTCCAGAAGCTCGTCCAGCCGCATGTCAACCATGTTGATCCGGTAGGCCAGCTCGCGGTCCACATCGATCAGGCCATCGATTCGCTCGGTGACGCGCTCGTAGCGCTGCTCGCCATTCTGGCGCAGGTCACGAACGCTGATGTCCAGTTGTACCCGCACCTCGTCAATTCGCTCGCCCAGAATTTCGTCGCGCTCACTCGACTGGCCATAATAGCGGGTGATTTCACCCTGAAGACGCTCATCAACGCGGCCCAGCTCCTCCAGAGCAGGGTCGATGTGGCGGATAGAGTCGCGCAACTCGCTGATCTGGGCATCCAGCTGACCGAAGATCGGGCGCACCTCGTCATAGCGCACAACGATGTTCTCGATCTCCTGGTTGGTTTCGGCAATCCTCCGCCTGACTTCCTGTTCGACGATGCGAACACTATCCTCCGATTTGAGGATGTCGCGCTGATTCTGCTCGATGTCGGTCCGCAGCGAGGCAAGCGAGTCGCGAATGAGCTGGACGACATCGTTGTTGCGTTCGGCGATCGCCGACACGTGCTCAATCTGGGTCCGCAGCTCTTCATAGCGGCGGATCTCATCCTGGTTGTCGTCGCGGCCCCGGCGAATGACCTCGAGCACTTCGGAGACATGCGCCTGGAGCCCCCGTACCGGCTTGATACTCTCGTCGATTCTGGCATCAATGTCCGCGACCTGCTGCCGCATCCGCGCATCGTCCAGTTGCCGTGCCTGAGCTGCCTGCGCCACCTCGTGCCGGTGCTGCTCAACCGAGCCGCGCAGCTGAGCCAGTCCTACTTCATAATTCTTGAACTGTTCATCAACACGGGCCTGGCGGCTGACCAGCTCACGGACCAGCGAACGCAGCTCGTCGAACTGCGTCTGGAGCGCGGCCGCCCGGATTTCATCGCGTTTGCGACGGTCTTCGTCTCGTGAGACATCGCGCAGGTCGTTCCGCGAGCTCATGGCGCTCCTATCTCGTTCGCTGCCGGTGACTCCGTCATCGTCCACTCACCGTGCGCAAGCACAACATCCCCGGTATACAATGCCCGGCCCACAATCGTGCCCTCAACGCCGGGAATCGTTGCCAGGCGCTCCAGGTCCGCACGACGGCTGACGCCGCCAGACGCGATAATGCCAATTCCAAGGGCCGCAGCCTCAGCCACCGCCGTAAAATTGGGAGACGTGAGCATGCCGTCCCGCTCGATGTCGGTGTACACCACATGTTGCACGCCTCGGTCACGCATTGTACCGATCAAGTCGAGCGCGCTCACCGAGCTCGTCTCGAGCCAACCCTGCGTCGCGACCTGACCATCCCTGGCGTCAACGCCAACGATCACGCGCTCCGGCCCGTACGCGTCGATGAGCTCCACAACGAGCCGTGGATCTGTCACGGCAGCCGTGCCCAGGATTACCCGTTCAACACCGGCCGCAAACAGCTCCTCAGCGTGACGCCGGCTCCGGATGCCACCACCGACCTGCACCGGTATATCGAGCGCCGCAACAATCTCCCCGATCGTGTCGCGCTGCTGGGGAACGCCGTCGCGCGCGCCGTCGAGGTCAACCACGTGCAGGAGTGGTGCGCCAGCGGCCTGCCACCCCCGGGCAACCGCAACCGGGTCTTCATTGAAGATGGTCTCGCGGCTGTAGTCACCCTGCACGAGCCGCACGCAGCGTCCAGCGCGCAGGTCAATGGCCGGGATCACAATCATTCGGCAGCTCCGGCCCGTACACCAACCAGTCTATCGACCCCGCCGGCCTCGACAATACGGATAAAGTTTCGCAGGAGACGCATGCCGTAGGTGCCGCTCTTCTCAGGGTGAAACTGCGTGCTCATGATGTTGCCGCGACCGATCATGCTGGGGAACGTCGCGCCGTACTCGGTCTCAGTCAGGACCCATTCCGGATCGTGCGGGAAGCAGGCAAAGGAGTGCACGAAATAGAACTCCGCGCCGACCGGGATTCCATCAAGCAGCGGGTGCCCATTACCATGTTCCGTCGGATTCACGGCATTCCAACCCATGTGTGGCACGGCCAGATCGGTCTCAAGCCGGCGCACCACGCCGGGCACGACATCCAGGCAGGTCTGACCGCCATGCTCCTCGCTGAAGGTCATGAGAGCCTGCATGCCCATGCACACGCCAAGATAGGGCGTGTCAGCGGCCATGACGTCCAGCACGGGCGCGATAAGCCCCCCGCGCTCCAGATTCTGCATGGTGTCTCGCGCCGCGCCAACTCCCGGCACGATAACGCCCGCCGCAGACCGGATAACCTCCGGGTCTGCGGTCAGCACGGCGTCCGCGCCAACAGCTTCGAGCGCATTTACCACGCTCTGCACGTTGCCAGCTCCATAGTCCACGACAGCTATCACAGTCACATCTCCTATGTGTCCCTATGAAGGAAGATACATGGTCACGACACGAGACGGCTAGACGTCCCTAGCTGTCAACGCTGTTGGACCCGTTGTCACGGTCCAGGGCATCAAGGACAGTTACAACCCCCGCGCCAAGCGCAGTGAGATTGTATCCACCTTCCAGCACAAGGACTAACCTGCCCTCACCCGACTGTTTCGCAAGGTTGTGAACCGAGCGCGCCATCTCCCCGAATGCCTCTGTCGAGAGCCGCATCTGAGCCAGAGGGTCATCCCGATGCGCGTCGAACCCCGCCGAGACCATCACCAACTGGGGCTGGAATGTCGCCACCGCTGGTTCTACCTCGTCACGAAATGCGGCCAGATAGGTGGCGTCCCCGCTCCCCGCCGGCAAAGGCACATTAATGGTGAAACCCTCTCCCGCCCCACCGCCGCGTTCATCGCGAGCACCAGTGCCCGGGTAAAACGGATACTGGTGCAGCGAGACAACCAGGACCGTGGGATCTTCCCAGAAGATGGCCTGGGTGCCATTGCCATGGTGGACATCCCAGTCAATAATCGCCACCCGCTCGAGGCCGTACTGTTGCATCGCGTGCCGGGTTGCGATCGCCACATTGTTGAAGAGGCAGAATCCCATCGCTCGGGCCGGTTCAGCGTGATGCCCGGGTGGACGCGACAGCGAGAAGACGCGCCGTTCATTCCCCGCCAGCACCAGATCAACCGCCTCCATCGCTCCACCCGCCGCCAACAGCGCTACCTCGTATGAGTCCGGCGAGACATAGGTGTCAGGGTCCAGCCAGCCCCCGCCCCGCTCGGCAGTGCCCTGCACCAGCTCCACCAGTGCCGGCAGGTGAACCGCAGTTACCGCATCAACCGGCGCAAGCCGTGGCGCGTAGACGCCGCGATCGTCGAACTTTCCGGCCTGGGACAATGCGCGCTCCAGCGCCGTGATCCGCTCAGGGCATTCCGGATGCGATCCAGTATCGTGGCGCCGGTATTCTGTCGACCAGATCAGAGAGGTAGCTTTCATGGAACCAAGTATACGAAGTATGTCTAAACGTAATACTGCAGCTGCCGATCACCCCGCGCAGAGCACTTCCCGGGCGACGACAGGATTGGAGTCGATGCGCAGCTGGGTCAACCGCCAGCTGTTCCGGACATTACTGGAGAACTGGTGGATTGTCAGGGGAGCCTCAACCGCATCAATCAGCCTTGCCACATCTCCGCACTGCAACACGTCGACCGCGGCGCGCAGCTCTTCCGTTGGCGCCATCACGCTCACGAGGCCATACCGCGCCTGCGTCCACTCGGCCGGCATCAATTTTTCATGTCCTGGACGTCCGCGTTCTTCAACGCGCATGCGGCTTGCAAGCGCGTCCCCCAGCCCCTGAATGTCGACCATGAGCACATCTCCGCCTGCGGCATACCCCCGCACGCCGATGTTGCCGACGGCGACGACCAGCCCGGCACGCTCATCAACGCCCGGGTCTAACGGACTCGTCCCCACCTGGGTAATCAGGACACGGGGGTATCCATCCGCCCACGCTCGCAGCTCGAAGCCGTGTTGCGCCCAACCCGCCTCCAAGTCGCGATAGTCCTCGATCGTCACCGGGTGCGCTCGCCCGGACCGCTCGACGTAGAACACGCGCTCGTCATAGATCGTGGGCTCAGCTACGAGCGTGTCGGACGACCACCGGAGCGACGCAGCGCACACGAGTGCCCATGTCATCACCGGCAGAATGACCGCCGCGACGGCGATTGGGCGCCAGCGCTGGACATCAGGAACCCGGAGGGGGACGGCAGCCAGAGGAAGCAGCATCGCAAACAGTGTCGGCAGCAAGAACCGGCCGTGCATGAAGTCGCCACCCAGCCGGATGACGTAGAGCGCGTGCAACAGCGCAGCAACTACCGGCGCAGCCAGCACGAACGCCGCGCGGCAGCGCCCACGGACCAAACGTCCAAGCAGCACGAGCCACGGTACCGCGAGCAGTACCAACGGTATCCACAAGGCATACGTACCAACGAAGTCACTGAGGTAGAGCCATCCCTGGTACCAGTTGGACATGCCGGCCTCTTTTGCGAGCGCCGTGTTCGGGACGATCGCGCCGAAATAACCCATCCGGAATACCTGATACAGCCCCGGCACGAGCCCGAACCCCAGGATCAACCAGAGACCGTGGGACACGCTCCCCCTTCGTGGCTGCCCGATGAGCTCACACACCAGGAGCGCGGCCAGGAACACGACCGCGAAAATGCCCAGGTCAGGCCGGACGAGCGGACCCGTCCCGAAGACAAGCGCTGCAAGGAAAGCGTGGCGTCTGGACGGCTGGACAGCGACGGCGCGGCGCACCAGCAGCCAGAATGAGACCCCGAGCCACGCGAAACTCAGGCTGGTCTCCAGTCCGGAGGTGACGAAATCCCAGACAACCGGTATCGCAACGAAGACGATTGCTCCAAGCGGGACGACGATCTCCCGGCCATCATCGGGGGTACCCCCCTGGACGTACCTCAACAGACGCAGCGCACCCAGTTGAGCGGTGATCAGCCCAATCGCCGACAGGAGCAGTCCCAGATACACCGCCCCGTGTTCCAGGCGCAGCCCTGCGGCCCCCCAGGCTGCCAGAATGGCCACCCACAGGGGATGGGTATACACTTCGACCCGTTCACCAACGTTGAATACCGGACCGTACCCGGAGAGCAGATTGTCCACCGCCCGCAACGAAATGAAAGCGTCTTCAGCAACCCAGCGCCGGCGGTAGCCCATTGTCAACAAGAAGAGCAACGGCAACGTCAGGAGCACAGCGTTCACGACGTTGAAAGTCGACATCTGTCTACGCAGAGTGTGTATCACCTTCATGCTGCCCGTGTGGCCAAGTCATCTCTCGTAGGGGAGGATCTCGTGTCCTCCCGGTTTACCATACGGGGACACGTCCCCAGCCTGGGTCCCATAATCGATTCTATCGCCATCGCTCACCCCAGCCGTCGTCTCCAGTCCGCACGACGTGGGGTATCGGGCCGACCCGGGCAAAGTCGTGTGTCATCGTGAGCGCGGCCCTAAAGATCTCAAGGCAGCGGACCTGGGCGGACACATCGGGTGACTGGCAAGAGATGGAGGGAACCATTGTTGGAGCGCGGGCTCGGACTACGCCCCGCCATCATCCAGGGCATCCCCGGCAAGGAGCGGGGTGGAATCACTCGATGCGGAAGCGAGGGGGCGGGTGGAAGCACGGGTCGTGATCAGGCCACGGGCAACCAGCGAGCGAGTCACCTCAACAAGTTGCTCGCTTGTCAGTGACAGCTTCCCCGACAGGTCGCGTAACGGCGCCGGCGCACCCATGACCGCCAGTACGCTCCACTCATCGTCAGTGAGATTGATTCGATTCGGGTTCCAGAAGCCACCGGACAGCCCACATTCGACGTCCATATCGATGTGTTGCTGCGCCCGGATCGATGGGTCATAGGTCAGACGATAGCCGAACCGATCCAGCGTCTCGCCCAGACGGTCAAGCGCGCGCTCAAGGTCGCCCTGGATGCTTCCCGCCAGCTCGATGACGCCGGCGAAATGGTTCTGGCACACGACGGGGATCCCGAGATAATTGGAAATGGCGATTGGCCGGATGCCGCTGCCGTCTGGTTGGGCGACCCGAGGGCGAGTGACCCGTATCGGGAAGCGGGAGAGTCCAACCATCCAGGCCATGGCGATCTCGGCCTGGTCGGCCGTGTGCGAGGTGACCATGCCGTGCTGCAGGGTATGCACGGTCCACGCGCCCCCAACCAGCTGGCGAGTGAAGCGCGCCCGTTCAATGCCAAATGCAGTCGCACACTGGTCAAGGACATCCATAATGATTGACGTCTCGGAGGTAGAAGCGCTGCGCTGCGGGGAGCCGGAGACACGGGCAGTGAAGCCGGGATCGGTCAGATTATTGGCCGGGTCCGCCGGCAGGCCATGTTCGACCATCGATATCGTCGCCCGATCCCCGCGGTGTTATACCGTTACTCTTCCCGCTGCCAGATTGTGCGGGACAATTCACCGCGCACCATCGCCCGCAGGTGCTCTTGCTCGTGCGTATCGAGGACCTGGATCGCCGCCCGGCACTGCTCGACGATCGCCACCTCGCCAGTTTCAGAGCAACGTTCCAGCATCGCGTCGACGATCCCAGATTCGCCCAGCGACGCCATGGATCCGAACCATGCGGCGATCCGCAGCTCGTCCGGCAACGGCAGCAGCGGTCGCAGCTGCTCGAACCGGCCCAGGCGTTCCTGTGGGCTGGATACCATGTCGTCGACCGTCACCCACGGCGGAATCTCGATGGTATGCCGAAAGTCCAGCATCAGGGTCTTCCCAAAACGCGGAAAAAAGAGGCTCAGCACCTCAGCGGAACGAATCGCCTCAATGATCCTAGTATGAAAGAGTTGGAATGGGTTGTCCATGGCGATTACTCCCAATTTCCGACGGGACGGTACTCCCAAAAACCGGCACACACGCGAGCGGAAACGGGTCCGCAGAGAAGTCTACATTCCGACGGGTATTTCTGAGAATCGTCAGGTCGCCGTTTCGGCCAGGTTCACGAGCATCGCTGCATGGATCTTACCGTTACTCGCGACAACCTCTCGGGCGTAGATGTCGAGGGGACCGCCCTTATAGTTAGTCACCGTGCCGCCGGCCTCGGTGACAATCAGCGAGCCCGCCGCAACGTCCCACGGATAGAGCTCCCGCTCCCAGTAGCCATCGTACCGGCCACACGCCACGTAGGCCAAGTCTAATGCAGCCGCACCATCCCTGCGAACCGCCTGGGCCTCAGCCAGGAACCGCGCCCATGCGGCCAGGTTGTCGGACCGGCTCAGCGGGTCGTAGGCGAAGCCGGTCGCGACCATTGAGTCGATCAGCTCGTCATTCTTCGAAACCCGCGCGGGCACGCCGTTCAATGTCGCCCCGCCTCCGCGCTGGGCCGCGAACATCTCGTCAAGCACCGGCACGTAGACGACGCCTACCTGAACCGCGCCGGCCACCTCTAATGCGATTGACACCGCATAGAGCGGGTAGCCATGCGCATAGTTGGTCGTGCCGTCCAAGGGATCGACGACCCACCGGCGTTGGCCAGTCGCAGCCCTGCCGGCAACCGTGCCTTCTTCGGCAAGGAGCTGATCGTCTGGAAACGCCTCGGCTAGCCGGCCCGCAATCAAGCGCTCGCTGGCGAGGTCGGCGTCTGTGACCAGATCGACGATCCCCTTATGACGCACGCCGCTGACCTTACCTTGTTGTTCGCGGAGCAGCGCGCCCGCCTCGCGGGCAGCCCGCACCGCGACATCGAGCTCGGCGGCATACGCGCCGCCGTTATCGAGTGGCACGAGTTCGATCAATCACACGCACTCCTGGGAGGCTATCGAACGGCAGTTGGGGAGAGACGTCCATATCGAGTCCGGCTGAAGCTCCACGACGCACGGCCTGATAGGCAGCCGCCGCGATCATCGCCGCATTGTCGGTGCAAAATTGAAGTTCCGGCACATACACCGGAACCTTCACCTTCTGCGCCAGGCGATGCCGCAACAAGGCATTGGCCGACACGCCCCCGGCCACCATTACGCTGGCGACGTGCTGATCCGCCGCGGCACGGGCGGTCTTTTCAACCAACACGTCAACGATCGCCTCCTGGTACGAGGCTGCCAGCTGGCTCACCGGCATGTTCGGCACATACTCCGGCGGCTGGTGCTCAGGGAAAAGCTCGCGGGGCGCCTGCGGCCGATTTCCGGCCTGCCGTCGCGCTGGGACTTTCATCTTTCGATATGGCTCGCAGGCGCGTAACAACGCCGTTTTGAGGCCCGAGAACGAGAAGTCGTAGGAGTCACCCAGCCAGGCGCGGGGGAGATCTCCCAGCGGCCGGGCGCCTTGTGCGGCCTGCTGGATAGCCGGACCTCCGGGATAGCTCAAACCAAGCAGACGGGCACCCTTATCGAACGCCTCCCCGGCAGCGTCGTCCCGGGTACGGCCCAGGATCTCATAGACGCCGTGCTTCTGCAGCAGTATCAGCTCGGTGTGCCCGCCGGAGACGACCAGGCACAAGGCGGGCAGCGCTGGAGGCTCACCGGCTTCCGCACCCGGAGCGATCAGCCAGTTGGAATAGATATGGCCCTCGATGTGGTTGACCGGCACCAGCGGCTTGCGCCAGGTATACGCCAGGGTCTTGGCGAAATTGACACCCACCAGCAGCGCGCCGGCCAGGCCGGGCCCCTCGGTGACAGCAATCGCGTCGATGTCGTCCTGGGTCATCCCGGCTTGATCGAGTGCCTCCTGCACGACCGGGATGATCGCGGTGATGTGCTGGCGCGATGCCAGCTCCGGCACAACGCCGCCATAGCGCGCGTGCAGCTCGGTCTGCGAGGCGATCACGTTCGAGCGTACCCAGCGCCCCTCGTGGACCACCGCCGCCGAAGTCTCATCGCAGGATGTTTCGATTGCCAGGATGTTCACAGTCGCGCGCTACCCTCCGGTGGATTCCATACGGCCGCTGGACGACTTACGCATCCGCTCTGCCAGCGCCGCCTTGAGCCCTGCCAGACGCGCGACGGACTCGGGGTCGTTGATCGACGGCGACCACATGATGTAGGCATCCTCGCCGTTGTCACTGTAGTAACGACGACGGATGCCCTGCCGGGTGAAGCCGTATTTCTGGTAGAGCGACTGGGCGGTATCGTTGGAGACGCGCACTTCCAGCGTCAGCCATTCGGCTCCACGCCGCAACGCCTCTTCATGAAGATCGATCAGGAGCAGCTCGCCGAGTCCCTGTCCACGAAACTCTGGCGCAACGCCGATCGTCGTAATGTGCGCCTCGTCCAGCATGATCCACATACCAGCGAAACCGATGATCGGCGGCGCGGGCGGGTCGTTAGGTGTCCTGCGACGGAACGGTAGCAGGCCACGAGATCCGCGTTGTTCCTGAGCAGCAAGTTCCTCGGCATGCGTGTCCTGAGGGCGCATGACGATGTAGTAGTTATTGTTGGTGTTGTTGAGCTCGCGCCGGTACGCGGACTGCGGCCAGGCGTTGCTGAAACAGCGCCGCTCAACCCTTGAGACCTCCGGTACGTCCTCGATTGTCATCAGCTCAATGGAAACGTTCACGAGTTCCGCTCCGATTTCACAGCGCCTGTCGGCTGCGAATGAATGTACATTGGTTCTAACGCTAACAGATCGTCGGCGTCGCCGTCCCGCCAACGTGGTGCGGCCAGGTCCAGCAGAGCGGACGCGCGGCGGCGCCTGGCCGCGGCCGGCGGGATGATGACGTTTGGATTACTGGACAGCAGCTGACGGTCCGTCTCGCTCAAATCTCCCGACAGTATCGTCGGCTCTAACAGGCCATCGCCAAGCTCATCAGGAGTACGGTGGCTCAGCGCACTGCGTAGGTGTAAACGTCCATTCGCTTGCCGGTAATCCCCGACAACAACCCGTCCACGCCCAGCTTCAACGAAGGCCCGCACCGGACGATCTCCATACGCAAACATCTGCGCGGCGACGTCCAGCGTACCAACGCCGAAAATGGGGATCCCCATACTGAACGCAAAACCCTTTGCGACACTCATGCCGACGCGCAGCGCGTTGAAGGCCCCCGGGCCTATTGCGACCGCGACCGCGCCGAGCTCTGATGGGCTGATGCCGACCAGGCGCATGAGATGATCGATCTCTACCAGTAGCGTCGTCGTCTGGCTGCGGCCGGCATGCCACATTGTTTCCGCGCCGAGCGCCCCGGTGTCGCCGCCGACTGGCCCCAGGGCCAGTGAAGCGAGCGTATTGGAGGTATCCAGGGCCAGCATCCAGGGTCGCCATTGATCAGCCACGGGCGCCCGCCAGTTCTCGTCGCACTTGCTCGATCGCCTGCCGATAGCGGTCCCCGCGTGGGTCCATCACGATGCTGCGCTTGGTGTCGGCGATGTCTGTCAACTCAACCATGATGTACTCAATCGGTAAGAGGTGCCTGGCCCGCTCGGGCCACTCCACGATCGCGATCGCTTCCGGATCGTCCAGATACTCTTCGAAACCAAAGGAGAACAGTTCGTCGCTGTCCTCAATGCGGTAGAGATCGATGTGGTACACCCGGACCGGCCGCTCGTTCACATCGATGCCGGCGTGCTCCGTCACCAGCGTGAAGGTCGGGCTGAGCATGTCGGACGTCACCCGCAGGCCGCGGGCCAGTCCTTGCGCGAAGGTGGTCTTGCCGGCGCCGATCATACCCCCTAAGAGAATCAGGGTACCTCGCTCTAGCGACCGGCCAAGTTGCGTTCCGATCCGTCGTGTTTGTTCAGGACTGTGGCTGATCACATCAAGTGCCGGGCGGCGGGGCGCCGTCAATCATCGCTCCTCTTCGGCAGTGGTGTTGCGCGTCAATGAGTTGATGATAGCCGAACGGACGCTGCGGCGCACGGCCCGAGCCTAGGATCGGGCGGCAGTATCGATCCCATCCAACGTAACGGAAGTCCCGAGCGGCAGCCCTCCGAGGCGCGGCGGGGCAGTAAGGGCTACACGTGAGTCAGCGTCATATGCCGCAAGCCGCACGCGGTTGCAACGCACTCGCACCCGAGAACCCGGTGAAATCGAGACGTATGAGGGTTGGTTTGACTGCAATTGCACGCCACAGGGTAGCTGAATGACATAGGTCGTCTCTGCACCGTGGAATGTCCGCGACACGACGACCGCGATACCGTCTGGATCGACTTCGAGCGTCACGTCACGCGGGCGGATCAACAGGTCGACATGCACCTGGGCGCCCTGCTCTTCAAGCTCGAAGCGGCCAAGGTCGGACTCGGCAATCGCGCCGGCAATCGTGGCCGGCACAAACGTGCCCTGTCCGACGAAGTTCGCCACCGCACGCGTAGCTGGATAGTGATACACGATCTCGGGGACATCAATCTGTTCGATGCGACCGTTGAGCATGACCGCCATCCGGTCCGCCACGGTCATCGCTTCTTGCTGGTCATGGGTGACCAGGATCGCGGTAGTGCCCAGCGATTTCAGCAGATCACGAACCTCGATGCGCATCGCCAGCCGCATCTCGGTATCAAGGTTGGAAAACGGCTCGTCCAGCAGCAGCACGTGTGGCTTGGGACCAAGGGCCCGCGCCATCGCGACCCGTTGCTGTTGGCCGCCGGAGAGCTGGTGCGGGAAGCGTTCCGCGAGCGCGCCGAGCCCGGTAAGCTCCAGCAGCTCGTCGATACGCGCGCGCTTCTCCTGGCGCGGCATCCGGCCCAGTCCAAATGCGATATTGTCGGTCACTGAGAGGTGTGGGAAGAGCGCGTAGTCCTGGAACACCATGCCGACGCCGCGCTTCTCCGGCGATACAAAGCCGCCTGGTCCTGCAACGGCCGTTCCGGCGATGATGACGTTGCCCTCGTCGGGCTGTTCAAAGCCGGCGATCAAACGTAGCGTCGTTGTTTTGCCGCAGCCGCTTGGGCCGAGCAACGCCACGATCTCGCCTGGTTCAACAGATAAATGAACGTCACGTACCGCAGGCTCATCCGCGCCGGCAAAGCGCTTACTGACATTAACCAGAGTTATTCCGTCATGCACGTATGCAACCCCTCGCGCCAACATTTGCGGGCGGATCTCCGTCTACCTTTGCCAGTCTATCAGTCACTTACCTTCATGCCTACGGCATGAGGACAATTCCGAGTCATTTCGTCGCCATTCCTGCGTCAAGACCCGTTCCAGGTCAAGCATCGTCTCAAAAGGCGCGTCCGAAGTCTTCAATCCACAACTCCAGAGGAAAGCGTTGAGCGAGAGTATTATGTAGACGTCGGCCCAGGCTGGTACAGGCTAGCCCCGGCTTGAATCCACCCGCGAGTGACGGAGCGAGAGGATGACCATGGGCACCGCGGAAATGAGGATCAGAATCAGCGCGGGGGCTGCCGCACGGGCCCAGAAACCCTCCGATGAAGCGCTCCAGATGCGCGTGGCCAGGGTGTTGAAGCCAATCGGCCGCAGGAGCAGCGTGGCGGGCAGCTCTTTCATCACCGTGAGGAAGACCAGCAGTCCGCCGCTCAGAAGTCCGTGACGGGCCAGGGGACCGGTGACGGAGAGCCAGACCCTGGGTGAGCTATAGCCGAGGCTACGCGCCGCTTCTTCAATATGTGGGCTCACCTGTAGCAACGCCGAGCGCATCGCGCCGACCGCCTGGGGGATAAAACGCACCACGTAGGCCAGCACAAGCATCGCCGTCGTCTGGTACAGAAAGAGCGCGTAGTTGGCGCCAAAGAAGACGAACGACAGCGCGATGACAATGCCAGGCAGCGCATACCCGGCGTACGTGGCACGCTCAATCAAGGCACTGAATGGTCCTGAGTGACGCACAGACAGGACCACCACCGGAATTGACAGGATCACGGCGGCAACCGCCGCCAGGACCGAAACGTAGGCCGAATTCAACGCCGCATCCCAAACCAGCCGCAGCGGCTCACCGGCGCGCAAGCCGCGCACCAGCCAGTACAGAATCACCCCGATGGGCATGACCAGCGCCAGCCCAACAACCGACGCACAGTAGCCAGCCGCCAGCGCCTTCCACCGGCCAAGCTCAATGATCCGCAGCGGACGCACCACCCCGGCAGTGCTGCGATGATAACGAGCGCCACCGCGTGTCATTGCCTCCAACCCAAGGAGTGTCACGGTAATGCCGATCAGGACCAGCGCCAACCCCGCCGCCAGCGTCCGGTCAAACGATCCGGTGTATTGCGAGTAGATGGCACTCGTGAACGTCTGGTACTGCAACAGCGACACCGCGCCAAAATCGCTCAGGACATACAGCGCCACCAGCAGCGAGCCGGAGCCAATAGCCGGGCGCAACATCGGCAGCGTCACCCTGGTGAAGGTGACGATCGGCCCGTAGCCCATCGACCGTGAGGCTTCTTCCAGCGCACCATCTATAGTCGAAATCGTCGAGTTCAGCGTGAGCAGCACGTATGGATAGGCGAGCAGGGTCAACGTCAGGCTCGCGCCCAGGAGCCCGTAGAGCTCGGGGAGCCGCTCGACACCGAGAAGCGCCTCGAGCCAGCCCTGGAGGAGTCCGCGCGGGCCAAGCGCCGCGACAATTGCGTACGCCCCGACATAGCTTGGTATCGCCAGCGGAATCGACATCGCAACCGACCAGAACCGCCTCCAGGGCAAGTCGGTGCGTGAGGTCAGCCATGCAGCGGGAAGCGAGATGGCCACGGACGCGAAGGTGACGATCCCAGCCAGCAGCACTGTGTTTCGCACCAGCATTAACGTGCGTTCGCGCCAGATGAGGTGAAAGAGATCTTCGCGGCCCTGCGATGCGCGGATTACCAGATAAAAGATCGGCAACAGCATCAGGACCGCGATGATGAGCGCCGGCAGCCACACGACGACCGGCGCTCGGCGCGTTATCGAAACGCGCCGCCGGGTATGGCCACCACGCCGCGGAGCACGGCGAGGCCGCTCCTCTACCCGGCCACGACTCACGGCTAGATCAGCCCAACGTCCGTCAGGAGCTGAAGCGTGCCCTCGAGGTCTTCCAGCTGCGACAGATCGAGGTCAGGGGTCTGGATCTCGTCCAGCGGGACCAGCCGCGGGTTGGTCTCGACACCCGGCAGCAGCGGATACTCAAACGTCTCCTCGGCGAAGTAGGTTTGCGCCTCTTCAGTCAACAAGAACCGCACGAGCACCTCGGCCGCCTCCGGGTTGCGCGCCGTCGTGAGAATACCCACACCCGTGGCATTCACCAGCGCGCCTGGATCGCCGTTGGTGTAGATGTAGTTCTCGGCCGGCAGGTTCCCGCCCGACTCGGCAAGCATGCGCTCCAGGTAGTAGTGATTCACGAAGCCCGCATCGATCTCACCGTCAATGGCTGCCTGCACGGTCGCCGTGTTGTTGGCGTAGACATACGGTTCGTTCGCCTGCACACCCTCAAGCCACTCCCGGGCGACATCCTCGCCCTCGACCACCCGGAGGGCCGTAACAAACGACTGGAACGATGCATTGCTTGGAACCCAACCCAGCCGGCCGCGCCACTGCGGGTCGGTGAAATCGAGGATGGATTCGGGGATATCATCCGCCGTGAGGCGCTCGGTGTTGTACACCACAGCCCGCGCGCGTGCCGTCAGGCCGACCCACAACCTATCCCGCGAGCTGAAGCGCGGATCGATCAGCTCAAGGATGTCCGCCGGAAGCTCTGCCAGCATGTCCTCATTGGCGAGTGCCCCGAGCGCGCCGGGCTCCTGGGAGTAGAAGAGATCGGCCGGGCTGTTTTCGCCCTCTTCTAACAGCGTCGCAGCCATTTCGGCGGAGCTTGCGTACTGCACATTGATTTTCGCGCCGGTCAGCTCCTCAAACTGAGCCAGAATCGGCCCCACGAGCTCTTCCGAACGGCCGGAGTAGACAGTGAGTTCCTGGCCGGCCAGCGAACCTGGCTCAATCGTCGTTGTGCCACCGGACGTCTGCCCGGTTGGTGTGGAGTCATCAGTCGCAGTGGCATCACCCTCGGACGTCGCGTCGCCGTCGGCGGCTGTTGGACTCGCCCCATCGACGGCTGACGTCGCGGTGCCATCCGCGGTGCCGGATTCCTGGGTTGGTGTCGTGTCCTGCGTCGCGGTATCAGGGGTAGACCCAGTGCCCGTTGAGGTTGAGGTTGTCGCGGTTGGCTCATCCTCGTCGCCGCCGCAGGCGGCCAACAGTGGCATCGCGATGGCAACGGTCAGACCGCCGGCCAACCCGCGCAGCACCTTACGACGACTGAGTGTTCTTCTATCGACCAACTGACCAGAACCTTTCACTCCTAATTCCGACTAATTCAGTCGGGATTAGGATACGCAGGCTGTGATTGATTGTCAACGCCTCGTCTTTGCTGCCCCGCGGCTGGGCACAGCGGCAACCTCTACTACCCCGCGGCCTCACTGAAATGATCGAACGCCCCAGGCTCAACGTCCCTGGTGCGCAAATCCAACCCCTTCAACCGGATGGATGGACCATCCGCCTTGGCGGCAGCCAGGGTTCCAATCTGAACTGGAGCTGCCAGGCCCCACCTGCGGAAGAGCGTGACGACCCGCTCGAACGTAGCGGCTGAACAGGTGAACAACAGCTCGAAATCTTCACCGCCCCGGGTCGCGAGGTCAAACCAGTCGGGAAAGTTCCAGCGCACGGTATGGGGAATTGGTAGCTGGTCCTGACGGATCGTCGCCGTGACATCACTCGCCTGGCAGATCTTGGGCAGGTCGCCGAACAGACCATCCGACAGATCCATCGCCGCTTCAACGCCGGCTCGCCGCAACAGGATACCCTGCAATATCTTCGGCACCGGCCGGCGATGCGCCTCCAGCATGACCGGCGCGCCCTCAACCTGCAGCGTATTCTCGGTCAAGATACGCACACCGCCGGCCGCCAAACCGAGCGGCCCGGTAACAGCCACGATGTCGCCTGGGCGGGCCCGGTCGCGCCGCAATCCCTGTGACCCGGCTGGCAGCTCGCCATGCACGGTTACCGAGACAATGGTCTTGTCAGGCGACTTCACCACATCGCCGCCTGCGATCGTGAAATGACAGGTATTTCCCAGATTGGTCGCACCGCGGTAGAAATCGTAGACCCACTTATCGTGCGACTTCTCGCGCAACCCCAGCGACACCACCGCCACTCTTGGCCGAGCACCCATCGCCGCCAGATCGCTGACATTCACCGCGAGCGCGCGGTGGCCGACCGACTCGGCGTTGCTCCAATCGTGCCGGAAATGCGTACCCTCCACCAGCATGTCGGTCGAGATCACGACCTGCCTGCCCGGACGCGGTTTCCAGATGGCGGCGTCATCACCGGGACCGAGCAACAAGCCGGACGACTTGACGCGCGAGGATCTGACGACGTGTCCAATACCCTTAATAAGGGCGAACTCCCCGACCTTGCGTATCGGTTGACTACCAGCGCTGCCCGTCATGTCGCGATAACCCCTTACCTGCTCCGGCGCAACGCCTGCCTGTAGACCTCGACGGTTAACTCTGCCGTGCGTGTCCAGCTGAACCCCTGGGCACGCTCGCGGCCACGCCGTCCCAATTGTTGCCGAAGGTCGCTATCCTGGGCCACTGCGAGCATCGCTGCCGCCAGGCCACGTGTGTCGCGCGGGTCGGCCATCAGCCCCGCGTCGCCCAATACTTCGGGTAGCGACGACGTGTTCGCCGCGATCACCGGCGTTCCGCAGGCCATCGCCTCCAGGACCGGCAGCCCGAAGCCCTCATAGAGTGAGGGATACACAAACAACGACGCTGCGTTATACCAGAGAGGGAGCTGCTCACCAGCCACGTAGCCGGCGAAGCGGACGCGCTCCTCCAGCCCAAGTTGCCGCACCAGCGCAAAAATACGGTCAAATTGCCAGCCAGTCGCGCCGGCGACCACCAGCGGCCAGTCAACCTTGTCGGTAATCGTCGCATATGCCCGCAAGAGCGTTTCGAGATTCTTGCGCGGCTGGAGCGTGCCCAGGAACAGCATGAAGTTCTCGGGCAGTCCCTGCTCCCGTCGAAATTGCGCCACCATGTCGGCGGGCAGCACCTGCATCTCGCTCCCGACGCCGTTCGGGACGGTGACAACCTTCTCCGGTGGACAGCCGTACAACCCGATAATGTCCTGCCTGGTCGACTCGGAGACCGCGATCACCCGCTGTGCACGTCTCACGGACAGGCGCGTCATGAGCCGCAGGTAGCGCTGCTTGGCGGCTGGGTACTGTTCCGGAAAATGGTGAAACGCCAGGTCGTGCACCGTCACGACCTGCGGCACGCTGGGCGGTACCGACACGACGTTGACCGGGAAGTGCATCAGGTCGACGCGGCTGCGCCGTGTGGCCAACGGCCCGAGCGTCTGCTCCCAGGCGATCCTCACCAGTGGGCTCGCGGTCGGCAACCTGCTGTGGTGCCACTCGATCTTGCCGTCGAATTGCTGTTCGTCCTGAGCATTGACCGGCCCAGTGAACACCACGAGCTCGTCGTCCGGAGCAACCTGAGGCAGCGTTTGGAGCAGTGCCTCGATATACCGGCTCACCCCCGCCTGGCGATACGTTTCCGCAAACGAGAGCAAGTGCCCGTTTATCCCGATCCTCACGGCGCTCCAATACGATGTCGATCCCCGATGTCAACCAGCCTGGATCAAACCACGATCCGGAGCGGGAGCGCAATTGTGACGGGGTAGTCGTGCTTGCACGCGGCGTGCCTGTCACCCCCGAGGAATGAGGAGCCGGGCACCTTCGTAATGGCGAAGTGATCACAAAGGACCTCGTGAGCCGGCCCTCGAGACTTCGGTGTCCCTTCGAGAGGCACCATGATATTCACGCGATCCATCGCCGTTGCTCTGCGTTCAAACGAGGAACAGGCCCGGCTCCCTCTATGGGACAGGCCCGTTGCGTGTCTCTCGCTGGCACCTGGGGTGTTTCGGCTCCACCTAACGTACCCGCTGGCCGGGGCGATCGCAGCGACGACGGTTACCGCAGCGCGAGTGCTGGGAGTTCTCTCACTGGCGGATCAAACAGGCTCCAGAACTGCGCCGCTTCCTTGGCGGTGCCCCTGCTCAGTGTCACCGCGCCGTCCTCATCGGCACTGGTCCATGGGATGCGGCCGGTCAGGAGACCGCGCAACGTTGGCTCGATCGTGTGAATGTCGATCGTCGCGTCGGAGGGACCACTTTCGAGAACATCTGCGACATCGGAACGGATCGCGAGACCGTAGCTTGTGCCGGTGTCGGTGCAGCGAAAGCTCACCTGGAGCTGGATCCCCTCACTGCGCGCCGGGTCCAAGCCGGGTCGCGAACGCGCGGAGGAGCAGCGGAATCGGGACGGTCGCGGCAACATCCGGATTCGCAAGGGCACGCATCGTCTCGCGCAGGCGAGTGCAATCCAGCGTCCCGTCGAGTTCCTTGGCAGCCATCAGGTAGTTGTTGCGCCACATGGGATTACTCGCCTGATACCCGAGCTGTCGCAGCGCGTCCGCCTTGAGCTGCCGCGCGCTCTGATCGTCGGGGTCCAGCCGCAGCACGTGGGTCAGGATCTCCGCCGTCCAACGGAAATCGCCGTCCGCGTGCGACTGCGTGGCGATGGCAACCACCGCGTCGCGTCCGCCCATCGCCGCGACGTAGCGCGCGGACCGCTCCCGGCGCGGTAGAGGATCGATGAAGGTTGGATCTCCTTCGAACCAGCCAAAGGAGTTGGCGTAGATCTGCCGCACGGTTTGCTTGACGGTGCCGTAGAACTCCCCAGCCACGGATGATCGCGCAGGCGTGGCGGGAGTTCGGCAACCGCCTCGACCAGTTCGTCAGGCGTGAGTCCGTGCGCCATCAGCCGGACGGTCTGATCGTGGATGAACTGCATCGCGTCCCGATAGGCGGTGAGCAGATCCCGCACCTCATCTTGGCCGGTGAGCGGGCGGCCGTGTCCGAAGATCAGCGCGTGTGCGTCGAACTCGCGCAGCAGGTCAACCGCCCAGATCCACTGCCAGATGTCGCGGACGGCGCCGCGCAAGGCGTACAGATTCGGCAGACATTCGCCCTGGATCACGTCCGCCGCGTGCAAAACGCCATGATCCGGGAACCACAGCACGATCTCATCGTCCGATTCGCTCGGTGCCTCGCGCAGGTGGACGCGAATACCGGCTACCTCGATGTCGAGCGACCTCTGAAAGACGGTCGTCGGCGGCAGGAAGCCGGTCGTGCCAACGCGCAACAGTGGCCCAAGACCGACCTCGACCAAACCCTCAGCACCATGCTCAAGGTCCCAACCAAACGAGTAGGCCAAGCGTAAGGGGGACATGATCCCAAGACTCGGATTGCCTCGCATCCCGGCGACCAACTTTTTGTGCGCGTAAATCTCGACCTGTCCTGATTTGATAACGGATGGATCGAGCAGGCCGCGTGAGCCTGAACTATGGTCGGGATGGCTGTGGGTATAGATCAACGCCTTGATCGGCTTGTCGCTGAACCTCCGCAGGTCGGCCAGCGCCTCGCGTGCGGCCTCCTCGTTCTCCAGCGAATCGATGAGCAACACGCCATCGGTTCCGACCACCATCGTCATGTTGGCGTTACCGTAGCCAACCGCGACGTAGAAGTCCTCCGCGACCTGATAGACGCCTTGCTCCATCGTCCGCGCATGATCGGTAAGTCGGGTGGAAACGGTCTCGCTGGCCTCGTCAAACGCGAGGTTGTGGCCGGCGCCGGCCGACGACATCGTGTTCTACCTGCAGTTTCCGGAGGGTATCCGGCCAGCAACTGATGATGAAGAATTCTAGCTCTACTCCGGATTCGAGTACGAACCAGCGCCGCCGCGGCTTCCACAACAGACACGGTCACTGCTGGAGCCGCCGACCGTAGGCCCGATCCTCGACGAACCGAACAGCCACGAAGTGTCACCTATCGTGTCCGTCGGCTAGTCCAAGGTGTCACCGAACGCGGGATTAAGCCGCTTCCCGTTTGGCTCGGCGACATTTTCGAGGATCTCTCGTTCGTGATCGCGGTGCAGACATATTCATCCTCGTTCCTCAGCTCCGAGCCGGTGATGAGCGCTATCATCGTCAACTGCCAAATTTTTGAGTAGCCGGAAACGATGTCCCGGGACAGGCCGATCACGTTGCGGTGCCCTGACCGGTGACTACCATCCTAGCTATCCAGAGCGATGTATGTATCGGGGAAACGGGGTATCGGTACTGACTCATGATCGAACGATTGAAGGGCGCGCCACTACGCCGTGGCTTCGGTCATGCCGCTACCCAACACCAGCGGACAACCGAAGGCATATGCATTTGACACATGCCCAATCCCATGCTAGTATGTCGTGCATACGCAATAATTTTATTCAGGAAGACTTGGGCTCCATGCGTCGGGTTACCTTGTCTGTTGTGCTGGTTGTTGTCGTGTTGTCATCATCTATTACATCTCTCGGAGCCCAATCAGCAGAAAGAGAGCCAACTTATTCTCCGCTCATGCTTACCGAGGAGGGCCTAGTACCGGCGTACGAAGGAGCTGTAATCGGCGCAGGAAACAAGTCGACTGTCGGCGTTGATGGAAATCGGCGCACTGTCTGTGACATACCAGAAACGGCAATTGGCGGAAAAGGATCTCCCGACAGCGTTGATGTCGTCGAGATTACGGTAAGCATTTCCGATGACTGTGAGTTGGTTATCGACAGCATTGCCATATCGGACGCAGAGTCCCAATCCAATCAACCTGCCAATCGAATGGCCTCAGGCACTGCTTTTCGAGAGGCAGCATCCGTCTATGAAGATTGCTGCTTGGTTCCGTTGACCACAGTTTGGGCTCACATGAGATGGTACTGTGATGGTTCTGTCGTAAACAGTATGTCCACCTATGACGGTGGACATATAGAATTTCCAGATGGCTGGGGGAACAACTGGTTTGACTGGGACTCTGGTCTTTCCGTTGCGGCCAATGTATGGGCGGAGGGGAACTTTGACTTTCTCTTCGGCTCCTATAACCATACACACTATGCAACACTTTGGGGGTACGGTGACGGCTCATACTTCCATTGGTGCTCCACCTCAGGGGGCACTGTCCCCCTTGGGAAATGGAAATGCAAAACCGCCCCGTGATGGTAATGAAGGGGCAGACACTGGAATCCAATATGCGGCGTATTGAGTGCGCACTCGGAAAAATTAGTGTCACGCTCGGCTTGACAGGAACTATCTTAATTGCTGGGTTGCTCATAGGCGCGTCAATACTCTCTATGGTTGTGAACGTAGCTGGAGCGGTGGTAGTCGCCACCGCTCTTGCATCTTGCCTCGGTATCTTGTTTTTTTCGAAGAGGCATTGTGAGGAACCGAGCAAAGGTGACCTCTTTGGATTGATCTCGATGACAGCATTACAGGTTTGTGTGACAATCCTCACAATCACGAGCATAGGCCTTTTCTTATTGCCCGGAGCTTTAGCTTCGGTTGGCATCATTGGAGTCGCCTTAATACGACACGCTAGGCTGCCTTAGAAGTGCTCCAGTAGGTCGATCATGGCGTTCACCGCCGCGTCATTGTTGTTACCGAGTGGATTAAGCACCATACGAATGTCTCTAGGGAGATTCGCGAGTGCGGCACCCGGATAACCAGTTCAACGATCCGGATGGCGCGTCGCCGGTCGCACACCCGGCGTCGATCTAACTAGAATTGCCTCATGCATGAACGCGCCGGTACGACGATCGCTGGGCTTAGTGCCGTTGACGTAGCGGCCGCCGTGGCCTACCGACTGAGCCATGGTCTCGAGGAGGTCATATGGCGCTCGTCATGGTCAGAGTCGGCGCTTGCCTACCGCCGCCGCGTCGGAGTGGACGGGCCGGTCCGCATGGGCGTCGTCATCCAGGGACTCGTGGCCGCCGACGTCGCTGGCGTACTTTTCACCCGCAATCCGATCAGCGGCTCCGACGAGCTGGTCATCGAAGCGAGCTGGGGCCTGGGGGAGGTAGTCGTGCAGGGTCTGGTCGTCCCGGACTTCTATCGGGTCACGCGAACCGGCGAGGTGGTCGAGCGTAGATCGGGAGCTAAGAGGGTGGCCTTGCGCCGTCTGGCCGGCGGAGGCACCCGCGCCGAGCCGGTCGAACCGGCGCTGGTGGAGCAACTGTGCCTTGCCGACTCACAGTTACAAGCTTTGGCTCAGATTGCGCTCCGCTGTTCAGAGGTCTTCGGCGAGGGTCCGCACGACATAGACTGGGCCTTCGATGCAGGCGCGCTATACCTGTTGCAGCGACGGCCAATCTCAGCGACGAAGACGCCGCCAGGAAGATAATTGCCAGTACCTTGCCAGTCGAACTCCGCAGGAAGCGACGGGCTTCCGGCACGCGTGATCAAACTCGGTGGACCCATTCCCATCGGTTATTTGCGTCGTGTTGAGGAGCACTACTGCGAATCAAAAATGATTGTTTCGTTCAGCCTATGGCCCGAGGTTCGTCAGCGCTATGCTCGAGGCAAAAGCTTCCGCACTCTTGCGCAAGACTACGGTGTGTCGCATGAGACCATTCGAGGGATCGTCCAACGTTTTCGATACAGGGTGTGGCCTAACCGTTGCGCTCCGACGAACCTCGACAGCGAGAGATGGAGAGGACGATCCCGCTAGTCACCGCTCGTCCGGGGCGGTCCGGTGGGGGCAGAAAGGGACTCCGAAGAGCCATTCCCCAGCCATGCTGTCGAAACGCCGGCTGAACCTAGGCCGGACACGTTACAGATCGAGCAGTAGAAGCGCTGCTCATCCGTATCGATCTATCGACCTGTTTGATCCGACATTACCGATCGTATCTAACCATCGCCATGAGGGTCAGAGCATCATCCGTGTAGAGAGTAATCCAGGTCGTTTGACCTTTGATCGAATGTAGAGGCGAGCGGCCTCATGACCAGCGGCGATCAACCTTGAACGGTCATGGTGACGAAGAATCCACAGTCGCTACGCAACCGCGAATCTTCCTGGTGCTATAGCGTGTCTTGCAAAGCCATCCGCGAGATCGTCCAACGCTCGACTCGCAGAGCTACACCGGCGCCGCCCAGGTGCTGAATCTCCTGACGCCTGCCTGACTACCCAGGACCCATGCGCATCGCGGTTCCCGGCAAGCGCACCTCCTCGTACCGTTGCATTTGTCCGCGCCTGCCGCGCCCCTCGAGGTGCGTGGTCCAGATGGCAAGCGTCTCAACTTCAGTACCCGCGTCCTCCTGGTCCTCGTTGAGGTAGACGGCTGGCACCAGCAGGGTCAGCGTGCGCCGGTGAGCGTCAGGCGTCCAGTCGAGCGTGACGGTGATCAACCGGCCGAAAATACTATCGGTGCTCTCAAGCTGGTCACCGACGTATGTTCCGCCCCCCGTCTGGTCCGTTTCATTGTGGTAGGTAAGCGACGGTCCCACGACCCCGTATGATGAGTAGGTGATGCTGACCCTATTATCGAGGGTCCCAAACACGAAATTATTTGGTGTGACGACGCTTGTGGACATGGTGCGCTCCTCCTGTTAAACGGGTGTCCAACGGCACTCCTCCAGCAATTGAGCGGGAGCAGGAAGCGGACAATTGGGCTGAATGCAGGTTCCTCGTTCAATAATAGGCAATTAGTCACTACAGTCAAGTGTTTGTACTCGTTCGCTACCTTCCTGACACCTGTCTCCTTTCTGCACTGCTCCGTGTAGACTGGTGTCGGGTGCTCATACTTCACCCACCGGGCTGAGCTGGCGTTGCTGGTTCAGCCCGGGTTTGTGCTCTGCGAACCCTTCCAGGAACTGTGCCGGCGTCTGGTAACCCAACGACTGGTGTGGTCGCACGGTGTTGTAGACCGTCTCCCAGGCACGCAGCTCCGGTTGCAGCTCAGCGACCGTCCAGCCCACCCCGGTCACCTCCCAGAACTCCTCGGTATGGGTGCGTTGCGCCCGTTCGACATGCCCGTTGAGCTTTGGGCTACGGGGTGGCAGGACGAAGAGCTGGATCCCACGCTGCTGACAGCTTTCCTCAAACTCGGCCATAAACTCGCTCCCACCATCGAGCTGAATGGCCCGCACCGTGAACGGCATACGCTCTAGCAAGCGACCCAGGAAGCGGCTGGCTGTCGTGGCCGTAGCACGGCTGAAGACCTCGACCACATCCCAGCGACAGACCATGTCGCGTGCGGTGAACTGCTTGAGGATCGTCCCAGGAATGGGACGTACATCCAGCGTGTCGACCTGGACGATATCGCCAGGCTGCTGGGGCGTGTATTCCTTCGGTTTGCGTCTGGCATGCTGGCGGCGTTTGCGAACCTTGACCGCCTGAACCACCGGCTCGATCAATTGTCGCGTGTGCTTGAGGTGTGCCAGAATGCGTCCGACCATCGAGACCGAACAGGCGATCCCTTCCCGCCAAAGCAACACCGCCAGCTTGTCCTTGCCCCAGCGTGGATACTGCGCGCGCAACGCCTTCACCCGTGCGATCAGGTCCAGCCTCCAGGTGCGTTGCCGGACCCGCCGGGGACGGCAGGAGCGATCCTCCAACCCGCGTGGTCCCTGACGCTCATAGCGCGGCTTCCAATAGTAAAACGTCTGCCGGCTGATCCCGAAGTAACGGCAGGTCAGGCTCACGTTGTGGTTATGCGTTTCCCAATACTGAAACCACTTGTGTCGTGTCCTGGCTGTTTTCGACAGCACCGGAACCTTCGCCAGGTACTCAGCTCCCGGAATGACGCTGCCATAGGTGCTCATACTGGCGCCATGATAGCGCCCTCGGCTACGTTTGCTCATCCTTCGTCAGTGTCAGGGACCTGTCCGGACGAACACAGTGTTAAGCTCTGGTCTTCACAAAGAGACCAGGGTTTCGTATGTGCCCAATCTGGCATGGATTCGAGGAAATCTATACCGAACTCACGGGGATATCCGGCCCCGGCCTCGGCGCGCGTGCCTTCAACCAGGAGACGAACTCCTCCAGTGCGGAGTTCTCATGCGGTCCACCACCATCATAGGTCCGAACCTTATGGTTCCGCCGGCCATGCATCACGGAGACGGTGTAGTTGTACATGTCGACAATCGGGTGCCCGTTGCCCACCTCTTCCGGCAGGTGAAAGAAGTCCGTCTGGTCTATGAACTGGCGAATCTGCGCTACGTCGACCGGCGAGAGTGATGAGTCGTCAGCATGATATTCAGACGACCAGCCCCCAAGACCGCCGACTTGTCGAAAATGCACCTCCAGCGCCTGATCGACTGTCTCCCCCTCGCGACGAACGTTTCCCTGGGTATCGGTCCGGTAGCTGAATCCATCTCCGATAACGACTAAGTACCCCGGAGTGATGACATCCGCACAGATTTCGTCCGGATTCGGCAGCCCGAGACAGGAAGTCGGCCACTCTTTGGATTCGAGATACTCAACGACGATCTCCTCAACCGGTACCCGCAAGAGATTGGCCGCGTCCTCGATCACTGCTGAAAGTGCCACAACTGCGGGATGTGCAACGTTGTTCATACGGTACCCCCATCTGTGGAATGATCCCGGTATTAGGTGGTAAAGCCGTTCGGTATTGCGTCGCGCTCCGTGCCGGCTCCGGAGGGCGAGCCTATTGGGGCCGACCCGGCCAGAGAGTAGATCGCCTCGACTCGGGAGCAACTCGCCCTCCGTTCCGAGGGGCGGAGCGCCTGATCCGTGCTGATTCTCGCACAGTGATATTGGCTATGTGGATATCTCCGGGCCGTGGATTTTTGGATCGGCCAAGACCGACTCGAGCCTTGCTGCGGACCTCTTCAAGGTTGTCGAGCACCGTGCAGCCGCCGTCACCTCGTCACGATGTCGTACTCAATCCCGGTGCCCTCCCGACAGGTCATCTGGGCGTCGGTCATCACGTCGGCTCCGCCTTCGACGCGTGAATCACCAGCGTCGTGAGCAGGTCCGAGGGGTTGCTGCCCTGTGATCAAGAGGTTGAAGTTCGGCTGAGAAACCATCTCTTAGGAAGTCGCAGACCCTCCAATGGTGAGCGTCTCTGGTCCTGGGAGCATGTGGTCATGCACAGGGTTCCACAACCTCGACAGTAGTCCATTCCCGTTCACCTGCACTGCGTCGGGAGGGACCCGCTCGGACGGCGGCAAAGACTACCGTTGATCCCCTCCTCTCTACTGGACAAATGCGCCTGCGAGCGTCGGCGTTCCAGGGATCATCGGAAACGCGTCACTGCTACGATCACGTTCGATCCAGTCCAGGACCTCCCGCACGCTTTACTGTGACCAGGAGATCGTTGAAGCCTGCAATCCCACCGAGGCGAGCTCCAATCTCCACCACCGTGTAGGTATCGAGCCAATCGGGGATATTCGGCGCCGCTGACCCGAGTTGCGCGATTGCGTCGTTGAACGCCTCTTCGAAGGACCAGCCCGTTGGACCTCCCTTAGAAACGCCAGTTGCGACCGCATCCTTACCGTTTGCCTCGGTGGTCTGCGCACTGCTGGACATGAGAATCCCCTCCGTCCGTGTACTGTAATTTTGTCTTTAGCATACCATGGTGGTTGCAGCGAGCCCGCCAGCTCGCCGCACAGGAACCTCGCAAGCTCAGCGCCCCACTCGAGGGGGTCTCTCATCGCTCTTGTCCGGAGCACCGGGTTAACCAACGTGGGGTCCTGGGGCTGCCTCCCCTATGGAAGTACAGCACCTCTTTCCTTCCCCGCGCGGAGGTACCGTTCGCAGAACGTGGTCTGGATCCACCTTCAGTTCATATCTGAGATGCCCGAGCGATGACCCAGACCAGCAAGCGACGCCGGCCAATGACCTGCGCCCGGCTGGTCGCCATGCAATTGACGGTCAGTGGGTGCACCATGGCGCTTCTGGGACAACAATTGAAGCATCCCGGACCAGGCGACCGTGAGTTGGTGGAGCAGGTGAACCGGCACCTCAGGTTGACCGCGTCAATACCTATTCGTCGGCCATGGCTGGCACCCGTTCCAGTGCCTTGTGTCGATCGTGAATCCTTCGTGGTCGGCGACGATCGATCTCTTGCATGATCGGCCCGGCCGTGATGCCGTGAACGACAATCGACAGGAGCACCACGAACGACGCGATCGCCCAGGTGAGGTCCATGCTCTCGAACTCCGCGTGATAGGTGGCATACGCCAGATAATAGAACGTCCCTACGCCACGTATGCCGAAGAATCCAATTGCCGCACGTTCCCGCCGTTTGATGCCGGTGCGCCCTCCCACGTGAGCGGACCGAGCAAACCGCCGACAAGTGCGCCGCCAAAGACCATCAGCAATGCGGCGCTCATCAGTCGCTCGAATTCTTCAGAGAAGCGATGCAACACCGTGTGGTACTCGTGCGATTGTTCCTGTCGACGCAGCGTGTAGGCCGCCACGAACACCGAGAGAAACCCGTAGCCACCGACGAGCTCCGTCAATCCGTAGATCAGGAAGGTCGCACCCAACGCGACGAAGCCATCTGCACTGCGCGTCAGCAGCGACTCTCTCATCCAACGGAACATGACGATCGCAAGAAAGCGGCCGATGATAAAACCAGCCAGGGTCCCGACAACAATTTTGTAGGCAACATCCGCTGCCAACCACTCACCGATTCAGTGTGAGGGATTGCTCCCGGCGACCGCCATTGCGATCGCCATGTTGGTGAACGGGAACGCCAATCCGTCGTTGAGGCCCGCCTCGGCGGTGAGCGTGAAGCGCGTCTCATCCTCGGTACCTTCCCCTGGTGGACCAACTTGCACATCCGAGGCCAGCACCGGGTCGGTGGGAGCAAGCGCAGCTCCCAGCAGCACAGCCGTCGCGGGTGCGAGACCGACTGCCCACCAGCCGAGCAGCGCCGCCAGGGCAATCGTGAGCGGCATCGTGATTACCATGAGTCGAATCGTGGAGCGCCACTCTTTGCGTCCAAGATTGCGATCGAGCTTGAGACCGGCACCCATCAGGGAGACGATTACAACGAATTCCGTGAGCCGCTTCGTAATTTCAATATGCTCAAACGGATCCGGCAGATCCAGCCCCAGTGGAAAAAGAAAGACGACGAATCCGATGAACACGTAGATCATCGGAAACGAGAGCGGCTTGTCTGAAATCATGCGCGGAAGAACTGCAGCGCCGATGCTCGCGAATCCGATCATCGTCAGCACTATGATGTATGGGTCCATTTACCTTCAAACGTTCCTGCAGGTCGGCCTGGACCCAACTGATGAAAGTCATGGCCTGATACATGGAAATCCCGGATCGGAACTGCTCATCGCGCGACGGGGCGGAGGCGGTCCTGTATTGACCGTCACAAGTCCCCTCCCATCATCGATCATACATGGAATGTCGTGGGCAAATACATCCGCAGAATGGATGACAGGAGACGTGTCGCACATGGACGAGCGAGAAGGGTGAGACGATCGCCGCGGTTCGCGAACGTGGCGCAGTGTTCTGTCCCCTAACCCCTGTTCCTGCGGAGGAGCGCGATGCTCCTCAGTCCTCGATATTGTGGCCGTTGAGCGCGTGGGCGATGGCCTGATCCAGTGTCATCGCGCGCCCTGCCGCCGGCCGAGCGCATACTCCTCAGGATCCAGGCTGTCCTGAATGGCGGCGACAGTACGTTCGTAGGCGGCACGATCGATCGGTGGCACGGCCTGATTCATTGCCTCGCTTAGCACGTCGCTGGCTCCGAGTAGCCGAACCGCTCGCTCGGCGAGCCTAGCGTCTTCCGCGATGAGGGCGAGTCCAAGAGGGCAGTCTACGAGCCCCTCGTTGATCCCCATCTGATGCTGCATCGCGAGTGTGTTCTTGTACAACAGCACCCGGTACGTATTCTTGACGAGATCAACGAAGCGCTCTCGCGACAAATTGGCGACGCTATCGTGCGACACACGCGGATCTCCAACCAACGCATCGGGTTCGGGATCGAAGCGCAAGTGGTGTCCAAATACGATTCCGGGATAGTCGTACACAACCCCCTGCGCAGCAGTAGATACAGCCGACCTGCTCAATCCCACGTGGGTCCGACACAGCATTGCTGAGGGGGGTGATCCGGCATGTCCAGGTAGGGTTAGGTTGCGTCTCAGCCGGTCGGTGGTGAACGTCGACGACTGAAGAGGGTGGCCGATGTGCTCTCCTCGCGCGCTGCGGATCGCAGGAACCGCCGGCCTCCGGTCCTGTAAACCACCCTCCACGCCATGAAGCACTGCATCGACCCCTGTGTTCGTCCGGACAGGTCCCTGACACTGACGAAGGATGAGCAAACGTAGCCGAGGGCGCTATCATGGCGCCAGTATGAGCACCTATGGCAGCGTCATTCCGGGAGCTGAGTACCTGGCGAAGGTTCCGGTGCTGTCGAAAACAGCCAGGACACGACACAAGTGGTTTCAGTATTGGGAAACGCATAACCACAACGTGAGCCTGACCTGCCGTTACTTCGGGATCAGCCGGCAGACGTTTTACTATTGGAAGCCGCGCTATGAGCGTCAGGGACCACGCGGGTTGGAGGATCGCTCCTGCCGTCCCCGGCGGGTCCGGCAACGCACCTGGAGGCTGGACCTGATCGCACGGGTGAAGGCGTTGCGCGCGCAGTATCCACGCTGGGGCAAGGACAAGCTGGCGGTGTTGCTTTGGCGGGAAGGGATCGCCTGTTCGGTCTCGATGGTCGGACGCATTCTGGCACACCTCAAGCACACGCGACAATTGATCGAGCCGGTGGTTCAGGCGGTCAAGGTTCGCAAACGCCGCCAGCATGCCAGACGCAAACCGAAGGAATACACGCCCCAGCAGCCTGGCGATATCGTCCAGGTCGACACGCTGGATGTACGTCCCATTCCTGGGACGATCCTCAAGCAGTTCACCGCACGCGACATGGTCTGTCGCTGGGATGTGGTCGAGGTCTTCAGCCGTGCTACGGCCACGACAGCCAGCCGCTTCCTGGGTCGCTTGCTAGAGCGTATGCCGTTCACGGTGCGGGCCATTCAGCTCGATGGTGGGAGCGAGTTTATGGCCGAGTTTGAGGAAAGCTGTCAGCAGCGTGGGATCCAGCTCTTCGTCCTGCCACCCCGTAGCCCAAAGCTCAACGGGCATGTCGAACGGGCGCAACGCACCCATACCGAGGAGTTCTGGGAGGTGACCGGGGTGGGCTGGACGGTCGCTGAGCTGCAACCGGAGCTGCGTGCCTGGGAGACGGTCTACAACACCGTGCGACCACACCAGTCGTTGGGTTACCAGACGCCGGCACAGTTCCTGGAAGGGTTCGCAGAGCACAAACCCGGGCTGAACCAGCAACGCCAGCTCAGCCCGGTGGGTGAAGTATGAGCACCCGACACCAGTCTACACGGAGCAGTGCAGAAAGGAGACAGGTGTCAGGAAGGTAGCGAACGAGTACACCCCCTTGACATTTGCTGTCGCCTCCGTTAGTCTGCCAATCAATCATTGATAGTTGATCAAATATCATATTGCGAGTCCAAGATGCCAGTGCTCGAGCCGCCTAACGGAGCCCGTAGCGATGACGGACGCTACAAGACGGCCGCCGATTATGCGTACGCACAACTGCGCTCTCGCATCGTCCGTGGTGAATTGGCCCCGGGAGAACGCATCGATCAAGACGCCGAAGCCGCGAGGCTGAGCGTCAGCCGCATGCCGATCCGCGAAGCCCTGCGGCGGCTCGCCTCCGAGAGTCTCGTTGACATCGCCCCTCATCGAGGCGCCTCCGTACGGCCGGTGAGCATCGATGATCTTGAGGATCTCTACGTTCTGCGTCTGGCACTCGAGGGTCTGGCCGGTCTACTCGGGACGTTGGCCGTTGATGAGATTCAGTTGACCCAAATGCGCGCGCTCATTCCCAAAATGGAAAACGTCGTCGAGCGCCATGATCCAGACGCGTGGCTGGAGTTGGATTGGACGTTTCACTCTTTGCTCTACACCGCCGCCGGACGACCCCGCCTGGTGCGCTACATCCAGATGCTCCGTGAAGAAGCAAGTCGATACCGACGAATGAGCTTTATGTACACCGACGAACTGCACGCAGGTCTGGAATCCCACCACGCGATACTGACCGCATGTGACACACGTGACGGAAAGGAGGTTGAGAGGATCATCGTCAGGTCTCTTGAGATGTCTCGCGAAAAGCTACGTAGTCTATTGCGCGATCGCTTTGACCATTGAGTCGCCAATGGGCGGCTCCGAAGGAGTAAGGGCATGGGACGAAACGGGCATGACGGTAGTCAGTTCGACCTGATGAGTCGAGCATTGTCTCGCAGGGAGTTCATTCAACGAACGGGTTTCACGCTTGGGAGCCTGAGCCTGGTTGGGTTGTTGAGTGCCTGTGGATCAGACTCAGATACCGATGAGGGACCTGGGGCCGGCGTCACTCCAACCATCCAATCCCAAGGCAGCGGATCAACCACACCGGCGCAATCCTCAGCCGGTGACTCCACCGCACCAGCAGCGTCGAGTGCGTCCGGCCAAATCGTGTATTCCTCGTCCCGGGATCTGAATACTACCGATCCGCGCCTGATCGATACCACTGAAGAAGGCACGATCATTCAGCTCATCAACGAACCGCTGGTGATCCTCGATGCAGAGATGAACGTCGTTCCGCTGCTGGCTACCAGTTGGGAGCCTCTTGAGGATACGACCTGGCAATTCAAGCTGCGCGAAGGTGTGTCATTCCACAACGGTGAGCCGTTCAACGCGGATGCGGTGAAGTTCACCATCGACGAAATCCGCCGAGTCGGCGAAGAATATCCCTGGTTCTATATTTGGGGCGATACCCTTCCCGAAGCTGAAGTTGTCGACGAACACACCGTCAATATCCTCACCGAGATGACCGTTGCAAGCGCTCCGCGCAACCTGGCGCTGCTCGGCATGCTCCCCCCAGAAGCCGGCGCGCAGGAAGATTTTGCGTCCAACCTGATCGGAACCGGCCCGTATAAGTTCATCGAACATCAGAAAGATGTGCGCCTCGAGCTCGAAGCTAACCCGGACTACTGGGGAGGCCCCCCGGCCGTCCAAACAATCGTCTACCGACCTATTCCGGACCCTTCCGCCCGCATGTCAGCAGTCCAAACCGGAGAGGTGGACATCGCCGCAAATATCCCGCCGGACCTGGTCGAGGTGCTGCGAGCTTCGGGTGACCTCACGGTGGCCCAAGTCCCCGGGGTACGGATCGCCCACTTTCCGTACAACTTCCGCAACGTCGATAGTCCGATCGCGGACGTTCGGGTAAGGCAAGCGCTCACGCATGCCATCGACGGCGAGAGCATCTTACGGGACGTGCTCGCCGGCGCGGGCCAGCCGCTGGACGGACCAGTACCGTCGATTCTGTTCGCGGCCGCGGATCTCGGCGGGTACGAGTACGATCCGGACAAGGCCAAAGCCCTTCTCGAAGAGGCTGGCTATTCCTTTGACAACGAGCTGGTCATGATCTTCACGAGCGGTGAATTCATCAAGGATCAGGAAGTCACGGAAGCCATCCAAGCCATGCTCTCGGACATTGGCGTGTCATTGCGCATCGAGACCCTCGAATCGGGTGCGTATACCGAGCGTCGCAATGGTCCTGACTGGGACATCGCTTTGAACGGCTTGTCGACTCGCAATGGCAATCCCGCCTTCTTCCTCACGTGGGCAACCGGCCCGAACTTCGATTATCCGAACCAGGAGGCCAAGGACATCATCGCGGAAGCCCTCGAGACGGTGAATGAGGACGAACGGGCAGAACTGTACCAACAAGCCCAGGAACTCTACTGGCAAGACGCCCCCTATCTGTGGGGCTACACCCAGACGGATTCAGTGGCCATCCGCAATCGGGTCCAGGGTTTGGAACCGCATCCGACAGGCACGATGCCATTCCAGCTCGCCACGCTTGAAGACTAAGGGGGAGCTTAACTCGAATGCTTCACTACGTGCTCGGTCGGCTGATTCAGTCATTCCTGACCATCATGGTTGCTGCTGTGATCGTCTTCCTTGCGGTGCGGCTCACGCCGGGAGACCCGGCTGAGCTGCTTCTGCCGCGGGGTGCGTCGCAAGACCAGATAGCTGCCGTGCGCAAGGCATGGGGGTTGGACGACCCGCTACCGGTCCAGTTTGTATCGTATCTACGCAACCTAGTGCAGGGCGACCTGGGAATCTCCCGAGCATATGAAGAACCGGTTCGGGAAGTGATCCTTGACCGGCTCCCCGCAACATTGAAGCTCGCCGCCGCCGCAATGCTGATCGCCGTTGGACTCGCAATTCCATTGGGGGTGTTGTCGTCGCTGCGGCCCGGATCATGGCTCGACAACTCAATTTCAACGGTCAGTATAGCGAGCCAATCTGTGCCCAGCTTTTTCCTCGGCGTGCAGCTAATCCTCATCTTCAGCCTCTGGCTTCGGGTGCTGCCGCCCTCCGGATCGGAGGGTTTGAAGTACCTGATCCTGCCTGCAATTACTCTCGCCGCGGATAGCACCGCGCTGATGACTCGTATCGTCCGCACAGAGATGATCCGAGTTATGCGGCAGGATTACATCCGCGTCGCGTTTGCCAAGGGCCTCCGGCAGCGCAGCGTGATTCTTGGGCACGCCTTTCGTAATGCGGCAAATCCCCTGGTGACGCTCGTCGGGTTGAGGTTCGGAGCCTTGCTCGGCGGTGCCGTCGTGACCGAAACGATCTTCGCCTGGCCCGGCATCGGTCGCCTCGTCATTCAGTCGGTCTTCGCGCGCGACTACGCCTTGATCCAAGGCATCGTGCTAGTTGCAGCGGTCCTCTTCACCCTGATCCATCTGCTGGTCGACATTATCTACGCTCTGCTCGACCCTCGTATACGGCTTGGGGGAGCATGACATGGTGGAGAACTCGGCCCATGAAGGTCGTGCCGCACCAGAGGTGCGCACTGGGACAGCCGCGGAATCAAAGGTACTCCGAGATCGGGCGCCGGACACGCACTGGTATACGCGCACTCGACGGTTCATGCGGAACGGAAAGGTGATCGCCGGAGCGACCCTCCTGCTCTTGATGCTCGGGAGTGTCGCGTTTGCGCCACTGCTCAGTCCCCATGAACCGAACGATCAGGTCCTCCAGGACAAGCTTCTTCCGCCCTCATGGGCGGGGGGACGATCCGATCACCTGCTCGGCACTGATCATCTTGGGCGGGACATGCTTAGCCGAATCATGTACGGCGGCAGGATATCGCTGCTGGTCGGCGGCGCGGCCTTGCTGGTCTCGGGCACGATCGGGGTGACCATGGGACTCCTCGGCGGGTATCTGGGTGGCAAGGTGGATACGATCGTCATGCGCAGCGCGGATATCCAGCTTGCGTTTCCCCAACTTCTCCTTGTGATCCTGATTCTGGTCATCCTGGGACGCAGTCTCGTCGCGATCGTGGCGGTCCTTGCGCTCGCCGACTGGGTGATCTACGCACGGCTCATGCGGGGGCGAGTGCTCGTCGAGAAGCATCAGGAGTACATCGACGCAGCTCGTGCGATCGGCGCCAGCCATCGACGCATTGTGTTCAAGCACCTGCTCCCGAATCTGGTCCCGCTCATTATGGTGGTGAGCACGTTACAGCTCGGCGTGATGATCCTGCTCGAGAGCTCGCTGAGTTTTCTGGGGATTGGGGTACAACCCCCGACATCCTCCTGGGGCCGCATGCTAAATGACGGTCAGACGTACATGGCAATTGCCTGGTGGGTGTCGACGCTCCCTGGACTTGCCATCGTCTTTACCATTCTTGGAACAAACTTCCTGGCCGATGGACTACGTGAAGTGCTTGGAATCGAATAGGTTGGCTATTCGGTCTCGCAAACAATATGGAGGGAACATCATGCGAAAAGAAGTGATCAAGCTCGACGGAGCAGGAGCAAATCCGATTCTCTCGCCCGCGATCAAGTACAGGGATCTCGTCTTCACGGCCGGAATGATCGGTCGTGACCCGAAGACGGGCCAACTCGTACCCGGAGGGATTCGCGAACAATCTCAACAAACGCTAGAGAATATCAAGACAGCGCTGGAAGCGGCGGGGACCTCTTTGGACAATGTGTTGAAGGCGTCTTGTTTTGTTGCGAACCTCGATGACCGTCCGGCCTTCAACGAGGTGTACCAACAGTACTTCCGGTCCGACCCGCCAGTTCGAACGTGCGTCCAGGCCGGTCGGCTTGGCGATGGGGTTCTTGTCGAGGTGGATGTGATCGCTGGTACGTCCGAATAACAGATTTGATCGGTTGCATATCGATGTGGAGCACGCGGTGCAGAGGTGATACGACGATGGTCGTTGAGCTTTCTGCCGTTTGGATGCAGTGGCAGGAGCGTGCTCTACGAGTGGGACGAGGGTGTACGTGAAACGTGTAATGATGCGAGAACTATCGTGGTCGCAGATTGAGCCACTGGCCAACGACAAGACCATCGTGATTGTTCCGACAGCGGCGACCGAGCAGCATGGACGACATCTTCCCATCGAAGTCGATTGCCGCATCGTCGAGGAAGTCGCGAAGCGCGCGGCCGAGCGCGTTGCGGACACGACGCCTGTCCTCGTGGCACCGACGCTCAGCTTCGGCGTCTCGGGCTATCATATGGGTTTCCCTGGCTCTCTCACGCTGAGCATGGCGACGTTCATTACCGTGGTTGAGGAATTGTGCGAATCGTTGATTCATCATGGCTTTCGGCGCATTCTGATCCTCAATGGGCACGGCGGCAACAATGATCCGAACAAGATTGCTGCCCGAAATGTCGCTGACAGGACCGGAGTTGCGGTCGCAGCTGCGTCGTATTGGAATGTTGCGGCGGATGAGCTCGCGCCGTTCCAAGACAACGAGGTCGATGCGATTCCGGGTCATGCCTGCGGATTTGAAACGGCGTGCATGATGGTGCTACGGCCGGAACTCGTCACCGAGGACGCGATGTTCTCATCTCCCGCGGCGTCCGCTGGACGCGGTGAGTACTTCAAGAAGCGACTCCAGTGGCGTGAGGCCAAGGTGCAATTACCTCAGCAGGCCGGAGTTGTGCGAGAGCACGGGTGGGATGGCGATCCGACCAAAGGTACCCCTGAGAAGGGCGAGAAGTACCTGAGTTTGATTGAGAATCGGCTCGCCGACTTCCTGCTCACGTTCGCCTCGGGTGCACCATTCGAGGCACGTTTCGCGTTTACCCATAGCAATGGATCGCAATTGGTCCGTTCGTGACCGCTGTGTAAATATCCCATCAGCATGGACATGCCCCTCGAGTGGCCGGAGGGGCATGTCCATTACATCTCCGCGCTCATTCGATACGTCCCGTTGCAGCGACGTTGTTATGCTGAGCACCGCGGATCATCCGCTGCCTCACACACTGATCCATCGAGTAATAATCAACGTTACCCGAAGCCTCATTAGGAACGTACAGAGGTGTGATCTAGAGCTACCCTCCGTACTTCAATCACCGTCAGATGATCCGGTTTCCTTTGCCCAGCTGGATCGCGAGCAACGCTGCAGACGCAGTACGACAGTTCGCGGAGCACCACAACAATGACGTGATTTTCAACGCGTGTTTGGGTCTGCACGCAGGTACGCAAACTGGATATCGACGTGCTGGCACGGCTGCGGGTGGGAACACCACCGATCATCGTGCAACAGCACACTCTTGGTCGGGATGTTCGCATCCACACCGTTCAGAATCAGGCATTTCCGACGGAGGTGCTCGCCCCCGGAATCGACTACCGCTTCGAGAATGAGGGAACCGAATATTGTCCGGCCACTGCATCTGGTGAAGTCATTGAACGATGTTGCCGTGTGACGGAAGGTGAAGGATTGGTCGTCGCCAGGTTCGACTTTCGCGTTACAGCGGCGGGTCACTGATACTGCCTTGAGATGCACACTGGTCAGCCAATTGCCCAGGCAATTCTCGACACCTACACGCGCACGCCAGAGTAGACGTGATGGACTGAATGGCGTGGGGAAACCTAACGCTGCTGCACGCCCCGGGACGAAGATGCCACCTACATGCAAACGTTCATCGATCTGAAGACCATGTCTCCGATGACGTCGCCGGTATTTTCGTCCTCATGATGTTCGCCGGCCCCCGCCTACGGGATCTCCCGGATCTGGGGGGAACGGACGAACATGACCAAGCCCAGGATGACGAGGACGCCGGCCATCGTTGTCACCGTCCACTGCACGCCGATCCACTCACTGGCGACCCCTGCGCCGAGGGTACCGAGTGGCACCATTCCCCGGTTCAGGAAGAAGATGCTCATCACCCTGCCGCGCATCTCGTCGGAGGAGAGCGTCTGTAACAGCGTGTTGTTCAACGCCATATAGGTCGTCTGGCCGGCGCCGACACCGAGCAGTAGCGCGTAGGACACGGCTGGGTGTGGTGACTGGCTGAACAGCAACAGCATGACCCCGAACATGATCATGACGATGAGCATCACCTTGCCCCGGTGTCGCATGCCGGACAGTGCGGCGATCGTCAGCGCCCCAATCATCGCGCCGACGCCCGTGAACGAGACCAGCAGACCATACCCCTCGTTGCCGACGCCCAGCACCTGGTCTGCAAAGATCGGCAGGAGGGTCATGTAGGGCATCCCGAAGATCATCGGCACCAGGGCTAGGACGATCAGCCCTCTCAGCTGCGGGTTGCCCCGGATGTAGCTCAAACCCTCGGCGATCGACGCCAGCAGCGACTTTCTCTCCAACGAGCGGGTGATAGGAGGGATGGTCATCAGCGCGAGGGCGGTTATCAGGATGATGAACGAGAGCCCATTCACCAGGAAGACGCCGCCGATGCCGATAATGGTGATCATGATCCCGCCCAGCGACCCACCCAGGATGCGCGTCAGGTTCATCGTGGCCGAGTTCAAGGCGATGGCGTTCATCAGGCTCTCGCGCGGGACGATGTCCGACATCAAGGCCTGGCGGGTCGGCATGTTGATGCTCATGAAGATGCCGCGCAGCGCGCCAATTGCCAGGACGTGCCAGACCTCTACCAGGCCGGTGAACACGAGGAATGCCAGCAGGAGTGCCAGGCACATCGCGAAACTCTGGGTTCCCTGCATCAACCGGCGACGCTCGACCCGGTCGGCAAGCGCGCCGCCGAACAGCGTGAAGACGAGGATCGGCGCCGCTCGAAAGAAGGCCAGCAGGCCCAGATACGTGCCGCTACCGGTCAACTGCCACATCAGCCAGCCCAGCGCGATCTGGTCCATCCAATCGCCCGTATTGGCGATCACCGTCCCGATCCAGTAGAGCCTGAAGTTGCGGTAGCGCAGCGAGGAGAACATCTGCGCCTGAAAGAGTGTATTGGGCAGGAGATAACGTAACGTGCCCTTGCCACTCGAGTGACGGGCGCGTGAAGTCCGGCGATGGATCCCTGGCAATCTGGCTATCGACGCTTCCTCCCCTGGCCGGAAACCCGAAGGGTAGTCTCGCACCCCTGGAGACGACGGTCAACAGCTACCGGAGAGGGGCGTTCAGTGGTGGTTGGTATACTCGGGGTGTAATGTTCGGCAGCCTTATGGCGAGTGAGTAGTCGCAAAGTTCCGCGCTTTCTGCATAGCGATTCACGTCCGTATCGATCCTTCAGCCTGCGCTCGGACCGGTCGGTTGCGGTAGACGATGTTGGCATATGAACGTATCGACTGAAACCGCGGAGTCACTAGAACAGTTCTCCGCGCTCTATCCGTTCCCCCTCGACGACTTCCAGGTTGAAGCAATTGAGACCTTCCTGGAGGGTGATTCGGTCATGGTCGCGGCCCCCACGGGCACCGGCAAGACGGTCGTGGCCGAGTTTGGCGTCTATGAGTCGTTCCGCCGTGGCGGGAAAGTCATCTACACCACCCCCATCAAAGCGCTATCAAATCAAAAATTTCGCGACCTGCGCGTGATCTACGGTCAGGAAGTGGGGCTGCTCACCGGAGACGTTACCGAGAACTCCGGCGCCCCCATTATCGTGATGACGACCGAAGTCCTCCGCAACATGCTCTTGCAAACGCCCTGGGACGTCGACATCGTCGATTGCGTCATTTTTGACGAGGTCCACTACATCGCGGACACTGAGCGCGGCACCACCTGGGAAGAGGCGATCATCCTCTGTCCCAAGCACATCCAGTTGATCTGCCTCTCGGCGACGGTCTCCAACGCCGACGAGATCGCGGCCTGGATCAGCCGTACCCATCGGCCGGTCAAGCTCATCACTCACAACGAGCGCGCGATCCCGCTGGCGCTCTATTACTACCTGGATAAGAAGCTGCGCCCGGTCATCGATCACAATGGTCAGCAGGTGGGCGACTTTCCCAAAGTGGGCGGTGAGATCCACCAGCGCGCCAAACGCGGCGGCTTAAGCCCGAGCCAGATGCGCAAACAGGCAGAGAGCGAAGAGCCGCAGCCCTGGGAGATCCTGACCGCGATGAAGGCCAAGGACATGCTGCCGGCGATCTACTTCCTGTTCTCGCGCCGCGACTGCGAAGAGAACGCCCGCCGCTACTCGATGATGCGTCCCAACCTGGTCCGCGACGAACTTACCCGCACCCGCATCCAGGCCACGCTCGACGCGCATCTGGGCGCGCTGCGCGAGGAAGACCGTGACCTCGCGCAGGTGAAGCTGATCACCGCGCTCGCCATTGAGGGCATCGGGTTCCACCACGCCGGTCTGCTCCCACTTCTCAAGCAGCTTGTCGAGGTGCTCTTCACCCGGGGCCTGATGCAGGTTGTTTTTGCGACCGATACGCTGGCGCTCGGCGTCAACATGCCAGCTCGCTCGGTGGTGATCGGCCGGATGAGCAAGTGGGACGGCCGGCGGCAGAGAATGCTCACGCCGAACGAATTCTCACAGATGGCGGGCCGTGCCGGGCGACGCGGCATGGACCTCAAGGGCAACATCGTCGTTCCGTACTCACCCTGGGTGCCATTCACGGAGGTGCTCAAGATCGCAACCGGCGAGCTCGAGCCGGTCATCAGCGCGTTCGCCATTCGCTACAACACCGTCCTGAACCTGTGGGACCCGCCACACGGCCACCGCGTCCGGCAGGTGCTGGAGCAAACCCTCGCGCAGTTCCAGTCCGCGCGCAAGGTGCGCGAGCTTGAGGACGAGATTGTCGGGATTGGCGAGCGCATCGGCACGATTCCACGCGGTTGTCTGATCGGCCTGGACGCTGGTGACGAGCTGCTGGACGAGTACCGCACCTTCAACCACTCGATCACGGCCTTGCGCGGAAAGGAACGCAACCTCGAACGTGAAGTACGCAACCTCGAAGAGCGTATCGAGAGCCGGCCGTGGCCCACGCCGGGACGTCAGGCGCTCAGGAGGGTGTTCCGCACATCCGAGCCCGGCATCGTCGTGCATAGCGGGGAACACGGTTGGGGCGTTTACCTCGGGCCCACACGAATGGGCGGCATCGGGCTCTTTCTGTTTGGTACCTCAGTCAAGCTGCTCACCCAGTACAAAGAGATCGACTACATGCCGTCGCCCGATCTCGCGATCGAAGTTCCCGGTGAGCTGCTCGAGATCGAACAGCCGGTGGACCTCGACGTCGATGCATCCAACCGGGTCATCGCCGAGGTGCAGAGCCAGCTGGCCAAACTGCCGTTGCCGGATCTCGAGCGTCAGATCCTGGACCACCGGGAGACGATTGCTCAGCGCCACGCGGCGGCCCGCCAGCGGTTGGCCGACCAGATCAACGCGGTCCGTGAACAGATCGAGGACGCCGAGCGGCGGCGTCTCGCCCACCCCTGTCATGCGTGTCCGCGCCGCAAGGAGCACCAGAGGAACCTGCGCGTCGCCGAGTCGCTGGAGCAGGAGCGCGCCCACGTCGAACGTAATCTGACCGAAGAGATTACCGGAGAAAAGGAGCGCATTCGCGGCATTATCCGCGGCATCAGCAACGTCCTCCATCGCTTCGATTACCTGCATCGCGGCTACCCAACCGCCAAGACCGACCTGCTCGCCGACATCTTCGACCGCAACGGTCTGGTGATCTGCGAGATGATCGACCGCGGGTTGATCGACGCACTCTCGCCCGCCGACGTCGCCGAGGTCTTCTCCTGGTACGCGTTCGACCGCGACTCACGCCTGCGCAACACCTTCAACCTGCCCAACCATCTCGTGCTCCTCCGCCGGCGCCTTGAGGATCTGGAGCAGCGCGTCGTCGCCAGCGAGCGCTCCAACGGGCTCTTCATCTCCACCGGCCACAACGCCGGTTTCTACGGCGGCATGCGCGCATGGTGCAACGGCGCGAGCATGGCCCAGGTGATCGAGCATATCGACATGAGCGAGGGTGACCTGGTCCTCACGTTCAACAAGACCATTGACCTGATGCGCCAGGTACGCGAGATGTTCGGGTCGGTCGCGCCGGATCACCCGCTGCGAGCGACCCTCCGGCAGGCTGAGGTCCTGGTGCGGCGCGACATCGTCGAGCAATCGTTGATCCTTGGCATCATGCCGGTTACCCGGGACGAAGACGAATCCGGCGAAGACGAGGATGACGTCCCGCCCGACGTGGACGCTGATCAGTAGCCAGCGGCGTGCCTTGACAGAAGCGCCGGCATCTCGTATTCTGCTCGGCAGACAACTTGGCGCTCCATCGGCAACGATGAGGACGAGTAACCGGCGCAAACAGTACAGAGAACCGCGGTAGCTGTGAAGCGGGACTGGGAACGCCGGCGAATAAGACCTCGGAGCTTCGTCCCGAACAGCGTGTCTGCACGGCACGCTCAGTAGGCGGCGACGGGATAGATGCCCGTTACCCCATCTCGGTCAGGCACCTCTAGCGCATTCAGGCAAGTCTGACCGGCGGAGGCCGTTGCTCGTGAGGGCGCGGCGCAGTGGGGTGGTACCACGAGATTGACACCGCTCGTCCCCAACCGGGGATCGGCGGTTTTTTGTTGCCTCTGATTCTTTCAACCACGGTGTAACAGTACGCAAGCCCGGTCGTCATGGTCATCTCAAGATGACCGTCAGACGTTCGGATAACTGCTGAAGTCAATCGTATTCCGGAGCAGTAAACGTTCCTGAGCACCAATGGGAGGCAACCATGCACCTGGCATCTGACATCACGAAGTTGACCGGCTCCGCTGCCGGACAAATGGACCGCGTGCTCACCTCCGTAACCCGTGTGAAACAAGCCGTTCTCAAACGCGTTGCGCGTCCTAAACAGAACGGGCAGCAATCAGAGCCAAGCCGGCCTGCTGCTGTCCTGCTGCGGATTCGTCGTGTACGCGCCTGTATTCATGAAAGAGAACGGTTCCATGTCTTCGACCCCTCGTATCGCCATCGTCCACGGTCCGCTCCGCGTTGAGGAGCGGTTGCTCTTCGCTGCTTTTGAGCAGCGCGGCATCCCTTACGATCGCATCGACGACCGCTCGATCATCCTCGACCCTGAAGAGCGTTCGGCAGCCTGGGATTACGACGTCGTCCTGGCCCGGGGTGTTGCCCAGCAGCGCACCTTTCACACGGTGACGATGCTTGAAGCGCTCGGCATCCGAACGATCAACTCGTCCGCCGTCCTCGAACAGTGCAACGACAAGCTCCGCACGTCGGCCGTCCTGGCTCGTGCCGGAATTCCACAGCCCCGGCTGCAGGTCGCCTTCACGCCCGAGAGCGCGCTTGAGGCCATTGAAACGTTTGGCTACCCGGTCGTGCTCAAGCCACCGGTCGGCTCGTGGGGCAGGCTGCTCGCCAAGGTCAACGACCGCGAAGCAGCCGAGGCGCTGTTGGAGCACAAGCAGACACTCGGCTCGTTCCACCACAGCACCTACTACATCCAGGAGTACATCGAGAAGAACGGCCGGGACATTCGCGCCTTCGTCATCGACGGCGAAACGATCGGCGCGATCTACCGCTCGTCGGAACACTGGATCACCAATACCGCTCGTGGCGGTCAGGCGACCAACTGCCCGGTGACGGCGGAGCTGGCCGATCTGTGCGCCCGCGCCGCTACAGCTGTCGGCGGCGGTATCCTGGCGGTGGACCTCTTCGAGCACCCCGAACGCGGTCTGCTCATCAACGAGATCAACGCCACCATGGAGTTCCGCAACAGCATCGAGACGACCGGCGTGGATATTCCTGGACGCATCGTCGATTACACACTGGCTGTCGCCCAGGGACGGCCATACAACCTGGCAGCACACCCATCCCGACGGTCAGCTCCGGTTGCGGGAGCGGTGTAATGGAGAACCTCATCGTCGTCAAGCTAGGTGGCAGCGCGGGTATCGACTGGAGTTCGATTCTGGACGAGATCGCCGGCCTCTGGCCGGCACAACCCATCGTGTTTGTCCATGGCGCCAACGCGGCGCTGGACGCGTTCATGCGCAGCCAGGGCAGGGAACCGCAGCTTGTCACATCAGCGAGCGGTCAAACCAGCCGGTTCACCAACCAGGAAACGATGGATGATTTCCTGGCAGTCTACGCTGGCCGCACAAACAAGCGGCTGGTCGAAGCGCTCCAGGCACGTGGCGTAAATGCCGTGGGCTTGAGCGGGATCGACGGCGGCATCGTACGCGGCGAACGGCGTGACGCACTGCGTGTCGTAGAGAACGGCAAGTCGAAAGTGCTGCGGGGAGATTACTCAGGTAGCCTGACAGAGGTGCAACCCCATCTCCTGAACCTCCTGCTCCAGAACGGCTACCTGCCGGTCGTGACCCCGCCGGCGCTCTCCACCAGTGGCGAGGCGATCAACGTCGATGGTGACAAGCTCGCGATGCGCCTGGCAATCGCACTCAAGGCGCGCTCGCTGGTCATCCTGTCGAACACACCGGGATTGCTCGCTGACGTGCATGCTCCGGAGTCACTGATCCGGCATGTCGACGTCACCAACGACTCCTCGGCGTCCGCAGCGTTAGCGGCTGCGGAGGGCCGCATGAAAAAGAAGGTGTTGTCCGGAATGGAGGCGGTACGCCAGGGAGTACCGACCGTCGTCTTCGGTGACGCCCGCGTCGCGACGCCCATCGCGGCCGCACAACGGGGCAGAGGGACGGTGTTCTCAGGCGCATCTGTGTAGCCCAGGGTGCCAGGGATCCATGTTGACCGCCGCACGTATTGCTGTTATGGTTTCGGCAACAAGTGAATAGACCCTGCGCTCATCTAGAGTGGTGGAGGGAAACGGCCCTTAGAAGCCCGGCAACCGGCGCGATGCGCTTGGTGCCAATTCCGGCGGGATAATCCCGCAAGATGAGCGTGGTGATGATCCACCACGGCCCCGGTCGTGGTGTCTGTTTATCATCGGAACTACCTCTGCAGCGCAGGGCAGAAACGGCACAGACGAGGCTATCTTCAACCGGCGACGCCGATCCGTTGAAGAAACTCGCTAAGCCGCGTTCAACCGCGCCGCGCTGCACCCGGTGATGACTGTATCCGCCAGCTCCCTGCTGGTTGTCCTCAATCATTTCCCTGGTCCTCGACGCGCAGGAAGTATCGCCGTCGCCGCCCCGTTAAGGCGGAAACTCGTCGTGTTTTTGGCGGTACACGACCGCGTGATGCGGGTGTCACGAAACACCTGCGTCCAGCGATCGTGCCAGCGAAAGCCACACATTCGGATGTTTGCGCAGATACCTGACGATGAGGGAGTCGTTCATTGCACGAGCAATCCGCAGGAGGCCGTGAGCCACCGGGCTCAGGCAACCTCAACCAGTAGAGAACACTGACGGTAATTGCGAAAAAGAGGGACAGACATGACGGAATCAACCAACGGACGAGAGCAGGGTTCAGCACGAGCGTGGGGTTTCGCGACGCAGCAGGTCCACGCAGGCCAGCAGCCCGACCCGACGACCAACTCCCGGGCCGTGCCGATCTATCAGACATCCTCGTTCGTCTTCAACGACGCCGATCACGCGGCACGCCTCTTCGGGTTGGAAGAATTCGGCAACATTTACTCGCGGATCATGAACCCGACCAACGATGTCTTCGAGCAGCGTGTCGCGGCGCTTGAGGGTGGCGTTGGCGCGCTGGCGACCGGCTCCGGGCAAGCCGCTGAGTCGATCGCGATCTTCACCTTCCTCGAAGCTGGTGACGAGATCGTCTCGGCGGCCAGCCTCTACGGCGGCACCTACAACCTCTTCGCCGTCACGCTGCCCAAGCACGGCATCACCACCCACTTCGTCGACCCATCGAACATCGAGAACTTCCGGGCCGCAATCACACCGCGCACGCGCGCGCTCTACGTCGAAACCATCGGCAACCCGCGGCTCGACGTGGTCCTCATTCGCGACGTCGCCGACATCGCCCACGAGGCGGGCCTGCCGCTGATTGTCGACAACACCTTCGCTACGCCGTACCTGTGCCGGCCCATCGAGCATGGCGCCGACATCGTCGTCCACTCCGCGACCAAGTGGATCGGCGGCCACGGCACCTCGATCGGCGGCGTCATCGTTGACGCCGGGACATTCGACTGGACGAACGGCACCTTCCCGAAGATGGAGGAGTATGTCGAGCGCTTTGGAAATCTGGCCTGGATCCTGCGTGCCCGGGTTGAGCCGTACCGCGATCTCGGCCCCGCGCTGAGCCCGTTCAACTCGTTCCTGTTCCTGCAAGGTCTCGAAACGCTGTCGCTGCGGATGGAGCGGCACTGCGAGAACGCGCTTGCGGTCGCGCAATGGCTGGAGGCTGACTCTCGCGTTGACTGGGTGAACTACCCGGGTCTCGCCAGCCACCCGTATCACGCTCAGGCTGAGGCCCAGCTGGATCACGGTTTCGGCGGCATGCTGAACTTTGGCGTCCGTGGCGGTCGCGACGCCGGACGCAGACTCATCAACAGCGTGCGCCTCTTCTCGCTGCTCGCGAACGTCGGCGACGCCAAGTCGCTGATCATCCACCCTGCGTCAACGACGCACGAGCAGCTGACCGACGAACAGCAGGTAGCGGCTGGAGTTACACCAGACCTCATCCGGTTGTCGATCGGTATTGAGGACCTCGAGGACATCATCCACGACCTCGATCAGGCCATCGAAAAGGCTGTTGGCCGCTTGACGGTCGCCACGGCCTAAGAGCGGTTGCCGGCAACATCGGCCTTCGTAGCGGCGCAGCCCATTGCGCCGCTACTTGCCTTCCTGGCATGGCACCGGAGGGGCGCAATCGTGAAGATGTCCAAGTTCATCCGCTCAAGTGGAAGTTCGTACGGGCGCAATGCATTGCGCCCTGTCTGACCGCCCGGGTGTTGGAGAGGGCGCAATGAATTGCGCCCGTACGCATTCTTGTCAATAGCGGATCAATCAGGACAAGCCGACATCTGCGTCATGGCGAGGTCAAGCGCCTGCCCCTTGTCGGCCACCGCGCAGGAACTCCTTGACGTTCTCGTTGACGTCGTCACCCATGTTGAGGCCGTTGATGACGACCGAGATGCCGGCGAAGTACTGCAAGACGCCCAGCGCCTCTAGAACCTCGGCGTCGCTGTAGCCCAGCTTCTTGAGCCTGGCAGTGTGAATCTGGATGCCGAACTGGTTGTTCAACAGTGTCACGGTCGCCCAGGCGAGGAACTCCTTGAGGTTAGGGTCCAGCGTGCCCTCGTCCATTACCCGGTGGCGATGCTCCACAGCCGCCTCAAGCACGGTCGGGTTGTGTCCGAGCACCCTGTAGACGTTCGGTACCTGGCCGTTGCCAAAGCCGGCCTTGATATCCTCGTACGCCGCTTGCGTCCGCTCGTCGGCGTCGGACTCCTCGCGGTAGGGTAGCGTCGGCATGAACTATCCTTCTCTCAGTTACGGACCCTAAATTCCCGACCGGCTGCTCCTGAAGAACCGTTTCGCATCCTCGCTGCCACCGCTCGTCAGTCCGAGCAACATCACCTGGTGCGGGATGCCGGCCATTCTGAACTCGCTACCGAGCGTCTCAAAACCGAGCCGGCGATAGAAGTCCAGGGCGTGCGACTGGGCATTCAGCACCACGTAGTCAGCTTCTGCGTCGCGTGCCCGCTCCAGAATCGCAAGCATCACCGCCTTGCCAACACCGTAGCCGCGATACGGTTCGCGCACCGCGACCCAGGCAACTTGCGCCTCAGGCATGAGAACGGTCAACCTGCCGGTACCGACCGGCTTGTCGTCGATATACGCCAGGAAATGAATGCTGCGGCGATCGTCCGGATCAAACCGGGCATCGTTGGTGAGCGCCTGCTCGTGGACGAAGATCTCGTCCCGGATCTGGTAGACCTCTTCCATCTCGTCGCGCGTTGCAATCTCGCGAACGACGATTTTTAGCGATTGCTGTCTACCTCCCGCGGACATACTCACACTGCTACCCAACCCGCGCCGGAGCGATCAATTCATCCAGTGATGCCAGGGAAGCTTGCCAGACCTCAACCTGCTCCCGCGCCGCGGAAATCTGGCCGCGCGAGTGCGAGTACGCGCTCTTCACCTGTCCAGGGGCTGTGCCTCCCGGCACGTCGCGTGCCGCGACCGATGCCTCAAGCGTCACCACCGGCGGGCTGTCCTCAAACACGTCGGAAACAACTGCCCACTCGTCAGGTGTTAGCGACTCAATCGTCTTGCCCTCTGCAATGCATGTCGCCACGAGGTGTCCCACGATCTCGTGCGCCTCGCGGAACGGCAACCCGCGCCGGGTGAGCTCGTCTGCCACATCGGTCGCCAGCGAGAAGCCCCCGATGGCCGCCTCGGCCATCCGGGCAGAGTTCACCGTCAGCGTCTCAAGCATCGGCGGCAGAATCCGCAGCAGCGCCAACACGGTGTCAACCGCATCGAACAGCCCCTCTTTATCCTCCTGGAGATCCTTGTTGTAGGTCAGCGGCAGGCCCTTGACGACGGTCAACAGGCCAATGAGGGCGCCAAAGACGCGCCCCGATTTGCCGCGCATCAACTCGGCGATATCGGCGTTCTTCTTCTGCGGCATGATGCTGGAACCGGTCGAGAAGGCGTCCGCAAACTCGATGAACCCGAACTCCGACGTTGACCAGAGGATCATCTCCTCCGCCAGCCGCGACAGGTGAGTCGACACCAGACTGAGGTTGAACAACAGCTCGGCGATATGGTCGCGGTCGGCAACGGTATCGAGCGAGTTCTCGCTGATCGCCGCAAAGCCCAGCATCTCCGCCACCAGCGCCCGGTCGATCGGGTACGTGACGCCCGCCAGCGCTCCCGCGCCGAGCGGCATGACGTTCACGCGCTCGTAGGTGCCCGCGAACCGGTCTGCGTCGCGCAGCAGCATCGTCGCGTAGGCGTGCATGTGGTGGGCGAAGAGCACCGGCTGAGCGCGCTGGAGATGGGTGTAGCCCGGCATGATCGTGCCCGGCTCCCGCTCGCCAAGATCCAGCAGGGCGCTCGCCGCATCCAGCAGCGACCCGGAGAGCTCGGCAATCGCCTCGCGCGCCCAGAGCCGCAGGTCGAGTGCAGACTGATCGTTGCGACTGCGCGCGGTGTGCAGGCGTCCGGCAGCCGGACCGACGATCTCCCGCAAGCGGCGCTCGACCGCCATGTGGATGTCCTCGTCGGACAGGCGATACTCAAACTCCCCGGCGTTGATCTCATCCAGAACCTGGCGCAAACCGCCGGCAATGGTGTCGGCGTCGGCCTGGCTGATGATCCCCTGCTTACCCAGCATCAGCGCGTGGGCAACAGAGCCGGTAATGTCCTGTCTGGCCAGCTTGCGGTCGAACGGCAGCGACGCGTTGAGCGCATCTACCAGCTCATGCGTCTGGCCGGAAAATCTTCCGCCCCAAAGTTTCACCTGTCCATTCGTGCCGGCCAAGGGTACTCCATCTCCGTTTATGTCTACCCGTAAACAACGCCCCTGAATCCATCATCCCGGGAACCGAAGAGGGGCCGCATCGCTCTATTCCACATTAAGAGTAACGGATTCTTCGTTCCCGGGAATGACTGGGTTGGCGGGTAAGTACGTAGCGTCTTAATCGTCGCCGGCCGCTGGTTGCACCACCAGGTCCGGAGCAAAGAGGGGCTGGCCAAGCTGGTCAACCGCGACAACGCCGTCGGCAAGGTGCGCTTGATCCATCGCAGCGTCGCGTACGGCAACACGCTTGAAGGCGGCGATCGCGACCTCCAGCATGGCGTCATCCGGGTCGCGAGTAGTTACCTTCTGCAAGATCATTCCCGGCCAGAGAATCACCTTCATGATCGCGTGCTCAGCGTGGGCCGCGCCAAAACGAATGACCTCGTAGCCAATCGCAGCAATGACAGGGACCAGGAAGATCCGCGACGCTATGCGCCATACCATCGGCGGCCGGCCGAGCAGGGCGAAGACGAACACTGAGATGACAACCACGAGCAGCAGAAACCCGGTGCCGCAGCGGACGTGGGCGATGGCTTGCTTGCGGACGTTTTCGACGGTGACCGGCAAACCGGCTTCCCAGGCGTTGATCGTCTTATGTTCAGCCCCGTGGTAGCCGAACACCCTCCGGATGTCGTCCATCCGGGCAATGAGCGACATGTAACCAAGCAACACCGCTAGCCGGATCCCACCCTCGATCAGATTACTGACCAGGTCCGATGCGATCCAGCGGTCCAGAAAACCGATAGCCGCCAGCGGCAACACGAAGAACAGGGCGACGGAGAAGAGCAGTGACAGGCCCACTGTCAGCCACAGAAACGGGCCGGTGAGCAGCGCGGGCTCTTCCTTCTCACCCTTGTCATTAACTTCTTCCTCGGCCAGACTGACGTTGGCCGAGAAGATGAGCGAGCGCATACCCAACAGCAGCGTGTCCCAGAGAACAACGGCGCCGCGGACAAACGGCCAGCCCTTCACGCGTCTGAGAACTGGGCCGGGCTTGAGCTCTTCCTCATAAACGACGATCGAGCCGTCCGGCGCGCGGACGGCCACGGCGATAGTAGAACGGCCACGCATCATGACGCCTTCCATGACTGCCTGGCCACCGTAGTAATAGGGTTGAGCCATCCGCGTTAAACTCCTTATATCTGGACGGGAATAGGCACGTCTGTCTGAGCTGTCGGAAAACTCGCATCGATTCTAACATTAGACAAAAACAAATCAGACAATGCACTAGTTTAAAGGCACGAGGTGAGAAGGAGGAAGCGTCGCCGCCAGCCGATCGGGAAGCCAGAGTTGCGTCGGATACCAGGGTAGAGACGGCGGCTCTGTCTGTCCCACCACTACCAGATATTGGCGTGTAAATGCTATCCTCACAACGATTGGAATCGTGCTGGTATATACGTAGGTATGACCAGACAGCATTCGAGTGAAAGAGGCGTCAACATGGCGGTCGAGCCGCTGATTTATGATCTTGGAAAGCAGTGGACGCACCGGCACCAGCGTGCCGCCGGTCGATGTCCCGAACCACCAACGTTCCCGCTGAACTCGTCAGGGACGAGCTTGGCCTCCCAGAGGTCAGCGAGATCGACGTCATCCGCCATTACACCCGGCTCTCGCCAGAAGAACCACGCCATCGACATCAACTTCTACCCGCTCGGCTCGTGCACGATGAAGTACAACCCGAAGATCAACGAGGTCGGTCGCCCGGCTGCCCGGCTTCGCCGCACATCCACCCGCTCCAGGATCCGAGCACCGTCCAGGGCGCGCTGGAGCTGATGTACGAGCTGCAGGAGATGCTGGCCGAGATCTCCGGCTTCGACGCGGTCGACCCTGCAGCCGGCCGCCGGCGCGCACGGCGAGCTCACCGGCGTGCCTGATCGTCCGCGCCTACCACGAGGCGCGCGGCGACACCGCACGCGACACCAAGATCCTGGTCCCGGACTCCGCCCACGGCACCAACCCGGCCACGGCGGCGATGGCCGGCTTCAAGGTCGTCACGGTCCCGTCCGACGCTCGCGGCAACGTCGATCTCGAGACGCTCGCGCGAGCTGGTCGGCCCGGACACCGCCGCGACTGATGATCACCAACCCGAACACGCTCGGCCTGTGGGACGAGCACATCCAGGAGATCGTGCAGATCGTCCACGAGGCTGGCGGCCTGGTCTACAACGACGGCGCCAACTTCAACGCCATCCTCGGCATCGCCCGCCCCGGCGACCTCGGCATCGACATCATGCACTTCAACCTGCACAAGACCTTCTCGACGCCGCACGGCGGCGGCGGTCCGGGCTCCGGCCCGGTCGGTGTCCGCGCCGACCTGGCGCAGTTCCTGCCCGGCGCCGATGCGTCGCGCAAGATCGACGGCGAAGACGGCGATACGAGCTGGCTTCAGCCTGACCGGAGCATCGGTCGGCAAGCTCCACTCGCTTCCACGGCAACTTCGGCATGCACGTCCGCGCCTACACCTACATCCGCATGCACGGCGCCGACGGGCTGCGCCAGGTCAGCGAGGACGCGGTGCTGGACGCCAACTACCTGCTCGCCAAGCTGCAGCGACCGCTACGACGCTCGCCTACGACCGCACCTGCATGCACGAGTTCGTGCTCTCCGGCAGCCGGCAGAAGGCGCAGCGGCGTGCGCACGCTCGACATCGCCAAGCGGCTGCTCGACTTCGGCGTCCACCCGCCGACGACCTACTTCCCGCTGATCGTGCCGGAAGCGCTGATGATCGAGCCGACCGAGACCGAGATCGAAGGAGACGCTCGACTACTTCATCGGCGCCATGCTCCAGATCGCCGAGGAAGCGGAGAACGATCCGGAGTTCGTCAAAGCGGCTCCGCACACAACCGAGTACAAGCGCCTCGACGAGGTCGGCGCCAACCGCAACCTCAACCTGCGCTGGAAGCCCGAGCACGCCAAGGAAGCCGTCGCGGCGGACTAGCGGCTCGCCTCACAACCGACACACGCACAGAGCGGGTACCGTCTTATGGCGGTACCCGCTCTCGTTGGGGAAGGTCTCACTGCTCGTGGACACCGTCGAGTGAACGGCGCTCACCAGTCATCCTGAGCTTGTTCGTCATCCTGCGCCTATGAGTCATCCTGACGCAAGGAAGGATCTCTGCGTCAAACGCCTCGGCAATCAAGCAAGAGATCCTTCCTTGCGTCAGGATGACGATCAAGCTCAGTACTGGACCACAGGGCAGCTCCGGGGTTCCTATTTGGCCGTAGGGGAGGAGCTCGTCTCCTCCCGTCGAGCGGACCGGGGTTTCGGGAGGAGACGAGCTCCTCCCCTACGGGAGTGTCACCATCATCGTGGTCGAGTACTCAGGATGACTATCGAGTGCAGGATGACTAATGAGCCTCAGGATGACGATTAAGCACCGATGACTGGACACGCTTCGTACGGGCTACGCGATGCGTCGCCCACGGCGCGCAGCGCCGCCTGCTCGACCTCTGCGGTGGCAATGGCCAACAAGTCGGGCCTTGCGGCCCCAGGGCGACGCACCGCGTAGCCCGTACGACGAAACCTACGATTCCCGCTCCAATCCTCCAGCCAACCCCAACCAGGCCAGATACGACGTTTTCCCGATGCACTGCGGGCATTCCTGAGCGATGATTAGAGGGTGATTTCCTGGCACCTCGCATCAAGGAGGACGATAACTATGCGACCAGCTCAACTCTTCGCCGCAACCGGTGACGCTGTCGCCCGGATCGACCTGGCCGGCGACAACAATCCAGATGTATGCATCGTTCTCGCCGGCAATGGAGCACAGTGCGTTGCCGTTGATCCACATGACCCTGACCGCGTCTATGTCGGGACGTTCGACGACGGGATCTATCGCTCACTCGATGGCGGCGACTCCTGGGAGCACGTCAGCGACGGCATCTCGCACAAACGAGTGCTCTCAATCGCGATCTCACCTTCACACCGGGAACAAGGCAAGTCGGCCGTCTATGCGGGCACCGAGCCCAGCAACCTCTATCGCAGCGTAGACGATGGCGAGAGCTGGCAGGAGTTCCCAAGGCTCACCGAGCTGCCGTCGGCCCCAACCTGGTCGTTCCCGCCCCGGCCATACACGAGCCACGTGCGCTGGATCGCACCGCATCACCACGATCCTGATCTCCTGTTCGTGGGGATCGAGCTTGGGGGAGTCATGCGCTCAACCGATGGCGGCGAGCACTGGGAAGATCGCAAACCAGGCGCCTATCATGACTCCCACGCCGTCCTGACGCACCCGGCCGACCCGACGCGCGTCTACCTGGCGGCCGGTGGTGGAGTATCGATGTCAACTGACGCGGGTGACTCCTGGCATGAGGTAGACGACGGTATGGATCGGCACTACGTCTGGGGACTCGCCGTTGACCCCTCCGACCCCGACCTCTGGTACGTCTCGGCCAGCTATGGTGCCCAATACGCCCACCGCAGGAACGGGGACGCACGCGGCCAGATCTACCGTCGTCAGGGTAATGAACCGTGGCAGCCGCTCACGATACAGGGCTCGCACGAGACACCCTACATGCCCTATGCGTTACTGACGCTCCCGGATTCGCCCGGCACCGTTATCGCCGGTTTCCAGCAGGGTGAGATCATGCGGTCAGACGACTACGGAAATTCCTGGCGATCACTTGGAGTTGTAACTCCCGGACTGCTCGCACTCGCGAGTGCATCACGCTAGCGATGCCTGACAGCACGTTTCTATAGTGCGCGAAGGAGCTGCGTCCTTCCTTGGTGTGACCATCACCGGTACACTGGAGAGAGTGCTTCTCGATGTATTTCCAGTTCGGAAGGACGCTTTAGCAGTGACACGCAAGCCCATCAAGATTCTCGGTATCCCCGGCAGCCTGCGGAAGAACTCCTATAATCGCGGGCTAATCCGGGCCGCTCAGGCAGTTGCCCCAGAGGGCGTCGAAGTCACGATGTACCTGCTGCATGACCTGCCCTTCTACAACGCAGATGTTGAAGCTGTGGGCGACCCTGAAGCCGTCACGCAGCTCAAGAACGCCATCGCTGAGGCCGATGCGCTCTTGATCGCAACGCCGCAGTACAACGCCTCGGTTCCAGGTGTGCTCAAGAACGCGATCGACTGGGCGTCACGCACGCCTCGCTCCAGCGTGCTGATGGACAAGCCGATCGCCATCGTCGGTGTGACGCCCGGCAAATCATTCACCGAGCCGGCACAGATCGAACTGCGAAAGATCCTGAAGTTCACCAAATCCCGGGTCATGCCCGAACCCCAGGTCAAGCTCGGCTCGGCGCCGGACCGCTACGCGGAAAACCCCGAGATGCCCGATGAAGAGACTCGCCAGCAGATCCGCGAAGTCCTCGACGCGCTCGTAGATTTCGTGCAGCAAGAGCAACAGGAAGCCGCCGCTGACTAACAATCTCATGGCGTAGCACTCCCCTCACGTTCTGTGTATCTGCACGGAGGGAACGATCGTGACGACTGACCAGATGAAGATCCAGATTATCCTCGGTAGCACCCGGCAGGGCCGCTTCGGTGAGACCGTTGCGAAGTGGTTCCATGGCGTCGCCAAGGCACGAGAGGATCTTGAGACGGAGCTGATCGACCTTCGGGATTGGCCGCTGCCCTTCTTCAACGAGCCAAGGTCCCCTGCCAGTGGTCGCTATGGGGAGGAAGCAAAACCCTGGGCAGAGAAGATCGCCGAGGGTCACGGCTATGTGGTCGTGACCCCCGAATACAACCACGGCTACCCGGCTGTTTTGAAGAACGCATTCGACCACATTTACCAAGAGTGGAACTACAAGCCGGTCGCGTTCATCAGCTATGGTGGCTCCGCTGGCGGAGCGCGGGCAGTCGAGCAGTTGCGTCTGGTGACGGTCGAGCTACAGATGGCGCCCATTCGCGAGACGGTCGTTATCCCCAGGGCGCGAGCCGCGTTCAACGAACAGGGCCAGCCGACCGACCCGGTCCTCAACGACCGCGCCAACGCCGTCCTCAACCAGATCAAATGGTGGGCTGAGGTGCTCCATAAGGCCCGGTCGTCGTAGGCGGCGATTCACGCGTCACCAGTGCATCAGACAGGCCTGCCCAGAACTCTCTTGAAGCTTCCAGCTAGCCGTTGCATGAACGGGGCGTGGTATTGCGCATCCTCGTTTTGCAGCACCCAGTTGGCAACCCAGATGCGTCGCGCGACGTGCAGAACGTCGATCTGGGCCGCATACGCCTGCGGCCAGGGCAGGCGGCGCGTGTACCCACACTTGAATGCCTCACACAACGTGGCGTAGTCATGCACCTTGGGATCAGTGTAGAAACGAAAGTCATAGAAAGTCAGCGCGATATCCTGAATCGGGTAGGCCCAGATGACATCTTCAAAGTCGATCGGCCGTAGCTCACCCCGGAAAACCTTGATGTTCTCGTGGTGCAGGTCGCCGTGGATAATGTGTGGCCCATCCGGACTGGTATACAGGCAGTCCAGCTCGGACTGCGCGCGCTTCATGGCCTGCTCGAAGATAGCCCGCTGCTCGCCGGTCAACACGTGCTCGTGTGCTGGGGCGAAGAGCACACACTCCTCATCGCGGGGGAAGAGGCTATCCAGCTTCCGGGTCGTGAACGGCTCTTGGGGTTCAAACGTCGCCGCATGCTCGTGGAGACGTGCAGACAGGACGCCCATCTTCTCAACGTTTTCATCGGTGAGGCGTGCGGCTAACTCGACGCCCGGAACCCAGGTGAACAGGACGCAGTGGCGCGGTTCCGGCACGCCCTCGATGTGGAGGGTGCTCACAAGCTCGCCGTCGCGGTTCGGCACCGGTCGGTGCGCGCCGATGTCCGTCTCCCGCGCGAGCGCGTCCAGCCACTCCAGTTCCGAGCACAGTTCCACGTCGCTACGCCAGGTGGGGTTGCTGATGCGGAGCGCGTAGCGGTCGCCCGACGCGGTGTCCACACGATAGAGCACATTCAGGTGATGTGTCATCGGTGTCACGCGACGGATGTCGATGTCATACCGTTCGAGCGCGGCAAGCCCTACCTGCCGTAACCGGCGCAGCTTCCCAAGCTCGGTCAGGTGAGAAAAACATTTGGCGATTGAGGTCCTCGTCTCCGCTTCGTTCAGGCTCTCTCCACGAACGAATAGATGACGTACAGGGTGGCGAGACGCAGGTGGGAGTTACTGAACCTCAAACCGATCGTCCGCGCTATAGACCGTCCGCCCCTCAACGATCGTCGCGAGAATCTCCATCGAGAGCAGCTGCGACGGCTCGATGGCGGTTGGATCGTCGGCCAGTACAACGAAGTCGGCCAGCTTGCCCGGCGTGAGCGTGCCTTTACGACCATCGGCAAATTCAGCGTAGGCGGCGTCGATGGTGTAGCCGCGCAGCGCTTCGTCGATCGTCAGCGACTCCTCAGGCCAACGTCCGCCCGCCGGTGTGCCGTCAAGACCCTGGCGCGTGACGGATACGTACAGCCCGACGCGCGGGTCGAGTGTTTCGACCGGCCAGTCGGTGCCGAGGCAGATGCGGGTGCCGTTATCGACAAACGAGCGCCAGGCATAGGCGCCCTTGACCCGCTCTGGACCGACCCGCGACTCGACCCACACCAGGTCGGTCACCGCGTGGCAGGGCTGCAGCGAAGCGATGACGCCGAGCTCCGGGAAGCGGCACATGTCCTCGGCGGTAATGACCTGCTCGTGCTCGATGCGGTGGCGGTGGTCCGGCCGCGGATGCGCCCTGGTGGCACGTTCAATACTGTCCAGCGCCATCTTGCAGGCGGCGTCTCCGATCGCATGCAGCGCGATCTGGATGTTGTGCTTGTGGGCGCGCTCGACGATCGGGTCGAGCTCCGCCTGGGTAATGCGGAAGACGCCGGTGTTGCCCGGATCGTCCGAATACGGCTCCAGCATGGCGGCTGTCCGCGAGCCGAGCGTGCCGTCCAGGCTCAGCTTGAGCGCGCCAAGCTTGATCCAGTCATCTCCGAAACCGGTCTGCGCTCCAATGGCGATCATCGGTTCCAGGAAAGGCTGCTCAACTTCCCAACCGCGCACGAGTCCATTCACGCGCACCGTCAGCTCGCCGCGGTTCCGGAAATCCTGGAAGAGCGCCAGGTCTTCGGCCGGCGCGTTGTCATGGATACTGGTGACTCCGAAGCGAGCCGCTTCCTCCAGGGCCAATTGCAGGCCGCGTTCTCGGGCGGCGAGGTCGGGCTCCGGCACGATGTGCTGCACCAGGTTCTTGGCCGTTTCAAGCAGGATACCGGTCGGCTCGCCGCTCTCGTCGCGCATGATCTGACCGCCGTAGGGGTCGTCCGAATCGCGGGTGATCCCGGCCAGCGCCAGCGCCCGGCTGTTGGCCCAGCCCACGTGACCATCCACCCGACCCAGGTAGACCGGATGATCCGGCGCGACGATGTCCAGCTCAACCTTCGTCGGCCAGGCAACCTCGTCGGTACGTTTGGTGTGGTCCCAGCCGCGACCGGTGATCCAGTCACCATCCCGGGTGATCTCAACCTTCTCGGCCACCCTGCGCTGCATCTCGGCCATCGTCGTCACGCCGGCCAGGTTGACATTCCCGAGCGTCATGCCGCCACTGACAAAATGGGTATGCGCGTCGATGAATCCCGGCATCAGCGTCGCCCCATCCAGGTCGATTGACCGGCGTGCCGACCGGCGCAGCGCGTCCAGTTCGTCGTTGCTGCCGACCGCGAAGATGCGTCCCTGATGCACCGCGACCGCCTCGGCCAGCGGCGTCGCGGCGTCCATCGTCAGCACCCGGCCATTGAAGAAGACCAGATCAACCATCGCTCATCTCCGTCGTGTTTAGCGCCCGTCGCTCCCGAGTAGACGGTACAGCCCCTCCTCGCCCGTGGCGCTGAAGACCACCGAACCGTCGCCAGAAACAGCATAGTTGACATTGTTGGAAACCGCGACAAAACCCTGCGGGTCGGCTGCTTCTCAGCCGTGCCGCGGCGAGTGTGCCGGGGGGCAGCGACTCGACAAAGGGCAGGTAAACAAACTCGCTGCCTCCGGCCGGCAGCGTAACGAGGATCGGCTCGCTCAAAATCAAGTCGCCGGTATCCGAGAACAGCGTGATCTCGACGCTCTGTTCTGCGTCGGCGTTGAGATTGGCGATGTTGATGCCGGAGTTATCATGCCGCTTCGCCGCGGGGTTCTCTTTGAAGGTGATTGGGATAGCCGCGTCGGTCTGCGGCACCGAGCTGGCCATGTAGGACATGGCTTCGGTGGTCTGATACTTCACTTCGTCAATCGCGCCGACCAGGGGCACGTTGCTCTCAATCGTCGCGCTGCCGACAAAGCCGGGCTGGTCGACGTTGCCCGGCGTGTAGAGGTACTGCATGCTTCTGGGTGGCAGGCTGAGCGTCTCCTCGCGGACGAATGACCCGCCCGTTTCGAAATAGCGCACCGTGACGGTTGCGTACTGGTCCGCGACGTTCGCCAGGTTTATGCCGGTGTTCCAGCCGTTGTAGGCGCTGAACAGGAGCGGCGCGCTGCTGGTGAACTGCCCGTCGGTTGCGGCCTGGTCGGCCGCCACGGCGACGTTCACGATCGCCATCCTGGTGCTTGGCTTGGAGCGGTGCGCCAGCACGCCTACTGGTCCGTCCGCGCGAACGCTGGCGTAACCAACCCAGCCACTCACGCCACCAAGCTCATCGAGCGCATCGATCTGCACGCTGTCGCCCGCTGGAATCGTTACCGACACCGTCTTCGTTATTCCGGCCGCGCCAAGCAAGTTACCGTTCGGGTAGAGCTCAACCTGCGCGGTCGTTGTCGTCGTCTCGTCCAGGTTCGTAATTCTGAGCGTCGTGTTCCAATCCGAGTTGGTCTGGACGATGGGCAGGAACCAGCTTGAGCTCCCGGCCTCCCGCGACGCCGACAGGTCTGCCTCGGCGATACCGGTGTAGCCGGCGACCGTCGCCGCGCCATCGGCCCAGGGGTATTTGCGCGGGCTCGGCGTCAGCTCCTTGACACTGGCCGCCACGGGACACAGCGCATCGACACGCATCGGCGCCCCTGGCTCTGGGACGGCCATCGAGTTCGCTGACACTGTCCGGTGCGCATCGCCGTTCAGAACCAACTGCGCCTTGCGCTGCCAACCGTCCGGGCCGCCGGCGTAGATCGACATGGCACACGGGCCTGAGCTCAGGTTCTGAAACGAGAGATAGCCGTGCCAGGGACCAGCGCCATCGATCGTCGCGTTGTTCGATACCCAGGGCAAATACACGACATGCACGCCCTGAGCATGCACCTTGCCGGACTCCGCGACGATGGCGACCGTGGGGACAACCGTGACGAGCGTGAGCCACAGCACGAAGAGCGTTCTCGTACGCCGCATCGGTGTCCTCCTCATTTCTGTATTCGGCCGTCAACGTACCGATGACGCGAGGCGTCACCTGTAAGCCCGCATGGGTGCGACAGTTCAACGGCAGCACGAGCAAACGTCTTTGTGGTTCGTAGGATACAGCCGGGAAGCCAAAATTGACTACCACCAGACTGGCTGATGGTAGCGTGTGCCTTAGCCCACGGCGTCCAGCTTCGCCTCGACCCGCTCCAGGGCCTGGGTCAAGGTGCGCTGTTGCAGGGCCACCGTCAGATCGCCACGCGTGCGCTCCGACACGCCGCGCACCATGTCGGTCGTGCGCCGCAGACCGCCGGTGACTGCATCCGGGTAGTCCACCGTTACCAGCAGGCCGTAAATCTCGTCCATCACGCCCAGAATTGTTTCTGCGCGCTCGAGGTCCCAACGCCGCATGGCGTCTAGCGCGTAGCGACGCAGCTCGCCGGCTGCTTCGCCGAGTGCGTTGAGATAGACACTGTGCTCCACCGCGAGATCTGACGGCGAAGGCAGCTCGCGCCCGGCAATGATCGCCAGCGTGATGTTGGCCTCGGCGAACTCCTTCTGCGCGTCGCGCATGTAGCCTGCCCAGTAGATCTGGGGGTACTCGGACAACAGGTCGGCCAGGCCCTCTTTCATCGCACGCGCCTGGCTCAGCAGCTCGGCCGCCTCGTCAAAGTCGTGCCGGTGAACCGCTCGAATGGTGTTGGCACTCAACCGGATGATCTGGCGCGATTCCGCGAGGGCACGCTCTCTGGCGGCGTTGACCCCCTCAAGATCTCCGAGAATGGACTCGCCGATCGTGCCGATGCGCTGTACAACGCTGGACATGTTGCCTCCATACCTCATCGTCGTCTTCGTTCTCGAGCGGTTATCTCTGCATTTGGGTTGAGGTGACATCTCCGTCGAGATAACAATGCTATGGTGACACGTTGCCACCGTAATTGACGAGAAACCACAAAATTGATACGCTTTATAGGTGCTGGTCTGTCCCAGCGGACGGACCAGACTTCGACATTCCAGGCGTTGACCGGGAGTAGTAGACCAATCTTCGCAGAGAGCCGCCGTACGGGTGAAAGGTGGCACATCCAACGGTTGAACTCGCCCGTGAGCCGTGGCTGTGATGATGTTCATATCGTAGCAGCTGCCGGGTTTGCCCCCGTTATCAGGCCATCGAGCGAACCGGGAGTCTGCGGCACAACTATGGGGCCGTAGCTCAGCTGGGAGAGCGCAACACTGGCAGTGTTGAGGTCAGGGGTTCGAGCCCCCTCGGCTCCACCACACACGCGAGCGCGCAGACACCGGTTAAGCGGGGTGGTACCGCGGAAGTCGAGCCTTCCGTCCCTGAGTGGACGGAAGGCTCGTTGCATTTCTAACAACTGCGCACCGGCAGACAACTGTTCGTCGAGAGGACAAGCATCGTGACTATTACATCCAAGCCCTCAACCCACCGCGAGCGGTACAACCCGCGCGCCTTCGAGGACAAATGGCGTGAGGCGTGGGCCGAAGCGGAACTGTATAAGTTTCGGCCCGACGATCAACGGCCCAAGTGGTACGCCCTGACGATGTACCCGTACCCGAGTGGAGACCTCCACATCGGGCACTGGTACGCGATGGTGCCATCCGACGCGGCAGCCCGCTTCCGGCGGATGCAGGGTTACAACGTCTTCTTCCCGATGGGTTTCGACGCCTTCGGCCTGCCGGCCGAGAATGCCGCCATCAAGCGCAACATCCACCCGTTTACCTGGACCATGGCCAACATCGAGAACATGCGCGCGCCAGATGCGCTCGATGGGCGCGATGATCGACTGGGACCAGGAAATCATCACCTGCACGCCGGAGTACTACAAGTGGAACCAGTGGATCTTTCTGCGCATGTACGAGGCCGGGCTGGCGTATAAGCGCAAAGCTCCCGTCTGGTGGTGCCCGATCGACCAGACCGTGCTGGCCAACGAGCAGGTCGTCGAAGGGCAGCTGCGAACGCTGCGGAGCCGAGGTCTACCGGCGGGAGCTGGAGCAGTGGTACTTCCGGATCACTGAATATGCCGACGAGCTGCTGAACTTCGACAACATCGACTGGCCGGAGCGGGTCAAGATCATGCAGACGCAACTGGATCGGCCGTTCCGAGGGCGCGCGGGTGGCCTTCCAGACCGAGACCGGCGACACGATCGAGGTCTTCACTACCCGGCCCGACACGCTGTGGGGCGCGACCTTCATGGTGCTGGCGCCGGAGCACCCACTGGTCGAGACGTTGACGACCGACGAACAGCGCGCCGCCGTCACGCCTATATCGAGCAGACGCAGCCGTGAAACCGAGATCGAGCGCCTGTCCACCGACCCGCGAGAAAACCGGTGTCTTTACCGGTGGCTACGCCATCAACCCGGTCAGCGGCGAACGAATGCCGGTCTGGATCGCCGACTACGTCCTGGCATGCCTACGGCACCGGCGCGATCATGGCCGTCCCGGCGCACGACGAGCGTGACTTCGAGTTTGCGCTGACGTTCGGCCTGCCGATCACTCCGGTTATCGAGGTCCCGGAAGGGGTGACGCCGCGGGTTGAAATCACCGGTGAGGGTACTGAGATCCAGCTCCATTCGGGGTACGGCACGATGATCCACTCAGGTGAGCTCACCGGCACGCCTGGTGAGGTCGCCGTGGAGCGGACCATTGCCTGGCTGGAAGAGCGGGGCATCGGCTCCAAGGAAGTCACCTACCGCCTGCGCGACTGGCTGATCTCGCGTCAGCGTTACTGGGGCACGCCGATCCCGATCATCTACTGTGACGTGTGCGGCATGGTTCCGGTCCCGGACGAGGACCTGCCGGTTCTGCTGCCGGAGGACGCCGAGTTCGCGCCCACCGGCGAATCACCGCTGAAGACGCACCCGGCCTTCACCAACGTCATTTGTCCTACCTGCGGCGGCCCCGCCCGGCGTGACATGGACACCATGGATACCTTCGTGGATTCATCCTGGTACCAGTTCCGCTACCTGAGCCCACACGAGGAATCCGCGCCGTTCGACCGCGACACGGTCGAGCGCTGGATGCCGGTGGACCAGTACACGGGCGGGCGCGAGCACGCCACCATGCACCTGTTGTATGCGCGCTTCTTCACCAAGGTGCTGCGCGATATGGGTTTGATCTCGTTCGGCGAGCCCTACACACGGCTGGTCAACCAGGGCTTCGTCCTCGGCGAGGACAGCGAGAAGATGTCCAAGAGCCGCGGCAACGTGATCGACCCGGACGATCTGGTCTCTGAGCTGGGCTCCGACACCGTACGCATGTTCCTGATGTTCATGCGGCCCTGGTCGGATACCGGGCCGTGGAGCTCGCAGGGTATCACCGGCGTGCAGCGCTTCCTGGAGCGAGCGTTTACCGTCGTGGTCGAGACCGCTGGGTACCCGACCGAGGGACCCGAAACGCCGGAAACCCGCCAGTTACGGCGGTTAACGCATCAGACCATCAGGGCAGTCACGCACGACGCCGAGACCTTCGGCTGGAACACGATGGTTGCCCGCTTGATGGAGTTCGTCAACGAGCTGATGAAGCTGAAAGATACTCCCACCGCCCGCACGGCAGCCTGGCGCGAGGCGACCGAGACCCTGGCCCTTCTGTTGGCGCCAGCCACGCCGCATCTCGCCGAGGAACTGTGGTCCCGGCTGGGCAAGGAGTTCAGCGTCCACGACCAACGCTGGCCGGAGTGGAGCGAAGAGCTGGCCGCCGAGGACACGCTTGAGATTGTCGTCCAGGTTAACGGCAAGGTCCGCGGCCGGGTGTCACTGTCCGCCGACGTCGACGAGGCAGCAGCTCTGGCGGCTGCCAGGGCCGACACGCACGTCGCCAGCTACCTGGATGGCAAGACCATCGTGAAGGAGATCTACGTCGCCGGCCGGCTGATCAACTTCGTGGTGCGGTAGAGCAGGTCGAGGGCGACGAGGATTTAGCGATTCGCCGGTGCTGGATTTGCAGCACCGGCGCGTTTCGCTGTCTTTCAACGGTGGGTTCGTCTCGACACGTCGATTCCTCGTCTGACATCGCTATTTGGCCTATTTGCCCAGCTAGACTATCCTTACGTGTTTGAACTACGATTTGCCGGCGCAGGGAAGGGACACAAGTCGCACATGGCAACGCAAAACTCTTTCGACATCGTGTCAAAGTTCGATTCGCAGGAACTCCGGAATGCGATCGATCAGACCATGCGTGAGGTGGGCACCCGCTTCGACCTCAAGGACAGCAAGACCGAGATCGAGCAGGAGGACGACAAGCTCATCATTTCCACGTCGGACGACATGACCTTGCGAGCGGTACGGGACATCCTGGAGAGCAAGGCCATACGCCGCGAGATCTCTCTGAAGGTGTTCGATTACCAGAAGGAAGAGGACGCCTCCGGTGGACGTATCCGCCAGGAGGTCAAGCTGCGCCAGGGATTGAGCGACGACATCGCCAAGCAGATCAGCAAGGACATCCGCACGGAGTTCAAGAAGGTCAAACCTCAGATCCAGGGCGACCTCATCCGCGTGACCGCCAAGAGCCGCGACGAGCTGCAGGATGTCATCGCGCTGGTCAAAGCTGCTGACTACGACGTCCCGATCCAGTTCACGAATTACAGATAGTGCATGCTGCGCCCCTCTTCTGTGACATCCTGGGCGGGGCCCTACGACTGCCCTCAGGGCAGGCTCTGCGGAACCAAGGATCCCTAACCCTACGGCGCGACGGTTACGCAGCGTTGTTCATCAGTCATCCTGACGTAAGGAAGGATCTCTGCTCAAACGCCTCGGAAGTTACACAAGAGATCCTTCGCTTGCGCTCAGGATGACGAACCTGCTCTGGATGACTATGAAGCGCAGGATGACTGTCTTGGCACCGGGAACGACACGATAACGCCGGCGCAACCGGACCTAATTATTGGAGACAACGTGGCAGAAGCATCGCGACCAACCTTTCATATCGTTACCCTGGGCTGTTCGAAGAACCGGGTGGACTCCGAAGGGATGACCCGGGTGCTCACCGAGCGCGGACTGGCCTCAGCCGAGGATCCACTCAACGCCCAGGTATTGATCGTCAACACCTGCGGCTTCCTGGCCGCCTCGCGAGCCGAGTCGGTTGGTGTCATCCGTGACCTGCTGGATGCCAAGCGTGACGATCAGCTGGTGATCGCCTCGGGCTGTATGCCGGCGCTCCCGAATCGCCGCGCAGAGTTGCCGGAAGGTGTCGACGCAATTATTTCTACCCACGAGTGGGACACCATCGGTGACGTCGTCGGCGGGCTTCTGGAGCTACCCGATCTGCAGGTGGCCGGCTGCCAGGGGATGCTCACCTCGTTCCGCCGGGTCGAGGCTGGGCCGAGCGCCTATGTCAAGATCGCCGACGGCTGCGACCACAACTGCCACTTCTGCACCATCCCGATCATCAAGGGCCGCCAGGTCTCCAAGCGTCCAAGCGACGTCGTGCGCGAGATCAGCGAGCTCGTCGCCGGAGGCACCAGGGAAGCCGTTCTGGTTGCCCAGGACACCATCCGCTACGGGGCCGACCTCGGCATCAAGCACGGTCTGCCACAGCTGCTGGAGATGATCGTTGAAGACGTGCCCGGACTTGCGTGGCTGCGCATGCTCTACATCTACCCGAGCCCACTGACGCTACGCATGGTGGACGTCATGGCCGAGCACGACGTGTTGCTGCCCTACCTCGACATGCCGATCCAGCACGCCGACAAGGAAGTGCTGCGGCGCATGGGCCGGCCCAGCGACGTCGACATGACCCGCCGGCTGGTCGACTACGCGCGCACCAAGATGCCGGATGTCGCCATGCGCACGACCTTCATCGTCGGCTATCCCGGCGAGACCGACGAGCAGTTCGAGACGTTGTTGGACTTCGTCGCGGAGATGGAGTTCGATCATGTCGGCGTCTTCACCTACTCCCACGAAGAAGGCACCAAGTCGGCCGAGCTCGATAACCCGGTCCCGATCGAGATTGCTGAAGAGCGCCGCAACGCATTGATGGAGCTCCAGCAGGGTATCTCACTCGCCAAGAATCAGGCACTCGTTGGCAGCACGATTGACGTGCTCGTCGAGGCGATTGGCGAGATGGAGGACCACGAGGGTAACTCCGAGCCCATTACCGTCGGGCGTGCCCGGCGTCATGCCCCCGAGGTTGACGGCCTGGTCTTCATTCCAGGCGCGCTCCCGGTTGGCGAGATGGCCGAGGTGGTTATTCAGGATGCGAGCCCGTACGATCTGTGGGCCGTCGCTCCGGATACGCAAGCGACTCCGGATGGACTCCGTCGGGCGGAGCAAGCGGCTCGGCGGCGATCTCGCCAGAACCAGTCGATACGGCCGGATCAGGCTGGGCGGCTTGGCGGAAACCGAAAACGCCGCGGCCGCGCTTTGCCGGTGATTCAGTCCAAACCCTCTGGAACATAACCCACTGCTCCGGCGCGAGCGAGATGTGGTGCTCCAACACCTTCGCCATCCTCTGTACCCCGCGCTGGACATCAGCATCCACGTCATCCGTCTTCTCAATGTAGATGGGTTCGCTGATGTGGAAGAGATAGCGGTCGGGGTTGCGGTTATCGTCGCGAATAGCGAACAGGGGGATCATTGGCGCGCCGCTATCGCGGGCCAGCCGCGCCGGTCCGCCCGGCAGCGTCGTCTCCTTCCCGAAGAAGGTCACCGGAATACCGCTACCCCGCTCGGAAAAGTCACGATCCGACACCAGGGCAACAAACTCCCCCGTGCGGAGCGCCTTGTACACCCGTCGTAACGAACCAGGAGACGTGCGCTCCACTCGCCCCCCAGTCCGGCTGCGTAAGTAGGTCACTCCGGCAAAGACGACTTCCGATACGGTCGGTGAGGTAAGAATCAGCGGATTGTACTTCGTGCGCACAATGTACTGGCCGACGAAATCGAACGCGCCCAGGTGTGCCGAGAGCAGGATGGCTCCAGTACCAGACGCTTTGACACGGTCCAGGATCTCCCAGCCGCCCGCGTCGAAGCGGATCATCCGGGAGAGATCGTCCAGGTCGTAATACGAGGAGCGCGCCAGGTCCCAGAAATTGCGTGCCGAGATCTGGAAGACTCGTATCGACTGCTCGCGTAAGCGCTGCTCGTCGATCGCGCCCCGGTGCACGTGCAACAGGTTATCAACCACGTTGCGCCGGTATGTCAGCGAGCGCCAATAGAGGAGATTCCCAACCCGGTCGCAAAACCAGTACCCCACCGGAAGCGGTACGATGCGCACGCCCCAGCCGACAATACGAGCGCTCCGCTCCCCAAACCTGGTCGCGAAGCGGGTCTTCTTGCCCTCAATCCTGTGGCGACGTGCCCCGACATACGGGTCGGCTGCTGCACCGGGCACCGGTCGTGGCCGGATACCCCTGCGAAGTGGGGAGCATATTGTCTTGAGAACTGCGTTAAATCGAGGTACCACTTTCACCACGCTCCGCCGCTAGTGTAGAAACGGGCCGTTCGCGCGGCGCGGGCGCATCGGACTCGGATTCATCACGCAGATAATAGAGAGCATCATAGATCACCGGCAGTCCGCGAATCACGCAGATGGCCACCGACGAATACACCAGGAACCAGCCAAGTGCCCGGAACGCCTGGAGATCGTACAGAGCGTCCAGGAAGCGTCCGTCCGCACCGGGCAGGCTCCAGGCGAAGAACCAGGTGAGGAAGAAGAACGCGAAGCCTTTCGACCAGCCATAGTAGGTTCGGCTGAACCGGGAGGCTGTAAGGAAATGGGTGAATCGCGAGCGCGCCATCGTTTCGTCGCCGAAAGGCGTCCTGCCCTGCTCCAGGGCGACAGAGCGCATGACGTCGACGGTAAACGAGCGGCTCAACACGATCAACGGCGCCCAGACGCCAACCACGTGCAGGTGGGCAAACACCACCCACAGCGCGTTCTCAACCACACGATCGCCGGCGATATCCAGCACAGCACCCAGCCGGCTCGACGAGCCACGCCGGCGTGCCACCCAACCGTCAATGCCGTCGCCCGCAAACACGATGGCGATGATGATGCCGGCGATGACCACGAGCAAGTAGTCACGGCTATAGATCATGGCGATCGCGCCGAAGAGCATAGCGACGCGCCCGACGGTGATCAGATTGGCCATGTGCCTCCCGCGTCGACTAGATAGCCATAGCTACCGTTAAGTGCGCTGAGTATAACAATCCACACGTGCGCCGTTGCCCGATCGACGGCGTTAATTGACGATCCTCAACAGTGCGATACCGATCATGATCTGGACGAGCGGGGTGAACGCTACCAGCAAGCGCGCTGCCACGCGATCGAACGGCAGCACCAGCGTGGCCAGGGCTGCATTCACCACCAGCACCGTCAGCGCCAGCAATGGCAACGTCCAGATGCTCGATGCGTCACCGGTGCGATCCACTTCGCCGTGGGCGTTCCAGTGGAGCGGCAGTCCATCCGGTAAGAAATCTACCTCGTTGAAGGTGTACGCCAGCATGAACACCGGGATGATGATCCCGATCGCGACCATGGTTGACGCTATCCTGTCGTGCAGCAGATCTTTGCGGAACATGTCGATACTGCGCTGCAAGGGCGACACCCGCGCCTGCCGGACACGGGCAGGTGGGCGAGTCTGCGGGGAGACTGGCGCGGCAGGAGACACCCCGACGTCGGGATGGATCTCCACCCCTGCGGGACGCGCGAGACGGCGCCGTTCAAGCTCCTGGATAAAGAGAATCGGCCGCTCCGGCGAGAGGGCGATCACCGCCGACGGGGTCGTGATCCGTACTCTCCGGTGCGGAGGAACGGTCGCATAGGAGCGCCAGACACCGTCGCGGGTCTGAATTACCGAGACATAGAAACCCGGCCAGTACCGCTCGCGCCCGGGCAGCTTCAGCTGCTCGCGCAGATGGTAGATCACCTCGAGCATGTCGTCGTACGGTACCTGTCGCGTCTCGTGCAGCCACTCGATGCGCAGGTGATCGTCGTTCAGCACGTAGCGCAGTGACGCGAGCCCCTTGAGGAGATACGCGATTCTCGTGATTCCGGCGAGCGCCCCAAGAAGCACCAGTAGCCACAGCATCCGCATCGCGCCATCGGCCTGGATCAACAGCAACAGCGCTGTGAGACCGGTCAGCCCGGCGAGCGCGATCAGGCCGGCGCCCACCAGCCGCCCGAATCCCGCCGCTGGATGCCACTCGTTCTTACCTGGCGCATATTCATGCCGCCAGTCCCCGGCGTTCGTCGCTTGCTGTCCTGCCTCGTCGGGTCGGTCGTGGTCCATTCGTGGGCATCACCATTCATAGGACGCGGTCGTACGCGCCATATCTCCCCGCAGAGTATAGACCCGCCCTGGGGGAGTCTGCTCCGACTACGCGAGCAGGCCAGTCCTCGATGCACGTGTCCAGCCCGACCCGCTCTGTCCAAAGGTCGAGATATTTCGTACGGGCGCAATTCATTGCGCCCTCTCCGGCGCCCGATCGGCCAGGCAGGGCGCGATGAATTGCGCCGCTACGCATTTTTAAGTACCGGATCAATCAGGACAACCTCATCATTGCGCCCTGCCTGGCTGCCTGGACGCTGGAGGGGCGCAATTCATTGCGCCCGTACGTGGTCTCTTCACGGATCAAAGCACGACCGTCGCAACGTCGCGTGCTCGTCAACCCAAGCGCCGTGACCGTCATCCTGGGAGTTCATCAGTCATCCTGAGCGTTTATCAGTCATCCTGAGCGACAGCGAAGGATCTCAGGCTTGACATCCGGGGCGTTTGACCAGAGATCCTTCCTTGCGTCAGGATGACCATCAAGCGCAGGATGATTGGTTAAGCGCCATTGATTCTATGGTGCGGCCCACGGTGCTGCGCTCTGGACAGCTGATAAGGAAAAGGAGGGCGCAAAGGCCCTCCCCTACCATCGTGTTCTGGTGCGCGAGACCGCATCGGGACTTAGCCGATTGGCGGGAGCTGCGGCTGGTCGCGCGGGAGCGTGACATCCGAGTCGATCTCAGCTGCCTCACGACGCTCGTCGAGCCACTTCTGGAACACGGCCTGCTTCTGCTGCTCCAGAGCCTGGATTGCCAGCGGGCGATCCTCTTCACGATCGATCATCTTGATAATGTGCCAGCCAAACTGGGTCTGAACCGGCTCGGAGATCTCACCCGGCTCCAGGGCAAAGGCGGCCTCAGCGAACTCTGTTACATAGGTTTCCTTGGTACCCCAGCCAAGGTCACCGCCATTGACCGCGCTTTGCTCGTCCACGCTGACCTCGGTCGCGACAGCCTCGAACTCTTCCTCTTGCAAACGCGTGTCGAGAAGTTCCTGCGCGGCCTCACGGGTGGCAACCAGAATGTGCGCCAGGTGCGCCTGATCGGCCCGCGCTGTGACATTCGCCGCGAGGTGCTCCTGCACTCGCTGGCGAGCAAGGGCCGGGCGCGCGATCAAGCGCTCGAAGTCACCGCGGCTCATGTCGGCCGGCTCCAGGAAGTTCACCTCCAGGAGATCGAAGCTTGCTTCGCTGGTGGCCACAGCCTCGTCCGCATTGGGTGTCTGCGTCGGTTCGACGGTCGGTGTCGGCTCGACCGTTCCGGTCGCCTCAGCATCCGCGTCAGGCGTTTCGCCTGCATCCGGAGTCGCCTGTGGGTCCGCCGTGTCGTCCGCCTCTGGAGTAGTATCAGCGTCCGGTGTCACGTTAGGTTCCGGGGTCGCGTCCGGGTCCGTTGTCGGCTCTGCCTCGGCGGTCTGTTCGGCGGATGTCGCCTGTGCTTCCGCCGTAGCCGTTGCGCCGGACTCGAATGCCTCGACGGTCTCGGTCGCCCAGGCCGCAGCCGTCGGCTCGACCGTCGGCGTCGGTGTGGGATCATCGAGCGGCACTGGCGAGAAGAGGCCAAGAATGAACTCATCCAGCTCGGCGTCACTGATGGTGATGCCCAGGTCGTTCAGATTCTCCAGCACGATCTGGTCGTCGATCATATCGGAGATCGTTTGCGGGTTTGGATCGACGTCGCCATCCTCCAGGGCCAGGAGCTCCTCCTGAAGGAGGGTCAAGCGCGCCTGCATCTGTGGCTGCTGGTCGGGTTGCGCCGTCTGGAGCTGCTGAGAAAGGCGCGCAAATTCCTGGCGGATCTCATACCCGCGAACCTTCATGTACTCGCTACGGCGAATTTCCGTGCCGTTGACCGAGGCCAACGTCTGGCGCGGAAACCAGAAATACTGATAGAAAGCGCCAATCGCAAGCGCCAGCACGACGATCAACGCGGCAACTCCCGTGAACAGGAGTAACATCTGGCGCTGTCGATGCTCACGCTCGCGCCGTGTCATGTGGCGCTGTGGAACGCGCGCTCCCGGACCAGCGCCGGAAATGCCGCTTGATCCGACACGGCTACGAATTCGATCTAACATGCGGTGTACCCTGCTCCCGATGGTCGCTTGGAGGAACATGCCCGTGACACGCCCCAACACGGCTCGCAGGGCCGGCGTAGGCCGGCCCCGATATGGAGACGTGTTTCGGACACTCTACTCGTCGGTGCTTTCCTCGGCCGCCGGTGCCGGGGATGATGCCTGGTCCGGTGCGGCTGCGTCCTGACGCTGCTGCGGGCGCTCGAAGCGGCCTGGTCCGCGGTCCCGATCGAACCCGCCCGGGCGTGGTCCGCGTCCACCGCGGTCGTCGCGATCGCGGCCACCACGGCCGCCTCGCTCGCGCCCATCGCGCACGCCTTCAGTGAACGGCAACAGGGCGAGATGGCGCGCACGCTTGATGGCAATCGCCAGCGAGCGCTGGTGCTTGGCGCTGGTGCTCACCCGGCGGCGCGGCTCGATCTTGCCACGGTCGGAGATGAACCGGCGCAAGGTCGGCACATCCTTGTAATCCACATGCACGATACCGTCTGTGGTGAGCGGATCCATCCTGCGCCGTGCGAATGAGCGGCCGCCGCCTCCGCCTCCACCGCCGAAGCGCCGTGGTGGGCGTCCGCCGCCAGCATCTGGGCGGCCACCGCCACCCCGTCTTTCCTCTGCCATGTCGTTACTCCCTCACCTCTGAATGCAAGAAATGCAGCTACTGTCTAGAAAGGTACGTCGTCAAAATCATCGAAGTCGTCGTCTTTTTGCTCGCGGCGAGGCTGTGGTTGCGTGCCGCCACCCCCGCGTTGCTCGCCACCGGCCTGCGAGAAGCCTCCGCCGGCCTCGTCGCGGGCACCGAGCATCATGAAGTTATCGCAGTTCACTTCGACACTCGTGCGCTCGACACCGTCACTCCCGGTGTACTGTCGAATCTGAAGCTGGCCCTCGACGAGGACCTGCGAGCCCTTTTTGAGATATTGATCGGCAATTTCGGCGTTACGACGGAAACAGTTGACCCGAAACCAATCCGTCTCGTCAATATAGTTTCCGTCGGTGCCTCGGCGCCGGCGGCCAACGGCTATCGAAAAGTTCACTACTGGATCCCCAGAGGGCAAGTAGCGCATCTCTGGGTCACGCCCCAGATTGCCTACAAGAATAACTCGACTGTAACCACGTGCCATGGGGCCTCCCTTACGCTAGTCCGCATACCATCACCGGAGCGGAATCTGAATTGGAGCGTTCGAGCCTAGCTCGTCGTGGACTCCTCGGTGACCGGCTCAGCGTCTTCAGCAGGCTGGTCCTCGGCAGACGCGACGGTTTCGGCCGGCTCGCTCGCGGCGGGCGCGGTCGCAGCCGGCTGACGCTCGGCGCGCGCTGGCCGGTCAGATTGCTCGGACGCCTGGCGCTCGGCTCGCCCCGGCTTCTCCGGCTTGATCACACGCTCGGTCAGCGCATCGTAGCGCACGATCAGGTGGCGGATGATCACGTCATCCAACCGGATATCGCGTTCGATCTCGTCAATGAATCGCGGCTCGATATGGAAATAGTAGAGCGCGTAGAAGGCATCCTGGTGGTTCTGGATCGGGTACGCCAGTCGACGACGTCCCCAGGGGTTTTCGTGGCTCTCAGACTCGATGGTACCACCCTTTTCGGTGACGTACCCTGAGACACGCTCGATAACGGCAGGCAAGCCTTCCTCACCAACCGTCGGAGCAACCACAATCATCAGTTCGTACTTGCGAGGCTCGGGCGCGTACTTCGCCACCGCGCACTCCTTCCACTGGAGATGTGCCGCTCTCGGTCCGGGGCTTGCGCTATGCGCCCGCGCCGGCGGCACTGAAAGGACATTCACAATTAATATGTCCGGTGAAACACTCACCAACGGCTGAGTGTATCAAACGTCGATCCGCAGGGCGAACACACGACGACAGAAGCCCTCATCCCGCCCGGGAGTGGGAAACGGGCCCCTTCTCCACGTAGCAGCCCCGCGCTGCCATGCGGATCGGGACACACTTGCCCTGCACGCCGTGCGTCTGGGCGGCACTTACCATCGCCTGGCCGATGTGCTCTTCTTCCGCAGGCTGCGCAAACGCCAGCACCGTCGGGCCGGCTCCGGAGAGACACGCACCCAGCGCACCGGCAGCAATTGACGCCTCAATAACCGGCGCGAGGTGGGGGAAGAGCACCTCCCGGTAGGGCTGGTGGAGACGATCGTGCATCGACTCGCGCAAGAGATCCTCGCGCTGCTCCCGCAAGGCCAGAGCCAGCAACGCGCTCCGGCTGATATTGGCAACGGCGTCCCCCAGCGGAATGTGCGTCGGCAACACCGCCCGCGCAGCATGGGTAAAGGCGGCTGAGTCCGGGATAAAGAGCACCGGCGACCAGGGCATACTCGAGGTCAGCGCCTCGGCAATGAACCCCTCGCCGGCCGGCGTCGCCACGGTGACGCCACCCAGCACCGCGGCCGACACGTTATCGGCGTGGCCTTCCATCCCGCCAGCGATATCGATGATCGTCCGGTTCGAGAGCTCGCCGCCGGCCAGCACGCCGGCCACCTGAACACCGGCCACGATGGCCGCCGCCGAGGAACCTAACCCCCTGGCGATGGGAATGTCACTCGTCACGCGCACTTCGCAACCCGGCAGGCTGATCCCGAGATGGTTGGCGGTGACACGCATGGCGTCGAGCATCAGATTCCCGCCGCCGAGCAGGTCCGGCGAACCGGCGTCGACGATGTCGCTCCCACCGGACACCTGCACGTCGACGCGCGTCCAGAGGTCAAGGGCAATCGCCAGGCAGTCGAACCCCGGCCCCAGATTCGCCGACGATGCCGGGGCCAGCACGCTAAAGAACATCGGCCATGACCCGGTCCAGCGCGTCGAGTGTCGCATCGATCACGATCGGCCGGTTCGCGCCCGGCAGCGCTTCGTCGCCCAGGTGGTAGGAGACGACGGCATCGCTGTCCTTCAGCAGATGACCGGTCAGATAGGTCAGCACGCGCTCGCCCGGCTGGATCGTGCCCTCGTTGACCAGCCGCTTGATACCGGCCAGTCCCGCAGCGGAAGCCGGCTCGCACCCGATGCCGACTCGGTCAATCAGCGCCTTGGCCGCCATGATCTCGCGATCGCAGACCGCTGTCACCACACCCTCGGTGTCGCGGATCACTTCTCGCGCTTTGGTGTAGTTGACGGGATCACCGATGCGAATGGCGCTCGCGACGGTGTCGGCAGAGGTCGGTGTGTAGTTCTCAAACTTCGTCTGGTACGCGGTATAGAAGGGAGAGGCGCCCTCGGCTTGTACCACGGCCACCCGCGGCATGACGTCGATCAGACCTGCCGCCAGGCTCTCTTTCAGGACCTTGCCGAGCGCGCTGGTGTTGCCCAGATTACCCCCTGGCACGACGACCCAGTCGGGCGTCTGCCACTTGAGCTGCTGGAGCGCTTCAAGAAAGATCGACTTCTGGCCTTCCAGACGGAACGGGTTGAGCGAGTTCAGCAGATACAGCCCGTAACGGGCAGAAGCCTCACGCACCATACCCATGGCAGCATCGAAATCTCCGCGGACCTGAATGATCTTCGCGCCGTAGGCGATGGTCTGCGAGAGTTTGGCGATCGTAACTTTGCCCTCGGGGATGAAGACGACCGACGGAAGGCCGGCGCTGGCGGCGTAGGCCGCGACGGATGCGCTGGTGTTGCCGGTCGAGGCGCAGGCAACGACGTTCGCCCCGATCCAGCGGGCATGGCTCACGCCGACCGTCATGCCGCGATCCTTGAAGGAGCCGCTCGGGTTCTCACCCTCATGCTTGAACCAGACATCCACGCCGGCCTCGTCGCTCAACGCCTGCTCGTAGTAGAGATTGGTGTTGCCCTCCGGCTTTGAGACGATCGCCTCATCCGGGAAGCTCGGCATCAGCTCGCGATAGCGCCAGACACCCGAGCGCAACGGATGGTCGAGCGCTCCCAGCCGCGCGTCCAGCGTCTCCCGGGTGATCGTTACCGGGTCCAGCTCGACCTCCAGCAACCCACCTTGGCTATCACTCATCCGCAGCTCATCAGCCGGGAACGTCTCCCCGTTCGAGATCGATCGCAGTCTCACTACTCCTCCAACTCCCCTGGCACTCCATCTCAGGCGTCCGCTCTGCGCAAGGATCACAACACGTTCGTAGCGACACAATTATGAGTTTGTCCTGATTGATCCGCTCATTAGGAACGCGTAGCGGCGCAATTCATTACGCCCTCTCCGGCGCCCGAGCGGCCAAGCAAGGCGCAATGAATTGCGCCGCTACGCAGACGAGGGCCGCTTCCCATGATCGGAGCTCGTAGTCTACGGCCATCACTCATTGCGCCCATACGCTGAAAAAAAGGTGTCCCCCTCATTCATCGGATGAAGCCGGACAATCTCACGATGATCCTCCGTCCGGCCACGCCCTGCTCTTCGCAGCATTGTGCCAGACAGGACAAAGGCCCGCTGCTCTCGGCGGGCCTTTGTCCTGTCTGTTGCAAAGCAGCAACGATTTACATCGTCCGGCGCGGGTCGAATGCGTCTCGCAGGCCGTCACCGATGTAGTTGATCGACAACACTGCCAGGAAGATCGCCAGACCTGGGAAGATCACAAACCAGGCCGCGAAGTCCATGTAGTTCCGGCCGTCAAACAGCAGCCGGCCCCAGGTCGGAGAATCCGGCGGGAACCCGAGACCCAGGAAGGACAGCGACGACTCGGTAATGATCGCGCTACCAATACCAATCGTCGCGGCCACGATAACCGGACCGATCGTGTTGGGCAGGATGTGCCGGAAGATGATCGACGAGCGCGATGCCCCGATGCAGTATGCGGCCTCGATAAACTCCTTCTCCTTCACAGAGAGGAACGAAGCACGCACCAGCCGGGCCACGGGCATCCAGCTGAGCACACCAATCAATCCAACGACCAGGATGAACGGTCCAAGCGTTTGGCCAAATCTGTCAATCAGCGAGTCTTTGAACAGGTAGCTGCACAGCAGCAGCAGCGGGAGAATCGGCAGCGAGATCGCCATGTCGGTAAAGCGCATCAGTGACGAATCGATGATGCCGCCAAAGAAACCGGACGCGGCGCCAATGAGGGTGCCGAGCGAGATCGCGATCACGACCGCCACGATACCCACCGAGAGTGACACCCGGCCACCCCAGAAGACGCGCGCCATGATGTCGCGCCCCAGGTCGTCGGTGCCAAACGGATGATCCAGCGATGGCCCCTTCGTGGACATGGTGAAATCAATCTCCGTCTGACCCCATACAAACGGTCCCAGGGCCGTAAGGAGTATCAACGTCCCCATCACGAATGTGCCGAGCAACGCCAACCTGTGCCTGCGAAAGGTGCGCCAGGCGTCGCTCCACAACGAGCGCGACTTCTTGGACGCCAGGCTCCCCATCGCCGTTGTCGGGCTGGCTGCTGGCTGCTGGGTTCGTGTTTCGCTTGCTTCTGCCACTCTACTATTCCTAATCCTTCGTCTCAGCTGTGACATTTACTACAAAATTGTGTTAGGAGTACTTGATTCTTGGATCCAACACACCGTAGAGCACATCAGCTATCAGATTGAAAATCACAACAAGAATCGAGAACAGGAACGTCAATGTCATCACAACGGGCGTATCGTTGTTTTGGATTGACTCAATGAGCAGCCGGCCGAGCCCTGGAATACTAAACACCTGCTCTGTAATCACCGCTCCCGTGATAACACCCGGAACCTGAAGCGCAATGATGGTCACCACTGGAATGAGCGCGTTGCGCAGCACGTGCCCGTTGATGACCTTGGCTTCGCGTAGTCCCTTGGCGCGAGCGGTACGCACATAATCCTGGTGCAGGTTCTCCAGCATCGATGCGCGCACAAACCGGGTCAGCGTGGCCCCGGAGAACAGGCCAAGTACCATGATCGGCATGATGGACTGCTTGAGCTGGGCAATGATCAGATCACCCCCAGTCTCGGTTAAGGTCGTTCTATAGATCGACGGTAACCAGCCCAAATTGACGCTAAATAATAATATGAGCAGTAGTCCCGAGAAGAAGGTGGGGATCGAGAACCCGAAGAAGGCCATCGTCGTGGAAACCTGGTCGAAGAGTGAATATTGCTTGACGGCTGACAGGACCCCGATTGGAATGGCGATCAGAACACCAAGGATGAGCGCCGTGCCACTGATCCAGAGCGTGGTGGGCAGGCGTTGCTTGAGGGAATCGATGACGGGGGCGCGCGTCCGGAACGAGACGCCAAAACTCCCGGTTGCCATTTCGCGGAACCACTTGCCATACCGCACCGGGATCGGGTCATCCAGGCCAAGGTCTGCGCGTAGCTTCTGTCTCAGCTCAATCGGCACCGCGTCATTCAAGGCAAGGTCTGACAGCGGATCACCCGGCGCGAGCGCAAGAATAGAGAAGATGATCAAGCTGATTGCGAATAACGTCGGAATCGCCGTGAGTAACCGGCGAACGATGTAACGTCCCATCCCACCTGCTTTCGGTCTTCCGGCCGACCAGCCGGACTATACGAAGAATTCTCCCGATAAAGAGGGCAATACAGTTGCACTCTTTTTGGCGTTCCCAGATGCCACGGTAGTGAGACTGTTGGTGTCAAGTATTCGCGTTGGTCAGTCTGTTGCGGGGAATCATAGCATTAGAATAAACACTGGGTCCACAACACGCTTCATACATCTCGCTGATGGATCTTCGGTACGCGAATCTGAGACGTGTAACGCTGCGCTCCGAAAGCACGCTGCCGCTCACCCGAATGGCGACGCTGGCCGCGAGTGAACGGTACCCCGGCCGGATCTCTCCAGCCGGGATACCGCCACGAGTGAAGGGCCGTGAACTACTCGTTCAGGGTCCAGTCCTTGAGCTGCGGCATCGGGTTGTACTGCCAGATGTAGTTCGTGTGGCCGGCGATGCGATTGCTCTTGGCCGCCTTTGTCGCCGTCCGCACAACGGTCATCTCGACGACGTCCTCCCAGACCTTCTCGGTGATCTGGTGGATCAGCTCGACCTGGCGGTCCGGGTCCAGCGTGCCCTTGAGCTCGTCGTGCCACTCATCGATCTCAGGGTTCTGGTAGCGGGTGTAGTTCTCAAGCGACCAGCTGTTGGCCTTGGCCGCGACAGTGTCCGAGCGCCAGCGCTCGCAGTACGAGATCGGCAGCGGGCTTGACGGACCGGTCGTGAACATCTCCAGGTCGGCGTAGAAGTGGCTGGTGGTATCGGGGTTGCCGGCGTCACCGGAGAAGTAGACGCTGGCCTCCACCACCTTCAGCTCGACCGTGAAGCCCAGCTTCTCCCACTCGGCCTTTTGAATCTCCTGGTTGCGCTGGCGCACGGGGCTGTTGGAGGTCTGGAAGAGCAACTCCCCGCCGGTGAAGCCGGCCTCGTCGAGGAGTGCCTGGGCGGCTTCCGGATCGTACTCGTAGGTGATGTTCGGGCTGTTGTAGATCTCCGGTGCCGGGATGAGCGCGGCTGTTGCCTCGTCACCCTCGCCATAGAGCTGCTCCTTGATGATGTCCCGCGGGATGGTCAGGTCAAGCGCCTTGCGGATGCGCCGGTCGCTGAGGAGCGGGTGCGTGGTGCTCGGCTCGGAGAACGCGCCGTCAACCTCGGTACGTTGGGGTCGGCAAAGTTGATCAGAATACGCTCGTAGAACGTACCTGGGGTGATGCTCAGCTCGCCCTCGCCAGCGTCGACCAGCTGGTTGAGCACCTGCGGCTCGACGACCAGGTTCCAGGCCCAGTCCGCCTCTCCCGTCTGCAGGACGGAGCGAGCGGCGCTGGCGGCGTCGCCGCCACCCTTCATCTCGACCGAGTCGAAGAAGGGCTTACCCTCTTCCCAATAGTCCATGAAGATCTCGTAGAGCACCACGTCGCCGGGGCGGAAGTCGACCACCTTGTAGGGGCCGGTGCCGACCGGCATCAGGTTGGCCGGGGCGTTGCGGCCTTCGGCGCCCATGTAGTCCTTGTAGATGTGCTCGGGCAAGATCAAGCCGTTGTGCCCTCGGAAGGGATCGAACCAGAGTGGATCTGGGGACTTGAAGTTGACCTTCACGGTGTAGTCGTCAACAACCTCGACCGAGTCTACGTTGATGTATACACCGAGCGTCGTGGCCGAGTTACCCTCGGAGACGATCCAGTCGTAGGTGAACTTGACGTCGTCGGCGGTGAAGTCTTCACCGTCGTGCCACTTGACGCCCTCGCGGAGCTTCCAGATGACCCAGGTGCCGTCCTCGGCGAGCGTCTCGTTCTCGAGCGACGGATACTCAGTTGCAAGATAGAAGATGGGGTTGAGATCGTCGTCAAACTCGATCAGCGGCTCAAGGCAGACGCGCGAAGCGTGGTAGTCCTTGGTGCCCTGCGCCAGGTGCGGGTTGATAATCGTTGGGGCCTGCCAGTAGATCAGGCGGACCTGACCGCCCCCGCCACGCTGGCCGCCGCCGGAGCCGGCGTCGGCTGGTGTCTCGGTGTCACCACCGTCGGTTGCTTCCGTGGCATCGCCCTCAGCTTCCGGCTCCGCAGTCGCCTCACTGTCCGAACCCGTGGACGACGGGCTGGTGGGATCAGCGTCTGCTGTTTCCTCTTCGTCACCGCCACAGGCTGCAAGTAGTCCGGCGATCACCGGAGCACTCAGCCCCAGAGCCATGGCGCGCTTCAATACCAGACGCCGGCTCAGTTGACCTGCGAGCGCCTCTGCACGCAGTTTGTCGAACCCATTTTGCTCGAAAGACACTAATGATCCTCCTTGCCCTTCACGGGCAGCATTGTGCGCGGCAATCGCAAAATCACCACACGTTCCTTATAGCGAGGGCACCGAGTGCGGTCCGTCCTAACCGAGCGGCGCCACTGTCCAGGAAATCCTTTTTTTGGCCCGGACTCGGTGATCTTATCCTACGGAGCGAATCATCGCGACAGAAATGCGCAAGACCGGGGCATTTTATTCCGCAAGCCTACATAACGAACAGGTACAGATGCGCTTTACGTCAAACAAATGCCCCGCCCGGAGAAGTCCCGGCGGGGCATTGTTACAAGGGGTAGAATCCTGAGCTACTCGTTCAGGGTCCAGTCCTTGAGCTGCGGCATCGGGTTCGACTGCCAGATGTAGTTGGTGTGGCCGGCGATGCGATTGCTCTTTGCCGCCTTGGAGGCCTGGGTAACAACCGTCATCTCGACGATGTCCTCGCGTACCTTCTCGGTGATCTGGTGGATCAGCTCGACCTGGCGATCCTTATCCAGCGTGCCCTTGAGCTCGTCGTGCCACTCGTCGATCTCAGGGTTCTGGTAGCGGGTGTAGTTCGAGCCCGACCAGCTGTTGGCCTTGGACGCTACGTCGTCTGACCGCCAGCGCTCGATATAGTTGATCGGCAGCGGGCTGGACGGACCGGTGTTGTACATCTCCAGGTCAGCGTAGAAGTGGCTGGTCGTGTCCGGGTTACCAACGTCACCGGAGAAGTAGACGCTGGCCTCCACCACCTTCAGCTCGACCGTGAAGCCCAGCTTCTCAAGTTCAACCTTGTAAATCTCCTGACAGCGCTGGCGCACCGGGCTGTTGGAGGTCTGGAACACCAGGGTGTAGCCCGTAAAGCCGGCCTCGTCGACGAGCGCCTGGGCGGCTTCCGGATCGTATTCATAGGTGATGTTCGGGCTGTTGTAAATCTCCGGCGCCGGGATGAGCGCGGCGCTGGCCTCATCGCCCTCGCCGTAGAGCTGCTCCTTGATGATGTCCCGCGGAAGCACGAGATCCATTGCCTGACGCACGCGCAGGTCGCTAAACACCGGATGTTGGGTGCTGGGCTCGGAGAACGCGCCGTCAACCTCGGTGTTGGGGTCGGCAAAGTTGACGAGTATGCGCTCATATGAGGCGCCGGGCGTGATGCTCAGCTCGCCCTCGCCAGCGTCAAGCAGCTGCTTGAGCACCTGCGGCTCGACGACCAGGTTCCAGGCCCAGTCCGCCTCGCCCGTCTGCAGGACGGAGCGAGCCGCGCCGGCGGCGTCGCCGCCACCCTTCAGCTCGACCGAGTCGAAGAAGGGCTTGCCCTCTTCCCAGTAGTCCATGAAGATCTCATACAGCACGACGTCGCCGGGGCGGAAGTCGACTACCTTGTAGGGGCCGGTGCCGACCGGCATGAGGTTGGCCGGGGCGTTGCGGCCCTCGGCGCCCATGTAGTCGGCGAACACATGCTCCGGCAGGATCAAGCCGTTGCTGCCGCGGAAGGGGTCGAACCAGACCGGGTCAGGTGTCTTGAAGTTGATCCGGACAGTGTAATCGTCAACAACCTCGACGGAATCAATATTCATGTAGATACCCAGCGTGGTGGCGGAGTTACCTTCAGACGTGATCCAGTCGTAGGTGAACTTGACGTCGTCGGCGGTGAAGTCTTCGCCGTCGTGCCACTTGACGCCCTCGCGGAGCTTCCATTCGACCCAGGTGCCGTCCTCGGCCAACTGACCGTTCTCAACCGTCGGGTACGGCTCGACGGCCAGATAGAAGATCGGGTTCAAGTCGTCATCGAGCTCAAAGAGCGGCTCAAGACAGGCACGTGATGCGTGGTAGTCCTTGGTACCTTGTGCGATGTGGGGATTGATAATCGTTGGGGCCTGCCAGTAGATCAGGCGGATCTGCCCGCCGCCGCCACGCTGGCCGCCGCCGGAGCCAGCGTCGGCCGGCGTCTCGGCGTCACCACCGTCGGTCTCCCCGGTCGCGTCAGCGCCACCGGTTTCTTCAGTGGCGTCACCCCCGGCAGCCGGTTCGGTTGCCTCGTCCTCGGGGGCTTCGGTCGCCTGGCCGGCGGATGGCGGGCTGGTCGCCTCACTTGCCGCTGGCTCCTCCTCGTCGTCGCCACAGGCGGCGAGCAAGCCGGCAATTACGGGTGCGCTGAGGCCCAGGGCCATGGCACGCTTCAGCACCATCCGCCGGCTGAGCACTCCCTCAAACACCTCGTCGCGCAGCTGATCGAGTCCAGTCCGTTCCAAAGACACGGGTGCTCCTTCTCTTTCACCCATCATGGACGGAGTACGGCGCAGTGATGCAAAAATCCCCGATAGGGTGATATTGTTTTACAAACCTGCACACTAGAGTAGCTTAGATTGGATTTCGCGTCAAACAAACGGCCCGCCCGGATGTTTCCGGGCGGGTCGTTCGATTCGAAACAGAAGAGCAAGGACTACTCGCTCGACGTCCAGTCCTTGAGCTGCGGCATCGGGTTCGACTGCCAGACGTAGTTTGTATGCCCCTGGATGCGGTTAGATTTTGCAGCCTTTCCGGCAACCGTCACGACCGTCATCTCAACGACATCTTCCCAGACCTTCTCGGTGATCTGGTGGATCAGCTCGACCTGGCGGTCCGGGTCCAGCGTGCCCTGGAGCTCGTCGTGCCACTCGTCGATCTCGGGGTTCTGGTAGCGGGTGTAGTTCTCAAGCGACCAGCTGTTGGCCTTCGACGCGACCTGGTCGGATCGCCAGCGCTCGCAGTACGAGATCGGTAGCGGGCTGGCAGGGCCGGTCGTGAACATCTCCAGGTCGGCGTAGAAGTGGCTGGTGGTATCGGGGTTCCCAACGTCACCGGAGAAGTAGACGCTCGACTCGACGACCTTCAGCTCGACGGTAAAGCCCAGCTTCTCCCACTCGGCCTTGAGAATCTCCTGGTTGCGCTGACGCACGGGGCTGTTGGAGGTCTGGAAGAGAATGTTGGCGCCGGTGAAGCCGGCCTCATCGAGGAGCGCCTGGGCGGATTCCGGGTTGTACTCGTAGGTGATGTTCGGGCTCTCATAGACACCCAGATTTGGGAGCAGTGCCGCGCTTGCCTCATCGCCCTCGCCGTAGAGCTGTTCCCTGACGATGTCCCGCGGGATCGTCAGGTCAAGCGCCTTGCGGATGCGCCGGTCGCTAAACACCGGATGCTGGGTGCTGGGCTCGGAGAACGCGCCGTCGACTTCGGTGTTGGGGTCGGCGTGATTGACAAGGATACGTTCGTACGAGACACCAGGGGTGATGCTCAACTCGCCTTGCCCGGCTTCGACCAGCTGGTTGAGCACCTGCGGCTCGACGACCAGGTTCCAGGCCCAGTCCGCCTCGCCGGTCTGCAACACACCTCGGGCCGCGCCGGCAGCGTCGCCGCCACCCTTCATCTCGATCGCGTCAAAGTACGGCTTGCCCTCTTCCCAGTAGTCCATGAAGATCTCGTAGAGCACCACGTCGCCAGGGCGGAACTCAGCCACCTTGTACGGACCGGTGCCGATGGGCATCAGGTTGGCCGGGGCGTTGCGGCCTTCGGCTCCCATGTAGTCGGCGAATACATGCTCGGGCAGGATCAAGCCGTTGCTGCCGCGGAAGGGATCGAACCAGATCGGGTCCGGCGTAAGGAAATTGATCGTGACGGTGTAGTCATCAACCACCTCAACCGACTCGATGTTCTCATAGATACCCACCGTCGTGGCCGAGTTGCCCTCGGAGACGATCCAGTCGTAGGTGAACTTGACGTCGTCGGCGGTGAAGTCTTCACCGTCGTGCCACTTGACCCCTTGCCGAAGATTCCAGGTTACTGAGGTGCCGTCCTCGGCGAGCAGTCCGTTCTCAACGGTCGGGTACGGCTCGACAGCCAGATAGAAGATCGGATTCAAGTCGTCGTCGAACTCAAACAACGGCTCCATACAGGCGCGCGAGGCATGGAAGTCTTTGGTACCCTGGGCGATATGCGCGTTAATAATCGTCGGCGCCTGCCAGTAGAGCAACCGGGCCTGGCCGCCGCCGCCACGCTGGCCGCCGCCGGTACCCGTTTCAGCCGGAGTCTCCTCCGCGGCGGGTTCAGTGGCCTCAGCTTCAGCAGCCGGCTCGGTCGCCTCTTCTTCGGGCTCCTCAGTTGCGTCTCCCCCGGCAGCCGGTTCGGTTGCCTCGTCCTCGGGGGCTTCGGTCGCCTGGCCGGCGGATGGCGGGCTGGTCGCCTCACTCGCCGCCGGCTCCTCCTCGTCGTCGCCACAGGCGGCGAGCAAGCCGGCAATCACCGGTGCGCTGAGGCCCAGGGCCATGGCACGCTTCAACACCATTCGCCGGCTGAGCACTCCCTCAAACACCTCGTCGCGCAGCTGATCGAGTCCAGTTCGTTCCATAGACACGAATACTCCTTCTCTCACCCCAGACGGGCTACACGGCATGTGGCGACTCCAGATCGCCACAGCTTGTCATGACTCTGCGCCGGCGAAACGGCTCCTGGCCTGAACACCGGCCTCGATGGCCTGGACGCAAGCGAACCTGGTCCAGACCTCAGAACGACGATTGGAGCTAGCTGTTTCGTCGCCAGTTGACGACGTCATACAGCTCCGAGGTCCACCGTGAGGGACTTCCAACTTCAAGATCGGCACCATGCGCCGAGACACTTGCCCGGTGCACGAGCGGGATCATCGCGCCGTCATTCACGATCAGGTCGTTCATCGTGATGAATAGCTCCGCCTGCACCTCCGGGTCGAGTTCTGTCTGCGCGGCGGCATAGGCCGCGTTGAATTCATCGTTCTGCCACCGCATGGAATTAGAGGCCGCCCAGTTATTGGATTGTTGGGCGAGATCCGTTTCCGGGTTGGCGGAGAGCCCCTCTTCGGCATACGCGATGGGATACGGAGTGCTCGGGTTGTTGGTGTACATCTCCCAGTCCGCGTAGAAATGGCTGAGGGTATCCGGGTTGCCGGCGTCCGAGGAGAAATAGACCGACGCCTCAATCGCCTTGATCTCAATCGGGATGCCGATCGACTCACACGCCTGCTTGATGATCTCCTGTGTCCGCTGGCGCACGGAGTTCACCGAGGTCTGGTAGAGAATCTGGATTGGCACGCCGTCCTTCTGGCGCTGCCCGTCCACAAGGGTCCAGCCGGCTTCGTCCAGGATCTCAGCCGCGCGGTCAACGTTGAACTCGTAGGTGGTGTTCGGGGAGACGAATGCGTCGGGAGCAACCAGCCAGTTCGACGTCGCCTCTCCCGTGGGGCCATACAGCTGGGTGGCGACTGAATCCCGGTCACAGAGCAGCTTGAAGGCTTCCCGAACAGCGGAATCAGTGTTGAATGGGTGCGGGTTGGCCGGCTCAGACCGCGCGCCATTCACCTCGATGTCTGGATCCGCGAAGTTTAGGATAATGCGCTCGACCGCGGTACCGGGAATGATCAACAAGGTGCCGTCACCCTCGGACTCGAGCTGCTCGAGCACCTGGGCTTCGACCTGGAGATTCCAGGCATAGTCCACTTCACCCGTCTGGAGAGCGGAGCGCGCAGCGCTGGTCGCGTCGCCGCCACCCTTCAGCTCGATTGAGTCGAAGAAAGGCTTGCCGGGCTGCCAGTAGTTTTCATTGATCTCATAGGTCGCGACATCCCCCGGCCGGAACTCCACAATCTTGTACGGGCCGGTGCCGATCGGAGCGAGGTTAAACGGCGCCTCGCGGCCCGATTCGCCGATAAAGTCGCGCATGATGTGTTCGGGAAGAATACGGCCATTGCTGCCGACGAACGCCTCGAACCAGGCCGGGTTCGGCTGATTGAACGTGATCAGCACGGTATAGTCGTCGGTGGCCTCAATTGACGCAATCGTCTCGTAGGAGCCAAGCGTGACGGCAGTCGTGGCCTCGTCGGAAACCCATTCGTAAGTAAAGACCACGTCGTCAGCGGTGAACGGCTCGCCATCGTGCCAGGTGACGTCCTGCCGCAGGGTCCAGGTGACACTGAGACCGTCCTCGGCAACCTGCCCATTCTCAAGCGAGGGCACCTCTTCAGCGAGGAAGGCAACCAGGCTGCCGTCGTCAGCGACGTCGGCAAGCGGCTCGAGCACGAGCCGTGAAGCGTCAAAATCTTTCGTACCCTGGGCAAGGTGGGAGTTCAGGATCGTCGGCGCCTGCCACCAGAGCAGCCGTAACGGGCCGCCGCCACCGCGCTCGCCGGCCGGCTCGGCACCGGTGCCCTCGGTGGCCGTCGCGTCACCACTCGGCTCTTCGGTGGCACCGGTTTCTGGCTCTTCGGTTGCGTCATCAGGGGCTTCAGTTGCGTCGGCGGGAGCGTCGGTGGCCTCGGCAGGAGCTTCAGTTGCCTGGCCGGTACTCGGGGGAGTCGTCGATTCGGCGTCGGCCGGCTCGTCTTCCTCACCACACGCGGCGAGCAGACTCGCGATCACCGGGGCGCTTAGACCAAGCGCCATTGACCTCTTCAGAATCGATCGGCGAGATAGCCGACCTGTCAGCGCCTCGTCCTTCAGGAGTTCCAGCTGTCGATCCATCAAACCCGTCTCTCCTCCTCCAGTCAAGACCGCGTCCGGGATGTGTGCGAACTCTGGCGCATACACTGTTTGAGCAGTAGTACGCTCTTCACCCCAGGTAGAGTCCACATCCGAACGAGCTGACGGATACGTCGTAACACGGCATAAAGCTTCCGCGTTTGACGCGTAAGCCGCATAAACCCCGGGTACCGGGATTCAGCGCCGGTGGCGTACCGCCGGTCTCTCCCACGCAACTAAAAATGCAGGCACATGCCTCTTGAATGGGCGTATTGTAGAGCCGAACCGGGAAGATTGTCAAACGGGGACATTATTCCCGCCGCCGGCCCCCGGCCGCCCATCTGTAAGCTGTGCGTATATCCGGTGTACGTCTATTCTGGAAAAGTGGACGTATCGTGTAAGGCGAGGCTAGAGAATGTTCTTCGCCTTAGCCAAGAGCATGGGATCCGGGCGGTCATATTGAGCACTCCACCACGGCAAGCATGCACCGTGGTCACGACTCGGATGACGGGAAAGGCCCGCTGTTCGTCCCATTGGGCGTGCGCCATGGACACCCATTCGCATCAACGTACGCGGCATCAGGACGGACAGCAGCCCCGCCGGTCATCCTGAGTACTCGGACCACGATGATGAAGTCACCCCCGTACCAACCGACGGAACCCCGGAACGTGCCAACTCCCCTGTGGTCCAGTACTGAGTTTGATAGTCATCCTGCGCTGGTTAGTCATCCTTGTATGTTGGATTCAGCTATGGTGGCACGAGAGGACGTGCTGCCATGGGCAGAACGCGGACCGGACAGACCGTGTCATCCAAGGTCCTGAAGAGACCGTCGCTCAGCTCGGTCGTCCAGTCCGCCTCCTCACGGCGATCACCATCTCGAACAGTTATTGGAGCCTGATGAGCTCGCATCTGCAAGGCCGAGAGCCGATCGCCCCGTCCGTCGAGCGTACCAGAGAGGAGATCTGATGGAGGCACACGCGCCGGTGATCGGGCTGGATGTCGCCAAAGCCACCATCGAGGTGGCCCGCCTGCCCGCGCAGCAGCACTGGCAGGTGGCCAACCGCAGCGCGGGTATCGCCGAGCTGGTGGACGCGCTGCTGGCCGACCCGCCGACGGTCATCATCGTGGAAGCCACCGGTGGCTACGAGCGGCTGGTCGTGGCCGAGCTGGCCGCCGCGCAGTTGCCGGTCGTGCTGGTCAACCCGCGCCAGACCCGGCACTTCGCCCAGGCGACGGGCCAGCTGGCCAAGACCGACCGCCTGGATGCGTTGGTCCTGGCGCAGTATGGCCAAGCCCTCCAGCCACCGCCACGCCCCCTGCCGGATGCCCGCACCCAGGAACTCGCCGCGCTGGTGGGCCGGCGGCGCCAACTGCTCGCCACGCGCACCCAGGAAGCCAACCGGCGGGGCACGGCCCATCCCACGGTGCGTGGCGCACCTCGAGCAGCACCTGACCTGGCTGACCGCCGCCATTGCCGAGCTGGAGGCCCAGATCGACGCCCTGATCGCGCAGCACCCGGTCTGGCAGGCCAAGCGTCTCATGCTCGAGCGGGTGCCGGGCATCGGGCCGGTCGCCGCCACCTGCCTGCTGGCGGAACTGCCGGAACTGGGCACGCTGGAGCATAAGCCGCTGGCCGCCCTGGTCGGGGTGGCGCCCTTCAACGTCGACAGTGGGCAGTGGCGCGGCCGCCGCCGCACCTGGGGCGGTCGGCGGGCGGTGCGCTCGGCGCTCTACATGGCCGCCTTGTCGGCCACCCGCTTCAACCCGGTCATCGCGGCCTTCTATCAGCGCTTGCTGGCGGCCGGCAAACCCAGGAAAGTCGCGCTGACCGCCTGTATGCGCAAGTTGCTGCGCATCCTCAATGCCATGCTCCGGGATGGCGTGCCGTTTGAGGATCGGCAGGTCCGTATGGCTTGACAGGCAACACAGTTGCTGAGCGCGAGCGAAGGATCTCTTGCCAGACACCCGAGGCGTTGGACCAGAGATCCTTCCTTGCGTCAGGATGACGATCAAACGCAGGATGACGGTCAAGGCGCGGGATGACTCATAGGCGCAGGATGATGGTGTCTTCCCCGACCAACAGACGCAACCCCCCAGCGTGAGAACTGCCCTGTGGTCCAGTACTGAGCGGAGCCGAAGGGATGACGCCCGTTGCCGCACGCTCTGCCTGATGATTCCCTGAGCAGGTGCGCACGGGGCGTGCGATATCGACGTCCGGGTTACTGTCCCGCGCGCAACCCTGCCGTCTCGGCCAGGTCGACCTCGAGCGTCGCTGGATCGATAACAACGCCATAGTCACGGCGGGCAGCCGCAACTGAAACCAGGCCGTCGATGACATCCTGGCGCACCGCTTCCGTATTGCGGGTGAACGGGTCAAAGAAGCCACCGCCACCGGGCAGATCGAGCGTCACACTCGTGCCGGCCGGGAAGTCACGCACGCCCTTGCGCTCGAAGACTTCGCCGGTCGACTGGCCTCGATCCGTCCAAACGCGCCCGGTTGCCCGCCCTGCGTAGCCCTGCGCGGCGAACCGGGTGCGGTCGAACAGCGGCGAGAGCGTGAAAGGCCGCTCGCCGCGCACCGAGACCTCCATCGTCTGGCCAAGCCCGCCCCGGAACTCGCCCGGCGCCGCCTGAGTCCGGCGCGGAACTCGCGGCGGTGCATGATCGACCGGCGAGAGGCTCTCGATGACCTCGGCCGGCACGCCGGAGATGCCGCTCGGGAACGCGGTCGCGTGGATGCCGTCCTTGTTCGGGCGCGCGCCGGTGCCGCCGGACGAGAACCAGACGTACGTCCAGAGCTTGTTCGGCTCGGTCACGGCCGGAGAACTGGTTGATCCAGATGTTGGCCGCGCCCTCGGCCATCACCCGGTCGGGGAGCGCCTCGGCCAGCGCGCCGAAGATCGCGCCCGGCAGGAAGTGGCCGATGATGTGCCGCGCGCCGACCGGGGCCGGCGGCTGCGCGTTGAGGATGCAGCGCTCAGGCGCGGTGACGTGCACCGGGCGGAACGAGCCCTCGTTGTTCGGCACCTCCGGCGCCAGCGCGCACTTCAGCGCGTAGGTCGTGTAGGCGTGCGTGTAGTTCAGCACGACGTTGATGCCGCGCTTGCTCTCCGGGCTGGACCCGGCCCAGTCGACCCACAGCTCGTCGCCGCGCTTCTCGATCGTCACCTGCAGGCGCACCGGCTCCTCGTAGCCGTCGGAGTAGACGGCGTTCTCGTAGACAGCCATCCGGCAGCCGCGGCGATCGCCGCGCGCATCGCCCGCTCCGAGCGGCGCGATGATCTCGTCGGCCAGCGGCTCGATCGTCTCCAGCCCGAACTCGCGCATGAACTCGAGCAGCCGCCGCCGCCGACGTCGTTGCCGGCCACCTGGGCGTGGATGTCGCCCAGCACCGGCTCCGGCGTGCGCACGTTGGCGGCGATCATCTTGACCAGCTCGCTGTTCTCCTTGCCGGCGTCGTAGAGCTTGGTGATCGGGACGAAGAGGCCCTCCTCGTAGACAGAGCGCGCGTCGGTCCCCAACCCACGTCCGCCGATGTCGAGCACGTGGCAGGTGTTGCCGAAGAAGCCGACCAGCCGCTCACCCTGAAAGATCGGCGTGATCACCGTGAAGTCGTGCAGGTGGCCGGAGGTCTTCTGCGGATCGTTGGTGATCAGCACATCGCCGGGCGTGAGCGTGTCCGCCGGGTAGACCGCCAGGAAATGGTGGATGCAGGTCGCCATGGCGTTGATGTGGCCCGGCGTGCCGGTCACCGCCTGGGCGATCATGTTGCCGCGCGTGTCGAACACCCCGGCCGAGAGGTCGCCCGACTCGCGCACGATCGTCGTGAACGACGTCCGCATCAGCGCGGTCGCCTGCTCGTTGACGACCGCGATCAGCCGGTTCCACATCACTTCAAGCTGGATGGGGTCAATCGTTGTCATGGTGTTCCCCTGACTGTTGCAGCATCATTTTCATAGCGGCGCAATGGCAGAGCCGCCTGTCTTCGTACGGGCGCAATTCATTGCGCCCTCTCCAACGCCGAGGCGGTCAGGCAGGGCGCAATGCATTGCGCCCGTACGAAATCTCATGCTCCTGACGCACAGCGAATGAACCAGAACACTTCCATCATTGCGCCGCGACCGCAGAAAGGCCATTCCACTTAACCGATGTCGTCGATCTGCGGAATGTCGACGACGACATTCAAGAGCTCGTCGACCGTCACCCGGCCGCCTCGGCCAATGACCAGGGTGGATTCGCGCTCCTCGATGATGGCCGGCCCGCCGAACGCCGCCCCCGGTGCAAAGCGATAGCGGTCGAACACCGGCACCTCGACGAACTTGCCGTCCTCGGGCAGGTAGATCGGGCGCTCGCCCTTGATCGCCTCCAACGCCATCGATGAGAGCCCCTCGGCACTGCTCAGCTGCTCCAGCGGCAGGTCGGGACGCGGCGCCGAGACGACCACCCGCCAGGTCAATGCCTCGATCGGGTTGCCGGGCGCAGTCCGCTCGTACAACCTGCGATACACCTCTTCAAAGGCTCGCACTGTTTGCGCCAATGTGCCCTCGCCCAGCTCGCCCTCCGGCATCGGCACCGCAACCTCGTGGCCTTGGCCGGCGTAGCGCAGCTCGACCGATCGCGTGATCTTCATGTCTTGCGGCCGGACTCCCGCCTGACCGAGAATCTCAAGGCCCTCGGCCTCCATCTCGGCGTACAGGCCGTTAATGTCCTGCCAGTCGATCTCGTCGAGCTGGCCGAAATAGGTTCGCACGAAGTCGAACGCCAACGGCGCGGCCAGGAAGCCAACGGTCGAGGTGACGCCCGCCCCCAGCGGGACGACCAGCTGCGGCGAGCGCAGAATCTCGGCCACCCGGTACGCGTGCACCGGCCCGGCCCCGCCAAAGGCAAAGACGGGATAGGCGCGCGGGTCTTTGCCATTCTCAATAGCGTGAATCCGGGCGGCGCTGGCCATGTTCTCGTTGACCACCTGGTGAATACCCCAGGCGGCAGCGTGCAGGCCGAGACCGAGCGGCTCGGCCACCTCGCGCATGATCGCTTCCTTCGCGCCCTGGATATCGAGCGACATCCTGCCGCCCAGGAAGTAGCGCGGATCGAGGTACCCGAGCACGAGATCCGCGTCGGTCACCGTCGGCTGAGTGCCGCCGTTGCCGTAGCAGACCGGACCGGGATCAGCGCCGGCAGAATCGGGCCCGACTTTGAGCAAGCCCAATGAGTCAACCCTCGCGATCGATCCCCCGCCCGCGCCGATCTCGATCATCTCGATGACCGGGACTTTCACCGGCAATCCCGAGCCCTTCTTGAACCGGTACACCCGGCTGACCTCAAAATCGGAGGTCGTGGAGGGCTCACCGTCGTCGATGAGGCACGCCTTGGCCGTCGTGCCGCCCATGTCGAACGAGAGGATGTTCGGCCGGCCGGTTCTGCGCCCATACTCTGATGCGGCCAGCGCACCGGCGGCAGGGCCGGACTCAACCAGCCGGATCGGGTACTTGCTCGCCGTCTCAACCGTGCAGATGCCGCCCGACGAAAGCATGATGAAGAGACTGCCGTCGAAGCCGAGCTCGGCCAAGGAATCTTCCAGCCGCGCCAGATACTTCACGACCACGGGGCGCACGTAGACATTGGCAATGGTGGTCGACGTGCGCTCGTACTCCCGGATCTCCGGCACGACCGACGACGAGGATGAGACCGTCAAGTCGGGCGCGAACTCGTTGAGGATCGCCTCAACCTGCCGCTCGTGCTCCGGGTTGCGATAGCTGTGCAGCAACGCCACCGCTACCGCGTCAACGCCGCTCTCCGCCAGATGCAACGCCAGGTCTTTGACCTGCTCAGGGTCGACCGGCGTCAGCACCGAACCATCGGCCAGGATACGCTCATCGAGCTCCAGTCGCAGTCGTCGTGGAACCAGTGGTTTTGGGAGCTCCAGGAAGATGTCGTACAGATCATAGCGGTGCTCGCGGCCGATCTCGACGGCGTCGCGAAAGCCCCTGGTCGTAATCAGGGCGGTTGGCACGCCTTTCCGCTCGATAATCGCGTTGGTCACCAGTGTCGTGCCATGCACGATCCTGCGCACGGCCTGCGGCGTGATGCCTGCGTCCTGCAGCGTCTCGACCAGACCTTCGGCGACGGCCCGGCTGGGATCATCCGGCGTCGTCAGCTTTTTTCCGATGTGAAAACGACCTGAAGTAGCGTCAAACACCATGATATCGGTGAACGTGCCGCCAATATCCACCCCAACCCGCACTCCGCCCGATTCGCCGGTCATCACGTTTCCTTGACTAAATCGAAAAGTCGATCCATTTTGGGGACGAGCCCGTCCCCGACCGGATGCAGCCCGCCCTGCCGACCCTACTCCGGGCGAGTATAGGGAGCGCTCGATCCGTCCCGCAACTGCTCAGGCCCCTTGGACCTGTTCCAACAACCGTCCAGTTGCGAACGGATCGGTGGAAATCACACTGGCCGCAAAGAGCTCCAGCGCGCCGGTATCGATGGTGCGCTTGAGCGGATTTCCACGGTCCACGAACCGGGCGACAACCGGCATGGCCGACCAGTCCTCGTCGGTCGCGTCGAGCGGTGGAGGCACAATCGCCAGGTTAAATGAGGTCAACCCGAGCTCCTCGTGCAACCGCCGGATCACCCGATGAATGGTACGCACGAACGCCTCGCTCAACGTGTCGGAGAGGAGCACGCACTCGTTGGCGAGCAGCGGCGTCAGATGCGCGTACATCCGGACCCCGGCTCGCTCGTGGCCCAGGCCAAGCGCGGCGTGCGCTCGGTAGAGGTCGTCGAAATAGCGGGTTTCGTGAATCCTCGGATACTCGACGGTGATCCGGCGCAGCCGCTCAATCTGGCCGTAGTGCATGCCCGACGTCAAGAGGAGCTGCAAGTGCGCGTGGGAGATCGACGCGCCGCTTTTCCACAGGCAGTTCCAGATGATGAGCGGATAGATCGCGGATTGGTTGGTCTGCCGGCTCGCTTCGAACCACTTCATCGCTACCTGGACGGCATCCCAGAGCGCATCTTCAGTGACGACCCACGGGTTATGTTCATGAAAAATAACAACGCCGTGGTGGACATTCGACTTCGCCAGGTTGCTCGCGGTGATGGTGTGCTCACCTCGGATCCGTCCGAACGTGTCGGCCGTGGTGTCCTGCTCAGGGTGATCGAACGGGTCAGGACCGTCACCGAAGATCTCGTCGGCCAGGCTATCCGAATCGCTCCCGGCCTGCGGACGCTGCGCCCGGAACGGATTGAACAACGAGGTCTGGAAGGACCAGAGGTTCGTGACCTTGACGATTTGCTGAGCTGTCACCGCATCCACCGAGCCGTAGGTTTCCTCGACCCAGGGAATCATCGGGTCGGGGACAACGAGTCTCCCGGTGCCGCCCCCGATCGCGAAGAGACGGTCAAACAGCTGTCGATCGCCGTCTGGGAGCGCCGCACGCAGCGCCACCAAGTTCCGTATTGACCCTTCGGCCACCCTGTCGCTCCTCTTCCCATCTCGAACGAGACGCACCCTCACGCGTTAGAATACCGATTTCACCTACCCGGTGATGCATCATGTACGCTTACAATTCCTGTGCCGTCTGTGGGGGGCGGGTAGCTGGAGGAACGTCACGGAATTGCTATGAGAGAAATCTTCCGCCGACAACCAAGATTCCGACCTTCATCCGCCGGAGACGACGGCCGGCTTCAGGTTCCTGACGATCTGTGGGTCAAATGCCCGAAGTGCCAGGAGCTCAGCTACACCAAAGAACACCTGCGCGCCCTGAGGGTCTGCCATCGCTGCGGGTATCACTATCGCATCCCCGCCATCGACCGCATCGCCATGCTAGCCGATGACGCGTCCTTTATCGAGTGGGACAACGAGCTCCGTACCGCTGATCCGCTGGGTTTTCGCATCGCCGATGAGTCCTATCTTGATAAAGCCGCCGCAACCGTCAGAAAAACTGGCCTTCCCGAGGCGGTTGTGTCCGGTCTCCTCAGCATCGGTGGTCGTCCACTGGCCGTCGTCGTGACCGACTTCGCATTCATGGGCTCCAGCATGGGCTCGGTGTATGGCGAAAAGCTCACCCGCGCCTGCGAACGCGCGGTAGAACGTGAGATCCCGCTGCTGACGATCTCATCGTCCGGAGGAGCGCGCATGCAGGAGGGACTCTTCTCACTGCTGCAAATGGCCAAGACCACGACCGCGCTCACACGGCTCGGGCACGCCCGGCTGCCACACTTCTCGCTCTTAACCGATCCCTGTTACGGCGGAGTCACCGCCAGCTACGCCACCGTGGCCGACGTGGTCATGGCGGAGCCCGGCGCCCGCATCGGTTTTGCGGGGCCACGCGTCATCGAGCAAGTGACACGCCAGAAACTGCCGGAGGGCTTCCAGACAGCTGAGTTCCTACTAGAGCACGGTTTGATCGATACCGTGGTGTCGCGCAGTGATCTGGTATCGACCCTTACAACGCTGATCGATTTCTACCAGAACGCCCGCAGTCCACACAGTGCGCAACAGACTGCGCCCCCCGAACTGGCCCACTCTACGGCGAACGGAGCCTCGGATGCCGTCTGACGCAATCATGACGCCCTGGGAGCGGGTAACGCTCGCGCGACATCCACAGAGGCCGCGAGCGCTCGACTTCGTTACTGGGCTGTGCGAGGACTTCATCGAGCTCCACGGCGACCGGCAGCTCAGCGACGACCGCGCGTTGATCGGCGGCGTCGCGACCTTCCGTGGCCGCAGTGTCATGGTGCTGGGCAACCAGAAGGGCCGCAACACCCGCGAGAACCTGGAGCGCAACTTCGGTATGGCCCGCCCGGAAGGCTACCGGAAGGCGCTGCGGCTGATGCGTCACGCTGAAAAGTTCAGCCTACCGCTGATCAATTTCATCGACATTCCAGGCGCTGATCCCGGCCCAACCTCGGAAGAGCACGGCCAGGCCCTGGCAATTGCCGATAATATCTATGCACTGGCCGATTTGGGGGTGCCAACGATCGCTATCGTCGTCGGCGAGGGCGGCAGCGGCGGAGCCTTGGCCCTCGGGGTGACGGACCGCGTGCTCATGCTGGAGAACGCCGTGTATACCGTCGCCAGCCCCGAAGCCAGTGCCTCGATCCTCTGGAAAGACGCCACCCAGGCTCCGGCCGCAGCCGCGGCGATGCGGATCACCGCGCCGGAACTCCTGGAGTTCGAGCTCATCGACGCCATCATCGCCGAAGATCCGCCGGCCCACGAGGACACCGCCAGAGCGATCGCCGCCACCGGTGACGCCATCGAGCATCACCTCACCACTCTCGAAGAGCTCCTGGCCGGCCCCGACGGTCTCCAGACCCTCCTCGACCAGCGCTACGCCAAGTACCGCAAGATCGGCCAATGGCAGGAAGCGGTTGAAGCCACCCCGTAGCGGCCGCTGCCGTCGCCGGTTCGCATGTGCTGCCGGTGCGGAGCCTCGCAGTGGCCATCGTGAGTACTGGACCACCGGGGAGTTGGCACGCGCCGGGGTTCCTACCTGTCCGTAGGGGAGGAGCTCGTCTCCTCCCGCGTCGAGCGGACCGGGGTGTCGGGAGGAGACGAGCTCCTCCCCGGCCGACAGACTGAAGCCCGGAGCTCCCCTGTGGTCCACTATTCAGGATGATGCCCATGACGGTATTCGCTACCTGATGATCCCTGGGAGTAACCATCATATCCTCAACCCGGATACACGCGCTGGAACCCATCATTCGCCCGCTCGCACCCAGTTGATGATTTGACACAGGTATGCGTGGTGCATATAGTACGGCTGGTTAAATCCAGCTCGTACCTTGAAAACGTCCCACCCGGACCAGTCTCGCCGTACCAGGGCAAACCGCTCTGCCGGTGGAGTCTTGATCTCTCCCTAAGTGCTACAGGCGCTCGGCGGCCGAGGTATCGCAGCGACGGGTCATCTGTGCCGGTCTACAGACCGGTTGAATACGACGTTCCAGGAAGGGAGACCGGACGACGATGCAACGCCGATGGGTTCAATTCATCGCTATCACGGCCGCACTACTCCTGCTCGCCGCGTGCGGGCGGGTCGATCTCGAAGACCTCACACCTGAAGCCGTCAAGACACAACAGGCGGAGGCGGTCATCACCGCCACGGCTGAAGCCGAGGCCCAGGAAGCGCTCGGCGGCGAATTTACCGGGGATCCCCGGCGCGGCGAGGTGCAGTACGACGTGTGGTGCACTGGCTGTCACGACGGGACGCTCGCTCAGCCTATTCGCGGCAACGCCTATCCGTTCTCCGAGTATGAAGATCTGTTCCGCACCGGGGGCGACATCGACCACCCCAGCTACAACCCGGTCACCGACCTGAACGACCAGAATCTGATCGACATCCTCACCTACATCGCCACGGCAAGCTAACGACACCTGCTCAGCAGGGGCTCGTCCTCTCCGGGGTTTATGACCGTGAGGTCAACCGGTGAGGACGAGCCCCTGCCCTGCGCGGACACCCAGGATGCTGCCGTTAGCGTCTACGGAAGTCCTCGGACGGATCCAGGCGGCGGGTGAAAGCGGCGATCACACGCGAGCAGTTCTCCAGGTCACTCAGGCTGACCAGCTCGCTGGGCGAGTGCATGTAGCGATTCGGGATGGAGACCAACCCGGTTGGGATGCCGGAGCGGACGCGGGCGATAGAGTCAGCGTCGGTGCCGCTACGAATCGGGGCAATCTCAACATGGTACGGGATATCCTCTGCTCTGGCCGCCGCTACCAGACCCTCGAACACTCTCGGGTGAATTGCCGAGCCACGCGCCAGAGACGGACCGCCCCCAATGTTGACCTTGCCGTTACCGCGCACGTCTGCGTCAGGGTGATCCGTGGCGTGGGTAACATCGATCGCAATAGCAACCGTGGGGTCGAGGTTGTAGGCGCTCGTCTCTGCACCATACAGGCCGATTTCTTCCTGCACCGGCGCAACTGCCCACACGTCAGCCGCCGGACGTTCTCCCTCAGCAAGCAGCCTCAGCGCCTCAAGCGCAATGAAGGCCCCAGCCCGGTTGTCGATACCGCGGGCGACAATACGGTCGTCACTCAGCTCAACGAGCGGCTGCTCCACAACGCCCGGATCACCAATCGACACCTTCGAGCGCGCGTCATCGCCACTGGTCGCGCCGATGTCGATCCAGAGAGACCTGATCTTGGAGGCCTTGTCACGCTCGTCGGGCTGCATATGATGGATGGCCTTCTTGCCAATCACGCCGATGACCGGCCCGTTGGCAGACTGGATGCGCATACGCTGGCCGACCAGTACCTGATCGTCCCAGCCGCCAATCGCCTTGAACCAGAGAAAGCCGTCGTCGTCGATGTGGGAGATCATGACGCCGATCTCATCAATGTGGCCCTCGATCATCACCCTTGGGCCGTCTCCCCGGAGCCGGGCATAGGAGGTGCCTGACGAGTCAACGGTGACCTCGTCGGCAAACTTTTCAGCCTCCTCGCGCCAGACTCGCGCGGCCTCATCCTCAAACCCGGATGGGCTCGATGTGGCGAGCAGCCGCTTCAGAAAATCTTTCGATGTGTCCTGCATAGGGCCCCGTTTCTTGTCAGATGGCAAATACCGCGGGCATCGTAACAACTCAGCTCAGCGCTCGCTCAATCTGCCGCAATTTGAGTGCCAGGCCAAATGCGAGACGGGTATCAGCATCGCCCAGATCGCTGCCGGTAAGCTCGCTGATACGGTTGAGCCGGTAGCCGAGCGTGTTGCGGTGCACGCCAAGGAGCTCGGCCGCGCCGGTCGTCGATCCTCCGGCCGCCAGATAACCCTCCAGCGTTCGAATCAGGTCGCTGCCGCGCTCGCGGTCGTGTTCGTCCAACGCCCCCAGCAGTCCGGCGACAAGCGCTGCCATGCGGCCTCGTCCCGGCTCGAACGTGGCGGGGTCCAGGCTCGACAGCAGCACACCATAGAGACCAGATGTCCCGAGGCTGCCGGCATCCACCACGGGGGCAGTCAGGATCCCCGCCAGCCAGAGCCGGCCTAGCGTCTGGGCCTGGCGCACGGCGCGCGTCATCCCCGAGAGATCCGGCTGGCGCTCGCTCCGCACCAGCCCGATGCCACTCTCGATGCTTGCGACGGCCCGTAGCTCATCCCAGCACGTATCGTCCAGCATCAGGATCGCGAGCTCGCCGGATGAGAGGGTTGTCACGAAGCGTCGAATGCCGTAGCTTAACCGGCGGCTCATGCGAGCGAGGACCCCGGTCTGGTTCGAAACACAGAGGGCCACGCGAAGTGGCGCGGCAGGATCGATGCCAAGGATGCGACTCTGCGACTCGACCCGGCTGCCCGGTACCTGACCCAAGAGCAGTTCGGCCAGTAGCGCGTCGCGGCTCGGCGCGTGCGCCGGCAGCCGCTGGTCGCCCAACGGGTGCAGGAACGTTTCAATGGCCCGCGTGGTGTGCGACAACACCAGCCTGGCCGTCTCTGGAGAGCCGGACGCACCGGTGGTGGTTGCCAGATACAGTGGACGACGACCTCCGGATGCCTGCAGGCGATCCACCAGCCAGCGGCCTGAGCCATTTTCGACGTAGATCGGCAACTCGCCACCGGCGTCGACTTGAGCCAGAGCGAACGGCAGCTCCGTCGGACCAGTACGTGACCGGCCCAACACCGTCCCCGAGCGGTCGAACAGCATAAGCTGGCTGTGACCAACGTCGCCGGCCACGGAGAACAGGGCATCGAGGTCTGCCCCCGCGATCGAGGCCGTCGAGAGCGCCCGTGACAGGTCTGACCCCAACCGGTATAGCTCGCCCCGCCGCTCGGTTATGGTGCGGTTCAGATGGGTCTCGGCCTCGGCCAGGAAACCTGTGTCAGCTCGAAAGATGGGCACGCCCGGAATGGGTGTGTTGTCAAAGTCGTGGTCTACAACCAGCCCGGCCACTGGCTGGGCCGAAAGCTGTCGCGCAACCTCAGCCCAGCCCACCATCTCGACCTGTTTGAGATGGTCCAGCGTGCGCTGGGTTACCACAATAAGCTCGTTCCCTCGTAGGGGAGGAAGAGCCGGGGTGCGAGGGTGAATGGTTACCGCCCAGCTCAGGGGACGGAGCAGCTCAGCGGCGTCGCCGCGCCACTCCAGTTGCGGCTCCCAGGCCAGGACATCTCCTACAACAATCTCAGACATCGGCAGTCTCAACGTTCCGTCTGGTCGATTTGCACAACTCCATAGCTGGACCAGGAACGCATCGCTCTCGCGATTGTGCGAAGTGCTGTTCTCGTCCAAATCTAGCGTACCAGTTGGCAGCAACAGCCAATCGTGTCACAATTTCCCATTGGAGCCATCCAATACAATCGATATGAGGAGAGCCAGGAGGAACGCGTGTTGCAACTCGTCGTCGATCGCGAAAGCGCGACTCCCATCTACGTCCAGATCGCGCGTCAGATCCGCCGGTCGATTCTCGAAGCAGAGCTCCCGGCCGGTGAGCGGCTCCCACCCGAGCGGCGTCTGGCGGCACTCCTGGGGGTGAACCGCACGACGATTGTGAATGCCTACCGCGAGCTTGCTGCGGACGGGCTGGTCTCCGGCCAGGTGGGACGTGGCACGGTCGTGACGCACCGGCCCCAACGCTCCGAGCCAACCGATAACGCTCATGAGCGCCAGCCAAACGGTGGCGCCGAGCCCTCCTGGGTCGCAGAGTTAGAAACCGGCGTCTATCCCGCCCAACAAACCGGTCAGCACGTCTCAGACAGAACACGGGGCACCCCCATGCCCTGGGCGCAGCTCTTCACGCCGGCCACCGACGTGATGAACGACCCGTTGCTGCACGACGCGATGACCGTCTCTGCCCGGCCGGATGTCATCCGTCTGGCGACCGGCACCCCATCCCCACAGCTCTACCCGATTAACACGATCCGCGCGTTGCTCGACGAAGCGCTGCACAACGCCGGCCAGACGCTCCTCCAGCACACGCCAACCGAAGGCTACCCGCCCCTGCGGGAGGCGCTGGCCAACTGGATGGCCCGTAGCGCGGGCGAGGCCGGCTCGGCACTCACCATCAACCCCGACAATGTCGTTGTTGTCGCCGGCTCGCAGCAGGGTCTCTACCTGATCGCCCGTACCTTGATAGAACCGGGCGATCTCGTCGCGGTGGAGTCGCCCACGTATCTCGGCGCCGCCCAGGTGTTCCGGGCCGCCGGCGCACGCCTGATGCCGATCCCGGTCGACCGCGACGGCATGAATGTCGATCTGCTGCAGGAGCTCCTGCCGCGCCGCCGCCCGAAGCTCATCTACACGCTGCCGACGTTCCAGAACCCGAGCGGGACGGTGATGTCGATGGGCCGCAGGATGCGCCTGCTGGACCTGGCGGCGCGCTACCAGATTCCCGTCATCGAGGATGATCCCTACGGCGCCCTGCGCTACGAGGGACGCCACCTGCCGAGCCTGGCAACCATCGACCGCGCGGCGGGCCGCTCCAACGTCATCTATCTCAGCACCGTCTCGAAGATGCTCTTCCCAGGCTTCCGCATCGGCTGGGTAGCAGCCGCCAAGCCGGTCGCGGAACGCGTTACGCTCATGAAACAGATCGTCGACCTCGACACCAACGCCCTGGCGCAGTGGGCAGTCTGGGCATTCTTCGACCGAAACCTGCTCGAAGATCACCTCGCAACGCTGAACAAGGTCTATCCGCTGCAGCGCGACCACATGCTGGCCGCGATGCACCGCTATGGCGATGGTCTGATCAGCGCCGACCGGCCGGCCGGTGGTATCTACCTCTGGTGCCGGCTCAACGACGGCCTCAGGGTGCGTGACCTGTTGCCCGAAGCCGCCCGTGAGGGCGTCGTCTTCGCGCCCGGTGAATCGTTCCACGTGGATTCGAACTCCGGTCGAGGGCGCTCCACGCTCCGGCTCAACTTCACGCTGCCACAGGATACCGAGATCGAAGAGGGAATCCGCCGGCTCAGCGTCGCCCTGCATCGGCTTGCGGCCCAGGTCGACCCCGACCGTAGCCATCTTCGCACGGGCAACGCGCTGACACCTATTGTGTAGATTCTCGCCCGAGAGGGAGAGGGTCCCGTTCTGTTGACACTAGAACATTTGTTTCGTAGAGTGACAGCGTACCGAGGAGTATTCCGGCATGTCACAGGTTGGCAACGACGACGAGCAGCGGGATGACCGAACCAGCGGGGCGACGCTTCAGCCGCGTCTGTTCGAGGAGATCGGTCGTGGGCACCATGGCCCAACCCTCAGCAGCGTCGGCCCACTCGGGCCTCAATCAAAGCTGCCGGTCGCGCGTTACTGGTATCGCCGTTATCTGGAGCAAGCTCAACACCCGGCCAATACCATCTCCTCCTATCTCTACGACCTCTCGATCTTCGAGCAGGTGATCGGCCTCAAACCAATCGACGAAATCACGAGCCGCGACATTGCCCACTACCTTGGAGTGGCCAACTCACGCTCGACTCGTAAACGGCGTCTGACGTCGGTGAGCGGCTTCTTCAAGTGGCTGGTGAACGCTGCCAGGATGCTGGAGAAGGACCCAACCGAATCGTTCTACCCGGACCACATCCCGCTCAAGACACCGCGCCCGCTCTTTCCAACCGAGCAAGCTGCGTTCTTGTCCGCGGCGAAGGCCGACTCCACCCGCTCGGCAGTGATGTGCTGGTTGATGCTCAGTCTCGGGCTATCGCGCGGTGAAGTGCTTCAGCTGAGACGCGACCACCTCGATCTGGCGGATCCCGAAACGCCGCTGGTGTACGTCTTCTATGACAATGTCCGCTGGAGGGACAAGGAGCGCAAGCTCCAGGCGACGGGGGAGCTCATCGAGCTGTACGAAGCCTTTGAGCGGGAGTACGAGCCGCGAGACCGCCTGTTCGAGATGCTGCCGCAGTCGGTCAACAAGATGACCGCGAGAGTCGCCCTCGCCGCCGGCATCTCGAAACACGTCTCACCCCAGACGCTGCGTGACACCTATGCCGTCGAGCGGGCCAGGTCCGGCGCGGAAGAAGTGGAACTGTTGTCGCTGCTTGGCCTGGCGGATGATCCACGCAATCGCATGAGCGTGCGTCGCTACATCAAGCTGGCGTCTCCAGCCGTGAACGCTCCATCAGCCGGCGAGATCGAAGAGCCCGTCGGCGAGCCCCAGTAACTCCTCCCTGGCGAGCAACGCGTCCAGCCACCGTTCGGGAATACTCGCCATGCCCCAGCGAGCTCCAGCGAGTGCACCGGCTACCGCACCGGTGGTATCGGCGTCCTGGCCAAGATTGACCGCAGCGACGATAGCCTCTTCAAGCGAGCGGTGCGCGGTGACTGCCCAGAACGCCGACTGCAGAGTCGAGAGTACGTAGCCACCGGCGTCAAGCGTCGAGGAATGCTGCGTCGAGACCCCGTCTAGCGCGGCTCTCACCGCATCGCTGTCAGCTGCACCGCGCGCCGCGTGGAGCGGGTCGATCTCAGGATCGGTGAGCAGTGCCGCGATGGCCGCGTTGAGGGCGACACAGGAGTCCAGACAGAGCGGGTTCGCGTGGGTGATGCGTGAGGAGTCGATCGAGTGCCGCCGGTTCGCCTCTGCGTCCAACCTCTCCAGCAAGGCAACGGGCGCACAACGCATGATTGAGCCATTCGAGGCGTCGCGGGGCCGCAGCGCCTGATGCGTGCGTTCTCCAGCTTCGTCCCACGGCACTCCGCGTGCCAATTGCTCCAGGGCGTACCGGGTCGTGGTGCCGATGTCTGGCGGGTTGGATGCAAGCCAGCCGACGAACCGTCCGGCGATGTCCCTAGCATCGAACTGCTGGCACTCGACGATCGACGACGCGATACAGACGGCCATCTGCGTATCGTCAGTCACCTCGCCGGCCACCAGATTGAGCCAGCCCCCGCCGACGATGTCACGCAGCGCGCCATATTGCGCCTGGATCTCCTCACGAGACATGAACTCCAGCGTCGCGCCCAGCGCGTCACCCACGGCGCTCCCGAGCAACGCCCCCCGGTAACGGTCCCGTAACGCCTCCCGATCGATGGTCACGACTGGCCTCTCTCCTCATTCTCACGCAGTCAGCGCTCGAGGTGAGAGCGCCGCGACCAACCCCGTGTCAGTGTAGTACGCTGCGGCGTCGTGAGCATGCGACTCTCTGGGGAAGGAAGTGTCAGTGAAAATCTACATCATGCGCCACGGGAACGCCGGGCCGGTCGGAGAAGGCGGGGTCACGAGGGACGAAGACCGGCCACTAACGGACCATGGCCGCAGCGAAGTGGCACTGATGGCGCGTGTGCTCCAGCAGCTCGGGGCCGATCCCGGCCTCATCCTGTCCAGTCCACTCGTCCGCGCCCGGCAGACAGCTGAGATCGTGAGCGAGCATTTCGGTTCCCGGGTGGGGGTGACGAGTGCCGTCGATCTCGCCCCCGGGGGCTCATTAGCCGGAGTGCTGGCGCAGATCCTGCGTGCCGGCCGCCCAGCGGAAACGCTCATCGTAGGGCACATGCCCGGCGTGGGGATGCTGGCCGGCTTCCTGGCCTGGAACCAGCGCGATGTTGTCATCAACTTCCGCACCGCTGGAATCTGCCGGATCGACCTGCCGGACGACCGGCCCGCGCCTGGCTACGGCGACCTTCGCTGGCTCATTCCCCCACCAGTTGGCGAGCGCCTGCTCGAGGACGGGACGTAGTGTCGGCACGCACACAACCAGTAGAAAGGGCCCAGGACCAGGCTGCCGCACAACGCGCCCTGTGGCTGCTGATCGCCGGCATCTTCGTGGTCTCGCTCGATTCACGGGTCATCACACCACTCCTTCCGGCAATCGCGGAAGAGTTCGACGCCCCAATTGGCCGCGCCGGGCTGATCGTCACCGCCTATCTGCTGCCCTATGGGCTGTTTCAACTGCTCTACGGGCCGCTGGCAGACCGCGTGGGGCGGGTCCGGGTCATCTCCGTCGCGCTAGGTGGCTTTGCCGTTGGCGCGGGACTATGCGCTATTGCCCCGAATCTGGACGCGCTGGTCGGGCTACGGCTCGTTACCGGTATTGCCGCGGCGGCTGTCTTCCCGCTGACATTGACCTATATCGGTGACACCGTCGCCTACGATCGCAGGCACGAGGCCATCGGCTACACCATCATGGCGTCCTCGCTGGGGCAGGTGCTATCCAGCGCCATCGGCGGCTTTCTCGCGGCGGCGTTCTCCTGGAGGGCGATCTTCGCCATCGACGGTATCGTCGCGCTGGTCATCACGATTGCCCTCTTGCGCCAGCCGCTCACGCGGGCGCGTCACACGGGGGTAAGGCGCTCGGCCGCCGCGACGTATCGGGTGGTCCTGGCCGACCGCCGGCATATTCTGTTCTATACGCTCATCTTCTTCGAAGGCGCCATCACCCTGGGCGCGTTCGCCTACTTCGGCGCACTCTTGAGGGATCGGGACGGTCTCTCGTTTACCGCCATTGGCGTTCTCGTCGCGCTCTTCGGCCTTGGCTCGCTCGTCTTCGGCCGGGTCGTTGGACGCGTCGCACGGAAGATCGGCGAACGGCGCATGATCGCGTTCGGCGGTGCGGGCGTGGTCGTTGGGTACGCCATGACCACGCTGCAGCCGACGCTCATCTTCTTCTCAATCGCGATGGTGCTGATGGGTGCGACGTTCATCATGATGCACTCCACCCTGCAAACACGCGCCACCGAGCTTGCGCCGACCGCGCGAGCTACGGGAATATCGCTGTTCGCCTTTGCGCTCTTTCTAGGTAGTAGCCTGGGGGCCTTCCTGACCGCACAATCCATCGACCGTCTCGGCTACAACGAAACGATGTTGGCACTCGGCGCGGTGACGGCCGTCTTCACCGTCACGATGACCGTCGTCATCCTGCGCTTCACCGAGCCGCACCTGGAGGAGGTGGATGCCTGCTAGACTGTCCCCACGAAATGCGTCGTTAACGAAAAGGAACACACGTGCAAGAGAGCCAGATTTATCGCGAGCAGATCGACACGTTGAGCGAGCAGCTCAAGGCCGAGTTCGTCGGATTAGATCCGGATCTGCTCTACAAGCGGCCCGGGCCGTCCGTCAACCACGCCGGATTCCTCCACTGGCACATCCTCCGTATCTGGGACCTCGACCTCAACCACATCATCAAGGGCGAAGATCCAGCCGCTGACGCCTGGCACCGTGGCGGCTACGCTGCCCGCTCCAACTACGACCCTTCCGGCAAGGGCCTTGAGCGGCTACCGGGCATGGGTCTGGGGTACAGCGATGCCGAGGTGGACGAAGTTCATGTCCCCTTGAACGAGCTCACCGCGTACCACGACCAGCTCATCGCCGAGACCAGTGCGTATCTGGAATCCGCCAGCAACGAGCAGCTGCGCGCGGAGATCCCCCTGCCGGGGCGCCCGAATGCGACCGCCGCCCAGCGTCTCCAGCACCTGATCGGTCACTCCTACGGCCATCTCGGTGACATCCGCTTCGTCAAGGGTCTTCTGGGGCATACCGACGCCACGTACCCCAAAGAGAAGGCTCAAGCAGCCTCGTAATCAGATCCCCAATGGGCACAGGGCCGGCACAAATGCCGGCCCTGTGCCTACGGCCATCCTGTTTCTAAAGCGGCTGTCGGAAGCATGGACCGGCGTGGGGCGCGATGATGAGTTTGTCCTGATTGATCGGGTATTTAGGAATGCGTAGGGGCGCAATTCATTGCGCCCTGCCTGGGCACCCGGGACGTTGGAGAGGGCGCAATGAATTGCGCCCCTACGCAGAAAAGCGCCGTTCCGATGTATCGGATCAAGCACGACACGTCCATAATTACGCCCGTACACAGACAGAAGGATCTCTTATCCGCCCATGCCCGGTAGGACTGACATCCGCATCACACCTCAAGCAACCCCGCGGCAACGCGGTCGGCGTTGGCCTTGCCGAGCTTCTTTTCAGCCCAGTAGCGGGTCGTCCGGTAGAGACTCTGGAAAGTGCCGGCGTCGCTCCAGAAACCATCAAGCTCCATCCAGCGCAGCCGGTCGTCCTTCAGGTAGAAGTTATTGACATCGGTGATCTCAAGCTCACCACGGTCTGAGGGCTCAAGCTTCGAGATGTAATCAAACACCGTCGCGTCGTAGATGTAGAGTCCTGTGATGGCGTAGGGGCTCTGTGGCTGCAGCGGCTTTTCTTCAATGCGCAGAATCTGGGACACATCCTGCGGGTTGAAGACCGGGCACCCAAACCGGTTCGGGTCCGGGACTTCCTTGAGAAAGAGCATCGCCCCACCGTCGAACGACTCGACGGCCGGACCGATGTCGGCGTCGGTGGTGTTGTCGCCCAGAATGACGCAGACTGGCTCACCATCCGCAAATTCCTGGCCCAGCGATAGCGCCTCGGCGATGCCACCCTCCTTGTCCTGGTAGGTGTACTCAAGGTGCTTCAGCCCAAACTGGCGGCCGTTGCGCAAGACAGGCACAAAGTGGCCGGCGTGCGGACCACCAGTCACGATCAGGACCTCATCCACTCCGGCGGACACTAGCGTCTGGATCGGGTAATACACCATCGGCTGGTCGTAAATCGGCAGCAGGTGCTTGTTGGTCGCATGGGTGAGCGGGTAGAGCCTGCTGCCAAGGCCGCCGGCCAGAATGATGCCCTTCATACGCTGTCGTCCCCTTTCCCATCGCGCGTGTCAGCCTCTGCCGTCTTGTAGAGCACGTACCCGCCGGCACCTGAGAGCGCAAGGCCAAACAGTGTCCCAAGGATCTGCTTCCACCCGAAGCCCGTCCCCTGCAGGCCCAACGCCAGGGGGTCGGCAAACAACGAGGCGAGGGTGAGCATGACACCGAACGCCACAACTGCGAATCCGGCAACACGAATCTGTTCTCGAAAAATTGTGGTCCCGCTCTCCTACGGTACGGTATTTGCCCTACGGTCACATTTGTGAAGCCGGCGGCAGTATAGCATCTGACCCATTGTAGCCCTTCGATGCGGCCGCGCACCTAATCCGCGACGTCGCTGCGCTCCCGCTCTGCCGGCGCGACGAAAATATCACTGAGCTGCTCTCTCGGGGTTACTGCAATGCGCTCAGATACAGCGAATTGAAGAGCAGCCGGTAGGTGCCGCGTGCCTGGGCGCGGAACTGAGGCCGGAACCCGAAGAGGATGACCCGGCCCGCTCCGACCGCGACCTCCAGCAGCGCCGAGCGGCCGCGCAGGTGCTCGCTGCCGAGCATCCAGCCGCCCAGCAACTGGTTCGACAGCGGGTAGCGGCCAACGGTCTGCGCACCGCCGCCGTTGACACCGACCTCGAACGCGGGTGAGTTCACGAAGAGAGCTGACGCCTCACGCTCGTACCCGTAGGCGATTGGGTGGTGCGGATCCAGAAGAAGCCGCAACAACGAGCCGGGGTTGTAGAAGTCGTCGGTGCGCAGCCCCTCCAGAACATTTGTCACCGGGAGATACAGGTATTTGATCGCCAGCTCGCAGGCCGAGTCGATGGCGATCAACGTCCCGCCCGCCTCAACAAAGCGCCGTAGCTTGGCCGCGCCAATCTCGCCGATGCCACCCGCGAACTCCGCCGGGTAGTCGTATGGTGAGTTTCCCTCAAGAATGTCCTTGGCCGGCTGTTGTGGCAGGACGATCGCGTCGAAGCGATCTGAGAGATCGCCTTGCCGAATGTCGCGGTTCCGCAGCGTCGTAAACTCGAAGTCATAGTTCTCGAAGATAAACCGTGTCCAGCCCTCGTCCATGGCGTTCGGCCGGTACGAGCGGTAGAGCCCGATGCGTGGGGCATCCTGGCGGCGCAAGGCGTGTCTCATCTGGTCCCGGTCAATTGTCGTGAGCGTGACGTGGGTCTCACCAGCGACCCGCTCCAGCTCGCCGCGCTCCAGCCCCTCGACGACGAACGCCCCGGTCTGGATCCCCGTTTCCGGATGCGCGCCGGTGAAGCGGTAGACGTCGGCACCGGCGGACAGCAGGCGGTTTACCGCCCGGGCGCTCGCGTTGACGCGCGGATCGAGCATGAAGGAGGGTCCCTCCCCGACAACCTGACCCTGCGGTGGCTCGACCCGTTCCACCCGCGTGAGTTGCGCCTCGAACGGCGCGTCCACCCGGACCGTCTCGACACCCATCTGTACCGGCAGGGAATGCGCCGTGATGTCATACGGCGGCTTGGGCGGCCCTCCGGGGAACAGGCGCAGATCCGGGTACTGCTGCACGTCTAGCATCGTCCGGGCGAACGCACCGTACGGCTGCGCCCCCAGAATCACCCTGCGAGCCGGCCGGATACTCGACGCCATCCGCCGTGAACGGCGCTGCAGACTCGTGAATCTCAACGTCGCCGAACTCCAGCGCCTGGAGCATCTCGGCCGTTGTGACCTGATCGGACTGGTCAGCCGGCACAACGAAGGCGTAGGGCGCCTGGGTCTGCACCGCGTCCCACGAGATGGCGGCGAAGTTGCGCACCCAGCGATCGCGGTAGGCGGCGGCGTTGTTCAGCAGGGCCAGCGCCGAAATCTTGTTGTACTCAACGATGTCCCGCAGCCGCCATTCCCCGCCCGGCCAGGGCTCGGGATGGTTCCAGGACGCTACTGCCGGGCTGAAGCCGCGCGTCTCCTTGCGCTCCGACGCACTCAGATGGATCGGCGTCGCTATCTTGACGCTGGCCGCCTCGGAAAGGATGCGCACCCCGCCATGGTAATGCTGGTAGGCGCGCGAGGGCGAGAACGCGTCGAAGATGATGTTCGTCGCCACCCCGGTTTTCCCGGCCGCTGTCAGATCGGCGGCCATGGCCTGACCGATCAGGGCCACTTGCTGCTGCAGCAGCGGGTGCACGTTGGCGTCATACGGGTCGATGAAGGGCGGCAAGACGTAGCGCGGGCCGTCCGGCATCATCTGATGCTGGTCGAACACGATATGGGGACGCCAGACGTTATGGATCTTCTCAACCGCCAGCCGGTTCTCGACCTGAGTGAACATGAACCAGTCGCGGTTGTTATCGTGGCCGGTGTAGGTGTGGTAGAGCGTCGGCGGTGCCGAGCCTTCAAACGGCGTGTCGAGCGTTTCGGCATACCAATCCGCCACCAGCTCCATGCCGTCCGGGTTCAGCGACGGGACCAGCAGCAGGATGGTTTCGGAGAGAATGCGGTTGACTTCGGGATCGTCCCTGGTCGCCAGCTCATAGACCAGCTCCGGCGTCATCTGCACCGCGCCAACCTCGGTGGCGTGGATCGAGCAGGTGATCAGGACGATCGCTCGGCCCTCGTGGGTCAGGCGCTCGATCTCGGTCCGGTCCACCCCGCGCGGATCCGCCAGCCTGGCCTGGATCTCACGATAACAATCGAGCTTCTGGAGGTTCTCCGGCGACGAGATGGTCAGCATCACGAACGGCTGGCCCTCGGTCGCAACCCCAAGCTGCTCGTACTGCACCCGGTCGCTGGCGGCTGCGATCTCCTGGAAGTAGCGCAGCATGTCAGCCCAGCGAACCAGCTTGCGGTCCGCCCCCATCTGAAAACCAAACCGCTCCTCAGGTGTCTGAATCACCGCCATGCCAGTTCCCTCCGTTAACGGCAGCTTCCCGCGCTTTCGGAAAGATCCTAGCCGATACGGCTCTCACAGCGCACGGTGCGTATTGCTGACGGGCCAGACACCGTTCCCGGCTCGCAGCGTCGTGTTCGGCGTTTCGCCATCGTCATTCATTCGCTAGAATCAGCCAAGCGCGCTATCCGTTGCCGGCAAATTGAGGGTGAATGAACTTCTGCACCAACTGCGGGACCCAACGGGCCGGCGACGCGCGATATTGCGCGAGCTGCGGCCTGTCAATGGCGGCAGCCACGCCGGCGCGGCCCACGCAACGCAGCGTGTGGGCCGTCTTCGGTGGGCTCGCGGCGTTTGGTCTCTTCGGCTGCCTGCTCACCTGCACCACCCTCATTCTGATCCTCGAAGTGCCGGATCCAGTGGCGCTCGGGCTCAGCACGTTTGCGGCTGTTGTGCCGGCCGGCTTTTATAGCCTGCTCGTGCTCTACCTCGACCGGTATGAGAAAGAACCGTGGTACACGCTAGCCGGGGCGTTCGCCTGGGGCGCGATCGTGGCGGTGGTGTTCAGCTATTTCTTTAATAGCCTCTCCGCCGTCGCCGTCGCTTCTGTCTACGGCCTGGAAGCGGGCGAGTTCTTCTCGCTCGCCATCGCGGCTCCGTTCTTCGAGGAGCTGTTCAAAGGCGCGCGCACTCTTCATTATCCTGTTGCTCTTCCGCAACGAGTTTGACAACGTGCTGGACGGTATCGTCTACGGTGCCCTGGTCGGCCTCGGATTCGCGATGACCGAGAACATCATCTATTTCGGCCGGGCCTACTTCGAAGCCGGCATATTCGGACTCGGATTTCTGTTTGTTTTACGGGCCGTACTTGGAGGATTGGGGCACGCGCTCTATACCGCCACGACCGGCGCCGCCCTCGGCTGGAGCCGCAGCCGCTACGGAACCGGGATGGCGCGCACGCTCGTGCCACTCGGTGGCCTGGCGCTGGCCATGTTCCAGCACTCACTCTGGAACACGACCGCCTATGTGGTCGGCAGGATAGCCGACGATGAGATGTTCCTGATTGCGCTGCTGCTGGTCGCGGTTGTCGAGCCGGTCGTGTTCCTGCTGCCGGCGCTGATCACCCTGGTTGTGCTCGCCGTTATCACCAGCCGGAGAGAAATCGCGATCATCCGGGAACAACTGGCCGAGGAGGTCGAGTCTGGCACCATTTCGCCAGAAGAGTACGAGCTTATCTCCAACGGTCGACTGCGCAGGCGAGCGTCGTTGACTGCTCTGCGCGAGGGTGGGCTCGCGCGCTGGCTTGCCCAACGAAGCTTCACCCGGATAGCGGCCCAACTTGCGTTTCAGAAATATCACGTGAGCCGCGGTGAGGTGGGCAAGCGTGGTCTGGCGTATCGCTCTCCTGAGGAGCTGCGCGCTCTCCTGGCGAAGGCGCGGTTGCGATTGAATGCGTCCGGCAGATCTGACGTCCGTCCTCCCGTAACCCACTACTAGCACGTACAATATGTCCACTTCCATCCACACTGCGTAGCGGCTGGACGGAAGGTGACAGCGCCGTCACTCAGGTACGCCGGTCACGCGGCGGTTTCGCAGAGGAGCGAAATGTCCTTTATCGCCAACCACAAATATCGCCGGCCCCTGCTCCCGCTGCTCCTGGCTCTGGCCGTTGTGCTGCTGGCCCCAGCCTGTAACACCGAAAGCGCCAACCGGACCGCCACCTTTACCGCCAGCGGGACCCCCGTCACCACAACCACACCGGCCGGACGCGTTCTGGTGATCGACGGAGAGCCGGTGCAACGGGTCTACGTCCCCGACCTGCGCCAGCCTCCAATGTATGCGCTGACGGAGCAACGGCTCTACATCTGGCGTAACCGGCGGTGGGAACAGACGGCCACGCTCAACGACGGGCGGGCCATCCTCGTTGACCACCAGCACCCGGAACGTCTGTTCCGTGGTGACCACCCATCCTGCTCGCAATCGGCGGAGAACACAGAGATCGCGCTGGAGGTCAGCGAGGACAGCGGCGAGACCTGGACAGCGCTGCCGAAAGGCACAAACATCAGACCCATGGCGATTGATCCCGTCTTCCCCGACGTCCTCTACGGGACCGACTGCGCGCTCACAATCTCTGACAGCCTCGGCAAGAACTGGCGCTACTTCCAGCCGCTGTTCCAGCACGAGATCGTCGACCTGGCGGTGGTCGGCGAGCGCCTGCTGGTGCTCGGCATCTCAACCGCCGGCAAGAGCCAGGTGCGCGAGCTACGCCTGACCAGCCCGACAGAGCCGAAACTCTCCGACATCATCGTGCAAATAGAGGGCATCGCCAGTGTGGATGCCGATGCCGACCGTGTGGTGGTTGGTGGACCGACGGGCGTGCAGGTCTCGCTCGACGGCGGCCAGACCTGGGCTGAAAGCCGGGTGGGGCTGGAAGCGGTGACGATCCCGCCTGGCGAGAGCATGGTCGCGCCGAATAACCCATCATCCACATCCGAGCGCGAGTTCGGAATACTCACCATTGCGATCGACCCCACGCATAGCCATCGCATCTTCGCGGGCACCGTGCGCGGGCTCTACATCTCCCAGGACGACGGCGGAACCTGGGACCCCTACGACGAGATTGCTGGCGACACGCAGGTGAAAGACATCCAGTTCGCCGTCGAGGGCGCCGACCTGTATGTCACGACCAGCGACGGTGTTGTCGTCGTTCCAAATCCATAAAGCTCCGGGTGCTACAATGACCTTCGCGACTCCGGCGGGGCACTGTTGTGTGCCCTGCATGCGGCGAACACCAAAGACATTGGCAGGGGAGAGGAGCCATCGAATGGCGTACCGGTTCGTTCTTGAGGTGCCCGAAGGGGTGCATGAGGACGCCAAGATAGCGGTTGAATCCAGCCGCAACGCGCAGATTCTGATCGAACGCCATCCACATGAGCTCGATCCCAACGACGCGTTCGCTGAGCTCACGGTCGTGACGCATAGCCTCGATGTCGTCGACAATCTCTACAACTGGGCTACGACCGAGGAAGTTCGCTCGAACGTCTACCTCTACGCCCACAAGGGCCCACGGATCAGTCTGGGCGATTTCGATGCGAAGTCGTTGCGCCGCTTAATCCAGGGCGACCAGTACTGGCTTGAAAATACGGTTCCCCGGATTAGTTATCAGATTGATCCCGTTATGGAAGGGGGAGCCCTCGTGGCAGATGTTCCGTATGGTGGCCGCCTCGCACATGCCACCTCGATTGCGCCAGCGGCGTCGGATATCGAGCTCGGTTGTGTGGATAGCATCGCCATCAATGTGCGCGACATCGCCCGGGCAGAGGCGTTCTACCGCAATTTCTTCGGGATGAGCCTCGTCTATCGCGCCCGCCGCGTCGACGATCGCTGGGAGCATCTCGACCCTGACTACTGTTACGAAGAGGGCATCCCCGCCGGGATTGAGCCTGAGATCGTGCGCCTTGAGAACGGCACGCTCGGGTTGGTGCTCATCAATGTCGGCCTGGGCAAGGTGCTCCACGAGCCGCGTCTGGCATACGTCAGCGTGACCGTGCCCATGAAGACGTTGAACCACCTGCGCGGACGGGCACTCTTCTCCTCCTATACCGTGCAGGAGGATAGTCCGCGGGCGTTCCGCTTTGTCGACCCCTTCGGACTCGTCTGGCAGCTCGTTGCATCGTCAGACCAGTGAGAGAAAACCTGCATGCTTGACGAATATCGCGAGTTAATCGACCTGCTCGCCCAAACGCCGGCCCTCCTCAAAGAGAGCGCGGAGGCAGCGTCCGACCCACCGGAAGGCGAGTGGAACGCCGCCCAGACCGTCGGTCACCTCGCGGCCTGCGAGTTCTATTTCGTCGAGCGCTTGAACCGCTTGCTGCGCGAAGACTCGCCGCATCTGAGGGCATTCGGGGCGAAAGCCCTCGAGCGCCAGGAGTCGATGATGGACGCCGGGCTGAGCGACAATCTGCAAGCCTTCAACGAGCTCCGCGGCGAGAGCGTCTCGATGCTGATGAGCCTGGCGCTCAACCTCTGGGACCGCTCCGGCACCTATGAGTCCGAAGGCACGATGTCGGTAGAAGATGTCGTCGAGACCATGATCGACCACGACGCAGAGCACCTGGCCCAGATTCAGAACCTCGCGACGACGTAAGCGCCACGCATCCTCGACGCAGGGCTCGACCACCAGGCACACAGCAGACCGCCGCTCACCCCTCGCTGCAAGGCGAGGGGTGAGCGGCGTGGCCTTCCGCAGAGTGGCGCAGGCCGCGCAGGATTGCTTCGTGCAACCGCGCAGCCTGCGAACATGGGTGGGGTGAGGGTGAAGAAAATCGTGATCGCCAGGCGTGGGGTCCCGACAATCAACCGGAGCTTCCAGAGGACTATGAGCGGCTGCTACTGTGTTCCGCTCAAATGGGAATCGTGTATAGAATAGTACATCTGTTCTACTTTGTCAATCAGTCAGCGCCTCGAGGGCAACCGCCGGAGAATGCATGCTGCGGCCGGGCGAGCATCGGCCGGTCGGCATCGGCTCGCGCGACTGGCGCAGGAAGTCAATCAGCGCCTGCGGCTTGATCTGCCAGCAGCCACGGCGCTTGTCCCATTGCCCGTCCAGATGGCCCATACGCAGCCAGTATTCGATGGCCGAGCGGTCGTACTCAAGGAAATCCGCCGCGTCGTCAAGACTGTAACTCTGGATCGACCGGGCGGCTGCGCGCATCATTCTCATCAGGTAACGCTCCCAGACACTAACAAGTGTACGTACACTTACATGCTACCATGGCGTTGACGAAATGTCACGCCTTTCATGGCGCGTACGTATGCATGGGACCGTCAGCGAATTCATCTCGGCCAGAGGAGCTTGCCCTCTTCAGTCTCGACGAAGATCGCGTCGACCGGGCAAGACCGGGCAGCCTCCATGATCGTCTCCTCGTCGGCGCCCTCCGGGTCGACAACTTCCGCTACCCGGTTCGCGTTCATCTGGAACATCGCCGGCGCGCAATCGACGCAGTAACCAACGCCGATACACCTGCCCATATCCACCTCAACCACAAGCTTGCGCCTGGGAGTGTTCAATCTTGAGTTACCCTTTCGTGAGGGACCGGACTCGTAATTCGCGACCCGACGATACCAGTTTCACGCGGACAAGTGCGCCCGACAACGTATCCTCGTTAGAGAGACGCAGAGCCGAACGATCGGAAAGTGGTGAATTCTACCGTGCAGATTCGAACGATCCTCTGGGCTGTTGCCCTCGTTGCGCTCGTGCTGGCGGGCTGCGCCGGCGACGACGAACCGACGTCCACGCCGGGTGCCACTCCCGCGGAGATAGGCGCTGTGGAGCCGCCGCCGAGCGAGACAGGCGCAGATGAACCGGCCGACGGCCCTACGCCAACGAGCGCACGCGTGGCAGAGGAGACTCCAACCTCCAACCCGGACGCGGAACAGGAGGCGACGGCAGACCCCACCAGTGTCGATACTGCCAGCCTTGACGAGGTAGAGGTCGAGCTACAGGAAGTCGCGGACGGACTGAGCCAACCGGTCAAGGTTGTCTCAGCCTACGACGGCAATGGCCGGCTCTTCGTTGTGGAAAAGGGCGGCACGATCAGGATCGTGCTCAACGGCGAGCTCAACGCCGAGCCATTCCTGGACATCAGTGAGCGCGTCGGTTCAGAGGGGTCAGAGCAGGGGCTACTCGGGCTCGCCTTCCATCCGGACTTTCCCGAGACAAGCGAGTTCTTCGTCAACTACACCGACGTCAACGGCAATACCGTCATCTCACGTTTTACGGTTGATGGTGACACCGCCAACGCCGGTAGCGAAGAGGTGCTCCTGATGCTCGATCAACCGGCCTCCAACCACAACGGCGGCCACCTGCTCTTTGGCCCGGACGGTTACCTCTACATTGGGACGGGCGACGGCGGCGGTTCTGGTGACCAGTTCGGCAACGCCCAGAACGGCCAGAGCTTGCTGGGCAAGATGCTCAGGATCGATGTCGACAGCGCCGACCCGTATGGCATCCCCGGGGACAACCCGTTCGTTGGCAACGACGACGTCCGCGACGAGATCTGGGCGATTGGGCTGCGCAATCCCTGGCGCTATGATTTCGACGCCGCGACCGGCGACCTCTACATCGCCGATGTGGGTCAGAACATGATTGAAGAAGTAAACGTCCAACCTGGCGCTAGTCCGGGGGGCGAGAACTACGGCTGGCCGATCCTGGAAGGTACCGCGTGCTTCGAGGCGAGTGAGTGCGACCAGACGGGTCTGGTCCTGCCGGTGACGGAATACACCCATGCCCAGGGCTGCTCGATCACCGGCGGGAACGTCTATCGGGGCACCCGCTACCCACAGATGGCCGGGATCTACTTCTTCAGTGATTTCTGCTCCGGCAACCTCTGGGGACTCGTGCAGGCGAACGGTGAATGGCAAACGCGCCTGCTGCTTGAGACCGGCTACGCCGTCTCGTCCTTTGGTGAGGACGAGGCCGGTGAGATCTACCTGGTCGACATGAGCTCGGGAACGCTGTACACGCTCGTCGCGGTCTAAGCGGGTATCTGAGATAGCGATCTCCGATGACACGGACCGGTTGCACAGATATTCCCTGCTTTGGACGTTTGCGCCTACAATCGCCTTGAGAACTCGTCGACAAATAGACAGGGAGCGAGACAGCATGGCCCAGACGACGCCACAGATCTACTACCCCGGCTCGGGGACGAATTGGGAGCGCAAACGGCCCGCAGATCTCGGGATGGATTCCGCAATGCTCCAGGAGGCGATTGACTTCGCCAACGCGCACGAAGCGCCGGAGTCGCGCGATATTCCCAACACCCTGGGCACCGACCCGATCAACGACCACCCATACAACGAGATCATCGGCCCCACCAAGGAACGCACCGGCGTCAACGGCGTCATCGTCCGGCATGGCTACATCGCCGGCGAGTGGGGCGACACCGAGCGGGTGGATATGACCTTCAGTGTGGCCAAGAGCTACGTCTCCACGATGGCTGGGCTGGCGTTCGACAAGGGTCTGATTCGCGACGTGCACGATCTGGTCAAAGACTACGTGGACGACGGCGGCTTCGATTCTCCACACAACGCCAAGATCACCTGGCAACACCTGCTGCAACAGTCCAGCGAGTGGGAGGGCGTGCTCTGGGACAAGCCGGATCTGGCAGACCGGCGACGCGGTCGCGACCGCGAGCTGAACGACCCGGGCACCTTCTACGAGTACAACGATGTACGGGTGAACCGGCTGGCGTTGAGTGTGCTGCAGGTACTGCGCGAACCCCTCCCAGAGGTGTTGAAGCGCGAGATCATGGACCCTATCGGCGCGTCGGACACCTGGCAGTGGCACGGCTATCGCAACTCCTATGTCACGATCGATGGGCGCGAGATGCAATCGGTGAGTGGCGGCGGCCATTGGGGCGGCGGCGTCTGGGCGAGCTCGTTCGACCACGCCCGTTTCGGCTATCTGTTCCTGCGCCGGGGCAACTGGGCGGGCCGGCAGCTCATCAGCGAACGCTGGATTGAGATGGCCACCACGCCTTCTGAGCAGGAACCTACCTACGGCTACATGTGGTGGGTGAACCCGGAGCACAAGCTCTTCCCGAGCGCGCCGGAGACAAGCTTCTTCGCAGTTGGCAAGGGGACCAACCTGATCTGGGTCGATCCAGAGCATGACCTGACGGTTGTCATCCGCTGGATAAGCCGCGAGCACGCAGACGGCTTCATCCAGAGGGTGCTCGCTGCCGTCAATACACCAGCCTGATGCCAGGCGTGGCAATCGCATGGTGGTAATGCTGGACGTGTCCTGCTTGATCCGCGGTGTCTGACTGGTCATTCTGAGCGCAACGGTGGAGATCGTCGAGTGACCGGGGCTTCACCGGTCACCCTGGGTGTTCATCAGTCATCCTGAGCGTTCATCACTCATCCTGAGCGCCAGCGAGTCATCCTTGAGCGCCCGATAGTCAGCCTGAGCGTATTCGTCACCCTGAGCGCCTAATCAGTCACCCAAGGCGTTTATCAGTCATCCTGAGTACTGGACCACAGGGGAGTTGTCACGATTCGGGGTTCCTACCTGTCCGTAGGGGAGGAGCTCGTCTCCTCCCGCCTCGAGCGGACCGGGGTTTCGGGAGGAGACGAGCTCCTCCCCTACGAAGGTGACACCATCATCGTGGTCCACTACTGAGCGCAAGCGAAGGATCTCTGCGTTCAACGCCTCGGCAATCAAGCAAGAGATCCTTCCTTGCGTCAGGATGACGATCAAACGCAGGATGACGATCAAGCCCAGGACTGGCCCACCGGGCAGCTGTCACGCTCCCGGGTTCCGCCCGTCGGGGGTGACTTCATCATCGTGGTCGAGTACTCAGGGTGACTATCAGGCGCTCACGATGACTATCAAGGGGTGCAGGGTGACCAATGCTGCTCAGCGGGTGTTGGTGGTCCGTGGTCGTTCCTCCTTGACTTGGCCCTCGCGAGTTCCGTAGGGGAGGAGCTCGTCTCCTCCCTGCCTCGGCTGTCGTGAGTTCGGGAGGGTCAAGCCCCCTACCGGTGGAGCGGAGTCTTCAAGAGACCGGTCAGAGGCCGCTGAGCGCCGATGTGAGGAATTTCAACTTTGCGGAGGATCAGGCGGCCTTCAATGAGCGCATGCAGAGCTCTTGGGCCCCTCGTCGCTTTCATCGCAAAATCTTCATCTTAAAATCTACTCATATACCAATCGTGCCCCTCCTTGATGTGATACCGTGATTGTGGGTGGAACTACGTTAAGAAAGGAATTCGCCCATGGCGACTGGAATCATCAAGACGATTCGCGAGGACAAAGGTTTTGGCTTCATCGAGCCCGAAGGCACCTCTGGACGCAACGACCTCTTCTTTCACCGCAGCGCGGTGGAAGGTGGCGCCTTCGAGATGCTCCGCGAGGGGCAGCGGGTGAGCTTCGATGAGGAGCCCGACCCACGCGACCCGAGCCGACGGCGCGCCGTGCGCGTCACCCCCCTCGACGAGATGTAGTAATGAGGTACAGGTAAAATCCCACATAACAATCACATAACTCCATGATCTCTCGTCGCGATTGAAGAGGTCTTTCGAGTCATCGAAACGGTCGCGATGTCGCTCACGTGGCGTTCTCGCAGACAAGCTCCCGGCGCAATCTACTCCACTCAACGCTCCGCGGACACCTCGACGAACTCAGCACGACCGATCATGAAACAAACTGACAATCCGTCAATCTTTGGTATTCACGCCGATTATCGGCGCGGAGATGCCATCGTTGACGACTTATTACACTCCGCCTCGTGGTACATTCAATGCAGGTGGAACGACGATCAGAAAGGACCCCGCCCGTGGCGACTGGAACAATTAAGACGATTCGCGATGACAAAGGCTTTGGCTTCATCGAGCCCGAAGGCACCTCTGGACGCAACGACCTCTTCTTTCACCGCAGCGCGGTGGAAGGCGACGGCTTCGAGATGCTCCGCGAGGGCCAGCAGGTGAGCTTCGACGAAGAGCCCGACCCACGCGACCCGAGCCGACGGCGCGCCGTGCGCGTCACCCCCGCCGACGACAACATGTAGTCTCGCGGTCCAGATCGGTTTGAATCTGTAACAGACTATGACCTCTCAAGGCGAGAAGAGGTCTTCGAGTGAAGAATGGACTGTGAGTCCGCCAGGCTGGCGAACTCGCAGTCCCGGCCCGGCGCAATCTACTCCACTCAACGCTCCGCGGACGCCTCGACAGCCTCATCTCGTTCGGTCCTGAACAGATCCTCGAACTGTGTCACGCCACCGTACTCTAACCCGAGAATTCGGGCGAGGCCGTCGGGCGTGCTGAGTTCGCGACCGAACACTTCGGCCTGGCTGGCGCTCATGTGCCGGTCGGGCCGGACCATTATCCGGGCCATCCGGCTGCCTGTCAGGGTGCATGCGCGTACGCGCTCTGCATAGCGGTGCAGCGCCTCTCCTGTTACACCGTTGGCTAGCTCCGCGGCAAGATCCTCCGCCTCCAGTAGCGCATCGCTGATGCCACGCGCGACAATCGGGTTTTTCTGATGCGCGGCGTCCCCCACGAGCGTCCAGCCATCACCTGCGGCAGTACGGTAATAACCACGTACCCCCGCAATGCCGTAGACCGGCGAGGCTAGCTCCGCGCCTGCCAGCATCTCCGCGACACAGGAGTGCTTCTTGACCCCTCGGAGATAGTTCTCGCGGTGATTCGCCTTGAACTCCTGATAATCCTCATCAAAGGCGCCGTAGATCACCATGCGCAAACCGTTGCTCGTCAGCATCGTGGCCACGGTGTCGGTCTCGGTTTCGGATTGGGTGAGGGAGAGCGGGTCAGGTTCGGATGAGCCGGAGAAGTACCCGTAGTACCAGTACCGCCCGGGCTCCACAACGTCATCTTCGGTCGCGCCGGATGTCTTGGCGACGATCGAGTCGCGGCCGTCCGCGCCGATGACGAGGTCGGCGGTGACGAGTCGCTCACCCGCGGCAGTTGACAAACGTGCCCCAGATACTCGCCCATCAGTCCAGGAGAGTCCGACGCAGCGTGTCCGATCGAGGGCATCGACGCCCTGTGTAGAGCCTGCGGTTTCGAACAGGATGCCGTCAAGATCGTGCCGGCGAACGCAGAGAAAGTAATCGATCCCCTGGTAGGGCGTCAGGCGTGTTTCCAACGTATCCCTCCCGCGGCACAACCTGAAATGGTGCGCAGGCGGAGCACCAGTCGCCAGAGCGCGGTCGAGCACGCCTAACCGCGCCAGGGTGGCGATGCCATCCGGCCAGAGCACGTGCGTCGAGAGCGTGTCAGACGGCATACTCTGCCGCTCGACCAGCAGCACCCGATACCCCGCCCGGCCTAAACCAATCGCGGCAGCGCTCCCGGCGCAACGGCCGCCCACAATGATGATGTCGTAGTGGTCGCTCATGCGACATCCGTTCATGTTAGAAAGAGCCCTCGCCGCGGCCTGTCCCAGGCGCGAACGCGAGGTGTTGAGGGTGAGAGCCTGTCCCGTTCACCGCCGAACCAGACCCAGCACCCGCGCCTGGATCAACCGTGCCTCGTCAACCTGGAAATAGAGCAACCCGCCGGCATAGACGGCCGCGCCAAGCGCGACTGGGACGCCCAGAATAACTGCATCACGCACGAGCACCAACCAGCTTGTGCCGGCTTCCGGCAACGCAACCGACAGCAGCAGGGCCGCCGCGCCGGCCAGAAGCGCCATCACCGTGCCGACGCCCAGACAGACTCGCAGTGTTCTTGCAAACTCACCCCCGTCGAAGGGCTGCCGCTCGCCATCCGGCCCCTTCGTGAGTAGCCGCCGGATCAACACCACCATCACGATCGCGTGGAAGACAAACTGCGCCGAGTTGGCGCCCACCAGCCCGGCCATTCTTCCATTCTCGCTCGACGCGATACGGACCAGCGACAGCGCGAAGAGAAAATACACGCCGACGGCCAGCACACCAACGATCTGCGGCGTGCGCGTGTTTTGACGGGCGTAATAGGCAAAAATCAACACCTGATCGAACGCCGCGAAGAGTGTTCCTGGAAGATACGCCAGGAGCGCGACCCAGATCGCGATCGCGCCCGCTTCGTCAGTCGCGCCGTGAAAGAAAAGCAACCGTACCGCGGGCCAGGAGAGCGCCAGTAAGCCGAACGCCGCGGGTACCACCAGCACCGTCACCATCTTCAGGCCGCGCGCCAGCGTCTGGCGGTACGCAGCTTCGTCTCCACTGGAGAAGTGTCGCGAGAGTGTCGGCAGCGCCGCCAGCGAGATTGCCGCCGCCACCAGACCCAGGATCATCTGGTTCATGGCTGTGGCGTAGCGCATGGCTCCCAGGGCGTTCTCGCCAATACCCCAGGCCAGGTTGCGATCGAACGCCAGCGCAGCCGCATTTACCAGCAGGCCGAGGAAGATCGGCAAGTAGAGCCACAGAATGCGCCGGATGGCCGGGTGCCGAAACTCGAAGTTGGGACGCGGCAACGCATCCCGCAGCCCGGGGAGCTGGATGGCGATCAACAGCGCGGCACCCAGCACGATTCCCAGAACGATTGAGCGCACGTTGAGCGCGGTATGGCCCAGTGCCAGCGTCACCGTCACAATGGCCAGATTGCGGAGCGAGAGCGAGAGGGCGGGACGGGTGAAGCGTTGCAGCGAGTACAGCGTGGCCATCAGGACCGTCGAGATTGAGAGCATGAAGACCGCCGGCAGGATGAGCCGCACCAGCTGGACTGTCAGCTCGACCGTATCGGCGCCCTTGGCTTCCTCGCCACCGCCGAATTCCGTCATCAGGGCCACCACCTGGGGCGCAAAGAACTCTAACAGGACAATGATCGCGCCCACGACGATCACCGTCAGCGTCAGGAGCGCCCCGGTGATGCGCTTGAGCTCTTCGCGCTGGTGCAGAGCGGCGTACTGGCTCAGGACGGGAATGAGCGCCGCCTGCATCATGCCGCTCATGACCAGGTCGAAGAGCATGGTGTGGATGTTGTCGGCGATCGTGAACGCGGCCATCTCGTCACTCACTCCGAAGAGGTACGAGTTGACCTGTTCGCGAACCAGGCCGAGGACGCGGGACAGCACGGTCCCCGCCATCAAGAGCATGGCGGCGGTACCGATCCCCTGTGCGTTGCTGGATTCCGTCTCTGACGTCACAGGGCTCGGGGTCGGCCTCACCGGACCGGTCTTCCCTCACGAATGGCGGTCAGGATGTCCGTGGTGGAGCGGCCCACGACGAGGGGCAGGATGACCGTCTCGCCTCCAAGCTCACGCACGATCTCCGCCTCGGGTAGATCTGCCCCGCCTGGGGCGTAGTCGCCGCCCTTCACATACACGTCAGGCCGCAGCAGGCGGATGCAGCGTTCGGCCGTTGGCTCGCTGAAAATAGTCGCGTAGGCGACGCTGCCCAGGCCGGCCAGTAGCTCAGCGCGTTCGGCTTGAGGAAGGATGGGACGCGCGGGTCCCTTGCGCTCGGTCGTCATCCGGTCGTCATTGACACCGACCACGAGGACGTCACCGAGCTTCGCGGCGGCTTTCAGATAGCGTAGATGGCCGACGTGCAGCAGATCAAAGTGTCCGTTGGTGAACACAATCCGCGAGCCTTCAGAGCGCAGCTCATCGCCAAGCTGCGCCAACCGGTCAACGGCGATAACCACGCCCATGTCAATCTATCCCCTGATCATCCAAGCACAATATATGCGCTCGCTCTCTGCCTGGCACGTTCACGACCGCCAATCAAGCTCAATTATGGGAGCGTCCAACTCAATCCGCTATTCGCAAGGATCACTTTCGTACGGGCGTCATTCATTGCGCCCCATGCGCATCAAGTTAAGGACGGCCTGGACAGAGCATGTGGTTCGGATCGTCATCCTGAGGCAACGAAGGATCTCTGGTTTACCCATTTAAAAGCCCAATCAGAGATCCTTCGTTGCCTCAGGATGACCGGAATAGGCCGTTGTCCTTCCTGAATTGGCTTAACTTGATGCGTACGGGCGTAATTTATTGCGCCCTCTCCAACGCCACGAGCAGCCAGGCAGGGGCGCAATGAATTACGCCCGTACGCAGTTGAGGAGCACTTCCCGTGCTCGGATCAAGTTGTCACATTCCATCATCGCGCCGCTACGGAGACGGCGAGGAATGCAGATACACGCCAGCGCGTTACCCCAGCGCCGCCGCGATCTCGTCCCTGGTTGCCTGGGCGTTGCCCCAGCGCCGCACGACCACACCGGCCGCAACCTGCGCCAGTGACGCTGCCTCAACCGGGCTGCCACCCGAGAGCAGGGCCGCGGTCATGACCGCCACGACGGTATCTCCCGCGCCGGTGACATCGAAAATTTCGCTGCGATTCACCGCCGGAACGTCCTGATAGCCGTCGCCGGTCACCATCGACGCCCCCTCAGCACTGCGCGTGACCACCAGACAGGCGCAAGCCAGGTTGTTACGTAAATCCGATAGCAGACGTTCGCGTGAGGCGGCATCGTTGAGACGATGGCCGATCGACGCCTCAGCCTCAGCCTGATTACACTTCACCAGACCAAAACCAGAAAACTTCGAGAGCTCGCCCTGCGAATCCACGGTGGTTAACACGCCCTGCGTGTGCTGCAGCTCCTGGATGGCGTCAACGACACTGGCCGTCAGCACGCCGGAGCGATAATCCGAGGCCAGCACGGCATCGACATTCACCGTGCGAATCATCTCACCAAGCGCTTGTTCAACGTTGGCCGGTACCGGCGCGCGCTCCTGGCGGTCCACACGCATGATCTGCTGCGGAAAGAGCAAGAAGCCCTCAGCCACCAGGCGCATCTTGGTCGTCGTCGGCCGGGTTGGATCGACGAACACCAGTGAGGCGTCAATCCCGGCGGAGGTCAGGAGGTCGATGACTCGCCGCCCCTCGGGATCATCCCCGATCACGCCGGCCACCGTGACATCGTAGCCAAGCTGGCGCAGCGCCAGGGCAGGCGCTGCGCCGCCGCCAAGCTGGTCCAGACGCCGCTGCTCGTCCAGCACCATAATCGGCGCTTCACGCGAGATCCCGTTCGGGAGGCCGAAGATGTAGTGATCGAGATAGAGATCCCCGACCACCAGCACCCGCTTGCCGCCCAGCCGTGCCAGCAGAGCCCTCAAGCTTGCCTCCGTCATTTGAAGCGCACGTAGCCAATAACCATGGCGAGCGCCATGAAGAGCATGTCTGGGATCACACGCAGGTAAAACACCGACCGAACGATTGGATCGCCCGGGCTCTCAAGGAGCATGCTGAACGACAGGCCCGGGTTGAGCTGGGCGATCGTGTAGCGGCTGACGACGATTCCAATAAAGATGCAGCCCATCGAGAGCGCCTGGAGCTCCGGGCCGCGCTTGTAGTTCCCGCCTCGGGCCACAGCCTCGGCCACACCGAAGCCCAACAGGAGGGCCATATAGAAGCCCCAGCTGGGGTAGCTGCCCCAGAGAAATCCCACGGCGACGGCGACGATGACACCGAACGCGCCGGCCTTGAGAAGCCCGCTGGTGGAGGGATTGTAGATAGCCGGGCGGGGTCCGCGCGAGCATTCGGGGCACCGGTAACCAACCGGCGATGCCACCATACAGCGTGGACAGATCGGCTTGCCGCAGCGCGAGCAGCGCAGCCGGGTCAGTACCTTCGAGCCGCAAGCACACAGTGGTTCTGATGGATGAGAAGTGTCGGGCATCGTGGCCACGGACAGACTAGCTCGTTTCTAGGTTGCTCCGGCGATTCCGCCGGAAACGCTCACGAAGAACCAGAATCACGAAGAGTGGCAACGCCAACTGGCGGCGCCATCGACTGGGTTGACGGGCGAGCCGGTAGAGCCACTCGAAACCGAGCCGCCGGACGAAATAAGGAGCACGAGGAACGCGACCCGAGAGGTAGTCAAACGTGCCACCGACGCCAACCGCGATCAGTATGCCATGTGCGTCTAGCCGTTCCCGGTGGTGATCGATCCACAGATCCTGCCGTGGATGACCGAACGCGACCAACAGCACCGTCGGCTGCGTAGCGACAATCCGGCGCTCAATTTCGGCGAAATCGTCGTCCGCCGGTGAGCCGGCATACGTCCCTACGATCTGTACGTGTGGATACCGCCGTTGAAGCTCGTGCTGCGCCTCCGCAGCGACGCCCTCCGCCGCACCGAGGAAGAACATGCGGCAGTTCTCCGGGGAGCATGCGGCGAGGGCTTGCACGAGATCGACACCAGCCACTCGATCCTGGATCGGAAGCGCCAGGATGCGGGAAGCGATAATGATTCCGATCCCGTCAGCCGTCGCGAGAGACGCTCTCCCCAGCACTTCTCGAAAGCGCTGGTCGCGCCGCGCGGCGACCACAAACTCCGGGTTGACGGTCACAACGTGCCGCACCGCCCCTTCCGGAGAACCGAGCCACCCGGCTATCCGTCCAGTCGCGGCCGCAAGATCAACACGGTCAACGGGAACGCCCAGAATGTCATGTCGCTGGAGGTGTGGTGTCGTCTGCATAGTGCGAGTATCCTACACCGTATGATGGAGGACGGCGGCGAAACCGAAGCCTATATTCATCACGTTCTCGCCGGTTACGGCCTCCTGCCTCAACCGGAGACGTGGGAGATCGTGCCAGCGGCCGGCGGGCTGAATAGTCGTGTCTACTTTGCCCGTCAACGCGGCCAAACACCCACCTATACCATTCGACTGCCAACTCCCGATGGAGATTGGCGGCTGCGCAGGGAAGCGGATGTCCTCATGGATATCCACCATGGTTGCCCAGGCGTGCCCCACTGGGCCGGCCTGTTCGAAGGCAACGGTGATCCCATGCTCGTCCACGATTACGCCCCCGGCGCCCCGGCGCGACTGGAGACGGTCTCAGACACGGCGCTCACCTCGCTTGCCAGCTGCCTGGCCGGCATCCACGCCCATCATCGCCCGCACTACGCCATCTGGCCGTGGCTGCGACGCACCTCGGGTAGCCGGGCCGGAGCCTTCCTCGACCGGTTGGCGGCGTTGAGCCGCTACACATCATTCGAGACCGGCCTCAGCGAGCAGCTCAGAGAGCGGGTGGGTGAGCTTTACGTTAATTTGAAGCACAGCGAGCTAAGAGACGACGCGGGCTGGGACGCCCGACGCTTCTCCCAGCTCCACGGCGATTTGAGCGTGGGCAACATGATCTGGGACGGCGACTCAGTCACCTTGATCGACTGGGAGTATGCCCGCGACGGCGATCCCGCCGAGGATCTCGCCTATCTCTTCTCCGAGCAACCGGCTCCGGAACGGACCACTACCATCTTTCAGCACGCCTATATCGTTGCGGGAGGCGACCCCTGCGCCGTCGCGCGCGCCGCCTGGTACGCCCCGCTCGTGGCGCTCGATTCAGCGCTGTGGTGGGGTGATTACCACCTGCGTCATGGAAACGATCCATCGACTGCGGGGGAAGTGCTGCGTTTCATCGAGATCGCAGAAGCGAGCCTTCGCGATCTAGGGAGATGAGAGGACGTGAGCGCCCGGAGGCGTTCCCATGCTTCGAGATCACAGAAGCACTGTCCGCCCTAGCGAAACCCCCGCGATCCTCCGCCGCCACCGCCTCCGAAGGAGCCGCCTCCGCCGGAGAACCCACCTCCCCCGAATGAGCCACGGCTGCCGGTACCACCGGTGTTGGACGAGTACGGCCGGAAGACCTTCGAGGCCTCGTTGAACATCGCGAACATGCCGTCACTCATGCCCTGTAGCGAGCCTCCGAAGCTGTCGCTGACATCCTGCATGCTCGGCACGTCGATACCGCCACCTCCGCCGGATGAGCTGCCGCCGGAGCCCGGGATGATCACCATCCCCCCACGCCGCTGGTAGGGACGCCGCATGGGACCGTCGATGTAGGGGCCGTACCAGTGCGGCGCAGGCGTGTCGATCTGGGAAAATTTCCGGACCCAGCTGCGTTCCAGACCAAACGCCACCGCATATGGCAGGTACATCGAGAAGATCGCCTTGGCCTCGTCGACGTTCTGGTAGTGCTCAATCTCTACCAGATACCGTCGAAACGCCGTCCATCTGGCGGCCGCCTCGGCGCCGGCCTCACTCTTGCGTGACATCTGACCGCCGGTCACGATGAGGATCAAGCTGAGCATTACTCCAGCGACGATCGGGACCCAGACGAGCGGCGCGAAGCCTGAGATCGCGCCGCCCAGGAAGAAGCCGGCCGCTACCGAGAGAGCCAGCAGCACGTAACCAGCCATGCGCCAGTGGCGGCGTGTCGTCTCAGGGTTTCTGGGGAAATAACCGTGTTCGACCAGCTCGTCGTACATGGCCTCCTTCACCTTGGCCTGACGGGCTGAGAAGCGCTCGCGGATCTTCGTGAGCTGTACCTCGTCTTTGGAGCCAAAGATCGCGTCCAGCGTCTCCTTCTCATACTTCCGTAGCCCGTCGGTGGTGCCCGTCTTGCGCAGCGTCCAGTCGCGGTTTAGCGTAATACCGAACAAGCCGGTCGAGGTCTCTTCAATGTGCACCACGCCGCGCTCGCCGAGATCGACGATCGTCGCGATCACATCGTGATCGTCCGCGCGTTCATCGATCAGCACGCCAACCGCTCCGGGCGGCAAGTCGTCGGGCGGCTCGCGCAAGATGTCGATCGGCAGCACCACCTGGGGGTCTTTCCCGCGCGACTGCCAGAGCATGTAGATGGCGACTGGTCCGCCGACAAGCATCAGCAAGCCCACGCCCAGGAAGAAGATGTTGGCGGCGGCCTTCCACGGACCAAGCCGCTCCTCACGCTCTGCTTCCGCATCGGCCGCAGCCTGCCAGCCGGGTGGGGTCGCCGCGGTCATCTTCGGGAACTCGGCGCGCGCCTCGAAGGCGTCGCCCTGTCGCAGGTTTTCAGCGGTAAAGACGATGGTATCGCCGTCCGGCATCTCAAAAGCGGTGTCTTCGGTTTCAAGGGTAAAGATCTCAGCGGCGAGCTCCGCCTCGGCGACCGGCTGGGGCAGATTCAGCGTGGCCGTCGCCAGCCGGACGTCCCCCGAGAAATCGGTGTCAATCGCGCGCCACCACAGTTGCTCCCGCCCGGTCGCTTCATAGACTCTCAGCCCGCCGGCCACGTCGTAGCTGATCGTGAAATGACGTGTCTCGTTGGAAGCCGGATCGAACCACCACAGAATCTCGACTTCGTCGCCATAGTCGGTGATCTGGAAGGTGCCAGAATCGCCGGAGCCACGCGCATAGGGCCGGCCATCCTCAAACACCTGGATGTTGCTTATCTCCTCAACCCGGTCCAGGGGAATGACGGCAAATCCTTCACTGAACGTGCCGGAGGTGAAATTGATGAACTGGTCTTCAGTGACGGTGAAGGTGCCATCATCGTGCAGGTCGATCGTCGTGTCGTAGCGCTCCCAGAAGAGCGCCTGCTGCGCCGCCGCCGTTCCAGGCAGCAACGCGACAAGGAGCACCAGGGACACGGCAAGGCCAACAAGCGGGCCCAGCAGGCGTCCACCCATTGCGCGCAAGATCGTGTGACGTTGTCTCATCTACGCATTCCCCTCGACCGCGAACCCTGCTACTCAGCCGCTCAATCTTACGTGCCTGGACTGCCCAGGAGAAATTGTCTGGTTCACTGCCCGTTTGCTTTTACGCGAAGATGGGGTATTCTGCAAACATCATGATAGAACGCAGGACACCGCCGCCACCTTCGCCCGCCGACCACCAACGCGTCCGCCGCGAGGCGGTGGCCTGGGCTGTTGCGACCGCTCACAACCGCCGGACGATATACCTCGACACCGAGACGACCGGGTTGGATGGCTCGGCCGAGATCATCGAGGTCGCGGCCATTGACTTCCGGGGTAACTGTCTCATCGAGACCTATGTCCGGCCGCAGGAGCGTATCCCTCCCGACGCCGAGGCGATCCACTCCATCTCAAATGCCATGGTTGCACACGCTCCGCAGTGGCCGGAAGTATGCGCCGAGCTCGCCGCCATGCTGCAGCATGCCACGGTCGTGGTCTATAACGCCGCGTTCGACTTTAAGCTACTGAACCAGATGAACCACCGGCATGGCCTCCCCCTCTGGAATGAGAGCTGGCAGTGCGCCATGCAGCGCTACTCAGGCTTCGCCGGCGTCTGGAACGAGTACCGGGGAAGTTACCGCTGGCATAAGCTCGACCTTGCCGTGTCCGCCTTCGGCCATCCGCCCGGCGGCCACCGCGCCCTGGCGGACGCTGCCGCCTGCCGGTTGGTGGTCAAAGGGATGGCCGAGGCGTAGGAAAGCCTCAGCTCGCCGCATGCTCCGCCCGCAGCTGCCCACAGGCCGCCCCAATGTCGACACCGCGCGAATAGCGCACCGTGGCCGGAATTCCGGCAGCCTCGATGAAGCTGGTGAAGCGGTTGATCTTCTCAGGCGTGGGGCGGGCATAGGGTGCGGCCGGGGTTGGATTATAGGGGATGACGTTGACATGGCAGCGCAGCCCCCGCAACACGCTTGCCAGCTGCCGCGCGTCCTCATCGCTATCGTTGACGGTCGACATCAGCGCGTACTCAAACGACACTCTGCGGCCCGTCTGCTCGATGTAGCGTCGTACCGCGCCGACCAGCTCGCGAATCGGCCAGCGCTCGTTGAGCGGGACGAGCCGGGAGCGCAGCTCGTCGGTGCCGGCATGAATGGAAATCGCCAGGTTCACCTGGTACGGCTCGGCGGCCAGCTTGTCGATAAACGGCACCACCCCGGAGGTCGAGACGGTGATGCGCCGTGCCCCGAAGTTCATACCGCTCTCGTCGTTAATGATGCCGATCATCTGCATGGTTGCAGCGTAATTGTGAAACGGCTCGCCCATGCCCATCATCACCAGGTTGGTCAAGGGACGCCCGGCCCCGCGCGAGCGGCGCGCGATATCCACCACCTGGGCGACCATCTCCCCGGCCGTCAGGTTGCGCTGCAAGCCACCCATGCCGGTCGCGCAGAACGAGCAACCGACGGCACAGCCTACCTGGCAGGAGACGCAGACCGTCGCCCGGTCCGGGTAGAACATCAGCACCGTTTCGAGGGTGAGCTTGTCGGCCGTGCGATACAGCATCTTGACCGTCTCATTGTCGTCGGTATGGAGCTCGTAGACCGGATCAAGAACGGTAAGCGGCAGCTCGGCTGCGAGGATGTCCCGTAGATCCCTGGGAAGCACCGTCATCTCGTCATAGCTTGCGGCCAGATTATGGTAGAGCCAACGGAAGACCTGCCGAGCACGAAAGGCCGGCTGGCCGTGCTCTTCCATCCAGGCGGTGAGCTCGTCCAGGGTGAAATCGTAGACGCTCTTCCGGCGGCCCCGACGTGTCATGAGCTCGATTGGTTGGGTCATGGTTGGTGTGTTGGACGTATCTAGATCATTCATGGCGCTAAGGATACCGTTTTCAGCGCTCCGCGCCTGTGGTGACCGGTTGACAGGAGCGCCCAAACTCCGTATTCTACGCGCGGTCCAGCAGCGAGCTGGATCATGACGCATTACGCTAGAGAGTCGGCCGCATGAATACCACCTTCGGAACCCTGCCCAGTGCCGCCACCGCGTTGGCCCGCGGTTAAGCAGGACGTCGGTTCTATTCCCCGGTATTCAGAATACGGTGACACCCATGACCCGATCATGGTGTCCTCGCCATAGCTGACACACCCTCTCCGTAACCTGACGCTCCAGCTTGATTCGCGGGCGGCGCAACGCCCGTGGATTCATGCTGTCCGGCGTTGGATTGAGTCGTTCAGATCCCCTCCGCCTTCAGCACGTCTCCACACTCTGGCCAGTGGCCGGCGCGATTGGCGTGCCCGCCATTCCAACGTTGTACCGAGTATGACCCGAGAACATGGAGGCTCTGAGATGACACCCACGAGTGCGCTTGATGCTCACACCATCCGGTATCTGATGTTGACGCAGACTGGAGAGCATCACCTTGGCATCAAGGCGACGAGGAGAGGTGTCCTACGACACCGATTACGACAACGACGAGAATGAAGAGCTCAACGAGCGCCCGAAGCGCAGGCCCGGCAAACGATTTCGGGAGGAGGGGACACTCTCCCGGCGTGAGGAGCGCCGGCGCGACCGGCGCAGGGTTGAAATCAGCAAGCCGTTCAAGTGCAGGAACTGTAAGGCGTTCATCGGCCTGCCGCTCACCGGTGGCCGTCAGCGAAACCACTGCCCCAACTGCCTGTACTCGCTGCACGTCGACGGCAAGACCCCCGGCGACCGTGCCAGCGACTGCCGGTCACTCATGGCCCCGGCCGGAACGTTCGTCCGGCGAAAGGGCGAACAGGTGCTCCTGCATCGCTGTCTGGGTTGTGGCTTCGAGCGCCACAATCGGATAGCCGCGGACGACAACCCGCTGCTCCTGATGCGGCTCGACCTGTTAGAGCCGCGCCCCAGCCGCCCGTGGCAAGAGAATGAGGACGCTGTGACGGCATAAGTGAGTCCGGCGCGACCGAGATGGTCGCGCCGGATCGTTTTTTTGTGCGGTGACTCGCCGTTCGAACGGGACCAGGTGGCAGTCAACAGGATGGATCGAGCGGCGGCCTGGACAGGAGATCTTCAACCGCCGCGATCAACTGCGGTAGCTTGAACGGCTTGGGTACAAACCCTTCAGCGCCAATCTCCTGCGCGAAGCGGCAGCCGCCCTCTGAACCGCTGATGACGACGATCGGCGTTGTGAAACCGCGAGCGCGCAGCTCCTGAGCAAAGCCGGGGCCATCGAGACCCGGCATCGCCTTGTCAAGCAAGACTATCGCGGGCTGTGCTTCGTCGACAATAGCGAGCGCGACCGATCCATCAGGAGCAGTGACCACAGAGTGCCCTTCCATTTCGAGAACGGCAGCCACAAGCGCGCGCAGGCCTGGGTCATCGTCGACCACCAGTATGGGTGCGTGGGCAGGCATGGCGCCTTTTCTCGACATTGACCTGCAACCCCTCGTTTGGCATGTCGTCATGGTTACCACAATATACTGCTGCACCCCATTGTATCCCGGTATCCCCACCCAGGACGTGCAGGTATGTGGCGCGACCTTCGTTGATCCGCCTCACCCTACACGATGACAATAAGAAGCCGCCGTGTCTATCGTTTCACTCATGGGCCTGAGTTGTGTGCGTGTTGATCCCCAGGCACGATTGAGCGGTTCTTGGATCGCTCCTGAATGACCCGGTTGAAGCAAGATCATCGTCCAAAACAACCATTTCGCTGTGCGAGAACTTCCTGCTGAGACACGGGAGAGCCGAGCAAGTACAATGCGATGGTAGCGGAAATAACCCGGTTATGAGGGGACAAGGATGTCGCAAAAGCCACCGGACCCGGAGCGCGAGCCATCCACCTCGTCACGGGTTACGCCTGATTCCCATTTTTGCGAAGGCACGGCTGACGCGGGGGCGCGTGGGCGGGCAGCAAGCCTGGCGCCGGCCGGGTACGCGTCTCTGATGCTCTCCGCCATCTCTGAAGCCGTCATCGCCGCCGATTTTCAAGGCAACATCCTGCACTGGAATCCAGCCGCGGAAGACTTTTACGGCTGGCCGGCCGGGGAGGCCCTGGGCGGCAACCTTCTGGAGCTGATCCGCAGCGAGCCTATTCGCTCCGCCGCTGCCCAGGCACTGGAGACCATGCGCGAGCGAGACACCTGGACTCGCGAGATCACTGTCCAGCGCAAAGATGGCAGCGAGTTCCCGGCACAGGTGACACTCTCTCGGATCCAGGACGAACACGGTGCGCCGATCGGCGTTGTTGCTGTGTTAACCGACCTGACCGAACGGAACCGCATTGAACGGGAGCGCCAACTGCTGCTCAGCGGAGCGCAAGTCGCCCGCATCCAGGCCGCAGACCTTCAGGCACGTGCCGAGCGGCTGCTTGGGATCACCGCCGCATACTCCAGAGCGCGCACACTCGATGAAGTCGTCAAGGTCACGATGGAAGTGGGAGTGGCCGCACTCGGCGCAAATGCGGGCAGCATTCTGCTGACGAACGCCAGCGGTGACGCGCTGGACCTGGTTGAGACGACCGGAGACGCGCCGCACATCGAGCGCTGGAGAGATCAGGCGGTGCCACTCGATGCCGGACTCCCATTCACGGATGCGGTGCTGCGACAGGAGTCGATCTGGATCAGCGGCCGTGAGGAGATGCTGGAGCGATATCCCGCGATCAGCGCTCTGGATGCGGCAGACCAGGACGGGATCGTCGCCTTACCACTCATTGCCAGCGGGCGCACCTTCGGTGTCATCGTCCTCAGTTATGCGCCAACGGGGGAGTTTCCAGCGGACGAGCGCGTGTTCGCCGAGACGGTGGCGCGCTTTTGCGCGCAGGCACTCGAGCGCGCCTGGCTCTTTGCCCGGGAGCGCGGCGCTCGGCTCGAAGCGGACGCGGCGCAACGTCGAGCCGCGGGATTGCTCCGGGTAACCGCGGCGCTGTCACGAGCCCTTACCCCACAGGAGGTCTGCACCGTTGCGATCGATCAGGGCCTTGAGGCATTGGATATCGACGCGGGGCTTGTTGCGCTGTCCACACCCGACGGGAGCGAGCTGACGATCACCCAGAGCAGCGGCTATCCTACGGATATTATCGACCGCTGGTCCGCCGAAACCATTCCGATCGACCTCCCATTGCCCCTCACGGACGCGGTCAGGACAGGGGAGCCCCTCTGGATACGCTCGCGCGACGAGATGCTGGAGCGCTATCCATCGATGGTTGACCGGCCGCCGGTTGTCTCGGGAGCCTTCGCCGCGATACCGCTCAGTGCCGGCACTCGCAAGCTGGGAGCACTCGGGCTCACCTATCGGACGGCGGGCGACATCGCCGAATCCGAGCGCACCTACATTCTGACGCTCGCCAGACTCTGCTCGCAGGCGCTTGAGCGGGCTTACCTGTTTGCCGCGGAGCGTGATGCCCGGGTCGAGGCGGAGCAAGCTCAGCAGCGGCTGAGCCTTCTCGCTGAAGCCGGCGAGCTGTTCATCAGCTCCCCAGACATGAATGACACCCTGACGGCGATCGCCAGGCTTATCGTGCCCAAGGTGGCCGACTGGTGCGCGATTGACACTGTTGGCGACAGAGGTCTGCCAGAACGCATCACCGTCATGCATGTCGACCCGGAAAAAGTGCGCTGGGCAGACGAGCTGCAACGCCACGTGCCCTTTGATCCACAAGCTCCAGGCGGCCTCGCACGCGTCCTCCGCACCGGAGAGCCGGTGTTCTACCCGGTTATAACCGACGACATGCTCGTCGCCCTCGCGCGAGACGACGAACAGCTCAAATTAATCCGCGCTGTCGGGTTCTCGTCCGCCTTGATCGTGCCGCTGATCGCCCGTGGACGCACCCTGGGCGCGATCACGCTGGTGCACGCTGAGTCCGGGCGTCACTACACAGCCGAAGATCTCGCATTGACCGAGAACCTGGCCTACCGGGCTGCGCTAGCACTTGATAATGCGCGTCTCTACGAGCAGGCCCAGGAGCACGCCCTGCGGAAGGATGCGCTCGCCAGCGTGTCGCAGGCATTCGCTGAAGCCAGCCTGGATCTGACAGCCGTGCTGGAGACATGCAGCCGCGAGGTTGCGCAGCTGGTCGGCGACAGCGCGATCATCCGCTTGCCGTCAGAAGATGGTCTCTGGCTACATCCCGTGGCGATCTACGACCGGAATCCCGAGGCTGAAACCGCGCTGCGTGAACTGCACGCAGAAAACCCCTTGCGTTGGGGAGAGGGCATCACTGGCCAGGTTGCCAACACTGGCGAACCGCTCTTGATTCCGGAAACCTCGCCAGACGAGATGTTCTCGATCGTCAAACCCGCATACCGGACCTGGAGCCAGAAGTTCGGCATGTATGGGGTTCTGATTGTCCCGATGAGCCGGGGGAAGCAAGTCGTCGGCACCATCGCGCTCTTCCGCTCTACCCCCGGGCGGCCTTACACCGAGGCCGACAAGCAATTTGTCCAGGAAATCGCCGACCGGGCTGCGATGGCCGTTGAGAATGCACAGCTGTACCGCCAGGCACAGAGGGCGGTTCAGCTGCGCGAGGAGTTTCTATCGATCGCCTCGCACGAGATCCGCACCCCACTCACAACGATTACCGGGTTCGCCCACCTCTTGACCCGCCAACTGGCCCAGGACACGATCGACCCTGAACGAATCGATTCTGTCACCCACCGTTTGCTGCATGAGGCGCAGCGGCTAAACCAGATCGTGACCGATCTTCTGGATGTCACGCGGATCCAGCAAGGACACCTGGATCTGCGGCCGGAACCCTGCGATCTCAGCAGCCTGGCCCACCAGGTTGTCGACCGGTTAGGCATTGCTCAGGAGCGCGACAACCGGCGCGAGATCGTCGTCCAGGCGCCCGTTCCGGTTGTCGGAGAGTGGGATGCTGCCCGGCTGGACCAGGTGCTGACGAACTTGCTCTCAAACGCCCTGAAGTACTCTCTGGAAGGTCCGATCCAGGTGACCGTGGAACAGGACGGCACGAGTGCAGTCTTGACTGTCCGAGACCAGGGCGTTGGCATCCCGGAAGATCAGCAAGCCAAGCTGTTCGAGCCCTTTGTGCGCGGCGACACCGCCCATCACTCCTCCGGAGGGGCAGGTCTGGGGCTGTACATCACGCGCCAGATCGTCGAGGGCCATCAGGGTACGATCGACCTCAGCAGCCGGCCTGGTGAAGGAGCCGTTTTCACTGTCCGCCTACCGTTTCAAGAAACGGAATAGAGCGCTCACACGACAGTTCCTCTCAACACAAACCTGAACAAACCGGAAGCTATTCGAAAAGGTATTCACGTATCGGTGTCACATTGTGGCTCTAAAGTACAGGTGGAGGAGAGTCACACCGCTGCTGTCCTCTTCCTTACTAGGTTGCCCCCGGTTGCCCAGGCCGGGGGCAACCTGTTTTCCAGCAGCCAGTGTCGGCGGCGATCGTCTATGATTCGGCCCAACCCAGAGCTCGCCGAGCGCAGACGACACGGGAGGCACTGTTGGCAGCTCAAGAAGCAACCGCCAGAGACGCCGGGGTCGCAGGCGCGTCTGCGCCTGAGCGCTCGCCGGCCATCGTCATCCAGCCATCCAGCGGCTGGGCAGCGCTGCAGATCGGCGAGGTCTGGCGCTATCGCGAGCTGCTCTATTTCCTCACCTGGCGCGACCTGAAGCTCCGCTACAAGCAGACGTTGATCGGCGCGGCTTGGGCCGTCATCCAGCCGTTCATGACCATGGTGGTCTTCGCCGTCATCTTTGGCCGGCTTGTCGGTGTGCCTTCTGACGGAGTGCCGTACCCAGTGTTCGCCTACGCCGCACTCGTGCCCTGGACATTTTTTGCCATGTCAATGAACCAGGCGGGCATGAGCCTGGTACGCGACTCCAACTTGATCTCCAAGATCTACTTTCCCAGACTGGTTGCGCCCATCGCCAGTGTGCTGTCCGGCGTCGTGGACTTCGCCGTCGCCTTGTGCGTGCTGCTGGGACTGATGGCGTATTACGGCATCGTACCCGGGTTGGCAGTAGTGACGATTCCTTTCTTCCTGCTGCTGGCGCTCATGTCGGCACTGGGCGTCAGCCTCTGGCTCTCCGCACTCAACGTCAAGTATCGTGACGTCCGTTACACCATCCCATTTCTCACCCAGTTCTGGCTCTACGCGACGCCGGTGGCCTATCCGAGCAGCCTGATCCCGGAAACGTGGCAGCCGCTCTTCGGGTTAAATCCCATGGCCGGGGTGATCGAGGGGTTCCGCTGGGCGCTGCTCGGCACCGCGGACCCGCCGGGCGCAATGATCGCCGTCTCGGCCAGCATCGTGGTCGCGATCTTTGTCGGCGGACTGTTCTTCTTCAGACGCATGGAGCGGGACTTCGCCGATGTTATCTAGGGCAGCCCTCACTCCCCGCTGCGATCTCGACCGACGTGGAGAGAGATCATGACCGGCATCGCGGTGCGGGCCGAGGGGCTGGGCAAGCGCTACATGATTGGCGAGCGCCGCGACGCGTACGCCAATTTGCGCGATAGCCTCACGACCCGCCTGCGCAGCCCCCTGCGACACGGGGCAGGGCCGGCCAGCGAGGAGTTCTGGGCGCTGCGCGACATCTCGTTCGAGGTGCACCAGGGGGAAGTGCTGGGGATTATCGGCAGGAATGGCGCCGGCAAGAGCACCCTGCTCAAGCTGATCTCGCGCATCACCGAACCCACTACCGGCCGGGCCGAAATCCATGGCCGGGTGGGCTCGCTGCTGGAAGTTGGGACCGGATTTCATCCTGAGCTTACCGGGCGCGAAAACATCTACCTCAACGGCGCCATTCTGGGTATGACACGCCGCGAGATTCACTCCAGGTTCGACGAGATTACCGCTTTTGCCGAGATCGAGCGCTTCCTGGATACTCCGGTGAAACGCTACTCAAGCGGCATGTTTGTCCGGCTGGCCTTCGCGGTCGCCGCCCACCTTGAACCTGAAATCCTGATCGTCGATGAGGTGCTGGCCGTTGGGGATGTGGCCTTTCAGCAGAAGTGTCTGGGGAAGATGAGCGAGGTGGCCCATTCCGGCAGGACCGTCATCTTCGTGTCCCACAACCTGACCGCCGTACGCCAGCTCACGACCCGGAGCCTGCTGATTGACGGCGGCAGGCTGGTTGCCTCCGCCCCCTCCGCCGAGATCGTCAGCCGCTACCTCGACAGCGCTACGGACTGGGAAACGAGCGTCTACGCTGTCGAGCACACGCCACGTCGCAATCGTGAGCTGAGCGGGTCGCTGCGGCTCGTGAGTCTGGAGCTTGAGAGCCACCCGGCGAAGCTCGTGGCTGCCGACAGCGATCTCAGATTGCGCATCAGCGTTCGTGCGGTTGAGACAGTTGCCTGCTTCCGCTTTCGAGTCACGCTCTACTGGCACGGAGGCCGCGAAGCCGGCACGGTCATCGGGCCTGAGCTACACGCTCCCGACAGGGGAGAGCTGGCGACCTTCAGCCTGACCCTCTCCGACCTGCGCCTCGCGCCGGGGAGATACCACTGCGCGGTATCGGCAGGGCGCGGCGGTGGCACTCTCAAGGGGGCGGAGTTTGACGCGGTCAGCGACGTGCTGCACTTCGAAGTGCTCGCCGCACAGAGCGACGGTCCGCAGACTGAGTGGCGCTTCGAGTGGGGACCGATTCGCTTCGCCGACCCAGAAGTGCGACGGCTCGACTGATCCTCCGGTGTAACCGGCCCTGGGGACCCGCGCCTCTCTCTTCGTCAAGGATGTGCTCGCTGTCGACGATGTCGACCGGGATGCCATATTCCACTGCTTTGCGTAGTGGAATCGCCCCGAAGAAGGGTCCGAGCACGAGGCAGAGCATCCCCGGTTGAAACTCGTGCACGACCCGCTCCAGCGCCAGCCTGAGTAATGGCTCCGAGCCATGTCCCCGGCACGTGCGCAGCCGGCCTGGCGGGGCGAAACGCACCTGGTACAGCGGGATACCGTCGACCCAGCTCTCCTCGATCTCAAGAGCGCCGGCCACCAGGCTACCAGGGGGTTGGGGAGCGGCTGCGAGTATCCACACCTCACTGCCGGCAGCACTCCACTCCCGCGCTTTGCGGCGTGCGCTCACGGGAATCCGCTCATCGGGCATCCTCGGATCACGATCACACACGACCAGGACCCGCACTGACTCCCTCTCGCCGGCCACACTCGTCTCCGCGCTCTTTGGTAAAAAACGGTACACTCGCCTGGAGTTTAATCATCTCCGTCCAATATATGCTCAACTGGAACACTCCGGCCAGCCTTGGGCAAGGCGATCGTTGGCAAGCAGTGCGTGATGGAATCATGGGAGAGGTGTCCAATGCGGATACTGGTAAGTGGCGGCGCAGGCTTTATCGGTTCACATGTTGCCGAGGTGTTTATCGCCGCCGGTCACGAGGTGGCAATCGTTGACAACCTCTCAAGTGGCCGCACCGAGAACGTCCCGGACGGCGCGACCTTTTACCAGTGCGACATCCGGGACACCGCTCTGTCGGATGTGTTCGCTGAGGTGCAGCCGGAGATCGTCAGCCACCACGCAGCCCAGATCAGCGTCCAGTCTTCAATTGACGAGCCACGCCGGGACGCCTCTATCAACGTTGAAGGCAGCGTGAACCTGCTGGAGTGCGCCCGGACAAGCGGCGTCCGCAAAGTGCTCTACGCCTCAACCGGCGGGGCGCTCTACGGCGAGCCGGGCTACCTCCCTTGTGATGAAGAGCACCCCATCGCGCCACTCAGCCACTACGGCGTCACCAAATATGTCATGGAGCTCTACCTTGGACTCTACCAGCGCCTCTACGGTCTGGATTACACGATCCTGCGCTACCCCAACGTCTACGGCCCGCGGCAAGATCCGCACGGAGAAGCCGGTGTCGTTGCGATCTTCATTGGCAAGATGCTCGCCGACCAAGCGGTCACCATTTATGGCGACGGAGAACAGACGCGCGACTTCGTCTTCGTCGGAGACATCGCCCGGGCGTCAATCCCGGCGTTGACGACGGCGTCGGGTATGAGCATCAACCTCGGCTCAAACGTTGGTTCGAGCGTGAACGAGGTATTCCGAACGCTGGCCGCCATTACCGACTATCGACGTGAGGCACACTACGCTCCACCTCGTCCCGGCGACATCTACCAGATTGCCCTGACTGGCTCGCGAGCGAAGGAGCTGCTCAACTGGGAGCCGTCAGTCACGTTACTCCAGGGCCTCGAGGAGACCGTCGCGTCAGTGGCCGTCGCCTCGCAGAACAAATGTCAACCTCGGTAGCTTATCGCGGTGAATCTCGTACGGATGGAAGGCCCATACCAGGAGCCTGACGATGTGCGTCACGCAATCATGACCCATGTGGTGTTCAACAGATCCGTTCGACTCTATGGCGCCTTCGCTGAGCACAGGCGAATGGGATCCCGCCTCAACACCCAACATCCAGTCGCAGGTCTCGGAGAGTCGCTCAGCGAACACAACTCCAGGCTCGGCCACGTGATACTTGCGTTAAAAATCATGACGCTCCTGGCTGGAAACGACGTGAGGCTGTCATGTTTCGATACCCGGCCCATCCGTCTTACGTAACGACAATGGGCGTGAGCGATACTAACAAACACGTCTGTTCAGGTAGCAGTGATGCCATTCTGTACGTATTGTCAGCCGAAAAATCCGAAACGGCTATTGACAATAATGAACAGATAGTCATACTAGATCCCAAGCGAGAATAAGTACGTTCGGCCGTACACTTCCTATCCAGCCACCCGGCGGGGCTGGATAGTCACTGACATGCGAGCAATGGCGGCAATGATCGCGAAGGGTGTATCTGGGCACCTGTCCTTCGCTGGAGCCACTGGTGCAACCGGCCAGGTCGCATGAAACTGGTTGTTATGTCTTCGTCTCTGCATGACGCATCACGCAGCTCTGACTGAGTGTCTGGGAGGAATTTGGTCAGACGCGTCAATACACACAGACGGCGAAGGCATTCTCATGGGTACGCACGGGGGAGGCCCAGGAATGCGAGTCGTGATTGTCGATTCTGATGCTGCCAACGGCAGATTTCTAAGCTTCGTATTAACAGACGCAGGCCACGAACCAGTCCTCGCACAGAATGCAGCAGCAGCATTCACGAACATTATCGGCATCGAAACGGATGCCGTGCTCCTCGAAACAGATCTGCCCGATCTCAACGGTTTCGATTTATGCAAGGAGCTGCGCGGCTACCGCTACAACGGGCCGCTCATGTTCGTGACCCACAACGTCAATACCCGGGACAAGATCAAAGCCCTGAACTATGGCGCCGATGATTACCTGGTGAAACCGTTTGACCCGCTCGAGCTCCTGGCGCGGCTCGACACGATCGCCCGGCGCTTCCGGCAGTCGGACTATCAGGGTCTCGGCACGGTGCTCAAAGTGAAACAGGCCGAGCTCTCCATCGGCGAGCTCACCTACCGGGTGGAGGGGCGCGAACCAGAACTGTTGACCCCGACCGAGATGCGTATGCTCGAGTGTCTGATGCGAAATGCCCAGATCACCATCAGCCGCGACACGTTGATCGAGCGCACCTGGGGATTCAGTTTCGAAGGCGACACCAACCGGGTCGACCAGTATATCCGGCGTCTCAGAAAGAAGATTGAAGTCGACCCGCATCGCCCGGAGTACATTCACACGGTGCGCGGCATGGGCTACGTCTTCCGCACGCCGGAGACCAGTTCACCGGCGCTGGATATCCCAGCGTTGACCGACTACAAAGTCGCCGACGCCGCAGAAACTACCCGCAGGCAACGCTACGGGTAACCGACAGGACCAACTTGTGAGCCAGAGGCGCCCTTGAAGGGCGCCTCTTCGTGTTTTTGGCCCAAATGCACCCGCGAAGCTTGCTACAGTGACAAGGTTGTCAGCCTTACGCTAAATAACTTTCGCCTGAACATCGCCTTGTCTCCCTACAGTAATCAAACGCACGGGCCGAATCCACGCCGCAATCCAGGCGCCTGGAGTGGGGCTGAAGCAATCCGGCCTCCCAACGAATGGCTCCGATTGTCTCGAGGCCACTCGTCGGAGCGAGTTACTGGGGGATCAGCACGCTCATCCCCAAGAGGTACCCTGCCGGCACGCCGGTGCGGTCGATGTTGGGAGGTTCTGCCATTGCCTAGGAAAGCTCAGACTCACCCCAGCGCGCACGAGCCGCTGAGACGGAACATTCATCCGGTCAACAATTCGATCTGCAGAGGTGAAGGCGCGCCCATTGCGATGTCTGAACGATTTACGGATTCATCCTTCGCTAGATACTCCAAGGGGGAGCTCGAGGGGCTCATCCACGTCCTCATCTATCGGGTTGATCTCCTGCTTTCCGCCCTCAAGCTGATCGACTGGGGCGAGTACGATTTCACCCACACCATCGACGAGACGGAGGCACTCCTCAGCGAAGGTGCGATGTATGACGTCGGCCACTGGATGACGCATATGATCGGCGTCCTGGAGAGGGTCGCGGAGGCGGCCGAGATCACCGCCGGTTACTCGATGATCGGCATAGGATTCGCAGAATCAAGCGAGCAGCTCGAGCAAGCGTTGACCGAGCTGCATCGAGATCCGCCACACCTCTCCAATCGCAAGCCCGCCTGACACCAAACCTGAGTAAGTCCCTACACGGCGTCCGCAGAACCGGCTACGATGTCCTCGAAACGTTCGAGGATGTAGAGAGACGGGGATGGGATGAACCTGAATTGGGCTGGGGTCGAGGCAGCGGTACAAAGGGCGGGCCAGCACGGCACGGTCGGAGTGAGCGTCGTCACCCCGGATGGCGCATGCTTTAGCCACAACGGCCGGCGACAATTCCCAGCCGCAAGCACGGTCAAGATCGGGATCATGGTCGAGATCTATCGCAAGATCGACCGGGGCGAGATCGCGTTGGACGATCTCCACGCGGTGTGTGCCAGCGATTGGTCGAACGGCAGCGGCGTGCTGCGCTACATGCACGACGGTCATCAGGTGACCGTCGGCGACCTGCTCTATCTGATGATGTCCATCAGCGACAACACCGCCACAAACATGCTGATCGACATCGCCGGAATGGACGCGATCAACGCCACCATGCGCGATCTCGGCATGGCGAGCTCCAACCTGGGCAGGAAGATGATGGGGCGTCTGGCCATCGAGGGCGAGCAGGAGAACCTGGCGACCCCGGAGGACTATACGCTTGCCATCGGGAAGATTCTGAACGGTACGGCTGCGTCGCCCGCATCCTGCGAGGCAATGGTGGCCACCCTGGAGAAGCAGCAGAACTCGCGCCGCATCGCCCGCTACCTGCCGGAGAGCGACGAGATTCGCTGGGGAACCAAGACCGGCTCCAATAAAGGCGTCACCAACGACGCCGGCTTCGTCAGCACGCCGAACGGCACGCTGCTCATCGCGGTGTATGCTGAGAACTTACCCGACCAGCACACCGGCGAGGAGATCATCGGAGACATCGCCCGCGCAGCCTGGCAAGCGGCCGGGCTGCTCTGACCGCTTACCGACGCGCGCCGAGGGTGGTTGTCAGACACAGTGATTCGCGTCAGGCGCAATGGTGGAGGTGTCCTGATGCATCCGCCCTGTACAGAAGTTCGAGGGGCGTAATGCATTGCGCCCCATCGGCATCAGGGTAAACCAATTCAGGGAGGACAAGGGCCTTTTTCGGTCATCCTGAGGCAACGAAGGATCTCTGGTTTACCCATTCGAAAGCCCACTAAGAGATCCCATTCGGCTTCGCTCACGGCAGACCCTTCGTTGCCTCAGGATGACCACCAGAGTAGCGTTCTCCACCCTGTGAATCCTACCTTGATGCCGATGGAGCGTAATGATGAAGATGTCCCGGTTAATCCGATAAGTGTGGCCCCCATGTTCGTAGGGGCGCAATGCATTGCGCCTTGCCTGGCTGCTCGGGCGCCGGAGAGGGCGCAATGAATTGCGCCCCTACGCGGGGTGAGTAACCAGCTGTTCGAGGGAATACGGGATACTTCCGTAACTGCGCCGCTACTCCGATTCGAAATTGATGGGGAATCCGGCGAAGTGGCACTCGCTGTGGATCTGAGAATGCTCGGGACCGCGGTAGCGGCAACGCGCGCAGTGGGTGATCGCGAAGAAATGCTCGAAGAGGCCCTGATCCATCTTCGTCAGCGGTTTAGCGACGGCCAGGCGCTTGTACTCAGCCAGCACTAACGGGGCGAGCTCGTCGGAGAGAAACTCAGGATAGCGTAACTGATAGCTCGCCCCACTCAGCTCATCGCGATAGGTGATGACACGGCCCTCGTCAGTCTCGACATCCGAAAGCACGCTCATGATGCCCCAGTCAACACCGGCAGACGCCGAGAGATATTGCAAGAGCCGGGCTTTGTCGATCGTGCGGGTGGCCATCTGCTCCAGTAGCGGCATCACCCGCTGGACGACATCATGTGTCGCCTTGTAGGCCATCTGAGTGGTTCCATTCCAGGTCGAGACGGGTAACAACCAGCGTCGAATCGGTCTCAACAATCAGCCTGAACGAGGTGAGCAGGAACGGTCCGTTCCTGCCTCCGAGTCTAGCATACGTTTGAACCAGCCCCTGTCAATCCGGGGCTGATCGTAAGCGCGCGGAACGCGGGCTTCATCGTCCTCGCAGCACGCTGCGGCGACACCGGCTCGTGTGGTTGCATTTATGGCGACTCATGCACCATACTCGCTTGGATATGCTCATACATGAGGGAATCAGGGAGTGTCATGGACACAACGGACCGACGCGGACTCGAGCTATCGGCCGAACTCGCACAACGGTTGATCGAGCGTGACTGGAAGTGTGCCACCGCCGAATCCTGCACCGGCGGACTCATGAGCAGCTGGATTACGTCATTGGGCGGCGCCTCCGACTATTTTCCTGGCGGGATCGTCGCCTACTCGAATCAAGCGAAGACCCAGCTGCTGGCAGTTTCTCAAGAGACGCTGGAGCAGTTCGGGGCGGTCAGCGACCAGTGCGCCTTTGAAATGGCGCAGGGCGCCCAGCAGGTGTTCCTATCAGAGGTTGGCATCTCGACCACCGGGATAGCCGGGCCGGGCGGCGCCACCGAGGGCAAACCGGTGGGGCTCGTCTATGTCGCCGCCTCGACACCAAACGTGTGTGACGTCCGCGAGCTGCGTCTCGACGGCGATCGGCTGCAGAACATCCGCGACTCCGCCATTGCGGCGCTGGAATTCGCCATATGGTTGATCGACCATGAAGAAGAGTTAATAGCTGAACAAGAAGAAGTTTAAACTCTCGTCTCGACTGTGCATGACGTATTGTTTCGCTAGATGGAGTACCTAACCGTGGCAATCGCACGTGAACGTGACGCCGGCCAAGCCTCGATGTTCTACAACAAGACGACTCTGGCCAACGGGGTTCGCATCGTAACCAGCCGCATGGATCACGTTCATTCAGCCAGCATCATGTTCCTCTATAGTGCCGGGGCACGCTATGAAGAGGACCGCCAGGCCGGCGTTGCCCACTTTATTGAGCACATGCTCTTCAAAGGCACCGAGAAGCGTCCCGACCCGGCCATGATCTCCAGCCAGATCGAAGGGGTCGGCGGCATTCTCAACGCGGCCGCCGGCCGTGAGAGCACAAATTACTGGGTCAAAGTTCCGGCCGCCCACGTAGCCTCCTCATTCGACGTGCTGGCCGACATCGTGCGCAACTCGACCTTCGATCCCGAAGAGCTCGAGAAGGAGCGCTTTGTCATCGTTGAAGAGATTCACGGTGTCAACGACACCCCCGACGATCTCGTGCACGACGTCATCGACGAGGTCGTGTGGGGCAACCAGCCCGTCGGCCGCTCGATACTCGGCACGGAAGAGACGGTCGCGACCATCACTGCCGACGACATGCGGGCCTTCCTGCACCGGCACTATCGGCCTGAGCGGCTCGTAATCGCCGCGGCCGGCAAGGTCGACCACGACGAGATCGTCGCACTGACTGAGGCAGCTTTTGGAGATCTCGCGCCCGGCATGGGTGACGTCTGCGGCCTGACCCAGTTCCGCCAGACCGAGCCGCGCGTGCGGCTTATCCACAAAGCAACCGAGCAAGCCCACCTCTGTATCGCCCACCCTGCGCTGCCCTATACCGACGAGCGCCGCTATGTGCAGGGCGCGATCGACTCGATTCTGTCGAGCGGCATGAGCTCGCGCCTCTTTCAGGAAATCCGGGAGCGACGCGGACTGGTCTACTCGGTCTATGGTTACTTCCGCCAATACGTTGATGTTGGACAGGGTGTCGTCTATGCCGGCACCGATCTGACGCGCGTTGAAGAGACCATCAGCGCCATTCTCGGTGAGCTGCAGAAGCTCAAAGAGGGCGGCGTACCGGAGGATGAGCTGCGCCTCACCAAAGAGATGAGCAAGGGCCGCATCATCATGGGGCTTGAGGACTCCCGCTCTGTCGCCAGCTGGATCGGTGGCCAGGAACTGACGTTTGGTGAGATCAAGACGCCGGAAGAGGTTATGGAAGAGATTGATGCCGTCGAAGCAGACGCCGTCCAGGAGCTCGCCCGCGAGCTCTTCCGGGAAGACCGGCTCAGCCTGGCGCTCATTGGCCCCTATGAGGATGCCGAACGCTTCCGGTCGCTCCTGAAGCTCTAGCGAAAGAGTACGCTGTTTGTCATTCCCGTCCCGGTTACTCGTGGTTGAAGATGATGCCTCGATCGCGTCGATGTTGCGGCGGGGACTGAGTTTCGAGGGCTATAGCGTTAGCCTGGTTTCAAATGGGACCGAGGCGCTGGAGGTTCTGCGCGACTCGATGCCCGACCTGATCGTGCTCGACGTCATGCTGCCCGGCATGACCGGGATTGAGGTGTGCCGCAAGATCCGCGCCGCCGGTGAAGAGGTGCCAATCCTGATGCTCACCGCGCGTGACGGGGTGAGCGACCGCGTGACCGGGCTGGATGCCGGGGCGGACGACTACCTGGTCAAGCCCTTCGCGTTTGAAGAGCTCCTCGCCCGGCTCCGGGCGCTCCTGCGCCGCAGCGACCCGCGCACCGACGAGGCCGTGGCAACGACCTTCGCTTTTGACGATCTGCTGCTCGACACGAGCACGCGCTTCGCCCACCGCGGCGAGCGCAGAATCGAGCTCACGACCCGCGAGTTCGACCTGCTGATGCTCTTTATGCAGCACCCGAACCAGGTCCTGCCACGTGACACGATCATGGAACGGGTGTGGGGCGACGATTTCCCGGGGGAGTCCAACGTGCTCGAGGTCTACATGTCCAACTTGCGCCGCCATCTCGAAGCCGGGGGCGAACCGCGACTGCTGCAGACGATTCGCGGCGCCGGCTACGCGCTGCGCAGCGGCCGTCCGGGTAGCCCGAGCTGACGCTCGTCGTGCCCATCCGCCAGCGGATCGCGTTCTCTACCGCCGGGGTCATGGTGTTGCTGCTGCTCGGCCTCTCGCTGGGTATCCATTTCGCAATGGCACGCAACCTGCACGCCGAGATGGACAGTCGCCTGGCCGGCGTCTACGACACCTATCGCCAGAACCCGGCGCGCATCTCCTTAGGAAATGATGGGAGCATGAATGTCGTTCTACCCGAGTTCGACCCCTTCACGTCGCCCGGGATCTTCACCCAGGTCATCAATAACGATGGCAACGTCATCGAGCAATCGGCTACGCTCGACGAGCAGCTCTTGCCGGTCCCCAATCAGGTTATCGTCGCCAATGCAGCCGGCCACGATATGTACTACGAAACCTCCATCGACGACACCGAGATCCGGGTGTATTCGGCACCGGTATACGTGCCGCAGCTACCCAACCAGGCTGTCGGCTACGTCCAGGTGGCCGAATCGCTTAAGCCCGTCAATGAAACATTGGCCGAGCTGCGGAAGAACCTCTTCGTTGGATCGCTCATCGCGACAGTGGCGATCAGCACCGTGGCCTGGTTCGTGGCCGGCGCCGCCATGCGGCCAATCGCACGAATGAGCGTGACCGCCCAGGCAATCGGCGGCGCGGACGATCTCTCCCAACGGATTGAATTGCCTGCCAGCGGTGACGAGGTCGAACGGCTAGCGCAGACGTTCAACGCCATGCTCGACCGGCTGGAGGACTCGTTCCAGTCGCAACGCCGGTTCGTCGCCGACGCGTCCCACGAGCTGCGCACGCCGCTGACGGCGCTACGCGGCAACAGCGAGATCATGCGCAGGATGGTCGCCAGTGGCGCGATCGACCGGGACGACTTGCTGGAAGGATTAGTCGACGTCGGCAGCGAGGCAGAACGGCTGACGCGGTTAGTGCAGGACCTCTTAACCCTGGCGCGCGCCGATGTCGGCTGGCGGCCGGAGATGATGCCGGTCGATCTGGCAACCATCGCCCGCGACGCGGTGCGTACGGTCGCGCCGCTCACGTCCCGGCACGCGTTTGACACCGCGATTGACGACGCGCCGCTGCCAGTCGCCGGCAGCGCCGATCAGTTGAAGCAGCTCCTTTTGATCCTGCTCGACAATGCCCTCAGCCACACGCCGGCCGGAACCAGCGTTCGCCTGGGCGTCTGCATGGAACAGGGTCAGGCGGTCATGCGTGTCATCGACAGCGGTCCGGGCATCGAGGCCCGGCACCTGGATCGCATCTTCGAGCGCTTCTATCGCCCCGACCAGGCCCGCGCCCGCGTCTCCGGTGGCACGGGCCTCGGCCTGGCCATCGCCCGCTGGATTGTGACCATCCACCAGGGTGACATCTCGGTTGAGAGTACCCCCGGCGCAGGAACATGCTTTACGGTTCGGTTGCCCCTGGATAGCAGCGGCTCGCTGGCGCCGCCGCGCGAGGATGTACTGTCCTCGTAAGGATTGCCCGAGCAGCGTAAGGCGGTCCCGATACGGAGACGGTCTCATTCAACTCGCGGACGTGAACCCCGCAGGCCTTATTTGAAACTCTCGGTCATCTCCACCAAACGGTCCAGGAACGGGATGACCTGTTCGGGGCCGGCCGAGGGCACGGGGAAGACGCAGCGCGAAACACCGGCTGCGATAAACTCCTCGACGGCCTGATGCTGGGCCGGCGCGCTAAACATGGTGACGGGAATCGGCTCCCGGCCGCGTTCCTTTGCCAGACGATTGAGCTCGGCAACGCGCTCGCCAATGGGGCACTCGCTGCGGCCGTGCAACGGGAACCAACCGTCACCATACTCCAGGACACGCTCAAGCACCGTGGGACCGTCACCACCGACCAGAATCGGCGGGTGAGGCTCCTGACGCGGTTTTGGCCACTGCCAGATCGGGTCGAAGCTCACGTGCTTGCCGTGATACTCCGCCTCGTCGTTGGCCCAGATCTCCTTCATCGCCAGCACATTCTCACGCATGACCTCAAAGCGCTTCACCGGGTCAGTTCCGTGGTTGGCCATCTCTTCCCGGTTCCAGCCGCCGCCAATCCCGAACAGGAACCGTCCGCCCGAGAGCAGGTCGAGCGTCGCAACCTCCTTGGCCAGGTGAATCGGGTCTCGCTGGACGACGAGACACACTCCCGTACCAAGTAGCAGTGTCCGCGTGCACGAGGCGGCAGTCGCCAGCGCGGCGAAGGGATCGAGCGTGTGCAGGTAATGACGCGGCAAATCGGGGCCGCCAGGCCAGGGGGACGTGCGGTCGGTAGGGATGTGGCTGTGCTCCGGGAAAAACAGGGACTCAAACCCACGCTCCTCAACCGCCGCCGCGAGGTCGCGCACAGACATCGAGTATTCCGTGACAAACATGACGATGCCGAACTTCAACCAGCTGCTCCACTCTTTAACAGGTGCTTCAAAAAGCGCTCACCATACAGATCATCGTGACGAGATCCCCATCCCCGCACGCGCCTCGCTCCTGACCACAGCACCACAGCACGAACGGCGACTTCGTAGTCATCCTGCGCGTGGTCGTCATCCTGCGCGCCACGAAGAGCCTGCCCTGAGCGCCTATGAGTCATCCTGACGCAAGGAAGGATCTCTGGTCAAACGCCTCGGGAGTCAGACACGAGATCCTTCGCTGACGTCAGTATGGAAGGGTCCCTGCTCAGGATGACTGATGAGCGCCGTTCACTCGATGGTCGCCACCGCTGCGCTCCGGATGACTGGTTGGGCGCCCTGGATGACCCGTTCGCCGCTCCCGATGACTGATTGACGCGGGGGATGAGGAGAACGATGACGACAGACGCTGCCTGCGACGCCGCATCATAACATCGACAACGCGGGCAGCATCTAGTCTGACTCCTGCGCTTGCAGATAACTCTCGATGAGGTCGCAGGCATCACCGATCAGCCGGGCCGCGACCGGGTCGGTCGCGAGAGCGAGCGGGATGAACTCTTCACGGCTGACCGTCAGGTAGCGCTCTGCCTTGGCCGGATCGCCGGCGTTGACGACACTGCGCAGGTTATCGAGCCGGTCGGCCAGCTTCAACAGGCGCGCGTCAGGGGAGATCTCCCACAACCACTCGAGGTAGGCACGGTCGCGAGCCGGCTTCTGTTCGTCGGGAACCTGCTCTTTGCTCACCTGCTCGATCAATTCCGTGGCGCGCGCACCAAGGGCGCCACTGAGGACGCCGGCATCCAGCCAATCACAATCTTCCAGAACATCGTGGTTGAACGCCGCGACGAGGATGTCGATGTCCCGGATACCGAACTCTTCCCAGAGAATGCGCGCTACCCGTACCGGATGCTCGATGAACGGCGTGCCCTCGTCGCGCGTCTGCCCATCATGGGCCGCTGCCGCGAAGCGATAGGCGGCCTCCATCCTCCCGGCATCGTCCGCCGGCATCGTTGCGATCATCAACGCCACCTCGGGCGGTGTACGGGGGGCGCGATACGGAATTGCCACGATCTGATCCTCCCGGCCTTACCTACAACACCTGTTCTAGGCATGTTCTATATAGTACGGTACGCTGCACGGCGGGGCTTGTCTAAGCCCAGCGAACGACCACTGCTACGAAGGAGTACCGTGGTAACGTACACCACGACGAAACGACAATTCCGCATCAGCAGATGGACCCGGGTGCTCTCATTGCTGATCGTGACACTGCTTTTCAGCGCTTGCATCAATGTGGAGATCGGCTCGGAGTACCGGCTGGACGGCTCTGCGACACACTCTATCCAGATCGCGATCCCGCAGCAACCTGAAGAAGGCGTGACGACCGCAGAGGTGGCCGAATTTCTGGACGACCTCGAAGAGCAAGCGACTGATGCGGGCTTCGCGTTTTCCCGGACGGAGAGTCAAAGCATCACGACCGTGCGCGTTACCGGCACGACCAGCGACGGCCAGGACGCGGGGGCTTCGATCAACGGGCTCATTAACGCGACCGGATTGAACGCGGCGCCAGGCGTCGCCGCGCCGTTCCGTGGCACGTTCACGCGCGAAACCGGGGCCATCGGGGGAACAATCTATGATCTCAGTCTGACAGTCGACGGGCAGATGTTGTTCGAGAGCATTGCCGTGGCCGCGACCGACGACCAGCAAGCTGCCCTGCGAGACGCCCTGACCATGTACTACGTTGCGACGCTCCCGGGCGATATCAGCGAGACGACCGGCGAACGCGTGGACGACAGCACGGTGCGCTGGCAGATTGCACCGGTTGGCGAGACAGCGCTCTACGCGGCCTCGCGCACCGGAGGATCGGGATCAGCCGCGCTCTTCATCGTCGCGGGGCTGGCCGCCATCGTCGTCGTGATCGTCATTGCCGCCGTCCTCGGCTGGTATCTTGCCCGGCGCAAGCGGCTGGCGAACGCTCTCGGCAGCCCGCTCCATCGCCTGCCCGGCCAGCGCACCATTACGAAGGAAGGTGAGTGGGTGGCGATCAAGATCGGTGGCCTGACGCGACGGCTCTCCCGCCCGAAGCCCGACAAGCCGGCAGACGACCGTTAGGAGCTTCTCGTGGCCTGGAATCCCAAGGAAACCAACCGCTTACTCGTCTTCGCCGCCGCCGAGCTGGCCAGGAAGCGCAAAGCTCGTGGCCTGAAGCTCAACCACCCGGAGGCCATGGCGCTCCTGACTGATGAGATCTTCGAGGAGGCCCGGGCGGGGCGTCCCTATGCCGAGGTCGTCGAGCACACGCGAGGGCTCTTACGCCGTGAAGACGTTATGGAGGGGGTGAGCGAGATGCTTGCTGTGGTTCAGGTCGATGCGCTCTTTCCGGACGGCACCCGGTTGGTGACCGTCAACCGGCCAATTGGTGACGCATGATACCCGGCGAGATCATCCCGGCTCCGGAAGCGGTCGTGATGAACGACGGCTTGCCGGTTACCGTTGTTTCCATCACCAACACCGGTCCGGTCGTGGTGCAGCTCACGGCCCATTTCCACGTCTTCGAGGCCAACCCGCGTCTCCGCTTCGACCGCTGTAAGGCGTACGGGATGCGGCTCGACACCCACGCCAAGGGCGCCGTCAGAATCCAGCCGGGCGAAACCCGCGAGGTACACCTCGTGCCGATCGGCGGTAAGCGGGTCGTGCGTGGATTCAACGGCGCGGTCGATGGCGCGCTGGACGACCTGGACAGGGAGACGGCGACCCAACGGCTGGTCGAGCGCGGTTTCCTGCACGAGCCGGCATCATAACAAGGGAGGTCCCAGACGATGCCCCGCAACATCGAGCGCGGCGACTACAACCGCATGTATGGGCCGACCACCGGCGACAGAGTACGACTGGCCGACACCAACCTGTTCGCCAGGGTCGAGCGCGACGACACGCTACCGGGCGCCGAGCCGGTGACTGGTTTCGGCCGGCCGGTACGCGACGGGATGCTGTTCGGACGCGCCCACGGCCCGAGCCAGCTGGATCTCGTGATCACGAACGCGCTCGTCATCGACCCGGTGCTGGGTATTTTCAAGAGCAATATCGGCATCAAGGACGGCCGCATCGCCGGCATTGGCCGCGCCGGCAACCCGGACGTCACCGACAACATCGATCTCATTCTCAGCGGCGCGACCGGCATTATCTCAGGCGAAGGGCTGATCGTCACGCCCGGGGCGGTCGACAGCCACGTGCACCTGTCCTCGTCCAGCCTGCTCGGCGCGGCGCTCTACTCGGGGGTCACGACGCTGGTTGGGCAGGGGTCCGGTGGCGTCTGGGATCTGGGCGTCAACCCGTTGAACAACATGTTGCGGCTCTTCGAGGCGTTCGAGGCTATCCCCCTCAACCTGGCGGTCCTGGCGCGTGGCTCGAGCGATCGCGAGCAGCTGCAATCGCACTTCGAGTCCGGCGTGTCCGGGTTGAAGGTCCACGAAGATGTGGGGGCGTTTCCAGCGGTGATCGACGCCTGCCTCTCGGTGGCCGACGCGTATGGGGGCCAGGTCGCCGCCCACACCGACGGCATCAACGAGTCGGGCGCGCTGAGCGAGACCATCTCAGCCATCGCGGGCCGTTCGATCCACGCATACCATGTGGAAGGCTCCGGGGGCGGTCACGCGCCCAACCTGCTGGAGATCTGTTCAGTGCCGAACGTCATCGGCTCCTCGACCAACCCGACCCTGCCCTATAGCGTGAACTCGGCGGCCGAGCAGTTCGACATGATTATGACCGTCCATCGTCTGGACTATGGCCTCCAGGAGGACGTCGAAGCCGCCATGGATCGAGTGCGCTCGGGCACCATTGCTGCCGAGAGCCTGTTACACGATCTGGGAGCCATCGCGATCGTTTCGTCTGATTCTCAGGGCATGGGCCGCCTGGGTCAGGTGGTATCGCGGACCTGGCAGCTGGCACACAGGATGAAGGAAGTGCGGGGCGGTGGCTTTCACCCGGGCAGCGGAGAGGGCGACGACAACGCGCGCATTCTGCAGTACATCGCCAAGTACACGATCAACCCGGCCATCGCCCACGGACTCGACCATGAGGTCGGCAGTCTGGAGCCGGGCAAGCTGGCGGATCTCATCATCTGGCAACCCGCCTTCTTCGGAGCAAAGCCGCTGTCGATCGTCAAGGGCGGTTTCGTCGTCGCGGCCCAGGTTGGCGACGGTGATGGCTCGACGCGCGCCAGCCAGCCGTTGATCTATGCCCCGATGTGGGGAAGCTATGGTCTGGCGCCGGCGCAGTTGGCGGTGAACTTCGTCTCAGAGTCGGCTGCCGGCGGGATCCCGCGTGGAGGGCACCTGCGTCGCCGGCCGGTTAGCGTCCGGAATACCCGTCAGACCTTCAGGTCCGCCATGCTCCACAACGTTGCCACGCCCAACGTGCGGGTTGACCCGGCTACCCATGAGGTGTTCGTGGACGATACCCGCGTCGAAATCCCTCCGGCGGAGCATCTCCCCCTCGCCCAACGGTATTTCCTGGCATAGCGGGCTCTCACCCCCAGACAAAGAACGGCCAGCCCTCTCGGGCTGGCCGGCAGAGTGGTGCAGTGTCGAAGCGAAACTAGGAGGAATAGACGTTTCCTGATGGCGCTGCTGCGTACATGCTTTCCATCAGGACGTTGGCATCGGCCTCGGCCTCGCTGTTGAAATCGATGACGCCCAACAACCAGAGTACCAGGAACACCAGCAGGATTGCGGCAATGAGACCGGCCGGGTTATAACCCCACCCCTGGCTGTATGGCCAGGTTGGGATAACCGCCAACAAGACCAATACAATAACGATGATAATAATCAATTCCATATGACCCGCCTTTCTTGGCGCTATCCCGGCTAGGCCGGGTGCGCCATCGTATCTTTTCCCCTGCTCAGATGACGCAGACCATCTACGAGCTCTGAGACAGAGACTGCACCCAACACTGAAGCGACACTACACGGGGCCGGCACGTCGTGCTTCGGCTGCTGTGATACCGAGTTGAATGCGCTCCCGGGTAACTGCCTGGATCCACTCCATAAGGACCCGCAGCTCGCAACCGATTGAGTTACCGGTGTTCACGACAAAACTCGTCAGATTCCCGGTAGCGTCGATAATGAACTCTTCAACCTGTCCTAACAGCATCCCGTCCAGGCTATACACCTGCAGCCCGCCGCGCACGATAACGGCCTGCTCAGGAGAGAGGCCGCTCGTCTCGCTATCTCTATCTCCAGCGGGAGACTGATAGATCTCCCGGATACTTGAAGCTGATATCGACTCCTCGGCCACGACGGCCCGCTCCTTTCATTCGTATTGAACCGGCGACGCTCTCTTTCAGAATGCATCCGCATCCGAAAGACGTGAGAAATATGCTTCGTCGATGGAAAGCAGGATCGTCTCACCTTCCAGGCGGTCGACAACATCAAAACTCATATGCTTGTGCCGATTGCCTACACGACTGTACGCGATCAAAAACCCGGTCACGGTGCCTCCTGTAACGAACATCCGATCCACCAGCCCCAGTTTGACACCGTTCGACGAGAACACGTTCATGCCGGGCCGGATGATGAACGTCCGTCGTCTCCAACCGCCGGGAACATGCGTCGAGGAGTGGTGCTGCCACCTCAACGCGGAGCGCGGGACGACACCCAGCAACTCCCCGTTCGCGTTCACAACCGGTAAGCGGTCAAGATTCGTCACATCAAGGCTATTCCGCGCTTCATCCGCAGGCGAGTTCACCTGTAGTGTTGGACAGTTGGGGAGCATAATGTCACGAGCCAGGCAGAAGTCTGGTAACCGCGCGCCGTCGAAGACGTCATTCCGGCGAATCATCCCAACCGGGCGATTGTCTTCGGCCACGATGACCGAGGCCAGGTTATCGGACTCCATCAGATGCCGGATGCGGCCAATGGGTTCAGTGGGAGGTACGGTTCCCGTAGCGGGCGCAATGTAATTAGCGATGTGGTCATCGTTGTACATGTTTTTCACTCCGGTCGCTACGTACCGGTACACCGGGCGCCGGCAGGCAGATTTCCTCTTTCGTCTCGAAGAACCTGCCGGCGCGGAGATACGCCAGGAATTACTTCGTATGCTTCATCAGCATGGCCGACAGCAGCTCGTCGGCATCGGTCTCCTTATCAGGAACCAGGCCCCAGAGCAGCCCCTGGGCGCCCTCTTCGAGCCAGTGCTTGGCTTCAGTATCGCCATTCTTGGTGTCGTGGATCGCGGTGGCAATCACCGCCGCACACAACCGCGAGTATGGGTCGACCCCTTTCAGCGAACGGATCGTGTTCAACGTACGAGCTAGTGATGGGGTTGCACTCATTGCTGTCTCCTTGCCTTGTATGTTGACCGGCCAGTGCGCTTGTTGGAATGAGTCGCCATAGCGCCGCATCCGGTCCTGCTTACGCCGGGACCTATTCCCTCGGGGTGGGGGAGGGACGCCTAACCGCCTGCCTAAGCGGGTGCTTCGACCGGCATCGTCTCGTCGATGTCGGTAACCCGGTACTCAAGAGACGCGGAGCCCTCGGTACCGTCGGTATTGGTGAAGGTAATGTCCGAGATCATCTGCACCATGACGCCGAGCCCGTCGTCGATCCAGATCTCCATTTCACCCTGGGGGTCCTCGATTTCGACACCCTGGGCGACCAGGAGCCCTGCCGCCTGCTCAGCGTCGACGCGGTAGAGTGTGGCTGGGCGACCATTGACCTCATCGGGTCCAACCTCCTCAACGTCCTCAAGTGTCTCGACAGGCGGGACGATCATCAGGAACTCGGCCGGAGAGAATTCAGAAGTCAAACCACCAGGCAGCTCAACAGGGTCCGCACCGGACTCTGAGATATAGGTTGCGTCTGGGAGCGCCCACATCTCGAGCGCGATTTCCTCATCACCCTCGGTGACGAAGCGCAGCTGGTACACGTCAGGCTCACTCTGCTGGAGAAACATCTCAATGTTGGATGAAAACGTTGCGCCCGTTTCATCAGGCACATTCTCGAAGCTGCCGGTCATCTCGAGGGTGAAGTTCTCAACCTGCGCCTGGAGCTCGCCAAGGTCGACGAACGGGTTGTCGGCCGCTGCGCCCGAACCTGGGGTGCTATCGCTTCCCGGTGTTCCAGTGACAACCCCGTCCGGGGTTTCATCAGCATCCGGCGTGCCGGTCGTATCGGCCTCCGGGGTGCCCGTCGTGCCGGCGCTCGGGGTTTCATCAGCGTCCGGCGTACCCGTCGTATCGGCATCAGGCGTACCGGTCGTATCGCCATCGGCATCAGGCGTGCCGGTTGTGTCAGCGTCGGGGGTTGGGTCGGTGTCTGATGTGGAGGACGCTGTATCAGAGGAAGTAGCAACCGAGCTTGTACCTCCAGTGGTCGAGGTTGGATCTTGCTCGTTGTCGCCACCGGAGCAGGCCACTGCCAGCGGCAGGATCAAAGCCGCTACGGCGAAGAGCAATAAGCGTTGAGTTCGGAACAATGGGGTCATCTGTACGTACCTGCCAATTCTTGCGCGCGGTCTGAACGTGGCGTCACCACCACGGTCGTCTCAAACGGCCAACGAAAGCCACTTCGACTCTCGCCGGTTCAATCCGTTACGAGGAACGTTCCGGCGCGCGGTGTGGTTCCTCGACCTGATTGATAGCCCAAGTATAGGAGTGGCTTTTTAAGATCGGGGGTACAAAGGAGGCACAAATGACAGGCACAATTACTTTTCCACCAGAGGACTATCTATAATCTGGGTTTGGGCCCAGCTTCATAGTTGTGGCACGCCGCTCTGTCTTAAGGCTCCCACAAATAGCAGCGTCGAACGGCGCCCGCAGGGTTGGCAAGTGGCCCACCGCTCTGCCCTCGGCCCGCATAATGGACCATTAGCCTCAGGAAAATCGCCTAATCTCCAGCCAAACGCGCCGTCGCGCCAGACTCCAGCGCGCAGAACATAGCTGCGGGTGGTGCAGGCCACCTCTTTTAAAGATATAGAAAGGGCACAATTGAAGATATAGACCGTTACTCAACAAGGCGACTGCAAAGACCAACCAAACGACCGGCATGTAGCATTATGGTCATTTAGTAGAGGATCAACCGTAGTACCACTCTTTTAGAATACGAGAGAGACGTGATGCCTTCGCCACTTCCGGCATACTAGCATTAGCGTCTCTGGGAACTTCGTACCGGGCAGAGGAGGGGAAAGCGTGGAGAGCGTCGTTCTCACTGACGGGCTCACAAAGCGTTATGGCAATACCGTCGCGGTGGACGACCTGAATCTTGAGGTACGCCGGGGCGAGATCTTTGGGTTTCTGGGCCCGAACGGAGCGGGCAAGACCACCACGATTCGCATCCTGCTGACCTTGATCCGGCCAGACAGCGGCACCGCCACGATCTTCGGGAGCGACATACGCAAGCATGGCCAGCGCATTCGCCGTCTCATCGGCTATCTCCCCGGAGAGCTCGCGCTGTACGAGGGCCTGACGCCGCGCCAGCTCTTCACGTATCTGGGCTCGCTGAACGATGTGGATGATCTGGGCTACGCTGAGGAGCTCTCCGAACGACTCCGCGTCTCCAATATGAACCAGACGATAGATTCTCTCTCACAGGGCAACAAACAGAAGGTCGGCTTGATTCAGGCCATGCTGCACAAGCCGGCGCTCTTGATCCTGGACGAGCCGACGAACGCCCTCGACCCGCTGATCCGCGCCGAGCTGTACACGATTCTGCGCGAAGCCTGCGACGCCGGCATGACGATCCTGTTCTCATCGCATGTCCTGGCTGAAGCCGAAGCCATCTGCGACCGGGTAGCGATCATCCGCGAGGGGCAGCTGACTCGCGTCGGCACGATTGCCGAGCTCAAGGACATCGCCCCACGCAGAGTGCGGCTCACCTACGACGGCGTGGCCCCCGTTGATGCCTACGCCGTCGTCCCGGATCTTGCGGAGATCAAGCAGCCGGACCCAAACGTGATCGAGATCATGACCCGCGCGGCGCCCGCCGATTTGATCCAGGTCATGGCCGCCTATCCCCCATGCGAGGTTATCTGGGAAGAGGTCAGCCTGGAGGAAATCTTCCTGGGCTACTATCAGACAAGAGGTAGCTACAACCATGATGTCTAGTGTGTTCGGCAAGACATTGTACGACCAACGCTGGAGCATGGGCGGCTTCGCCATCGGGTTGGGCCTGCTCACGTTCTTCATCCTGTACCTGTACCCGTCTGTGGCCGACACGCAACGCGAGATGATGGAGGGCATGGGGGAGTCGGTCGCCGAATCGCTGATCGGCAGCATGGCAATGGTCGGGAGCCCGGAAGCATACCTGAGCTTCCAGCTCTTCAGCTTTCAACCGCTTTATCTGGCGATTTTCCTCATCGTCGAGACGAGCGCCACCATCGCCGGAGAAGAGCGGGCCAGGACGCTGGACATCCTGCTTACCCGGCCAATCGAGCGCTGGCGCATCCTGCTGGAGAAGGCGCTGGCGATTTTTCTCGGCGTCGTTGTCATTACGCTGGCAACGACCGTCGGCGCGGTCGCCGGCGCTGTTTCCGCTGGAGTCGACATCGACCTGGCTGAGCTGGCACTCTCCTTGCTCAACACGCTGCCGTTCGCCTTCTGGGTGCTCTGCTTCGGCCTCTTTTGTTCGGCCGTCTTCCGCTCGCGCAAGACGGCGGCGCTGGTGGCAACGGCCGTCGTGGTTGCCGGCTACATGCTGAACTCGCTCTCCGAGTTTGTGCAGAGCCTGGTGACCTGGAGCCAGTTCTCGCCCATGTATTACTACGGCTGGGGAGCGCCGCTCCTCTTTGGAATGCGTTGGAGCCATAGCGGCATTCTGCTCGGCACCGGCCTCGTCTTCCTGTTGCTGGCCATCGTTGCCTTCCATCACCGGGAAATCGTCTCGTAGCCGGGATCTCTATGAGCGCCGAGCGTGGCTCGCCTGGCTGGGTCCGTCGCGTTCTCTGATATGGCGCACCAACTTGTCACCGTGCAGAAAGGGAAACCACTCGTGCGTATCGACGTCCACGCCCACATCCAGCCTCCGGAGTACCTCGATAGCCTGGTCAGCTCCGGCCGCTACGACGTTCGTGGCGATGAAGAGTCCGGCCTCATCATCATGCACAAGGGCTCGCGCCTGCTCAGCGTCACCCCACACATGCAGGATCTCGAGCAGCGTGTCGCCGACATGGACCGGGACGGCATCGACGTCCAGATTCTGTCTGTCTCGACGCCACAGGTCTATTTTCTCGCGGATCAACCGGCGATTGACCTGGCGCAACGCTGCAACGACTATCTCGCCTCGATCGTGCAGCAGTATCCGGATCGCTTCCGGGCGCTGGCGAGTGTTCCACTCACGGCCAACATCGACGAAGCCGTGCGTGAGCTCGCGCGCTGCATTGACGAGCTCGGCATGGTCGGTTTCATCATTGGCGCCAACATCGACGGTACGCCCATCGACGACGCTCGCTTCGATCCACTCTATGAAGAGGCCAACCGCCTGGGCACGACGATGTTCATCCATCCGATGGTGCCGGCTGGTATTGAGGCCATGAACGCGTATGCGCTCAGCCCGCTCGTCGGTTTCATGTTCGATACGACGCTGGCTGTCAGCCGGCTCATCTTCGCCAACTTCTTCGGTCGTTTTCTCGGTTTGAACGTGATCGTCAGTCACCTGGGGGCAGCGATCCCGTATCTGGCCGGGCGGCTCGACATGGGGTATCGCGCCTATCCCGAGTGTCAGGAGATCAGCCGCCCGCCGAGCGAGTTCATCGGTGGCCTCTACCTTGACACCGTCTCGTTCCACGAGCCGGCCCTGCAGTGCGCGATCGACACCGTTGGCGTAGAGCGCATCCTGTTTGGGAGCGACTATCCACAGGTGATGGGTGACGTCAGCAAAGCAACGGACCTGCTCGACGACATGTTGGGCCGGCGAGACAAACGCAAGATTTTTGGCGACAACGCCGCACCGCTCTTCGGGTTGGAATCCACCGAAGGGTCGAGGTTACCCCTCATTGACATGCTGACGGACTAGCACCGAAAGACATATTCGGAATTGGATCCCAATTTGTACCCGGCATGTATCCCACGCCTGAACGAGCCAGACCTATACTGGGAAGACGACGTCAAGCAAGCTCTCGCCACAACCTCCGGCGGGACACACCATCCAACTCCCCTAGTCATCTCCCCGGCTATCCCACCACGGCCGGGGAGATACCTCTTGTAGAGAGGACCGGCGTGACGAAGATACTGAATCATCTGCGAATTGACGCTGGATACTCGATTGCCGACGTGGCGCGCATGATGCATGTGGACGAGCACACCGCGTGCGGATGGTTGTGCGGTCGTGCCTATCCGACGGCCGACGAGCGTGCTCGCTTGGCCGCTATCTTCTCCGTCGATCCAGACTTGCTGCTGCCAGGCGGGGATGCAGCCTCACGCCGGAACGACAAGCTGCGCACGAGGATCTATACTGCCGGCGGCCGCATGTTTCATCTCGACCAGATAACCCGCCGTCGTGCCCGGCTCTAATGTGGGTATAGCAACAGGTGTTGCAAGCGACAGCGTGACGAATCGGAACAGGACGATCCGCATGGACGACATCAGAAACCCTGGCAGCGCACCGGACGACCCGCGGACGGAACGGTCACTGCTCAGAGACGAACGAGGCGAGTCCAGCCAGGACCAACGGCCCGCTGGGCCGAGCGCTTCCTCAAATCCCGGCATGGGCGCGCCAACGGCTCCGTTACCACCCGGAACGCATGCGGATGACCCTGACGCCTGGCCGGCGAACCCAACCGTAGCCGGCAGCTTTCGCGTTGACGACGCCAACGGCCCGGATAAAGATGCCTGGATCGATCGGAGGAAGATCGCGATGGTTGACGATAATTCCCGCAATACACCCGGAAACAGTGGTGCAACGACGCCGGACGGTGGCCTACCCGACCAGCCAGTCGTCACGGAATCGCCGTCATCCCGGCAACCCAGGAACGAGCCGCCGGCCGGCTCAGAGCCACAAGGCCGCATAACGACCATCGCGGCTATCGTCGCGATCGTCGTCGTTGCTGTACTCGTCGTCCTCCTCTTTCTGTAATGCCACAGCAGCCGTAAAGGACAGCAGCGCCCGTTGACAGCGCCACACGCCAGCATGATGCCCCCCCAGACGCACCCGAGGCGGCCGCCGGTTGACCGATCGCTACGCGAGTATGGACGTGGAATCGCGGGTGGGCTCATTTTCAGTCTGCCGCTCATCTACACCATGGAGGTCTGGTGGACCGGGTTCGTCGTCCAGCCAGGTCGTCTGCTGCTCTATCTCCTGGCCTCATTTGTCCTGCTGCTGGGCTACAACCGGTATGCGGGCTTGCGCGAGGACGCGAGCTGGGCCGAGGTCGCCATTGACTCAGTTGAGGAGATGGGCCTGGGACTCGCTATCGCCGCGGGTTTACTGCTGTTGTTGGGCCGGCTGACACTGGACATGCACGTGTCCGAAATCACCGGCAAGATCCTGATGGAAGGCATGACCGTTGCGATCGGAGTCTCGGTTGGAACCGCCCAGCTGGGCGGCTCCAACCAGGACGACGATGATGCAGGCATGGCCAGGTCCTCACGCAAACAGGATGCCGGCGCGAACGACGCGGATATTCACTCTGCCGACCAACTGATCATCGCCTTTTGCGCGGCGGTGCTCTTCGGCGCAAACGTAGCGCCAACTGAGGAGATCACGGTCATCGGTATCGAGATCTCTGCCTGGAATGTCATCGGCCTGATACTGGCATCGATGCTGGTGAGCATCATCATCCTCTTCTACAGTGAGTTTCCAGGCGCTCGCCCGTTGCCCGAAGCCGGCCGCTATCGGGCCATAGCCTCGCGTGGCATCACGACCTATGCGGTTGCCCTCGTCGCTTCTGCTGCGATCCTCTGGTTCTTTGGCCGCTTCGACGGAGTGTCGCTGGATACCGGAATTGCGGAAACTGTGGTGCTCGGCGTCGCGACGACGCTTGGCGCGTCTGCCGGACGGTTATTGCTGCAATGACGGGCGTTCAGAAGAACTGGCTGGAGTGGTCGGTGTTCTCGTTTGGGCTCACGCTCATTCTGGCGCTGATCGCCTATCTGACGTTCGCCGCGGTAACGATCGGCAACGACCCGCCGATCGTGGAAGTCGAGGTTGGAGCCGCACAGCCGCGCAACGGGACATATGTCGTACCGGTGACGCTGCGCAATCTTGGAGATCGCACTGCCGAGAGCGTCGTCGTGGAAGTTGCGCTGGTGCAAGGCGGCACGGACATCGAGACAGCCGAGCTCACGATCGACTTCCTGCCCCGTCAGTCGACCCGCTCCGGCTGGGTCACGTTCTCCACGAACCCCGCGGCCGCTGATAGCATCGAGCCCCACGTCTTCGGGTACCAGGAGCCGTAAGCACGTGCCCAGCCATAAGTAACACGTCCGAACTGGATCCCCATTTATACCCTCCTTATATCTATTCACCACAACAACAGCCCTTACAATACACACACTGCAGCCGGTAGTACTCGATACAGTGGCTTGGCACTCGCGTGCGACTCCCGGCAGAATGAACATCCCCGAAGGAGTCTGATGCACTCTGCGAGAGAACACCGATACATGTTCCCTGCGCTCATCGTGATCCTGGCACTGGTTGTCATGGTCGCGTGTGTTGATCGCGAGCGGGACCCGGATGCGCCGTCAGGCACCGGGCCTGGCACTCCGTTCAGCGAGTTCCGGACGCCGTCACCGGCCCCCACTGTGGCGAGCTCGCCAACCCCGACCCCCCAACTGCCGGTGGACTATGGCTTGGAGGGGAAACCGCGCGTTGGTGGTGACCCGGGCACGCCTGGCGCCAGACTGACCCCTCTCGTTACTCCCGAAGGGACATTCACACTCCCGGAGGACGTAGAGGATCCAGAACCGCAGGGTACAGGCACGCTGCAGCCACCCACCAGGGTCGCGGGGACGCCCGGAGTTGCGACGCCCGGTCCTGCGGGAGGCGGGCTCTTCCCGAGCGTACGCGCCCAGCTGCCAAACCTCGAGAACTACACGCTGACCTTTGATGGCGAGTTCTCGTACAACGCAGAGATGGAAGTTGAGGCCTCAAAGATGTCTCTGAGGTACGAGCAGAGTGCTCCCGGCACCTTTCACCTCCTCAGCACCAACAGCGTTGTGGTGGAGATCTGGTCGGTAAACGGCACAATGTGGATCCGGGACAGCGAAGGAATCAAGGAAGCCCCTGAAGGGTTCGCCGAAAGCTTTGATGTCACCACCTACCTGACTCACTTGCCGCAAATTGAGCGTCTGTCCAGAGCGGAGGAAGTCGGAGAGGAGGTTATTGAGGGCAGGACCACGACGCACTACCGCGTCAGCGCCGAGGATGCGGTGCAGGTGTTGCCCTACGTTGACCCCATACGGGTCAAGGGGCCGGACGGATCGATGGACATCTGGCTCGACGAGGCCGACCAGCTCGTTCTGCGCATGATCGTAGACCTGACCTGGGTAGAAGTTCAGGAAGATGAGAGCTACAGCCGGTCGACCTACAACATCTCTGCAATCGGTGAAACCGAAGACATCGAGCCTCCGATTTAGTAGCAGTTGCCAGCAGGCGTGGTACACAAACGAACAGGAGCAAGCTCATGAGCTCGGCACCCTCTCTTGCACGAACCTTGAACACCATTCACTCGTTGCGCAACGTGGACCCTCATGCCCGGCTGTGGGCCGCGGTGTTGGCCTCGGCCGTGGCCGATGCGCGGAAGGGCGACCCGGAAGCCCGGCTCTGGCTCGAGCGCTGCGCGATTGGTTACCTCTGGAATCTCGTGCCGGATGATGAAATCGACTGCGAGGGGTTGCTCTCCTCATTGTTGGCAGAGCTACCTCCGCCTTCCACACGGAAGCGCCGGGGGCACGCCGCCCGCGCAGAAGCCTGACGCTCAGACGGCGAGATCCGAAGCCGGTTGCGGCCCTGGATAATTCCGGGGTCGCAGTGTACTTATAAGAGTTTGCGTAGTATTCTGTTGCCATAGAGCAATTGCCGGAAGCATTACTCTCCGTGGCGGTGCAATAAATGGAAGGATGCTGCTCGATCCGATTCATCGGAGTGGCGCTCTTCTTTCGTACGGGCGCAATTCATTGCGCCCTCTCCAACGCCACGAACCGCCAGGCAGGGCGCAATGAATTGCGCCCGTACGAAGTGCTCCTTGCGGATCAAGAGGGAGATGCAACGGCTGACGATGAATGCCAAGCATAGAGCCTGGCAAACGTTGTCAGAGGGCAGTTAGAGCAGACAATAATTGACGTCACTGAGGGCAGGGGGGCCTTGCCGTGCTGCCGTCCGCCGTGGTTGAATCCATGCGAGAAACAGGACAATTGAGCGGTAGCTCTACGCTGCGATCAAGCAGTGGTGATTTCTTCTACAATCGCAGCGTTCCGGTCAGATCCCTTACGTTTAGCGTATCCAAAGTGCAATGATCTTCTTTCTTATGATGGATAGTTGTCAGGCGATACCCGCTGAACGATGCACGACAGCCGGGTTCGTGCAGATCGACAGCGCAGCGCAGAGGGGCCACCGACATGATACGGACACTGATCGTTGACGACAACAGAATCACTGGCACGGTGCTCGCCGCCGTGCTGGTTGAAGAGCCGAATGTCGACATTGTTGGTGTTGTCGGCACGGTTGAAGAAGCTGCCGAGAAGATCATGCAGTGTGACGTCGTCATCGTCAGCACCGGTATTCCCGAAGATTTTGCGCTCGCAATCGCCCGCATGTCGGTGTCCGGCGACCATTCAGCCAAGACGCTTGTCATGGGGATCCCCGAGTCTGAAGACGTTATCCTGCGCTACATCGAGGCCGGCGCCGCCGGGTTTGTGCTCAAGGATGACTCGATGGAGGAGCTCGTCGAGACCATGCACGCGGTCTATAACGACGAAGCGATCATCCCGCCCAACCTTGCCGCCAAGCTGATGAGTCGCGTGGCAGAGCTGGCACGCGCCTACGACGAGATTGGCGGGCTTGAGGCTGAGATGAACGAGGACCTCACCCGGCGCGAGCAAGAGGTGCTCGAACTCATCTGTGATGGCCACACCAACCAGGAGATCGCGGACACCCTCATTATCGAGCTGGGCACGGTCAAGAACCATGTCCACAACATTCTCAAGAAGCTCAACGTCAACAGCCGCCGCGAAGCCGCCATGATTGCTCAGATGAACGGCTCTCGCCCTTCGCTGCCCATGGGGGCATAGGCTCGTACACGGTACGTCTCCTGGAATATACGCTGGTTAAGGTATCGCGCATGAGACAGGATCGCGACCGAAGCAGCGACGACAGCACACCAGCCCTCCGCATCCGCCCGGAAGGGGGAAAGTGGGCCGTCGTCCCGGACGGTGCCGGCAGCCCAATTCGTGTCTTCGACACCCGAGAGGATGCCCTCAGCTGGGCCGGCAGATCGATGAATCACCAGGGTGCCGGCCTCATCGTCCACAATGAAGATGGCAGCGTCGATCACACAATCCGCCCGAACGCCTGACCTTGCACCCAGGAGTGATGAGATGGACGTCCCACCGTACCTGTTCCCGGCCAACACCTAGATTTCGTCCTCAAAGGTTGCGGGCGTAACCCTCCGGCCTGTCAAGGAGCGACCGATCGGCCTTCAGCAAGGTCGTACTCTCTCGACCAACCCCTCCACTGCCTGCAGAGCAGGTGAGCCAACCACACGATCGCGCAGAGCAACAGAAAGAAGGGGCAGCATGGTTCAAATCGGCTACTCATTATCCAGCGAAGAGCACCATCCGGTTGACATGATCCGGAACGCCAGGCGCGCCGAGGAAGTCGGATTTCAGTTCGCGTTGATCTCCGACCACTACCATCCCTGGACGAACCGGCAAGGGCAGAGTGCGTTTGTCTGGAACGTCATCGGCGCCATCGCCCAGGTCACGAGTACGTTGCGGCTGGGCACCGGGGTTACCTGTCCAACCATTCGGATTCATCCGGCGATCATCGCCCAGGCGGCGGCAACCAGCGCCGCGATGATGCCCGGCCGGTTCTTTCTCGGGGTTGGCAGTGGTGAGAACCTGAACGAGCATATTCTTGGCGATGACTGGCCAGAGGCCGAAGTCCGGCTCGAAATGCTCAGAGAAGCCGTCGACATCATCCACACTCTCTGGCAGGGTGGGATGCAGAGCTACCACGGCACCTACTACGAGGTTGAGAACGCGCGCATCTACACCTTGCCGGACGAGCCCCCACCCATCGCGGTCGCAGCGGCTGGCAAAAGATCCGCCAGACTCGCGGGCGAGATCGGGGACAGTCTCATCAGCACAGTACCGAACCAGAACATCGTCTCCACATTCGACCAGGCCGGCGGCAACGGCAGATCCAAGTATCTGCAGATGCGTGCGTGTTGGGCCAAAGACGATCAGACCGCCATTAGAACACTGCACGAGGTCTGGCCTATCGACGGCTTCAAGGGTCCGGTCCTCCAGGAGCTGCCGCTTCCCAGCCACTTCGAACAGGTGGCGACACTCGTTCGCGAGGAAGACGTTGCGCACGGGGCGTACGGCCCAAATGTGGACAGGTATCTCGAGCGAATCCAGGCGGGCATCGATGCCGGATTCGATCACATCTATCTGCACCAGGTAGGCCCAGACCAGGAAGGTTTCTTCGCCTTTGCCGAGAGGGAGATCCTTCCGAAGTTTCAATAGGGTCTGCGGCGGACCCTTGTAGGCACGCCGCGAGCAAGACTGTAGCCGCTAGAAACGCGTATGACGTCATCAGACTCTGTCCAAAAAGATAGACAGACATTGGACCCGGGCGGACGCGTCCCTGAACCGACGATCCGGTCGCTGCTGGCCGGGGTGACGACGAGCGCGGCGGCCATGTTCGCGCTTGCCTTCGTTGGGGCGGTCGCGGCGCTGTTCGCGTTCTGGTTGCTCGCCAGACCGATTGCCCTCCTGCTGGCCGGGATCATCATTGCCCAGGCACTGATGCCGATTGTCGACTGGCTGGCCCGGTGGGTCTCGCGCTCGATTGCAATTGCTGTTGTCTACGTCTCGCTGCTGGGTGTCTTTGGATTTCTGGGCTGGCTCATCGTTCCTGCTCTCGTCGAGCAGGGGCAGAATCTCGTTGATCGAGCTCCGGAAATTTACGAAGACGCCGTCGGCTGGTTAACACAGTACGAATTTCTGAATGAGCGGCTCACCTCAGACGCCATCGAGCAACAGGTGACGGATCAAATCGGGCAATTCGGCAGTCTGCTGGTCAACCTCCCGTTGACGATCGTCTCGACCGTGTTGGAGATCGTGTTCGTCCTGATCATGTCAATTTACTGGCTTGTCACCGGACCAGCGCTGCGCGCGTTTACGCTCTCGCTCTTCCCCACCGAGCGCCATGCACACGTCGATGCAGTGTTGACCGAGATGGGCCAGACAATGGGTGGCTACCTGCGCGGCATTGCGTTGGATACCACGGTCCTCGCCACATTAGCCTTTACGGGTCTCTCGTTGATCGGCGTTCAGTACGCGTTGGTGCTGGCGTTGATGGTGGCGCTGCTGAACATTATCCCGATCGTCGGCCCCATTATCGCAGCGGTCCCAATCGTCGCCGTTGCCCTGCTTGACTCCCTCACCACGGCGATCATCGCGCTGGTGTTCTGGACGGCCGTGCAGCAGTTCGAGAATTATGTAACATTGCCGTTCTTTATCCGCCGCCAGGCAGATATTCCACCCCTGCTGGTGCTGTTGGCCATCCTTGGTGGAGGAAGCGCCGGCGGCATTCTGGGGGCCCTGCTTGCGATACCCCTGGTCGGCGCGCTGCGCGTCTTCGTCCTCCGGGTCGTCGTCCCGGCGATCCGGAAGTGGACGGGCGCAGACGACCTGCCTGACTCACAGCCACCACCCCCGGCCCAGACGTCAGCCCAGGAGCAGTAGCGCGGGCGCCTAGCCCGTCATCCTGAGCTTGATAGTCATCCTGACGTAAGGAAGGATCTCTGGTCAAACGCCTCAGGAGTCGAGCACGAGATCCTTCGCTCAGGATGACTGATGAACGCTCAGGGTGACTGGTTGCTGCCCGGGATCACTGATGAACGCTCAGGGTAAGCGGTTGCCGCACGGGATGACTGATTAGCCGCCCGGGACGACGAAGGCGATGCGTTCGTCCTGCTTGAACCACGAAGAGAGGCGTCCGCCTCGTAGGGGCTACGCGCTGCGTCGCCCTCGGCGCGTCGCGCCGTCTTGTCGAACCCCAGCGTCGGCGACGGCCAACAGGTCGGGCCTGCGGCCCGAGGGCGACGCAGCGCGTAGCCCGTACGTTGGGAAAGGCAGTTCTTGCACCAACGCCACCGGGCGGCCAGACAGGGCGCGATAATGAGGTTGTCCTGATTGATCCGCTCATGAGGAATGCGTAGCGGCGCAATTTATTGCGCCATCTCCGGCGCCCGAGCGGACAGGCAAGGCGCAATGAATTGCGCCGCTACGAGCATGAGGGGTCACAATTATCGGATGAACGGGGACATCTTCATACAGGTAGGAAACCCGGAGCGTGACAACTCCCCGGTGGTCCAGTACTCAGGATGACCGGTTAAGCGCCTGGGATGACCGCGCCGCCCGCGCGGCCAGGCAGGGCGCAAGGCATTATGCCCGTACGCGAGAGGAATGCCACGATGGAACATTGACGAGCGTCACACGCATCCTCGCTCGCATAAAGAAGCTCCCGGAAAGCTTTCCGGGAGCTTCTTCACGTGCCGGGTGTTATTGGACCGGTCTCATCTCGATCTGCAGATCGAACGTCGCCGTGCCGCGCAGCTCATTAGCCGCGTTGATGTCCTGCAGCCAGCTGTCCTGCACCAGATCCCAGGTGGGATGGTAGTGCATGAAGAATGCCTGGTTGGGATCGTAGAGAGCGCCATTGCAAGGCAGGAACGGGTCTCCATCCAAGGGGAACCCGTCCGCTGCCGTTGCCGTCAACTCTCCGCCGTCGGCGCAGTAGAGCTCGTAACCATCCAACACCGGATTCACGAGGAACTCTTCGGTGTGGAACACAGTCTGCCCGGTGATGTCCGGCCAGTACTCATGTGGCACCAAGAAGAGCGCTCCCCCAGCCGTCTCAAACGTGTCGGGGTCAGCCACAATCGAAGTGTGGAAGATCGGGAAGTCATTGGCGGCCTCAAACGTGGCAATACCGTCCTCGTCGGTAAAGACACATCCCTGGACCTGGTCAGTGTAATCAGCAATATTGATATCCCAAACCAACTGATCGAGACAGATCTCGACTCCCGCAAGCGGAACCTGGCCGTCGCTACTACTACCCTGCTCCCAGACGAAGATATCCAACGAACCCTCGTAGATGAGGACCGGACCGCCAAACTCATGCGTCTGTCCTGCCTCGAGAGTAAAGATCGTGCCATAGAACGGGATGCCGAAGTCGTTAGTTTGACCACATATGAATCCATACACCTCGTCGAGCATTGGCTCGACTGGAAGATCCGGATTTATAATCTCGCCAGTCTGGGCGACAACAGCTGTTCGATTCTCATCGTAGTAACAGACCAGATACTCCCCTGGAGCGAGCGCCGCACCAGTAGCGCCGTCATCCCCGGTAAGCCCTTCAAACACGATGTCACCACGAATCGGAAAAGACTCAAATTGGCCTTCAGTAAAGCCAACGACTTCATAGACACGCACATTGATATCGCTGAGGGTGCGATCTGAACACACCGGCGCATCGAGGAAGCCGAATCCTTCGTAGAAGGCCGAGACGCACGCGGTGAAATTGAAGCTCTGGTTGAACAGCAGCTCGTTCTCCAGGAAGACGTCGCCACCCTGGTTGACCGTGAACGTCTCCTGCGACTCGAGCGGGTCCGGGGCGACGACGTAGTCGGGGACGCTGTTGACGTAGAGGTCGTACTCACCCACCGGGACGTTGGTGAACGTGGCCGAGCCGTCAACGCCACTCACACCGTCGCGCTGGAACGGGAAGGCCGGGTTGTTGCCGACGATCGAGAAGGTGACGCCGGCGACCGGCTCGCCGTCCTCATCAACGAATGACTTGGTGACGCTTCGGCCGGTTATGTCGAACGGGTCGCCGAAGGTGCACCCCGAGACGAGAACCGGGTTTCCCTGCTCGTCGAAGACGGGTAGACCGTTCTCATCCAGCAGCGCGGTCACACCGGCGGTGCGGTAGAGGCCACACGGGTTGTAGGCGTTGAAGATGGCCGAGCCATCCCCGTCGACCTGGTAGTCGACGTTGGCCGAGACGGCCGCAACCGGGATGTTCGAGACAACCTGGGCCGCACCGGTGAATCCGTTGGGCAGGTTGTGCTGGGTCAGCGTGTAGACGAAGCCGTTGGCGAAGCCCGGGATCGTCACGCTGCTGACACCGAAGTTCTGGGCGTTGAAGCCGCTCGGGTTCACGAAGTAGACGTTCGCCGTCGCCGCCTCCGGGTTCGGGTTCATGATGTTGATACCCGAGGTCGCTCCCATGCCGTCCGCCGGGTTGCCCTTCTGGACCAGTGGCACCGCTTGCCAGGTGAAGATGTTCTGGGTAGCCGAGTAGCTCGTGCCCTGGAAGAGATCTACGCCGCCGGACGGGTCCGACTCCGGGATACTTGGTCGCGTCCACCACCGCGGCGACCGGGTGGTCCGACCAGATCAGCGCCGAGCCGACGATGCCGGCGTTGGCGTCGGTGACCGGGTCCTGGGCGTTGTCGTCCTGCGGCGCCTGGCTCGGGTCGTAGAAGTAGGTCATGCCGTGCGGCGCGAGCCGCTGGTTCAGGCCCTGGGTGGCGTTGCCCAGCATGTTGAAGTACTGGATCGAGACGTTGTTGTCTTCATCGGCCAGATTGGCGACGTTGATGCCGGTATTCCAGCCGAAGTAATCGATCAACACGTGCGGCGCGAAGAGGGCGTAGCGCCCGTTGCTGCCGTCGACCTGCGCGATATTCTCGAAATCAGCGGACGACCCGGTGTTGGTCAGCCACATGTTGTAGCCCACCTTGTAGCGGTCGACCATGGCGAACACTTCACCGTCGGAGTAGACGTGGGCGCTACCCACCCAGCCCTCGGGGACCAGCTCCGAGAGGTTGACGTTCCAGGTGTCGCCGCCGTGCACCAGATCATGAACCTGGAAGCCGGTCTGCAAGCGAGCCGGAGCCGTCATCGGCCGGGAAGAAGCGGATGGTGACCGCGTTGTTGAGGCTGCTCAGGTTGGCAACCCGGATCATCGAGTCCCAGCAGCCGCCCGGGCCACAGTTGGTCTGGACAATCGGCAGGTACCACTCGTCGAACTGCGCCAGCTCAAGCCCGTTCACTGCGTTGTAGCCCGAGACAGCGGTGTCGGCAACCGAGGTTATCGGCAGGCTGCCGCCCTCGACCGCCTGCTTGGCCACGCCACCGATGGCAACCGAGTCGAGGAAGGACGGGGTACCGACGTCGTCGATGGCGTCCAGGCAGTCACCGTCCTGATTCACGCCGCCGAACGGGTTCACCAGCGCGCCGGTGTTCCCGAGGTTGGCCGCGTTCAGCATCACCTGGAGATCTTGCTCGGTCGACCATTCGACCAGATCGCCCTGGCTGATGGTCACGACCGACGATGGGCCTTCAATACTAAGGGTCTCGGCGGCGACAAAGGGGAACGGCGTGCCGAAGCTGCCGTCAGGGGTGTAGGCGTTGACGACACAGGCAAACACCTGGGTGAAGTCGCCCGCAACACCGGCCGGCTTGCTGAGCGTAACCGTCGTCTCAGCCAGGAAACCGCCAGCCGGAATGCCGGGAACGGTCCCGGCCGGCTCGCGATGATAGGCCAGCACTGCGACCGGAGAGCCATCGCCCTCGGCAATCTCAAGATCGGCGGCGCTGAATGTCTTGGAGGCGTAAGCCGAGAGGGCGGCCGTCGTTGCCAGGTCGAATCCCCCGTCGTTGTTGCCGGTGTAGATCCAGATCTGTGCATCGCGGTCCTCAAGATTCTGGACCGAGATCGATGTCCGGGAGTCGCCCAGACCAAAATCCTCGCCGTTGGCTACCCAGGGGTAGTAGATGGCGTTCGGGCCGGCCCGGAACTCCGGGGCGGTCGATTCGAAGAGCATGCCGTCCAGCCCTGGCGAGGCCGGCAGCTCTTGTTGCGCCGTCGCGGGACCTATCGTCGCCGCAAGCAGGCTGAGTAACAGCCCGGCCGCGCCGAACACCCGCAAAAACCGTGCAGGTCGCTTCACATCGTTCTCCCTTGGTTGTTCGTTCTGGGATCTCCCCCACCGCGAATCGACCCGCCCCGGGTCCCCACCGGGCAACACCATCAATCCGCCAACGTCAAACACCCGGCCAGCTGCTACCGGGAGGCCACACTCCGCACTCCGCCAGCAAGCTCTGCCCCTCTATCGAGCCAATCGTTCGTACACAATCTTCCGCAGTATATGGCGTACCATAATCCACGGTCAACACCCTTTGACGATCAGGCACGCACATTTGATTGTTGGAGGAGGTTGCGGGACACACAGAGCCCCCCGTGGATTGGCTCCACGGGGGTCTCTCTCGTTCAGGGTTCAGCGACCGGGTGTCGCGGTCCCCTTATGGTGTTGGTGCTGGCTCGAAGTCGTAGGTGTAGGTCGGGCCACTATCAAAGCCGATGATGAGCGCATCGACGTTGGCCAGGAAGCCAGCTGATACCGTCGGTCCGCCGAATCCAGCGGCGATTTGCATGCCGCCCAATCCGTCAGCTCCGCCAAGGATGACGGCATTGGGAGAGGAGGCGACAATACTGGCGATCGTCTGGGGTGCTCTCTCATTTGCGCCCGAGGGCGGCGCCGCCCCCGCGCCATCGAGATTCCTGCGCGCCCACGCGCCGCTCAGCGCATTCCACTCTTGCCAGGCGTCGTCGAGGATTGGCGCCTGATCGGGCACCCCCTTAGGCGTCCGTCTGGTAACACGGCTCAAAGGTCAGCGACTCGTCCTGGACACCATCGGCGTCGAGGTCCAGGCGGATGATGAGGTTCACCGCCCCGCAGCTGCCTGCCGGCCGGTCCTGGATGAACGCCGAGTAGCGCAGCTCGGTGAGCGAAGCAAGCCGCACGCCCTCAAACGAGTTCAGTCCGAATTGCACGCCGCCGTTCCCGTCCTGACCGACCTCGACTTGCAGGCTACCCTCGCCCAGCGGCTGGCCGGCGGGGCCCTCCACGAAGCTGGTGGACGCCACGCCGGTGTGCAGATCCTCGAAGCCCTGATCCGCGACGTTGTCCCCCGTCACGACGAGGGTGGCCGTTTCCTGCTCGTCGAAGGTGATCGGGTTGACCAAGTCGATCGTCTCATCAGTCACGACGGTGAAGACTTCGCAGTTGTCACCGGCGAGGTCCGGCTCGGTGGGGAGGGCCGGGGTGACGGTCTCACCCTCGGAAGTTGTGGCGGTACCATCCGCGTCGAAGATGCAGAGGATGTAGTCACCGGCTGGCAGGCCCGCGCCGACGGAACCGCCAACACCTGTCAGTCCCTCGAAGACTACGTCACCCGCAACCATTCCGCCGGTACCATCGGTGCCGCCGCCAGCGAAGACGACGACGTCAATACCACTCACCGTGGTCGGCACGTTCGCGCCAAGGACAGTGACCGTCTTGGTGAAGCCCTGCGCGAATTCAAGGGTGTTGGACAGGGTGACGTCTTCGCCCTGGTTCACCGTGAAGAGCTCGGGGTTCTCAGGGTCGTATACCGGCAACAGGAAGTCATCCGGCACGGAGGTGACGACCAGCTCGTAGTCACCAACCGGAACGTTGGTGAACGTGGCCGAGCCGTCTGTGCCGCTGAAGCCGTCACGCTGGAACGGGAAGGCGGCGTTCTGGCCGACGATCGAGAAGCCCACACCCGGAATCGGGTTGCCGGCCGCGTCGGTGAAGGTCTTGGTGACGCTGCCACCCGAGGTGTCGAACGGATCGCCGAAGCTGCACTCCGAGACGAGAACCGGGTCCCCATCCTCATCGAGCACAGGCAGACCGTTTTCGTCCAGCAGCTCGGTCAATCCGGCCGTGCGGTAGAGGCCACACGGGTTGTAGGCGTTGAAGATAACCGAGCCGTCGCCGTCGACCTGGTAGTCGACGTTGGCGCTCACGGCCACCACCGGCACGTTGGCAATCACTTGCGCCGCGCCGTAGAAGCCGTTGGGCAGGTTGTGCTGGGTCAGGGTGTAGACGAAGCCGTTGGCGAAGGCCGGGATCGAGACCGAGCTGATGCCCAGGTTATCGGCCTGGAAGCCCGACTGGTTCACCCAGTAGACGTTCGCAACGGCGGCTTCGGCGTTCGGGTTCATGATGTTGATACCCGAAGTCGAGCCCATGCCGTCCGTCGGGTTGCCCTTCTGCACCAGTGGCACCGCCTGGGCGGTGAACACGTTCGCCGTGGCGCTGTACGTGGTGCCCTGGAAGAGGTCTACCCCGCCGCTCGGGTCCGACTCGGGGTACTTGGTCGCGTCCACCACCGCCGCGACCGGGTGGTCCGACCAGATCAGCGCCGAGCCGACGATGCCGGCGTTGGCGTCAGTGACCGGGTCCTGGTCATTGTTGTCCTGGGGCGCCTGGCTCGGGTCGTAGAAGTAGGTCATGCCGTGCGGCGCCAGCCGCTGATTTTGACCCTCGGTCGAGTTACCGAGCAGGTTGTAGTACTGAATCGAGACGTTGTTGTCTTCATCGGCCAGGTTGGCGACGTTGATGCCGGTGTTCCAGCCGAAGTAATCGATCAACACGTGCGGCGCGAACAGCACGTAGTCACCGTCATCGCCCGGCACCTGAGCCAGGTTCTCGAAGTCGGCCGAGGAGCCGGTGTTGGTCAGCCACATGTTGTAGCCCACCTTGTAGCGGTCGACCATGGCATAGACCGCGCCGTCGGAGTAGACGTGGGCGCTGCCCACCCAGCCCTCGGGGACGAGGTCCGAGAGGTTGACGTTCCAGGTGTCGCCGCCGTGCACCAGCTCGTGAACCTGGAAGCCGGTCTGCAAGGAGCCCGAGCCGTCGTTGGCCGGGAAGAAGCGAATCGTCACAGCATTGTTCACCGCGCCGACGTTGGCCACCCGGATCATCGAGTCCCAGCAGCCGCCGGGGCCGCAGTTGGTCTGGACAATCGGCAGGTACCACTCGTCGAAGCGGAAGACTTCCCAACCGGAGAGGGCGTTGTAACCACTTACGGCGGTATCCGCCGCGGAAGTCATCGGCAGGTCCTGACCGCCGACCGCGGCCTTGGCAACGCCGCCGATCGCAACCGAGTCGAGGAACGTGCTTGCGCCCTCAACGAGCATGATCGCGTCGAGGCAGTCACCATCCTGGTTCAAACCGCCAAACGGGTTGACCAGCGTGCCGGCGTTGCCGGCATTGACCTGGTCCAGAATGTTCTGCAGTTCCGCCTGGTCGGTCCAGGGCACGGAATCGCCCTGCGCGTACGCGACGCCGTTGTAGGTGAAGTCCAAGGCCGCCACGAATGGCGCGGGATCGGCATAGGTGACGCCGTCCTCATCATTCGAGGTAACGACCGTGTTGACGACGCAGACCGTCACCTCAACCGGGACAACGACATCGTCAACTAACTCATTATGAATGAGGGTCACTTCAGTCTCGATCAGATCCTCGGAGTCGATCGGGCCTGTCTGATGAAAGGCACGCACGGCCACCGGGGCGCCTTCGCCCTCGGCGATATCGAGCTGCTCCGCCGTGAAGGTTTTCGAAGCGTAGCGGCTCAGAAAGGCGGTTGTCGACAGTGAAAAACCGCCGCTGCCGTCGCCGACGTAGATCCAGATCTGGGCGTCGCGATCCTCAAGGTTCTGCACTGAAATGGAGGTATCGGCCTCGCCCAGGCCAAAGTCGTCGTTGTTCGCGACCCACGGGTAGTAAATGGTGTTGACGCCGGCACTAAAGGACGGACTCGATGTCTCAAAGTCCATGTCCCCGCCTGGCGTCCCCGGTATTCCGGTTTGTGCGGAGACCGGGGCCACCATCGCGGCTAGCAGGCTTACGAGAAGCGCTGCCGCGCCGGCTATCCGGAAGGTCCGGGACGGAGTTTTCAAAGATCGCTCTCCCTAGCATTTGAGAAATACGGGATCATCGCGTTGCTGGCCGGAACGTGCCGGCCGGGATCTCTCGGTGCCCGGCGGCTACGGTGCCGAGCCGTGTTGTTCCACCTCTCCGCGCCGTACTCCTTCCACTGGCAAGACTAAGCAGGGACACTACAGATGTAGGAGTATAGACCCGGCCACGAGGGCGTGTCAATCGTTTTACCGCGTACGTATACATGTCCGGACACGTGCGCAACCAGTTCAGACGACACAAATTGTTCCCTGAGGGGACATACGACGGATGGCTCAACTCCTCGAGGAGAGTGTCATTACACCGGCATCCCGAGACATTCATGGTCACCGGCCGCCACCTGGAAGATCGCGACAGCTCAGGACACGGCGGGTATACTCGGTGGCTGGCTTACGACGTAACCGGACCGCCGGTGGCGGGTTGTTTCGTGGAGAGAAACCCGTCACATGGGAGATGAGGACAGTTTGGACAATTCCAGCCCAGAGAACAGATCGCGGCCGGCGCGGCTGTTCCAGACCATTGGCCGGCCTACCCTGCTGGTGTCGGCCATGACCATCGTCGTACTCGGTGTCGCCGTCGCCTGTGGTGGAGACTCCGACAAGAACGACGACAACGCCGCTGGCGAAGAGCGCACCTACTCTATCCAGACCTTCACACCGACGGTACCGGGCTCGACCCCGGAGGCGCTGGTCACTCAGGACGCCCGCCAGACAGCCGCGGCGAACACCGCCACCGCCGTTGCCGAGAACCCGCCAGCGCCGACGGCCACCGTGACACCCGGCGGACCAAACGAGGAGAATGCCTTCCGCCCACCCGCCACGCAGCTGAGTGATGGCACGAATCAGATGGACGGCGTCTTCGGTGCATATGGCCTGTGGATCGATGACGAGGAGATGAACTATTTCCGGGTTCAAGCGCCGTTCTACGATGTTGGTGAAAACGGGCTGACCGTCGAGCCAACGAGTGAGGTGGAGTTCAACTTCGTGGAGGAGGTCGAACCTCCGGAGGAGACCAGGGTTTCGATCTTCAGCTGGGCTGAGAACAGCGCTATCCCCCAGGACACCAAGGGCAATGTCGGCACCCATCCAGTGTTCGTGGCGGCTCCGCACACCGCTGCGCTGAGCAGCGAGACGTTCCCCGACGCCAACCCGACCGTTGCTATGCCTGACGAGCCGGGCCGCTACGTGGTCCTGGTCGAGGTACGGTGGCCGCAGGATGAGCGCGTCCCGGAGCAGCAGCCACTCTTCGCCAACTACGCATTCACCGTGTACGTCTCATAAAACCCATTTCGCACGAGTCGAGCGAGGCGTCCCGATCGGGACGCCTCGTTTCATGTCCGGTGTGACCCGGTTAATCCCGATTGGGCCCTGTCGCGCAATTGTCGAGGTCGACAAGGGCATCGCGGGTGAGATCGAACGCGTCAGCGAGCTGGCAGCCTGAGGTATCGATCGACAGGTCGTAGCCGACATCGTTCATGCCGGACTGACGGCGCAGCAAGAGCTCACTGGCTCCCGGCGGCAGCTCAAACTCCAGCTCAAGCGTCTGCTGTTCGCCGGTCAATAACTCGATATGGAACCCGAGCGCCCGATCGTCGCCAACGAGCTCGGCGGGTTCCGGAGCACGCGATGAAGACGACAGCTGTGCTCCAGGGGGCAGGTAGATCTGCACCCAGGTTCGGTGGAACCCGTGGTAATCCTCGCTCCCGCCCGGGTCGCCCCGGTGGTCGAAGGAGATTACCCAACGCGCGTGAACCGGCTCCCCGGAGACGCCTTCCGTAAGCTCCAGCCGGGTGGAGGCGAAGACGTTCTCACTGGCCTTGTTGCCCGTCACGTTCGCAACGGCCATCGCCAGGGTCGGGATCTCCGGCTCCGGATAGATGGCGCCGTCCCAGCCACGGCCTTCAACCTCGGCCTGCATGGCCGGGTCACGCATGGCGACCTGAATCTCGCGCTGGTTCGCGGCGTCGCGTAGCCCGAAGAAAATCGCCTTCTTGGTGTCGAAGTCCGCCGCCCGTACCTGTTCGATCAGCGAGTCGCCCAGGATGCCCACCACCAGCTTGTGGGTCTCATCGGCGTTGCGGTAGGACTGGATCAGGTCGAGAAAATTCTCGGAATTGACCTGCTGGCTCTCGCCGTCAATCTCGATCTCATACGGACCGAGAATACCGAGCACGCCGGCGACGACACTGTCGTTCAGAGCCACCACTCCGTCAATCGACGGCCAACCGGTCGTCTCGTACATCGCGGTGAGGGTCGCCGCCACGTCCGGGAAATCGGGCGACCAGCCGGCGTCGTGCGGAAGCCAGTGCTCCTGTTTCAGATACTCGCGAATCGGCCCGGGCGCGGGCAGCGCTTCAGCGCGCTCGCGGGCATAGGCAGCACTCAGCTCGCCGATCGGCTCGATCTCCAGGCTGGAGATGCGCCCGTTCGAGATCGTGACCATGGCATAGGTGCCGGGGAAGCCGCCCGATTGTCGCAGCTCCTGCCCATTCTGCAGGAGCACGAGGTAGCGCACCTCCTCCTGCGCGCCGAACGCCGCGTTGAGCAACGGGAAGAGGTGGAAGTAGTCGTCGCGTACCTCCGTTGCCCGGACGAGCAACCCGTCCAGCGTCGCTAAGGTGTCCAGTGCCCGCCCCGGCAGGTGCTCGACGTCCAGCGTCTCGCGCATCTGCATGGCGGCGGAGTAGCGCCGTTCGAGCTCGTAGATCTCCGGGCTATGGGCGTCGACAACCTCGAGCCAGGTAGCTCCGATCACCGGCTCCGCGGCCATGAAGCCGTTGGCCTCAAACGCCTGGCGGACCGTGCCGGCAATCTGTGCGGCATCGCGGGAGATGGTCGTCAGCTCGATCCCGAGATCCAGCAGTTGTTGTGACGCTTTGACGCGGTCGCCCAGATACGGCGTATTGCGCGCAATGCCCCCGATCACCGGCAGATCCACCCGCTCATCGAGATCGCGCAGATCCGCTTCGAGCTGGTTGAGATCCTCGGTGATTTGTGGGAGGTCAGCCAGCTGCGGTTGACCATCCTCGTTCTGAACCCGCGAGCGCACGAGATCAGCCTGAGTCCGGGCACGGTCATAGCGCGTGTCAATGGAGCGCAGGTATAGCAAGGCGCCGGCGACCGTCACGAGCAGCAAAGCAGCGCCGCACATCAAGACGACGCGGAGGCGGACTCGATCGAAATTGCGCAGCAAAGCTTCACACTCATTCTTGCGCGAGAACGCCGCTCTCCGCGGCGCAATCGCTCGTCTTGCCGGCCGTGACTGGTCACACTCACAATCGAGGATACCGGAGACCGTCACGAAAGGTGTGAGAGAATATGGTCCATATTCTTACGATACAAAGAGCGCTCGATCGTTTCTATTGTAATTATAGTTTGCATCAACCTAACGACTATTGACTTTTTGCATCAAAGTACTATTGTCGACCGTGAAGGCAGGACCATAGCACTCTTGCCTTATAGGACAAAAGCATAGTAATCTACAAATGTCGTTAGATTCGCTGCTGAAGAGTAATTCGAAACCGGGTATTTGAGCGAGTAGCTCAAGGCGGCGAAGTATAACAAGAGCGCTCTCTCGATAGAGGGGGCGGCAGCAAACATGGCGGTGATGACGCACGGGTTGTAATGTGGGCACCTCACCCGTGCAGAGCCAGTGGTGCAACCGGCCGACCTTGTGTCGAGCCGGCTTTTTGTGTTTGCGTCCTGGTTGTGGTGTGTACCCGCGACACACGTTACGGAACCCTGGTAACCAGACGCTATGCATTGAGCCAGCCAGGCATAAGGCGCCTCCCCAAAAAAGGTGAGGCGCAAAGAAATCTCGCGAGGTTTCATGTGGGTCAGGTGCAAGGCTGGGGACCGTCAATGCTGCAAACCGAGGAACAACGCACACTGGGCGTACGAGGCGTACCGCGATCGACGACGATGCCGGCGCCGGCCTCACCGCACACGTTACCCGTCCGGCCACGAACAACGGATGACGTCGATGTCTTCGACGCCGAAGTGGCACAGGAAGGCTGGCTCGCACTTCTGGAAGCCAGCCAGGCTCAACCGCTGTCAAGAATCATGTATGGCCTGGTCATCAAACGTTTTTGTGATTTCGTTGCCGCAGCTGTGTTGTTGGTGATGGTTGTACCGCTGTTCATTCTGGTGTCTCTGATACTCCGCGTCGAGTCGCCGGGTCAGGTTATCTTTCGCCAGACGAGGATCGGCCGCGGAGGTCAGCCATTCACAATCTATAAATTCCGCACCATGATCCCCGACCGGAGATCTACCCAGACGCAGATCGGTGGCGAGGACCGGCGCAAACGACACAAGACACAGAACGATCCCCGCGTTACCCGGGTGGGCCGCTTTCTGCGCGGCACCAGCATCGACGAGCTTCCACAGCTCTACAACATTCTGCGCGGCGACATGAGCTTCGTTGGCCCGCGACCCGAGCTCCCTGAGATCGTCTGCCACTACCAGGACTGGCAGCACCATCGGCACCTCGTCACTCCCGGACTCTCCGGCTGGTGGCAGGTGCATGGACGTAGCGATCTGCCAATGCACGAGAACACCGACATGGACATCTATTACGTCGTGCACCAGTCGTTCCGGATGGACCTGCACATCGTCCTGCGCACGTTCAGGATCCTCATCGCGCGCGGAGGCGCGTTCTAGCACAGCGCTGTCGTCGCCCCAGGACGTTACTGAGGGCTTAAACGAGATCGGCTCAGATCGTAGACAAGAGTTGGAGATACAGGAAACATGGCTCAACCGATTCGATTCGATGTCCACGCCAGACGCGCCTCGATAGCCAGCCGGCGCGCCCCGATCTCAGTGCTTCCGTGGTGGAACAGCGCCGAGATTCAGAGCCGTGACATCATCGGCACGCGGGTGGACGCCACCCGCTACGACCACGCCATCGATCAGGTCACCGCTTGGGCACAGTCGAACGAATCCCGCTACGTCTGCGTCTCCACGGTCCATATGGTCATGGAGGGTCACGACAACCCCGCCTATCAGGAGATCGTCAACAACGCCGACCTCGTCACCTCTGACGGCATGCCACTGGTCTGGGGGCTGCGCGCGCTGGGAGCGAAATCGGCCGGGCGCGTCTACGGTCCCGATCTGACCCCGCTGGTCTGCGAGCGCGCTGCCGCCGAAGGCATTCCGGTCGGGTTTTATGGGAGCACCGAACTAGTACTTTCGAACATGGTTGGCAAATTGCGGGCTCGTTATCCTGAGCTCAAGGTTGCGTATCAGCACAGCCCACCCTTCCGGGACCTGAACGAAGCTGAAGTGGCAGACGAGATCGCGCAGATCAACCACTCCGGCGCGCAGATCCTGTTTGTCGGCCTTGGCTGCCCAAAACAGGAGCGTTGGATGGCAAGCCGGCGGGGCGCGGTCAACGCCGTGATGCTCGGCGTTGGCGCTGCCTTCGATTATGTGGGAGGGACAAAAGCCCAGGCTCCAACGTGGATGCAGTCAATGGGGTTGGAGTGGTTATTCCGCCTGGTAACGGAACCAAGGCGTCTCTGGAAGCGCTACCTCTACCACAATCCCCGGTTTGTCGCCTTGTTCGGTTCGCAACTACTTGTTTCTACTGTTAGAGGGAGTCGCAAATGACTAAACGTGTTCTTGTTACCGGAGCAGGTGGCTTTATCGGCCATCACTTGACTAGCTATCTCGTTGCCAAAGGCTACTGGGTGCGCGGCGTCGATATTAAGGAACCCGAGTACGAGCAGACCGCGGCGCACGAGTTCAAGCTCCTCGACCTGCGCCAGTGGGAGAGCTGCCAGGAAGCTGTTGAGGGCGTGCAGGACGTCTACCATCTGGCGGCCGACATGGGCGGCATCGGGTACATCACTGCGTCACATGCCGCTATCGCCCGCAACGACATCCTGATCAACACCCACATGCTCGAAGCGGCGCGGCAGGCGACCGTTGAGCGGTTCCTGTTCTCGTCCTCGGCCTGCGTCTATCCGGCCTACCGTCAGGAAGAGGCAGCGGTCACCGCCCTCAAGGAGGAGCACGCCTATCCCGCGGCGCCTGAAGAAGGCTACGGCTGGGAGAAGCTCTTCACCGAGAAGCTGTGCCAGTACTTCTACCAGGACTACGGCCTCGAAACGCGCACGGTGCGCTTCCACAACGTCTATGGCCCGCTGGGAACGTACGACGGCGGCAAGGAGAAGGCTCCAGCGGCACTCTCCCGTAAGATCGCCAACGCCGGCAAGATCGATTCCATCGAGATCTGGGGCGATGGCGAGCAGACTCGCTCGTTCATGTACGTGGACGACTGCGTTGAAGGCGTCTATCGCCTGATGAACTCGTCGTTTCGCGAGCCCCTGAACCTGGGCACCGAGGAGCTTGTTACGATCAACCAGCTAGTGGACATGATCGCGTCGATTGCCGGCAAGACGATCCACAAGCAGCACGACCCCACCAAGCCACAGGGTGTCCGGGGGCGCAATAGCGAGAACACGCTCATCCGTGAGGTGCTGGGCTGGGAGCCGACGACGACCCTGGAAGCGGGACTGGCACAGACGTATCGCTGGATTGCCGGAGAGCTCGGCAAGACCGCGCAGCTTGCTCCTGGCCACCAGGACACGTTTGCCGCCGCCGCGGCAGGCGGCCTGGATTAACCCACGATTTTCTGATTCGGGCACCAGTGGTCCCGCACGAGAGACAGCGCCACGCAAGCCCTCGCGCGGGACCCAGGCTCAGGTAACAGGGGGCAAGAACAATGGAGACGGACCGTTTGCCCGCCCAGAACCTGAAACGTATCAAGAGGAGACCTCGGGAAAGTGAACCCGGCGCAGGCGAACACCATCGCGCCGGGTCCCTCATTGATCTCCACAGTCACATCCTGCCGGGGATCGACGATGGTGCGCGCAGCACCGAAGAAGCACTTCAGATGCTCGAAATGGCCGTCGCTGACGGGATCAGGGTGATGGCCGCGACCCCGCACGCGTCGCGGGTAGACCGGACCAAGCTCGGCACCGCCATTCATCAGCTACGGGCCGCAGCACAGGAAGCGGACCTGGAAATCGCGATCGTCGCCGGCAGCGAGGTGCGCCTCTCGGCACAGCTGGGAGAGCAGTTCCGGCGGGGAAGCCTGCTGACCCTGAATGAGACGCGCTATGTGCTGGTCGAGCTGCCGTTCGAGCGACGATGGTCGCCGATGATTCACTCCGCCCTCTGCGCGCTCCAGCTCGCCGGCGCCATCCCGATCATCGCCCATGCCGAGCGCTACCCCGCGGTGCAGCGAGAGCCAAGCGTCCTGGTAGAGCTGGTTGAGATGGATGTGCTGATTCAGGTGAATGCCGGCTCGCTGCTTGGCGAAGATGGACGCGACAGCCGCCGCACGGCGGAGGTGCTAGTCCGTGCCAGCATGGCGCATCTCATTGCGACCGACGCGCACCGGCAGGACAAGCGCCGGCCACATCTCAGCGCGGGCCTTGAGCGGGTTGCGAGCTTGACCGACCAGCTCCAGGCCATGCAAACTCAGGTCAACGCCGCAGCCGTCCTCCAGGGCCGGCCGGTCTCCCTCCCAGACCCCCAGGTCGACGCGCTGCAGACCCGCTCCTGGTTCAGCCTCTCCCTGGGCTCGTAGAGGGCAACTGCGAAGACATCCTCATAAAGTGGAATTGTCCTAGTTCATCCAATAATGGGCAGCGCCTCTATCTTCGTACGGGCGCAATTCATTGCGCCCTCTCCCACGCGGGGACGGTCAGGCAGGGCGCAATGAATTGCGCCCGTACGAGTTCCATATTTTCCGGATCGAGCAGGGCAGCCGCATACATACACCGCGACGAAGGGCGGCGATGACGAAAGTCGCTGTAGTGACGTCACCGGCCGGGTTAGCGGTCGATGTCGCTCGCGGTGTTGGCGCGACCCGGCGGGAGCCAGGCGAAGCGCCGCTTGGCGGCTGGAATCGGCGCGTCGCCCAGCATCGGGGATGTGTCTGGATCAACGTTGTAGTAGGTCGTGTAGTACTCATAGCGGCGATACTCGGCGCGGCCGAAGTTCACCTTGTTGACGACGATGCCGATCAGTGAGGCGCCGATCTGATTCAGCGCCTGGACCGTGTCCCGAAAATCGCCAGACCGCGTCTTCCCGGCTTGCGCCACAAGCAGACAGCCATCCACCATGCCACTCAGGATCTGCGCGTCGCTGAACACCATCGGGGGCGTATCAACGATCACGATATCAGCGCGAGCCGCGAGTTGTTTGATGATTTCACCCATGCGGGGCGAGTTCAGGACGTCGGCCGGGTTGGGGGGGAGCGGACCGGACGGCACGATAACCAGCGAAGGGATGTCCGTCTTCTGTCCGTGCAGAAACAGCTCCGAGCCGGCGTCGGCGATGAGCATGTTTGTGAGGCCGGTCCGGTTGTGGAGCCCGCCCAGTTTATGCAAACGCGGACGCCGTAGATCGGCATCCACCAGAATCACGCGCTGCCCGCTCTGCGCGAGCACGACGCCGAGATTCATGACGGTCGTGGACTTGCCCTCGCTGGGACCGGCGCTCGTCACCAGCAGCGTCTTGATGCTCTGGCCTACCGTCGCGAACTGCAGATTTGTACGCAGACCACGATACGCTTCGGTCGCCGGCGAGCGCGGGTTTGCAATCGGCTCAATCTGCTCGGGAGAGCGCAGCTGTGGAATCAAGCCGATGGCGGCTCTCCCCGTCAGGCGCTGCACATCCTCCGGCGTCTTGACCGTGTTGTCGAGGTAGCCCAGAACGATAACCAACCCCGAGGCGATGACAAGGCCAAGCATCCCGGCGAGGGCCGTGTTCAGCATCTTGCGCGGGCTCACCGGTGTCGTTGACGCGATGGCCGGATCAGCAACATAGACCCGCACGTTCGTTTCAGCCTCGGCCAGTGACAACCGCTGGCGAATCTCCAGCAGAGCGCCATACGTCGTCTGGTAGGTGCCCAGCAGCGTGCGCAGCTGCCGGACCTCGGTTTGGACAACCTCAGTGTTGGCATCCGGCCGAGCCTCAAGCTCGCTGATACGCGCCGCCGTCTCATCGAGCTGGGCTTTGACTTCGTCGATATTCCTGGTGAGCTCATCATTATCCGGGTTCGAGGCGGTGAGGCCCTGCTGGCGAATCTCCTCGGTAAAGACTTCACCGGTGATGTTGGCGATACGCGCGGCACCTTCAGGATCGGCGTCCGTGGCCGAGATGGACAGGAGCCGGGTATCAGCCACCGTCGAAACTTCGACGATGTCGCGCAGCTCCTGGACAGTCATGCCGCTGTTGAGCCGGTTCACCGTTTCTTCCATGACGGCCTGGGTTGTGACGAGTTGACCATAGGTTTCTGTCAAGCGCTCGGCCGCCAGGAGATCGTTGTAATTCGAGCTGGATGACGTCTGGCTGGTATCGATGAGCAGCCGGACTTCTGATTGATAGAGTGGCGTGATGGTCGAGCTAAAGAGGTACGCCCCGGCGGCGGCGAGTATCGGGCAAAGCAGCAGCACCCACCACCAACGCCGTGCCAGCCTCAGCGCGTCGGCGAACGTTATCTCACTCATCCGCGCCGCACCACACTTCTATCCAACATTGCACGTCCATACACACAGGGTCATCGGTACGCAGCATAAGCACGCGCCGACGCTCGATCGGACAACGGTTCTATCAAAACACAGCACTTCCGGGATCAACATAGGACCACGGGGGCAATTGCGCAGGCGTCGCCGATGCTTCTACATCTTGAATCAGCGAATATTCGCCTGAAATAGACATGGACAAAAGTACCAGCCAGACGTAGCCAGAACCTCCCTCGGCGGTTAGCCCCGATTGGCCCTGTTGCCCACCCAGCCCAAACTCGATACTCCGGTCAACGATAGCGGCAGACCCATGATGAGATGGGGACACACAACTACTCTCCGCCAACCGAAGATCACCAGGCATCCCGGTTGCGTGAGTCGGTCCTTCACTACCGGAGTGCGTCCCGCCGCGTTGTTTCCTTTTTTGGTAGTACCACGAGGTGAAAATGCGACGATACGACAGTTCGTCAGTTGCGCAGCCGGCAAGCACGCCCAGCCGCCGCTCCTTTATGAAGCTCGTTCTCGGCACGGCAGCTGCGCTTCCGCTTGCGGGTTGGCTAGCGACGCCTGACGGTGTTGAAGCCGCTCCCTCACGTACTCGACCAAAGACCGTCAATGTCACGAAGTACGGCGCGCGGGGAAACGGACAAGCAGACGACGCGCCGGCCATTCAGCGGGCGCTCGATCTCGCCGGGAGATATGCCAACGCCATCGTGTACCTCCCGGCCGGCACCTACATCGTTGGTAGCACCCTCTCCATCACTCGTCCGGTCCGGCTGATCGGGGATGGCATGGATGCCACGACCATCCTTGCGCCCGAGGGCATACACGTCCTGGATATCTCGCACACCCGTCACGTCGAGATTCAGGGCATCACGGTCCACGGCGCTCACGACTCGTCAGAATACGGATTCGCGATACGCACCTACGCAGTCGAGAACCTCAACATTCATCACTGCCGTTTTCTGAACATCCCCGACACCGCTGTGAGCCTGAGAAACGTGCGCCGCGCGTGGGTCAGCAACTGCCAGTTCGAGACAATCAGGATGTCGGGCGTGCGGCTAGAGGATCCAGACGAAGGCAACGCGAACCAGGATATCTGGGTCCAGGGCAACACCTTCCGCAACACCGTGACCTCCCGCAACGGCGGCCACTCCGCCATCCAGGCGCACCACAGGTCCCGCCACGAGCGCATCACCGTCGAGGAGAACGACATCGCCTCGCTGTACGTCGGCATCGGCCTCGACGCCCTCGACCACAGCGTCGTGCGCAACAACCGCATCCTCGGCAACGGCGAGCGCGGCGAAGGCATCGCCTTTGCCGGCTCGAACAACGTGGTGACCGGCAACACCATCAACCACTGCTACGCCGCCGGCATCCTGGAGTGGGGAGTCGCGTATCGCGACAACGTCAACAACCTGATCGAGCACAACACCTGCTGGGACAACGGGCAGGGCATCGCCATCGTCTGCGGCGAGGCGGGGACGGTCATCGAGAACGTCACGATCTCCGAGAACCGCTGCTACTCCGCGTCGGCGGACCACCCCCAGAACTTCGGCATCCAGTCCTATATCAATCCCACGACCGAGTTCGTCTGGAGAAATGTCGCGATCGTGAACAACGACCTGCGCGGTAACGCCGTGGGACCCATGAGTCTGGTGCCGCCCTCCGAGGCTCGCATCGAAGGCAACCTCGGCTAAGCTTGAGGGGCCTTCGTCAGGCACGCGACCCGACGCCACAATCCGCGACGCTTATCCCCGATCGGCTCTGTTGCCCACCCAGCTCAAATTCGATACCCCGGCCAACGATAGCGGCTACCCACTTGCGCGAGTTACTCCTTCGCGACCGTAGTGTGCGCCGCGCCCGAGGGCATGTACGTCCTCGTTATCTCGCGCTCCCGTGACGTCGAGATCCAACGCACCACGGCCCACGGCGCCCATGGCTCGTCAACATATGGATTCGCGGCACATACCTGCGCGGTCGAGAATCTCAACGCACCCACTCGCGGGCCCACGTCTCCACGATGGCCGAGTTGCGACCGGAACTGCGCGCCTGGGAGACGAGCTTGCCTGACACGAGTCCGAGCCAGGCAAGCAGTGCAGCTCATCTGTCGCCCGCTGATCGCCCCACGCACGTCTCCTCTTTTTCGAGCAGATGGGCGGCAAGCGTCGGGATGGCAGCGACCGCGTAGAGACGCTTGACTTTCACTAGACATAGCAATATAGTGGCCCCATTCCCAACGTTGACTGTCGACAGTCGACCACAATTGAGGAGCCAACTATTGGCGCGATCGTTCAGTGTCGTGCAGCAGGAGTCCATCTCTGATGAGGTATTCGCTGTGTTGCGGCACGCTATTGTGGATGGCGCACTCTCAGCCGGAACTCGGCTAGTGGAATCGCAGATCGCAAACGAGATGGGGATCAGCCGAGCTCCGGTGCGCGAGGCCCTGCGGCGTCTTCAGCAGGAGGGTCTGATCGTCAACCAGCCACGTCGTGGCAAATTCGTGACCGAGATCACGATGCCTGATATCGAACATCTGTATATCGTTCGCGCAGCCCTCGAAGAGGCCGCGATACGGGCCATCATCGCCCAAGATCCAGACGGTGTGATCGAAGAACTTGAGCAGATCGTTGCAGCGCTGGCCGAGGCAGCAGAGCGAGAGGATCTAGCGCAGGTCGTTGACTTCGAGTTCGGCTTTCACGAAGCGATCTGTGAACGGTCGGGCAATCGATACCTTGCTGGGGCCTTCCACTCCATCAGCGCTCAAATCCGTATGGGTCTATTCATCGACAATTCCAGGTACGCAAATCTCGCCCAGATCGCTGAGGACCATGAACCGTTGATTGAGGTCATCAGGCGGCGCGATGCTTCAGCAATCAGGGAGGTGGTTCATAAACATACCTGGAATATTGCCTAATATCTGGTTCCAATAGAGAGTTGGAAGAAGGCATGACTAGTACAACCGTTCCGCCCGAGGTGGTCTTGAACCAGGCGCTCGATCATGTCTGGATTCACTCCGTGAGCTGGACCGAGCTTGCACAGCGCCAGGGACTCAAAGTCTTTAAGAGTGGCGCAGGCGCGCTCCTGTACGACGTACATGGCAAGGAGTATATCGACGGCATGTCTGGCCTTTATGTCGTCAACGCGGGCCACGGTCGTCGTGAAATCGGCGAGGCGATGCTCGAGCAGGCAGCTATGGTGGCCTACGTGTCGGCCGGCGGTTACACCACTGATACTGCCGTTGGTCTGGCGGCCACGATCGTTGATTTGCTCCCAGGAGACATGGACCGGCTCTTCTTCTGCTCCGGTGGATCTGAGGCCGTTGAGAGTGCCGTCAAGATTGCCAAGCAGATTCAGGTCATGCGCGGTTTCCCCAAGCGCTATAAGATCATCGCCCGCCGAGGCGGCTACCACGGTAGCACCTATGGCGCCATGAGCTTATCCAGCGGTAAGAGCGAGGAATACTTTGGCCCATTTATGGCCGGCGTTCACCATGTGCCCTCGCCAAACAACTACCGCTCACAGTTCCCGGGACTTGCCGGTGTCGACGATGAGATCGCCTGCGCCAACGCGGTTGAGGCCGAGATTGAGTTCCAAGGGGCAGAGTCCGTCGCGGCTGTCATTGCTGAGCCGATCTCAATCGCCAATGGGACGCAGGTCCCATCGTCAGCGTATTGGCAACGTCTACGCGAGATCTGTACCAAGCATGGTGTGCTGCTCATTGCGGATGAGGTCATCAATGGCTGGGGGCGGACGGGTACGTACTTTGCCTCCGAGCACTTCGGCATTGTGCCGGACATGATCACGATGGCCAAAGGTCTCTCGTCTGGTTACGCACCCATCGGAGCCGTGGCAGTCCATCCGTCCGTGTTCGCCGGCTTTAAAGAAGAAGATATCGGCTTGGGTCATCTGCTGACGTTCGGCGGCCAGGCAGTGGCCGCCGCGGCGGCGCTGAAAAACATCGAGATCTTCAAGCGCGAAGATCTGGTACAGCAGTCTGCTGATAAGGGGTCGTACCTCAAGAAGCAGCTGGATGAGCTGCGCTCGCACCCGACCGTCGGTGACGTTCGCGGTCTCGGCCTGATGTGCTCGATTGAGCTGGTGAAGGACCGCGCGACGAAGGAGTGTTTCGGGCGTGAACATCCGTTTTCGAAGCGTGTGAAGGAACTGATCGACGAGAGCGGGCTCTTAACCCGTGTCTGGGAGGTGATGCACTTCGCACCGCCCTTCGTCATCACCACCGACGAGATCGACCGCATGATCCACATTACGGATGAGGCATTGACGACAGCCGAAGCAGAGTTCGCGGGGGAGATTGCCATCTAGATACTCCTCACGCACGAACCTGCGGCGACAATGGAGAGCCCTACCGCCTGAATGGAGGCACACGTGAAGGACGAAACTGCTGCTCAGTCGCTGCCAACCCCCATAAACCGCCGGTCAATGACGCGCCGCGCGTTTAGCAAACGACTCGGTGCGCTTGGACTCAGCCTTCCTGCGCTCAGTGGTCTTCTCGCATCGTGCGGCGGAGAAGACGAAGATGAACCGTCAGCAGCACAGCCGACGGTACCCCCTCCGGCTGGCGCTACCAGTCCGGGCGCCGGTGTGGATGCGACGGCCACGACATCGAGTGGGGCCGCCTCGACTCAGGGCACGCCGGCAACTCCCCCGGCTCAGGGGCAACTCGGCGGCACACTTCGCGTCGGTTTGAGCGATGTCCCCGCGAGTCTCGATCCACACCAGAACACAGCTGATATCACGCGGGATATCACGAACAACGTTGTCGAGAACCTGTTCACTATGGACGCCGCCTTCTCGGTCGTTCCTGACCTGGCTGAAAGCTTCGAAGCCTCGCCGGATAGCCTCACCTACACCATCACGCTGCGGCCGGGGGTTACGTTTCACAACTCGAAGGAGATGACTGTAGACGACGTTATCGCATCGTTGAATCGGTGGATGGCGCTCTCAACCCCGGGACGGACCTTCTCGCCATCGCTTGACACGATCACATCTCCAGCGGAGGGCGTCGTCGAGCTGAAGTTTACGAACCCGATTGGACATCTCCTCATCGCGGCGATGGGTTTTTCGTACGCGTCGGCCGCTATTCTTCCCAAGGAGCAGATCGACGAGGTTGGCACTGAAGGGATGATCGTTGAACCCATTGGGTCCGGCCCATACAAACTGGAGAGCGCTGATCTCGACAAGGAGATCCGGCTCGTGCGCTTCGAAGAATATGTACCGCGTACGGACCCTCCGAGTGGTATGGGCGGCGCGAAGACAGCCTACTTCGATGAGATCGTGCTCATTCCGACAACAGAGGCGACCGTTCGCGCAAGCGCTCTTGAAGCAGGCGATCTCGACTTCGTGACCTATCTGCTCCTCGACGACTATGCGCGGCTCCAAGAGAACGCTGAGGTTCAGACGATTCTCCAGTTCTATGGATCCGCCGATTTTGCGTTCAACAACAGCGAAGGTCTCCTGACTGACAAGCGGATCAGGAAAGCCATCCAGGCCGCGTTGGATTGCGATGACCTCATGTTCGCGTCATTTGGCAGTGAAGAGTTCTACGAGCTTGATCCTGGTCTCTATCCAAAGGAGACGCCCTGGTGGAGTGATGCCGGCGCCGAGAACTACAACCAGAACGATCCGGACAAGGCCAGGCAGCTCCTCACCGAGGCAGGCTACGATGGAACGCCGATCGTCTGGATGTCGACCGAGCAGGGTTCAGATGCGTATAAACGCGCGATTGCCGCCAAAGCGCAGCTGGAGAATGCCGGTCTGACCGTCGAGGTCGAGGTCATGGACTGGGCCACACTCACCGAGCGCCGCCGGGATCCCGCGGGTGGCTGGAACGTCTTCGGCACGGCCCTCGATCCCCAACCCGATCCAACACAGTACGTCGTCTTCGACTGCGGCTGGTACTCCTTCTGGTGCGATGACCCGACGAAAGATGAGCTTATGGAGAGCTTCAAGCTAGAAACCGATCTCGAAGAACGCTTCGCGATCTGGGAAGAACTCCAGGCACACTACTGGGAGGAGGCGCCTGCATTCAAAGTGGGCAACTTCTACAACCTGCACGCTGCGGCGAAGGGATTGCGTGGCTACGTCCCTCTCGGCGGTAGCCAGATCTTTCTCTACAATGTCTGGCTCGAGCAGTGAGGATCGCCGCTCATGACCATATACCTTGTCCGACGGCTCCTCTCGCTGTTCCCTGTCATGCTCGTCATCGGGACGGTGGTCTTCTTCCTGGTCCACCTGATCCCTGGTAATCCCGCCGGCATCATGGCGGGACCGCAGGCGTCGGCGGAGGATGTCGATCGGATTTATCACAATTTAGGGTTGGATCAGCCGCTCAGTGTGCAATATATAAAGTGGCTCTCAAACGTCCTGCGCGGGGATCTGGGCACGTCGATCTTCCATAACAAACCCGTGCTGGAGGTCATCGTTTCGCGGCTTGAGCCTACCTTCGTATTAGCCACCCTGGCGAGCATCACGAGCATGGTAATCGGCGTCCCGTTGGGAGTCCTTGCCGCAGCCCGACGGGGCACGCTGATCGATCGCGGCGTGATGGGCTTTGCCGTAGCCGGGATCTCCGTACCCTATTTCTGGTTGGGGTTGATGCTCGTCGTGCTGTTCGCCGTTAAGCTCGGATGGTTACCAGCTGTTGGTTATGAGTCGATTTTCTCGCGCGATCTTGGATCTCTGCGCTATCTGGTCTTGCCGGTTATCGCGCTGGGGTTCAGCGAGTCTGCCTTTATCGCACGACTCACCCGTACCACCATGGTTGAGGTTCTCAAGGCCGACTATGTTCGGACCGCCACATCCAAGGGTCTCCCACGCCGCCGTGTGCTCTATCGCCACGCGTTGCCGAACACCCTGTTGCTGGTCGTCACCGGTGTGGGGTTGTCATTCGCGGCTCTCCTGAGCGGCGCGGTTATCACCGAGACGATCTTCAATATTCCGGGAATCGGCCGGCTCATCATCGAGGGTATCCAGCGCCGCGACTACCCCCTGATCCAGGGGATCATTCTGGTCATTGCGGTCTTCAATGTACTGGTCAATCTTGTCGTTGATCTCTTATATGCCGTTCTCGATCCGAGGGTCACCTATGATTAGCACCAGCTCACGCTCCACGCTGGCAGGTCAGCTGTCCGCGCGACCCACGCCGCGCTGGTCTGCCTTCCGGGCAGCGTTGCAGCGTGCACCATCACTTCGCATCGGTGTAATGGTCTTGTTGCTGGTTGTCGTCGCAGGCCTGGCTGGTCGCCTTGTCGTTCAAGACCCGAATCAGCAGGACATCAGGCATCGCCTGGAGTCGCCGAGTTGGGACCACCCATTCGGTCTGGATGACTTCGGGCGCGATATCCTGGCACGGATGGTCCATGGCACCGGTGTGACGCTCTTCGCCGGCGCAAGCATTTCCCTGCTGGCCAGTTTGGCAGGGTTGGTGATCGGACTGACGGCAGGTTACTTTCGACGGATCGACAACCTGATCATGCGAATCATGGATGGACTGATGGCCTTCCCAGGTATTGTTTTGGCGCTGGGACTGGTCGCCGCACTGGGCGCACGCATAAGCAACATTATCATCGCACTCACTGTCATCTACACTCCCAGCGTCACACGCTTGATCCGGAGTGCGGTCCTTAGTCTCCGCGACCAGGAGTTCGTCATTGCAGCTCGCGCAGCAGGTGCGAATGAGTGGCGCCTTGTGGTGCGGCATATCATGCCTAACGTGATGGCACCGTTCATTCTGCAGGTAAGTTTGCTGTTTGGTTACGCGATCATTGCTGAGTCAGGGCTGAGTTTTCTTGGCGTTGGTGCTCCCCCCGAGCAACCCAGCTGGGGAACGATCTTGAGTTCCGCGCGTCAATATGTGTACCAGGCGCCGTTCATGACGATCATCCCGGGCCTGGCAATCTTTATCACGGTTCTCGGACTGAACTTCTTGGGCGATGGGCTTCAAGATGCGCTCGATCCCGAATTACGTCACCGGGCCTCAGCATCGCCAGGGGATTGAGGGGCGGATGACCGGAGACGAGCACATCGTCCTCGTCTATGATGGTGGCCGGCGGCTTCGAGTTTCTTGGGTCATGAACTGGAAACATGTCTCCGGCAGGCAGCGCATCTACATGTTTCGAAGTAGCCTCGAAAACTGACGGAGCAGCCCATTCTCGGATCGCGGTACGAAAGTGGGGAGACCTGGTGGCTACGAATCAGGGTCGTGACGACCTACGGCCCGACACCGAACCGGCACCGCAGCTACAGGGGAGACCAGAGCAAATCATCGACGCCCAAGGAGTCGAAGCGCTGATCGATCACCTCGCTGATACTCTCTATCATGAGTACGCTGAGGTCCCCAATCTTTCCCTGGTGGGCATACAGCGACGTGGTGACGTGTTGGCTCGCCGGATTCAAGAGCGACTCAGCCAGCGTCTCGGGAGCGAGCCTCCGTGCGGTACGCTCGATATCACGCTCTATCGCGACGATTTCGATAGCCTCGCTGAGCAGCCGGTCATTGGACAAACACACATCCCGTTTCCACTCGCGGAAGCTACCGTGATCTTAGTTGACGACGTTCTATTCACGGGGCGCACCGTACGCGCTGCTCTCGACGAACTCGTGGATCTGGGGCGGCCCACCCGGATCGTGCTGGCCGTGCTGATAGATCGCGGTTGGCGCGAGCTTCCTGTAGCACCCGATTTCGCCGGTCGAGTACTGCCGACAGCACACGATGACGATGTCCAGGTGCATTTTCAGGAAACCGACGAGCGAGATGAAGTGATCATCACGAGAAACGCGCATGGTCCTCATGGTAGCTAAACATATGCCGACGACAATGCCACCGGTCAATCAGGACAGGATACGGGCATATCTCAAAGCCTTTGCTGCGATCGGTTACAGCGCCTCTGGCGGCATGAGCCGCTTAGCGTTTTCGCGAGCAGACTTGCGCGCTCGTCAGCTTTTTGAACATCTGATGGATAATCTCGGACTGAAAACTCGAATTGATGCTGCCGGCAATGTCTTCGGTCGCCTGCCCGCCCAGGTAGATCATTCCTCCCCGCCGGTACTCGTCGGATCACACCTGGATACGGTGCCCGGAGGCGGACGGTTCGATGGGGCGATCGGTGTTGTGGCTGGCTTAGAAGCGGCGGCCATCGTCCGTGAGCATTTCAATGCTCCGCGCTACCCGCTGGAGATCGTTTCGTTCGCATGCGAGGAGTCAAGCCGGTTTGGCCGTGGGACACTGGGCAGCGGGATTGTAGCCGGGACCTGGGAACCGGAGGACATTCTCTCCCTGAGTGACGCTCAAGGAAGGACCTTGAGTCACGTTCTCCAACGTGTTGGCATTGATCCAGCACAGCTTGGGCATGCCCGTCGCCTTCCAGGAGATTTCACCGCTTTCCTCGAATTGCACATCGAGCAAGGCCGTGTTCTCGAAGAGGAACGCTTTCGCATCGGGGTCGTTGAGACGATTGCCGCTCCTACCAGGTTCCGGCTGAATCTCACCGGCCAAGCCGATCACTCCGGCGCCACCCCCATGAGTCTGCGGAAGGACGCTCTGGCCGGCGCCGCGGAGGTGATTCTAGCGATCGAGCGTAGCGCACAGGCTACACCTGGAGTGGTGGGCACGGTAGGCACGATGCGCGTTGATCCTGGCGCAATCAACGTGGTTCCTGGGCAGGTCGAGTTAGGGATAGACATTCGATCCACCGATAGTGACAGTAAGAGGCTGGCGGTGGAGCACATTCAACGCGAAATTGAACAGATCAGCGCGCGCCGAGATCTGTCGGCGTCCTTGCAGTTACTGACTGACGAAGAGCCCGTAACACTCGATCCTCGCGTTGTCAGCACTCTCGAACGCAGCGCCAAGGCGCGATCCATCCCATCCATGCGTATGCCCTCTGGTGGTGGACACGACACGATGCACATGGCAAAGATCTGCCCGGCCGGAATGCTCATGGTGCCGAGCCGGGGCGGTATCAGTCACCATTCCGCCGAGTGGACGGCACTTGATGACATCGTGGTGGGGGTCCAGGTGCTTGTTGATGCAACTGTCTCCATTCTGATGGAGGGCGTAGCCGCGTCATAGCTCCAGACCGAACGGCATCATCACGCGGCTCCACATCAGGAACTGCTTCCTCTTCCCACTCTTGATTCAGATTGGTTGCTTTCCCCTGCCAGGCGACGAGACACTAACAACCCGCGCCTCTTGTCCCCGATCGACAGGGTTGGTCCGTACGCTTGACGAATACGCATGTCGGTCATACGATGGAACGCGTCAGGCTGGAAATTGGAATACGAGCGCTGGAATTCTCTAAGGAGACGGCGTGGGTAAACGCCGTCTCCTCTCAGGGAAGCGGTATCCACTATGCTCAGCCGACGCGCATTTCTAAGCATCGCCACAGGGACCTCCATCGCGATCCCCCTCTCTGGCTGGATCACATTCCGATCGAACGACACCATCGGTCAAGCAGAGGACACCTGGGATGACGCGGCCATCCAACGGGCAATAGACGCTGCCGCCGAGAACTCGAATGCAGAGGTCCACTTACCGGCCGGCAACTACGTCATCCGCCAGACAATCAGGATCACGCACCCGGTGAGGCTGATTGGCGCCGGAGTTGATACAACCACGCTCGACGACCAGAGTGGCGTGCATGTCTTCGAAGTCTCCGACACCAGCGATGTCGAGATCAGCGGTCTCACGATTCGTGGCGCGCACGAAATCTCAGACACCGGTTCGGCTGTACGAGCGCGTGACGTCACGAATCTGACGGTACGAGACTGTCGCTTCACCGATATTGCCGAGACGGGTGTGCGACTGCAACGCGTGCACGGTGGATGGATCAGCGGCTGCGAGTTCAATACCATCGGGATGTCCGGGATTCGACTAGAGGACCCAGGCGAGGGCGCTAACGACGACATCCGGATCCAGGGCAACACCTTCAGGAACATCGTGACTTCCCGCTCCGGCGGTCACTCCGCCATCCAGGCGCACCACCAGCTCCCGCCACGAGCGCATCACCGTGGAGGAGAACGACATCGCCTCGCTGTACGTCGGCGTCGGCCTCGACGCCCTCGACCACAGCGTCGTCCGCAACAACCGCATCCTCGGCAACGGCGAGCGCGGCGAGGGCATCGCCTTCGCCGGCTCGACACAACCACATCGTTGGCAACCAGATCAACGGCTGTTACGCGGCCGGCATCCTGGAGTGGGGCGTGGCCTACCGCGGCAACGCCGACAACCTGATCGAGCACAACACCTGCTGGGACAACGGGCAGGGCATCGCCATCGTCTGCGGCGAGGCCGGGACGGTCATCGAGAATGTCACGATTGCCGAGAACCGCTGCTACTCCGAGTCGGCCGACCACCCCCAGAACTTCGGCATCCAGTCCTATATCAACGGGACTGTGGACTTTGTATGGATCAACGTCGCGATCGTGAACAACGATCTGCGCGGTAACGCGGTCGGGGCCATTAGCCTCGTCCCGCCAGCTGAAGCAAGGATCGAGGGCAACCTCACCTGACGCCCCAGCACTCGTGCACCACGGTGCATTGGGAAAGGGAGCGCCGCACGACAACGACCGGCTGTATATGGCGCTCGTCGATGGCGACCGCGACACCTTTAGCGTGGTCGCCACCTCACCCCATCAGTACTTGATCGTCTAGTACCAGAATAGTACCTTCGGCCCCTCCCACACCAGGACGTGTCCCGCATACTGAATGCGATCGTGAGCCCTCTGCCTCGAGCTCATGTCATCGTCCACGTGGCATCCCGAAGGGAGAGGATTCTTGAACACGTCTGAGGCACCGTTGACGCTCGCACAGCTTGGGTGCGGCTACTGGGGGCCGAACCTGCTGCGCAATTTCGCGGGCCAGCCCGGCTGCCACGTGAAATGGGTCGCTGACCAGAGTCCGGCGCGGCGATCCTATGTCGAATCTCTCTATCCCACGACGCAGACGACGGACGACTGGGAGATCGCGGTCAGTGATCCCGAGGTAGACGCCGTTATTGTCGCCACCCCTGCCTCGTCGCACTACGCGCTGACCAAGGCAGCGCTGCAGCGCGACAAGCACGTCTTTGTCGAGAAGCCGCTCGCCATGACCACCGCGGAAGCCGACGAGCTGGTAGCCCTGGCCGCCGCTCGAAACCGGGTACTGATGGTGGGGCACACCTTTCTCTACAACGACGCCGTCCGCTACACCAAGGCGCTGCTCGACGCCGGCGACCTTGGCGACGTCTATTACATGTATAGCCAGCGCCTGAACCTGGGTCAGGTGCGTACCGACGTCAACGCCTGGTGGAACCTGGCGCCACACGACGTCAGCGTGTTCCTCTACTTTATGAACGGCGAGCAGCCGGTCAGTGTCGCAGCCCACGGCTTCGACTACATCCAGAGCGGCATCGCCGATGTTGTGTTTGCCACCCTCACCTGGAAGAGCGGCATCACCGCCAACGTGCAGGTGAGCTGGCTCGATCCCGGCAAGGTGCGCAAGATGACGCTCGTTGGCAGCCGCAAGATGGTTGTCTACGACGATATCGCCGACGACAAGATCGCCATCGTTGACAAAGGCATCGACCGCGTTCCGCGCGCTGGGGAGCGCATGGACTACGACGACAAGGACGCCTCCAACTACCAGCTCCTGCACCGCTTCGGGGATATCGTCCTGCCGAGGATCGCGTTCCGCGAGCCGCTCAAGGTCGAGTCCGCCCACTTTGTCGAGTGTGTCCGGACCGGCGAGACGCCGCTAACCGGCCCGCAACACGGGCGTGACGTGGTCGCGATCCTGGAAGCCGGCCAGCGCTCCCTGGAACAAGGCGGCAAGGTCATCGAGGTGCGCGAGACGGCCGGAGCCCTCCGATGATCGCGAGCGCGCAGACGATCGTCTATCCCGGCGTTGAGTTTGCGGACGAACCGGATCTCGGCCCATTCGTCATCATTGGGCACCCATCGCAATCGAGCGGACCTGATGGGGTGGCAACCCGCATCGGCGCCGGGGCGGTGATCCGCTCGCACACCGTTATCTACTGCGGCAACACCATCGGTGATGGCTTTCGCACCGGCCACGGCGTAATGGTGCGCGAAGAGAACGAAATCGGCGACGACGTGAGTATCGGCACCAACAGCATCGTCGAGCACCACGTCAAGATCGGCAACGGTGTCCGTCTACACTCGAACGTCTTCGTACCCGAGTACTCGGTGCTTGAAGACGACTGCTGGCTCGGTCCGAACGTGGTCGTCACCAATGCCAAATACCCGCGCTCGCCACGGGTCAAAGAGGAGCTGGCGGGAGCCTATATCGAGCGTGGCGCCAAGATCGGTGCGAACGTCACCCTGCTCCCCGGAGTCCGGGTGGGGGCCAACTCGCTCATCGGCGCTGGCGCGGTGGTGACCAGAGATGTCCCGCCAGGCGCCGTCGTTGCCGGCAACCCTGCCGTCGTGATCAAGCAGCTCTCGGAATTACCGTACGACGAATAAATCTCGATCCAAGTTGGTCGTGCGAGAAGGGAACAAGACATCCATGGCGAACATTCCATTCGTAGATCTGAAAGCGCAGTACCGGAGCATCAAGGCCGAGATGGACGCGGCGATCGAGAACACGATTGCCAACACCGCGTTCATCGGCGGGTCGGAGATGAAGGCGTTCGAGGCGGAGTTCGCCGCCTACTGTGCCGACGGCAACGGCGGTCAGCCCGTGTACTGCGCATCCTGCGGTAACGGCACCGACGCGATCTATCTGGCGCTCAAGGCGCTCGGCATCGGCGCGGGCGACGAAGTCATCACGGTCTCGCATACTTTCATCGCGACCGCGGAGATGATCACCATGGCGGGGGCCAAACCCGTCTTCATCGACATCCGCGAAGACACGATGCTGATGGACCCCGACAAGATCGAAGCGGCCATCACGCCGAACACCAGGGCCATCATCCCGGTCCATCTCTACGGTCAGCTCTGTGAGATGGACCGCATCATGGAGATCGCCAACAAACACGGGCTCAAGGTTGTTGAGGACGCGGCACAGTCGCATGGGGCGCGCTGGCAAGGCAAGCGCGCGGGCACGTTCGGGCACGCGGCCACGTTCAGCTTCTATCCCGGCAAGAACCTTGGCGCCTACGGTGACGGTGGCGCCGTGATCAGCACCGACGAGCAGGTCATCCACGCGGTGCGCATGATGGCCAACCACGGGCGTACCGATAAGTACCTGCACGAGTTCGAGGGCACCAGCAGCCGGCTCGACGGCCTCCAGGCAGCCGTCCTGCGAGTCAAGCTGCCGCACCTCGACACCTGGAACAAAGGCCGCCGCAAGGTCGCCGACCGCTACACCGAACTCTTGAGCGACGGCAGCGTCACGCTTTCCGCGGTTCACCCGGACGCGGAGCCGGTCTGGCACCTGTTCGTCATCCGCCTCGCCGACCGTGACGGTCTGCAGCAGCACCTCAAGGAGCAGGGCGTCTCGACAGGTGTTCACTACCCGGTGCCGCTGCACCTGCAACCGGCCTACGCTCACCTGGGCATAAGCCAGGGCAGCCTGCCGATCACCGAGAGAGTCGCCAGAGAAATCCTCAGCCTGCCGATGTACTCTGAGCTCACCGACGACCAGATTCAGCACGTTGTCGAGTCTGTGCGTTCGGGTATGAGGGTCGCCGTTTAGCACGAACGAGACTCCCGGCACCACCAGTAGTGATATGTAAAATGAGACAGGGAGGGCGGCTTGCCCTCCCTGTCTCATTCTCTAATGTGGACGTCGCAGCGCAGGACAATCTTTCCGACAGTAGCATGTGCCTAGGGGTTGAGCGCCCCCGGTTACCCCCTACACCTGACCGGAAATACTGGCCCGGGCCCGGTCGTAGATCTCCATCATCTGACGATGGTTCTGCTCACCGGTGTACTTCGACTCGTAGGCGCAACGCGCGGCAGCGCCCATGCTGGCGAGCTCGGCGGGATGCTCCCACGCCCAGCGCACCTTCCGGAGCAGGTCATCCGGGTCGCCTGGCTCGAACAGCAGACCGGTGCGCCCATCCTCGACGATCTCGGCCATGGCACCAAGCCGGGAGGCAATGACCGGCAGACCGCAGGCGTACGCCTCACCAATGGTGACCGGAAAATTCTCATAGAGGATCGACGGGAAGATCAACGCGCGCGCCGACTTCATCTTCTCCAGCATCTCCGCCTCGTCCAGCCGACCACAATACTCCACGTCCGATGACACGGACGCGGCGTGCTGAACCTCGCTCTCAAGCGGGCCATCCCCGGCGATGTGCACCGGCGCTGGAGCCTGGCCGGTAGCCCAGGCTTGGAGCACGGTGTTCGCGCCCTTGTATGCGGCGAGCCGGCCGGCAAAGAGAAAGTAGTCGCCAGAAACCGTCTTCTGTCCGGGATCAGGGTCGATGAAGTTGGGCTTGACGGCGATCTTCGACGGCGGCAGCCCTCCATCGATGAACTTCTGTCGTGAGAACTCGGTCAGCGCGATGAAGACATCTACATCCTTCTGCCACGTCCCGCGTAGCCGGTGGGCGGCAAGCATGGTGGCCGTCACCGCGGTTTGGACGCGCGAGTCCCGGTAGCAACCATGCTTGACGCCCGGCCAGGCGACAGCCTTGCCCAGGCAATCCTCGCACGGAGCCCCGTCTCGGAAGAAGAGCGCATTGGGGCAGAGCAGTCGATAGTTGTGAAACGTCTGGACGACCCCTGCCCCCTCGGCTCGGGCCGCCTGGTAGGCGGCCGGGGAGATGAGCGGAAACGTGTTGTGGAAATGCACGATGTCCGGGCTGAAGCCACGGACGACTCGCCGGACGCGGTCAATACCAGCGCCGGACCAGACGGTGGAGGCCGCGAGCTTCGCAGACGCCAGGGGCGACCTTGCGCTCGAGATCGTCTCATTCGAGAACTCCAGGCGCTGAACCTCGTGCCCGTAGTGTTCCAACAGATCGGCCTCGGCCTCATAGACCACATCCTCGCCGCCGCGATACTGGTATCGATTATGGACGGTCAGAATCTTCATGACGCTCGCCGCACAATCTCGTCTACGCGTAGCCAGCCGAGTCCGCGCGCGCAAGCATTGACCGGAGCCGTGGATGGCTCGGTTTTGTGAAAATGGACGACGTCGGCGTTCGTCTGACGCACCAGGTCACCAACGGTCCGGTGCGCATCGCGTGACCAGATTGTGGTGCCGGCCAGCGCGATCCGGTTCATTCCATCAATCCGGTCATTGCTCTCCGTATGCTCGAAGACCTCGTGCCCATTCCGGCGCAGGAGATCCCGCTCGGCGGCAAAAACGACGTCTTCACCGCCCAGTTGCTGGGCACGATTCTGGTAAAAGTTGTGGCAGACAAGCACTCGTGGGAGACGATCGTTCATCGCGCCACCTTCAACGCACATGGACATTCCAGCCAGCCTTCAGAGGTTGTCAAGGCCGTTGGCCGATCCGCTGATCTCGACGTGTTCGATCGATGAAGGGTGAGCTAGCCTCAAACTGAGTGGGAGGCGCTTCCGCATCGGTGTGGCATCGGTACGTCAGGTTACGAACGCCCAGCGATGCTCCAACAAGCAGCGCCAGCGGTGCCATCGCAAAAATGTAAATCATGACGTTGTCGGTGATCATGGCGAGGGCCACGGCCAGCAGCGCAAGAAAGGCTGACAGGTGAACGCGTGCCTCCGCACCTTCCTGGCGATCGGCTCGTTGCCACGCCCGCCAGGTCGTCATCAGCAGCCACAGGTAACCCGCAGCCCAGAAACCTAACCCGATCAACCCGTAATCGTGGAGGATGCGCAGATAGTCGTTGTGTGGGTGAGCGAGCCCGGGGTACTGGTGAGCGATCAGGATCTCCGATGATCCCGCGCCCTTGCCGATCAACCGCGACTCCTCCCATGAGGAGATCGTTTCATTCCACAACGTCACGCGACCCATCGCATTGATGGAAACCGGGCCGATGTGGAGCGACACATCCCCCTCAAAAAAGCGCGATCGTAACGACTCGATCTGGTAGATGGAACCGTAAAGCACCGCGCAGGCTACGATCACGACCGCGACCATACGCCACCAGTCCCGCACCGACCGTCCGCGGAACTGGGCGATTGGATACAAGAGGATCCCCAGCACAAGGGCCGTACGTGAAAGGCTCAACCCAACCAGGCCAATAATGCCCGACGCAATCAGCAGACGCTTACGCGACCCATACCGCCACCCAGCCAAATTCCAGGCGGTCGCGATCAGAGCGAACAACGCAAAGCTGCGCGCGCCAACTCCGAATCCAAGCAGGGAATCGGTCACGTAATAACTGAGCACGAATAGGACCGACGCGACGCTGGTCGCCCAATCGAGCATCTTTCCAATTGACGCTGTCATCGATGGCGTTCTCCGGCACTCGGTTGCCGTGAGTAGTATGAGGCCGAGAAACGCGATGATCACCAGAAGATTCTGCGCACCATTCATCGTGGGCGCAGACCAGAGGATTGCCGACGTAACTCCCCACACGATAAACAGACCGAAGATAAGCACCGGTGTCGTCAGATCGCGCGGCAACCGTGGGCGCAAACTCCAGTTCAACCAACTACTCGCGGCATACAACGCGGTCGCGAGACCAAGACCTGACACCGGCCCAAACGTCGTGGAGCGGACCAGGTCAACCAGACCACACATCAGCACGACGGTGAGCAGAAGCGAGCGGGTCGTAGCAACGACGATCAACAACGCCTACCGCGCCCATAGCAGCCACCGCGATAGCCGGCATCTGAGCCGCAACCGCTCCCGCCACGATCGCTGCCACGCCAACCGCCAGCAACGAGAGTACCGTGAGATGCTCCATGACAAATTGTCGTTGTAACACGCCCAACCTGGTACTCCGTTACCGATAGCTTGTCTGGCCGACGTTGTCGAACGTTCCGGTGGGCAGCACCTCTGCCCGCGACTCCGGCCCCGTCAGGTCGCCGATGAATGACACAATCTCGGCCGCCTGCGACTCGCGTGACAGACCTGCCGCGACATCCGGGCCCAGAGGAGCAATCTGCCCCACCGCCTGCTTGGTTGCTATCCATTCACGAAGCTGAACGACAATCTCGTCGGGATCTTCCGACACCAGACCTGCGTTCCGGTCTCGAATCAGCTCGGCTGCGACGTTCTCGCAGGGACCAACGGCCAGGATTGGCCGGCGCGCGCCAAGGTACTCGAAGAGCTTGCCGGTGAACACGCCACGCTCCGACCGGTCGGCCCACAACAGGAGCAGCAGGATGTCGGCCTCGCTCTGCATCCGCAGCGCGTCTGCGTAGGGCACCGGGCCATTGATCTGGACGTACTCACCGACTCCGGTCTGATGCACCAATCGCCGGGCTTCGTCCAGATGCTGGCCGTGGAACACTACCTTCACACTCGTCGCCAGAGGTCCCAGGCGCTTCAACGCTTCGAAGAACGGGACCAGATTCTGTTTCCCGGGATAGATCCGGCCAGTGTAGGCGATCTGGATGGCGCCATCACGAAATGGGACGGAATCAGGAGGCGCGAAATCTTCCGGGTCAAACCCGTTGGTGACGACACGCACCGGCACGTCATACTTCGCTCGCAGGGTCTCTGCCAGCGGTTCCGAGACCGTCACGATCCCGGATGCGTCAGACAGCACGCGACGTTCCAGCCGCTCCTCGATCTTCCTTCGCACCGCTGGATGGGCGTAGGTCTGGTTATCAACCCAGAGATCGCGGAGCTCGGCAACCCACGGAATCCCATGTTTGCGCGCCAGTGAGCGGGCAACCAGGAGCGCAGTAAAAGGCTTCGCACTGGCGTAGATGACGTCCGGGCGCCACTCTTCGATCAGTGCGTTACCGCAGGCTCGCGCGTAGGGATACCAGCCAATCTGTCCGTCAGGGAACGCCAGCGTTGATGCGCCAACTTTGCGCACACCCTTCAGAATCCGTTTCAAGCGTCCGGGACCGGCTGCCTGTGATGTCGCGTACCCGGAACCGTTCGAACGCGAACCGGGCTTCGCGGGGCTCACCCAACGGGTGTATGACACCTGTTCCTCTGGAATCTCCAGACGCAATGATCCCGGCTGAGCTTGACCCGCAGCCGAAATCACGCGTACGTCGTGACCAGCCCGGTGCAGGTATTTCGCGATCTTCCCTGCACGGACCGCGCCAATCTCGTTGAAGGGCGGGAAGAAGTAGGACACGAGCAGAATCCGCATTACTGAACCGAGCCACTCATTGCGTCAGCCCTTCGACAATTTCCTGGTAGACATCCCGCTCACGCTTTGTAACGAGACTGTGGTTGTGCCAGAGCATGGTGAAATTACCGTTGAACCTGCGCACGGTGTCGTTGAGACCGAGAACCGTTGCGATCGACCGCTCTGGGGACTCCTGCATGTACTTGAACAGGGTCGTTTCCATCACGACCAGAGGCTGCTCCTGGAGGTCGAGCTTCCGGCGAGATAGCAGGTTGAATACCGGATAGCCGTAGCAAAAGCCAGAGCGGAACCCGACCCCATCAGCGAAACCAAGGGTCGAATCATAATTGAGCCCGGCATCCTCCCAGTTCTGCCAGGTAGTGGGATTCTCCCAGCGCAGGTAATGCTGCCGACCGCCCCAGCGCTCCTGCCCGATACCAAGCCGCTCCGTTGCCTGCCGCAACGTGTCGAACTCACGCTGCGTGCGTGCGAGATCGCGGTAGGTGTTATAGCTGGGATGCAGCCCGATCTCGTGGCCGCGCTCGTGAATCCGCCGTGCCAGGCAACCGATCCAGGGATCGTCAAGGGTATAGCAGCCGTCGATCTCGCCGGCGCTGTTCCCGGCGATGAAGTAGAAGGCGCTCTTCAGACCGCAGCGCTCGCTCAGATTGAGCATGAAGTCGAACGTGTTACACGGGTCGGCGGCAGTGCCCTCCCTTACCTGAGTGGACAACCGGCGCGCCGCCAGACCTACATCCCTGCGCTTGAAGACATCGGCGGCAACGGTCCGCAGAACCTGGTGTCGCGATCTGCCGGCGGTGCACAGCGGCCAGTCCACATCGTGGGTCAGAACTACCTCGTGAACCCGGTCGCGTCGTTCCAGCGCCGGCCAGAGCCGGTGGAGGGCCGCCCAGAGGATCTCCAGATACTCGTTGACGATCGGCCTGTCGAGGAATCCCTCTTTGAAGGCCATCGATGCGCTCGCCGGGAAGCGATCGTGCTCATCTCGTGCCTGGCTCACCACTTCTTCGTAGCGCGTCAGCATAAAGAAGGCGCTGCCAAAGATATCGAGGCTCAGCTCGATTGAACCATCCGTAACACGGTTCGTCGTCGGCGTCTGGTAAATCGCGGGCACGCTCGAGTGGGTCAGCCTGGCATCTGGGAATAGCTCACGCGTGTCCCACCACTCAATCTCCGAGGCACGCGGCAACGAGGATTCGGCAAGCCATTGATCCGCTGGCGTCTGAAAGAGCGCGTCGCCGAGCGTCACATGGCGCTTGTGCGGGTCATCCTGTAGCGTGATCCGGACGTCCAGCCGATCAGCACAGATGGACTGATACTCCAGACCAAGAAACTCGCGCAGCATGACATCATGGATGTACGCGCGTTCCGGCGCGTAGCCAGGGGGATGTTCAACAAGAAGCTGGCGGGTCATGGCGCCGCTTTCCGGGAGATCAACGATGCCGGCCCTTCTGGCAAGAGCGGGTCCACCACACGATCATGAGCGTCCTCGACGGAACTGCCAGTAGTTTCTGACGTGACGAACGAGATCGCCCGGCCCGCCACTCTCGATTCGGTAAAACGGCTTCAAGGTAGCTCCCCACTGCGCCTTCGAAGCGGCCACCGAAGGGAGATTCGCGCCGGCAAAGTCGTAACCGGCCGCCCCGTCCGCTGCGAGATCCTCCAGGATGTAGGCGTTCAGGAGTTGCGCTGCGCCCGAGCGAAGATACTCCGACTTCGTCGCGGCAATCCATCCCACCGCCCGGCCACCAGGCTTGTGCAGCTCGATGGTTGTTGACGCGATTTCGCCGTTCGGGGCATATGCCGCATAGACACGGAAGATATCTGGGCCAAGCACACGTTGCGCGAGTTTCAGATCATCCACGCTGACCTCATGACTGAACCCCTGCCGCTGCTCGGTCTCAGCCATGCAGTCGTATACGTCTTCGAAGCTCGAGGCCCGCGCGCAGGTAAACCCGTCCCGGACACTCCTGGCAATGGAACGACGGATCGTTGGACGCATCAGTGAATCGTCGTACGGCAAGTCAACGCAGTAGGTGTACTGCACCTCAACCCGGAACCCGGCCGCTAGCCAGGGCCGGACGTCGGTGATGTCCGGCGGCAGCGCGATCCTGCCCTTCAACCCACGCGCGCGCATGTCCTCAGCCAGCAGCTGCCCGACGGTGAGCCACTGACGGTCGAGGCGCGAGCGTGATTCGGTGGGAGTTGAGTGAAACACTACCGGGAGATATGGGCCTGGAACAAACGATGGTTTGCACACGCGCCCCTGACGGTCCAGGTAATAGGCAACCTCAACACACGGCAGTTCGGAGTTGCCGGCGGTGAAGCGCACGTGCTCCGGCGTCACACTCCACTTCTCGTTCCATAATTCCAGCCAGCGATCGATATACAGGTGCGGTGCCGCAGCGGGCCTCAGGTCGGGTTTCGACGGCAGTGCCATCAGAGATTCCATCATTTGCCACCATTCCCAGCTCGTGATCCGGACGCCTGCCGCCGCTGGTGCCAGTAATCACGCGCGCGACGCGCTACCGCACGCGCGCGGCCACCATCCACCGTATAGATTGGCACCAGTTGTCCGCCCCAGCTGGCCTTCATCGCTGCCACCGGCCCTAGCTCCGCATCCGAAAAATCAAACGCCGTCGCGCCGGCCTCATGCAGATCGTCGAGCATATGGCCGATCAGGAGCTGATTTGCTCCCGCGGTCAGGTGAGCACTGTTGACACCCGCCGCCCAGTCGATCGCGCGAGTGCCGGGATGGTGCAGGACCACGCGAGCGCTGGCCGGCTCGCCATCCGGCGCGTAGCAGACATAGGCTCGCAGGGCGTCCTCACCCATGATGTCCTGCGCCAGCGCATAGTCCGCCGCGTCCATGTCCATCTGGAATCGTTGCCGCTCCTGGCTGGCTCGCAGACAGGTATTCACGTCTTCCATCCGCGACGTGCGCTCAACGCGATAGCCAGCGCGCGTCGCCTTGGCCATCTGCTTGCGCACCGATGAGTCAGCCGTGCGATCCTGGTGTGGTAGCTCCAGATGGAAGACGTAGCGCATATCTACATTGAATCCTGCCCAGCTAAATGGGCGCACATCCGAGACCTCGGGCGCCAGGGCTACCATGTGAGCAAATCCACGCCGGCGCATCTCCTCAGCCAGCAGTCCTCCTACCTGCACCCACTGGCGGTCCAGTCGAGTCAGCGACCCTGTCGGCGTGGGCTCGAACGCTACCGGGATGTATGGGCTGAGGCGCGGCGCTCTGATACGGCCTCGTTGGTCCAGGTAGAACACCGTTTCAACCGCCGGTAAGGGCGCGACTCCGTCAGACAGACGCACTCTCTCGGACGCAATGCCCCACTTCACTCGGGTGAACTCCAGCAAGCCGTCAAGAAAGAGCGGCGACGCGAACGACGACTGGGCAGGTGCCTTTATTGTCGTCGCCGGTTCCGCCGGTGTCTGTGCCACGATTGATATCCTCCTCATGTGTGATCGCCTCGGGCCAGCCTCAGGCCCCGCCAACCGATGCCGGCGGCGTCCCGATCCGACCCTGTGCTAACGCGCGCCAGCACAGCACGCCATAACTGAGATACCCCAGAAGCGCGGCGGCCCCGAGGAGCGCAACCGCTCCAAGCGCGCTGGCGTTGAACGCCTGGGCCGCCAGCGCAGCGCCACCCATGCACACCACGCGTGCGACCGAGGCGATCATGATCAGGTCTTTGCGCTCCAGCACTTCGAGCGTCCCGCCGAATCCGTTGTAGATAAAGTGGATGACGAGCATCGGCGCAAGCACCTGGAGATAGGAGCCCGCCTCTCGCCAGTCCGATCCAAACGCCAGCGAGAACGTCCACGGGCTCGTCAACGCCACGATCAGAATGGGTACGACGCCGATCAGCGCAAGCCGGCCAACGGTTTTGACAAACAACCCATACAACCTGCCCGGGTCTTCACGCTTCAACCGGTACGCTTCGCCGAAATAGACCTGGGCCATCGAGCCGGCAACCATTTCCATCGGCGCGGTCACCACGCGCTGCCCCAGGGCGAACGCGCCGGCAACGCCTAGACCGTAGACAGATCCAAGAAACATCACCGGGAACGCAGCCACGACGCTGTTCATCAGCTGTGATCCACTCGACATCATCGCCAGCTGTCGATAGCGACCGAACGCCGCCCGCATTCCGGTGATCGACACTCCTCGAACAGCGGCGCCGTCCCGTCTCCAGGCGAGAATCGACAGGGTGCCAATACCGCTCGCCTGCCCGGCGGTCCATCCCAGCAGCAACCCGATCGGACCTGCCTTGGCCAGACCGATGCCAATTTGCGCGACAACCATGCAGACGCCCCGGTTGAGCTTGGTTCGCGCCAATGGGCCGAACGCCTCCTCACGTGTCGCCCAGGCCTCGAAGACGCGATACATGCCGCCACACAGCACCCCGATCGGCAATAGCCAGAGATAGGGACGAAGCATCGTCATGTCGATCCAGCGCGCGAGCACGTCACCGGCTAACCACGCACCAATGCCAACGACGGCACTCACGCCGGTAACGACCAGCAGAGACAGCAGGAGCACATTCGCGGCGGACGTGTTGTCGACTGCCAGCGGGATACCGACCTCGAAACGCAGCGCCGCTATCATCACCACGATGGAGAGCACCGCAGTAAACACGGCCAGCACGCCGAAATCCGCCGGAGTGTATATCCGGGTGAGAACCGGAGAGGCGACGAGCACAACACCCTGCCCGGCTGCCGTTCCTCCCGCCAGCACCGCGACGCTGCGGACGTAGTGGCTGCCGCGCGCCTGGGCGATTCGATTCGCCGCGATCCCACGCGACCCACCACGACTGACGCCCGGCTCGGAGACTCCGTACATACTCGAAAACCAGGACATGATGACGGCGATCTCCTCGGATGACACGCTGAACGTGAGTACGGCTACCTTCAACCGGGTACCGTGCAACGTATTGCAAGGCTACAAAGGTATTCCTATGTACACGAGGGACGAAGGTCCTAGAAACGGCAAGCCGGCGCTCATGGGTTGCTCTTTGCGATCGGGACAGGTGATTCTTCTATCAGCCGGGCGCGCTGCTTCTTCAGGGCAACCCACGTCACCACGGTGTAGAACACGTACCCGAGCAGGCTAAGAACGCCGAGCAGCCCGACCGCCGCAAAATCGTCGAGCGCCAGTAGGGGCACGAGCAGCAACCCGAGCGCGAGCAGTAGCAGCCGGACAACCGAAACCACCGCGTCAAGCCCCTGGCGCTCCATCGCTTCCAGCGTTCCACTCAAGGGATTGGCCACGAACTGCACCAGCAGCATCGGCGCCAGCAGCACCATGTAGAGACCCGCATCGTGCCATTGCTGGCCAAAGACGATCCCGAACGTCCACGGAGCGGTGAGCGTAAGACCGAGCACCGGTACAACCCCCACCAGAATCAGTCGCCTGGCGGTCCGGGCAAAGAGACCGTGCAGCTCCAGAGGATTCTCACGTGTCAGGCGAAAGACTTCCGCGATATACACCTGTGCCATCGAGCGGCCCAACAGCAACATCGGCACCGCAACGACCCGCTGGCCGAGCATGTACGAGCCCGCCACATGCAGGTCATACGCCGTTGTCAGAAACAGCACCGGCACACTGAGGACCAGGGTGTTGAGAAAGGCGGACAGGGTTGAAAGCGCGGCCAAGCGGCGATATCGGACCGCGACCCATCGGATTCCTCGCCGCGACACGCGCCGCAACGCCTCCCCGTCTCGATCCCAGGCAAGCGTACCGAGCGTTCCGGTGCCGCTCGTCTGCCCGGCGGCCCAGCCAACGAGGAGCCCGACCGGCCCAACGCCGAGCACGCCAAGCCCCAGCTGTGCCCCCGCCATCCCAAGCCCCTGGCTCACCTTCGTGCGGGCAATCGCGTCGATCGCTTCCGCGCGAATCGCCCACGACAAGAGCACCTGGTAAGCACCCGCGCCCATGACCCCAACAGGCACAATCCAGGGATGTTCACGCAGGCTTTCAATCCCGGCGATTCCCAAAATCTGGTCCGCAAATATGAGCACCCCTCCTGTCAGGAGAATGCTCGTTGCCAGGACGATCAGGAGAGACAGGACCAGCAAATTTGCAGCGTTCTCGTCCTCGGCAACCAGTGGCACCGCCACGTCATAACGCAACGCGGACACAATAACCACGATGGAAAGAATCGCCGTAACGGAGGCAAACACCCCGAAGTCGGCGGGAGTGTACAGGCGAGTGAGAATCGGGGAAGCCAGGACGCCGATCGCCTGCCCGGCGGCGGTCCCACCGGCAAGCACCGCAACGTTGCGCGTGTAACGACTGCCGCGTGCCCGCACGATCAACTTCCCGGCGATAACCCTGGGGCTGCCGCCAGTGGCACCTGGTTCAGACATTGGTGACGAGCTCGAATGCCAGGACATAGCGGCGACGATCTCCTCGGACGCCAGGCGCAACGTCACGGCAACCGGCTTCAGCCGGCAACGTGCGCAGGAGCGAAGGCTACACGAGGGCTCCTATACGCACGAGGTACGCAAGTCCTATATCTATCAGGTCCTGATCGGTTGTGTGGCTGGAGAGAACGCACCTCTCTCGTATGCAGAGTCTCAGATCGGAAAGGAATGGCCGACGTGACGCGCCCGAAATCTGTCGTCCCGCTGAACGCCTGCTCCAGGTCAAGAACTGCATATAGGACCAGCGTCCCTCGTATGAATCGGGGTAGTCGTGTAGTCTCGGGCTGTGTTGCATGCCTCGACAATAATCACGCGGTGCCCTTGCACAAGGAACCCGCAAGACGCGCCATCGCCATGAGTAGGATTGCCGGGCATGCAGGCGAATGCCGGGGGACACAGCAGGACGCAGGACCAGCGGAGGAATACAGTGAACAAGGGCGTGAGGTTCGAGAGCCTGGGCGGCATTGCGGCAGAATTGAACGACCAGTTCCGGTCGAACATAGCGCTATTGCTGATGCTCTACATCCCCATCATCGTCACACTCGGTGCGCTGGTGGCATTGTGGTTCGCCGTCGAATTTCCTGCCGGAGACTTGTTCCGCGATCCCATCGCAATCGGCAGATTACCAATCTATTCGGGTGTGCTTTCGAACGTGGGGGCGTTGATCTGGTGTGCATCGGCGGCAGTCTGCCTCTTCGCGTATTTCCTGAGCCGTCATGCAACCAACCCCAGGTTGAACCCGACGTTTCTCCTGGCGGCAGGGCTGATTACCACCATGCTGTTGATCGATGATTTCTTCATGCTCCATGACTTCAATGATTCTTCTACGGTCGTGCCGTTCGAGATGGGCTATGTCTTATTCACGTCGTATGCCGTCGCGTTCATCTGGTTCCTCACGCAATTTCGGGCAACAATCCTGCGCACGGAATACCTCTTGCTCGCGCTGGCGCTTGCCGGTATAGCTGTATCGCTCTTCGTTGATTCGACGGCGGAAGTCCTGCCTTGGCGAGCAATGTACCTGTTCGAAGACGGCTCGAAGCTCGCAGGAATCGTCAGTTGGGCAGCGTATCTCATGAAGACCAGTGCCCTGCAACTACGTGCACAGCCCGAGGTGGCGAGGGTTGTGGAAACCAGGAAGCCGCAGACATCTCGGCGATCTGCCATGGGTGTGGCCGCCAGCTCGACCGAAGGACGATAATCACGACCGTTCGAAAGTGGGTGGCACGAGGATCCTTCGCCCCCGCACCGCGCAACTCAGTACTGCACCACAGGGGAGTTGTCACGCTCCGGGGTTGCGCCTGTCGGGCGGAGGTGACAGCATCCGGCGCTGATGAGTCATCCTGAGCGGAAGCGAAGGATCTCGTGCCTGATTGCCGAGGCGGTTGACTCAGAAATCCTTCCTTGCGTCAGGATGACGATCAAACGCAGGACTCGACCACCGGGGAGTTGGCACGTTCCGGGCTTCCGGCGGTCGGTACGGGGTGACTTCATCATCGTGGTCGAGTACTCAGGATGACAAGCGATCCGACAACCGCCGCATGCACTGAGTCATCTACACGACTTGCCGCAGCATTCTGTCAAATAACCGTGCGCAGATACTCGATCGTCCGAGCCAGGCCGTCCCGTACCGGGACGACGGGTTCCCAGCCAAGCACGTCCTTCGCCAGGCTGATATCCGGCCGGCGTAAGCGGGGGTCATCCTCCGGCAGTGGCATATAGGCGATCTCCGACGGACTGTCCGTGAGATCCTGTACCAGTCGCGCGAGCTCCAGCATCGTGTATTCCTCGGGGTTGCCCAGGTTCACCGGCTTGCCGTAGCCGGAGGCCATCAGGCACACCAACCCCTCAACGAGGTCGTCGACGTATTGAAAGCTGCGCGTCTGGGTGCCATCACCGTAGACGCTGATCGGCTCGTTGCGCAGCGCCTGGGTGATGAAGTTCGTGACGACCCGGCCGTCGCCGGGGTCCATGCGCGGCCCGTAGGTATTGAAGATGCGGGCGATACTCACCGGCACGCCACGATCGCGCTGGTAGGCCATCGCCAGCGCCTCGCCATAGCGCTTGGCCTCGTCATACATCGAGCGCGGCCCGATCGTGCTGACATTGCCGCGGTACGCCTCGCGCTGCGGATGCTCCAGTGGATCGCCATAGACTTCGGAGGTACTGGCATAGAGGAAGCGCGCGTTGTTCTGGACGGCCAGCTCCAGGAGCCGGTAGGTGCCTTCGCTGTTGACGCGCAGCGTTTCGACGGCAAACTTCTGGTAGACCGGGGGGCTGGCCGGGCTGGCAAGGTGGTAGATCTCATCCAGGGCTGGGAGATCCGGCAGCGGCTCAACGATATCGTGTTGCAGGAAGGTGAAACCAGGGCACGCGCATAGATGCTCGACGTTCGCCACGCTGCCCGTCACCAGGTTGTCAACGCAAACCACCGCGTGGCCCGCTGCGAGCAACCGCTCGCAGAGGTGCGAGCCGACAAACCCGGCTCCGCCGGCAACCAGAATCGTCACTCGCGACCCGCTTTCCCTCGTCACATACCCGCCACTGACCGTTGATCCCGGTAGGCGAGGGGCTCGTCCCCCACCTATCGACGTTGGACCGTTGCCGATCCCAACACGCATAAGAATATCAGCCACATCACCGACCTCGCGCAGAACGCGGCCTCCAGTCGTTACGGTGCAGCACCGCGACCATCCCGGCCGCCATCAGGAGGTCGTCATGCAGCCGCTCATCGTCGACTCCCCAGCGAAGCAACCGCCCCGGACCAGGCAGGACAACGTAGCGACAAGCCTCCATCTGCCGCAGAAAGAGCTGACCCAGCCGCGCCTGCTCCCGGTCGGCGCCCTGCGCCGGGTCAAACGCCTGAAAGCGTCCCGAGTCGATCAAGCCCAGAAACTCCCAGGCCAGCTGACTCTTGCTGGCAGACGAAAAGATGAACGGCGTGACGATGCGTTCCCCCAGCGATTGCCGTAAGAACGCCGCCAGACCGGTCCCGACACCGGTCGCGTCGATGACGACCTGACGCGCGTTCCAAACCCTGGTCGCCAGGTGGACGATCCGTTCGTGCAAGGTCGTGTGCCGCGTGCCGGTCCAGAGATACCAGGCGACGACCTCGAAGCGCGGCTGCTCGCCCGGCACGATCCGGATAACCGAAACGGCGGTGGAGTCCTTGCGGGGCTGAGTCTGACGCAGCGCCGCGCCCTCCAGTCCCTCTTCCTCCTCGCCGGCCACATCGATGGTCAGCGCGTAGACGGCGTTCGAGCCGTCCGGCCCTTCCAACGGCGGAAACGCCCCGCGCACCAGCGCCCTGCGCTCGGCCGGGAAGAGCCCTCCGGCGCCGTCCAGCTCCTCCAGTTCGTACTCGGTCTTGATAAAGGGGTGCTGCTCGCCGAGTAGCCCGATCTGCCGCCGGACATAGTCCCCGTACACCGGCAGCTCGGCCGCAACCTCGCGCCACGGGACGCGAAACACACGTTGCACGCCGTCGGATCGCTCAAGCTCACCCAGCAGGCGCATCTGCCGCGCCAGCAAGGTCGAGCCCGACCAGACCGTCCCCAGAAAGACCGTGGTGGCGTTGCTGGACGCCGCCATCGGCGCGAAGACCGCGTCCCAGACGTCCGGTTCGATGTCCTGCGCCTCGTTAGCGACCAGTAACAGGTCGGCCGTGTTCCCACGGCTATTGGCACCCCTGGACGCCGACAGGAAGCGCACGCTCGCCCGGCCGACATCGACGATCGTGCCCTCGCGCACCCGCGTCTGGTTCCAGGTGAGCGGCGTCTGCAGCCGCTCCACGAGCCGGTCACGGGCGATAATGCCCTGTGGCCGCAAGGCGGGCAGGCCAACAACCACGTTGCCGCCCTGCCGCCGGTAGCGGCTCAGCAGGAACGCGCAGAGCTGGGCCAGCATCTCGTCCTTGCCGGACTGCCGGCTGAACACGACCGCCAGCTCGCGCCCCAGTCCGTTACTCACACTCCCGGCAATCGCCCGTGCCGCCGGCAGCTGATACCGCCGCAAGGCGCGGCCCGGCAACACCGCCCGGCTGAACGCCTCGATATCACTGTGCGCGAGCATCAACCCGCGTTGCAGCTCCGTCTGTGCGTGCGTCACGACCAGCCACCGGACAGGATCCGGCCCAGAACATCGACGACGATAGCCGAGACCACAACGTAGAAGAGCGTGTCCATCCTCCGGCGCAGGTAGGCGATCTCTTGCGCCAGGTCGCTGACCATCTGCCGCGTAACAGCCTCATACGCCGAGGAGGGTGCCAGATCGACGCCCTCCTTCCGCTCCTGTCCGCGCTGCCGGATCAGGGACGCTAATGTATCGGCCGGACGCTCCATCATTGTCCGCCTCCAAGCCCCATCTCGATCAGAATCGTCGTCAGCGACTCGGTCAGGTCATCGGCCAGACGGCCGGAGATCGCCCGCTGGGCCTGCACGGCATAGACGGTTGCGTTCGCCAGCCGCGCCACGGTCTGGGCCGTGTCGCGCGGGTCGCCGTCCAGCGCGTCTACGGCCATCACGCGGCGCAAAATCAGGCGCAGCGAGCCGATTTCCTCCTGCAATGACAGATCGCCGCCACCTTTCTCGATCAAATGGCGGATCGTGCGCTCGACCAGTTCGTCGTGTCGCCCATTACGGGCCAGATCGGCGAAGATATCCGACCTGCGTTGCCGTCCGTCGTGCTCGGTTTCGGCCACCTCAGTGCCCGGATCGTCCCTGCGGTGCGCGCCACAGAACCTGCGCCCGCGCATCGCCCAGGCCCGGCACCCCGGACGGGCGCAGCGTTGCGATTTCATCTCTCACTACCTGTCTCATTATGTAGATAACGGGCGTAAAATTAGTGACATAGTCGTACCGGGACGAGCACCTGGTCGCCGCCCGTACGTGCCAGGCACCGATGGGGTTGACCGTGTCAGCGGTGATACGGTAGAAAGAGAAGCATCAGCCTCTTGAACGGTCGGGGTGGCCGTCAACGAAGCAGTAAGGAGTTTTCATGGCCGACAAGCGGAAAGTCGTCATCGAGTACTGCACGTCCTGAGGGTACCTTGCAAAAGCCGCCAGTTTGGCGGAGAAGATCCTCCACGATCACCACGATACCGTTGGGGAAGTCTGTCTTACCCCCTCTAGCGGAGGCGTCCACGAAGTCATCGTCGATGGTGAAGTTATTCATTCCAAGAAAGAAACCGGCAAACACCCAGACCCGGATGAGGTGCTGCGCAAGATCGCGAGTTAGGCCGCGGGGCAGTCGAAGTTCTTCCCCTGTCCCGCGCGCAAGGGTATGCGTTTGCGGGCAGGTATTCGAGCGGTTTCGGGTGGAAGAACGCTCGCCCTCACGTCATCCCGACGTGCGGCCTGACGATGCCCGGAACAGGCTCCGGCCAGCTCATTCCTCATCCTGAGCGGCTTTCGTCACCCTGCACGCTTTGACAGGCATCCTGCGCGCATTCGTCATCCTGAGGAAACGAAGGATCTCTTGCTTGACTCCTGAGGCGTTGGACCAGAGATCCTTCCTTACGTCAGGATGACTATCAAGGCGTTAAGGGTGACGATCAAGGCGCCCATGAGGGGCGCTCATGTAGAACCAGAGATCCCGCGCACCCCAGGACGACGCGAGCGCAAGCAGGCATCACATCGACAGAATGCCCCGACAGTGGGAAGATTGTCGAGAGAGGAGATACGGTGATCCACGTCGATACAACTGCCAACGACCACACCGCGTCGTCCGATCTTGTTCCACCGGGCATGGCGAGCGGCGCAAGCCTGCTCGTTGCCGAAGCCGGCCGTTTTCTGCTCGCCGCCAGGCCGCCTATCTTCGTTGACCAACGTGCGCTGGTGGCCCTCACCGGCATCGGTGGTTGGCTTGAACCGGGTGAAACCTTTGCCGCCGCCGTCGAGCGCGAGGCACTTGAAGAAGCCGGCAGCAGCGTCCGCTTGCTCGATCTGCACCAGACACTGGTTGTCCGGTCTCCAGACCGGCTCGAATCGGTCTGCCTGCTCGGCGAGATCGGGCCGGCTGTGCTCGTCTTTCGCCGGCTTGGCACGCCAGTGTTTGAGCCATGGTCAAACGAATACGAATCCATCGTTGCCGTTGCCGTGTATGCCGGTCTCTTAACGTCGCGGCCAAACGTCGTTGCCCCGGACGAACACCCATTCTTTCTCTGGCTCTATCCCGAGCAGATGATCGCCCTCGCGGACTCCGATGAACCGCTCGCGTATCTGGTGGCCGACGGGGCCGAGATTATCGGCCCACTTGATCCCCAGATCAATCCTTCCCGCACGCTGGTCCGCCTTACCGACAGCATTCAGTCGCTCGTCAATGCCTTGGGACCGAGCGCATATTCGTTTCTTGGCGAAATTGCTCGCCTTACCCAACCTGCGAGGGCTGAATGACCGACGACGGACGCGACCTCGATCTCACCGGCATCGCCGAACGCCTGCGCGCCCTGAACCCGGGCATCACGAACATCATGGTCGAGCCCCCACAGACCGCCAACGCGCTGGTGCGCGTCGTTGTCGAGACGACCCGTGCGGAGCTGAACAAGATCGGCGGCCGGCTCAAGCTTCAGGATCGCGAGCTGGAGGGCGGGCAGCTTGAGACGACCATCAAATTTCTCGATCAAAAGCCCGGCGAGCGTATGCAAGTACAGATGCGCCGGCGTAAGCCTCCTGAAGCATGACCATCTACGCGTTCGAGGCGCAGGAGTCCTGGCTGCCGACGGTCGTCGGGAGCATCTGTCGCGCGGTCGAAATCGACGACGAGACCCTGCATCTGCATTTCGGGACCACCCAACCCGACGAAGACGGCGTGCTCACCGCGGAGCGCAGCATCTCAATGCACGGCGTCTGGCGTGTAGAGAAAGAGGGTGACGTCGTCGCCGGGTCCGGAGACCTCGACGTCGCCGATATCGTGTCCCGGCTCGCCGTTCTGAGCGGCGCGGGGCTGGAGCGCTACGAGATAAGCCGGCCCGGCTTCGACCTGGACCTCTACTTCACCGGTCAGCTCATCGTGCGCGCGTTCCCGTGCGATTCCCGCGAGTACGCTGAGGACGATGATATCGACGCCGAAGCCGACCTCACCGTCTCCTGGTGGGTCGACGGCGACGGTATTCCAGACGATTGGGAAGAGCACTATGCCCCGGCAGGCAGTTGAAGCCCAGACGCGCCTCGTTGAGCGCCTGGTTGGCCAAACTTGCTCGCAGGTCGCGATTGGTGGCGATGACGAGCTGGTGATCGATTTCGGGGAACTGGAGCAGACCGGGCCCGGCGAGTTCGACGGCGCAGCCTGGCTCATCGTCGAGTGCCCGTGGCGTTTGGAGAGCGAGAACGAGGTGCTCTGCGGCTGGGAAAACGACGAAGACGAGATTCTAGAGAGGACCAGCGTCCTGATCGGTCAACAGGTCGAGGAACCAGCCATCCGCCGCCCCGGGTTTGACCTCACCCTGCGCTTCACCAACGGCTATCGCCTCAGAGTCTTCCCCGACTCCGTCAGCTACTACACCGACGACACCGCGTCGATCTCTATCCCGTGGTACGTCGGCGGCAAGGCAATCACCGGATAAATGGCTTACCCCGCCAGATCCTCGAACACCGTCTCAGCGATCGCGACCGTAGCCTCGATGTCGTCGTCGGTGTGCGCCAGCGAGACGAAGGCTGTCTCAAACTGGGACGGCGCGAGGTACACCCCACGATCGAGCATCGCCCCAAAATAACGCCCATATCGTTCGGTATCGGCTTGTTTGGCGCCGGCGTAATCACGCACGCCGGAGCCTGTGAAGAAGAGCGTCATCATCGATCCAACCCGGTTCGCCGTCGCCGGAATGCCGGCCGCCTGCGCGGCAGCCAACAAACCAGCGCCCAGCCCGGCCGCCCGGCGCTCCAGCGTCTCATAGACGCCGGCGTCATCGAGCAGCCTCAGCGTCGCCAACCCGGCCGCCATCGCCAGAGGGTTCCCGGAGAGCGTCCCGGCCTGATAGACCGGACCAACCGGAGAGATCTGGTTCATGTACTCGGCTTTGCCGCCGTAGGCCCCAACCGGCAGGCCACCACCGATGATCTTGCCGAGCACGCTCAGATCAGGCGTCACCCCGAAGCGCTCCTGAGCGCCACCCCGGGCCACCCGGAAACCGGTAATCACCTCATCGAAAATCAACAGGGCGCCGTGCCGCTCGGTCACGTCGCGCAGATGCTGGAGATACCCCGCTTCTGGTTCGATCACACCCATGTTGCCGGCCACCGGCTCGATGATCACGGCTGCGATGGCGTCGCCATGCACCGCGAAAACCTCGTCGATCGCCTCGATCTTGTTGAACGGGATCGAGAGCGTCGTCTCAGCGACTGCCTTCGGCACGCCCGGGCTGTCTGGCTGGCCGAGCGTCAGGACACCCGAGCCGGCCGAGACGAGCATGCTGTCGGCGTGGCCGTGGTAGCAACCGTCGAACTTCACGATCAGCTCGCGGCCGGTGGCAGCCCGCGCCAGACGCACGGCGCTCATGGCCGCCTCAGTGCCGGACGACACGAAGCGAATCCGCTCGATAGCCGGCATCCGCTCGATGACCGTCTCAGCCAGCTGATTCTCAATCTCGGTCGGTGCGCCGTAGGAGGTCCCCTTGCGGGCGGTCTCCTGGATCGCCTCGACGACCTGCGGGTGAGCGTGCCCAGCGATCAGCGGACCCCAGGAACCCACATAGTCGATGTAGTTGTTCCCGTCCGCGTCGAGGATGTGCGAGCCTCTGGCGCTCCGGATGAACCGCGGCGTCCCGCCAACCGACTTGAACGCGCGTACCGGGCTGTTCACCCCGCCAGGCATCAGCGCTTGCGCCCGCTCGAACAACGCCTTCGACCGCGCGACCGGCTTGGAAGTCTCGACTGTGGACTGTTCCTGGCTCACGTAACACGCTCTTTCGCTTTAGTTAGAACTGCCGTGGCGCGCCATCCCCGCCGGGCACACTCTGGTACACGGCCGGGATGACGCGCCTTGTCACACCTGAATGGATGACCTAATCCGCCGCGCTGCGCCGGCTCTCGTCGGGCTCTCCCGGTGGGTACGCATCCGCCAGCAGAGGCTCATCGCTCAGACCGAACAGGCGACGCAGGCTGGCCGCGTTGGCCGTGCCCAGATCAGGGTCACGTATCTCCTGGAATGGTTGATGGAGGATCTTGTTGACAATACTCTTGGTCAACACGTCGATCAGCTCGCGCTCCCGGTCGGTCAGGTCGGGCATTCTCCTCAAGGATCGTTCCAGCTCCTTGAGCCGCACGGCCTCCGCCTGCTCGCGCAGCGCTCGAATCGTGCCGCCAGCGATGTGACCCGCGTGCCAGGCCAGAAACTCGCTAATCTGTGTATCGACCAGCTTGCCGACCGCAAGCGCCGCTTCTCGCCGCGCCTCGTCGTTGATCGCGATGCGGGAGTGCAAATCGTCGAGATCGTAGAGCGATAGCCCGTCCAGCTCGCCAGCTCCCGGAGCAATATCCCGCGGCATGGCAATGTCGAATGCGAAGAGGGTCCGGCCACGGCGACGACTGAGCGCGGTCTCCAGCATCTCGCGACTGACCACGGTATGCGGCGCGCCGGTGCAGGAGATCACAATATCCACCACGCTCAAGCACTGTATCAGCCGCTCGAAGCGCACCGCCTGCACGCCGAGCATGCCGGCCAGCTCCGTCGAGCGCTCGTAGCCTCGATTGGCGATCATAATCTGCCCCGCGCCGTGCGAGCGCAGGTTGCGGGCCACCAGCGCGCCTGTCTCACCGGCGCCAATCACCAGGATGCTCTTGCCGGTCAGCCCGCCCAGGCGCTCGCGCGCAAACTCCACCGCCGCGTGCGATACCGAGACAGCGCCGCGCGAGATAGCGGTTTTGCTCCGGGCTTCTTTGCCGACATTCATCGCCGCACGAAAGAGGGCGTCCAGCACAGCGCCCATCGTGCCGGCCTCACGAGCCGTCTTCCAGGCGTCGCGCACCTGCCCCAGAATCTGCGGCTCGCCCAGGATCATCGAGTCCAGACCGCAGGCCACGCGCATCAGGTGCTCGGCCGCGTCCTGGCCCTCGCGCAGATAGAGCGCATCTTCAAGACTACCCGGCTCAGCCTGGCTCACCTCATAGAAAAAGGCGGCCAGCGTCCTGCCGGCGATGTCGGGGTTTGTCGCGTAAAACTCGGTGCGGTTACAGGTAGAGACGACGGCGATTTCGCCCACTAAGGGGCTGAGCCGCTGGAGGACCGCTGGAGTTTGGTCGGCGGAAATCGCTAGCTGTTCGCGAATCGCGACCGGGGCGGTCTCGTGATTCACGCCAAGTAACAGGACCGTCACCAGCGTTTACTACCTTTCGGAGGCCATGTAGGTCGGCACGTACCCAGATTACAATCCTGCGAATGTCCCGTAGGGCGGCGCTGTGTCGCGCGCTGATGCACCCATGCCACGCTCATCAAGGACCGGGCACAATACGGTGCGTCCCTACGAAGTGCCAACCGTCGTAACAAATGCTCCATGCGTCGAAATCTGTGCAAAACTATGCACATAAAAAGTGTAGCAAGAATTCGTCTCACGTGTCTATACGGAAACCGTCATTGCGGGACTATGACGACGATTTCTGGTTGCCCCACGCACCCCAATGCACCACATCCGCAACCTGCCGGCGCGGGCGTTTCAGGTTGGGCGACGGCACGTCTGGTGCGCGGTACCCCAGCGCAATCCCGCCAACCGGGTCGTACGGCTCGGGGATACCGAACTCCGACTTCAGATCGGTTGTGTCGGCCATACTGAAGAACAGCGCACCGAGCCCGTTGTCCACCACACTCAACAGAATCAAGAGGGCCGCCATACCGGTATCGATGTGCCAGTACGGTACTCTCCAGCGGTCCTCGTAGTTTGGCGGGAAACCTTTGTCCGGCTCGGCGTAGCGGTCCAGATAGGCCTGTTTGTGCGCCAGCGGAAGAATCACAACCGGAGCGGTATGCACGCTTGCATTGACATCCCCCTCGGTCGCCCTCCAGAAACGCGCCAGCTCGTCCGGCTGATCGAGCACCAGGAAGGCCCAGCCCTGGCTAAACCCCGCCGAGGGGGCGTGCAAGGCGTGCTCAAGCAACTCGTCGATGATCTCACGCGGGACCGGCTTGTCTTCCTGAAAGCGCCGCACCATCCGGCGACGGCGGACAACCTCAGCGAATTCCAAGCTACTCCCCTTTCGGTTGCCAGCGGCCGCGGTGCAGCACGTCGGCCAGCTCGCGCCGGCCGCGTTTGAGCGACGACGACTTGCGATCCTTCTCCGCAGGGTGGCCGATCGCGATCGCGCCGATCGGGTCATACTCCTCCGGTACATCAAAACCTTTCCGGAACTTTGGCACGTCGAACAGGCCGAAGAAGAGCGCCCCCAGGCCGTGGTCGGTGATGGTCAGCAACATGTTCTGCGCCGCGAACGCCGTGTCGATATGCCAGTACGGAACCGGCCAGCGGCTCTCCGCCTTGTCGGTCCAGCCTTTGTCCGTCTCGGCATAGCGGTCGAGATACGCCTGCTTATGCGAGAGCGGCACGACGATGACCGGGGCGTTGAAGAGCTGCGGCCAGGGCGAATCGGTCGCGCGGTCGGGCCAGTTCACGTCCCAGAAGCGCTGCACATCCTCCGGCTGGTCCAGTAGCATGAAGGCCCAACCCTGACTGAAACCGGCAGACGGCGCCCTGATCGCGTTCTCCAGAATCAGCTCGACCACCCGCGGGTCAACCGGCCGATTCTCGAAGCTGCGCACCATCCTGCGCTTGCGCACCACATCCTGAAACTCCACCTGGCAATGCCCCTTCCCAAAACGCTACCCTCTGACCGCTCACGCGCCCAGCTCCGTTGGGGAATCATATTGTCGGGGACATCGTAGCCTAGAACTGGATTAGTGGAAGTGGCCGTGCCCGCCGGCAACGGTCATGTAGAGCACGACGGTGAGCACGGCCAGCGTGACGATGACGATGAGCACGACGGTCGGGACCTCTTCGTCGTCGTACAGATCGATGTCGTTCTGCGGTTGCTGGCGCTCTTCGTCTACCATGCCCAGGATTCCAAACTCTTGTGCTGGCGGCCGGTCGCCGTCCTCGAGGAGATGGCCTAAGGATACCGGACGCACTAGGGCGTGTTCGCGGTTTCCTGCAAACTAACGACATAATTGACGAGGTGCCAGATCTCTTCGTCGGAGAGGTCGTCCGCAAAGCCCGGCATCATCGTGCCGCCGATGCCCTCCTGTATCCAGTGGTGCAGCTCGCCTTCGGAGTGATCCAGCAGGTGCGACGCAGTAAGATCGGCGTTCGGTGTCTCGCGCCCGGACAGCACCGGGCCGTCCCCGGTTCCCTGGGCGCCGTGGCAATCGACGCAGTTCGCAAGGAAGAGCTGCTCACCGGTCGCGACCGACTCTTGCGTCATCTGTACAGGGTTCTCAGCGAGCGCGCCAATCGCCGGAGTCTGATAGCCGGAGAGCAGCCCGCCCACACTCAGTACGACAAGCACCGCCGCGAAAGCAGCAACGCTGCGCCCACCAGCGCCGCGCAGGCCGGCAACCAGCACCGCGAGCGATCCAGCGAGAACGATGACCCAGATCGCGCCGTTTGTGCCCGGGAACCGTGGGGCCGGGGCGGGAGCACGCTCCTCCGGAGGCGTGTTGTAAATCGTCGTCTCGGTTGTCGCTCGCCAGTCAGCTTCGGAAGGACGACGCAGAATCACCTCTAGCTGCCAATCCCCAACGACGCTCAGCTCCGTACCGTTCGCCTCGAACCGGCCCGGCGCGGTCTGGGTCAACACCGCCTCTCGTACACCTTGAAGATCCGCCTTGGGCGAGGTTCTCAGCAGTACCACGCTGTCTTGGGGGGTCTCGCTCGGTGGGAGATTGACGTCCGCCGTGTAGCGGTTTGAACCGACGGCGCCCGGAGAGAGGTAGAGCGACAGGTGGATGCCCTGGTCGGAGAGGTGAAAGACCGCCCGGCCTGACTCAGCGTTGATGGTGTCGCGCGCCGTCGGCAGGCTGGTCAGCAGCCCCACCATGAACAGCACCAGCACCCCGAGCACGACCTCGGCAGCCACCGTCCGGCCAAAGTGCACGCTCGACATGGCCGCCCGTCGCAGCCGGGGACCGACGACCAGCAGATTCACCGCGCCCAGAACGACCATCAGCAGCATCAGGCCGACCTTGATCGCCAGCGTCTGCCCGTAGCTCGTCTCACGCAGCGCGATGAGATTGCCCACCTGCAGCCAGGAGGCGTAGAAACCGGTAATGGTCAGGATGACGACGCTGGCGATCGCCAGCGTGGAGAAGCGCGGAATGACGAGAGCGTAGGTTTGCCGCCGGCTCTCCCGTGGCACCCTGCGTGTCGCATAGACCACCCCGGCCAGCACCGCCAGCAAACCACCCACCCAGACGCTGGCCGCGCCCAGGTGAACCCAATCGGCCACCACCGCAGCTGCCCGCCCATCGGCCGGCACTGCTGCATGACTGTTCAGAGAGAAGGGCAGCATCGCGGCTGCGGCAAGTCCGAGCCCGATCCAGCGCGATGGTGAGTCTGTCTCTTGCCAGCTATAGGGCAGATACAGGAAGACGCCAAGCGCCAACAACAACACCACCCGGATCGACCAGAGCGTACCGAAGCGCGTGTCGTTCACGACCTGCAGCGTATCCGCCAGGGATAAGGCGGAACCCGCTGTCGAGACCTGCACCGAGAGCGCGACAAAGCTGCCGGCGATGGCAACCGCCACACCAAGCAGCGCAGTGGCGCGCACTCGCCGGGCAACCACCACGCTGTGCTCGGGAGCGAGTGGCTTCTGCGCGGGTCTGATCACCCAGAACCACGTCACCAGGGCTCCAGCAGCCCCGGCGACGCCCAGCAAGCTCAACCAGCGTCCAACCGCATTCAGCTCCGCAGGCGGTCCACTGAAATCGATCTGCGCTGGCGGTGTCGGGACGACGACGTCGGAGCTGCCGCCAATAGTGAACGGTACATAGCCGGTCTCGGGGTGACCGTCGGCCGTCGAGATGTTGCGCCACTGCACGGAGTAGGTGCCGTCCGGCAGGTCAGCCGGGAGGGGCAGGGTCAACTGGTACGGATCCGGCCCGACGACGCTTTTCTCAGTCTCGATGCGCTGGCCGCTCGCGTCGAACAGCTCAGCCAGGCTGTAGTCCACCTCCAGCGGCTCGGTGAACCAGAGCCGCACGCTCTCCGGCACCTCGCCCACAACGTCGTTCGCCTCCGGGTCACTGCGCTCGAGAAAGGCGTGCGCGTCGGCACGCTGTGGGGCGAGAACCGCGAAGAGGACCAGCAGCGCGAAGACCAGCAAGGCCCGCACGCCCAGGCCCCGTGTTGCGCGCGGCGCGGAGCAGGGAGGGCCACTGGCCCTCCGCTCCCCTTTGCACCGTGCCGGTGGGGCAACCACATGCTCTCGATTGGGCGTGAGGGCCTGCATGTTAGCTCCCAACCTCCGGCGAGCCCCTGCCAGGAACGGTGACTGCCCCGGCGCGAGCCGTCGATGAGCGCATGAACGCGAGGACACCCAGAAGGAGCCCCAGCAGACCGGCAACCAGCCCGCCAATGCCCAGCAGCATCGCCGTAGATGCCGTGTCACTCGCTTCAGTCGCCGTCGTCTCGACGCTGCCGACCGGGCCAACCTGGTTCGGGAAGGTCAGCGTCTCGCGGGACACGACTTCGGAGAAGGTGTCCGGGCCGCTCGTAAAGCTCTCGTCGATCTCCATGCCCTCGATCGAGCCGAAGATGTGGAAGGTGTACGCGCCGGTCTCGGTCGGGATGATGTTCGCCTTGTACATCCCCGGCTGCCCGAAGGCCGCCTGGATCTCGAGCGGCAACCGTTGGTCACCGTAGATGATCTCGGCCCGCAGTGAGCTAGCCAGACCCTCAACCGGCTCGCCTGCGTCTCCGTGCCCCTTCATCACCTCCAAAGAGAGTCCGTTGGGCTCTTCCAGGATAGCGGGTTCGTTCAGAAACCCGACCGTCAGCTCATACTCGCCCACCTCGCGATGTTCGTGGGCCAAGACGGAACCAGCCATGAGCATCGTGCTCATCGCTACGGCAAGCAGCGCCACCAGCAAACGCCGGATAGCACCAATAGATTTCGGCATGTTGGATGCCCCTCTTCAATCTCATCACAGCAAAACTGCATCAGGAGTGTTAGCCAGGTAACTGATGGTGCTGCGGAGGGGGCGCGTCGGGGGCGTCCAGCCAACCGGACCCCAGCTCGTCAGCGCTGGCTGGATAGTTGAACGACTGCCATTCATTCGATCCGGCAAGAACGCTCGTTAACGCGACGGCGAGGCGGTCCGAGCCGTGCGCGACCTTTCCCGTGAGCTGGGGGCCGGAGTTGGTCGCGGTTTCAACCGTGTGTCGCTGACGGTCATGCGACTCACCATGATCGACATGAACGTGCGAGCCATCTGGGACATGGTGATGGCCGGGAAGGATGAAGAGCGAGTGACCGTGCGCGACCCGGGCGCCACAGTGACAGGTCGACGGCACCGATATCAGCCCGCCCACCAGCAACAACGCAATACACACACCAACAAACGAACGCTGGAGCTGCGCCGGGTTCAGGATCGGTTGGGACGAAGGTGCCGGGGTCATCCGAATTGGCTCGAGTCCACTAACGGGTCAACGGTTACCCACTTCAATTAAATAGCATCGTTACAGCCATCACAACGCACCCTCTACATCTACGCTTCTACCGCATTGCCGGATGATCGCGTCAGTCGCGGCCATAGCCGCGTGTATGAGCGGGTCATAGTACAGATTCATTGGTGTGATCGGGGGTCGCTCGGCGTCTCGGTCTGAGCAGCATCCGGCATGACGTACAGACCCTGGTCACGTGAAGGAGTGTACTGCTGACCTCCGCGACGCTCCTGAACGCGCGCCAGACCCTCTTGAAAGTCGGCGTCAACTCTTGGGTACATCCAGGCAATAAACGCGAACACCCCCAGCGAGCCGGTCCACGAGCGCCAGAACCCGTCGCTGTCGCGCAACCCGACGACCTGCGTCCCGACATCGATCAGCATCGGCACCTGTGCCAGTAGCAGGATCCTCCAGTCTATTCGCCACTGGAAACGGCGCAACAGCAGATAGAGCGGGCCGCCCAGCGCTCCGGCAACGAACATGGCCGTGTCGCGCTGCTCGAAACCCATCTTGTGACCCGCGATAAACCAGGAATGATCGGGCCGCTGAGGACAGAGCAGGCGATAGGCCTTATAGAGCAGCCACGAGAGCGTGTCGAAGCCATTCGCCGCCAGCACCGGCGTCACGACAGCACCCAGCACAACCATCGCCGCCCAGCCCGACGCGACCCATACCCAGTGGCGTAAAAACCACTCGGCGAACCGATTCACCTGTGCCTCGATGCGAACGGCGTCTAGCTGCACCTGGATATCCCTTTATGTTCTCCTACAAGACGCAGTATACGGCGCCCCACGTGTCCAAAGTCAATCGGATTCAGAGAAACTCTCTAACGATGCGCATGGGCATAATTGATTGCGCTCGCGCTGTTGTCTAGAGCATGCCGCTGATCGTGAACACTGATTGACAGTCGTCCCTTCGGCCCCTATTCTGAGCCTACTTCAGACATGCTACGCCCTGCCGTGCCTGTCCTCTGGCACCGGCCGTGGCTGGTCTCAGCGGATCTTGCTCGCGCCGGAGCCAGGAGGGGAACTGTTATGCGTGGTCCGTTTCGCCTGTTACCCGTCATCGTTGCCGTCACGATGTTGTTCCTTGCAGTCATTCTCGGCTCAGCTGAGGCACCGGCCAACGAGCACTTCCAGCGTACCTGGGAGCGTACCGACCAGGCCGTCGCGACTGGCACGGTCGCCCGCACCTGGATCTGGGGGCCGGAGGGCAACACCGGGGCGATCGAGGAAGCGTATGCCGAGGCGCCGGAGGGCCTGCGCACCGTCCAGTACTTCGACAAGTCCCGCATGGAGATCAACGATCCAGGAGGCGATCCCGGCTCGCCCTTCTACGTCACCAACGGACTTCTCGTGGTCGAGCTGATGACCGGCCAGATGCAGACCGGTAGCAACCAGTTCGCGCCGCACAGCCCGGCGGCGGTCAATGTCGCCGGCGACGCGGGCGACCCCAACAGTCCCACCTACGCTGACCTCGCTCCACTACGTGCAGCGCCAGCCGGGGCCGATGGCTCGTTTATCACCCAGCGCGTTGACGGCAACGGGATGGTGTCCAGCGACCCGTCGCTCGCCGGCCAGAACGTCACGGCGGCCTACCGCCTGACGGTGCCGGGCATCGACCATCAGGTCGCCTCGCCGTTCTGGGAGTTCCTGAACTCCTCCGGACCGGTGGCCATCAACGGACAGGCAGTGACCGAGCGGCTGTTCGACCCCTGGTTCTACGCCACCGGCTACCCGATCACCGAGGCGTACTGGGCCGATGTGCAGGTAGGCGGAACGGTGCGACTGGTGCTGATGCAGTGCTTCGAGCGCCGCTGCCTGACCTACACGCCGGGCAACCCACCGGGCTTCGTGACCGAAGCCGGCAACGTCGGCCAGCACTACTACACCTGGCGTTACGAGCAGATCCCGGCCGAAGGCACGCCGACGGCAACCGCGACGGGAACCGCGACGTAACAGCCACGCCAACGAGCACAGCCGAACCAACCGTCACAGCCACCGTCACGGCCACACCCACCGAGGAACCGGCGACGAACTACGAGTACGTGACCGGGTGGGGTGGGTTGTACACGCCAATCACGCCGCTTCAGGGCCCGGGAAGCACAGTAGATGACGGGGATAACCGTCTATGGGTCATCGACAGCCGTAACCATCGCCTGCTGGAATTCGACGAGTACGGAGTCTACCGTGCCAGTATCGGTACGACAGGGACAGGCAATGGACAATTCAATTACCCGAGTGACGCGGCCTTTGATGGCGGCCGGATGTACGTGGCTGACCAGAACAATCACCGCGTTCAGGTGTTCAGTACCGAAGGTGGCTACGCCTATCTGAATCAGTGGGGGAGTGAGGGTACTGGAGACGGTCAATTCAAGTACGCAACCGGGATTGCTGTTCACAACGGAGTTGTCTACGTCGTAGACAACGGCAATCATCGCGTCCAGATGTTCAACCTTCTCGGTGTCTACCTGGGCCAGTTCGGTGGCAAGGGCAGCGGAAACGGTCAGTTCGATGCGCCTCAACGCCTGGCTTTTGACCCGCAGGGTAATGTCTATGTCGTGGACGCGTTCAACCACCGCGTCCAGAAATTCACCAGTAGCGGGATCTACCTCAGCGAGTTTGGCAGTTTCGGCACGGGCGATGGTCAGCTCAAATATCCCCTGGGCATCGACATTGACGACACTGGCGCCATCTACGTCGCGGACCACCAGAATCACCGCATCCAGAAGTTCAGCCCGGAAGGCAGTTACCTGGCTCAGTGGGGGTCGAACGGTGCTGGTGTGGGCCAGTTCCAGGATCCAGCCGGCTTGGAGATTGACGGCGATGGAAACATCTACGTGGCGGACTCCAACAACCACCGGATCCAGAAGTTCACCAGCGACGGCACGTTCCTGTACCAGCTCACCGACAGCCGCCGTGGACACTTCAACATCCCGACGGACATCACGGTTGATCAGAACGGCAACCTGCTCGTCTCGGACTCCGCCCTCGAGCTCCAGGCGATCTCACGCTACACCCCCGGCGGCGTTCCCTTGGATGACTACAGTCTCAAGATGCACGCCGCGGGACCATATGACAGACCCAATGCCGCTGCCGTCAACGAGACAGGTGACATCTACGTGGTTGACTCCTACGCCAACCGCGTCCAGCGCTTCTCCTCAACCTGGGTGTATAAGGGCCAGTGGGGTGCTGCGGGGACCGGCCCGGGTCAGTTCAACGGCCCGCAGGATATCGCCATCGACGCCGACGGCAACGTCTATGTCGCCGACTCGGGGAACAACCGCGTCCAGAAATTCGACGCCAACGGAGTCTTCCTCGACCAGTGGGGTGGCTTCGGTGACGGTGACGGCCAGTTTAACAACGCGGCGAGCATCGCCATCGACGGTGAGAAGATTTACGTCACCGACAACGCCAACAACCGGGTGCAGGTGTTCGACCGCGAAGGTAACTTTATCGGACAGTGGGGCACCACGGGCTCAGAACCGGGTCAGTTGTCTCAGCCGATAGGGTTAGCAGTCAATCCAGATGGATACGTCCTGGTGGTGGAATACGGCAACAACCGGGTGCAGGTGTTCACGCCGTCTGGTGAGTCAGTGGGAATGTTTGGCGTTGAAGGAATGGGCGAGGGGCAATTCACCGGCCCGCTCGCCGTCGCCGTAGACGCGGATGGCTACGCCTACGTCACCGAAGTCGGCACCCACCGCGTCCAGAAGTTCGCGCCGGCTCCGTAGCGAGAGATTCAATTGCGTCCTGCCTGAGGACCGTTGCCCCGGGCAGGGCGCACACTCGTCATCACCCGGGAGACATGCGTAGGGGCGTAATTTATTGCGCCCTGCCTGGCTGCCCGTGACGTTGGAGCGGGCGTAAGACTGAACGTATACCGACTGATCCACTATTCGCATGGACGTGTCCAGATAGATCCGGTATGCATAGACGTTCGTACGGGCGCAATTCATTGCGCCCTCTCCGACGCCGGGGCGATCAGGCAGGGCGCAATGAATTGCGCCCGTACGATGAACTGAGGACGACTTCCTGGTTGGAACGGAAAAGCTCGCACACGCATACCCATCAATCTCGCCTCCCCTGAGCACAATCACCCTTCACCAATGACACCCATTCGACTATGGTGTACTGCGTAAATATGCGCGGCCCACATGATTGAGTGCCCTACGACATATGGAGGAACAGTTTGACGCAGCCATTGACACCCGAGAAGATCATTTACGGTTTTAGCCTGGCGGGTGACCCCGACATCTCGCCGGACGGCAAGCGCATCGTCTACACCCTCTCGAAGATCGACCCTGAGACGCACAAGAACAAATCGAACCTCTGGCTGTGTGACATTGACGGCAGCAACCGCCGCCAGCTCACCCAATCCGGCAGGAACAACGGCGAGCCGCGCTGGTCTCCCGACGGAAACAGCATCGCTTTCTCGTCGGACCGCGTGCCCGACAAGAAGGGCGGGCTCTTCGTTCTCGACGTCGATCAGGGCGGCGACGCGCGCGAGCTCACCAGCCACCGCCAGGGCATCAGCAACATTGCCTGGTCGCCTGACGGCAAGCACATCGCGTACGTAACCGACTTCGATCCTGAGAACCCGGACGAGGAGAAACACCCCGACGACGCGCCGCCAAAGGTACGCGTGACCAACCGTATCGACTACAAGCAGGACGGCCGCGGCTACCTTGGTGACAAGCGCAGTCAGATCTTCATCGTCGATGTGGAGTGTGGCCAGCGCCGCAAGCTGACCAACAAGCCCGTTGATTACTCCGTGCCCCAGTGGTCACCGGACGGCACGCGGCTGGCGGCAGCCGTCCCCAACAGCAACGGCATGTACGCGCAGCTCGGCATCATCGACGTTGACTCCGGTTGTGAGAAGCTGGTCGGTCCAGAGGAAGGCACACTCAGCCAGTGGGCCTGGTCGCCTGACGGCAAGCGCATCGCCATCGCCGGCGACGACCGGAAATCCTGGCAGGCCGACATCTTCGTCTACGACATCGCCCAGGACGACCTCAAGCGTGTCACCGACGACCTCGAAGTGCTCCCCGATATCCCCACCGGAATGATCTGGACCGGTGAGAACGAGATCCTCATCAGCGCCCGTCGCGCCGGTGGCAGCGGACTCTACACCGTGAATCTGGACAACGGTGCGGTCGACAAGGTGCACTATCACGAGGCGACCAGCACCAGCTTCAGCGTCGACACAGCACAGCGCTACTTCGTCCACGGTCACACCAGCTTCGACACCCACGGTGAGGTCATGGTGTTTGACCGCACGTCAGGCTCGGCAAAGATCATCACGAGCTATGCCGACGACGTGCTTGAGACGTCGCCGCCGGCGCTCTGGGAGCGTTTCGAGATCCAGCGCGGCAAGTACGCCATCGAGGCCTGGCTGCTCAAGCCGGCCAACTTTGATCCGCAGAAAAAGTACCCGGTCATCCTCGACATCCACGGCGGTCCAAATGGACACTACGGCTACGCGTTCAACCCGATGCAGCAGACGCTATCCAGCAACGGTTTCCTGGTGGTCGCCTCGAACCCGCGCGGCTCAAGCTCCTATGGCCGTGAGTTCACCATGCAGGTTTCACATGACTGGGGTGGTGAAGACTATCTCGATCTGATGGCCGTGGTCGACAAGGTGCTGGAGCGCCCCTATGCCGACAGCGAGCGCACCGGCTGCTGGGGCTACAGCTACGGCGGCTACATGACGTCCTGGATCATCGGCCAGACGGACCGCTTCAAGGCCTGCGTCTGCGGCGCGCCCTGCTTCGAGCTGGAGTCGATGTACGGCACCAGCGACATCAGCCACACCTTCGGCGAGCTCCAGTGGGGCGGCCCGCCCCACGTCGACCCCGAGTGGTATCGCGCGCACTCACCGTCGACCTACGCCCACAACGCCGTCACGCCAACCCTCATCATCCACGGCGAGGCCGACGAGCGCTGCCCGATCGGGCAGGGCGAGCAGATGTTCATCGCCTTGAAGAAGGCCGGCTGCGAAGTCGAGTTCGCCCGCTACCCAGGCGGCCACCACGGCATGACCCGCCTCGGTCCGCCCCAGCACCGCGTCGACATCTTCGAGCGCGCGCTAGGCTGGTTCAAGCGTCACCTGGGCGACCCAATATAAAGAGCAGGAACCATGACGCCGTGACCCCGGTCACGGCGTCGTGTCCTCATCTTCTCTGTCCAGCAGTAACGGAGGCGCTGTCACGTCATGGCACGTATCGGTTGCTGAGGGCGCGCTCGAGCCTGCTTGATCGGGAGCATCCAGCGTTGTCCCAGGATCTACAAAGATGCCGTCATCGACACCGGACCCTTGCGGTGCAACCCTGAGGTAGGCGCACGCAATAGGACGTTCCGCCTCCAGAACCTCCGGCGCGGCAACTGCGTCGAGTGCTGTGTTGGGCGGCAGCAGTGCGCTCCAGAGAATGGAGACCAGGACGAGGACAAGCAGCGTTCCGCCAGGCGCTCGTCTAAAGAGCCGCCCGCGCGAGCGCGCTCCTTGCTGCCGTTCCACACTCACCTGTTCCATGCCGAATGCCTCGCTTCACACCTGTCACACGACGACAATCGCGTCTCATCACCGGGTTCGCGCACGACCATTGCCCGACCTACTAGATCAACGCGGTCGTGGCCCAAAACGTTACATCACAGGCGGCAGGCATCGAAGCTTGTCAGCGTCAGGTACGCGCGGCAGAGACCAGGGCTTCACTCCAGCTCATACACCACACTGCCCTCAACCTCGGCCACCCGGCGCAATTGCGGCAGCCGGTCCGCCCCTTCGACCGCCGTGGCCTGGTCGTAGCCCAGCTTGTCATGAATGATGACCCAGCGCACCCCGATATCCTGAAGCACGCCGACGTTGTCCGCTGTCACCATAGACGGGAGAGCGTCGGTGCCTCCGAAATGCTGGATCAATGTGCGGTGGTCGTCGGGGATAAAGCTGCTGTAGCCGGCGACGACCGGCATCCAGTGGCGGGTTGAGTAGTACATGTAGCGGATTGGCTCGAAGATCCCGGTGTTCACGTCCGTGCTCGGTGCGATGAGGCCGTCAGCCGGAAACTCGATGACTGGACCATACGGTTGCTCGGCCAGCCAGTCGTAGACCGCCACTGTCTCACGATCGTGCGGCACCTCCCATATTCCGACGTCTGAGCGCAGCTCAATGCAAGCGACGAGCGCTAACCCGGCAGTAAGGGCGATCCCGGCGACCGTCGCATGCTTCCCGCAGCGCTCGCGCAACCAGTGCCAGGCCGCGGTATAGCCAAGCGCGGCCAGGAGGGGAATGAAGATCACCGTGAGCAGGCCAAACCGGCTGACACTGCGCACGCTCTCGAGCGGCGAGAGGAGGTCGTAGAGAATCGTATAGGGCATCGGGATTCTGTGGCCGGCCAGATAGATCGCAAAGCCGAGCGAGAGCACAACGAGGACTGCGCTGAGCAGACCGGCAAACCAGACCGGCCAACGGCGCCAGGTGAGGAGCGACAGCCCCGCGCCAACGAGCGCGACCAGGCCCGGAAAGAACGGCGACGGACGTCCCTCCAGCCACTGTATCCAGAAGTGATTGGTCGGGAACACCGAGAGGTAGCTGCCAGGCGTCGCCGAATACCGCTCGATCTCAGCCCGCTGGCGTGTGAAGCCATACTCGTCGCCAACAGCGAGGTGCGGTAGAAGCGTGGCCGCGAAGAGCACATAGGGCACGACAATGGCAACGGCCAGCAACCCAACATCGCGGCGCACCCAGGGACGCTTGCGACGCTCAAAGAGCAACAGGAAGAGCGCATAGACACCGAGCGCGAGCGTCCCGAACACCGCAATGTGCAGCGACGCCAGCAGCTGCGCGGCGAGGGAAACCCCAACGACCGCGATGTACCAGCGCGGCCCGCCGCGGACAAAGACGGTGAGCGCCCACATCGCCAGCGGCAGCCAGCCGAACACCAGCAAGTTCAAATGCGGCATGTGGGAATAGCGTGCCGGCGCGAACGCGGAGACGATCCCGGCGATAAACGCCGCGCCCGGATGCGCGCCCAGCTCCCTGGCGAGCAGATAGACAGCCATCGCCATGAACCAGAACGAGAACAGCACCACCATGTTGTAGGCCAGCACCTGGTTGCCGGTTAACAGGTACACCGGCCAGCCAAGCAGGGCGTTCGAGATCATCTCTTCGGCGAACGCGAGGGTGTTCTCGAATGGGTAAAAGATATTGGCGTGGTAGAGATTCAACGGATCCGTCACGAGCCGGTGCTGAACCGCGCGCATGGTCCAGATCTGGTACAGCGGATCTCCGGCATCCTGAACAACGGAGCCGGCTTTCGCCGGCAATGGCCAGGTCATCCAGGCGGTCACCAGCGCGAAGAGCACGGCCACCGCAACCATCTGTATTTTGTCGGCGTGTTCCTTGACCAGCATCCGGACAGTATAACCAAGATTGCCATTGACAATGGCCGCCATGAAGAGCATCGCAACGATAGCCGTTACCCAGACGCATCCCGGCCCGGCGATGAGCTGGAGCAACGCCGCCAGGGAGATTGACAGAGCCTTTCAACACACTTGACATGAGCCCAATCCTGACTCATTATGTTCATACAGAGATCGCCAAACCTGATCTGACCGCGTGCCGTGGTCGAGAAAGGAGGAGCGCCGCGATCCGCGGCCGGTCACCGGTGGCTGCGTCCCTTGACCTTCAGTGTTCACAGGGAGAGAATCATGGATCACATCTGTCTGGCTCTACCGATTCTCGACGGCAAGACTGGAGACGCGCGAGCGTTCATGGATGAGCTCGAAAACTCCCGCAAGGGCGACTACGATCGCTCGGAGCGCAAGATCGGCATCACGAAGGAACTCTGGTTCCTGGCCTCACTACCGGCCGGCGACCATCTCATCGCCTACATGGAACCCGAGGACTTTGGCAGAGCCCTGAGTATGTTCTCGCAGTCCCAGGACGAGTTTGACCTGTGGTTCAAGCAACAACTTGCCAATACCACCGGTGTTGACCTCAACAATCCGCCGGAAATGCAATTGCCTGAGCTGCTCTCCCTCTACAGCGCCGAGATGATGGCTGCTAGAGATTGACTCGCGCGCGGCCACCAGTTATGCTTCGCGCGCGCTAGGACATGAGTCCTGATCGCCTGCATCATCCGGCGAGGCTGTTGCGCCTATGCGCATGTCGTGATAATATGGAAACGGTGCCGGCCATTTGGGCTGGCACTCTTGCTGAATTACCCGAGTTCTAGGTGTCTGGCCGACACGGCAGCCGCACCGGAGATTGACGAAGAGGTTTCGTACTACATGAGCACTGCAGCAGTCTTGATCGCCAGGATCCGCAGCCGCGAGCGCGTGATGGCCAACATCGCCCGTCGTAACCCGGAGACCTTCCGCACCAACCAGTACTACAGCTCGCTCAATTCGGCGGTGATCGCCTACCGCGATGCGCTCTCCCAGCTCGAGCGCGAAGGTGTCAACCGCGACGAGCTTGTACTGAACCGCTAGATTACAACTTTCCCGGCCCATCGCTTGGCCGGGTTTTTCTTGCATACTCCCGTTTTTTGGGGAGGGGTGGAGAGGCGGACCTCAGGGTTGAACCCCAGAGGTCCGTTTTTTATGCACTGTTTCTCTCGGCATCGCGCATACGCCGGAATCTCTTTCGACCTTCCTCGTCCGGCGCGATACCATCAGGCTTACAATGCAGATCATGCTTGCGTCATGAGCGCCAACTACGGAAAGAACCAACACGCAATGTCAATCATCGACTTCATCCGGCAAATGGACGGGCAGCCAAGCCACTGCACCGAGGACGGCTTCCCGCTTATCAGCATCGACGACGAGATCTACTGCACCGTCGAGTACGCAGATGGGTTTATCGGTGGCCAGAAGGTGGTCGGCGTCGCCCAGGGTCCCCGGTTCATCGAGATTCTGCTCGGCAATGGCTATCTCATCCCCCTCACCTGCCCCTGCTGCGGCGGCGAGCTACACCTGAGGGACATGCAGCTGCCTGAGCTCAGAGCACTCCTGATTGGCCGCTCAATCGAGGGCTTCCGCCACGGCGAGTGGGTCGGCCAGGAAGTGCCTCCCAAGCGTCACCCGGTCTTCGCGCTGCAATTCAGCGGCACCGAGGAGCGCCAGGAGCGCACCATCGAGGTCGCCCTCGAATCCGTGCGCCAGATCCGCAAAGCCACGACGCCCGGCACGTCCTCCTGACGGTGACTGCGGGCATCCTGCGTTTATTTGCCATCCTGAGCCCATTCGTCACCCCGAGCGCCTGACCAATCACCCTGAACGTTCATCAGGTCAGCCTGAGTACTGGACCACCGGGGAGTTGTCACGCTCCGGGGCGCCGTCGGTCGGAGAGGACACCATCATCCTGCGCCTATGAGTCATCCTGAGCGGAAGCGAAGGATCTCTTGCCTGATTGCCGAGGCGTTGACCAGAGATCCTTCCTTGCGTCAGGATGACTATCAAACGCAGGATGACATCAATCTCAGTACTGGACCACAGGGGAGTTGTCACGCGCCCGGGTTCCTACCTGTCGGTAGGGGAGGAGCTCGTCTCCTCCCGGAACCCCGGTCCGCTCGACGCGGGAGGAGACTCCTCCCTTACCGGGGGTGAAGTACTCAGGATGATCAGTTGGGCGCCGTTCATTCGACAGTCATGAGGCCGCTGATGATGACCACGAGCGAGACGTGCTTCACTCAGGCACCGTGGAAGAGTGCCACTGCTCCAGGCAGGGTGTACACTCTCTCCTTGCAAACACTTGGTGCAACAGGAGGCCGGATACGAGCTTGAAGATCTTTGATACACACGTCCATTTCCCCTGGGGCGAGGACCGCGACCCGGACGAAGCGATCCAGGAACTCGTTGAACAGGCGCGGGACGCCAACGTCGCGCACATGTGCCTGCTTGGCTCGCGCTTCGGTGATTACAACGAGCGCGTCAGCCGTGCCATGCAGCAGTATCCCGAGCTGTTCTTCGGACTCTACGGTATCGACCTCGATGAAGAAGGTCCGGATCAGGTTCATGAAGCCGCCCGGCGCGGGTATCGTGGCCTGAAGATCATCCTGCCGATCAAACGCTACGACCACCCGGACTACTTCCCGGTCTACGCAGCGGCTGAAGAGCATGGCTTTGTCTGTCTCTTCCACACCGGCGTTGTCGGCGGCGGGGCGGACTACCGCATTCACGACCCGTTCGATCCCGCGCTCATCGAGCGCGTCCGCTCAATGGAAGAGCGTTCGCGTGGCCGTGGCGTCTCCTCGGCCCACATGGAGCCGATCACCCTCGACACGGTCGCCTTCAACTTCCCGTTCCTGAAAATCATCGGCGCGCATCTCGGCATCGGTTACTACGACATCGCCTGTCACATCGCCCGCTGGCGCAGAAACGTCTTCTTCGACATCTCCGGCGGCGAGATGGTGCGCCGCCACGTCATCGAGCGCCGGCTGATCCCGGCCGAGATCTCACACTTCAAGCTCGTCTATGGTTCCGACAACAACCAGCGCTTCGCCGAGGAAATCCGCGACTGGCAGGCCATCTTCGACCTGCTGCGGCTCGGCGACGAAGAGCGCGAGCGTATCTTCTATGGCAACGCCGCCCGTCTCTTCGGCGTGATCCCAACCGAAACCTTCCCCGCACCCGAGCCTGCCGGAGCCGCGACCGGCGATGGGAGCTAGCAACACGGCTAGACACACGTCACCGGTAGGAGCGGCAGCAAAGCGGGCACATCAGTGCCCGCTTCATCGTTCATCCGACCAGTTCACCCGGATTCGACAGGTGAGGGGCTCGTCCCCTCCCGGTCTCGGCGGTCGGATATCCGGAAGAGGACGACCCCCTCGCCTACAAGGGACAAGCGGAGCAAAAACATGAACACAGACTCAAACACACTACATGGTAAGCAGATCGCGTTTATCGGTTGTGGCGTCATGGGCGAGGCCATTCTGGCGACGCTCCTGCACGGAGAGATGGTCTCTCCGGACCAGATCACCGGCGCGGAACCGGTGGCCGAGCGCCGCATCGAGCTCGCGAAGCGCTACGGCATCACCATGGCGGCGACCAATCTCGAAGCTGTTGCAGGCGCCGATATCATCATGCTCACAATCAAGCCACAGTCGCTCGATTCCATCGGCAACGACCTGCGCGGCAAGCTGAACGCCAACCAGGTTGTCGTCTCGATTCTGGCGGGCGCGACCATTGACCGGCTGTGCACTGGACTCGATCATCAGTGCCGTCGTCAGGGCCATGCCGAACACCCCGTCACAGATCGGCCAGGGGATGACCGTCTGGATGGCGACGCCGGAGGTGACCGACCTGCAGCAGCAGGAAGTTGCTGCCGTGCTCAGCGCCATGGGGCGTGCGGTCCAGGTCACCAGCGAGAACGAGGTCGATATGGCGACGGCTCTCTCGGGCACGGGGCCGGCCTACATCTTCATGGTGATGGAGTCCCTCATCGACGCCGGGGTGCACATGGGCTTCTCGCGGCGAATCTCAGAGGAGCTGGTCTTGCAGACGATGATCGGCTCGGTATTGTTCGCCAAAGAATCCGGCAAACATCCGGCCGAGCTGAGGAACATGGTCACGTCACCGGGCGGAACGTCCGCAGCGGCCATCTACCAGATGGAGAAAGGGAGCCTGCGGACCGTCATCTCGCGCGCGGTGTGGGCAGCCTACCAGCGCACGCGCGAGCTGGGCCAGGGCGAATCGGTTCAGGCGCCCCCGCCGTCGGTGCGGTAAAGTTTCTTGTCATGGGATCTCTCGAGTGAGACAACTCGCCTCATTTGTCTAAATGGGCACACTTGTCTCACAAGACCGGAATTACTGAATGAGCAGCGGCGGATCAACGAGGTCCAGCTGCCGATACGCTGAAAGAGGAACGCACTCGTCGTCGTCGCGCCTCTCTGGTATCGAATCGCATTGGGCTGGTTACTCAAAAGCCTCCCGCGATCGACCACGGATAGAAGGGATCCTGCATGTCACCATTTGAGCGGCAGGGAAGGATTCTGCTGGCAGCGGCCATCGGGCTGCTCTTTCTCAGCGTGATCGTGAGCATGGTGATGGCCGAATGGTTCATCTATGGATTCCTTTTCGCCGCAGGTATCGGCGTTACCGGCATCTTTTTCTTGCTACGCGGACGACAGGCGTAGACGGCCGTTGGATAAGCCAGTGAGCGCCGTCGACAGACAGATGCACGACAGCTGGGTGCTGCGGCTGGGCGGCACCGGCGGCATCCTTCTCCGGATCGGACTCATCATTCTGGCGATCATCGCGATTCGCGAACACGTGATGCGGACCAGCTCGCTCGCTGTTCTAATGGCGTTCCTGCTTGCCGGCGTGATCCTGACCCTGCCGCTGGCGCGCTACGCCGCGGCCTGGTTGGTCTTCTCGCTGGTCAGGGGAGTGGCTGACGACGTTGGGCTCCCCGACCGAGGAGGACTCTTCGCCACGGTGGATAGCTGGATCGGCGCCGGGGTCACGCCAACCGAGCGGTTGCAGGGCATGTTCTACACCCTGGGGCAGATCGGCATCATCGATCAGGCCGCGATCTGGGTACACGCTTCCTACTACTTCGTGCCGCACCTGATCGCTGTCACCATCTGGTGGCCCTGCCGCAAGAGTGGGTCGCCGCTCTTCGATACCTACCTGCGGGCAATGGTCGCCGTCATGGTTGCCGGCGTAGTCCTGTATGCCCTGTTGCCGACCAGCCCGCCCTGGCTGGAAACCAATGGAAGCAGCCACCTGGACGTTACGCGTATCGTCCACGCCGCCAACAGCAACCCAACGGTCAGCCGCGAGCAGATCTACACGATCTTTACCGACCCCAACCCGATCGCGGCCATGCCCTCGCTCCACACCGCCATCACCGTCCTGGCCGCCTGGGTGGTCTGGCAACGTCACCGGCCGCTCGGGATACTGGCCGCGGGCTACGCCGCCGCGATGGGTCTCGCGCTCGTCTATCTTGGCGAGCACTACGTCATCGATGTCCTCGCCGGGATTGCCCTGACCGCGACGGTTGTCGCAGTCATACAGCGTCTCTACCCTACTGACGCTCAGTGCCCTCTCCCTGAGAAACCGCCCCTGTAGTCCACCTGGTCTCGACCGATCCACAGCCTCGGGTACCATGGCAACCCTTATTCTCAAGAGCGGATCTGGCTCTGATGGCAGCGGTACACGAAGAGAAACGGTTTCAACAATTGGTCCAGAGAATGGACCCTCAGAGCAGGTTGCTGCGAACGCGGCACCTCACGGGTGGAGTCTCAGCGCGCGTAACGACACTTGAGGTCAAGCGGCCTGACGGACGAACGCAGAAAATGATCGTACGCCGGCATGGTGGCGAAGATCTCAGACACAACCCAGACATAGCGAGAGACGAATTCAACCTCCTGCAGATCGCTCACTCCCGGGGATTGACAACCCCGGCACCGCTATATTACGACCAGGCTTGCGATCTGTTCCCCACCCCATTCCTGGTAATCGAGTACGTTGAGGGAGAGACGGAATTTACACCCTCTGATCTGGCCGATTATCTGTTACAGGCAGCGGCACACCTTGCCAGGATCAACGGAGTCATTGACGCGCCGGATCTCGCTTTCCTTCCTAGACAAGGAAAGGGATTTCGTGAACGACCGGTGAACCTTGACCGTTCGTTGAAGGAAGAGCGTATCCGCGACGCGTTGGAATCTGCCTGGCCCGTAACGCAAGTGAATGCATCCGTTTTGCTCCATGGTGATTTCTGGCCAGGCAATTTACTGTGGAGAGATGGTGAGCTTGTCGCCGTCATCGACTGGGAAGACGCGACAATAGGAGATCCGCTGGCTGATCTCGCCAATGCCAGACTCGAGATCCTGTGGGCATTCGGCATCGACGCCATGCGTGATTTCACTGCGCATTATGAATCGCTAACAGAGATCGATGTTACACATCTGCCCTATTGGGATCTCTGTGCCGCACTGCGGCCATGTTCAAAGCTCTCCGAATGGGGTCTCGACCCCGTTGCAGAAAAAAGGATGAGAGAACGCCACCAGGTGTTCATCACTCAGGCGTTTGAGCGGCTCCCCATTTAGAGCCTTCGTAGCGGCGCAATAATGAGTTGCCCTGATTGATCCGGTCATGAGGAATGCGTAGCGGCGCAATTTATTGCGCCCTCTCCGGCGCCTGAGCGACCAGGCAAGGCGCAATACGGGAAGTGGTCCTCAACTGCGTACGGGCGCAATTCATTGCGCCCTCTCCAACGCCACGAGCAGCCAGGCAAGGGCGCAATGAATTGCGCCCGTACGAAGATGAAGGCGCTGACCACTATCGGATGAACTAGGACACTTTCTCTACGACGCCCTATACGAGGACTCTCAACGTCCAAACCTTCGCCTGCTTCAAGCGCGCGCTCATGAAGGAGCTCTTCCTTACCCTCGTGTATCAGAAGCGGGGGCGACGCATGGCGTCGCCCCCAACGAACAGAGGTTTTATGTGTTGAACGAAGCCTCTAGGCTCGCCGGCCTGGGCCGTCCACGATCCGGCCCGGCATGGCGCCGGTGTGCTCGCCGTTCTCGATCACGCGCCCGCCGTTGACCCAGACATCGCGGATGCCGACCGAGAGGTGGTGCGGGTCGGTGAAGGTCGATCGATCGCTGACCGTCTCCGGATCGAACACCACGACATCGGCGAACATCCCGTCGCGCAGCAAGCCACGGTCGCGGATGCTCAGCCGGTCGGCCACCGACGAGGTCATCTTGCGGATCGCGTCTTCCAGCGACAGCACGCCCTCTTCGCGGACATACTTGCCGAGCACGCGCGTAAACGTGCCGTAGGCGCGCGGGTGGGTTGCGTTCGTCTGGGTAGCGGGATCGATCCCGCCTGCGTCGGTCGAGATCTTGATCCAGGGTTGCTGCATCTGTAGCTTCAGGTTGTCTTCGCTCATCGTGAAGTAGATGGTGCTGATGCGCTGCTGCTCCGAGAGCAGCAGGTAGCGCACCGTGTCCGCCCACTCCTCGCCCCGCAACGTGGCGATCTCGTCCAGGTTCTTGCCGTTGTACTGCACGTTCTCGGGCTTCAGCAGGCCGACCGGAACGACGCTCTCGCGATTCGTTGAGCGCGCCATGGCGGTCGTGTTCGCCTCTGGATTCAGCATCTCGGCGCGCATCGTCTGCCAGATCGCCTCGTCAGCCAGGTTGTCGAACAGCTTGCCACCCTCGGCCGCCCAATTCGGCACCAGGATGGTGAGGCCGGTACCACTCGCGACGTAGGGATACATGTCGGACGTGACATCGAGGCCTTCGGCGCGTGCCTTGTCGATAGCCGCAATCGCCTTCTTCATCAACGGCCAGGCCGGCTCGCCGGACGCTTTCAGGTGGTAGATCTCAATCGCGCAGCCCGAGCGCCGGCCGATCTCGATCGCCTCCTCGATGCCCTCCAGCAGCTGGTCGGACTCGTTACGGACGTGGGTGATATAGACGCCGCCGTACTCCCCGGCGACCTTCGCGACCTCAACCAGCTCATCCGTGCCGGAATAGGAGCTCGGCGGGTAGATCAGCGCCGGAGCAACGCCGAACGCGCCGTCTTTCATCGCCTCGTGCATGACTTCGCGCATCGTGTCGAGCTCGGCCTCGGTCGGCTCGCCCATGTCCCAGCCCTTGGCGTACTCCCGCACCGTTCCACCGCCAACGAACGAACCGATGTTGAGCGACGTGCCGCGCGCCTCGATCGCCTCAAGCCAGTCGCGGAAGCGGGTCCACTCCTTCGCCTGCTCGGCCCAATGACCCAGATCAGCCGAGATGACGCTCGAGCGCATGGGATCGTCGATGCGGCCGCCGAATGGTGCCGGAGTCCACATCTCGCCCATGATCTCGGTCGTCACGCCCTGGGTTGCCTTGGAAAGCAGCTTGCCGTCCTCGAAGAGCGGGATGATCGAGTGGCTCTGGATGTCGATGAAGCCCGGGCAGACCACATGCCCGGTCGCGTCGACGACCTCTTTCGCACTCGCTGGATCAATCGCACCGGCGCGGGTCACCTTGGCGACCTTGTCACCTGTGATCGCGACGTCTCCATAGAACCAGGGGTTCCCGGTTCCATCAATGACCTTCCCGCCGCGAATCAACAGATCGTAGGTTTCGTGAGCCATGTACGTCCCTTACTTATCTTCGTCAGATTCCAAGCGCTCCTTTCGTAGGAGCGTCATACCGGAGGTCGTTCCTTGTCCGGGGCGTTCCTCGCTTCGTACGGGCGTAATGTATTGCGCCCTGCCTGGTCGCCCGGGCACTGGAGAGGGGGCGATGAATTACGCCTGTACGCAGGCTTCCCTTAGTCGGATCAAGCGGTCAACTTCCATACATTGCGCCTCTACGAAGGCACAATGCCCGCGTCAGCCTAGCACGACTCGACCTCCTCCACACCCTAAACGTTAGACTTACCGGATGGAGGAGAATCGTGACCGTGAACGAACAGCGCATCCAGAGGCCGGACTTGATCGAGCGCCTACCGGAGCGGGAACAGGAGATCAGCCGCCGGCTGACGCAGACATTTACTGAGCAAGGTGAGGAGCTCTACCTGGTTGGTGGAGTCGTGCGCGATCTGCTGTTAGAGCGGGGCAGGGCAGATCTGGACATGGCGACCTCGGCGACACCACAAACGACGAAGCTGCTGGGGGAATCCGCCGGAGCCGACGCCATTTTCACCGTCGGCGAAGCGTACGGGACGATCGGCTTGCTGTTCCGTGAGGAGGGCCAGCCGGATCTGATCGTCGAGATCACGACCTACCGCAGCGAGGTCTATCCCACGCCCGACCGGCGACCCGAGGTCAAGCACGGCGTCAGCCTCATCGAAGACCTCTCCCGGCGGGACTTCACGATTAACGCCATTGCTCTGCAAGCCGAGACCGGAGAGCTGATCGATCCCTTCAACGGCATCGGCGATCTGGAGCGACGCGAGTTACACGCCGTTGGCGACGCCACGCAACGTTTTATGGAAGACCCGTTGCGAGTGCTGCGCGCAGCCAGGTTCGCGGCCGAGCTCGATTTCGAGATCGGAGCATCAACACTCGTCGCCATGCGCGAGACCGGACCGCAGATCGAGCGAGTCAGCCGCGAGCGCATCGCCGCGGAGCTGAACCGGCTGCTGGTTGCCCCGGCGGTCAGGCGTGGGTTAGAAGTGCTCGCAACCGTCGATCTCATTCGCCATATCCTGCCCGAGCTCATGCCGATGGTTGAAGATGATCGCGACGGCGGTGCGTTCCGCCACAAAGACATCTGGACTCACACGCTGGCGGTTGTCGAGCAGTCTCCCCCAGGCTGGCCGTGCGCTGGGCGGCGCTGCTGCATGACGCGGCCAAGCCGGCCACCCGGTCGGTTGACGAGAGTGGCGAGGTGCACTTCTTCGGCCACGAGCTGGTCGGCGCCCGTCTCGCGCGCAAGGTGCTGGGCAAGCTCAAGCAAGAACGAACCCTGGAGCAGCGGGTCAGCCGTCTGGTCGCGATGCACCTGCGGCCGTCAGGGTATGACAAAGACTGGACCGATTCCGCGGTACGCCGCCTCGCGCTTGAGGCCGGCGAGGTCTTCGAGGATCTGCTGGATCTGGCCGCCGCTGACGTCACCAGCGCCCGAGCCCACCGCCGCTCAGCCGCCGCCCGGCGCGTGGCAGGACTACGTGCCCACCACGAGCGGCTGCAAGCAGAACACGCCCTCGATCAACTCCAGAGCCCGCTCGACGGTCACGCGCTCATGTCGATGTTCGACCGCCCACCCGGCCGCTGGATCGCCGACATCAAAGACCGTCTCCGAGAGATGGTCATCGACGGCGACCTGGCCCCCGGCGACACCGCGACCGCGGCCGCCCTTGCCAGAGAGTGGATGGCCGAGCAATAGAGCATCTGACGATCACCGATGCTTGCACGGAATTCTAGCTATCGGGCCAGCGATTCTTCGCGATACCTGGCACAGTCTTGACGGGGAGCGCCCCGCCTGTTTGAATGAGTGCAACAATGAAATACTCTGGAGAGCTACGGGGGCTTGGGGAGCCAGGCTGAGAGGGTAGTCAGACCACTACCGACCGTTGGGACCTGACCTGGGTAATGCCAGCGTAGGAATGTCACAGTTGCACCACATAGGCGCACTGTACCTGCAGACATGGAGACGCTGGACCTTGAGACCGGCGTTTTTTGTGCGCGTCTGCCGGCCAGGGTTCAGCCAACGTATCCCAACCTCACCCCGTCGCTCCACACGTGTGGAACGGCGAATCAGATTGAGCGCAGCACAACTACTGGACACAACGAACCCGGCCGAGCAGGTGGCGGTCCGTGGCGTGACGATACGCTTCGGCGCGATCGAGGCAGTTCGCGACGTCCAGCTCTCGGTGGCCGAGGGCGAGTTCCTGGCCCTGATCGGCCCCTCCGGCTGTGGCAAGAGCACCCTGCTCAACGCGATCGTCGGGCTGGTCGAGCCTGACATGGGCCAGATCACGCTGCGCGGCGCTGACAGCAAGACGCGGCTGGGGCACCTGGCCTACATGCCGCAGCGCGACGCACTCCTCCCCTGGCGAACGGTGCTCGACAACGCGATCCTCGGCCTTGAAGTCGCCGGCCACGACCTCCGCGACGCCCGGGAGCGGGCACGCGAGCTGCTGCCGCGCTTCGGGCTGGAGGGCTTCGGCGAGCACTACCCCTCGGCGCTCTCTGGAGGCATGCGGCAACGCGCCGCCTTCTTGCGCACGGTTCTCAGCGAGCAACCGGTCATGCTGCTCGACGAGCCGTTCGGCGCGCTGGATGCCCTGACCCGCCGGGCCATGCAGGAGTGGCTGCTCGGACTCTGGGCCGATCTCGGGCGCACCATCGTCATGGTCACCCACGACGTCGAAGAGGCGCTGCTGCTGGCCGACAGAGTGGCGGTCATGACTGCGCGGCCCGGCAGGATCAAGCTGGTCGAGAAGGTGGGCCTGCCACGACCGCGTCACGCCAACATGATCGGCGACCCCGCCTTTGTAGAGCAGAAGCTCCAGCTCCTCTCGGCCCTGCGTGGCGAGATGGCGCCGATCGGGGGCCGGGCATGATCGAAACCACCGGCACCAAGACCGCAGCCGAACGTGCAACGTCAGCACCGCGGCGAACAAACGTCAGGAGCATTCTGGGCTGGCTCGTGCCCTTCGTTCTGCTGGCGCTCCTGCTCGCGGCCTGGGAGACCGGCGTGAGAGTCACCGACACCCCGCGCTGGTTCCTGCCGACGCCGAGCGAGGTTGCCAGGGAGACGATCGACTCGCGTGTCACCCTGTGGGAACACACCCTGACCACCCTCACCGAGGTGATAACCGGTTTCACCATCGCCGCCATGTTCGGGATCCTCAGCGCTCTGGGGATCGCGTCGTCGCGCGTTGCCGAGCGCACCATCTATCCCGCCATCGTCGCCAGCCAGGCGATTCCGATTATCGCGCTGGCACCAATTCTGCTGATCTGGTTCGGCTATGGGCTGACGCCCAAGGTGATCGTCGTGGTCCTGATCTGCTTCTTCCCGATCGCCGTCAACATGGCCGACGGGCTACGCGCCGTCGATCCAGATGCCATTGCGCTGCTGCGCAGCATGGGCGCGAGCCGCTGGCAGATCATGCGGATCGTGAGAATCCCCACCTCGCTGCCCTACCTGATGTCGGGTTTGAGAATCGGCGCGGCGGTGTCCGTTATCGGCGCGATCGTCGGCGAATGGGTGGGCGCGTCAGCCGGCCTGGGCTATCTGATGACGCGCTCGGCGTCGCAATTCCAGACCCCGCTGCTGTTCTCTGCCGTCGGGATCTCCGCGTTGCTAGGTATAGCGCTCTTCTCAATCGTCGCCGTCTCCGAGCGCTGGCTGCTGCCGTGGAGAACCGCTGAGAGGAAGGCAAAACGAGCCTGACCGTTCAGGCGCAATGAATGATGGAAGAGTCCGATTTGACCGCTATGTGGAAACGCTCTCCAACTTCGTACGGGCGTAATTTATTGCGCCCTGCCTGGGCATCCGGGACGTTGGAGAGGGCGCAATAAATTACGCCCATACGCATAAGAAGGAAGCTTTTCGCTACTGTGGAGACGTTAACCATGAAGACCGGTATCTCGCGGAACCCTCTACGCCTGCTGTCGTTGACGCTGGCAATGATCCTGGTTGGCTCGCTGCTGGCCGCCTGCGGCAACGACGAGGAGGATGCGGCGGACGGTGCACCGACGCAGGTCACCATCGCGCTCGACTGGTACCCGTGGTCCAACCACACCGGTCTCTACCTGGCCCAGGAGAACGGTTACTTCGAGGAAGAGGGTCTCGAGGTCGAGATCTACGTCCCCGGCAACCCGGAAGACGGGCTCAAGCTCGTCGGCTCAGGGCAGGACGACTTCGCCATCTCGTACCAGACTGACGTCCTGCTGGCGCGGGGCGAAGACATCCCGGTGAAATCGGTGGCGGCGCTGGTGCAACACCCGCTCAACTCGATCATGGCGCTGGAAAGCGCCGGGATCAAGCGCCCCAGCGACCTCAAGGGCAAGACGATTGGTGTCCCAGGTGTACCCAGCGACGAGGCGATACTCTCGTCGATTCTGGAATCCGACGGATTGACGATGGACGACGTCGAGCTCGTCGGCGTCGGCTTCACCCTGATCCCGCCCCTGCTTGCCGGTCAGGTTGACGCGGTCATCGGCGCGTACTGGGTGCACGAATCCTTCCTGGTCGAGCGTGAGGGCGAGGAAGTCGCCGTCCTGAAAGTCGAAGATTGGGGTGTGCCGGACTACTACGAGCTCGTCATGGTGGCGAGCGACGACATGATCGAGAACCAGGGCGATGTCGTCGAAGGCATGATGCGCGCCATCACGCGTGGCTATGCCGACGCCGAGCGCGACCACAACGCGGCGCTCGATGCCCTGCTCGCCGCTGCCCCGGACACCGACCGCGCGCTTGAGGAACGCGGCATTGTGCTCCTCGCGCCGTACTGGACCGATGAGGGCACCGTCCCCTTCGGCCAGCAGACGGCCGAGCGCTGGGAGTCCTACGCCACCTGGCTCAAGGAGAACGACATGCTCTCCGACGATGTCGATCCATCCGAGGCGTTTACGAATGAGTTCGTCGAACGGGCCAACGAGGAGTAAGCGTCTCCCTGACGATATTGTCGAGATTGATCCGGTAAGCGGGAGTGCGTGGGGGCGTCATGTATTGCGCCCTCTCCAACGTGCCGGATGGCCAGGCAGGGCGCAATGAATTGCGCCCGTACGCACACAGAGGTTGCTCCCGATTCTCGGATCAACGAGGACATCTTCAATTAGGAGCGGGGACGGGGATGAGCACCGTCAACCAACCGGCCTCGTCTGGTTGCACCAGTCGACGATCATCTCGGCATACACCTTGCAGGCCGTGACGAGGTCGTCCACTGCCACCCGCTCATCGATCGCGTGGGCTTGCTCCAGCGCGCCCGGTCCGTAGATGACCGTTGGGATGCCGGCTGCGGCGAGCCAGCCAGCGTCGGTGACAGAGGGCGACATGCCGACCGCCGGATCAGTGCCGACCACCGCGCGGTGCGCCTTTGTGAGCGCCGCAAGACCGGGATGGTCGCTCGGGATGGACACCGCCGGGAAAATCTCGCCGCGATCTTCGATCATTGACCGCCCTCCCCAGCGGAAAACCGGCGGGTTGTCACGCAGCCAGAGATCGGCAGACGCCGCCCGCAGCACGTGGTCCTCGATCTCCGCGACAACGTCCTGCCACGTTTCGTCCGGGTAGAAGTGCACCGTAATCCAGAGCGCGCAGCGATCCGCCAGGAAGGCCGGATGCTTCCCTCCCTCGATCACGGCCGGGTTGATCGTCGTTGCACCGGGCGCAAAGCCTGGGTAACGCTTCATCACCGCCCAGTGACGCTCGAGCTCCTGGAGCGCACCGATGAGATTGACCATCTTCTCGATCGCGCTCGCGCCGCTCACGCCGCCACCGGCGTGAATCGTGCGCGCCCGCATCGCGTCATGGAGCGTCTCGGGGCTCTGGATCTCGATCCAGCCGGTAATCACGCCGCCCTGTCCCGCGATGGTGAGATCCGTCGGCTCCGGAACGATCGCGAAATCCGCGCGGTAGCCCTTTTCAACACACGTTAAGGTCCCGGCCTCGCCCTGTTCCTCGCCAATGACAGACTGAAACAGCAGGTCGCCGCGTAGCTCGACTCCCAGATCCCGGATGGTCTTCATGGCGAAGAGCGCCGCCGCAAGCGGGCCCTTCATGTCGGCTGCACCGCGACCGTAGAGGTAGCCGTCTGACTCTGCGGCCTCAAACGGAGACCGACGCCAGGCCTCAACCGGCTCAACCTCGGCCACGTCGATGTGTCCGTTGATAAGCAGCGACGCGGCGCTGTCGGGAGCGCTGCCCTTGAGCGTACCGACAACGTCTGGGTCACCGGGATATACCTCAAACCGGTCGACGTCGAAACCCAGCTCCTCCAGGTAGCCGCCCACGAAATCCTGCGCCGCGCCGGTATTGCGCCCTGGTGGACTCAGCGTAGGGAAGGCAATCAACTTGCTGGCCAGCGCAACAAGCTCCGCGCGCCGGTCTTCAATCGCGGTTTGAATCTCGTGTGTCGTGGTCTGTGACATCTCATTCCTCAGCTCAACGTCAGACAAGAAGCATCCACCTTACACCAGGCAGGGGAGACTGCGATTACTGATCGTGTCTGAGGATGCGATCGTCGTTACGCCTGGGAGATCCAGCCGATACACGCGCCGAGGAAGAGCCCGGAGAGGCAGCCAAAGATCGATCCCATCGGCCGCAGGTCGTTGGTGTCTTGAACCGGCGAGCCGGTGATGTTCTCCATGAGCGGCGCGAGCAGCGGCCCGCACAGCCAGCCGACGAACGCGCAGACTGCCGCCGTGCCGATCAGAATTGCCGCCGACTTGAGCAAACGGTCTTCGTCCAGCACGGCGGTTGGCCGCGGCCTGGCAGCTGCCCCTGCAGTGGATTCGTCATCCAGCCACCACTCGTCTAGCTCCTCGGGAGGCTTGACTGGCTCGTTCGCCGGAGAGGGCTCCAGAATCTCGATGCCGGGCACGGTCATCGTGGGGTCCGGCACGCCGGGCGAGTTACAGGTTGGGCAGACCGTCGTATTGGCCGGTAGCCGCACCGAACACCACTGGCAGCGGAGGCCACCCGTCAGCGGGTCTCGATCCGGCTGCAGCTGGTCTGTCTGTTGAAGCCCGGTCACCAGGATCGTCCACCATTTCTCTCGCGTCGTTGCACTCCCGCGTATCGTGTACCGCCAGATTCCCCCCGGCAACCGCCCGAAGGTACCAAGAGCGTCCTTTTCTGGAGAGGCGGCGTCTGGTGGGCACCTACCAGGACAACTCCCCGTGCTTTCTCGGCCCAATAAGGCACAATATGGTTGGCGTAACGCCGTGGCCACGCGACCAGATGACATGCACCATACGACGGGATGAATCTTTGACAGTACGTGGTTATGCCAAGCTGGCGGTCTTTCTGGCCGGAACGGTTGGGCTGGGTATTGAGCTCGCCGCCGAGCGGCTGCTGGCGCCGGCCTTCGGAACGACGACCGATCTCTGGTCGATCATCATTGGATTGACCTTCGCTGCGCTCTCGCTGGGATATTCGCTTGGTGGACGGCTCATTGACCGGCGGCCGGATCACAGAGTGCCGGCAGCCTGTTTGTTGATCTCCGGCGTCTGGGCACTGTTCGTGGCGTTCGCCGGTCCGCCCATTGTGGCCGCGATCCAGGAGCTCACCTTTGACTTCGGTGGCGTGCCGTTGGGCACGTTCCTGTCGGTGCTGATTCTGATCACCGTGCCGCCGTTTGTCATCGGCGCCGTGACCCCGGCTTCGATCCGGCTGGTGGTTCCACAGGTCGGCCAGGCAGGCTCGTCGGCCGGCACGATCTTTGCGTTGAACACCATCGGCTCGCTGATCGGCACCTTTGTCCCGGTTATCGTGCTCATTCCGCGCATCGGCGTACGCAACACGTTCCTGACCATGGCGGTGCTCGGGCTCATCGCGGGTGGTATTGGTTTCACCAACGTCGTTCGGGGAGAGCCGGCCGCAGAAGAGACCTACGACGCCGCCGTCGCCCGCCAACAGAATGCGGCCCGCTCCTCGTAAAGCGCAACAGACACTCTAGATCTCTTCGCGGATGACAGGTCTTACCCGTTCCTTCCGCAGAGCATCGACCCGCGCTACCGCGAGCGCTTCAATGAAGGTCGCTGGAATCTGGGTGGGTACCGTCAACGCTCTCACCGGACGTGAGGACCATCGTCACCGCGTCACGCTGCGCACCGACCGGGAAGACCGACTCCCGGGCTCTCCGCAGCCAGATGAACCGGGACAGGCGGCACTCAGACCAGCTCTCGATATCTTGCAAGGGGATGTGTCGCTCCCTGCGCCCCAGCCGGGAGCCGCGCCGGCGCGAGCTCAGTGCCCACAAGGGGCCTTTCGCAACATAGGAAATGCGCAGCGCCGGTTGTGTTGGGGCCGGGTTGTCCCCTTCGATGCGCACCGGCACTGCCTGAACCGCCCGCTGCCAGAAACGCCGCACGACCACTTGACCGGGACGCGCATCCAGATTGCGTCCAATCCTCACCGAAAGTCGCTGCTGTACCGTGATCGCAATCAGAAACGCGGCCAACAGGACGAGCAGGATACCTGAGGCGATCAATGGCTCGACAACGAGCATCTTCAGCTCGAAGATGATGAATATGACAATCCCGATGGCAACCAGCCAGCTGAACCGCTGCGACCGTGACGGCCAGCGTTGCTCTTCTACGAAATAGACGTCCCTCGCCACCGTAACCTCAATCGTCGTCACATCCTCACTCACTGAAGGGTATCGAATCCATTTCAACCCGGTGATAGCATAGACAGGTTGTGTAACCACATGTGCAGGCCGTGAGAAGGGCGCGTATGGACAGCGAACAGGTAGAGATCCAGGCACAGAAGCAAGCAGACGAGCAGGCCGAAGAGCTCGAAAAATGCGCGCTCGTCATCATGGCCCATCCGGACGACGCCGAGTTTGGCAGCGCCGGCACCACCGCGAAATGGATCAAAGAGGGTTGGGAGGTCCACTACCTGGTCGTGACCGATGCGACCGGCGGCGGATCTGACGGGGCGACCGATATCGGCGTGGAGGCCCGCGAGCTGATCGCCACCACCCGCAAGGCCGAGCAGCGTGAGGCAGGGCGGATTCTCGGGCTGGCCGGCATCACCTTCCTTGACTACCCGGACGGTGTGATCGAGCCAACCATTGAGCTGCGCCACGCCATCGTGCGCGAGTTGCGCCGACTCCGGCCCAGCCGCGTGATCTGCCCATCGCCTGACCGCAGCTGGGATCCAGCCTATTCGATCGGCCGCCACCACCCGGACCACCTCGCCGTCGGCGCGGCGTCTCTGGCCGCGATCTACCCCGCCAGCCAGAATCCGTGGGATTTTCCGGAGCTCATGCTTGAGGGGCTGATGCCGCACAAAGTGCGCGAGATCTATGTCGTCGGCGCGCCCTTCACCAACCACTGGGTCGATGTCTCAGACACCGTCGACCAGAAGATCGAAGCCCTGCGCGCCCACCACAGTCAGCTTGGCGAGCACTTCGACCGGGTCGAGGAGATGGTCCGCGGCTGGCTCCAGGAAGTCGGCGCGCGCCATGGCGTCTGCGCCGCCGAGGAGTTCAACCTGGCGAAGAACGGGTAGCGTTTTCAGCCAACAAACAATAAAGACCCGCCCTGCCTGACCCCGAGCCGTGGAGCGGGGTGCAGCATATGACGCCCCATTTGCATCAACGTAAGGAACGTCCTAGCGAAGCGTCATGCGATGGGAGTCGGCCGGCGCGCCGGAGTCGTCGTAAGACAACAACGCAGAGCCGCCTTCTTTTCTTCGTACGGGCGCAATTCATTGCGCCCTGTCTAATCGCCCGGGCGGCCGGGCAGGGCGCAATAAATTGCGCCCGTACGCATTCCTAATTCTCGGATCAACGAGGACACGGAATGTGATGCGGACACGCATCCAACCGTCAGTGCGGCCCGACCGCGTGATCGAAGGACGAATCATCCTCCAGGTCGAGCGGCTGGTAATAGTCCTCGTTACGTTCCATAAGCTCGCCGTCAACGGGCCGTACCCCGCAGTGGACGAGGTACTCGCAATTCTGGCAATGGTTACGATGCGGCGTCATGTCGAACGCCGTATCCGAGGCGATCGTGGAGAGCAGACCTTCCAGCCAGCCTGACCCAGCGGCCAGCCGGGTCGCCGAATACCGGATTTCAAGCGGGTCGTCCGGGTGCGACGGGAACCAGTAGACGAGCCGGATCTGCTCGGGATCAGCCAGCTTCGTGCCCGGGCGATGGCGCAACACCTCCCAGACGACATACGGGTAGACCTTCGACTGCTGGCTATCGACCAGTCGCCCGGGCTTGGCCGTTCACTCGTCTTCCAGTCGTAGATCGTGACCCCGCCTATCGGGTCAACGGTCAGCGCGTCGATCTTGGCCAGCACCTGGAAATCTCCAGACCGGGCTACCAGGGACTGGTCGTGCAGCACAGTACAGCCTCCGGCGCTGAGCGTGTCCTGGAACGACTTGTAGGCCGCCCACTGCGTTTCGAGCACGGGATCATCCGCGGTTTGCAGTATCACATCTGTGTCCAGCCCCAGATCGTGCCAGAGCACTAGCCGGTGAAACAGATCACCACGCCGCGTGCGCGCCGCAGTAGTCGGGTCGGGTCCAGCCGTCGGCAGATGGTTCAGGTAGTGGTGCTGGAAGCGCCGCGGGCAGGTCTCGTAACACTCCAGCGCCGCGGCGCTGGCCACAAAATCAATCGGCAGCGACACTGACAGCCTCCGTCCGCACTTCCTCGATCAACTCGCACAGCATCGGGAAGATCGGCGACTCGTTGCGCGTCACGCGTCCATCACCCCGTCTGCCTTCGCGATGCCAGCTCAGCCAGAGGCCCGTCCTGGCGCGAGTGATCGTCACGTACAAAATCCTCAAGCCCTCAGAGATCTCGTCAATCGCCTGTTGAATCGTGGTTTGTTCGATGTCTGACGGCGCCGGGTAGTCGGGTCTGCCGTCAAGCGCAAACCGCAGCTCGGTCATCATCGTCAAGAGGGGATCAAATGGCCCAAGACACGCCTGCTGCGTCATGCGCGGAAAATCGAGTGTCCCGTGAAACCAGAATTCGTCACACCCAACCGCGAACACGATATCCCACTCCAACCCCTTCGCCTGATGGCGGGTGGAAATGGTCAACGTGCCCGGCTCGATCTTGATCTCATAGTCGTCATGCGTGCCGCGCAACCGGCGATGACGCTTCTGGATCTCAGCGAGCAGATCCCTGAGCTGTCGCAGCCGGCTCACCGTTGGGTCGGGCGGCACGCTGCCAACCGTCGCGATAATGGCGTCCAGCAAGGGTCGCTCGGTGTCATCGGGCTGGATCGTCGCGGCAATCAGCGACAACAGGTCGTGGGGCTGCGCGAGCCGGTTCTCAAGCCAGCCGGGCACTGCTCTGAGCCGTGCCAGCGTGCGTTGCTCTTCCACATTGAGGTCGTCAGGCAACCTCAGACAGCCGCCAACGGGCTGATCTCCCTCCGGATACAGGACATCGCTGAGGGTGATACCTGCGCCGCTCTTTACACGACTGACCGCCAGAGCGACGCGGTCCGTGTCTCCGAGCTCCGACCAGCTCGCCAGTAATTCAGCCAGCCAGTGGCCCTTGTCCGGCCGTTCGAGGTAGTTCACGATCGGCGTCAACCTGTCGATCAACCCGACCGGACGGCCATCCTTGCCGCTCAAGAGGCGGATGATCCTGTCGTCGGGGAAGCCGCGCTCGGCGACCGCCGCCGAGTACTCATACCCGATGTCCTTGCCGCCCACCAGGATCGCCACCGTCCGGTCTGGAAACTTCTGGAGGTAGCGCAATGCCTTGGTGACGACGGTGTCGCACTCGTCCTCGGTGCGCTCAAAAACAGCAAACTCCACGCCACCGCTGGCACTTTGTGGCCGGGACGGGTTTGCGAGCAGACCGGACGGTGTTCTGACGGTATGAATCGGTTGCTGTCGCAGGGCGTTCTGTTGAACCGCCGCTATCTCGAAATTGTGATGCACGCGTTCGACGAAGCGGTTTGCCAGCCTCAAGATGGTCTCGGTGCTGCGGCTGGATCCTGCAAGCTCGAACTGCTGCACGCTCTCGTCGCCCAGCCAGCGGCGAAAGCCCTCGACGCTGCTGTTGGTAAACGTTGTGAGGATCGCCTGATTGGGGTCGCCCACACGCACAAGGTTGCCGCCCTCGCCAGCGATCAAGGTCAACATCTCCTCTAACAGAGGGCTACTGTCCTGAGCCTCGTCTTCCAGGAGGTACGGCCAACGACCGCGCAGCCGTTGGCGCAAGGCTGGGCTGCTCTGGAGCGCGTCAACCGCATGGATAACAAGGTCGTCGTATTCCAGGTAGCCGCGCTCGCGCAACGCGATCTGATACTCCTGGCAGACATCCAGCACAAACGGTAGCCAGAGGCCATAGCCGGCACAGCGCCGGCGAAGAGCGTCCAGGTCATCCGGGAGGTGCTTTATCGTACTCACGGCCTTCTCGGCGACTTTCCTGAACAGCCAGTCGTTCTTATCTGGCCATGTCTTCGCTCCGGACGCCTCATGATCCTGCACCAGTTGCCGCAGCGTGTCGTGGTGACGCATTCTGGCGACGGCAATCGCCTCATCCAGCAACCGGGACGCGTCCGCTTCGTCGATCACCCGCGCCCCAACATCCAGCTCGGCCCGGTGCCGGACTGATTGCAGCACCTCGCTCGCCAACGAATGCAGCGTCCGCACCACAAATCCACGCTCCGGTTGCCCGCGCTCGCGCAGCCGCTGGGCAACTGCCCGTTGGAAGTTGGACACGGCGGCATTCTGGTAGGTAACGATCATCACCCGCTGACGTGGATCGAGCCCGTCGATCAAATGGGCCGCGAGCGCGCTGAGGGTCGTTGTCTTGCCGGCGCCCGGAACGGCGGAGATTGCCGCGTAGCCGCCTCTGTAGCCGTCGATGACCCGCTGCTGCTCTCGTCGCAGCTCGAACGCGGTCATTGCGCCACCGCCCGCATCTCCAGCAGATTGTCGTAGAGCGGACCATCGAGCGGGTTGCCGTCGGAGCCGGCGTAGGACGCGAAGGCGTGGATCTCGCCGTCACAGCGCGCGGCCAGGTTGCGGATGACGCGGCCCAGAATCCGCCCGCGAATCCGGTCGTCGTCCTCGAACGTCGCAGGCTTGCCACCGAGCTCGCCGCTCAGCGCGTGCGGGTTGGTCAGCATCAACAAGGGCGGCTCCCACCATGACGGCGACACGACATCAAGCCAGCACTGGTGCTCGGCCACCCTGCCGGACGTCAGAAACCCGTACGGCGTCGTGAGCAGAACCGCGTCGTCCGGCGGGTCAGCGCCGGCATCAGCTGCCACAACGTCACTGTCCACATAGTCGAAGAAGCGCGTGATGTGGGGCTCCTCCAGCCCAAGACGTGGCGCCGCCCCGGCAAAACGGCGCGCGTCGCCAGCCAGGGCGTAGCAGGCGCGCACCAGCTCGCGGCGACGGTGTGAGTCGTGTGGCGCCAGAACATGCTTCGCGAGCCGCTCAAGCTGCTGATAAAGCTCGCCGCTCTCCCGCACCCGCTCGGCCCAACGGCCCAGCAGAAGCACCTCGCGCGGTATGTTGGATGTATGACGTGGCTCCCGGAGCCCTCCACTTCCGCGGTCATAGAGCAACTCGGCCCAGGGTTGGACCACGATCGGGTTCGTCTCGGTCAGGGCTACCAGCAGGTCCGCCACCTCCACTACCGTCGCGCGTCGAGTGTTATTCGGATTCACGCAGCGCAGCGCCGTCAGGCAGGCCCGCGAGAGCGGCTCATCGAGCAGGGAGCGCCAGTGTCGGTCGACCCTGAATGCAATTTCACGCTGGCGGCAGAGCCGCTCGATCTCGGTGGAGATCAACGTGTCCATGTACGGAATGAGCAGCACAATCCGGTTTGCCGCGACGCCCTGTGCCAGGAGCCGCGACAGCGTCGCGACCACGTCGCGGGCCATCTCATCCGGCCGGTTACTCTCCGTCAATGTCCAGCCGGAGAAGCTCGGTGAGGTTTGCGGAGGCGCGCCACCGACCGCACCTGCCAGCCAGGCTGCCGAGCTTCCAGCAACCGCCGCACCTGACAGGGTGCGTCTCAAACACAGGCGTCGAAAACGTCCAGCGCCCACCATGCTGGAGCACAAGCGTGCAGCGGCGCCGGCAGATGCCCCAAGGAGCCAGCGCAGGCCGCCATCGTCGCAACAGACAACGACCGACTGGCTGCACTCGCTGGCAATGCCAACCAGCCGCTCGGCCATCAGTGGCACGAACTCATCCAGACCGTCGACCGCCAGCAGCTCGACGCGTGCCAGCAGGTCCGCACGCACGCGCGGCTCGTCGAGCAGCCAGCCTGCCGCCGCGACCTGGACATCCTCAGGCAGCACCCCCGCTTGCAGGCAACGCTCCCGAAAACGCTGTGTCAACCTCAGCCCGTCAGCAATCACAGCGTCTTCCGGGGAGAGGCCAAGGCCATATGCTACCCGGGCCCAACCCTCATCAAGTGAGAGCCCGTTGGCGGCCGAGAGGTTCATGTTGGAGAGCAGCTGCACGATCAGGCGCTGCTCGCGGATCGTCAGCCGTTGCAGGTTGCCGGGGTCGAGGCGGTATTCATTGAGGCACGCAAATTGCGCCAGGTTAAAGGGCAAGAACTCGGGGGAGGCGGCCGAGACGCTGAATCGCTCGGCGACCAGCGGCCACCAGCGCTTGATCAGATCCTGGGCGAACGAGTGGTAGCTCATCGCCCGCAACCGCCCTACCGACCCAACCGGAGGCGGTCCGATTGCCTCATTCAACCGCCGCGCCTCGCGGCGATCGGGAACGAGCACCAGCACCCGCTCACCATCCAGGCCGGCGTTCCAACCACGCCGCAGCCGCTCAACGAGCACGGTCGATTTCCCGGAGCGTGGCGGCCCCGAGACAACCCAATGCGTCTGGGCAGAAGCGATAGCCCGGCGCTGCGCCGGGGTCAGCCGGACGTCGATAGCCCCACCCTCCTCGCGGAAGATTCGCGAACGTACGCAGGGCTATCTTACGTGATGGAAGACATATTGTGCGAGTAGTGACATATGGTCACAAACAGAGTGAGACGCCGCGGCTTCTACTGGTCATCCTAAGTACTGGACCACGATCATGGTGTCACCCCCCGTAGGGGAGGAGCTCGTCTCCTCCCGCGTCGAGCGGACCGGGGTGTCGGGAGGAGACGAGCTCCTCCCCTACCGACCGACGGAACCCCGAATCGTGACAACTCCCCTGTGATCCAGTACTGAGCGGAGTCGAACGGACCAACCGTGCTCGAGAGCTCCAACGTGTGAAATATTGCCCTCTATTCGATTTTCAGGAGTGGTTGACGCAGGGGATTGGCCCAGGGGCCGTCGCCGGAGCGGCACTCGACAGTTTCGTTGAGGCGGCGGAAGGTGTCATTATCGGGGAGTTGCTGGGGGAGTTGTTCGATGTCGAGCGCCATCTCGAATGCGCCGGTCTCGCCGGCTACCGCCGTGCCAATGACCGGCTTGCCGTTCGCCGTCAGCCGGCACTCCACCGCTGAGCCGGCCGACGCCGCGCCGTTCCCGGCGCTCAGGACCGCCTTGGTTGGCCCGTCAAAGGAGTAGGTCAGGTTCAGCTGCAAGACTCTCGCGTCGATGGACGGTCCGCCGCCGCCACACGCGCTGAGCGCCACCCCCACCAGTATCGTCACGAGAAAGGTTCTCAACCTGGCTCGACCATCCAGATCTCATACGATACGTCTCCGGTCGCTGTGATGCTACCACGCGCCTGCACAGCAGAAGAGTTCGCGCCGCAGGTAGAAAACCCGTCCACCAGCCTCCCTGCCATTCACGGCCCTGACGTCACGCTCAACGACGCGCGAACGCTGTTGTCGTTCCTTGCCTTCTATCCTAAGATGCATATACCAATTGCTTGGTGATGGAAAAATGCCGGGAGGCATGGGAGGTTTCGTGCGTTTTGGACGACTGACGGTGGGTGCGTTGCTGGCGCTCGTCACCGCGTTAAGTGTCCTGCCGGCCGTGGCAGTCATCGAGGCCGAGGAGGCCTTCCAGAATACGTGGGCGCGTACCGACAAACCGGTGGCCGACGGTCAGGTGAACCGGACCTGGATGTGGGGACCGGAGGCGCACACCACGGTAATCTCGGAAGAATACGACGAGCATCCGAGCGGCCGACGACCGGTACAGTACTGGGATAAGTCGCGCATGGAAGTGACCGACCCCAACGAGGATCCCAGCTCCCTCTGGTACGTTACCAACGGTCTGCTCGTAAAAGAATTAACCAGCGGTCAGATGCAGGTCGGCGACAACCGCTTCATCGACATGGGCACGGCCCAGAAGAATGTTGCCGGCGACGCGAATGACCCAACCGGCCCCACGTACGAGACGATCGCCCGGAATATCGCGGCCGGCGCGGTGTTCGAAGACGGCCAGATCATCAACCAGGCCATCGATCGCAACGGGATCGTCCCATCCCTGTCGACGGCAGCCCGCAACGCACTGGCAGCCTATGGCGTGACGGCGGGACCCTACTCGGAGGAGACCCAGAAGCACACGGCATCTGTCTTCTGGGACTTCATGCTCTCCGACGCGTTGGTCTACGAAAACGGCGCCAACGTGCACGCCAAGCTGTTCGAGAATCCCTACTACGCAACCGGCCTGCCCATCGATCAGGCCTGGTGGGCGAACGTGAAGGTCGCCGGCAGCTACACCTGGGTGCTCATTCAGTGCTTTGAGCGTCGCTGTCTGACCTACACGCCGGGCAACTCTGCCGGCTGGCAGGTCGAAGCCGGCAACGTCGGCCAGCACTATTATGCGTGGCGGCACGGCCAGCCCTCGACACCGCAGGATCCACCACCTGCGGCTCCTGATCCAGACCCAGCTCCGGATCCAACACCAGCTCCGGATCCAGAACCAGCTCCGGGTGACGACCTGCCGTATGACCCGTCTGGACCCGACCGGAACTGTAGTGATTTCGCAACGCATGACGAGGCTCAGCGGTTCTACGAAGCCGCCGGTGGTCCGGTATCCGATCCGCACCGGCTTGACCAGGACGGCAACGGCATCGCGTGTGAAGACCTGCCCTGACACCAGCAACAGCTAAAAGAGCCAGAGAGAGGCCCGCAGTGGATGAGAATCCGGCTGCGGGCCGCTTTCTGTTTGCCCACTGCACGACAATGATCGTGATCGCGTCCTCCCCAGCTCTATGCCATAATCATAGGTACACCGAACGATTTGCTCGAGTCCAGCCTCTACGCCACCAGTTCGCAGTGCCGGTACGGACAACGCGACGACACCGCCCGAATCTTCTGTCAATTCCAGCACTTCCGCATATACTACTGAGCAACAAGCGACCCCCGACAACGGAATACGGAGGTGCGGAGCCATGCGACGTGCACGCCTGACAGTCGTCCTGATGATGACGCTGGTCGCTACCTCGATTTTCGCTCCGGTTTCGGCGGTGATTGAAGCTGAGGAGGCGTTCTTCAATACCTGGGTGCGCACCGACCAGCCGGTGGCCGGCGGCCAGGCGCAGCGTACCTGGCTGTGGGGACCACAGCCGAACACCACAGTGCTCGCCGAGCACTACGATGAGCATCCCAGCGGGGAGCGGCCGGTGCAGTACTGGGACAAGGCACGCATGGAAGTGACCGACCCCAACGCCGACTCAAACTCGATCTGGTACGTCACGCATGGTCTCCTGGTCAGGGAACTCACCAGCGGGAAGATGCAGTTGGGTCACAACCGGTTTGAAGACGTTGGCCCAGCCACGATGAACGTGGCCGGTGACGACTCTGATCCAGTCGGGCCGACCTATCAGACCATCCGGCAGAACATCGAGCAGGGAACCACCTTCGACGACGGCCAGGTTATCAACGGGGTCATCGACCGCAACGGGATCAATACCACGCTGCCCGGCGAAACCTATGCCATGTTGGCCGCGTACGGCGTGACTGCCGGTCCCTACTCTCCGGAAACGGGCAAGCATACGGCATCGGTCTTCTGGGAGTTCATGACCTCGGGAGGACTGGTATACGAAAACGGCACGAACGTGACCGCGCCGTTGTTCGAGAATCCGTATTACGCAACTGGATTGCCCATCGATCAAGCCTGGTGGGCCAATGTCCAGGTGGCCGGTACATCTAAGTGGCTCCTGCTCCAGTGCTTCGAGCGGCGCTGCCTGACCTACACGCCGGACAATCCAGACGGGTGGCAGGTCGAAGCGGCGAACGTCGGGCGGCACTACTATGCCTGGCGCTACGCCGGCGCCCGGGTTCCTCCACCGCCGTCTGTCCAGGGCAGCGTCACGATTATGGCGGCAGGGGACATCGCCTGCGACCCCGAAAGCGCCGGCTTCAACGGTGGATCGGGCACTTACACGGAGTGTCGCCAGAAATACACCGCCGATCTCATTCTGCAGCACAACCCTGACGCCGTGTTCGCACTGGGAGATTTGCAGTACGAAACTGGCAATCTCACCGACTTCATCCAGTCCTACGAAAGATCGTGGGGGCAGTTTAAAGCGAAAACCTACCCCGTGCCGGGCAACCACGAGTACGAATCCCTGGGCGCGAGCGGCTACTTCGACTACTTTGGCGGGCGTGCCGGCGACCGAGACAAGGGCTATTACACGGTCGAGATGGGCGCCTGGCAGGTGCTGGCCCTCAACAGTAACTGTTCCAACATCGGTGGTTGTGGGCCTGGCTCACCCCAGCATGAATGGCTGCGCCAGACGCTCGAAGCGGGCACGGGGCATTGCGAGATTGCATTCCTGCATCATCCCCGGTGGTCGTCAGGCAAACATGGCAACCACGATCAATTGAGCTCGCTCTACGGCCTGCTCTACGACCACGGTGTCGAGGTGGTCCTCACGGGTCACGATCACCACTACGAGCGTTTCGCCCCGCAGGATGCCAACGGCAACCGCGACGACGCCCGGGGCATACGGCAGTTCGTGGTTGGTACCGGGGGCAAGAATCTCTACCACCTCGAGCAGATCGTTTGGAACAGCGAAGCGCGCAACAATCAGGCGTATGGAGTCTTGCAGCTGGAGCTACACGCGGACACGTACACGTGGGAGTTCGTACCCGAGGCCGGTCAAACCTTCTCCGATATCGGCGCCGGTGCCTGCCGCTAGCCCGGCAAGCCGCTGAATCCTGCTGGAGAACGCTGGTGGAACGTGATTGCCCCCGCGTCCCGACTTGCTGTCAGTAAGTCGGGACGACAGCTGACCCTGAAGGCAGTGCGAAGGAACACGGCCACTGAAGCCGCGAACGTACGCCCCTAGCGGTCGGCGCTTTCAGGACCGACGTACCCTGTCGCTCGACAACTTTGCCTTTTACTATCGATGCCAGCCGCAAAACAGACATTGAGACGAACGAAAGGCACAGCTTGGTGAAGGCGACAGGGTACATAGGACGACGGACGGTCGGAATAGCGGCGCTGGTTGCGATGTTGCTCGGCGTCCTGCCGCTGGCAGGAGCCGTCTCCGCCGCGCACGATGACAATGGCCCGGCGGATGTGTCGTTCACGATCACGACCGTCGACACGATCGACGAAGGCACGTCGTGGACGGACGGTGACAACTTCCATCTGCGCGACGTCGTCACCGCTGAGTCGGTCGAGGGAGACATCGCGGGCACGGCGATCATCACCATGAGCGGCAACTTCATCGCGGATGAAGGCTGTAACGAGGACGCTTGCCCAGGCAAGACCGATTCCTGGTCTACCGTCAAAATCGCGACTGAAGCTGGCACATGGGACGGCGACATGGTCTTCCAGCTTGACGATGCCGCGGACTCGGAAGTTGGCAAGCTGTTCCTGGTCGGGCGCGGCGACAATGCGGGCAAGGCGTTCGCCGGCGAGTTTGTCTTCTCCGAGGAAGTCTCATCCTCGATCGAGGTCACCGGACAGTTGATTACCATGGCGCAACCGAGCCAGGGCGTCAAGATCTTCTACGACGGCTGCTTCATCGCACCCGCCGGCACTGGAGGAGCCGTGCTGATGACTGTTGGCAACCGGAACGACTCCGGCAGCTGGACTGCCGACTACCCGGTGCTGATCCCCGGCGCGATGACCTTTGGGGAGTCCACGGTTACCACCGCGAACGGCACGGTGAATTCGTTCCTGATGCTGCAGTCTAACGGGAGCACTCGCAACGGCTACTTCATGCTGACCGGCGGTACCGGCGCGTACGAGCACCTCTACGGGTTCGGCATCGTCCGCACCGCTGCCTCTGACAGTTCACACTGTGCCGGCGAAGCGGGTGCAGGCGGCTACTGGATCGGCCAGGCGTACGCGAACTAGCCGCGGTCTCCGATAACGACCCTGCGTTGCGAAGCATCCCCGATTCGAGAATCGGGGATGCTTCGTCTCCATCCTCCTCCACCGCACCAACGTCACTGGCACAGGGCTGACAGCGGCCCTCGTTGGTCATCCTGAGTACTCGACCACGATGATGGTGACACTCCCGTAGGGGAGGAGCTCGTCTCCTCCCGCGTCGAGCGGACCAGGGTTTCGGGAGGAGACGAGCTCCTCCCCTACGGAACCCCGGAGCGTACCCCTCTGGTGATCATCCGGTGCCTGTTAGTCATCCTGACGCAAGGAAGGATCTCTTGCTTGATTGCCGAGGCGTTTGACGCAGAGATCCTTCCTTGCGTCAGGATGACTCATAGGCGCAGGATGACGAACAAGCTCAGGATGACTCATAAGCGCAGGATGATGGTGTCCTCCCCGATCGACCGACGGAAGCCCGGAGCGTGACAACTCCCCTGTGGTTGAGTACTCAGGATGACCGCCATACTGAACCCCTTGCCTATCGATGAATGGCCGCCGTCGGCGGTGGTGTAACGGCACGGAAAATGACAAGATGGGGCACCGCCGGGCGATACATCTCCATTTACCGAAATCTGTCCACATACGAATACATGACAAACAGACACAACGAACATTCTCGGTTATACTCTCCATACTGTGGGGGTGGTTAACTTAGTTAGGCGGAGAGCACTGGGTATGTTGTTCTCTGGAGTTGTGTGCACGCTCGCGATGACAAACATCAGGCTGCACGAAACCTTTCCATTTGAACAGAAATCCGCCGTAGGCGTGGGAGAGGCGACAGCGCGATGAGTGGGCAGGTCCTACTAACGTTTATTGTGGTTCTGGCCGTTCTGGTGTGGTTAGCCGAACTCGTCTGGCTGTACAGGGAAGCGGAGCAGCAAGGGCTTGACCCTATCCGCACTGTGTCCGGCGCAGCGATTTTTTTCGTCGCCGCCGTACCGGTCGCCCGGATGTCGCCAAGTATCGTCGACCGAGTCGGGCGATTCTGGGAATCGATCTTTTCGAGCCGTCCCAGCCGCGGTGGCAGACCGCCATCGCGCCAACCCGAGACAAGCCAGGCGCCGGCCCGGCTGTTGATCGACGGCAACCAGAAATCATTGACAATTCCGCGCGTCCGCCTGGGGCGCTACCCAAACAACGAGATTGCCATCGACAACTCCACCGTCTCGGCCTACCATGCCGAGATTATCCAGCGTCCAGATGGCCGGCACGAAATTGTGGATCTGGAATCACGCAACGGCACCCGCGTCAACGGCGCCATCGTCCGGTCGCAGGTGCTGAAGGACGGCGATCTCATCACCCTCGGTGGGGCGTCGATGCATTATCTCGCGCCCTCGATGGCAGATCCGCAAGTTGCGCTCGCCGGCTCTGAATATTCCGCGCGGGCCATCCCGCAGCATGACCTTGACGCATACGGCGGCCCGGAGCGGTAAGTACACCTCTGTAACACGTCTCTCGACAATCTTGATCGGCGGCGTTCTCACGGCTCCCGCCACCGGTGACGCGGGTCGTTTGGTTGCCGTATGGGCATACAACCGGCTCACCGTGCGTGCCGTCGGATGCTGAAGCCGTCCCGGTTCATCCGATAATTGTGGGGTTCCATCTGCGTAGGGGCGCAATTCATTGCGCCTTGCCTGGCTGCTCAAGCGCCGGAGGGGGCGCAATGAATTGCGCCCCTACGCATTCCTATTTAACTGATCAATCAGGACAACCTCATCATTTCATTGCGCCCGTACGATCACTGCCGTTGCTCGGATCAAGGTGTCACATTCCGTAATCCGGCAAGTAGAACCCATTGCGGCAAGTTTGCTGTACCATTGTGGGCCGAAGGGGAGTAGCCACGGAGCTGATGCTCCATGCCCATGGCCGTCAATCCGAGCGTCATGCTCCGGCCCGGCACTCACAGCGACAGATGCGCTCGTGGGGGCGAGACCTTCGTAGCCGGACGTCTCCGGCTGCGGGGGATTGCCCCCATTCGTCGTTGTATCCGTCCATATGGACCGGAGAGGAGCTCGCCGCGTGTCCGATTCGATTGGGTCACCGACGCTCTGGGTGGGGTTCACCGCCCTCGTGCTGACGCTGCTCGCACTAGACCTGACCATCTTCCATCGCAAACCACACGCTATCGGAGTGAAAGAAGCGGGTGCCTGGGTCATCGGCTGGGTCTCGATCGCCGCGCTGTTTAACCTCGGCATCTACTACTGGGCCGGCGTCGATCGTGGGTTGGAGTTCACCGCCGGCTACCTCGTCGAGCTGGCGCTGAGCGTCGACAACATGTTCGTCTTCGCGCTCATTTTCACCTACTTCGCGGTCCCCAAGGAATACCAGCACCGCGTGCTCTTCTGGGGTATTCTCGGCGCCCTGGTCATGCGCCTCGCGTTTATCCTGATCGGCGCGGCCATACTGGACCGCTTCGCCTGGGTCATCTATATCTTCGGTGCCTTCCTCATCTTCACGGGATTCAAGATCCTGCGCGAGAGTGAGACACACGTCGATCCCGAGATGAGCGCCGTCTTCCGGCTCTTCCGGCGCTTTATCCCCATGACCAAGTCCTACCATGGCCAGCACTTCAGCGTTGTCCAGGCTGGCAAACGCTACGCCACCCCGCTCCTGGCGGTGCTCGTGCTGGTGGAGACAACCGATCTCGTCTTCGCGCTCGACTCCGTGCCAGCCATCTTCGCCATCACCGATGACCCATTCATCGTCTACACGTCGAACGTCTTTGCCATTCTCGGGCTGAGATCGTTGTACTTCCTGCTGGCCGGCATCATGGACCTCTTCCGCTACCTGAAGGTCGGGCTCGGCTTGGTCCTGATCTTCGTCGGCATCAAGATGACGACCAGTGAGATCTACCACATCCCGATCGGTATCTCGCTCGCCGTGATCGTGCTGCTCATCGGCGGGTCGGTCCTGCTCTCGGTGCTGATCAAAGAGACCATCGAGGACGAGCTCGAGGAGCCAGAAGCGGTGCAGCCCGCCTCATCGAGGGGTTCGTGGCGCGCGGACGAGGATTAGCCAGACACGGTTCTGGTAGCCTGCGTCATCGTTGTGGGAAGCGTAGGGAGATGGTGCGCATGAGTCAGCAGACGGACGCCGACTTGATTCGAGGTTGGTTCATAACGTGGGGTGACCAGGTGGCTGCGGTCGATTTCGCCTCGGCCCGCCCCCTGTTCCACCCGGACGTGATCGGGTTTGGCACCTATATGGATGTTGTGCGTGGTCTCGATCGTCTGGAGGCCCAACAGTGGCGTTTGATCTGGCCAACGATCGAGGGGTTTCATTTCCTGGTCGATCAGCTCGTCTGCGAGGTCTCAGAAGATGGAAAGCATGCCTACGGGATCGTGCCTTGGACCTCGACCGGATTCAAGGAAGACGGCACCAGCTACGAGCGTCCAGGCCGGGCGACCGTCCTGTTCACGCGGCAAACACCGGACACCGCGTGGCGCGCCATGCACACCCACATCTCCCTCGCGCCTGGGACGCCGCAGAGGTCGTATGGCAACAGGCCCGAAAAGATATCCTGAAGCGAGCCTATCTAACGCGGGCAGCACGCACTCCTAGCGTAAGAACTCCACCTGGTTCATCCAGTAGCGATCGTCGCCGCGGGTCATGGTGAGCTGGATGTAGACGGCGGTCAGTCCTCCAGGCGGCGTAACCTGGCAGCCACCCAGCGCGTAGCGGGATGTGACGGTGCCCGCCGCGTCGGGCACGCTACCTTCCATCTGAAGCAACGAACAGCTCCGGCTAATCCTGGTGTCTTCGAGGAGTCCCCGCCACGGGTCCCGCAGGTCGGGGTGCATCTCTTCGAGCGCGCGATCGATGTCGCGCCGCATGAACCAGCTCAAGAGGAAATCGTCCGCGACATCGAAGGCGGCAACGGAATCTCCATTGTCCAGAGGCAAGCCGATGTCTGCCGAGCGTGTGATCTGCCCGCGCGGCTCACGGGCGCCGGTGTCGTCGCCCAGGCAACCAGTCAGACCCAGCAACGCGAGCACGCAAACCCCTACCCACTTTACGGCTGGCGGCATAGATTGATTCCGGGCTGAAGCACGAGGTGGACCATCATGTCTCCCGATCTCCCTCCGCCGATGAGCTGCAACGCGCGTTGCTCCACAAAAGCCTGACCCTCGCCCGGGATCAGCGTCACCAGCAAGGCGTCACTGCGAACGGCGGCTGACCCGAGCGAATGACAGGTGTCGCCGGTCAACTCGCCAGCCACGCGGTTTCCGGTGAATACCGGCCTTCTTGCGGGTACACTCGCTCAACCGATTGAATCAGCTGCTCCCAGAGGTCACCCTCTTTGGCGCGCACATCACTTGCTGGCGGCGCGAAGGTGAGGTGGCAGCCGACCCGGTCAAATTGTTGCGTCACACTCAGTCCGGCATTGGGGCCAAAATCGATCCGCAACGTCGTTTCGTCGTTCGTAACGGTCACATCGTCTCGGCCCTCGTAGCGGCCGGCCATCTCAGCAATGGTTTCTTCCCAGTCCGGGTACAGCGGGCGGCCATGGAGCGTCTCTGAGAAGCCGATGATGGTGCCGCCGGGTGTCACCAGCGTCGTACTCGCGGCGCGCCACTCCCAACCCTCCAGCAACGGCACCGCACAACGTTCGCCATCGGTACGGACCCGCTGCATCCCGTCGCCAAGCATCGGCGCTTCTTCAATACCGCTGTCGCCAAAGGCGCTGATCACGGCTGCCGACCCCCACGTCACGGCAATCAGGGCCAGAATGATAAGGACCGCTCGAAACCGGTATATGACTGCGGGCAATGTCCGACGCTCCGGACTCATGGCTGATTCTCCCTTACGACAATTGTTGCATGTTGTGCAGAGTCATCCGCGCTCCACCGCACCGACAACCCAGCGTAGCCCGGTGTTGAGCACCAGGTCGAACCGCGGCATATCAACCAGCTGACTCCCGAACCCGACAACCTCATCCAGTGGGTGATCCACCAGCTTTGCCGCTACCGGGCGCACGCCCGCTTCCTGGAGATAGCTTGCCAGCGCGCCGTGGAACACGGTGTGGTCCTCGATCGAGCGCAGTGCCTCATAGCCCCAGGCAAGCTTGTCCTCATCACTCGCCGCCAGTCCAGGATATTGCGGACCATCAGCCACATACTGGAACAAGAACAGCATCAGCGTCCGCGTCCAGGAACGATACAGCGGGCTGTCCCCCAGCGGGGTGTCCTCGGCGGCGTACAGCGCATCCTCAAGCGCCTGCCGGATCGGAGGCTCTACCTCGGGCCCGCTGGCGACACTGCGATGTTCGGACTTCATCTGGGACCAGGCCAGATCGTCCGCCACCGCACCAGACGCCCGCACAAAGCGGAAGATATCTGCCAACCCGTCACGGTAGAGCTCGATACTTGCCCGGCCGATCAACTCTTCGTTGATACCGCGCGCTTGCAGCTCTTCCCAGTGTTCCTCAAAACACACCGACTGGAGGTGTTGTATCGCGTCGTCCAGGGTGGCGACGAACGCGCGGATCCATTCTTCGCTCTCACGGGTGAGCCAGCTGCGCAGAACGCCTTCATCGGTTCCATTGGTCGATTCCAAACGCACCCCCTCCTGTTTCTCTCTGCAAGTATGGAACGAATCGCGTCTCAATGCCGACCCCGGCGCTATACTATGCGCAGAAACGGTCGCCTCATGCTCCTCGCAGGCGCAACGCGCGTCGCCTGGACGAAGCCGCGTGCTACCTCATGAGCCGACCGGCACGCGGCGCATCATTCCGAAAACCGCGCCGAGGCGGGTTACTGAAACGACAAGGCGTGCCCATGACAACTGATCTCATCAAACGGGTAGACCGCGTGGAGAACGCTTCGTTCATCTCGCTCTATAGCGCCGGGGCAGCCTGGGGCACCGGCTGGCATGAAGAAGACGGCGTCACCGCGGTCTGGTCCGGACAGGACGACGATCCCGGCTTCTCCTGCGTCCTCAATCTCGCGGCGTCGTCCGCCCGAGAGCGAACGTTGCGCTCTCTGGAGCGGGTAGTCCGCGAACGTGGCGGGGTCGTCTTCGGGGTCGACACCCATCCCGACCTCGAGGACTGGGCAACCGAGGAACGCTTCAGACGGCTCGGGTTCGAGCGTGATTGTGAAGAGTGCATCTGGGCACGGCCGATTGAGAGCCCCGTCGAGCCGCGGCCACTCCCGGCGGACCTGCACATCGAGCGCGCCAGGGAATCGCAGCGCGAGCTCTTCGCGCGCGCGTTGAACGCCGGCTGGCACCTTCCCCTAGAAGCGGCGCGTGGGCACGTGTTTGCGTCCACCATCGGCATGGCGAACTGGTTCCATTACCTGGCCTATGTTGACGGCGTGCCGGCCGGCGTGTCGGTGATGTTCGTCCATGACAACGTAGCCGACTGTTTCCTGAGTGCAACAGTGCCGGCCTACCGGGGCAGAGGGGCACAAACGGCACTCATCGAGCGCCGCTTGGCCGATGGATTGGCGGTGGGCTGTAATCTTGCGACTTCGCAGACGGTTGTCGACAACGCATCGCCCCGTAACATGGCTCGCCAGGGATTTACGCCGCTCTATCGACGTTGGATCTATGGCAAACGCCTGCGTGACTACAGCGACCGGAGCTTATTCCGGGCTCTGTGACGCAATGAGGAGATCGTTGAGCGACACGCCGAGCTGTCCCGCCAATGCGGCTGCAACGGTGAACGACGGCTCCGCCTGGCCCCGCTCGAGACGCGACAAGTGGCTCGCGGAGATGCCGGCCGACCGTGACAGCTGGTCCAGCGTCAATCCGCGTTCCAACCGTAACTCTCGAATGCGCAGCCCAATCGGAACCCCCGGTCTTGGTCCAGGGTCGGACACACTCTTCCTCCTTGATTACGCCAACGAACATGCACGCCACTCCTCGTGAGATAACGTTCGGCCTCTTCTATCTACCTTACCGGATCTCACGCATCGGAAATACAATCACATACGTCATTGTACGGCTCCTACCGAAGACACGAAGCCCATCGCAAAACAGACCCTTCACCCATTCCGGCGCTGCAGGCAGTCGCTGTCAGGAACTCAGCCCTATTGCACGAACATGGCCTCTGGCAATCACGACGGCCAACACTCACCGCCGGTAGGACGCAATCGCGGCCCACAGAGCGGCTTCCGGGGCGCTTGCGTGTACAATACCAAGCACTCTCACCTGAGCACTTCGTGGTCAGGATGAGACTGTGTATTCTCGAACCGACGTGCCGGGCAGCACGCAAGCAGACGAACCGCCGACTGCGTCGCGATGACCCGAGACGAATGGTAAAGAACATGGCAGACAATCTGATGTTTCACGGACCCAACGCGGGCTACGTTCTCGAGCTGTACGATCAGTTCCTGGCTGATCCGGACTCGCTCGATCCTGAGACACGTGCCTTCCTGGAAGGCTGGACACCGCCAGACGACCTGCTCGGGGGTCGCGCGACTCCCGCACCCACCAGCGCAACCATCGACATTGAGCGCGCCCTTGGCGCAAGCGCATACGCTGATGCGATCAGGCGTCACGGCCATCTTGCTGCCACACTCATGCCCATTAGCGTGCGGCCTGCTGTCGATACCTCGGTGTTGACACCTGAAGCCCATGGTGTCTCCGAGGCTGACCTTGCCAACTTGCCTGCAAGGCTTGTGGGCGGCGTCGCCGCGCAGCGTGCCTCCAACGCGCTTGAGGCTGTCAGGCAGCTACGTGATATTTACTGCGGCTCGATCGGCTACGAGTACACGCACATTCCTTCACAACGCGAGCGCGAGTGGCTACGCGACATGGCCGAGAGCGGCGCATTCCATCAACCTCTGTCGGATGAGAAGCAGCGTGCCGTTCTGGAGAGACTGACCGCCGTTGAAGGATTTGAGCGCTTCTTGCACCAGACGTATCTGGGTCAGAAGCGTTTTTCTATTGAAGGCAACGACATCCTGGTGCCGATGCTGGATGAGATCATCGGTGGGGCCACGAGCGGCAACACCGAGCACGTCGTCATCGGGATGGCCCACCGGGGCCGGCTCAACGTGCTTACGCACGTTCTCGGCAAACCGTACGCTGCGATCCTGGCCGAGTTCGATCACGCAAAGCACGACGAGGAGCCCGTCAGCGACCTTGATACCGCTGACTTCTCGGGCGACGTGAAATACCATCTCGGCTGGCGACAAATTGGTGGCTCGGATATCCACCCGCTGCCCGTCACGCTGGCGCCGAACCCCAGCCATCTGGAGTTTGTCAATCCCGTTCTTGAGGGGATGACGCGCGGTCTCCAGGACAAGCGGAACCTACCAGGTATGCCGGAACAGCAGGAGGAGCAGGCACTCCCGATCGTCCTGCATGGCGACGCGGCGTTCCCTGGGCAGGGCGTTGTCGCTGAAACATTGAATCTCGCCCGGCTGCAGGGTTTCAGCACCGGCGGGACGATTCACATTATCGTGAACAACCTGGTGGGCTACACGACCGATTGGCAGGACTCCCGCTCGACCCTCTACTCCAGCGACCTGGCCAAGGGGTTCGAGATCCCGATCGTGCACGTCAACGCGGACGACCCGGAAGCCTGTCTGGCGGCCGCCCGCATGGCGCTGGCCTACCGCGAAGAGTTCCAGCAGGACTTCCTGATCGACCTGATTGGGTACCGCCGCTGGGGGCACAACGAGGGTGACGATCCTTCCTATACGCAGCCCAAAATGTACGCGGAGATCACCGCGCACGACACCGTGCGCGCCCTCTGGGCCGGCCAGATCGAAGACCGGGGGGTCGTTCCCCAGGGTGAGGGAGAGCGCCTGCTGAACGCCAAGCTCGACGAGCTGCAGGCGATTAAAGATGGCCACCCCAGCGAAGAGCACGCTCCGACCAACGGCTTGCGGGACACTCCTGTTGAGGAAACGGAGATGCCGGCCGTCAGCGAGGATGAGCTCAGGATCATGAACCAGGCGTTGCACACCTTCCCGGAGCATTTCACGCTCAACCCGAAACTCAAGCGCCAGCTCGAGCGACGCGTCGGGGCGCTCGACCGCGATCCGGGCATCGACTGGGCGCACGCCGAAGCGCTCGCCTTCGCCAGCGTGCTTGCCGGGGGAGTTCCCATTCGGCTCACGGGCCAGGATTCTGAACGCGGCACGTTCGGCCAACGACACCTCGTGTTGCATGATCCCAACACCGGCGAGACGCACACGATCCTGCATGGCATGCCGGGCGCCGAAGCTTCATTTGCCGTCTACAACAGCCCGCTCTCTGAAACCGGGGTGCTCGGGTTCGAGTACGGCTACTGCATCACGGCGCCGGAAGCGCTGGTCCTCTGGGAGGCGCAGTTCGGTGACTTCGTGAACTCCGCCCAGGTCATCATCGATCAGTTCATTACGCCGGGCGCCGCGAAATGGCAGCAGTACGCCGGGCTCGTCATGCTACTGCCCCACGGTTACGAGGGACAGGGGCCGGAGCACTCCAGCGCCCGGCTCGAGCGATTTCTGCAGCTGGCTGCAAACGGCAACATTCGAGTGGTGAACTGCACGACCGCGGCGCAGTACTTCCACGTCCTGCGGCGGCAGGCCGCCCTCCTGCGCACCAACCCGCGCCCCTTGATCGTCATGACGCCGAAGAGTCTGCTGCGGCATCCGAAGGCCCTCTCAAGCCTGTCCGACCTGGTTGAGGGAAGCTTCCAGGCGGTCATTGATGACGAGGTACCCGAGCAGCGCCGTGACCTGGTGCAGCGCCTGGTGCTCTGCAGCGGTAAGGTGCACGTCGATATCGTCACCAGCGACGCCTATGCGGCAAGCGAGGCGGTTGCCGTCGCGCGCGTTGAAGAGCTCTACCCGTTCCCGGCCGACCAGTTGCAGTCGCTTCTTGGATCCTATCCCAACCTCACCGAGCTCGTCTGGTTGCAGGAAGAGCCGCAGAACATGGGTGCCTGGCGCTATATTGAGCCGCGGCTGCGTGCCCTCGCCGGCGGACGGTTGCCGGTGCGCTACATTGGACGCGAGGAGAAGGCCAGCCCGGCAGAGGGTTCAATCGATGACCACCAGGTGGTACAAGCTCGTATCGTCGCGGCGGCATTCGCCGATGTACGGGCGATGGAGTTAAGTGTTTCGGATGATTAGCCGCGACCGGACTTTGGAGTAGACGATGGCGCTAGAAATTCGCGTACCGACGCTGGGGGAATCTATCGTCGACGCGGTAATTGTCAAATGGCTCAAACAACCAGGCGAGCAGGTCGCGCGTAACGAACCCTTGGTTGAGCTCGAAACGGACAAGGTCAATGTTGAGGTTCCGGCCGAGCAGGCGGGTGTCCTGGAGTCTCACGACCGGCAGGAGGGCGACACCGTTGAGGTAGGCGAAGTCCTGGGCAAGATTGCCGAGGGCGCGGCCGTAGCCGCCTCCGCCGCACCGGCAGCTGCAGCTGCCCCAACCACGCCAGAGCCGGCGGCCGCGGAGCCGGTCGGCAGCGCCGGCCAACGCGCCAACCCCGCCGCGCGCCGGATGGCCAACGAGCGCGCGGTGGATCTCTCCACCGTCACTGGCAGTGGGCCGGGCGGCAGGATCCGGCCGCAGGATATCGTGAACACCCAACCGGTAGCACCAGCGCCGGCAGCCGTTCCAGCACCCGCGCCGCCAACCACCACCCGTCCAGCCGCGCAGCCACCTGTCGCAGCCAACGGGCGCGAGACGCGCGTCCGCATGAGCCGGCGGCGACAGACGATCGCCGCCCGGCTGGTGGAGGCGCAGCACACGGCCGCCATGCTCACCACGTTCAACGAGGTCGACATGTCGGCGGTCATGGACCTGCGCAAGCGCCGCCGCGACGCTTTCAAGGAGCGGCACGGCGTGAGCCTGGGCTTTATGTCCTTCTTTACCAAGGCCACCATCGGCGCCCTGAAAGCTTTCCCGCAGGTAAACTCCGAGATCCAGGGCGACGAGCTGGTCCTGAAGGAGTATTACGACATAGGCATCGCCGTCGGCGTGGACGAGGGACTGGTTGTTCCAGTGTTGCGTGACGCAGACCGCAAGAATTTCGCCGAGATCGAGCGCGAGATTGGCGAGCTGGCCACCCGTGCCCGCGACGGCAAGCTCACGATCCCCGAGCTGACGGGCGGCACCTTCACGATCACGAATGGCGGGATCTTCGGCTCGCTGCTCTCAACACCGATCCTGAACACGCCGCAAGTCGGCATCCTTGGCATGCACACGATCCAGCAGCGGCCCGTCGCCCTGGATGGCGAGGTCGTCATCCGCCCGATGATGTACCTGGCGCTCTCCTACGATCATCGTGTCGTTGACGGCCGTGAGGCAGTCCAGTTTCTCGTGCGCATCAAACAGCTCATCGAGGACCCAGAGACCCTGTTGATCGAGGGGTAAGCGTCCTCCCCCCAGCCCCCTCTCCCAGGCCCGGGAGAGGGGGCTTTTTTTGTGCGCGTCTACGTCTCCCTCTGCGCCCTCCGGGAGTAGAGATGGGGATGAGGACGCTCTGGCGCAACCAGGGCCGCGTTCATTCGTTTAACTAGTCTGTCGTGTGCATGAAGGTCATGCCTGGTAGACGAAGGGAAGGAGCACGTCGTGTTGCAGTTTTATGTACTCGATGCCATCAAGCGTCAGCTTGAGGAAGCGCACCTGGACGAGAGTGATCGCCGAGCCATCAGCGTTCGACGCCTGCGGACCATCAGCGTCCGAAGCCGGCTTCGCAGGTAAGCGCACATGGTGGCCCGGACGGAACGGGAGCACACCCATGTTGGACCAACTGTACGTGCTGGAGTTCATTGCGGCCGAACGGCAGGAACGCCTGCGGGCCGCGGGGCGACGGCACGCCTTGCGCATCCGGCACCGCTTTCAGCGCTAGCGGGAACGAGACGCACAAAAACGCCGCGGACGGTTCTTACCTTCGTCCGCGGCGTTTTTTGTGTCTGTCTGAAATGAGACTTACAGTTCCAGCGTCCACTCCGTCGGAAACTCGGCGCTGGACACGACTGTCGCCGGCGCGGCTCTCCGGATCATCGGTTTGCGTGGATCAGCAATAACTTGTCTGTCCCGCTTGCGCGGTACGCGACTGTTTCCGATCGCCTGGCTGAGCGCCGGCTCCAACGGCCCGCAAACCAGACCCATCTCGAGCCCTAACAAGAAACTCTCATAGGTCGCGTCGGGGTCCGCTGACCGGTCTGCAATGGACCGGGCCAAATCAAGAAATTCTTCCGTCTGCGTCATCTGTCGTTGCTCAACGCTGGTTACCACCATGGCATCCTCTCCCTTGCCAGGGTCATGACCCACCACTTGTCGTCAGACGCGGGGTTGCCGTTCCGTTGATTCTCCTGCATGCGTCAGGTCTCGTTACCTGTATTTCTCGCCCAGATGGCGCCACGAAAATGCGGGCGGCCCGAGAAATAGAGTGCTCACTACACCGAGGGCCCAGCGCGATGAAGAGACAGAGACAACCAGTAAAGATTGTATGTCGTTATGTATCGTCCAGGGAAGCCCCAACGAGATACAGATTGGATACAGATTACGAGTGTCTCCCGGTTGATTGCCTGTTTGATGGACGCGAATCGCCTAGGCTATTGATACAGGCACAACTCGCTGGGCGGCAAAAGAGAGGGATTACGCAATGCAATTGGACATCCGGGCTGGGCTTCTCGGCGGCGTGGCTGGGGCCATCGCGACGATTCCCATGACAACCGTGATGATTCTGGCACAGCGGCTGGGCTATTTGGGAGAGGCACCACCAAGGCTCGTCACCGGCGCGGCCCTCGAAGCCGCCGGCATGCCGCCCGAGGACCGAGCAACTGAGATCGCAGAGGCAGGCACCGTCCACTTCGGGATCGGAGCCGCCCTCGGCGTACTGTTCGGGCTGGTCTCGAGCCGCATGCCTGCGAGGAACCGGGTAACCCAGGGAGTGATCTTCGGGCTCCTGGTCTGGCTGACCGCCTACAAAGGCTGGGTGCCGGCGCTGAACATCATGCCGCCGCCCGAGAAAGACCGCAAAGACCGTCCAATCATCATGGTCCTGGCGCATGTCGTCTATGGCGCTACGCTTGGCTGGATGATCAAGCGGTGGGGCGCTTGAACGAAGCTCCGCTACTCTAGCGCGCCGGCCGATGCCATTGGTACCGGGCACACACGACAGTCTCCCTGGCCGGCGGGGGTCTCCACCGGACCAGGGAGAGAAAGTGGGTGGGAAGGGGGGTGAGAGGAAGGTCGGAGGGGAGGGAAAGAGTAGTGGGTATATGTATTAGTATGACGGGTGGCGAAGTCGCAGCAATATAGATCGTGGGTACAAAGGTAGATCCATTTTTTGGCATATGCACATGTCTTTAGATAGCGCTGTCCTATGCGTTATCGGCGGTCGGATCGCAACCAGATCCACATGCCAACCAGGCCCAGCTCGGCTAGCGCGTCCAGCAAGTAGACCTTCGAGATCCGGCCTCTCAGCGCATAGAACGTGTCCACTGCCGCCAGTCCCAGCGCGCTACCAAGGGCCAAACCGGTAATTTCAGGCTCCTGCACCCGCCGCAGCCCCGCACTGGCAAGCACCCCGCCAATGATCGTCACGAGCACGCCAACCGTCTTTACCAGCCAGGTATCCACCTTCGGCCCGGTCACTTTCTGGAAGCTCTCTATGCCGACGATCGACCATATGCCGGTGCTCGCATAATATAGGCCCTGCACTATCCACACCAACGATGCAACATTCTTGTCGCGCGCTAATCTCATCTCGTCTTCTCTCCACTTAGAACGAGCGATCCCCGGACATGGTCCGGGGATCGTTACAGACGACGGGTATCATGGGTAGTCACACGCGGTCTCTAACCCCGGTTACACCCGCCTGCTGGGCACAGTAGGCGCAACAAAAAATCTGGCCGTCATCCTCGACACCGTGGCCGATGACGCGGGTCCCGCAGTGCGGGCAAGTCGGAGCTAGATCGTTGATCGCGCACTCGAAGCTATCGTAGATGTGAGATTCACCCTTATGAGTCGTAACGGTAAAGGACTTGTCGTAGGTGTTTCCGCAGTTTTCACACTGTCCCATCGCTCCATCAGACTCCTCTCGATAGCGTGCAACATCTGTCTCCACTATATCGAAAAGCCCGCTGCCATCCTGAGTACTCGACCACGATGATGGTGTCACCCCCGACCGACGGAACCGCGGAGCGTGACAACTCCCCGGTGGTCCAGTACTGAGCAGGATTCAATCGGCGGTGACGCGGGTCCATGCGATGGGGCTAATAGAACACCGTCAACGTCCGATGGTACGGCTGGACGTCGCCCGGCATGTCCTGACCCAATTCCCAGAGACGCCAGTCGATCTCGTAGCTGGCGAGCGACGTGCCCCGCTCCAGCAACGCCTGGCGTAGGTACTCGACACTCCAGATGGTGGCTGCCCGGATCTCTATCTCCTCATCGCTGCCCGTAGCAATGAGCTGGTATTTAGAAAGCTGCTCTTCGAGCTCAGGTACATACTCGAGAATGCCGAAATGCCGTAGGACCTGGGGTACCTTGTAATCCGCGAACGCGGTCAGGGTTTCCATGTCGTGAAATGCGCCCGGACCCTGGCCGTGAAATGCCCCGTAGAGGTCGGCAACCAGTATCTGCGCCCGCTTGTAGAAACGCACCGCCTGTCCACGCTGGCGCACGACATCGCGGAACGACGGCATCGAGTGCAGCACCATCTCGATGAGCGTTGCAGCGGACCCGCCAGACTGATCGAGGGCCATCAAAAATGACCCGTTCCAGCGCCGGAGCAGCGCCTGCCCAACCTCACGCAGATGCTCCAGTCTGGCGTGCAACAACAGAATGGGATCACTCCCCGGGTCTCCAGTCAGAATATCTGTGATCTCAGCTTCGGTGAGCACCGCGAGAAACTCAGCGTCGGCCAGCGGAACACCCCGCTCGACGGCGCGGCGCAACGCTGCCGCGAGCGCCCAATACCCGTCATAGGTCGTGTCCCCATAGGTCACGCTCCAGCGCCGCCGGCCGGGAGCCGGCACCGTCCAGAAGCAGAAGTTCAGGGCATCGAGCACCAGCACCAGGTTCGCCGTCTCGGCAGCATCACGCCCGACCGGGTGGAGTCCCGACCACTCGGGCGGCAGCGTGTCTAGCCGGCGCAGCTGGTCGGCCGCTTCCGCCACCTTCTCGTGGTTAATGCGCACGAACCGCGCGGTGTCCACGACCGGCGACGTACTCTGGAGCACGCCGAGGGGGTCGTGCCGCTGACGATCTGCTGTCATGTATACCTCCATGTGCTTGCCGGGTACTGGCATCATTATCCGTCGGATGCGACTGGACTGCCGGGAAGGGACACGATGCGGACGTATTGGAACGCCAGGGCAGCGATCAGAAGCGTTGGTCGTCATCTCAACCAACGTGGAGAGGTCTCGACGCAGCCGACGCCTCCATTGGGCCAAGATCTCTCCACGTCGCGTCGCTCCACTCAGGAAGACAATCTTCTCGCGCAGCGCCCTCTACGGCAACGCATCGCACGACATCTACCGGCACTGGCAGTGCTCGTCATCCTCAGCCTGATCCTCACCTGGCCGCTTGCCCGCGACATGCGGCACGTCCTCTACTCCTGGGGTGACCCCGTCTTTCAAGCCTGGACGATGGCCTGGAACTGGCACGCGCTCACGACCGACCCGGCCAACATCTTCAACGCAAACGTCTTCTATCCCTGGCGCAACACGCTCGCCTACTCCGATCACCTCTTCGGCCAGACGCTGCTGGTGCTGCCGGTGCTCGCCGTGACCGGCGAAGGTATTCTGGCCGACAACATCTCGGTATTGCTGGCGTTCATCCTCTCCGGGTTCGCCATGTACCTGCTGGTCGTCGACATGACCGGCAACCGCGTCGCCGCTCTCCTGGCCGGTGTTGCCTACGCGTTCGCCCCGTCGCGGATGGCGCACCTGGAGCACCTGCATTTACTCTCTATGCAGTGGCCGCCACTGCTCCTGCTCTGCCTGCGGCGGGTCACCCTCTCAACCGGGGTAGCCCGGCGCTGGTGGGCGGGCGGCCTGGCCGCGGCCTTCTTCATCCAGGGGCTCTCCGGTGTCTATTTCCTCTACTTTAGTGTTGTCATGCTCCTCATCGCCGGTGGGGTGTATGTGCTGATTGCCGTGCTCGACCGTGACCGGCAGCTGGCCCAGTCGATCGCGCTGGCGGGTGGAGCGTGCGCCCTGGCCGGCGCGCTGTTGATCCCGACGCTCTGGCCCTACCAACAGGTACACGACGATCTCGGGGTTGAGCGAGAGGTATCCGAGGTCAGCTACTGGAGCGCCACCCGGGGCGACTACCTGGCAGTCTGGCCTGACAACCGGCTCTACAACGAGATCCTCGACGAGAACTTTCGCCACATCGAACAGGCGCTTTTCCCCGGACTGGCGATCGTCGTCCTGGGGGTTGTCGGCATGACCCACTCACGCTTCCGACGCGAGAAATGGGTACTACTGGCGATCGTCGTCAGCTCGATTGTCCTCTCGTTCGGATTGACCGGCACGATCTTCGGACGGGAGGTGCCCTTACCCTACCGCATCTTCTACGAGGGCTTGCCGGGGTTCCGGGCGATCAGGGTCCCGGCCAGATTCGGGTTAGTCGCGCTCATCGGTATGGGAGGTCTGGCGGGTCTGGGCGTCGACCGGCTCTGGAGGGACGCCCGTCGCAGGATTCCGTCCCGGCAGCAGTTCGCCGCTGGCGCCGCCGCGCTCGTGCTGGGGCTGGCCGTGCTCGGTCTGGAGTCGCTCACGATCATGGAGCTGCCGGACCCGCTGCCGGTCGATGAACCTCCACCCGCCTACGCCTGGATGGCTGACCATCCCGTCCCCACCATCGAATTGCCGATGACGCTCGACCTGAATAGTCCCGTCGCCTCGGCCTGGCCCAACTTCTGGTCGATGATGCACTGGAACGATCTCGCCAACGGCTACTCCGGACTCGTCCCGCCAACCTACCTGATGATGCGCGAGCGGATGACGGAGTTCCCCGCCCCCGAAACGATCTCTCTCCTGCAAGGCATCGGCATCGAAACCGTCGTCATCCATGGCGATTTCCCCGAGAGCGATCGAAGCACCGTTGAAGCCGAGCTCGAGGCGAACCCATCCGTGTCGCTGGCGCTCGCCGGTCCGGACGCTGTCTACCAGCTCGACCGCGACCCCTGGATGTGGAGGCTCGTCGATGCCGTCCCGGACGGCGAACCGGTCAGCCTTCCGAACATTGACCCCGACCCGCTCGCCTTCGGCTACCTGGTCGCCATCCTCCAGCGTCAGGGTCACGAGGTGTCCGGGAACGGCACGGTCGACTATCTGGAGCTTCAGCCGGCCACCGATGCGTGTTATGCCATCTTGAAGGGCGATGACGATCCTGCCGGCCATGGCTACCTGGGCGCGGCCATGCTCATCGCAGAGTCGGGATACACCCTCTACCGCGCCGCCGGCTGCGATTAGACCGCATATCGCGACCTCCCCTGCCGGCATACATTCGTGTTCCTCTCTTGGTATCATTCCCGGCCAAAGCGTTGACGGAGACGAGTACCCGGGGAACCTTTCGAGCGCAGAGAGCCGCCGGCGGTGGAATGGCGGACGAGAGATCCCGGTGAAGACACTCCCGAGCGCGGGGAAGAACGGCAATCTGCCAACTAAGCCCCGCCGGTTGGCCACCGTTATCCGGCACCCAAGGTCGCGGCCCCAACTCCAGGGCAGCGGCGAAGTGTGGTGGCACCACGAGCGCCTCCCTCGTCCACACGACGAGGAGGCGTTGTTCGTTTTGTGGAGGTGTCACCATGGAGAGGATCACCACGACTCAACTCGGCAGGCACATCGGAGAACGCGTCTGCATCGGAGGCTGGCTGCATAGGCTGAGACAGCTCAGCCGGGTCAGCTTCCTCATCGTCCGCGACGGCTACGGGCTGGTCCAGATCGTCATCGAAGACCCGGCAACACTGGCCCAATTGAAGGCGCTGCCAAACGAAACCGTCCTGCTCGTGCATGGCCAGGTCGTCGGTAACCCCGCCGCGCCGGGAGGAATCGAGATCCACGCACCGGAGATCGAGGTGCTGAGCCAGGCGCTAGAGTCCCCGCCCTTTGACCTCTACCGGCCGGACCTGAACGCTCAGTTGCCGACGCTGCTCGACTACGCGCCAGTGGCTCTACGCCACCCGGCGAAGCGCGCCGCCTTTCGGATCTCGGCCGCGCTCTGCTCCGGTTTTCGGACGACCTTGCAGGGTTCGGGGTTCACCGAGATCCAGACACCCAAGATCGTCGCCTCGGCGACAGAGAGCGGCGCGAACGTCTTCGAGCTCGACTACTTCGGCACGCCGGCCTACCTGGCCCAGAGCCCGCAGTTCTACAAGCAGGTGATGGTTGGAGTCTTCGAGCGGGTGTTCGAGATCGGTCCGGTCTTCCGGGCCGAACCGCACGACACCACCCGCCACCTCAACCAGTACACCTCGCTCGACGCCGAGTTCGGCTTCATCGAGGACCACCACACCGTCATGCGCATGCTGAACCGGACCATCGCGGGGATGCTCGACACCGTTCGCTCACAGCAGGGTGACGCGCTGGAGATCCTGGGAATCGAGCTGCCGGGAGTTCCGGAGTCAATTCCGGTAGTCCACTTCAGCGACGCACTCAACATGGTCTCGGAAGCACTGGGGGAGGACGTGCGCTCGGAACCGGACCTCGCGCCGGCCCACGAGCGCTGGCTGGGCGAGTGGGCACGCCGCGAGCACGGCTCAGAGTTCGTCTTCGTCGAGGGCTACCCGATGGTCAAGCGACCCTTCTACACCCATCCCGACCCGAACCGGCCGGACTACTCCAACAGCTTCGACCTGCTCTTCCGGGGCCTGGAGCTGGTCACCGGCGGCCAGCGCCTGCACCGCTACTCCGACTACCTGTCCGCGCTCGAATCCAGCGGCCAGGAGCCCGAGCCAATCGAGGGCTACCTGCAAGCGTTCAAATATGGCATGCCGCCCCACGGCGGCTTCGCCATCGGCCTGGAGCGTTTCGTCGCCCAGATCGTGGGAGCATCCAACGTGCGCGAGACGACACTGTTTCCGCGCGACCTGAACCGGCTGACGCCGTAGAAACTGAGAACCGTCCGAAGGAGCAACAGATTCAGTTCATTCGGCGTTGTGGATAGAACCGCACTGACTATTCGTCATCCTGAGTAGTGTGACTAGGCTATCGTGGCATGGACTGGATCGGGGTAGGTCTGCGCCATGCTGCGGCGGGCGTCCTCGATGGTAAAGGACCAGACGATCGGCACGCCCGCGGCATTGCGCGCCCGCACCCAGGCGGCCACCTCCCGCTCCAGCACCGCGCGATCGCCGAGCCGCCGGTGCAGGCACTGGCGCTGCAACACGCTCCACTCCAGCTCGGCCATGTTGAGCCAGCTGCCGTGTTTGGGCGTGTCGTGCACCTCGCAGCGCTGCCAGATGCGGCGCGCCTCGGCCGGTGGAAAGGTCTGGTAGAGGGCGCCGGCCGTGTGCGTGTTGAGGTTGTCGAGCACCAGCACCAGGCGCTCGGCCGCGGGAAACGCCGCCACCAGGTCCCGCAAGGCGTAGGCGAAGTCGACCGCCGTGCGCCGGTCCGTGACCTGCACCGAGCGCCAGCCCAGGTGGGGCGCCACGGCCAGGAAGAGATTGGCGCTGCCGCCGCGGCGGTACTCGGTGTCGATGGTCCTGGGCTGCCCCGGGGCCAGCGGGCGGGGTGGCCGGGCATGCTCCTGCAGCTCCTTGCCGGCCTCGTCGAAGCAGATCACGGGGCGGGCGGGGTCCGGCGGGCGGGCATACACCTCCAGGACATCCTCCATGGCGGCTACGAAGGCGGCATTGGCCTGGGCCGGGACACACCAGCGCCGCACGCGCCAGGGCGCCAGGGCGTTTTTTTGAGCAGCTGGCGCACCGACTCCGGGGCAATCGCCGGCACAATCTGCAGCTCCACCACGGCGGCGGCCAACAACCGGACCGTCCAGCGGGCGCGGCCGGGCGGCGGCTGGCTGCAGGCCACCTGGACGATGCGCGCCTGGGTCGCGGTGTCGAAGCGCGAGCGGCCCAAGGTGCCGCGCTGCCGCGGCTGGAGGGTGGCCTCCACGCCAGCCGCGGCCCAGGTGGCCCGGACGCGCGCGACCGTGCGGATGCTCACCCCGGTGGCGGTAGCAACGCGGGCATCGGTCGGCGCGGGCCGCCCGGGGCGGTAGTCCGCGGCCAGCAGGATGCGCGCCCGCTGGTAGGTGAACTTCGAGACGCTGGACTGGCGGACCAGCCGTTCCAGCCGGGCGCGCTCGTCCGGGGTCAGGGTGACGCGGTGTTGGGTGCGGGACATGGGCGACCTCCTGCCGATCAATGGCGAGTCACGACACCAGCATACGCCCCCGCCGAACCAGACACCATAGCCTGGTCACACTACTGAGTAGTGTAACCACGGGGAAGTTGGCACGCTCCGCGGTTCCACCTGTCGGTCGGGGTGACAGCAGCACCCTGCGCCTATGAGTCATCCTGCGCTGGTTAGTCATCCTGAGCGGAAGCGAAGGATCTCTTGCCTGACACCCGAGGCGTTGGACCAGAGATCCTTCGCTTCTGCTCAGTACTGGACCACAGGGGCGTTGTCACGCTCCGGGGTTCTGTCTGTCGGTAGGGGAGGAGCTTGTCTCCTCCCGCCTCGAGCAGACCGGGGGTTCGGGAGGAGACGAGCTCCTCCCCTACCGGGGTGACATCATCATCGTGGTCGGGTACTCAGGATGACGATCAAGCTCAGTACTGGACCACAGAGCAGCTGTCACGCTCCCGGGGTCGGTCGGTCGGGGAGGACACCATCATCGTGGTCGAGTACTGAGCGCGGTCGAAGGGTCTCTGCTGGTCCAACTCCGCGAGAGTCAGACCAGAGATCCCATTCGGCTTCGCTCAGGGCATGCTCTTCGATCCCCTGCTCTCCCTGTCGCTATACGCCGGCCAGTCGCTCCACAATCGGCGCAAACTCCTCCATGATCTTGTCCGTCACAACGTAGTAGGAGAAGCCGTACTGCTCGCGGCGCCGGCACATGTCATCGATGATCTGGTCCAGCGTGCCAGCGAAGAGCGAAGGCATCTCCAGAACGTCATCCACCGTTACATCCTGCCACCCGCGCTCATGAATCGTGAGCTCGGCCCAGGCATGGCGGTCGTCCGTCAGCACAACAGTTGGGATCAGGCTCAGCTCGATCTGGTCAAAACGTTCTCCGGCACCCTCGCGCACCCACTCGATCTTCTGCATGACCGACTCCGCAAGCCGCTCGCGGGGATCGTCCTCAACAACTCCGCTGGCGACGGAGGTCGTCAGGAAGCTCACGATATCGGCCTCTCTGCCGGCGAGCTTCAACATGCGCGGTTTGCCGCCGCCGATCAGGATCGGCGGACGCGGTCGCTGGGCCGGCTTCGGGAATCCTTCGAGCGCGGTAATGGAGTAGTGCTTGCCGTGGAAGGTGAGCGGTGCCTTGCTCCAGAGAGCTTTCAGCACGGGCAACGCCTCTTCGAGACGGCTGATACGTACTCCCGCAGATTCGTAGCACAGGCCGGCTTTCTCGTACTCAGAGCGCAGCCAGCCTGCGCCGATACCGGGCTCAAGGCGACCGCCCGAGAGCAGATCGAGCGTCGCCATCTCCTTGGCGAGCATGACCGGGTGCCGGTAGTCATTGTCGAAGACGAGCGTCCCGACACGTAGCGTCGTCGTCACGTTGGCCGCCGTCATCAGCGCCGCGATGGGAGCCAGCTGATCGCCGAAGAAGTCGGGCACGAAGTGATCGCGGATCAGGAACGTTGCGTAGCCGCGTTCTTCAACCCGTCGAACATGGGCGATCCATTGGCAGGTAGGCAGAATGGTCTCGTTGATGACTCCGAAGCGGAACGGGTGATTGGGCATAGACGTTTGTGTCCTTCCTGAGACCCAGAATGACGTCACCGGTAGGGGAGGACCTCGTGTCCTCCCAGCTGTCTCGCGGGGTCTGCCGGGGAGGACACAAGGTCCTCCCCTACCGTATAGGGAACGGTAACGCCCATCACGGGGAATCACTATCCGCTTCTTGCGACCAAACTCGATGGCGTATGGTTGGGCAGGTAACGGGTGAGTGGGGAGGAAAACAGGTGGAGATCTTTCTGCCGGCCAGAGAGCCGTTCCGATTTGACCTGGCGCTGGACTACCTCAGACGGTCACACGACGAGGTGCTGGACGTCGTACACGGTGACCGCTACCGCCGCGCGATGCCAGGACCGGACGGACCGGTGCTGATCGAGGCGGCGGCCGCGCCCGGGGGCGTGACGGCAAGGGTGTTGTGCGGCAGGCTACCGGAAGACACCCTCGCCTGCCAGATTCGCCGGCAGTTCCAGCTCGACTACGACCGCACCCGATTACCGGTTGATGACCCGTTCGCCGGGCCGCTGATCGAGCGCTTCCAGGGCTTACCTGTCGTGCAGACCGCCGCCCCGTTTGAGGCGATGGTCTGGGCTATCCTCGGCCAGCAGATCAACATCGCCTTTGCCTACAAGCTCAAGCGGCGCTTTGTCGAAGCCTACGGCGAGCAAATCACCCACGAGGGGAACACCTACTACCTCTTCCCAACCCCGGAACGCATCGTGACCATCAACGGCGATGAGCTGCGCGAGATCCAGTTCAGCCGGCAGAAAACCCGCTATACCGTTGGGATTGCCCAGGCCATTCTCGACGGCGCGCTTGACTTTGATGAGGTGCGCCAGCAGGACGACGAAGGGGCCCTGGCGCTGCTCCAGAAGCAGATTGGTATCGGACGCTGGACGGCGGAGTATGTGCTGATGCGCGGCCTCGGCCGGCGCGACGTCATCCCGGCCGGCGACATGGGCCTGCGCTCGGCCGTCGGTGTCTTTCAGGGGCTGCCGGGCAACGCCAGCGAGCTCGCGGTGCGTGAGCTTGCTGAAAACTGGCGTCCCTACCGTGGCGATGTCGCTTTCCACTGCTGGTTTGGGTTTCAGCACGGTCTCTACAGGCGCGGAAAGCAGGCAGCAGCCATCGAGCAAGCCGCCGCCAATGGAGACTTCTGTCCGTCAGAGTAGTCTCGTATCGGGGCATCGTCGACCGGGTACGTCAGGAACGACGGATCCGTACTCCTCTTCTCTATCCGAGGCGAGCGGATAATTCGCGTGTGTGTCAAAAGAGGGGGTGTCCCCCGGACGTTGTGCGCCGACCCGGGGGAGCTGGGGAAGGAGGTTTGGAGAAGCGACAACGGGCTGCTCGAAAGCGATCCAAAATCTCGAATCGTTCACCGGTTCGCCTGGGGTGAGAAGACTCTCCGGTACCAATCGAACGCTCGTGTCCGCTCACCATGTTGTAACTCCCGCTCCTCCGGTTTTATTCCCGGCCTCACGTCATCTATTCTGAGACGGTCGTCCCTGTGCACGAGTGATGACGCGCAAAGCCGAGGATTACGGTATAAAGCGGGTACGTAGAAACGGGTGTGATCGATGAGTAAAGAGCTTTCACTGAAACTCGCCATCATGAATGACCTGCACGTAGGGGCAGTTGAGGGCGGCGGCTTTCAGAACCAGTTCCTGACCGGCGATGCGCGGAAGACGGTGGCGACAACAGTCGCGGCGATCAACACACATACCCCCGACCTTGTCCTGATCCCGGGCGATCTCACCAACAACGCCACCGAGGATGAGTTGGCGGAAGTGCTCTCGTATCTGAACGGCCTGTGTTGCCCCTTCGTTGTTTGCAAGGGCAACCACGACCGCGAATCGACCGAATCCGCTCACCGTTTCGACCGTGCCCTCGGCAAGAACGCGCAGCCCGGCATCGTCTACCCCTCCGGCCTCAATCTCCCGGAGGACGTCGCGATTCTGGTTCTGGAATCATCGTGGACAAATGAAGGTCCTCCGTATCCCGAGGGTCCTCAGCCACTGGCCGTTCTCGACGAAGGGCTGATCGAACGTGCGCTGGACGAGCTTGACCGCCTCCGGCCTGAGTGGCTGCTCGTCGTCAGCCATTATCCGCTGGTGTCGCAGGCGCTGGATGCGGCCAGGAACGATCTCAAGTACGGCGGGCATGTCAGGGGAGGCGACCGGGTGATGAACGAGCTCACTGCACGCGCCGGAGCCGTCATCTGCTTCTGCGCGCACAATCACTACCACCATATCCTGGCAGATCACAACTGGTTACAGTGTGCGACGGGGGCACTCATCGAATACCCGGCGGAGTTCCGGCTGGTCACGATCGCTGCTGGCGCGGTCACGATCTCAACCCACACCGGAGCACAAGCCGCTGTTGACGCCGCGCCACAGCCAGAGCATCCCCAGGTACACGGCCGGCCGGAGGATCGCGAGCACATCTGGCGCCCGGAGTAACATCGAAGACTCGTCAAAGCTGGCACGGCTGAAGTAGCGTCGCGAGCCGGCGGCGTTACAACCTTCTTGATTACGTCAGCGCTTTATCCGAGCCGATCTGCCTGAAATCATCCTCGCCGGCTACCCCCTCGACGAGCTGGCGTTTCGGATCCTCCACGGATTCGTGAAGTCCGTCCTCTCAGACGCTTCGGAAAATGCGACCAGGTCGTGCATGAGGGTCTCCATGCGCGGTCCATCGACGTCTGGAGCGTTTTCGTGAATGCGCAACTCGCGCATGATCGTGACGAGCTTGTCGGAGAACGCCTCCAGCTGCTGGCAAATCACGCAATCACAACTAGGCGGCTCGCCTGGATATGCAGCCTCAACCTCTACCCAGGTATGGGTCTTCACAAAACGTTCATATTCCAGGACCGCCTTGTGTTGCTCCAACAATTCGCCGACTGGTGCTTCGTCATGCAACAAGCGCATCAATGTACCGTTAACTCCTTCAGATCACCACAGACGCACAAAATCAGTCGGCCGGAAGACAATAGCCTTCATCGCATCATCAAACTCCACTGATTAGAGGGGACAACTATCCCCTGGGCGGTGCGATGATCCGGTTCCTCTAGTGTGAGCTGCGTGCTGACTCACCCTCTTGCTTCAGCATGCTTGGCCCATACTAACATAAGAATTCCGATCCTTCATGAAAAGTTCTTAATAATCGTGGCCAATAGTTGCTCCGAACCGGCGCCTGCGCCTCTGCGGGGGTAAAGTGCGTGATGGTATTTCCCGGTTGGGGCAAAGACAGCGACCTATTTATCCGCAAAGGGATTTAGGATAATGATCCGCTGCGTGGTTGCGCGAATATTCACCGATCGGGGGCCAGAGAGCGTCCAACAAGTCAAATGTACAAGCTGTCAAGCGGTTGCCATGTATCCTCGCGAATTCCGCTGTTTCAAGCCAACGAACGATAGTTTGGGAGCTCTCGCCGGGCACGATGCGCGGCGGGTTCTCGAGGTCTATGCACCAAAGAATGACATCCGGGCACACCGTGCTCCGTCAGGGGCACGGCCTCATCTAGAGCAGAAGAAGTGCCGATGCGTCACGTGAGCGCAGACGACCATGGACATGTGTTGAGGATGAGAAGACGCGGTGCTTTCCTCCCGGAGGAGAGGCTGCCTTGCTGCGAACGGGTTGATGAGTGAAGGCCCTGCATGCTGTTTGCGCAGGGCCCGTGACGAGCCCTCACCCCAGCCCCTTCCAGGCATGAGAGGGGTTGAGGTGAGGGCAGTCTTATCTACGGCGCAACTGCAGGGAGTTTGGCGTCCTCAATGAGCTTGTTGAAACTCGGGACGTCCGTGCTCACGATCTCCTTCAGCCGCTTGAGCTGGGCATCTGTCCGGCATTCAAGATCGGCGAACACCTCATAGGACTGCCTGGTGGGCTTGCCCTCGGCCGAGCCGATCATACCGATCAACGCCGCCAGCTTGGCGTTGATCATGACCGGGAAGTTCAGCGTGTCCTGGGTGCTCTTGGCACGGTACTGGATCAGCTCACCCTCCACCTCGTAGAGCTTGTCGTTGAGCTCCTTGGCGGCCTGGGAGACCTTCTCATCGTCCATGCGGGTCTTCCAGCTCTCAACCTGCGTGCGGATGCGGCGGATCTGGTTGACGGCCTCGTGGAGCTCGGAGAGCTTGCAATGGACCTTGAGCTGCAAGGCGAATCTGCTCGTCATAGTCCGCCTGGCTAGCGCCGACCCTTGGATCGGGCAGCACCTTGAATGACTCGGTATAGGTCTTGTCTCCGGCCTTGAGCTGCACCTGGTACTCGCCCGGCGCGACGCGCGGGCCGTTCGGGCCACCGGCGAAGCCCATCGAGCCGGTGTCGTCGGGCACCTCGGTCGCGTTGGGGTAGCGCATGTCCCAGACGAAGCGGTTTGCTCCGGCCGCCGCCTTGATCGTGGCCGGCCTGGCAGAGCCCGGGCTTGTCTTTGTATGCCTTGTCGTCCGGCTTGATGCTGGAGAAGGAGCGGATCGTCGTTGCCGGCCTTGTCGAGGAACGTCAACGTGACTTCGCCCTCCGGCTTGTCCTTCAGGTAGTACTGCACGACGACGCCGTTCGGCGGGTTCTCGCCGGCGTCGAGCAGACGCTGCTCGGGATGCCTCATCCGGCTTGACGATATGCTCGTAGGTCGTCGACAAGCCGCCGGCAGAGCGGTAGTTGCGGCCCGGCACCGGACCTGGGCGTGGCCGCAACCGCCGGTGCCCAAGCGAATGGTATTGCGCGGCGCGAAGAGCCGCATCGTCGGCCGTCACCGGCGTCCTTGGCGAGCTGACGCAGCGGGCGAGATGTCGTCCAGGATCCAGAACGAGCGACCGTGCGTGCCGACCACCAGGTCGCCCTGGGTGATGACCAGGTCGTGGATCGGCACGACCGGCAGGTTCAGCTGCAGCGACTGCCAGTTCTCGCCGTCGTCGAACGAGACGTAGAGCCCCGCTCGGTTCCGGCGAAGAGCAGGCCGCGCTGCTCCGGGTCTTCGCGGATGACGCGGGTGAAGTCGTCCGCGGGGATGCCGTTGGTGATCTTCGTCCAGGTCTTCGCCGTAGTCGTTCGTCTTGAAGAGATACGGCTCGTCGTCGTGACTCTTGTAGCGCGTCGCGGCCACGTAGGCCGTGCCGGCATCGTGCGCCGACGGCTCGATGATCGAGATCAGCGCCCAGTCCGGCGAGGTCTTGCCGGGTTGACGTTGTCCCAGGTCTCGCCGCCGTCGCGGGTGATGCTAATCAGGCCGTCGTCGGAGCCGGCCCAGATGCACGCCGGCCTGGACCGGCGACTCGGCGATCGCGAAGACCGTCGCGTAGGTCTCGGCGCCGGTGTTGTCCTTGGTGATCGGTCCGCCGGAGGCCTTCATCGTCTCCGGGTCGGCGCGCGTCAGGTCCGGGCTGATCGCGTCCCAGCTCTGACCCTCGTCGGTCGATGCGGAAGACGTGGTTGCCGCCGTGGTAGAGCACGTTCGGGTCGTGCGGCGAGAGGACGGTCGGCGAGGTCCACTGGAAGCGGTACTTCATGTCGCTCGGCGGCCGAGCCGAGCGTCATCTCCGGCCAGACGTTGATGCCCTTGGTGCAGCCGGTGCTGTGGTCGTAGCGGGTCGAGGTTTCCGCCGTAGCTGCCGGCGAAGATGACGTCCGGATTGTCCGGCCGCACCGCGATGTAGCCGCTCTCGCCGCCGCCGATCGGGTACCACTCCATCGTCGTGATCGCACCGTAGTTCGAGCGGCTGATGACGCTCATCGTGGTGTTGTCCTGCTGCGCGCCGTAGACGCGGTACGGCGTCCGGGTGTCGGTGGTGACGTGATAGAACTCGGCGGTCGGCTGGTTGTAGATCGCTCGACCAGGCCAGGCCGCCGTTGTAGCTGACGCAGCCGCCGCCGTCGTTGCCGAGGATCATGCGGTTGGCGTTGTTCGGGTCGATCCAGAGGTCGTGGTTGTCGCCGTGCGGCACCGGCACCTTGCCGAAGGTCTTGCCGCCGTCGATCGACTTCCAGAACTCGACGTTCAGCACCCAGACGGTGTCCGCGTCCTGCGGGTCGGCGTAGATGTGGTGGTAGTACCAGGCGCGCTGGCGCAGGTTGCGGTCTTCGCTGCCGCGCTGCCAGGTCTCGCCGTAGTCGTCGGAGCGGAACACCGCGCCGTCTTCGGCCTCGACGATGGCCCAGACGCGCCCGGCCTTCGCGCCGGACGCGGTCACGCCGATCTTGCCCAGCACACCCTTGGGCAGGCCGGGATTGTGGCTGATCTCGGTCCAGCTATCGCCGCCGTCGCTCGGATTGGAACAGGCCGCTGCCCTCGCCGCCGCTGGAGAGGCTAGTGCGGGCTGCGATGCGCTTCCCAGAAGCTGACGTAGAGGATGCGCGGGTTGGTCGGATCCATCGACAGATCGAGCGCGCCGGCCTTGTTACTGCGGAAGAGGATCTTCTCCCAGCTCTTGCCGCCGTCTTGCGAGCGATAGAGACCGCGCTCCTCGTTGTCGCCCCAGACGTGCCCGAAGGCCGCCACGTAGACGAGGTCCGGGTTCGCCGGGTGGATCTGAATCTCACCGATGTTCTGCGTCTCTTCCAGACCGCAGTGCGCCCAGGTCTTACCGGCGTCGGTCGATTTGTAGACACCGTCGCCGCGCGAGACGTTGCCACGGATGCTGGTCTCGCCCATGCCGGCATAGATGACGTTGGGATCGGACTCAGCGACGGCCAGCGCGCCGACCGAGGCGGTCTTGAAGAAGCCGTCCGAGACGTTCTTCCAGGACTGGCCGCCGTCGGTCGTCTTCCAGACGCCGCCGCCGGTCGAGCCAAAGTAGTGCACATTCGGGTCCGAGAGATCGCCGGCGACGGCAACAACCCGGCCTCCACGATGTGGCCCGATGTTGCGGTACTTCATCGCCTGATACAACGCTGGATTCACGGTAGCCATAGGCGTTTTGTGTTCCTCCCTGTAGAACGGATCGTGCGCCGGACAGCCCCTGTCCGGCGCGTCGGGGCATCATAGAGCAGGTTGCCGCTCCTTGGAAAGTCCTGCGCGTGTCTCGGGCAGCACGGTAGACGACGCCTGGCGGCAGCACGCATGGCTACCCGGGCGCGGAATCGCGCGTTCGATACCGATACGGAAGCAGCGAGATGAGTACCCTGCGACAGGCACCTTCGAGTGCCGCTAGCGCGGCACGCCGACGGCCATGCCCTGAACGAACGGATAGTCTCCGCCGTGGCGAATACCCGCTTCGTCAACGAAGACGGCTGCCGGGCGGGCGAAGTTGCCGCGGTAGTGGGTCTCCGGACCGCCCTCGTTGATGAACTCACGGACGCTGTCCACCCGATGTCCGCGCTCGCGCAACCCTTGAAGAACGCTGGCGTCGATACGCTCGTCGGCGATGATGTAGTCCAGCGAGCAGTCGATCCGCGGCGCGGAGATGGCGGGCTGGATCGGCATGCCGAACTCCAGTGCGTTCAGCGTCACCTGGCTGACGGCGTTGGTGATCCTGCGCGAGCCAGGCGCACCAACCGCGAGTACCGGCTTGCCATTCCGCGCGACGATCAACGGGGTCATGTTCGTGAGTGGCCGCTTGCCCGGCGCGACACTATTCGGCGCGCCCGGGTTGGGATCGAACCACTGCATGCAGCAGTTCATCACCACGCCGGTGTCGCCGGCCACCCCGAGGCCGGACAGGCCACCGATGAGTGTCTGCGTCAGCGACACGGTGTTTCCTCCGGCATCGACGACCGAGAGATGGGTCGTGCCGCCACCGCCACCCTGCACGCCAACCGGAGAGCGCCCGACGTCGCCGGGCGCCGGCTTCGACATCGCCCGTCGCAGGTCGATCTGCTTGACGCGCCGCTCGATGTACTCCGGCGAGAGCAACACATCAAGCGGTGGGTCACAGAAGTCAGGGTCCCCAAGGTATGCGTCGCGGTCGGCAAAGGCCAGCCGGTAGCTCTCTGCCATCACATGCAACGCGTCGAGGCTGTTGTGTCCAAGCTCCACGAGGTTGAACGCTTCGAGCATCTGCAGGCCCTGCAGGGTCATGAGACCGGGTGAGGGTGGCGGTAGCGTCAGCAGCTCGTAGTCGCGGTAGCGGCCGCGTAACGGCTCGCCAACGGTCGCTTCGTAGCTTGCAAAGTCAGCGCGCTCCAGGATCCCGCCACGCTCATTGACGAACTTGACGATCTGGTCCGCGGTCTCGCCCTCATAGAACGCCCGAGGGCCCTGTTCTGCGATAGCCCGCAGGGTCGTCGCCAGGTCAGTCTGTCTGAGGACGCTCTCACCATGCGCCATCCCTGGATCGCCATCGACCAGGAACGTGCGGGCGGAATATGGATTCGCGCGCAGCCCCGGTAGCTCCTGGATCAAGCGCAGGGTGAGCATCCAGTCAAGCGGCATGCCCTCTTCGGCGATCTCGATGGCAGGCTGCATGGCCCTGGCAAGGCTGAACGTGCCGAAACGCTCTAGCGCCACGGCAAGCCCGGAGACCATGCCCGGCACCATGGCGGCCAGGCCGCCATCGAACGCGACCGTCGTTCTCGATTGCAGCGCTTCGGTCGTCGCTCGCGCGGGTGCTCGCGGGCTGTAATCGACGACGTGGGCCCGACCATCGGCGGCGCGAACGACCATGTAGCCTGCCCCGCCGATACTGTTGTTGTAGGGCTCCATGACCGCCATGACCCAGGCCGACGTGACGGCAGCATCGACAGCGTTACCGCCGTCGGCCAACGCCTGCGCCCCGGCCAGCGCCGCGAGATCCTGCTTGGCAACAACCATGCCGCCATCCGAGCTCGCCCCGCTCTTGTCCATCAGCCACTCAGAGACGGTGAACTGGCTCACAAGCGCGCTCCTTTCCATCTGGACCATCTGGTTTTCCGACCTACGCAGAGCCTGTCCTGAGCGAAGCCCTTCGACTTCGCCCAGGAGACATGCTCTGAAGCGCTCGCCTCGCCTCCGCAGACTCCTACGGCGCAACCGCCGACACGTTGGCCTTCTGGATCAGCGCGTTGAACTCGGCAACGTCCTTCGCGACGACCGCGCTCAAGCGCTCCACCTGGGCATCGACTCGCGACGAGAGCTCGTCGAAGATATCGTATGACTGCTTTGTCGGCGCGCCGGGCGCGTTCGAGACGGTCGAGGCCAGACCGGCCAGCTTGGCGTTGAGCTTGATCGGGAAGTTGAGCGTGTCCTGGACCGACTTGGCCTTGTACTGGATCAGCTCACCCTCAATGTCATAGAGCGTTTCGCTCAGGTTCTTGGCGGCCGTTTTGATGCTCTCGTCGTCAACGCGCTCCGCCCAGGAGTCAGCCTGCGAGCGGATGCTGCGGATACGGGCGATGGCCTCATTCGTCTCGGAGAGCTTGCCGGTGATCTTCTTCTGAAGGTCGGACTGGGCGTCGTAGTCCGCCTGACTGGCGTTCAAGCGCGGGTCAGGCAGGATCGCGAACGACGCCTCCTGCGACTCACAGCCGACAGTCAGGCGCACGCGGTACTCGCCCGGAGCGACCACTGATCCCGAGACAGGGAACTCGATCGGGTCGGCGTCGGCGATCTTGGTCGGGCCGGGATACCGCATGTCCCAGGCGAAGCGGTTGCCGCCGGCCCTGGCGGGCGCTTTGGGTTCGTCGTCTTTCTCTTTTTCGTCCTTCTTCTCAGACTCGTCGCGCTTGCCCTTGAAGCTGCGGATCTCCTCGCCATCAGCCGTCAGGAAGGTCAACGTCAGCTCATCCTCGGGTTTGTCCTTCAAAAAGTAGTGGATGAGTACGCCGTCAGGCGGGTTGTTACCAGCGTCGAGGTAGTGATTCTCGGTCTCGCCATCGGGTGTCGTGATCCGGTCATAGGATGGGATCATGCCGCCGGCGAACCAGTAGTTCTTGCCCGGTACGGGAGAATGACCGAAGCCACGCCCGCCCGGGAAGCGGATCGTGTCGCGGGGAGTAAAGAGGTGCGCGCTCTTGCCGGCCAGATCGTCCGCCGCCTGGCGCAGCGGCGTCATGTCGTCGATGATCCAGAACGAGCGTCCGTGCGTTCCGACGACCAGGTCGTCCTGGGTGATCACCAGGTCATGGACCGGCACGATCGGCAGATTCAGCTGCAGACGCTCCCAGTTGCCGCCGTCGTTGAATGAGACATAGACACCCGTCTCGGTCCCGGCGAACAGCAGGCCGCGCTGCTCGGGATCTTCCCGAATCACCCGGGTGAAGTCATCCGCCGGGATGCCGTTCGTGATCTCCGTCCAGGTCGCACCGTAATCGTTGGTCTTATAGAGATAGGGCTTGTCGTCGTGACTCTTGTAGCGGGTCGCGGCGACATAGGCCGTCCCACCCTCGTGGGGCGAGGCTTCGATGAAGGAGATCAGTGCCCAGTCTGGAAGCGTCGGGGGGTTGACGTTCTGCCAGCTGGAGCCACTGTCACGGCTGACGTTGATCAAGCCATCGTCGCTGCCCGCCCAGAGCACGCCAGCTTCCACCGGCGACTCGGCGAAGGCGAAGATCGTGGCGTAGGTCTCGGCACCGGTGTTGTCCTTGGTGATCGGACCACCCGACGGCTCCAGCGTTTCCGGGTCCGCCCGGGTCAAGTCCGGACTGATGGCCTCCCAGCTGCTGCCCTCGTCCGCCGAGCGGAAGAGACGGTTGCCGCCGGAGTAGAGCACGTTCGGATCGTGCGGGGACAACGAGATCGGTGACGTCCAGTTGAAGCGATACTTCAGCTCCTTGGCCGCCCCTGTCGTTGCCTCGGGCCAGACGGTGACGTCGTGCACCAGGTCACTTTCGAAGTCATAGCGCGTCAGGTAACCAGACATTGATCCGGCGTAGACGATGTTGGGGTTGTCGGAGCGCACCGCGATGTAGCCGCTCTCACCGCCGCCGATCTCGCGCCACTCCGGCAAAACGATAGCCGGGTTGTTCGATCTGCTGGGGATGCTCATGGTGGTGTTGTCCTGTTGGGCGCCGAAGACGCGGTACGGCGTCTGGTTATCGGTGATGACATGGTAGAACTCGCCGGTCGGCTGGTTGTAGAGCGTCGACCAGGAGATGCCGCCGTTGGGCGAGACTGTTCCGCCACCGTCGTTGCCGAGAATCATGCGTTGCGGATTCCTGGGTCGATCCAGAGGTCGTGGTTGTCGCCGTGTGGCGCGGGCACCGCCTGGAAGGTCGCGCCGGCATCGATCGACTTCCACATCTCGACGTTCAACACCCAGACGGTGTCAGCGTCGCCCGGGTCGGCGTAGATGTGGCTGTAGTACCAGGCGCGCTGGCGCAGGTTGCGGTCGTCGCTCGTTCGTTGCCAGGTGTCGCCGTAGTCGTCCGAGCGAAAGACGCCGCCGTCCTCGTGCTCGATCATCGCCCAGACGCGGCCCGGCTTCCCGTGCGAGGCAGTCACGTTGATCTTGCCCTTGACACCCTGCGGGATGCCAGGGTTATCCGTCAGCTCAACCCAGGTGTCGCCGCCGTCGGTTGACCTGTACAGGCTGCTGCCGGGTCCGCCACTGGAGAGGCTGTGGGGCGTGCGGAAGGCTTCCCAGAAGCCGGCATAGATGATGCGCGGGTTGGTGGGGTCGAGCGCGATGTCATTCGCCCCGGCCTTGTCGCTGCGGAAGAGGATCTTCTCCCAGCTCTTGCCGCCGTCTTGGGAGCGATACAGCCCGCGCTCCTCGTTCGTGCCGTAGACATGGCCAAAGGCCGCAACATAGACGAGATCCGGGTTCGTTGGATGGATGGCGATCTCGCCAATGTTCTGGGTGTCCTCCAGACCGAGGTGAACCCAGGTCTTGCCCGCGTCGGTAGATTTGTAGACACCGTCTCCGCGCGACACGTTGCTGCGAATCGTCGTCTCACCCATGCCGGCGTAGATGACGTTGGGGTCGGACTCAGATACGGCCAAGGCCCCGACCGAAGCGCGCTTGAAAAATCCGTCCGACACGTTGCGCCAGGTCAGCCCGGCATCCGTCGTTTTCCAGACTCCACCGCCGGTCGAGCCAAAATAGAACGTGGCCGCCTCAACCGGATCGCCTGCGACTGCGACAACCCGTCCGCCACGGTGTGGGCCGATCGAGCGATATTTCATCCCCGAAAACGGGGCAAGATTCTCTGTCATACCAGGTACCTCTCCAACCAATACAGCGTGTTCACCGCGCATCATACGATGTTTATCGTAGATGCAGGAGCGCGCCCCGTTCAACCAGCGCCGCTGGGACGCGCGCCATCAGACTGGAATCTCTTTGCAAGGACTATTGTCGGGAGTATGCCGCGCGAAGATCGGGCGACGAGACGGTTCTGGTCCGTGGAGAATATCTTGGGGTGGTCGCAAGCAGGGCGGAACCGGGGCACTCTATCTCGCCAGGATGCCGGGCTGGCAAATGAAGCATTCCCCGGCGTCGACCGGCCGGGCCGCCCTGCTCAATGACGTACCATGCATTGCACCACTCAATGTCATGCGGGCTACGGCAGGCTCTCGGCCCCCGCGCGGATCATCGCCGCAATGGATTCGTGGCCATTCTCCTCGGCGCGCTGGAGTGCCGTCTTGCCTTCGAAATCCTTCGCGTCCGGATTCGCGCCGTACTCCAGCAGCCAGGCGGCCATCGTCTCGTCACCACGCCAGGCGGCGGCGTTCAGGGCCGTCGCGTTCGGGCCAACGATGGCGTCGATGTCGGCGCCGCGCTCAATCAACAGCTTGACCATCTCCAGATCGCCGCCGACAACGGCGTGGAAGAGTACCGGGATACCGTGCGCTCCGGACGATTGCGCGAGGCTGGGATCTGCGTCGAGATCGCTCACGACACGCTCGGTCATCCCGAGCATGACCGCCGCGGGGAAGTTGAGCTCCGCGCCCTGGGAGAGCAGGTACTCCGCCATGGCACGGTTGCCAACGTGCGCCGCCGCGTCGAGTGGGCTCTCATCGAGGGTTGATCGAGTGTTCAGAAGGTCGGGATCCTCTGCCAGCATCTCCTGCACGCCGGCCATGTTGCCGTGTGCATTGTTGACGAACGTGTCGATGGTCTCCTGGGACGCAGGCATCTGATGCTCCTCACCATGTTCAGACATGAGTCGTTACGACGTCGTAAACAGGCTGGCCGGAGCGTAGGTCGGCTCGCCGCCAAGCGCCGTCCGCTCAAGGTCGAGTAAGCGCTGCTTCAGGGGCAGGCCGCCGCCATAGCCGGTGAGCTTGCCGTTGCTGCCGATGATGCGGTGGCAGGGAACGATGGGCGGCAGCGGGTTCGCGCCGTTGGCGGCTCCGACCGCGCGCACCGCGGCTGGATTGCCGATGCGACGGGCGATCTCGCCGTAGGAGACCGTCTCGCCGTAGCCCACCTCCGCCACCGCCTGCCAGACAGCGACCTGAAACGGGGTCCCGCGCATGTCGAGCGGCAAATCCCACTCGCGTCGCCGGCCGGCCAGGTACTCCTCAAGCTGCCGGACTGCCTCGGCGTTGTGCCCGTCGTCCGGCACAATCTCGCACTTGCCGGCCAGCTTGCGAATCGCCGCTTCATGATTCATGGCCTCACTCGGCAGGAGCATCGTCAGCAGCCCGTTCGCGCTCGACGCTACCCCGAACGTACCGTAGCCGGACTCAACCTCGCTCCACCAGATGGTCTCGATCACCATGGCCTCTTTCCACTATTTGCATGTGTCCAAAGTGTATCGCCAGAGCGCGTCCACGCAACCGAACTTGCGACGATACCAGGGATGGGTAACAGAAGTTACACGGAACGACTGCTGGAGCGCCTAGCGAGTCAAGCGGCTCAGAGAGAGCGCGTCACGCGCGCCGTCGCGCACTGCCAGGGCCAACTCACGCCCGGGGCAGCCGTCGAAGAGCGCTGCAAGCCGCAGGAGTCGGTGAAGAGGATCGGCGATACGCGACCTGTGATCAGTCAGGATGTACTCCGGCGAGGTAGAGGCATGAACGACCCTCCGAAGCGCGGTAGATGGAGAAAGCCGGCGCAGAACGGCCTCTGGGATCGGCGCTTCGAGCAACGATCTCGCAAGCAGAAGGGGCCAGAAGACCGCTCCCGCGGCTCGTGATTGGCGGGTTGTCTGCACCAGCAGATGCCAATCGATCTCGTTCGCGCGCCCGCTGCTTATCGCGAGGATATCGGTCAGATGCCGAAGCGGAAGCCGTCGGTAGCGATGCGCGTAGGACATGTGCAGGCACGCCAGAAACAATGCGTCCGCCGGCGACAGGGTGCGCACCTGACTTCCCGCAACTTCGGCCATTTGACACCTATCGAGCAAGGGATCCATGTCAAGCAAGTATGGGTGGGGATCTGAAATGATTCCAACGTGCAACTCCACACCGAAGTCACTGTCCGGCCCGTACATGGGCTGTAAATGGTGACTCGCCTCGGTTTCACCCTTCGAGTAGAAGCCCGACCGGACAAGGATCTCCCGCGCCGGCTCAAGCTGATTCCTGGGAAGCAACAAATCGATATCCGAGAACGAGCGATGGACCGGCTCCGGGTATACGCTGTACGCGAGTGCGGCGCCTTTGAGGAGAACTGGGGCGATTCCCGCAGAGTGGAGAGCGTCAACCACCTGGCGGACCGCTGGAGCCGAATCAACTTCGAGCAGCATCCGCTCGGCCAGATATGTTATGCGCAGGCGATCGCGGATGTCATCTGGGATGCAGCCGTCTGACGCGGAGAGTGACGAATACAACAGCGGTGCTACCTGATGCTTCACCGCAAGATCGACAAGTTCACTCCATACGAACGTGCAGTCTAGACAGCATACGTCTATAGCATCGTTGCCGGCATTGAACTGTCGTCGAAGGGACGCGACCAACGCACATTCGGCTAGAGAGAGTTTCGATGTCATGGATTGCGGCTTACCCAGTCCAATGGTTCGACACCGGCGTAGGACGGGCGACGGGGATCTGCCACAAGCCTCGAAAGGGTCTCGACAGCATCTTCAAGGTGGTCGTAGGTCAGGATATAGCACTGTGCGCCTTCAGCGAGCCGGGCAAGCGCCTCGAGTCCTTCTGGTCCATGGAGCGGGATGTTCAGCGATTGCCGCAACAGTTCAGAAAATGCCTGCACGGTGGATAGTTCTGTCAGCGTGGCTGCATGGCCCGGCTGTCGTTGAGGAACGACGATGTATCGAATTCGCGTGTCTTCATGAGTGCGACTGCACGGCGGTACAAGAAAGCGCACGAGACTACCATCCGCACGCCTCGCGACCACCGGAGGGGAGGGCAATTCATACCGTGTCGATAGCGCATGCCAACCACCGCTTTTGAGACAGATACCTTTCTGAAAGGGGTGCAGGGCGAGCGAGTCACGATCTACAATGGCGAACTCGTCTGACAGATAGCTGAAGCCTTCGAAACACAGTGCTGCCACCAACGTCGATTTGCCCGCGCCCGACATCGCGGGAAACAGAATGGCGTCCGTTCCACGCGCAATAACCCCCGCATGGACAAACACGTACTTGGCCAGGTCCTCCACGGCAGCAGCATCAATGAGGTATTCGAGCTCACCGAGGGTATCCGGGATGTATGCCGTGCTCTCGTCACATAATTCGCAGTGGCCCGACTCCCCGCAGTGCATTTCCAAGCCGCGGTTCCAGGTCACAGAAAATCGTGCTGAGTGCGCTGTATCGCTGCTAGAACCCACAATCGTGACCGGGTACAGCACGGAAAGATCGTCAAGCACCCGGGGGCAACTGCTCGACACAATCGCGGAAAACGAGAGGAGCTGGATACGACACGCATCCAGTGAAGCCGTCCGGGTTATCGGACTTTCGGATACTCTCGTCACATACACGACTGATGCTCCAGACGCCACGCCACCAATAAACCCGCTTCGGCGAACGTCCGGAGTATGGGCGGAACATCCTCGTGAATGCTGATCTCGTGCTCGGGAAACCGGCCGATTAATTCCGACACAATGTGCTGAGGGAGATGCTCGCCGTCACACATAGCCCAGACAAAAGCAGCGGTGGGATTGAGGATGTGAACCTGTTGCTGTCTAGTGTCATACACGACCAGTTCCCCATCCAGGACCCTTTCAATGATTCCATCCACTCGTCGCCGAGGCTGGATTGGGCTCTGAGCATCGGCATCAGAACGCGTGAGATCCTCCGCCATTTTCTACCTCACTTGTGGGTTTGCGTACGCGCCATACCGAATCGAATTCCTTAGCCCTTTTCTTAATCATTACCGTTATTCCATCTGTTGTCGTTATTGCCGTCACGCGGTTTGGCGCTAAAAGTCCAACTACTGCCGATCATCCATGGATTGCCGTTACTCCCGTTTTTCCGATTGCTGCGGGGATCTGACCCTGAAGGATTAATCCTGTAGGACAAACTGGAACTCTGAATGCTCGGCTTGGTGTAGACAGATGTCAGAATGAGGCCGCTCGTTAGCGTGGTGCCTCTTTTGACGAAATCACGCCGCGTTGAAGTAGGAGGTCCAGAAGAGTTGTCGGGAATGGTGTCGTTGTTGACTGGTTCGCCCATGCGATCCTCCTCGTACAAGATTCGAAAGACCGGTTGATCTGCAATGATGCAATAGCAGCGTACCAACCAGCTTTCGGGGACGACTGTTGCTGCGTTAGCTTTCGTCTGACATTTGTTTCAGGAGAAACAAAGCTCTGCTCGACCAGCATGATCCAATGGCAATCGTGTAGTATGTGCCACCAAGACGGGACACCAGCCACACGACGATCCTGACGTCGCTTCGCCTCCAACACCGAGGCAGGCGACCAGAGCGCACGACAGCAACAGAGGAGACCCATCCACAATGAAGAACTACGCAACGTACAGCTTCTGGCTTGAGACGTGTGGGGATGACCTGACGCCGCGCCCGCCGCTGGATGGCTCGATCTCGGTGGATGTGGCCATTCTGGGCGGGGGATTCACCGGCCTCTGGACGGCCTACCACCTGCTCAAGCGCGATCCTTCATTGAACGTCGTCGTCGTCGAGGCGGAGATCGCCGGGTTTGGAGCATCGGGCCGCAATGGTGGCTGGTGCTTCTCCGGGTTCCCCGTCTCCCCCACGCAGCTCAAAGAGCGCTACGGACGGGACGTCGCGCGGGCCGTCTCGCTGGCGATGTACGACTCGGTGGACGATGTGGGGGCTGTCTGTCAGGCGGAAGGTATCGATGCCCACTACGCCAAGGGCGGTGAGCTGGAGGTTGCCCGCGCCGCGTACGACCTCCCCAAGCTGCAGGAGATGTACGACGAGTTCAAGGCGATCGGCCTGGAAGATCGCTACGAGCTGTTCGATGCCGAGCAGACCGCCGAGCGCATCCGGGTCGCCGGCGCTGTCGGGTCGTTCTGGAACAAGGAGGGCGCCATCATCCAGCCGGCCAGGCTTGCCCGCGGGTTGGCCCGGGCGGTGGAGCGTCAAGGCGGAACCATCTACGAGCGCACCAGAGTCACTGACTACGTCCCTGGCCCACTGCCGCGTCTCGACACGCCCCTGGGCAACATCTCCGCTCGCGCGATCGTCCTGGCCGGTGAGGCCTACCTGTCGCAGCTGCCCAAGCTCCGGCGCCAGATCATGCCGCTCACCTCGCACATCGTCGTCACCGAGCCGCTGAGCGACGAGCAGTGGCAACAGATCGGGTGGGAGCACCGTGAGGCCCTCGGCGGGTTTGGCACGAACGGCGGCTACCTGAACCACACTGCCGACGGCCGGATCGCTTTCGGCGCATATCGGGCGCAGTACCCGTTCAACTCCAGAATCAGCGACTCCATCGACCGCAACGAGGCCATCTTCGAGCACGCGCGCCAGGCGGCGCTGGACTGGTTCCCGATGCTGAAGGACGTGCGCTTCACCCACTCCTGGGGCGGCGTCTTTGGCATTCCGCGCGACCGCATGCCGGTGATGTCGTACGACCGGCACACCGGTATCGCGACCGGGCGCGGGTACACCGGCGAGGGCGTCGCAACCGCCAATCTCTCTGGACGGGTCCTGACCGACCTCATCACGGAAACTGACAGCGACCTGACACGACTGCCAATGACGACGCATACGTCGCGGCAGTGGGAGCCGGAGCCGCTGCGCTGGACCGGCGTCACGTTCGTGCGCCGCAGCCGCCAAAAGATGCAGGAAGAGGTCGAGCGTACCGGCCGCTACTCCGACAAGAAATCGCTTGCACAGCGCCTGTACGACTACTAGAGGGGCTGAGTAGAGACACTGCTGCGGGGGTGAGACGCTGCCTGGTTTATGGACGTGCCCGATAATCACAAAAATTCGTAGGGGCGTAATGTATTGCGCCCTCTCCGGCTTCTGGCGACCCAGGCAGGGCGCAATACATTACGCCCCATACGCATCAACTCAAGTGGGATGAGGGAGAAGATCGGCCTGTTTTCGTCATCCTGAGGCAACGAAGAGCCTGCCCTGAGCGAAGCCGAATGGGATCTCGTTGTGGGCCGTCGAAGGGGTACACCAGAGATCCTCCGTTGCCTCAGGATGACTGCCATGATGCGTGTGGGGCGCAATACATTACGCCCCTACTCAGACATGGCGACTCTACATTCTCGGATTAACCGGGACATCTTCATTTAGGCGCGGCTGTAGCGTAGCGAGATCCGGTAGCGGCTCTCTTCGTCGTCGCTGTAGTAGGTCCGCTGCTCGCGGTATTCGACGATCTTCTCGACCGGCTCGACGGTGACATCGATAGCGCCGGGAGTCGTATATGACTCCGCCGCTCCTATCGGGTAGTTGGAGCTGGTCATCTCGTCCAGCTCGAGCGCCGACAGCCCGATGGTGTCCTGGATAATCAGATCGGCCGGGGCCCAGAGCGCCACAAAGAACACGATTGCAGCCACGATCGCGGCGGCTATCGCCCCGATCAATACGGCTGAGAGACCGATGATCACGCCCACGAGTGTCACGATAGCGGTAACAAGGGTATTCGCGACCGCCTGTATGGAACTGCCCATTACGAAGATGAACGCGTCAACGAACCCCTGCACCTGGTCTCGGTACGCGCTCTCACTGTCGACCTCGAAGCCAATGACCGCCATCGCGATACCGGCAATGTTGTTGCGGCTGAAGAGAACGCGAGGAATATCGCGAGTCTCGCCCGAGTCAACATCCTCGAAGATGCCAAGCGAGCCGCCACCGAACTTGTGATCCATCACCGCGCCAAGCGTTCCATTGAGCTCGATTGGGACTGCCACGATGCGCAGCCCCACCTCGTCAGAGCCGAACGAGGCCGGCGAGGTCTCGTCGATGCAGGACAGGACCTCACTCGCGATGTCGAAGGTTGCGGTTGGAGGCGCAACAACGCGAATGTACTCGTATGCGCCTAACTCCGTACGGGTCACGTTATCGATCTCATGCGTGATGACGACTTGTATGATGTAAACGCCCGATGCAAGATCCGTCGGAACCTGGAAGGTGAGCTGGTCCTGAACGCGGTTATCTCGAATAACGCGCTCTGTGCCATCGACAGTCTCGGTGATAGGCGTCGTGGTGTCCCCGCACACGTGTGCCTCAACATCACGGGTCGTCTCGCCAATCTGGAAACGCACCTTGGCATCAACACTGAAGTAGTTTGCTCCGGTCAACTTGACCATCTCACCGGCACGAACCTCTGGAACCCGCATGCAGACGTCACCGTACGCGTGTCCCGGACAGGGCGCCATCTGTGTTTGACAGTTGAGCTGGGAGCTATCGGGAACCCCGTCACCGTCACCATCAACCGGCACGACTGAGCACAGCTGTTGCAGCTCTTCCGGCGCGTACTCCGGGAGAGTCAGCCCGAACTGAATCGTCCGCAAATCGTTGATGCGGAAAATGGTCGGCGTGTACCACACCTCATTAAAATCGATCCCGGGAGTTATTCTCATCCCGCCGGGCCGCTCCTCCGTCAGGCACTCGGGACTGCCGAACATGGTCTGGCTCGCGTGCATCACGATCTCAAGCGCAAGCGTGTTGGCCAGATCCTCCGGTGATACAGCCGTGTCAGCGAGATCAAAACGCGGATCGAAGAGCTTATCCCGCACCGCGGGCGACAGATCGTCGATCTTCTCCAGCGAGCATTCCAGAACGTCCCGAGTGGCCTGAGGCAAGCTGCTGAACGCCTCGAACGCCGCCGTTTCCAGCTCGTTCGCCGGGCTATGGCCGGCCATGTAGCGCCGCCCCAGCTGGAAGAACATGGACGCCAGGGTGCTGGGAGTCAGGCTGTTCTCAGCGAGCTTCTGAAGCTTGGCCATCGGGGCCGTTTTGGGCTTGAAGCCTTCCGGAACCGGCACACAGAAATCCCCAAGCGGGTCTACCGGCGGATCTACAGGTGGGTCTACCGGAGGGTCCACCGGTGGATCAACCGGTTCATCCCCGTAACGCCAGGCATAGTAGTGCAAGCCGACGTTGCCTGCCTCAACCAGCCAGCCGGGTGGGTTCCCGGGCGTGTACGTCAGGCAGCGTCGCTCAAAGCACTGTACGAGCACCAGCCGGACCGTGCCGGCGACGCGCACGTTCGCCCAGTACGGTTCGCTGATGGGGCGGCCGGTGGCGAAGTAGGCGTTTTCAAACAGACTGTTTTGAACGAACGCGCCGTTCTCGTACACGGTGCCTGACGAATTCATGAACTCCCAGAAGGGCGCGGCGATCGAGTGATTGGTGACATCATCGATGATGCCGACGGTAATTCCCTGACCGGCGAGCCCAGGATCAGACGTCACGGTGCCGGAACGGTCCAGGCGTTGAACGATGGCGCTATTTACCGCGAGCGGCGCGGCGTCAAGCAGTGGGCCGAAGGTGGCGTAGGTCGGACCGTTGGGATCATCCCCGTCGCCGGCGACGTTGACCTGTGCCGGTAAGCGGTCCTTGAAGCTGTTATGGCCGACCTGCATCCGCCCGGATACAAGCTCGACAACCAGCAATCCATTGGTCACGTACCAGATAGAGGCGGGGTCGCCGCTGGCCGGGTTGGTGATCTCCATGCGCGCCTTGTCGAAGTACTGCACGGTTCGCAGCTCACCGGGCGACTCGGCATACTCCTCGTCCATCGCACCGGTGAAGGCCTCTGGGCCCCACATCCACGTCCGGCTGACCATGCCGTCGATGACGGGGCGGTCCGTCCGCGCCCAGGTGCGCTCGAAGTACTGGTTAGCCGGCGGCGCGGCCAGCGTTGCCTGCGGCCCGAACCGCGGCATATGCAGTCCGGGAGCCGAGCCGTAGAACGAACTCAAGGCCATGCTACCGGCAGCAGCTCCACTCATTTTGAGCAGGCGGCGTCGGCTGAGGGATCGGTCGCCAGGAGACGTCTTGAGGTTGCCCATGCGCATGCCCTCCCCGATTATGGATTGTCTTTCTATTGAAGCAGTGGGCGCATACTAGCAGTATGTGTAGTGTTAAGTCAACTGTTTTGCGAACGCATTGCGTACCGCTCACATTTAGCCAAAACGTACTTTTCGAGAAGCAGAGCGTTTGCCCAGGATATACGCCTCGCGTAGGCAGTCTGCCAGGCGCTCCGTCCGCCTAGATGGACGATCGTTCCGCATATCGTCATGGCCCACCTCTTCGGGATTGGGGTCGCAGGGTTTCAGGCTTGTAGCGTCCAATCGCTACGGCCAGGCGAACCCGCGACAAACCAGCCGCATCGAGTGGTAGCATCGTGGTTTAGACGATTCGGCGATGGCTGGGGTCGAGGGGCACGGGTGGGGCGAAACCAGACAGCAGGCGCGTTCATTCAGACAGTAGCGCAGCACGCCGCGTACCTGAGGGCACGGCCGGCATGACGTTGCTCCTGAAACGACTGGATATCCACGGCTTCAAGAGCTTCGCGACGCCGACGACGTTCGCATTTGACCGGGGCATCACCGCGATTGTCGGGCCAAACGGCTCCGGGAAATCAAACGTCTCCGAGGCGCTGCGCTGGGTGCTGGGCGAGTCGCAGTACAGCAACCTGCGCGGGCGCAAGACTGAGGACATCATCTTCGCCGGCTCGGATCGCCGCGCACCGCTTGGCATGGCCGAGGTGGTGCTGACGCTCGACAACAGCGACGGCGACCTGCCTCTGGAATTCAGCGAAATCACCGTCGCCCGCCGCGCCTACCGCTCGGGTGAGAGCCAGTACCTGATCAATGGCAGCCGGGTGCGGCTCAAAGATATCCAGCAGCTCACCGCCCCCCTCGGGCAGTCGCACACGATCATCGGCCAGGGCCTGGTCGACGCCGTGCTGAGCCAGCGGCCCGAGGACCGGCGTGGGCTCTTCGAGCACGCCGCCGGCATCAGCGGGCTCCGTCTCAGGGCGAATGACGCGGAGCGCGGCCTGGCCGAGACCGCCGGCAACGCCCAGCGTCTGCACGACATTCTGGCCGAGCTCGAACCCCGCGTGCGCTCGCTTGAGCGCTCCGCCCGGCAGGCGCGCGAGTATGGCACGGTCAAGGACCGTCTGCGCGAGCTGCAACGCTGCTACTACGGCGCGCTCTGGCGTGAATCCGTCGCGCGGATCGATGAGGCAAAGACAGCGCTGACGGCCGCCGACGGACAGTTGAAACGCATTGAAGAGGCACACCAGCACACCTCCCGCGAGCTGGCCGGTCTACGCGCGCGTGAGCGGCAGCTGCTGGCGCTCGAAGCCGAACGCGGAGAGAAACTCGCCGCGCACGAGCGGGAGCTGGCGGCGACTCGCCACCAGCTGGAGTTGTTGTCGGCTGAAGCGCGCTCAATCGAGGCACGCCTGACCGACTTGAAGTCGTCGCAAGCCGAGCTGGAAGCGCGCCGGGCGACCGCGCAGAGCGAGGCCGATCGACTCTCGAACGAGTCCGCCGAGCTTCGGGCGTCGCTGGCATCGCTGGAGTCCCAGTTCGAGCTGCGCGAGCGTGACGCCCGGTCAGCCCAGGCGCAGCGGGCAGAGCGCGAGCGCGAGCTCGCGAAACTGGAGCAACGTGTACTGAGCCTCAGCCGGCAAATCGCCGAGAGTGAGGGTCGCTTGCAGTCGTTCGCGGGCAGGCTCGCCGGCTTCGAGAGCGAGCGCGACGAGATCGAGCGGCAGGTTCAGCAAGAGACCGAGCGGCAGCAATCACTCGACGTAGCGTTGACCGGGGTCACCCAGAAGAGAGTCGCGCTCGAGCAACAGATCGAGCAGTGTGCCGCCCAGCTCGCCAGCCACCAGGCAGAGCTCGCCGCCCGACGCCAGGCCGACAACGAGCGACAAGGCGAGATTGACCGGGTCGAGCGCGAGCTTGCCGGCCACCGCTCACGGCTGGAGCTATTGGAACGCACCTACGAGAGTGGCGAAGGTCTCTACGCCGGCGTCAGAGCGCTCCTGCGCGCAGCCAGGCGCGGGAGGCTGGAACTGCCCGGCCTACGCGGCACGCTCGCTGAATTGATCGAGGTGCCCAAAGCCTACGAGACAGCCATGGAGGTCGCGCTCGGTGGGCATTTGCAAGACGTCCTTGTCGAGCGCTGGAGCGACGCTGAGACCGCCATCGCGTATCTCAAGCGCGAGAACGCCGGACGCGCCACCTTCCAGCCACTCGACAGTGTGCGCCGGGCAAACACACCGGCGCTGGACTTCGACGAACCAGGCATCGTCGGCATCGCTTCGACGCTCGTGCAATTTCCAGATGAGGTCGCCCCGGTCGTCGAGCAGGCATTGGGCCGCACGCTGATCGTTGAGGATCTTGCGGCCACGCGCCGGATCCTCAAGCGCACGCGCGGCTGGACGATGGTGACGCTGGCTGGCGAGATTACCCGTCCCTCCGGCAGTGTGACCGGCGGCAGCGCCGCGCGTTCGGCCGGCTTGCTGGCGCGCGAGCGCGATCGCAGAACCCTGCCACAGCTCATCGCAAAGCAAGAGCGCGAGCTCGAGGAGCGTCGCGCGAAGCAGGCTTCCAGCCGCCAGGCATCTGCGACACTGGAATCCAGCATCGCGACCGAGGGACACGAGATCGAACAGCGCCGGATCACCGCGCGCGAGCTCGAGGTTGAACATGACCGCCTGAGCCGCGATCTGGCCGGTAGCCGTAGCACCATCGAGCGCTTCCAGGAACACGCCCGCTCGCTCGACGCGCGCCACGCTCAACTCCACGACGATGAGGCCTCTATCCGGAGCGAGCTTGACGAGCACATCGCCTCGCGCGTCGAGGCGGAGGCGTCCCGCGACAAGCTCGCCGCGAGCCTCAGCGCCAGCCCGATGGAGCGCGACGAGTCATTGGCCGAGCTGCGTGCCGAGATCGCGGCGGCCCGCGAGCGCTTGCGCGCGCTCGAAGCCGGCGCGGGCCGCGCCCGGCAGGAAGCGGTGAGCTCCGGGAAGGCGTTAGAGGGCCGCGCGGCCGAGATCAGCCGGTTGACCGGCGGGCTCGCTGAACAGGCCGGTCAACGCACACAACTGGAAACCGGGAGCGCGCGATTGCAAGAGGTGATCGCCAGCGAGCGTGCCGAGGTCGAGCCGCTCCTGACCGACCGCCAATCCATCGCCCCGAGAATCGCCACCGCCGAGCAGGCGCTCGACCGCTCGATTGGCGGGGTCCGGGACGCCGAAAGCGCCCGTGACCGCGCGGCCCTGGACCTGGCGCGCTGCCAGGACGAGCAGGTCTTCCTCTCAGAGCGTGTGCGCAACGATCTCGAAATTGACGATCCAGCTATCCTGATTCCCGAAGCGGGCGAGACGGGCGAGCACGTCCAGAAGGAGATCAACCGGCTGCGAGAGCGCTTGCGCCGCATGAGCGCCGTCGGCGAGGACGTGCTTGAGGAGCACGCTGCAGAATCAGAACGCTTGCAGTTCCTCAGCAGTCAACTGGACGATGTCGAGCAAGCCGCCACGTCGCTGCGCTCGGTGCTGGCCGACCTCAACCGGAAGATGGCGAACAGCTTTAGCGAGACGTTCGCCGAGGTCGCCACCGAGTTCGAGCAGACTTTCAAGCGCCTCTTTGGCGGTGGTACCGCAAAGCTCAGCCAGCGTGATGAACAGGATGAACCTGGTGGAGTTGACATCGTCGCCCAGCCGCCTGGCAAACGCCTGCAGGGGCTGAACCAGCTCTCCGGTGGAGAGCGTGCCTTGACCGCCGTGGCCCTGCTGGTCGCCATTCAACGGGTCAATCCGAGCCCGTTCTGCCTGCTGGACGAGGTTGACGCGGCGCTGGACGAGTCGAACGTCGTGCGGTTTCGAGACGAGCTGCGTGACCTGGCGACGACGACGCAATTCGTCGTCATCACCCACAACCGCGGCACCATCGAGGGCGCCGACACCCTCTACGGCGTCACCATGGGCGACGACGGCGTCTCACGCACCATCTCCCTGCGCCTCGACGAAGCCATCCGCGCCGTCGAAGAGCAGCAGATCGCGACGGTGTCCGGCTAGGGATCGTCAGGCGAGGAGGATTCCGTCTTCTTGCACCTTCACGCCATCGACCCAAACCTCGCCACCAAGGCGCAGATCGACAACCATGTCCCAGTGCAACGCAGAGCGGTTTTGACCTTGTGAACCCGGGGCGCTCGAACCGAGCGCCAGGTGGATGGTTCCGTGGATCTTCTCGTCAAGCAGCGCGTTCCCGGTATAGCCCGTGACCTCCTCGTTCATGCCAAAACCAAACTCGCCCGGCACCGGCGCGCCGTCATCCAGATTCAGCAGCATCTGCAGGAACGATTCGTTCTTCGACGCCGTCGCCTTGGCGACCTTCCCGTCCTCGAACCAGAGCCGGATATCCTCCACTTCGACGCCGTCCATGCTCGCTGGATAACTAAACTGGACGCGGCCCTCGACGCTGCCTTCAACCGGGGCGGCGTAGACCTCGCCATCCGGCAGATTGGTGCGGCCGTCTGCACTGAGCCAGGGTCGACCGGCAACCGAGAACGTCAGGTCGGTCCCTGGTGCGAGGACGGTGACTTTTGAGCTATTCCGGAGCGGGTCGAGCAACCGCTGTTGACGTTCGCCCTGCTCGCGCCAGGCGCTCGCCGGATCTTCATGGTGCAGCTTGCAGGCGCGGTAAACCAGCGCCTCATAGGCGCGCAAGCTCATGCTGGCGTCCTGGGCCAGCGCGTGCGTTGGGAACAACGCCCGCAACCAGCGCAGCTCGCCACTGCCCGCGCGACGGTCGAAGGTGTCGGAGAGCGGCTTCAGCCCAACCCGCCGCCGGGCGAGCCGCTCTCCCGGAACAACAGCCAGTGCACGCGTGTTGGCTGGAGAAACGATCGCTATCTGTACGTCAGAGCGTTCAAGCAGCACCTGTTCAGCAAGCGACGGATGCGCGAGCTGGCTGTCGGAAGCGTGTTGAAAGAAGAGATCGTCAAGATCAGGCAACGTCAGGTCCAGCTCAGGGTGCGCCCCGCAGCGCAGGCAGGCCGCATAGATCTCACCCACGAGAGGATCGGCCAACGTGTTGGCGTGCACTGCGACGAGATCCCCCTCGCGGACGGCGACGGAGTACTCAACGATGAGCTGGGCGAGCTTTTCGACGTGGCGATCTAGCATGCCGGCTCTCACCGCCTACTCGGCTCCTGGCGAGCTACGAATGTCCTCCATCAGCGACAGCACTTCGGTATCCGGTGTCTGGCTGAAATCGCCATACCAGGCGCCGACGCTCCCGAGGTATTCGGGCGTTGCGACACAGTGAACGGCATCCACCTCTTCCACGAGCGTCTGCGGGAGCGTCGAGGCGCACACCGGGGCCGCCAGAATGATCTTCGCCGCCCCGCGCCGGCGCAGCGCCTGGGCAGCGGCGGCGGCGGTGAGCCCGGTCGCGAGGCCATCGTCGACCAGGATCACCGTCCGCCCCTTGACGTCGATTTCCGGGTACGATGCGCGAATTGACTCCAGGCGCGACTGCAGCTCGGCAGTCTCGCTGTCGATGAGGTCGCTCAGCGTCGATGGGGAGATGTTGAGTCCCAGGAGGTCCCTGCGGCTCGCCAGCCGGACATCTTCTTCGGCGATCGCGCCGATTCCGTACTCCGGGTTGCCCGGCGCGCCCAGCTTCCGTACCCCCATCACGTCCAGCGGCGCGTCCAATGCCTTGGCCACTTCATAGGCAACGGGCACGCCGCCACGCGGCAGACCGACCACCACCGGGTTTTCGGCCTGGTAAGGCTTCAGTATTTCGGCTAGCCGTCGTCCGGCCTCGCGCCGATCTTTGAACAGCATGGCATAAACACATCCTCTCAGATTTCACTCCGGCGGGGTGCCGGAGGGATGATCTCAAGCTCAAACTCTTCCTGACAGCGGGCATGGCGCAATGCGAGCGGGTAGGCCCGCAAGCGGGGTGGGTCGATCAGCTCGCCGCAGCGCAGACAGATGCCATAACGGCCGTCGCGGATCATCTGCAACGCTTCGTGTATGGCCTCCAGCTCATCTTCCATCCTGACGATCTCAGCGTTCAAAACCTCGGCGGTGGCAACCTCACTCCCGATATCGCCCTCGTGGTTCGACATGCCGCCCTCCTCCGACTGGTCGCGCGCAACGGACACCAGCTCCGCTCGGCGACCCGCAATCCGCTCCTGGATGCGGTCGCGTTCGGCCTGCAACCATTGCTCGTTGCGGGCGACGGTTGCGCGCCAGGCAAGACTTGGAACACCCACCTCTTCCCTGCGCCGTCTGGAGCGCCGGCGTATCTGAGGGGGGCGCTCCTCAGGGGGGACAATCGCTGACGATCAACCTATCAGCCACAAAACGCACACCTGGGACGCGATCGGCGACAGCCTCCGCCAGGTCTGCATCAGTCTGGCTAGAGACGAAGCCGGTCAAGACAACGACGCCGCGCACCGAGGCGACATGGATGTTCAAGTGCGTGGTCGAAGAGTCTTCGTTTAGCTCGCGCACGACCGCATCCACGAGCGCAGCGTCTCGCACGATGCCGTCGTCGTCGACGGTTTCATCCTCATACTCTGCGTCATCATCCATCGCGGTCGCCTGGAACCCGGTTGTTACCTGGATGTTTTCCGGCCTGTCGTCGGCTATGTCAACTGCTGGATCGGTCGGAGGAAAGTAGGGCATGGCCTCTTGAACGGCGACTCGTTCGTCGGTCGTCCAGTCGTCCTCCACCCTGCCGGGATCGTAGGTCGTGATCTTGTCTGGTATCCCGGAGTCCTCGTCCTCAACGACTTCGCCGGGGAGGAGATCCGGGTCCTCGGGGTGAGTCAGCATGCCGTACAAGACGTCCGGTTCCTCTCCCTCCAGCTCTTCTACGACTATCAGCGAGTCCTCGACGTCTCTCACGCCGGGAATGAGTCTCAGGAGGTCGACTACTGCCTCGCGCTCCTCTTCAGAGAGGACGACACCCTCCAACTTCACCACGCCGTTTTCAACCGTTACTTCCAACGGTACACCTACTCTGGCGATCACATCCTCGATCTCGCGTTGAATATCCTGGTCCGTCCGCTGGATAGTACTCATCGTGAAAATCCAAATCTATGGCCGAAGCGATACCGCTAGATGGGAGGTAGTGACACTGCCGAATCGTGCTCGATATGCTTACTTACGTAAGCTGGCGGCGGTTTCTGGGGGAGTATCTGCATCTCAATGATACGATAGCGCCGGAGGGCAGAAATGCGACGCGACGAACGATTTGGCTCGCCCCTGGTGCTTGTGATGAGTGCCGTGGGCATCGCCAGCTTTCTTTATCCATTCTTTCTGCCGGCTCTGGCGGGGGTAGAGTCGCGGCCTACGCGCGGTGGCATTGAGACTCCGCTGCTCTTCACCGCGCTCGGTGGACTCTGCCTGCTCGTCATCCTCCTGGAGCTCCAGGGGCGCACCGACCGGATCGATCACGGCGCGTCGAAGATGGTCGCACTGCTGGGAGTCATGGTTGCGGTCGACGCGACACTGCGCCTGATTCCGACCCTGCTGGGGGCGTCACCCATCTTTTTGCTCATCATTCTGGCCGGCTTCAGCTTCGGGGCCAGCTTCGGCTTTCTGATGGGTGCGTTGACCCTGCTGGTTTCCGCCTTGATTACCGGCGGCCTTGGACCATGGCTGCCATACCAGATGCTCGGGGCAGGCTGGATCGGCATGACCGCCGGCTGGTTGCCGCATGCGCAGCAGCCCGGCAGCCGGCGAGATCTCGCCACCCTGGCGGTCTTCGGCGCGGTATGGGGCTTTCTCTACGGCTCGATCCTGAACCTGACTGAGTGGCCCTTCGCCGCTCCAGGCTTGAGAGAGAGCGCCGGTCTCTACTGGGTGGCCGGGATGGGCCTGGGCGAAACCCTTGCAACCTACGCGCGTTTCTACGTGACAACATCGCTGCTCTATGACTCATTCAGGGCCGCGGCAAACGTCGTCCTGATCCTGGCGCTGGCGCGCCCCGTTCTGCGGCTCTTCGAGCGCTATCGCACGCGCTTCACCTGGGCACCGTGGCAGCCATATGTTCCTGAACCGGTCCACACAGGCGCGCCCGCGCCCGACACGGCGTAATCGCCCGCATGGGTATGCATGTGGCTAACAATCGAATAGAAGAGGCCACCCATTGCAGCGTGATACCGAACACGAGCCCATCTCAGCCCGGCACCAGGGTAATCTCGTTGCGGCCCAACAACTCGTCGGCTCGCTGCAAGCCGAGGCCCTGTACACGAGCTTTCTGCTGACAGGCAACCGGCAGGCGGCGATCGCCCTGGCTGAAGCGGGTCTTATCGAGCTCATCGAGCAAACCGGAGCAGCCGATCCGATCCCGGACGCACGCACCCAGCTCCTGCTCTTGCTGGGAAAGTCATTCCTGAAAGGCGCGTACAAGGAGCGCATCGACAGCGACCTGCCGACCGGATTCTTGGCGGAATCTGGCCCAACTCGCTATGGCGTTGACAACCGGCGCACGCTGCTCCTGGCGGCGCTCAGCCGGCTCACCGATCGCGAGCGCGTATCGCTCGTCCTTGGCGATCTCAGCGGGCTCGACTCCACCACGCTGAACACGCTCCTTGAGCGCCGGAACGAGCCGCTGGCGGCGCCGATGGAGACCGCCCGCCAGCGCGTGCGCCAGAGCCTGGACATACCGGCCGGCGAGTCGCTACGGGCGGCGCTGGCCGACGCAACGTTCGACGCGCCGAGGATCAACCTCTGGCTGCGACTTGAGGAACCCTTGGCGGAGCTCCAGCGACGACAGCAAAGACAATCGCAGCTCATCACCTACGGGATCGTCGGCACGGTGCTGGTTCTCCTCTTGGCAGGTGTCGCCGTTCTGTTTGGTGATGCGCTTCTCGGCGGCAACCAGGCAGATGATGGGCCTCCAGACAGAGTCGCTCGCGAGGAGGTAACCACGCTGCCTGCACAGCCGACTCCCGATCTGGCGCCCCCGGTCGTCGCGCAAGCCCCCACTCCCGAGCCGTCCACTTTACCGGCGGCCAGTGTGCCGGGCTGGCTGTTGCTGGAGACCTTCCATGGCGATGCCAGCGACAGGGACGCTTATCGCAGCATCACGCTCTACGATCCCGCGCAGCATCAGATTCGCGATCTCTCCGTCAACGACATGCGGCTGGCCGGCGATTCGTCCAGTGTCAAGCTCTCGCCGGACGGCTATCAGATGGTGCTCTTTCGCGAGGAGCCGGCCGACGACCAGTCCCGCTTCTTCATCAGCTCGTTTGCAACGGACAGCGTGGGCTTGCAGTGGGAAACCGAGTTACTCACCGTAGACCGGAACCCAAACACGAACCCCAACTTCAACACCTTCCCCAGACTGGCGGCCGCGATCACCGGCGACCGTGTCTACGCCGCCGTACTGAGGACCGACGCCAGCCCCACGCTCACGATCCACTCCCTCTTCCGGCGCAACGGCAAGCCGCGCGGCACACTCGAGATCGACCTCTCCCAACAGACCATCGACCCGCGCAACTTCCGGGGCAACATCTCCCTCTTCGCCCCACCAGATAGCAACCAGATGTACCTGGTCCTCGAGACGTTCAGCGACTCGGCGCAGATCTGGTGGAGTGCCCTGTTCACCATCGACCGTCTGGAGCTCAGTGTCACGCACCAGAGGCACATGCGCGTTGACCCCGAGCAAGAGTTCTGGTTCTGGGGCGCGAGACCCACCATCGACGGCGGTGCACTCTATGGTTTGCAGCAGCGCATGGACGGCTCGATTGCACGCGTGCAGTTCCTGGACCTCGAAACGGGCGAGCACACCGCCATCGACCTTCCGTTTGACTTGCCAGGGAACTATCCATACGCAACGATCACCACGGTCCTGTCGCACGACGGGCGGCGCATGTCGATCATCGACCCAACAGGCACATCGGTCGCTATCATCAACCTGGCGGAGCGGCGACTTGAACGGCTCTTCCCGCTGGATCGGGGAGACTTCGAGGCCCAGCTCGGGGACGGCCCGGACGAGTATCTGTTCGGCTACTCGGCGACCCTCTCAGCCGACGGATCGAACATCTTCGTCGCCGCGGTAGAGCAGGATCCGTTCGGGAGCGGCGTATCCCCGCAGTCCGGGGTCTGGGTGATTGACGCCACAACCTGGACAATCACCGGCTTTGTTGCCATCGAAGGCTTCGTCGACGCCATGCACCTCGCGCCGTCGGAAGACGCCATCTATGCTCAGGTACATGTCTTTCCGGAGTCCGAGCACGTGATCGAGATGGTCAAGATCGCGCCCGAAGACGCACTCACGATCGTTGACAGGGTTCGCGTGCCGACCTCGGAGCCGATCAGTTTCTTGCCCCGCTCGCCGGCAGACATCTACCGCGGGCAATACAGCCGCAGCCCCGCCATAGACGGCATCCCGCTCACCGACAGCGACACATTCTCCACCCTGCCCCGGCTTGAGGTGACAACCGGACCCGGTATCCTGGCCGCCGGGCAACAAGCGACGGTTGAAGTGCGGGTTCTTGACCCGGCAAATGGAGATCTGCTGACTTCGGAGCGGCAAGACGTGCGCTTCGCGCCAACGTCTGGAGTAACCGCCGTCGTTGATTCCCTGGACGGGGACCGCCAGCTCCTGGTTCTCGGGCAAGTCGAGCCGGGTATCTACCGGGGCAGCGTGACCGCTCATTCAGCAGGCCGATGGACCGTCGACATCGTGGTGACCGGCGAGGACGGTCATTCCTGGGTATCGCCACAAGCCGGCTGGATCGACGTTGTGCCGGCCTTTGTCGGCAGCGATGGCCGAGCCTATCTCTTCGACCTCTCAACCGATCCGGAACAGCCAGTCGCGCATCAGCCCACGACGGTTCGTGTCCGTTTAGTCGATGCCCAGACCCGCGAGCCGCTGCCAGGAACGGTGACCGTCGCGATCACGCAAGACGAGCTGGACGACGACACGCTCAGCGACCTGCCGGACGAGATCGACGTGCGGTTCTCCCAGGAACAAGCCATCCAGACCGCCACGCTCAGGAAGGTGTCCAACGGCGTCTACGAGGGGACCATCCGCTTCTGGTCTCCCGGCTCCACCGCCTCCAGCATCTTGATCCAACCCGAGGGACAGACCCGGATCACGATCCCAGGGAACACGATAACGCCGCAGCCGGATTAGAGCACTTGGGGAAACATCGACCTGCGTAGCGGCGCACTGCCGGAGAAACGTACCTACCCAGCCATCCTGCGCGCCTTGATAATCATCCTGCGCGCCTACCCAGTCGTCCCGAGCGCCCACCCGTCATCCCAGGCGCTTAACCAGTCATCCTGAGTACTCGACCACGATGATGGTGTCACCCCCGTAGGGGAGGAGCTCGTCTCCTCCCGAAGCCCCGGTCCGCTCGAGGCGGGAGGAGACGAGCTCCTCCCCTACGGACAGGTAGGAACCCCGAATCGTGACAACTCCTCTGTGGTCCGGTACTGAGCGTCAGCGAAGGATCTCGTGCTTGCCTCCCTGGGTGTTTGACCAGAGATCTGTTCGACCTCGCTAAGGATGACCAAAAGCGGTCGCTGGTTGACCTGCCATCGGTTACGTTGACGAATCCGGGACGTCTCTACCCTGACTCTCCAACCCGGTGATGTGCCAGCTCCTCGATCGCCGTGATCAGCGCCGAGTGGTCGAGATCACCGTTGCCTGCGGCAGCCACGGACTCGAAGAGCTGGCTGACGACCGAGGTCACCGGCAGCGGGACGTTGTAGGTCTTGCCAGTCTCGGTGATGATGCCGAGATCCTTGCGGTGCAGGTTAACCCGGAAACCGGGCTCGAACTGGTGCTGGGCCATCGTTGCGCCGCGCATCTCGAGCACCCGGCTGGCGGCCAGACCGCCGTTGAACACCTCGACGATCTTCATCGGATCAACCCCGGCCTTGGAGCCAAGCACCAGCGCCTCGCTCACAGCGGCGTAGTTGATGGCCACAACAATCTGGTTGCAGGCCTTCACCATCTGCCCGGCGCCGCTGGCGCCAACATGCACGATCGTCTTGCCCATCGCTTCGAAAATCGGGCAGGCACGCGCAAAATCTTCCGCCGAGCCACCGACCATGATGCTGAGCGTCCCGGCAATCGCGCCCTTGTCGCCGCCGCTAACCGGGGCGTCCAGGGCGCTCGCGCCGCGCTCAGCCAGGGCGTCGTTCACCTCGATGGCCGTGGCCGGGGCGATGGTGCTCATGTCGATCAGGAGCTTGCCCGGACCCAACGCCTCCAGCAGACCATTGTCGCCAAAAACCACCTGTTTCACGTCCGGTGAATCGGGCAGCATCGTGATGACGATGTCGACCTGCTCGGCCACCTCGCGCGGGCTAGCGGCAGCCGTGATCTTGTCGGACTCGGCCACGAGCTCATCGACTGCCGCCCGGCTGCGGTTGTTGATGACCAGCTCATAACCGGCATCGACCAGATTGCGGCACATCGGCTTGCCCATGATCCCGATACCGATAAATCCGATACGTTCTGGCATGTTGGTCTCCCCCTTTTCCTCTCAGCGGTTACCCATGGTTTCTGCCCCTGCGTGGCCGCGCAATGATGGAACGCGACAACTTGATCCTTGCTTCTCAGACATGCGTAGCGGCGCAATGTCATTGCGCCTTGCCTGTCCGCTCAGGCGCCGGACAGGAGGGCGCAATAATTGCGCCGCTACGGAGATGGGGCCCATAATTGTCGGATTCACTCGGAGATTTCCATCATTGCGCCGCTACGGAGAACCTCGATCATGATTCGGCTTCTACTCCAGGAGTCCCCATTCCCGCAACCAGCTCAGGGATGACTCGGTTGTGCCGGTGGGCTTGTACTCCAGGCTGACCCAGCCGCGATAGCCAATCGCGTCGATCTGGCTCAACACAAACGGGTAGTTGATCTCGCCGGTACCCGGCTGGTTGCGCGACGGACTGTCCGCGATCTGAATATGTCCGATCTGGTCCAGGAACTGCGTCAGCGTCGCCGTCAGGTTCCCCTCCATACGCTGGGCATGATAGACGTCGTACTGGATCTTCAGATTCTCGTGCCCAACCTCGTCCAGCACGATAAGCGCCTGCGCGGTGGTAGAGAGCAGGAAACCGGGCGTGTCGATGGTGTTCAGCGGCTCGAAGATCTGCAGCACGTTCACCTGCTGCGCCGCATTCGCCGCATAGCGCAGGTTCTCCACGACGGTGGCCCACTGCTTATCCAGCGGCACGTCGTCGAGGGTCAACCCGACCAGGCAGTTCAGCTTGGGACAGCCGAGCGTCGCCGCGATCTCAAGCGCCTGGCCGACGCCCTCGCGGAACTCCTCAACCCGGCCCGGATCGTTCGCGAACCCGCGCTCGCCGGCAGCGAAGTTCCCGGCCGGCAGGTTGAAGAGCACCTGCTGGAGACCGTTTCTCTCCAGTGCCTCCTTGATGGCAGGCACATCCTCGTCATACGGAAACAGAAACTCGACCGCCTTGAAGCCGGCCTCGGCGGCCCGGTCAAAGCGCTCGATCAGGGGATACTCGGTGAACAGCATCGAGAGATTGGCCGCGAAACGGGGCATATTTTCGCCTCCTTTTCACACATCCTAGCCGCTTGGGGGTGTTCCCGCAACAACCTCGTACCCGGTGTGCTCCAGGAAGACGGCGTTGACGGCCAGTGAGGGCAGAATTCTGCCGACAACCGAACCAGCCAGCGAGCCAAACTGTTGTTCCACCAGCGTCTGAATCTGCTCATCCAGCGTGATCTGCGAGTGATAGACGGCCGTCAGCTGCACCGTCTCGTCGTTCCTTGGCGGCACACCTCGCTAGGTTAACGACCACATCGAGCCAGTCTCGTCACGGAACGTATACAGCGCGTACTGGTCAAGCACCGGCAGCTGGCGCACATCGTCAACCGTGCCGGTCAGCACGACCGTCTGGCCGTCGTAGCGATCCGGCTGTGCGCGCAGATCGGCGATCGTGACGTCCTGCGTCGGAGCGCCGCCCCGGTTCGTCACGACAATGCCGACGGCAATCAGCACAACCAGCAGCCCAAACAGCCCAGCCACCACCATCCCCGGCGATGCCCAGAGGGGAGCCCGCTCGTCTGCCACCGTCTGATTCGCATTCATAACGCAGACAGGATAACAGAGCTAATGCCGATCGTCGTGGGGGGTTGGGTCAGAGATCCATTGGCATCAACGTAAACGACGCCCTGACATCTTTGTGTCATCCGAAGCGGTCTTCCCTGAGCGCAGTCGAAGGGATGACATGCCAGGTCCCAGAGCCGCCCCCTACTTCGGACGAAGAACCCGGTACATCGTCACCGGCTGGGTGCGGCCCTTGACGAACCGCTCGCCGAGAAACTCAACCTCGAAGCGGTCGGAGACGCGCCGGTAGGTGGAGCCGCTGATGAGGACCTCGCCGGGGTGGGCTTCGGACTGGAGGCGGGAGGCGACGTTGACGGTATCGCCGATGGCGGTGTAGTTCATGAACTCGGCGGTGCCGATGTTCCCAACAATGGCTTCGCCAGTATGGATACCGATGCCGTAGCCAATTTGAGGAGAGAATTCGCCCGGCATCAACGCCAGGTTCGCCTGCATCGACAGGGCGGCTTGTATCGCGGCCGCCTCGTGATCCACAACCGGGACCGGGGCGTTGAAGATGGCCATCAAGCCGTCACCCAGAAATTTGTCCAGCGTCCCGAGTCCGGCCAGAATCTCCCTGGTCGCGAGCGCCAGGTAGCGGTTGAGAATCGTCACAACCTCCTCCGGCTGGCGCTGCTCGGACATGGCTGTGAAACCTCGAATGTCGGCAAAGAGGATCGTCACGTCCTGACGGGTGCCACCCAACCGGACGCTATCGGGAGCTTGCAGAATCTGGTCAACGATCTTTGGGGCCATGTAGCGGCCAAAGAGGTCGCTCACCTCACGCCGGCGCCGCGCCTCCGCCTGGCGCGCCTCCTCAAGCAGCACCATGCCGGTCTGGTCGTTGACCAGGACAACGAACCCTTCCTGAGTTGTATCCCCCTCGGCAGGCCGCAGGATGGCGACGCGCGCCGTCAAATAGACCCGCTCGCGGTCACCAATCTCGCCCCGCCACTCGTGACCGACGGACATCGTGGCGTTGTCGTCCTGCGCCTGAATCATCAGCGAGCGCAGCCAGCCCGCCAACGATGCATCCAGCAAATCGTCGATGCGCTGCCCCTCGGCCTCGCCAACCTCCACACCAAAGAGCTCGGCCGCGGCCGCGTTCCAGGTGGTAATCCTGCCTGACCCTTCAACGGCGATCAGTGCCGAGGACATCGAGCGGATAATCGACTTCTGATGCGCCTGGATCCGCAGCAGGCTCTCGGCCTGCTCGGCCGTGGCCTTGTAGAGCCGGGCGTTCTCGATCGCGGCCGCGGCTTGACCGGCGAAGGCGACCAGGAGATCGAGATCGTCGCGGGTGAATGTCCCCGTCTGGATTGACGAGTCGAGATAGAGCGCGCCAATCGTTCGCTCGCGCGCCAGCAACGGCACGCACAGAATGGACCGCAGCGACAGGCCGACAACAGATTGCGTGGCGTACTGCGGGTCACTCAGCGCGTCGCCGATAATCTCAGGACGGCCACTGCCGACGACCCGGTTGACGATCGAGCGGCTGATCGTGCGCTCGATGCTGGCGGGTTGAATGCGGCCATCCGGCGACACGGTGAATCGGCGCGCGTCTTCAACATCCGGCTCACCCCGCTCATTACACAGAATGACCGCGGCGTGCTCGCCGCCCAGCAGCGCCAGGAGCTCCTGCATGACCGAGTCGATCGTCTCGCCCAGATCGAGCGACCTGCCGAGCGATCTGCCGGCACCTTGCAGGATCGCCAGCCGCTCGACCATCCCCTCGGGTTCGGGCACAGCCTCGACCACCCGGATAACGGCAGCGGTTACATTGTCGGTACCGCCGCGCTGGTTCGCGGCCTCGACAAGCGCACTGGCTGGATCAGGCAGGTTCGGCAGGGACAGGATGGCGACAATCTCGCTGTCGCTCAGCTGGCGGGTCAGACCATCGGTGCACAGCAGCAGGGTCTGCCCGGCCTTCAGCTCGCGTTCAAAGAGATCGATACTCGGGGTTTCTTCGACCCCCAGCGCCCGGGTCACAACGTTGCGACGTGGGTGGCGGGCAGCTTCCTCGGGGGTGAGGTGTCCGGCTTCGACCTCGCCCGCGACCCAGGTATGATCGCGCGTCAGCTGCTCAATGCGGTTGCGGTCGATAATGTATGCCCGTGACTTGCCGGCGTTCACCACGTAGAGACGCTCATCGACCACTGCCGCGGCAAGGATCGTCGCCCCACACAGCGCGCCATTATCAGCTCCCGGCTCGTTCAGCTGGAACAGCGCACTGTTCGCGCGTTCGGTCGCATGACGCAGCCGCTGACCGGGGTCGGAAACGGCGGCGTTCCAGTAGTGCTCCACCAGTGTCTGCGCCGCAAGCCGGCTGGTGTGCTGGGCGCGCTCAGGGGGACCAAAACCGTCGGCCAGCGCCCAGACCGTCCCTTTCTGCGCACGCTCAAACGGAGTCGATGGCTCGCGCGACTCGATCGTGTCCTGATTAGAAGCGCGTACCCGGCCGGTGTCAGTGGCGCAGGACGAGCGCAGGGCGAACCCAGTGGTCATGCCGATACGTTTCGCTGCCGGCCTTCGCCGGGCAATCAGTCGCGATCCGCCCCCGTCGTGGATCGCGAGTCAAGTATAGGCACCCAACCCTGGTGAATCTCAACCCCTGGATCCGGCAGAGCGTCGATCCAGTCATAACGAAACGTCTCACGATAGAGTGGCCGCAGGTCAGTCTCGCTGTGCCGCTGCCAGAGCGCCAGCAGATCGTACGCGCTGGCGATATCAAAGCGGAAACGGTTATAGAAATCGTTCATCGCGGACCAGAAAGCATCCCAGCCCATGGTGCTCATGACGTCGTGGTAGAAGCGCGCGCCCTGCTCGTAGATCGCGAAGTAGCTATCGTTGCGCGGGGCTCCCTGCATCTCATCCTGGTGGGCATCCAGTGGATACTGGAATCCCTCTGGAGGGACCGGCGGAACCTCGGCGAAATCAGACGGCAGTCCACGCTCGAAGAACTCAGCCGCGCCCTCGTCCACCCAGCCATCGATCTGGGTACGAGAGCCGATGATGGCGTACATCCACTGGTGGGCGACTTCGTGGTAGATCAAGCGGTCAAGCGACGAGTAGTTCGGGGCGATGTAGATGAGCATCGCGAACTCGACTCCGGCCGGCATGGCAGGACCGGCATCCACGATACGCAAGGTTGAATAGGGGTACGGCCCCAGAAGCCCCGCCATGCGGTCAACGGCGTCCGCCGTCCAGAACAGCACGTTCTGCCGGCGTTGCTCCGCCGCCTCAGCCGAGAGGCCCGCATCTGCCCCAGCCCGCCAGTAGTACTCGATCGCAACGCCGGTCGCCGATGTCAGCGCTACCTTCTGGTAGCTGCGCGAGAGCACCAGTGCGAAATCCCGCGTGTCTGTCGAGCTGTAGCGGTAGAGCACCCGCCCGTCAGGCTGCGGCTCCTCAGCGACCACTTCTCCGGTATGGGCAACTGGCATTCCCGGCTCAGTGGTGACCGAGACATCAAAATCAGCCACACGGGTATAGGAAGGATCAAGCAGGTCGCCGAAGCTGTGATCGTCCGAGATGGCCGGATACCAGTACCCCAGGCGCAGCACGTCGACGTCCAGCATCGTGTAGCCCCAGCCGGTCGGATCGCTGCCAACCTGCAGGTGGAAGTCAATGGCCAGCTCCGCCGGGGCTTGCATCCCCTGTGGCAGATCGACCACCAGGGTAAAGCCATCGTTCAGCGTGCCCGGCGCGATCTCCTGGCCGTTCAATGCCATGCGGTCCAGCGTGAAGAAGCCGTAGCCGGCCGGCCCAACCTGAAGCAGGAGCTGGTCTGGCGGCGGCTCGTGGAACTCGCGGATGGTGATGAGCTGCTGAACCCGGACAAAGCCGGTGTCGACGTTGATCTCGGTGATGTCCAGGCGGTAATGGGCGTCAACATCCGGCAAGGTCACCTGCTGGTCGACCGGCCGCGGATCGGGCACATAGACAGGTGGGCTTCCAACCAGCGGCGTCGGCTCAGTGGCTGGGGTCGCGGCTGTCGCTGGCGGGTCCTGGCCTGGAATGATGGAGCTAGTCGCAGATGGGGCTGCCTGAATGGTCGCGCTTACCTCTGGTTCAAGAGGCGCGGTGGCGCTGGTGGCCGGGGTGGAGGGCGCTTCGATCTGCCTCTCGTCCGGACTGCTACAGGCCAGCAATAACGCCAGGATCGGCAGCCAGACGAGCAAGAGCCGCAAGGTGCGTGTCACAGTCGACGCCCACCACTTCTACATGAACCGGAAACAAAGACACCCGCGCGTGGCGGGTGCTGCACTGTTGACGCAGTGTTGGAGGTGCTGGGCGGATTCGAACCGCCGATCAGAGTGTTGCAGACTCCTGCCTTACCACTTGGCTACAGCACCACGGATTCCATCAGGATTCGCGGACAGAATGAGGATAGCACAGCAGGGACAGCGGTCACAATTCCTGTGACAAATGGACACCTACAACTCGTCCGGGCGCCATCACGGAGGTATCCCCGCTTGATCCGCTTGCGTACGGGCGCAATTCATTGCGCCCTGCCTGATCTCCCGGGTGTTGAAGAGGGCGCAATGAATTGCGCCCGTACGCAACACCTTCATTCCATGCCTGGAAATATGCATCACACGTATACGAACGCAGACCACATCCCATTATCAGAACACTCAGGGCATCTTTATCATCGCGCCGCCATGAAGAACCGGTAACTAACCTGCAATCATGACTTGACAGGTTACAGCATCTGTGCCATGCTGTAACCGCTTAACAATTATACACGAGTTACGTTCCGGGCGAAAGTGGAAGGCTACCGCCAGTGACCGCCGAGATGACCAGGACAGCGTTCGTCTCTACCCTGAACTCCGACTATCAGGCGTGGGAGTCGCTTCTGGACCAGGTTCCCGAGCAACAGATGACCGCCCCCGGCGCGGCCGGCGAGTGGTCGGTCAAGGACCTGATCGCACACATCACCGTCTATGAGCGCTGGACCGTCGAGTGGCTGGAGCCAGCCCTGCGTGGTGAGCAGCCCGACTGGGACTACCCAGCCGGCGAGGAAACCGCGACGCTGGAAGAGCGCAACGCTCGCTTCTACGAGCAGAACCGGAACCGTCCGCTCGATGCTATTCGCGCTGAGGCGGCTGAGGTACACGCCAGGCTCGCGAGCCTGGTTGAACAGATTCCAGATGACGCGATCGCGGCCGACATCCGCGAGTTCGCCCCGGAGGTTGGCGCGTACTACCGTGAAGGCACCAGCGTATGGCAAGCGATTGACGGCAACGCCGCCGAGCATTACCGCGAACACACTGCTGACGTGCGCTCCTGGCTAGAGCGCTAGTCTCCAACTGGCACAGGGCGCAATGTCGGTATCGAGGCTCCTCTGGTCTGCGGCAGACCGCGCAGCAGCCGCAGGCCGTTGGCCACCACCACAATCGTGCTCCCCTCGTGACCGACGACGCCAATTGGCAACGTCGTAATACCGAACACCGTCCCGGTCACGAGGATCGTAATCACCGACAATGCAAACGTCAGGTTCTGCCGGATAACCCGCCGGGTCTTGCGGCTCAATTCTATGGCGTACGGCAGCTTGGTCAGGTCGTCCGCCATCAGGACGACGTCGGCGGTTTCGAGAGCCACATCGGTGCCGGCCGCACCCATGGCGATGCCGATGTCAGCCGTCGCGAGTGCCGGCGCGTCATTAACCCCGTCACCAACCATGACAACAGACCCGTATTCGCGCTTGAGCTCGTCGATGATGCGCACCTTGTCCTCAGGCAGCAGCTGCGCGCGATAGTCGTCGATGCCAGTCTGCAGAGCGATCGCGTGTGCCGCTCGCGCGTTGTCGCCTGTCAAGAGGACCGTTTTCTGCACTCCAAGTTGCCGCAGACGCTGAATGACCTCTCTGGCAACCGGCCGGACACTGTCGGCAACGCCAACCACCCCCAGGATGATCACGTGGCCGCCGGCAGGCATCGTTCCGACGTACATTGTGGTCTTGCCACTCTGGCGCAGTGTTTCGGCCACCGAGCTCGCCTGCGACGGGATGTCGCAGCCGTATCCCGCGAAGAGGGTTTCATTGCCGATCAGGACTGTCTCGCCGTTTACCTCCGCTCGAATGCCCCGGCCGGTAATTGCCTGGAGATCGGTCGAGTCACGCAAGCCGAGCCCTCGACGCGCCGCGGCCGTAACCACGGCTTGAGACAGCGGGTGCTCGGACGTCCGCTCGGCAGAAGCGGCCAGCCTGAGGAGCTCGTCCTCGCTCAGGTTCCCGAGAGCCACCACATCGGTAACCTCTGGTTTACCAACCGTCAGGGTGCCGGTCTTATCGAACGCGACCACGTTGACCGCCCCGAGGTTCTCGAGGTGCACGGCCCCCTTGACGAGAATCCCCTGCCGGGCTCCGTTCGCGAGTGCCGAGAGCGTTGAAGCAGGCGTCGAGATCACAAGGGCACAGGGTGACGCGACCACCAGCAGAATCATCGAACGGTAGAACGCGTCCCCAAACTGCTCGCCGCCCAGAAATGTGAGCGCCAACAGGTAGAGCGCGGAGCCCGCAATAACACCAAGCGCGTAACGTCCCTCGAAATTGTCGGTAAATCTCTGGGTGGCGGATTTCTGTGACTGTGCTTCCTGAACAACCTTGATGATCTTGGCCAGCGTACTCTCGTGGGCCAACCGGGAGACGCGCACCTCCAGAGCCCCCGCGCCGTTAATCGTGCCGGCGAATACCGGGTCACCAACTACCTTGCCAACCGGCATAGACTCGCCGGTAATCGGCGCCTGATCGATGGAGGATTGCCCGGCGGCAACCTCGCCATCGGCAGCGACTCGCTCGCCCGGTCTGACGACGATAGTGTCACCAAGACGCAGGCTCGTGACCGGGACGCGAGCTTCGACGCCGTTACGCAATACGACAGCTTCGTCTGGACTGAGTTCCATCAACGCTCTCACCGCGCGATGGGTGCGACCCATCGCGTAGTGTTCCAGCGCGTTCCCTAATGAGAACAGGAAGAGCAGAATACCGCCTTCGATCCAGTGACCGATGATCGCGGCACCAATCGCGGCCATGACCATGAGCAGATCGATCTCGACCGTGCGGTTCCAGAGAGCGATGATTGATTGACGAGCCGCGTAGGTTCCACCGGCAATATAGGCGAGAAGGTAGAAGGTGATCTCAACGTTACCGTTTATCACGCCGGCTCTGGCGAGGGACCAACCCAACGCGAGCGCCAACCCGGTCAACGCGGTCGCCCCCAGTAGCCTGTAGCGCTCGAACAACGTCTCTTCGTGTTGCGCGCCAACGGCGCCAGACGTGGCAGCGATTGAAGGGAATCGGGTGTCCAGCTCTTGTCCCATGCATCGATCCCATACTTCTCTGAAGAATCCTGACTCACCCACTATGGATAGGAGTGATTCTCAGGTGAGAATTATTCTCAACTAATATAGCATAGAATCGACTGAGAGCAAGGGTTCATTCGAAGAAGGCGTCGTGGGACCGAAGGAGAAGGGCTCAACACTGGTGGAGACCGTAGAAGCAACGGCGCCTGACCAGTCATCCTGAATACCGGATCACAGGAGAGTCGTCCCGCTCCGGGGTTCCGCCTGTCGGTCGGGGGTGACACCATCTTCCTGCGCCTATTCGTCACCCTGAGCGTTCATCAGCCTTCCCGGGTGTTCATCAGTCACCCAGAGCGTTCATCAGTCATCCTGAGCGGAAGCGAAGGATCTCGTGCCTGACTCCCGAGGCGTTGGACCAGAGATCCTTCCTTGCGTCAGGATGACGATCAAACTCAGTACTCGACCACGATGATGGTGTCACCTCCGGTAGGGGAGGAGCTCGTCTCCGCCCGTCGAGCGGACCGGGTTTCGGGAGGAGACGAGCTCCTCCCCTACCGGCCGACGGAATCCGGGAGCGTGACAACTCCCCTGTGGTCTAGTACTCAGTAGTGTGACCAGGCTATGGTGTCTGGTTCGGCGGGGGCGTATGCTGGTGTCGTGACTCGCCATTGATCGGCAGGAGGTCGCCCATGTCCCGCACCCAACACCGCGTCACCCTGACCCCGGACGAGCGCGCCCGGCTGGAACGGCTGGTCCGCCAGTCCAGCGTCTCGAAGTTCACCTACCAGCGGGCGCGCATCCTGCTGGCCGCGGACCACCGCCCCGGGCGGCCCGCGCCGACCGATGCCCGCGTTGCTACCGCCACCAGGGTGAGCATCCGCACGGTCGCGCGCGTCCGGGCCACCTGGGCCGCGGCTGGCGTGGAGGCCACCCTCCAGCCGCGGCAGCGCGGCACCTTGGGCCGCTCGCGCTTCGACACCGCGACCCAGGCGCGCATCGTCCAGGTGGCCTGCAGCCAGCCGCCGCCCGGCCGCGCCCGCTGGACGGTCCGGTTGTTGGCCGCCGCCGTGGTGGAGCTGCAGATTGTGCCGGCGATTGCCCCGGAGTCGGTGCGCCAGCTGCTCAAAAAAACGCCCTGGCGCCCTGGCGCGTGCGGCGCTGGTGTGTCCCGGCCCAGGCCAATGCCGCCTTCGTAGCCGCCATGGAGGATGTCCTGGAGGTGTATGCCCGCCCGCCGGACCCCGCCCGCCCCGTGATCTGCTTCGACGAGGCCGGCAAGGAGCTGCAGGAGCATGCCCGGCCACCCCGCCCGCTGGCCCCGGGGCAGCCCAGGACCATCGACACCGAGTACCGCCGCGGCGGCAGCGCCAATCTCTTCCTGGCCGTGGCGCCCCACCTGGGCTGGCGCTCGGTGCAGGTCACGGACCGGCGCACGGCGGTCGACTTCGCCTACGCCTTGCGGGACCTGGTGGCGGCGTTTCCCGCGGCCGAGCGCCTGGTGCTGGTGCTCGACAACCTCAACACGCACACGGCCGGCGCCCTCTACCAGACCTTTCCACCGGCCGAGGCGCGCCGCATCTGGCAGCGCTGCGAGGTGCACGACACGCCCAAACACGGCAGCTGGCTCAACATGGCCGAGCTGGAGTGGAGCGTGTTGCAGCGCCAGTGCCTGCACCGGCGGCTCGGCAATCGCGCGGTGCTGGAGCGGGAGGTGGCCGCCTGGGTGCGGGAGCGGGAGGTGGCCGCCTGGGTGCGGGAGCGCAATGCCGCGGGCGTGCCGATCGTCTGGTCCTTTACCATCGAGGACGCCCGCCGCAGCATGGCGCAGACCTACCCCGATCCAGTCCATGCCACGATAGCCTAGTCACACTACTCAGGATGACCAATCAGCGCAGGATGACGAGATTGCTCTGATTGATCCGCGCAGGGCAGTGCCGGTCGGACAACCAGGCAGGGCGGCTCTTCATGAATGGGAACACGAAGAGACGGGCGTGCAACTCGATTGGTTGCACGCCCGTCGCGACTCTGGATGAATGTCTACCGCGAGGGTCAGGCCGGCTCGGGCCTTGAGCGGACATCACTGCCCGGGCGCTGCTCGCGACGCAAGTAGACGTAGGCCAGCAGGAACACCCCGCCGAGCATGCCCAGGATCGAGAACACCTGCGCCTGCTGCAGACCCCCAGATCCAGACCACCTCCTCGCGCAACATGTGCACGAAGAACCGGCCAAAGCCGTACACCACCAGGTAGGTGGCAAAGAGCCCGCCGTCGGGCAGATCCTTCTTGCGCAGCCACATGATCAGCGCAAAGACCGCCAGATTCAGTGCCATGTCATAAACGGGATACGGGTGGGTCGCCACTCCCAGGAGCCGGTTGGGGATGAACGAATCGGGATTGGTGTAGGTAAAGGTAAACCAGGCGTCGAGGGCTGGCGCACCCCACGCGTCGCCGTTCACAATGTTGCCGATGCGGCCAATCGCCTGCCCCAGCACTAACCCCGGCGCAATCGCATCAATCACCGGCAGGAGCGGCATCTTGTAGATTCTGGTCGCGATCACCACACCGAGAAAGCCGCAGATCACTGCGCCCCAGATCGCCAGACCACCACGGTAGATCTGGAAGATGCGCGCCGGGTCGTCCAGGTAGCCGTCGAGGTCATCAAAGACATGGAAAAGGCGCGCCCCGATGATCCCCAACACAATTGCCCAGGTGGCGATGCCACCGTAGTTGCTCGTGTCCAGACCCTTGCGCTTGAATTCGCGGTCGGTCATCCAGACGGCGACAAAAATGGCTGCCGTAATCGCCAGGCTATACCAGCGCAGGATAGCGATACCGCCAACCTCCAGCAGGATCGGATCGAGTCCGATATCGATGTTCATACGCAGCTTGTCCTTTGTTCGATTGAGGGGGATGCTGTCACTACGCGACCACGCACACCATTCCTATGCCAGCCCGGCAACTATGCCACACACACGGGTATCTTCCGCCTGCTACGTCTGGTACCATCGCCTCATTCTAAGGGGCGTTTCGCGCTTAGGGAAAGTGGTTGAGAGCGTGGCGCAACATGCACCATCAAATGAACGGCGCCGGGTAGTCATCACCGGTATGGGGGCGATCACGCCGCTGGCTGACGATCTGCCGGGCACCTGGCAAAAAATGTTGGCTGGTGTATCCGGGATTACCACGATCAAGAACTGGGACCCCGGGGACTTGCCGGTCACGATCGCCGGCGAAATCAGGGGCACGCCCGACTTGCCGGATATCGACGCCAAGACCATCCGCAATCTCGCCCGCTACGCGCATTTTGGCCTCGCGGCTGCCGGCCAGGCCGTTCGCGACGCCAATCTCCTGGACGGCGGGTTCGATGGAGAGCGGGCCGGCGTGATCGTTGGCACCGCCGCGGGAGGCATGGCCGAGATCGGCGACATGAGCCTCACGATGGACAAGCGCGGCTACCGCAAAGTCTCGCCCCATTTCATGACCACCTTCCCGCACAACATGGCGTCGTATCACATCGCCCAGACATACCAGATGCGCGGCCCGAACTCGACCGTCACCACCGCCTGCGCCACCGGAGGACAGGCTATCGTCGACGCCGCTGCGGTTATTCGCCGGGGTGATGCCGATCTGATGCTGGCCGGCGGGGCGGAACATGGCGTGTTTCCGCTCTTTGTGGCGTCGTTTGTCGTCTTGAAAGCGGCCAGCATGCGCAATGACGAGCCGGCGAGGGCCAGCCGGCCGTTCGATATCGGCCGCGATGGCTTCGTCATCAGTGATGGTGCCGCGATTCTGGTGCTCGAAGAGCTCGATCACGCCCTGGCTCGGGGCGCGTCGATCTACGCTGAGGTGCTTGGTGGAGGTTCTTCCTCCGACGCCTACCACGCGATCGCGCCCGATCCGGACGGCCGGGGTGCGCTGCTCGCGATGACTGCCGCGATGCGGGACGCCGGTGTTGGACCAGAGGCCATTGATTACGTCAATGCCCACGCCACCAGCACCCCTCTCGGAGACATCTCCGAAACGAAGGCCATCAAACGGGCTCTCGGAGAGGAACATGCGCGCAGAGTCGCCATCAGCGCCTCGAAATCGATGATCGGCCACATGTTGGGCGCTGCCGGGGCGATTGAGGCGGCGGTCACCGCCCTGAGCGTTCACGAAGGACAGGTCCATCCCACGATCAACCTGGAAACACCAGACCCGGAGTGCGACCTGGACTACGTTCCCGACGAGGCGCGTCCGCTCACCATCCAGGCGGCGCTCAGCAATTCCTTCGGCCTTGGCGGGCAGAATGCCTGTGTGGTGATAGGCCGGTACGACGGCGCAAACGGCAGACCGTGAGCATCTGCCAGTATAATCCGCCCGCATGGATATCGCGAGCAACACGCTGAGCACTGGGAAGATCGAGAACCGTACATGACGATGAGCACGGGAGCGCTCGCGGGCCGTATGGCGCGGCGAGCAATGCAAATCAGGCCAAGCCAGGCCGGTGTTTTTGACGTGAAGGCCGACCAATTCCTCCAGATTACCGACATGCTCGGCAAGCAGGTCGCGGTCATGATCGCCTATAACCTGCACGACATGGAGGAGTACCTCTCTCCGCCAGCACCCGCGCGATCAACCGCTCGATGATGCTGACGAAAGAGCACGGGCTCTACAGCAACCGGCGCAACAAGATGTTCTCTATTATCGAAGACGGCGTCGGCCGGCATGACCTGCTGCTGCCGCCCTGCGACGAGCAGTCGTACCGCGATGACTACGGCGCCGAGAAGCACTTCAACTGCATGGATAACTTCCGCAAAGCGCTCGCCAACCGTGGTGTCACGCACGACCGCATCCCGGACTCGGTGAACTGGTTTATGAACGTTGGCCTCAAGGCGCGCGGCGAGCTTGAGGTACGCGAGCCCATCTCGGAGCGCAACGACGCCGTCATTCTGCGCGCCCACATGGACACCCTGGTGGCGATCTGCGCCAGCCCGAACGATCAGAACGCCTGCAACGGCTTCAAGCCGACGGATATCCTGATCCGGGTGTACATGTAAATGACCGCGCTGCGCGCCTCGTCATCCCGAGCGCAACTCAGTCACCCTGAACGCCTAACCAGTCACACGGAGGTTGTTCGTCATCCGGAGCCTGGTAGTCACCCCGCGCGCCCATTAGTCATCCTGAGTACTAGACCACAGGGGAGTTGTCACGCGCCGGGGTTCCGTGTGTCGGTCGGGGAGGAGCTCGTCTCCTCCCGAACCCCCGGTCCGCTCGACGCGGGAGGAGACGAGCTCCTCCCCTACGGGGGTGACACCATCATCGTGGTTTAGTACTGAGCACAGGCGAATGGGATCTCTGGCTTGCATCCCGGGGTGTTTGACGCAGAGATCCTTCCTCGCGTCAGGATGACGAATGGGCTCCGGATGACCCGTTGAACGCCGTTATTCGATGACCAGGCAGGCGCCGTGCATGCCACCGCTCCCTTTAACGCGAATGAAATGCCGTGGGAGAGAGTCTCTCGTCGCCTAACCGACAGACCTTCGCACGCCTTGCCCCTGCCTTTACGGACAGCTTGACCGTACAGCTCTTTGATACATATCTGATACAAAACTCGACTCCCAGACCCTTGACAAACAGGAACGTGTACGTACAATAAGGGTGTGGCGTACGTACAGTGACGCTGGCGGTGACGGTCACCGGAACAGTCAGCTCCTTACGGGCCGAGGTGGGACACCAGTTGCGAGATCTGCGGCAGCGGGCATCCCACGCGGGTAACGAGAGAGCGCCACATCTGCCAGGGGGCATTCGACGGACGGTAATCCTTTGGGAACGCCTCAGTCAATTCTCCCCGGCCATCTGCACCGGTCATGCGGGGCCAACCGTCGACGCTTCTGCGTTTCGCGGATACACGCCTCGCCAGTGATGCCGCAACGGCTGGCCCCGCTGACCGGGAAGATGTCTGACGTATATATCTTCCCTCCCTCCCTGTACCCGGGGCCGTCCCAGCGGCCCCACTTTCTTGCCCTTTTTCCTCACGCCAGGAATACGATCCGGCCTCGAACCGTTAGACTGGGGTAGAAAGATGTACGTCGTTTCAGAAGGGAGCCGCCAGGCCTATGCCTATATCGAAGGAACGCTTTGAGTCCGGCCTCAGCGTCGAGCAGTTCGTTGACAGCATGGAAGTGAACAAGGAGAAGTTCCTCGAGAACATCGAGGCCAACAGCTTCTCTGAGGACGATCTGAAATTCTTCGGGAATCATCCCATCTCGATCGCCGCCATCGGAGAAGACTGGTGCACCGACGTGATCCAGTTCCTCCCGGTCGTCGCCAAGCTCGCCCAGCAGATCCCAAGCGTCACGCTCAAGGTCTTCAAGCGCGACGAAAACCTCGACCTGATGGATCAGTACCTCAAGGACGGAAAGTACCGCTCGATTCCGGTCTTCGTCATCTATGACGAGCACTGGAATGAGCTGGGGCACTTCATCGAGCGCCCCGAAGCGGTCACCAAACAGATGGGCGAGGAAACGCGCCGCTTTGCCCAGGCGAACCCGCAGCTCGAAGGCGCAAACCGCTCCTACGAGAACATGCCGGACGAAACCCGCACTGCCGTGCGTGCCAACTCTTCCAAGTTCCGCTGGGACAACATGGCGGCCTGGAACAGCATCTTCGTGGATGAGCTCAAGTCCATGGTGGCCGGTGGGGTGGCCGCGACGCGATAGACGCGAGCGCACTTCACACAGAGAGCACTCAAGGAGCACGTGGTGCTCCCGCCGAGCGCCAGCGTAACCATAAGCAATGACGAATCCGGCGGGCAACGGCACCCCAAGGCGTGCTGATGCCTGCCCCATTCGCATCAAGTTAAGTGGCAGCGGGCCATCCAGCGGCCTCTGTTCGTCATCCTGAGCGCCGAATCAGTCATCCTGAGGTCGATAGTCATCCTGAGCGTTCATCAGTCACCCTGAGCGCCGAATCAGTCACCCCGAGCGTTCATCAGTCACCCCGAGCGTTCATCAGTCACCCTGAGCGTTTATCAGTCATCCTGAGCGCCACGAAGGATCTCTGGCTTGACACCGGAGACGTTTGACGCAGAGATCCTTCGCTGGCGCTCAGGATGACTATTGAGCGCAGGATGACTATCAGGCGCTCAGGGTGACTGATTGACGCTCAGGGCAGGCTCTTCGCTTGCGCGCAGGAGGACTGACAGGCCCAGGATGACCGTCAGCTTCGGATGATCATCAACGCGCTCAAGATGACGCACCAACTCAGTACTCGACCACGATGCCGGTGTCACCCCCGGCGGACAGACGGAACCCCCGGAGCGTGAGAGCTCCCCCGTGGTCCAGTACTCAGGACGACGGATAGAGCGGTATTGTCTGCCCACTGATTCCTTGCGTTGATGCACATGGTGGTGCTGATGCTCGCAACACCTGCCGCTTAGAACGCGTGTTGCCTGCGCGCACTCATCCAGACGGTGCCTTGTGCTCGCGCCGGTACGTTTCTGGGGCGAATACCGCGAACATGATCCCCGCGGCGATCACGAGAGCGCCGGTAATGTAGAGGGCGGTCTCGGTCGTCAGAATGTCGGCCGCGCCGCCCAGCAGGAGCGGTCCGGCTACGTAGCCGGCGTCGGCCAGCATCCTGTACATGCCCATCGCGGAGGCGTTCATACCTGGAGGGGCAGAGTCAGCCGCGTAAGCCGCCGGTGCCGGGCCGGCGATGCCGGTTGCGACCGCCCAGGCGAAGCAGGCCAGGATGAACCAGAGAAAGTTCGGCGCCAGGCCAAACATGACCATCGACCCGCCGCTAATCAGCGTGCTCGGCACGATCACCGATTTGCGGCCAAAGCGGTCCACCAGCATTCCGCTGGGGTAGGCCAGGACCAGCCCGACGATGCTGATGAGGGCGAGACCGATGCCGATCCGCCCGGGGGCGAGACCCAGCTTGCTGTCCGCCAGTGTCGGGATCAGGTTGAACAGCGCGCCGGTACGAGCGAAAAAGAGCGTGAACGAGACGATCGCGACCAGCACAAATCCGATCTGCCTGGTGAAGAGCCGTAGCTGCTCGTGTAACGGTATGCCATTACTCGTAACCAGCCCGCCATCGGAGTCTCGTCCGCGCGTCTCAGGAATCCGGCTCCATGCCAGCAGCGCGACCGCGCCACCCAGGATCGAGTAGAGAAAGAAGGGTGTGGTCAGCGAGAAATACTCTGCCAGGAAACCACCCGGCAGCGGCCCCAGGCCAACCGCGAAGAGGAACGTCCCCTGGTAAATGGACATCATCCGGCCACGGTTCGCGGGAACGGAGAGGTCGGCAACCACGATCTGGGTGCCGGTGATGACCATCGCCGCGCCAGCCCCGGCGATGAATCGGCCGCCAAGAAAGAGCCAGTAGCTATCCGCCAATCCACAGATCAGATTGCCGAAAACCGTGATCGCCCCGCCGCTCGCCAGGGCGATTCTGCGGCCGAATCGATCTGCGATTTGCCCGGTCGGCACGTTCATCAGAAAACGCGCCGCGCCATAAATCGCGATCGTCAGACCAATCGCGGCCGAGGAGACCCCAAACTCCTTGGCATACAACGGCACGACCGGCACGATACTGCCAAAGCCGAGCTGGTTCACAAAAATAAGCACACATACCCAGACCAGCGCCTGGTTCTGTTGATAGCGGGCAGAAAGGCGCCCCACCACCGGGGTTACTTGCGCCGGATTTGCCAATCGTATTGTCCCTTGCTCAGCAATTCAGTCGTGGCCGGATCTCTGCGTTGTCAGGCGGTTGCCGGGAGACATGCTGGGATGCAACAGCGTCGCGGTACTCCCGTGCGCGGGCGAGTCATTGTCCGGTTCTCCGGTGAGCAGTCTAGCAGAGATCGGGCGCAGCTCAGCACGTCATCCTCCATCGAACGGATGGATGTGGCGAGGCTTGGCTACAATCTGACGCAGCGGTCCATCACGTGAGGCACGGACGAGGGGGAGAGTACAGATGGTGGAGCTATTAACGATCGAGATGTTTGCCGACCGCCTGAACGATGTGTTCGCAGTAACGATCGATCGGTCGACAGTTATCGAGATGGAGCTGATTGAGGTCAAGGATCTGCGGGAGCGTTTCGGTGGCGGTGCGGGCCTCTCCAGAATTCCATTCTCGATCATCTTTCGTGGGCCGGAGGACCAGGTGTGCGAGCAGCGAACCTATCGCTTCGAGCACACTGACCTGGGCGTGCAGGAGATCTTTATCGTCCCGATCGGACCCGGGCCTGGCGGGATGCGCTACGAAGCGGTCTTCAGCTAATCCCGGAGACTGAGGAAGCCGCTCTCAACTGTGCTGGTGGCGTCCACTCCAGCAACAGGTACACCCCTTTGTCCTCAATCACCCGAAAACCCAGCCGCTCGTAGAGCCTGCGTGCCGGATTGAAGATCTCCACGTGGATGCGGGCCGGAATGCCTGCCGACGCTGCCTCAGCGAGGATGTCGCGCAACAGCGTGCTGCCGATTCCCCGGCTGCGGTAGTCCGGCAGCAGTGCAATGTCGACGATCCGGATCTCGGCAGGCCACCGGGCGACGTACAGCCGTCCGACCTCGATCTCCCCATCCAGGATGACCGAGAACTCAGCGTCTGCGTAGTGAGTCTGGTAGTGCTGGTGCTGGGCGGCAAACTGCCCTTCCAGAAACTCCCGCTTCTGCGCGTCCGACCAGCCGGTGACGGTCAGCTCCTCCATGCGGGTGCTGATATAGACAGCACAGAGGAACGGCTCATCTCCCGGGACGACGGGCCGCAGGCGGACCGCTGTCGATGGCATTTGACGAGGGCTCTCGCTGCACATTAGCTGATCGACACGGCCACATAGGGGCGCTGGACCGGGACGTACTCTGCTTGCAGCCTCTCGTACAGGCACAGCCGATCGCAATCTCCATCCAGGCTCTCCGGAAGCAGCTCGTACTGCTGCCAGTCGGGGAGCGCTTGATGAGCGTCGGGCAAGGCGATCAGGTACACGCCCTCGGCGAGTTTTGGAGTGCCAGACTCCCGCCCCGCGGCGAAGCGGATCGTCGACTCAACCGGCGCGACCGCGCCGGCAAGGCGGTAGGACACCAGCAAATTGAGCCCGGCTGATTCCTCAACAGGGACTGTCACCGTGAACGGCGAGCTCGACCGGGGAACGGGCCCGTTGCGGAAGCTCCACGCCATGAAGGGTGTGTCGTGGTAGGGAGCATAGGAGATATCGATCGTCAGCCAATCCAACGATGCATGCGCGGCCGGGTCGTTGGCTGGATACAGACCGAGGATCTTGAAGCGCGCGCCCTCACCGACCAGGCGTGTGTCGCCGGACTCGAGGCGACCGGCGTCGATGACGAGCGTGTGGTCAAGACCCGCGGGGCTGAAACCGACGGAGAGTGGCGCGGCAGTCCCCAGCGCGTGCCTGGGCTGAGCGCTTGCCTCTGCTCGCTGAAGCACGTTCCCCGACCTCAACAGCGCGACCGAGAGCACTCCAGTTGTTCCGAGAAGCAGCAGCTTGCGCCGCGACAGCGACGCGTCGAGGGCCCCGATGGCCTGGGTTCGTGACCTGGTCATTGCGAACGGCTCCTGTCCATCCTCGATTTAGCTGCGTTGAGGGAATACGCCCTGGAGGGCGATACAGAAATAACAGGTGAGATAGGGTTGCAGGTTGTTGTGTGGAGCATCTCCACCGGCGGGTGCGAGAGACTGTGGAGCCATCGCAACCAGGTTCTGGTTGACATTCTGCTGGTAGGCCCTGGCGTAGCGTGCCAGACTGTTCCCCGTTGGTACTGGCGAATCCCCGGAGCTATTCGACGCCTGCAGGGTATGCGCGTGCGCCGGTAGTTCGGATGGCGAGAGCGTGACGGTCTCGCTCCCCCCGGTTTCACCAATGTCGTGCCCCGATAGACCGGGACCCCAACCGGGGTGCATCGGCGCTCGCCCCTGGAGATCCGGCAACGCAAAGATCGACTTCCCGTCGCCGCCATACATCGTACCCAGCAGGGAAAACAGCGCTGTGTTCTGCGAAATGGGCATCAGTTGGCCGTTGCACCACGCCCAGCCCTTCGGAGCGAAATTGAACGGGAAGATGCGGACTTCAGCAACAAATGGATCGGCCATACGAGACTCCTAAGTCTGGGATGGGAATATCCCGAATAGCGAAATGATGAAACTGAGACACAGATACGGCTGAAAGTTGGTGTGCGGCTGGCTGCCACCGACAGGGCCGATCGCCGTTGGGGACATGTTTACGGACGGATCGTCTTCACGGTAGAGATCGACCGACGCTGTGCGCGTCTGTGCCACAACACGACCGGCTGGGTCGGCAAGGGTGCCGAGTGCCGTTGTTGCCAGCATGGGATGAGAATGGGCCGGTATCTGGTTGACCGTCAGGGTAATCTCCTCCGCCCCGCCAGTCTCGGCCAGAATAAATCCGTTCCCCTGGTGAATTGGAATGCGCCCGCGCAGGTCTGGAAGCGCGAACGTGTCCATACCATCGCCGCCGTATGTCGTGCCGATGACGCTGAAGAGAATTTCATTCTCTGAAATCGGCAGGAGCTGGCCCTCACAGAACATCCAGCCTAGCGGAGCGAAGTTGCCGGCGAACATGCGTATTTCCCCGACGTAGGGTTGTGCCACCTGGACCTCCTAGTTTGGGCTTGGAAAAATTCCCTCTAAAGCGATACAGAACGAGAGCGTCAGAAACGGCTGCATGTTGAGGTGCGCCTGACTTCCACCAACATTCGTCACGGTTCCCGGGTTCAGCCCCGTCAACGTATCCGGCGGGCCATAGATCTGGTTGACGGTGCGCGCGAGGATATTTCCTGCCGGCCCAGAGGGAACAGGAGCGTTTCCATCAGTCGCTGACGCATTGAGCGCGTGCGTATGCGCCGGAATCTCAGCGATGGAGAGCGTATGCGCCTGCTCGCCACCACGCTCACCCAGCGTGTGCCCGGCGCCGACGTGGATTGGCACTCTCGACCGCATGTCAGGGAGCGCAAAGCTGACCTGTCCGTCGCCTCCGAACGTCGTGCCCAACAGCGAGAACAGCGCCTGGTTCTGGTTGATAGGCATGAGCTGGCCGTTGCACATCGCCCAGCCCTTCGGGGCAAAGTTAAACGACATGATCCTGATCTCTGAGAGAAATGGTTCTGCCACGTCTACCTCTCTGTCAATTCACACGAAACCGGTACCGGGCGTCTACCGGTCTTGCGGCGGATCGCATCCGGTACTCCCGGTGCTCGGCCGCCACTACGGCATGCGGCATGCGCCATCAGCGACGCCCGTATAGGTCGTCGCGACTGTCGCACTCGCGGTGCTGCCTGGATTCTGGTCGACGATAAAGTTCTGCACGTCCGTGACGTTCGTTCCGCTGCCGGTGAAACGCTCTAGCCGGAACGTTGCAGTGTCACCCTGCTCCACCAGGAATCCCCCGAAATCGCCGATCCCTGAGGATGCATTGACGGAGATGTCGAGACACATGTTGGTCGTGTTTCGCGCAAGAATCTCAGTTCCATAAATCGACCCGAACGGGTAGTCAGCAGTGTCGTCAGGAGCCCCGACGACGTTGTTCGTGAAGGTCACGTCGACAGCGCTACTTCCCAGCTGCGACTCGATAGATACACCACTCATGGCCGTGCGCTGGATCGTATTACCGGTGATGGAGAGCACCGCGTCGGCATTGCCCCGGATATCAACACCAATCCCAAACCCTTCGCCGGAGTTGCCGGACCGGATCACCGCCGGATCACCAATGTGATTGCCCGAGATCGTGCCGCGCATCCTCGAGTTCATTGTGGCGTCAGCACCGGTGATGATATTGATAGTGCTGGAGACCTCTTTTCCTGAGTTGATCATGACGTTGTTCTCCAGCGTGAAGGTAACGTCTGCATCCTGCTCCCCACTGAGATCCAGCGCGCTGGTACTGTTGGTGATCGCTGAGCCGGTCACCGATACCGTGAGATTTGCACTATTCCTGGAAATTCCCTGCACTCCACTCAAGGCGTTCGACTCGAAGATTGAGTTGGTGACCGTCAGGCTTCCCGTGTGTGTTCCCTCAGCAGAAACCGCCACGCCCTTGGCCGGGCTGCTCCTGATATTCATGAGAGCCAGTGAAACGCTCTGTGCATTCACGATGTACACGCTGTCGCCTGTCGTGTTCTGAATCGTGCCGCCGGTACAGGTCTGATTTGCAAGCGTGCAATCGCCGCCAGACCCTGCCACTTCAAAACTGCCGGTCAGGTTGTTGAGCACAACGCCATTGGCACCGCCGTTGGCAGAGACCTGGGTGAAGTGCAGCGTGCCACCCGAGTTCACCAGGTTCACAGCGCTGGCGTTGCTCGTGCTGACGCTCACCTCTCCGACCAGGAGCCCTGTGGCGGCGTTCGCGGTGAGTCCAGGGACTGCGTCGAGCGGCATGATGTTCAAGCCGCGCACGGCAGCACCATTGACCGTCACAACCGTCCCCTGAATGGCCGGACGGGTCCCATTGATGCTCGGACGCGGTGGAGTACCGGCCGGCGGGCTGATCTGGAACACAGCGTCGAAGGACACGCCGGTCACTCCCTGACCGATCAACCATTCGTTGGGGTGGAGCGCGAGTCCAGATGATGCAGTTCCGGAGTACACGAAGACCCTCTGGTCGTTCCCGTCAACAGCAGCGGCAGATGACAGCAGGTTAAACGGACTCGCAAGCGTGCCGTTACCACCCGGCGCGGCGGCAGGATTGACAAACCAGATGAGCTCTCCCTGCATTTCCACAGTCACTGTCGCGGTGCTGCACGCGGCAGGTGTCGGGTTGCCTGTGTCGCAGACCTCGTAGCTGAAGGTGACGTTGCCGGTCGCACCCGGTGGTGGATCGAACGTGAAATCACCGTTGCTGCTCACGTTGACCGTCCCGCCGGCCGGACTGGTCACCCCATCGCTGCTCGCCGTGTAGGCCGGCGTGAAGTCAGTATCCCCATCGTCGAGGTCGCTTACTCCAACCAGCAGCCCACCACCCTGCACGCCGTCAGTGATCGTTAATGGCATGTTCGACTGGGCGGTGTAACTCCTGTTTGAGATGATGGGCGGATCGTTTACAGGGCTCACCGTGAGCGACACGGTCGCCTCATTGGAAAGGTTGTCGACCGGCTGCCCATCGTCGACCAGGTAGGTGAAGCTATCGGCGCCATGAACGTTGGCCGCCGGCGTGTATTCCACCTGTGCGGTGCAGGTCTGTGGCGTACCGCTATCACACAGGACATTCGTGATGGCGCCCAGCGTCCCGTGGGCCGATCCACTGACGATCGAGAAGGTCAGCGCATCGCCGTCGATATCAGTGCCGGTGAGCGTGATTGAGACCGGCGTGTCTTCGTCCGTCGTCACGGAAGTGTCGTTCGCAACTGGAGGCTGGTTCGGAGGAATGACCGTAATCGTGAAGGTCTGGGGACTGCTGGCATCGACGCCGCCGTTGTCGGTCCCCCCGCTATCAGAGAGCGCCACCGTAACAGTTGCCACCCCGCTGGCACCTGCCGCCGGAGTGTACGTCAACGTACCGTCAGTGGAGATCGCCGGCTGGCCCGTGAACAGGCTGTTGTTGTCGTTAGTCAGGTTGAAGGTCAGTGTCTGGTCGGTTTCGTTCGGACCTGCCGTGACATTGACAGCAAACCCGGGAATGGTTTGTGCGCCGTCAGTACTGACGGCGGTCTGGTCCGGATCAGCCTGCAAGTCGAAGCTCGGGACGTCGTTCACGGGGGTAACGGTGATGGAGAAGGTCTGCTCGGCGCTGGTGTCGGAGCCGCCATTCGCGGTTCCACCGTTGTCCTGCAGCGAGACCGTCACGGAAGCTGTCCCGAAGGCGTCAGGAGCCAGCTGGTAGGTCAACGTCCCGGAGACAGGATCCACCGCTGGCGCCATGCTGAAGAGACTGCTGTTGCTGTTGTTGGCGATGAGGGTCAGGACCTGGCCGGCTTCATCGGTCGCCGTTGCCGGCCCGGGTAGCATGCCCGTCGCCCAGTTTGCAACCGTGTGCTGGCCGCTATCCTCGAGCACCGTTTGATCCACACCGACGTTCAACAGCGGCGCGTCATTCACCGGCGAGACGGTAATCGTAAAGGTTTGGGTGGGGCTGGTGTCGATGCCCCCGTTCAAAGTGCCGCCGTCATCGCGCAGACGTAACGTGATCGTCGCCGAACCGTTGGCATCGAGCGCCGGAGTGAAGCTCAACACACCTGAGGCATCAACAGACGGTCCTGCGCTGAAGAGCCCGGGGATGGAGTTCCCGACGATCTCGAAGGTCAGCGCCTGGTCGGACTCGTGGGCCGGGCCAGCCGAGACCTCGGTTGCCCAGGCGCTGCTATAGGCACCACTATCTTCATTCACAGTGACGTCTGGTCCGCCAGTGAAGGAGGGCGCATGGTTGACCGGTGTCACATAGATGACGAAGGTGTGTGCTTCCGAGGTGTCCTGACCGCCGCTCTCGGTCCCACCATTATCCTGGAGCACGACGGTCAACGTCGCGGCTCCGTGCACGTTGGACGCCGGGGTGAACGTCAGGGTTCCGTCTGACGCGATCGAGGGCTGGACGCTGAAAAGATCCGTATTCGTGTTGCCGGTCACCTCGAACGCGACCGTCTGGCCGGACTCATCCGCCGGGCCGGGGCTAATGCCGGTCGACCAACCGGCAACCGTTTGCGGCCCGGCGTTCTCTAGCACGGTGACGTCCTGGCCGGCGGTGAACCTGGGGGCGTCGTTCACAGCGGTTACAGCGATGGTGAACGTCTGTGTCGCGGATGTGTCTACGCCGCCATTGTCGGTGCCGCCACTGTCCTGGATCTGGATCGAAATCTCGGCGCTTCCGTTGAGGTCGTTCGCTGGGGTAAACGTCAGCACACCGTTCGGGTCAACTGCCGGCTGGCTGCTAAAGAGGTCGGTATTGGTATTGCCAACGACCTGGAACTGGACCGTCTGGCCGGCTTCGTTCTCCGGTCCCGGGATGATCCCGGTCGCCCAGGGGTCAATTGTCTGGGGCCCACTGTCCTCAGCTACGGAGACATTGCCGCCTGCCGTGAAGGAGGGTGCATCATTCTGCGGCAGCACTTCTATCGTCAATGTGTGCGCTGCTGAAGTGTCGCTGCCACCGTCCTCGATGCCGCCGTCATCCTTGAGAACGACGTCAACCGTGGCCGTACCGAACGCGTCGGCAGCCGGTGTGAACGTCAATGTGCCATCCGGAGCAACCGAGGGCTGCACACTAAACAGACCATCACCCGCGGTGACAGCGACCTCGAAGAAGGTAGTCTGGTCCGCCTCGTCACCGGGCCCCGGGCTAATGTCGGTCGCCCACGCCTGTGCATAGGCGCCACTATCCTCGACGAGGGTCACGTTGGCACCCGGGGTAAATGTCGGAGCATCGTTCACCGGGACAACGGTCAGCGTGACCGTCGCAACGTTGGAATTGGCGCTGCCGTCGTTCGCCGTGAAGGTAAAGCTATCGCTGCCACGGAAATCGGGAGCGGGCGTGTAGACCAACTCGGGCGGCGTGCCGCTGAGTGTGCCCGATTGCGGCGCATCAACGATGCTGAAGCTAAGCGGGTCGTCTTCGATGTCCGTGGCGATCAGGGTGATGGCAACCGAGCCCTCTTCGCCAACCGTGATCGCCTGATCGTCCGCCACCGGTGGATCGTTCACCGGGCGCACCGTGATCGCAACGGTCGCGGTGTTGGAGTCGAGCTCGCCGTCGTTCAGTGTGAACGTAAAGCTGTCCGGACCGAAGTAGTTCGCGTCCGGCGTGTAGGTGAGATCCGGCGCAGTCCCACTGAGCGAGCCGTGCTCAGGCTGTGCGACAGCGGCGTAGCGCAGCGCGTCACCGTTCGCGTCGGAGCCGCTGAGCGCGAAGCTCACCTGGCCGTCCTCAGCGACCTCAATGGAGAGATCGTCGGCAACCGGCGGCTGGTTCTCTTCCGGAGCAGGCGGAGGAATCGGGGTTGGATCCGGTGGCGTTGGCGTCGAAGGTGGTGGAGATGGTGGAGGCGGCGGCGCGTCCTCGGAAACAGGACTGAAGACCTGCCAGAAGGACAGCTCACCGGTCGTCACGCTAAAGGTGGCGCTGTCCGGATCAACCGATCCGGAGCGCAGCTCCCAGGCTCCTCCGGCCTCGTCCCAGCGACCAATGACCAGATTATCCGCCGTGAGATCAGACGGAATGGCATCCAGGTCATAGGGCAGGGAGAGGTTGACCGCGCCGGAGAGGCCTACTCCCCCAACGCTGGCGCTGTAGAGCGAGCTCACCTTGAGGTAGTTCTCGGGCACGCCCAGCGGCGTGTGATGGATTGACAGGCTCGCCAGCGCATCCGCCGCAAGCGCACCAGCCGGAATCTCCAGCCGCGCGTCGTCGAGGGTGATCACGCCGCCGTCAGTGGCCGACACCGCGTCAAGGGTGTACTGCCGGCCGGAATTGTAGCGCCAGGTGTAGTAATGCTGGCCGACGTTGCCGGCCTCGACTTGCCAGGCGGGCTCATTGTCCGGCGTGTACGTTAAACAGCGGCGCTCGAAGCACTGGATCAACACGTCCATGTAGGTGCCGCCGACCTTCACCCACGACCAGTAAGCTTCGCTGATCGGGCGGCCGGTGATGTAGTTCACGTCGACAACGAGCGGCCCTTCGACCAGCTCTCCGCCCTCCTGGACCAGGCCGGTCGCATTCATAAAGGTCCAGAACGGCTCGGCGATCGTGTGGGCGGTCACCTCGTCGTAGTGCGCGGCAACGACACCACGTTCGGCAAGGCCAGGCTCGGTGGTGATGTTCGCGTCACGGTCAACCCGCTGGGTATAGAGCGAGCCGGCCTCGGCCGGTTCTTTATCGAGCAACCAGCCGAAGGTGGCATAGGTGGGGCCGGTTGCATCGTCGGGATCACCAGCAAGGTTGACGAGCGCCGGGTCGAGCGGCACCGAGGCACTATCCCCGACCTGCATTCGGCCGGAAATGAGCTCACTGGCCAGCAGACCATTGGTAACGAACCAGAGCCCATCGTCGGGAGCACGTGGGTCGGTGATCTCCATACGGGATTTGTCGAAGTACTGCACGGTCCGCACGAGGCCGGGAGATTCGAGGTAGGGCTCGTGCATGCCTTCAGTGAAGGCTTGCGGCCCCCACATCCAGGTACGCACGGCGTCGCCCTCGGCGACCGGAGCATCGGTACGTCCCCAGGTGCGGTTGAAGGCATCATTGGCCGGCGGCGCGGCATAGACGGCTGGAGCCAGAACCAACGACGGTGCGAGTAGCCCCAGGATCACAACGATCCGCGCCAAATGTGTCATGACTCCTGTGTTCCCTCTCGCCCAGATGAAATACTACGCTCATGCAGCCGAGAAGCCCCGGATCTCCACAACCGCCAATCATAAAGCAGTATATGGGTTACAGGATAGTTGTCCGTTAAGCAGCTATTGTCTTTGCGGGTATCACGAAAGAGGAATCCGCAGGCTGTTCGGCTTCAGAATGCGAAAAGCCGGGAGACGCGGCACAGGCAGCGCAGGAACCTAGCCATACTCGACAGGGCGAATCAGGACGATAGTCCTGACGGTAACCGGCCGCTCATTGGGGCGACGAACGGTCGTTACGTCCGCGCATGCTCGCGGTGGGCGATGATCGTGGAGACCAGCACTTGATCCATGAAATCGGTCAGCTCGCTAAGGATGCGCGCCGCCCGGTTCGTATTGACGCTCTCTTCTTCGATGTAGCGGATCACGGCGTGGATCACCGGCCGGCGGAAGAAGAGAAACGCCTCCAGGGCGTCAGACGTCGAGAGGCCCACCCGCGACGAATAGAAGCCATACTGCCGGCCAATCGCCCGGCCGCGGTCCAGTATCTCGTCGCGCGCGCCACGCCCACTGACGTAGCGAATGGTCAGGTCAACCATCTGGCGGCCAAGAGGCCGCAGCTCGGCCAGGGTGCGCGGGTCATAGGCGTGGTACCAGGAGTGCGTGCTGGCCTCGTGCAGATAATCGCGCTCGTAACCGGAGAGCGACATGTTGGTGAGCAGCTGCCTGCTCATCCGGCGCCGTGGGCGTTGCTCGCCCTGCATGAACGAGCGCAGGTCGTCCTCACTGTAGCGCCGGTGACCGCCGGGCGTGCGGAAGACCGGGACCTTGCCGCTGTCGCTCCAACGCCGCAGCGTGGATTGATCGACCCCCAGGATCTTGCAGGCCGCGTCGATGGAGAGCCACCGGCCCTCCTCCTGCCGGGCGCTCACAGACCCGGCACGCGAGAGCGAGCCACGCGCCGGCGTCAATCCCATGCCACCGGGAGCGCGCTCATCGTCCCGATCGCCGTGATCTGACGTTGGCGAAGACGGACTCATCATCTCACTATCCTCAACGATTGTTCCAAACACTAAACGGTCACTAAACGGTCGCCTTCAGCAACACCGGGAAGCCTCTAAATTCATGCTTGTCTGGGTTCGGCCACTACTCTAGCATGCTCATGGGACGAGCAAGCCAAGAATCGGACATGCATCCTACCTCATCAGATCGCTCAGTTTTGGGGAAACCATGGTGACGACCCGACCGTTAGACGAACTCCAAGCGCAAATTCAGGCGTGGGCAGACCGCTACTGGCAGGGAACATACTGGCCGCCGCTCGCCAATCTGGCACGGCTCACCGAGGAAGCCGGCGAGGTTGCACGTGCCATCAATCAGATCTACGGTCCAAAGCAGGTCAAAGATTCCGAAACTGCTGCCGAGCTCCAGGAAGAGCTGGAGACCTGCTCTTCGTCCTGCTCTGCCTGGCCAACAGCACGCAGACCGACCTGCAGGCAGGTTTTGAAGGGGCGCTTGCAAAGTACAGGGTGCGGGATGAGGGCGGCGTATAACGGTCATTCTGAAAACAATAACAGCGGGCCGGCATGAGAATACACCGGCCCGTTGGCACTGAATATGAGCGTTTATGCGGGATTAGAACAGCAATACGATGATGAGAATGATGAGAATCAGGGTCAAAAGACCACCACCATAAATCATTGCGTCCTCCTTCGTTGTCACCGGGCTGGAGCATCTCAATGTTGAGACCACACCCGGTTACGGCGTGCGCCTGACGGAGCAGCCCATCGGCGTGCTTTATCCATCACTACAACCACTGTAACGGCGATCAGGACGCGATAACACGTATCGGTACACAGAAAACGGGCACAGATCGGGATACATTCATGGCTGAATAGGGGGAAAAGGCGGCGTTTTAGCCCCCGTAGAGCTGCTCCCGGATGACGTTCACCTTCGCGCGCAGGTTGGAGTCGCTCTCCAGACCCTTCTCGATCTTGGCGATACCGTGCATGATCGTGGAGTGATCGCGGCCACCGAGGAGCTTGCCGATCTCTACCAACGCCTCGTGAAGCTTCAGGAGATATTCGCGCCGGATGACATCGTGGATGCTGCCGCGCCTGCGAAGATCCTCCAGGATGCTATGCCAGCTCGGCAATCACGTCCTCTTCGGAAGACTCCTCGGAGAGCGTCGAACAGTCCAAGCGGAAATCGGCGGGCTGCTCAGGTTCAAGGCGGAGAGGTCCCTGCCGCGCGAACCGGGCGAATTCTTCGCGCTTGGCGGTGTCTAGTCCGAAACGGTCGAAAATCTCGGCGATTCGGTTCTCGTCCATCCGTGCTCCGTTGCCGCAAGAGCTTACCAGAATCTGTAAAGCACTACGCACCGTTGACAACAGGCTTGACAACTTGACACCCGAGGAGTCTCTGAATCCCCGTAAGGTTTTTGGTGCGGAAGAGAGGACTCGTCCCCTTTGGGCCGATCGCGAAGCGCGACGGCCGAGCGGCCGGAAGAGAGGACTCGACCCCTTTAGGCCGAGCGCGAAGCGCGACGGCCGAGTGGCTGGAAGAGAGGACTCGACCCCTTTAGGCCGAGCGCGAAGCGCGACGGCCGAGTGGCTGGAAGAGAGGACTCGACCCCTCCAGGCCGAGCGCGGAGCGCGACGGCCGAGTGGCTGAGTCTCTCTTTCGCGCCAAAATGAAAAGGCCAACCATAGGTTGGCCTTTCATTTGGTGCGGAAGAGAGGACTCGAACCTCCACGGGGTTGCCCCCGCCAGCCCCTCAAGCTGGTGCGTCTGCCATTCCGCCACTTCCGCGAAGAGAGGGTCCGTCTGGTGCGGGCTTCAGCCCGCCGTCGTGCTTACTGTCCCTGCGGCGGAGGCGGCGTGCCCTCCGACGGGGGATCCGGCTGCGGCTGCGGGGGCGGCTGCGGCGTCGGGCTGTCGGCCGGAAGCGTGATGCCCGACGGCATCTCCTCCGGTCCATCGACCCCGCCAACGACCGACCCAGGGCCCCGCTGGCCCCAAATCGCCAGGCCAAGCGCCATCACCATGAAGGTGACCGCAAGTCCGGCCGTCATCTTGGTGAGAAACGTGGCCCCGGCGCGCGCGCCGAACGCCGCCTGGCTGCCGCCGCCGCCGAAGGCGGCCGCAATGTCCCCACCCTTCCCCTGCTGCAGGAGAACAGTGACGATCAGCACGAGGCACACGACGATGTAGATGCCGACGAGTACGTAATACATGGCATTCTGCGCAGACTGAGGTCCACGCCACAAACGTCAATCATATATCAGAACAGGTGCCTCCGGTGCCACTGGTGCCCCAGGTGCCACAGGCTCGCCCGCCGAAGCCTTGGCGAAGGCGGGTGCGGTGCCTCAGGTGCGATCAGGTGCCTCAGGTGCGGTCAGGTGCCGCTGGTGCCACACGTGCGGTGCCTCTGGTGCCTCAGGTGCTGGGAGCCGGCAGCCGAAAGCCGGTAGCCGAGAGCCGGCAGCCGAGAGCTGGCAGCCGAGAGCCGGCAGCCGAGAGCTGGCAGCCGAAAGCCGACTTGTCCGCCGTAGCTCGCTGGCATCCGGCGAGCGAAGGTGGATCGCCGATCGCGATCGTCGAAGCGGCCGAAGGCCGCTTCACCGCATCGCTTGGCGTACGATTTCGGCGAACGAATCGACCTCCAGGCTCGCGCCGCCAACGAGGGCGCCGTCCACGTCTTCCTCGGCGACGAGCGACGCGATGTTCCCCGGCTTCACGCTGCCGCCGTAGAGCAAGCGGCACTGCTCCGCCGCATCCGCGCCAAACCACTGGCGCAGGCGGCCGCGCAGATGCGTGTGCGCCTCGCCCGCCTGCGCCGGGGTGGCGTTGCGCCCCGTCCCGATCGCCCACACCGGCTCGTACGCCACCACCATCGTCGCCAGCTGGGCCCCGGTCAGGCCGTCCAGGCTCTGCTTCAACTGCTGATCCAGCACCGCAAGCGTCAGCCCGCCGTCACGCTGGGCGAGCGTCTCGCCGACGCACACGATGGGAATCAGGCCGGCGGAGAGCGCCGCCATCAGCTTGCGGTTCACGCTGAGGTCGGTGTCACCGAAGAGCGTCCGCCGCTCCGAGTGGCCGAGAATCGCGTACTCGGCGCCAGCCTCCTGCGCCATGCCCGCGCTGATCTCGCCGGTGAACGCGCCCTCACGCTCCCAGTGGAGGTTCTGCACGCCCACGGCGATGTTCGTGTTCCGCGCCGCCTCCGCCGCCGCATACACCGCCGTGAACGGCGGTGCGACGACGATGTCGATGCCGGTGATGTCGGCGAGCAGCGGCCGAAGCTCCTTGATGAACACGACGGATTCCTGCACCGTCTTGAACATCTTCCAGTTGCCGGCTATGAATGGGGAGCGCATAAACAGGTGCCTCAGGTGCCTCGCGTGCCTCCGGTGCCTCAGGTGCAGTGCCTCAGGTGCGCCAGGTGCTTCGGGTGCTTCAGGTGCTCAGGTGCTCCGGTGCGCCAGGTGCCAGCAAGAGCGTGCGCCGATAGCGGGCACGGCGTCAACCTGGGCCGGCTCGTCAGGGCTTGTTCGGCAGTGCGGCGACGCCCGGCAGCTCGCGGCCGCCGAGGAACTCGAGCGAGGCGCCGCCGCCCGTCGAGATGTGCGTGATCCGGTCGGCCACACCCGCCTTGTGCACCGCCGCGACAGAATCGCCGCCACCAATGATCGTCGTGCCCGCGCTGTCGGCCACTGCCCGCGCAACGCCGAGCGTGCCCTGCGCGAACGCGTCGATCTCGAACACGCCCATCGGGCCGTTCCACACGATGGTCTTCGCATCCGCGACGAGCGTTGAGTACAACCGGGTGGTCTCGGGACCGATGTCGAGACCCATGCGCTCGCCAATCGCCGGGTCGTTTACCTTGATCGTCTCGGCCGGCGACCCCGCTTCGAGCGCCGGGGCGACCACGTGATCCACCGGCAGGCACAACTGCACCTCGCGCGCCTTCGCGTGCGTGATGATGCTGCGCGCCGTGTCGAGCTTGTCCTCCTCGACGAGCGACTTGCCGACCGGCAGCCCCAGCGCGCGGAAGAACGTATAGGCCATCGCGCCGCCGATGATCAGGCGATCCACGCGCGGCAACAGATTCTCGATCACGTCGAGCTTGTCCGACACCTTCGCGCCGCCGAGGATCGCGACGAACGGCCGCTCCGGCTCGCCGAGCGCCATCCCCAGATAGGTCAGCTCCTTCTCCATCAGCAGCCCGGCGGCCGCATCAGGGAAGTGCGTGACGATCGCCGCCACCGACGCGTGCGCGCGGTGCGCCGCCCCGAAGGCGTCGTTCACATATCGATCCGCAAGCTCCGCGAGTGAGGCGGCGAACGCGGGATCGTTCTGCTCCTCGCCGGCGTGGAACCTGAGGTTCTCGAGCAGCACGACCTTCGATCCCTTCGGTGCGCTCGCCTCGGCGATCGCCGAAGCGGCGGCCGGACCGATGCAGTCACTGGCAAAGGTCACCGGCCGCTCCAGCAACTCCCCGAGCCGCCCAGCCACCGGCAGCAAGCTGTACTTCGGCGTCGCCGTCCCCTTGGGACGCCCGAGATGCGAGGCGAGAATCACCGTGGCGCCTTGATCGAGCGCGTGACGGATCGTCGGAAGCGCGGACGTGATGCGCGTCTCGTCTCCGATCACGCCGTCCTCGATCGGCACGTTGAAGTCGACGCGCACGAAGACGCGCCGACCCTTCAAGTCGAGATCGCGTACGGAGTATACTGTTCATGGACAGCCGTCAGAGCTTCTTCAGCAGATCGACGCAGCGGCTCGAGTAGCCCCACTCGTTGTCGTACCACGCCAGCACCTTCACGAAGTCGCCGTCCATCGACCTTGGTGTAGGCGGCATCGACGATCGACGAGTGCGGGTTGCCACGGAAGTCGATCGAGACGAGCGGCGCCTCCGAGTACTCGAGGATGCCCTTGAGCGGGCCATCGGCTGCCGCCTTGAATGCTGCGTTCACCTCTTCGGCGGTCGCCTTCTTCTCGAGCTGCGCCACGAGGTCGACCACCGAGACGTTCGGCGTCGGCACGCGCATCGCGATGCCGTCGAGCCTGCCCTTCAGCTCCGGCAGCACCACGCCCACCGCCGTCGCCGCGCCCGTCGTCGTCGGGATGATCGACACGCCGCCGCGCGCGCCCGCCGCAGATCCTTGTGCGGCAGGTCGAGCAGGTTCTGGTCGTTCGTGTAGGAGTGCACGGTCGTCATCCAGCCCTTGCGGATGCCGAACGTCTCGTGCAGCACCTTCGCGACCGGCGCCAGGCAGTTGGTCGTGCAGGACGCGTTCGAGATGATGTGGTGCTTCGCCGGGTCGTAGATCTCGTCGTTCACGCCGAGCACGATCGTCACGTCGGGCTTCTTCGCCGGCGCCGTGATGATGACCTTCTTCGCGCCCGCGGCGAGGTGCTTCGCGGCGTCCTCACGATCGGTGAAAATGCCGGTCGACTCGAACACGATGTCCACGCCGAGGGCCTTCCACGGCAGCTCCGCGGGGTCCCGCTTCGAGAGCACCTTGAACTCGTCGCCATCGACGGTGATCGCGTCGCCCGTGGCCTCGATTTGCCGTCGAGGTTCCCCAGCACCGAGTCGTACTTCAGCAGGTGCGCCAGCGTCGCCGCGTCCGTCAGGTCGTTGACCGCCACGAAGTCGATGTCCGCATCGTCGCATCGCCGCGCGCATGATGTTCCGGCCGATGCGCCCGAACCCGTTGATGCCAACCTTGATCGCCATCGATGCTCCTCCGGGGTGTCCACGCCTCAGGTAGCCGTTCGGCTGCCCGAGCAAACGTGACATTTTATCCATGGCTTGCGGCGGTTCAAACCCGGCGACTATACTCCTCGTCGATAACCGCTCTTGTTTTCTGTCGGTTAGATGTATCTCCTCTACAGCCTCTTCGCGCTCGCGCTCTTCGTGGCGGTCTCGCCCTGGCTGCTCTACCAGGCGATCCGTACAGGAAATACGTCGGCAGCCTCACCCAGCGGATGGGCTCTCTCCCCGTGTCCTTCAACATGGACGGCGAGCCGTCCATCTGGATTCACGCGGTGTCGGTCGGCGAGGTGCTCACGGCGCGCGCCGCTCATCCGCGACCTGCGTGCAGCGCTACCCGCGGCTGCGCATCTTTCTTTCGACGACCACGATGACGGGGCAGCAGCTGGCGCGGCGCAACGTGCAGGACGTGGATGCGGTGTTCTACTTCCCGTTCGACCTCGGCGTTCGTCGTGCGGCGCACGCTCGACCTCGTGCGGCCGCGGCTGTTCCTGATGATGGAAACCGAGATCTGGCCCAACCTGTTGCGCGAGTGCCGGCGCCGCGGCGTGAAGACGGCGATCGTCAACGGGCGGTCTCGCTCGCGGTCGTATCCACGCTATCGTCTGATCCGACCGCTGTTCCGCCGCGTGCTGGCGGACGTCGATCGCTTTTGCGTGCAGAGCGAGGAGTCGGCCCGCCGCTTCGTCGACCTTGGCGCGGACCCGGCACGCGTCACCGTCACCGGCAGCCTGAAGTTCGATTCGCTGGACGTGCCGACGGCCGCGGCAGACGTGCGCGTGCGGGACCGCGTCGTGCGCTACTTCCGCTTGCCCCCGTCGCGGCCGGTCGTCGTGGCCGGAAGCACGATGCGTGGTGAGGAGCTCGCGGTGCTGCGGGCATTCCGCCGGCTCAAGACCACCTCGCCAGGCCGCTGCTGATCCTCGCGCCGCGGCACTCCGGAGCGGTTCGACGATGTCGAGGGGCTGTGCCGGGCGGAAGGCTTCCGCACCGTCCGCCGGACGGAGTTGCCGGTGGACGCCGAGCCGCGCGCGGATGTCGTGCGTGCTCGACACGATCGGGGAGCTGGCGCGGATCTACCAGGTGGCGACGGTCGTCTTCGTGGGTGGCAGCCTCGTGCCGACCGGCGGGCACAACATCCTAGAGCCGGCCGTGTTCGGCAAGCCCACGATGTTCGGCCCGCACATGCAGAACTTCAGCGGAGATCGCCGAGGCATTCGTCGCCCACGACGCCGGCGTTCAGGTGAGGTCCGAGCGCGAGTTCGAAGCGGTATTGTCGGACCTGATGGCCGATCCCGTGCGGCGGGCCCGTATCGGCGCCGCAGCACGGGCACTCGTCGAAGCCAACCGCGGCGCGAAGGACAAGACCATGCGCGTGCTCGTCGATCTGCTGCCAGTCGACGGGACCGCCACCGGCAAGGTGCGGCCGTTCCGCGTCGTCAACTGACCGGTCTGGAGCGGGACACGCAAGCAGTGCTGGACCAACTCTACCGACAGGCGATGCGGGTGCGCCGCGCATGGTACGGAAGGCGTGGCGGTGTCCGGCAGCGCTTGTCTCGTCCGGTGATCTCGCGTGGGCAACCTCAGCGTTGGCGGCACGGGCAAGACGCCGCTCGTCGCGGCGCTTGCCGCGCGGCTCGTGGCATGGGCGAGCGCCCGGCCATCCTGAGCCGCGGCTACGGCCGTCGACGGGTCACACCCGGTCCGTTGGTCGTGTCGGATGGCAGGCGAGTGGTGGCGTCCGTCGAAGAGTCGGGCGACGAACCGATGCTGCTTGCCCGCCTGGTGCCGGAAGCGATCGTGATCGTCGGCGCCAGCCGGTACGCGTCGGGCCGGCTCGCGGAGCAGACGCTCGGCGCCACGTTTCACGTGCTGGACGACGGGTTTCAGCATGTGCGGCTCGCGCGGGATCTGGACGTGCTGATGACGACGCCTGGAGAGATCATGGAGGGGCGCGTGCTGCCGCTCGGGCGACTGCGTGAAGGCGCGGCGGCGGCGGCCCACGCGGACGTGCTCGTGGTGACGGGCGCCACGGCGTCGGACGCCGCGGCGGAAGCGCAGTCGCTCGGCATCGCGCAGTCGTGCGGGGCGATGCGCGTGCTGGGCGCGGCGGAGTGGGTGACCCGTCGGACCCGCCGATCGATCTCGCGCGTCTGCTCGCCGAGCACGGGCCTGTGGTGGTGGTGGCTGGCGTGGCGCACCCGTCAGCGGTTCTTCGAAGGGCTGGAAGCGGAAGGCTGGGTCGTGACGCGGATCCCCTTGGCCGACCACCACTGGTTTACGGCGAGCGATGTCGCGCGGATTGCCGCGGCGGTCCACGAGAGCGGCGCGCGGATGGTGATGGCGACCGAGAAGGACGTGGTGAAGCTCGAGAGGCTGATGCCCTTGCCGTTTCCGCTGGTGTCGGTGCCCATGCGCCTGCACATCGAACCCCCATCGGCGCTCGATAGTGGATCGCCGACGCGCGACACCGTCGCGAGGCGCTCGCGCACGGGAGTGGCCGTGAGGCACGCTCGAAGTACTGCGGCAGTGGCCCTGGCGCGCGGGCTCGTCCGGCTGCTGCCCGACGGCGGCGGTGCGCGCGCTTGGGTCGGCGGTCGGCGTGGCCGTGCTACTCCGATCGACCGCCCACATCGCCGGGTGGCACTGGCGAACCTCGAGCAGTGCTTTCCGGGCAAGACGACGGCGGAGCACCAGCGGACTGGCGCGCGCGCATGTTCGCGCACTTCGGCAGGTTGCTGTTCGAGATCCTGAAGTTCACGACGCTGCGCCCCGACCAGATGCTGGCGCGCGTGGAGTTCGACGGCCAGGAGCGCGCCGAGCATGCCTATGCGCAGGGCCGAGGCGTCTTGTTCTTCACGGGCCACTTCGGCTTCTGGGAACTGCAGGCGGTCGTCCATGCGCTCGCGTTGCGGCCGATCGGCGTGCTCGCCCGCGCGCTCGACAACGACCGGCTCAACACGCTCCTCGAGCAGATGCGCGGGTGCACCGGCAACACGGTGATCTACCGTGAGGGCGCCGTGCGCCGCGTCCTGCGCACGCTCGGCGCCGGCGAGGGCGTGGCGATGCTGATCGATCAGCACATGCACAGCCCGGACGCCATCTGGGTGAACTTCTTCCAGCGTCCGGCGGCCACCACCTCGACGCTTGCGGCCATTGCGCTTCGGACGGGGGCGCCCGTCGTGCCGGTGTTTGCGTTGCCGTTGCCGGGCGGGCGCTTCCGCATGGTGTACGAGCACCCGGTCGAGCCGCCGCCGCCGACGACTCCCGGACGCCGTCCACGAGTTCACGCAGCGGTGTACCGACGTGCTCGAGATGTACGTCCGGCGGCATCCCGAGCTCTGGCTGTGGATGCACCGGCGGTGGCGTGACGCGCCCGTGGCCACGACGCGTGGCATGTTCCCGGTGGCGCGCGCGGACGAGGGCATCGATGGTTGAGCGCGTGCCTGATTGTCGGCGCCCAACTGGCTCGGGGATGCCGTGATGGCGCTGCCGGCGGTGGCTGCCGTGTGTCAACACTGGCCCGGGGTGCACCTGGCTGTGGCGGCCCGGGCGAGCGTGGCCCCGCTCTTCCAGATGGTGGACGGCGTGCAGGAGACCATCACGCTCGAGACGACCGCGGGGCTCGCCGCCGTCAAGCGGTGGCGCCGTGACGCGCATCGACTCGCCGCGGGCCGGTTCGACGTGGCGCTCGCGCTGCCGAACTCGTTCCTGTCCGCCTGGGTGCTCTCGCAAGCCGGTATCCCGGAGCGCTGGGGCTACGCCTCGGACATGCGAGGGCGGCTCCTGACGCGAGCAATACCTCGGCCACGGGTGTTCGCGCATCAGGCCGAGTACTACCTGTCACTCGTGCATGCGCTGGATATTCCACGCACCGCGCCCTACGCGCGCATCGAGGTGCCGGCATTCGCGCGCGATCGTTCACGAACGCTCCTCGCGGAGCATGGTCTCGATGCCAGTGCACCGTTCGTCGCGATGGCGCCTGGGGCCGCCTACGGCAAGGCCAAGCAATGGCCGCCGGAGCGGTTCGCGGAACTGGCAACGCGTGCGCATGCCGAACTCGGCTTACGCACGGTCCTCGTCGGCACACGCAGCGATGCCGGCGCGTGCTCGGAGATCGTGGGAGTCGTGCGGCGCACCGGGCCGGGGCCGGCGTTGCCGGTCGACCTCGCGGGCCGCACCGACCTGCCAACGCTCGCCGCCCTGTTGTCGCAGGCGCGTGCAGTGGCGGCGAACGATTCCGGCGCCATGCACCTCGCGGGCGCAGTCGGAACGCCGGTGGTCGCGATGTTCGGCTCGACGAACGAGGAGCAGACGCACCCCCTCACGTCGAGCGAGGACGATGCGCCGCCGCGCGTGATCACGCACTCGGTTTGGTGCCGTCCGTGCATGCTGCGCGAATGCCCGATCGACCACCGCTGCATGCGCGGCATCACCGCCACCCAAGTACTGGCCGAGTTGGCGGCGGCCACTCGAGAGCCGATCGCCGATCGCCGATAGCCGAAAGCCTTCCCATGTCCACCTCCCTCCGCCCTGCTGTGTTTCTCGATCGTGACGGCACGATCAACGAAGACGTCGGCTACCTGTCGGCCATGTCGCAGCTCGCGCTCTATCCGTTCGCGACCGACGCCGTGCGCCTGCTCAACCGCGCCGGGTACGTGGTCCCGATGATCACCAACCAGGGCGGGATCGGCATGGGTGCGATCGAGGCCGCCTTCGTCGGCGAACTGCATGCGGAGATCGACCGCCGGCTGATGGCAGGCGGCGCATGGGTCGACGGCTGGTACAGCTGTCCGCACCATCCCGACGCCGTCATCGAGGCCCTGCGTGTCGAGTGCGCGTGCCGGAAGCCGGCGACGGGTATGGCCGACGCGGCCATCCGCGAACTCGGGATCGATCCGGCGCGGTCGTGGATGATCGGCGACAAGTGGATCGACGTGCAGCTCGGACACAACATCGGCGCTCGTTCGATCATGGTCCGCACCGGGTGGGGCCGGCGCATGGAGCCCGCACGCCCGCCCGGCCAGCGCGTCGAGGCAATCGTCGACGACCTCGCGGCCGCTGTGGCATTCCTCCTCGCCGCGGACCGCTGAAACGGACAAACACCAAGGTCACGAAGAAACGAAGGACGTACGAAGAACGCTTCGATTCCAGGATCAGGTTTCGACGGGATCATCGCGCGGGATCTGGCAGACCTGAAGGCGGCAGCCGAGAGCCGGCCCAGAGCGTAGCGGCTTACCGGCGTCTTCTGAGTTACCCTGTTAGGCTGCATGGCAGCCTCGCCTCGTTCCGCCCCCGTCCCCGCCTCCGCTCGGCGCCTGCTCGATCTGACCGCGTGGTTTCGCGCGTGCCGGGTGGTCGTTCTTGGCGACCTGATCGCCGACGAATTCGTCTACGGGCGTGTGGCACGCGTGTCACGCGAGGCGCCGGTGTTGATCCTCGAATACGACGCGACCCGCATCCTCCCTGGCGGCGCAGGCAACGCGGCGAGCAACGTGGCGGCGCTCGGTGGTCAAGTGGACCTCGTGGCGCTCGCCGGACGCGACGAACCGGGCCGCCGGCTGCTGTCGGCGCTGCCCGCGAAGGTCGGCCGGCGCGGCCTGGTGCGGCCCGCGGGCTACAAGACGCCGGTCAAGACCCGCATCCTGGCCGGCGGTGTGCATTCGGCGAAGCAGCAGGTCGTCCGCATCGATCGGCACACCTCCGAGCCGGTCACCGACCGGCATCGCGCGGCCATCGTGCGCGCGGCCGTGCGCGCGGCCCGGCAGGCCGACGCGCTCCTGGTCTCCGACTACGGATCCGGCTTGATCGACCCGCGCATGGTGGCCGAGATCGCGCGCCCGTTGCGCGAGGAGGGCATCCCCGTCCTCGTCGATTCCCGCTACAAGCTCCTCGAGTTCTCGCGGCTGACGGCGTGCACGCCGAACGAGTCTGAAGTCGAGCAGGTGCTCGGCGTGTCGATCGGTGACCGCCCGCGCGTCCTCGAGCGGGCCGGGCGTGCGGTGCTGAAGAAGACCGGAATGGATGCCGTGCTCATGACGCGCGGCAGCCGGGGCATGGCGCTCTTCGAGCCAGACAAGCCAACACTGCACATCCCGATCTTCGGCCCGGACGAGGTCACCGATGTGACCGGCGCAGGGGATACGGTGATGGCGGTGATGACGCTGGCGCTCGGCGCCGGGGGCACGTTCGCGGAGGCGGCGCGGCTCGCGAACTACGCCGGCGGCCTTGTGGTGATGAAGCGCGGCACCGCGACGGTCTCCCTCCGTGAACTCCGTGATGCCATTCAGCGTGATCTGGCGGGGGCCGGTGACCACTGAGCCTCGGCACGGGGGCACCGTGCTCACGCGCGAGGCGCTCGCGGCGAGGGTGGCGGACGACCGCGCGCACGGACGCACCGTGGCTTTTGCCAATGGGTGCTTCGATCTGCTGCATGTCGGCCACGTGCGCTACCTGGAGGCCGCGAAGCGCGAAGCCGACCGCCTTGTCGTCGCCGTCAACGACGACCGCTCCGTTGCCGCGCTGAAGGGGCCGGGGCGGCCGGTACTTGCCGCGGCGGACCGTGCCGAACTCGTGGCGGCCCTCCGCGCCGTCGACTACGTGATCATCTTCCCGGAACCGACGGTGACACCGCTTCTCGAGCTGTTGAGGCCGGACGTGCACTGCAAAGGCACTGACTACACTGTGGACACGGTGCCCGAGCGGGAGACGGTCCGTGCGTATGGCGGGCGCGTTGCCATCGTGGGCGATCCGAAGGACCATTCCACCCGGGATCTCCTCTCACGCATCTCGACGGGCGAGTAGCGAATGGCGATGCGGGTGCTCATCGTTCGCCTCAGCGCGTTTGGCGACATCGTACACGCGCTGCCCGTCGTCTCCGCGATCCGCGACGCGCATCCGGACGCAGACATCGACTGGGTGGTCGACGCCCGCTACGAGAGCGTGCTCGACCTCGTGACGGGCCTGCGCAGCCGGATCGTCGTGCGGGCGCCGGAATCTGGCGGCACCGACGTGCGCGCTGCGTTCTCCGGCAACGCAGGTGGGTGGCTCGCGGCCGCGCGCGAGCTGCGGCGTCGCAAGTACGATGTGGCGCTCGATCTCCAGGGGCTCTTGAAATCGGCCGTGCTCGCGCGCGCATCGGGCGCGACCCGCGTGATCGGGTTCGATCGCGCGGGTCTTCGCGAGCGCCACGCGGCCTGGTTCCTTGGCGAACGCATTGCCACGGATCGCCGCGCGCATGTGATCAGAAAGAACCTCGGCATGGTCGCAGCCCTTGGCATCACGCCCTCGGCCATCGTCAAGATGCCGCTCGTCGTGCCGGCATCCACGGTGGCTGACGCCGTGTCCACGGAGTCGGGTGCCGGTGATGGCCGATTCGTGCTGCTGAACCCCGGCGGAGGCTGGCCGAACAAGCGATGGGAGCCCGCGCGGTTTGGCGAGCTGGCCGCTCGGATCTCATGAACACCTCGGCGTGCCCTGCTGGGTGCTCTGGGGGCCCGGCGACGAGGCGATCGCGCACGAGGTGGTCGCGCAGTCGCGCGGCGCGGCACGGGAGGCGCCGGCCACGTCACTCGGCGACGTGCTCGCCCTGGCCGCGCGCGCCTCACTCCTCGTGTCCGGCGACACGGGTCCCCTGCATCTCGCCGCCGCCGTCGGCACGCCCATCGTCGGTGTCTACGGCCCGACGTGGCCACAGCGCAACGGTCCCTGGAGCGGAGAGGACGAAGTGATCTCGCGAGCGCCGATCGTGTGGCTGCCATCACAAGCGGCAGTGCCTGCGCGAGCGGCGTTGCCTCGACGACATCTCGGTGGACAACGTGTTCGGGGCGGTCCAGCGGCGCCTTGCCCGGGGCCGCGCCGCATGACGCTGACACGGTGGCTCGCGCGACGGCGTGTGACGCTCGGGTTCGTGTGCGGCGCGCTCGTGTTGTGGCTGGCCGAGCCGACCTGGATCTCGATCGCGGCAGGCGCGCTCGTGGCCGGGCTCGGCGAAGGGCTGCGCGCATGGGCAGCGGGCCATCTCGAGAAGAGCCTCGAGGTGACGAGCTCCGGTCCCTACCGGTTCACACGCCATCCGTTGTACCTGGGTTCCACGTTGATTGGCGCGGGTATGGCCGTCGCCAGTGCGCACGTCTGGGTGGCGCTGCTGGCGGTGGCGTACCTCGGCACCACCATCACCGCGGCCATGCGGGCGGAGGAGGCGCATCTGCGCGAGAAGTTCGGCGATGCCTACGACGCCTACGCGGAACGCCGGGCGGTGCCGCTCGCCCGGGACTGGAGCTGGGCGCGTGCCGTGCACAACCGCGAGCATCACACGATGGTCGGCGTGGGTGTGGCGTTGGGCCTGCTGGCGTTGAAGGCCGTGCTAGGCAATTGACGAGCCGCGCCTCCCGCCACTACAATTGTGCTTCTGTGCTGGTCGCGGCGCAGGAAGCCGGGCGGTTAGCTCAGTTGGTAGAGCACCGGCTTTACACGCCGGCTGTCACAGGTTCGAGTCCTGTACCGCCCACCAATCTTCGCTCACGCCTGGTGACATGCGCGTGAGCGACGGTTGGCAGGCAGGCGAGCGTCAGGCTCGAAGACGCGCGAACGCTGTTTGATGTTGGGGTCGTAGTTCAGTTGGTTAGAACGCCGGCCTGTCACGCCGGAGGCCGCGGGTTCGAGTCCCGTCGACCCCGCCAACACTGAGAAGGCCTTGCTGGTCCGCCAGCAAGGCCTTTTTCAGTGAGGGGTCATTCAGTGAGGGGTCAGGTCATGAATCATGACCGAACGACGTCGCGAGTCATGATTCATGACCTGACCCCTCCCGGAGCAGCCTCGGTCATGATTCATGACCTGACCCCTCCGCGAACCGACCCCTAACGCGGGACCGACCCCTCCGCGAACGTCGCTCGGTCATGATTCATGACCTGACCCCTGACGGGACGGACCCCTGACGGGACGGGGTCTGACGGGGGTGACGGGGGATTCAGTCGTGCAGCACGACGCTCAGCAGCGCCGTGTGGACGGTCAGCGTGCCGTTGTACTCGATGAGCCCGAGCTTCCGGAACTTGTTCATGAAGAAGTTGACGCGCGACCGCGTCGTGCCGATCATCTCCGCCAGCGTGGCCTGGGAGATGCGGGGCACCGTGCGCTGCGGGTCCGGCTGGCCGTAGCGCGCCAGCAGCAGGAGCGTGCGCGCGAGCCGCTTCTCGCTCGAGTTGAAGAGCTGATCGACCAGGTCGGCTTCGACCCGGATGTTTCTCGCCAGCATGTAGGTGATGAACCGCTTCGAGAAGGCCGGGTGCTTGTGGAGCAGGTCAATCATCGCCTGCTTTGGGGATGACCAGCACCGTACATGCGGAGACTGCCGTCGCGGTCCCGATGCGCACCGTCTGACCGGCCAGCGCACCTTCACCGAAGAAGTCGCCCGGCGCAGAGCAGCGCAACCACGGCCTCCTTCCCGATGCGGGACAGCACCGAGATCTTGATCGCGCCTTTCTGGACGTAGCGCACGTCCATGCCTGGCTCGCCCTGCGCGAAGATCACCTCACCTGCCCGGTAGCGCACGACTTTGCTGGCGCCTTCCGTCGACGCCAGGTACGCCTCCGCGTCGAAGCCGCCCTTTTCGGGCAGGCGAGATGGCTTCACGGTCCGCGGCGGGCTCGTAACGGCCGAAGCCTTCGAGGCGCCAGGCTTGACCCTGCTGGGGGGAACGGAGCGAGCCACCCTAGAAAGGCTTCCGGCCCTGGATGACGCGGATCAGGACCACGACGATGGCGATCACCAGCAGAAGGTGGATCAGCCCACCCGCCGTGTAGGAGGTGCCCATGCCGAGCAGCCAGAGTACGACGAGAACGATCAGAATTGTCGAGAGCATCAAGGCCTCCTTCAGCCGCATCCATGTAAGCACGTCAGTTCCTGCTCGTCTGCCCCTTTTTGCACAGGCGTCGATTGGCACTCACGCCTGTGCCGTAGCGAACACCCAACTCGACCGAGTCACCGCTAGTCTCGCAGGTTGGACCCTCGAACGACATTGGGCAAGAATGAGTCAGGTCAGTGATGCACGACGAACGCCTTCCACCCGATCCGACTCGCCCGCCCGCCGAAGGCGAGCGGGTAGCGGCCGAGGACACCCGCCGCAGTGCCGAGCGCGAGCGCGCCCTGAGCGAAACGGAGCGGCAATCCGCAGAACTGGCACGCACGGACGCCGAGCGCTTCCGCCGGCTCTCGGAGGAGCTGCGGGAGCTGCGAGAATCAGCAGCGAGGAGAACTCGAGACCGTGCGCCAGCAGGGGGAGCAACTGCGCGAAGCCGCCGAGAGCGCCCGTACCGCGGCCGAGGACGCCCGAGCTGCCGCCGAGGAGGCGCGCCACGCCGTCATCACATCCGTCCAGGCCACTGCCGAATCGATGAAGACCACGCTCGACGGCATGGAAGTCATCGAGAACATGCGCCGCACCATGCGCGACATTCGCGACACGGGCAAGCTCGACTCGAACTGACTGATCTCCTGCGCGTGGCGGGTCAGGGTCGGGCGAGAGGCTTGACCACGATCGTCGCGAGCAGGTACCCATGGCGCCGGACGGCCGGCACGTGACGATCGAGGAGCACGAACGGACGGACGAGCGCTCCCGTCACGGCCGCGAGCGGCCGGCACCAGGTGTGACAGGCGAGATCGAGCATCCTGAGCCAGCCTGGCATGAACAGGATCGCTGTTTCCGCGACGACCTCGAGCCCCGACTCTTCGAGCATCCGTCGCAGGTCCCGGCGTGAGTACGACTTCTCGAATCCGTACCCGTAGACCCCCAGCCACTGCATCACGGTGGCGAGGAGCGGCCGAAGAAACGGGTCGTGGCGGTTCGGCACGCCGACAATTGCCCGCCCTCCCGGCGCAAGCACGCGCGCGATCTCGGCAACGGCGCGCTCCGTTTCATCGAAGTGCTCGATCGTGCCCATCGAGTACACCGCGTCCATGCAGCCGTCACTGAACGGCAGATCGCGCACGTCACCGACCGCGCCGTGGAGCGGGCGACGACCGCCGTGAAACGCCGTACGTGCCTGGACGACCGTCGGCTCGGAGATGTCCACGCCGAAGCAGTGCGCGCCATGCTTGCCCGCCCACGCGAGAATGCGCGTGTTCTTCGCCTCGTCCCACAGATCGGTCTTGAGAATCCGGAGCCCTTTCAGCGGAGGGAAGTGCTCGGTGAAGAGACGCTGTTCGTTCTCGGCGTAGTAGCGCGTGGAGACCGCCCCCGCCAGATCCGGGAATCGCTCCCCAACGCCTGCCCAGAAATCCCGATACATCGTCATGGCCGCGGCTCCTCTGTGGTCCAGCGCCATGTGCCCAGTGCGATTGTGAGCGGGCGGCGATCGCCATTGCCCAGGACGTCGTCTGCCATCATCGGCTGCTCGAGTGCGTGAAAGGCCAGCGTCCGGCTGCCGGTCGGCACCGTGAACGGGCCGATGTCGTAGCTGCGCCGCGGCGGAACCACGACGATCTGCTGCACGTCGCTTCCGTCGAGCGTGACCGACACGAGGCGCGCCTCCTGGAAGGCTGACGCCTCGACGTGCAGGGTGGCGCGAGCCGGCAGGCCGGTCGTGTTGACGATGGTCCACGTCGCCATTCCGCCCATCCAGCGCCACGACCACGCGGGATCGGATTCGCGCGGCGAGAGGCCGGTTGTGCTTGCGACGTAGATCGCCGACGGCGATGCCGTCACCTCGAACACACTTCCGTCATCGAGGGTTGCGGCGGCGCGCAGTCCGTCCGGCGCGCCATGCTCCGCAAACCAGAGCCCTTCGTTACTGGCACGCCGCACCAGCAGGTGCGTGACATCCGTCGCCGCGAGCTTTCCCGGCAGGTCAGGCTCCAGGCAGTCGTCAATCCGATCGAGCGGAGATACGCGACCGTCCGTCAACATCGGCACGGACGCCGACTCCGCGGTGAGCGGCACGCAATCGAGCACCCGCATCGGGCCTGCCTGCTGCGCGACCCATCGGTGCGCCGTGGTCGGAAGGACATCACGCCAGAGCGCGGAGGGGGCCACGGCGTACTCGGCGCCGGCGAGCGCGACGAGCGCGAGGCTCGCCATCTGCACGCGCCTCGATCCATGCCGCCGAAGGGCGTCGAATCCGATGCCTGCCAGCAGCACCGTCATGAGCTGCACGACAACGCCGAAGCGCGCGTAGGACCGGAACATCGGAGCGATCTCGTACAGCAGGGCCGATGGACGAACGAACGAGAAGGTGCCGATCGTCCGCTCAGGGGACAGCGAACTGATGAGGGCCACCAGCGCCACGGCGATGGCCACGGGCACACCCACGCGCACAGCCGGCGAGGGATCGCGCCGCAGCCAATGGACGGCCGCGACGAGCCCGAGCGCCACGAGACCCCAGCCGAGGCTCACCTGCTGCTCCAGCAATCCCTCGCGCACCCCGGCGGCCTGCCAGAAGTCGCGCACGGTCGAACCGAGCAGCGGATGCCCGGCCGGCGGCACGAGATATCCCCACCACTTCGCACTGTAGAGGAACAAGTCGGTGCGCGCGAACGTGAACGCGTCGAGATGCGCGACGATGGAGCCGGTCGCGTGCCATGTGTACGCGGTCGCCGCTGCGGCGACCAGGCCGAGGCTGCCCAGCGTGACGGCAACGTCCCTTCTCGCCCGCGGCTCGCCCCGGCGCGCGAACATCCAGTAGGCGACCACGGCGACCGGGGTAATGACGGCGGCGATCAGGCCGCCGTAAAGATTCGACAGGGTGACCGCAAGGGTCGCGGCAGTCAGCAACGCAATCGCCCGCGGTGTTGCGGCGTCGAGGCAGCGCCAGAGCGCCAGGAGGTACAAGGGAATCCACTGTGTCTGCGCGATGTGCGGGTGATAGGCGGCATGGGCCAGGTGGAAGGGGGAGAACGCATAGGCCATCGCCACCAATGTCGCAGCGGCCGTCGAGAGCTGGAGATGGCGCGCCAGCAGGAACGTCGCGGCGGCCGAGAGGGGAAAGCTGAGGAGAATCAGCCAGTTGTATCCGGCCACCGCCCCGGCGGCTCGCGCGAGCGCCGCGCCTGCGAGATCGGTGACCGGTTGCCAGTGCAGCCGGAGATCGAGCGGCTCGCCGAATCGAGCCATTGCCGTGAACGGATCGTGATGGCGCCCGACGAGCTCCATGCCGAAGAGGCGATCCGCCGGCGCCAGCAGCACGGGCATGGCCAGCCACGCGGTGATGATCGAGGCCAGCGCCGTGACCCCGGCGATCTCAGCGGCTGATCTGCGAGACACGCACCACTCCGGCGCACAGCAGGACCGGACCGCCCACAGCCCAGGCGCGAACGCCGAGGGTCGGGTCCGCCTGGCTTCCGAGCGCCTGCAGTGCCTCCAGACCCGCCACGTGCGTGAGGCCGAGAACTGCGACGCCGCCCAGGAAGTACGCCCAACCCACCGAAGCGAATGCCGCGACCCAGAGGGCAAGGAACAACGCGACCTGAAAGACTGGCAGCAGTGCGATCGCGCCCTGCGGATCGTTCGCCACGGGTCCCGCCAGTTCGACGACGGCACCCGTGTACGCCGGTCCGTACAGGAACGTCACGACCAGGGCCGTCGCGATTCCCGCCGGCACTCGCCATGCGGCTGCCGCACGTCCATGACGCCAGGCACTGGCCACGCCGACGACGATGGCGCCGAGCAGCACCTGATAGAACGCGTGCACGAGGAAGGTCGGCGATGTCATCACGACCTCCGGGAGCGCCACGAGCAGCAGCCGGATCACGCCAAGCAATCCGAAGAGCGGAACGGCCGCAAGCGCGCCGAGTCCGGCATGCCGCCAGGAGGGCGCGTAGGCGCACACGGCGGCGCAGTACATCGGGATCAAGGGTGTCGCGATGCATTCAGACGTGACGATGAACGCTCCGCGGCTCGTCCACAGCACGTTCGCGGCGGCGTGCCCGCTGACGCCGGCGAGCGCCAGCACCCATGCGGCGGCACTCGCCATCGATCCGCCCACGCGCAACATGCCGGCACTGCCGGCGTAGAGGGGCGCGGCGCCGACGAAGAGGAGCAGAAAGAAACCGGCGAACAGGATGAACCGGCGCGTCGGCTGCGGCAGCGTGGCGATCTCTGGCACGGCAGCTGTGCGATCGGCGAATCGCATCCAGGTGAACACGTAGCCGGCCACCGCAAGCGTGAGCACGGCGGGCCAGACGTAGAGATGAAGCGCCGTGAACCACCCCGGTGAGGCGACGGCTTGCCCCAGCGTGCCGATCCGCAGTGTGTTCAGCCCAAGCACCAGCGCGGCGCCCATCGCGGCACCCAGCAGTCGCGTGCGCCACCGGACGGGATAAGCGAGTACGGCGCCAAGGCAAAGCGCCAGCACATCGGCGCCGCTGCACGCGAGCGTAACCTGGACCGGCAGTGTGGGCGCACCGAACAGGCCTTCGGCCCACTGTCCCTGCGCGCGCGTCGCTGGGAGAAGGAGATGCGCTTCGGTCCACGGCAGCCGGAGCACGGCGAAGAACGCCAGGCTCCCCGCCACGGCACGCGCGACGAACCTAAGCGGTTCGGTCGGGTGGCGGGCGGTGTCCGTCGGCACGCGCAATCTCCTGCAGGCTGATGCTCGTGGCCCCGAACGCCTCGCCGAGTTCGGCGATGGCGGCCTGGCTCTTCAGCCGCGTCGAACACGAGAAGATGTCGATGTTCACCGTGCCCGTCTCGGGCCACGTGTGAAGGACGGCGTGCGACTCGGCGAGGATCAGCACGCACGTCAGGCCAGTGTTCGGAAAGTGATGCGAGAGCCGCTGCACGACAGTAGCGCCCGCGGCTTCCAGAGCCTCGACGAAGCGAGTCATCACGGCATCCGGCGAGAGCGCCGACATCGCATCGCAACCCGCCAGATCGACCGAGAAAAGCACGGGTTGCTCGCGGATCGCCATTCTGCACAGCGTATCTGCGCGCCGGCCCGCCGACTGTGCAATTGGGCACAGCGCCACCTGGGCCTCTCCAGATACAGTCAGGCGTCGTGAAGTAGGGCGTGACGCCCTCAATGGAGTCAGAGTGATGACGCGCAGTTCCCTGGGCCTTGCGGCCTTCCTCGCCGCCCTGATCTTCATGAGCGCCACGCCGGCTGTCGCACAGAACGCCACTTCCCTCGGAGCCGCGCAGAGCTTCGTCGTGCTCGGCGCCACGGCAGTCACCAATACTGGTTCGAGCGTTCTCACCGGGGATCTGGGGGTCAGCCCTGGCGGCGCCCCCACCGGTTTCCCGCCGGGCACCGTCAACGGCGCGACCCATGCCGCCAACGCTACCTCCCTTGCCGCACAGAACGCCGTCACCACGGCGTACACCGATCTGGCGGGGCGGGCACCCACGCAGAATCTGACAGGTCAGGACCTGGGCGGGATGACGCTCACACCTGGCGTCTACAAGTTCGACACCTCGGCGCAGCTCACGGGGACGCTCACGCTTGATGGGCAGGGCCTCGACAATCCGGTGTTCATTTTCCAGATGGGCAGCACGCTGACGACCGCCAGCGGGTCCGTGGTAGCCATGATCAACGGCGGGTCGCAGTGTGATGTCTTCTGGCAGGTCGGCAGCTCCGCCACCCTCGGGACGAACTCGACCTTCAAGGGCAACATCCTCGCACTGACCAGCATCACCGCCACCACGGGCGCGCAGGTCGTCGGCCGGCTCCTGGCGCGCAATGGCGCCGTGACGCTCGACACCAACAATGTTGCCCGCGTGCTGTGTGCAGGCGCGACGGCCCCCGCGGACTGTCCGGTGATCGGGCTGACGCCGGCGACGTTACCTGCCGGTGCGATCCAGGTCGCCTACAGTCAGCAGTTCGCCGGGAACAGCGGCACGGCGCCGTACACCTTCAGTACGCAGGCGGCGGCGTTGCCGTCCGGTCTCACGCTCACGTCGGCCGGACTCCTGGCGGGAACACCCACGACGGCTCTTGCCCAGACGTTCACCGTACGCGCGACGGATGCGCGCGGATGTTTCATCGCGCGCCCGTACACTCTGGTGATTGGCACCGAGGTACCCACCATGCCCCAGCTCTTCATGATCGTCCTCACACTGGGGCTGATGCTGGCGGGGTACGTCCAGCTACGGCGTCGGACACTCGCGAGCTGAGCCGCGCCGCTTCTCCGCCAGTCGTGCACGATCTCTCAGTCGTGCAGCACGATGCTGAGGAGCGCGCTGTTCACCTTGATGCCGCCGTTGTACTCGATGAGCCCGAGCTTGCGGAACTTGTTCATGAAGAAGTTCACGCGCGAGCGCGTCGTGCCGATCATCTCCGCCAGCGTCTCCTGAGACACCTTCGGAAGCGTGCGTGACGGATTCGTCTGGCCGTATCGCGCCAGCAGAAGCAGCGTGCGCGCCAGGCGCTTCTCGCTGGAGTTGAAGAGCTGATCGACGAGATCGGCCTCGATGCGGATGTTACGGGTCAACATGTGTGCGATGAAGCGGTCGGAGAAATCCGGCTGGTCGTGAAGGAGCTGCACCATCGCCTCTGTGTCGATGATGAGCACCCGGCTGCCGACCAGCGCCGAAGCCGTCTCGATCCGCACGGTCTGACCCGCAAGCGCCCCCTCCCCGAAGAAGTCACCGGGGCCGAGCATCGCGACGACGGCTTCCTTCCCGATCCGCGACAGCACCGACAGCTTGACGCCGCCCGATTGGATGTACCTGACATCGGCGGCGGGTTCGCCCTGTGAGAACACGGTGTCGCCGCGACGGTAGGTGACGACCCGCCGTGCCGGGCCTGTCGAGTCGAGGTACGCCTGCGCATCGAAGGCGCTGGTGGCCTTCCGGGGTTTCGTGGCTTTCGGCGCGGCTGTCTTCTTGGTAGTGGGACTCATTGATGCTTTCGATCTAGGAGTGCAGGCTTCGTGCGGCCGTCGTCCCCGGCGCAGGCTCGGCCAGCTCGCGCTCGAACGCCGTGCCGAACATCTCCCAGGCAGTGACAAAGAGCGCTGCCAGGATGGGACCGATGATAAAGCCCACGGCGCCGAAGAGCATCAGGCCGCCGAGGGTGGAGAAGAAGATCAGGAGCTCGTGCATCTGCGTGTCGCGGCCGACGAGGATCGGCCTGAGCAGGTTGTCGATCGAGCCGACGACGATCGCGCAGAAGAGCGTCAGGGCGATGGCCTGCCAGATCCAGCCCATCGCAAAGAGGATGATGGCGGCAGGGACCCAGACCAGAGCCGCGCCGATGCCCGGAATGATCGAGAGCACGGTCATGATGGTGGCCCAGAACACCGCGCCGTCGATACCGACCGCCCAGAACGCCAGCCCGGAAAGCGCTCCTTGTGCCATGCCAATCAGGACCGTGCCCTTCAGCGTGGCGCGCGCCACGGACACGAACGTTTCCAGCATCCTCTGCTTGTCGGCGTCCGTCAGCGGCAGATAGGCGCTGATGACCGCGACGAGTCGTGGCCCGTCGGTCAGGAAGAAATACATCGTGTACAGCATCACGACGAAGTGGAACATGAACACCACGGTGGCCCGTGTGGTGGCCGAGAGCACATCCAGCGCGAAGGCGCCGGCGGTGCCCGCAAACTCTCGTGCGTTGATGACGATCTGGTCCCGATACGGCTCGACGTACTCGTAACCCGGGAGCGACTGCAGGAGACGATCGATTTCGCCGGGCTCATCCACCAGGGCCTGCAAGCGCGGGAGCAGGGTCTCGTTCACACGCACGGCTTCGTTCGCCGCCACGCCCAGGATCGACAGCAAGGGCGCAATCACGACGACGAGCAGCACGAGCAGCGTCGCCACCGCAGCCAGACGAAAGCGACCGTTGAAGGCCCTGACGATCCGCCGGTACAGCGGATAGGCAATCCCCGTGAAGAGCGCCGCCATCAGGATGGTGAGCAGGAAGGCCCGGATCATGGCGATGAACGCCACGGACATGGCCACAACGAGCAGCACGAGGAACGCGTTGCGGAAGTTGGTAATCGACATATGGTCGCGTCTGAACGATACCGCAGTCCAGCCCCGCCGCTCGAACGCCCTCGGTCTGCCCTGTAACGATACGCAGGCGTGTAAGAAGTGCGCCACCGGCACCACGCCGTCCCAGCGTTACACGTGCCCAGCGCGCGACTTCCTTCGGACGAGCAACGCCAAAGCCTTTCCGATCAGAGGGTTAGGCGTAAACGCGCTGGTCTGACCGCGGGTGGATCAGGTATTGCTCCGGATCCCGCTATGACATCGCGCTTCGAGAGGCTGGCAGGCAGCAAGTCCCGCGCAAGCCGGCTCATGCGCGGCTGGGCAGGCCGCCGCCCGGGCGCCTTTGCCATCGTCGTTGGCTTGGTCGCTCTTGCGCAGCTCGGCGTCGCCGCCGCTGTGTTCGTTCTCGGAATGCAGGTGCTGTCGGGCCTGCCGGGCCGCGACGCGATTCGGGACCTGGGAGAGATGCCCCAGGCCACGATGTTCTTCGACGCCCACGACGAGCACGTCTTTCAGATCTTCGACGAACGGCGCATCGAGGTGCCGCTCGAGTCGGTTTCGCCTCACCTGGTCAAAGCCTTGATTGCGCTGGAGGACCAGCGCTTCTACGAGCACAACGGGATCGATGCCGTCCGGATCGCCGGCGCGTTCGTGGCCAATATTCGCGAAGGGCGCCGCGCGCAGGGCGCCAGCACGCTCACACAGCAGCTCGCGCGACAGAGCTTGCTCACGTCGTCGAAGACCTACACGCGCAAGTTACAGGAGATGATCCTCGCGCACCGGATCGAGGCGGACTACACGAAGGACGAGATCCTCGAGCTGTACCTCAACAAGGTGTATTTCGGCGCCGGGTTCCACGGGGCAGAGGCGGCGTCGCTCGGCTACTTTGGCAAGTCGGCCATCGACTTGTCTCTCTCGGAAGCCGCGCTGCTTGCGGGACTCGTGAAGGCGCCAAGCAGTTACGCGCCGACGGTCTATCCCGAGCGCGCGCTCGAGCGTCGCGACCTCGTGCTCTCGGTGATGCACAACGCCGGCGTCATCGACGAACCCACATTCACAGCCGCACTGGAAGAGCCCGTCACCTTGAAGAACGGGATGCGGCGGGCAGGGGTGCTTGGCCAGTATTTCCGCGAACAGGCGCGCCTCGATCTCATCGAGCGCTTCGGCCGTGATCGCGTCTACCAGGGCGGCCTGCGGGTGTACACCACGCTCGACCCCGCGATGCAGAAAATCGCTGAGGCGTCCGTGCAGCGGGCCATGGCGGATCTGGACAAGCGGGCGGGCACTGCGAAGGGCGCGTCGGACGTGCTGCAGGGCGCGCTCGTGGCGATCGACCCGGCCTCGGGACACATCCGCGCGATGGTCGGCGGGCGCAGCTTCGCCGACAGTTCCTTCAATCGCGCCGTTCAGGCGCGGCGACAGCCGGGCTCCACGTTCAAGCCCTTCGTGTACGCGGCGGCGCTCGAGCAAGGCTACACGCCCGCGACGCTGTTGGAACGCCTCGACGATCCCATCCAGCTGGCGAGCGGCGACTGGACGCCCGACGACAGCCGCGTGACGTCCACGTCGATGACGATGCGCGACGCTATCAAGGTGTCGAGCAACAAGGCAGCCGTGCGGATGATGCAGGATCTCGGCGTGAAGCACGCCGTGCAGACGGCATCCGATCTCGGCGTCGGGACGATGCCGGCAGTGCCGTCGCTCGCACTCGGCTCCGGCGAAGTGACGCTGCGGGATATGACGAGCGCGTTCGGCGTGTTCGCGAACGGCGGCGTCCGGCGCGCGCCCGTGCTGATTCGCCGGGTCGAAGACGCGGAAGGCAACGTCCTGTTCCAGGCGCCCGACGAAGCGACGCAGGTCGTGAGCCCCGCCACCGCGTATCAGATGGCCAGCATGCTGGCGGATGTCGTGAACGGCGGCACCGGGTGGCGCGTCCGTCAGTTGGGGTTCCGTTTGCCGGCGGCGGGGAAGACTGGCACCACGAACGATTACCACGACGCCTGGTTCATCGGCTTCACGCCGCACCTCGTCACCGGTGTGTGGGTGGGCTTCGATCAGCCCAAGCCGATCATGCGGCGCGGCTACGCAGGTGATGTGGCCGTGCCGATGTGGACGGACTTCATGAAGGCCGCCACCAAGGGTGATCCCGCCACGTGGCTGAAGCCGCCGAGCAATCTGACACGCGTCTCCGTGTGCCGGGTGACCGGGCTTCGCGCCGGCGAAGGGTGCCAGACTGTGCGGGTGCCGATAGACGACGACGAGGTCGGCTTCGAAGAAAGGTCGATGATCTACAACGAGTACTTCGTGCAGGGCACGGAGCCCGAGCACACGTGCGAGCTGCACCGCCGCATCGGCATCCTCGGTCGCTTCGTCAGCTGGTTCAAGCGCTGATACCGGTCAGTTATCAGTTTCCAGTTTGCCAGTTCAAAGACGCAGATCGCGGCTGTCGGACTTTGAACTGATAACTGATAACTGAAAACTGCCGCTCCCTTATAATTTCGTGTGCCCTTCCGTGACATCCTCGGTCATCGCCCCGTCGTGGGGTTGCTGACCCGCGCCATCGCGCGTGGCACCGTGCCGCCCACCCTGCTGTTCGATGGACCCGCGGGTGTCGGCAAGTGGCAGGTGGCGCAAGCAGTGGCCGCGGTCGTGAACTGCCTGGCGCCGCTGCCGGCCTCTGAGGAGACGGGCATTGACGCCTGCGGTACGTGCAAGTCGTGCGACCGTATTGCGCGCGGCGTGCACGTTGACGTCATCGCGCTCGAGCCGGACGACAAGGCCTCGATCAAGATCGACCCCGTGCGCGACGTGCTGGAGCGCTGCAACTTCCGGCCCTTCGAGGGCAAGCGGCGCTTCGTGCTGATCCGGGACGCAGAGACGCTCGAACCCCAGGCGCAGAACGCGCTGCTCAAGTCCCTCGAGGAACCGTCCCCCTCCACCGTCTTCATTCTCGTCACGTCGGTGTCGGGCGTGCTGCTGCAGACGGTCCGGTCCCGGTGCATGCGCCTTCGCTTCGGTCGCCTGACGGAGCTCGAGGTCGCCCAGGTGCTGGCCCGCGACTACGCCGTGGCGCCGGACGAGGCCCGCGCCGCCGCAGCGCTGGCCGACGGCAGCATCTCGAGAGCGCTGGCCCAGAGCTCCGAGGAACTCGCCGAAGTACGCCAGGCGGCACAGGCCTTTCTCGCGCAGATCGTCGGGTCGGACGACGTGAGGCAGAAGCTTGATGTCGCGAAGCTGCTCATCGGCGCCAAGCCCGAGCGCACCCGCGACGAAGTCGCCATCGTCCTGCGCGCGGCGCAGTCGATGTTGCGGGACGTCGAAGTGCTGCATGCCAGAGCCGACCCGCGTCTCCTGGCGAACCCGGACCTTCAGGACAGCCTGTCGCGGCTCACGAGGACGGCGGGCGGCGACCGCACGAGGCAAGCCTTTCAATCGGTGGACCGTGCGCTCTTTGCCCTCGACCGCAACGCCGGCCCCAAGGTCGTGGCGGAGTGGCTGGCGATGCAGATCTGAGCCGGATCCGGTCGGATAGCCATCCCCCCGAGGCGCTACGCCATCGCGAGGAGCGTCTCCTTGTCCTGGACCGTCACCAGCCATCCCTCGAACTCCGCCGGCGCGCAGCAGGGCCTGACTTCACCCGGGCGCGGCGACGGGTGAGGGTCGCCGCCCTGGGACGTCAGTGCCGCGGCGATCGAGCCGGCAACCACCACGCCTCCGACCCCGAACAGTAGTTCCCTCCGTGACATCTCGACCTTCATCGAACTGCTCCTATGTCAGGCGGCGTTGCAGGGTCTCGGAGAGCCGCAGCGCCAGGGCGATGATCGTCAGCGTCGGATTGGCGCTGCCCACCGTCGGAAAGACCGATGATCCCGCCACGAACAGGTTCTCGTATCCATGGACGCGGCACTCCGGATCGACGACCGACGACGAGACGTCCGATCCCATCCTGGTCGTGCCCATCACGTGCCCGCCGCCTCGGATCCTGAAGTACAGAGCGTCGTTGTTGATGCGGACGCGTCCGCGGTTCGACTCGAGGAGCAGCGAGCCCAGCGTCTGCAGCGTGATCTCCACGTTCGTCATGTCGCGTGCCGAGACGACGCACCGTGCGGCGGCCCGATGCAGCCCGACCTCGTCTCGCTCAGCCGTGAGGAACACGGAGTTGCCTTCGTGGGGCAGCATCTCCGTTCTCAAGGTTATCTTGTAGTGGAAGCAGGGCCGACCGAGTTCCGACGACAGATACCGGGCCACCTTGTGGAAGTCGTTCTTCTCCAGACACTCCAGGCTGCACGCAAAGAGCCCTTGCGCCGCCCTGGTCGCATCGGCCAGCCGCAGTGTCGGGGAGGCCATGCCGAACGCCTCTGCCGGCGCGTGCTGGTCGAGATCGACGTCGAGTACGCACTCGGCCGCGTCGAAGAAGTGCGGGTGCTCCATCAGAAAGCGGCCCACGAGGCCGCTTTCGTTCCCGACCGACGTCGCGCCGTCCGGCCGCGGCTGGAGCAGCACCTGAGCGTTGCCGATGCCGCCTCCGGCCAGGACAAGCGCCTGATCTGCGGCAATGTCGAAGCGGCGCTGGCTGCCGGTAGGATGATGCACGTAGTCGATGGCGGTCACCAGCGATCGCGCCTCGTTGGCCTCGAGGGCCACCACGGTGCAGTCGGTGGCGACATGCAAGGTCGGCGAGCGCTCGAGCGTGTCCCGATACTTGTCGTCGAAGCGCGTTGGTGCGCCGATCGAGAGCGGGTTGTAGTCGACGCCAGCCATGAGCGTCTTCTTGCCCTCCACGATCGTCGGATCGCGATCGAGAATGCGTGCTGCCTCCGTGTAGTAGGGCAGCAGATCCGCCCGCCGGATCGGCCACCGTACGCCGACCGAGGGGTTGTTGAAGTCGATGTCATCGAGCGTGATGACATAGCCGGACCACACGCGCGACGCGCCGCCCAGCGTACGGACCGCGTGCCGACTCCAGTGGTCGCCCGGGTAGTGGCCGTAGCCTACAGTGTTGGCCAGCTGCTGGCGGCTCTCGGTGTCATTCCCCGATTCCATCAGCAGTACCTGCATCCGTTGCTCGTCCAGCGCCAGGGCCAGACTCATCCCGGCGGGACCCGATCCCACGACGATGCAGTCGTAGACCGATTGAACCGGTCCATTTCTCAGAAACATCCCCTCGCCCTCGGGTACCTGCATTTATAACCGATTCATCGAGCGTCGGCGGGCGCGTGCCTCTCGACGAGTGCGGGTAAACTACTCGGATGCCCCTGCCCCGCGTGGCCATCACTGTCGGCGATCCGGCCGGTATCGGCCCGGAGATCGCCGCCGGGGCGGCCGCCGATCCACGCGTGCTCGAGGTCTGCCAACCGTTGATCTACGCGCCGCCCGCGGATCTCGAAGTGCCCATCGGCCAGGTATCAGCGGAGGCGGGCCGCGCGGCGTACGACGTGATCGTCCGTGCCGTCGAGGATGCCCGCGCCGGACGCGTGGACGCGATCGCCACGGCGCCCATCAACAAGCTCGCGTTTGCGAAGGCCGGTCTCCCCTGGAAGGGGCACACGGACCTGCTGGCACATCTGTGCGGCGCGGATGACGTGGCGATGATGTTTCACGCGCCGCGGCTCTCGGTGGTGCTCGCGACCGTGCATGTGCCGATCGCGGAGGTGCCGGCGCTCCTGACGCGCGAGCTCGTCGGCCGGGTCCTGCGGCTGACGGCCAGTTCGCTGCCGCGCTTCGGGATCGCCGCGCCCCGTATCGCGCTGGCCGGACTGAACCCTCACGCCGGAGAGGCGGGGTTGCTGGGGACGGAAGACGAGGCGGTGCTGGTGCCGGCCGTGGCGGAGGCGCGTGCGTCAGGGCTCGACGTCACCGGGCCGCTGCCGGCCGACACGGTGTTCGTCCGGGCCGTGCGCGGTGAGTTCGACGTGGTTGTGGCCTGCTATCACGATCAGGGGTTGATCCCGGTGAAGCTGCTGGCGTTTGGCGAGGCCGTGAACGTCACGATCGGTTTGCCGATCGTGCGCACGTCCGTCGATCACGGGACCGCGTTCGATATCGCCGGACGCGGAGTGGCCGATGCGGGGAGCCTGGTGCACGCCGTCCGCCTGGCCGCGCGGCTCGCCGGAGCCGGGGTGGCGTCGTGAGCGCCGCGAAGAAAGACGCGGCCGCCCGCGAGGCGCGCGAGAAAGCCGAGACGCTCGTCGCCGAGAACCGCAAGGCGCTCCACGACTACCACATCATCGAGACGTTCGAGGCGGGCATCATGCTGCTCGGCACGGAGGTGAAGGGCATCCGCGAAGGGAAAGCCAACCTGCGCGATGCGTACGCCCGCGTGGACAAGGGCGAGGTGTGGCTGCACAACGTCCACATCAACCCGTACAGCCACCGCGGCTACGTGGACCACGATCCGCGCCGCAAGCGCAAGCTGTTGCTCCACCGTTCCGAGATCCGCAAGTTGATCGGCAAGACGGCCGAGAAGGGCCTGACGCTGGTACCGCTGCGGATGTACTTCAAGGGCGGCCGCATCAAGGTGGCCATCAGCCTCGCCAAGGGCAAGCAGGCGCACGACAAACGTGAGACGATCCGGCGTCGCGAGATCGACCGCGAGACGCGCGCGGCCGTCAAGGAGCGGAAACGATGACGGGACGACGGGGGATCATTCTGGCGGGCGGGTCGGGCACGCGCCTGTATCCCGCCACGCAGGCGCTGTCCAAGCAGCTGCTGCCGATCTACGACAAGCCGATGGTGTACTACCCGCTCAGCACGTTGATGCTGGCGGGCGTGCGCGACATCCTCGTGATCTCGACGCCGCGTGACACGCCAGTGTTCGAGCAGCTGCTGGGCGACGGCAGCCAATGGGGACTGCGCCTGCAGTACGCCGTGCAGCCTGATCCCGGAGGGCTCGCGCAGGCCTTCATCATCGGTCGTGACTTCGTCGGCACGTCACCATCCGTCTTGATCCTCGGCGACAACCTGTTCTACGGACACGATCTACCGGAACGCCTCGCCGCGGCGAACCGGCAGGAGACGGGCGCGACGGTGTTCGCGTATCACGTCAAGGATCCGCAACGCTACGGCGTGGTCGACTTCGACAGCCACGGCAAGGCGACATCCATCGAGGAAAAGCCGGCGCAGCCGAAGTCGAGCTTCGCCGTGACCGGCCTCTACTTCTACGATGGCCGCGCCGTGGAACGCGCCGCGTCGCTGAAGCCGTCTGCCCGCGGCGAGCTGGAGATTACGGATCTGAACCGCTGTTATCTCGAGAGCGGCGAGTTGTCGGTCGAGGTCATGGGCCGCGGCTACGCCTGGCTCGATACGGGCACGCACGCATCGCTGCTCGAGGCAAGCCAGTTCATCGAAACCATCGAACGCCGGCAAGGGTTGAAGATCGCCTGCCCCGAGGAGATCGCGTTCCGTCTCGGCTTCATCGACCGCGCGCAACTCGCTGCGCTCGCGGAGCCGTTCGGCAAGGCCAGCGAATACGGGCGGTATCTCTCCGGGTTGCTCGACGACCGCGGGTAGCCACGACGCGCACATGCGGACCCACTCCCGCGGACATCTCGCCGCCCTCGAGAACGAGGCGATCCACATCGTCCGCGAGGCCGCCGCGCAGTGCGAGCGGCCGGCGCTGCTGTTCTCCGGCGGCAAGGACTCCATCGTGCTCGCGTGGGTGGCGCGCAAGGCCTTCCATCCGGGACCCGTGCCGTTCCCGCTCCTGCATGTCGACACCGGGCACAACTTCCCTGAGACGCTGAGCTTCCGCGACGAGTTCGCCGGTATCGTGGGCATGACGTTGATCGTGCGGAAGGTGCAGGACTCGATCGACCAGGGCCGCGTCAAGGAAGAGACGGGCCCGAACGCCAGCCGCAACGCGCTTCAGACGGTGACGCTGCTCGACGCGTTAAAGGAGCTGCGCATCGACGCCGCGCTTGGCGGCGCGCGGCGAGACGAGGAAAAGGCGCGTGCGAAGGAACGGGTGTTCTCCCACAGGGATGCCTTCGGGCAGTGGGATCCCCGCAATCAGCGCGCCGAGCTTTGGAATCTCTTCAACGGGCGGAAGGGGCCCGGCGAGCACTTCCGCGTGTTCCCGCTCTCGAACTGGACCGAGCTCGACATCTGGCAGTACATCGCCGCCGAGGACATCCCGATCCCGGACCTCTACTTCGCGCGCCCGCGCGCCGTCGTCCTGCGCGACGGGATTCTGCTGGCGAAGACCGACTTCATCCAGTTGCAGACCGCCGAGTTCATCGAAGAGCGGCAGGTGCGGTTCCGAACGATTGGTGATGCGACCTGCACCGGCGCGGTCGAGTCGGAGGCCACGACGGTCGACGCGATCATCCAGGAGACCGCCGCCTCCCGCATGACTGAGCGCGGCGGGCGCAGCGACGACAAGCGCTCCGACGCGGCAATGGAAGACCGCAAGAAGGCGGGCTACTTCTGATGGACGCCGTCCGCACGTACGCCGAGTCGGACCTGCTGCGATTCACGACAGCGGGGAGCGTGGACGATGGGAAGAGCACGCTGATTGGGCGGCTGCTGTACGATACGAAGGCGATCTTCGAGGATCAGCTGGAGCAGATTGCGGACGCCAGCCGCCGGATGGGCGACGACCGGGTCAACCTCGCGCTGCTGACCGACGGCTTGCGCGCCGAGCGCGAGCAGGGCATCACCATCGATGTCGCGTACCGCTACTTCGCCACGCCACGGCGGAAGTTCATCATCGCCGACACGCCGGGCCACGTGCAGTACACGCGGAACATGGTGACGGGCGCGTCTACGTCCGACCTCGCGGTGGTGCTGATCGATGCGCGCAAGGGCGTGCTCAATCAATCCCGCCGGCACGCCTTCATCACCTCCCTCCTCGGCATCCCCCACATCATCGTCGCCGTGAACAAGATGGATCTGGTCGGGTACGCCCAGGACGTCTACGACGCGATCGTGGCCGACTTCACGGCGTTCGCCGAGAAGCTGACGGTGCCCGACATCTCGTTCGTGCCTGTCTCGGCCCTCGAGGGCGACAACGTCGTGACGCCGTCCGAGCGGATGCCCTGGTATCTCGGCGGCCCGTTGCTGCACCTGCTCGAGTCCGTGAAGGTCGGGGGGCGGCGCAACACCATCGATTTCCGGTTTCCGGTCCAGTGCGTGATCCGGCCGCACCAGGGCTTCCGCGGCTACGCGGGAACGGTGGTGTCGGGCGCGATCCGCCCCGGCGCGGAGGTCGTGGCGCTGCCCGCAGGCCTTTCCACGCGCGTGCGAGCCATTGAAACGTTCGACGGTCCGCGTGACGAGGCGCGTGCTGGCGACGCCGTGGTGCTGACGTTCGAGGACGAGATCGACATCTCGCGCGGCGACATGGTCGTGCCGGTGAGAAACCTCCCTGTGTCAGCGCGGCATTTCGACGCGTATCTCTGCTGGATGAGCCCGGAAGCCATGGTGCCCGGCACGCCGTTCGTGCTGCAGCAGACGACAAGGCAGACACAGGCGTCCATCGACCACATCGAGTACCGCGTGGACGTGGACACGCTGCATCGTGCCGAAGCCGACACGCTGCATCTGAACGAGATCGGGCGCGTGCAGATCACGACGAGCGCGCCGCTGTTCGTGGATTCCTACCGCGTGAACGCCGCGACCGGCAGCTTCATCCTGATTGACCCGCGCACGCACGTGACGGTGGGCGCTGGCATGATTCGCGGCGAGGTGCGTGAGACGCCTCGAAGCGCGGCGCGCGACGCCGCGGACGTGTCCGATCCCGCTGGCCCAATCTCGTCGAACGTGGTGTGGGAGGGGTGGAACATCGGTCGTGAGGCGCGCGAGGCGCGGAACGGCCACGGCGCCGCCGTCATCTGGCTCACTGGGCTGCCGGGCGCCGGCAAGACCACAATCGCGCGTCAGGTCGAGCGCGCGCTCTTCGAGCGCGGCTGCCAGACCATGCTCCTCGATGGCGATCAGGTGCGGCACGGCCTGTGTGGCGACCTCGGGTTCGCGCCGGCGGATCGCACGGAGAACATCCGCCGGGCGGGGGAGGTGGCGAGGCTGTTCTTCGAGCAGGGCGCCCTCGTGCTCTGCGCATTCGTTTCTCCGTACCGGCAGGATCGCGAGCGCGTGCGTGCGCTCGTCCCCGAAGGCCGGTTCCTCGAGGTGCTGGTCACCGCGTCGGACGATGTGCGGCGGGCACGGGATCCCAAGGGGCTGTATGCGGGTGCGGAGGCGGGTCGTGTGGCCGACTTCACGGGAGTGACCGCGCCGTACCAACCGTCGCCGGCGCCGGATGTCGTGCTCGAGACCGGTGGGCGCACGGTGGCGGAGTGCGCGACGGAGCTGCTGCAGGCGCTGGTGGCGCGAAAGCTGATCGGGCCGCTTTGAGGTTCAGGTAAGATCGTCCGTCGGGCGTCGCGAGTTTTTGATTCCCGTGCTCGACACCACTGGCTTATGACTTCACACGACGGCACCGCCAACCACGGGATGAAGGCACGCATTCACCTTGTTGCGGGCGCCCGGCCGAACTTCATGAAGATCGGGCCGGTGTACCACGCGCTGGCGCGGAGCGAATGGGCGGAGCCCGTGCTGGTCAACACTGGCCAGCACTTCAGCGCCGACATGTCGGACGTGTTCATCCGGGATCTCGGCTTGCCCGAGCCGCACATTCAGTTGAGAGCCTCGGGTGACTCCCACGCCACGCAAACGGCCGCGGTGCTTGTCGCCTACGAAGCCGCGTGTCTGAGCGATCGTCCGGACTGGGTGGTCGTCGCCGGTGATGTGAACTCCACGCTGGCGGCGTGCCTGGCCGCACGCAAACTTGGCCTGCCGGTGGCGCACCTCGAAGCCGGGCTGCGCAGCCGCGACCGGGGCATGCCTGAGGAGATCAACCGCGTGGCCGTCGATGGGATGGCGGACCTGCTGTGGACGCCCTCCGCCGACGGCGACGAGAACCTCCTGCAGGAGGGCATACCGAAGGAACGGATCGAGCTCGTGGGCAACACGATGATCGACGCCTACTGCCTGCTCGAAGAAGCGATCGGCAAGGCCGCTGCGCCTGCGCGCTTCGGGTTGGCGGCGCCCTATGTGGTGGTGACGATGCACCGGCCGGTGAATGTGGACACGGCGGAGCCGTTGACGGAGGTGGTCGGTCAGCTGGTGGCGCTGCAGCGGGACGTGCCGGTGGTGTTCCCCGTGCATCCGCGCACGCTCTCTCGTCTGAAGGCGTTCGAACTCGACGGACGACTCGAGTCGGCGGGCGTGCGCCTGCTGCCGCCGCTCAGTTACGTGGAGTTCATGAGCCTGGTGCGGGGCAGCGCGGCGGTCATCACCGACTCGGGCGGCGTGCAGGAGGAAACGAGCTACCTGGGCATTCCTTGCCTGACCGTGCGAGAGAGTACCGAGCGTCCCGTGACGGTCACGCTCGGCACCAACCGGCTGATTGCCCGGGACACGGTCGCGGCGGACGCCCTGCGCGCGGCGAAGCAGACCCGTTCGGCTGTCGCGATCCCCTTCTGGGACGGGCATGCAGCCGACCGCATCGTGACCAGCTTGAGGGCGCACCTGTGACGCAGAGACGGGCAGACGGGAGAAGCACGGCTGCGGTGCTCGTCACCGGCGCGGCGGGTTTCATCGGGTCCCATGTGGCACAACGTCTCCTCGCCAGGGGCGATGTCGTGGTGGGGCTCGACAACCTGAACGACTACTACGACGTGACCCTGAAGGAAGCGCGGCTTGCGAGGCTTGAGTCGCACGAAGGGTTTCGCTTCGTGAAGGGTGATGTCGCGGATCGCGCGATGCTGGATACCCTGATGGCCGAGCACCAGCCGACGCGCGTGGTGCATCTGGCGGCCCAAGCGGGCGTCCGGTATTCGCTGGTCAATCCTCAGGCGTACATCGAGAGCAACCTGACCGGCTTCGGCCACATCCTCGAGATCTGCCGTCACAACGGCGTCGAGCACCTCGTGTATGCGAGTTCGTCCAGCGTCTACGGGAGCAACGGGCGCCTGCCGTTCTCCGAGCACGACGTCGTCGATCACCCGTTGAGTTTGTACGCCGCGACGAAGAAGGCGAACGAGCTGATGGCACACACATACAGCCATCTGTATGCGCTGCCGACGACGGGCCTGAGGTTCTTCACGGTGTATGGACCCTGGGGCCGGCCCGACATGGCGCTGTTCCTGTTCACGAAGGCCATGCTCGACGACCAGCCCATCGATGTCTACAACCATGGCCAGATGGTTCGCGACTTCACCTACGTCGACGACATCGTCGAAGGCGTGGTGCGCGTGCTCGACCGTCCGGCGGCGCCCGACGCCGCGTTCGACCCGCGCCAGCCGGATCCCGCCACGAGCCACGCGCCGTATCGCATCTTCAACATCGGGAACAGCCAGCCGGTGCCGCTGGACGACTACATCACGGCGGTTGAGCGGGCCCTGAATGTGACCGCGCGCCGCAACCTGCTGCCGATGCAGCCGGGTGACGTGGCGGCCACGGCTGCGGACACATCCGCGCTCGACGCGTGGGTGGGCTTCAAACCGGCCACGCCGGTGGCCGAGGGCGTGCGGCGCTTCGTCGAGTGGTATCGGGCGTATTACGGGCGGTGAAGCCGGCAGCATTGCCGGGCTTCAGAGATACAATGAAGGCCGCGATCGACCGGGAGAGAGGAACATTTTGAAATGCGTGTACTGATTACGGGCGGAGCCGGGTTCATTGGCGGGCACCTCGCGGAGGCCCTGTTGGACGGGGGCCATCAGGTGCTGGTCATCGACGACCTTTCGACGGGCTCCGTCGAGAACATCACCCACCTGAAGGGCCGCGCGGGCTTCGATACACGATCGACACGGTGTTCAACGATCAGGTGATGGCCGAGCTCGTCGACCGCGCGGACGTCGTGTTTCACCTGGCTGCTGCCGTCGGCGTGAAGTTGATCGTGCAGGAACCTGTCCACACGATCGAGACGAACGTGCACGGCACCGAGGTGGTGCTTCGGCATGCCGCGAAGAAGAAGAAGAAGGTGTTCATCGCCTCCACGTCGGAGGTGTACGGCAAGAGCGTGGACGTGCCGTTCCGCGAGACCGCCGATCTCGTGATGGGCGCCACGTTCCGGCATCGCTGGGCGTACGCCTGCAGCAAGGCGCTGGACGAGTTCCTGGGGCTCGCATACTGGAAGCAGAAGCAGTTGCCCGTCGTCGTGGTTCGCTTCTTCAACACCGTCGGTCCCCGGCAGACCGGACAGTATGGCATGGTCGTGCCGACATTCGTGCGCCAGGCCCTGATGGGCGAGCCAATCACGGTCTTCGGCGACGGCAGTCAGTCCCGTAGCTTCACGGACGTCAGCGACGTCGTCCGCGCCCTCGTGCGGCTGATGGACGAGCCCAAGGCCGTCGGCGAGGTGATCAACGTCGGCAACACCGGCGAGGTGACGATCCGGGAACTGGCGGAGAAGATCAAGGCCGCGACGGGCAGCACGTCGCCCATCGTGACGATTCCCTACGATGAAGCCTACGAAGCCGGCTTTGAAGACATGCCTCGCCGTGTGCCGGATCTGACGAAGATTCGGACGATGATTGGTTACGAGCCGACGGTCGCGCTCGACGAGATCATCGAGCGGGTGATCGCCTCCATGCGAGCGGCGATGCCGCAACCGACGCCGCGCGGCTGAACGCCCCCGGGGCCCTGCCGCGATGAGGTCCACCCTGCTTCAGGGACTGCTGGCTGCGGCGCTCACGGCGGCGTTGTACACGACCGGCCTCGACCGGGTTCCCCCCTACCTGCTGCACGACGAGATCAAGGGCGCGCTGCAGTCGCAATCGCTCGTCGACACGGGCCGCGACCTGAATGGGCGGCGGCTTCCGCTCTACTTCCCTGATCCCGGATTCACCGTCGGTCGTGATCCGATCAGTATCTATTTCACTGCCCTCGTGCTGCGGGTGCGGCCGCTGTCGGAATCGTCCATCCGGCTCCCGAGCGCGCTCGTCGGCGCCGCCGGCGTGGGGCTCGCATTCGTGCTCGCCAGGCTCTGGTGGCCGGGCCGTGCTGCCGTGGGTGGCCGCCGCGACACTGGCCC